>CAVQNN010000014.1:0-7093 GCA_963714175.1 uncultured Actinomycetes bacterium | reverse complement strand
ACTAGTGGGCCCCGCCGAGGCTGCTAGCTACCAGCGGACATTGCGACTTCCTCATTGACTTCCTCCCTGGACAGTCTGAGACTGTAGTGGTGGTTATCTTCGAGCGGGGTGCGATCTACCCATGCCGCGCGCCTCGCGGGAAGGAGGAGAGTGGTGAAGAGATCGTCGGCAATCCCAGCAGCTGCCACGCTTGTCGTCTGCCTGTTTCTTCCGCTAGCCCTCGCGAGTTGCGCCACGGAGAACGCTGAGGCTCAGAAGGCCATCGACTCGGCAAATGTGCACATGTCCAAAGATACCGACCTCTTCAATGAAGAGGCCAAGCAGACAGCTGCTTGGCAGGCGGCGTATATCCTCGCCATGGGGCCGAGCGGGATGGGAGAAACCGCGGGGACTGTCACCTACTTGGAGCCTCTCGATGAACTAATCGCGAATCGTCTTGCTGAGTTAGAGGCCGCACAGGAGGATTTGGACTCCGTTGCGACCATGAACGCGCACCCGGATTTCAAGGAACTCGCGAATCTGCTCGGTGAGGTGCTCGATGGGGAGAAATCCTACTGCGCGAAGAAGATGGAGTGGACCACGGCAGCAGAAGAGTTGTCGGCGGCGGGTTTTGCCGCCACGCAGGACCAGATCGATTCTTTAGACGCACGGCAGGACGAACTATCCGAGCTTACTCACTCCTATATGGCCAAATATGAGGCAGCGGCAGCGTATGCCAAGGAGCACAGCGACTAGACCAACAGTCCACACGGTGTCAGCCGTGGGAGAGCCCCCAACGGCTGAGCTAGAGAAACGTACCTCTCTTCTCGTCCGTTGGCCTACGATTCCGCTACTGTCAACTCAATTAGCCCCCTGCTGCTCCGCTCCCGGCGGCCCGAAGAAGGGCTGTTCAGGAACTCGCTCGCCGCAGCTAGTGCAGAATTTTGATTCCGCTGTCAACACCGCACCGCATATGCCGCAGGTCTTCCCGGGCATCGGAGGCTCTATTCCCGTGCCTTCTGAGAGCATCGAACCAGAACGTCCACGTAGAGCTGCAATAGCCGCACCGCGCTGGGCGGGACTCGATTCCACGGTGACCGCCACCGGCTGAGGCGCCCCAACCGGCTCAGCAGCCGTCTTCCTCCATGGTTTCCGGAAGTACACATAGGTGCCCACGGTGACCAGCGTCCAGAAGACGAGCAGAGCCGACCACCACCCTGGCGCTGGTCTGCGGCGAACGCCGCCCCGTACTTGCTGTTCTTGTTCAGAAGCACGTGCCAGAAGAGAAACATGGCGATCCCGAACACACCCGCCCACACCCACTTGTTCCAGCGGAACAGAGTCCCGCCGTCCATGAAGTTCAGGGGGATCAGCCCGAAGACAAGCCCCTCGAGTCCGACCACGAAGGTGCCCACGCAGATGCCCTGGAGAACCTTCAGCCAAGAAGAGCCGGCCTCGACCGCATTCGTTACCGGCATCGCCAGGAACCAGGCGGCCAGGCTCACGGCAAAGAGACACCCGGTCGCGATGAAGAACGAGTCGACCCTTCTTGCGGTCGTCGAGTTGCTGGGCCCCGAGGAAGGCCATACCCCCGACGAACCCGTACAGGTATCCCGGGCTGAAGCCGGTGAGCCGGGAGAGAAGGACGCAGACGATGGCGATCCCGATGGCGATGGGGAACGAGCTTCACCGCAGCCGGGGCCCGGTAGCGGCGAGAACTGATAAGGGCCTGGACGCCCTCGTAGCGCGTAGGTCACGAGCGGCGATGGAGAGGGCCAGGGAGACGAAGATGGTCAGTCCGTAGATCGAAAACCCGAACCCGGGGTCGAGCAGTGCGTAGATGAGACCGGCGATGATGACGATGGCTAGCGACTCCAGCCACCTCCTGCCCCACGTGGGCAGGCGCGTACGCCAGTCGCCTGAACCATTGCGGGCCGGGAGATGGCAGCCTTTGCCCTGCTCCAGCTGGCCCAGGAATCGAGCCGCTGTGCTTCGCGACCTTGACGCGGCCAACGGCGCCGAGCGTCCGCGACGATCTCGGCGTTCTTGGTCTTTAGGGTGCTGTTGAAGAGCGTCGAGGTGAAGCCGAATATCGCGGCGAACACCAGTGCCAGGGCGAAGTTGGTGCCGATCACCTCCGGATCCTTGGAGATCTGGGTGGGCAGGGGCACCGAGGGGACGAAGCCGGGCTCTGAGGAAGTCGCAGTCGCGCCTACTGTCCGCCCGACGAGTAGTTCATCGCCTACCCAAGCAGTGGCGGCTACGCCATCCCTACCAATGTGGTATGACAAAGGCTCCCACGAGATCGCGGGTCGCGTCACGCCCGTATGCCAACTCATCGATGCCGGGTCGAACACATCGAAGAGCTGCGCTATTCGGCCCGGTTTCCACCGGGAAGTAGAACTCACCGTCCCAGGCGTAGCATCGGAGCGACCCAACAACAAGGCTCTGCTCCCCTGACGGCGACGGAGGCACGGGGGCCCAGGTGCCGGCCTGCTCGTCGAAGAGAAACAGCCGGGGGGTGGACCCCTCGAGCCCGTTAACTTCAACCTGGCACACGACGTACCCATCGATGGGCGATCAGGTGCAGGACGCCGAATCGGCACGATTCGCCCACCCAGGAAGCTGCATGTCACTCTCGAGAGGCCTGACTCTGAGCCCCGTGTCCTCCCACGTACTGCTTCCCTTCTTGAGCCGCCAAACGCCGACCCCAGCGAAGTCGGGGTCTCCCGCCTCGAGGGAGTCCACCGTGAAGCCCACATACAGATAGGTGCGAGTGCCCGTTGGATTCCACCATCGCGGGTACCCGGTGTCATCGCCGGGTAGGCCCGCGTTAACGGACTCCCAGGTCTCCGTTACAGGATCCAGACGGCACCCGCCGACGTCCCAGCTGCGGCCCGACCACACATAGCCGGCCCATTCTGAGAGCGAGGAAATAGCGGGCTCATTCTGTAGGATGACCAAGTGCCAGCGTTCGTCGCCCGCCGAACGCGAGTAGAAGCCAGCCTCGGCGGTAGTCAGGAACAGCTTGTCACCGAGACTCAGGAGGGACTGATATGCGAATACATACCCCCAGTTCCCCTCCAATCCCGCCGAGCCGTCCTCCCACGCAAGCCCGCCCTTTTTCAGAACCAGCAGTCCACCGCTCACTCCGCGTGAGGGCTTGTCAAAGCCGAGCGCCCAGATGTTGCCTTGGGAGTCTTGGACGACGCTTTCGGCGAGGTAGCCGCCGGGGAAAGGCACCTCTGTCCAGTGTGTTGCAAGTGCGGTCGCAGGGGGTCGCGCGGCGCTCGACGGCGTGGTCGCGGGGGATGTGGTCGAAGCTGTGGCGGCGGGAGAGGTGGTAGAGGGGGTGGTCGCGGGGGAGGTGGTAGAGGGGGTGGTCGCGGCGGAGGTAGTCGAAGACGTGGTCGCGACCTCCTCAGACAAGTACCGAATCGCCGTCATATCCCAATCGTCATCAGTCTGCTCGACCGCGACATGAATCCCCACCCCTGGCCGGATATCGAAAGCGGGCGTCCCGTCGGCATCCGGGACGGAGAAGTCCGCCGTCCAGGCCCCCGCGCTGTCTGACAGCACGTTGCGGGTGCGCTGCTGCGCCCCCTCCGGGTCGTCCCCGAATACGGCAACCCAAGTGGGTAGGTTGGGCGCTCCGACGCCCGATACCCTGTCGCTCACCGAGTCCACCCGGGTCACCCTGAGGTCGATGACAACATGGGTCTTGACCCTCGCCCCCTGGGAGACTGTGACGACATCACCTGGCTTGATGTCGAAGGGGATCCCGGAGAGCTCGAAGTAACCGTCCCCGTCAGTCCCGGCGGTCATGGAGAAGCCGTCGATCTCGATCAAGACCTCGGAATCCGGCGCCCACTTCGCACCCCACATGTCCCGGGGCTCGAACTCGGTGGGCCCGAAGGGAAACACAGCGAAGAACCCGTATGTCTCTTGGGCCACTGCCGTCGGGCCAACCGCCACCAGTGGCACCACCGCGACCGCGGCTATCGCAAGCATCACGGCGACCAGGGTGGCCACGCTGAGGAGCCGTGGCCTCGTGTGCCGCGCAACGACGCGTCTCGCTGTCCCCACCTCCTTGGCTACGCCCCAAGCACGGAGCGACACGGCGGCAATTCCCAACAGATGCTCAAGAGAAGTGGCTTCTTGGTTTTCGCCGCGCGCACCTCCTTCTTGGACACGCTAGCGTCTGCAAAGGACGAGTGCGGGGGCGTGAACTCGTTCGAGACCCCATCCTCCGGGCTCTTCTGGCCCTCCATCAGTCCCACGTAAACTTCACTCCTCGCTTAACTCCTGTTCCCCACGTCGCCCAATCCGACAGGTCCCCTTGCCTTGACAGGGTGGCGTTGTGCCTGGACGCCCACTTCTGCGCCGCGGTCTCAAGGGTGGCATTGCCGCAGGTAAAGAACTCGAGGCACATCCGCGATGTTCCGTATGCGTTCAGTGCCCGGACCAGGACGTCTTCGGTCCCGGCTTTGCCGATCGTGAGGTAGAAGGTGAAGTTTCGGGCCAGGGACTTGAGGTTCTCGTCATCCAGCGCCGCCATCAGACCTTTCACGAGTTCGGGCTTGGTGCGATACATGCTCCCAAGGACTCTCGCTGCTCCCCAGGCTATGTTTCCGTCGTTGTTGGTCAGCGCGCCCACGAGCGCCGACACGGCTGACTCGCCCATATCGAGCAGGGCGCCCTCGGCCCAATCGGTACCGATCAAGGCCACGAGCGCCTTCGCAGCCGGCTCTCCGATTTCGGTGAGAACCGCGGCGATGTCGGCATCGCGATCGTCACCGTAGCCGGCGCTGTTGCGAGCCTCGATGAGCAGAGGCACCATATCCGGCTGAACCAGGATCGGGGCAACCGCAGCCTGGTCGATGGCATAGAGCCGCAGAAGCACCCCGAGCGCCCGGTAGCGGACAATGGCTTCGTCGCTCTCAAGTTCTTGGGTCGTCGCCGGGATAGCCGCTGTTCCGATCTTGGCCAGCACGTCGTCTGCCCAGTCGGTTCCGCTCAGCAGGGCCACAAGGGGGTCCACCGCCGGCTTTCCGATGGCCGCAAGAACGGCTTCGGCAGTACTGTCCCGTTCGTCACCATACTGGGCTTGGGAGCGGGCCTCGATGAGTAGCGGCACCAGTTCCGGCAGGACCAGGTGCGACGAAAGGATGGTCTTGTCCTGCTGGTATAGCCGCAATAGTACCCCGACGGCCCGATAGCGAACGATGGGTTCTTCGCTGTTCAGCTCCTGGCTGACTGCCGCTACGGCCGGCGTTCCGATCTCGGTGAGCACTTCGTCTGCCCAATCTACAATTCCGAGTTGGGCCACCAGGGGCGGGACGGCGGGCTCCCCGATCTGGACCAGGATTCCCTCGATGGCCGTGCTGGCTGTCGTATCCCCTGTGTTCTCAACTCTGGCCTCGATTAGGGCCGCGGGGGCCCCGGGCATGAGTACCAGACCGGCCGCAGCCGCGTCGCCGATTTCGCCCGTCGAATCCTCGGAGGCGGGAAGCATGAGAGCCTGGATCAGATGAGGAAGTGCATCGGTGGTTCTGGTCTCGGCCAGGGCGCGCACGGCACTGACCCTGACGGTGTCCCGCTGCTGTCCGTGAGAACAACCGATCGACCCCAAGGCGTCGATGGAAGCAGCGTCGCCTATCACCCCGAGACATTGCGCTGTCTCCTTGAGAGCTTCCTCCCTCTCCTCCAGCGTCTCCCATTCCACGCCGACCGCAAAGCGAGCGATGTACTCATCTCGCAACGCCGCCAGGCCTGCTTCTGCTGACGCGTTTGTATTCGCCGCAGTCGCGAGGTCGCGGGTAGCCTGCGGGGAGTGCCTGGAAGCAAGATCGACGGCGGCCCCGTGCCGGTCCCCGACATCCGCGGTCGTCATGAGCGTCTGCACCAGTTCCGAGTCGGAAGGCCGCAGAGCTTCTGCCGCGAGCGGTATCAGGCCAATAGCAAGTGCCCCAAGCACGATGAGCCCCGCGAACACCAGCGCGACCTTTGCCCCCGTGCGGCGCCTGCCCCACCAGGACTTCCTCGGCCGCCAGGGCTCATCAGACGGCATCGCCAACGGCCGGCCCGGACCGCTGCCGTCCGTGCGAAGCGGCCAATCGTCTCTTGCTGCTGTCGACTCTCGTGGGGTAGCAGGCGCCCCTGTCGCACCGGTCACAATACCCATGACACGCAGCGCCTCTCTGGCGCTCTCGCTCACATCCTCATCGTCAGCTACCGTGGCATGAGTGAGGGTCTCGACGGCCCGGGTGTCGCCGAGCCTGCCCAGGGCTCTTGCGGCGGAGTCAGCCACCTGCCAGTCACGGCAGTCGAGTGCGGATTTCAGGGCTGCGATGAGGGGCTCGACCGCTCGCGTATCGCCCAGATCTCCCAAGGTCTCAGCGGCGTTCGAGCGGATCCAGACGGCGGCGGAGCAGAGAGCCTCGACAAGGCCGAGTACATCACTTGTTTGACTCTGTTGTTCGGGCGTGAGCCGATCGCCCTCCCGCCTACCCTTCCGCCACTTGTTGAAGCCCGTGGCCCGGTCGACCACTGAGAAACCGGAGGCGAGGCATACCAGGCCGATGCCGAACCGGAGAGCGAAGTAGACATCTAGGGAAGTGTGAATCGCAAGAAGGCTCCAGAAAGCAGCGAAAATCAGCCAAGCCCCGGCCCCTATGACCACCGCCCCTATGATGACCTTAAGGGCCTTCACGTTACGCTTTCCGGTCTGTTCGGAGTCTCGGACCGATCTTGTCCGAAGAGTGCGAGCGCGCGGGCGCTATCGTACGGGGACCCTTCGTGGAGGACCTGCAGGCTAGCAGTGCGGAGAGTAGCTTGCCGTCCGCGTAGCTTCAGTATAGGCCGACGCTCCCCCCGGTCAAGTGACATGGGCAGAGCCTCCCGCGGGCCGACTTCGGCGGCTACCGAAGGAGGGGGGCGATCAAAGAGCGCCCCCTGCTACGGCAGTGTCTCTATCTCACCCGGCTGAATACGAGCAACAAGCTGGCCCCGCTCATGTTGAGTGAGCAGTGTTGCGTCAGCGACCGGCTCTTTGAGGCATAGAAGCAAAGAGGCCGACGCTGCCCCTTTCTCAACTGAAACGAACGCTAAGAAC
>CAVQNN010000013.1:0-9217 GCA_963714175.1 uncultured Actinomycetes bacterium | reverse complement strand
AGCGCGCAGCATCCCGGATCGTGTTGTGGGAGGAAGTGCCCGGGCATCTGGTCCCCCGCGCCGGTCGCGCATGTTGGGCGGTCTTATTTGAGTCTCGGGAACCCGAGGATCTCCTTCACCAAGCACGCCCTGGCCTTACCGCCGGCTCTGAGGATAGCGGCCGTATCGGCAACCTGTGCCGGCAATGGAGAGCACTGTCTCGCCTTCAGGCACGCACGTCGGGCATCCAGGGTATGGTTCTCGGCCTCGTGGATGCGAGAGGATGATGTGGATCTCTTGATAGGGCAATGCGAGCGAGGCACGTAAGACCCCTCAGACCTCCGCAACCCCTTTCCCTCGCCGCTTCCGAGCCCCGGCGAGGAGCACGGCCACCCCGACAAGCCCCATGAAGCTGGCAACCACATACATGGTCCGAAAGCCGAACGCCTCGGCTATCAGACCCCAGACGACCGACCCGATGCCGATCCCCAGGTCCATCGCGGTGGTGAACGTGCCCATCGCCGCGCCGCGTTCCTGGGGCTTCGCGCGGTCGACCGTCATGGCCATGAGGGTCGGCTGAGCAGCGCCGACTCCGATCGCGTAGAGCACGGCGACCACCAGCAGCATGGTCATGCTCTCCGCCCGCGAGAGCACTAACAGCGCCACGAAGGTGACCAGCAGGCCTGGGGCGACGACAACGACCCTGCCCCGCCGGTCGGACAAGCGCCCGAGCGGCCCGCGAATGACCAGCACGACCACCGAGAAGACGGTGAAGAAGAGACCCGGATTGCCGAGCTTGGCCTCCTCGGCGAAGAGCGGGAGCAAGGCGACCACCGACGCGTAGGTCAACGCGTTGGTGAACAGCACCGCGGAGGGGAAGAGCGCCGAGGGTAGGATGAAGCTCCGCCAGCCGCGCTGGGGAGCCGCGGCGTTGGGCTCACGTCGCGGCTCGGCGATGCCGAGGGTTGTCAAAGCTGCGGCCGCGGATACCACCATCGCCGTCAGGAACAGGGCTCCGTACCCGGTCCGCCCGACCAGGAAGACGCCGAGCGCAGGGCCTGCCGCCATAGCCACGTTCGTGCCCACGCCGAAGTAGCCCATCGCTTCGCCCCGGCGAGAGGGCGGAGCAAGATCGGCCGCCAGCGCACTCGCCGCGGTGCCGAAGGCCGCCCAGCCAACGCCGTGCAAGACCCGCACGGCCATGACCCAGGGGACCGCATGGGCAGGCTGGTAGAGCAACGAGCTGGCGGCGAGGATGACCGCGCCCACCAGCATGATGGCCTTCTTGGCCCGACGGTCCGAGAGGCGCCCGATCCACGGCCGCATGATGACGGCTGTGAGGGTGAAGCAGGCAAGGACGATCCCCGCGTCGGTAACGGTGCCACCGATGGCCACCACGTAGAGCGGCAGCGTCGCCAGCAGCAGGTACATGCTGAAGAACGAGAAGAGGTTCGCCAGGAGGGCGAGGGAGAAGTCGCGACTGAAGATGCGCTCACGAGAGGGCTCCACCACTCACCTCCTGCTCCAACCGGGTCCTATGGCGCCGTTGTGGCTTCCCCCGCGTAGTCCAGACTAGGCTGATGCCCTTGATGACATCGGGATCTCCTGTCGCCAGCGACTCGTATCCCGGCTCAAATGTCAGCTTCAGAGTAGCGTCGCCGATAGGTTCGACTTCGGGTTCGTAGTCAAGCTCGACGATCACAGCCAGACCCTCCGGATCACCGACCACACTCCACGTGCCAGGAGACGTCCGAGCGGCGTCCACTCGGGTGAAGCTCCCTCCGTCATCGAAGTAGAAGTCTGTCTCGCCGCCCTCGACGGTCCAATGGCCAACGAGCGCTTCTGCTGTGGAGCTTACCTCTCGTCCGCCGCACCCGACCAAAGCGAGTGCTAGAAGAGCAACGGCCACCAGGGCAAGACAGCGCAACGTTCTCATACGAACCTCCGGTCCTCAGGATGTGGCACGGGTGGCCCGCAGCAAGCTCGGCGAAAGCCCTGCCGGGACGCCCGCCACCTCGCACTCGTTTCGTCAGATCTTTGTGCAGCGGTCAACCCTATCGTGAACTAGCCGAATTCGGCAATAGCCACGGGCATCTGCCCCCCGCGCCGGTCGCGCACGTTGGGCGGTCTCATTTGAGTCTCGGAAACCCGAGGATCTCCTTCACCAAGCACGCCTGGGCCTTGCCGCCGGCTCTGAGGATAGCGGCCGTATCGGCTCCGCCACCGGCAAAACCTGTGCCGGCGATGGCAAGCACTGTCTCGCCCTCAGGCACGAGCCCGTAGTTCACGGCTACCACCGTAGCTCCCACAAGGACGCGGAATCCCTTGCTTATGATATTGAGAAGGGATAGGTCCGTCCCTGCCTCGATATCGAGAGGACGCAGGTGATTGGGAATGAAGGGTCTCAATTTTGCTCTAGTTGCCTTCCATTCTAGATCACGCTCACTAAGTTGTTCCTCATCATGAAGTCCCCAGGGGTCGCCAATGTTCAGATAGTCTTTCTGCTCTATTGTTTTGACACCAAGCCTCTCAAAAGCCTCTCGGTCTTCATCTGAAATGGAACACTGGAAATGAGTGATACCCTGTCTCTTGTAGTTCTCTTTAATCCGCTTCGATTCCTCGTATTTGTCGTATAGCACCGTTATGTTCAGTCCCGGTCCCTTGGGACTTGTCACAGCCACGATGTTCAGTTGCAGCTCTCTGGCTATCTCCAGAAAGCGCTTCACGGTCACCCCGGCCTGTGACGCTATGACCACCGTCTTGACTCCCAAAGCCTCCACTCGTCTCTTCGATATTTCCAGAATATCGTCCGTGTTGGCCGGGCCGGGCTCATCAAAATAGACGATCTCCTTTGTTTCCATGTCACTCCTTCGCTTACTGTGTAGGGGTACGTCTTGCGGCTACCCGTTGGACCACCCGACGATACGAGCCCGGACCGCGGCGGCCTAGACCGATGCTGCCTGTCTGCGAATCGCGACACCCAGGCCATAGGCGTCGAAGTATCTGTGCCATGCCGCCGGCGACGATCCGTACTCGTTCGAGCCGAAGAAGTAGTCCGCCAACGCCTCCCGCAGTCGAGTGAGCTCCCTCAGGCGGTGCCTGTGCTTCGGGTCGGCGATGGTCAGATCGAGAAGCTCGAGAGCCCGATCGACAGCCAAGGCGCTGAACTCAGCGTTGCCTTTGGCAGCCCAATTGAGGGCCCGCTCGATCTCACTTCCGGTATTTGCCAACTGTTCGATGAGCGGCAGCGAACGCCATCTCCCTGAAGCCAGCTCGCGGTGCTGCACCTGCGGCACCGAGCTCATCCGTACACCAGTTCTTCCACGATCTGGAGGATGCTGTCTCGGGTGGCGGGGTCATCGACACTACGCGAGCGATTGCCCTGCGCCGGGCGAATGTTGATCATCGAGTCGAACTCGATGCGCTCGTCTCTCGGCAGATCGGGGTAGATGTTGATTCCCCAAAGGTGGCGTTGTTCGGAGCCCAACTCGAGGAGGACGGCTTCCTCATCGGCGTGCAACTCACCATTGACCGCCATGGTGCGCCGTTCGACATCAACGACCGCCTTGACGAGGTTGCCGAAGCCGCCCTCGGCAAGCTGTCTCAGGTATTCGAGAGGTACCGCCTTGTCGATGACTCCTATCTGCATGAGAGGAATGTACCAGACAGAGGCGAGGCAAGACGCCGGCTCAATGGGCTGTCAAGCGGACCCCTGCTACCCCGGGTCGTTCTCAGCAGAAGCAAAACACGGCGCCTTCTTGGGTGAGCCACCTACCCATCACCAGGATCGGGTAGTCTAACCCGCTTGCCACACGGCTAACAAACCTGCAAGCCCTCATCTCCGGATGCCAGGGCTGCGCTGGCCGCAACCGGTTCCACTTCAGCCCGACGCGTCGGCGCGGTCCAGTACCTGCCGAACCATCCTTGTGAGAGCTTCCGGGGTGAAGGGCTTCTCTAGGAAGTTCACTCCCGCGTCCAGACGTCCCGCGTGGACGATTGCGTTGCGCGTGTAACCCGATATGTAGAGAACACGTAAGCCAGGCATCTGCGAAAGCGCCCTGTCAGCCAGCTCTTTGCCTTGGATCGTCCCGGGAAGGACGATGTCGGTAAGAAGAAGATCCGGAGCGACTTCTCCCGACTCCAAGGCATCCGCTGCAGCATCTGCTGAGCCGTATGAGACCGTCCGGTAGCCAGCGGCCCCTAGCACCCGTTCTATCAAGGCGCGCAAGGATGATTCGTCCTCCACCACAAGGACCGTTTCACTTCCCGCTCTAGCAGCTGGGTGGGGGACTACAGTCTTCTCGGGGGTGGAACGTTCTTCGGCCCGGGGCAAGTAGATCTTGAAGGTCGTGCCTTGTCCCGGTTCACTGTAGACGAAGACGTTACCCCGGCTTTGCTTGACGATGCCGTGCACCATGGCTAATCCGAGACCGGTGCCCTGGCCCGGAGCCTTGGTGGTAAAAAACGGTTCGAAGACACGCTTGCGAGTGGCCTCATCCATACCCATTCCAGTATCGGAAACCGCCAGCATGACGCAGTTGCCCGGAGCCGCCTCCGGGTGCGAGCTGCAATACTCCACATCGAGTTCGACGTTGGCCACCTCCAGGGTGAGCTTCCCGCCACTGGGCATGGCGTCCCGAGCGTTCAGGGCAAGATTGAGAAGTACCTGCTCAAACTGGTGCATGTCGACCTCCACGTTGCCGACATCCCCCTGGGTGAGACTCACCAAGTCGATGTTCTCTCCTAGCGTACGGCGAAGAAGCGGCTCCATCCCTTCGAGGATTCTCTTGGGCGAGATCACCTCGGGCCTCAGGGCCTGACGACGGGAGAAGGCAAGCAACTGCCGGGTCAGCGAGCCTGCGCGCTCGGCCGCCTTGCGGATCTCTTCGACGTCGCCCTTTTGTGGCAAAGCAGCTACTTGATCGTCGGCTAGGAGAAGATCGCTGTACCCGATGATGGCAGTCAGAAGGTTGTTGAAGTCATGGGCTATGCCACCGGCGAGCTGGCCAACCGCCTCCATCTTCTGGGCCTGGCGAAGCTGTTCTTCACTTGCCCTAAGAGCCGTCTCGGCAGCGAAAGCCTCCCTGTAGCGACGTTTGAGACCCCACTGCCAGACCAGCAGACTCCCTCCGATGATGGCCGCCAAGGTTAGGGAGACTAGACCCAGGATGAGACCTGATCTCACACCCACGCCGGCGAAGGCTTCCGATGAATCCACCTTGGCCACCACGAACCAGGGGGAGTCAGGAACGGGCCGCAGATCAGCCAGAACCTCCACCCCACGATAGTCGGGTGCCTGGACAAGACCTGTATGTCCCTGCACGGCCATGACAGCCGGCAGATCTGCTTTGCTCAGCGGGAAGCTCAATCGAAGGGCGGTACCACTCTGGAATCGGAGTTCATTGAGGAAAAGGACCCGCTCACCATCGCGCCGCACGAGAATGATCTCGGCCGAAGTGCTGGGAGTGGGCCAAGACTGGATGAGTGGATAGAGGAACTCGCTCGCGTCGGCGTGCAGAACCACAGCCCCGAGAGGTTCCGCCGATGAGTCGGCCTCGACGTAGAGGGGCGCGACCGCGTCGATGTGAGCGGTCCCATCGACGTTAGAGTGAAGATCCGTGAGTAGAGGCGCCCGCATGGCCAACGCCTCCTTCACCGCGGCCACGCCTGTTGGAGTAAGCGTGTCATCGCCTCCCACCGCAAGCAACACCTCGCCAGAAGTGTCGGTCAAAGCTGCTCCAGAATACTGATGCTGGCTCACGATGCTCTCGAGCCAGGTGGTCAGCTTGGTCTTCTCTGCCGGGAGCCCGCCGTCCAGCCACCGCTGCACGCTCTCTGCAATGGATGGAGTACCGAAGATGACTCCTACGTCACCCAGCCTCTCCGCTCTCCAGCTAACGATCTGCCCCACCTTGAGCTGAGCGATTGCATCCAAGTCACTGCGCGCCTCGTCGCGCGCCGACTGATTCTGGTCCCTGTAAGACCAATAGCCCGCGGCGATGAGGGCAAGACAAACCGCAGCAAGGACGGCAGCGACCCACCAAGGAAATCTGTAGCGCTGTGGCGCTGCTTCCATCGCGACCCGCCCCCATTGGTCGGTCACCTAACGACATCCCATCCAAAGGCCAGTACAAGGACAGTTCTCCCCATGGGCCTTCTTTCCTCGATGCCGCGCCTCGAAACGCCCGCCGCCTGCTTGGCCACCCGGTGGGCTCACCGTCGGGATGGAATGAGAAGTCCGACCCCCGTCGCGAGATAGTTGTCTTGGAGTTCAGCATCAGCTTAGCGATGGAGGTCAGTCATGAGCAATGCTAGCGGCCACGAAAACGAGATGACGGTGGGACTCGATGTCGGTGACAAGTACGTTCACGCCTGTTTCTTGGATCACGATGGCACCATTGTGGAGGAATCCCGAGTGGCCACCACGGCTCCCGCGCTTCGTCGTCGCTTCGGCGGCGAGGAGCACTTCCGGGTTGTCCTTGAAGCCGGGCTGCACTCCCCCTGGATGAGCCGCCTCCTCGCTGAACTTGGTCACGAGGTGTATGTGGCCAATCCACGTCGGCTGCGAGCCATCTACCTGAACGAGAACAAGAGTGACCGGGTGGACGCCGAGTATCTGGCTCGTATCGGTCGTCTGGATCCGGCTCTTCTCTTCCCGCGCAGACACCGCTCCGCCGAGACCCAGACCGATCTCGCCATCCTTCGCAGCCGGGCCATGGTGGTGAAGACGCGCAGCGCGCTCATCCAGTACGTGCGCGGAGTGGTGAAATCAGCCGGAGGGCGCATCCCCCACTGCGACGCCCGCGGCTTTGCCCGCAAGGCCGAGCTTCATTTGCCGGAGCTACTCGCCCCGGTTCTCTCGCCGGTCGTGGCCACCATCGCCGGCATGGACGCAACCATTCGCGCCTACGACAAACGGATAGAAGACATGGCCGAGGAACGCTATCCGAAGTCAGGTATTGGGCTGTCGCGGCGGTCAGGTTTTACCTTGGCGAACATATGTGGTGACCGCGTCGGACGATGCGACGCCCTGGGCGGCCTCCTCCATGAGTACGAGCGTGCTGCTTGAGTATGATCAGGTTTCTTGCGCCCCACAGGCCCCTAGAAGAGGGTGCGAAAAAGCCACACCATACACGAAGCCAAACGGGAATGGCCAACAATGGCCACGATCAGCTTCAGCGCCTCGGTGGGCGACTCTTCGATGCTACCTGCATCAATCCAACTTCTCTGCCCACGCCTGCAAGTATAGTGTACGCAACTATGTTCGTGTTCTGATGAATCTGTCCTTAAACATAGGATTCTGGCTTAAATACAACGCTGCTGCGGGATTGTGCCCAAGCGCACGATCTTTGACCACGAGAGGCGTTGTCTCTCCTCTACAATAACGCAGAAAAAGTATGTCATGCCCAAGGCAGAGCCCCATCATTATGTTCAGCTCTGTTTCTTCGCAGTTAAGTACTTCGGCCTGCATTATTGGGTTGCAGACCTTATTCCCCCACATCCCTATGTCCTGTGGGTCGACTTCACCGCAGAGACATATTACGGAGACGACGTCGAACCCATTGCTCTCAAGAATATCAGACAAAGCTTTGGATTCAGGCATCAATTCCCCACACGTAGCGATGCCCAGCCTTGTCATTCCACGTATCTTGGCGTACTCCATAATTTCATCAACCCTTGTCCAAGAGAGCCTTTCTCTCGGTCTCTCCGGATCCATGACCTTACTCATATAGCCCATCCAGCCCCTGTTTATGGCTTGGTTTTCGGGCAGCAGCAGTCTTGCTATTGTCTCCTTGGCTAAGTCCGGGTACTTTTCTGTAGGGCAGAATGGGGGTACGTCTTTGTTCTTTTCTTTGGAACGACATCGAAGAATCGGGCATTTTACGCATTGTGGATCGTGATTGGCCATTTGCTACCCCTTCTCTTTGATCGTATATGTCGTATGCTTCCGCCCAACGGTCTGTCGCTACGCGCGCTTGTTAGGTGCCCCGCGAATTCGGATACTAACCGCCTCTACGAAGGGGTGAGGCGATCTGGAACACCTCTGGTTCCTCCCCTCCACCGAGAGCAGGGGAGCCGCCGATGGACTCCGACTCAAGTGCAAGCTCATCGCCAAAATCAACACATGGGACTACGGCTTTCTCGAAGAGGTCACCTCCCCCGACCTGACCCCAACGGAGCGGGGCCGAGAAGGACCCGAGCATGGTCTGTCGGCCTAGCTCAGGTGTTCACGCGTGTGCCGGGATGAGCCCGGGGCAACCCGAGGTAGGTAGATGCTAACCGTGGTACCTCTCCCTGGGGCACTGTGCACGGCCACGCCACCGTGGCTCTGGGTGATGGTGCCGTAGACAGCCGACAATCCCAGCCCCGACCCTTTGCCAGGCTCCTTGGTAGTAAAGAACGGATCAAAGACCCGTGACCTCACCTGCTCGTCCATGCCCACGCCGGTATCGGAAAGACAGAATGCCACATAGGGGCCCGGGGCAAGTGCCGGATGCACATAAGGGTACGCCCCATTCACGTTGATCGCTCTTGTTCGCACGGTAAGCGATCCTCCGGCCGGCATAGCATCAAGAGCGTTGAGGGTCACATCCGCAAGCACGCGTTCCATCTTCTCCGCATCAACCTCGATACATCCGACATCCCGCCCCAGGGCAAGGACGAGGGCGATGCGGTGGCCGAGAAGAGTCTCCAGCCTCTCCCGAGTGGCGCGGACGATCTCGTTTGCGCTAACGATGCGCGGCTGCAGTACCTGCAGCCCGGAAAACGCCATGATCTTTCGAGTAAGGAGAGCGCCCCGTTCGGCCGCCCCCTTGATCTCCCTCATATCGCTTTGCAGTTCGGCGTCCCGGCACCGCTCCGAGCGCAGTATTAGTTCGCTATACCCGGTGATGATCGTCAGCAGGTTGTTGTACTCATGGGCAATTCCACCCGCAAGACACCTGAGACCTGGCGACTCTGAAGCCAAGACACACGCCACCCCCCCGGCTGGTTGCGCTTCCCCACTCGTCACTGACCCTTCGAGACGGCCCAGGCCGGCGCGCATGCCGCTGGCTTGTTCCGCAATCCTCGCTTGGGTTTCTCTGTGCTCATCGGTTGGATGGTCCATGAGGCGTTTCTGCTCAGTTCTCTCGTCACAGTGGGCGCACGACGGCGCCCTCGCTTTGTCAGTTCCTGCAGTGTGAACGACGGCAGGTAAGATGGGCGTAAGAGGGCACGGGGCAATGTCTGCGCCATT
>CAVQNN010000012.1:0-376965 GCA_963714175.1 uncultured Actinomycetes bacterium | reverse complement strand
AGGAAGTGATCGTGGCTTACCTGAAGTCGCCCACTCCCGATGCTTGTCTCACCTTGGTGGCTGAGAAGATTCCGCCGGCGGACATTCTGCGCGCCGCCATCCGCGAGCACGGCGAGATCCTCGAATACGCGGCTCCCAAGGAGGGGCAGTTGCCGCAGTGGCTGGTCAATGAGGCTGCCAACCGTCTGGGGCTGGAGCTCGGCCTTCAGGAGGCCCGCATGCTTGTGCAGCGGTGCGGCGCCAATCAGAGCATCCTGCTGCAGGAGGTGGAGAAGCTGCAACTCTATGCTGACGGCCGGCGGATCACCGGCGACGACATCCGCCTGTTGGCGACGCCCACGGTGGAGGCGAGCATTTTCGACCTGCTCGATTCGCTGGCACTGGGGAGGGGAGTGGAGGCCTTTTCGGCTGCGAGGAGTTGCTTGCGTCGGGAGAAAGGACTGAGGTGCTCTTCAACCGTGTTCTTCGTAACTTCCAGAACATGAGCCGGGTGGCGGCCATGAGGGACGAGGGCATGAGGCCGGAGGCCATCCAGACGGAGCTGAAGATGAAGCCCTATCCCGTGCGGAAGCTGATGGAGCAGGCGGCATTGCTGGGCACGGACGGCATTGCCCGTAGATTGGCCGTGCTGGCCGATACCGACGCACGCATGAAGGGGATGGGCACCTTGCCGGACGAGATGGAACTACAGCTTTGCCTTGGCCGGCTCCTGAGCGCGTGAGTCAGACGGAAGTGAATACCCAGGGAGTTGGGGGTGCAGAGGCGCGGCGCATGGCCGCGCACGCGACCGACAACGTACTATCGCGCCGGTCGGTGCGTTCTGGTAGCCGAGGTTTCGCTCTTCAGCAGGCTGCTAGAGCTGGGAGAGGTACCGCGCCACCCTCGACTTCTTGTGCGCTGCGTTGTTGCTATGAATAGCATGCTTTGCGGCGGCTTTGTCGATGGTGGAGGTCAGCTTCTTGGCTGTCTGAGCAGCGACATCGGCGTCGCCGGCGGTGATGGAGTCCTTGAGGCGCTTGAAGTACGTCTTGATGGACGACTTGTAACGCAGGTTCTCCAGCCGTTGCCGCTGGGCGATACGGACCCGCTTGCGCTGCTGCTTGGTATTAGCCAACCTTCAATCCTCCAGTCTTCCCTTCGAAGTCGCAGCAGTTTAGCATAGCCCCCGCACATGGGCAACGACACGAAAAGAAGCCTCGCCGCGGCGGCCGCCTTCCTCATGCTGGCCACCGCCGGCTCGAGGATACTCGGGTTGATCCGGGAGATCATCCCTGGTTACTACCTGGGTATGGGTGCCGAGATGGGCGCTTTCACGCAGGCTATCAAGGTCCCCAACCTCGTACGCACCCTTCTGGCCGATACGGCCCTGTCGGCCGCTTTCATCCCGGTGTTCTCGGGTCTTCTCGAGAAGGGACGCCGTCGCGAAGCCTGGCAGGTGGCCTTCACTGTGACTGTGGCCGCGACCGCAGCCCTCGGTGTGGTGACGATCCTGGGCGTGGTATTCGCGCCCGAGTTGATCAAGGTGGTGTCTCCGACGTGGACGGAAAAGTACCCGGAGACGGCGATCTGGCCGCACATCTCATGCGGGTCATGTTCCCCACGGTGGCGGTGATGGGGATCGCCGGCATCTTCATGGGCATCCTGAACTCATACAACCATTTCACGATGCCCGCGATGGCGCCCATCATCTGGAACGTGATCATCATCGCCGTCGTGGTGGCGTTCTCCCAGCGCTATGGGTTCGAGGCGCTCGCCTGGGGAGTGATGCTGGGTACCATCGCAGAGCTTCTCTTGCTGGTGCCCTCTGTCTGGAAACGTCGTTGGCGAGGGGGTATCGATCCACCCGACCCGCCGTGGGCGGAGCAGCTTCCACTCGACCAGACAGCGGCGCATGGCGCGATGTCGCTCGCCGCAGATCAAGGCTCCCCTTGGCGTCTCTCTCCGAAGCCCGGAGGTGAGGCGGATCGGCATCCTGCTTCGGGCCGGTCATCCTCAGCCTGGGGATCGTCAACATCAACTCCTTTGTCGGGACGGTGGTGGCGTCGCTGATCAGCGAACCCGCCCCGGCCTACATCGACAAGGCGTTCCGTCTCTTCCAGTTGCCACAGGGGATGTTCGCCATAGCCATCGGAACGGTGCTCTTCCCGGCTCTGTCGCGCCATGGTGCGGCCAAACGGATGGCGGAGTTCCGCGAAGACCTGTCACTGGGCATCCGGCAGATCTTCTTCATCACCCTGCCGTTCGCCGCATTCTTCTCCGTGCTGGCCGTTCCCACCGTGCGGGTCATATACGAGTACGGCAAGGTCGTGGGCGACGAGGCGGCGATCTCGGGCAGTGGCCTCGGCGCTGCTCTTCTTCAGCGTGGGCATGGCCTTCGTGAGCGTGAACACCCTGCTCAACCGGGCCTTCTACAGCATCCAGAAGTCCTGGGTGCCGCTGATCATGGGAGCCGTCAATCTTGCGGTCAACGCGGCGCTCATGCTCCTTCTCTACAAACCCATGGGGGTGGGCGGCATCACGCTCTCGACCTCGGTGGTGAGCGTCATCAACTTCTTCGGCCTCGATGTTCCTACTGGGCCCGCGCATCGGGGGCGTGGACGCGCGACGCGTGGCCTGGTCGGCGGGTCGCTCGATTCTCGCCCTCATCCCCCTGGCCGGTGTTGCCTACGGGGTGTGGTATGGGCTTGACGCTGCCTTCGGCCAAGGCTTGTGGCAGAAGATCATCTCCGTGGGCCTAGCCTACGTCGCCGGGGGTGGAGCATATCTTCTTGCCGCCTGGGCTATGCGCATGCCCGAACTGCGCGACGTGATCAACGTGATCCGGCGTCGTCGCGGGCCACGCTCGACCGACGAGGTCATCGACCTGGAGGACCAGAGCTGACAGCTGCTGAAGAGCGAGGCGCATCTCTAGGAGTTGGAGAGGATCGAGCTCGTTCTGGGCTCGAAGCATCCATGCGGCAGGCCGACAGGGCCTACGCACCGGTTCCTCCCGGCGGCTTTCGCGTCGTAGAGCCGCTCATCGGCGAGGCTGATCACGGCCTCGAGGGAGAGTTCCTCGCGCGCGAACTCCGCACTGTCGGCGAGTCCACAGCTGAAGGTGAACCGGATCTCGCGTCCGTCGAATACGAACGCCTTGTGGCGTACCGTGTCCATGATCCGCTCAAGCATCGCGACGGTTTCCCACGCGGCGGCGGTCCTGGAGACTATGATGAATTCCTCGCCGCCGTAGCGGCCCAACAGGTCGTACTGCCTGACCATGGGCACGATGGTTTGTGTGAACTCCTTGAGAGCGAAGTCGCCCGCCTGGTGACCATGGATGTCGTTGACCGTCTTGAAGTGGTCGATATCGAGAATTGAGACGCAGAAGCCACTCCCGTTGCGGGAGTATTCGGCGACCATCTCAGCCAGGCGTTCGAAGACATAGCGTCGGTTGTAGACCTCAGTCAGGCAGTCGCGGATGGCAAGCTCCCCGATGCGTCTCTCCATGTCCTTCTTGTCGGTGACGTCCCGGCAGACGCAGAACACCAGCTTCTTTCCGTCGTACACGGCTCCATTGCTGCTGATCTCGACCTCGAGAAGCGTGCCGTCCTTCCGTTTGTGGCGGGTCTCGAAGTGATCGCCGTCGCCGTCGACCGCGGCAAGCATCTCCAGCACCACGTCCTTCGGATGTGCCACCTCCCAGTCGAATACCTGGAGTTGGTAAACCTCCTCGACCGAGTAGCCAAGCATGCGGGCGAATCTCTCGTTCGTTTCGTAGACATCGCCGTTCTGGTCGATGATCACGATTCCGTCCCTCGACTGATCGACCATCATTCTCCGCCGATTGATCTCGTCCCGAAGCTGATCGGTCGCGCTCTCGCGCTTGGTGACGTTGCTGGTGTGTTCTATGGCTCCCAAAGGGGATCCATCAGCATCCTCAATGCGGTAGACGGTTATCTCATACCAGCCGGTGCGATCGTCTTCGAAGTCATACCTGAAGAGCCGCGTGTGCGGCTGACCCGAGCTCATAGTCCTGGCATACGGGCAGTCGTCACACGGTTCTTGTCTCTTGTGGAACACCGCGTAGCACTTCTTGCCGGTAAGGGGCAGCTCAGAGTGGTGAAAGCCCTCCATACACCGATTGGCAAGAACGATGTTGTAGTCAAGATCGAGGACGATGAGTCCGTCCCTGATCGTGTTGATCACTGTCTCCAGAAGAGACTGCTGTTGCCCTCCGTCGTCACTGCAAAGCATCATCTAGATCGTCTCCGCACGCAGAATGGCCCAGTGCTACGCCGGGCGTTGCCAGACCCTAGTACCCCTATCGGCAGACAGCAGAAAGAGCAGGAGTACTGCCGGGTCAGAGCTGGAGCAGCCTAATGGCCCGTGCGGCCTGGGTCCGGAAGTCGCCGGCCGCGAGACGTCCTGTGGCTGCGCGGCCCCGTGCACCGCGTGCCCTTCACGTCAGTAGTTCGTCCTGTTCGGATCGGCCGCGTAGTCCTTCAGAGCCTCCAGCGCCTCGGATTCGAGCACTTGCACCGCGGGAATCTGGCGCTGTTCCTGTGGCTTGGCCAACTGCTCGTAGATGGACTGGTCGTCGAAGCCGACTTCGGCAGCGTCTTGGACGCCGAACCCGTAGAACACGCGCTCCAGATGAGCCCAGTAGATGGCGCTGAGGCACATGGGACACGGTTGGCCGCTCGTGAACAGCTCGCAGCCCTCGAGGCTGAAACTGCCGATCCGCTCGCAGGCGTCTCTGATCGCCTCGATCTCCCCGTGGGCGGTCGGATCGTTCGTGGACAGACCGGTTCCAGCCCTCCCCAACGATCTCGTCGCCGCCCTGACGATCACCGTTTGCCGAAGGGGCCTCCGTCGCCGGCCTCTGCGCCTTTGCGGCCCAACTCGATCGCCCGACGCATGAACCGCTCGGTCCGCTCTGAGCTGGGAGGCCTGCCGAGGAGGTCATCGCCTCCGCCCTGGGCCGCCGTGTGTCGGCAGTACCTCTTGAATCTCCTCCCAGGCCAGGCGCGCGCGTTGGATCTCATAGGGGATCGAGACCAAGCACATTGCCAGGGCGAACACCCAGCCAATCAACAGGAGGCCGATCCCGATCCAGACGCTCTCATCCCCGCGGATCAGCATCACTCCCCCTAGCGGTGAAGCCGAGCGCCCATGCGACCAGGAAGACTATGGGGAACACCGGGATGCGCCCAGTCGCGGTGACCGATGGGCCTTCCCATCTACCAGTGGCCTTCACCAGAAACGGCGTGTGGAGGGTGAAGCCGAACAGGCGGACGCGATACCTGAAGAGACAGTAGCCGGGTCCGACGAATTTGCAGACCGCGCTCGGTGTCTCGAACCGGCCGCCGCCGCCGACTGCCGGGGAGGGCACCGCTTGGATCTCCCTGAAGACCACGATGCCCGTCCGGAACACCAAGGCAGAGAGTGCCAGAGTCCCTATCCACTCGACCAGCATGAGAATCCAGGCGAGCGCAGCGATCCCACCTACGATCCCGAAAAGCACCGCGGCCGAATCACTCATGCCTGCCTCGCGTCACTCGCGCGGTGTCGACCTTGAGGTGGTGCGACCCTGAGGTACTCGGTCACTGCGAGTCCGCCGGTTCCGCGAAGCGGTAGCCGTTCTTACCGGAGTTCTTGACCTTGTACATGGCGGTGTCGGCGGCCTTGATCATGAGGTCGGCGTCCTCACCACAAACCTTGCAGAGCGCGACGCCCACGCTTGCTCCCACAGATGCCTGCAGGCCATCGGCGAGGATAACGGGTTCGGCCGCACGGTGGACCAACTTGTCGGCGATCAGCGCTGCGTCCTCGTCGGTGTGAAGACCGGTGGCTACGACCAGAAACTCGTCTCCACCGACTCGGGCGACGGTGTCGGTCTCGCGCACGCAAGACAGCATGCGTTGAGCCGTTTCCCGGAGGACGAGGTCTCCGACTTCGTGGCCCAGCGTGTCATTGACCGTCTTGAAGCCGTCGAGGTCGATGAACATCACGCCGACCATCTTGTTCTGACGGCGCGCTGTGCTCAGTGCCATCGTGAGGCGATCCTTGGCCAGACCCAGATTGGGCAGACCCGTCAGGCCGTCGTGGGTCGCGAGGTGCTGGACCTTTTCTTCGGTCTCCTTGCGTGAAGTTATCTCGGTACTTGTCCCGCAGAGGCCGTGAACGGTCCCGTCGTCTTCGTAGACGGGGAATTTGATGGAGATGAAGAACCGCTTTCCATTCTCGTCCTCGAGGTACTCCTCCGTTCTCTATCCCCGCCTGTGTCTTGACTACCTCCAGGTCGTTCGACCGGAACTGCTCCGCGATGGGGCCGGGGAAGAGGTCGGCGTCGGTCTTGCCGATGACGTCCTCGCGGCTGAGCCCGGTGACCTTCTCCCACCTCTTGTTGACCAGTTCGTAGCGCCCATCCCGATCCTTGACGCAGATGAGCGTGCCGCTGTGCTCGATCAGATCGGACAAGAAGCGGCTCTTGCTCTGAAGCTCCAGTGCTGCCTGCTTCCGCGCCGTGATGTCGTCGGCGCTGGACATGATGCAGCGGCCCTGGCTCAGATCGACCGCCTGCGCAGATAGAAGGCTCGTGATGATCTCGCCGTTCTTCTTCCGGAGGCGCAGCTCTCTCCCGGCCACCACCTGGCCATCACGCAGAGCCAATACCACGCTATCTCGGTCCGTCTTGTCGACCAGCAGTCCGATACTTGTCGTGGTTTGGTCGACCAACTCCTCACGCGAGTACCCCAAAATCGACACAAAGGCGTCGTTCACCTCCAGTATCCCGCCGTCGTCCATGCGCGTGATGGAGATGGCATAGGGCGAGGTCTGGAAGGCTGTGGAGAACTTCTCCTCGCTCTGGCGAAGTGCCTCTTGGGCCTGTCTCACCTCTGTGATGTCCCGAATCTGCCACATTCGTCCGCACGGCTTCCCATCGAGCACGATCGGGGTGTAGTCGACCAGTATCGTGCGTCCGTCGCGCATCAGGGCGTGATCGCCCACTTGCTGAACGTTGGCGGCAACGGTGCTCTTGATACGGTCCAGAGTGCCCGTCGGGTCGGCGTAGGACGGCGCTATGATCCTTAGGAACTCCGCCGTCTTGAGTCCAACCAGATCGTCCGGTGACAGGTCGAGCCCGAAGACCTCGCAGAACTTCCGGTTGACGAACTCAACCTCTTCTTCTTCGCTCACCAGGACGATCCCGTATGCCTGGTTGGTCAAGGCGAGCTTGTATCGCTGCAGCGTCAGGTCCATCCTGATCCCCTCGCTTGTCCTATGGCTCCAGGTGCAAGGCCCCGGTCGGGCAGGAGTCGGTGCAGATGGGCTGCTTGCCCTCGGACAGCCGGTCGGCGCACAGGTCGCACAGTTGCATGATGCCGCCCTCGGCTCGAACTGCGGCACGCCGAACGGACATGCGTCCAGACACTCGCGGCAGCCGTCACACTTGGCCGCGTCCACCACCACGATCCCGTCCGCCGCTCTCTTGCTGATCGCTCCCGGCGTGCAGACGGCGATGCAGGGGGCGTCCGGGCAATGCTGACAGGCCACGGAATGGAAAGTCGCGGGTGACCTGCGGGAAGGTGCCCGTCGTGGTCTCGTAGACCCGGCGGAGCTTGCACGGTTCCGGGGGCGATCTCCTTCCACTGCTTGCACGCGACCTCGCACGTGTAGCACTTGATGCATCGCTGGGGATCGTGGCTGAATGCGTATCCTTCTGGACATGGCCTACGCCTCTTCCCATCTGCTGATCTTGACCAGCGTCTGTTTCGCCATCTGCGAGTAGAACTTGTCGAACAGCGCCTCGTCGGCAGTTGTAGAGGTTGTTGACCTCGCTGCCCCCGTCGCCGGCGCCGTAGCCCGGCAGGCCCAGCTCCGCGCACGACTGCCACCAGCCTCGCTTGGTCATGAGCACCTCGGGAGAGATGCCGGCGAAGTACTCGGCCTTGAACCTGCTCCAGCCGTGGGGAGACTCCACCCGCACCCAGTCGCCGTCGGCGATGCCGTACTTCTCGGCGGTCGCGGGGTTGATCTTGAGCCAGGGATAGGGCTGCAGTTCGCGCAGATAGGCGACGTTGTGGAAGTAGCTGTGCTGCGACAGGCGATGGGCATGGACGTCGCTCAGGATGAGCGGGAACTCCTTGGCCAGCTCCGGGGTCTCGGCGATGCCCTTCCGGCGGGCCCTGGTAGATCGGGGAAGTAGGGGAGGGTCCCGCTTCTGTCGTTGTTCTCCTTGCCGCCGATCAGCTCGTTGTAGCACTGCACCTTGCCGTGGGGAAGGTCTTTGAAGAGCAGGGAGTACTTGCCGGTACTCGCGGCTCCGTGCGGCGGCCGGCGTCGTCCACCAGCATGCCGCCCGGGATTGTGCCGCAACTGCTCCGAGCGTGACTCCGAACGGCGCCAGCATCTCATCCATGAAGGCGTCCATGTTGCCCTGCCAGAAGTGCTCGCCGTAGCCCATGCGGACGGCCAGGTCGAGATAGAAGCTGCCAGTCGCTGCGCGATTCCTCCAGGGGCTCGACCACCTTGTTGTAGCCGGCCAGCCAGATGCCTCTCGGGGTCGTTCCTCACGGCGAAGTAGTCGCCCTGCTCGTAGCTCGTGCAGGCGGGCAGCACGATGTCGGCGAAGTCGACGTGCGGAGCGTGGGAGACGTCCATCGACGAACATGAAGTCGATCTTCTTCAGGGCCTCGGCCACCTTCCCGGGATTGCGGGTGGCCGACAGGGGGTTGGAGCAGCTCGGCGTTGAGGACGCGGAGCGGGTAGGGCTTGCCCGTGAGGACGCTCATCAGGCCCTTGTAGTAGGCGGTGGTGGGTCCGCTGTCCCAGCGCCCGCTCTTCTGGTACCAGATCGGGCTCTCGGGGGCGACCAGCCGGTCCACCATGTCGGGCGGCGCCAGTTCTCCCAGCGGTGGAGACGGTCGGCTCGAGGCGGCCGGCCGACGGGGGCGAACTGGCCGCCGGGTACGTCGAGGTTGCCGGTGATGGCGGCTATCAGAGCAGATCGCGCGGATGGTGGACGTGCCGTCGTTGGTCTGGTCGCCGATGCCGTTGCCCATCCTGATGAAGGTGGGGTGGATGGTGCCGATGAGCCGGGCCGCCTCGCGGATCTGGTCCGCCGGGAGGCCGGTGATGGGCGCCGCCCATTCGGGCGTGAACGGCGCGGACATGCTCGGCCAGCTCGTCGAAGCCGTGGCACCACTCGGCCACGAAGTCCGCGTCGTACAGGTTCTCAGCGATCAGCACGTTCAGGAACGCCAGCGCCAGCGCGCAGTCGGTCCCCGGTCTGACGGGCAGCCACATGTCGGCCTTGGTGCCCAGGGGATCCAGCATGGGGCGGATGTCGATGAGCTTCGTTCCGCTCTGCCAGGGCGTTCAGGATGGCCCGAGGGGTGCCCTGGTTGACGCCGGAGTTCTCCACGTTGGCGCCCCAGTTGACGATCAGCTTGGTCTTGCTCCAGTCGTCCGGCGCCATGCTGATGAAGCCCATGGTGACCTTCGAGGCGGCCATGCGCGGCGTCGCGCAGATGGCGCTGTGCATGTAGTTGGGGCTGCCGTGCACGTTCAGGAAGCGGCGGCCCAGCGTAACGAGCACCGGCCAGTACTCGGGGGAGAGCACGCCGTAGGATTCGGGCCCGTACTTCTGCCTTGGTCTCCTTCAGCTTGTCGGCGATGGTGTCGAGGGCCTCGTCCCAGGTGATGCGCTGGAACTTGCCCTCGCCCTTGGCTCCGACCCTCTTGAGGGGATACTTCAGGCGGTCGGCGGCATACACGTACTGTGGGCCGGTGAGGCCCTTGGCGCAGAGCGAGGTGGAGCCCGGCACCCGTTGTTGAAGGCGTCCGGGATTGCCCTCCACGCGGACGAACCTGCCGTCTCGCACGTGGCACAAGATGCCGCAGTGGGGTTTGTACGACCCGCAGCCGTGGCAGAGGGTGGGGATGACCTCTTCAGTTGCCCTTGCCCGAGTAGCATCCAAGAGCGCCTCCATCCGTGGTGGTCCGAGCAAGAGCATAGCATCAGTTGCTGAGGAAACGAGCGGCGCACGTGTCGTGAAAGGGGCGCCGCTCAGGGCGCTGACACCTCGCTTGCTATCGCGGCAATCCGACGATCGAGAGTTGCCGCGCTCTTAGCGCTCAGGACTGAGCGAAGCATCAGCTTGCGGCGCGAGTGGGGGAGCGACAGGTAGGCGTCAAGCGCACCGGGTACCGGGTGCAACGCGGCTTCCAGCGGTGGCGGAACGAGATCGGTCTGTTCGACCCGCATGGCGAGATCCCACTGGCCGTTACGCTTGGCCTCGTTCACGGCTCTCCAACCGGCTTCAGACACCAGACCCTGGGCGGCTAGTCTCTCGACGCCGAAGGACGTTGGTCATCGACCACTCGCTATTGGGACGCCGGGGGACCAGGCGGATCGTGTAGGCGGATTCGTCGAGCCCGTGCGCGTCGTGTCGATCCACCCGAAGCACAGAGCCTCTTCTTGCACGTCTGCAAGTGTGGGCAGGGGGGCTCTGGAATCCCTAGCTCGAGTTCCCTTCTTGTAGATGGCGACTCGCGCCTCGCCGGCGCTGGCGTGATGCGACTCGAGCCACGACCGCCATTCGGCGCGGGAAGAGAAGTAGAGCACCCCATCGCTGGACTGCGGCGCGCTCACGATTCACACAGATTCGCGAAGCCCATCGGCTCCATCCTCCCCGCGCTCAGCGAGTTGGTCTGGGGTGGCTCACCCCGCATCGACGAGCCCCGTCGCTCCACGCCCTGGCGGCCTCGACGAAGGCCACGACAAGCGGATGCGGCCTGCCAGGTTGGGAGGACAACTGCGGGACGAACAGGGTGGCCACGAAGAAGGGGTGCGACCGAAGCTCGACGATCCTCACGTTGCCCTCGGCGTCCTCGCCCGCGATCTTGAGGTCGCCCCCGAACAGCAGCTCGAGATAGCGTTCGTTCAGGCCGTAGTTGCACCGGAACTGCTCTGTGGAGCGGTCCTTTCCGTACGCCCTGAAGGCAATGGTGTCTGGAAGGACGTGCACCTCCTGCTCCGTGCCTCGAAGGGAGCACACGAGCCGGGTGATGACGAGAGTGGCGGCGTCCGGCGCGCTCTCTTCGTGGTCGGCGTCGCGCATCCCCATGGCGTTGCGTGCATGCTCTACCAGAGCATGTTGAAAGCCCCCTCAGGTGCCGAAGAAAGGCCGACCCGCCTCTCGTGCGAAACGGATCGCCTCCAATCCGCGGTCCTTGTTCTCGTACTCGCCTCCGGGGGCGAAGATGCCGTCGAATCCCGCCAAAGGACCACGACCCACGTCGGTGTCGAGCACGGGGGTGGGGAACCACCCGACCTCGAGCGCGAGATCGAGGGCATCGGCGGCGTGGGCGAGGGCCTCGTTTGCCGACTTGTGCGACGGATGGTCCGACCCGTAGTCGGCTACCATGGCGATCTTCACCTGATCGGGCGTTGTCTTGTCCATGTGGTCTCCTCCGGTCGGTCGCGCCATGAGCAGGTCGTTCTGCAGATCGTCGCCCAGTTGGAAGTCCTGATTGCCAACGATCGCGAACCCCCACCTCTCGTAGAAGGCGAGTGCTCTGTGATTGTTCTCCCATACGTCGAGCCAGATGACGTCACAACCCTCTTCCGCCGCGATACGCAGCGACGCATCCATGAGCGTCGAACCCACACCGCGACCGATCCAGGGACTGTCCGCGTAGAACCTGGCAATCTCGACCGGCCTGTGGCCACCGACACAGGCCGGTGCCGCCCCGAACCGCAGCTTCGCGTATCCCGCGGTCGAGCCATCGACGCAAGCGAGCAGGAATGTGGTGCACGCATCCTCCAACTGGCCGGCCTGGATGGCCGGATGGAACGCGGAGGCAAGATAGTCGGCCATGTCGGCTTCGGTGTTGTCCGCCGCGAAGGTATCGCGAAACGTCTTCGCGCCGAAGTCCGCCAGAAGCTCCGCGTCTTCCAGCGTCGCGCGGCGTACTCGTATGGGCATGTCCTTCCGCACGGTTCGCCTACTTGCCCGACGCCGTCTCGCGCATCATGACCCTCCTGTCAGGCGGTTCACTCGCCCATCTCGAAGGCCGCCTCGATCTCAACGGGTATGTTCATTGGGAGTGATTTCACACCATCGGCTCGCCGATCTCGACAATATGTCCATCCGGATCGTACAGGCGCATCACGCGTTGGCCCCAGGGTTCTTCGCGAACCGCGTGAATGAACTCGGCGCCCGCCTGTATCAGACGCTGGTAGGCCGCCTCGATCTCGTCCGTCTCGAAGTACAGCTCCCCGTTGTGCGCTCTACCGGCAACGGGATACTGCGCCGCACCTCCCAGCAGAGCCTGATAGTGCGGCTTGAGATGAATCGCAAAATCGCCTTCGAAGGTGACATTCTCCCCGTAGTCGGCCTTGACCTGTTGGCCGAGCAGTTGCTCGTAGAAGTGCCGGGACGCGGCGATCTCTTCCACGACGATCAGCGGACACACGAACCTCATCATGGTACTACCTCCGATCTTGTGCGGCGGTGTGCGCGTGCGCTTATGCACTCGACGATGGCCGCGTCTCGCCCTCGCCGCCCTGGAGAGAGCGAGACTCCAGCCGCTGGTTCGGCGTTCTAGCTGTTCCTCAGCGCGTCAAGCGTCGCCTTTGCTTCCGGAGCGTTCCGGTGAATCTCGTCCAGCGCAGAACAGGCGTAGTCAGGACAGTCCGCGCATGTGCTGACGGGCTTCTTCACCGCGCATTTCCTGATCTCGCACAGTTGATCGCAGTAGTACGTCTTCACGCCCGCCGATTGGCACCCCAGGCAGTTGATATCCTCGAGCTTGATGGGGGCGTTGTACAGCCTCGTCCATTCGTCGGCGACCTTGGCGCGAAGTGCGTCGTCGTTGTTCTGCGTGGCAATCAAGGCTTCGCATTGACCACAATCCAGTCCACAGTAAGCAATCATGGTGTCTCCTCCGTCGCAGTTGGGCTTGAGCAGCGGGTTCGCGGTTCGCATCTTCAGATGTACGTCAGTTCACACCCCCCAACCTCGTCCGACCGGCGCTCCCGACTCTACACGACGGGGCGGACAGGGCTTTCGGGTCGAGGGGGGAGAGGCGGGTTACATCGTGTGAGTGCCGATAGCGCCGGGGCTCTGGATATGCTCCTCCCGGCCGCGGGTCGACTCAGAAAGCGCTGGGGTACAGGCCACCATCCATCAGGATGTTCTGACCGGTGATGTACCCCGCGTGCACGCTGCACAGGAAAGCGCACATGTGCCCAAACTCGGACACCTCGCCGAAGCGTTTCGCCGGGACCGAGGCTTCCCAACTCGCCGCGATCTCGTCTTCGGAGCTTCCCATACGCTCGGCGGATGCCGCGAAGCCCTGGCGCAGACGCTCGGTGTCGAAGTAGCCGGGGAGGAGGTTGTTGATGGTCACGTTCCTGTCGGCCACACTGCGGGCCACACCCGCGACGAAGGCCGTGAGCCCGGCTCGGGCTCCGCTCGACAGGTCCAGACCCGCGAGCGGCATCTTGACGCCGACCGAGGTGATGTTCACGATCCGGCCGAAGCCCCTGGCGGCCATCGAGTCGATGACCTTCTGGATGAGTTCGATGGGCGTCACCATGTTCATGGTCACGCCGGCAAGCATGGCCGCTCGGTCCAAGGCGCGGAAGTCGCGAAACGGGGGACCGGAGTTGTTGTTGACGAGGATGTCCGGTTCCGGACAGGCGGCGAGCACCGCAGCTTGGCCCTCCGGAGTGCTGATGTCGGCGGCCACCGGCGTTACGTCGACCCCGGTCGCCCGCCGGATGTCGTCGGCAGCTCTCTGGAGTTGGATCGGGTCGCGACCGTTGATCACGAGCGACACGCCCGCCTCGGCCAGCGCCAATGCGCAGGCTTTGCCGAGCCCGCGGCTCGACGCACAGACGATGGCCCTTCTTCCACTGATGCCGAGATCCACGCTCGCCTCCTGTGCGGGTCGTTTGGCGCGTATCTACCTTAGCAGGCTGCTGAAGAACGAAGTCCCAGCCGCCGGGGCGCACCGAGCGGCGCAATACGGTTGCTCAGTCGCGTGGCGATCTCACCATCTCCCACATGGGAACACGGAGATTCTTGAGATCGATCTTCTTGATCAGTTCGAACCCGAAATGCTCATACAGCCGTACGTTCTCTTCGGTTTCGGTCTCGAGGTAGATCGCAAGGTCACGTTCGTCGCAATCCTCGATGAGAGCCCGGAGCAATGACCCGCCGAGACCTTTTCCCTGGCTTGCGGTTCTCACTCCCAGGAGCAGGAGATATACGTGCGGCTTCCCTGCCATGTTCTGGACGCGATCCGCGGACAGGATCTTGAGATCGGACATCCTTCTGCCGGCGGTCGTCCCCATTCGCATGCCGCATGCCAGTGCGCCGCTCCGCAGCATGCGCCAGAAGGTCATGTCGGCAAGCGCGTCCGGAACAGTTGCCGCGATGCCCTCAAGGTCCCTGGAGGTGGCGTAGACCTTGCCGTACTTCAGGCAGTGCCTTACCGGCACCTCGAAGCACGCCTGGTATCTCCGGTCCGGATCGGGTATCCCCTCGAAGACCTTGTGCCACAGTGGGTCGTTGGCGAAGGCGTCGGCCATGGCTTCCCCAGCACGGAACGCATCCCGAAAGCTGAGTCGGTAGAGAGAATCCATTCCGGCCGGCATTGTCGCCTCCTAGGTCGCCGCGCGCGTTTGCGGACCATCGTCTCGCTAGAGTAGAGTGATCTCCTTGGTGGCCGCCGTCAACACGTAGCAGCGCTCTTCATTCAGACTGGCGTCCGTCGGTTCGAGGAAGAAGCCCGGTCGGCCGGGCTGGTAGCCGGCCGTGGCTCCCTCCAGCACCTCGCCGTCCTTGAAAACCACCCTGATTCTGCGCCCGGCTGCGGGGCGTGGAGTGCCGGGCTCCGCCGGTTCGATGCGCCGCGGGTCCCCGGCAAGGTCCTTCACGAAGAAGACCGCCTTCAGATCCTCCATGTGGACCTCCACAGGGACCGCTGCCTCTGAGCCGGTCGCACCGGACACGTGAAAGACGCCCCTCGCCGGGAGGAAATCGACTGTCGTGCCCTTGATCGTCCGACCGTCGGTGAACCGCGCTACGATCTTGTTGTTCACCGTGTCCTCCTGTCCGTCTCGCGACCAGCTCGGACCCGCACTCTACAGCGTGGGTGTCGTTCTACAGCAGAACACTGCTCAACTCACCCACCTCGTCCCAGGCCCGGCGCTCCTCCTCATAGGGCGCGGCCTCGAGGCGGCAGGTGGTGTCGATCACCATGGTCCAGCGCTCGTCGCCGTAGGTGGGCCAGTCGCCCATCGACTCGCAGGCGGGCTTGCCCGTCCTGGCAAAAGTCGTCCAGGCTTCCTGCATGGAGCGGGATAGTCTGTCGGCGGCCTCGCCGGTGCCGCAGAAGAGGTCGTCGTGGGTGCCGAACACGAATCCCATCTCGAGGGCGTGGCAAGCGCCGAAGATGCCGCCCATGACGGGCGACTTGTAGGTGAACAAGTAGTTGTATACCTCCGGGTTGTGCCTCAACTGCGCCTCGACCAACTGCAGGGCGGGCATGCGAAACATCAGGTCGGTGTTGATGGCGTTCAAGACCTCCGCGGCACTGGTGTCGTCGCCGCGCTGCTCGCGAATCTGGTAGTACCGTTCGATGATGTTGGTCGTCGGGTCGGCGGGCACGAAACTGGACACGCGGCGGAAGATCTCGGCTCGATCGATCTTGTCCTTGTTCGGATCGCCCATGGCGAAGAGTTTCCACTCCTCGAGATTGGTGCCGATGATCATGGGGATCTCCTTGGAGGCCCCAGCGGCCGTCAGTCGGGTCGGCACGTCCGGAATCACGTGACCATCTACGACCGGCGCCGTGGCCGTGATGCGTGCCGGCTCCCACGGGCTGGCCAGTCGCTCGCGCATGGTTTGTTCGGCGGCCAGCAATTGCTCGATGCTCAGTCGGCGCAACGAGTCGACATCGTCGGCGGCGAACACCCACCACTTCCAGGAAGAGCTTGCCGACCGCCGTGGCGTCGGCCAGCGGCATGGCTGTGGAACCGACGCCGCTCTCCAGGATCGCCCTGTCAAAGAGTCCCTTGGCCGAGGGCATGACCAGCAGGCAGGCGATGCTCATGGCGCCCGCGGATTCGCCGAACACGGTGACGTTTCGCGGATCGCCGCCGAAAGCGGCGATATGGTCTCGCACCCAGCGCAACGCCGCCGCCTGGTCGAGCAGACCCTCATTGCCCGTGGCCGGGATCCTGCCGCCCGTCACCTCGTTGAGATTCAAGAAGCCCAGCACGTTCAAGCGATAGTTCAGCGTGACGACCACCACGTCGTGCCGCTTGGCCAGACCGGCTGCCGTCAGACATGGCTGAGGAGCCGGAGCCGAAGCTGAAAGCACCGCCATGGATCCAGACCATGACCGGCCGGCGGGCATCGTCCAAGCCGGGGCTGTAGATGTTGAGATAGAGACAGTCTTCGTCCTGGGGCTCAGGCTTCTCCGGGGTCGGTCCACCGATGAGGAGGTTCTGGGGAGCGATGCCGCGGAACCTGTCGGCCCGATACGTGCCTTGCCAAGGCTCGACCGGTTGTGGCGGCATCCACCTTCTTGATCCCACGGGAGCAGCCGCGTAGGGGACACCCTTGAAGACACACAGACCCTCGCTACAGACGCCCTCCACTTCGCCCATAGACAGCGTGACCGTCGCCTTCTGCGCACCGCTCATGGATCTCTCCTCCGCATAGCTCCGCATAGGTTCGCCGTGTCTGCATTCTCGCAGCAGGTCGTGACCAGAGCAACAGCTACGCGCTACGACATCCGGTCATGGAATACAGGGAGGACCCACATCAGCCCCAACGGCCTCAGCTCACGGCTTTCTTCACGAGCGCGGCGATCTGTTCTTCTTCGGCGGCGGTCAACTCAGTCAGCGCGAAGGCGATCGGCCACATGTGACCCTCATCCAGGTTCGCCACGTCGTCGAAACCGAACGTCATGTATCTCTCTTTGAACCTCTGGGGTCCGCGGAAGAAGCAGAGGACTCTGCCGTCCTTGGCATACGCGGGCATCCCGTACCAGAGTTTCGGCGAGAGGACCGGCGCGCTCGCTGTGATGATCGCATGGAGCCGCTCGCCCATGGCGCGATACGGTTCGGGTATCTCGGCGATGGCCGCCAGCACCACGCTTTCCCCGTCGTTCGTTGGGCTCACAGAAACCTCCTCAGCTTGACCTGGGCTGAAAATCCCGCCACAGTTCGACTGCAAACGCTTGTTGGGCGGTGCATTGAACTAGAATTCCTTGAGTGTTTCCATATTCTTTATTGCTTCCGTCAAGCCTCGTTGGGCAAACTTGGCCTTCCAAGTCTCAATCGGCGTATAGCTCATCGCAACTGTTGTACTCTTGACTACCATGAGCTTCTCTCCTCCGATGAGATGGAAGGCTTGCAATAGCTTGGGCGTCAAGAACAACTGCGCATTCCTTAGGGTTGTCACCGTATATGCCTTTTCCTGGAACCAATATACGGTCTCCGGTTCATCTATCTGATTGACATACTTGGCAAAGACTGTTGCTTCAGCACGCTCCTTCTTCAAGAGAGCGAACCCGCCCTCTCCGCGGTGAGTGGTTGTCAACACCACAGGAGTATCAGGTGCTAACTCATATCGCGCGAAGGCCTTTGGTGGAATATGAATCCCTAGATCCATCCCAATGGTCGAAATACCGTAGGCTTCTTTTGTCCCTGGTGTTCCCGGCATGAGACTTGGCATCGTTAGCTCATTGCGGTTCAGCGTGACTCATTGCTCGCCCTCCCAACGTCACGCGCCTGGGCCACTGCCCCCTGCTGTACCTCATCATAGCTAGGAATCACATGCTGAACCTCCCGGACCCCGTCTGTGCGCCAATCAGGACGGAGCAGCCACGTGGCTAGCTGCGACTTCGTCTGGGTTCGGCTAGGCCAGCAGCGCCCGGATCTCCTCCCGCGTCTCGTCATCGGTCAGTAGCGCGTCCAACGCTGCGTTGACTCGCATGGCAGCCTGGGACAGCTCGAGTAGGTCGCTCGCAACGTTGTAGCGCTTCTCGCGCACAAGCCAATCCAGGACAGGAGCCAAGTGCCATAGGGAGGGAGTCCCTTCATGGATGGGCGCCGGAACATCGGTGCCGGAGGCAATGAGCAACTTCCTCATGTTCTGACGGGAGCAGCCCACGACATCCGCCGCATCGGTGATGCCGACGATGTCCGGGGCAACCTCGATCAATTCAGCGTCTGGAAGCGCACTCCGAACATCACGGATGGCGCTCAGGATCGCCGCCTGAGCAGATTCCGAGCTCCGCACGAACTCCAGAGCGATGCGACCGGCGTGGCCAACACCGATCAGCGCATCGTCGCAGCCCGCGTCGCCAAGGCGCTCGATCAACTCGTCCGACACGACATCGGTTGAAGGGAGCACAAAACGCAGTGTGAATTCGTACGCCTTCATCAAGCGTGAGAGCTCCTGCCCGATGGTTCCACGCGCCACCCCTGCCGTTCGGCATGCTGGAGCGCAGCCTCGATGTGTGGATTCGGATGCCTGCGCCTAGCCAATGATCGATTCCTCCGCCAACTTTACGCTGCGTACGAAGTGGTTGTCAAGTGACAACCGAATGGACCGGGGGATCTTGCGCATCTGGCCGCGGAGTGTCGGTGGTCGATTCATCGCCACTACTGTGGCTCATCGGCGACTTGGCTGCGAATTGGACCTTTGGTTGAGAGTGGAGCGGGGCTCGGGAGGTGCCGGAGGGGGGAGGTTGGGGAAGACTCCCGTGTGGCGGTGCTGTCTACCCGCCGAGCCGCTGTATGGACGCTTTGTACCTCTCGTGGATCATCTGGCGGTCGAACTGCCAGAACTCCTCGAGCATCGCCTGGTCTTCTTGTTCGGTGAGGTAGGCCTGAGCCGCTGGGAAGAAGACCTTGTCTTCCTTGTGGATGTGTTGTGGGTAGAGTCCCACCAGCGCCTTGAGGCCTGCCGCGATGTCGGCGAGGGCCGAGCTGTCGCCACCGCAATAGCGGGCGCCGGCGTCGGCGAGCGCCTTGGTCGCGTTCCGACCGAGCACGTGCTCTCGCAGCAACTCCTCCATGAGCCGCCGGTCCTCGGGCGACAGGTCCTTGTCGCGCAGGTCACGAAAGAGGATGTCTTCTTCTTTGCCGTGGTGAGTCCGGTCGGCATAGGTGCGGACGAAGTCGACCACGGCATCCACAAAGAGGATGTCTATGGTGCCCAGCGCCTCGATGTCCAACAAGGCCTTCTGCATGAGGGCGATCATCCGCTCGATCACGCGATGTTCCATCATGAGGGCTCCGCGAGCTTTCATGGGCGTCTCCTTCCGATAGAGCTGACCTCAGGTTCCAAGGGTAACCCCGTTCCTTACCGAAATCGTCGCCGTGAGCTCCCATTGTGCGAGATGCCCCAACTCATCACCGCGGCATCAACGCGAACACACCCCAGCCCAGGTATTCACGCGTGTAAGCGGCGTGGCGCTCGGGTTCCGAGGTCAGACTGGCTCGAACCTCTTTCGCGAGTTCGTCGTCGGGATTGGCTTCAAGCCATCGGCGCATGGTGAGCCATTTGGCCGCCTCGTATCTGTCCCAGCCGTCTTGGTCGGCCAGAACCATTTCCACGACGTCGTAGCCAAGGTGGCCGAAAGACGCGAGAAGCTCTGGAAGCATGAGAAAGTCGGAGATCGAGTGGGCAAGACACCCCTTGGCGACATCTTCCGTCGGCGGTAGCTGCCGCCAGTAGGGCTCGCCGATGAGGATGATCCCTCCGGGGCGCAGGCTCCGCGCCAGAAGCTCGATAGTGCCGGCGACTCCCCCGGCGATCCAGGTGGCGCCGACACAGGCTGCCACACCGACCTTCTCGTCAGAGACATAGCCGGCAGCATCGCCATGGATGAACTTGACTTGATGGGCGACGCCGAGTTCTTCAGCACGGAGTCTCGCTTGCTCGGTGTACAACTGGCTCATGTCGATGCCGGTGCCGATGACGCCGTGATCGCGTGCCCAGGTGCACAGCATCTCCCCCGAACCGCTGCCGAGGTCGAGCACTCGGGTCCCCGTTTCCAGACGCAGCGCCGCGCCGAGAGTGGCGAGCTTCTCGGGTGTGAACGGGTTGTGGATGCGGTGAGCGCTTTCGGTGATGTTGAATATCCGTGGGATGTCCATTGTGGAAGATCTCCTTACGGGCGTTGATAGATTCGGTCAGGGCTCAACGTCGTAGCCGGTCAGCGGTCACGTATGCTGGTTGCTGCATAGGCCTGTTAGCTGCCGAACCATTCGAACGTGGCGGCGATGTCGTCTTCCGCCTTATCGAGGAACCAGACCGCACGAGCCGGCTCAGCCGACAAGGCGCGCCTTGAGGTCGTCCCAAGACACTAGTCTTGCCTTGCCGGAATCCAGTCTGTCGAGGCGACGGTCGAGCTCGGCGCGCTGAGCTGGCGTCAGGCCGACGTCTTCAGGGCTCTCACTGAGAGATTCCCAAAGGTCGCCGATGAGGCGTAGGCGCTCCTCAGGCTCCATGGCGTTGATGTCGATGGCGGGCATACTCATGGGTTGATGATACCTCGGGGCTCGGACACATACACATGCAACCTTGGGATGAGTGCGGCTAGCGTTCTAGCGCGTCAGTCGCGCCTGTTGCCCACGCTAGCTTGCAGCGCCGGATGTGGGCTGTACGCGCTTGTCGGCCGGGCCTGAGCGCAGCTCATCTGCGTCGATGAGCTCGCTGGCTGCGAGCTGCGCGCGCGCGGCGGCGATGTCGTCGATCGTCTCCAGCCGCTCGCGCATTGCCGCATACTCCACGATGTCGACGACGACCACCGCACCACGGCCATGCTGTGTGAGCACAAGCGGGCGCTTGGTGTCATTCACGCGCTTGACGAATGACGCGATCTCCGCGCGGAACTCCGAGAGGGGTCGAATGTCCTCATCGAGCTTCATTGGGCGCATGATACTGCTCCTTGTACGCTAGGATGTACAGATCGAAGTATGCTCTCGTGCAGACTGGTGACAAGGTCTCGGGGTCTCGGCCTAACGCTTTGGCCGGTCAGCGGCGGCCCTGGCCGTCTGTCTGCACCGGCATGTTCGAACCGCACTCATGATTGTCGACGCGTTCTCCAGTAGTAGGGGCGCTTGCGATGATGAGCCACCGCCAGAACCATCAGGCAATCATCCCGAATCTCGTAGATGAGGCTGAATGGGAACTTGGCGAGCACAAGTCGGCGGACGCGCTCCACGACGAGCGGAGCTCCGTCCGGGTACTGACGAATACGGACAAATCCTGAGTCGATCTCATTCGTGAAGATCAACCCCAGACCGGGGCTCTCACGCTCGTAGTAGTCGATGGCGTCGTTGAACTCGCGCCGGGCTTCGGGGTGGACGCGCAGCTCGTGCGTCACTTGAGACGAGCCCTGGCCTCGGCGATGACCTGATCGGCAGGGATGGTCTCAACGAGACCGGCATCGATCTCGGCGCTGCGGCGAAGCGCTTCCTCCACCCAGAGCTGCTCGGCCTCAGCCTCGGACAGAGACTCGAGACTGCTCAGCAGTTCGTGAGCCATGGAAGCCCGCTCCGCGGCGTTAAGCCTGAGGGCCGCGCGCATAAGCTCGTCAACGGTCATTTCCCACCTCGCATGCGCCGGGATGCTCTTAGCCCCATTCTACCGCGCGCTGCGGACATGGAACCTTCCCTGAGCGCTGGTGTGAACAGTGACTATCTAGTCTGCACAATCTGACCGCCACAGCACCACGGTGTCTGCATAGCACCGATCTCGATCCTCAAGATGGTCCCCCTCTCGTCGGTCAGACGGCGGTATCTGGGTGCGAACCACCTCCCGCAGCGTCGCGGATATGCAGACTGTATGTATCCTCCCATAGCCCGTCAAGCAGGCCGCGGGGCGGCGACCCAGGCCAGGCCAATGGCGTGTCTATTCATCAACCCTAAGTGGTGTTCGGGTCGGTTGCCAAGTGAAGGAGCAGCGGGGTCGGGAGGCGTGAAGCACGCGCTGTCCGGCTACTGGTCCAGGCGCATCACGGACGAGCAGCGCGTCGTCTACAAGGTCCAAGGCGACGTGCTCTTGCATGCTGAACGGCAGTCAGTCAGCCCAGACCTCCAACTGCAGGCCGGGCACGCGCGCGAAATCGCGGACGTTGGCGGTGACCATGGTCAGCCCGTGGGCGACGCAGGTGGCGGCGAGCCAAAGGTCGTGGGGGCCGATGAGCGCGCCGGCCTGACGCAGCTCGGCCCATAGCTGCGCGTGCGCCCGCGCGCAGGTGAGATCCACTGAGAGCAGCGAAAAGCGCTCGAGGAGGCCCTCGACGAAAGCCGAGCGACGGGCGCGCACATCGGGAAGGCTCGCGCGATGCACGCCGTGGAGCAGTTCGCTGGCGGTCACCACGGAGAGAAACGCCTCCTCGTCGCCATGACGAGCGACGTGCGGCTCGAGGTCGAGGCGCCCGCGCTCAGCCTCGATGAGGATGCTCGAGTCGATCAGGACTGCCATGCGTCTCGCACCTCGCCGAGCTCGTCGCGCGATGCAGCAAGGTCCTCAGCGAAGTCACCTGCTTCGGCCGCCGACAGTCGGGGGAGGGAGGCAAGGAGAGCAGGTAGCTCCGAAAGGCGCGCTCCGGCGGGCAGCGGACGCAGCTCAGCGAGCGGCTTGTTGCCGCGCACGAGAGTGAACGTCTCGCGCCGGTAGGCGACGCGGTTGACGTACTCGGCGAAGTTGCGGGCGACCTGGGTGACGGTCACGTCGGACATGCGCACCTCCTTCATGTATCTGATAATCAGATTACATGAGTCGCGGCTTGCTGTCACGCTACGAGAGTCCATGTTCGTCACCGTCGCTCACTCGGGCCATGAGTGAAATCGGACCTTGGGTTGAGAGTGAAGCGGGGCTCGGGAGGTGCCGGAGGGGAGAGGCAGGGCGAGATGCCCGCGGGGCTACTGCTTGGAGAAGCGCTCCGAAAAGGCCTGCAACTCCTTCGCGACCCCAGGTCCGCTCATCGGGATGCCGTGGCCCGAGGCCAGCACCGCCGGTTCGAGTGCCGCGAGCACCGCGACCGAAGCCTTGACACCCTGCCAGTCCCAGGAAGGAAGGCGCACCGGAGGGGAGATCCTGCGCCGTCCGGGCGGCAGGCCAACCATCCGCACGGTCAACAGAGCGTCGCCGACGATCAGCACCCGATCACTCCTGCGGAAGAAGGCGACGTGGCCCGGCGAGTGCCCCGGGGTGGGGATGCACTCCCAGTCTGGGAGCCCTGGTACGCCCGCGTCTCCGCCGGGGAGGGCACGGGCGGTGGATGCCAGGTCCGGGGAGGCCATCCGTTCCCGCACGCGCCGCGGCAGCCGGCGCATCAGCTTGAGTATGAACCGGCCCATCGCTTCGGGAGGCTCCGGCTGGGAGAGTACGTCTCCCGAGAGTAGCGGCAGGTCGTCGGCGTGTATGTAGAGCGGGACGTCCCACGTCCGAGCCAGCTCCACCGCTGAGCCCACGTGGTCCCCGTGCGGATGTGTCAACAGGATCGCCTGGGGAGGGGAGTCTGGGCCGAACAGCGACTCGGCCGCCGCGCGGATCGCTGGAGCGCTCTTTCGCCAGCCGGTGTCGATCAAGACCCACGACGGGCCGGAGCGAACCAGGTAGACGTTCACACCGCGGAGTGGGAGGCAGTGCACTCCTTCGGCGATCTCAGTTGGCATCGCGAGTTCGTTCTTTGGGGTCATTCAGACCGAGCGATGCGGCCTGGGCTCGGGCGTCTGAGCTGTGAGCGAGGCACGATCAGCTCGAACGCCGTGTCAGGACTACTCATAGTGCGTCCACATTCTGAGTACCTTCACGACGTGCTCATCCTCCAGAACCTGGTCAGACGAGGCGGTGCTGGATGTTTATGCGCCGCGAGTAGGCGCCACGCAAGTCACCTACCAGCTTTTCAAACGGCGGGGGGGTGTGAAACGGATCGCCAGCGATGACGGCCAGCAGCTCTTGGGCTTTCGGTTTGAGACCAGCGGCGGCCAGTCGGATGGCGTCCTTCTGCGCCTGCCTGCCTTGGTATAGAGCAGGCGCCAACTCACCAGTCGAGCTCTCGATCGAGGTCCTGCGGTCGGGGTCGCCATGCCCTCCAGGATGGACTCACGCATACCGGGGATGGAGAGCAGATGCAGTGTCTCCTGAACGCGCGCCAGTCGTCCCCTGAGATGAGTACGGCATTGGCGCGACGGCCGGTGATCTCGATGGGCTCGTGCGACGAGGCGACGTCATCGAGTAGTGAATAGAGGCTCTGTATTCCGGGCCTCGGTGGCGGTGATGCTGGTCACGGAAGCTGCGTGGACCTGGACAGCATGTATTCGATACCCGTCCTGAGCCCACGGAGCGGAATGTCCACCCCGACCGGTTTCCTGCCACCCTCATAGACTCGGCCGTGCAACGGACTACTGGGGTCTCGGTGCAGGCGCTGGGCGATATACAGGTCAGGCGTCCGGCGTTTGAGCTCTTCCTCAGGAGTCAACCTCACCTCGATTCCGTCGAGGTGACTTGTATTCATGGGCTTCTGGTTCTTGTTGATATCCTTGAAGAGCTGGATCTCTTCGTCGCGGGTGAGATCATAGGCCATACAGAACGAGACTATCTTCTCCACCCTCGAATAGCCACTTTGTGCACCATCTCCGAAATGGAGGCGGTGGTTGCCATCAACTCGCGAGACTGCTATGGCTCCACCAGGTTGAGGAGCACCAATATCGATTTCGAGTATTCCAAGATCTGGCAATTCCGGGGATACAGGGTTAAACGTGACGATATCGTTTCTCCGAGAACAAAGAAACACCTCCGGCCAGAAGCCAAGCTCCTTGTTCTTGACATACTCATACGCTTCCCGCGCGTGGGTAGGACTCAGATCCCTTTGCGTACCCGTCGGATTGTTCTGTTGGTCATAGATGTCAGCTCGCGAAATGTCGGCCAAATCGCACAGGCTGGCAAAGCCGCGGTACACGTTGACGCCCAACACCCTGGCCCTGACGGCGGGGCATTTGAGTGTTGTCGCTGCTTGTGTTGTCATGCAGGACCTCCGTTCTACCGCGCTGCGATTTCCAGAGCTCTCTTATTCCCTTTGGTAGTTTTCGTCTTCTCTCTAATGACCTCAAGCAGAACGCACAGGGTCAGCAACATACATTGCAGTTCGTCGACGGGCTTGAATGGAGCAGAATCAAAGTACCTCTCTCTTGTCAGGCGAAAGGACTCGCGGCCAACCAGTCGGTTCTTCAACTCCGTGAAGTGCTCACGCACAGGGGATTTCGAGACATCGAAGGCGACCAAGTGAGCGCTGCAGTTGCGGAGAGCTCTCAGCCGTTCAAGGGCGAGATACAGGGATTCGTCAATCAGGCCCAAACGGCGGCACAGTTTTATTCGAGCGCTCAACGTCGACAAGGGCCTGTCGCCCTCAAGTAGCTCGTCCTGGTCCTTGAGTCTTGGTAGAAGGTAGGTGTTCAGAATCTCGTATAGAAGGTCCTCGACCTTCGACGCTCCGACGATTACCAAGGGCCTCATACCGCGCTCGACGATTAGGTCCTCGGCGAATGCATCAAATAGATCGCTGCTTGATGGAACACGCATCGCTAAGCTCCTATGAGCAGTTGTGCGGCCGAGAGTGTATATGGGCGTGCAAGTCGATGCTCATCCGTACCAGGCATTCTTTCTCGGTTGGTCTACAGAAGGAGCCAGTGGCCAGTCTGCAGAACCCCACAGTGCAGCGACTCTTCTCTGGACATTCGCGACCGCGATTGTCGCCCCCACCGGAGGTCCATCCACCATCGGACGCCAAAGGCCTCAGTGCCCCTGACAATCTGGCGAACATACAGACTCTATATGTTGCATGCAAGGGTGTCCAGCGAGTTTCTCACTGCGCGCCAGTTCGATGGATCAAGCGGACGCCGGCGGGGTCTTCGGCAGGGCCCCCTGATCGCATCGCCCGGGTGACACGCGAGCGGCCGACTATTCGCCGCGCCGGGGGAGAAGACACTCCTTGCGCTAAACTACAGCCCCTCATGACAAGCTTCGACCACATCCGCAATTTCAGCATAATCGCCCACATCGACCACGGGAAATCGACCCTGGCCGACCGCATCCTGCAGATGACCAACACCGTGGCCGAGCGCGACATGCGCGAGCAGGTGCTCGACCGCATGGACCTGGAGCGCGAGCGGGGCATCACCATCAAGGCCCAGGCCGTCCGCATCTACTACCACGCGGAGGATGGCCAGGAGTATCAGTTCAACCTCATCGACACGCCGGGCCACGTGGACTTCACCTACGAGGTCTCGCGGAGCATGGCCGCCTGCGAGGGGGTCATCCTGGTGGTCGACGCCACCCAAGGGGTGGAGGCGCAAACTCTGGCCAATACTCTCCTTGCGCTTGAGAACGACCTGGAGATAGTCCCGGTGCTCAACAAGATCGACCTGCCCGGAGCCGAGCCCGAGAAGCGGGCCGACGAGATCGTCTCGGTCATCGGGTGCGCGCGCTCCGACATCCTGCAGATCTCGGCCAAGACCGGCGAAGGCGTGGCCGCGGTGCTCGAGGCGGTGGTGCACATGATCCCGCCGCCCACGGGCGACCCCGACGGGCCTCCGCGGGCCCTCATCTTCGACTCGGTCTACGACCAGTATCAGGGAGTGGTGGCCTTCGTGCGCGTGCGCGACGGCAGCTTCCGCAAGAACGACCCCTTGCTCGCCATGGCCACCGGGCGCCGCAGCGAGATCGAAGAAGTGGGCATTTTTTCGCCCGGACATGCTCAAGACCGACGTGCTCCACGCCGGCGAGGTGGGCTACATCATCCCCGGGATCAAAGAGGTGGCCGACCTGCGGGTGGGGGACACGCTCACCAGCGCGATCCCGGCCCGCCACCGAGGCGCTCCCCGGCTATCGCGACATCACGCCCATGGTGTTCTGCGGCCTGTTCCCCATCGACGGAGAGGACTACCCCGAGCTGCGCGACGCCCTGGAGAAGCTCAAGCTGAACGATGCCTCTCTACACTACGAGCCGGAGACGTCCAAGGCTTTGGGATTCGGATTCCGCTGCGGGTTCCTGGGACTGCTCCACATGGAGATCATCCGCGAGCGACTGGAGCGGGAGTTCGACCTCGACCTGCTGGCCACCACGCCCAGCGTGCTCTACGAGGTGGAGTTGATCACGGGCGAGGTGCTCTACATAAGCAACCCGGTGGACTTCCCCGAATCCGGCTCCATCAAGGAGGTGCGCGAGCCCTACATCGCCGCGACCATCCTGGTGCCGTCGGAGTTCGTGGGCCCGGTGATGGAGCTGTGCAACGACAAGCGGGGCCGCTTCGAGCACATGGAGTATCTGACCTCCGACCGGGTGCGCCTGGACTACGACCTGCCGCTGGCCGAGATCGTGCTCGACTTCTTCGACCTGCTCAAGACCCGCAGCCGCGGATACGCCAGCCTGGACTACGAGCTCAAGGACTACGAGCCGGGCGACCTGGTGCGCCTGGACATCCGCATCGCCAACGACATCGTCGACGCGCTCAGCCTCATCGTGCACGCCGACCGGGCCTACACCGTCGGACGGGGGCTGACGGAGAAGCTGCGCAAGAAGATCCCCCGGCAGATGTTCGAGATCGCCATCCAGGCGGCGGTGGGCAGCCGCATCATCGCCCGGGAGAGCGTGGCGGCGCTGCGCAAGGACGTCATCGCCAAGTGCTACGGCGGCGACATCAGCCGCAAGCGCAAGCTGCTGGAGAAGCAGAAGGCCGGCAAGAAGCGCATGAAGATGGTGGGGACCGTGGAGATCCCGCAGGAGGCGTTCCTGGCCGTGCTCGACCTGGGCGAGGGGAAAGAGGGGAAGAAATGAACGGTCGAGTACATCGTGCTGGGTCTGGCCGTGATCGTCATGGGCGCGGTGCAGATCTGGCTGCGCCACGGGTCGGGGGGGAAGGCGCTCCGGGCCGAACAGGAGGCGCTGTCGGAACGGCGACTCGCAGAACGTCCCCGAAGAGCAGCGCGACGCCGCCTTGAAGGCGGCCAAGCGGGCCGGAAGACTCTGGAACGGTTGGACGGCGATCTTGGGCGGCGTGGGCGTCGCGCTGGGGATCGTGCTGATCGTCTTCGGAGTCTTGGGGCGCTGAGGTGGGCCCGGCGCTCGGGCACCTCTACGTCCATATCCCGTTCTGTCGCTCGCGCTGCGCCTACTGTGACTTCGCCTCCGAGCCGATCGGGCGCCACGCCCGGGCCGGGAGGGTGGAGCGGTATCTGGAAGCTCTGCGGGCGGAGTTGGCGGCCCGCGGGGGGACCGGGGCGGGCGCACGCCGGCGGCCTGTTCGAGACCATCTACCTGGGGGGCGGGACTCCCACGGCTCTGCCTGCCGACGTCCTCGTGGGGCTGGTCGAGGATCTTGCGGCCAGGTTGAGCGGCCCGAGGGACCGGGTGCTGGGCGGGGCACCGCCGCCCGGCGCGATGCCAGCGCGCCGCGCCACCACCCGAGTTCACCATCGAGGCCAACCCCGGCACCATCGACGCGCCGCTTCTGGAGCGGCTGGCGGAGGCGCGGGGTGACGCGGCTATCCCTGGGTGTGCAGTCCTTCGCGCCGGCGCTGCGCGCGGCGCTCGGTCGCCGCGTGACTCAGACGAGAGATCACCGACGCTCTGGCCGCCATCGCGGCGACTGGCTGGCAGGAGTGGAATCTCGACCTGGTGTTCGGCATACCCGGCCAGACCTGGAACGAGGCCGCCGCCGACGTCGACGCCGCCGTGGCGGCCGGCCCGACCCACATCTCGCTCTACGACCTCACCTACACGCCGGAGTTCGAGATGCGGGTCAACGCGGGGCAGGTTGGCGCCGGCCTGGGGCCGGCGAGGCGGCCGGCGCCGGGGCCTGGGGGGCCGCCGGACCTCGGGCCGACCTGCAGCGCGCAGCCGAGACCGTCACCGCCCGCGAAGCCGCGGCGCTTTCGCCGAGCAGCACTACGCGGACGTCGTCGCCAGGCTGCAGGCCGCCGGGTACCAGCGCTACGAAGTCTCCAACTTCGCCCTACCGGGACACGAATGTCGCCACAACCAGGCCTACTGGCGCGGCGAGGACTACCTCGGCATCGGGGCGTCGGCGGTGTCGACGATCACGATGGCCGCGCCGGGCGCTCCGAGGGAAGTCGCCTCCGGTGTGTCTGACGTGCCGGGCGGTGCGGCACCGGTCGCCGCCGCCGAACGGCGCACCAACCCCCGCTCTGTCGCCGACTATCTTGCCGGACAGCCTCCTGAGATCGAGATGCTCACACCGGAGATGCGCCTCTGGGAGAGGGCCATGCTGGGCCTGCGGACCAGCGAGGGAGTCGACGAGGCGGCCGTCCTGCCGGTGCTCGACGAAGCAGCGCGAGATCGCCTTCTGGCTCAGGGCTGTGTGGAGAGGCGCTATGGTAGACTTCGCTTGAATCCAGGGTTTTTGGATGTCAGCAACACGTTGATCGGAGCGCTCCTGGTTCGTCCAGGGTGGTCATGATTCATATACGCCGGCGGCGATGATACTCACCGAACGACAACGCACGATCCTTAACGCCGTTACCGAGCGCTACATAGGCTCGGGAACGCCGGTCTCGTCCAAGGAGTTGGTCGATGCCGGCACGCTGCGCGTCTCGTCGTCGACGGTGCGGAACGAGTTCGCTCTGCTCGAGGAGAAGGGCTATCTGACCCATCCTCACACCTCCGCGGGCCGGGTTCCCACCGACATGGGCTATCGGGAGTTCGTTGACTTCCTCATGAGCGGCTCGTTCTCTCGCGCCGGCCTTCGCCCGGGGTCACGAGCGGGCGGTCTGGCGGTCATGCTGCCCGAGGACCTGGCCGGCGAGATCGACACCGCCCTGCGGCAGGCCACCGACGCCATGTCGCGCGCGACCAACCTGCTCGCTCTCGTCCTGGCTCCGCGGATGAGCGGCGCCCGACTCTGCCACGTGGAGCTGCTCACGCTCCATCCCGATCAGTTGATGTACGTGTTCATCGTCTCCACCGGAGCGGTGATGAAGGGCATGATCGACTGGCCGCGCGCGATCGACCCGGGCCTCGTGGAGTGGGCCCGCACCTATCTCAACGAGAAGTTCGACGATCAGATCCTCACCGCGCGGCTCATCCATCGGGCGCTGGCGGATCCTGGGCTGAGTCCTCGGGAGTCCGGATTTCTTCAGGCTCTGGCGCCTGCTTTCGAGAAGCTGGTGGACGAGCAGTATCAGGAGGAGCTCTACGTCGGCGGGGCCTCGCGGTTGCTGACCGAACCCCGGCTGGAGGATGTGTCGTCGCTTCGCGATCTGCTCTCGCTCTTGGAAGAACGTTTTCTCCTGCTCCGGACGCTCAGGGCCGCTCTTGGTACCGGTACGGTGGTGGTGAGGATCGGCAGCGAGCACGAAGACACCGCCCTGCAACCCTTCTCGTTCGTGGCCGCGAGCTACGGACTGCCGCAGCGGAGCCTGGGGACCGTGAGCCTGGTCGGTCCCACGCGCATGGATTACGAGACGGCCATCGCCACGGTGCGCGAGACCGCACAACTACTGTCCGAACTGGTCGGAGAACGATACGAATGACAACTGCTGGGATGAAGCGTGACAGATAAGGCGAAACGTGACTTCTACGAGGTCTTGGGCGTCCCCCGCGATGCCGATCTCGCTCAGATCAAGAAATCCTACCGCAAGCTGGCCCGCGAGCTGCACCCCGACGTCAACTGCAACGACCCGGAGTGCGAGGAGAAGTTCAAGGAAGCCACCGAGGCCTACGAGGTGCTGTGCGACCAGGAGAAGCGCACCCTCTACGACACCTACGGGCACGACGGCCTGCGCCGCGGCGCCGGAGGCGCCGGCGGCGGATATGGCGGTTTCGATGGCTTCGGCGACATCTTCGAGAGCATCTTCAGCACCTTCGGTGGTGGCGGCTTCGGAGGCGGGACCCCGTTCGGACGGGCTCAGGCCGCCGGTCCGGCGCCGGGGGAAGACCTGGCGGTCGACATCGAGATCACCCTGGAAGAAGCCGCGTTTGGTGTAGAGAAGGAGATCACGTTCAGGGCCAACGGCACCTGTGAGACCTGCGAGGGCGCGGGAACCACCGATCCCTCTTCGGTGAAGACGTGCTCGGAGTGCGGCGGCCAGGGTCGGGTGCGCGTCGTCCGGCGCACCATTCTGGGCCAATTCGTCCAGACCGCGCCGTGTGCGCGCTGCGCCGGGCGGGGTCAGACGATCGAATCGCCCTGCGAGGAATGCCACGGCGCGGGCCGCGTGTTCATGGAACGCAAGGTCACGGTGCAGATCCCGGCGGGCATCGACAGCGGGCAGCGCATGCGGGTCTCGGGACGCGGAGGCGCGGGCGAACGGGGAGCGCGGGCGGGCGACCTGTACGTGCGCATCCACGTCCTCGCTCATGAGTTCTTCGAGCGGCACGAGGACGACATCCTCTATGGCGTGGAACTCACCATGGTCCAAGCTGCGTTGGGCGCCACGCTCACCATCCCCACTCTGGACGGCGACGAAGAAGTGACTTTCGCGCCCGGCACCCAACCGGGCGACACCAAGGTCCTGCGCGGCAAAGGGGTCCAGCACCTCAACGGTCACGGCCGCGGCGACCAGGCGATCATGATCAGAGTGCTCATCCCTCACGACCTGGACGAGCAGCAACAACAACTCCTCCAGGACTTCGACGAAGCCTGTGGCGGCGACCACTACGGCGAGCGCGACGAGGGGGTCCTCCAGAAGCTCCGCAACTGGTTCACCAGTTGACCGGCTCGGTGCTCGATCGGCCTGGCAAGTTGAAGCGATCGTCGGTGCTGCTGTTCGATCTGGGCGGAGTCCTCGTGCGCAACAAGGCTTTCGACTCGTTGAGATCCATGGTCGGCGGGGTAGTGGACGATGACCGGTTGAGAGAGCGCTGGTTGCGCTCGCCGGCGGTGCGCTCCTTCGAGCTCGGGCAGATCTCCCCGGCGGCCTTCGCGGAACGATTCGTCGAGGAGTGGAAAGTGCAGGTCACCCCTGAGGCCTTTCTCCTAGACCTCGCCTCATGGATCGAGGAGCCGCACGAAGGTGCCGAGGATCTCATCGCGCGTCTGCGGAGCAGGCATCACGTGAGCTGTCTGAGCAACTGCAACGAGCTGCACTGGTCGAAGTTGAGCCCGTTTCTTGAATGCTTCGACTCCGCCTTCTCGTCCCATCTCATTGGCGAGGTCAAGCCAGACGAAAGCGCCTTCATGGCCGTGATGAACGAGTTGGAGGTCGGACCGGACCAGGTGCGTTTCTTCGACGACGCGCGCTCGAACGTGGAAGCGGCGCGCCGGCTGGGGATCGATTCTTTCCTGGTCGAAGGGATCGACGAGGTCAAGCGAATCCTTGTGAAAGAAGGCCTACTGTGAGCGGGACAGAGCGGGGCGCAGACCGGGAGTTCGATCATGCCGTCCGAGTGATCCTCCCCGAACGCTTCGCCGAAGTGGCCGGCGCCGTTCTCATGGACCTGTTGGGTCCGTTCGAGCTGGAGACCGGGGGTCTCGCGGCTGCCGGTGCTGCAGACGGGATCGCGTGGGCGCGCGGCGCGGCGCCGGCGCCCGGGCCGCCCGCCGGCGACGCCGACAGGCTGGTGACGTTGGTGTTCTACCCGGAGGCCGGGGCGGCGTCCACGCTCGACGACGTGCTCACAGCGTTGCCGGAAGAGGTGCGCGACTCGGGCCGCGTGAGCCTGGAAACGCTCGAGGTCTCCCGCGACTGGGTCGAGGGCTGGCGGGATCATTTTCACCCCATCGTGGTCGGCGGCGTTCGGATCCGCCCGCCTTGGGAGGCGCCGCCGGAGGGCTCCGCGCCTGTGGGGCCGGCTCTCGGTGGCGCGGCTTCAGGCGCGGCTCCTGACGGGGCGATTGCCGGGGGGGCTCCTAGCGGGGCGGCGTTTGAGGGCGGTGCGCCGATAGATGTGGTCATCAATCCCGGGTTGGGCTTCGGCACCGGTCTGCATCCCACCACCAGAGGAACCCTTCAGCTGCTGCAACTCACGTTGCCCCGGGGCAAGGCGCAGCGTCGCCGGGCCGCTCAGCGGCGGGACGCGGTGCGCAGAGGGGAGAGTCTCGTCGGCGGTCCGCGCGGTCCCTTGGTCGATGCGGGCACGGGGTCTGGGATCCTGGCCATCACGGCCGCCAAGTCCGGCTGGGGACCGGTGATCGCCTTCGACAACGATCCGGTGGCCCTGGTGTCGGCGCGCGAGAATGTCGAGGCGAACGGGGTGCAGGGCATGGTCGAGGTGCATGAGGTCGATATCGACGGCGCCTCCCCGGAGTGGTTCGCGGGGGCGACGGTGCTCGCGAACATGACCTTGGACCCGGTCCTCTCGTTGGTGCGGAAGCTTGGAAGCGAGTTGGTGCGGATGGGTGGCGAGGCGACGGTCTCGGATGCGATCCAGCAAGGCGCGACCCAGCCGGGCGCGGCAGCCCCGGCTGCCATGGCGCCGAGGCGTATCGTGGTGTCGGGCATCCTGGCGGGCGCGCAGGAGTACGAGGTCATAAGGGTGGCCGCGGAGTGCGGATTCGTTCCAGGCCAACGCCTGTACGAGACCGAGTGGGTCAGCGTGGAACTGCTGCCGAGACCTGCGAACGGGCCCCCAGTCAGGGGACTTCCGGTGGGTGGATCGTCATCCGGCGGGAGCTCAGCCGGCGGGGACTCGGTCGGCGGAGCCTCCTAGCGGTGGCCCGGCACGCCAAGGGGCGCAGTCGCTCCGACAAGCGCCGGGCTCAATTGGCCCGGGCTGGACTCATCCCGGCCGGTGATCCCACCGGGCGGTCGGCCAACATCGCCGGCGTGATAGTCCGCCGGGGCAAGAGCCTGGAGGTCGAGCCTCTGTTTCAGCCTGGTCCGGCACTGCCGGTGGAGAGAAGCCCGATCAGGCCTCAGCCGGGGGATCTGGTTCTATTCAGCTTCTCCTTCGGCTTCAAGGCCCAGATAGTCCGCTCCATCGGCAAGAGCAACGTGCTCGGCGATGTCATGGAAGCGCTGCTGCTCGACAGCCTGGTGCAGCGGGGTTTCAGCCCCAAGGTGCTGGCCGAGGCGTCGGCGGTGGCCGAGCTCGATTCTCAGCACGACTCCAACCGCACCGACCTCCGCGATCTCTACACCTTCACGGTCGATCCGGTGATGGCCCAGGATTTTGACGACGCCCTCTCCTTCGAACGCACTCCCCAAGGCACCACCACGGTTTGGGTCCACATCGCCGACGTCTCCTACTTCGTCAGGGAGGGGACGACGCTCGACAAGGAGGCGCTGAGGCGCGGCAATTCCGTCTACGTGGCCACGGGAGTCGAACCTATGCTGCCGCCGCAGTTGTCGTCGGGAGTGTGCTCCCTGCGGCCGGACGAGGATCGCAAGGCGGTCACCGTCGAGATGGAGGTGGACGACAAGGGCCGCGTGCTCTCGAGCAAGTTCTACCGCTCGCTCATCCGCAGCGCCAAGCGCATGAACTACGAGCAGTTGGAGCGCATGTTCCGAGAAACGGAGCCGATGGACGCGGAGTTGGCTGAGCCACTGAAGTGGGGGAGGGCGCTTTCGCAGACGCTCCGCGATCTCCGGCGCGAGCGGGGCAGCCTGCAGATCGAATCCACCGAGCCGGAGTTCGAGTGGGACGAGCAGGGCCGGGTCATCGCCGCCGATCCCAGCGAGGAGCTGGAGAGCCACTGGTTCATCGAGAACTACATGGTGTTGGCGAACGAGCAGGTGGCGTCCTTCTTGGAGCGGGAACACGTTCCCACCGTCTATCGCGTGCACGATCTACCGAATCCTTTCAATCTGGACCATCTGCTCGACGTGCTCTCGAGCCTGGGACTGCCCACGCCGGCCTTCGATTCGATGGGGGCGACGCCGCAGGAGATCCGCCGAGTGACCCGGGAGACGGCTGAGTGGGTCGCCCGCTTCACGCCCACGGGCCGGGGCAAGGCGGCCCTGGTGCAGCAGGTGTTGCGGGCGCAGGCCCGGGCGGTGTATCAGACGGTCAACATCGGCCACTTCGGGCTGGCCTCGCAGACCTACTGCCACTTCACGTCGCCCATCAGGCGCTATCCCGACCTGTTGGTGCACCGGGGGTTGCTGGCGAAACTGGGACTGGGTCCGGCGCCGACGCACGACGGTCTTGCTCCGATTGGGCGGAGCATTGCTCGCAGACCGAGCGCGCGGCCGCCAAGGTCGAACTGAAGGCCGATGACATCGTGCTGGCCTATCTGCTGCGTCGTCGCTTGGACGAGGAGGGCTGGCAGGAGAGCGTCTTCGAGGGCCAGGTGCTGAGCCTGACCCGCCGGGGCATGTTCGTGCTCTTCGAGCGGCTGTTCCAGGGCTATCTGTCGACCAACGAGCTGCCGCGCGACTACTACGAGCTGAACGAGTTGGAAACGGCCATGGAGGGCAAGCGTGGCGGCCGGGCCTACAAGGTGGCCGATCTGCTACCGGTGCGGGTGATAGCGGTGGACGAAGCCCGGGGGAGGGTCGACCTCACCTTGGTCGGCGACCCCGATGGTGACGATGGTAGCGGCGACGGCTCCGCGCGGAGCCCCGGAGCCGCTCGGCCAGGATCGCGCGAGGCGCGAGGTTCGGGTGGCCCCTCCAGCGGGCGCAGTGGCGGGTCTCGCAAGGCCAAGACCACGCGGACCCGCGCTCCCAAGGCCGGACGGCCGCCGCAGGGGCGCGGGCGGCGGTAGACCTCGGCGCCGGACGGCGCTCGCCGCGCGACAGCCACGCATCGAAGCGAGGTGCACGCGCGTCCGCCCATTGTGGTTTGCACGTTCGCTGCCGATACAAGAGACCGGAACGCAGGAACCACCAGGGGGGTCACTGCGTCCTCCTGAACGCCGGGCTGGCAACCGATGGGGTGGTGGCGCGTGAGACTCTCGACTCGTTCGGCAAGGGGCACGTCTCGCCGTCGGGCTTCTGATGCTGGTGCTGGTCGTGAGTGACAGCCTGCAATGAGGGCGGCGATACCGCTACCACCGATAGTCTCCCGTACTCCCTCGACCCCGTGCAGTCCCAAGACTGGTTCGAAGACATCAAGCTGGGCATGACGTACGATGAGGTCGTTCGTATTGTGGGTTTCGAAGGCAGGCTGGCCGACGATGTCAAGCACTCCGCGGAAGAGACCGTGTACGGATGGAGTTCGAGTGGGGAGTGGATCGTGACGGTCGTTTTCGAGAACTGGGCTGGTCACGCTGGAGGGTCCTTCGAACGCCAGGATAGGAGCTTCCCACGACAGCCGTCGCTGATGCCGGGTTGGCTCGTATTCCAAACTCCAACCCCAGTCCGATTCGGCATGGGAGTGAGTCGCCCGACCGATGCTGTCCCGATAGTCCGCTCTACGGCAGCAACTGGTCGACCGAAGAGGCCGTCAGCAGCCCCTCGATCTCGCCGAAATGCGCATCCCGCGTGAAGAGCACCAAGCCGTGCTGCAGCGCGCTGGCCGCCACCCACATGTCGTTGGACGGGATCGGCCTGCCTTTCCGGCGCAACTGGGCGAAGACCCCCGCGTAGTGTTCGGCGGTGTCCGAGCCGAGCGGCAGCAGGTCGACCCTGGGATTGGCGAGGAAGCGAGCCAGCAATCGCCGATTCTCACCTGCCCTGGTACCCATGGCGAACCCGGCAAGTAACTCGCCGAGGACGACGGTGTTCACGGCCAGAGAACTCGCCCGCTGGAAGGCCTCGACCGTCTCGGGGTCACCGGCGAAGAAGTCGGCGAGCACGTTCGTATCGAGCAGAAGGTGTCTCAAGGGATCACGGAACGTCCGGATCAGGAGCCCACAGAGAGGGATCGATCTCCTCGAAATGCCGGATGGCCTCGGTGAATTCCTCCGCCTCTTCCCGTGACCAAACGCCGGCGAGAGCATCCAGGTCGTGGTGCAGACCGGCCGTCTCGGTCAAGCCGAGTGAATCGCGGAGGATGCGAAGCACCAGTGCGTTGAGGCTCAGGCCCAGCCGGGACGCTTCCGCCTCGATCGCGGACCGGAGGGCCGGGTCTATGCCACGGAGAGCCAACCCTCCGGAGGCCTTGGCGGGGGCTATCGCGGGCGCCTCGATATCACCTATTGCTTGCTTACGCATGCACATGATGCTAGCAACACGGCGGTCGTCCAGTCAAGCCCACACAATCGCCGAACCTGGTCGGCTATACTCCCCAGCACTATGAAAGTCCTCGGCATCAAGCCCATCGCCCAGAACAAGAAGGCCTACCACGACTACTTCATCGAGGAGACGTTGGAGGCCGGCATCGCCCTGACCGGCACCGAGGTCAAGTCTCTCCGGGCCGGCCGGGTCAACCTGCGCGATTCCTACGCCATGGTCGAGAAGGGTGAGCTCTTCCTCGTCGGGGTGCACATCAGCCCATACGAGCAGGGCAACATCTTCAACCACGACCCGCTGCGCAACCGCAAGCTGCTGGTGCACGCCCGCGAGCTGCGCCGTCTGTACGGCAAGGTGCAGGTGGCCGGCTACACCCTGGTCCCCACCAAGATGTACTTCAAAGACGGCCGGGCCAAGGTTGAGATCGGCCTGGCCAAGGGTAAGGCACTCTACGACAAGCGCCAGACCCTGGCCAAGAAGGAAGCGGAGCGCGACATGGAGCGGTCCTTCCGTCGCCGGGACCGGGACGAGTAGATCGGGAGCCTGCTGGGCTACGCGCGCAAACTGTAGACCACGAAGCGAAAGGTCAGAATCCCATATGGAATTCAACACGACTCAGTGGTTACAGAAGATCCTGGATGCCGATTCCAGGCTGTGCCATGCCCATCACCACCTCTCCGGGGATGGAACTCATCGGCAAGCCGATCGGTGAGGTGTTCCTAGACGGCCAAGTGCAGTCCGAGTCCATCGTCGCTCTGGCGAGGAAGTATCCCGTCGATCGCCGCCCTCACCCAGATGGACCTTTCGGTGGAGGCCGAAGCCTTCGGCGGTCCGGTGAAGTTCTCGGACACCGAGGCGCCCACCATCTCCTCCAGCGTGGTCACCGACCTGGCCAGCATCGAGGCCCTGGCGGTGCCGAAGGTGGGAGCCGGCCGGACCTGGGAGTACCTCAGAGCGGCCCGTCTGGCGGGCGGGCAGATCAACGACCGGCCCATGTTCGGCGGGATCATCGGACCGTTCTCGCTCTCCTGCAGGTTGATGGACATGAGCGAGCTGATGTCGGCCACCAGGCGCGACCCCGATCTGGTGCACGCGCTGCTGGAGAAATGCACCGAGTTCCTGGTCGCTTACGCCCGCGCCTTCAAGGATGCCGGCGTGAACGGAGTCCTCATAGCCGAGCCTGCCGCGGGGTTGATCTCCCCGGCGCACTGCCAAACCTTCTCCTCCGACTACGTCAAGCGGATGGTCGACGCGACGCAGGACGAATCGTTCGTGACCATCCTGCACAACTGCGGCAACACCTCGGGGCAGATCACCGCCATGCTCTACACGGGTGCGAAAGGTCTCCACTTCGGCAACGTCGTCGACATGAACCAGATCATGGCGCAGCTTCCGAAGGAGGTCATCGGGTTCGGGAATGTGGATCCGCTCAAGGTCATGAAGCTGGGCGCTGCCTTCGACGTCAAGAGCAAGACGCTGGAGCTACTGGAGCAGATGGGCAAGTACAAGAACTTCGTGCTGTCCACGGGCTGCGAGGTGCCTCCCGGAACGACTATCGAGAACCTGGACGCCTTCTACAAGACGCTTGATATCTACAACATGACCCAGTCCATCAGAACCAAGTGGCTCTTCGACAGATAGGGGAGTAGAGATATGAGCTTGAAGAACAAGGTCGTGGTCGTTACCGGCGCCAGCTCGAGCATGGGCAGAGCCATATGCGACATGTTCTCCCGCGAGGGAGCGCGGGTGCTCGCGGTCGCGATGGGCCGGAAGCGTTTGGACGAGCTGGCGACGTACGCGGCGCGCCACGGGGGAGAGGTCGTGCCCTTCGTGGGCGACATGACCAACAAGGAACACATCGTGCTCATGATCGACGAGGCCGTCAGGCTCTTCGGCAGGGTCGACGTGCTCGTGAACAACGCCGGGATCATGGACGACTTCAGCCCGGTGGGCGAGTTCGAAGACGAGATGTTCGAGAAGGTCATGGTGCTGAATCTCGGGGCGCCTGCCTACGCCATGAAGAGAGTCATCAAGGAGTTCGAGAAGCAGGGCGGAGGCGTCATCATCAACATCGCCTCGGTGGGGGGCCTGTTCGGCTGCAGGGCCGGGGCGGCCTACACGGCTTCGAAGCACGGTCTGATCGGGCTCACGAAGAACACCGCCTACATGTACGCGAACAAGAACATCAGGTGCAACGCCATCTGTCCGGGATCGATCAAGAAAGAGGTCGACAGCGAGGAGTTCTTGGACCACCTGAACGAGAGGGGCAAGGCCATCGCCGAGAGGGGGGTGGGCCTGGTCGAGCGGCCCGGCGAGTCTGAGGAGATCGCCGATGTGGCCGTCTTCCTGGCCTCCGACAGCTCGTCCTACATCAACGGGCAGGCGCTGGTGGTCGACGGAGGCTGGACCTGCTACTAGGTGCCGGAGGAGTATAATCTCCTGGCTCAGTCGGCGCGGCCATCGGAAGCCGGGCGTCTGGGTCTCGTGGGGGCGACATGGTTTCGACGGGGCTCATGTCTGAGCTTAGGTAGCGAGCCGAGATTCCAGCAGTTCTCGTTAAACAGGCTGGAAAAAAACAATTGCCGATTCCGAATTGGCTCTGGCCGCTTAGTCTGAACAAGACTTAAGCGCCTGTCGCGCCTCCCTCTACCTGCCGGGTAGGATCGCGGCATAAACAAGGCGGGCTTACTCTCGGCGAGTGCCGCCGGCGTCGGGAGGACATTAAGGTGGCTGGCCGGACGCACCCAGCTCCTGCGGGGGCGCGAGGCGAGAAACATAGTAGGGGCTACGCTCGTAGACATCTAGGCCAGACGAGTTTCGGACGGGGGTTCGATTCCCCCCGCCTCCACCAACGCGTCGTCTTCAGGTCACAAAACGGAACCAGCGCCAAGCTGGCTCTGTCCTGTCTATGGACTGCGCGAAGTGTTGCCAAACGATGCCCGGACGTCCTCGGCCGTGCTAGCATCCTCTGGCTATAATTGGATCGTCCATCGCGCCAGACGTCAATTCTCATCGGAGCGGAGGAAACAAGCAATGCAGGACGTCCACGATTTCTTGAAGAAGTGCGGGGCCTACTATCTGGCGACGGTGGAGGGAGACCAGCCCAGAGTGCGTCCGTTCGGCACCATCCATCTCTTTGATGGCAAGCTCTACATCCAGACTGGCAAGGTCAAGGGTGTCTCCAAGCAGATGTTGGCCAATCCCAAGATCGAGATCTGCGCTTTCGACGGCACCGAATGGATCCGCGTGCAGGCGACCGTGGTGGCGGACGACCGCGTGGAGGCCAAGCAGAGCATGCTGGACGCCTATCCCAACCTGCAGAAGATGTACTCGGCCACCGACGACAACACTCAGGTGCTGTACCTGAAGGACGCCACTGCCACCATCGCTTCCTTCGGCGGCGAGCCCAGAGTGATCAAGTTCTGATCCAGCTACTACCGGGCGCGAGGCGGGAGACACACTTCGTCTCGACCACCCTTGAGTGACGAATGCGGATAGTGGGAAAGCCCTCCATTGTGAGGGCTTTTCTTTGCCTGTGATCTATCAAGGAGCCGCGATCATGAGAAAGCGAACGCTTCTGCTGCTGATGCTGCCGTTCTGTCTTGCTCTGGGCCTCTCTGGATGCTCTGATTCCGACGACCCGGGCAGCACCACGACCTCAGATGTCTCCACGCCGAACGACGGCGCCGCCGCGTTGGAGGGAGCCTGGTATAGAGTCGCCGCGGTCAAGGCCGACGGCACTCCCTACAGCGCCGAGGAGCTCGCCGAAAACCCAGGAGGCATTGTCTTTGAGAACGGCACGTTCACTGAGGATTGGCCGGAGGGGACTTCTCGCGGCTCCTACGCCTACGCCGATGGTGTCGTGAACATCACCTACGAAGTAGACGGCGACACGCAGACGCTCACGCTCTCGGACGATGGAAGCCTCTCCTATCTCTACGAGATGGAAGGGAGCGTTTGGGACGGCGAGATCAGCACCTTCTCGCGCGTCTCGCCCATCGACGGCATGTGGTCTGTGACCTCCGCTATCAAGGCCGACGGCACCGCGTTCACTGCCGATGAGGTGGCCGAAGAGGGTGGGGCCCTCGTGTTCGACCGGGGCGCGTTCACTGAGATCTGGTCTGGCGAGAACGATGGCGCCGGGACCTTCGTCTACACGCCGGCTACCGGCGACCTCGTCCTCACCTACGACGACGGCAAGGATGTCCAGACTCTAGTCGTAGACGCCCGTGGAAACACGATCACCTGGCGGTATGTCAACAAGGACCCAGATGACGAGGACCACGACTACGACGGAGAGATCTACACATATGCCATGAAGGCGGCGGAGTAGGGGATTCTCAGCGGCGGGAATCGAGTCGGGACGGGCGTCGGCTGACACACCGGCGCGCCGTAGCGCGGCTGTCTTGCCCCAGGCCGAACCAGGCCCTATACTTCCGCGGTGATCAGGCAACCCAGTCGCGCGGCATGGCCGGCGGCGGGGTGTAGCCGGGCTTCGTGAGCAGTAGAGCCAGAGTTGTTGAGCTCTGCGGGACGTATTGGTTCCCGTGGAGCTTTTTGCATCTTTGGAGGTCGATGATGGAACGGACGAACGCAGCCAGAAAGAAGACCGGAGTCGCCGTGCTGTCGGTGGCTTCCAACAGTCTGCTCATCATCATGCAAGATCGTCATCGGCCTGCTCATCGGGTCGGTGGCGGTCATCTCCGAGGCCATCCATTCCGGTATCGACCTCGTCGCCGCCGTGATCGCCCTCTTCGCCGTCCGCGCCTCCAGCCACGATGCGGACGAGCAACATCCCTTCGGTCACGGCAAGGTCGAGAACATCTCCGGGACCATCGAGGCCCTGCTGATCTTCGCGGCCGCCGTCTGGATCATCTACGAAGCGGTGCAGAAGCTCATCGATCCCACGGAGATCGACATGCCCTTCTGGGGCGTCGGGGTCATGCTCGTGTCGGCGCTGGTCAACATCTTCGTCTCCAGCCGTCTGTTCAAGGTGGCCAAGGAGACCGACTCCGTGGCTCTGCAGGCGGACGCCTGGCACCTGCGCACCGACGTCTACACCTCGGCCGGCGTCATGGCCGGACTGCTGGTGATCTGGATAGTGAAGCTGATCTGGTCCGGTCGATCTGCTCTGGCTCGACCCGGTGGTGGCCATCCTGGTGGCGCTGATGATCATGAGGGCCGCGTGGAATCTCACCCGGGAATCGGCGCGAGACCTCCTGGACGCGAGCCTACCGGAGGGTGACATCGACTGGATCGCCGACTACGTCATGAAGAGCTGGCCGAAAGTCCGCAGCTTCCATCGCCTGCGCACGCGCAAGGCCGGTTCGAACCGCTTCATCGAGTTTCATCTGGCCGTGGACGATCGCATGACCGTGGGGGAGGCTCACGCCCTTGGCGATGAGATCGTGGTGGCGATCAAGGAGCGCTTGCCCGAGTCGCGCGTCAACATCCACGTGGAGCCCTGCGACTTCGAGTGCAAGGAGTCGTGCGCCAGCGGGTGCTCGGTGGAGATCGAGGTGCGTGATTCGCGACGGGCCGAGCGCGACGCGTAGCCGGCGGAGCGCTCGGCCAGGTCGGCCGGTGGGCCAAGGCCGGAACCCCGTTCCCTAATCCGCCCTCATCGGCCATACTATGAGCTTCTTCAACCGGAGTGGGGAGGCGGAGATGGCCGTGAGCGACACAGGGCTGGGGAGTGCGGCGCCAGGGCGGGCAGATGCGGCGGCGGGTCAGGGAAGCGCAGCCCCCGGGCGTGAACTCATCGAACAGACACTGGCCAGCGGCGCTCCGGCTCTCGACGAGGACGCCGGCAAGCAGTTCTTCGCGGCCTACGGCATCGCGGTGCCTCAGGGTGGCACCGTCACCTCGGCCGACGCGGCTGTCGAACTGGCCGCCAAGATCGGCTACCCGGTGGTCATGAAGGGCTCCTCCACCCAGATCCAGCACAAGACCGACGCCGGGTTGGTGCTGCTCCGCATCGGCGACGAGACCGAGGTCCGTGAGGCCTACCGTACGCTGGAGTCCCGGACGGCCGCGGCGGGGGCGACGCTCGACGGCGTGCTGGTGGAGCACATGGTCATCGGCAAGCGCGAGTTCGTGGTGGGCTTGGTCCGCGACCTACTCTTCGGCCCGGTGGTGATGTTCGGCCTGGGCGGCATCTACACCGAGGCGCTCAAAGACGTGGCCTTCGCCGTGGCTCCGGTCTCCGAGGACGACGCCTACGAGCTCATGGACCAGATCCAGGCCAAGGTGCTCCTGGGCTCCGTCCGGGGCGAACCGCCGGTCGACCGGGCCGCGCTGGCGAAGATCATCATGGCCGTGGGTCAGATGGCGGAGGACCATCCCGAGATCCGGGAGATCGACGTCAACCCGCTGCTCATCGACGGAGCGACTCCGGTGGCGGTGGACGCACTCATCGCCGTGGGCGAACCGGTCAAGGTCTCCACCCGGCCCCCGGCCGACATCTCGCAACTCGGCAGTCTCGTGGCTCCGGGCGACATCGCGGTGGTGGGCGCCTCGGCCGACACCGGCAAGTGGGGCGGCATGATCACGGCCAACCTGATTCTGGGCGAGTTCCCGGGTCCCATCTATCTGGTCAATCCCAAGGGAGGAACGATCCTGGGCCTTCCGGTCTACCCCAGCATCACCGATCTTCCGGAGACCCCCGATCTGGTGCTGATCGCCGTGCCGTCGAAGCTGGTCAACGGCGTGGTGGAGGAGTGCGGCCGCAAGGGAGTGCAGGCCATCGTGGTGGTCTCGGCCGGGTTCTCGGAGGTCGGGCCCGAGGGGAGGGCGATGGAGGAGGAGTTGGTCGCCACCGCCGACAAGTACGGCATGGCTCTGGTGGGTCCCAACTGCATGGGCGTCATCTCCTCTCATCAGAAGGTGTACGGGACGGGGTTCATGCTGGTGCGACCGGCCCCGGGGGGCGCCAGCATGGTGTCGCAATCCGGCAACCTGGGCCTGCAACTCCTGGTCTCGGCCGAGCGGCGCAAGGGTGGGGTGGGCAAGTTCATCGGCGTGGGCAACGAGGCCATGATCGACGCCGTGGACTTCATCAACTACCTGCACACCGACCCCGACACCAACACCATCGTCGCCTACATGGAGGGCTTCGACGACGGGCGGCGCCTCTTGGATGTGGCCAAGGCCACCACGCTGGACAAGCCGGTGGTGATCCTACGCGGCGGCATGAGCGACTACGGCAAGAAGGCGGCTGCCTCCCACACAGGGGCGCTGACCTCGTCCACGGGCGTGTTCCAGGCGGCGGCGCGGCAATCGGGCTTGATAGTCGTCACCGATCCGGACGAGTTCATGGATCTCACCTTCGCCCTCTCCTACATGCCGCTCCCTCCGGGCAAGCGGGTGGCGGTGGCCACGCAGGGCGGTGGCTGGGGAGTGCTGGTCTCGGACGAGATCTCTCGCTGCGGCCTGGAACTGGCCGAGCTGTCGCCAGAAGTGATGGAGAGGCTGAACGGGCTCCTGCCACCATATTGGAGCCACTCCAACCCGATCGACATGGTGACGACGTTGACTCCGGGCGTGCCGGAGGCCGTTGTGGAGGCGCTGGTCGCGAGCGACGCCGTCGACGCGGTGATCGTGATGGGAGTTGTGGGCTCCATGAGTGAGAGCCGTCGGGCCATCACCGAGATCGAGGGCCTGAAGTGCGCCGGCGAAGGGGCGGAGACCGCCGGGTCTGCCGGAGAGGCCGGTTGCGACGACGTCGGCGCCGAGCCTGAACTCAGCGAGCGGGAGACGGGATTCATCAACCAGAACGTCGTGTTGATGGACCGCTACTGCAAGCCCGTCGTCAACATCTCGCAGAAGCCGATGAGCCAGGCCATCTTCTCGGCGGGCGGTCGCTACTCGAGCTTCGTGCTCCCATCCCCGCTGCGGGCCGTGAGGATCCTGGGCAAGATGGCAGCCTACAGTGCCTACCTGCAGAAGAAAGGCCGTGATCTGAACTGCTAGCGGAGGACCCGATCCGCGCGGGGATGGTCCCCGCGGGTATCGCCGCGGAGATGGTGGAGCAGGGCGGCAGGGTCACGTTCGCCCGCTTCATGGAGTTGGCCCTGACCCATCCCACCGACGGCTACTACAGCCGGACGGAAACGCTTCTTGGTCCGCGGGGTCATTTCAGCACGGCGCCACGCCTGTCGCGGGCCTTCAACGGGGCCGTGGGGAGGCTGCTGGAGGAGCTGATCGATGCCGCGCTGCTAGCCGGCGCGCCTGCGGCGCGCCCGGCGGGGTCGCCCGGCGTCGGACCCGGCGTGACGCTGATCGAGTTGGGCGCCGGAGAGGCCGACCTGGCCGAGGCGTTGCTGGAACGCTGGCAGACCGATCGCCCCGACTTGCGCGAGCGATTGACCTACACCATCGTGGAGGTCGGTGAAGAGCTGCGCGCGCAGCAGCGCCGGATCCTAGCCGGGGCGATGGATCGCGGCTGGCGGATCGTCTGGGCAGAGACGGTCGCCGAGGCGCTGGCGGGAGCGGGCGCGACCGTGGTCGTCGGCAACGAGTTCTTCGACGCGCTGCCGGTGCATGTGATCGATGTGGGCGGTGCGGCGCCGACAGAGGCCTGGGTGGAGCTCGAGGCCGCGGTGGCGGAGGCCCCCGCCGGCCCAGGTGGGCAGACGACGGCCGCGGCAGGCCGGCCCGTGCGAGAGGTCTGGGGGGCGCTATCGGGGGAGGCGGAGACCGAACTCCGGCACGTATTCGGGACCGCCGACGCCAACTCCCTTCGAGCGCTCACCCGCGACGGCATCATCGAGCTGCGTCCATCGGCGGGTGAGTTGGTCAGGCGACTGGCCGCGGGACCAACGGCGGTCTGCCTGCTTACCATCGACTACGGAGAGTGGTTCGCAGGCTCCGGCTGCGCCCAGCCGGCTTCGTCGCCGTCCCTGCCGCCCAACAGAGGGAGCCTGCGTGGCTACTTCCGGCATCAGATGGTGCGGGATCCCTACCTGCGCGTGGGGCGGCAGGACCTTACCGCCGACGTAGATTTCCGCGCCCTCGACCTTCACGGACGGAGCGCCGGGTTCGAGACCGTTCTCTTCGCCACGGTGGCGGACCTGCTGCTGGCGGATGGTGGCCGGGAGCGATTGGAGTCCCTGCGTCGCGAGGCCGGCGCCATGGCGACAGGCGCGTGGGCGGCCGGTGGTCCGTCGTCTGCTGCGCCGGACGACGGTGGAGCGGCACCTGCTGCGCTGGACGCCGACAGGGAGGCGACGGTGCTGGAGGGGCTCCTGGACGCTCAGGGCCTGGGCGGGGCCTTCAAGGTGATGCTGCAGGTCAGGGGATAGAGGTCGTCGTCGCGGCGGAAGTCGCGGCGGACGCCGTGGTCTCCGTCGGTCCAGGCGTCGCGGCGGACGGCGGCGGTTCGGGCTCGTCCACCTTGGGCGCGAAGGATGCGCGGTCGTCCGATACCGTCAGTTGGAGCCCCAGATCGGCACTCAGCCGTGCCAGCCGGCCGAGAATGGCGGCAGCCTCCTCGCCTGTGACCGGGGCGGGGACCCCGGTGGTCGAATCAAGGTACACCGGTATCACCTCGAACGAGGGCGGGCCCGCGCGCGGAACGGCCACCTGAAGCACGAAGGTCTCTCCGGTCTCTCTCGAGTAGTGGTCCCACACGAAGTCGCCGAAGCTGTAGGCGATGAGGCGGTTGCGGTAGAGCTCCAGACCCTGGATCACATGGGGATGGTGGCCCAGGACCAGATCGGCTCCGGCATCCACCAACTGGTGGGCCAGCTTGCGCTGATCTTGCCCGGCGTTGGGCTTGTACTCGATCCCCCAATGGAGGCTCACGATCACGAAGTCGGCCTTTTCATTGGCGGCTTCCACTGCGGCCAAGAGCTTCTTGCGATCGGGAGTGGTCACGTTCACGCCGGGACTGTCGGAACCGGCCGCGAAACCGCCGGGGATGATGTCGGTGATGGCGATGACTGCCACCGTTCCTGCCGCGGTGGTGATGAGAGTGGGCGCCGACGCCGCCGCGGCGTCGGCGCCCGCCCCCGCGTGGTAGATCCCGGCCTCATCGAGCCGCGCCAATGTGTCGACCAGCGCCGAAGCTCCATAGTCCATACTGTGGTTGTTGGCGAGACTGACGATGTCGACGCCGCCCGAGACCAGTCCGTCCAGGAGCGCGGGACGAGCCCGGAAGGTGTACTCCTTCCACGAAGCCCTGGTGCCCTTGTCGGAAATGGGTCCTTCGAGATTCACGAAGGCCAATTGGGCGTCCTCAAGAAGCGGCTTGACTTGAGCGAAGACGGGCTCCCCGCCCTTCTCGTCCATGAAGAGGCCGACGCCCCGGTCCCCGAGGATGTCCCCACCGGCGGCGACGGTCAGCGCAGGGGGCAACGTGGTCGTGGTGGTGGTCGGTGCCTCGGTGGTCGTGGTCGTGGTCGGTGGCTCCGTCGTCGTGGTGGTCGTCGCGGCGGCGAACAAGGCGGCGGTCCAGGCGCCATGTCCCGCTCTGGTCGGAGTCGTGGCGACAGACGTTGTGGAGGTGGCGGCCGACGCGTCGTCCCGGGCGTCCCACAGGTAGTAGACGGCTAGGGCCACCGCGACAGTCCACAGCAGCACAGCCGCGATCGCCCATCCACGATTGGCCGAGTGTCTGCGCCGGGGTGTGTCCAAGAGGACCATGCCGACGAGTATAATAGCCAAATGCGTCCAGTCGGCAGAGGAGACATAGGCAAACAGGTGGTCGATATCCAGACGCGCCTGGCCGCCTTGGGCTACTTCCTCGGGCGAGAAGGCGCCGACGGTCTCTTCGGTCCACATACCGAGAACGCCATACGGGCGTTCCAACAGGGGCGTCTACTGTTCGCGGACGGCGTGGTCGAGGACAACACTTGGACCGAACTCGTCGAGGCGGGGCACGAGCCGGGTGAGCGACTTCTGTACCTGCGCGTTCCCTACATGCGCGGCGACGACGTTCTCTATCTCCAGCGGCGGCTCGACGAACTGGGCTTCGATTCCGGACCGGTCGACGGGATCTTCTCTCCCGCTCTGGAGTTGGCCGTCACCGAGTTCCAACGCAATACCGGCCTCAACGTCGACGGCATCGTGGGCGAGACCACGCTGGATCGGCTGCGGCGACTGCAGAAGGCGGGCGACGAGGGCTACGTGGGGAACATCCCCGACCGTCTGAACGGCTATGTAGGGCGACAGTCTCTTCCCGGATTGCGGGTGAGCATCGACCCCGCGCACGGTGGTGCGGAGCACGGCTCTGTCGGAATCGGCAGGCGGGAGAAGGATCTCAATCTCGCTCTTGGGAGACGACTGGCTGAGCTTCTCGAGGGCCAAGGGGCCGTGGTCTATCTTGTGCGCGAGAAGGATTCCTCCCTGCCGCTCTACGAGCGGACCGAGTCGGCCAATGCGTGGGAGCCCGACATCCACATCTGCCTGCATCACAGCTGGAGCCCCAGCGCGAGGGCTCAAGGGGCGGCTGCCTACTTCTTCGAGAATCTCGTGTACGGATCGGCGGCCGGCAAGCGCTTGGCCGGATACATCGTCGACGCGCTGAGCCATGAACTCGGCAGGGTCGATCTGCACAAGCACGGTCGCAACTACGCCTGCCTGCGGGAGGTCAAGCCCCTGTCGGTCATGGTCGAGCCTGGTTTCATGAGCCATCCCGAGGAAAGTGCCTCGCTCGCCGACCCTGACGTGATCGTGCGAGAGGCAGCAGCCATACTGCACGGGATAGAGGCCTATCTGGCGCGCCTCTAAGGACTCGTTGTAGGAGGCCGGGGAGCGTCATTGCTCGCCAGCTTGCCGATCGGCGGGTTGGTCTCCGGGCCGGCGAGATGCTAAGGTAGGCAAGAACCCGACGCGAGCGGTCCATGATCGCTCAGGACCCGAGAACGACCAGGGAGGGCTCCGATCATCACCGGCAAGTCAGGCGACATCGGGCGGCGTCTCATCACAATCCTCTTCAGTTTTGCGATCCTTGCACTTGTGCTGGGCGGGATCGCATCGGCCGAGCCTGCCGCCATCACCCAGGCCAAGACAGAGGCCGAGGCTCTCCAAGAGCGCATCGACGAGCTAGGCGCGCAACTTGACGCGGCCGTCGAGGAATACAACTACGCCACGGCCATGCTGAGCGAGACGAACGCGGCCGCTGAGAAGACGCAGGCCAACCTGACGAAGGCCGAGGCGGACTTCGAGGTGGCCAACGGGAACCTCATGGATCGCCTTGTCGAGATCTACAAGCAGGGCCATCTGGACATGATCGATACCCTGCTTGGAGCCGCTTCCTTCTCCGAGCTGGTCAACCAGATCGACCAGATGGAGCGCCTCACCGAGCAGGACGCCGAGATCGTGGCAGAGGTCAAGGAGTACCAGGAAGAGGTGACTGCGCGCAAGGCCGAACTCGCCCAGCAGCTCGAGGACCAGAAGGTCCTGGCGGTAGAGGCGGAGGTGGCCAAGGCGAAGGTGCAAGAGCGGCTGGCCGCCAACGAGAAGGCCCTAGTCGGCAAAGAAGCGCAGATAGCGCAACTGGAGAAAGAAGAGGCGGCGCGCCAGGCGAAGCTGGCTGCTGAAGCCAGGCGGAAGGCCGAAGAGGCCAGGCAGAAGGCGGCGGCTGAGGCGGCACAGAAGGCGGCGCAACAGGCCGCCAGCAAAGCCAAGGTCAAGTCGCCCAGCGTCGCCGCTCCGAAGAGCGTCACCGTCTCTGTCCCGGATTCGGCGAGCAGCAGCGACGTGGTCTCCATCGCGATGAACTATCTGGGCTGTCCCTACGTGTGGGCGGGCGCAAGCCCCAGCGGCTTCGACTGCTCCGGCTTCGTCATGTACGTGTACAAGAAGGTGGGCGTGAGTCTGCCTCACTCGAGTCGCATGCAGTACGGGTGCGGAGAGCCGGTCTCGCGGGCCAATCTGCAGCCGGGCGACCTCGTCTTCTTCTACAGCCCCATCAGTCACGTGGGCATCTACATCGGTGACGGCCAGATGATCCACGCGGCGGGCACAGGCAAGGACGTACGCATCAGTCAGGTCTGGACCAGCAGCTACTACGGCGCCTGCCGCATCATTCTGTAGGGACGGGGCGAGATGGGTCCTCTAGCGGTCTACTACCATCCTCTGTTCATCCAGCACGAGACCGGTGATCACCCTGAGAACAAGAGGCGGCTCATAGTCGCCCAGCAAGTTCTCGCGAACAGTGGTCTGGATCTGGAATGGATCACCCCCGACCCGGCGCCGGTTGCGGCGATCGCCCGGATACACGACCAGGCCTACATCGATTCCATCCGCGAACTGGCTGAGAAGGGGGGAGGCTGGTTCGACTGGGAGACGGCGGTCTCGCCGCATTCGTTCGATGCTGCTCTCCTGGCTGCCGGCTCGGGGCTGATGGCTGTCGAGCGGGCTCTATCGGTGGGCCAGAGAGCCTTCATGCTGGTACGTCCCCCGGGACATCACGCCTGCCGCTCGCGGGCCATGGGATTCTGCCTGTTCAACAACATCGCGGTCGCGGCTGCGTACGCGATCGAGGAACTCGGGCTGGAGCGGGTGCTGATCGTCGATTGGGATGTCCACCACGGCAACGGCACACAGGCGGCTTTCTACGACGATCCTCGAGTGCTGTTCTTCAGCATGCACCAGGCCGGCCACTACCCGGGCACCGGCAAGGCCGGAGAGGTCGGCCGCGGCGCCGGTGCCGGCTTCACGGTCAATGTCCCCCTGCAGGCCGGAGGGGGCGACGGCGCCGTGGTCTTGGCTTTCGAGTCGCTCCTGCAGCCGCTGGCCAGGGCCTTTCAGCCCCAACTGGTGCTGGTCTCGGCGGGGTATGACCCTCAGGAGGGCGATCCCCTGGGCGGTCTCATGTTTTCGCGGGACTCGTTCCAATGGATGGCGGCGTACCTTGCGCGATCTGTGCGGCGAGTTGGGCGCGGCGGGGCCCCTGTGTTTCCTCGAAGGCGGCTACGTTCCGGAGATGATGGCAGCCTCCGTTGTGGCTACTCTCAAGGGGTTGTCGGGCGAATCCCCTCCCTTCGACCGGCAGGCCTCAGCCGACGAGCGGGCCGACGTGCGCGAGACTCTGGAAGAGACTCAAGCCCTACTGGAAGGGCGTGCTCTAGTAACACACCTGGCGACGCTCTCAAGTCGTTGGCCTTTTCCTCCGACAAAGTCCTTGGAAGGTTGTCGAACACTGGGGCACGGGTCTGGAGAGGTCCATGAAGAGCATCGATGAGCTACTGGCGCAGGTGACGAAGGCCGGAGCCTCCGACCTACACATCAAAGTGGGCAGTCCCCCCATGATCCGTGTGGACGGGGAACTGGGCAATCTGGACGAGCCTCCTTGCTCGCCCGACGACACCAAGGACTACGCCGCCTCGCTCATGAGCGAGAAGCAGATACGTCGCTTCAGCGAGACCAACGAGATCGACTTCGCCTACAGCGCGGCCCAAGTCGGCCGCTATCGCGTCAACGTCTACCGCCAGCGGGGGACCATCTCGATAGCGATGCGCCAGGTGATGACCAACGTCCCGGACTTCGAGGGCCTGCATCTTCCCGCGACCGTGCAGAAGCTGGCTCTGGAGCCGCGGGGCATGGTGTTGGTCACCGGGACGACCGGCTCAGGCAAGACCACCACCCTGGCCGCCATGATCGACCACATCAACCACAATCTCCGCAAGCACATCGTCACGATCGAAGACCCCATCGAGATCCTGCATCGCGACCACAAATGCATCGTCAACCAGCGCGAGGTCGGGCTCGACACCGAGAACTACGGCTCGGCCCTCAAGTACGTGCTGCGCCAGGACCCCGACATCATCTTCATCGGCGAGATGCGCGACCAGGAGACGGTGCGCACGGCGCTGACGGCGGCGCAGACGGGGCACTTCGTCCTCAGCACTCTCCACACCATCGACGCGGCGGAGACGATCAACCGCATCATCGACTTCTTCCCGCTCTATCAGCAGAAGCAGGTGCGGATCATGCTGGCCGGCTCGCTGCGGGGGATCATCTCTCAGCGGCTGCTGGTGCGATCCGATGGGATCGGCCGGGTGCCCGCGGTCGAGGTGATGGTCATGACGGGTCGTATCCGAGACCTTATCCTCGATCCGGCGCAGACGCACCAGATCCGTACCGCTGTGCAAGAAGGCGACTTCTACGGCATGCAGACGTTCGACCAGAGTCTGCTCAATCTGTACGAGGGCGGCCTGATCAACCTCGCCGACGCCCAGTTGGTGGCCACGCAGCCCGCACGACTTCCGATTGATGGTGCAGGCGCACGGCCACGAACTGCCCGATGAACGATCTCTAGGAGACTCCTAGCTTCGGGCTCGCGGCACCTTTGCGTCACGGTCGGCAGATAGGCGCGCGGCTCTCTGCTCGGGCGTCAGCCTTCCCGGTTTGTCCTTCTCCTTGAAGCCGATGAGCCAGTTGATCACGCCACCCAGTAGCGTCAGAAAAGCGGCCGTGACGAGGACCCACACGACGCTGGTCGCCGAAAGCGGGGCTCCCGCCCAGACCAGGATCTGAAGGATCAGCGTGTTGATCGCGACTGTGAAGACGGTCTCGCCGATGGCAAGCGCCGGCTTGCTCCGCACTCGGTAGAGGGGGCGTATGAGGCTGTTGAGCAGACCCAGGAACACGGCCACTATCACCGCTATCCACACAGCCTCCACCCAGAAGCGCGGAGCGATGAGCGAATCCACCAGATACAACGCCAGGTAGAAGGCGACGGACTGTCTGCGACCCAACGGCTGAAGGCCTTCACAGGTCGCCTCCTGGTCCGCGAGGTGGAGAGCTGGGCCCGGCGGTCGCCATCGTAGCGGGAAGCGAGCACGCGGGCCGACTCCCTGATCATCTGCCGGGCGGAGGCTGGGTGTTCGAGCACAGCGTCGCCGAGGTAGCGGATGATCTCCTGCGCCATCCAGCGCTCGTCCAGGTAGGGCATCCGGACCGACAGGTCGCCGTCGGGACGCACGGCGCACTCCATCCCGGAGTCTTCCAGGTAGGTGCGCCAGCGGGGGTGGAAGCGGACCGTCGCCCAGTTGGCGACATCGTCGGCGGAGAAGGCCTGTCCTGAGCGGCGCCGGGTCAGATCGACCTCCGGGCGGGGTACGAATTCCTTGCCGGTCGCACTGGCAGCTCTTATGCGCTCCAGTTTGAAGGTGCGCTGTTCTCCCGTCTTGAGGCAGAAGGCCTCCAGATACCATCCGTCGGGGGAGCGGAAGAGCAGGTAGGGCTCCACGAGGCGTCTGCTGAGTTCCTGGCGAGAGGTGGTGTAGTAGTCGATTGTGACCACAACGTGGTCGCGGATGGCGTGGTTGAGCACTTCCACTATCGCCGGGTCGGGCGGCACCAGGTCGTCGACGATGACGGTGCCCTCGGGACCGTTGGTCCCGATCAAGGCGCAGACCTTCTCCCGGACCGAAGACAGGGACTCCAATCCCTCCAACGCGAGGGTGTCGCCGAGAAGGTCGAGGGCCAGCAGGAGCGCACGGGCCATGATGGGCGACAGACGGGCGGGCTCAGAGAAGGTGTCGGCCATGACGTCTCGCGTCACCTCGACCCCGTCCGAGCCGGCTTCCGCGGTGAGCGCGTAGGTGCCTCCGCCGAAATTGACCAGGTTGATGAGGGCGAGGTCGGTTTCCACCTCATCTCGAGTCAGACCCAGATCGTCCTTCAGAGCCTGCCACGTCACCACGGCCGGCCGTTGCTCGTCGACCAGGTAGTGAAGCAGGGTTATGGCTCGGGCCAGGTGTTCAGTGGCTATGGGGGCGGTTCTGTCTTCAGCCTCCCGCGGTCGGGCACGGGGGAGAGGAGCGGGAGCGTCGGTGCTGCCCGTCTCCCCGGGCGGTCGCGTCGTCGACCACTTCGCCCTCGTGCTTGAGGCAGATGTCACTGCAGCAGGTCTCCCAACTGTCTCGCGCAGTCCGGATGGTTCCAGCAACTCGCCGCATCCTCCCAATCCCACCACCCATGAGAGAAGCACCGACCCCTCGGCGTAGGGAACGGAGAAGAGAGCGCACCCCTCAGCCTCGGCTCCTCGTCGGTCTCCCGGCTCACGTGCGGCTCGCAGCCGATCGACCCACCAGGCAAGGTCGTCGCCGACCCTGATGAGTGGCCGTCCCTCTGACGGGGCCGATAGAGCCAAGGCGGCCGCGCTCTGTACGCGTCGGGATCGTAGTCTGGAGGGACGAGAAATCGCGGGTCTTCTCGGTGACAAAGCGTCACCGTCCCCTTGATCCTGCCCAGCCGGAAGGTCCGGATGTCTTCGCGCAGGTGGTCGTGACCGACCACGTACCAATGGCCGTGGATCAGGAAGAGGCTGTAGGGATCGAGAGTGCGCTCGCGGGGTTCGCCCTCACCGGATGGGTACGGAAAGCAGACCGTCTTGCTCCGCGTGACGGCTTCCTCCAGCCGGGACAGTTGCTTCCCGGCCCGTCGGGCGTCCTCGTCCGGGGCCAGGGCCACCGGCAGTTGCTCCAGCTCCACGTGCACGGGATCCCGCCGTCCTCGGAGTATGGCCGTCAGCGCCAGCCGGAGCGGGCGGGCGTAGGCGAACCGGCCGTCCAGAGCGGCCAGGGCGAGAGACAGCGACGCGCACCTCGGCGGGGGTGAATTCCACGGCGGGAAGGCGGAAGTCCTCCTCGGGCAGAAAGTAGACCTGGGCCTCGTTTCCAGCGCTGGCGTCAGCAGCCGCTGAGGACGCTGATCTCGATGCCCACCTTGGCCAGATCGGCGCGGTCTCCGTGGAAACGGCGGGCGAAGGTGTCGTCGCTCATGTCGGAATAGCCCTCCACCGACTCCTGTACCTCTCGCGCCGTGAAGGGGCGCCGGCGGCTGAGGAGGAACGAGAGGAGAGACAGTTGGCGTATCAGCTTGTCCTCGTCGTGACTCACCGCGTAAGACTAGCGCACAAGGGCCTCGACGGTCAGCTCCGTCCGGACCGGGCCTACAATGATCGGACAGATGGACGCACTCCGTCACAGCCGGACTGACGCTGGTCCTTGGCCCCGCCAACTCGGGCAAGATGGGGCACGTCCTGGAATGGTGGAGCGAGAGGCTCGCCCGGCAGGCCGTGGTGGTGGTCCCCACCGTGCCCGACGTGCGAGGGAGTTGTCTCTCGAGATGGCCGCGCCGCACCGGGGGGCTCGTGGGTCAGTCTCCGGCGGTCACCTTCGACGGCCTGGTGCGACTGATCCTCGGGTGCGCTCCTCGCTATGCCACCGGCTTCGAGCGCGCGCTGCTGATCGCGCGGCTCCTGCAGAGACACCCCCCTGGAGGCTCTCGACTCCGCCGCTGCGTCTCCCGGGAACGGGGCTGGCGCTGGCGACGCTGTTCCAGCAACTGGGTGAGAGCGGCAGAACGCCCGACGAAGTGGACCGGGTCCTTGCCCGGTGGGCGGACTCGACCCCGGCGTCGCTCCTCTGGCCGGCGACATCCGCCGTCTGTTTCTGGCCTACGTGGAGACGTGCGCCGGCCTTGGCCTGACCGACGGCCCGGGGGCTGTCCGGGAGGCGATCGGGGCTGTGAAGGGCTGGACGCAGGCCGGTGGCTCTCTACGGCTTCACTTCGTTCACTCCGGGGCAGCGGGCCCTGGTGGAGGAGTTGTCCCGCGATGCCGAGGTCCTGGTCGTCTTCACCTACGATCGTTCGCGGTGCGTCAACCTCGTCACGCCCGCGGAGATCGCCTGGTGGGAGGCAAGGGCGGCGCAGGTCGTAGAGGTAGCGCCTCTGACCAGGCCTACGAGTCCCCGGCTGTGGCCTACCTCGAGCGGCACTTCATGAGCGACGGACCTCGTCCGGAGCCGCCTCCGGCATCCTCGGAGTCCGAAGGGGTTCACTTCCTCCTCGCCTCCGGCCAACGCGCCGAAGCCGAACTGGCGGCGGAGCAGATCGCCGATCTCATCCGGACGGGATATCCGGCCGAGAGACATCGCAGTCGTCGTGCGGCAGGTGCGCAAGTGGAGCAGTCTCCTCGGCCATGTCTTCGAGTCGTGCGGCATCCCCTATCAGATGGACGACCGCCCGGTCTCTGGGCGAGACCGGGCTGGGCCACGCCTTTCTGAGCGCCCTGAAAGGAGTGGCGCTCGACGACGCCCGGACGGATCCTCTCGTACCTGCGGAGCCCGTACAGCGGCGTCTCGCTGGAAAGCTCCAGCAGGCTGGAACTGGACTACCGCCGGGGGACCGCCAAGGGGGCGAGCGTCCTGACCGCGATCGCTGAGCGCATGGGCCTGGATGCCGTAGGGGAGTTGTGGAAGATGGTCGATCCGGGCTCCGCCGGATCGGACGCCCGCGAGGTGAGCTTCGACCCCGATGCGGCTGGGAGTCTGGGACGACGCATGCTGGCCGCGGGGCTGCGAGGCCTGGCCGTCGGCAGCAAGGAGATGGAGGAGGATGCCCGTGCCTTCCAGGCCCTGCGGGCGGCACTCGCGGCGCTGGCCGGCTTTCGGTCACACCCGACATCGCCGCCGCGTCGGCTTCTCGGTGGCATTTGGGAGGTGAGCCGTCCGGATGGCCGGATCCGCGACTGGTGGCCGATCTACTCGCCCGCGTCTCCGTGCCGGGTGGGCGATCGGAGGACGGCGAAGCGGTCCAGATCCTCAGCGTGCAGCGGGCGCGGGCCCGCCGGTTCGACGCGGTGCTCGTCCTCGGGCTGGTCGAGGGTGAGTTCCCCGGCCGGCCGGACGTGGCGTCGCTTCTCAGTCCGAGGCAGCGGGCTCGGCTCGACGCGATGGGAGGGGGGCTCTTGCCGCCCGAGACCGATCAAGAGGCGCTCTTGTTCGTGAGCGCCGTCTCCCGGGCTCGGCGGACGGTTCTTCTGAGCGCACGCGATGCCGAGGACGACGGAGTGAGAGTGCGCGCTCCCACTTCTGGGACACGGCCAAGACAGTTGCTCGGGGTGGGCGACGGACGATCATGAGAGCCGGACCCTCGCCGACCAGGTCTTCGCGCCGCAGCGGGCGCCTTCGCTCCGTCACTATCTGCGGGCCTGCGCGTCGTGTGGGCAGACTCGCCCATGCGGAGATCGCGGCCGGTCGTCGCCACAGTCCCGCGACGCATCCCTGGGTAGGCTCCCGCCTCCAGCCTTACTTCGCCCGCCGGTTCTTGCCGAACTGGAGGCCACCAAGAGCTTCAGCCCCTCGGCGCTGGAGGCGTACGTGGGCTGTCCCTTCAAGTGGTTCGTCGAACGGGTGATCGGGATCGACGACCTCGACTCCGAACTCGACGGCCGCGTCGATCGGGCAATTGCTCACAGCGTGCTCAGCGAGACCTACAGAGAACTGGCGTCGGCCGGCGCCCTACCCCTGCGTCGAGCAAGGGATTCCCGGGGCCGAACGGATCGCCTCTGCCATCATCGATCGGTCTCGTGGCAGGGCGAAGACTGTCCCGGTACACCAGCAGAACGGCGTCGTGGCAGCGTGGCGACTGAAGCGGATGGCGCGGAATCTGTTCGAGATGGAGGCCTCCGCGAGGGTGGCTCTGGTGCTCGTCGGAGACCGAGATGTGCGTGGGAGGCAAGCAGGGCGTCGACATAGGCGGGCTGCGTATTCGAGGGCGCATCGACCGAGTCGACGTCGCCCCGGGCGGGCACGGGCTCTTCGTCTACGACTACAAGACCGGCGCCATCCCGGCGCCCGTCGGCCCTCGGGACCGAAGAGGGTCTTCAGCTGCCTCTCTATCTGATGGCGTTGGCGGCAGAGCGTCCGGAGGACGACGATCGTGCGGCGGCGCCTACCTGTCGCTGTCAGAGAAGAAGCGCGCCGGGCGTGGTCATGGCCGGCGCGGACGAGGCGCTCGGTTCCGGTGTCCGAGGGTTGCCGCCTGCTGGACGAGGAGGGCGCGGAGGAGTTGTTCCGAACGACCCGGGAGGTCGCCTCAGAGGCGGCGGCGGGCATGCGGGCCGGTGTCATCGCACCCGGGCGGACCGGGAGTGTCCTCCGTGGTGCAGACTCGGGCCGGCCTGTCGCGCGCGGCGGGGGGGCTACCGACCGTGAGCTGCCATCGAGGCATCGGAGATCTCTCGGACGCGCAGAGGGCGGCGGTGCTCGACACCCGGCCCCGAGTGCTGGTGAGCGCCGGCGCCGGTAGCGGCAAGACCGCGTCTGCTGGTGGCGTACTTCGTGCGCGCTCTGGTCGACGAGGGCATTCCCGCCGAGCAGTTGGTCGCCGTGACCTTCACCCGCAAAGCCGCGGCCGAGCTGGTCTCGCGCATTCGGTCGAGCCTCGAGTCGTGCGGCAGATCCGACCTGGCCCGGTCGCTGGACGCGGCCACGATCGGCACCATCCACGGCCTCTGTCGCCGGCTGGTCAAGGAGCACGCGCTGGAAGCGGGCGTCGATCCGGCTTGCAGCGTGCTGGAGGCTGAGGCGGCCGCGTTGATCAAGGAGGAGGTGAGCCGGAGGCCTGGGACATGGTGGTCGAGCAGGCCGACGAAGCCGAGCTCGAGGTCCTCGCCTCTCGCAGGCGAGAGCCTGCGCAAACAGGTCGTGCCTCTCTACGACCGTCTGCGAGGCATGGGCTGGGAAGCCCCCCAGATAGTCATCGCGCCGGGACCGTCGACAGGCGACGGCCGAGTCCGAGCTGGTCGCAGCCGGTCCGCGAGGCTCTTGCCGCGGGGCGCGGCGTGGCACGCCGCGTCGCGCCTACCTTGGAGGCCGATCTCACCAGCTGGAGGAGTGCCGCGCCTGGCTCGAAGGGCCGATACCGTCTGGCGGGGAGGACGGCCGACCTCGAGTGTCACTGCGGGAGTTCTTCCCGAGCCGGAAGACCCGGTCGATGGAGCAGCATTTCGGCCCGGTGAGGGACGCGCTCACCCGCTATCGGTGCGCGCTGGCCGAGGTGCGCCTCCGACCGGTTGTGAGCGCCATGAACAGCCTGCTGGCCGAGTTTCACCGCCTGCTACGAGAGCGTACAAACGGGAACGGAGTCTGCTCGACTTCGCCGATCTCGAGCTGCGCGCCCGGGCCCTGGTTCTGGCGACGGCTCTGGCGGCGCAGGCTGGGCGGCGAGGCCTAGGCGACTCGGTGGCCGTCGACTGCCGTCTTGCCCGGTTCGCGGATCCTGATCGATGAGTTCCAGGACACCAACGAGCTGCAGTGCACCATCCTCGAAGGGCTTGGTGCCGCCCGCCTGCTCATGGTGGGCGACGAACGCCAGAGCATCTATCGCTTTCGGGGGGCCGACGTCGACGTCTTCAGGAGGCGCGAGGCGGAGATGAGTTCACTCGGGCCGGAAGCCCCGCCGGGACGTGACCCGCCGCAGCGCGCGGTCGGAGGGCTGCACCGGCTCGACGTGAACTACCGCAGCCGCCCGGAGATGCTGGACTTCATCAACCGGCTCTTCGCCCACGAGAGCTTCTTCGGAGCGCGCTTCGCCGCCCTTTCGGCCGGCTCGCGACGCAGAGTAGCGGGCCGACAGGTACCACGGCCGCCTCTCCGACGGTCGAGGTGCTGGTCGCGGAGCGGCTGCAGACGGGACGAGCCGGATGCGCCGCCGTCGGTCATGCAGCAGGCGGAGGCCGAGGCGCTCGCTGCCCGCATCCGCGGGCTGATCGACGACGAAGGTTGGCGCGCAGCGCGACATCGTGGTGCTTCTCCCGGCGCAGACGCACGTCGATCTCTATCAGCAGGCCCTCGCTGGCGCGGGGGGTGGACGTGTACGTCGTGCGCGGCAAGGGCTACTACTCCCAGGAGGAAGTCGTCGGATGTGGCCTCCCTGCTCCGGCTCCTGGTCAACCCTCACGACGACCTGGCGCTGGTCAGCGTGCTGCGGTCGCCTCTGGTGGGAGTGTCCGACGACGGGCTGTATCTGCTCGGCCGGGAGGGTCGGAGAACACGAGCGCGTTCGCTGTGGGAGGTGGTCCGCGACGGCCGCACGGATGCTCTCGAGTCCGAGGACGGCGCACGCGCTCGTCGATCTTCGTCGAGCGGCTCGCGGAGTCTCAGACGTCGTGGTGGGACGGCCTGGTCTGGCCGGTTGATCGACGACGCTATCAGCGTCTGTGGCTACGATGTCTGCCTGCTGGCCTCGCCGGAGGGCAAGCGCCGGTTCGCCAACGTGCGCAAGCTCATGCGTATGGCGGACGAATTCGAAGCGCTCGAAGGGCCGGATCTGGCCGGATTCGTGGATCTGCTCCAGTCGATGGGCGATCTGAGCGATCGAGAGGGCAGTGCACCCACGCTGGCCGAGGGAGAAGACGTGGTGCGCGTCATGACCAGTCCATCAGGCCAAGGGGCTGGAGTTCCCCGTGGTGGTCCTGGCCGGCCTGGGGTCGGACGTGCGCTCAGGGTACCGGTCGGAGTTCGTGGTCGGCAACGATGGGCGCATGGGCGTCTTCCTCAAGGGTTCTCAGCGCAAGACCTACGAATCGCACGACCTCTGCTGGGGTCCGGCCGTGGAGATCGTCGCCGACGAACAGGTCAAGGAGTACGGAGGAGGATGTCCGCCTGCTCTATGTGGCCATGACGCGGGCGCAGGAGCGGCTGGTCCTGGTGGGGGCGAGGCCCAAGAGCGACAAGATCGAGAGCTGCCGGATTGGCCGGATTGCGGCGGCGCTTGGGTTGGCATGCCTGCCCGCCGAAGGTGAGTGCGATCGTCCCTCGCAGGGCTCGATGCCGTCGTCGCAGGGGTCGTCGCCGCCCGCGGACGGACCGACCGCGACCGAACCCGGAGGATGCCGGCCGCCGCGACGGAGCCGACGACCGGATCAGCGCCTGCCCGCAGTTTCTGAAGACAGCGTCGAGCGAGTCGTCGTCCCGACAGCGTCAGCTTCTCAGCGCTGGCCGCGTACCAGCGGTGCCCCAGGCAGTTCTACCTGGAACGCATGTTGGGTCTCGACCCTGCAGGCCGGAGAGGGCGGGGTCGAGGACGAAGGCGACTCGGCTGCTCCGCGGAGACGCCCTGCTCGACGACGACGAGCGGCACGCGGGCCGGGACGTCGGGCTGCTCGTGCACGCGCTTGCTGGAGAGGATGCCGGTCGAGGATGGGCCTCCGACCGGCGAGGAGTTGCTGCGCGGTGCCGCAGGAGTGGCGTGCTCAGAGCGGGGTCCATCTGTCGCCGGCAGACGCCGACAGGGCCGTCGCGCTCGCCATGGCCTTCTGGGAGTCGCCGCTCGCCGCCTAGCGGGCGGCTCCCGGCGATCGAGAGGGAGGCGCCGTTCTTCTTCGCCCAGGGCGAGGTCATGGTCTCCGGCGTCATGGACCTGATCTGCCGCGAGACGGACGAGGGCTGGCGCATAGTCGACTACAAGACCAACGCTCTGAAGGGGCGTCCGCCGGCCGAGCTGGCCTCCGGCTACGAGATGCAGGCGGTCGTGTACTGTCTGGCGGCGCTCGGGCCGGGGCGCCGGCCGTGCAGATGGACTTGTCTGTTCCTCGAGCGTCCCGACGGAGCCCGTGACCGTGAGGTATCGGCAGGGAGGACGTCTCCGCACTGGAGAGGTCTCGCTGAACGAGGCTCTCGACGGACTCGGATACGCGCCGAGTTTCCCGACCTGCGCCGGGTGAGGCCTGTCGTTGTGTGCTTCGGTCGCGGAGCGTGCTGCGCGAGGCATGGCCCGCACCCTGGGGTGATGGTATACAATAGGCGACCGTTGGAGGCAGTGACGAGTGCAGCATGACGGCGGGGTGTAGCGCAGCCTGGTAGCGCGCATCGTTCGGGACGATGAGGTCCCGGGTTCAAATCCCGGCACCCCGACCATAATGGCCATCTGGCCGCCTGCGAGCAGTAGCGGACCTTCGCCGAGCCGGATGGTCGCCGACGCGACTAGTTCTTCACCTAGATGACGATCAACACGTGGGTCCCTGCTTCGTCGGGCGTTCCCACTGCCGTTTCCTCTCCCGTTCCCGTTTCGACCTGCCCTGGGTCGAGCTCAAGAGGTGAGGTGGAGAATCGGTTCGAGTCGGCCGCCTCCGACGTCCGGTGACTGGAGAGTACGGGGAAGTCCGCCTTTCGTCCCAGCAGACGCGCCGTGCCCCTCGGCTATCTCGTCGGGTGGTTGCGTGTCCAGACTGACCGTGAGTCCGAGCGACGCCCCGACGGACCGCAGTAGGTCGACGAATTGCTGACGCGTCGTCTCGAGGGAGGTAGGCAGCGAAAGTCGGCCCGTCGAGCGAGAGGGTGCTCGTCCAAGGGTGCCAATCCCCGTCAGAAGCGTGATCTGAGCGACAAAGGCGGCGGTTGTCTCCGCCGAGTCTTCGGACGGCCTGGATCCGCTCCCTCGAACACGAAGTAGGCGGGCGACCTCGGCGGCCTCGAGATCGGCCGCCATGGTCATCTCATCTTGTGCGAGGCCGTCGAACGCCTTGGCCGTGGCGTCCGTGTATGGCGCGTAGGTGGTTTCGGTCGCTCCCGCGCCGGCGGTCATCCCTACAACCGGTGCCATTGTCGTCTCTGTGCCCGCCGCCGTGGTCGCCGTGGTGCCGGCCGCGGCTGCTGCCGTTGTGTCGGCGCCGGAGTAGGTCGGTGCGGCTTCTTGAAGCCCGTTGTCGTCCGCGGTCTTCTCCGCGGACTGAATCGGCAAGGGTCGTCGTCTGCGGCGGAGTCGCTGGCACCCGAACTGAGCATCCCATAGGTCACGACTGCGAAGAGCACCGCCGCTATCCCTACCGTGGCGGGCACCCAGGGTCCGATCTTGCGGAACCAAGGTCGACCACCCGCGTGAGGGCTCCTCAGTCCGAGGCCGAGCTACGGCACGAATTGCCGGAGCGGGGGAGAAGGACAACTCGCCGAGAACCCGGTTCTCCAGTTCGGGGGGAGGATCGTCTAGCGGTGTCTCCTTGAGCAGTGTGAACACCTGCTGCTGGACATGGAGGCGGGCGGCACAGGCAGGGCAGTCTTGCAGGTGGGACTCGATCGCTGCCCTTGTCTCGCCATCGACCTGGCCATCCATGTAGTCGACGGCCAGGTCCTCCCAGTCGTCCATATGACCTGAGAGCGCACGAACCTGCGCCGCTCCTCGGCCGTCATGTTTGTTGCCCCTTGTCATCACGCGCCCCTTGACATCACGCGTCGTCCCTTATCTTGCCCTGCGGTGTGACGCCGCCGGCCTCACCCTGGTTCCTGGAGACCGGACTTCCGACCCCGGTGTCGGCGACTCCGGGAATCTCGTACCCTGACTCCACCAGCGCTGCCGCAAGGGCCTCTCGCGCCCGGAAGATGCGCGACTTAATCGTGCCCTCCTGGACCCCCAGTATGTCGGCGGCCTCGTTGTACGGGAAACCGAGAAGGTCACACAGCACCACCGCGAACCGGAACCCCTCGTTCAGGCTCATGAGGGCCCGCCTCAGCGGCTCGGAAAGACCATCGACCGCCGGATCCACGCCGCTCCGTCCCGTAGCCACGACCGCCGCTGAGCCTGCCGGCCCGGAGAGATCGTCCAGGATCTCGGAGTCCATGGGCTCCGCCTTGTGCCTGCGCAGGTGGTCGTAGGCCGCGTTCACCACGATGCGATGCAGCCACGTCCCGAAACGGGCCTCGCCCTTGAACGAGTCCAGGTTCTTGAAGGCCTTGATGAACGCCTCCTGGGAGACGTCGGCGGCATCCCAGGGGTCGCCCACGGTGCGGAGGGCAAGGTTGTACGCCCGGCGCTCATGTCGGCGATAGAGCTCGGTGACGGCGCCCTCGTCGCCGGTGCGGGCACGATCCACCAACTCGGCGTCGAGATCGATTGTCGCGTCGTGCACGTGTTCGGTCACGCTCAAGCTCTCCCGACGAGTATGGTTCCCCTCCAAGCACACGCGATGCCATTCTAGCAGCGGAGACTGTGGTAACGTCGAGCTAAGAGATAGTCGCGGTAGGAGGTGCGAAGGCTCATGGACGAAGAAGAGAAGACTGGACAAGAGGCGGCCGCTTCCAGTGCGGAAGAGGCGGAGATGATGGAGCGCCTGCAGGAGGAGATACGAAACCTGCCGGTGAGCGATCACCTGCTCTACATGATGCATTCACTGTCGGCCCTGGCGATCGGTCGTATGGGACTCAGCGCCGACCCCAAGGTGAGCCGGGATCTCGACCAGGCGCGGCTCGCCATCGACGCGTTCAAGGCGCTGTTTGGGGTGTTGGAGAAGGTCCGTCCCTCGGAAGAATCGGCCGTTCACCGCGGGACGCTCGCCCAGCTCCAGATGGCCTACGTGGATGCCTTGGAGACGCCCCGGGGAGCCGGGCCCGGAACAGCTGACTCAACTACAGGCGGCTCCGGCGCTTCTGACCCTGGCGCTTCCGATCACGTCGGTGCCGACACCGACGCCTACGATGAAGAGGTCCCGCCGGACTCCGGTAGGCCCACGGAGTAGCCCGGTACGTACATCCCTGAAGGAGGAGCATTGTCGGTTCAGATTGGCATCATAGGCGGTAGCGGGCTCTACGACATGGCGGAACTGACAGACCGCGAGGAGGTCCGGCTGTCGACTCCGTTCGGCGACCCGAGCGGTCCCTACGTGACCGCGACTCTGCGCGGACGTCGGGTGGCTTTCCTGGCTCGGCACGGAGCCGGTCACCGGATCCCGCCGTCGGAGCTCAACTTCCGCGCCAACATCTTCGGATTCAAGCTTCTTGGGGTAGAGCGCATCTTCTCGGCGAGCGCCGTCGGCAGTTTCAAGGAGGAGATCCCCCCGACGGATGTGGTGGTGCCGGATCAGTTCTTCGACAGGACCCACAGCCGGATCAGCACCTTCTTCTCCGGTCAGGGCATCGCCGGTCATGTGTCCTTCGCTCACCCGATTTGTCCCGAACTGAGCCGCATCGCGTTCGAGTCGGCCCAGGCGGTGGGCGCGAGTGCCCACATGGGAGGCACCTACGTGTGCATGGAGGGGCCCCAGTTCTCGACCGTGGCCGAATCGCGGCTCTACAAGAGCTGGGGGATGGACGTCATTGGGATGACGAATCTCCAGGAGGCGAAGCTGGCTCGCGAAGCCGAGATCTGCTACACGACCATCGCGCTGGTCACCGACTATGACGCCTGGCACCCTGAGCACGATCACGTGACCGTTGACATGATCGTGGCGAACCTGCAGCGGAACGCCGAGACGGCGCAGCAGCTGATCGCGGAGGCCGTCGCGCAGCGTGCCGACCGAGCGTGGCTGCACCTGCGGCAGTGCACTGGCGGGGGCGATCCTGACCAGTCCCGACGCCATACCGGCGCAAGCCAAACGCGACCTTGCCCCGATCATCGGCAAGTACGTAGGGTGAGGTGCGTATGAACCCGATCTTGGCCGTTGGTTCGGTAGCTTTCGATACCATCAAGAATCCCTTCGGTGAGGTGGAGCGCGTCGTTGGGGGTTCGGCTACGTATTTCTCCGTGGCTGCGTCGTTCTTCACCGACGTGAGGCTCGTGGCTGTGGTCGGCGAGGACTTCGGCGACCGGGGCGCGGAGCTGTTCGAAGGGCGTCGTATCGATCTCGCCGGACTGCAGACCGTGCCCGGGGAGACGTTCCGCTGGAAGGGTGAGTACGGATTCGACCTGAACACCCGCGAGACCATCTACACGAAACTGAACGTCTTCGAACAGTTCCAGCCCGTCATCCCGGAGGGCTACCGCTCGTCGCCGTTCGTGTTCCTCGGCAACATCCATCCCCGGCTTCAGCTCGAGGTGCTGGACCAGGTGACGCAGCCTCGGCTGGTGGCCGCCGATACCATGAACTACTGGATCGAGGGCACTCCCGACGACCTGCGCGAGGTGTTGAAGCGCGTCGACGTTCTCATCATCAACGATGAGGAGGCAAGGGAGCTGTCGCGGGAGGCCAACCTCGTCAAGGCTGCTCGGGCCATCCGCGCCATGGGACCGGGCACGGTGGTGATCAAGCGCGGTGAGAACGGCGTGCTCATGACCTGTTCGGGTGACGGCGAGTTCTTCGCCGCGCCCGCCATGCCGCTGGAGGAGGTGTTCGATCCGACCGGGGCCGGCGACACGTTCGCGGGTGGCTTCTTCGGGTCGCTGGCCGCTTGTGGCGAGATCACCGAGGCCGCGATGGCGCGCGCCATCATCTACGGCAGCACGCTCGCGTCGTTCGCGGTCGAAGACTTCAGCCTGGACCGGCTCCTATCTCTGACGCACGACGAGATCAGGGACCGCTTCCGCCACTTCAAGCGCCTGACCCATTTCGACGAGGGCTAGGCAGCCTGCTGAAGAACGAAGTCCCGGCCGCCAGAACGCACTGTGCGGCGAAACGAAGCCTGGCTTCAGGACGCCGGTTCTTGCTCGGCCGGCGTGGTTTCGGCCCGCGTGTCCTCCGCAGGAGCGGGCTTGCTCTCGGTCGCCTCGGCCCGTTCGGGTTCCGACGGTCCCTTTGCTGCCCGTGACCTAGCTCTTTCGTTATCTGCCTTGGCGGGCGCGGGTTCGGGCTTGCCGTCTATGGTTTCGCGCTTGCCGTCCGGGGCCTCGCGCTTGCCGTTCGCAGCCTCGGGCTTGTCGTCAGTGGCCTCGGGCTTGCCGCCGGTGGGCTTCTCGACACTCGCGTACTCCACGACGACCTTTTCGCCCTCGCGGCGGATGGTGGCGTTCTGTATGGCCGCCAGGACTGACGACTTGCGCGTGTCGTCTGTTTCGCCGGCGAGCTGAAGATCGGTCTCCAGCACCTTGCCGTAAAGTTCCTCGACCAGCCGGATGGACTCCTCCGCGTTGAGGTGGAGCGGGTTCAGCAGCGCGGCCACCTTGGCGAGTATGGCCTTGAGGGCGGTCAGCGAGTCGCCTTCCTGGATATCGGAGTCGCCACCGAGACGGCGTTGCTGCTCATCCTCCGGCTGACCATCGCGGCGGTCGCGACGGTCGCTGTCATGTCGTTCTCTCTTGCTCACTCCGGCATCCTCTCGGTCTCCGCGCGGTAGTACTTTACGGCCTCCGCTATTCCTTCGAGCAGATCCACTTTCCATTTCCACCCCAACTCTGTCTCGGCCTTAGTGGCGTCCAAGGCGATGTGCTCGACCTCTCCCGGCCGCACGGCGGCGAAGAGGGGCGTGATACTCGATCCGACGGCTTCCTGGACGCTTTCGAATACCTCCAGGTCGCTCACTTCGATGCCTCGTCCCAGGTTGAAGACGGCGGCGGCGCTGTCGACACTCAGGGCAAGGATGTTCGCATCCACGATATCGCCCACGAAGCAGTAGTCGCGCGTCTTGGTGCCATCGCCGAAGATGACAGGTTGACGCCCGGTAAGTAGCTGAAGGGCGAAGATGGCGACAACCCCGGCCTCGCCGTGCGGATCCTGCCGGGGGCCGTAGACGTTGGGGTAACGGAGGACGACGTAGCGTAGTCCGTGGTTCTGTCGGTAGGCGTAGAGATACTGCTCCACGGCATGCTTGCTCACACCATAGGGCGAGACCGGGTCGATGGGGTGCGTCTCGTCGGCCGGGATGTAGCACGCCTCTCCATAGAGAGCGCCGCCGGTGCTCGCGTACACGACTCTCTCGACCTGGTGTCTCACGCAGCATTCGAAGAGGTTGAGCGAACCTCCCACGTTTACCGCCGCGTCGTGGCCGGGATTCCGCACCGATTCGGTGACGTTCGCGTGGGCCGCATGGTGAAACACTACATCCGGCTTCTCCGTCTCGAACACCTCATCAAGAGCCTTGTCTCGGATATCGATCTCGTAGAAGGTCGCCGCCTGCGGGAGGTTCTCGCGCTTGCCCGTAGATAGGTTGTCCACGATCGATACGCGCTGGCCCAGGGCAACCAGTCGATCACTCAGATGCGAGGCGATGAATCCGGCTCCTCCAGTGACCAGTATCTTCATGTGCCCTCCAGCGGTGCAAAGCGTGTACGTGCGCGTCTCAGTTTAGTCCACAAACCGCCATGGGGTCAGGGGGAGGGCCGATACGCTATACTCTCGCGGCCGAAGCCAAAGGAGGGCGGCTGTCGGGACGTGGCGCAGCCTGGTAGCGCACCTGCTTTGGGAGCAGGGGGTCGGAGGTTCAAATCCTCTCGTCCCGACCATGGTCTAGGTCGAGCAACAGGCTAGAGCAGGCGGGTGTAGCTCAGTTGGTAGAGCGTCAGCCTTCCAAGCTGGTTGTCGCGGGTTCGAATCCCGTCGCCCGCTCTTTGGGGGCCGCAGGCCACGGCGGTCGCAAGGAACGTGCGCCTGTAGCTCAGCTGGATAGAGCAACGGACTTCTAATCCGTGGGTCGGAGGTTCGAATCCTCTCAGGCGCGCCTTCGGACCGGTGTTTGATCGCCGGAATGGAGAACATGGTGAACGTAGCTCAGTTGGTAGAGCACTGGGTTGTGGCCCCAGCGGTCGCGGGTTCAAATCCCGTCGTTCACCCCTTCGGGAGCACGCGGGTGTGGCGGAATGGCAGACGCGCATGCCTTAGGAGCATGTGTCTTTGACGTGGAGGTTCGAGTCCTCTCACCCGCACTCGGGTAGCTTGAGCCAAGAATTGAAGAAAGGATCGATGTGAAGACCACCCTCAGCGAGCGCGACGGGAACACAGTCAAGCTTGCGGTCGAGGTTTCCACCGAGGAAGTACAGGAAGCCTTCAACACTCATCTGAAGAAACTGTCGCGCGAGGTGCACATGCCCGGGTTCCGGCCCGGCAAGGCTCCCTTGACGATGGTGCGGCAGCGGCTGGGCGACGAAGCCATACTGATCGAGGCCGTCGAGGAGTCGATGGGCGTTTGGTTCGCCGAAGCCGCGATGGAGTTGGGCCTCGACCCTGTGGACAGGCCAAAGATCGATCTCGACGACGAACTCCCCGAGATGGACAAGCCCTTGGGCTTCACGGCCACCGTGACGGTCATGCCCGAGATAGTCCTGGGTGAGTACAAAGGGATCAAGGCGCCCAAGGATGCCGTCGAGGTGGCGGACGCGGAAGTCGATTCGCAGATGGATCGTCTCCGCAACGAGTTCGCGGAGCTCCGTCCGGTCAGCGGACGAGCCGTGCAGAAGGGCGATTTCGTGACCGCCGATCTGCGGGCCTCCCTGGACGGTAAGCCGCTGGAGGATTTTGAGGCCAGCGACTTCGTGTTCGAGGTGGGAGGGGAGCGCGTGTTCGCTCAGGTCGAGGAGCAGGCTATCGGCATGAGCGCCGGGGAGGAGCGGACGTTCCCCTTCGAGCTGCCCGAAGGCATGCCGGACGATCTGGCGGGCAAGACGGTCGATTTCACCATCGCCTTGAAGGAGATCAAAGAGAAGGAGTTGCCCGCCCTCACCGATCAGTGGACGTCGGAGGTGAGCGAGTTCGCGACCCTGCTCGAACTCCGGCAGGAGATCCGTAGCAAGATCCGCGAGGGCAGGGAGCATGCCGCCGAACAGCGCTTCCGGACCGCGGCGATCGAGGTGGCTACCGGCAACGCCACCATCGACCTGCCGGACGTTGTGGTCCTTGGGCAGGCTGAGGACATGCTTGCCGACTTCAAGCGCTCGATCGAGTCTCAGGGCGGTTCGCTGGAGGGCTACGTAGAAGCCACCGGGATGACCATCGAACAGATCATCGAGGATATGAAGCCGCAGGCGGCGAACAATGTGAAGACGACGTTGATGCTGGACGCCATCGTCAAGGCCGAGGGCCTCGAGGCGAGCGACGAAGAGATCAGTGTCGTGATCGGCCAGATGGCGGCTGCCGGCAAGATGGACGCGAAGACACTCGAGAAGGCGCTGTACAGGAACAATCGTATCCAGTCCCTAACGCAGCAGATCCTTCGCGACAAGGCTGTCGATTTCATCGCCGAGAACGCCGTGAAGGTGGCACCGGAGCCTGTGACCGAAGAGGCGGCTACCAAGCCCGCCCCGAAGGCTGCGAAGAAGGCGTCGGCCGAAGCGCCCGTCGTGGCGGATGCTGAGGTCGCGGAGGCTGACGAAGCTGCTGAGGCACCCGCGGCCCCGGAGCCCGCGGAGGCAACTGAGGTCGCCGAGGCTACGGGTGACACGGCCGCGGAGGGTAGTTGAGTCAAAGCGGAAAGGATGGCGTCGTGAGTCCACTGATCCCCATGGTGGTCGAACAGACCGGCCGAGGCGAGCGGGCGTTCGACATCTACTCTCGTCTGCTGAACGAGCGGATCGTCTTCTTGGGCACCCCGATCAACGACCAGGTGGCCAACGTGGTGGTTGCACAACTGCTCCATCTGGAGTCGGAGGATCCCGACAAAGACATCTCCATCTACATCAACAGCCCGGGAGGCAACGTCTACGCGGGCCTGGCGGTGTACGACACCATGCAGTTCATCAAGCCCGACGTGTCGACGATATGCGTGGGCATCGCCATGTCGATGGGCGCGCTGCTATTGGCCGGCGGCGCGAAAGGTAAACGCTACGCTCTCCCGAATTCGAAGATACTTATCCATCAAGTGTCGGGAGGGTTCGAAGGACCGGCGACCGACATCGAGATCCACGCCCGGGAGGCTCTCAGCCTGCGCAAGCGACTGGACGAGATACTGGCCAGCAGGACGGGCCAGGAGCTGGAGAAGGTCGAGCACGACACCGAGCGCGACTACTTCATGACGGCTGAGGAATCGCTCGCCTACGGGATCATCGACAAGATTCTCGAGCACAGGTAGGGGGTCGACTCGTGCCGAAGCCGCCGGGAGCGTCCGAGCAGCTGCTCTGCAGCTTTTGTGGGAAGAGCCAGCGTCAGGTCAAGAAGCTGATCGCCGGCCCTGGTGTGTACATCTGCGATGAGTGCATCGATCTCTGCAACGAGATCATCGATGAGGAGTTCACCGCTCCCTCGACTCTGGACCTGGACAATCTGCCCAAGCCGAAGGAGATCTACTCCATCCTCTCCGACTACGTCATCGGGCAGGAAGAGGCCAAGCGCGCTCTGGCTGTCGCCGTCTACAACCACTACAAGCGCGTGCACATGGTCTCGCTGGAAGAGGGCGACGTCGAGCTGCAGAAGTCGAACATCCTGCTTCTGGGACCGACCGGGTGCGGCAAGACTCTGCTTGCCCAGACGCTGGCCCGCATCCTCAACGTGCCCTTCGCCATCGCCGACGCGACCGCCCTCACCGAAGCGGGCTACGTGGGCGAGGACGTCGAGAACATCCTTCTCAAGCTCATCCAGGCGGCCGACTTCGACGTCAAGAAGGCCGAGACGGGCATCATCTACATCGACGAGGTCGACAAGATCGCCCGCAAGGCCGACAACCCCTCCATCACCCGGGACGTGTCGGGAGAAGGCGTGCAGCAGGCCCTGCTCAAGATCCTCGAGGGAACCCAGGCCAGCGTGCCGCCTCAGGGCGGGCGCAAGCACCCGCACCAGGAGTTCCTGACCATCGACACGACCAACATCCTCTTCATCTGCGGCGGCGCCTTCGCCGATCTCGAGAAGATCATCGAGCGCAGGATCGGCAAGAAGGGCGTGGGCTTCGGGGCCGAGATCGAGAGCAAGGACCAACGCGACGTGGGCGAGCTTGTTCGCCAAGGTGCTGCCCGAGGACCTGCTGGAGTTCGGGCTCATCCCCGAGTTCATCGGGCGTCTACCGGTCATCTGCAACGTGCATCAGCTGCGCGAGGAGGACCTGGTCTCGATCCTCACCGAGCCGAAGAACGCGCTCACGCAAGCAGTACCACAAGTTCTTCGCGTACGATGGGGTGGACCTCATCTTCGCCAAGGACGCGCTCGATGCCATCGCCGAAGCAGGCCCTGAAGCTGGAGACCGGCGCCCGCGGGCTGCGCTCCATCATCGAGTCGGCGCTCACCAATGTCATGTTCGAGCTTCCCAGCCGGCGCGACGTGACCAAGTGCGTGGTCACCCGGGAAGTGATAGAGAAGCGGATCGATCCCACCCTGGTGACGAGCAGCGCGCACGAGGACCTGGAGCTGGATCAAGAATCCGCATAGGGAGTCGATTCGAAATGAAGCCGCGGCTTGACCATCGCGCCCTGCCGGCGTGGCTCTGCTCCGAATCGACCCGCGCGGCGGTGGAATGATGGTTGACACCCAGCGGGCGATCCCGCTTCTGGCCACGCGCGACCTCGTGCTCTTCCCGGGCATGCTGGCGCCTATCTTCGTGGAGCGAGACAAGGGCGTCCGCGCTCTGGAGCAGACTCAGCAGTCCGGGGGTCTGCTGGTCATGGCCGCGCAGCGGTCGGCCGTGACCGACGACCCGGAGCCTGCCGACATCTTCACGGTCGGTACCCTGGCCAAGGTGGTGCAGTTCTCACGGCTGTCCGACGGCACCCTGAAGGCTCTCATCGAGGGCAGGGAGCGCGTGACCATCGACGCTTTCGAGTCGGTCTCGCCCTTCTTCACGGTGCGCTACAGCCCCGTGCTCGAGCAAACCGCCGGGCAGGAAGCCGCGCCTCCGTGCGCTCATGGATTCGGTGGCGCGGGAGTTCTGCCGGCTACGTGGGCCAGACGCCGCAGCTTCCTGAGGAGGCCGAGACGGCGCTCGAGGTCGTGACCGATCCGGAGGAGATGGTCAACGTCGTGGCGTCGAATCTGATGATCGGGCCCGACCGCAAGCAGGAGTTGCTCGAAGGAGACGAGCCCGAGGCCCGTCTGCTTCTTCTGCTCGAGACCCTCATCCAGGAGAACGAGTTCATCGCGCTCGAGAACGAGATATCCGAGCGCGTCCACGACAGCTTCGAGCGCCAGCAGCGGCGGGTCTTCCTGCACGAGCGCCTCAAGGTGCTTCAGGAAGAATTGGGCGAAGAGGGCGAAGAGGACAGCGAGCGCGGCGCCTATCTCAAGCAGCTGCAGGAGAAGAAGCTGCCGGAAGCCGCCGCCGCCGCGCTGACCAAGGAGATCAAGCGTCTGAGCGACCTGCCGCCGCTCTCCGCTGAAGTCGCGGTGGCCAAGACATATCTGGACACGGCCTTGGGCCTGCCCTGGGGCGTGCAGTCCGGCTCGGCCATCCCCGACGTGGTCGCGGTGGCGCGCGTGCTCGACGAGACCCACTACGGCCTGAAGAGCGTCAAAGACCGCATCATCGAGTACCTGGCGGTGGCCTCCCTGCGCGGCGGCACGCCTCCGAACGCCATCCTCTGCCTGGTGGGACCGCCCGGGAGTGGGCAAGACCTCAGTGGCCATGGCGACCGCCAAGGGCCTGGAGCGTCCCCTGCAGCGCATCAGCCTGGGCGGCGTCCGCGACGAGGGCGAGATCAGAGGACACCGCCGCACCTACGTGGGCGCCATGCCCGGCCGGATCATCGATGCGCTGAAGCGGGCCGGCGTGGACGATCCCGTGGTCGTGCTCGACGAGATCGACAAGATGGAGTCCGACTGGCGGGGCGACCCGGCGGCTGCGCTCATGGAAGTCCTCGATCCGGTGCAGAACCGCACCTTCCGCGACAACTACCTCGAGCTGGAATACGACCTGTCGCACGTCTTCTTCATCGCCACGGCCAACTACGAGGAAGACATCCCCGAGACTCTGCACGATCGTCTCGAGATCATCCGCCTGCCGGGCTACACCGACCGGGAGAAGCTGGAGATAGCGCAACGGCACCTGGTGCCCAAGATCGCGGAAGAGAGCGGCTTGGCCGACCTGGGCAACGTGTTCACGCCGGCCGCGCTCCGCCTGCTGATGCGCGAATACACCCGCGAGGCGGGAGTGCGCGAGATGGCCCGGCTGATCGGCAAGGTCTACCGGCGTCTGGCGCGCATGAAAGTGGAGGGCAAGTCACTGCCCCGCAGGATCGGTCCGCGCGGTCTGGCCCCGCTGGTCGGTCCGGCGCCGTTCCTGTCCGCCCGTCTGGGCACCGAGCCGCAGGTGGGCGTCAGCCTGGGCTTGGCCTACACGGGGGCCGGGGGAGACGTGCTCCGCGTGGAGTGTGTGGTCACGCCCGGCAAGGGCGACTTCCACCTCACCGGGCAACTGGGCGAGATCATGCAGGAGAGCGTGACCGCGGCCTGGGGCTATCTGAAGACCTCACTGGTCCGCGATCCCTTGATGTCCGCCCTCTGGGCCGAGTCGCCCGGTCGTGCCTATCTTCTGGACAACTACCAACAGCCCGAATCTGGAGATGAGGGTGGCGGCCAGATCCGGAGGCGACGCGCGGGCGCCGCTGGGCCGGATGATCGAGACCACGGCTCCGGAGCCTGGCTTTCGGCCTGAGGAGCCGATGGGAGAGCCGGAGCCGCCGCTACCCTCGGACCATGAGTTGCTCTCCGCGCTCGAAGTGCGCATGCATTTCCCGGAGGGAGGCGTACCCAAAGAGGGTCCCTCGGCCGGGATCGCGGTGGCGACGGCGCTGCTGTCGGCCCTGGTGCAGGTGCCGGTGCTCCCCAAGGTGGCTCTGTCGGGTGAGATCACCCTGACCGGGCAGGTGCTCCCGGTGGGCGGACTCAAGGAGAAGCTCCTGGCGGCGCTGCGCGAAGGCGTGGAGACCGTCGTCCTGCCGGCCACGGTGGCCCCGGAGGTCGAGGAGTTGCCGGCCGAGCTCAAGAAGGGCCTTGATATCGTGTACGTGGACAACTTCATAGACGTGCTCCCGCTGGCGCTGCTGGGCCTGCAGGAGCAAGAGGGAACGGACATATCGTGACCGAGGTGAGCATGGCGGCGCGCTACGCGTCGCACGAAGTCGAAGAGCGGCTGATGAAGCGTTGGCTGGACCGGTCGGCCTTCCAGGCCGCTTCCCGACGATCCGCGCCCTGCCTACACCATCGCCATCCCGCCGCCGAACGTCACCGGCTCTCTGCACATGGGGCATGCTCTCAACGACACCATCCAGGACATCCTCATCCGCTACCACCATCTTCGGGGCTTCAACACCCTGTGGGTGGTGGGCACCGACCACGCCGGCATCGCCACGCAGAACAAGGTCGAGGGTCAGTTGGCCGGTGAGGGCCTGCGCAAAGAGGACATCGGCCGGGAGGCCTTCGAGAAGCGGGTGTGGGAGTGGCGCCGCGAGTACGGCTCCACCATCATCCACCAGTTGAAGAGCATCGGCTGTGCCTGTGACTACGAGTCCGAGCGCTTCACCATGGACGAGGCCTATCAGCAGGCCGTGGTCAAGGTCTTCGTGTCGCTGTACGAGAAGGGCGACATCTACCGGGACGTCTATCTGGTCAACTGGTGCGTCCGCTGCGGCTCGGCCATCTCCGACCTCGAGGTGGAGCACGAGGACCGGCCAGGCCAAGCTGTACCACGTGAAGTACCCCATCGCCGGGTCCGACGAGACCCTGACGGTGGCCACCACTCGTCCCGGAGACCATCCTGGGCGACACCGCGGTGGCCGTGAATCCCAAGGACCCGCGCTACGGCCGCTTCGTGGGAGGGACTGCCGTGGTGCCGCTTGGTGGGGCGCGAGGTGCCGATCATCGCCGACGAGCACGTCGACATCGGCTTCGGGACCGGCGCTCTCAAGATCACCCCCGCGCATGACCCCGACGACTGGGAGATCGGCATGCGTCACGGTCTGCCCAGCGTGTCGGTCATCGGTCTCGACGGGCTCATGACCGCCGAGGCCGGGGAGTTCGCGGGGCTGAGCACTGCCGAAGCCCGCGACGGCCGTCGTGGAGCGGCTGGAGCAGCAGGGTCTCTTCGTGCAGGCCGAGGACTACAACCACGCGGTCAGCACCTGCTACCGCTGCGGCACCACCATCGAGCCGCTCCTTTCCCTGCAGTGGTTCATGGACATGAAGCGCCTGGTGCAGCCTGCCATCGCAGCGGTGGAGGACGGCCGGGTGCGTTTCGTGCCCGACCGCTGGGGCGAGGTCTACCTCGACTGGATGAGGGGCATCCGGCCCTGGTGCATCAGCCGGCAACTGTGGTGGGGGCACCGCATCCCGGCCTACTTCTGCGAGGAGTGCGAGCACCTCATGGTGGCGGCGTCGCCTCCGGCCGCCTGCGAGAAGTGCGGGGGTGCCCTGCGGCACGAGGAAGACGTGCTCGACACCTGGTTCAGCTCGGCCCTGTGGCCCTTCGCCACTCTGGGGTGGCCGGAGAAGACCGCGAAGCTCGAGACCTTCTATCCCACCACCGTGCTGTCGACGGCTCGCGACATCATCTATCTCTGGGTGGCCCGGATGATCATGATGGGCTTCGAGTTCATGGGCGACATACCGTTCAGCGACGTCATCATCCATCCCACGGTGTTGGCCACCGACGGCAGGCGCATGAGCAAGAGCCTGGGCACCGGCGTCGATCCCCTCGAACTCATCGCCGACTACGGAGCCGACGCGACCCGGTTCGGGCTGGCCTACATGAGTTCCGTCCAGGACGTGCGCTTCAGCGCGGAGCGCATCGAGATGGGCAGGAACTTCGCCAACAAGATCTGGAACGCTTCTCGCCTCGTGTTGCAGGGCGCCCATCCCGAGGCCGAGCAGCGCGTGGACTTGGCCACGCCGGCCGACCGCTGGATATTCAGCCGGCTGACGGCGGTGAGCCAGGAGGTAGCCGGCCTGTACGAGAGCTACGAGTTCGACGACGTGGCCCGGGTGCTCTATCGCTTCGTGTGGAACGAGCTCTGTGACTGGTATCTGGAGGTGGCGAAGACCCGCCTCTACAGCGACGACGAGAACGAGCGCCTGCAGGTGAGCGGCAACCTTCTCGTTCTGCTCGAGCAGGTGATGACGATGCTGCACCCGCTCATGCCCTTCGTCACCGAGGAGATCTACGGGTACCTTCCTCAGGTCACGTCTGGGCAACGTCCGGCCAGTCTGTTCGACGCCAAGTACCCCGAGGCCCGACCCGAGTGGGTGGACCCGGAGGCCGAGGTGGTCATGGAGATCTTCACGACCGTCGTCGGCGGCCTGCGCTCGACGCGTGAGGAACTGGGGCTGGCCCGCGACATGGTGGGCAGCGTTCGCATCTTGGAGCTGAAGCCCGGAGCGGCCTCGACGGTCTTGGACCTGCGGGCTGCGTTCCGGCAACTCTCCGGATGCGAGTTGACGGAGGTCATCGTCCGGAGAGAACCCGCCGCCGGGACGCTTCGCCTCCATCGAGGGCCCGGGCGTCAGGGCCTTGCTCGATCTCGAGGGCCTGGTGGATGTCGACCGGGAGCGCGAGCGCTTGGTGAACAAGGCTCAGAAGGCCGACGTTGAGGCGGCCAAAGCCCGGGTCAAGCTGGAGAACCAGGGCTTCCTGGCCAAGGCGCCCGAAGCCATCGTGGCCGGAACTGCGGGATCGCCTGGCCGCCGCCGAGACGGTGCTCGCCGAGGTGCGCCGCCAGTATAGTGAGCGCGTCGGGGGAGAACTGCCCCTATCTGAAGGGAAACGGCGTTGACCCGCCGGAACACCTGCGATCCGGCCGAGGTCTGGGAGTACATCAACGGGCTCGAGCGTCTGGGCATGCGCCTTGGGCTGGAGCGCGTCACCAAGCTGGTGGAGGCGCTTGGCTCGCCCCAGAAAGCCTACCGGACCATCCACGTGGTGGGCACCAACGGCAAGAGTTCGACCACCCGCTTCATCTCCTCCATGCTGGAAGCGCAGGGCTTGAAGGTCGGGGCCTATGTTTCCCCGCATCTGATCAGCCTGGCTGAGCGCCAGATGGTCAACTCCGTGCCCTCCACTGAGGACGAATTCTGTGAGCTGGTAGCCCGGATCCGCCCCGTGGCCGACGAACTGGAGAAAGGCTTCGCATCCGGCGAGTCTCTCACTCAGTTCGAGATCCTGACGGCTGCCGCTCTGCTCTATTTCAAAGAACAGGCCTGCGATGTGGCCGTCATCGAGGCCGGCCTGGGCGGCCGGTTGGATGCCACCTCCGTCATCTCCTCCGAGGTGCAGGTCATAACCACGATCGGCCGGGAGCACACCGAGCTCCTAGGCGACACCACCTCGGCCATCCTCAAGGAGAAGGCAGCGGTCATCCCTCTCAAGGGCAAGGTCGCGGCCGGGATGCTCGACCCGGAGCTGAAGGCCGAACTGAAGGACATCTGTGCGCGCCAGGGAGGCCGAGTGCTACTTCCTGGGCGACGAATTCGTCGCGCTGTCCGATCCCCGGGCCGAGTCTTTCGACATCTTTGGGCTCTATGGCTGCTACACCGACATCAGTCTCAAGGTCCTGGGCGACTATCAACGTGCAAATGCGGCGGTCTCGGTGGCGGCCGTCGAACTGTTCACCGGAGAGGAGTTGGATGGCGGCATGGTTCGCGCCGCACTCGCGAACACCGGCGTCCCAGGGCGTCTCGAGATCATCAGCTCTCAGCCCCTCTGCATATTCGACGGCTCGCACAACCCCCAGGGGATGGAGGAGACCGTACGCTGCCTCGAGCAGATCCTCGAGAGGCGCAGACTGATCGCCGTGATCTCCATTCTCAGAGACAAGGACGCTCGGGAGATGGTGCGTCACCTGGCGCCCTGCTGCGACATCGTCTTCGCCACCCAGAGCTCGAGTTCTCGGGCGCTCACCGCGGACGAACTGGCCGCCATCATCTCCGAACCGGGAAGGGGCCCCGAGGTCTTCATAGACCCCGACCCGCGCTCCGCCATGGTCAGCGCCTACCGGCTGGCGACCTCCAACCAGGTGGTGCTGGTGACCGGATCGCTCACCCTGATCTCCGATCTCAAGAGGGAACTGAACTAGGCCGTGGCCACCCCGGCGAAGCAGAGGCAGACAGGCGTGTCGGTGCTTATCACGCTGCTCGTCCTGCTCATCATCGTGGTGGTATTCTTTACCGTCGGTTTCGTCCTAGCGCGGATCCTGATCTAGGAGCGTGAATTGGACAGCGTCTTCGAGGACATCAGCTCGATAATCAGCTCCCCGGTGTGGAAGCTAGCTCTATATGTCGCGGCGTTCTGCGTCGCGGTCTTGTGGTTGGCGCTCGTGTTCTGGACCCTCAAGGACGCCCGCAAGCGTATTGACGACCCTATCATCGTCGGAGTGGCGGTGCTGACGTCTCTCGTCCTGCCGTTCATGGGTACTGTCGTCTACGCGATCCTCAGGCCCGCCGAGTATCTGGCCGAGGGCCGGGAGCGGGAGCTGGAGATGCGCGCCATGGAACAAGAACTGCAGATTATGCGCGCCTGTCCTTCGTGCGGAGAACTCATCCGACCCGAGTTTGTGGCCTGCCCCGCCTGTCGCCGGACTCTTCGGTCGACCTGCGTTTCGTGCGAGCGGGTGCTCGAGCCGGGATGGAAGCTATGTCCATACTGCGGACACGACCCCAGAGCAAAACGCGTCGCGCCTCCCATGGAGGAGCCGACCGAACTCTGGACCACCAAGTAGCCCGCGGCGAAGGTCGCCTGGGCTCTGCAGTGAATACCGCGTTATCGCCCCTGATGTTTGGAGGATGAAGTGATCGAGAAGACGTTGGTGCTGGTCAAGCCGAGCGGTGTGGCTCGCGGGCTGATCGGAGAAGTCATCAGCAGGATGGAGCGGCGCGGACTGACCATCAAGGTCGCGCGTATGCTCATCGTGACCCCCGAGATGGCAGCCAGACACTACGCGGAGCACAAGGGCAAGGGGTTCTACGACGAACTGGTCGAGCACATAACGTCGGGACCAATATTCGCCATGGTGGTTGAGGGTCCGTCGGCTGTGAAGATCGTAAGACGCATGATGGGCGCGACCAACCCGCTGGAGGCGGACCCGGGCACCGTGCGGGGCGATTTTGGCCTCGACATGCGCCGTAACGTCGTCCATAGCGCCGACAGTCCGGCGAGCGCGGAGCGCGAGATCGGCATCTTCTTCCCGGAGGGTGGGGAACTCAGCGCCTAGGAGGCGTCGAGCCATGCGTAGCACCCCCGGTGACTCTGACGGTGGACCGACCGCGCTTTCCCGGCCGATTTCCGGCTGATCCTGGCGTCGCAATCGCCGCGGCGGCATTCGTTGTTGCGCGATGTTGGGATCCCGTTCATCGTGGTGCCTTCGGAGGCCGAGGAGGCGGGGGATGGAGCCGCCATCGCCCTGGCTGAGATGAACGCACTTGCCAAGGTGAGGGGCGCGTCCCTGCCTCACGACATAGCCCCAGGCACGTTCGTGCTGGGAACGGACACCCTGGTGACGATAGACCAGGCTGTGATGGGCAAGCCCGCTTCGGCTGCGGAGGCCGCGGGGATGCTGGCGGCGCTGTCGGGCCGGACCCATCAGGTGGTATCCGGAGTGGCGCTCGTCCGGACAGGAGGTACCGGCTCTTCGGCAGCGGTCGAAAAGGTCAGGGTAGCGAGCGCCGTGACCGACGTGACCTTTCTTCCTCTCGAGACGGCTCAGATACAGGCGTACCTAGACACCGGAGAGTGGCGGGGCAAGGCGGGGGGGTACGCCATCCAGGGCTTGGCCGGGCTGTTCGTGTCGGAAGTGCGCGGCGAGTACAGCAACGTGGTGGGTCTTCCCCTTTGTCTACTGGCTCGTCTATTCAGGGAAATGGGCTTCGATCTGGTCGGCAGAGAGTGGACTGCGACCGACTCCGACAAGGAAATCCGCACAGCCTTGCCGCAATAGGTATAATACCCAGGCTCCGCGGTCCCAGGAGTGGATTGCAATGACGGCCAGCATGGAGGAAGTGCAATAGCTTTCACCGAGTTCATCACCGGCTTCGCCGGGCGAGACATGGCAGTGGATCTGGGCACAGCCACTACACTCGTGTACGTGCGCGGTCGGGGGATCGTCCTTTCCGAACCATCGGTGGTGGCCGTCGACTCCCGTACGGGAGAGGTGCTGTCGGTGGGGACCGACGCCAAGCGCATGCTGGGCCGTACACCCGGCACCATCAACGCTATCCGACCGCTGAAAGACGGCGTCATCGCCGATTTCGACGTGACCGAACAGATGCTGCGCCATTTCATCCAGCGGGTGCACCAGAACCGTTGGGCGCATCCACGCGTCGTGGTCTGCGTTCCCTCTGGAGTAACGGGAGTCGAACGACGGGCTGTTGAAGAGGCCACCATCAGTGCGGGTGCCCGGTCGGCCTACCTGATCGAGGAGCCCATGGCCGCCGCTATCGGGGCGGGCCTGCCGGTGGCCGAGGCCACCGGCAGCATGATCGTCGACATCGGCGGCGGTACGAGTGAGGTCGCGGTCATCTCCCTGGCCGGCATCGTGGTGGCGCAGTCGATTCGCATCGGCGGAGACGAGTTGGACGAGTCGATCATCGCCTACATCAAGAAGGAATATAAGCTCATGATCGGCAGCCAGACCGCCGAGGAGCTCAAGCTCGAGATCGGCTCCGCCTACCCGCTCGAGCCCGAGGAACAAGCTGAGATTCGCGGTCGCGACCTGGTCACCGGCTTGCCCAAGACCCTGGTGGTCTCCTCCGAGGAGATCAGGGAGGCGATCGAGGAGCCGGTGGCGGCCATCATCGACGCTATCAAGTCCACATTGGACAAGACCCCGCCCGAATTGGCCTCCGACATCATGGACCGAGGAATAATGCTCGCGGGCGGCGGCTCACTGCTGCAGGGCATGTGCGAGCGGGTGCGCGAGGAGACCCAGATGCCGGTGAACCTGGCCGAATCGCCCCTCACATGCGTCGCCGTAGGCTCGGGCCGGTCCCTGGAGGAGTTCGATACGCTTCATCGGTTGTCACAGAGGACAAAGAGACGCCGCTACTGACAGCCTGCTAGGTAGCGGAGGTCATTATGCCGCGTAACAAGGTAGCCTGGCGGAGACCTGTCTTCGTCTTTCTGATCCTCGCGTCGTTAGCTCTGCTGACTATCTCATTCCGCGAGTCAGATTCCGGACCCGTGCACGCGATACAGCAGGCGGGGTCCAATATTCTATCGCCACTGCAGTCTTGGGGGGCCAAGGTGGCCGAACCATTCCAAGACGGCTACGAGTGGTTCAAGACCCTCTGGTCGGCTCACGAGAGGGCGAACCGCCTGGAGGAGGAGCTGCAGACGATTCAGGGGGAGGCGATCAAGCTCGAGGAACAGGCTGAGGAGAACGAGCGGTTGCGAGGCCTGCTCGATCTGCGCGACAAAGGCACCTACCCCGAGGGCACGAGTTTCGTGGTGGCCCAGGTCATAGGCAAGTCGCCCGATCGCTGGGAGGCATGGATCCAGATAGACAAGGGCTCGGCAGACGGCATAGAGGTCGGCCAAGCCGTGGTGGGAGCCACGCCTGTGGCCGGTGAGACCCTCGCCGGCAAGGGTCTGGTGGGCAGGGTCACGGAGGTCACGCAGCATGCAGCAAGAGTGGTGCTCATCATCGACTGGAACTCCAGCGTCTCCGCCAAGATCCAGGGGTCCCGAGCCGAAGGGATGGTCGAGGGGTCGGTCTCGGGCAGTCTGATGATGGACTACGTCGACCGGGATATCCGCGTCGATCCGAAACTCATCATCGTCACTTCGGGATATGGTGGCATCTACCCGGCCGACATCCCCATCGGTCTCGTGGCCAGCGTGGGTGAGGAGGATGTCAACATCTACAAAGAGATCGAAGTGCGGGCTTTCGTTGACTTCCGAGTCCTTGAGGAGGTCATGGTCCTGATAGTCCCTCTAGTGACGACCACGTCGACCTCGACCACGTTGCCTACGACCTCGACCACGTTGCCAACGGCATCCACCTCGTCGACCGTCTCCACCTCCCCGACTACAACCAGCTTGCCGCCCACCGTCTCATCGACGGCCACCACCAGCCGGTCAACAGCGCCGACCTCGTCTACCGTTACCAGCGCGTCCGTCAGAACCACCTCGTCGACCACTACCACCACTCTAGTCGAGACGGGGTTTTAGGCGTGGGCCGCAAGCAACTGAGAGCTGTGGGCAGAGTGCTGCTCCTTCTCGTCATCGCCTTGGCGCTGCAGATACTGCTGACGTCACGGGTGACTGTTCTTGGCGTTACGGCCGACGTCTTTCTCATCTTCACTGTGGTCGTGGCGATCGCCCGAGGGTCGATGGAGGGGGCCATCTTCGGATTCCTGGCCGGCATCGTGGCCGACATGGCCTATATGCAGGTTTCTGGCCTGCGTTCACTCGTCTACGTGTTGACGGGGTACTTCTTGGGGATGCTGGTGCTCCGTCTGGGGACGGTGAACCCTTGGGGAGTGCTTATCATGGCGGCGGGGGCTTCCTTCTTCGCTCAGTTCGCGTATGGGCTGGCACACTACGTGATGGGTCCCCGGGCAGGCTTCTTCACCGTGGTGGGGACTCAGATGCTGCCGGAGGCGGTTCTCGACGGCTTGGTGACCGTGCCGGTCTATCTGCTGTTGATGCGGCTGAGGGTGATAGGGACGGCACACGAGGAGCCGGCGATCCCCAGGAGCAGAGCAGAATGATCCTGCAGCCGATCAAACGGAAGAAGTCCTCTGAGGACGACTCGTTCATCGGCATCCGGTTGGGCGTGTTGCTTCTCTTCGCCCTGGCCTTGTTCGGCCTCCTCGTGTTTCGCCTGTGGTATCTGCAGATCCTCCAGGGCGATGTCTACACCGCCTCCGCGACGGGCAACCGGGAGCGCACCGTGGTCGTCGAGGCTCCCCGAGGAGTCATATATGACTGCGACGGCAAGATCCTCGTGGACAACCGGGCGGGTCTGAGCGTGGGCTTGCTCCCCATGGACATGCGCGACCCAGAAGACGAGCCCGAGCAGTTCTACAGAGAGATCTTCGATCTGGCCGAGTTGCTGGAGATGTCGGATGCCGACCTGCTGGACGCCTACGAGAAGGCTGCGAAGGATTCCTACAGAACGTACGTTGTCCAGGAAGACGTGCCCGAGAACACGGTGGTCGCGTATCTCAAAGAACATGCGCTCGACTTCCCGGGTGTGATAGTCGAGAAGACCTATCTGCGGGAGTATCCGTTCAAGGCCCTCGCCACTCACCTGCTGGGCTACGTGGGCGAGATATTCAAGGAAGACCTGGACTCAAAGGAGTTCGGCGATCTGGAAGCCGGGGTCCACGTCGGCAGGGACGGTGTGGAGCGGCAATATGACTCCTATCTTCGCGGAACCGACGGCTACAAGAAAGTCGAGGTGGACTCCAGCGGGCAGCCCACCAAGTTCATCGAGGACCAGCCCGCCGCCGCGGGATTCAACCTCTTCCTGACCATCGACGCCGACCTGCAGCAGGCGGCCGAGGATGCCATCGTCGAGGGTATTCAGCGCGCCCATTCGGCAGGTTTCACAAACGCGGCCGGCGGGGCGGTGGTGGCTCTCGACCCGCGCACCGGCGAAGTGCTGGCTATGGCTTCCTTCCCCGACTACGACCCCTCGCTGTGGGTGGGAGGCATGAGCACCGAGCAATACGATGAACTCAATAGCGATGTCAACAAGCCCCAGTTCAACCGGGCCATCAATGGGCTGTATCCGGCTGGCTCCACCTTCAAGCCCTTCGTTGCCGCTGTGGCGCTAGAGGCGGGGGTGGTGAAGGCGGACACCACGGTCGACTGCTATGGCAAGTTCAAGGTGGGAGAACAGACGTGGAAGGACTGGGCCACCGATGGACATGGTCCCAATGTCAATCTGGCCCAGGCTATCGAGCAATCCTGCGACGTCTACTTCTACACCCTGGGCAAGAAGCTGTACGAGCAGCCTACGGCGGTACTCCAGGAAGGGCTGAAGAAGTTCGGCTTCTCCGAGCAGACCGGCATCGATCTGCCTGGAGAGACGGAAGGGAGCAGGGTACCCGACAAGACCTGGGCGCGGGAGAGGGGTCAGGAGTGGAAGACCGGCGACGAGATCAACCTGGCGATCGGTCAGGGCGACCTGCTGGTGACTCCGCTGCAGTTGGCGGTTGCCTTGTCGGCGATTGTGAACACAAACCAAGGTAACGTCGTCTGGGTGCCACGCCTGGCCCTGCAGATCACCGATTCCTCCGGGACCGTCGTCCACCAGTTCGCGAGCGAAGAGAACGGCCGGCTTGACATCTCCGATGCCGACTACTTGAGCGACATCAGAAGAGGGATGCGACTGGTCATCTCCGACCCGACGGGCACGGCCAACGACTACTTCAGCGGCTTCCCCATCGCCGTGGGCGGCAAGACCGGGACGGCTGAGAAGGGAGGCGATGACGACTACGCGCTGTTCATGGGATACGCCCCCGCGGACGGCAACTCCGAGCCCGAGATTGTGGTGGTGGCGATCATCGAAGAGGGCGGGCACGGAAGTTCGGTTGCCGCTCCGGTGGTCCGGAGAGTCATGGAAGCCTACTTCAACGAGCCCCGCGGTGACATCCCGCTCAGCGCGACGGAATAGGTGGCTGAGTGAACGAGCGCCCAAACGTACTCCAACTAGCTCGCGAACGGCGGCAGCCGCTGGGGTTCTCCCTGGCCAACTACCTCAAGAGCATGGACTGGGTCCTTCTGGGAGCCACGCTGGCCCTGGTGGTCTACGGGTTCTTCATGCTGTTCTCGGCCACGCACGATGATCCCACGCTGTCGACGCCCTTCTGGTATGTGCGGTCGCAGGCCGTCGGTCTCGCACTTGGCTTTGTCTTTCTCATCACGCTCAGCATCGCCGACTACAGGTGGTTCGCCCGCTGGCAGATGTACATATACGGAGGCAGCCTGCTGTTGCTGGTGCTGACGCTGATCGTGGGCTCGGGTGGAGCCGACGTGGGGGCGAACCGGTGGCTGGAGTACGGGGGCTTCCGGCTGCAGACTGCCGAGTTGGTCAAGTTCTTGCTGATCATCTCATTCGGCGCGGTGCTCGCTGAAGGGGTGGAGTTGCGTCACAGGTTCCGCTTTGTCGTTCTCTGCGTCCTGTACGTGTTGCTGCCGGGCGTGCTCATTTTCTTGCAGCCCGACCTGGGGACCTCGCTGTGTCTGGTGGCCATTCTGGTCACCATGCTGGTCGTCTGGGGCATCCGTCTTCCCCACCTTGGTGTCCTAGCGGGCGCTACAGTGCTGGCAGGTGTTCTAGTTCTGCGGGTACTTCCGAGCGTCTTTGGCATGAACCTGCTCAAGGAGTACCAGTTGAAGCGGCTGACGGTGTTCCTGGATCCCGAGAGCGACCCCACCGATGCCGGATACCAGTTGCTCCAGAGCAAGATGGCGATAGGTAGCGGCATGTTCACCGGCAAGGGCTATCTGGCGCAGGGGACACTGCACAGCTTGGACTTCCTGCCCGAGCGGCACACCGACTTCATCTTCGCGGTGATAGGCGAGGAGCTGGGCTTCCTGGGGGCGGCGTTGCTCATCGGCCTCTTCGCGGTCGTCGTGTGGCGGGCGTTCCGCATCGCCAGGATGTCGCGGGATATCTACGGCACGCTGTTGGCTGCCGGGGTGGCCGGGGTTCTTGTCTTCCAGGTGTTCGTCAACATCGGGATGACCATCGGGATCATGCCGGTCACAGGGCTGCCTCTACCCTTCGTCAGTTTCGGCAGCAGCTCCCTGGTAGTATTCTTGATGGCCATCGGCCTGCTGGAGAGCGTGCACGTGCACTCAGTGGCCGGTCAACCCAAGTGATGATCCCGGCGCTGAAGAGTTCCTAGGGAGGCTGTGAGTGGCCAAGTTGCCTGTGAACCTATCGAAAGCCATGGATGCGTGGAAAGAGGTGACCGCGCAGACCGGCCCAGTCGGCGAGCATCACGCTGGCGGGCGACGCACGTCTGGTGGAGACCGCCCAACGCGAACTATCCGACGGAGGCGTAGCACCGGCCACCTGGGTACGTCCGCTGGCCGAGCTTCCGGGGCTGTCGTCGGTCCCCGGCGAGGTGCTGGTGGTCTTCGCGTCGGCGGAAGGTGAGGCGGAAGCCCTCTCCGCGTTCGGCCAGTGGAGGCCGAAGGGGGGAGCCGTCATCGTGGTCGACGACGGCGTCGCGGCGACGGGCAAGAGCAGCTATCTTGGCAAAGGCTGCTCGCGATTGTCGTTCTCCGACACGCCCCACGGCTGGAAGCGGGTGTTCGATGCCTGCGCGCAGACCGCCGGCGATCACGCCGCGGCTCTGGGACGACGCTATCCCGTCTTGAGGGCGGCCGCGGCGCGCCGGGTGGTCTACCGGTCGGCCGGGCAGAACGCCCTGATCGGACTGGCATTCTTCATCCCTGGGGCCGACATGCCGGCTATGACGCTCAACCAGGCCAAGATGGTCCTCTCCATCGCCAGCATCTACGGGGAGGCGATCGACCGTGAGCGGGCGGTCGAACTGGCCGGCGATCGTGGGCGCGGGCTTCGGTATGCGTGCCATCGCCAGGTCTCTCGTGCGGTTCGATGCCTGGGCTGGGCTGGGTCGTGAAGGCCGGCACCGGCTATTCGGCCACAGTGGCCTTGGGTTTGGGGGCTATTCAGTACTTCGAGAAAGGCGCTCCTGCCTCCACCAGCCGGGTGGTGGCTTTGGCTGGTTCGCTGAAGAGTTGAGCGACACCGCGTTCCGGCGACAATTCGAGGACATCCTTGCCGAGATCCGGCAGCCCGCGCGCCTGATAGGCGAGGAGTCCGGGGCTGGTCCCGGATTCGGCCGGTCTCCCGGCGAGCTGCGCGTGGTGCTGGGTTTCCCCGATACCTACGAGATCGGCATCTCCAACCAGGCCCTTCAGATCCTCTACCACCTGGCCGGGTGCGCCGAGGGGGTGGCGGTCGAGCGCGTCTATCTGCCGTGGGTGGACGCGATCGGCGCAATGCGGCGCGAGAGTGTTCCCCTGCTGACGCTGGAGACGTGGAGTCCGGTATCCGGCGCCGACCTCCTGGGCATCACTCTGCAGCACGAGTTCAACTACACGAACGTTCTCGAGATGCTCGACCTGGCCGGCATCCCGCTCCGTGCGGCCGACAGGGGCGAGGGGAACCCTCTGGTCATGGCCGGCGGACCGGCCTGCGCCGATCTTCCTGCCGATGAGCCGGTTCTTCGACGCGGTGGCCGTGGGCGACGGTGAGGAGCTCTTCCCGGAGATACTCACGGTGATGGCGGAGGCGAAGCGGGAGGGAGCCTCACGGGCCGAGGCAAAGGAGCGCCTGAGTCGTCTGGACGGGGTGTTCGTGCCCGGTGTGAGCACAGGGGTGACGCGCAGGGTCCTCCGCCGCCTGGAGGGCGCGCCCTATCCAGACGCGTGCCTGGTCCCGCTGACCGCCGGCGTGCACGATCGCGCCTGGGTGGAGATCATGCGGGGATGCACCCGGGGCTGCCGTTTCTGCCAGGCGGGGATGTGGTACCGGCCGGTGCGCGAGCGATCGGCGGACGAGGTGCTGAGTATGGCCGAGACCCAGCTGCTCGCCAGCGGTCACCAGGAGTTGGCCCTTGCCTCTCTCTCCACCACCGACTACTCGTGCATGAGCGGATGTTCTGGCCCGAACGGCGCGAGCCCATCCCGAGGTGCGCGTCTCGCTGCCCTCGCTGCGGGTGGACAGCGCGGCGGTCCGGCTTGCCCACCTGGTGTCGCCCACCGGTCCCTCGCTGACCCTGGCGCCCGAAGCCGGCAGCCAGCGGATGCGCGACATCATCAACAAGAACGTGACCGAGGACGACGTGCTGGCCGCCGCCGAGGAGGCCTTCGCTGCCGGGCGGACCACGCTGAAGCTCTATTTCATGATCGGGCTGCCGCTGGAGACCGACGACGACGTGCTCGCCATCGCCGACCTGTGCCTGGCGATCCGCGAACTGGGCCGGCGCACCCTGGGGTCCACGGGCGGGGCGGCTGCAGCTCAACGTCAGCGTGAACAACTTCATCCCCAAGCCTTTCACCCCCTTCCAGTGGGCGGGCATGGCCGATCGGGAGACGCTCATGCGCCGCCAGGAACTGCTGCGCTCCCGCCTGCGCAGACCGGGGATCAAGCTGACTCTCCACGGAGTCGACAAGAGCTACCTGGAGGCGGCGCTCGCCCGAGGGGGCGAGGAGATGGGCGCGGTGATCGAGGGGGCTTGGACGCGGCGGCGCCCGCTTCGACTCCTGGACCGAGGAGTTCCGCGGCGACGCCTGGAGAGAGGCGTTCGAGACGGCGGGCACCTCAGCCGAGGAACTCGCCACCACCACTCTCGCGCCCGATCTGCCCCTGCCCTGGGACGATCGTCCAGGGCACCGTGGACCGCGACTTCCTGTGGGAAGAGTGGCAGAAGGCGGCGCGGGGCGAGCGCACGGGCGATTGCCGCTGGGACGGCTGCTCGGACTGTGGGGCCTGCGAGGAGGGGCCGGCCAACGATCTGGCTGCCGCTGACGGTGGCGCGCCGGCCGTTGCTGACGGCGCCGCCGTGGTCGTCGATGACGTGTCCGTGGTCGCGGCTCGGCTGGGCACAACGCCCTCGGCCTCCGCATCAGATCCACGGTGGCGCTATGTCGCCACCTTCTCGGTGACCGGGAGAGGCCGTTTCATCGGCCACCTGGACCGGACGGAGGTGTTCCGGCGTGCAGTGCGCAAAGCCGGGGGCCGGCTGGCGCTCTCCGCCGGCATGCGTCCCAAAGCCCTCCTCAGCCTGGCGCTTCCTCTGGCCGTGGGTGTGGAAGGGCTCCGCGAGTTCTGCCAGTTCGAGCTTGCCGAGGAGGCGGACTCCGGGTTCGCGGCTCGTCTGGCGGCTTCTCTCCCGGCGCACATGAGGTTGCTTGCGTTGGAGCCGTACGAGGCGTCACGCCCTCTGCCCGCCAGGGTGGTGGGAGCCACGTACGAGGTCCGGGTGAGCCCGTCGCCCTCCGGTCCCTCAGGGGAAGAGTTGGGTCGCATTCTGACCGACGCCGCGGCTCGCTTCGCTGATGCGGCCGAGTTGCCGCTGGAAGAGGCGAGGGAGGGGAGGGTACGCCGCATCGACGTCAAAAGCTATGTGGACCGTGTCCAGGTCGGTGACGGACCTGGTTCGGCGCACACATTGTCCTTCCGAGCGGCGATCAGTCCGACCGGAACGGCGCGTCCCGAACGTGTCGTCGAAGCTTTGGCCGGGCTGGTCGGACGTGCAGCTGGAGATCGAGAGCATCGAGCGGACAGAGATACACCTGACGTGAAGGTCGGAAACCCGTGAAGCAACTGGTCATTTCGCGTGACAGCCTCGAGACCCGGGTGGCCCTGCTGGAGGAGGGCCGGCTGGCCGAGCTGTATCTGGAGCGCCCCGGTCAGGCCTCCTTGGTGGGCAACATCTACAAGGGCCGGGTGGAGAACGTGCTGGCGGGCATGGACGCCGCCTTCGTCGACATCGGCCTGGAGCGCAACGGCTTTCTCTACGTCGACGAAGTGACCACGGCCGGAGGCGCGGGCGGGGCAGCCGCGCAAGATCACCAGCCTGCTCCAGGGCGGCAAGGAGGTGTTGGTGCAGGTGACCCGCGACGCCATGGGGAACAAGGGCCCTCGCCTCACCACCCAGGTGGGCCTCGCCGGGCGCTACCTGGTCTATCTGCCGCTCGCGACCTCGGTGGGAGTCTCCCGCCGGCTGGACGACGCCGAACGCGAGCGGCTGCGCTCGGTCTGCAAGGACCTCGACCCGAGCCCGGAGGGCTGATCGTCCGCACCGCCGCCGAAGGAGCGGGCGAAGACGACATAGCCCGCGATCTCCGCTTCCTGCAGCGGGTGTGGGGTGGGGTGGAGCGCCGGGCGGCGGCCGCCGGCGCGCCGTCGCTCGTGTACACGGAGGCCGAGCTGGCGATGCGGTCGGTGCGCGATCTGCTGGGCCCGGAGTTCGGCAGCGTGCTGGTGGACGATCCGAGAGCTGCACCGGCGGCTGGTCAACTATCTGCGCGCGGTGGCCCCCGATCTGGCCGGCCGGGTGGAGCTTACGAGGGCAACGACGTTCCGCTGTTCGAGCGCTTCGGTCTCGACGCAGAAGTGAAGAAGGCCCTCCGGCGTCGGGTCGATCTGCCCTCGGGCGGATACATCGTGATCGACCACACCGAGGCCATGACGGTCATCGACGTGAACACCGGCCGCTACGTCGGGCAAGCGGTTCCTGGAGGACACCACGCTCAAGACCAACGTCGAGGCCTGCCGCGAGATCGTCCGTCAGCTGCGGCTGCGGGACATCGGCGGCATCATCGTCATCGACTTCATCGACATGACCGCGCGGTCCAACCGGGAGGCGGTGCTGGCCGCGCTCGAGGCCGAACTGGCCCAGGATCGCACCAAGACCTACGTGGTGGAGATATCGCCTCTGGGGCTGGTGGAGATGACCCGGCAGAACGTGACCCGGGGGCTGCGCGAGGTCGTGACCATGCCCTGCCCGCGCTGCTGCGGAGAGCGGCCGGGTGATCTCGGAGGACTCCGCCTTGATCGAGGTGGAGCGGCGCCTCCGCAGGCTGGCCCTCTCGTCGGCTCTTCCGGGCCTGCGCGTCGAGGTGCATCCCCATATCGCCGCCCGGCTGCTCGCCGGCCGCAACTCGCTCCTCCGGCAACTGGAGGAGGAGACCGGCCACCGAGTGGAGCTACAGACCGCGGACGGGATGTCTCCTCTGGACCACTGCGCGGTAGTACCGGACTAGAGTCCATCACGACTACGGTGGCAGGGCGCGGGCAACCCTGCTATACTGCCTTGCTCGCGGCCGCCGCCTGCGCGGCCGTTGCTATTAGTGTGAACGCATACGAGGAGTCGGGATGTTCGCCATCGTCGAAGTCGGCGGTAAGCAGTACCGCGTTGAAGAGGGCCGGGAGGTCGTAGTCGACCGTCTCGACGCCGCCGAAGGGGCGACCGTCGAGTTGCGTCCGCTGCTCGTTTCCGACGGGAGCGATCTCCGTCTGGCGGGGGAAGACAAGAAGACCAAGGTGACGGCCAGCGTGGTCGAGCACTTCCGGGGACCCAAGATCGTCATCTCGAGGTTCAAGCCCAAGCGGGGCTGGCGCAAGAAGACCGGCTTTCGCTCGGCGCTCACTCGCCTTGAGGTGAAGAAGATCGCTTAGGAAGGATAGGGTATGGCTCACAAAAAAGGCGGCGGCAGTTCCAGGAACGGCCGCGATTCCAACGCCCAGCGTCTGGGTGTCAAAGCGTTCGCCGGCGAGACCGTCAAGGCCGGCGCTATCCTCGTGCGTCAGCGGGGCACTCGCTTCCGTCCCGGCGTCAACGTGGGCATCGGCTCCGACGACACTCTGTTCGCCAAAGCTGCCGGCCGGTGGTCTTCACCGACGGGCAAGGCGGGGCGCGTCATCAGCATCGTAGCCGAGTAACTGCCTGACGGCAGTCCGCAGCCGGGCTTGCCTTTCCTGGGGCCGCCCATGTTCTTCGATCACGCAAAGATCCATGTGGCGGCCGGGAACGGCGGGAACGGCTGCGTTTCTTTTCGTAGGGAGAAGCACGTGCCGCGCGGCGGACCCGATGGGGGCGACGGGGGCCGGGGCGGCGACGTCTTGTTCGTTGCCGATCCCCAGCTGCGCGACCTGCAGACCTTCACCTTCAAGATCCACTTCAAGGCCGGTTCCGGCCAGGCTGGGCAAGGGGCCCGCAAGCACGGCGCGAACGGCGAGACGGTCATCGTGCCGGTGCCTCTGGGCACTCAGATCATGTCCGACGAGGGAGAGACCGGCGAGGAGAGCGAGTTGATCGCCGACCTGGTGCGGCCGGGCCAGGAGGTGCTGGTGGCCCGGGGGGGTGCCGGGGGCCACGGCAACACCCGCTTCGTCAACTCCGTGCGCCAGGCGCCCAAGTTCGCCGAATTGGGCGAAGAGGGCGAGAGCCTGTGGCTGCGGCTGTCGCTCAAGCTCATGGCCGATGCCGGACTGGCCGGGCTGCCCAACGCCGGCAAGTCGTCGCTGCTCCGTCGGCTGTCGAACGCCAAGCCCAAGGTGGCCGCCTACCCCTTCACCACCGTCGAGCCGATGCTGGGCGTGGTCGACTGGTCGGGCGAGGGCGACATGTTCACCCTCGCCGACGTCCCCGGACTGCTGGAGGGCGCCAGCGAAGGCGTCGGCCTGGGGCACGAGTTCCTGGCCCACCTGGAGCGCTGCCGGCTGCTGCTGCACGTGGTCGACCTCACCGGCTACTACGACACCGAGCCGCTGGAGGGGTTCCGCACCATCCTCGAAGAGCTGGACGCTCACGCCGCGAGCCTGGCCGAGAAGCCACAGGTGGTACTGCTCAACAAGATCGATGCTGTGCCCCGCCGAGGTAGTCGAGGAGCGGAGAGAGGTGTTCGTTGCCGAGGTGGAACGCCTGCGGCGAGAGCGGACATCCGGCGTTCACCTACGTCACCGGGGAGGAGATGCCTCTCGCGCGGCAGTTGGTCTGGCCGGTGTCCGCGGCGACCGGAGCCGGCCTGACGCCGCTTCTGCACTGGGTCGGGCCGCTGCTGCTGCGAGTCTGCGGGCAGTCGGAGATGCAGCGGGCGGTGGACTCGCTGGAGCCGGACTTCTCCGTTCGGGAAAGGTGAGGAGTCGACCGACGCCGAGGGACGGTCACGTGGTCTACCGGCCGTCGGGGACCGCAGCGAAGGCATTCGTGGTCCGGCGCGAGAAGAACGGTTTCGTGGTCGAGGGGCGCGCCGTCCGTCGCCTGGTAAGCAGGTTCGACCTGACCAATGAAGAAGCTATCCGGTATCTTGGAGAGCGTCTCGACCGGTTGGGGGTGTATGCTGCACTACGGGCGCAGGGCGCCCAGCCGGGGGACGACGTGGACATAGAAGGCTACGCCTTCGAGTTTCAGTAGGGACAGGCGTTTGACAGGCAAGCGTTCAGGCAAGACGGTCGTCGTCAAGATTGGCTCCAGCACGCTCACCAGCGAGCGGGGCACATTCCGGCTGTCTCCGGTAGCCGGTCTGGTGGCCGAGATCTGCGAGCTGCACGCCGAGGGCCACCGCGTGCTGCTGGTCTCGTCGGGAGCGGTCTCGTCGGGCATGGGGGTGCTCCGGCGCAAGCAGCGTCCGACCGAGGTGGTCGATCTGCAGGCGGCCGCCGCGGTGGGGCAGGGGCGTCTCTTTCACATCTACACCGAGCTTTTCGCGCATGAGAGCGTGGTCACCGCTCAGGTGCTGCTCACCGCTTTCGACGTGGCCGCGCGTACGCAGTACCTAAACGCCCGCAACACTCTCAAGCGTCTGCTCGACTGGAAAGTAGTGCCGATCATCAACGAGAACGACACCACCGCGACCGACGAGCTCTGTTTCGGTGACAACGACGCCCTGGCGGCGCAGGTGGCGCTGCTGGTCAAGGCGGACCTGCTGGTGCTGCTGACCGACACCGACGGTCTCTACACTGCCGATCCCCGCGACGATCCGCACCGCCCGGCTCATCGCCAGGGTCGACGACCTCGAGCGAGCTGGACTGCGTGCAGATCGGAGCGATCGGCGCCGCTGGGATCGGGCGGCATGGGCAGCAAGGTCAACAGCGCCCGCATCGCCACGAGCGGAGGCGTCGAGACGGTCATCGCCCGGGGGACCTACCCGGGAGTCCTGAGAGCCTGCCTGGCCGGCGAAGAGATAGGCACGCGTTTCGCCTCCCGTCCTCTCGGGCTGCCCGACTACAAGCTGTGGCTTCTCTACGGCAAGCCGGCGCGGATGGCAGGGTGGTGGTCGACGCCGGCGCCGTCAAAGCCCTGCGGGGCAAGGGCAGCCTGCTGCCGGTGGGCGTGGTCGGAGTGGAGGGCGACTTCACCGCCGGAGACGCGGTCATGGTCGTCGACGAAGAGGGAACGGAGCTGGCCAAGGGCCTGGTCAGCTACTCGAAGAAGGACTTGGACCGGGCGAAGGGCCTCCAGAGCAGCCAGGTGGCGGAAGTGCTGCCCCAGGCGTCGCCGGAGGCCATCCACAGAGACTATATGGTGCTGGTTTGCTAGCGGATCGGGAGGAAAGTTGAAGATCAAGGACCTCGCGGCGCACGCCAAAGCGGCCTCGCGCAGACTGGCCGCGGCCGACACCGCTGTCGAAGAACCGGGCGCTGCTGGCCATGGCCGAAGCGCTCGAGCGTCGCTGCCGCTGAGATCCTTGTGGAGAACGCCGAAGACGTCGCCGAGGGCCGCAAGAATGGGCTCTCCCCGGCACTGATCGACCGGCTGCTGCTCGACGAAGAGCGTCTGCACGGCATCGCGAGTAGCCTGCGCGACATCGCCGCGCTGGCCGACCCGGTGGGCGAGGTGGTCGCGGGATGGAGGACTCCCGAGGGGCTCGAGATCCAGAAGGTGCGCGTGCCGTTCGGAGTCATCTTGGTGGTCTACGAGGCCCGGCCGAACGTCACCGTCGATGCGGCCGCCCTGTGCCTGAAGACCGGCAACGCCGTGATCCTGCGGGGAGGCAGCGACGCCTTCAGATCCAACCGCATCCTGGCCGAGGTCATCACCGGCGCGGCCATGGAGGCCGGTCTGCCCGGCGACTGCATCCAGTTCGTGGCCGAGCAGGGACCGGGAGACGCTGGTCGACCTGCTGCAGTTGAGGGATCAGCATCGATCTCGTCATCCCCCGGGGAGGAGAGGCGCTCAAGGAATTCCTGCTGGAGCACTCGAAGATCCCGGTCATCTACGCGGCCGGAGGCAACTGCCACGTGTACGTGGACAAGGCGGCCGATCTCAAGCAGGCGCTGGCCATCACCATCAACGCCAAGTGCCAGCGTCCCGGTGTGTGCAACGCGGCGGAGACCCTGCTGGTGCACGAGGCGGTGGCGGCGAGATTCCTGCCCATCGTGGTGAAGGCGCTCAACGAACGCGAGGTGAAGCTGCATGTCGATGCCCGGACGCGCGAACTGGTCGGCGACACCGACGTCAAGCTGCTTCGAGCCACCGACAAGCACTACGCCACCGAGTTCCTCGCCCTGGAGATGGCGGTCAAGGTGGTGGAGAACCTGGAAGAGGCGGTCGAGCACATCGCGCAATATGGCACGGGCCATTCGGAGGCCATCGTCACGCGGGACCTGGACGCCAGCCGGCGATTCGTGCAGGGCGTCGACGCTGCCGTGGTCTACATCAACGCTTCCACCCGCTTCACCGACGGAGGCGTGTTCGGCCTGGGAGCCGAGATCGGCATCTCCACCCAGAAGCTGCACGCTCGGGGGCCGCTGGCGCTGCAAGAGCTCACCTCGACCAAGTACGTGGTGACCGGAAGGGGTCACGTCCGCTAGAAGGCCGCTGAGCCCGACACCGGGCGGCCCGAGAAACGAGTGGAGGACTGAAAGGGGACATGGATCGAGGCGGCCTCATTTCGCGGCTCTGCGAGCGGCCCGGTCTGCGGCTGGGGATCATGGGAGGGGCCTTCGACCCCATCCACATGGCCCATCTGGTGACCGCCGAGGAAGCCTTGGTGCAGTTCGGTCTCGATCAGGTCGTGTTCATGCCCGCGGGCGATCCTCCGCACAAGAGCCGTCGCATGGCGCCGGCGGAGTTCCGCTATCTGCTGGCCTCGGTGGCCACGGCCAGCAATCCGCGCTTCTCGGTCTCACGCTTCGAGATCGAGCGGGAGCAGGTGAGCTACACCGTGGACACGCTGGAGCACCTGGCCGGGATCCTGCCCGAGGGAGCCGAGATGTTCTTCATCACCGGCGCCGACGCGGTGCTCGACATCCTCACCTGGAAGGACCCGGCTCGGGTCCTGGAGCTGTCCACCTTCATCGCAGCCACTCGCCCGGGGTATGACCTCTCCCGGCTTGTCCGGGCTGTTGGCGGAACTCAGGTCCAGGACGGTCGGGCTGGTGCCCGAGGCCAGGGTGAAGATCATGGAGGTGCCGGCGCTGGCGATCTCCTCCAGCATGATCAGAGAGCGCCTGGCCGCGGGTAAGACCGTTCGCTACCTGGTGCCCGACCCGGTGGCTCAACTCATCGAGAAGAGCGGTTACTATGCGCCGGCTGCTTCACCGCCGGTCGACCGAGACGCAGGACGCCGGTGAGCGACGAGCCGACATGGGAACCGATTCCGAAGCCGACATGGGAACCGATTCCGAAGCCGGCATCCGGGGCGAAGCCTGATCCAGCATCAGAGCCGGAGACCGGCCGCGCACCGGAGTCCGGCAAGCCTCCGGCGATCGAAGACGATCCTTTGTTTGGCGGCGAGGCCATGACCGACAAGGGGACGGCGCCGACCCGGCGCAGGCAGTACCGGTCTCGTTCGGAGAGGCGCACCTACCGGCGGGCGGTGCGCAAGCGCAGGTCGAGGTTCCGGCTAGGACTTGTGGTCGGTCCCGCGCTGGTCGTGATAGCTGCGCTGGTTGCGCTTCTGGTGTTGATGGGAGGACCGGAAGGCGACGGCAGCACCGTGACCACGCTCCCCGCCGTCGCGGCGGCCTCGAGTGGACTCCTGATAGTCGAGCAGGCTGACGCCGTGCCCTTGGTGGTGCTCGTGCACCCGGGCGACAGCGCCGGCCAGGTCTTGGCCATGCAGGGGATCACGCTGCTGAAGACGGCCGATCAGGGCTTCCGAACCCTATCCGAGCTCCATGCGTCCGGCCAGGATGAGGCGCTCGGTGCGGCTGTGGCGGAAGCTCTCGGGGTCAGCATCGAGCCCGTGGCCGCGGTGCAGTGGTCAGACCTGCGGGCGGCGATGGTGAGTGCGGAGGTCGACGACGCGCCTCCGACCACTCTGACCTCCGAAGACGGCGAGGCCGAGCAGGTGGCGGGCGCAGTGCTGGCCCTGATCGCCGGGAGCGGCTCGGGGAGCGGCGCCGCGGCCTGGGAGGCCCTGCTGTTGGAGGGCGACGCCTCGGGATTCCGCGAGACGGCAAGAGACCTGGCTTCGACAATGAACGTCGACGAGTGGACGGCGGCCGAACTCGCGGGCCGGCTGGTCGAGGGGGCCGGATTCAGATATCTCGAACCCGACGTGAAGGGGGCGAAGGCCCTACTGACCGGCGCCGAAGGGGGACCGGCTATCACACTAGAGGTGCAGAACGGCTCTGGTGTCGTCGGCATCGCCGAACAAGCCGTGGAGTTGCTGGAGCCCCTGGGGTACGAGATGCTGCCGGCGGGCAACTCGGAGGACTTCCCCGATGTCGAGCGGACTCGCATCGTGGTCTCGTCCGATGCCACCGCGCAGGGCGAGCAGGTCCGCGTTCTTCTCGGAGTCGGCACCATCAGGCAAGACCAGGCGCTCGAATCCGGCCAGGTCATCGTCGTTCTGGGCAAGGACTACATGCCTCCGGCCACCGCGACCACCAGCGCCGCACCGGCCGGTTAGGAGCAGACATGAGCACTTCCGACCCTCTATTTCGCTACAGCCGCCAGATGCTGCTTCCGCAGATCGGCCGGCGAGGGCCAAGAGAAGCTCGCCGCGGCGCGGATCGGGCTTGTTGGCTGCGGGGGGCTGGGGACGGTCATCGCCAGCTATCTCGTGCGCGGAGGTGTCGGCTTCTTGCGCATCATCGACGGAGACTACCCCGAGCTGCACAATCTGCAGCGGCAGGTCCTCTTCACCGAGGAGGATGTCGCGCGACAGGGTTCCCAAGGCTGAAGCCGCGGCAGCCTATCTGCGGACGGTGAACAGCCAGGTAGTGGTGGAGCCGGTCGTCGGGGCTCTCGACCGAGACACCCTGCCGGGGTTCGCGGCCGACCTGGATCTGTTGGTCGACGGCACCGACAACTTCCCCACCCGCTTCGTCATCAATGACTACGCGGTGGACCGAGGGATGCCCTGGGTGTACGGGGGGGTGGTCGGCACCACCGGCATGTCCATGACCATCGTTCCCGGGGAAGGCCCCTGCCTGCGCTGCCTGATCCCCGACTTGCCCAGACGGGAGCAGTCGCCCACGGCCGACGTGGTCGGGCGTGCTGGGATCCATCCCAGCCATCATCGGCAGCGTGCAGGCGACGGAGGCGATCAAACTGGTGGTCGATCCGGCCGCGAGGAACCGCCATCTGTTGTCGCTGGACGTATGGGATCTGACCTTCGAGAGATTGGAAGTGCCTCGTGACCCTGGATGCGTATGCTGCGGGGCAGGCGCGCGATAGCGTCTCCGCGGGTAGCCGGTTGATGGGAGAGAGCCGCGGTCCGAGCCTTGCTGAGGGAATACGGCCCCGTTCTGGTTGCCTTCTCCGGCGGCGTGGACTCGACTGTGCTGCTCAAGCTGGCGCTGGACGAGCTGGGTCCGGAGGCGGTGCTGGCTGTGACCGCCCACGGCGACGTGCACACCGCCGAGGAATCTGGACGCGGCGCGCGAAGCCGCCGCGCGACTCGGGGCGCGCCACGTGATCATCACCACCAACGAGCTCGCGATCCCGGGCTTCTCGACCAATCCACCCGAGCGCTGCTTCCTCTGCCGGAGCACGATGTACGAAAGGCTGATCGACCTCGCTCGATCCCAGGGGCTGAAGACGGTGGTCGACGGAGTGAACCGCGACGACGGTGCCGACTATCGGCCCGGCATGCGGGCGGCGGCGGCTCTCGGAGTGAGGAGCCCATTGGCCGAAGCCGGGATGAGCAAGGATGAGGTGCGCAACCTGGCTCGGGACCTGGGACTGTCCAACTGGAATCTGCCCGCCTCCCCCTGTCTGGCGTCGCGGTTTCCCTACGGAGAACAGATCACGCCCGCCAAACTCGAGGCGGTGGCCGAAGGAGAGAGGTTCCTGAAGGGACTCGGCTTCACCATCACCAGGGTGCGACATCACGGTGATCTGGCGCGGATCGAAGTGAAAGGCGAAGACATAGCCCGAGCCGCGGAGGAGTCCGTGCGGCATGCTATCGTTAGGCGCCTGCGCCAGTTGGGCTACGCGTACGTCGCCCTGGACCTGGACGGGTTCAGGAGCGGCAGCCTCAACGAGGTGTTGCCGGCGTCATCCGCTTCAGAGGAGGACTCATGAGCGCGCGAACCAGCGCGAAGAAGATCAATCAGGGCACCCTGCGATCCGGTGAGGCTTGATGGCACCCCCGACATCTGAGCCGTCGGGCTCTCGCCTGGCAGGAGAACTGAACGAGCAACAGCGCGAGGCCGTCTTCCACACCGGCGGACCGCTGCTGGTGTTGGCCGGCGCAGGCTCCGGCAAGACGCGGGTGCTCACCTATCGTCTGGCCTACCTGATAGAGAGCGGACAGGTGAGACCGCATCAGACCCTGGCCATCACCTTCACCAACAAGGCGGCCGGGGAGATGAGGGAGCGGGTGGCCGGTCTCCTGGGCGCCGCCTCTGGGTGGATGTGGGTCTCCACGTTCCATTCCGCCTGCGCGCGCATGCTGCGGCAAGATGCCCCTCTGCTGGGCTACCGCACCAACTTCACCATCTACGACGAAGACGACTCCACCCGCCTCATCAAGCACTGCCTGGAGGACCTGCGCCTGGACATCAAACGCTTCCCTCCGCGGGGGGTACAGAGCCTGATCTCCGACGCCAAGAACAAGCTGATCGACGTCGACGACTTCGGGCGTCAGAACGTGGGGGGCGACTGCGACGACGGCCGAGGTGCCGGCGACGGCGGAGCGTCGGGCTACATGGACGTGGCCGCGGCGGTATACAAGCGCTACCAGAAACGGCTCCTGGAGCAGAACGCCTTCGACTTCGACGACCTTCTCATGCGCACGGTCGATGTTCTGCAGCTGTTTCCGGAACGGCTCGAGTTCTACCGCAACCAGTTCCGTCATGTCTTGGTGGACGAGTATCAGGACACCAACAAGGCCCAGTACCTGCTGGTCAAGCTTCTCACCGAGGAGCACCGGCAGGTGACCGTGGTGGGCGACGACGACCAGTCGGTCTACTCCTGGCGCGGGGCCGACATCCGCAACATCCTCAACTTCGAGGAGGACTTCCCCGACGCGAAAGTGGTCAAGCTCGAGCAGAACTACCGTTCGTCCACCACCATCCTGGACGCGGCGAACGCCCTGGTGTCGCACAACCGCGGCCGCAAAGACAAGAACCTCTGGAGCGAACGGGGCCCCGGTCAGCCGGTGGTGGTGCTCGAATGCCGCGACGAGCACGAAGAGGCCCGGCTGGTATGCGACGAGATCGTCAAGCTGCTGCGCGACCGGCCGGCCTCCGACGTGGCCGTCTTCTACAGGGTCAACGCTCAGTCGCGGGTGCTCGAGGACATGCTGGTCCGTCAGGGAGTGGGGTACCGGGTGGTCGGCGGTACCAAGTTCTACCAAAGGGCCGAGATAAGGGACCTGCTGGCCTACCTGCGAGTCACCATGAACGCCACCGACGACCTCTCGCTGCTGCGCGTCATCAACACCCCCCGCCGCGGCCTGGGCGACGTCGCCATCGGGCGTCTGCAGATCTATGGCAGCGAACAGGGGATATGCTTGCGGGAGAGCCTTGTCCGCGCCTCCGAGGTGAGCGGGCTGACGGGAGGAGCCGTCCAGGCGTGCCAGCGGCTGGGTGAGAGCTTCGTCCGCTGGGACGAGGTCGCACAGACCGACGCTCCGGTGGCCGACACGGTCCGGCGGGTGCTCAGCGAGAGCGGGCTGCTCGACGCTCTCAAGGCCGAGAGGACCTTGGAGGCCGAGGGTCGGGTGGAGAACCTGGAGGAGTTCGCCGGCGTGGCCGCGGAGTTCGATCGCATGAACCCGAACGGCACTCTGAGCGACTTTCTGCAGGAGATCAGCCTCTACGCCGACATCGACGGCCTGGAAGAGAATCAGCCGGTCGTGACCCTGATGACTCTCCACAATGCGAAAGGCCTGGAATTCCCGGTGGTATTCATCACTGGGATGGAAGAAGGACTGTTTCCTCATTCGCGTTCCTTGGACGAGCAACGCCTGGAGGAGGAGCGCCGCCTCTGTTACGTGGGCATCACCCGGGCGCGGGACCATCTGTATCTCTCGCATGCGCACTCTCGCACTCTCCACGGAGGGGGAGGATACAAGCTGCCCAGCCGTTTCCTTGGAGAGATACCGGGGCGTCTACTGGACTATCGAGCGACCTCGGGCTTCTCCACCGGGGCGCGCGCGGCGCAGCCGCCGCGCGGCGGGTACCCGGGAAGGACCCCGGAGGGCCCGCGATCCTCAGGCTCATCTGGCTCTTCCGGTCCGGGACGGGCCGATTCCCAGCGCGAGCCCGCGATCGCCGGCCTGGCGACCGGAGACAAGGTCGTGCACGCCAAGTTCGGAGAAGGCATGGTGCTGGGCGTGGAGCCGGGCGGCGTGGTGCGGGTGTTCTTCTCTGAGCTGGGGGAGCAGAAGCGGCTACTCCTCGAATACGCACCGCTGAGGCGCATTTAGTCGCTCTCCCCGAGGGGTCTCTGCTCCAGCTGCGCACAAAAGCCTGTGCGACCCTTCCGCAGAGACCCCTCGGGGAGAGCGCGCACTTGCTTCCAGCTTGTCACTCACTTTCGGTCTTGGCGACCTCGCTTCCGCTCGTCGCCTCCTCACTCTTGGCGCACCTCGCTTCCGCTTGTCGCTCGCTCTCACTCTTGGCCACCTCGCTTCGCTTGTCGCCGGTGTGTCGCCCAATTGGGTCTCTCAATCTCATCTTCAGCTGTTCTCCGTGTTTACAGAGAGTGCCGTTTCCGGTAGTACGTACCTCATGAGCCGGCTGGCGCCGGCGACACGGATCAACAGATCGGCGGTGAGGGGTTCGGATGAGAATCGAGAAGACCATGTTGCACGGCGTTCCGGTGCTGCGAGTGATCGGCGACATCGATCATCACAGTGGAGACAGCTTCCTGCGCGCAGCCGACGAGGCCCTCGGCCCCGATGGCGCTCGGATACTTGTCGACCTTGAGGCCTGTCCCTATCTCGACAGCGGGGGGATCAGCGTGCTCATCTCGATTCTCAAGAGAGTCAAAGTGCAGGCGGGCTGGATGGGGGTCGTTTCACCTTGCGACAACGTACGCCGTCTCTTGGAGATCGTGGCCTTTTCGGCAGACCCGGCCTCCCGGCTGTTCCCGGACCTCTCCGCGGCCGAGGGGCAACTGCGCGGCGACCTTGCTGCCCGCTGATCCCCAGGCAAGGGCGCGTTCTCAAGCGGAAGATACGGACATGCAAGGCGTGTGCCCATGCAGGATCTAGAAAGGGAGAACGACCCGGAGCAAGCGCTGCGGGTGACTCGGCGGGACTTCGATCACGCCCAGGAGCTCTCCCACACGGGCAGCTGGCGCCTTGATCTTGCTAGCAACCAGCTGCTCTGGTCGGATGAGTCCTACCGGATCTTCGGTATTCCCCGGAACACGCCGCTCACCTATGACTTGTTTCTGGCGGCCGTCCATCCCGAGGATCGGGACTTTGTGGATGGGCGCTGGCGGGCGGCTCTTCGCGGCGCGCCCTATGACATCGAGCACCGCATCATCGTTGGGGGTGCGGTCAAGTGGGTACGCGAGCGGGCCGAGCTCAAGCTTGACGGCGAGGGCAGGCTTGTCGGCGCGGTCGGGGCTGTGCAGGACATCAGCGAGCGCAAACTGGCCGAAGAGGCCCGTAGGGAAGACCAGGACAGGCTTGCGCGTGCCCTGGGTTCGGTCGGAAGCCTGCAGGTGTTCGAGCGACGAAACGCCTGGTTGGTCGTCGTCCTTGGGGCTGTCGCGCAGGCTGTTCTCTTCGTGGTTGTTGATCAGCTTGGTTCGCCCAGTCGCTATCTCGGCATCCCGGGAGCGGCGACCGCGCTCATTGGGGTGATCGCTGCTATCACAGGGGGCCCGCTATCGGGGGTAGTGGTGGCCTGCGCCGGGGGAGTGGCCTATTTCACCCTGCTCACCGACTTCGGCCGTTCTGTCGCCTGGCCCGCCATAGTCATCTCCGTCATGCTGTGGGTCCTGGCCGCGGCCATGGCCGGCCTTGCCGGAAACCGGGTGAGGCAGAAGGCCGGTCAACGAGAGAGGCTTCTCGCCCAGATGCTGAGCGAACGGGAGGCCCTGGCGGCTTCTCTCTCGGAGGCCAACGTCGCCCTGCAATCCCAGGCCGACGCGCTCGTTGCTCAGGCGGGGGAGTTGGAGAACCAGAACGTGGAGTTGGAAAAGGCGCAACAAGAGACGGCGCGTCTCTACGCGCAACAGAATGACCTCGTTCGACGGTTGCAGGACGCTCTGGTCGACATCCCTCAGGAGCTCCCGGGGGTGAGATTCGGCCACCTCTACCGCTCGGCCACGAAAGACGCTCAGGTGGGTGGCGACTTCTATGACGTCTTCGAGGCCAAGCATGGGCGTGTCGGGCTGCTTATCGGGGATGTCTCCGGACACGGTGTGGAGGCGGCTCGGATCGCCACTCTGGTCAAGGATACCGTTCACGCCTTCGCCCATCAGTTCCGTCGTCCCCATCTCGTCCTCAGGGAGACCAACCGGCTTCTGGTCGAGAAGGGGCTGCCTGGATTCGTGACTGCGTTTCTGGGCTTTCTCGACTCGGAGAGTGGGAAGTTGGTCTACTCTTCGGCCGGACATCCTCCGCCGATGGTCTCCGTGCATGGCCGAGTCACTCTCCTTGAGTCCCCAGCTCCGCCACTCGGTGTGTTTGCCGACGCCCGATACTTGGACACACAAGCGGACATACCTCCTGGAAGCCTGCTCCTCTTCTACACCGACGGGATCACCGAGGCGCGTCGAGACTCGGAGTTCTTCGGCGAAGGACGACTGGCGGCGGGCCTCGAACGGACCGGCGACGTGCCGATAGAGATGCTTCCCTCCGCGCTACTCAATGAGGTTCTCACCTTCACAGGAGGGCTTCTCCGAGACGACGCTGCCTTGCTCGCGGTGGGCTACATGGGCGAGGAGTCGCTCGTGTCCGTCTGAACACACAACCGGCTTTCGACATGTTTAGGCATGAGGAGTATCAGGGAGAATTCGGTGTGGTTTGTCGAATCTGAGGACAGACCTCCAGACAAAGATCGCAGTGCCTGGTGGCCGTCCGCCAGAGCGGCGAAGGTGCACCTACAAAGGAGGACACGGCGGTGACCGCACGTCCCGGCGAGAACCTCGACAACCAACTCGCTCGTCTCAGCCTAGTCTTGGAGAACGCCCCCGTCATTCTCTACGGACTGGATCGCGAAGGACGGTTCCTGTTCAGCGAGGGTGACGGCATAGCCGCCATGGGGCTGAAGAAGGGCCAAGTAGTTGGCAACTCCGCCTTCGACCTATATCGCAACAATCCCGGAGCCGACGAGGCCATCCGCTCAGCCCTGGCCGGGGAGCACGCCGTCTTTCGGGCCCACTTCGGCGGGGCGCACTTCGTCTCCAGACTCACCCCGGTGTTTGACAAGGAGGGCCGCGTCGATCAGGTAGTCGGAGTCTCGGTGGACACCGGCGGCCAGGTGCGGGCAGAGGAGGAGCTGAGCCAGCGCGACGACCAGCTGCGCCAGTCCCAGAAGATGGAAGCCGTGGGGCAGCTCGCCGGTGGTATCGCCCATGACTTCAACAACCTGCTCACAGCCATCATCGGCTACAGCGATCTGCTTCTGGAAAGCGAGGACTGCTCGGTCCGTTCCGTGAGGAGCGACGTCGAGGAGATCAGGCGCGCAGCCGAGCGCGCAGCCGGTCTTACTCGCCAGATTCTGGCCTTCTCGCGTCGTCAACCTATGCAAATGGAGACCATCTCCCTGAACGACGTGCTAAGGGAAACCGAACCCCTCCTGCGCCGGACTCTGGGCGGGGACATCGAGCTCGATTTCGATCTCGATCCGGAGTTGGGCTGGGCCGAAGTGGATCCCTCCCAACTAGTGCAGGTGATAATGAACCTGTCCTTAAACGCTCGGGATGCCATGCCCGGAGGGGGCAGACTGAGCCTGGTGACGGCCAACGTAGACCTGGATGCGGACTTCTGTTGGGTGAACTCCAACCTAACGCCGGGTCCTCACGTCAAGCTTACGGTCTCCGACACCGGGGCGGGCATGGACGCGAAGACCTTGTCCCGCGTCTTCGAGCCCTTCTTCACCACCAAAGGCCCGACCGAGGGGACCGGCCTGGGGCTATCGACGGTCCACGGGATCGTGCGACAAAGTGGAGGCGACATCCTTGCTGAAAGTGAGCTGGGCAGCGGGGCCAGCTTCAAGATATTCTTCCCCCGCCTTGAGCGCCCGGCTGACAAGCTGCCGATGGTGGTGGCGCCGCGCGCCACTGACACCACCCATGCGGTGATCCTGGTGGTGGAGGATGAGCCCGCGGTGAGGGCTCTGGTCACGCGGGTTCTCACCAACGACGGACACGTGGTGTTTGCGGCCGGTGACGCGTCTCAAGCCTTGGCGCTCCTCGAGCAGAAAGACCGGTGGATCGACCTGCTTCTGACCGACGTGGTGCTGCCCCGTGGGTTGCAGGGCGACGGTCTCGCCCAAGAGGCTCTGGCCTTGCGGGCGGGGCTACCGGTTCTCTTCATGTCCGGCCACCCGCGTGAGTCTCTGCTGCGCGCCGGGGTCCTCCCGAAGGGAGTCGACTATCTTCCCAAACCGTTCACCCCGGACTCGCTGAGTCGGAAGGTGAGAGAGGTGCTAGACGCCCCGCGGCGATGACTCGCAGGTTCGGTTCCGAGAGGCTGCGAGTCATCGCCTCTTGCTCTGTCGGGGCATCACGATTCAGCCACAGGCAACGCTGTGACCTCGGTGTTGGGACTGTCGTTGGTGAGCGCCAACGGCGTCTCTCTGATGAAGAACAGAAGCACGGCCCCGACAATCATGAGCGGAATGAGATAGAGGAAGACGGGTGTGAGCGCTTCGTTGTAGGAGGTGACGACGACGTCCTTGACGGCCTCTGGTAACTGATTCACGATCGCGGGGGTCAGAGAGTTCTCGTTGAGTGCCGCCGCCGCACTTCCCGGGAGAACTGCCAACTTGTCCGCGAGTGACTCCAGCAGGCGATCTGTGAAGAGAGTGCCCACAATCGCCGAGCCCAGTGACGCTCCGATCTCACGGAAGAAATTGTTCGCTGCCGTGGCCGTACCAACCTCGGTGACCGGGAAGGAGTTCTGTACGATTAGGACTAGGATCTGCATGCCCAGGCCGATGCCGAAGCCGAAGACAAACAGGTAGGCGCCGATTGTCCACAGAGACGCGTCCACGGTGAGTGTTGAAAGCAGGTAGAGCCCGAGAGCGATGACAAGGGTGCTCGCAATGGGCATCCACTTGTATCGACCGGTCTTGCTTGCGAGTCCTCCCGTGGTCACGGCTGTCGCCATGACACCTGCCATCATGGGCAGTAGCAGGAAGCCGGACCTCATCGCGCTAAGGCCCGTGACCATCTGCAGATAGCTTGGCATGTAGGCAATGGAGCCGAACATTGCTATGGCAATGAACAGGCCGGCAACAGTGGCGAGGTTGAAGTTGCGGTCGCGGAACAGGTGCAGGGGCATGATCGGCTCGGCCGCTCGTCTCTCCACGAAGACAAACCCCACCCACGCGACGACCGACACTGCAATCAGCCCGAGAACTGTCGCTGAGCCCCACGAGTACTGAGTCCCACCCCAAGTGGCAACAAGGATGGTCGAGGTGACTGCCACGATCATCACGGTGATGCCGAGTGTGTCGAGCTTTGGGCGCTGCCTGTCTTGTCGCGGCATCTTTAGGAAGATGGCGGCGGCGGCGATGGCGATGATGCCCAACGGCACATTCAGCCAGAACGCGAAGCGCCAGCCGATGCCATCGGTGAACCACCCCCCGAGTATGGGGCCAAGGACAGCAGTGAGTCCAAAGACAGCGCCCATGACTCCCATGTACTTGCCTCGCTGGCGAGGCGGCACTACGTCGGCGATGATGGCCTGGGCGAGAATCATGAGCCCTCCGCCGCCTAGCCCTTGAACCGCGCGTCCGGCGATCAGCATGGTCATGTTCGTGGAGAGACCTCCGATGATTGACCCGCCCAAGAACAGGGTGAGTGCGCCGATGAAGAGCATCTTGTGTCCGATGAGGTCACCCAGCTTGCCGTACATGGGCATCGTGATTGTCGATGCAAGGATGTAGGCAGTCGTTACCCAGAGCATGTGATTCACACCGCCCAGGTCGCCAACGATCGTAGGCAGAGCGGTGCTGAAGACCATCTGGTCTAGAGAGGCGAGCAGCATCGCGACGAGAAGGCCCGCGAAACACGAGAATGACGTCTCGCTTGTTGACGCCGGGGATGACCTCCTCCGGGACCTCGATGCGTTCGACTTCTCCGACTGATCCGCTCATGTGTCCTCCCAAACGGCACCCGCGACCGTGGCCCCTTGGCTGATATCTTTACGAAACGAGACTCACTCGTTTCGCGTGAGCATATGCTAGCACACTTACGAGACCGCAGCGTCTCGTTTCGTCACGACGTATACTGAAGGTAGGACTGACAAGATAGGGGTCGCAGCGATGACTGATCCAATTCAGGAGCACACAGGGGCCGAAACTGGGCAACAGGCGAAAGGACGCCCGCTCGACCGCTCCCGTGACGTGGCGATTCTTGAGGCTGCCGTGGAGATTCTCGGAGAATCCGGGTATGACCGCCTGACTATGGATATGGTCGCCGCGCGGGCACGTGCAGGAAAGGCTGCCCTCTACCGCCGCTGGTCTTCAAAGGCGGAATTGGTGGCGGATGCCATGGCCCTCCAAGAGCCCGACCTGCCCGAACCGGATACAGGGACGCTCCTCGGCGATCTCAAGGTCGTGTTTGCTTCCAAGCAACCGAACGATGAGGACTTCTTCCAGACCGGCATCGTCGCGGGGCTGATGACGGCATGCAGCCGCGATCCCGAGTTGGCCAAGGCCTTTCGCGAGCGGTTTCTGAAGAAAGGGAATCGGATACTCCGGCTCATCCTCGAGCGTGGTGTCGCGAGGGGAGAGGTTCCCGCGGGGCGAGATCTGGACCTTGTCATCGAGATCGCACCGGCGCTCTTCTTCACGAGGCTACTCATCACCGGCCAGCCGCCGGATGCGGCCTTCGCCCGGCGCGTCATCACCGAAGTCCTCTATCCTCTTGCGACGGCGCCCCTGCCACCTACGACCATCTCGTCCCAACTCGCATCGGCTCAGTCACCGACTGGGTAGCCGCGCGCGAACCGCTCAGCAGCCCCCCAACTCGTCCAGTTGCTGCCAGCGCGCATACGCCTCGTCGAGTTCCAGCTGTAGAGCTTCCAGGCGCGCGTTGGTCGAGTTCACCTTGGCGGAATCGCCGCCGGCATAGAACTCCGGGGAATTGAGCGCGGCTATGATGTCGGTCTGCTCCTTCTCCAGAGCCTCGATCCTCTGGGGCAGCGATTCCAGCTCCCTGAGCTCTTTGAAGGAAGGCTTGCGCTTCGTCTGCGGAGGTCTCTCCCTCGCGGACTTTGCCTCCTTCTTCACGGTCTTCAGTTCCTGCGGCGTGGACTGCTCCGGCCGCTGGCGAAGCCAATCATCGTATCCGCCCACATACTCCCTCAGTCGCCCGTCGCTATCGAAGACCAGAGTGGAGGTGACGACGTTGTTCAGGAAGGCGCGGTCGTGGCTGACCAGCAGGATGGTGCCGGTGTAGGTCAGAAGGCGTTCTTCCAGCAGCGAGAGAGTCTCGGTGTCGAGGTCGTTGGTCGGTTCGTCGAGGACCAGGACGTTCGAGGGGACGCTGAAGAGTTTGGCCAGGAGGAGGCGGTTGCGCTCGCCGCCGGAGAGCAAGCGGACGGGCGCCTGGATCTGGTCAGGGGAGAAGAGGAAGTCCTGCAGATACCCGACGACATGGCGCGAAGCTCCTCCCACAAAGACGTTGTCGCCTCCGTCGGCGATGCTGTCCCTGAGCGACCGTTCTTCATCGAGTTGCGCCCTGAGCTGGTCGAAGTAGGCGATCTTCAGCCCGGCCCCCAGGCGGAGCCGGCCTTTCTGGGGTTTCAGTTCTCCCAGGAGGATCTTGAGTAGAGTCGTCTTGCCCGACCCGTTGGGTCCGAGAATGCCGATCTTGTCCTTGCGGATGATCGTGGTGGAGAAGTTCTCGAGTATCTTCTTCTCACCGAAGGAGAATGAGATATTCTCAGCATCGACCACGAGCCGCCCGCTACGATCCGCCTCCATGATCGCGATCTGGGCATTTCCCATCCGTTCGCGCCGCAGTTCGCGCTCGAGCCGGAGCTGCTCCAGGGCCCGTACTCTGCCTTCGTTCCGCGTGCGCCGGGCCTTGATCCCCTGCCGGATCCAGACCTCCTCCTTGGCCAGCTTCTTGTCGAAATCCTGCCAGACCTTCTCCTCGGCGTCCAGCAGGGCCTGCCGGCGCTCGAGGTAGGTGTTGTAGTCGCAGTCGAAGGACAGGAGGCGGCCTCGGTCGATCTCCACGATCCGGGTAGCCATCCGCTGGAGGAAGGCGCGGTCATGGGTCACGAAGACGAGCGTCTTGTTGAACCTGAGCAGGAATTCCTCCAGCCAGAGGATGGCGCCGATGTCTAGGTGGTTGGTCGGCTCGTCCAGCAGAAGAAGGTCGGGATCGTGCGCCAGGGCCCTGGCCAGAAAGACCCGGCGCTTCAAGCCGGCGGAGAGCAACCGGAACTCCGCATCTCCGTCGAGACTGGTCCAGCCGATCACCGTATCCACCAGTTGGTGGAAGTGCCAGGCGCCGGAGGTCTCCAGCCGGTGCTGGACCCGCTCGAGTTTCTTCAGGAGAGCCGCGTCGCCACCGTGGGCCAGTTGCCCGGCCAGACTATGGTATTGCCGCAGCAACTCCAGATTCTCCTGCCCGCCGGAAGCGACGATGTCATAGACCGTCCCGGGCAGATCGTCGGGGACGTCCTGGGGGAGCAGGGCCACCCGCGTCTCGGCGCTCTTGACGACCTCGCCCGAATCCGGGGGGATATCCCCGTGGAGCATCTTCAGAAGAGTCGACTTGCCGGCACCGTTTCGACCCAAGAGACCGATCCGTTCGCCCGGCTCGATGGGGAGCGTCGCCCCGTCCAGCAGGAGCGGCCCGCCGAGACTCAAGGAGACATCATGAATCCATATCTGCGCCATAGAAGAAGGAGTATAGGGCCTCGCCCTCCGACCAGGGGCTACCGGTTCGGCCGCGGAGTTCCTCGGCGGGGCACTTAAGTGCTGTGCTCGCCGCTCAGCGCGCTCCCGTGGCCGGGGCCTCGCTTTTCAGCAGCCTCCCAGCTTCGGCGAGCGTCTGGAAGACCCGGAAGGTGTCTCCGGGGACAAGGCCTACGAGGTGAAGAAGGCGAAGGACCATGCGAGAACAATGGACCACGCCCACCCATCCTCCAGGTTCCACCCGTTGCACCAAGCCGATGATCACGTTCAGGCCACTGCTGTCCAGGTAGGGACAGAGCTCGAGATCCAGAAGGATGCGGGTGCCGTGGGAACTCATCGCCCGCTGAGCCGCCTGCTCGAGCTGCGGGCCGACCGCGTGATCGACCTCTCCCACGATCGTGAGCAAATGCACGCCGCCAAAGGATGTCTCAACGATGTCCATCCACCACTTCCGGGGGTCTTCGCTTCTGGTGGATCAAGTCGTAGAGTACCCGCCGGCTCGGGATCACACTCTTGTCGCCGACGGGTGACGTGTGGATCGACTGCTACGTCTGCTCGGAGAGTTTCAGCTTGTCGGGCTACGGGGAATCTCCTCGCTGCAATCAGAACTTGGAGGCGGAGCCATGGTGCACCCAGTGGACGATATCGTGGGCATTGTTGTCGCATTCATGGTGATCCTAACGGTGTCGCGGATGAGCAGTGTTGTCAATCTGGTCTCTAGAATTCGCCGGGCGCTGGGTGGCAGAGCGTGGGCGAAAGAACGTTCACAGGAGTAGAGTCGGCTCTAAGTCCATGGCGGGAACGGATCTGCCTCTCGGGCGGTCGCGCTGAATCAGGGCAGGTGTCGGGCGCCCGCGTCTCTCGGTTTGCTGGCCAGTCGATGCTCTTGAATCGGTCGGGAGGCTGGCTGGATTCCCGCCGCGTGAAGCGTCGTGCTCCTTCCGCCATGAGGTTCGTGAGGAGGATGATTCGGGGGGCCATGCCATCCTGCGGGAACTGCGGTTCAGAGATCATCGAGGGCAGCCAGGTCTGTATGTCCTGCGGCGCAACCGCAGGGCGCGGTGTGGTTGTCCTGCTCGGAGCCTCGACCGTCGCAATCCGGCGGAAACGGGAGATGCGCTCGAGACGGCGGCCACGGCTTGGATGGCCTAGAATCTAGAGAGAGGGCTACGGTCGGCCGCCTCGCGGACGACGAGCGGGCGGCGCACCTCGTCGAGCGCGGGATCACCATCGTCCAGGGGGACCTCAGCCTGCCGATCGACGCGGTGGGGGCGGCGATGCAAGGCTGCAGCGTGGTGTTTCACTGCGCGGGGGTGATGGGCCCGGACCTCGAGAAACCCCGCTCCTACTTCCGCAGCGTGAATGTGGAAGGTACGCGGCGGATCGCCGAGGCAGCCCTGGCTGCTGGGGTGGAACGACTCGTGCACGTGAGCACCGCCTGGGTGTATGGGTTCGACGCAGGCCCCGGAACGAACGAACTCTCCTCTCGGCACCCCAGTGGGGACTCGTACTGCGATACCAAGCTCGAGGGGGAGAATCTCATTCGCGACCTCGTGGCCAGTCGCGGGCTTGCGGCGGTGATCGTCCAGCCCACCGAGGTATACGGCCCGGGTGACCGCAGCTGGACCCTCACGCCACTGCAGATGATCAAGAGCGGGCGGATGATGCTACCCGGCGGCGGCAAGGGCGTGATCCAGCCGATCTTGGCGGACGACGCCGTCGAGGGCATCCTGGCGGCGGCCAAGCGGGGAGCGGTGGGGGAGGCCTACATCCTGTGCGGATCGGCGGTGGTGAGCTGCTCGGAGTTCTTCGGTCACTACGGAGAGATGGTCGGCAAGGGCCGAATGCCCTCCGTGCCTCCCCGGCTGGCTGAAGGGATGGCGCTCGTTGCGACCGCCGCCAGCCGTATCTCCGGAAAACCGGCGCTTCTCACCCGCACTGCCGTCCGAGGGATCTGCATGCGGGCCACCTATGACGGGGGCAAGGCCCGAGAGGAGCTGGGCTTCGAACCCAAGATCGATCTTGCCGCGGGCATGCGGACCGTGGAGCAGTGGCTTGCGGAGACAGGTCAGCTGGCGTAGGTCCAGGCGACCGGCGCGCTGAGGGCCGTTCCACCAGACGGGCAACGGAAATAGTGAGATGGGAGAAGCTTATCCATGACCAGTATGCCGATCACCACCGCGCGGGATGACCTGCCAGAGGTTCTGTCTCCTGGGACGATCTCAAAGCTGTGCTTGGCGTCTGGCTGACGCCCATGACCCATCGGATTGAGGTCTACCAGCGCATTCGTGAGAGCGACCTGGAGTTTCTGCGGAGCTTGATCGCCAACTGATCCCCTGCCGGGAGAACCGGCGGTGTCACCTCGATGCCTCGAGAGTATGTGTCGACGATCGATCACGAATTGTTCGTTTCCATGCAGAAAGCCATGCCGTGGTCGGGCGTGGTCAAGACCGGCAGAGTGACAAGGGTCAGGTCGTGACGCGTGGGTTCTGAGGGAGCATCTGTTTGAGCTGGTCTTGTCTCAGAAGCGCCCAGTCGAACAGCCTCCTTTCGACGTTGTGGTCGTTGATGTAGAACGCCGCCTTGCCAGGGAGTGGATACATGACCTCGAGTCTCAGGTCAGGCGGGAGCTTGCCTCCTGATAGCTGGCGCAGCTTGTCGAGTGTCTCGCTGGAGATGTCGCTTTCGCCGATCAGCTTTCGGAAATCGGGTGGTGGGGCATAGGGGTCAGCGTGCTTGCGTTTCCAGAACCACCCCAACAGATTCCCCTCTCTCAATCGTGTCGCGCCTCGGGAGTCAACTGACAGTAGCGCATCTGCTGGCCGTCCTCAATCGCGTGAAGGGATTTCGCACTGTCATGAAGGGCGAAGTTCCGCGAGCTTTCCAAGCCCTGTACATGCAATGATTGTTGCACACTGCGAACATGCAATGCACACTGCACAGCGGGCGTCGATCGACCTCCGGGGCGGTGCGGCCCATCGCGAAGGCGCAAACCCCCAAAACACGTCCGTCTGGAGGGGAAAGGAGGACTTGGTGGGGCATAATGGAACAAAGATGTTGTGAAGAGGCACAAAGTGGTGTAGAGTGGTGTCATGCAACGGGTATTGCTGTCAGGCAAGTTCGACCACACGCTCGATCCCAAGGGTCGGATCACTCTTCCTGCGCGCTATCGCGAGTACTTCCAGGGTGGTGCCGTCCTTGTTCGTCTTCCAGACAATGAGCCTTGCGTCCGCGTCTATCGTCGGGATTCGTGGGATGAGTTCGACGCCAAGAACATAGGGCCTCTCGACGTCTTCGGGAACGAGGCGCACAGTTGGCAAGCCCGTACCATCTACGAGAAGTTGGACGAGGTCGAGCCCGATCGGCAGGGACGTGTGCTTGTGCCCTCCGAGCGGATCGAGGAACTGGGACTCTCAGGCAAGGTCAAGATCGTAGGCAACCGCACCCATCTGGAGATCTGGAATCCAGAGACCTACGCGGCCGCGGCGCTGGCGGCGGAAAAGGGTGGCGGGAATGCCTAGCGCAGCAGCCTCATTCGCGACGGAGATGGCTATGGCTCACGTTCCGGTCCTGACTCAAGAACTGCTCTACTTCCTCGATGTGCGGGAGGACTCCCGGGTGGTGGACTGCACCTTCGGCGCCGGCGGACACGCCGAAGAGGTGGCGGCGCTGCTCGGTCCGGAAGGCGTTCTTGTGGCCTGCGACCAGGATCCCGTCGCTGAGGACTACTACCGGGACTTCAGGGCGCGGACAAGCTGCCGCTCTCGTTTCTATCTGGGCAACTTCGTCGATTCGCTCACGGAGCTGCTCGACAAGGGCTTCAGGGCCACTCACGTCTATATGGACCTGGGTGTTAGCAGCATGCAGATCGACACCCCCGACAGGGGTTTCTCATATAGCTACGACGCTCCCCTCGACATGCGCATGGATCCTTCGGCTGCCGAAACTGCGGCCGACATCGTCAACTGCTCTTCGGAGGCGGAACTGGCGAGTCTCTTCAGCCGCTACGGCGAAGAGCGCTATTCCCGCCGCATCGCCCGGGCGATCGTCTCCCGCAGGGTCAATACGCCCTACACGCGCACGGCCGAGTTGGTCGACACCATCAAGGCCGCCATTCCCACGCCGGCGCGCTTTGGGGCGGGAAATCCGGCGAAGCGAGTATTCCAGGCGCTGCGCATCGAGGTCAACGACGAGCTCAACAGCCTCCAGCGCGCCTTGCCCAAGGCCTTCGCCCTGCTGGAGCCCGGTGGAGTCATGGCCGTCATCAGCTTCCATTCGCTCGAAGACCGCATCGTCAAGGAGTTCTTCGTCGGCAAGTTCCGGGCCTGCACCTGTCCGCCGGATTTCCCCGTGTGCGTGTGCGGGGGCAAGGTCACCGGCGAGGTCCTGACCCCGAAGGTGGTCACTCCCGGTCCGCGGGAGTTGGAAGGCAATCCCCGCTCGAGTTCGGCCAAGCTCCGGGCTCTCAGGAGGATCTGATGGCCGCCTCTTCGATGCGCACCTGGATGGACGCCTGGGAAGGCGACCTCACTCCCTCGGCGGCGGAGAGTCGTAGCGCCGCCCGGGTGGCTGCACGCATGAACTCATCTCGCTACTACGGCAGGGAAGCCACCGCGCGGGTGCCTCAACCCACGCGTGAGATCGAGCAGCAGAGGGCTCTACCTGAACTCAAGGTCGTCACCAGACGCAGACCGCGGTGGGGCGTGATGCTTCTGGCGTTGGTGTTCATCGCCGTGATGCTTGGTGGCGCCATCGTGGCTCCGGTGTTGGTCAACTCGGCCGCCACCGGGTCTGGAGGCGGCGGTGGGGCAGCTGGAGTCTCAGCGGGCGGATCTGATCACGTCCACCTCTGCTCTCTCCGCCCAGATCTCCGCACTGTCCGCACCCGACCGGGTCGCGGATCAGGCTATCCAACTCGGCCTCGGCCCGGCGCAATCTGTCCAGTACGTGCAGGATGAGACCGGTGCTACGGCAACGGAGGGTGACACAGCGGTCGCCGGACGGTGACCATGGGCCGGACCAACAAGCGTCTGGCGCTGTTCATGGGGCTTGCCCTGGTGTTCCTCGTGCTTCTTCTTGGCACGGACCTTCTAGGTGCAGGTGATCGCCGCCCCCGGTCTCCAGGAGAAGGCCGACGACCAATCGATCCGCACCATCCCGCTGGAAGCCGCCCGGGGCGTGATCCACGATCGTAACGGACAGGCCCTGGCGGTGTCTCAGATCATGGCGACCGTGTACGCCAACCCCAAGCAGATCGAAGACGCGGCCGCGGTGGCAGGGCAACTTGCACCTATTCTCGGAGTGCCGGAAGACAGAGCTGCTCGCGAAGCTCAGCGGCGACTCTGGGTTCAGGTATCTGGCCCGGAGGATCGAACAGTCGACGGGCGCGGAGATCGAGGCGCTGGATATCGTCGGGATCGGCGTTTGCTCTGAGGTCAAGCGGGTCTATCCCAAGGGAGCGCTGGCTCCGCAACTGCTTGGGTTCGTGGGCGGCGACGACGACAAGGGCTTGGCCGGGCTGGAGCTGCAGTACGAGGACGTGCTGTCCGGCGAACCGGGCGAGTCGCAGGTGGTCAGCGATCGCGTCCGGCAACCGTCTCGCCACCGTGTCGGTGAAAGAGGCCGTGCCGGGGACATCGATCACTCTGACCATCGACGCCGAGATCCAGTACGAGACCGAGAAGGTGCTCACCGCGGCTGGTCGAGGAGTTCCAGGCCAAGAAGGCCTGCGCCGTGGTCATCGATCCCAGAACGGGGGAGATCCTGGCCATGGCCAACACCCCGGTCTTCGACGCCAACGACTACGCTTCCGAATCGATCTTGGAGAGCGATCGGCGCAACATGGTGGTGACCGACCAGTACGAGCCGGGTTCGACCTTCAAGATGGTGACCGTGGCGGCGGCGCTCGAGGCCGGCCTGGTCACGCCGCGAGACGCATCTTCAAGCTGGGTAGGGACATCACGGTCTACGACGTGGCCTCCACGAGGCGCATGAGGAGAACCTGCCCGAGTGCGGGACTTCACCGTCACCGAGATACTGTCGAAGTCGTCCAACGTGGGGGCGGTGACGCTGGGCCTGGAGGTGGGCAAGACCCGGCTGGTGGAGATGATCCAGAAGTTCGGCTTCACCGAGAAGCTCGGCATCGACTTCCCGGGTGAGGTCGACGGGCCAGATGCGACCGCTCGGAGGAGTGGTCGGGACCACGATCGCCAACGTGCCCATCGGCCAGGGCATCGCCGTCGTCTCCGCTGCAGCTGGCGGCCGCCTACGCGGCGATCGCCAACGACGGTGTGATGGTGCAGCCGCATCTCGTGCAAGGGGATGGAAGAGCCTTGGAGCCGGCAGGTGGTCAGCGACGACGGTAGCGGCTCAACTGCGCGAGATGCTGACCGTGACCGTGGAGGACGGCACCGGCACCCTGGCCCAGGTGGAGGGCTACGAGGTGGCGGGCAAGACGGGAACGGCTCAGAAGGTCAAGGACGAGCGGCGGCTACTACGAAGACCGTTTCGTCGCCTCGTTCGTGGGCATGGTCCCCGCCGACGACCCGCAGTTGGTCATCCTGGTCATGGTGGACGAGCCGGCCACTCGAGCACCTCGGTGCGTCCGTGGCGGCTCCGGCCTTCGCCAAGATCGCCGACTTCGCCCTCAAGCGTCTGGGCATCGCGCCCACGACCGCCGAATAGGCCGGTCGGGCGGCCGGTCCGGCAGGTCCGGAGGCTCACCCGATGGTAGAATCCCAACCCGTGAGACTCAGTGACCTTTTCGCCGGTGTCGAGGGCTGGCGCCTGGCGGGCGCGGCCGATGTCGACATCGCTTCGCTCAGCTATCGGAGCGACCAGGCCGGCCCGGGCAGCCTCTTCTTCTGCGTTCCCGGGTTCGTGCGCGACGGGCACGATTTCGCCGCCGACGCGGTCGCGCGCGGGGCGGTCGGCTCTCTGCGTGGAGCGCCCGCTGGATCTGCCCGTGGCCCAGGCCGTGGTCCCCTCGGTGCGCTGGCGATGGGGCCGGTGGCCGCGGCCTTCTTCGGTCGACCCAGCTCGCCGTCTTCTGACGGTCGGCATCACCGGCACCAACGGCAAGACGACGTCGGCGTTTCTGGTCGGCCCACCTGCTCGACCACGCCGGTCTGCGGGCCGGGCTCATGGGCACGGTGGAGCGCCGCATCGGAGGCGAGGCGCTGCCCGCCGGGCGGACCACCCCGGAGGCGCTCGACATCCAGCGCGACCTGGCCGAGATGGTGGAGGCGGGCGACAAGGCGGTGGTGATGGAGGTCTCGTCGCACGCGCTCGACCTGGGACGGGTGCTGGGGCATCGACTTCCGGGCGGTAGCCTTCACCAACCTGACCCAGGACCACCTGGACTACCACAAGACCCTCGAGGAGTACTTCGCGGCCAAGTGCCGGCTGTTCCTCGATCGACGAGTTCGCCGCTCGATGCGACGGTCGCGGTCATCAACGTCGACGATCCCTTCGGACGGCGAGCTGGCGGCGAAGCTGTCCCCGAGAACGGCGTGCTCAGCTTCTCCACGTCGCCGAGCGCCGGCGGAGTGGGGTCCGGCCGACCTCGAATGGAGCGACTACGAGCATGGAGGCCGGCCGGCACGCGAGGCACCCTGGTGCTGCGGGGGACGGCCTTGGCGCTGGGCTCAGGCGGCGTCGCGGCGGGTACGGCCGGCGACGGGTCGGACGCCTGACGGCGGCGCCTCTGGAGGTGCGAGGTGCGCGTGGAGGTGACCACGCGCCTGGTGGGCGCCTTCAACGTGGCCAACACGCTCACCGCCCTGGGCATCGGCCTGGGGCTTGGGCTCGACCTGGAGCAGATGCTGGCAGCCCTGGGCGAGTTCCGGGGTGTCCCGGGACGCATGGAGCCGGTGGACGCGGGTCAGGACTTCGCGGTGCTGGTCGACTACGCCCATACCCCCGATTCGGTCGCGCAACGTCCTTGCGGACGGCCCGTGGGATCACCGAGGGGAGGCTCATCGCCGTCGTGGGCTGCGGCGGCGACCGCGACAAGGGCAAGCGTCCTCTGATGGGCCGGGAGGCGGAAGAGCGCGGCCGATCTGTGTTCATCACCTCGGACAACCCGCGCAGCGAGGACCCGCTCGGCGATCATCGCCGACATCCTGGCGGGGCTCAAGGCGCCCGAAGAGGTGATGGTGGAGCCGGATCGCCGGCTTGGCCATCGAAGCTGCCCTGGCGAGGCGCGTCGCGGCGACGTGGTCCTGATCCTGGGCAAGGGCCACGAGTCGGGTCAGGAGTTCGCGACCGAGACCATCCCCTTCGACGACCGGCAGGTGGCGCGCGAAGCTCTGCTGGCTCTTCGCGCCTCCTAAGGGGGAGGCGTGGATGATCCCTCTCAGCGCGGAAGAGGCCGGGCGGCGCTCTGGGGCTCGGCGCCGCTGGCGGCCCGGTCTCCGGCGTGAGCATCGACACGCCGTTCGCTCCGGCCGGGCGATCTGTTCGTAGCGCTGCGCGGCGAACGCTTCGACGGTCACGACTTCGTCGACGCGGCTTTCGCCGCCGGGGCGTCCGGCGCGGTGGTGGAGAGAGGGGGCCGCCGAGCGGCCGCCTCGGCGATCACGAAGGCGTGCTCTCGCGGCCGCCCATCTACGAGGTGGACGACGCGCTGGAGGCGCTGGGCGCTCTGGCCCGGGAGGTGCGTCGCAAGTCCGGGGCTACCGTGTTCGCCGTCACCGGCAGCGTCGGCAAGACCAGCACCAAGGACCTGCTGGGGGCCATGGTGGGCGGGTGCGCCGGGTGGTGGCCACCGCGGCCAATCAGAACAACGAAGTGGGCGTGCCCCTCACCCTGCTGTCAGTCGAGCCCGACACCGAGGCGGTGATCGTCGAGATGGGCATGCGCGGGCGCGGTCAGATCGCCGCACTGGCGCGCGTGGCCGAACCCGACATCGGGGTCATCACCAACATCCATCCAGTGCACCTTGAGCTTTTGGGGACGCTGGAGGGTATAGCTGAAGCCAAGGCTGAGCTGGTCGCCGGCCTCAGGCCGGGCGGGGTGGCCGTGGTCCCCGGAGAATGCGGTGCGTTGCAGCCGCATCTCGCCACGGCGTCCGGACGCGCGTGGTGTCGGCTTCGGCAGCGGGCCGGGCGGCTGTGAAGGCAGACGTGCGAGAGCGGTCTCGAGCCTCGAGAGGGAGGATCAGGATACGACGTCTGCGGCTGCGCTGGCCTGAGGGTGAGGTCCGGGTGGAGACTTCGCATGCTCCCCGAGCACACGCTGGAGAACGCCGCGGCCGCGGCGGCGGCCTGCTACGCAGCCGGCCTGCCCTGGCCGAGTGCGTCGGCGGGATCGCGCGATGTCCGCTTCGCCCGCGGGCGGGGCGAGGTCATGTGGCTGCCGGGACTGTGCCTGATCGACGACACCTACAACGCGAACCCGGCGGCGGTGCGCGCGGCGCTGGATGATCTGGTGCGCCTGGCGGCGCGAGCAGAGGGGCCGGCCGGTGGCCGTCCTGGGCGACATGCTGGAGCTGGGTCCGGAGGCGGAGCGGTACCACCGGGAGGCGGGCGCGTACGCGGCGCGACTCGGGGTGCGGGTGCTCTGGGGCGTGGGGCCGCTTGCGCAGGCGACGGTGGAGGGTTTTCGGGAGCGTTGGACGGCGCGGCCTGAGACCGGTGTGCAGCTGGGCGGCAGGACATGTGGGCTCGTCCGAAGAAACCTCTTCGGTGGTAGGCCGGGCCTGCGTCCGGGTGATGTGGTGCTACTCAAGGCGTCGCGCGGTATGAGGCTCGAGATCATGGTGAATCGGATCGTCGAAGCGACACGGGGCGCGGCGTGGATGACGTTGACGATCCGGCAGCTGGCGCCGGGCGCGACCTGCGCGACGCGGTCGGCCGCGAGACACGAGATGGGGAGACGCGCTAGTGCTCAAGTTGCTGGCGGCCACGCTCGTGGCGCTGGTCATCGGGATGGTGGCGGGCCCGCGGTTCATCCGCTGGCTGCAGCCGGCGCGGCATCGGGCAGAACATCCGAGAGCTCGGTCCCGAGAGCCACAGCGCCAAGCAGGGCACCCCGACCATGGGCGGCGTGCTGATCCTGGTGGCGGCGCTCATCCCCTACTTGATCTTCGCGCACGCAAGACGGTGCCGAGTCTGGTGGTGGTCATCCTGGCCTTCGGCTCCGGGCTGATCGGGTTCGCCGACGACCTCATCAGCCAGTGGCGGCAGCGGTCCCTGGGCCTGAGCGGCAAGGTCAAGCTGCTGCTCCAGGTGCCGCTGGTCGGGGTGGCCGTTGTTTCTCGCCCTGCGGTACGGAGGGGTCGACACCCGCCTGAGCTGTGCCCTTCGTGCGCGAGGGCTTCGAGATCGGCTGGTTCTACTACCCCTTCGCCTTCCTGCTGATCGCCGGCTTCTCGCAACGCCGTCAACCTGACCGACGGTCTGGACGGTCTGGCCGCGGGGACCGGGGCAGTGGCCCTGTTCGCCTACGCGGGCATCGCCTTTCTCCAGGGCGAGACCGATCTGGCCATGCTGGCCGCCTGCCTGACGGGGGCGTCGCGTCGGCTTTCTCTGGTACAACTCCCATCCGGCCGCGGTGTTCATGGGAGACACCGGCTCCCTGGCGCTCGGCGCCGGGCTGGCCGGCATGGCGATCGCCACCAACATGGAGATCCTGCTTCTGCTCATCGGCGGGCATTGTTCGTGGTGGAGGCGCTGAGCGTCATCATCCAGGTGTTCAGCTTCCGCGTCTTCCACCGGCGGGTCTTCCTCATGGCCCCGATCCATCACCACTTCGAACTCAAGGGCTGGTCGGAGACCAAGATCATCGTGCGCTTCTGGATCAGTCGCCGCGATCCTGGCGGGGGCGGGCTTCGCCCTCTACTACCTCAGCAACACCCGTCTCCCGGGGGGATGAGCGTGGGCCGCGAGGGGGAGCTGTCGCCTGTCGCCGGAACCGGGGGTTCAGGTCTGCCTGCCACGGTGCGACGGGTGCTGGTCCTGGGGGCGAGCCGCTCCGGGGCAAGCGCGGCGGCGGCTCTCGCCGGGCTGGGTCTGGAGGTGACTCTGAGCGATCGCCGCGGCCCGGAATCGCTTCCCGGACTGGGGGCCGCGCTGGGGGTCGGAGTCCGGTTCGTCACAGAGGAGTCGCTCGAGGAGTGCTGGCCGCTGCCGGACCTGGTGGTCAAGAGCCCGGGTGTGCCCGGCGAGGCCAAGCCGGTCCGCATGGCCCGCAGGAGCGCGGACGTGCCGGTCTGGAGCGAGCTGGAGCTGGCCTACGCCCTGTTCCCCAACCCCTTCGACGCCATCACCGGCACCAACGGCAAGACCACGACCACCGCCCTGCTGGGCCATCTGTTCGCCACCGCCGGCCGTCCGGCCCGGGTGCTGGGCAACATCGGCGTGGCGGTCACCTCGGTCGCGGGCGAGCTCGAGCCCGACGAAGAACTCGTGGTGGAGGTGTCGAGCTTCCAGCTGGAGGATATCCATGCGTTTCGTCCGGCGGTGGGCGTCTTTCTCAACCTGACGCCCGACCACCTCGACCGCCACGGCACCATGGAGCGCTACCTGGCCTGCAAGGCCAATCTCTTCGCCAACCAGCGGGCGGGCGACGTGGCGGTGCTCAACCTGGCCGACCCGGCCGTGGCCGCCCTCGGGATCGAGTTGGCGCGCGAGACCGGGCGGCCCGCGGGTGGCGTACTTCTCGGTCGCGGGTCGAGACGGCGGCGATGGTCTCGGCGCACTCGGAGGATCGGGAACAGGCCGGGCACAGACTATGCGGCGCTGCTCAGGCCCGATTCCTGGGTGGAGGAGGGCTGGATCTTCCTGGAGCGGGAGCCGGTCGTCCGTGTGAGCGACATCCGGCTTCCCGGCTGGCACAACCTGGAGAACTGCCTGGCCGCCGGCACGGCGGCCATGGCTCGCGGCGTCGATCCGCGAGGCAGTGGCGGAGGGTCTGCGCACCTTCGCCGGGGTCGCTCACCGCCTGGAGAGGGCAGGAATGGTCGCCGGGCGTGACGTATGTCAACGACAGCAAGGCGACCAACGTGGAGGCCACGCTCACCGCCTTGAACGCCTATCCGGAAAGGACACATCTGATCCTGGGAGGACGCGACAAGGCCTCGGACTACCGTCCGGTGGCGCGCGCTTGTGCCCGCGGCTGCAAGGCGGTCTACCTCATCGGCGAGGCCACCCCTCTCATCGAGGCGGCCTTCGCTGAGGTCCGCGAGCAAGAGGGTGTGCGTGGAGTGCCGGAGGTGCGGGACTGCGGTGATCTGGAGAGGGCGGTCTGGGCCGCGTCCGAGGCGGCTGTGGCCGGGGACGTGGTGCTGCTGGCTCCGGCCTGCGCCAGCTTCGACCAATACGGGAGCTTCGAGGAGCGGGGCGAGCACTTCCGCGCCTCTGGTCGAGCGTCTTGCCGGAGGGGCGTCGTGAGTCCGGCGACCGTCAGGAAGCGAACGTCCGCAGCCCGAGCGCAAGGAGAGCGCGTCTCGAGATGCCAAGCCTCGGAACTCGGTCACGCTCAAGGAATCCTCCCCGATCTCGTTCCATCTGGTGTGGATCACGTCGCTTCGTTCTCCTGATCGCCGGGATGTGCATGGTGCTCTCGGTGTCGGTGGCCGAAGCCATCAGCGGTGACGAGGGCAAGTTTGTCTACGTTCGTCCGCAGGGGATCGCGGCTGTGGTGGGTCTGGCCTTGTTGCTTGTCTTTCCCGGATCGACTATCGCAGGTTGCGCATGCCCTCCGTGGTCTTTCTGGTCGCGGTGGGAGCGCTTCTGCTTCTCGTTCACGTTCCCCAGTTCGAGCATGAGCGAGGGTGGAGCCACCAGCTCGATCAGGTTTGGCCCCTTCACTCTCCAGCCTTCGGAGATTCGCCAAGCTGGCCGTGGTGCTGGTGGGGGCGCACCTGCTATCGCAGCGACGGGTGCGCACAGGCGACTTCGCCTCGTACATGTGGCCCTTCGGCGCGGTCGGTCTGGCGATTTGCGGCTTGGTCATCCTGGAGGGCGACCTGGGAACGGCCATCATCATCGCCGGGCTGCTGCTGGGCATGCTCTGGATCGGGGGCATGAAGAGGACAGCACTGGCTGGGTGTGGCCGGGGTGGGGATGGCGGCGGCCATGGCCCTCATCTTCTCGAGCACCGAGCGGATGAGCCGGGTCCTCTCGTTCCTCAATCCGTCGGCCGACCCGCAGGGGGACAGCTATCAGCTGTCGCAGTCGCTGGTGGCCCTGGGTCGGGGAGGATGGTTCGGGGTGGGGCCGGGGGAGAGCATCCAGAAGTTCCAGTACCTGCCCAAGGCGCACACCGACATGATCTACGCATCCTGGGAGAGGAGTTCGGCCTCCTGGGGGCGGGGCTCGTGATCGTGCTCTTCGGAGTCTTCGCGCTTGCCTGCTGGCAGCTGGCCCGGCGCTGCACCGATCCGATGGGCAAGTACCTGATCGCCGGGTGCGGTATGCTCGTCACGCTTCAGGCGGTCATCAACATCGGCGGCGTGATCGGAGCGCTTCCCCTGACCGGAGTGCCCTTGCCCTTCATAAGCTACGGCCGCAACAGCCTGGTGGTGATGCTGATGGCCGTTGGGTTGATCCTGGCGGTCGCCAGGCGTGCACCCGCTCGGCCGGCGCCGTCTCCAGCAGAGAGGTACGAGAATGTCACGAGTATTGATCGCCGGCGGCGGGACGGCGGGCCACGTGGTGCCCGCCCTGGCGCTCGCTGATGTCCTCTCGAGCCGGGGGCACGAAGTAGCCTTCTGCGGCACCGGGCGGGGCATGGAGAAGGAGCTGGTCCCCCGGGCCGGATACCCCTTCTCACGTCGTCCGCATCCGCGGCTTCACCCGCAAGTTGGGGCTGTCGACCCTGCAGACGCTCGGTTCCATCCCCGTGGCGGGCGTGGACGCCTGGAAGCTGCTGCGCGCTTTCCGCCCCGACTGCGTGGTCGGGGTGGGAGCCTACGCCTCCGGCCCGGTGGTGGCCGAGGCCGCCGCCCGCGGTATCCCCACGGTGGCCGTGGAGATGGACTCGCACATGGGGTGGACCAACCGCATCCTCAGCCTGATGGTGGACAAGGTCTGCCTCTCGTTTCCGGATGCTGAGCGGCACGGCGACAAGTACGTCTACACCGGCAGGCCGCTGCGACCGGCTCTTCTCTCGGCGACCCGCGAGGAGGGGCTGGCTCGTTTTGGGCTGGACCCGGAGCGGCCCGTGCTGCTGGTCTTCGGAGGCAGTCTCGGCGCGCGCACCCTGAATCGGGCGGCCGTGGGTGCGTTCGCCGGCATCCGCCACACCCTTCCAGATCGTCCACGTCACCGGAGAGCGGGAACACGCGAAGGTCGTGGAGGCCCTGAAGACTCCGGAGCCAACCCCGGCTATCAGGCCCATGCCTTCCTGGACGACTTCCCGCTGGCGCTTGCTGCCGCCGACGCGGTCGTGGCCCGCGCGGGCGGTTCGGTGGCTGAGATCCTGGCCCGTGGGGTTCCGTCCCTGCTGGTGCCGTACCCGCTGGCGACGGGCGATCATCAGACCATGAACGCGCGCATGGTGGTCGAGGCGGGCGCGGCGCTGATGGTCGCCGACGCCGATCTCGACCCGGATCGGCTGGCCGAGGCGGTCGCGACCCTTCTCGACCCAGCAGACGAACGCGCGCATGAGAGAGGCCGCGCTGCGCCTGGCCAGGCCGGACGCGGCTGACCGCATCGCCGACGTCGTAGTAGAATTGGTCGCCCGGCGTGCCGGGAAACACCATGACTGAACCATCCATCGACACCACAAGCATCCCCGCGCCTGAGTGGCTGCGCAGCCTCCACTTCATCGGGATCGGTGGGGCGGGGATGAGCGGCATCGCCCTGGTGCTGCACAAGCGGGGCTATCAGGTCACCGGCTCCGATCTCAAGTCGTCGCGCTACGTGACCCTGCTGGAGAGGGCCGGCGTGCCGGTGAAGATCGGCCACAAAGCGGGCAACCTCGACCATCCCGACGTGGTGGTCATCTCGTCGGCGATCCCAGCTCACAATGTCGAACTCCAGGAGGCCCGGCGCCGCGGGATCCTCGTGGTCAAGCGGGCGCAGGCCCTCGCCTGGCTCATGGAATCGGGCCGGGGGATGGCCGTCTGCGGCACGCACGGCAAGACCACGACCACCTGCATGATCAGCCGGGCGCTGGTCGACGCCGGCCTCGATCCCACCTTCCTGGTCGGCGGAGAACTCAACGACCTTGGCTCCAACGCCCGCCACGGCGAGGGCGAGTTCGTGGTCTGCGAAGCGGACGAGTCCGACGGCTCGCTGCTGCTTCTGCGGCCTGAGGTGGCCGTGCTCACCAACCTGGAGCTCGACCATCACAGCCACTACCTGCACGTGGAAGACGTCGAGCGGGTCTTCAGGACCTTCCTGAGCCGTCTTCCGGAGAACGGTCTTCTCGTCTATTGCGCCGAGGATCCCCGAGTGTCCGCCCTGGCGAAAGAGGTGGGCTGTCGCACGCGTTCCTACGGATTCGCCGACTCGGCCGACTATCAGGCGCGCGAGGTCGTCTCGAAGCATCCGGGCAACAGCTTCGACCATCTGGCGTGGCGACGAAGAGCTCGCGTGCGTCGACTCTCCAGGTCCCGGGACAGCACAACGTGCTGAACGCTCTCGCCTGCTTCGCCACTCTCACCGAACTCGGGCATGGCGCCGGAAGCGATCGTCCCGGCGCTCAGCACCTTCACCGGCGCGGTGCGGCGCTTTCAGCTGAAGGGCGAGCGAAACGGGGTCACCGTGGTGGACGACTACGCCCACCATCCCACCGAGCTGCGGGCGACCCTGCGGGCCGCCCGCGAGGGAGAATGGTCGCGGGTGATCGCGGTGTTCCAGCCTCATCTCTACTCTCGCACCGAGTTCCTGCACGCATGAGTTCGCCGAGGCCCTGCTCGAGGCAGACGTGGCCGTGGTCACCGATGTGTACGGAGCCCGGGAGGACCCGCGGCCCGGGAGTCAGCGGCAAGCTGATCGTCGACAGCATGCTGAGACTGGACAAGGAACAAGCCCGTGGTCTACCTGCCTCGTCTGGGCTCCATCGTGGACTATCTCCAGACGCCTGACTGCGCCCGGGGATCTGGTCCTCACGCTTGGTGCGGGCGATATCCACCGAGTTGGCGAGCGCTTCCTGGCCGCAGTCTGACGGGAGGCTGGCGATGACGGTGTCGCCCTCTCTGACTCGGGAGCTGCGTGCGGTCGAAGGCGTCCGGCTGTGGACCGATGCGCCCCTGGCTCCGTTCACCACCATCGGTACGGGAGGCAAGGCCGACCTGCTGGTGACGGTGGCCGATACGCGCGGCGGTCGTGGCGACGCTCAGACTGCTGGAGGCCCACGGCGTACCCTGGGTCTGCCTGGGGGCCGGCTCGAACCTCCTGGTGGCCGACGAGGGTTACCCGGGAGTCGTGATCAAGCTGGACAAGACCTTCCAGTACGTGGAAGGCCTGCCTGCCGAACCTCCCACTGATTCGCAGAAGGTGGTCGTGACCGTCGGCGCCGGCGCCTCCCTGGCCCGGCTGGCTGCTGTGGCGGCGGAGGCGGGACTGGCCGGGCTGGAGTTCGCCTGCGGCATCCCGGGATCGGTGGGCGGCGGGATAGCCATGAACGCCGGCGCGTACGGACTGCTGTCTGGCCGACGTTGTGCTCGAAGTCGAGATGGCCGCCGCCTCCGGGGCCCGCTCGGTCCCTGGGACGGAGATGGATTGGGGCTACCGTCGCTGCTCTGTGCCGGCGGGGGTGGTGGTCACGGCGGTCCGTTTCGGTCTCACCCCCGACGATCCCGACGCCATCCTGGAACGGCATCGTGCGATCCTACGGAAACGCCGCACGGTTCAGCCGCAGGGGGTGCGCACCTTCGGCAGCACGTTCAAGAACCCGTCTGGAGGCGCGGCCGGCCGACTGCTGGAAGCCGCCGGACTCAAAGGAGAGCGGCGGGGCGGCGCCGAAGTATCCAGGGTCCACGCCAACTTCTTGGTGAACCTGGGAGACGCGACTACGGCGGACGTGCTTGCCTTGATGAGCCTGATGCGACAGAGAGTAGAACGGACAAGCGGGGTGCTGCTTGGAGCCTGAAGTCAGACTGCTGGGAGCCGGCTTCCCCTGGGACGTGTCCGACGCTGATCCCCAGGGGCTGCCCGAGTCCGATGGATAAGCGGATCCGCGACCGGCGTCGATCGGTCAATCGCGAACGCGGCCGGCGGCGGGCCGGTCTGGCCCTGATCGTCGCGCTCGTCTGTGGTCGCCGCAGTCCTGTTCCTATGGCTGCGGTCCTCCGATGTCTTCGCGGTCAGGGAGGTCACCGTCACTACGCCTCAGCGCGTCACCGAAGAGGAGATCGCCGGGGCCACGGCCGGCGCCCTGGGTGTGAGCCTGCTGCGTCTGTCGACCGGATCCATCGAAGAAGCCCTGCTGACTCTGCCCTACGTGCGCTCGGCGGAGGTCTATCGTCGCTTCCCCAACACCCTGGACGTCCGGCTGGAGGAGTACGAGCCCATCGCTCGTCTGCAGGTCCAGAGCGGGGCGATCTGGCTGGTGACCGAGGATGGACGGGTCCTGGAGAAGGCCGCCCCCCCGAGGGGCTCCGGCCTGCCGCTGGTGGTGCCCGCCGGCACGGTGTCGCCGGTCGCCGGGGAGCAGTTGTCCGAGGTGATCGTTGACGCTCTGCCGCTAGCCGTTCTCCTGCAGACGGAAGAGATAGGGGATAAGCTGCCGGCTGTCGAACGTATCGTCCTCTCCGCGGGAGGGTCGATCACGATCGAGTTGAAGGGTGGGGCCGAGTTGCGGCTGGGCGACACCACGGGGCTCGAGCGCAAGTTGACGGTAGCGATCAGAATCATCCAGCAGTGCTTGAGCCATGACGAGACGGTCGGAATACGTCAACGTGACGGTCCCCGAGCGGCTCGCTGTGAAGGCGGAATGAACGTGGTATTGTCTGGATTAGCAGGAATGAGCGGCGGAGCTACGTACTGCTTCCAGAGTGAAGTGTTGATGGAGGGCTTCCCGCAAAGGGTCGAGTTGGAGTCCTGTGATCCGATGATTTTGGAGGTTCGAATACCATGAGCGACACGGGGTCCGGCTACCTCGCGGTGATCAAGGTCGTAGGAGTGGGCGGTGGCGGCACCAATGCCGTCAACCGTATGGTCGACGCTGGGCTCAAGGGAGTGGAGTTCATCGCAGTCAACACCGACGCGCAGGCACTTCTCATGTGCGATGCCGACGTCAAGCTGCATATAGGCGGCAAGATCACCAAGGGCCTCGGTGCGGGCGCCAATCCTGAGGTGGGGCGCGAGGCCGCCGAGGAGAGCCGGGACGAGATCCGTGAGGCCCTGAAGGGTGCCGACATGGTGTTCGTGACCGCCGGCAAGGGTGGCGGCACGGGCACGGGCGGGGCTCCGGTCATCGCCGAACTCGCCCGCGAGATAGGCGCTCTGACAGTCGGTGTGGTGACCAGACCCTTCACCTTCGAGGGCCGGAAGCGGGCCAGCCAGGCTGAAACGGGCATCGAGACTCTGGCCAAGAAGGTCGACACCCTGATCATCATCCCCAACGATCGCCTGCTGCAGGTGGTCGAGAAGCGCACATCGATCATCGAGGCGTTCAAGGTGGCCGACGACGTGCTGCGCCAGGGCGTGCAGGGCATCACCGACCTCATCACCGTGCCGGGGCTCATCAACCTGGATTTCGCCGACGTGCGCACCATCATGCGCGACGCGGGCTCGGCCCTCATGGGCATCGGGTTGGCCAGCGGAGACAACCGGGGCGTGGAGGCCGCGAAGGCCGCCATATCCTCACCTTTGCTCGAGTCGTCCATCGAGGGAGCGACCGGGATCTTGCTCAACATCAGCGGCGGTCCGGAGATGGGTCTGTTCGAGGTCAACGAGGCGGCGGGGGTCATCGCCAACGCGGCCGACACCGATGCCAATGTCATCTTCGGGGCAGTCATCGACGAGTCGCTGGGAGACCAGATACGGGTCACCGTGATCGCCACAGGCTTCGACAAGCTGCGCGACCAGGCCAGGGACCAAGCGAGGGCGATCGATGACAGGTCGGTGGAGAGTTCGACTCCACTTCCGCCGGTGGATCTGGGCGACATCATCCCGCAGAAGACCCACACGTTCGAGATGGACGAGGATGTCCTCGATATCCCCCGATTCCTCCGCGACAAGGACTAGCAGGCTGCTGAAGAATGACGCCGTGCTTCATTGTCCGGCAGCCTACCAGCAGCGGTAAGGACGAGTCATCGGTGTGACGACTGAGCAGGGCGGCGACCGCCTCACGGCGGCGCTGGCGGAGCGGATCGACCCGGAGGCGCGCTCTCGGCTGTCGGTGCGCGACCTCGACGGCATCCCTGTTGTGGAGGCCCGTCTCCCGGGTGTGTTTAGGGCCGTCTTCACCACTCGACTCGGAGGAGAGAGCACCGGGATGTTCTCCTCACTCAACCTCGACCCCCGCTCGGAGGACGAACCCGCTGTCGTGGCCCGCAATCGGGGTCGGATCGCAGGTCTGCTCGGCCGCCGCGTGGTGAGCCCGACTCAGATGCACGGGCTTCGCGTGGTCGGAGCGGCGGAGTATGTGGAGGAGCCCGCGGGCAGTCCCTGCGACGGGCTGACCATCCATCCGGAGATCGACAAGGGCTTGGCCGCGCTCCTTGTGTTTGCCGATTGCCTGCCCCTGGTTCTCTGTGGAGAAGTGGACATGGCCGTGGTCCACGGTGGCTGGAGAGGGATCCTCGGGGGGATCGTGCAGCAGGCGGGCCGGGCCATGATAGGTCCTCCGGCGACGGCGGTGATAGGTCCCAGCATCGGGCCCTGCTGCTTCACCGTAGAGGCCGAGGTGGCCTCGGCTTTCGCGGCCCGCTTCGGCTCCGGCGTGGTCTCCGGGCCGGTGGAGCGCCTCGGTGAAGCATTCGGGTCTGCTCGGGTGGATCTGTGGGAAGCAGCCACCCTGGCGTTGATGGAGATGGGCGTACGGCGGGACCAGGTGGTCAACCCGCGGCTGTGCACGGCCTGCAATCCCGACCTGTTCTACTCCTACCGCACGGAGGGTCCGGTGACCGGCCGCCAAGGGTGCGCGGGGTGGGTGGCGAGCGTATGAACCTGGATGCGGACAGGATTCGCGCCAACCGGAGCGATATCGAATTCCAGGATCGAGCAGGCCTGCTCCCGGAGCGGTCGGACCGGCCTTCCCAGGCTCCTGGTCGCCTCGAAATACCTCACGGTGGAGGAGATGCCGGTGCTGCTGGGGGCAGGAATCCGCCTCGTGGGGGAGAACAGGGCAGATGAACTGGAATCAAAGTGGCAGAGGTGGGACGAGGAGTTCGAGTTCCACTTCATAGGCCATCTGCAGAGTCGCAAGGTGCGGCAGGTGGTGCCGTGCGTCACTTTGATCCATTCGGTCGACTCGATATCGCTGGTGGAGGAATTGGACAAGAGAGCGGATTCAGAGGTGCGGGTGCTTTTGGAAGTCAATGTGGCAGGGGAAAACACCAAGTATGGTATCCTCCCGACGGCCGCGGAGGCCTTTCTGGAGCGGGCTGCGGCCTACCCGAAGGTCGTGTTTGTGGGGCTCATGACCATGGCGCCCCTGGTGGCCGACCCGGAGACGGCGAGGCCGTGCTTCCGGGGACTGCGCGAGCTTCGCGACCGCTTGGCCATCGCGTTCACCGGCCGCTACGAACTCCCCGAACTATCCATGGGGATGAGCAACGACTACGAAGTGGCTGTCGAGGAGGGTGCGACCATCGTTAGATTGGGCAACGCACTCCTCTCACGCGCATAAGGAGGATGGAATGGCTGGCGGCGGCATCTGGCACAAGACTCTCGTCTATTTCGGCCTCGCCGACGAGGAGGAAGAATACGACGACGAGACCATGAGCGTGACCCCGGACATTGAGCCCTCCTACAGGGACCGGCAGAACGTGCGGAAGATCGATCGCAGCAGCCGTCGCCGTCCGACGACCGACTTCGACGACATATTCACCGACGACAACTATCGCAATCAACGAGCGCCGGCCTCGTCAACGCGGGGCGCCTCCGTGAGGCCGCTGCCGACAGCCGTGGAGCAACCACCGGTGCGCGTGCATCTGCTCAAGCCCCAGAACTTCAACGACGCCCAGACTATCGCCGACAAGTTCAAGAGCGACATCCCGGTGATACTCAACCTGCAGGCCAGCGAGACCGAGTTGGCCAAGAGGCTCATCGACTTCGCCAGCGGGCTGACATACGCCCTGGATGGTGGGATGCAACGCGTGGCCGACAAGGTGTTCCTGCTCACGCCGAAGAACGTCGAGGTCTCGGCCGAGGAACGTCAGCGTCTGATAGAGAAGGGGTTCTTCAACCAATTCTAGCCATCCGTGTCAAAACGCTAGCCTGCACGACCGAGAGCGATGGAACACGTGGTTGAGCCAATTGCGGATCTGCTCACTGGGATGGATATGGTGGAGAGTCTGCCCGAAGAGATGCGCGACACCGCCGCCGCAGTGCTGAGCGCGTCGGTCGGACTCCTGTCGGTGGCATTGGAGGGCATCGAGGAAGGGGCCGCCGCGGCGGGTTTGCCTCGCGGCACCACTCGTGGCCTTCTTCGGCAGACGATGATGACCACGGCCCTCCTGTTGCAGGGCCGCGACGGTTCACCTGCCGACCTGAAGGATCAGGTGGCCTCCCCGGGGGGCACCACGATCGCCGGCTTGGCTATCTTGGAAGACGCCGGGGTAAGGGGGGCCTACATCCGGGCGGTCGAAGCGGAGGCCAAGCGGGGCCCAAAGACCGCGAGACGCGCGTAGGTCTCGCGTGATTGAATGTTGAGCAAACGAACTGCAATAGAGAAGCCTGGGATCGGGTCAACCCGAGCGAAGGGGGAGAGAAGTGAAGATCACGCCTCTCGATATCCGGCGTAAGGAATTCAAGCGTTCTGTCCGCGGGTACTCGGACGAGGAAGTAGATGTCTTTCTCGATGAGGTGGCCGACGAATTCGAGCGGCTGTTCCAGGAGAACATGGAACTGCAGGATCGTGCTCAGCGGCTGGACGAGCAGATCGCGGCGCACGCTCAGGTCCGAGACGCGTTGGAGAAGACCCTGGTGTCGGCGCAGATCCAGGCCGAGGAGATGAGAGCCAACGCTCACAAAGAGAGCGAGCTCATTGTCCGCGACGCCCAGCTCAAGGCCAGGAGCATAGTCGATGGCTCGTACGGCGAGACGCAGAAGCTTCAGCAGTCTCTAGTCCAGTTGAAGCGTCTGGATGAGGAGTTTCGCTTCAAGTTCCGCTCTCTGCTCGAGGGCTACCTCAATCTGCTGAGCCAAGCGCCCATCGCCACGACCGCCGGCACCGAGGCGACCACTCTGGCCAGCGCAGCGGCGGCGCTGGTGGCTGAAGGGCCGGCCGCGATGGTAGCGCCGATGGTAGCGCCGTTGGTAGCGCCCGCTGACGCCGCTGTCCCCAGAGAGGTACTTCAGCCTCCTGTTGTCGAAAAGGCACCGCCGGTCTTGGTGAAGCCCGAGGACGAGGTTCCTACCGAGGAGAGCGAAGGCGCCGTTGCCGAGGTTGTTGCCAGCGCGGGTGTGTCTACGGTCGCAGAGGCCCGCCAGGCCATCATCGATCAGGTGGGGGCGGCGTCCGATGAGACCGGGGAGGCCGTGGCGGTCAAGGAGGCCGGCTTCGAGGATGTGACTGCCGAAACCACCTCGTCGCAGCCCCGACCAGTCCAGGAGCAGCCCGCGGGCGACGACTCCTTGCGAGGTTCTTCTTCGGTCGCCAGCTAGAGGACATGGACGACACGTTCCCGGGGGAGGAGCCCGCCAAGCAGGACAAGGCGCGCGACTTCGAATGGTGATCGAGAGGTGACAGCTCCCTCGCATGAGCCGCCGGCCATCAGTTCTGGGTCCGGCGGTCTGCTGGTGGGAGTGCGCGTGTGTCCCTCGGCTCCGAAGACTGCCATGCGGGGCACCTACGGTGATCGTCTCGAAGATCTCGGTGAACGCACCGCCCGAGGACAATCGGGCGAATCGCCAATTGGTGGACGCTCTGGCGAAGTGGCTGGGACTGCGGCGCGACGAGGTGCGCATCGAAACGGGCCACGGCAGTCGGGATAAGGTGGTAGCCTTCACAGGCATCGAAGAGTCGGAACTGCGGAGAAGGCTTGTCGCGCTGTTGCGAGAGGACCTCTCCGGAGCGGGAGAGCGAGATGGCTGATTCAGAGGCTGCGAAGCGACGGCTTCTTGAGGAACGGGAGCGACTGTCCCGCGAGATCGCCGAGCTGGAGGCGAGTCTGTCGGAATCCCTCGAGGACGCCTCGGGTGAGAGCCCGTACGACCAGCACATGGCTGAGACCGCGGGTGTGACGCTCGACCGCGAGATCGACCTTAGTCTCGAGGAGAACGCCCGAGCGGCCCTCGCCCAGATCGAGCGAGCCTTGGACAAGCTGGAGAACGGCAGCTATGGGCGGTGTGAGAAGTGTGGCAAGCCCATAGGCGCGGCACGGTTGCGCGAGGCCCCCTCCGCCACCTTGTGCGTTGATTGCAAGCGCCTGGAAGAGCGCAATCGCTGACCGAACGTCAAAGCCGATGGAACCTGCGTCACCAGCGCCGCCGTCAAGGCGCCGCACGATTCTCAAGTGGTCGCTGTTCGTCGTCGTGGCGGCCATCGCCCTAGGCCTCGATCTACTGACCAAGCATCTGGCCGAGCAGAACCTGGTGCTTGGTGAAACCGACAAGATCTTGCCCTTCTTCTATCTGGAGCGCACGGCCAACGACGGCGTGGCCTTCGGTCTGCTGGGCGGGAACACCGCTCTGATCATCATGGCCAACGTGGTTGCACTTCTCGTCGTAGCGTTGTACGCGTTCATGGAGCGCCGCGTGCTTCTCGCCGGAATCGCCGGAGGGGCGGTCATCGGGGGGAGCTTGGGCAACATGGTCCAGCGGATAACCGGCGACGGTCACGTGACCGACTTCCTGAAGTTCCCGCACTGGCCGAACTTCAACCTGGCCGATGTGTTCATCGACGCCGGGATAGCGGTGATAGTCCTCGGGCTGATTGTGGAGGCGGTGCGGGCCTGGAGGGCCGGACGCCAGACGCCTGCCTCGCTAGTGGCACGTGGTGGCCGAGCGGCGTCCGACCGGTCCTCGAATTCCTTGTCTCCCCGGAGGATGCCGGGCTCGCGTCTGGACGTGGTCCTGGGACGCCGTCCTGAGATGGGCAGCCGGTCGCAGGTCGTCGGAGCGATCAAGTCGGGGGACGTGACCGTCGACGGGATCGCCCGGGTGAAGAGCTACCTCCTGTCGGAGGGCCAGACGGTGGCTGCCGCTCTCCTAGAGGAGGCCCCCCTCGATCTGCTCCCCGAGGATCTCGCGGTCCCCGTGCTCTTCGAGGACGAATGGTTGCTCGTGGTCGACAAGCCGGCGGGCATGGCGGTACACCCCTCTCGGGGGCACTCTTCGGGGACGTTGGTGCACGCGCTGCTCGGGCACGGCCTGGCCGGAGGTGAGGACTTCCGTCCCGGTGTGGTACACCGCCTGGACAAGGACACCACCGGACTTCTCGTCGTGGCCAAGTCCGTCGAGGTGCACCGGCGGCTGGTGGCGATGATGCGGCAGAGGTCGGTAGATCGCCGCTACCTGGCTCTGGTCCATGGCAGCTTCTCCTGCGAGAGCGGCACTATCGAGGCCCCGGTAGGGCGCGATCCGGTGCGACGCAAGTCCATGGCGGTCGGCGGGGTCGCTGCCCGGGAGGCGCGTACCCACTTTCAGGTGCTGGAGCAACTCGGCGACTTCACCCTGGTCGAGGCGCGTCTGGAGACGGGGCGCACGCACCAGATACGGGTCCACTTCCTCGCCATAGGCCACCCGGTGGCCGGGGATCCCACCTACGCCCGACGAGACGCTCTTGGGCTGGGCCGGCAGTTTCTGCACAGCCACCATCTGTCCTTCACGCACCCGATGACAGGCGAGACGATAGAGATAGAGGCGCCGCTGCCGGCCGATCTCGCGGAGGTGCTGGCGCGGCTACGGAGCGAGACCCGGCGTCCCGGATGCTAGACTTCAGTCACCGTGACTGAACGCAGAGAGAACTCCCCATCGGACAACGGCGCCAAGGCTCCCGCCGCGGCCTTCTTCGATCTCGACGGCACCCTGGTGGTGGGCAAGACGACCGTTCTTCTGGTGAAGTACCTGCGCAAGGCGGGGATCGTGAGCCGGGCGTTCTTGCTGCTTACCGGGCTCTGGTTCCTTGGCTACAGGCTGGGGTTGGTCAAGGTCACGGAGAAGAACAGGCACCAAAGTGCGCGCGTCTTCCTCGGCCGTTCGGAGGAAGAGGTCGGCCGGCTCATGTCCCGCTTCACCGACGAGATCCTGGTGCCCAGGTTCCATCCTGCTGCCACTGCCGCGCTGGCCGAGCATCTGGCCGAGGGCGACCATGTGGTGGTCGTCTCCGCCGCTCTGGAGCCGGTTGTCAAGGCTCTCTGCCGGCGGCTGGGCGTCGACGATTTCTCCGGAACCGCCTGCGAAGTGGTGGATGGCCGCTACTCGGGTCGTCTTACGGGTGCCAGCCCGCACGCCGATGAGAAGGTCAGAGTGGCGGCGGAGTACATGACGCGCCTGAACACCGATCCGACGGATTGCTGGGCCTATGCCGATCACGACACCGATCTTCCTCTGCTCCGCTCCGTGGGGCACCCTGTGGCCGTCAACCCGCGCCCCGCTCTTCTGAAGGAAGCTCAGAGGGCGGGCTGGCCGATCATCCCTTGATGCTCGGCCGGATCGACCCAAGGAGGCATGTATATGGCTGACAAGTTCCCGGATAGTCTGGCCGAGGGCCGCGATATCGACGAGTTGGCGATCGGCACCATCCGCACGTTGGCCATAGACGCCGTGCAGAAGGCCAATTCCGGCCATCCGGGCATGCCCCTCGGCGCAGCTCCCATGGCGCATGTCCTCTGGACCCGGCATCTGAAGTTCGATCCGGCCGCCCCGTCATGGCCCGACCGGGACCGTTTCGTCCTCAGCGCCGGCCATGGGTCCATGCTGCTCTACGCGCTGCTTCACCTGGCCGGGTACGGACTGGGTATCGAGGAACTGGAGGCCTTCCGGCAATGGGGAAGCCGGACGCCGGGGCATCCAGAGTACGGGCACACGCCTGGAGTCGAGACCACCACCGGGCCTCTGGGCGCGGGTGTCTCGAACGCGGTGGGCATGGCCATAGCCGAAGCCTTCCTGGGGGCGACGTTCAATCGGCCTGGCTACACCCTGGTGGATCACCGCACGTTCGTGGTGCTGGGCGACGGCGACCTGATGGAAGGGGTGTCGGCCGAGGCCGCTTCGCTGGCGGGCCACTTGGGGCTGGGCAAGTTGATCTGTCTGTACGACGACAATCACATCTCCATCGAAGGCTGCACCGATCTGGCCTTCACCGAGGACGTGGGCCGCGCGGTTCGAGGCCTATGGATGGCAGGTGCTGACCGTGGACGACGGCAACGATCTGGCCGCCATCGACCGGGCCATCGCGGCAGCTCGTGCCGAGACGAACAAGCCTTCTCTCATCAAGGTTCGCACCGTCATCGGCTACGGGAGCCCCAACAAGGCGGGGACGGCGGAGTGCCACGGCTCGCCGCTGGGTGTGGACGAGGCGAGGCTGACCAAAGAGGCCCTTGGTTGGCCGGGCGACCTGTTCTTCGCCGTGCCCGAGCGGGTGCGGGAGCAGTATGCGGGGGTGGCCGCCGGCGGCGCCGCGGCCCGGGGTCGTTGGGAAGAGCTGTTCGCCGGATACGAGCGCGAGTATCCCGACCTTGCCCGGCAGTGGAAGGACGCAATGGCGGGGCGACTCCCAGAGGGCTGGAAAGACAAGCTTCCTGTGTTCGCGGCCGGCGAGAAGGTGGCCACGCGCTCGGCTTCCGGCAAGGTTCTGAACGCGCTTGCCGCCGTGCTGCCGACTCTGGTGGGGGGCTCGGCCGACCTCGCTCCGTCCAACAACACCTACCTTGCCGGCCTGGGTGACTTCGAGGCCGGCGAGCCCGGAGGCCGCAACCTCCGGTTCGGCGTCCGCGAGCACGCGATGGGGGGCATACTCAACGGCATGGCCTATCACGGGGGCGTGTTCCCCTTCGGCGGGACGTTCTTCGTCTTCACCGACTACATGAGGCCGGCCATCAGGTTGGCGGCCCTTTCCGGTCTTCCTGTGACCTATGTCTTCACGCACGATAGCGTCGCCCTCGGCGAGGATGGTCCCACCCACCAGCCAATCGAGCATCTGGCCTCCCTGAGGGCGATGCCTAACCTGGTTCTCATACGGCCGAGCGATGCCGCGGAGACGGTGGTGGCCTGGCAGGCGGCGCTCGAACGGCGCGAGGGCCCGACTGCCCTGGTGCTGACGCGCCAGAACCTACCCGTGTTAGACCGAACCGTTCTAGCGCCGGCCGAAGGCCTGGTCAGAGGTGGTTACGTTCTCCAGGAAGCGGCCGGAGGACGTCCTGACGTGATCCTGATCGCGACGGGTTCGGAGGTGGAGATAGCTCTTCAGGCCGCCGGCGTCCTGTCCGGACACGAACGTGGCCACCCGGGTGGTGGCGCTGCCGAGTTGGGAGCTGTTCGAGGCTCAAGACCCGGCCTACAAGGAGGCCGTGCTGCCGGCGGCGATGAAGGCCCGAGTGGCGATCGAGGCGGGGGCGACCTTCGGCTGGGAGAGGTACGTCGGCGACGGTGGCACCGCCATCGGCATCGACCACTTTGGGGCCTCCGCGCCGGCCGGCGTCCTCTACAAGGAATTCGGCCTCACCGCCGAGCACGTGGTTGCACGCGCTTTGGGGTTGCTGGGGCGCCGGTAGGCTTCCGAAGGGGACGTTTCGCCGCCCAGTGCGCTCTGGCGGCCGGGACTTCGCTTCTCACCAGCCTCTCGGCGGCATAAACGGTTGCCGATCGCGAGAGAGGGGACTCAGATGGGTGGCAATCCTCTGGCTCGGTTGGCCGACTACGGTCAGAGCTTGTGGTGTGACGACATAAGCCGCGACCTGCTGTTGACCGGGCGCCTGCTGGAACTCATCGAACAGGATGGCCTGTCGGGGGTGACGTCCAACCCCACCATCTTCCACAGGGCCATCACTCAGAGTGCCGGCTACGACCCCTCCGTGCGGGCGCTGGCCGCCGAAGGGGCCAGCGCCGCCGAGATCATGGAGGTCCTCATGGTCGACGACATCCGGCTCGCGGCCGACCAACTGCGCCCGGTCTTTGCCGCCACGTCTTCCCGGGACGGCTGGGTGAGCATCGAAGTGGCCCCGGCACTCGCGCACGACACTCAGTCCACGGTGGCGGAGGCCTTGCGCATAAGGGCGTTGGTCGATCGCCCCAACGTGCTGATCAAGGTCCCGGGCACCGAGGAGGGGGTGGCCGCCGTGCGCGACCTGACCGCTCGCGGCTGCTCGGTCAACGTGACGCTGATCTTCTCGCTGGAGCGTTACCACGAGGTCACCGAGGCCTATCTCTCCGGACTGGAGGCCCTCCAGGCCCGCCGAGTTGCGGGTGAGGAGTTGCCCGCGCCACGAGACGTGCACAGCGTTGCGAGCTTCTTCGTCAGTCGGGTGGACACAGCGGTCGACAAGCGTCTCGAGTCTCTCGCGGGCAAGGGGTACGGGATAGACGCTTCCACCCTCGCGGCCCTGCGAGGCAAAGCCGCGGTCGCCAACGCCAAGCTGGCCTACCGCTTCTTCCGGGAGACATTCTCCAGCGCTCGGTGGCGTGCGCTCGAGTCGGAGGGGGCCACCGTCCAACGTCCGTTGTGGGCCAGCACGAGCACGAAGGACCCCGCCTACAGCGACATTCTCTACGTGCAGGAGTTGATAGGAGCGGATACCGTCAACACCATGCCGCTCAGCACGATGGATGCCTTCCGCGACCATGGGAGTCCCGCGGAGACGGTGACCGTGGGTGTGGACGAGGCGGCGGCGCATCTGGCCGCGCTGGAGAGGGTGGGGATAGACATGGGAGAGGTCACCTCGGAGTTGGAACGAGAAGGGGTGCGGGCGTTCGCCGAATCGTTCGAGGCCCTTCAGGCGGCTTTGGAGCGGAAGCGGCTCATCCTCGGCGCGTAGGCCTCGGCCGGCCCCGATGCCGGCGCGCCGTCCGCGCCGCCCGGAGTCCCCGCCCGGACGGCCGCCCAGTCTCCGCGCCTCGACGGCGGTGCGGCCGCCGCGCCTTGACTGCGCTGTGGCACCCCGGTAGGGTAGGGCTGACAGGGTTGTGCAGGACGCGCGTGGGCGGTAGAGACGAAAGGCTGGTGAAAGCCGTGGCGGACAACAGCACCGATCAGGGCCGCAAATCGAAGACCCTCCTCGACGAAGACCAGATAGGCCGCACCCTTGCGCGCATGACGCATGAGATCGCGGAGCAGGCTCCCGACCTGGGCGAGTTGGCCCTGGTGGGCATCCAGAAGGGCGGGGTGGAACTGGCGACCCGCTTGGCCGATTTGTTCTTGCGCTTCTACCAGGTCAAGCCGCCGACCGGGACCATCGACATAACCTTCTACCGCGACGATATCGATATCCGTCTGGGCAAGGAATATGGGCAGCCGAAGGTCCACTCCACCGACCTGCCCTTCGACATCAACGGCAAGACCATCGTCCTGGTGGACGACGTGCTCTACACGGGTCGCACCATTCGCGCAGCCATCGATGCCCTGTTCGACTACGGACGCCCAACGGCGGTGCGCCTGGCAGTGCTGGTGGATCGTGGCCACAGAGACCTGCCCATCAGGCCGGATTTCGTAGGCAAGAACGTTCCCACCAGCCGCAGCGAGCGGGTCGTAGTCCATCTGAACGAGGTGGACGGCGTCGACGAGGTCTCCATCGAAGAGTAGCGGGCCTTTGCCGCAGCGCCGCCGTTTGCCGCGACGATCCAGAAGCGCGGAGTGGAGGAACCGCAATGGCTGTCTATGACCACATCGGTGCCGGGTACTCAGCACACCGATGTGCGGACCCCCGGATCGTCAGTGCCCTTGCTAGTGCTCTCTCCCTGGAGACTCCGGCCATACTGGCGGACGTCGGTGCCGGCACGGGCAACTATGGCCGTGCGATGGCGGACCTCGGGTTTCAGGTCAAGGCCGTGGAACCGTCCGCCGTGATGCGCGCACAGGCGACAGCACATCAGTCGGTCGACTGGTTCGACGGCACGGCGGAGGCCATCCCCCTCGGTGACGGTTCGGTCGACGGGGTGTTCTGCATCCTCGCGTCTCATCATTTCTCGCGTCCTCAGACCGCGATCGCGGAGATGGCGCGTATCTGCCCGACGGGTCCCATCGTATGGTTCACCCTCGACCCACGACAGGAGCAGTCGCCGTGGCTTCGCGACTACTTCCCGGAAGTCCACGAACGCGGGCTGAGTGTCTTTCCGCCCCTGGAGCATGTATGTGATCTCTTGGAGGCTCATACCGGGAGACGGGTCAGCGTCATTCCCTGGCCCGTGCCGCACGATCTCAAGGATTGCTTCTGGGCCGCCGGCTGGAGGCGACCGGAGATGTACTTGGACCCCGAGGTGAGGGCCTGTATCTCACTGTTTGCCTTGGCCGACTCGGCCACACTGGAAGACGGCCTGGACAGGCTACGGCACGATCTCTCGACGGGTCGCTGGGAGACGAAGCACGCAGCATTCCTTCGGCAGGATGCGATCGACTGGGGATACAGGTTTCTGAAGGTCGAGCCGCGTTCATAGCGCGATGCGCGGCGTTGGAGTCACCGCCCGCGGCGCGATACAATCCTCTAGGAAGGCCGACCTTTAAACGTGCCCCGTGAGGCCGAAAGGGTAGCGACTATGCACCTCATCTCCATCGATGATCTCACCGCTGCTGAGATCGACAACCTTTTCAAGCTGAGCGACGGTTTTCTCGAGGTCGCGTCTCGTTCCATCAAGAAGGTTCCGACTCTGCGCGGTCGCACCATCGTGAACGTGTTCATGGAACCGTCCACGCGCACCCAGTCTTCGTTCGAACTGGCCGGCAAGCGGCTCTCGGCCGACGTGATCAACGTCAAGGAGTCGTCGTCCAGCGTGTCGAAGGGGGAGAGTCTCAAGGATACGATCCTCACACTGGAGAGCTATCGACCCGACATCATCGTCATGCGCCACCCTCGGGTGGGCGCTTCGCGTATGGCCACGCACTACACAAACGCCTCCGTGGTCAACGCCGGTGACGGCACGGGAGAGCACCCGACACAGTGTCTGCTCGACCTCTACAGCCTGCGGCGGGTGTACGGGAATATGGAGGGCTTGAAGGTGGCGATCGTGGGGGACATCCTGCGAAGTCGCGTGGCCCGCTCCGACCTCTTCGGCTTTCGGAAGATGGGCATCGACGTGCGTCTGGTCGGTCCGTCGACTCTGATGCCTCCCGGCATCGAATACTGGGACGTGCCCATCTACGACGACCTCGACGCCCTGGAGGACGTGGACGTGATCTATCTACTGCGCATGCAACTCGAGCGGGCCAAGGGCAAGGTGCCACCGGTGCCGTCTCTGCGCGAATACAGCCGGGTGTGGGGGCTGTCTCCATATCGGGTCAAGCCCGGACAGCGAGTCATGCATCCGGGACCTATCAACCGAGGGGTGGAACTGTCTGCCGATCTGGCGGACGACGAGCGCTCGCTGATCCTGCACCAGGTGGAATCGGGGCTGGCTGTGCGCATGGCCATCCTCTATCAATGTCTGGCAGGGAGTCTGAACGAGGAGCCTGCCGCCTAGTACTGAACGGCCAGCCGCGTAGACCAAGCCCCCGGCGACTGGGGCTCTGCATGAGAAGAGGGGCCTTATGGCAACCAAAATGGTAGTGATGGACGGGACCGAGGCGATCGCACACGTCGCCCACAAGGTCAACGAGGTAATAGCCATCTACCCGATCACCCCGTCCAGTCCCATCGCCGAGTACGCCGACGCTTGGAGCGCAGCGGGCAAGAAGAACCTGTGGGGGTCGGTGCCCGTGGTGGTGGAGATGCAGTCGGAGGGCGGAGCGGCCGCGGCCGTGCACGGGGCGCTGCAGGCCGGATCGCTGAGCACCACCTTCACTGCCAGCCAGGGGCTGCTGCTCATGATCCCCACCATGTACAAGATCGCGGGTGAACTCACGCCCACGTGCTGGCATGTGACCGCGCGCTCCCTCGCCGCTCAGGCGCTCAGCATCTTCGGCGATCACCAGGACGTCATGGCGGTGCGGCAGACCGGGTTTGCACTGCTGGCCTCCAACTCGGTCCAGGAAGCTCACGACCTCGCCTTGATCGGCAGCGCCGCCACCCTGAGGTCACGCATACCGTTCATCCATTTCTGCGACGGCTTTCGCACGTCGCACGAGGTACAGAAGATCGAGTTGATGGGCGACGACGTGCTCGCAGCTATGATCGACGCCGAATTGGTCAGCGCGGTGCGCGACCGGGCCATGACTCCCGACAGGCCGACACTGCGCGGCACCAGCCAGAATCCCGACGTGTATTTCCAAGGCCGTGAGAGCGTCAACCGTTACTACCTGGCCTGCCCCGGCATCGTGCAGGACTACATGGACAGACTGGCCGGACTGACGGGCCGAAGCTACCACCTGTTCGACTACGTCGGAGATCCCGAGGCCGAGCGAGTGATCGTGATGATGGGGTCGGGCGCCGAGACCGTGCACGAGACCGTCGACTATCTGACGGCCGCGGGGGAGAGGGTAGGGGTGCTGAAGGTCCGGCTGTTCCGGCCTTTCAGCGTCGAGCACTTCGCCGCCGCGCTTCCCAAGACCGTCAAGACCCTGGCCGTGCTCGATCGCACCAAGGAGCCGGGGGCGGCGGGCGAGCCGCTATACCTGGATATTGTCAACGCGGTGGCCGAGACGGGCCTCGGGATGAAGGTCATCGGGGGTCGCTACGGTCTCTCCAGCAAGGAGTTCACGCCGGCGATGGCCAAGGCGGTGTTCGACGAGTTGTCGAAGACCTCGCCCAAGAACCACTTCACGGTTGGCATCAACGATGACGTGACCCACACCAGCCTGGAGTACGACCCGGAGTTCACCACCGAGCCCAAGAACGTCTATCGGGCGTTGTTCTATGGACTGGGAAGCGACGGCACGGTGGGAGCCAACAAGAACTCCATCAAGATCATCGGCGAGGACACCGACAACTACGTACAGGGGTACTTCGTCTACGACTCCAAGAAGTCCGGGGTACTCACGGTCAGCCACCTCCGTTTCGGACCGCAGCCCATCCGGTCGGCCTACCTGGTCGACAAAGCCGACTTCATAGCCTGCCACGTGTGGGCCTTTGTCGAGCGGTACAGGACCCTGGCCGCGGCCATACCTGGCGGGACATTCCTGCTGAACGCCCCGTTCCCGACCGAGGAGGTGTGGGACCGGCTCCCGTGGGAGACGCAGGACTGGATCATCAAGATGAGGATGAAGGTCTACGCCATCAACGCCTATGAAGTCGCCAAAGAAACAGGCATGGGCGGCCGCATCAACACCATCATGCAGACCTGCTTCTTCTATCTCTCCCGGATCATCCCGCCGGAAGAGGCAATCGCAGCCATCAAGAAGGCCATCGACAAGAGTTACGGCAAGCTGGGCGACAAGGTCGTCCAGATGAACTACAACGCCGTCGACCAGGCCATCGTCAACCTGCACGAGATCCCGGTGCCAGCGGCGCCGACGCACGACAGGCACAAGCCGAAGCTGGTGCCCGCGGAGGCTCCCGAGTTCGTGAGGACCGTGACCGCTACCATCATGGCCGGCGACGGAGACAAGCTTCCGGTGAGCCAGATGCCCGACGACGGAGTGTGGCCGGTCTTCACCACCCGGTGGGAGAAGCGCAACCTCGCCCTCGAAGTCCCGGTATGGGAGCCCGAACTCTGCATCCAGTGCGGCAAGTGCTCGCTGCACTGCCCGCATGCCACCATCCGCACCAAGGTCTATGACTCAGCTCTGCTGGAAGGCGCTCCGTCCACCTTCAAGTCGGCGGACGCCAAGGGCAAGGAGTACGTCGGTCGGAAGTGGACGGTCCAGGTCGCGGCGGAGGACTGCACCGGATGCAGCGCCTGCGTCAACATATGCCCGGGTCGAGACAAGGCCGATCCGGAGCGGAAGAGCCATCAACATGGCCGCCCAACTGCCGCTGCGTGTCTCTGAGCGCGAGAACTACCGGTTCTTCCTCCGCACTGCCGGAAGCGGATCGGTCCGAAGTGCGTGTGAACACCGTCAAGGGCAGCCAGTTGCTGCGGCCTCTTTTCGAGTATCCGGGCGCCTGTGCGGGTTGCGGTGAGACGCCCTACGTCAAGCTTCTCACGCAACTGGTGGGCGACAGGTTGCTGATCGGCAACGCCACCGGCTGCTCCAGCATCTACGGGGGCAACCTGCCCACAACGCCCTACGCATCGAACGCCGACGGCCGCGGCCCGACCTGGAACAACTCCCTGTTCGAGGACGCAGCCGAGTTCAGCTACGGTCTCCGTCTGACGGTGGACAAACACGCGGAATTCGCTCGTGAGCTGGTGAACTCGCTGAGCAACGTGATAGGCACCGACTTGGCGGAGGCGCTGCTGGCGTCTCGTCAGGACGACGAGGCCGAGATCGCGGCTCAACGCGCCCGGATTGTCGAGCTGAAGACAAAGGTGCAGGCGCTGATAGAAGCGGGCGGCACCGATCAGCGCTACGGTCAGGTCCTCGCGGTGGCCGACTACCTGGTGAAGAAGAGCGTGTGGGGGGTCGGGGGAGATGGTTGGGCCTTCGACATCGGCTATGGCGGCCTGGATCACGTGCTCGCCTCCCAGCGGAACATCAACCTGCTGGTCCTGAACACGCAGATGTACTCCAACACCGGTGGCCAGTGCTCCAAGGCCACTCCCATGGGCTCCGTCGCGTTGTTCGCGGCCGGCGGCAAGACCATCGGCAAGAAGGACCTGGGTTCCATCGCCATGACCTACGGCAACATCTACGTGGCCCAGGTGGCCATGGGCTACAGCGACTCCCAGACCGTGCGGGCCTTCGTGGAGGCTGAGTCGTACGATGGGCCGAGTCTCATCATCGCCTACAGCCACTGCATCAGCATGGGCTTCGACATGGCCAAGGGCTACGAGCACCAGAAGATGGCCGTCCAGTCGGGTTCCTGGATCTGCTATCGCTTCGACCCGCGCCTGGCGACTCAAGGCAAGAACCCGCTGCAGATCGACTCTCGCGAACTGACGCTCCAGGTGGACGACTTCGTGCCCACCGAGAATCGCTACAACGTGTTGAAGAAGGTCCATCCTGAGGCGGCGGAGATGCTTTGGGACAAGGCCCAGAAGCATGTGTGCACCAAGTGGCAGATCCTCAGGCAGCAGGCGGAGATCGTCTACACCGACGCGTGCCCGTTCGAGCCCGGCGTCGTGGATCAGGATGCCCTTGCTGCCACGGGTGCGCGCGATGTCACCAGCGTGAGTAGAGGTCCGAACCTGCCGGCCGGCGGGAATGTGGTTCAGGAAGAGGCGGAGAGCTAGGAGACTGCCAGACCGGTCGCGCAGCGGCGCCATGATATGAAGGCAGCGAAAGGAGCAGATGATGCCCGTACGCAGGTCTGAAGCAGTCTGGCGAGGCACCCTCAAAGAGGGCAACGGCATCATGAGGCTGGCCAGCGGCCTCTATGAGGGGCCATACACGTACTCGTCGAGGTTCGAAGAGGCTGCCGGCACCAATCCCGAAGAACTCGTCGGTGCCGCGCATGCTGGGTGCTTCTCCATGTTCCTAGCGGCGCTTGCTGACCGACAAGGGATACGGGCCGGAGCGCATCTCCACCACGGCCGCGGTGCATCTGGGCGCGGGGCCTCTCATCAAGAAGATCGAGCTCGAGTGCGAGGCGGTGGTTCCTGGGGTGGAGGATGCCGAGTTCCAGGAGTTGGCGGCTGCGGCGAAAGCTGGTTGCCCGGTGTCCAAGGCGCTGGCCGCCGTGCCCGAGATCGTGCTGAACGCCAGGCTGGTGGGATAGCCTCAGCTTGCGCAGCAACGACGGTCGACAGCGCGCCGGCGAGGTCTTGCCGGACTACTCGGTGCGAGTGAGCGCGCGGGCGCGGCGCGTCCGCATAGTCATGACCTGGGACCACGGCCTGGAAGTCGTCATTCCGCGAAGGTTCGACCGACGCCGGATACCCGAGTTGCTGGATGTCAAGCGAACCTGGATCGAACGGACGACGGCCCGTCTTGAGGTCAAACGTCGGCGTCTGGAGGTCGAGCCGCCCCGACTTCCCGAGCGGATAGTGCTTCCGGCTGTGGGCGAGGATTGGACGGTGGAGTATCGCCAGAGGCCCGTTTCGGAGTCCACGCGGTCCAGCGCGACTGCTCGTGAGCTCTCGGGGTGGCGGCTGGTGGTGACCGGTGATCTCGAAGACCCTGCAGTCTGCAAGGAGGCCGTATACAGATGGCTGTGTCGAAGGGCAAGCCGGGCGCTCGTCCCTCGGCTCGAGGAGATCGCGCATGAGCATCGGCTGGACTACGGCCGGGTGTCGGTGAGGCGGCAACGCACGCGCTGGGCCAGCTGCTCTCGGAGGAAGAACATATCCTTAAACGCCAGACTCCTGTTCCTCAAGCCTGCCCTGGTCGACTACGTCTTGCTGCACGAGCTCTGTCACACGGTTGAGATGAACCACTCGCCGCGGTTTTGGACGTTGCTCGGATACCACGATCCGGAGTGTCGGTCGCACCGCAAGCAGCTACGAGTGGTGGGGGAGTCTATGCCCACCTGGCTGGATCACGAGGTGAGTGAGGCTGGCTAGTCCGAGCTCTTGGCTGCGTCCAGGACCTCACGTACCTTCCGGCCGAGGTCACTGGGGCCGAAGGGCTTCTCGAGGAAGCTGATGCCGGAATCCAGCCGGCCGTCTGACATGATGGCGTCGTGGGCGTACCCCGACATGTAGATGATGGGGAGGCCTGGACGCAGAACCTGGGCCTGTTCGGCGAGGGTGTTGCCCTGGACGGGCCCCGGAAGGACGATGTCGGTCAGCATCAGGTCGAGGTGCTGCCCTGCATCCTTGAGAAGGGCCATGGCGTCATGGCCGCCCTCGACCACAAGAGTGGTGTAGCCGAGAGAGCCAAGGACTCGGGATATGAGAGACCGCAGAGAGCCTTCATCCTCCACCACGAGGATGGTCTCGGGGCCTCGATCCGACGTCCCGTCGGTGCTCGGCTGGCTCTCCGGGAGTACGGGCGCCTTCGTCGGGGGCAGGTAGATCTTGAAGGTCGTACCGGTACCGAGCCCGCTATCGACAGAAATGCTACCGCCGCTCTGCTTCACGATGCCGTATACGGTGGACAGTCCGAGCCCCGTCCCCTTTCCAACCTCCTTGGTCGTGAAAAAGGGCTCGAAGATCCGTTCGAGCGTGGCTTCATCCATGCCCGACCCGGTGTCGGTGACCGCCAGCATCACGTAGCGGCCGGGGGTCACCCAGGGGTGGGTGCGAGAGTACTCCTGGTCCAACACGCTGTTACATGTCTCCAATACCAACCGGCCCCCTGAAGCCATGGCATCCCGGGCGTTGATAGCGAGGTTCATGAGTACTTGTTCGAACTGATGTACGTCCACTTCCACGTGATCCAGATCGGGGGTCAGGCGGGTGGTGAGCTCGATGCTCTCGCCCAGAGAACGACGGAGCAAGGGCTCCACGTTTCTGATGATGTCGTTCAGCCAAGTCACTGAGGGTTGCAGGGTCTGGCGGCGGGAGAAGGCGAGTATCTGCCGAGTGAGCGCGCTGGCACGTTCGGCCGCGCGCTTGATCTCCTCAACGTCTTGGCGTGCGGGAAGGCCGATGAGTTCCTCTCGGGCGAGCAGCAGGTCGCCGTAGCCGATTATGGCGGTGAGAAGGTTGTTGAAGTCGTGAGCGATTCCACCAGCAAGTTGGCCGATGGCCTCCATCTTCTGGGACTGGCGGAATTGCTCATCGCGCGCGTGGAGGGATTCCTCAACATGCTTGCGCTCCAAAGCGATGGCGATCGCCTCTCCGAGTTGTTCCATACGCCGTATCTCCTGGGGCTCCCAATCGAGCGCCCTGTCAACAGAGAACAGCGCCAAGCAGCCACGGATAACCCTGTCCCGGCCGTGAAGTGGCACCAAGAGGGCCGAGACGAGACTCTGCTTTTCCCAGAGCCGGCGCATATCGCCCGCCTCGGGGGGTAGGTCGCTCGCTGAGCGAAGAACCAGGGTCGTCTCAGCCAAGATCGTCTGCTCTACCCAGGGCATCGTTCCCATGGGGACGTTCGTCATCGTGGCCGCCACGCTTTGGATGTGAGGCCTAGCCCAGCTGTGCGTGGCTCCCCAGGTGCCGAGATCATCCGAGACCTGGAAGACGATTGTCGAATCAACACCCACGAACTCGGCCACCGGCATCAAGGTGTCGCTGACATGGGCATCGATCTCCGCGGCGGGCGCGCTGGCGATTCGAGAGAGGAATTCGCCTAGGAGATCGCTGAACCTCAGCTGTCTCTTGAGGCCGTCCTCCGCCAGCTTGCGCTCGGTTATGTCGGTGAATGTCTCGAAGACGCCGGTAGGTGCGGTTCTTCCCGGGAGGTACTGCGGTACGGCATCGACCAGGACCCAGTGCTGTTCGTTGCTCGCCTGGTTGCGAACACCCATGATGGACCCGTCGACGGACTTGCCCGTGCGCAGTGCCACCATCGGCGGTTGTTGGTCGGGCGGGAAGTCCGAACCGTCGTCACGTATGGTCGTCCACAGCCGGTCCAGCGGGGTCTTCCCCCGCATCTGGGATTGCGAGAGCCCCAAGATACGTTCCGCGGCGGGGTTTGCCAGTATGATCCGCCCATCGGCATCGTGGTAGATCACACCCTGGGACATCCTCTCGAACAGGTCGCGGAACCGTCCCTCGCTCTCCTTCAGTGATCTCTCTATCTGCTTGCGCTCTGTGATCTCCTCTTGGAGGGCCCGGTTCGCCTGCTCGGCCTGCTCCATCTTCTTCTCGACCATGCGGATCAGCGCCTCGCCGTGCTGCTCCGCGAACCTTGCGTCCTCGATCTCGGCCATTGGCGGCGTCGCGGGGTAGGCGGAGTCGGCTCGATCAAGAATGGCGGCGATCTGGGCCAGGAAGACGTCGGGCTCTACCGGCTTGATGATGAAGGCATCTGCGCCGAGAGAAAACGCCAACTGGGTGTCATCCCCATGGGTGTATGTGGCCGTGTGGAAGACAAAGGGAATGCGACTCAGACGGTCGTCGACCTTCCAGTCTCGGCAAAGCGCGAAGCCGTCCATGATCGGCATGAGGATGTCGGATACGATCAGGTCGGGTGGGTGCTTGCGTGCCTTTGCCAGGGCCTCAAGGCCGTTATGGGCCAACTCCACAGCATAACCCCGGCTCTCGAGTAGGGTTTGTGAGAGGTAGAGATTCTCGTCGTGGTCGTCTACGAGCAGTACACGTTTCACAGCGAGCAATCCCCGGGCACCACCTGCGGAGCCGCTGCCTGCAAAAGAACCTCCCGGTTGCTGGGCAGATGCTACGTCTTGACGCCACCCACCCTCGATTTGTCGATTTCTGAAGTATAGCCACTCCGACGCTCCGCCAAACGTCGCTGGAACGTCCGGTCCATCCGCGATACCATAGGGCGACCTTTAAACGAGTCCCGTGAGACCGAAAGGAACTTGGATGGACACCAGCTATGCGTCCTTCCGCGCCCAGACTCGCCTGCCGCGCGTTGCCCCCCGAACGATTACTCCTTTCCGGTGTGCGCCTATTCGACCCTCGGCACGGAGTCGATCTTGAAGGCGACCTGCTGGTCGAAGAAGGGAAGATCGCCTCGATCGGGGAACGGCTCCAGAGACCCGCCGGAGTCGAGGTGATCGAAGACCTGGCCGGTTGCTGGGTGTTCCCTGGGTTTGTCGATCCGCATGCGCACCTGCGCACACCCGGCTTTGAGTACAAGGAAGACCTGGCCTCCGGTTCCCGAGCCGCCGCAGCCGGTGGATACGTGACCGTGGTGGCCATGGCCAACACCGATCCGGTGGTCGACTCGGGTCCGGTAGCGTCCTGGGTGCTCGACCAGGCGGCCAGGGAGGCCGTGGTCCGGGTGGGCCAGGTGGGCGCCGTGAGCAAGGGCCTGAAGGGCGAAGAACTGGCCGAGATGCTCGAATTGGCCGACGCCGGGGTGGTCGCCTTCTCCGACGACGGCAAGCCCCTGTCCGATGCCGACCTGCTGCTGCACGCCCTGCGCTACGCCCGCGGCGAACGGGGCGGCCGCTGCTGCTGCATCTGGAGAACAAGAGCCTGTCGCTCGACGGGGTCATGCACGAGGGCAAGTGGAGCGCCCGCCTGGGGCTGCGAGGCATACCCGCGGCCGTGCGAATCGGGCCCGCTGGCCCGCGACCTGGAGATCATCCGCTATGTCGGATGCTGAGGAGAAGCGGCTGGCAGCCTCGCGTGGGGACGCTGTCGACGGCGGCACCGGCGCGGACCGGAACTCCGCGCCCGCCGTCCCGCTCGTCCACTTCCAGCACCTCTCGGCGGCCGACAGCGTGCGCCTGGTGCGGCGGGCCAAGAGCGAGGGTCTGCCCATCACCGCCGAAGTGACGGCCGCTCCACCTGCTGCTCACCGACGAACGCCTGACCGGCTTCGACCAGAACCTCAAGGTGAACCCGCCCATCCGCTCCGCGGAGGATCGTGAGGCTCTGGTGGCCGCCCTGGCTGACGGCACCATCGACTGCGTGGGCACCGACCATGCTCCGCACGCCCCCCAGGAGAAGGAAGTGCCCATCGAGGACGCATCGTGCGGCAGCACCGGTCTGGAGACGGCCTTCGCCGCGCTCCACACCGGCCTGGTGCTCACCGGCGCGCTGCCGCTCGGCCGTCTGGTGGAGGCGATGTCCGGCGCGCCCTGCCGGGTGTTGGGCCTGGCCGAGCCGCGTCTGGCCGCGGGCGCTCCGGCCGACTTCTGCGTCGTCGATCTGAGTGAGACCTGGGAGGTCACTCCGGCGACCCTCCGCGGCAAGAGCCGCAACTGCGCCTTCCTGGGCGAGACACTCACCGGACGGGTGCGGCTGACGGTGGTGGACGGGGCGCGCCGCTTCGCGCGCGCCCGGGGGGAGGCCTGATGTATCGGGGCGACGTGCCCGGCTACGTGGTGCTGGAGGACGGCACCGTCTTCTCCGGCTTCGGCTTCGGGGCGCAAGGCCGGGTGCTGGGCGAGGTGGTCTTCAACACCAGCATGAGCGGCTACCAGGAGATCGTCACCGATCCTTCCTACCACGGGCAGATGGTCACCTTCACCTACCCCATGATCGGCAACTACGGGGCCTCGGAGCATCTGCTGGAATCGGACCGAGGCCCACTCCCGGGCCATCATCGTGCGCGAAGCCAAGAACACGGCTTGGAACGCCACCTGCCCGGAGGCCTGGATCGACTGGCTGACCGTTCGGGCATCGTGGTCGGTGTGGCCGGTGTCGACACCCGGGCGCTCACCCGGCGCATCCGGGAGCACGGGGCCATGACCGCCTGCGTGGCGGCGGGCCCGGACTTGAGCGTCGAACGACCTGCTGGCGGCGGCGCGTGCGTTCCCCAGCATGTCCGGGCAGGACCTGGCCTGTGCGGTCACCTGCCGCGAGCCCTACGAGTGGCCGGCCGGGGCCGGTACGCAGGCGACGGCCGGCGCGCTCGGCGCGCCGGGTCCGGCGGGTTCGGCGGTTCCCGCGCCTGGGACTCGCTTCCGGGTGGTGGCCTACGACTACGGGATGAAGCGGAGCATTCTTAGGAATCTAGCCGCTGTCGGTTGCCAGGTCACGGTGGTCCCGGCCGATTGGACCGCGGAACAGACTCTGGCTCTGAAGCCGGACGGCGTCTTTCTCTCCAACGGTCCGGGCGATCCGGCGGCGGTGGGGTACGCGGTGGAGACGATCCGGGGCCTGCTGGGCAAGGTGCCGGTCTTCGGCATCTGCCTGGGGCACCAACTGCTGGCCCTGGCCTTGGGCTTCTCTACGTACAAGCTGAAGTTCGGCCACCGGGGCGCCAACCATCCGGTGCGGGACTACCTGACCGGGCGCGTCGAGATCACCAGCCAGAACCATGGCTTTGCGGTGGAGCCTCCGGAGGTGGTCCGCGAGGCGCTCGAGCGAGGCTCGGTGGTGGGCGAGGGCGGAGTCGCGGGATTGAGGGCGGAGGACATGCTGCTCGAGTCGGAGTTCGGTCCGGCCCAGATCACTCACCTCAATCTCAACGACGGCACGGTGGAGGGCCTGCGGCTGCTCGACCTTCCTGCGTACTCGGTCCAGTATCATCCGGAGGCAGGTCCCGGGCCGCACGACAGCCAATATCTTTTCACGAGATTTGCCGACATTATGAGTGAGAGCGTCGCGATGTGCGCGGGCACCGAATAGGAGGTCGCAATGACGGCAGCGGGAGGTCCCCAGGGCGCACCCGGCAACGGGGGTAACGGCCACAAGAAACCCGATCTGCGTCTGCGGGTGCCCGAGTCGATCGCGGGTGGGACGTATGCCAACAGCATGATGGTCCAGCACAGCCCTGATGAGTTCGTCATGGACTTCGCCATGGTCACCGGCGGGAACGGCCAGGTCGTGGCTCGGGTCATCGCCAGCCCTTTGCATATGAAGCGGATCGTCGATGCTCTCGCGGACAACGTGAAGAAGTATGAGGCCGCTCACGGGGCGATACAGCCGCGCGAGAAAGGGCGAGTAGGCAGAGCGACGTCATGACCACGAGCAGGCACAGGGGTATTTTGCTAGGCTATGAACTGGTGTGTGCCAGGGGACACGTGGCCACCGTGAAGAGCGACTCGAGGAGGCTGCGTGAGGGAAGTCGTACGCGGAACAGACCGACATGGTTGGCGTGACGAACCGATGACGCGCCGTCTTGTGTGGGTGCTGCTCGCGGGTCTTCTGCTCTATATAGCGGCGACCGCTCTCAGCTATTCGCAGTCCGAGGCTCTCGCCCGGTCTGATGGCCCGCTGTCCGTCTCGCTCGAGGGCTTCTTCGCCCGCGTCATCGCCGCTCAGGCCGATGCCGCTCCGATAGATGAAGGCACTGGGCCCGGCGACACGGCTGCCGGCCGACGAGACAGTACGACGACTATCGACGGCACCACGACGACTACCGACGGCGCGGCCACGACCGACGAGACCACCCCCCCGGAAACCATCACCACCGTGGATGTGGACGTTGTCGTTTACGGTACGCAGACGTCGGGTCTGGCTGCTGTCCGAGAGTTGGCGCTTGGTGCGCCTCATCTGCGGATCGCCCTGGTATCGTGTGGCAACCTCCTGGAGACCCCGCTCACTCAGGGCCTGAGTGTCGAAGACGCGCGCAACATCGATACTGTTGGGGGCGGCTTCTACGGGGAATGGCGGGCGGCCGTGCTTCGCTACTACGCCTCGCGTGGCACTAGGGCGGTGACGAGCAGCGGTCGCTTCGTCTACGAACCGGAGGTGGCTGCCAACGTTCTGTGGTCGTATCTCGGGGGTGCGAGCGCGCCCAACCTGCTGTTCTACTCGGCCAATCTGGTCGCGGCCAGTGACAAGACTGATCAACGATATGTCGACATCCAGGTCGAAGGGGTGGGCGCCACCCGTCTCAAGACCCGCTACTTCATCGACGCAAGCGTGGAGGGCGACCTGGCCCGGATGTTGGGAGCCGACTATCGCATCGGCCGGGCGGAGGACGTCTACAACGATGTGGCCGGGACTAAGCCCGCCTATCCCAGTGCGGCCAACGGCTACGTGACCGCCCCCCAGAGAGTCTCGGCGCTCTTGACGCTTAAGGTCTATTCCTACGGCAGCGCCCCTCGCATCGCCAACATGGCTCACCCCAACTACGACGCGAGTTCGTACGCGGGAACCACGTTCGCCTCGAAGAATGTCGCCGCTTTCGGTGACAGTTGGAGCATGCAGATCGCCATATTGCCGAACAGCAAACGCGAACTCAACGAGAGTTGGAGCGATTGGCCCGACATAGGGCTGTCGTACCAGTGGGTGTTCGAGCCCGACAAACGGGGAGACATCCGCAAGCGAGTGCTTGGAGTGGGCGGTGAATCGTGTTCGCTACCTTCAGGAGACACGGGTACTCGCGGGTGGGGATCGACACGGTGCCTCAGAAGCTCTACGTGCGCGAGGGTCCCCGGATAGTCGGCCTCGACACCTACACGGCCTACGACCTCCGCGCGGGAACGCTCCGCGACCCGGTGGCGGTCGGCTGCTACTGCGAGTACGACCGGCACGACGCCTTCTATCCGAATCACGTGGAGACGACGCGCTTCGCCTACGTGCCGATGAAGGCCTTGATGGCCGCCGGCCATCCTGCCCTTCTGGTCTCCACGGCAGTGTCGACCGACTACGCCGCCTATTGCTCGGCCGTGCGCATGGAACACACCCGGGCCAACATGGGCGCTGCCGCGGCAATGGTGGTCATCACGGCCGCCGAGTTGGGAGTGGAACCGAGTGAGGTTCCCTACGAGACGGTCCGGGCGAAGCTGATCGGTCGCGGCTACCAGGTGCCGAGCACGTAGCGCCGACACCTTGGTCCCTGATTCCTAGTCCTTGACTATCTCCTCGAGAGCGCACGCCCGGCGCGCCCTCCGTTGCCGGCGGTCAGGGTCTCGTAGTCGGGGATGGAATAGACGCGGATGCTGTCGTCCAGGAAGTTGGAGAAGGCGAGGAGCGTTCCGTTCGCGGACACATCCAGGCCGGTGCACTGATTCCCGCCCACGATGGCGTCAAGGATCTTGCCGCTGGCCGTGTCTATGGCAAGGATGGAGCCCCATTCGGGCCCTGCCTGCTTGTTGTTCTCCGGATTGTCCTTGCCCCGGTTGGAAACGTAGAGGACCTTGCCGTCGGGCGACAGGTCGATGGTGTTCGGGCGCTGGTCGGTGCTCACGAGCTTGGTGACCTCGTCGGTGGCCAGGTCGACCACGTAGACCTCCGCGGTCGCCGTCTCGTCGACGTAGAGCAGACCGTGGATCTCGTCGCACACCATGTGCCACATGGCTCCGCCGGACTTGTAGATCACCGTGCCGGCACCGGTGGACAGGTCGATCCGCTGGATCTCGCCCTCGTCGTAGCCGGCCACGTACAGCAAGGTGGCGTCGGGTGTGACATAGAGACCTCGTGGAGAGGCCACCGTCGGGATGCGGCGGACCAACTCGCCGGTGGTCAGGTCGATCTCGGACACGTCGTCGCTGTTCCAGTTGGCGGCCCACAAGGTCTTCTCGTCTGGGGAGAGCAGCATCAGCCTGGGCGAATCACCCTCGGTCGCTAGCTGGCGCTTGACGGTGCGGGTGGCTCGGTCGATCTCGTAGACGGTGGCGGTCTCCATCTGGCTGGCGTAGACGGTCTTGCCGTCTTTCGTGAAGATCAGTTCCACAGCGCCGTGCTCGCCCAGCTTCACTTCGTCGATCTTCGCGCCCGTTCTCGGGTCGTAGACCTCGAGTCCGACTCCGCCCACCAGCGATGTCCACAGCTCGGTACCGTCGGGTGTGAAGGCCACCTGCTGGGGACCTGGACCGCATTTGAAGCGCACCAGACTCTCAAGTAGCTGTCCTTCGGGATCGAGCCAGACCTTGAACGTGTTCGCCTGATCGAGAGTGAGTTCCCGGGTGGTGCTGTTGTAGCCCTTCTTGCTGAACTCGATCTCGATCTGACCTCCCGGCACATTCTGGGTGAAGGGGGTCTTTCCGACCACCATGGTGCCGTCCTGGAGGGTTATGGCGAGGTTCACGAATTCCGGGTTAGCTGTGATGGTGAGTTCTTGGGGAGCCAGATTGGCGAGAGGTGTGCTTGTGACGGTGGTGGCGCTCGTCGAGGTGCTTGTCGGGCCGGAGGCCGGACTGCCCTCGGTGGACGCGGTGTGGACTGTCGAGACGGTGGTCTCGGTGCTATCGGAGCCCTCGTTTGCCACGAGCCGGAAGATGCCGTACCCTGCGCCGGCCAACACGATGATGGCGATCAGGCTACCCAACGCGACCCGGCGGCGCGTTTGCGCGCGCCTGCCCCTGCGCTCCACCCGTGACTCTTCGTGGATGAACGGTTCCGGAGAGTTGGGCGGGGGGAAATCCATGCTTGAATGATACCGAAACGGAGGTGCCTCCGCTTGCGCCGGCGGGGGCATTTGTGAGAAGTTCTGCTCACCTGTCGAAAGCTGGTCTTCGGCTTGGCATCGGGCGGGAAGAGATGCTGGAGGTGGTGGTCCGGAGTGGGCTGGCTGAATCGACGAGAGAAGCTGCTATTCGTTACGCACCGACCGCCGTTCCGTTCGGAGGAGTGGGCGGTGGGCGAGGTGGTGCAGCAAGAAGGCCGGCTCTACCGGGTGACGAAGTGGGTCGAGCTGCGCCCCGTTCTGCTGGAGCGTGGAGGGTCGGTCGGCCAGTGGGAAGTCTGGGGTAGAAGGCTGTCGGGCCGGCAGATGCGGCGGGAGTTGCTCGACGCCGCCGAGCGCATGCTGGAGTCTTGACATGGACGAGAAGAGCACCGGCCGGGTCAAGATCGAGTGCCTCGTAGGCGACATCACCCGTCAGACGGGCTTTGATGCCGTTGTCAACGCGGCAAACGCTCATCTGACGACGGGCGGCGGGGTGGCCGGAGCCATCCACCGGGCGGCGGGCCCAGGTCTGTACGAGGAGTGCCGGCCCCTCGCGCCGATCAAACCGGGCCAAGCGGTCATCACCGGTGGGCACGATCTCCCCAATCCGCATGTGATCCACTGCCTGGGGCCGGTCTACGGGAGGGATGAGCCTTCCGATGTCCTGCTCGCCGACTGCTATCGCAACGCTCTGGCTCTGGCGGAGCAATGGAGTCTCGGGTCGATCGCCTTCCCCGCTATCTCCACCGGCATCTTCGGCTATCCGCTGGAGGAGGCGGCCGAGATCGCGGTTCGGACGGTCGCAGAAGCCGCACCGTCGCTCAAGTCGGTACTGGTGGTCAGGTTCGTCCTCTTCGGAGACGACGCTCTAGTCGTCCACGAAAAGGCGCTTGCCGCCCTGGTATTCTAGTCGGTGTGAGCGGGAGCCCATCCGCCGGCGCGTGCCGCCATGTGCAGTGCGATCCTCGGGAGGAAGAATGGATGCACTTGAAGCGATCCTGACCCGTCGCAGCATCCGTAGCTACACCGATCAGCCAGTGACTGACGAGATGGTCGCCGGACTCATGAGAGCGGCGATGGCCGCCCCCTCGGCCGTCAACGAGCAGCCCTGGCAGTTCGTGCTGGTCCGCGACCGCTCTCTTCTGAGCGAGATGGCGGCTGTCGCTCCTCACGCGGGCATGGTCTCGAGTGCCCAACTTGCCGTGGTGGTCTGCGGTGACCTCAGTCTCGAGCGGTGTCGGGGCTTCTGGGTGCAGGACTGTTGTGCCGCGACCGAGAACCTACTCGTTGCCGCCAACGCGATGGGACTGGGGGCGGTCTGGCTGGGCGTGTACCCGGTCGAAGAGCGTGTCGCCGGGGTGCGAACGCTTCTCGGCCTGCCCGAGCACGTCGTTCCTCTCGGAATCGTGTCCATCGGCTACCCTGCGGAGAATCCCGGTCCGGCAGACCGCTACGATCGGGACCGTATCCATCTCGAGCGCTGGTAGGAGTGAGAATGAAGACATCACTTGGAGCAAAGCCCCTCGCATGTCCCGCCCCGGTGTTCATCGTCGGCACCTACGACGCCGAGGGCCGGCCCAACGTCATGGCGGTGGCCTGGGGAGGCACCTGCTGCTCGAAGCCGCCCTGTGTGGCGATCGCGGTGCGTAAGGCCACCTACACCTACGGCAACCTGGTGGAGCGCAAGGCCTTCACCATCAGCGTACCCCCGCGGGACCGCGTTGAGGTCGCCGACTACTTCGGGATAGCCTCCGGTCGCGACGTGGACAAGTTCTCGACAACCGGTCTGACGCCGGTGCGCGCGGAGTTCGTGGATGCGCCCTATGTCGGCGAGTTCCCGCTGGTGCTCGAATGCAAGGTGATCAACGTCGCCGAACTGGGACTGCACACGCAGTTTGTGGGCGAGATACTGGACGTCAAATGCGACGAGAGTTGTCTCAGCGCTGAGGGAAAGCCCTCGACGGCGCTGGTGCAGCCGTTCAGTTGGTCGCCGCTCGACAACACGTATTACGCGCTGGGCGAGAAGCTGGGCAAGGGATTCTCGGTCGGAAAGGCGCTGCAGGGAGACCAAGGAGTGATCCGGGGCTTCAGCCTGCGGGCCGCGGCCCGGCTTTGTCTTGTCGGGGTGGCCGGGGTGGCGCTGATCGCCTGTTCTGCCTGTTCGGGCGGGGCGGGGGGTGATGGTGGCGACGAGGTTCTCACCATCGACCAGGCTCTGAATGCCGAGCGGGGAGCCACGGTCAGGGTGCAGGGATCGCTGGTTGCGAACGAGACCACTACGGTGCTGGCCTCGGTCCTGCTCGAGTCCTATCCGCCGCAGGCGGGAGGAGCGACGTTAACGCTGCAAGGTCTGGACCTCGCGTCCCTTGTGGGGCTGAGTTCCACGGCCGGCGAACCCGGGCTGGCGCAAGTGAGCTGGTCGGACTACCCGCTGGTGCTCGAGGGGGTCATCGACGACGGGACCCTGGAGATCACGGAGACTCCCAAGGTGGTCGAAGCCACGGAGACGGGCGTGAAGGTGCGCTTCAGTGCGGGCGTCCCAGCGCTGACGGCAGGCGAAACGGCGTGGTGGGTGCTCGACGTGAGCAACCTCGCCGAGGTGCCCATGGACTTGACCTTTGCCAACGGCCAGAAGGGCGACGTGACGCTGGCCCAAGACGGTGTGGAGAAGTACCGCTGGGGCGAGGGTAAGGTCTTCATCCAGTCGGTCACAGTCAGCACTTTGCAGCCGGGGGAATCGATGGCCGTCGTGTTCAACGACCGGCTCGAGGTGGCTCCTGGTGACTACGACGTCACGGCGGTGGTGACTGCCTCAATGGGGCCGGAGGGCTCGGCGATCGCGCTCCCCGAGGTCAAGACCACAATCACGGTACGCCAGGAAAGCGGGGGTAGATGATCACAAACGGGAGAGTCACCACTTCGAGAGGCGCGGGCGCGTCTCGCGATTTCGCGATAGTACGCCAGGCTCTTCGTGTGGAGTTGGAGGCGAGAGGCCGCCGAGTCTCAAACGACACCGTGGGGTTGCGGGGCGAGCTGTATGTCTGGGAAGACGGCGATCGAGCGGCTGCCATGTTCGAGTTCAAGGCGAGCGCGGGGGAAGCCTTTGACACGATGTATCAGGGCTCTTGGCCATCGATGCTGCCCCCTCGCTTCGCCGTGATCCCGGCGTCGGAAAGAGAGGCGCCTGCTCTCGAAATGCTCGCCCAGGCGGGTCTGAGCGTCCTTCTATATCAGACGACGGGCGGCGCTGTGGTCTTCGTGGACATGGAGTCCGCGCTCGCGGAGATCGATAGCCGACAGCCTGGAAACCCCCTAGCGGACTGAAGCGGCGCTGTTGGGACCTCTGCGCCGCTCCACCCACTTCTGTACTCTCGATGATCCAGAGGATCGCCGAACTGATCGCGAAGGCCATGAGGAAGTCGAGCCAGCGAGAGGGACTGGGTTCCGAACACATCCTGCAAGAACGGCACGTAGATCAGCGCGAACTGCAGCAGCAAGGTCACGAGCACCGCGCCATACAGCAGCGGGTTCGAGCGTGGGGTGGTCGTGAACATCGACTCCCGGTCGAGCCGGATCGCCAGCACGTGGAACATCTGCGAGATGGTCATGACCGTGAACAGCATCGTCTGCCAGGACGGGTCCCCGTTGCGCCAATAGAACCAGCCGGTCAGAAGCGCGATCATGCCCATCAACGGGCCGGCCCAGAGGATGTGCGTCCCCAGTCCGCGCGCGAAGATGCTCTCGCCTGGTGGATGGGGCGGGCGTCGCATGACGTTCGGCTCGGGTGGCTCGAAGCCCAGAGCCAATCCCGGCAGGCCGTCGGTGACGAGATTCATCCACAGGATCTGCAGAGGCAGCAGCGGGAGAGGCATCCCCAAGAACGGAGCGATGAGCATCACCGCGAGTTCGCCCACATTGGTAGCCATGAGGTACTTGATGAACTTGCGGATGTTGTCGTAGATGACGCGGCCTTCGCTGACCGCCGCCACGATTGTGGCGAAGTTGTCGTCCATCAGCACCATGTCGGCGGCCTCCTTGGCCACGTCGGTGCCGGTGATGCCCATGGCGACGCCGATATTGGCTTTCCGCAGGGCCGGCGCGTCATTGACGCCGTCGCCGGTCATGGCCACGATGTGTCCCCGAGCCTGCAGTGCCTGCACGATGTTGAGCTTCTGCTCCGGTGCGACCCTGGCGTAGACGGAGGTGCGCTCCACCGCGGATTCGAGTTCCTGAGGCGTCATCCGGTCGAGGTCGACGCCGGTGACCACGTGGAATCCCTCAGCGTTCGCCTCTTCCTCGGTGATGATTCCCACCTGGACGGCGATGCTGGCTGCTGTGAGCGCTTGGTCGCCGGTGATCATGGCCGGGCGTATGCCGGCCGAGATGGCGGTCAAGACCGCATCCTTGGCCTCCGGTCGGGCCGGGTCGATCATGCCTATCAGGCCGATGACGATGAGATCCTCTTCCCAGCGTGCCGTCTCGCCCTGTCTGGCGGCTTCGTCCAAGGCTCGGAAGCCGACGGCCAAGACCCGCATCCCCCGGGCGGCGAGGACGTTGTTCGCCTTCTCGATCCGAGCACGGGTCGCCGAGTCGAGAGGAAGGACACGCTCGCCGTCCCAGATCCACTTGGACATGGCCAGCAGAGAATCAAGCGCGCCCTTCGTGAAGGCCGCGTATCCCGCGTTCTGTTGCGCCAGAGAAGTCGGTCAGGCTATCCAGCCCGAAGGGCGGCTCCGTGGGCAGGCTGTGAACCGTGGTCATGAGCTTGCGATCGGAATCGAAGGGGATCTCACCCACGCGGGGGAAGGCTTCCTCGAGGGCCGGCTTCATCATCCCCAGTTGCGCCCCTGCGACGACCAGGGCGCTCTCCGTCGGGTCGCCGATGGCCTGCACCTGGCTCTCCGCGCACTCGGCGTCGGCGCCCACGCTCTTTGCGGACAGCACCGAGTCGTTGCACAGAACGCCGGCGGCTGTCAGAAGCGCGATGGCCGGCCGGTCGTGGACCAGGTGGGTGTTCCGCCCGGAGTCGGCATCCGTCAATGGCGAGCAGTGGCCGTGCTTCATCACCTGATGAAGGTCGACCTCGTCCCCGGCCACGTCGAGAATGGCCACGGTCATGCGGTTCTCTGTGAGCGTTCCGGTCTTGTCCGAGCAGATGACCGTGACCGAGCCCAGAGTCTCGACCGCCGGCAGCTTGCGGATGAGGGCGTGGCGGCGCAGCATCCGCTGCGCTCCCAGCGACAGCGATATGGTCACGATGGCGGGCAATCCCTCTGGGACGGCGGCCACGGCCATGCTCACCGCCGTCAGGAACATGATCCTGAGCGCCCTCACCTCGGATGAGGCCCTGCGCGAAGATGATGACCACAAGCACGAGGGCCGCCGCGGCCAGCCACCGGCCGAGCTGGCCGAGTCGCTTCTGCAGCGGGGTGGGCTCCCGTTCCACTCCCTGGATCATCCCGGCTATCTTTCCGAGTTCGGTGTCCATGCCCGTGGCCACCACGAGGGCCTCGGCTCGTCCGTAGGTGGCGGCTGTGCCCATGAACAGCATGTTGAGCCGGTCGGCCAGAGGGATGTCGGGCTGCGTGAGTGGCTCGGCCGTCTTCTCCACTGATTCGGGCTCTCCGGTGAGGGCGGATTCCTGCACGCGCAGGCTCGCCGACTGGACTACGCGGCAATCGGCGGGCACCAGGTTGCCGGCTTCGATCAGCACGACGTCTCCGAGCACCAACTCCCGGGCGGGGACCTCGCGGACATCGCCGTCTCGCTTCACCCTCACGGCAGGCGCTGCCAGTTGCCGCAGGGCGGCCATGGTCTTCTCCGCTCCGTACTCCTGACGGAATCCCAGAACGGCATTCAGGATGATGATCGCCAAGATGGCTATCGCATCCTCGAGATCGCCGAGGGCAGCGGACGCGATCGCCGCGATGATGAGGATGATGATCAGAAGAGAGGTGAACTGCTCGAGGAGGATGCGCCAGGGGCTCTTGACTCCCGCCTGGACCAGCTCGTTGGGCCCGTAGTCGGCCAGCCGTCCCTCGGCCTCCTGTGTGCTCAGGCCAAGCGCGTCGCTGTCGGCTTCGGCGAGCGCTTCGTCTACAGGGATGCGGTACCAATCCGTCATCGTCACGTCCTAGCGCTGGGTCGGGCTATCCTGGCATTGTCTCGGAAGCGTTTGGAGTGACCCCCTTGATCTTACCCAAGACTAACACGCCGCCTCGCTTCTTCCGCATGTCGCCCATCTCCAAACGGAGGGCTGTGCGGGTGTTGCCTTGGTATCCTTTTGGGTATGGCTAGAAAACGAGGGACGCGGTCCCTGGCAGTGGAAGCCCCGACGTCGAGGAGGACACAAGTGAGCACCTCTAGCCATTTCACCGCCGCAGAGGCGAAGGCCATAGGCGACAAGCTGGGTATCGAATGGAAGGCCTTCGATGTCGAGCAGTTCCGCATGGGCATGGATGTGGAACTCGAGCACGGTCTTGTCGATCCGGAGACGAACGTCACCAACGACGACCCCCTCATGACCGGAAAGATCGCCTTGGCCCACCTGAAGGAATTCCCCGACTACTACGACCGGCTGGAAGAGATGGAAGTGGAAGCCGAGGCCTATTGGGACGCAGCGGACGTCGGATAGCAGCCGTCGAAACGGACAGGAGAGTCGCATGATCGTCACCACCAAGGAGCTCTTCAAGGTCGCCTACGGCAAGTTCGCCGTGGGCGCCTACAACATCAACAACATGGAACAGACCCTGGGCCTGTTCCGAGGGCAACCTCGACTCTCAGGCTCCGTTCATAATCCAGATCTCCAGCGGCGCGCGCAAATACGCCGACAAGCGCATGCTCGAAGCCATGATCAAGGCGGCCGACGAGATCTTCCCCGAGGCCATCTTCGCGGTGCACCTCGACCACGGCGATCTGGCCACGGCGCTCGACTGCATCGAGAGCGGTTTCTACTCCTCGGTCATGATCGACGCCTCTCAGCGAGCCCCTGGACGAGAATATCCGCATCACCAAACAGGTGGTGGACGCGGCTCACCCCCGAGGTATCTCGGTGGAAGCGGAGCTGGGCAGGCTGGGCGGGGTGGAGGAGCACGTGCAGGTGGACGAGAAGAATGCCAATCTCACCGACCCGGCCGAGGCTGAGGTGTTCGTGCGGGAGTCGGGCTGCGACAGCCTGGCGGTCGCCATCGGTACCAGCCACGGGGCCTACAAGTTCAGCGGCCATCAGGGTCTGCACCTGGACGTGGCCGCCGAGATCCAGAAGCGCCTTCCCGGCTTTCCCCTGGTCATGCACGGCTCTTCGTCGGTGCCGCAGGAGGAAGTCGAGCGCATCAACGCCGCCGGCGGCGCCCTCAAAGGAGCCAAGGGAGTGGACGAGAACGAGTTCGCCAAGGCCGTCCCTCTGGGGGTGACCAAGGTCAACATCGACACCGACGGTCGCTTGGTCTGGACGCGTGTGCATCGCGAGTTCTTCCGGGACAGTCCGGAGAAGTTCGACCTCCGCGATCCCGGGAAGACGTTCATCGCCGAATACGCCGAGTTCATCGCTCACAAGAACACGAAGCTGCAGTCGGCCGGTACCCTGGAAACGGTGCGGAAGGCTTTGGCGGGGTAGAAGGTCGATGCACGCCCTCACAGGCCACAGCTTCGCCCAGTTGGTGCGATCCGGGGCCTACGCGGTCGTAAGGTCGCAGGACGTGCTGGACCGGATCAATGTCTTTCCTGTGGCCGACGCCGACACGGGGGCCAATCTAGTGGCGACGCTGGGCGCCGCCGCCGCCGGCCTGGGCCGGACGCCGCCTGTGGCAGTCGGCGCGGCCGCGCGCATGGCCGCGGATGCCGCGTTGGTCGGCGCCCGCGGCAATTCTGGGGCCATCTTCGCGCAGTTCCTGGAGGGCTTGGCGCAAGGGCTGCATCTCAAGAAGGACGCCACCACGGGCGATTTTGCCGCGGCCGCGTCGGCCGGAGTCAGGTCCGCGTATCTGGCCGTTCAAGAGCCGCGTGAAGGGACCATCCTCTCTGTCCTCAAGGCGTGGGCCGCTGAGATGACCACGCACGCCGCTGTGGCGGGCGACTTTCGCGACCTCATGGGCAGGTGCTTTGGACGCGGCCCGGGTCGCCCTCGCGGCGACGCCGGCGCAGCTCGAGGTCCTTGCCCGGCACCGGGTGGTCGATGCAGGCGGGCAGGGCCTCGTGTACTTCCTTGAGGGGATGCTCGACACGCTTCTCAGCCGGACTGCCGGTGACTCGGCGACACTGCAAGCCATGACTTTCCCCGCCGCCTACCGGAGGTTGGCCGGGCCGGCCGGGTCGAGCGCAAGAGGGTTCGTGGCCGGAGGCTTCGGAGGAGGCCAGAGAACGTGGCCATCTGAGCCGGACGAGCGCTTCAGGTACTGCGCCGAGGGGCTCTTGAGCGGTGCACACCTGGAGCGAGAGGCGATTCGTCGCGCCATAGCGCATCTGGGCGAATCGCTCGTTATCGCCGGAGGCGACAACCACGTGCGCGTGCACCTCCACACCAACTACCCGGACCTGCTGCGGACCGCTCTGGAGGAGTTCGGCCCCGTTGAGAGCTACAAGGTCGACGACATGGTCGATCAACAGGCCGCCGCGCGGACCGCGACCATAGCTCTTGTCACCGACTCCACCTTCGACCTGCCCGAGGCGGCGCAGTTGCGCTTCGGCACGGTGATGGTGCCGCTCACGATCTCCCTCGGCGGTGAGAGCTTTCTCGACCGGGTCGATCTCAGCTCGACCGAGTTCTATCGCCGAGTGCGACTGAGCAACGAGTTGCCGCGCTCCTCCCAACCCAACCGGATGGATTTCCGACGGGTGTACGAAGCCCTGCTCGAAGATCACGAAGCAGTGGTCTCTGTCCACCTGTCGGCACGGCTATCTGGAACGTATCAGTCGGCTGTGGGTGCGGCCGCGGATGTCGATCCGACCAGGGTGCGGGTGGTTGACGCCCGGCACGTCTCGGTGGGCCTCGGTCTGGTTGTGGAGGCCGCGGGTGAAGCCATCCACGCCGGTGAGACACTCGAGGGGGTGGTGGCCGCCGCGGAGGGCGCGGCCCGCAGCATCCGTGTGTATGGAGCGACGCCGTCTTTGGATTTCGCCGTCAAGGGCGGACGGGTCGATGCCAGGGTGGCGTGTCTCGCCGGGTTGATCAAGCTGAGACCGGTGGTGCTCTTCGACGAAGAAGGGGGCGCCCACGCCGACGGAGGTCATCTCGGGTACTTCCGCGCGATCCGGGGGATCGCCCGCCGGGCGGCGCGGTTCGCTGAGGGTCGTCCCGCCCGGGTGACCATCACTCACGCCGATGCGCCGGCGGCGGCCGCCTACCTGCTGGAGCAGCTTCGCAGACGGTTCGGGTCGCAACTGGACATCCCCATGATGGAGTCCGGTGCGGTATTGGCTACTCACACCGGACTGGGTGCGGTGGCGGTGGCGGTGAGGCGTCTGTCCGAGGAGCCGCCGGTTCTCCGGTGAGCGGTATGAGGCACACGGGGCGGCCCACATGTGGTATTTTTCTCAGCTGCAGACCGGCGGAGAGTAGGACTTGATCCACCGGCCGCGGGGAAGGCCGGCAGCGACACTCACTGAGTGCGCACCGGCCCTATTTGTCCTCGGAGTTGTCAACGACCGCCCGTGGGTGTGGAAGGAGTCAGGATGGGTGCCTCGTTTGAAGCGCTCACCCAGCATGGCGAGCTACTTGCTTGGGTCAAGGATATGTTCAACCTCTGCAGACCTGACGATGCGTACGTCTGCAACGGATCGCCCGAGGAGTACGCGCGCATGTGCGGACTCTGTGTCGAACACGGCACGTTCACCAAACTCAACGAGACGCTGAGGCCGAACTGCTTCCTGGCCCGCTCGCACCCCAGCGACGTTGCCCGGGTCGAATCCCGTACGTTCATCTGCACCGACGAGCAGATCGAGGTCGGTCCCACCAACAACTGGGCCGGAGCCGCAGAGATGAAGCGCGAGATGCGACGGATCTTCGATGGCTGCATGGTGGGCCGGACCATGTACGTCATCCCGTTCTCCATGGGGCCGGTCGGCTCGCCCTTCTCCAAGATAGGCATCGAGATCACCGACTCGGCGTATGTGGTCGCGAACATGATCATCATGACGCGCGTAGGCGCGACGGTGCTCGAGGCGCTGGGGTCCGACGGAGAGTTCATCCCCTGCATGCACTCGGTCGGCGCCCCGTTGAAGCCCGGCCAAGAAGACGTCCCCTGGCCCTGCGAGGGCGATCCCGAGCGCAAGTACATAGTGCACTTCCCGGACGAGCCCTCCATCTGGTCCTATGGCTCCGGTTATGGCGGCAACGCGCTCCTGGGCAAGAAGTGTTTGGCTCTGCGCATCGCCTCGGCCGTGGCCCGCAAGGAGGGCTGGCTGGCGGAGCACATGCTCATCCTGGCTCTGACCTCTCCCGAGGGCAAGACCCACTATGTGGCCGGGGCATTTCCCAGCGCCTGCGGCAAGACCAACCTGGCCATGATGAAACCCACGCTGCCCGGTTGGAAGGTGACCACCCTGGGCGACGACATCGCCTGGATGCGCATCGGCGCCGACGGTCGTCTCTACGCCATGAATCCCGAGACCGGCTTCTTCGGGGTGGCACCGGGAACGTCCTACGATTCGAATCCCAACGCCATGGATTCCTTCACCGAGAACAGCATCTTCACCAACGTTGCTCTCACCGACGAGGGCGATGTCTGGTGGGAGGAGATGGGTGTGGAAGCTCCGGCTCACGCCATCGACTGGGAAGGCAACGATTGGTCCCCGGACGCGGGCCGTAAGGCCGCTCACCCCAACTCGCGCTTCACGGCTCCGGCCGAGCAGTGCCCGGTGATCGACCCCGACTGGCAGAATCCGGCAGGCGTTCCTATTTCGGCCATCCTTTTTGGCGGGCGGCGCGCCGGCACGGTCCCCTTGGTCTACGAGTCCTTCGACTGGGAGCACGGGGTGTTCATGGGCTCGGCCGCCGGTTCGGAGACCACCGCGGCCAATCTGAGCAAGACCGGAGTGCTGCGTCACGATCCCTTCGCCATGCTGCCCTTCTGCGGATACAACATGGGCGACTACTTCGCACACTGGCTGTCGATGGCCGGCCGGACCGACGCGAGCAAGCTGCCGCGCATCTTCTTCGTCAACTGGTTCCGCAAGGCGGAAGACGGGCACTTCCTGTGGCCTGGCTACGGCGAGAACAGCCGCGTACTCAAATGGATCCACGAGAGGGTCGAGGGGAGCGGACAGGCAGTGAAGACCCCCATCGGGAATCTGCCGGCACCCGACGCTCTCGACCTGTCCGAGCTCGAGGTCCCGGCCGACGATCTGAGGACGCTGCTGACGGTTGACACCGAAAGCTGGGAGAAGGAGGCCGCCAATCTCTCCAACTACTACGATGGATTCGGCGACCGGATGCCGGACGCTCTCCGCCGGCAGCTCGAGGCCCTTCAAGAACGCCTCAATGGGAGGTGACCGATGAGCCCCTTGTCATCCGCACTCAATCCGCTGGCTGTTGAGCTCAACCAAGCCATCAGGCAGCATGCGCCCGCGGTGTTCCGCGTCCTTTCCGCCCTGGGCAAGAGCCTCTACTTCCCCAAGGGGATACTGACGCAAACGGCTGAGGCGAACCAGAAGGCCACCCGCTACAACGCGACCATCGGTGAGGCGCGGGAGGGACAGCATTCCATGGGGCTGGCCGCGATCACGCGCCACCTCTGCGAACTGAGTCCTGACCAGACACTCCCGTATGCACCCTCGTCCGGCCGGGCAGACCTAAGGGCGGCCTGGCGTGACGAGATCAGGGCGAAGAACCCTTCTCTGGGCGACGCTCCCATCAGCCTCCCCGTTGTGACCAGCGGGATAACCCATGGTCTGAGCACTATTGCCGAACTGTTCGTGGACGAGGGCAACCTGCTATTCCTTCCCGACCAGCAGTGGGGCAACTACAAGCTCATCTTCGGCGTCAAGCATGGGGCGCGGATAGGTTCGTATCCGCTTCTCGGTCCAGGCGGCGGTTTCGACGTGGAAGGCTTCCGCAAGGTGGTGAAGCAGCATGCCAACGTGGGCAAGATCGTGGTGCTCTTCAACTTCCCGAACAATCCCACCGGCTACTCCATAACCCCTGCAGAGGCCGACGCCATCAGGGACATCCTGGTGCAAGCGGCTACCGAAGCGGAGTGCGACGTGGTGGCCATCTGTGATGACGCCTACTTCGGTCTGTTCTACGACGACGAGGTGATGAAAGAGTCGCTGTTCACCCGTCTGGCCGACGCTCACCCGCGGATCCTGGCCATCAAGCTGGACGGCGCCTCCAAGGAGGACTACGCCTGGGGCCTCAGGGTGGCGTTCATCACCTACGGCGTATCCGGCGGGGCCGACGCGTACGAAGCCCTGGAGAAGAAGACCGGTGGGTGCATCCGCGGAGCCATCAGCAACTCGCCGAACCTGTCGCAAGCACTCGTGCTTCGAGCGATGAGCGATCCGGACTACCAGGCGCAGAAGGCGGAGAAGTTCGCCATCCTGGCGCGCCGGGCGACCAAGGCCCGGGAGATCCTGGCCCAGCCACGCTTCGCCGAGGCGTGGGAGCAATACCCCTTCAACTCGGGCTACTTCCTGTGCGTGCGTCTCAAAGATCTCAATGCTGAGGCGTACCGGACTTGCCTTCTGAACGACCACGGCGTGGGAGTGATCGCCACGAGCGACACCGATATCCGGGTGGCGATCTCATGCGTGGACGAGGGCGATATCGCCGACTTGTTCGACGTGATGCTCAAGTGCGCCCTGGAGATGAAGCAGGGCTAGCTGCTCGATCTGCAGTTGTAGCGGGTGCGGTCACGTGTACTGGCGAGGGACGCATTATCGATCGTTGCTGGGAGTGTTCCCCGGCCTTGACTCCCGCCCAGCAGGCTGTTAGCGCTGCTCTTCCGCGGGGGTGGCAGCCGCTTCCTGATCACCCTTCTGCTCAGGGGTGGGCCCTCCGAGGCGGGAGCGCGCGAAGAGCGGGACTCCGATGAGCGCCAGGGTTCCCATGGCGGCTATGCCCCAGGCGGCGGCCGTCTCCTCACCGGCCATGCCGGCGATCGGCCATAGGGCCGCACCGAGTCCCTGCGAGACTCGCTGCACGGCACCATAGAGGCCGAAGGCCAAGGCCTGGTATTCGGCTGTGAAGGTCAGCGCGAAGGCAGCGCGCACCGTGGGCGCGAGGGCGCCTGAGAAGAGCCCGTGGAGACAGGCGCAGAGCACGACCAGTGGCAGAGCCGAGACGACGCTGAAGATGAAGGCGTTGATCGCCAAGAGCGTCAAGCCTACCAGCACGATCCGGCGTACCATCGGGCCGGTGGGCCGCAGAAGCGCAACGATCCCCGCGCCCGCGGCCGAGGCGAGCACGACGACACCGAAGGCCGTCAGCAGTCCCGTACCCTCCAGATCGGTGACGGATTTGACGTGGAGGGGGAGGTACAGGGTGAGCCCCATCATGGCGGAATTCAAGGCAAAGTAACCGCCGAGGAACCATCCCACGCGATGGTGCCGGGAAGATTCGCGCCACAGTTCCCAGATGCGACGGTGCAACCTTCCCTGGGCGACCGGCACCGCGACCGACTTGCTCTGCCACAGTCCGTCATTGAGGAAGCTGGGGATCGCGCAGGCGAGGAAGACGAGGGCTGCTGGTACGAGCGCATATCCCCGGCCGCTCACCCCCGGTATCACGCGCCCGGATATGACCAACTCGATGATGCCCACACCCACCAGGCCGCCCAGAAAGCTGAGACCCAAGCCCAGAGACGAGACGCTCACCACGTTGGCCTCGCCGGCGGCGCGCAGCATCGAAGCGTTGTAGATGAGGCTGGATAGCTGGAACAGGTAGCTGGCCGCCATGGCGACGACGAGTATCGCCACCAGGGCCGGGGTGCCGGTGCTGGGCAGGAAGCACAGCAGCGACAACAGAGCGGTGGACGCGAGGACCGAGATCGTGAACCACGACCGGCGGGTCTGTGTCTCGTCCGCGTGGACGCCGATGTAGGGTCCGCTCAATCCGATGGCCCAGGAGGAGACAGCCGAGACCAAGCCGAACACCCAGGCGGGCACGCCCAGATCGCTGACGATCCAGATGGTGAGGTAGAGGGGGATCGCGAACTCGACCGAAGTGTTGCCCAGGTCGAAGGCGTACCAGGCCAGACGGGTTCGTTTGCCCGCAGTTCGAGGGTCTTTCGCGGGTCCGGCGTGCATCATGGGTTAGTGTACTATGAGAGGCGCCCATGAGACCGTGGAGGGGTATCTGCATGAGCAAGCGCTGCATCTGCGATGACGTGGGGCGGGCACTCCGATGAGGATCGTGGCGGCCCTTGGGGGCAACGCTCTGCTCAAGCGGGGAGAGCCGCTGACCGCGCGGAACCAGCGTGAGAACGTCAGGGTCGCAGCCCACTCCCTGGCCCCGCTGGTCCGAGAGCACAGCCTCATCATCACTCACGGCAACGGTCCTCAAGTGGGCCTGCTCGCTCTCGAGGCCGCCGCGCTCACAGGAGTGGAGCCCTATACCCTAGACATCCTCAACGCGGAGTCTGAGGGCATGATCGGCTACATGATCGAGCAGGAGTTGGGCAACATCCTGCCCGAGGATGTCCCGTTCGCCACCATCCTCACCCAGGTGGAGATCGATCCCGCCGACCCGGCCTTCGATAAGCCCACCAAGCCCATCGGCCCTCAGTACCCTCGAGAGGAGGCCGAGCGGCTGGCTATGGAGCACGGCTGGACGATCGGTCCGGACCACGGCATGTACCGCAGGCTGGTGGCCTCGCCTCGCCCGAAGCGCATTTTCGAGATCAGGGCTGTGGAATGGCTGGTGGAGCGGGGGGTGGTGGTGATCTGCACGGGCGGGGGAGGCATCCCCACCATGCTCACACCGGATGGTGCTCTGATAGGGGTGGAGGCGGTCATCGACAAGGACTATGCTGGTGCCTTGCTGGCCAAATCCCTCGGGGCCGAGACGTTTCTAATGCTCACCGACGCCGTGGCCGTGTGGGAGGAGTGGGGAGATCCGCACTCACGGCTCATCCGTCGCGCCTCTCCCGATATCCTCGATACCCTCTCCTTCCCGGTCGGGACCATGGGTCCAAAGGTGAGCGCAGCCTGCGACTTCGCGCGAGCAACGGGCGGTCGTGCAGGCATTGGCGCGCTTGCCGATGCGGTCGACATCATCGAGGGGCGGGCGGGCACCCTGGTCTCGACCGAGTTCGATCGGATCGAGTATTGGCCCACGCTGTTCAGCCAGTAGCACGGTTGTCGTAATCGTCTGGGGGGCGGTCTCCATGGCTTCCGCGCCGCCACAGGCGCTAGAATCTCACCTAGCAGATGAACCAGCGGGTGGACTGGCGACGAACTCGCGTGTCCACCTGGCGACAGACAGGAGTCGAGAATGAAGATCGCGCTCATCGGCCAAGCCGCCTTTGGGGAGAAGGTGCTCGAGGCTCTCTTGGGTGCTGGAGAACAGGTGGCGGTCGTGTACATGCCTCCGGACGCGGCACCCGGCAAGAGCAACACCTTCAGGGAACTGGCCGAGGCCGGCGGCATACCGGTACGGCAGCCGGTCCGGATGCGCGATCCCGAAGTGTTCGAGGACTACAAGACGTTCGGCGCGGACCTCAACGTCATGGCCTTCGTCACCGACATCGTGCCGGCGACGATCCTCGATCACCCCTCCTTGGGCACCATCCAGTATCACCCGTCTCTGCTCCCGAGGCACCGAGGCGCGAGTGCCATGAACTGGGCCATCATAAACGGCGAGACTAAGACCGGCCTTTCCATCTTCTGGCCGGACGAGGGTCTGGACACGGGCCCCATCCTTCTGCAGAAGGAAGTCACCATAGAGCCGGATGACACGCTGGGAACGGTGTACTTCGGCAAGCTGTTCACGCTGGGCGTGGAGTCCCTGCTGGAGTCGGTCGCTCTGGTCAGGGAGGGCAAGGCCCCAAAGACGCAACAGGATCTGACCCAGGGCGAGTACGAGCCCATCTGCAAGAAGATGACGATCGACTGGATGTACCCAGTCGGCGTCGTCTACAACGTCATACGCGGCTGCAACCCATCGCCGGGAGCCGCCACGACCTATCAAGGACAGTCGGTCAAGGTGTTCGACTGCGAAAAGCGCGCCGTCAGCGGTCCGGAGGTGCCTGGCACCATCACCCAGATAGCGGAGGACGGCTTTCTGGTGGCGGCCTGCGGCGGTAGCATCTTCATCAGGCGGGTCCAGCCCGCCGGTGCGGCCAAGCTGTCGGCTGCGGAGTTCGTGGCCTCGGCCGGGCTGAAGGTGGGGGAGAAGCTGGGATAGAGAAGTCCCTGTTGTGGGTACACACAAGCGTATGCAGTTGTTATGCGCACTCTGGCTGCTTTGCCAACGAGATAGAGGTGGCCCATGAACAGCGACGAGCAGGCCGCGCTGAGCGCCGTTGCTGACTTCCTTGCCGGCTACTCGAAGAGGGATCTCGAAGCGTGCGTGTCCGCCATCGCGAGCGTGCCGTTCAGTTCTGGAACCTACTCGTTCACCCAGTAGGGCGTTCGAGCCGATACCAGGCTCAAGGAGACTAGTTTTGCTTGAATCTGGGGTCATATCGGATATCGCGCTGATCTTCGTCACAGACGAGGACTTCGACAGCCAGATCAACAGGGCGCTGGCCCTGGTGGGCAATCGCCTGGACATGTCGCGCTGCGCTCTCTTCTTTGACTCGCCGGACGGCGCCACGCTATCGAACACTCACGAGTGGTGCGCGGAGGGTGTGGAATCGGCGATGCACCTCACGCAGAACGAACCCCGTCTCTGGCCATCTGTATGGGATGAGATGTTGGAAGACAAGGATGTGTTCGTGATCGAGGACGTCCGCTCCCTGCCTGCCGGGGCAAGGGACAGCTTCGTCCGAGCCGGGGTCGTCTCCGGGATTCTCGCCCCCATCCGCATCGAGGGCCAGCTTCGAGGCACGGTCAACTTCCACGAGTGCTCTCGCCCGAGGACGTGGAACGCCTCCGAGATGGAGACGCTGAAGACGATCTCCGGCATCATCACGACAGCTTGTTCCAAGAGGATCCTCGCGGAGGAGTTGTCCGCCTCCGAAGAGAACTTCCGCAGCTTCTTCCACAGTCTCGACGAGATCATCGTAGTCACAGACCTCGAGGCCCGCATCGTCTTCGCGAACGAGGGAGCGATTCGGACAATGGGCTTTCCTTCAGAAGAGTATTTGGGGAAGTCCGTGCTCGAGTTTCTCCCTCCCGACGAACGAGACGTGGGGGGGCGCAAGATCGCGGCCATGCTCCGAGGGAAGATCGACCGCAGTCTTCTGGACGCCATGACTAAGGATGGGGTGCGCATCCCCTTGGATGTACGAATCTGGTTCGGTAAGTGGGATGGACAGGATCGTGTCTTTGGCCTCGCCAGAAACCTATCCAAGGAACAGGGCGCTCTCCGGAGATTCGAGACGCTGTTCCGAACCAACCCGGCCATCATGGCCATCGTCACGGCGGATGCCCGTCGTTTCGTAGATGTCAACGACTCATTCCTTGAGACGCTCGGGTACACCCGCGAGCAGGTGATCGGAGCGTCGAGCCAGGAAATCGGGGTGTTCTTCGGAGACGCACGCTGGGCTCGCGCGAGGGCGGCACTTCGACGCGATGGGTTCATCAGGAACCACGAACTGGCCCTGCGCCGCAAGGACGGCAGTCTGGTGCAAGGGCTCTTTTCCGGCGCATACGTCGAGGTGGAGGGACAGTCGCATCTGATCATCGTGATGGTCGATATCACCGAGCAGGTCAAGCTGCGCCGGGATCTCATCATCGAACGGAATCGCCTCTCGAACATCCTGGAGGGCACCAAGCTCGGCACCTGGGAATGGAACGTGCAGACGGGCGACACCATCTTCAATGAGCGCTGGGCCGAGATAATCGGCTACACGCTGGCCGAGTTGGCACCGACCAATATCGAAACCTGGACGCGGCTCGTCCATCCCGACGACCTCGCGGAGTCCGAACGGCTACTTCGCGAGCATTTCGAGGGAAACACCGATTTCTACGAGTACGAGCATCGGATGCGCCACAAGAACGGAGAGTGGATCTGGGTCTTGGACAGGGGCAAGGTGATCGAGCGCGATCCCGTGGGGCGCCCGTTTCGCATGTACGGAACGCACATGGATATCACCGACAAGAAGACTATGGCGGAGCAGATACGCGAATTGTCGATCCGCGATTCCCTCACCGATCTTTACAATAGACGCCACATATTCGCGCGCGTTGACGAAATGGTCGCCGAGTACTCGCGATACGGCAGGAACTTCTGCATATCGATTCTTGACATCGATCATTTCAAACAGGTGAATGACACCTTTGGCCACCAGGTGGGCGACCACATCCTCAGGGAGTTCACCCAAACCATCGGTTCCATGATCAGGCAGTACGATCTTCTGGGCCGATACGGGGGTGAGGAGTTCATTCTTGTTTCAGCCAACGCGAAAGCGACGGATACCGTCTCGATGATCGAACGGTTCATGGAAGTGATGCGCGGCAGGGTCTTCGGGTTCGGAGAACATGAGTTGCGCCTCACCTTCAGTTGTGGGCTGGCCGGCAGTTCGGAATTCCCGCGCATGGGCTTCTCGAGCGAGGCCATTGTCGCCCTCGCCGATCAGAGACTGTACATGGCCAAGGACAGAGGAAGAGACTGCTGTGTCGGCCCGCACGACAACTATGAGGGTTGATGCCGTGGGCGACGGATCTGGATGCGCGTGAACGGGCTGAGAGGGCGAAGCATGACGAGGATCGCAATAGCGTCGGATCACGCCGGCTTCCATCTGAAGGAGATACTGAAGGACCACCTCCGCGCGGATGGTTACGAGGTGGACGACTTCGGGACCGACAGCGACCGACCCGTAGACTACCCGGACTTCATTCGTCCTGCCGCCCAGTGTGTGGCCGAAGGAGCCTGCGACCTGGGTGTCGTCCTTGGCGGGAGCGGGAATGGGGAAGCGATGGTGGCGAACAAGGTCCGAGGCATACGTTGCGCCGTGTGCTGGAACCAGCAGACCGCTCGGCTCGCCAGGCAACACAACGACGCCAACATGATCTCCATCGGCGCCCGCATGGTGACCGAAGATGACGCGGTCGCCATCGTAGACGCATGGCTGGGGGCGGAGTTCGAGCGCGGGCGACACGTTCGGAGAATCGAGAAGATCGAACCGGGTCCGATCAGCGAAGGCGCTCGTGGGAGTGAGTAGGCTCCTGGGCTATCATTCATCGGAAGCAAAGAGCGTGGGGAGCGGAGGAAGTCGCACCGATGGGTCTACATAGCGCGAGATCGCTGGTCAAGAAGATCCCTGGAGTTCCGCAGGCGTACTTCGTGCTGCAGGCGGTTAGGCATTCTCAGAATCCGTTCCTGAAGTTCGCTCCCCCGGGCCACTTCTACTCGCCGATTCCGGACCTCGACTACACCAGGGAGCACCGCGGAGACCTGTTGTCGGAGGCGAGGACCTCATGCCCTGGCGTGGAACTTGCCGAGCAAGGCCAGATCGATCTGGTCAGAGAGTTGGCCTCCTACTATGGCGAGATTCCCTTCTCAGAGAAGAAGCAGGATGGCGCCAGATACTACTTCGACAATCCCTATCTCGGCCACGGCTCGTCGATAGTCCTGTATTCGATGATGAGGCACTTCCGTCCCAAGAGGATCGTGGAGGTCGGCTCCGGTTTCTCCTCGGCGGCGATGCTCGACGTGAACGATCGCTTCTTCGACGGTGGGATACGGTTGACTTTCGTGGAACCCTACCCCGACAGACTCCTCTCCCTGCTGAGCGAAAGGGATAAGCATCGGCACAAGATCTGCTCCGATATCGTGCAGAACGTCTCGACGGACATGTTTGCCGAGCTGGAAAGCAACGACATCCTCTTTATCGATTCGTCCCATGTCGCCAAAGTCGGGAGCGATGTTGGGTACCTGCTGGGCGAAGTACTGCCGATTCTGAAGAAGGGCGTGATCGTCCATATCCACGATATCTACTGGCCCTTCGAATACCCGGAAGACTGGGTTCTCTCGGGCAAGGCCTGGAACGAGGCCTACATGGTCAAGGCCTTCCTCCAGTTCAACAGTTGCTTCGAGATACTCCTATTCAACTCGTATCTCGCGACGCATCAGCAGCAGCTCATGAGAGAGTGCCTCCCGCTCTTCCTGCCCGATGGGGGGAGTGGCTTGTGGCTGAGAAAGACCTGCTGAGGACCGCAAACAGCGCGTCGCGCCGGGAGGGACGATGAATTCCTGGGATCCTGAACGCTACCTGAAGTTTGGCGACGAGCGCACTCGGCCGTCCGTCGATCTAGTGTCGCGCATCCAGGTGGAGGCTCCGAAGTCGGTGGTCGACCTCGGCTGCGGTCCCGGAAACAGCACCGCGGTGCTCCGGCGCCGCTGGCCCGACGCGCGAGTCATCGGGGTCGACAACTCGCCCCAGATGATCGAGGCCGCGCGGGCGGAGTACCCAGGCGACGAATGGATCCTGTCGGGGATCGAGGAGTGGAGCCCGGAGAGCCGGTTCGACGTGGTATTCGCCAACGCGGCGCTGCAATGGGTCCCTGATCATGGGCGTCTGGTCGAGCGGTTGTTTGGGTACGTCGCCGCCGACGGAGCCCTCGCGTTTCAGATTCCGAGCCCGACATATGCGCTGGTGGGCACTCTCATCCACGAGATCGCCGGCGACGACGCATGGGCGCCACGGATGAGCGGTCCGCTCGCCGAGTTGACGATGGAGTCCCCGAACTTCTACTACGACCATCTCGCGCCGGCGGCACGCTCGGTCGACCTATGGGAGACGGAATACATGCATGTGATGGAATCGCCCAACGCCATCGTCGACTGGATCTCGAGTTCGGGCCTGCGGCCTTTCCTCCGGGCCCTCGGCTCGGATGAGGAGCGAGATGCGTTCGTGGCGCGGCTTCGGCAGCGAGTGGCGGAGTCGTATGAAACGCGGAGCGACGGACGGGTTCTGTTCCCCTTCAGGCGCATGTTCGTCGTCGCCTACGTGATGTGAGCGCCGACGAATCCGGCGCACCACACATTCTTAAGCTGAGGAAGTCTCGGGGGTCCGACTGACAGAGTTCAGGCTAGTCACGCGGAAGATGTTGCTCGACCATCTCCCTAGCCTCCTTGAGCCATTCCGCTCTTTGCTCGGGGCTGCTTGTGACGACCACTCCGAAATTCCTACGGCGGAAGCTCTTCGCGCCGCAGGACGTGAACATGTTGTTCTTCCAGAGGGACTCCAAGGGGTCCCCATAGAGGCCCGTCTCTCTTTCCATGGGCGTGTTGGAGGTGTTGAACACGAGCACCGCGCCGGCCTTCAGGAGCCCGATCATCTCGCCGTCTCCGCTGTCGCCTTCTGCAAACGTGTAGGCTACTCCGGGCCTAAGGACTCGATCCACCCAGCCCTTGAGGATGGCGGGCGGCTGTCCCCACCAGTTGGGATGGACGATCACGATTCCGTCGGCGGCGGCGATCTCAAAGCAATGCTTCTGGATGATCCGCGGTAGTCTGACGTCTCTTGGTATCTCCCGGGCAGGCAGAACGGGAGGAAATCGCTCCTTGTACAGGTCGTGAAAGGCCACCTCGTGCCCGTTTGCCTCAAGGGCTTCCACCACCGTCGCCGCGACAGCGTGATTGAAGCTGCCCGTATCCGGATGCGCGAGAATGACCGTAGTCCTCATGGTTCCCTCTCAAGCCAACGCGTCGTCTGCAATTCCACCGACTCATCCCACATCGCCAAGTATCGCAGACGATGGAAACCGCCACGCGCTTCCTCTTCCGGAGTTTCCTCTCGGGCCTAGCATTGTGAACGCCGAGCGGTTATCGCGCTCAACAAGGTGTTCACACTGGGCGCGGGATTGGGCGGAGTGCTGTGGGAGCTGGCGTGGCTCGTCGTGCTTCCCGCGCTCTATTTCGCCGTGGGGGTTCGGCTCTTCAAGCGGCTGCGGATGAAGCCCGCATAGCGACGGCTCGCGGATGTTGCGGTGCCGGTGAACCATGATCGTCGGCAATGACTGTCCTATCGAACTGATAGAGTTCACAGCAGGGCCGACGGCTATGGTGCACGGTCGCCTGTCTGAACGACGTCTCAGGGGAGCCACATGCGCGCAGAGCGGATATACGACCAGACCATCCAGGTGATCGCCGCGGTCCAGCCGCGCCTTGATACGTCCGACCCGGACGGCGCGTGGCGTGGTATGGCCGCCATACTCGAGAGGTTGGCGGCCGCTGGGTTCGAGCGATCCAGCGACGAGGGGATTCTATACGCGATGCCGCTGATGGCGGCCGGAGTGCCGGTCGGGCTGCATCACTACCCGGGAACGGTGCACGGTTTTGACTTCATGACTCCCTCGGAGATCTCCACACGGGCGGTCAACGAGGGCGTCGAGGCGTTCCAGCGGGCGATGGCGAGGTAGACGGTGGCAAGTGCGTTGGAGGACAACACCGCGTTGGTGATCTGGTTCGGGGTCTTCACCTTACTGCATGGGCTGACCCATTTCTGGTACGCAGGACACAGCGCCGGACGATACGAACTCAAGCCGGGAATGACATGGCCGGATCGGTCCTGGGCCTTGTCCAGGCTGATCGGCGACAGGGCTACTCGGAGGCTGGCGACCTACTCGTTGGTGCTGGCGGGCGTCGGCTTCCTGGTCGCGGGCGCCGGCATCCTTGCCCACGGGGCCGGCTGGTGGCCGCCCGTAGCTCTGGGTGCGGCTGCGCTGTCGGCGGTGCTCTTCTGCCTCTGTTGGGATGGACGCAGGAGCAATCTAGATGGGCAGGGATTGATCGGCATTATCATAGACATAGCGATCCTGGCCGCGGCGCTGAGTCTGTGGTAGCTGTCGCGCGGAGGGTGGCGGCTCGAGATGTGTGATGTGAGCGAAGGACTGAGCTATTCAGCCACCGGCGTCGACATCGACTCCACCGACGAGGCGAAGCGGCGCATGGCCGGTGTTGTCGACTCGGGAGATCCTCGGGTGCTCAACAAGCTGGGAGCCTTTGCTTCGCTCGTGGAGGGCGTCTTTCCGCAGTTCGCTGAGCCGGTGCTGGTTCTCAAGACCGATGAGCCGGGTTCCAAACAGAAGCTCGCCTTCGAACTCGACCGGGTGGAGGGTCTCTGCCAGGACCTCGTGAATCACCTCCTGAACGACGTCGCTGTGATGGGCGCGCACCCTCTCTACGTGCTGGACTGCATCGTGTGCGGTGTCCTGGATGCGGACGTTGTCGGACGGCTGGTCGCAGGCATGGCCTCGGCGTGCAAGAGCCAGGAGGCCGTGCTCGTCGGGGGCGAGACCTCTGTGCAGCCTGGCGTCGTGCCGCCGGGGCTCTACGTTCTGTCGGCCACCGCGGTCGGGATCGCCGAGCGCGCCACCATCACCGACGGCTCTCGCATCCGGGCTGGAGACGCGGTGCTTGCGGTGGCCTCGAACGGTCTGCACACGAATGGATACACGCTGGTGCGCGCACTGTTGGAGCGCACGCCGGATCTGGCGACCCACGACGTCGGTGGGGAAGCCTTTCTCGACGTCGTCATGCGTCCGCACACCTGCTACTACCTTTCCATGCGCGGGCTCTTCGGGCGACCGGGATTGCACGGACTCGCACATATCACCGGCGGTGGGCTCCATGACAATGTGATCCGTATCCTGCCGAAGGATGTCGATGCTCGTATCGATCTGGCCGCTTTGCGAATACCAGAGGTGTTCCGCATCATCCGCGAACAAGGCGCCGTTTCCACTCCCGACATGCTACGTACCTTCAATCTGGGTTGCGGGATGGTCGTCATCTGCGACGCCGGCGATGTCGACGCGACATGCGTGCACTTCATCGCGCAGGGTCATGATTGCTGGAGGGTGGGCGACCTGGTCGACGGCACCGGAGAGGTGCAACTGAGCGGCGAGGTTGTGTGGTGAATCGACCGACCTGAATAGGGCCGCATTTGCCGCCCACGGCGCCGCTTGAACTGCCTTGCCCGTTGAGGAGCGTGGCTCACACCCTGTCCGACACGCCCGCTATCATCGATTGTGACAAGCTAGTCGACGTCGCGGAGGCACTGACCGATCTGGTGCAATCGTTCTACTGGGAACGAGATCAGCCGGACGCGTCGAGGACCGGGACATCGCGCCGGCTTGGCCAGGTACCCGCTTTCAAAGGAGGGGTGATGGACCACCGTTCAACCGCTCTGCGGCAACGACTGTATCGAGTGAAGACATGAACGAGCCAGATCTCCGGATGACGGAGCGCGACCACCCGCCCACCGAGATGGAACTTGCGGAATGGCTCGGCGAAAGGGCTCACCAGTACTGGTGGCAGGTGACGGAACTGATCGAGCAGACGTACCCAGGCATCTTCTCGGCGGAGTGGCTCTACGGAGGAAAGAAGAACGGCTGGTCGCTCAGATACAAGAAGAGCAAGCCGCTATGCACACTGGTCCCTGAGAGGGATCGGTTCGCGCTGCTCATAGTGTTCGGCGCAGACGAGCGAGCCAAGGTGGAGGCCATCAGGGGCAGCCTGTCGCAGCATACGCTCGATGGATACGACGCGGCTACGACGTATCACGATGGCAAGTGGATGCTTCTTGCGATCGACAACGACGAGGTCGTGCAAGACGTGACTCGGCTCTGGGTCACGAAGCGGAAGCCACGTAGAGATATACCGGAGGCAAAGGAGTCAGCAGGTGAGTGACAAGAACTACGCGCCCGTTTGTGGCGTCTACTGTGGCGGCTGCCATCTTCTGGGAAAGGAATGCGCCGGCTGCGGCTATGTGGATGGCAGCCCCTTCTGGGTCTCCTCGATGGAGCTGACGGTGTGTCCGTTGTACGACTGCTGCCACAACCAGATGCAACTGGAGCACTGTGGCATGTGTGAGGGGTTCCCCTGCGACCTCTTCGCTGGGCTGCGCGACCCATCGATGACCGATGAGCAGCATGAAGCATCACTCAGCAGCAGGCGGGGTGCCCTAGCGAGGCGAAGGGAGATCGGAACCGAGCAGTGGCTGTTGGAGGTCTCCGGGAGTTGACGAATCAGGCAGTGTTTCACGTCCTGTTGGGCGTGTTCATCGTGCTGCACGGTCTTATCCATCTGGTGTACGCGGGACATAGCGCGCGGCTGTGGGAGGCGAAACCGCGCACGGAATGGCCCGATGGCTCGTGGGCTTGCTCGAGACGTTTCGGTGACAGAGCCACCCGGAGGGTCGCCGCCGGCGTTCTCTTGCTGCTGGCCGCCGCTTTCGGGGTCGGCGGGGTGGGGACGATCTCGGACCAGTCCTGGTGGCGACCGATGGTTGTGGGCGCGGCCGCATTGTCAGTGGCGCTGTTCTGCCTTCTCTGGAACGGAAGCAGGCGCAACCTAGACGGTCAGGGCGCGATCGGCCTTCTCATCAGCGTAGTGCTCCTGGTTTCGGTCGTCGTCCAAGGAGGGCGATGAACTCAGGTGGTGCCGCGGCCGACTGTCATTGTTGTCGTCTGGCAGCAAGTCGTGGATTCGCTCTCAGGCTATCCCCTTCTGTGGCCCGACGACAAGGGCTACTGGGGCCAGATCGAGGGCTACCTCAGTAGACAAAGCGAGGTGGAATTCCCCCACGGTCTGTGTCCAGATTGCGCGAAGAGGCTCTACCCGAGTTTCGATCTGCGAGACTGAGCAGAGGCGTCAGGCGCGGGCGGCCTACGGCTCATGCCTGCAAGGCACGGCCGGGCCCCCCAGGGATGTGCAGCCGGTCAGACGACGCGGTACAGTGAAACGACAGCTCTCAGTTGTAAGGGCAGGTGTCCCAGAAATGCGCTGCAGAGCAAACGCGAGTGGAGGGAGGCATGATGAGGAAAGTGCGAGTCTTGATCGGGCTCCTGTTGGCGGTGGTCTTGGCTTGTGTGGCGGTGGTCTCCGCCACAGCGGCTGCCGAGTTCACCGACATCGAGGGCCACGCCTACGAGGCCAGTATCCTAGATCTCGGTTCGCGAGGGTTCGTGGGCGGATACCCCGATGGCACCTTCAGACCCGACAATCCCTTGCAGCGTCAGCAGTTCGCCAAGATGACGGTGCTGACGTTGGGGTGCCGCGTCACGGTAGCTGATGTATCCGGATTCCCCGATACCCCGACTCCTTCTGACCCCGTGAACAACCCGCTGTACCCCGGTAGCTACGTGGCGGTGGCAGCGGAGAGTCAGATCATCCAGGGCTACGCCAACGGTCTCTTTGGTTTCTACGACAATCTGACCCGGCAGCAGGCCATCAGCATCGCGGTGCGCGCGGCCGGCGCTGCGCTGGAGGACGCGCCGGTCGGCTATGTCGGCGAGCTTGACTACTCCGACGAGTCCCACGGCGCCAACATCATGAAGGCTGAGTTCAACGGCCTTCTGGCCGGCATCTCCAATTTGTCCACCTGGGATCCGACGGCAAATGCCACCCGGGGCGAAGCAGCCGAGATACTCTCCAAGGTATTCCAGAAACTCGGGAAGGCCGATCTGGTGCTGAAGAACGGCGTCATCTACACGGTCGACGAAGGCCGGACATCGGCCGAAGCAATCGCGGTCCGTGGTGACACCATCGTCTTTGTCGGTAGCTCCGCCGACGCCGAGGGTTGGATCGATGGCGACACGAAGGTCGTCGATGTGGGCGGCAAGCTCGTCTTGCCCGGTCTCATCGACAGCCACGCGCATGCGACGTCGGGAGTCTCCGACATCTATGAGGTGGCGCTGTACGGCATCGGCTCGGTGGAGGAGTACCAGCAGGCCATCGCCGACTTCGTCGCCTCCAAGTCCGGCCTCACGGCCCTTCAGGGCGCCGGCTGGATCAATTCGGTATTCGGCGAACACGGCCCGACGGCAGCCATGCTCGACGCGGTCTGCGCGGACATCCCGGCGGTGCTCTATTCCGAGGACTATCACTCGGTCTGGGTCAATACCAAGACCCTCGCACTTGCGGGCGTGACCGCCGAGACGCCGACCCCTGAAGGTGGCGTCATCGAGCGCGACGCCGGCGGCAATCCGACGGGTACGCTCCGCGAGAACGCTGTAGCTCTCGTGGCGGATGTGATCCCGGCGTACACGACGGAACAGATGGTGGAGGGCCTCTCCTACTTCCAGGAATTCGCCCATTCGCTTGGCCTGACGACGGTCTACATCCCCAGCATGCCGAGCGGAGACACGACCGGTCTGCAGGCCCTGCACGAACTCGACGCCTCAGGGGCGTTGACCATCCGCTTCCCCACCGCGATGGACTTGAGCCCGGAGGATGACGTCTCGAGAGTCGACGAGATCGTCGCCGCACAGAAGGCGGAAGAGGGCGGCAACTACGAGATCGTGGCGGCCAAGATATTCATGGACGGCGTGCTGGAGGGCGTGACCGCGTATTTGGAGGAGCCCTACGTCGTCCGCCCCGAATATCGGGGTGAGCTGCTCTGGGACCCGCAGCACTACAATGAGATGTGTGCCGCGCTGGACAAGGCGGGCATTCAGATCCACGTCCATTCGATCGGTGACGCCGCTACCCGCATCACGCTGGACGGGTTCGCCTACGCGCGTGGGCAGAACGGCGAGCGCGACTCCCGCAACATGATCACTCACCTGCAGTTGGTCAACGCGGCCGACATCGCCCGTTTCGCCGATCTGGGCGTGATCGCTGTGCCGCAGCCCTACTGGTTCGTGGTCGACACGTACTACGCCCAGGCGGTCGATTACGTGGGCCAGGAGCGCGCCGACAAGCAGTACCCGATGAAGAGCTTCTTCGACGCCGGTGTGACCGTGGCTTCGGGGAGCGACTACCCGGTCTCTTGGCCTCCCGACCCCATGCTGGCCATCGAGATCGGAGTCACTCGGACGGTACCGGAGGCTTCGGAGATCTACGTCGATCCGGACTACAACACCGCTCTCAGTCCGGCCGAGTGCGTGACCGTGCAGCAGATGATCGAGTCCTTCACCATCAACGGGGCTCGGGCCATTTTCAAAGAGAACAAGATAGGATCGTTGGAGGTGGGCAAGAAGGCCGACATGGTGGTCCTCAGCCAGAACATCCTCGCAATCGATCCCAAGCAGATCCACAGCACCGTGCCGCTCCTGACCTACTTCGCGGGGCAGGAGGTCTATCGCAGCGAGGGATACGCCGACTAGGAGAAATAGACCGGGCTCAGTGTGACGCTCTGTATGACCACGCCGCTCTCCGGCTGGGGAGCGGCGTGGTCAGCGTCTACAGGTGGCGCTGGTTCTTTTCAGGCGCGTTCTATGGGACACGAGTAGTTCTTGTGGTGCTGTGATTGTAGACGAGTGCGCTCGGCGCTCCCCGTGTCCAGCGGGAACAGTGGCTTTGCAGACATCAACTGCCGATGCCTCCTGACGCCAAGATATCCAGGAGCGAGATGAGAACGCCCGCGAGGACGATCGCGGCAGTATAGATGAGGGTAAGTAGCACGAGTCGTAGAACCAGCTTCTTTGGCTTGGTCTTGCGCCGCTCCGCAGGCTTGTACGATACGGCCATGGCAACAACGGCCCCGACGAAGCCGGAGAGCAACCTGAGTCCCCAACCGAGGAGGGCGCCGCGATACGGCGCCCATGCGGGGAACTCAAACAATAGAAGACCGCCAAGCCCGACCACGAAGCCGAGGACGTGTCCAAGCACGACCCTCCGACTCAGTCGTCGACGCTCACCCCGGACCACTTTCGGCGGGATGCAGCTCTCGGACTGCTGCTCGGCTGCCTCTTCCTCTGAGCCCCTGGTCATCTTCGGAAAACCCCCACAGAACCATCGACTCGCCATTCATCTATCAGTCGACAGGAACGATGCTACCTTGAGGATGTAGGTCATCTTCGTGTGCGCTTTTCACGGAGCCCGTCGTACCCTACAATTGGTCGACCTTTAATCGAGCCCAGTGAGGCCGAAAGGAAGAGTGGCTGACTCATGCCCCGCCGCACCGACATCCGCAAGATCCTCCTGCTTGGTTCCGGCCCCATCGTCATAGGCCAGGCCTGCGAGTTCGACTACTCCGGCACCCAGGCCTGCAAGGTGCTCATGGAGGAGGGTTTCGAGGTGGTGCTGGTCAACTCCAACCCGGCCACCATCATGACCGACCCCTCCTTCTCCCACCGCACCTACATCGAGCCCCTGGTGCCCGAAGTGGTGGCCAAGATCATCGAGGTGGAGCGGCCGGACGCCCTTCTGCCCACCCTGGGGGGCCAAACCGCCCTCAACCTGGCCGTCGCCCTCTCCGAGGACGGCACCCTCGAGAAGTACGGCGTCGAGCTGATCGGCGCCAACTATGCCGCCATCCGCCGGGCCGAAGCCCGCGACGAGTTCCGCGAGCACCATGGCCTCCATCGGCCTGCGCGTGCCCGAGAGCGCCGTGGTCAACACCGTCGCCGAAGCCCGAGCCGCGCTCCAGGACGGCCTCCACCTGCCCCTCATCATCCGGCCCAGCTTCACCCTGGGCGGCCACGGGGGAGGGGTGGCTGCCACCGACCAGGAGTTCGACGCCGTCGTCCAAGCCGGCCTCGACGCCTCGCCGACGCACCAGGTGCTGCTGGAGGAGAGCGTCATCGGCTGGAAGGAGTTCGAGCTGGAGGTCATGCGCGACCTCAAGGACAACGTGGTCATCGTCTGCTCCATCGAGAACATCGATCCCATGGGCGTCCACACCGGCGACTCCATCACCGTGGCGCCCCAGCAGACCCTCACCGACCCGCAGTACCAGCGCCTGCGCGACGCCTCGCTCGCCATCATCCGCGCCATCGGGGTGGAGACCGGCGGCTCCAACATCCAGTTCGCCTACTCGCCCGAGACCGACGAGCTCATGGTCATCGAGATGAACCCCCGCGTCTCCCGCTCCTCGGCCCTCGCCTCCAAGGCCACCGGCTTCCCCATCGCCAAGATCGCCGCCAAGCTGGCCGTGGGCTACACGCTCGACGAGATCGCCAACGACATCACCCGCAAGACTCCGGCCTGCTTCGAGCCCACCATCGACTACGTGGTGGTCAAGACGCCGCGCTGGGCCTTCGAGAAGTTCCCCCAGGCCGACGCCCGCCTCACCACCCACATGAAGAGCGTGGGGGAGAACATGGCCATCGGCCGCACCTTCAAGGAGGCCTTCCAGAAGTCCATGCGTTCCCGCGAGCTCGACGTCCGTCCCGACATCCCCGCCGACAACGACGCACTCGTGGCCATGATCGCCATCCCCTCGGCCGAGCGCTACGACCTCATCCTCGAAGCCTACCGCCGGGGTGTGACCCTGGACGCCCTCTTCACGGCCACCCTCATCGACCAGTGGTTCCTGGAAGAGCTGCGGGAGATCGTGGACGCCGAGAAACATCTCCAATCGTTTGCTCAAGAAGGCGGCCTCTCTGCCCTGCCGCGAGAAGAACTGCGGCAGGCGAAGCGGCTGGGCTTCAGCGACGCCTACATCGCCAAGTTCCTGAGCCCGCTCAGGCGCCGACCGAGGACGAGGTGCGGGCCCGCCGCATGGCCGAATGCCGTCATCCCCACCTACAAGGCGGTCGACACCTGCGCGGCCGAGTTCGAAGCCTACACCCCCTACTTCTACTCCACCTACGAGGAGGAGAACGAAGCTCTGCCCGTCCCCGACAAGGAATCGGTGATCATCCTTGGCAGCGGCCCCAACCGCATAGGCCAGGGCATCGAGTTCGACTACTGCTGCGTCCACGCCGCCCTAGCAGATGCACGAGCTGGGCTATCACTCCATCATGGTGAACTGCAACCCCGAGACGGTCTCCACCGACTACGACACCTCCGACCGCCTCTACTTCGAGCCGCTCACCTTCGAGGACGTGCTCAACATCATCGAGAACGAGAAGCCCAAGGGCGTGGTGGTGCAGTTCGGCGGCCAGACGCCGCTCAAGATCGCCGAGCGCCTGGCCGCGGCCGGCGTGCCCATCCTGGGGACCTCGCAGGACGCCATCGACCTGGCCGAAGACCGCGAGCGCTTCGGCGAGGTGCTTCGCGCCCTCGGCCTCAAGGCGCCCCCCTTCGGCACGGTCCGCAACGCCGAAGAGGCGCTGGCCGTGGCCGAGCGCATCGGCTACCCGATCCTGGTGCGCCCGTCGTACGTGCTGGGCGGCCGGGCCATGGAGATCGTCTACGACGAGGAGAGCCTGCTGCGCTACCTCACCACCGCGGTGAAGGCCTCGCCGCGCCACCCGGTCCTGATCGACCGCTTCCTCGAGCACGCCACCGAGATCGACGTCGACGCGCTCTGCGACGGCGACGACGTCTACATCGGCGCCGTCATGCAGCACGTGGAAGAAGCGGGCGTGCACTCGGGCGATTCGGCCTGCGTCATCCCGCCGGTGTCGGTGGGCGACGACGGTGGTGCGGCGCATCGAGGAGCAGACCGCCGCGCTGGCTCTCGAGCTGGGGGTGGTGGGGCTCATGAACGTGCAGTACGCCGTCCAGCAGAGCGAGCACGGCGGGGCCAGCATCTACGTCCTCGAGGTCAATCCTCGCGGCAGCCGCACCGTGCCCTTCGTCAGCAAGGCGACCGGAGTGTCGCTCGCCCGCATCGCCACCCGGGTCATCGCCGGCGCAGAAGCTGCGCGACATGGGTCTGCCCGGCTGGAAGGAGTCTATCGCGGCCGGCCGGGTCCCCTGCCGGCGCGACCTGCAGCACGTCGCCGTGAAAGAAGCGGTCCTGCCTTTCCCGAGATTTCCCGGGGTGGATACGACCCTGGGGCCGGAGATGAAGTCCACCGGTGAGGTCATGGGCGTCGGGGCCAGCTTCCCGGAGGCGTTCGCCAAGGCGACACTGGCCGCCGGCGACCGCCTGCCTCGGGAGGGCGCCATCTTCATGTCGGTGGCCGACGCGGAGAAAGACGCGGCAGTCCTCATGGCCCTCATGCTGAGCACGCTGGGCTTCCGCATCCTGGCCACCGGGGGCACGCACCGCGCCCTGACGCTGAACGGCATCGAGTCCGAGGCGGTCCTCAAGCACACCGAAGGAGAGGACTTGCGCACGGTCCAAGCGGCCGCGGGGGGATCGGAAGGCGCTGCGCCAATCACCACCATCGTCGACCTCATCGAGGCGGGCGAGGTCGATCTCGTGATCAACATCCCGCGGGGCCGCGGCGCCCGAGCCGACGGCTACGAGATCCGTCGGGCGGCCATGCGCCACGGCGTGCCCACCATGACCAACGCCGCCGCCGCTCACGCGGCCGTCCAGGCCATGGCTAAGGCGCGTAAGAGCCCTGGCATCAGTGTCGTCTGCCTACAAGATCTACACGGACGGCTGGCGGCCTCGGCAGCAGGGAGCTATGCTTCTGAGCTGGAGGTGTGAGTGTGGGCGCTCGTCTGCTCGGACACGTGACGGACAACGAACTACTGGGGACCATGTTCCGGTTGGACGTCGCGATCCCGGGATGGCCAGGGGCGCGACCGGGTCAGTTTGCCCTTCTACAGGCTGAACCCTCACGGTGTTTTCTCCCTCGGGCGGTGTCCATATCCGACGAGGCGGGGGAGAGGGTGTCCTTCTTGATCGCACCCGTTGGCGAGGGCACACGCGAACTCTGCGATCTTGCCGTTGGCAAGCCGCTATGGGTGCTCGGGCCTTTGGGCAACGGCTTCGATGTGGAGGCGCTGGTCACGAGTCCGGGCCGGGCCGTGATCGTGGCGGGTGGGGTGGGGGTGGCCCCGTTCCCGCTGTTGCTCTCCCGCATGCAGGCACGATACTCGGAGATGGGCTCAGGACCGGGGGCGCCCGTAGCGCGGCGAGTTGGAGACACTGGTCTTGCTGGGCTTTCGCGATGCAGTCCAGCATGAGGGGGCGCGGACGGTGCAGGAGGCCGCTCTGCGTATGGGAGAGGCGGGTCTGCGCTGCCGGCTCGAGGTGGCCACGGAGGATGGTTCCAGGGGCCCCGCCGAGAAGGTGACCGACCTGCTGGAGGAGCATCTGCGCCCCGGCGACCGGCTGGCGGTGTGCGGCCCGTGGCCCATGTCGGAGGCGGTGTGGAGCGTGTGCTCGCCGGTGCCGGACGTGGAGGCGTGGTTCAGCTTGGAGGCGAGCATGGCCTGCGGGGTCGGCTCGTGTCATGGCTGTCTGATCACTCTGGCCAACGGCTCAGGTGCCCGCGTGTGCCACGACGGTCCGGTGTTCTCGGGGGAGGAGATCTTTGGTGCCTGATCTCTCCGTGCAACTGGGTCCGCTGCGCTTGGCGCATCCCCTGATCAACGCGTCCGGCACCATGGAGATCTTCGAGGTGGCCGAGGTCCTGGGCCCCCACGTTTTGGACAGGCCGCCGGTGGCCGCGTACGTGTCCAAGACGGTGACCCTTGAGCCGCGGCTTGGCAATCCCGCCCCGCGGATACTCGAGACGGCCGGCGGGATGCTCAACGCGATCGGACTCACCGGGCGCGGTATCGAGGCGTTTGTCGAGCACGAACTGCCCCGGCTCCTGGCCCTGCCCTGTCCCTTGATCCTCAGCATCGGCGGCTTCTCGGTCAGCGAGTACATCTCGCTCGCCCGTCAGCTCCAACAAGCATTGGACGAGGCCGTTGCCGGCGACTGGACGGGGCGCGTCGGCCTGGAGATGAACATCTCGTGCCCCAACGTGCACTCCGGATGTGCCTCCATCGGCTCCGATCCGCACGAGACCAGCGAGGTGGTCATGGGTGTCCGGCAGGCCTGGCCGGGACTGCTCGTGGTCAAGCTGACTCCCAACGTGACCGACATCGCGACAATTGGGCTGGTTGCCGCCGCGGCGGGCGCCGATGCCATTTCGGCAGTCAATACCTACAAGGGGCTTGCGGTAGACCGGCACACTCTGCGACCATACCTGGGAAACATCACCGGCGGGCTGTCGGGTCCGGCCATCAAGCCGCTGGCCCTGCGCGCGGTGTACGATCTATTCAGGGCTGTGGATGTTCCTATCATCGGCATGGGGGGGGTGGCCACCGTTCAGGACGTGTTGGAGTTCTTCTCTTGCGGGGCGAGAGTGGTCGCGATTGGATCTGCTGGGCTGCGAGACCCGCTCCTGACCGGAGACCTTGCGGAGAGGCTAGAGGCGACTCTGGGGGCGCGGGGCCTGGCCCTGAGCGAGTTGGTAGGCCTTGCTCACCGGTCAGTATGAAGCTTAACCTTAGCTAGAGATTAGGCCGGAAAATACGGCAAAAACGTGGGTTGCGTACCATAGAGGTGTGTGTATAATGACCGTTGTGAACCAGATTTCGAGCTCCATCCCCCAGACACCAGAGCGTAGTCAGCAACAGCGGATGGACGCCCTCAAGCGGGCGAACGATATCCGTTCTGAGCGGGCTAACCTCAAGGAACAGCTGCGCTCAGGCGAGCTGCTCATCACCGCTGTTCTGGGAGATCCTCCGGCGTGTGTCCACACGGCGAAGGTGCTCGATCTCCTGTTGGCGGTTCCGAAGTACGGTCGGGTGAAAGCCAACAGGCTTCTGGAGCGCTGCCGGGTCAGTCCGGCCAAGACGGTCAACGGACTCACTCCCCGCCAGCGCAAGGAACTGCTTGACATGCTGGGCGACTGACCGACTCTCGCTGCTAGGGGGCGGCCATCGCCAGGCTCATCGTCATCGCCGGCCCTTCGGGCGCCGGCAAGGGCACTCTGATCAAGTGGGTCCTATCCAACGTCCCTGGATTGACGCTCTCCGTTTCGGCTACGACCCGCCCTCGGCGCCCTGGGGAGATCGAGGGTCGGGAGTACTTCTTTCTCACCAAGTCTGAGTTCAAGCGCTGGGTGCGAGAGGACCTCTTCCTTGAATGGGCTGAGTACACCGGCAATCTCTACGGCACTCCCATACGAGCTGTTGAGGACAGCCTTGCGGCTGGGCTCGACGTGATCCTCGAGATAGAGATGAAGGGAGTCAAGAAGATCCTCGCCCAGTGTCCCGAGGCACTGGTGATCTTCATCATGCCTCCGTCTCTGGAGGAACTGGAGCGCCGCCTGAAGGCGCGGAAGACCGAGAGCGAAGAAGCCATCCAGAACCGGTTGGCCCGGGCGAAGGAAGAGATGGAGGAGGTGGGGAAGATGATGGGGCAGGGCCGGTCCCGACTCCACTATGCTATAGTGAACGATAAGGCAAAAAGGGCGAGTGAAGAGCTTGCTGAGCTGGTCAAACGAACTAGGGACGAGGATGAACAAGCCCACAGTAGATGAGATCCTGGAAGGCCTCACCAAGACAGGTGAGGGCGAGATGGAAGCCCCCAATCGCTACACGGCTGTAATGGTCACGGCCAAGCGGGCCCGCCAGATCAACACTTACTATCACAGCCTGGGTGAGGGTGCGGGCCTCGACAGTTTCGCGCCGGCTCCGGTTGCGAGCTACTCGAAGAACTACCTAAGCATCGCCATGGCCGAAGCGGCCAGAGGCGAAATCGCTTTCAGGTTGCGTCCCACCCGCCCGTAGGCGACCACCAAGAGGGAGCGTCTGATGGCTGACCGGCCCTTGGTTCTCCTCGGGGTAACGGGAGGGATCGCCGCATACAAAGCCGCCGAGCTCTTGCGCGGTCTTCAGAAGGCAGGCATGGAAGTGCGCGTGATCATGACGCGCGCAGCCACGCAGTTCGTCGGCCCCATGACTTTCGAGGCCCTGTCCGGTGCGCCCGTGCGTCTGGACCAGGTCAGTGAGTTGCGGGCCGATTCCAGGATCACCCACGTGCAGGACGCGCAGGAAGCCGACATCATGGTGGTCGCTCCCGCCACGGCCAACACCATGGCCAAGATGGCCAACGGCATCGCCGACAATCTGCTCACCTCGATGTTTCTGGCCTTCGGCAAGACGGTTGTCGTGGCGCCGGCCATGAACACCAACATGTGGGAGCACCCGGCCACTCAGCGCAACGTGGTCCGGCTGCGCGATCGCGGCGTCTTCGTGGTCGAACCGGGCTCCGGCGAGCTGGCCTGCGGTGACTACGGCTCTGGTCGCATGGCCGACCCAGACAGCATCGTGGCCGAGGTGAAGCTGCGGCTCCAGGTGCAGCGGAAGCGCGATCTTCGCGGCCTGCGCGTGGTCATCACTGCCGGTGGCACCCGAGAGCCCATCGACGCGGTGCGCTTCATCGGCAACCGGAGCTCGGGCAAGATGGGGTTCGCCCTGGCCCGGGCCGCCTTCGACCGGGGAGCGCGGATAATCCTGATCGAGGCCAACGTGGACATGCCCGCCGTCCCCGGGGTCTGGCAGATCGAGGCTCCGACAGCGGGGGAGATGCACGCCGAGGTCATGAAGCACCTGCCCGACACCGACATCCTCATCATGGCGGCGGCGGTGGCCGACTACCGTGTGGCGGATGGACCGTGCCGGAGGCAAGGTCGGCAAAGGCCAGAACGAGTGGGAGATCGGCCTTGAAGCCACCACCGACATCCTGTGCGACGTGGCAGAGCATCGTGGGAGCCAGTTCCTGGTGGGGTTTGCCGCCGAGTACGGGCTGGAGGGTCTGGGCCGCGCGCGCGAGAAGATGGAGCGCAAGTCGCTCGACATGATCGTCTTCAACGACATCTCGCGCACCGACATCGGCTTCGATTCCGACTACAACGAGGTGCGCATCCTCACAGCGAGACTCCGAGGTCCTGATCGAGAAGGCGCCGAAAGAGACCGTCGCCGAGACTCATCCTGGACAACATCGCGCTGGCCGTGCGCGGCCGCCAGGGGGAGACCCCGCTGCCGGCATAGTGCCGCTCGCTGTCTCTCCGACAGAAGAGAAGAAGCGCGCCTTGTGGCGCGCCTCATAATCAGTCTGTATCGCGGCGGCGAGATACTCGCCGGGCTTGTAGGAGAGGACCTAGGCCGATCTCCCTCATGGCCTGGATCTCTTCCGCGGCCTTGATCTGCTCCAAGGCCTTGGCCTCGATCTGGCGGATGCGCTCGCGGCTCACGTTGAAGCGGGAGCTGACCTCGGCCAGGGTGCGGGGATGCTCGCCCTTGAGACCGAAGCGGAGCTCGACCACCTTGCGCTCGCGCTCGTCCATGGACTTGAGCACCCGGTCGAGGCTCTCCTTGGCGATGATGCTTGGCCACCTCGTCGGCGGGGTCGGGCGTGCGCTGAGTTCTCGATGAAGTCGCCCAGCTCGGCGTCTTCTTCGTCGCCGATGGGGGTCTCGAGCGAAGTGGTGCGCTGCGCGATCTTGCGCATCTCCTGCACCTCGTGAGGCTCGATGCCCAGCTCGGCGGCCAGATCGTCGTCGTTGGGCTCCTTGCCTGTCTCCTGGAGCAGCTTCCGCTCGGTGCGGACCATCTTGTTGATCTTCTCGATCATGTGCACCGGGATGCGGATGTTGCGGTCCTGGTTGGCGATGGCGCGGGTGATAGCCTGCCGGATCCACCAAGTCGCGTAGGTGGAGAACTTGTAGCCCTTGCGGTAGTCGAACTTCTCGACGGCGCGGATGAGACCGGTGTTGCCCTCCTGGATGAGGTCGAGCAGGTCCATGTCCTGGGTGTAGTAGTTCTTGGCGATGGAGATGACCAGGCGCAGGTTCGACTGGATCATGCGGTCCTTGGCCCGCTTGTCGCCGGCCTCGATGCGCTTGGCCAGCTCGATCTCTTCGTCCTTGGTGAGCAGAGGGATCTCGCCCGCCTCCTTGAGGTACAGGCGCAGCGGGTCGTGGGTGACCGTCTGGATGGAGAGGTCGAGAGTGGGCTCGGTCGGCTCAAGGACGCCCTGGGTGACCGGGCTCTGCTCGTAGATCTCGATGGACTGGTCGAAGAGCTGCGAGTAGAGATCCTCGATCTCTTCCATGGTCATGTCGAATTCTTCGACCAGCGCCATGATCTCGTCACTGGTGACGTATCCGCGCTCCTGGCCGACCTGGAGGAGGTCCTGGACGTCCACTATGGTGCGGACGTCGATGGTGGCAATTTCACTTTCTCTGTGCACGGTCCTCTGCTATCCTAACGGTAGATTTAGGCTTTCTCTTTCCATACCATCTCGCGACGCAAACCGCAATACTATACTCTGCGCTGCGTCGGATGTCAACGAACGGGCTTCTGATGCGCTTCGTTCTTACTATTGTACCGAACAAACGTTCGTAACGCAATACCCGTTTACGTCACCTTATGCCCGCTTTATGCCGACTCTATGCCGACTCCACAGATGACGCCGGTCGTTGCGCAGAAGTTCCTCGAGATACCGCTCTTGCGCACGTCACCATCCATATTGGCCGCGGCTCTCCCGGCTCCTTCCCGCAGGCTCGACTTTGTGAGACATTCGTTCTATCCGAAGCCCCGATCCTGACCTGGACAAGGAGAACCGGTGAACGACGATCAGAGCGGGTCTGAAGCGCCCGTCACTCTCACTCTCGACGCCGAGGGCGGCGACGATGCTCCCGCTGAAGATCGTGGCCGGGGCTCTGCTGGCCGCGTCGCCCACTCTGCGCGTCCTGCTGGTCGGGCGGCCGGAGGTGGTCGAGCCTCATCTGAACGGCGCCAACCGGGATCACGTCGAGCTTGTCCCCAGCTGCTCCGTCATCATCCTCCGAACTCGAACCCGCCTCGGCGGTGAAGAACATGCAGGATTCGTCGATCGTGGTCGGAGCCCGCACGGTCGTCGAGGGCCGCTCGCAGGGGTTCGTGTCGGCCGGCAGCACCGGGGCGATGCTGGCGGCGGCTCTTCTCATCGTCAAACGCGCGGCCAACATCCGAAGACCTGCCATCGTCACCACCTTGCCCGGCCTCAAGGGACCGGTGGTCTTTCTCGACGCAGGGGCCAACGCCGACTGCAGGCCGGAGCATCTGCTCGAGTTCGGCGTCCTTGGGACGGCCTTCGCCCGCACGGTCCTGGGCGTGAAAGAACCGCGGGTGGGGCTGCTGAACATCGGCGAGGAGGAGGGCAAGGGCAGCGAGATGGCGCGGGCCGCCTATACCGAGTTGAGAGATTCGGGCCTCAACTTCGTGGGCAACGTCGAAGGTCGCGACCTGCTGACCGGCATCGGCCGACGTGGTGGTCACCGACGGGTTCACCGGCAACGTCGCCCTCAAGGTGCTGGAGGGTTGCGCGTCGTCCCTGTTCGTCCGCATGAAGGAGGCGGCGCCGGCAGCACACGAGGTCGAAGATCGGGGGAATGCTGCTTCGGCCGGCCCTCCGCGGTCTGCGTGCGAGTCTGGACCCGGAGGAGTACGGGGGCACCTACCTGCTGGGGGTGCGGGGGCTGGTCGTGATCTGCCACGGCAACTCCTCGCGGCAGGCGATCGCGAACGCGCTCCGTTTCGGGGCGGAGGCCCTCCGGAAGGGCGTTCTGACCGGGGTTGACGAAGAGCTGGCGAAGATCTCACGGCGTCCGGACTCTGCCGCTTCTTGACCCGCGTTGGTACAATGATCACGGCAAGATATGCCGCCACGAAGAGCCTCACACGGTACTGGATAAGGAGTTGCAGATGAGCAAAGACGAGATCCTCGCCAAGGTGCGCGACATCCTGGTCGACCAGCTGGATGCAGATGCTGAAGCCGTCACGCTGGAGGCCTCGTTCCAGGATGACCTAGACGCCGACAGCCTGGACCTGGTAGAGCTCATCATGGAGCTCGAAGACCAGTTCGGTCTCAAGATCACCGACGAAGAGGCCCAGACCCTCACCACGGTGGGCGCGGTGGTGGACTTCATCGCCGCTCGCATCTAGCATTTCTTCGCGGGACAGAATGGGAATGTGGGGACTGCCGGCGCTCGTGCGGGCAGTCCCCGCGCGTCTTTTCGGGCGGCCGCCCAGACCGCTTCGAGCGGAGGCGCCCGGTGGCCCGCCGCGCCGACCGAGTGGCTCGACCCTCCAGCAGTTGATCGCACAGTTGCCGCCCGATCTCAGGCAGCAGGCGCTGACGCACTCCTCGTGGGTGGAGGCAGCGTACCCAGTCGTACGAACGGCTGGAGTTCCTTGGCGACAGCGTCCTCGGTTTGGTGATCGCCTCCGCACTGTGTCAACGCTATCCCGACAGCGAAGAGGGCGACCTGGCCCGGCTGAAGGCGTTCGTCGTCAGCAGAGCCAGTTGCGTGCAGGTGGCCGGTAGGATCGGCGTGGCTGAGCTGATACTGGAACAGGCGCCGGCGACCGATCAGAAACGCCGTGAGATCGCCTCCAATCCCACGATCCTCGGGAACATGCTCGAGGCTTTCATCGGGGCGGTGTTTCTCACTCACGGTTTCGAGCAGACGCGCCTGGCTGTGGTGGACGCTTTCGACGAACAGATACGCTACGCGGTCACGGTCCACGTGGACCACAAGACCGTTCTGCAGGAACTGCTTGCCTCCAGAGGTCTGCATCCCGAGTACCGCTTGGCCGGTGAGACCGGCCCGCCACATGCCCGTGTGTTCACTTCGGAGGTCCTGATCGAAGGGGCCGTGCGTGGACAAGGGACCGGGACCACGATCAAGGCGAGCGAGCAGGCCGCGGCCAAGGAGGCCCTGGCGACTCTGAACGCGAACGGCGTGGGCGGCCGCTGAGATGGTGCACCTGCATTCGGTGCGTCTGCGTGGCTTCAAGACCTTCGCGAAGCCGACGGAGCTGACGTTCGAACCCGGAGTCACCGTGATCATCGGGCCCAACGGAAGCGGCAAGAGCAACATCGCAGACGCCGTCCTATGGGTGCTGGGCGAGCAGAGCCCCGGGAACCTCCGGGGGCGCTCCATGCAGGACGTGATCTTCTCTGGGCCCGGAGGCCGCAACTCCAGTGCCGTCGCGGAAGTGAGCCTCGTCTTCGACAACGGCGACGGGACTGTGCCTCTGGACCGCAGTCAGTGGGAGGTGACCCGCCGTCTGACCCGAGACACAGGGTCGGAGTACCGGCTGAACGGGAGCGGCTGTCGGCTGCTCGACGTCCAGGATCTGGTCGGTGGGCTGGGTCTGGGCCGGGAGATGCACAGCGTGATCAGTCAGGGGAAGGTGGATGCCCTTCTCAGCTCCACTCCCGAGGTGCGCCGGGCGATGGTGGAAGAAGCGGCGGGATTGGGCCGTTTCAAGAAGCGGCGCGAGAGGGCGCAGGCCAAGCTGGAGCGCACGAGACAGAATCTCCTGCGTGTCGCGGACATAGAGCGTGAGGTGAAGACCGCCCTGCGTCCGTTGAGGCAGCAGGTGGTGGCCGCCGAGAAGTTCGTGGAGGCGACCGAGGAGTGGGCGCTGGCCAAGAGCAGATCGGTGCTGCATTCGCTGGTGGGGGTACGCGGCTCGTGGGCTCAGACCCAGGACGAGCTGGAGCGCACGCAGGCTCGCCGGACCGAGGTTGACGGCAGACTGAGCGAGTTGCGGCGACAGCGGACCGCGGAAGAGGAACGCTTCAGCACCGTGTTGGAACAGCGCGAAAGACTGACCGGCGTCTATCACCAAGCCCGAGCCGGGGCTGAATACCTCGCGGGGAGGGCGGTCACCCTGCGACAGCGGCTGGTCCGGATGGAGGGAGAACTCGACCGGGCTCGCAGGCGCTTGGGAACTGGCGCGGAGCGATGCGGAGTCACTGGCGGCGCGTGTCGAAGCAGTGAAAGCTGGGACCACCGATGAGGCCCGGCTCATCAGGGTCAGTGGATGGGCCGAGGCGTTGCGGGCCGCGCTCGACGAGGAACTCCCGGCGTATCGGACCGCTGGGGAGGAAGAGGACGATCTCAAAGACGCGGTCTTCGAACTGGAGGCAAGCCGGTCCAGAGCCCTCCAGGATCGCGACTTTCTGCGTCGTGAGGTGGAGCAGAAGGGGCGAGTGGGTACCGAACTGGCCGGGCTTGCGGACGAAGCGGCTCTCAGGGCGGAGCAGTTGAACTCCGAGGGGGAGGGGCTGCGGCGGGATCTGCACGAGGCGGCGAAACGCGGTGCGCGGCGGCGGAGGAGGAGTTGAGAAGAGCCGCCGCCGGTCGTGAGGAGGCTCGCGCGCAGGCCGAGGAGGCATCGTACGCCGCGGTGAGCTTGGGAGAGACACTGGCCGGGATCGAGTCCAGGCAGGCGGTTCTCAACGACCTGCTGACCCGGCGCGAGGGCATACCGGCGGGAGGCCGGGAGTTGATCGATTCGGGCGAGGGGTTGCGCCCGCTGACTGAGCTTCTTGCCGTCGAGCCTGGCTACGAGCGAGCGGTGGCCGCGGCATTTGGCCCGGTGATCGATGCCGTGGTCGTACCGGCGACCTACGACCTGGCCCGCGTCTTTCGGACGGAGGGCGCGCTGGAGGTGATCCAGGAGAACGGGACTCTCTCTTCGCGGCCCCGGATCCCAAGCCGCCGGCCGGCACGCGCGACCTCTGGGACGTCGTGGCAGGTTCTCCGGCGATCATCGACACCCTGCGTGCGCTGATCCCGTCCACGGCGATCGTCTTGGATGCGGATAGCTTGGACGAAGAAGACACCGGGCGCCGGTGACGGAGCCTGGCGTTTGGTGAGCCGCTCGGGCGAGTTGCTGCAGCCGAGGGCCCACGCGGCCCGTCGGCGGGATGTCGGCGCCGAGACGGTGCTCAAAGCTCGAAACGAGCTCGAAGCGGTGTTGACGCAGCGCAAGGCGCTCCTCGAAGAGCTGGTTGTGACGAGGGACTCAGCGGACAAGGCGGCCGCCGCGGTCGTGGAGGCCGAGGCCGGCTTTCGCCGGCAGGAGGAGCAAGTGCGACTGGCCGAGCGCAGGCTGGCCGCGCTGACGGGCGAGAGCGACTTGCACGCCCGCCGGCTGGAGGAGGCCCAGGCGCAGCGCGCCGAGCTGCAAAGCCGTAGAGAACGGGAGGCCGGCCTGGTCGAGCAGATGGCGGCCGAGCTCCGAACGGTAGAGGAGGCCATGGTCGGCAAGGACTCCGCGCTCGAGGAGGCCCGCAGCGGCTCTGCGCACGCTTCAGGCTCGCCTTGAGACCATGCGAAGGACTGTCGGGGCGCTGGAGGACAAGAAGGGGCAGGCGGCCCTGGTCGAGGTCAGGCTGCGAGAGCGCTGCCGAGCACAGGAGAACGAGCGTGTCCGCGTGAGCGGTCAGTGGGAAGCGGCTGGGCGCGAGGTGGCCAGGTGCGAGCGCCGCGTGGACTTCCTCAGCCGGTACATCCCGGTCCTGACTTCTCTTCTCGCAGTGGCGGAGAGCATGGGCGAGGTCTCTCGGATGGCTGCGGCAGAACTGGAGACGAAGGTCGAGGCCGCACGGGCACAGTCCGAGGGAACAGCTCGGGTCATGCGCGACTGGGGAGGCGTGGAGGCCGCTCTGCAGCAGGAGCAGGATGGGTTGAGTGCCAGACTGACAGAACTGCGTGTCGATCAGGCTCGCCTTGAGGATAGGAGAGCGTTGCTGGAGGAGGAACTGGCCGAACTGCGGCGCCGGCACGGCTCGCCGCGGACGTTGACTCCCGACGACGTGGCCGGCGAGGACGCCGACGCGCTCTCGAGCGCCGTCGAGCGGGCCGAGCGACGGCGCGAGCGGATCGGGCCGATCAACCCTCTGGCCGAGCAGGAATGCGCGGAGATGGAGGAGCGAGCCGGCTTCCTGGCGGAGCAACGCCGGGATCTGGAGGCCTCGCTCGCTCGACTCCAAGAGGTGATAGGCGAACTCGACGAACACATCGAGAGTGCTTTCAACGAGATCTTCGAGGCCACGCGCGAGCACTTCTCGGCGGTCATGGCCGCAGTCTTTCCGGGGGCCAAAGGCACCCTCAAGCTGACGGAGGCCAAGCCGGGCGCCCGACCAGACGGGAGTGTCTCAGAGCGAGACCGACGATGGGACAGCTCTGGACGACGACGAAGAGGAGAGAGAACCGGCGGGCGGGATCGCCCTGGAAGTGAAGTTCCCCAACAAGTCCCCCCGTAGTCTGAGCCTGCTCTCCGGCGGGGAGAAGGCCATGACGGCCATCGCCTTCCTGTTTTCGCTGTTCTTGGCGCGTCCCTGTCCCTTCTATATCCTGGATGAGGTAGAGGCTTCGCTTGACGACATCAACATCCGCCGCTTTTTGTCCCTTGTGAGGAAATACCGGGACAAGACGCAGTTCATCATCATCACCCATCAGAGACAGACCATGGAGGTCGCGGACACGCTCTATGGGGTGACGCTCGAGGGCGACGGTACCTCCCGGATCCTCTCGCGGAGACTGGCGATTTCGAAAGGGGCATAGAGTTTTGAGCTACGACTGGTCGGAAGTGTTCGTAGGCGTGTCCAAAGAGACGGCAGCCCACAAGCCTGCGGAGATCGAGGAGACGCGCGGGGGTTGGCTGAGCCAGTTGCGAGACGGCCTGTCGAAGAGCCGGAAGGCCCTTCAGCAGCAGCTTTCGTCGGTACTGTTCGACCGATTCGACGAGGACTTCTGGGAGCGGATCGAGGAAGCGCTCATCTACGCGGACGTGGGTGTGGATACCACCGTGTCCATCGTGGGAGCCTTGGAGGCGCAGGCCAGCGCGGGAGCCATCAAGGACTCGGCCGCGCTGCTGGCCAAGCTCCGCGAGATCACGGCGAAGCACTTCTGCCAAGCCGACACGCGCATCGACATAGCTCATTCTCCCGCGGTCATATTGATGGTGGGCGTGAACGGGACCGGCAAGACCACCACCATAGGCAAGATCGCCTGGCATCTGAAGGAGTTGGGCAAAGAACCGCTGTTGGTGGCAGGGGACACGTTCAGGGCTGCTGCCATAGAGCAGTTGGTGGAATGGGGCCGCCGGGTCGATTGCGAGGTGGTGCGATACGAGCGGGGTGGTGACCCTGGAGCTGTTGTATACGATGGCATTGCTGCTGCCCAGGCCCGCAAAGCCGACGTAGTCATCGTCGACACCGCCGGGCGCCTCCATACCCAGGTCAACCTCATGAAGGAACTCGAAAAGGTCCGCCGAGTCATTGAGAAGCGCATACCCGACGCTCCCCATGAGTGCCTGCTCTGCATCGACGCCACCACAGGCCAGAACGGTCTGATTCAGGCACGGATGTTCAAGGAAGCGGTCGAACTGAGCGGCGTGGTGATCACGAAAATGGATGGCACGGCTAAGGGAGGGATCGCCCTCGCGGTATCCCATGAGTTGGATCTGCCCATCAAGCTCATAGGCACGGGGGAGAAGCTGGAGAGCCTGCAGCCTTTCAACGCCGTGGATTTCGCATCCATGCTATTTGACGACTCGCTCGGCCGCCGGGTTTGACGGGACCTCAGGCGACTAGTAAACTCCCTCCCTCGCGGCCCGCGTGTGGTCGCTCCAGTCGCGGTGCCCGCAGAGTGCCGCCGGATGGCAAGGTGACAGGTGTTCGACTCCCTTTCTGACAAGCTGCAGACAGCGTTCGACGGCCTCAAGAGGCAGGGCAAACTCACGGACAAAGACGTGGAGCGGGCCGCCCGCGAGATCCGTCTCGCGCTGCTCGAAGCCGACGTCAATTTCAAGGTGGTCAAGGAGTTCGTCGAAAGGGTCAAGGAGCGCGCCCTGGGCAGCGAGGTCCTGCAGAGCCTGACGCCCGCGCAGCAATTCATCAAGATCGTCAACGAAGAGCTGACCGCTCTCATGGGTTCGGCTTCCACCAAGCTCACCTTCTCGCCGCGGCCGCCCACCAGTGATCATGATGGTGGGACTACAGGGTTCGGGCAAGACGACGGCCTGCGGCAAGCTGGCGAACTTCCTGCTCTCCCAAGGCAAGTCCCCTGCCCTGGTGGCCGGAGACGTGTATCGCCCGGCCGCTATCGACCAGCTCAAGGCTCTGGGCACTCAACTTGGAGTGCCGGTCTATGACGAGGGTGTCGAGGCCGATCCGGTGGACATCGCAAAGCACGGGGTCAAGTGGGCCCAGGACAAGGGTCGGGATGTTCTCATCGTCGACACCGCCGGTCGTCTGCATATCGACGACAAGCTCATGCAGGAGCTGGTCCACATCCGTAACACGGTCAAGCCTCACAACATCCTTCTGGTCTTGGACGCCATGACCGGTCAGGACGCGGTGAACGTGGCCCTGCAATTCCAGGAGCGAGTCCAGTTCGACGGCGTGATACTCACCAAGATGGACGGTGACGCACGAGGGGGCGCCGCCCTCTCCGTTCGCGCGGTCACGGGCAAGCCGATCAAATTCGCCAGCGACGGCGAGAAGCTCGACAGCTTCGAGTACTTCCATCCCGACCGGGTCGCCTCTCGGATCCTGGGCATGGGAGATGTGCTGTCGCTCATCGAGAAGGCGGAGCAGTCCATCAACGAGGAGAAGGCTCGGGAGCTGGAGCAGCGGCTTCGCAAGTCGAACTTCACCTTCGACGACTTCCTCGATCAGATCCAGCAGGTGCGGAAGATGGGATCGATCTCCAGTCTCCTAGGCATGATCCCGGGGATCCCCTCGGGCAAGCTCAAGGGCTTGCAGGTGGACGACAAGGCATTCGACAAGATCCAGGCAGTGATATCCTCCATGACCGCTGAGGAGCGCAGCCATCCCGAATTGATCAACGGAAGTCGCCGCCGGCGCATCGCCACCGGCTCAGGCTCCGAGATCCAGGCCGTCAACCAGTTGCTCACTCAGTTCAAGCAGGTGCAGAAGATGATGAAGCAACTGGGGTCAGGCCGTGTACCCAAGAACCCGTTCCAGATGTTCGGGAACTCGAACTAGTGTGAGGAGGTGACTAATGGCAACAGCTATTAGACTGGCACGTCGCGGCAGCAAGAAGCATCCCACCTATCGTATCGTGGTGGCGGATTCTCGTCGGGCGCGGGACGGCCGGTTCATCGAGAGCATCGGGTACTACAACCCGCTGCAGGATCCGTCTGTTATTGAAGTGGACGAAGCCAAAGCCAAGCAGTGGTTGGCGACCGGCGCTCAGCCTTCGGATACGGTGCGCAAACTCCTGAGTCTGAAAGGCATCGTATAGGTGAAAGAACTCCTAGAATTCCTGGCCCGCTCGCTCGTGGACAATCCCGACGAGGTGCGGGTGGAGGAGACAGAATCCTCCGATGGAGTGCTGCTGCGTCTGACCGTGGCCAAGGAGGACGTGGGCAAAGTGATCGGCAAACAGGGCCGCATCGCCCGTGCCCTGCGGACCGTGGTCAAGGCGAGCGCCGTCAAGGACGGCAAGCAGGCCACGGTCGAGATAGTCGACTAGGCTCGTGACGCACAAGGCTCGCCCCGAGTGGATCGAGGTGGGGCGGATCTCACGTGCGCACGGAGTGCACGGCGAGGTGCGGATCGTCCCCGACTCGGATAACCCGGATCGTTTCGTTCCGGGGGCGGTCCTACAGGCCCGTCCGGCAAGGGTCGGCATAGCGGGACCGCGCCTGCAAGAGCAGGTGCGGCTGACTATCGACACCGTGAGAGGCGACGACGGCTTCCCCATCGTGGCCTTTCTCGAGGTCATGGATAGAGACGCCGCCGAGGGTCTGCGCGGCTACCTGCTGGAGGTCCATTCCAGCGAACTCCCCGAACTGCCGGAGGACGAGTTCTATCCTTTCGATCTCGAAGGCCTGCAGGTACGAGACGAGCAAGGGACCGTCCTCGGCCGGGTGGTCGACGTGGTGGATTCTCCGGCCCACGCGATCCTGGTCGTCTCGCTCGAGGCAGGTCCGGAGCTGATGGTGCCCTTCGTGCTGGCTGCGGTGCCCACTGTGGCTCTGGAGGAGGGCTATCTCGTGGTCACGCGCAGCTTCCTCACAGAGGGTGAGGGAGTGGGCGAGAGCGGTCCGAGCGTCACAGGTCGAGAATGAAGCGCTTCGATCTGTTCACCTTGGTTCCTGATGCCTTCACCTGGCTCGTGGATCAGCATCCTGTCTCCACCGCCATCGAGTCCGGGGCGGCCTCCATCGCTGTCCACAATATCCGGGAATACAGCGCGCTTCCCCACCACGAGGTGGACGATTCGCCGTACGGCGGGGGACCAGGGATGGTCACTCGCGTGGATATCGTCGCCGCCGCGCTGGAGGGCGTGTTCGGGGAGCCTGCGCGCCGCGTGCGCGAGAATAGGGACGTGTACGTACTGGCGGCCGGCGGACGGCCCTTCGATCATAGTTTCGCTCTCGAACTGGCTCGGAGCGAGCGAGATCTCGTGCTATTGTGCGGACGGTTCGAAGGTTTCGACGCCCGGGTGGAGGCGCTCTTGGCCACGGGCTCTATCTCAGTCGGCCCGTATGTGCTCGCGGGCGGGGAAGTCGCCGCCCTGGCTGTCGTGGAGGCTGTGATCCGCCACCTTCCGGGTTCTCTCGGGAACGCGGACAGTGTGGTGGAGGAGTCGTTCAGCGCGGAGTTGGGGGGCACGGTGGAGTACCCACACTACACTCGGCCTCGAGAGTATGGGGGGATCGAAGTCCCTCCGGTCCTGCTGAGCGGTGACCACGGAGCCATCTCTCGCTGGAGGCGGGACCACGTGCGTCCCTCGCCTTGGGAACGTGGCTCGGGTGGCGGCAGTCCGGCGAACGACGCCGGGATATCGAGCAGAGAGGACGGCAAGTGAGTGCGGATCGAGGAGCAGTCTGACACCGATCTGAGGCAGACGACCGAGCCCGCTGAGGCGCGGCGAGCAGCCGAGGACACGTCACGGCGCAAGGATACGCGGGGGCGCGAGGACGCGAAGAAGCGTTCCACGATGGGACTGGTGATCGAGGTCGTGGTCATCGTGGCAGCCGCGTTCGTCATCGCCATGCTGGTGCAGGCCTTCCTCGTCAAGCCCTTCACCATCCATCAGGTTTCCATGCAGCCCACCCTTCTGGAGGGCGACCGCATCTTGCTCAACCGCATGTCGTATCACTTCCGCGATCCGGAACGCGGCGACGTCGTGGTCTTCCATTCTCCGGTAGTCGAGGGCGAGGACCTGGTGAAGCGCGTGGTTGGCGTCGCCGATGACCGGGTCGCCGTTAAGGACGGCACTCTCTTCATCAACGGGGTCGCACAGGTGGAACCGTATCTCAAAGAGCAGCGTATCCGCGACGACTACGCCGAGATCGTCGTTCCCGAGGGAACTGTCTTCGTGATGGGTGACAACCGGAACAACAGCGGCGACAGTAGGATGTCATCCATAGGCCCCGTCGACATCGACTCCATCATCGGCTGCGCGTTCTGCACGTATTGGCCCATCGGACGCTGGAGGGGACTCTAGTCTCTCCGGGGCGCCCCGCGGCAGGCTGCCGTCTTGCCGGCCGGTGGCGCGATTGACCGGGTTGTAATCGGGGGCGCGATGCTCTAAAGTCTGCTGGCTTTTCTTCGGAACAGGCCGTCATCAACACGCTGGAATGAGTCAGGACTAGGTATTCACATGGGCGCGATTGAAGAATTCGAGCGGAGACAGCTCCGTGAGGACCTCCCGGATTTCAAGTCCGGCGATACTCTGCGGGTGCACTTCAAAGTCGTAGAGGGAACCCGCGAGAGGATCCAGGTCTTCCAGGGCTTCTGCATCTGCAAGCAAGGCCAGGGCTCGCGGGAGACTTTCACGGTCCGGAAGCAGTCGTTCGGAGTGGGCGTAGAGCGGACGTTCCCGCTGCACTCTCCCAAGATCGACAAGATAGAAGTGACCGCGATTGGCGATGTGGCGCGTGCCAAGCTCTACTACCTGCGCGAGAAGTTGGGCAAGAAAGCCCGCGTCAAAGAGAAGCGCATCTAACAACTCGTTTCAAAATGAAGCCGCGGCCACCGAGTGCGCCCTGGACGGCACGATGCGTCGTTCTCGGGCGTGTCCGTAGCGCTGCTACGAACGCTTCCTGCGTCCTAGCCTCGCACTCGCCCAGCGCGTCCCTGGTGGCGAAGCGTCATTCTGAAACGAGTTCTAAGGCGGCGAGCTTGTGAACGAACCGGATTCAAGCTCCCTGGTGGAGCCGGAACCGGTGGCGCCAACTGAGGCGGTGTCGCCGCTTCCGGAGGCGAAGAAGCGCACCAGCGGGCTTCGTTGGGTTGTCGAAGTGGTCGTCATCGTGGCGACCGCTTTTGTTTTGGCGCTTCTGATCCAGCAGTTCATCCTCAAGCCCTACGCCATCCCTTCTCCCTCGATGGAGCCGACGTTGGTCGAAGGGGACAGGGTGCTGGTCAACCGGCTGGCCTATCACTTCCGTGACCCCCAGCGGGGCGACGTCATCGTCTTCGATCCTCCCGGTCATGTGCGGGGCGAGCCTCCCTTGATCAAGCGGGTGGTAGCCGTCGGGGGAGACACTGTGTCCGTTCACGATGGGGTTCTGTGGGTGAACGGAGTTGCTCAGGACGAGCCGTTCATCAAGGAGCATCCGATCATCGACGGCTTCGACGAGGTCGAGGTCAAGCCCGGCTATGTCTGGGCCATGGGCGACAACCGCAACAACAGCGGGGACAGCCGCGTGTTCGGACCCGTGACCGAAGAAGACATCATCGGAGTAGCCTTCGCCATCTATTGGCCGCCGGGCGATCTCGGCGGGCTCTGACCGGTCTGAGTGATGGCTGATGCGCAGCGGGCCGGAGGAAGAGCCGGTGCGTCCGATCCCTTTCGATTCGACAGGAACCTCCTGGCGGAAGGGGCCGAGACTGGGGGAAGCGGCGATCTTCGGGTAGCCGGCGCCGACGAGGCCGGGCGAGGGTGTCTGGCCGGTCCGTTGGTGGCCGCCGCGGTGGTGCTCGACTACGGCTTCGCCCCCTTCCCGGTTCTCGAGGGCCTGACCGATTCGAAGCTCCTGAGTCCCGCGGCCAGGGAGAGCGTGTACCCGCGCATTCTCGTTTCTGCCGCTCGGGTTTCCTGGGTGGCCTATTCTCCCTACACCATTGACCGGGTAGGCCTCCATCGTCTGCAATCTGGCTGCGCTGGGGCGCGCGCTGGAGTCGCTGAAGAACGAATACTGCCTGGCGGTGGTGGACGGGTTCGATCTGAGACGTCCCGATCTGCGCGCCCGCGCGATCATCGGGGCCGACTACAAGAGCGCCGCGGTCGCCGCGGCCTCGGTGGTGGCCAAAGTGGTGCGCGACCGGCTGATGAGGACTCTGGCGCCCCAGTATCCCGAGTACGGATTCGCCGAGCACGTGGGCTACGGCACGAACGTGCACAGGGAGGCGCTCAGGCAGCATGGACCGTGCGCTCTTCACCGCCTCAGCTTTCAGGGAGTAGGGTCGCGCCAAATGGGGCTGTGGGAGGAATAGCCGGGGCCTGTCGCGTTCCAATCTGCTACCAAAGTCCGACGTGATCCTCGCTGCCTTCGGCTAGTCTCCTCGGGGTTGATGGCCGAGACGAAGCGCTACCGAGGAGGTCGGGTTGAGCCCTGAAGCGCACATATCAGTGGACCGAACGGCCAGAGGGCCGCACGGGGGAGCAGGCGGCGGCCTCCTTTCTGTCCGACCGGGGCTACCTGGTGTTGGGCAGGAACCAGCGGACTCCGCTCGGCGAACTGGACCTGATCTGCAGTACCGGTTCGGAGATGGTGATCGTCGAAGTGAAGGCGCGCAGCGGAGAGGAGTACGGTTCGGGGCTGGAGGCGATCGGGCCACGCAAGGCCAGAAGGCTTCGAGCCGCGGCGTCATGGTGGCTCTCGGACCGCGGCCTCTTCCCTTGCGCCATGCGATTCGACGCCGTGGTCGTCGACCTGGACGGTAGTGGGCTCCCGCGGTGTGTGCATCACGTCATTGACGTCCTGGGGGCTTGACTCTACCAATGGGCGTGGCGTCAGTCTGGGGCTTTGCCGTAGTTGGTATCGATGCCGTGCCGGTGCGAGTCGAAGCCCACGCCAGGAACGGCCTGCCCGGCGTCACTATCGTGGGTCTTCCCGGGGCCGCGGTGCGGGAGGCGCGGGAGCGCGTTCGCTCGGCTGCGGCCTCAAGCGGTCTCGCATTGCCAAGTCGTCGGATTACGATCAACCTGAGTCCCGGCGATGTGCCCAAGGACGGGCCGGGCTTCGATCTGCCGGTAGCTCTTGCCACTCTCGCTGCCTGCGGGCATGTACCCACGGAGTGCGTGCGTGACGTTGGTGCAGTCGGCGAGGTGTCTCTGGAAGGGGCAGTGCGTCCGACGCGCGGCATGCTGTCGGTGGCGGAGTCCGCCAGCAGTGTGGGAGTCGGGCTGTTGCTAGCCCCGGTCGAAGGGCTGCCGGCCGCCGTGGAGGTGAGTAGAGTGCCGGTGGCCGGCGTGCGCTCGCTGGCCGAGGCGGTGCTCGTGGTCAAGGACCCTTGTTACCGTGCACATGTGGTCGAAAGGGGAAGGCGGTGGCTGGCGACCCGGGAGGCCCCGCCGAGCACGACGCCCGACTGTCTCGACCTGGCTGAGGTGGTCGGTCACTACCAGGCGAAGAGAGCCCTTGAGATTGTCGCAGCGGGAGGGCACCATCTCCTGATGGTGGGCTCACCCGGGGCCGGCAAGACCATGCTGGCACGGAGATTGGCGGGCATACTGCCGGCGCTGACGCGGGAAGAGGCTGTGGATGTGACCCGGGTCTGGAGCGTGGCGGGTCTGCAGGACGCTCACGCCGGCCTCATCCGGCAGCGGCCGTTCCGCGCTCCCCACCACACGGCCTCCCGTGCCGCCCTGGTAGGTGGAGGAGTGGTCCTCAGGCCGGGAGAGGTCAGTCTCGCGCATCGGGGCGTGCTGTTCTTGGACGAGTTGCCCGAGTTCTCCCGCGATGCGCTGGAAGCACTTCGGCAGCCGCTGGAGGAAGGGCGTGTCGCGATCTCCCGTCGGGTGGGCACGTCGGTCTTCCCGGCCGCGTGCACTCTGGTCGCTGCCATGAACCCTTGCCCGTGCGGGTATCTGGGGCACACCGAGAAGGCCTGTCGGTGTTCGGCCGGCGCCGTGGCACGCTACCGAGCTCGTATCAGTGGCCCTCTTCTCGACCGGATCGACGCCCTGATCGAAGTGCCACCTCTGACGCTCTCCGCACTCGATCGTGCCGCTGAGTCCGAGCCCTCGGCATCCGTGAGAGAGAGGGTGACGGCCGCGCGGCTGTTCCGTCATGAGCGGCTGAAGAGTCAGACTGTGTCGGAGCGACACGCACTCGAGAAGTGCAACTCTTTGACGCGCGATGCGCGTGATCTGCTGCGGCAGGCGCTGGTGCGCGACGGCTTGAGCGGGAGGGGGTACGCGAGGATAGTGAACCTCGCTCGCACGATCGCGGACCTCGACAGTGTGATTCCGGTCGGACCGGAGCACGTAGCGGAGGCTCTGGCGCTCCGCCTGGATCAGCGCCGAGTGGGACTTCTCTGATGTCACCGGGCGGCGGCGAGGCAGCAGCGTACCAGGCGGCCTTGGGGTTGGCCTGGCTCAGCGAGTCCGGCTGTCACAGCGTCCTTAGGTTGTTGGGGCGGGAGGGACCCGAGGCGGTCTGGTTTGCACCTCGCCGTCGTTTGTTGGATTGGGGACTAACGACCCGAGCTGCCACGGGATATGAAGAGAAGCGACGCTCCTTCGTGGCGGCCGAGGCTGAGGCCGTCCTGCTTCGTGAGGGCGTGCGGTTCCTACCGTTCGGAGCAGCGGAGTATCCCAGAGAGTTGGGCCAGCTGCCCTTCCCTCCCGCCGGCTTGTTCGTCCGTGGGGAAGAGGACGCCTTGCAGCGAGTACGTGGGCGCCCCTCGCGTGACCATCGTGGGTACTCGTCGAGCGACGGCTCAGGGGCTGAGAGCGACGGAGGCGTTCGCCTCGGCTTTCGCAGCGCGCGGCATCGTGGTCGTGAGCGGGATGGCTCTCGGAGTAGACGGCCGAGCCCATGAGGGGGCGGCCAGGGCCGACGGTCTCACCGTGGCCGTTCTCGGCTGCGGAATCGATATCGTGTATCCGCGTCGCCACCGGTGGCTGTACGACAAGATCGCCGCTGGTGGTGTGGTGTTGAGCGAACTGCCGCCGGGAACCGCGCCCTCCCGATGGACATTCCCGCATCGCAACAGGTTGCTCGCGGCGCTGGGCGACGCGGTCCTGGTGGTGGAGGCTTCTCGGACCAGCGGTGCCCTACAGACAGCCGACTGGGCGCTTCAGTTGGGCCGGCCCGTGTTCAGCGTACCTGGGCCGCCTTTCATCGACAGTCACGAAGGTAGCAACTCTCTCCTGTATGACGGAGCCTGGCCGGCACTTGACCCCAGAGTCACAGTGGAGGATTTCCTCGCGGCGACCAGAATCGAGAGGGGAGAGCAGCGATCGGCGACGCCTCCTCGATGCGCAGATGGGGTGGAGAGGGCCGGGGTCGACACCAAAGCGGTCGTGGATGCTCGCAAAACGGGTATTCTCGAGGTCCTTGGCTCTGGCCCGTGTTCTGTGGACGGTCTCGTGGCGCGTACCGGACTGACGGTCCGGGAACTCTCCGCGGCGCTCGCTGAGTTGGAACTCGCAGGGCTTGCCGCGAGGGCTGGTCCGGGTACCTACATCCGGGCCCCGTGATGGAAATGAATGGGTCGGGAGGATGATGCAGTCAGACGAACAGAGGGACACGCCCCTGCCAGCGGCGGAGATCGAACAGGCCGTTGCGGCGTTCATCCGTGGGCTTGATCGCGGCTGACTACAGCGCTCGTACCATCGATGCCTCAATGAGCGACCTTCGCCAATTCGCGGCGTTCCTGTCTCAGCGGGGAATCACCAGGGCGTCCGATGTGGTCCGCGCGGACGTGACCGATTTTGCCGCTGCGCTTGCCGACCCCCAGGGTCTTCCCGGCCTCGGTTCTGCCGAGCGCTTGGGATCTCGGCCGGTCGTCGCAGGCAGGACCGACCAGGCCAAACCACGCTCGTACGCACGCAGCACGGTGGCGCGCAAACTCTCTGTGGTTCGTAGCTTCCTGCGCTTCTGTGAGGACAACGGTCTGGTAGACGCAAGTCCGGGTACCGGCGTAGGCTCACCCAAGACTGCCACGTCGCCTTCCCCAGGTTCTCACCGCTGAGCAGGCCGCCGGGCTGTTGGAGTCGATCGGGGGGACAAAACCCCTGGAACTGCGAGATAGAGCGCTTTTCGAATTGATATACTCCTCCGGACTCCGTTGTCAGGAAGCGTTGGACCTGCGGCTCAGGGACGTCAGTTTCGAGTCCTGCGAGCTCCGGGCAAAGGGCAAGGGGCGCAAGGTGCGGCTGGTTCCTGTGGGCGAGCTGGCTCTGTGCGCCCTGGACCGCTATCTGCGAGAAGGGCGAGCTGTGTTGGTCAAAGGTGGCACGCAGGAGGACCATGTCTTCTTGAGCCGAACGGGACGCCCCCTGTCGTCGTCGGACGTGCAACGGCGTCTCGCCCGGTATCTGGCACGCGCGGGCGCGCCGATCGGTACGTCGCCGCACACGCTGCGACACTCCTTCGCCACTCACCTGCTCGAAGGCGGGGCGGATCTTCGGGTCATCCAGGAACTGTTGGGCCACTCGTCGCTACGCACCACCCAGGTGTACGCCCATGTCTCTGCGGCCCATCTGCGCAAGACCTACCGGCGAGCGCACCCGCGAGCCTAGAGAGCGACGATGATCATCGATCCGGCCAAACAGCAAGACATCACTGAGGCCTGGCGGCTCTACAAGGACTTCGGCGATTCACAGGCGCGGGACCGCCTGATACTGGCCTATTCGCCTCTGGTGAAGTACGTAGCCGGTCGGATGAGCAGCGGGTTGCCCGCGCACATCGAGGAGGGAGACCTGGTCTCATACGGCCTCCTGGGGCTGATCGGCGCCCTGGAGCGTTTCGACCCTTCCCGCAACATCAAGTTCGAGACCTACGCCGTACCCAGGATCAAGGGCTCGATCATCGACGAGTTGCGGGCCCTCGATTGGGTCCCCCGATCGGTTCGGAGTTGGGCGCGCAAGGTAGAGGCGGCGGTCACTCAGTTGGAGAACACGCTCACCCGTGCGCCGACGGACGAGGAGACCGCTGAGGAACTCGGAGTGACGCCTGACGAGTACCAGGACATCCTGAACCAGATCAGTTGTGCGTCGGTCGTGGCCTTGGACGAGTTCTGGGATTCGACGGGCCCGGGCCAGGACAAGGTCAACCTCATCGACACCATCGAGGACTGCGATGCCCCCGATCCCTCGAGGGCGTATCGCATCCGGTCGTCAAGGAGACTCTGACGGTGGCGATCGAGCGACTGCCGGAGCGCGAGAGGATCGTCATCGGCCTCTACTACTATGAGGGCCTGACCCTCAAGGAGATCGGCGAGGTGCTGGGTGTGACCGAGTCTCGGGTCTCGCAGCTTCACACCAAGGCCGTGCTCCGCCTGAGAGGGCGCATCAAAGAGGACCTCGACCTGGACGCGCTCGCCAGATAGCCGGCCGGGCTGCGGGCCCTAGGAGGCCGCTGTGAAGCGAAGTCCCGGCGTCCCCTCTTAGCAGCCTGTCATGGCCCCATGCTTCCTTGTGGTAAACTGCCCAGGTTATTCCTTCGAACCTGAGGATCACCGCCTCGGTGGTGCCGGGAGACCGGTTCCGAAGCGGCCCTCAGACAGTCAGCAGAGCAAAACCATAGTGAGGTAGACATGCCCGCAGCTTCAATGAAGCAGCTCCTGGAATCAGGAGTGCACTTCGGCCACCAGACTCGTCGGTGGAATCCCAAGATGAAGCCCTACATCTTCACCGAGCGGGGCGGCATCCACATCATCGACCTGCAGCAGACCACCGTTCTGCTCGGACCGTGCCTACGACTTCGTGCGCAACATCGCCAGCCGCGGCGGGACGGTGCTGTTCGTCGGAACGAAGAAGCAGTGCCAGGACATAGTCCGCGACGAGGCGGCGCGAGTGGGCATGCCGTACGTGTCGCACCGCTGGCTGGGGGGGTTGCTGACCAACTTCACCACCATCGAGACTCGCATCAAGCGCATGCACGAGCTACGCAAGCTCAAGGACGAGGGTCAGCTGGGCCTGCTGCCCACCAAAGAGCGCATGGCCATGGAACGGGAGCTGGAGAAGCTCGAGGTCAACCTGGGCGGAGTGGGCATCATGACCCGCCTGCCCGACGCGGTCTTCGTGGCCGATCCCAAGCGCGAAGCGATCGCCACCAAGGAAGTCAACAAGCTGGGCCTGCCTCTCATCGGCCTTTGCGACACCAACTGCGACCCGGATGAGGTCGAGTACGTGATACCTGGCAACGACGACGCCATCCGCTCGTGCGGTCTGATCGTCAAGACGCTGGCTCGCGCGGTCGAAGAGGGTCGGGCGAAGGTCCAGGTCTCCGAGTTCCTGGCCGCCGAGGCTGCTCGCGCTGCCGGTCAGTCCCAGTCTGCGCCGTATTCCTCAGGGGAAGGTGGAGACTCGGCCGACGGCCGTGCGCGTGGAGCCCGTGGGCCGAGGCCCGGCGGTGAAGGCCAGTCTCGCGGCCAGGGTCGTCCGGGTCCCGGTGGGCGTCCAGGTCCGGGTGGTCGCCCAGGCGGCGGCGCGCGTCCGGGCCAGGGTGGTCGCCCGAGCGGCGGCGGTCGTCCGGGCGGCTCGCGCGATGAAGTCGCGACTCAGCCCAACCCAGCGCGTCGTCTGCCGACTCGCAAGCCCGCCGCGGCGGTAGAGAAGGTGGAGAAGGCTCCGGTCGAGGAGGCTCCGGTTGTCGAGGTCGCCGCGGCTCTGGAGGCTGTGGCGGCGGAAGTGATCGCGCCGGTCGAGGCCCAGCCTGAGGTTGTCGAGGCCGTTGCGGCGGAGGCCCCGGTTGCGGAAGCCCCGGTCGAGGAGCCCGCGGCTGCCGAAGCGCCGGCGGCGGAGGCCGAACCCGAGGCTTGAAGCCAGGCGTGACTCCGTGTGCCGACACGGCGCCGGGTCAATGGAATGTGCGGATCGATGCAGTGGATGAACAACGTCTCGATGGAGGCTTTCGATGAATGTTGATGCTGGTCTGGTAAAGAAACTGCGTGACGCCTGCGGCGCGGGCATCATGGACTGCAAGATGGCCTTGAACGAAGCTCAGGGCGACATGGACGAGGCGATCAAGATCCTGCGCAAGAAGGGGATGGCCACCGCGGACAAGAAGTCTGCCCGGGCCACCAACGAGGGCATCGTCGACTACTACATACACCCGGGCGCGAAAGTGGGCGTCCTGGTCGAGGTCAACTGCGAGACCGACTTTGTCGCGCGCAACGAGGACTTCAAAGCCTTCGTGCACGACGTGGCCATGCATATCGCCGCGGCCAGTCCTGCCTGGGTCTCCCGCGAGGATATCCCAGAGGAGACAAAGGCCGCCGAGATCGAGATCTACTCCGCCCAGGCCAGGCAATCGGGCAAGCCGGAACCGGTTATCGAGAAGATCGCCGAGGGCAAGCTCAACAAGTGGTACTCGACTGTCGTGCTGCTCGAGCAGGAGTTCGTCAAGGACCCGGAGAAGACCATTGAGGATCTGCGGCGTGAGATCATCGGCAAGATCGGTGAGAACATCGAGATCAGGCGGTTCGCGCGTTTCCGTGTCGGCGACGAGGTGGCCTAGGGGCGCGCACACTCCGTCCAACCAGCCTCGGGACAGGGTCCGTGTCGCGAGGGAAGGCCGAAGCGAGGCGAAATGACCCAGGAACCGGTGTACAAGAGGGTTCTGCTCAAGCTTAGCGGCGAAGCCCTCATGGGCGACCTGACCTACGGCATCGACCCGGAGCGAATGCGGGCCACCGCGGCTGAGATCTGCCACGTGGTCGGGGGCGGCACCGAGTTGGCCATCGTGGTCGGGGGCGGCAACATCTTCCGGGGTGTGTCCGGAGCCTCGCAGGGCATCGATCGGGCCACCGCGGACTACATGGGGATGCTGGCCACGGTGATGAACTCCATGGCCCTGCAGGATGCGCTGCGCAAGCTGGCCATCGACTCGCGGGTGCAGTCCGCGATCCATATGCAGGAGATCTGCGAACCCTACATCCGGGGGCGTGCCATCCGTCACCTGGAGAAGGGGAGAGTCGTGATCTTTGCGGCCGGCACGGGCAATCCGTTCTTCAGCACCGACACGGCCGCGGCGCTGCGGGCCCTGGAGATCGGGGCCGAGTGCCTGCTCATGGCCAAGAAGAAGTACGACGGCGTCTACGACGCCGACCCCGAGACCGACCCCGACGCCGAAGCTGATCGAGCGCATCACGCACCGGGAGGCCCTGGAGCGCGGCCTGCGGGTCATGGACTCGACCGCTCTCTCGCTCTGCATGGACAACGATCTTCCCATCATGGTCTTCAACATGAGCGTTCCGGAGAACATCCGGCGTGTGCTCCGCGGCGAACGGGTGGGTACCATTGTCACCAGTGAATAGCGAACGAGAGGGGGGAAGCATGATCCGCGAATTGGTCGCCGACGGCAAGCGGCGCATGGAGAGTGCGGTGGAGGCCCTGCGCAGTGAGTTCAACACGGTGCGGACCGGGCGGGCCTCCACGGGGCTGCTCGACCGGTTGCACGTGGACTACTACGGGACCAAGACTCCGCTCAAGCAGATGGCGAATCTGGCGACGCCGGATCCGCGGACCATCTCCATCACGGTCTACGACAAGGGTGCCGTCAACTCGGTCGTCCGAGCGATCCAGGAGTCCGACCTGGCTCTGACTCCAAACACCGACGGCACCGTCATACGGCTCAACATCCCGACGCTCACCGCGGACCGGCGCAAGGACCTGGTCAAGATGGTCAAGAACATGGCCGAGGATGGCCGCGTAGCCGTCCGCAACGTGCGCCGGGACGTCATCCAGGATCTCAAGGATCTCAAGAAGGAAGGCGAGATCTCGGAGGACGACGAGCACCGTGCCGAGGAAGAGGTCCAGAAGCTCACCGACGGCTTCATCGAGAAGATCAACGAAATACTCCACCACAAGGAAGAGGAGATCCTCGAGATCTGACGTGGGCCTATCTAGCTGGCTCAGTGTTCTCTGGGGCCGCAAGAGGAAGGGCTCTCCTGACCGGACCAAGCCCGGCCCGAGGGGCGCCGTTCCCTTCCACGTGGCCATCATCATGGACGGCAACGGCCGTTGGGCCCGACGCCGTGGGCTTCCCGTGGGCGCGGGTCACAGGGCGGGTGGACAGGCTGTCCGCCGTGTGATCGAAGCGGCTCGCGACGCGGGCATAGGCCAACTGACCCTCTACTCCTTCTCCAGCGAGAACTGGAGCCGTCCGAGCGAGGAAGTCCAGGGACTCATGCGCCTGCACGCCGAGATGATCGACTCCGACGTGCCGACCCTTCACAAGAACGACTGCCGAGTGGTGTTCGTCGGCAGCCGCGAGGAATTGAGCCGCGAGCTCCTGGACAAGGATGGAGTGGGCGGAGACACTCACAGCCGGCAACGGTCGGATGACCCTCTTCATCGCATTCAACTACGGGGGCAGGCGGGAGATCGTGGACGCGGTGCGCAGGGCCGCGGCCGACGGGCTGGACATCGCGACGCTGACCGAAGACGACATCGTCCGCCACCTCTACTCGCCTCTCATGCGCGACCCCGACCTCTGCATACGCACCTCGGGGGAGAGGCGGATGTCGAACTTCTTGCTCTGGCAGTCCGCGTACTCGGAGCTGTACTTCTCCGACCGTCTGTGGCCCGACTTCGACGAGGAGGAGTTCGAGAGGGCTCTGGCCGACTATGTCGAGCCGCGAACGCCGTTTCGGCGCTCGCAGCGAGGACGCGGATGCTTAGACAACGCGTCTCTGGTCGCTGTCATCGGTCTTCCGATCGGGTTGGCGGCGATCATCCTTGGGGGCTACTTCCTTTTCGGCCTCGCCATCGTGGTCTCTCTGTTGGGACTGCACGAGTACTACACGCTGCTGCGGCCGTACCGACCCAACCTTCTGGTCGGGTACCTGTCCGGGCTGGGCGTGCTGGCGGGCTCGCTTCTTCTGGGGAGTCGAAGGGATGCTGGCTGGCTCTCGCGGCGTTGCTGGTGCTCACCTTCTTCTGGTCGCTGTTCGGCGAGTTGGGCGCGCACCTGGTGGGCAGGATGGCCATGACCGCTTTCGGAGTCCTCTGGATCGCCGTCGGCTTCGCCTACATGCTGATGGTGCGCGGGCTGAACCACGGCATGGCTCTCACCATCATGCTGCTGTCGTGCACCGTGCTCGCCGATACCTTCGCCTACTTCGTGGGCAGGGCGATCGGTCGTCACCGGATGGCGCCACGCATATCGCCCAAGAAGTCGGTGGAAGGGGCCGTGGGCGGACTTGTGGGCGCCGTGGTCGCGGCGCTGGTGGTGAAGATCTACTCTCCCTGGCTGCCGACCCGGGAGGCGATCATCCTCGGACTCATCATCGGTATCGTGGGCCAGTGGGGCGACCTGTTCGAATCGACCTTCAAGCGCGACTTCCGGGTCAAGGACTCGGGGAAGCTCCTGCCCGGCCACGGCGGCATACTCGACCGGTTCGACTCCCTGCTCTTTGCCGGGTTCGCCGCGTACTGGGCGGTGATCGTGATGATCGGCGATCTGGTGCGATGAAGCGGGTCATCGTCCTAGGATCCACCGGCTCCATCGGAGTGCAGGCGCTGCAGGTGATCGCCGCGAGCACCGATCTGTGCGTGGTGGGCTTGTCCTGCGACCGCAACGTCGCCCTGCTCCTGGAGCAGGCGATGTCACTCGGGGTGGGCTCTGTAGCGGTAGCCGACGAAGAAGCGGCCGCCACGGTTCACGCCGCCCTGTATCCCGAACTGAACGTGCGGAGCGGCCCGCGCGCGGCCGCGCAGCTCGTGCGCGAGGTCGAGGCTGACCTGGTGCTGAACGCCATCGTCGGCTTCGCCGGACTGGAGTCGACTCTCGCCGCTCTGGAGAACGGCGTGTCTCTGGCTCTGGCGAACAAGGAGAGCCTGGTGTGCGCCGGTTCGCTGGTGACCGGTGCTGGCTGCCCGGCAAGGGGTGGAGATCCTCCCGGTGGACTCCGAGCACTGCGCTCTCTATCAGCTGATCGGCGCCGCGGGCCGGGAGTCGGTCGATTCGGTGGTCATCACGGCCTCGGGCGGGCCGTTCCGAGGCCGCGCCGCGTCGCGACCTGGCCGGGGTGACCAGGGAGGAGGCCTTGGCCCATCCCACCTGGTCGATGGGGGAGAAGATCACCATCGACTCCGCCACGCTGATGAACAAGGGCCTGGAGGTCATAGAGGCTCACCATCTCTTCGGTCTGCCCTACGAGAGCATCGAAGTGGTGGTGCATCCTCAGTCGGTGGTGCACGCGCTGGTGCGGATGAGGGACGGGGCCTTGCTGGCGCATCTGGGCGTGGCCGACATGCGGGTCCCCATCGCCTACGCGCTCCACTACCCGGAGAGAGCCTCCGTCGCCGTCGATCGTCTCGACCTGGCGGGCGGGCTGTCGCTCGAGTTCGCAGCGCCCGACGAGGAGACCTTTCCCGCGATCCGGCTGGCGCGAGAGGCGGGAGCGAAGGGAGATGCGGCCACCTGTGCGCTCAACGCGGCGAACGAGGTGGCCGTGCGCGCATTCTTGAAGGGTGATCTGCCCTTCTTGGGTATAAGCGAGGTGGTGGAAGGAATCGTGCAGGCAAGCGGCGCCGGCTGTTTCGGAACGTACGACGAGGCCGTTGCCGTCGATACCTGGGCAAGGCGGATGGCAGTCGAGGCCTGCGCGCGACACGGTGGTTGAGATCGAGAGTGGAGGACGATTCCTGGTGGTCACTGTTCTCGGAGTGATAGTCGCTATCGTAGGACTGGGGTTCCTGATCCTGGCCCACGAGTTCGGTCACTTCATCGTGGCCAAGGCCGACCGGCATGCGGGTGGAGGAGTTCAGCCTCGGGTTTGGGCCGCTATCTGGTCAGCCGGCGGGTCGGAGAGACGGTCTACGGCATATCCGCGGTGCCCCTGGGCGGCTACGTGCGGGTGACGGGCATGCACAAGGAGGAGTTCGAGCAGCGAGTGGCGGAGGCGCGGGAGGACGGAGGCTGAGGAGGCGGGCGCCGAAGACGCCAGGCGCCGTCCCCAGGACCCCGAGGACCGCCTGGCCGGCAGCACGGGCTCTGAGCGCCGACGAGATCGCGGCCACCCCGCTGGCGAAGCGCTACTACTCGCATCCCTTCTGGCACAAGCTGCTGTTCATCATCGCCGGCGTGACCATGAACATGATCGTGGCCTTCCTGCTGATCTGGATCGTGGGGGCGTCCCAGGGAGAAGGCATCTACGGGCACGGTCGTCGAGGAGGTTGGGGCCGGTACGCCGGCCGCCGAGGCGGGCGTCCAGGCTGGGGACCGCATCGTGAGCATCGACGGCAAGACCATCGACAGCTGGGACGATGTGCGCGCCCAGATCCTCACCAATCCTGGCGAGACGGTCGACTGTGGTGGTCGAGCGAGCGGGCGTGACGGCGGAGCTGACGGCCACCATCAGACGAGCTGGAGGATGGCACCGGGTACCTGGGCGTCTCGCCCACCTGCGAGCACAGAGAACTGGGCTTCACCAGCGGGTTTGGCTACGCGGGAAGGACCACCGGCAGCATGGTGGTCTTGATCTTCAAGGGCATCGGCATGATGTTCACGGGAGAGGTGCCGGTGACCGGCGACCAGGGTCTGGCCGGTCCGGTAGGGATCATCCAGCTCTCCAGCCGAGGCCTTCGAGGGCGGGTACTACCTGATGCTGCTCGCGCTGATCAGCGTCAACCTGGCCATTCTCAACATGCTGCCCCTGCTGCCGCTGGACGGTGGGCACGTGCTCTTCAGCATCATCGAGCGCATCCGGGGGCGGAGCATCTCGCTGCGCGTGTTCGAGCAGATCTCCATGGTGGGGTTGGCGCTGTTCGTGCTGCTCTTCTTCGTGGCGATGTACAACGACATCGGCTCGTCTCATCGCCGGATAGGCGGGAGGAGAGGGTTTGAGCAGCCGGCTGCAGGTGATGGTGGGCGACGTGCCGGTGGGCGGCGGCGCCCCGGTGGTCGTCCAGTCGATGACCAACACCCGCACCGACGACGTCGAGGCCACCCTGGGCCAGATCCGGGCGTTGGCCACCGCCGGAGCGGGGCTGGTGCGGGTGGCGGTGCCCGACCCGGCCGCGGCGAGGGCCGTGCCGGCGCTGGTGGCCGAGTCGCCGGTGCCGCTGATCGCCGACGTGCACTTCGACCACGAGCTGGCCGTGGCGGCCGTCGCAGGCGGTGCGGCCGGGGTGCGCATCAATCCCGGCAACATCGGGGGCCGCGAAGAGGTTCGCGCGGTGGTGGAGGCCGCGCGGGAGCACGGCGCGGTCATCCGGATAGGAGTCAACAGCGGCTCGCTGCAGCGCGACCTGCGGGAGCTGGAGGAGCGCGATCCCGCCGGGGCGCTGGTGGAATCGGCCGTGCGCTACTGCGCCCTGCTGGAGGAGCTCGACTTCCACGAGATCAAGGTCTCGGCGAAGTCGTCGTCGCCGCTGGTCACCATCGCCGCCAACCGGCTCCTGGCAGAGCGCATCCCCTATCCGCTGCATCTGGGAGTCACCGAGGCCGGCACGCGTTGGGCGGGATCCATCCGAAGCGCGGTGGCGCTCGGGGTGCTTCTGGCCGAGGGGATCGGCGACACCATCCGGGTGTCGCTCACCGGTGACCCGGTGGAAGAGGTGCGGGTGGCTCTGGAGATCCTGCGCACGCTCGAGCTGGCGCCGCGGGGGCCGCGGGTCATCTCCTGTCCCACCTGCGGGCGGACGCGGATCGACCTGGAGCCGCTGGCTCTGGAGGTGGAGCGGCGGCTGGAGCAGTCTGGGCCTGGACCTGGAGGTGGCGGTCATGGGCTGCGTCGTCAACGGTCCGGGAGAGGCGCGCAAGGCCGACTTCGGCATCGCCGGGGGAGAGGGAGAAGGAGTGGTGTTCGCCCAGGGCAGGCCGGTGAGGAAGGTGGCTCAGGCCGAGCTGGTGGACGCGCTGTTCGCCGAGATCGTCGCGCGGCAGCCGGGTGTGGCCGGACGGCTGAGGAGCGTCGTCACTCAGCAGCCTGCTAGACTGTCTGTCGTGCGCGGGTCCGCGCCCGTGCCTTTCTCAAGAGCGCACAGTAGGAGGAGCCGATGCGGGCGACCGCCCTTTTCATGCCCACGGTCAAAGAAGACCCGGCCGACGCCGAGGCCGTCAGCCACAAGCTGATGGTGCGCGGCGGTTTCGTCCGCCAGTTCGCCTCCGGCATCTACATCATGCTGCCGCTGGGCTGGCGGGTGATGCAGCGCATCTGCGACATCATCCGCGAAGAGATGGACGCCATCGGCGCCCTGGAGCTGTCGATGCCCACCATGCATCCGGCCGACGTCTGGCAGGCCACGGGCCGCTACGACGCCATCGGGCCGGAGATGTTCCGGCTGCAGGACCGCGGCGGGCGGGACATGGTGCTGGCCATGACCCACGAAGAGGTCTTCGCCTGGCTGGCCTCCCGGGAGCTGCGCTCCTATCGCGACCTGCCCCAGATCTGGTATCAGCTGCAGCTCAAGTTCCGCGATGAGCCCCGGCCCAAGGGTGGGGTCCTGCGGGTGCGCGAGTTCCTCATGAAAGACTCCTACTCCTTCGACGTGGATGAGGACGGGCTCGAGAAGAGCTACGAGAAGCACATCGGGGCGTACGACCGCATCTTCGAGCGCTGCGGCATCGAGTTCTACCGGGTGGAGAGCGACAGCGGCTTCATGGGCGGCGCGCAGGCGCACGAGTACATGGCGCCCTCGCCGGCCGGCGAGGACCGCATCGCCCTGTGCGAAGCCTGCGGCTATTCAGCCAACGTGGAGTTGGCCCGGTCGGTGGCGCGGGCCCCTGACGCGACTGCCCGGCTGAAGCGGCGGGGGCCGCCTGCGGGCGCGCCTCGCGAAGTGGCGACGCCCGACCAGCGCACCATCGAGGAGGTCTCGACCTTCCTGGGTGTCCGGCCGACGTCGATCATCAAGGCGCTGGTCTACATGGCGGGCGACCAGCCGGTGATGGCCCTGGTGCGCGGCGACCACAGTCTGCACGAGAACAAGCTGGCGCGTTACCTGAAGTCCGAGGTGCGGGCGGCACATCCCGAGGAAGTGAAGGCCGCCACGGGGGCCGAGGTGGGTTTTGTCGGCCCGGTCGGTCTGCCCGCGGGCAAGGCCCTCCGCGTGGTCGCCGACGAGACTCTGCGGCCGGGGGATGACGGCCTCGCGACGGCGGGCGGCCCGCGCGAGTACGCGGCGGGCGCCAACAAGGCCGCACACTCACCTGCTGGGCGTAGTGGTCGGGCGGGACTTCCAGCCCGAGTACGCCGACCTGCGCGAAGCCGAGGAAGGCGACGGCTGCCCCGAGTGCGGCCGGCCGCTGGTGGTGAAGCAGGGGATCGAGGTGGGCAACATCTTCAAGCTGGGAACCAAGTACTCGCGTCCTCTGGGCGCGACCGTCCTCGACGAGTCGGGCCAGGAGCGCCCCATCGTCATGGGCTCCTACGGCATCGGGCCGGCCCGCATCGCCGCGGCGGCGGTCGAGCAACGCAACGACGAGCGCGGCATCGTGTGGCCCAAGGCCATCGCTCCCTTCGACGTCCACCTGGTGCAGGTGCAGGCGAAGGACTCCGTGCAGGGCGAGGTGGCTCAGACCCTCCACGACGGTCTCACCGCCGAGGGCTGGGAGGTGCTGTGGGACGATCGCGACCAGCGCCCCGGTTTCAAGTTCGCCGACGCCGAACTCATCGGCTGCCCGGTGAGGGTGACAGTGGGCAAGAAGGCCGCCGAGGGAGTGGTCGAGGTCGAGCCGCGGCTGGGAGGCGGAGCGGAGCGAGGTGGCTGTGGCCGAGTGCCCCGCCCACGTGCGCCGCCTGTGGGAGGCCGCCCGCTGACGCGCGCGTCAGCGCCGCCGTGCTATAATCCTCCCGCAAACGAAAGCCAAGTTGTTTCACGAAAGTGGGTGCAGATGGGCCCACTTTTGTTTTACGTGAGGGAAGAGGTCGTGGCACTGTCTGAGGCCTGGTTCCAGCAGATCATCGACCGAGAGGTCGAGGGCGTGGAACTGGTGGTCCTGGAGGAGGTCGGTAGCAGGCGGCAGAAGATTCTGCGTCTCTACATCGATCATCCGGGCGGGGTCACGCACGAACTGTGCGGCCGGGTGTCGGGCGCGGTAGGGCGGGCTCTCGACGAGGCCGATGCGATCGAGAGGGAGCCTACGACCTGGAGGTCAGCTCTCCGGGCATCGAGCGGCCGCTGCGGAAGCGGAGCCACTTCGAGGCCCAGATCGGCAAGAAGGTCTACGTCAAGACCCGGGCGCCGGTGGAGGGCAGCAAGGTCTGGCAGGGGATCCTGCTGGAGGTAGGGGCAGACGAGATAGTCGTACGAGGACGCGGGGCGCGAAGCAAGGATCCCGCTGGGCGAGATCAGTAGCGCCCATCTGATATACGAGTTCAAATAGGGGGAAGGGAATGAACAAGGAGACGATAGAAGCTCTCCATCAGATAGAGAAAGAGAAGAACATTCCCTTCGACCTGCTCATCGAGGCCCTGGAGGACGCTCTCCATTCCGCCTACCAGAAGACGGCTCATGCCGTGCCGTTCTCTGAGGTGAAGATCGACCGGGAAACGGGCGAGATCCACGTGTTCGAGTTGATCTTCCCTCCGGGCCAGGAGCCGGAGGTGGAGGACGAAGAGACCGAGATCGACACGTCCATGGCCGAGCGTCAGGAGATCACGCCGGAGGACTTCGGGCGGATCGCGGCGCAGACGGCCAAGCAGGTCATCTACCAGCGCATCCGCGAGGCCGAGCAGGGCATCGTGTTCAACGAGTACTCGAACCGCATCGGCGAGATCGTCACCGGCATCGTGCAGCAGTCCGACAGCCGGTACACACTGGTCGATCTTGGCCGGGTGGAGGCGCGTCTGCCCAAGAGCGAGCAGGTGCCCACCGAGCGCTACGAGCACGGCATGCGCTTGAAGGCGGTCATCAAAGAGGTGTCTCCAGAATCCCAAGGAGCCGCCCATCATCCTGTCGCGCCGCAGCGAGGAGCTGGTGCGGCGCCTGTTCGAGCTCGAGGTCCCGGAGATCTCCGACGGACTGGTGGAGATCGTCGGGGTGGCGCGTGAGCCCGGCTATCGCTCGAAGATCTCGGTCGTCTCGCACAGCGACGGGGTGGACCCGGTCGGCGCCTGCGTGGGGCCGAGGGGCTCCCGTGTGCGCATGGTGGTCTCGGAGTTGCGCGGCGAGAAGATCGACATCATCCCCTTCGACGAAGAGCCGGCGCGGTTCGTGGCCAAGTCGCTGTCGCCGGCGCGGGTGCGGGAAGTCATCCTGGACGACGAGCAGCGTGAGGCCACCGTGGTGGTCCCGGACGACCAGCTGTCGTTGGCCATCGGCAAGGACGGGCAGAACGCCCGCCTGGCCAACCGGCTCACCGGCTGGAAGATCGATATCAAGTCGGAGACCGAGATGAACGACGACGACACGGTCTACGCGCCGACCGAGGCTGGAGCCGCAGGTGGTCGACGGTCGCTGCCACGCGCTGACTGTGGGCGGCAAGCGATGCCCCAACGCGGCGCTTGCCGGGCAGTCTATACTGCGGCATGCCGCACATCAGGAACTCGGTGGTGGCCGAGCCTGAGCGGCAATGCATCGGGTGCGGGCTGCCGTGGGCCGCAGAGCGGGTTCCTGCGGTTGATGGTGGACTCGAAAACGAGCCCGGCGCGTGTTGTGGTTGCCGGCAAGGGGGAGCAGAAGGGCAGAGGGGCGTATCTTTGCAGGCGGCGGGCGTGTCTGGACCGGGCTCTGCAGAGGAAGGCGTTTCAGAGGGCTTTTCGGGCTTCGGTGGTAGTGATAGAAGAAGAGATAGCGGCGGCGCTGACGATCGGGGTCGAGGAATAGCAGGGCGAACAAGACGGGTGGGCAGTGGCGAAGAGACGGATTTACGACATCGCGAAGGAGAAGGGGCTGACGAGCCAGGAACTACTGGAGCGTCTGCGTGCGGCTGGTCTGGAAGTCAAGAGCAGCGTCTCCAGCGTCGAAGAGGCCGACGTCGATCGCCTGTTGGACACCAAGGCGAAAGTCAGCGCGGCCAAGACGACAGCGACGAAGGGTGTGGCGGCTGAACCAGCCACAACCAAGGCGGTCGCCGAGAAGGCGGCTGTCGCGAAGGCGACCAAGAGAAAGCCCCGGTCGCCAAGGCGACAAGGCAGTGGCACCCAAGCCTGCGGAGGCGGAGGAGCCGGCTGCCAGAAGGCTGCCGCAGCCAGAACGACGGCTGCCAGAGCCACCACGGCCAAGTCCGCAGCCGCGGAACCGGCGGCGGAGCCCCGCGACCGAGCCTGTCGCGGCGCCGGCGATCAAGCGCGCGTCTGCAGCAAAGGCTCCGGCCGTCAAAGAGGCGAAGCCTGTCGAGGCGAAGCCCGACGAGGAGCAACCGGCACCAGCCAAGGTAGCGAAGTCGCCCAAGGAGACGCCCGGCCGAGCCGGTCGTGGCTGAGACCAGCAAGCCGGTCGAAGCTGAAGCGGCTAAGCCGGCCCCCTCCACGGTGGCCGAACCTGTCGCGGAGCCTGTGGCTCAACCCAGCGAACGAATAGCGCCGGTCGGAACCTCCGGCGATGAGAAGGCTGAAGCGCCGCCAATGGCGCGTCCTCAGGGCCCACGTCCGCCCATGCACAAACCGGCAAGGCCACGGGGCCGCGGCCCCCGCCTCGAGGACATGCCCACTGTGGTCGGACCGGGAGTCCCGTTGCGCAAGGGAGTCAAGCCCTCCGGCAACGTGGTCACCAAGGAAGAATTGGCCCGCCTACAGGCCGAGAAGGCCGCGAAGGCCGAGGCGGCCCGCAAAGCGGCCGCGGCGGCTCCGCCGAAGCCGGCACCCGTAGCCGGTGGCGAGGCGCCTGCTCGCGGACCGGCACCTCGACCCGCTCCCCCAGGGCCCGGCCGTCCGCGCGGGGCCGTACCGGCCCCGGAAGTTGGCGCGCGTCGGGACCGTCCCGCGCGGGGGGCTTCCGTTCCCATCCCTGAGATCTGGGCGGAGGCGGCGGAGGCCACTGGGCTGGTAGGCCCGACACGGCCCGCGGTAGGCCGTCGCGTGTGCGCCGGGGTGACGACAAACCGGCCAAGCGCCGCGTCATCATCGATTCGCAGGCCGGCCGCAAGGGAGGCAGGGGTGGTTTCCGCGATCGGCGCGGTGGCCCCGTCGGCGAGACCGAGAAGCCCGTGCTCAAGAAGAAGGTCGTGCCGGGCTCGGAGTCGCCTGTCACGGTGAAGAGCGGCGCCAGCGTCAAGGATCTGGGCGAAGCCCTCGAACTCGGCGCGGGTGAACTGATCAAGACCCTCATCAAGCTGGGCGAGATGGTCACCATCACCCAGTCGCTTTCCGACGACGCGATCATGATCCTGGCGGAGGAGTTCGAACGCCAGGTCGAGATCGAGCACGCCGAAGAAGAGAAGGAAGGCGCCGACGCCTTTGTCGACGATCCGGCCGATCTGACTCCGCGGGCTCCAGTGGTCACCATCATGGGGCACGTCGACCACGGCAAGACCTCGCTGCTCGACGCCATCCGCGAGACCGAGGTGGTCAAGGGAGAAGCCGGGGGCATCACGCAGCACATCGGCGCCTACCAGGTGACCCACAACGACAGGAAGGTCACCTTCCTCGACACTCCTGGGCACGAAGCCTTCACGGCCATGCGCGCCCGCGGCGCCAAGTCCACCGACATCGCGGTGATCGTGGTGGCGGCGAACGACGGGGTCATGCCTCAGACGCTGGAGGCCATCAGCCACGCCAAGGCCGCCGAAGTGCCCATGGTGGTGGCCATCAACAAGATGGACCTGCCCGACGCCAATCCCGATCTGGTGAAGAAGCAGCTGGCCGACCAAGGGCTGGTTCCTGAGGCCTGGGGTGGCGACACGGTCGTAGTGGAGGTTTCCGCCAAGCAGCGGCTGAACCTCGACGATCTCATGGACATGATCCTCTTGGTGGCCGATGTGCAGGAGCTCAAGGCCAACGCCAAGGCCTCCGCGTCCGGGTGTCGTCATCGAGGCGCAGCTGGACGTGGGCCGTGGTCCGGTCGCCACCGTCCTGGTCCAGAGGGGCACGCTGCGTGGTGGGCGACGCGGTCGCAAGCGGCGAGGCCTACGGCAAGGTCAAGGCCATGTTCGACTTCATGGGCACGCCTTTGACCAAGGCCGGTCCGTCGGTGCCGGTCCAGATCCTGGGCTTCAACACGCTGCCCTCCGCCGGCGATTTCGTGATCGGTGGCAAAGGACGAGCGGGAAGCCCGGCAGAAGGCCGAGCAGCGCACCGCTCGCCTGCGGCAGGAGCAGCTGGCCAAGAGCCGGAGTGGCGGCAGCAGTCTGGACGAGTTCTACCGGCGTGTCAAAGAGGGCCAGGTCAAGGAACTTCCGCTGATCATCAAGGGTGACGTGGGCGGTTCGGTGGAAGCTCTCGAAGAAGCGCTGCTCAACATCACCCATCCCGAGGTCAAGGTGGAGGTGGTGTTCGCCGGAGTGGGCGGCATCAACGAATCCGACATCGTGCTGGCGTCTGCCTCCAAGGCTGTGGTCATCGGCTTCAACGTGCGGCCGTCGGTGGCTGCCAAGGCTCTGGCCGAGCAGGAGCAGGTGGACGTTCGCACCTACCGGGTCATCTACAAGGCCATCGAAGACGTCGAGGCGGCCCTGGTGGGGATGCTGGAGCCGGAGCAGGTGGAGGAGGAGCTGGGGACGGCTGAGGTGCGGCAGGTCTTCCACGCCTCTCGCATCGGGACCATCGCCGGGTGCTACGTGCTGACCGGCAAGCTCGTGCGATCTGCCAAGATGCGGCTGGTCGCGCAACGGCAGCATCGTCCACGAGGGCACGATCGGCTCGCTCAAACGTTTCGACGACGATGCGCGCGAGGTAGCGGCCGGCTACGAATGCGGTCTCCACCTCGACGGTTTCGACGATATCCACGAAGGCGACATCATCGAGGCGTACGAGATCAAGGAAGTTGCCCGTACTCAATAAGAGCAGCAAGGGTTTCGTCGGCATCCTCACGGCCGAGCTGTACTTTCCCGAGAACGGCTCACTCAAGGGCAAGCGCATGTATCTGCGGCGGATCCGGGATCAGGTCACCCGGCGTCACGGGGCATCGTTCGCGGAGGTGGGCCATCAGGATCTCTGGCAGCGGTCGCGAGTGGTCATCGCTGTGGCCTCGTCCGATCTGCGGGTGCTCGAGGAGACTTTGGACCGACTGAGGGCGTATCTTGATTCGCAGGAATGGATGCTCACCTCTTGTGTTACCGAGGTGGTGGATGTAGATGCGTAATGTAGCTTCATACCGGATGCGCCGGATCAACGAGGCGATCAAAGAGATCATCGGCACGGCGCTGACCCAGGAGCTGAAAGACCCGCGGATCGGCTTCGTGACTCTTACCGGGGTCGAAACGGCTCCAGGACCTGTCGCATGCCAAGGTCTTCTTCTCGGTCTATGGCAAGCAGGTGGAGAAGGACGCCACCCTCGAGGGACTGCGGGCCGCACGTCCCTATCTGCAGCGACTGATCGGCGACGAGCTGTCGTTGAGGCGGACGCCCACTCTGGAGTTCGTCTACGACGCCAGCGTCGACCAGGGGATGCGCATCCAGGCCCTCCTCAAGGCGAGCGGGGCCTCGGAGTTGGGGCCTGAGGACGATCCGCTCGAGGCACCGGCCCTGGACGGATGCGACCGGCGCGGACGCCGGCTTGGCCGCGGACGCTTGGGACGAGGAGGGCGAATGACGGAGCCCGGCGGGTCGGCGCGACGTCACTGCGGCCGAGGTGGCCGAGCGTCTCCGGGGCGAGACTCGGGTGCTGGCGATATCGCATGAGGCTCCGGACGGCGACGCCTTGGGCTGCCTCTCGGCCTTCCTGCTGGTGTGCGAACGACCTGGGAATAGCGTGCTACGGCCTACATACCCGGCGAGAGCGCCTTCCCTCCCGAATACCTGTTCCTGCCCCGTGTGGACAGCATCGTCAGAGGCGCGGTCCCCGTCGGTCGGACCCGGAGACGACGGTGTACTTCTTCGACTGCGCCTCGCTGCTTCGTTCGAATTCACACGGGTTCCCCGAGGGGGTCACGCGGGTCAACATCGACCACCACCAGGACAACCCGGGGTTCGGCGAGCTGAATCTGCTCGATGCGGCGAGCGCCCTCGACCACCGCCATTCTCTATGAGATGCTGCAAGGCCGGCGGCTTTCCCGTGAGCGCCGAAGTGGCCACCGGCCTCTATGTCGGCCTGGTCACCGACACGGGCCGCTTCCAGTACTCGAACACCACCCCCGGTGCTCACCGCATGGCGGCGGAATTGCAGGAGGCCGGAGTCGATGTGGCCTCGGTCTACCGACGAGGTGTACGAGAGCACGCCGCTGCCCAAGCTGCTGCTGCTGGAGCGGGCGCTCGGCCACCTGGAGGTGCGGCTGGGGGGAGCCTTGGTGGTCTCGTGGCTCGGACAGCGACGACTTCGCCCAGGCAGGCGCCGACGAGGGCCACGCCGAGGGGATCATCGACACGCTGCGCCGGATCCAGGGGTGCGCGGTGGCTGCTCTGGTGCGGGAGAAGTCCGGCGGGAGCACGGTGCAGAGCAAGGTGAGCCTGCGTTCGACGGATGGCGGAATGGACGTGGCCGCGCTGGCGCAGAAGCGGGGTGGGGGCGGGCACGCGCGGGCGGCCGGCTTCACCAGCGACGAGGACGTCGCGAGTCGTCGTAGCCTGGATCGAGAGCCAAGTCGAGGCGAGTTTGTGACACCGGCAGGGGTCGTGACGCGATGGCTCCGTGCGTGGTCCTGGTGGACAAGCCGATCGGGCCCGACCAGTTTCGACATGGTGCGCACCGCTCGCCGCGGTCTGAAGGCGCGGGTGGGTCACGCCGGCACCCTCGACCCTTTCGCGAGCGGCCTCTTGCTGGTCATGGTCGGGCAGGCCACCCGCATCTCGAACCTTCTCATGGGCCTGCCCAAGGAATACGACGTGACGGTGCAGTTCGGCGCGGTGTCCACGACGGCTGATCCGACCGGGGACATCACTCTCACCGGTCGGCGCACGAGCGAGGAGCAGGTGGCAGCCGCTCTCGACGGCTTCCGCGGGCCGCATTCGGCAGCGGGTGCCGCTGACCTCGGCGGTCAAGGTCGACGGCGAGCCGTCTCTACAAGAAGGCGCATCGAGGCGAGACGGCCGATACTCCCGAACGCGAAGTGATGGTCTACGAGCTGACCATGCTGGAGTTCGACGAGGAGACGCAGACCGCCCGGCTTGCTGGCGACCACGGGGAGCGGCACCTACGTGCGGACTCTGGCCGAAGATATCGGCGCGTGCGGTCGGCTGCAGGTGCCTACGCGGCCTCGCTTCGGCGCACCCGCATCGGAGCGTTCTCGGTGGACGAGGCGCTTTCGCCCGAGGAGCTGTCGCCGGAGCGATATGCGGCGGGTGGGCGCGGGGTGCTGAGCCTGGACGAAGCGCTCGACTTCCTGCCCCGACACGACCTGAGTGAGGCGCGAGGCCCGCTGGCCGCCAACGGCAACGAACTGCGCGGCGCTCCGGTGGGGCGCTTCCGCGTGTACGGGGCCGAGGGGCTTCTCGGTATCTATGAAGGCAGAGGCGAGGTCGCCCGTCCGCTGGTCATGTTCCCGAGGTCCGCGTGACCATGCGCATCTACATGATCGCCCGAAGAGGTAATGGAGGCGCCTCCGCAAGGGAGAGTGCTGGCCATCGGGGTGTTCGACGGCGTGCACCGCGGTCATCAACGGATCTTGGGCCGGGCGGTGAGCGAGGCTGCGTCGACAGGGGCACGCTCAGCTGCCATGACCTTCTACCCTCATCCCGACGCGATACTCCGTCCGCGGTCGGCTCCGCGTATGCTGACCTCCCTCGAACAGAAGGCAGGGTTGCTCGAGGGCCTGGGACTCGACGAGATGATGGTGGTGAGGTTCGACCTGAGCTTCGCCCAACTGTCGCCGGAGTCGTTCTGCCGGACCGTGCTGTCCGATCACCTGGAGGCTCGCATAGTGTTCGTGGGCGAGAACTTCCGTTTCGGATACCGGGGCGCTGGGCACGGCGACCGACCTGGCGGAATACGGTGCCAAGCACGGTTTCGAGGTGCGGGCGGTTGCTCTGGTGGAGGAAGACGGGGAGACCATATCGAGCACGCGCATCAGGGAGTCGCTCCGGGCCGGTCACGTGAGCGAGGCGGCCCGGCTGCTGGGTCGCCCGCATCGGATCGAGGGCACCGTGATGACCGGTGTGGGCCGAGGTCGGTCCCTGGATGCTCCAACCGCCAATCTCTCAGCGTCTAAGGAGATGGCCATTCCCCGCGCGGGGATCTACGTGACCACATCCACAGTGGACGGGGGAGAGGTGCATCCGTCGGTCACGAGCCTGGGGACCAATCCCACCTTCGAGTCGGACAGGAAGATGCGCATCGAGACTCTCCTTCTGGACTTCAGCGGAGATCTCTACGGGCGCCACCTGGCCGTGGACTTCCTGGAACGCATCCGCGGGCAGAAGACGTTCCCCGATGCCGATTCGCTCGCGCGAGCAGATCAGGCAGGATGTGGAGACCGCCCGCGCCGTGCATGCGAGGAACCGCGACGCGGGCTCCTGATGGGGCGGATGGGGTCTCGACGAATGACCCGGAGCCCTGCCAGGTCACGCATCCCGGCGGTGACGGTGCTACTGCTGGTCGTGCTGGTGCTGACGGGGGTCGGACTGGCGCTTGCGTACGCGCCCGGACCGGCAGGCCAGAACCCCACGGGCGCTTCATTCGGACTTCAGGCCCGATTCGGCGCAGGCGGGGGCGGCAGTGGGTACTCGGAGGCAGAGTTGGCGGCACTATCCGGTCCGCTCCCGGCGAATCCCGTCAGGGTGCACGTGCCGGTCCTCATGTACCACTACGTCGACGACGAGCCTCCACCCGCCGGGCCGTACGCCGACGGGCTCACTGTGCGCACCCCGGATTTCGTTGAGGAGATGGAGTACCTGGTCGCCAACGGCTATCAGGCCGTTACTCTGGCCGACGTCTATCTGGCGATGGCTGGGATCAGGCAACTGCCGGCGAAGTGCGTGGCCCTCACCTTCGACGACGGGGGACTGGACAACTACACGGTGGCCTTTCCTCTGCTCAAGGAGCACGGATTCGCGGCCACCTTCTTCGTGATCACCAAGACCGTGGGCGCGGAGGGGCAGATGGATTGGGATCAACTCCGTGAGATGGCAGAGGCCGGTATGTCGATTCAGTCGCACTCCATATCGCATCCCGACCTGACCGGGGTCTCAGACGAGAGGCTCAAGACCGAGTTGGTCGATTCGCGCAACGCGATAGCTGAGGCTGTCGGCGAGCCGGGATACGTCCTCAGCTACCCCGCCGGTTCTCACGACGAGAGGGTCATGGAAGCGGCCAGAGCCGCGGGCTACGTGATGGCGGTCGCGACGGACGACGGAGCGGAACTGGATCCGGACTCGGTCTTCGAGATCACGCGCAAGAGGATCCAGGCCTTCATGTCGATCGACACGTTCGCGAGACTGGTCGACTGAATCGCGCGCTGGGTTGTCGCGAAGGGGCCTGAGCGACGGAGCTCGCCGGCCGAAGCCGGGCGCGCGTAACTCCGCTCAGAGGACATCCGAGGACAGAAACACCTGGAAGTCCTCCAGTATCTGGTCGAAGAGGGGCCCGTTCGCGTCCTGGTTCTCCTCGATGGTCGCGAGTCGCAGATGGTAGAAGGTCTGATCGGCGATGAATCCGCACTCTCTGATAACCATGGTGTAGCCACCCAGGAAGTACTGCCAGACCTGCTCGAAGCCCGTAGCTCCGCCGATCTGCGTCTCGTGCGCCCACTCGATCACCTGGATGTCGGCCTCCGGGTACTCGTAGATGACTTCATCCAGCCATGTCTCGAAGGCGGCTTGGATCTCTGGGAGGTACGAGCTGTCGTACCGGCCGTCGTCCCATACCTCAACCCAGACATAGTCAAGGTAGCAGCCGTTGAAAGTGGGCCCGTTCCAGTCGGCGAAAGCCGCTGCCACATAGGTATCGGTGTACTCCTCCGCCAGAAGTCGCTCCTGCGATCCGAAGACGCGCTCACCGACCTCTCCGGGATCGGTGTTCCTCCAAGCGGTCGGATAGCTCATGGCGAAACCGCGCAGGCTGTCGTTGTAGGTATCGAGAGCGCCGGGGGTGGCTGCGACGGTGGTCGTGGTTGAGGAGGCCGTCGTGGTCGTGGCCGGGCCTCCCGCTTGCTGAGTCAGATCTACGGTGGATGGCGTCTGCGCCGTGGTGGTCGGCGAGGAGTCCTCGGCGATCTGCTGCGCACCCTCCGATCCGGCACCGGGATCCCACGGAGACAAGAGCGACAACGGGATGACGATCGCGGCAGCGACCACCACCGCTCCGACGACGACAGCCCGTCTTGTGGTGCTCCAGCTTTCGCCCCTGCGCGTCGCTACCGGCCTGGAGGGGACTGTCGGCACTCCCAGGCGCGCGGCCTCCGACCAGTGCAGGGGTGAGCCTGTTGCCGACACTACAGCACGGGAGGGGGCGTGGCTGGGCACATCGGAGCGGAGAGAGAGGGCCGCCACCAGCCCGCCGGCGACCAGGAGAACTCCGGCTGGAGCCCAACTCATAGGGCGAGGGAAGAACCCCAGTACCCCCAATACGGGCAGGAGGACTGCCAGCATCTTGGTGGACCGGCGCAGGAGAGCCGCGACCAGAATGGCTGCCAGCCCAAGGACGGTGGCCAGCGCCAGCTGCAAGAACACTTGAAAAGCACCCGAGGGCTGCGAGAAGAAACTGACTAGGAGCACGGCGTGCACGCCGAGGCCGGCCGCTCCCCCCAAGATGCCGAGCGCGAACGATGTCACCCGCATGGTCGCTCCTCAGAGCAAGGTTTCCTCACATGATTACTCTTCGGCAATACTCGCCGGTTCTTGATGGGCGCTCGAAAGCTCAAGGGGCGTGCAGGCTCCGCGTCGGCGGGTCCCGTGCCCCTCCCTGTGGTAACCTACATCACCGCTCCGGGCGCGATAGCGCCCGGGCAAAGGCGTCCAGAAAGGGCGCCAGCATTGAAACCTGCATCTCGGCTCGGACCGCAGTGTCCCCGCTGGGAGCATGGAGCCCAAGGAGGCCATGCATGCTGAGCAAAGATCGCAAGACCGAGATCATCGACCGGTTCAAGAAGCACGACGTCGACACGGGATCCCCGGAGGTGCAGATAGGCATCCTCACCGAGCGGATCAACGTGCTGACCGAGCATCTCAAGACCCACTCCAAAGACCACCATTCGCGCCGCGGCCTGCTGAAGATGGTGGGACACCGGCGCCGGCTACTCAACTACCTGCAGAAGCAGGATGTCGAGCGGTACCGCACGGTGGTCAAGGATCTGGGTCTGCGTAGGTAGATCGCGGCGATCGAGTCGGAAAGAAGCTAGCAGCGAAGTAAAGCAATTGACGGAAGTAGAGGGCCCAAGAGAGGTCCTCAGACGGGAGAAAAGAAAGTGGCCAGCGGAGTAAGCAGGACAGAAGTAACCCTAGGCGACAAGAAGATCACCTTCGAGACCGGTAGGTTGGCGAAGCAGGCGAGCGGGGCTGTGGTGGTCCGCTCGGGCGACACGATGGTGCTGGTCACGGCGGTCGTGGCGAGCAACGAACGAAACGTGGATTTCTTCCCCCTCACGGTAGACGTGGAGGCGGGGATGTACGCCGCGGGCAAGATCCCCGGCGGCTTCATCAAGAGAGAAGGCCGGGCCAGCGACCAGTCCATCCTGAACGCGCGGCTCATCGACAGGCCCATCCGGCCGCTGTGGCCCAAGGGTTTCAACAAAGAGACGCACATCGTGGCCACGGTGCTCTCCGTGGACAAGACCAACCCGTACGACGTGCTGGCCGTTGCCGGCGCGTCGGCGGCGCTCAGCCTCTCCGAGGGTCCGTTCCGGGGACCTGTCGGGGCCGTGCGGGTCGCCAAGGTCGAACGGCTCGTGGGTGGTCAACCCCACCTATGAGGAGATCGACCAGAGCCCGGTCAACCTGGTGGTCGCCGGCACCAGCGAGGCCATCGGCATGGTCGAGGCCGGTTGCGAAGAGGTCGACGAGGCCGACATCCTGGCCGGGCTCGAAGTGGCTCACGAGGCCATCAAGAAGCAGTGCGAAGTCATCCGCGCCTGGGCTGCCGAGGTGGGCGCGCCCAAGATGGAGTTCGCGGAGAAGCTGCCCGACCGGTCGCTGATGGACAAGATCAAGGCCCGTTTCGCCGGCGACATCGAGCAGGCGAGCAACGTGCTCGACAAGCACGAGCGTTCGAACGCCGTCGCCGAGGTCAAGCAGCAGGTCCTGGCGGCTTGGCCGCCGGCTGAAGGCGCTGAAGACCCTGCGGCCGAGATCGCCGCGCTGGCGAAGGCCTTCGACGCGGTGGAGAAAGAGACGGTGCGCCGGGTCATCGCCGTCGACAAGAAGCGTCCCGATGGACGTGGCGTGGACGAGATCCGCGCGCTCGACTGCGACACCAAGGTCGCTCCGCGCACGCATGGCTCCGGCCTGTTCACGCGCGGTCAGACGCAGGTGCTGACGCTCCTCACCCTGGGCGCGGCCCGCGACGAGCAGCGCATCGACGGTCTTGGCATCGAGGAATCCAAGCGCTTCATGCATCACTACAAGTTCCCGCCCTTCAGCGTGGGCGAGGCCGGCTTCATGCGCGGTCCCGGCCGGCGCGAGATCGGTCACGGGGCCCTGGCCGAGCGGGCGCTCGTCCCGGTCATCCCGGACGAAGAGGCTTTCCCCTACACCATCCGTCTGGTCTCGGAGACTCTGGAATCCAACGGTTCCAGCTCGATGGCCAGCGTGTGCGCCTCGACTCTGGCCCTGATGGACGCCGGCGTGCCGATCGCCCGTCCGGTGGCCGGCATCGCCATGGGTCTGGTCAAGGAGGGCGAACGACTACGTCGTGCTGACCGACATCGCCGGCGTGGAGGACCACCTGGGCGACATGGACTTCAAGGTGGCCGGCACCGACAAGGGCATCACCGCGCTGCAGATGGACATCAAGATCCAGGGTGTGACCTTCGAGATCATGAAGGACGCTCTCGAGCGTGCCCGCAAGGCCCGCCTGTTCATCCTCGACAAGATCGCGAGCACCCTCAGCGCGCCGCGGACCGAGCTGTCGGACTTCGCTCCCCGCATCGCCACCATCCGCATCGATCCGGAGAAGATCGGGGCGGTCATCGGCAAGGGCGGCGAGACGATCCGCGGCATGGAAGCCGAGTTCGAGTGCACCATCGACGTGGCCGAGGACGGTCTGATCAAGGTCTTCGCGACCGACGGCAAGCTGGGCGACGCCTGCATCGAGCGGATCGGCCTGCTCACGCGTGAGACCCAGGTCGGCGACATCGTCGAGGGCCGGGTGGCCTCGACCACGTCGTTCGGTGCCTTCGTCACTCTGAAGCCCGGCACCGACGGTCTGGTCCACATCTCCCGTCTGGCCGATCACCGGGTGGCGACCGTGGAAGAAGTCGTCAACCGTGGCGACCTGGTGCGCGTGGAAGTCCTGGAAGTGCAGCAGCAGGGCGGCAAAGAGAAGATCAGCCTGCGCCTGCTCGAGAACCTCTCAGCAAAGGAAGGCAGTGCCGACTGACGAGTATCGTCTGGAGCAGCTCACCAACGGACAGCGCCTGATCACGGAGAAGCTCGACCACCTGAGATCGGTGTGTATGGGCTTCTGGATCCCGGCCGGTTCGCGCGACGAGCCTGCTGCCGCTCGTCGGGCACCACTCATTTCATAGAGCACCTCCTCTTCAAGGGGTCGTCGAAGTACACGGCGGAAGAGATCGCCCAGATCTTCGACACCCTTGGAGGGGAGCTGAACGCCAGCACCTCACGGGAATACGTGGTCGTCTACGGCCGCTTCCTGGACGATCAGCTGCCGGTGGCGCTGGACGTGATGACCGACATGCTGCTCACGCCGACCTTCACCGACCTCGACCGCGAGCGCGAGGTGGTGCTGGAAGAGATCGCCATGGTGGACGATTCGCCCCAGGATCTCATCCACGATGTTCTGGCCGAAGTCGTCCTCGACGGCCATCCGCTGGCGCATCCGATCCTGGGCACCCGGGAGAGCATCGCCGGAGGCCTCCGAGGAGGACATCCGCGCCTATCACAACGAGCGCTTCCAGTTCGGCGACATGGTGGTGGCGGCCGCCGGCAACATCGATCATGACCAGCTGCGCGAACTGCTGCTGGAGCGGCACGGCGTGGCCGACGGTCTCAACCCTCAGCGTGCGCGTTCGATACGCCGCAGATGGGCGCGCGCCGGCACTTCGTGAGCAAAGAGACCGAGCAGATGCACGTCTGCCTCGGCGGCGTCGGCATGGCCCGCGACGACGACCGGCGCTTCCAGCTCTCGGTGCTCGACAGCCTGTTCGGCGGATCGCTCAGTTCGCGGCTGTTCCAGGAGGTCCGGGAGAAGCGTGGATCTGGTGTACAGCGTCTACTCGTTCTCCAGCATGTACGCGGAGACCGGGCTCACCGGCCTCTACTTCGGCTGCCGGCCGGAGCGTCTGGACGCCGTCATGGAGACCGTGGGGCGGGAGCTGGTGCGTCTGGTGAAGGAGCCGGTCCCCGAGGACGAGCTGCAGCGGGCCAAGGAGCATCTCAAGGGCCGCATGATCCTTGGTCTGGAGAGCACGTCGAGCCGCATGACCCGTCTGGGCAAAGGGGTCCTCACCGAGACCGAGATCCTTTCGCTGGACGAGTTGGCGGAGCGCATCGAAGCGGTCACGAGCGAGGAAGTGCTGGAGCTGGCGGCGGAGGTCTACCGGCCCGCGGGGCTGTCGGTGGTGGGCATCGGCGCCGACGAGAGCCTGTTCACGGGCATCGTGCCCGAGGACTGTCTGGCCGGTCTGGGTTCATCAGCAGCCTGAGTGGTCCAGGGGGGACTATGAGCGACACCGCAGCGCGTGAGGCGAATGGTCGAGTCAGGGTCGCCGTGTCCGGCGCCGGCGGGCGCATGGGCATCCTTGTCTGCGAGGCCGTCGCGGACGATCCAGATCTGTCGCTGGTAGCAGTCGTCGACCCGGCTTATCGCCTCCGGAGGATGCTGGATCGGGCGGAGACAGGCGCAGCGCTTCGCGAGTCTGGAGGAGGCCATCGAGATCGCCGACATCGAGGTGGTGGTCGATTTCACCACGCCGGCGGTGGTCCGGGAGAACGTCCTCACCTGCGTGCGCCGGCGGGTGCCGGTGGTGGTCGGTACGACCGGGCTCAGCGTCGAGCGACCTGGCCGAGATCGAACTGGAGGTCGAGGCGCACGGGACTCCGGTGCTGGTGGCTCCCAACTTCGCCATGGGGGCCGTGCTGATGATGCAGTTCGCGCAGCAGGCGGCGCGAGCACTTCGGCGCCTGCGAGATCGTGGAGCTGCACCACGATGGCAAGCTGGACGCCCCTTCGGGCACGTCGCGTCTGACCCGTCTGCGCGTGGAGGAGGCTTGGCAGGAGAGCGGCGTCGAGAAGGATGTGCCCATCCACAGCGTCCGTCTGCCGGGGCTGGTGGCTCACCAGGAGGTCATCTTCGGGGGCCTGGGCGAGACGCTCACCATCAGGCACGACTCGCTGTCGAGGGAATCGTTCATGCCCGGCGTCGTCTTGGCGCTCAAGCGCGTGCGCGGGCTGCAAGGACTCGTTGTCGGTCTGGAGAACATCCTATAGAGCAGGCACCGCGCTCGCTCCCGTATGGTGACAGGGCGCCGGGGCTTGTCGCGAGTCTCGATCTACGCGGAGGTTCCAACCACCACCTGTGACGACTCAAACGCTCAAAGTCATACCCCTGGGCGGACTGGGGGCCATCGGCAAGAACATGATGGTTCTGGAGTACGGCGACGCCCTGCTTGTCGTCGATACCGGCCTCATGTTCCCCGACGACGATATGCTGGGCATCGATCTGGTCCTGCCCGACTTCTCCTACGTGGTCGAGAACAAGGACCGCGTGCTCGGCATACTCATCACCCACGGCCACGAAGACCATGTGGGCGCGCTGCCCTACCTGCTGAAGCAGGTCGACGTGCCCGTGTACGGTACGCGTCTGACCCTGGGGCTCATCAACGCCAAGCTCGGCGAGCACGGGCTTGCAGGGGAAGGTGTCGCTGAACGAGGTCTCGCCCGACAAGGATCTCAAACTGGGACCCTTCCGGATCGAGTTCCTGGAGGTGTCGCACAGCATCCCCGACGGGGTGGGGCTCGGCATCCACACGCCGGTGGGCACGGTCGTGCACACCGGCGACTTCAAGCTCGATCAGACGCCCATCGACTGCCGCCCGACCGCCATGCAGCGGTTCGCCGAGTTGGGTCTGAAGGGCGTGCTGCTGCTGCTGTCGGACAGCACGAACGCCGACAGCCCGGGCTTCACGGCTCCGGAGCGCAGTGTCGGACAGAGACTGCGACAGCATCTTCGCTCTGGCCCCAGGGCGCATCATCGTGGCCTCGTTCGCCAGCCACATCCACCGTATCCAGCAGATCATGGATACGGCCGCCCGGCACGGCCGCTCGCTGGCCATCATCGGTCGGAGCATGGTCAAGAACGTGAACATCGCCGCGAACCTCGGCTATCTGACCGTGCCCGACGGACTCCTGATCAAGCCGCACGACATCGCGCTGCTGCCGGCCGACAGGGTGACGGTGCTGTCAACGGGGAGCCAGGGGGAGCCGCTTTCGGCGCTGGCGCGGATGGCGGCGCACGATCATCCCTCGGTGGAGATCATGAAGGGCGACACCGTGATCATCTCGGCCCGGCCGGTGCCGGGCAACGAGACCAGCGTCAACCGCACCATCGACCGCTTGTTCGCGGCCGGCGCCCGCGTCATATACGAGTCGTCGGCCGGCGTACACGTGTCCGGCCATGCCGCGACCGAGGAGCTCAAGGTGATGCTCAACCTGGTGCGGCCCAAGTACTTCGTGCCCATCCATGGCGAGCACCGCCACCTGTACTTCCATGCCGAGCTGGCTCGGGCGACCGGCATCCCCGACGAGAACGTCTTCTTGCTCGAGAACGGAGACATCCTCGAACTGAACGCCAAGGGGGCGGCGGTCTCTGGGAAGGTCCAGGCGGGCATGATCCTGGTCGACGGCTTCGCCATGGGCGACTTCCACGACCTTGTCGTGCGCGACCGGCAGCATCTGGCGAGCGATGGGCTGGTGATGGTGGTGGTGGTGCGGAGTGCGCAGGACGGCACGATCTTGGGTGATCCGGAAGTGGTGTTCCGGGGCTTTGCCCATGCGGGAGAGATGGACGAGTTGGCTGAGGCCGCCAAGAAGCTGGTGGTCGAGGCGCTCAGTACCGACGAGATGCGACAGGTGACCGACCTCGGTCTGGTCAAGAACCACGTACACGACGTCGTACAGAAGTACCTGCGCAAGCAGGCCGGCCGTCGACCAATGGTCCTGCCGGTCATCGTCGAGGTGTAGCGTCGTGGAGAGCGACTGACCATGGCAGGACGGGCACCAAAGGACGTGGAACCAACGCGTCGCGCGGCTGCCAGGTCGAGTGGGGGGTCTGCATCGACCCGCAGCGGCACCACAGCACGGAAGAGCACTGCCTCACGCGGAAGTGGGGGGCAGGGTCGAAGCAGCACAGCGGCGCGGAGCGCAGTGGAGAACAGGCAGAAGGTGCCCTGGCATTCGAAGTCGGAGCGGGTGCGCGAACTGTTCGCGCTTGTGCTGATCGGGATAGCCGTGTTTCTGGTCGTTGTCCTCGTTGCCGCCGACAAGGGCGGCGTAGTGGGGCGGGGGGTCGAGACGGCGTCTGGCCTTCGCCTTCGGCCGGCTGGCGTTCCTGGTTCCAATGGCGCTCTTGCTGCTGGCCGCGACCACGGTCTTCGAAGTCAAGTTCTGGCGCTCCTACCGGTTCTTGGGCGTATTGGTGTTCCTTCTCGGACTCTTCCTGCTGATGGGCGGGAACGTGCCGCCGTTCGGAGGACATGGGGAGGAACTCTTCGTTCGAGTCGAGTTCGAGAAGCTGGCCGGTGGGCTGGGCGAGGCTCTCTTCGGAGGCTTCCGGAGCCTGATAGGCGTCGTCGGTGTGGGTATCGTGGGCTGGTTGGCCGTAGCTGGTGGGATTGAGCTTGGTGACGGGGATCACTGCCCTATGGTTGGGCAGGCGAACCCGGGAGGCGGCACAGGTGGTCAGGACGACGGCCGGAGCGCAGCACCATGGCGACCAGACGGCGGGAAGAGGAGTTGACCGCCCGCATGGCCGGCACGCAGGCCGCCCGAGGGGCGTCTTGGAAGGCGGGACCGCTCGACGACCAGTATCTCCCTGCGACGGGGAGACAGCTTGGTCCCGTGGACCTGGTGGGCGACATGGATGCCGAGCGCTTCGTCGCCACATCCGCAGGCCGGGCACATGGCGCTCGCGATGATGCATTCGACGACTGGGCCGCCGGGCGTCCGGCTTCGCGCAGTCCCATGGCTCCACTGAGCCCCCAGGCCGGCGGGCAGAGCAGGGGGGTGCTCGATGGGGCGGAGGCCTTCGCAGACATCTACCGTACCGGGGAGCAGACTGCGACGGGGGGCGTGGCCCACACGCCGTCCTCAGAAGCCAGGCTCGCTTCTGACGGCACCGCGGACACCCTGGCGATGTCCTCTCGGCGCGTCGTCTCCGCGGGCGTGGACGGCGCGGGTCTGGACGGGCAAGACATGGAGGATGATGATGACGATGGCGACTCGGGTCAGGCGACACTCCCTGGTCTTGCGCGGACGCCCCGGCAGATAGAGCTGTCGGTGAGCGAGCCCAGCTACCTGCTGCCCGAGCCCGACATGCTGCACAAGAGCACTCCAGCCGCCGGGCGTGGCGCCAACGAGCGTGATGTAGGCGCGGTGCTGCTCGAGGCGCTGTCGCAGTTCGGCGTGGAGGCCAGGATCATCGGGATGGTCGTAGGTCCGCGCGTGACCCGGTACGAGCTGCAGCTGGCCCCAGGCACCAAGGTGGCCAAGGTGTCTTCTCTGAGAGACGATCTGGCCTACGCGCTGGCCAGCACCGAGATCCGCATCCTGACTCCCATCCCGGGCAAGTCGGCGGTGGGGGTGGAGGTCCCCAACCAGAGACCCGACTTGGTCACCCTGGGCGACATCTACCACGAGTTCCCGAAGTCCGCCGGACCACTCATGGTCTGGTTGGGCAAGGACATATCGGGCAAGCCGGTGTACGCCGACCTCACGCGAGCTGCCGCACCTGCTCATCGCCGGCACCACCGGCTCGGGCAAGAGCGGCTGCGTCAACTGCCTAGTGTCGTCGGTGCTGCTGCGCAGCACTCCCGAGCAGGTGCGGATGATCATGATCGACCCCAAGAAGGTCGAGCTGTCCCACTACGATCGCATCCCTCACCTGCTGGTGCCGGTGGTCACGAACATGAAGGACGCCGCCGGCGTGCTGCACAACGTGGTCAAGGAGATGGAAGACCGCTACGAACTGATGGAGCTGGACCATGCGCGCAATCTGGCCGAGGCCAACAAGACCCGGGCGCGGCGCGGCGAACGTCCGCTGCCCTACATCCTCATCGTCATCGACGAGTTGGCCGACCTCATGATGGCCTCACCGCAGGAGGTGGAGGACTACGTCATCCGGCTGGCCCAGAAGTCCCGGGCGGTGGGCATCCATCTGGTCGTGGCGACCCAGCGTCCGTCGGCCGATGTCATCACCGGCATGATCAAGGCCAACATCCCCTCGCGCATAGCCTTCGCGGTCTCCAGCCAGACCGACTCCCGGGTCATCCTGGACGTGAACGGGGCCGAGACGCTGCTGGGCATGGGCGACATGCTCTTCAAGCCGCTGGGCTCCAGCCATCTGCAGCGGGTGCAGGGCGCGTACATCACGGAGGAAGAGATCGCCGTCCTCGTCAACCACTGGCGTCATCAGGCCGAGCCCGAGTTCAGGGAGGAGCTGCTCAGACGCCCGGCCGAGGTCAAGAAGGGCGAGAACGAGCTGTTCGATCCCGACTCAGACGAGCTGCTGGCCGACGCTGCTGAGCTGGTCATCGAGACCGGCAGCGCTTCGGTGTCGATGCTGCAACGGCGGCTGCGTGTGGGCTACACGAGGGCCGGTCGCTTGATCGACATGCTGGAGCGGCGAGGCATCGTGGGGCCGTACGAGGGAAGCAAGCCCAGGCAGATACTCATCGAGTCCGAGGAATGCGAGCACGTGCTGGCCTCCCTCGAGAGCGGCTGATGACCCGGACGACGAAGAGGACTTCGACTGATCCGCTCGAATGCCCCGTTATGCGGTGCATTCCTTGGAAAGAGCCTTCGATGATGGTAGATTTACCAGCGTTGTCGAGGGGCTCGTGGTCGAGAATTCCGACCCCATCCAAGACGCGCGCCGGTTCGTCCGCTCCGCGGTGCGCCTGATCCGAGAGGTATCGCTCGATCCCTGTGCCGGAGATAGGTAACAGCCTGCGCGAGGCCCGCATCCGTAAGGGCCTCACCATCAAAGACGTCGAAGACGTCACCAAGATCAGGTCCAGGTATCTCGAGGCCCTGGAAGAGGACGACTTCGAGGTGATGCCGGGGTCCGACCTTCGCTCAGGGCGTTCTTGCGTACGTACGCGACCTTCCTCAAGCTCGACGGGGACGCGTTGGTCGATGAGTATCCGGCGGTCATACGAGACCGGCAAGGAGGAGCCTGGGCTGCTGCGCAGCGAGGCCGTCCAGCAGCCACGCTCTCGGACGGTCGCGGAGCGCAAGAAACGAAGAGCCCGTCGCAGTCAGCGCGGCTATGCCATCGTGGGCGTGCTGGCGGTGGTGGCGGTGTTCCTGCTTGCCTGGTTCGGCGCGCGCGGCGACGACCCGTCGCCTCCATTGGACAGTGCCAGCTTCAGCAGCACGGCGACTACCTCCGGCTACACCGACGACAGCACTACCACCACTGTCGGCGGTGGTGCAGCAGGTTCGACCACGACGTCGCTCGTGGTGACGACCGGGGAGAACGTCGAGGTGGTGTTGACCGTCACCGAGGGGAGTTGCTGGTTGGTGGTCCGAGAAGACAGCGCGGAGGGGGCGGAGATGTTCGCCGGTACTCTCTCCGCGGGCGGGAGCAGAAGACGTTCGACGGCGCGAAGCGATACTGGATGAACGTGGGCAAGCCGGAGGTGCTGGCCGTGTCGCTGAACGGTGTGGCGCATACTGTCGCAGGGGAGGCCGGCGCCTTTCTCGTCACAGAGACCGGCATAGTTGCCGCCGAGTAGCATGCCGTCCCCGCCGGCCAGCCTACCGCGCGTCTACGTTCACACCCTGGGTTGCCCAAAGAACGAGGCCGACAGTCGGGCGCTGGTGCGGTCGCTTCTGGCAGCCGGGGTGACCATGACGGAGGACCCGAGCGACGCGACCCACATCCTGGTGAACACCTGTGGCTTCATCCAGGACGCGAAGGAAGAGTCGATCGGCGCCATCCTCGATGCCTGCACCTGCTATCCCGACAAGGCCGTCCTTGTGATGGGATGCCTGGTGGAACGCTATCGCGACGAGTTGGCGAGCGGCATTCCCGAGGTGTCGGGGTGGTTCGGGCTTACCGGCGGCGCGGATGAGGCGGCCTTGCTTCGAACACTCACGTTCGGGGCCGAACCGGCTCTGCATACCGGCAACGGATCGAGCGCACGCCGTGACGCGGTCCGGTCGGACGCGGCTCGCGTCGCGGGCTCGTCCTACGCCTATGTCAAGATCTCCGATGGCTGCGACGAACCGTGCACGTTCTGCGCCATCCCCGGCATCAAGGGAGCGTACTACTCAGTGGCGACGGCCGACATCCTCCGGGAGGCGGATGCCTGTCTGGCTGAAGGGGCCCGGGAGCTGGTGCTGGTCGGACAAGACACCGCCGTCTGGACCAGTGGCGGGCTCGATCTGGTGGATCTGGTCGATCTCCTTGGCGGCTGACGAGCGCTGCCGGCGCGTACGACTGATGTACCTGCAGCCGGAGCACGTGACCGATAGGCTCCTGCGTCACATGGCCGAGCAGCCCAAGCTCTGCCACTACCTGGACGTGCCTTTTCAGCACTCGCATCCGGACGTCCTGCGGGCGATGGGCCGCTGGGGAAGCGGCGACGAATACCTAGAACTGCTGGAGCGGGCTCGGCGGCTGATGCCTGATGTGTCGGTGCGGTCCACCTTCATCGTGGGTTTTCCCGGAGAGAAGAACGAGCAGTTCGAGCATCTGCTGAGTTTCGTCAGGGAAGCACGGTTTGATTACGCGGGAGGGTTCGTATACAGTCCCGAGGAGGGGACGGCGGCGGAGGCGCTTCGACCCCGCGTTGGTCGAGCAGTGGCCCGGGAACGGCTCAACCGACTGAACGAGATCCTGGGGGTGCGGGCCGAGCACGAGCACCAGAAGATGATCGGGTCACAGATCGAGGTCATGATCGACTCGCTGGACCCTGAGGAGGTGGGCGACGGTGCCACGGCTGTCGGACGCACCGCCGGACAGGCTCCTGAGGTAGACGGGGTGACCTATGTCGAAGGTGAGATTCCCGCGGGGACGGCACCCGGGGACACGTTGATGGTGACGGTGAGCGCGGTCGTCGGATACGACCTGGTGGGAAGGTGCGATGCGTCCTAATCTGCCCAATTCGATATGCCTGTTCCGGATACTCATGGTCCCGGTGTTCATGGTATTCGCCCTGGGCGACGTCCCGGCTGGAGACATCGTGGCGCTGGTCGTGTTCGTATTGGCGTCGGTCAGCGACTTCGTAGACGGATATCTTGCCCGCCGCTGGCATCAGACCACGGTATTGGGCGCATTTCTGGACCCTCTGGCCGACAAGCTGCTTGGTGATCGCCGCTCTCGTGTGTCTGATCGAACTCGACGGCCCCACCGGTGAGCCTCGCCTGTCCGCCTGGGTTGCTATGGTTGTCATTGCGCGGGAATTGGCGGTGTCGGGGCTGCGGATGGTCGCGGCGGTGGAGAACGTGGTCATCGCGGCCAGCAAGTGGGGCAAGGTGAAGACGTTCAGCCAGATGTTCGCCTTGGCGGCCCTCATCATCTCGCCGCGGCTGTTCCACTGGGAGTGGACCGTGGGTGGGCACCACGTGACCTGGTACTTCGTGGTGATCATGTTGGCGCTGACCGTGATCAGCGGTCTGGACTACTTCGTCAAGGCGTGGCGAAGCCTGCGAGGAAGGACGGGGGCGGACGGCAAGAGGGTCGCGGCGGAGTCGGAGGGAGACTGAACGGACATGAACGGGGCCGGAGGCGCGAAGCGGAGACTGTTCGTCGCCGTGCCTCTGCCGGAGCAAGCTCTTCGGCTTTGTCCGGGAAGCTCAAGGGATGCTGCCGCGGCTCCCCGGGTTGCGCCTGATGAACGAGTCTCAGTTTCACGTCACCCTGGCCTTCATCGGCGAGGTGGGCGAGCGGGAGGCGAGAGTCGGCGGAGGCCGTGGTCGAATCGGTGCCGGTGGACATGGGGGGCGAGGCTCTGCTCGGCGGATTCCTGCTCCTGCCCTCGACTAGCAGAGCGCGGGTGGTCACGCTGGAAATCACCGACGAAGGCGGGGTGTTCGCGGGACTCTTCGCTCGAATCATGGACGGTCTGGAAGGCGCCGGCGTCATGCAGAGAGAGAAGCGTCCGTTCCGGCCTCACCTGACCGTGGCGAGGCTGCGGAACCCCGGCCCAGTGCAACCAAGGTCCGAGAGTGGTCAGGCTGAGTTTGCGGTAGAGTCGGTGTGCTTGTTCGAGAGCGAGTTGAAGCGCGAAGGAGCCGTGTACACGGTGCTCGAGCGGACGGTCTTCGCGAGAAGTGGTGGAACACGGAGTGGTGGACAAGAGACAGTTTAGGAGGAGCGGTGGAAAAGGATAAGGCCCTCGAGATGGCCGTTCTACAAATCGAGCGGCAGTACGGCAAGGGCTCCATCATGCGGCTTGGGGACGAATCGGCGGCTCTGCGGGTCCCCGCCATATCCACCGGGTCTCTGGCGCTCGATCTCGCTCTGGGCGTGGGCGGGTTGCCGCGGGGTCGGGTGGTCGAGATCTTCGGACCTGAGTCCAGCGGCAAGACGACGCTGGCGCTGCACGTCATCGCCGAGGCGCAGCGAGCCGGAGGCAAGGCCGCGTTCATCGACGCCGAGCACGCCATGGACTCTGCCTATGCGCGCAAGATCGGGGTCAACATCGACGATCTTCTGGTCTCTCAGCCGGACAACGGCGAGCAGGCGCTGGAGATCACCGAGCTGCTGATCCGGAGCGGAGCGCTGGACATCGTGGTGATCGACTCGGTGGCGGCTCTCACGCCTCGGGCTGAGATCGAGGGCGAGATGGGCGATTCGCACGTGGGCCTGCAGGCTCGACTCATGAGTCAGGCTCTGCGTAAGCTCGCCGGCACCATCAGCAAGACGCAGACGACCGCCGTGTTCATCAACCAGCTCCGGGAGAAGGTCGGGGTCATGTTCGGCAACCCCGAAGTGACCCCGGGCGGCCGGGCGCTCAAGTTCTATGCGTCGGTGCGGCTCGACATCCGTCGCATCGAGACGCTCAAAGAGGGCACCGAGGCCGTCGGCAACCGGGTACGCGTGCGCGTGGTGAAGAACAAGGTCGCTCCGCCGTTCAAGGACGCCGAATTCGACATCATGTACGGCGTGGGCATCTCCACGGAGGGCGACGTGCTCGATCTGGCCGTCGAGAACAAGATCGTGCAGAAGAGCGGCGCTTGGTTCTCGTACGGCGACCAGCGCCTTGGGCAGGGACGAGAGAACGTCCGCCAGTTCCTGCGCGACAATCCGGAGTTGGTGCAGCAGTTTCGCCGGGAGGTCATCGCGGCACTCAATCCCGAATGGCACAATCCTGGGGAGCAGGTCGGTCACTGAGGCGAAGGGCGGCGCCAAGCAGGCCGGCCGCGCGAGTGGGGCGAAGGCTGAAGCCGACACGGCTCCTTCCCCCGACGAGAAGGCAGCGGCCGAGTAGGCGGCTGATCCCGTGCGGTCTCCGAAGCGGATGCCGGCGACGCCTCCGAGCGGAGGCGTCATCACGTCTCTGGTGGCCAAGAGAGGGCCTTCCGAACGGGTGGTCGTGTATCTTGACGGGTCTCGCGCGTTCGATCTCTCCGCTATGGTGGCGGATCGGGCAGGTCTTCGAGTGGGTCAGACCCTGACTGAGGGAACATGCGAGAGCGTCTGGTCCAAGAGGATGCCCCATTTCGGGCCCGGGACAGGGCGCTGGGGTTGCTCGCGCTGCGCGACCGCTCCGGTCGTGAGATCGAGACGCGTCTGCAGAGCGGCCGGTTTCGAGCCGGAGGTGATCCGCAGCACGGTGGAGTGGTTGGAGAGCCTCGACTATCTGGACGACGAGCGCTTCGCGGCTCACTACGCCGCCGAGAAGCTGCAGAGTGGATGGGGTCCGCAGCGGATCAGAGTCGAGCTCCTGCGGAAGGGAGTCGAGCGCAAGGTGGTCGAGGCAGGACTCGTGGCCGGAAGCCGACGACGGCCCGCATGCCGAGGCGGGGCTGGAGGCCGTGACGGCCATCGCGCGCAGACGATTCGGGCGACAGTTCATGGAGGATCCCGCGTCGGCCGAGCGGAGGTTGGCGGGTTTCCTGGCTCGGCGGGGATACGACTGGGACGCGATTCGCTCGGTGACGCGGACGCTGAGCGTCGGAGGCGGGCGAGGCGGGCGAGCACGATGGTGACGAGCTTTCTTGACACTTCATTCCGCGCAAGGGTAAACTCTGATGCGTGTGAAGATCGGTCGACGATGTTTCTTGCGCGACCTTGCTTTTGACCATGGATTTGTGAATCGGCGTCCCTCGCATGCGGGTGTGGAAGCCGAAGTCTTAGATGTTGGGGAGAATATCCGCGCGGCGGCACGTCTTGGTTAGGGGACCATGCCGTTGGCGCGGTCTGTCCCGAGATAGGGCAAGGTAGATAGAGGCAGTCTTCGGCCGAGCGTAAGCTCGGCTTTTTTTCGTTCTCGCAGAGCGGGCGATCTTCGCAAGTGACCCAACCAGGCTGCGGTGACGCACGCGATTGGAGTGGTGGAAATATGACGACGGTAGTATGGATCGTGATAGTGCTGGTGGTGGCGATCATATGCGCTGCCGCCGGCTTCCTTGCCCGAAAACATCTGGGAGAGGCGAAGATCGCCTCGGCCGAGACGGCAGCAGGCAAGATCGTCCAGGACGCGGAGCGCCAGGCTGAGACTATTCAGCGTGAGGCGCGGGTCGAACTCAAGGACGAGATGCATCAGCTGCGCACTCAGACAGAGGCGGAGGTCAAGGAGCGGCGCCAGGAGTTGACTCAACTCGAGAACCGCCTGCTGAGCCGGGAAGAGGCGTTGGACGAGCTGCAGAAGGACATGGCCCGGCGGGAGCAGTCGGTGAGCGACCGCGAGGCTCACTACCGCAAGGTGATCGAAGAGGCTGAGGCGACTCAAGCCGAACAGCAGCGCCAACTGGAGCAGATCTCCGGCATGACGAAGGATCAAGCCGCCGAGATCATTCTCAAGCGGACCGAGGACGAAGTCCGCCACGACATGGCCAAGCTGGTCAGGTCGGTCGAAGAAGAGGCCCGGCACGAGGGCGAGCGTCGGGCGAAGGACATCCTGTCGGTGTGCATCCAGCGCAACGCGGCCAGCCACGTTGCCGACACGACCGTGTCGGTGGTGCCATTGCCCTCGGACGACATGAAGGGCCGCATCATCGGGCGAGAGGGCCGCAACGTCCGCACCCTCGAGAACCTTACCGGCATCGACTTCATCATCGACGACACCCCAGAGGCGGTCGTGCTCTCCGGTTTCGATACGGTCCGCCGGGAGATCGCCCGACTGACGCTGTCGAAACTGGTGGCCGATGGTCGTATCCACCCCGCGAAGATCGAGGAGATGTACTCCAAGGCTCGCGAAGAAGTGGAGAAAGAGATCCAGGACGCCGGCGAGCAGGCCGTGCTGGACGCCAACGTCCACGGTGTCGCCCCCGAACTGCTGCGGCTCTTGGGCGGCTGAAATTCCGGACCAGCTACGGTCAGAACGTGCTGATCCACTCCCTCGAGGTGGCTCATCTCGCCGGCCTTATGGCCGCCGAGCTTGGCGTCAACGCCAAGCTGGCGAAGAGGGCCGGTCTGCTGCACGACCTGGGCAAGGCCGTCGACCACGAGGTCGAGGGTTCGCACGCCATGATCGGGGGCAATGTTGCCCGCCGCTACGGCGAGTCTGAAGCCGTGGCTCACATCATCGAGGCTCACCACTACGAGATCGAGCCGGCGACGGTCGAGGCCGTCCTCGTCGCCGCGGGTGACGCGGTCAGCGGCGCTCGCCCGGGCGCTCGCCGGGAGACGCTGGAGACCTACATCAAGCGGCTCGAGTCGCTGGAGCGCATCGCCGAGAGCAAACCTGGGGTGGAGAAGTGCTATGCCATCCAGGCGGGCCGCGAGATCAGGGTGTTGGTCAAGCCCGACGAGATCGACGACGACGCGGCTGCGCTCCTCTGCCGGGAGATAGCCAAGGAGATCGAGCAGGAGCTCGACTATCCGGGGACGATCCGGGTGACGGTCATCAGGGAGAGCCGCGCGGTGGAGTACGCCAAGTAGAGACGGTGCAACCAGGGACGTACTACCTGCGCTCCTTCGGGTGCCAGATGAACGACCACGATGCCGAGCGGATCGCGGGGCTGCTCGACGAGATGGGCCTTTGCCGGGTCGAGTCGCCGGAAGAGGCCGGCCTGCTCGTCTACAACACGTGCTCCATCCGTGAGAAGGCCGACACCCGTCTCGCCGGGCACCTGGGGACGGCCGCTCGGCTCAAGAAGGCCGACACCGCCAGGCTGGTGGTAGTAGCGGGCTGCCTCGCCCAGAGCCGCCGGGAGGACTTTCTCGGCGACTTCCCGTTCGTGGATGTGCTGGTGGGTCCGCAGAGCCTGCACGAGTTGCCGGCGCTTCTCGAAAGGTGTCGATCAGACGGGAAGCCGGCCGGAGCCTTCCAGGACCGGACGACTCGGTGGAGCGCCGATCTGCCGCGGACTCGTACCGCTGGACCTTCGGCCTGGGTACAGATCACGGCCGGGTGCAGCAACTTCTGTTCGTACTGCATCGTCCCCTACGTGCGCGGTCCGGAGGCCTCGCGTCCGGCGGCGGCGATACTGGACGAGGTCGAGTCCTTGGCCGAAGCGGGGGTGCGGGAGTTCACCTTCTTGGGCCAGAACGTGAACGCGTACGGCAAGGAGCCGGGGTTCGGCGGCCGGGAAAGGCTGACGGACATCCTGGAACGGTCCTGCAAGGTCTCCGGGGTGGAGCGCGTCCGTTTCATGACCTCGCATCCCAAGGATGTCTCCGACGAACTGATCGCCCTCATGGCGGGTGCGAACCAGGTGTGCGAGCACCTCCATCTCCCGGTGCAGTCCGGCAGCGACCGCGTCTTGACGGCTATGCGCCGCGGATACGATCGGCAGACGTATCTTGAGCTTGTCCGCCGGCTGCGGACGGCCGTCCCAGACCTGACTCTGACGACCGACCTGATCGTCGGCTTTCCTGGGGAGACCGAGGCCGACTTCGCCGACACGCTGTCTCTCGTGGAGCAATGCCGCTTCGACAGCGCCTTCACCTTCGTGTATTCGCCGCGGCGCCAGACCGAGGCGGCGCGTCTTCCGGGCAGGCTCGAGCCCGCGGTGGCGCAAGAGCGCATGGAGAGGCTCGTGGATCTGGTGCAGAGGCTGGGCCGGGAGCAGAATCAGGCCCTGGTGGGCACGACCGTCGAGGTGATGGTGGAGAGGGTGAGCCGGCACGCTGAGGGAGAAGTGATGGGGAGGACCCGAGGCCACAAGCCGGTCAACTTCCGTTCAGAGGCGAAACCGGGCGAGCTCGTGATGGTGGAGTTGCTGGAGGCCACCTCCACCAGCTTCCGGGGCAGGCCGTGAGCGTCTCGCGCACTCCGGCCTGCTGGAAGGCCGTCGCGATCGGGACGGTCGTCGCGCTGTTGGGGCCCACCGGGGTGGGCAAGACGGCCGTGGCGCTGGAGCTGGCCCGCTCGCTCGGGACTCGGATCATCTCCTGCGACTCCATGCAGGTGTACCGGGGCTTTCCGGTGCTGACCAACCAGCCGTCTGCTGAAGAGAGCCGAGCCTGTCGCCACGAACTGGTGGGGTGCGTGGAGCCAGGTGAGACGTTCTCGGCCGCCGAGTACGCGGCGCGCGCGCGGCCGCTGATCGAGGAGGATCTGGCGAGCGCGGCAGGGCGTTGGTGGTCGGGGGCACCGGGCTGTACATGAGGGCGGCCCTGGCTCCGCTGGCCGTGGCGCCCGGGGCGGACCTCGATGCTGCGGGGCCGGCTGGAGGCGCGCGCCGCGACCGAAGGCCCCGGCGCGCTCCATGCCGAACTTGGCCGTCTCGACCCCGAGGCTGCTCGGTCCATCGACGCTCGCAACGTCCGCCGAGTGATACGCGCTCTGGAGGCCGTCCGCACGACCGGACAGGCCTGGTCGGGGCGCGACGACCTGTGGTCGCCGGCCTACGATCACCCCACCCTGGTGGTGGGTCTGGTTCTGGAGCGGACGGAGCTGTACGGGCGCATCGACGCCCGGGCGGTCCGTATCGTGACGGAGGCGCGGTGGAGGAGGTGCGGCGCTTCCGGGAGGAGGCCGGACTGGAGGAGACGCGCCCGGGTGGCCCCGGCATCCGCAGCGCCATCGGCTACCCCGAGATCTGCCGCTATCTCGACGGGCAGCAGACTCTCGAGGAGACGATCGACCAGATCGCGGCGGCGACGCGGCGGTACGCGCGTCGGCAGCTCACCTGGCTGCGCAAGCTGAGGGACGCTGTTATCATTGATGTCTAGAGCGCGATCCGTCCGAGATCGCTCGCAAGATCGAGGCCCTCCTGGAAACCGAGCCGCCTGGGGAACCCGGCAAGGAGGCTTAGCGACGATGAAGCTGGCCAAATGGCAAGGACTGGGCAACGACTACCTCATCGTGGAGGAAGCGGCGCATGCCGGGTCCTCTGACCTCCGCGGGCATCGCCCTGCTCTGTGATCGGCATCTGGGAGTCGGATCCGACGGCATCCTGCTGCACACGCGCCCAACCGGGGCCGTGCCGGGGCGGTGGCTCGCATGCGGGTCTTCAACCCCGACGGGGGCGAGCCGGAGATGTGCGGCAACGGCATCCGCATGTTCGCCCGCTATCTCATGGAAACGGGGGTGGTCTCCGAGCCGGAGTTCACCGTGGAGACCCTGGCCGGTGCCGATCAGACCGCGAGTGCTGGAGGATGGCACGGTCCGGGTGGACATGGGTCGAGCCCGCTTCCGCAGCACCAATATCGCGTCGGGGCAGCTGCGGGGGGCAGGCAGGCTGGTCGGCCGACGGCGACATAGTGGATGCCGTGATCGAGGCGGCGGGGCGCGAGTATCGGTTCACATTCGTGGACGTGGGCAATCCACACTGCGTCGTATTGGTGGACGATCCGGCCGCTTTCGATGTGGCCGCGCGTGGGCGCGATCATCGAGCGTCATCCGCTGTTCCCCAATCGCGTGAACGTGGAGTTCATACACGTGGAGCCGGACGGCTCGGTACGCATGCGGGTGTGGGAGCGCGGCGTGGGGGAGACTCAGGCCTGCGGGACCGGAGCCACCGCCGTGGGAGCGGCCTGTGTGCGGCTGGGGCTGGCCGCGAGTCCCGGTGTTGGTGCACCTGCTCGGCGGCGACCTCACCATCGAGGTCGAGGACGACCGCGCCGGCGGGGGCGCCCGGCCGCGCGTCTTCATGACCGGGCCCGGCGGAAGAGGTCTTCACCTGCGAGCTGTCGAGCGATCTGCTGCGCCGGCTCGAGTGGCCCGCGCCGACCTGTATCTGACCAACGAGGAGGCGAACGTGCTGTTTTCCCGGCGAATGGACGACCTGGCCCCGTACCTTTTTGCCGAGATCGAGAAGAAGATCGCCGAGAAGCGCGAGAGCGGGGTGGATGTCATCAGCCTGGGAATCGGCGATCCCGACCTGCCCACGCCCGGTTTCATCGTCGAGGAGATGCAGCGCCAAGTGGCCGACGCCGGCAATCACCGCTACCCGAGCAACTGGGGCCTCCCGGAGTTCGCCGAGGCGGCCGCCTCCTTCTACAAACGGCGCTTTGGCGTGGATCTGGACCCGACCAAGGAGTTCTTCCCCCTCCTGGGCGGCAAAGAGGGACTCGCTCACGTCTGCTGGGCTCTGCTCGATGCCGGCGACCTGGCTCTGGTGCCCGATCCCGGCTATCCCGTGTATTCCGGCGGATCGATCATAGTCGGCGCCGAGGTGAAGTATCTGAACCTGCGTCCCGAGAAGGGCTTCCTGCCCGACCTGGACGAGATCAGCGAAGAGGAGGCCCGTCGGGCCAAGGTGCTGTTCATCGGCTATCCCAACAATCCCACGGCGGCCGTGATAGAAGACGACTTCTTCGAGCGGGTCGTGGCCTTCGCCAAGAAGTACGACGTGGCCGTGATCCACGACAACGCCTACTCCGAGCTGACCTACGACGGCTACGTGGCCCCGAGCTTCCTCAGCGTGCCCGGAGCGAAAGACGTGGGGGTGGAGTTCTTCAGCTTCTCCAAGCCTTTCAACATGACCGGCTGGAGGATCGGCTTCGCCGTAGGCAACCACGACATCCTGGCCCATCTCTGGCGGCTCAAGACCAACATGGATTCGGGCATGTTCGACGCTCTGCAGCGTACGGCGGCCTTCATCCTGAACGGGCCGTGGGACTTCGTACAGGAGATGTGCGAGATCTACCGGCGGCGCCGCGACCTGCTGGCTGAGGCCCTGGTCTCGGTGGGGATGCAGGTGCCGAAGCCAAAGGGCACCATCTACATGTGGATCCCGGTGCCCGCGGGCTACACCTCGGCCAGCTTCAGCGAGCACGTCCTGGATCAGGCAGGCGTGGTGGTGACGCCCGGCCGCGGCTACGGCCCGGCGGGGGAGGGTTTCGTCCGGCTGTCGCTGACGACTCCCGACGATCGCATCGCCGAGGCTGTCCAGCGGATCGAACGCTCGCTGAAGCTCTAGCGTGGAGCTGCCGGTCAAGCTGCTCCATCCGCAGGCGCGGCTTCCGGAGCGCGCCCACCCCGGGGACGCGGGCGCTGACCTACGCTCGGTGGAAGAGGTCACGATACCCGCGGGAGAACGCAGGGACGTGGGTACGGGCCTGGCTCTGGCCATACCTGCCGGCTACGCGGGCTTCGTCCAGCCCCGCTCGGGGCTTGCCTTCAAGCACGGCATCATGGTGGTGAACTCACCCGGTCTCATCGACGCGGGCTACCGCGGAGAAGTGCGGGTCTCGTTGTACAACTCAGGGAGCGAGCCCTTTGTCGTGGGGACGGGGGAGCGCATAGCTCAACTGGTGATCCAACGAGTGGAAGAGCCCGCGTTCGTCACGGCGGAGGAACTGCCCGACACGAAGAGGGGAGAGGGCGGCTTCGGCAGCAGCGGGCGCTGAAGGCCGTGATACGCCGCGGTCTGCCAGTCTCCGTCACACGCTCTTTCCGCGCCCCCTGAGCCCTCTCTGAGCATTCTCCGAGCCCCTCTGAGCATTCCTCGCCTGCCCGTGTGCCCCGCGTGGGTCGGCGACACCAGGAACACACCCGAAAGCCTGCGAATTCGCGGGGTATGCGGAGAAATCGCTAAAGTTTCGGGGTGATATTGCCGACAATCCGGGCAGATGGGCTATGTCCTGGCACACGAGCCACCGGTCGCCTCGCAAGTGGGGCCGAAGGGGAACGCATGAACATCTTCAGAAGGATGCTAACCAAGTTAGCTTCCCGATCAGCCAAGTTAGGTTCACAGAGAGGTTTCTCGCTCACCGAAGTGCTGGTGGCCGGGGTCGTCTTGGTCATCGGCCTAATTGCAATCTCCCAGTTCTTCGCTTCGGCGATGGCGCGCGTGGTCGACTCAGACATGAGGTCTGTTCTTCACCAAGTGGCGACCCAAGAGCTGGAGAGCATTCGTGGGCTGCCGTACGACGAAGTAGGTACCACCACCGGGCATCCGCAAGGCGCCTTGGCCGAGGACGAGTACCGAGAGGTCGGCAACACGACGGTCCTCATCCATCGAGATGTCATCTACTGGAGCGACGACGCCTATGAGGGCCCCTTCCCCCTGGCAAACTACCGGAGAGTGGCGGTCACGGTTAGCGCTGTCACGCTCGAGGGGTCAGTCTACGTGGAGCGTGAGGGGATAGACCCCGTGGAACTGGTGAGCAACGTGGCGGGCGGTGCAGGCGGGGCCACCCTACTGGTGCACGTGGTCAACATGGCAGGCGACCCTGTCAGTGAGGCCAAGATCACTGTCGAGAACACTCATCTGAACCCGGACGTGAATATCGACGCCTCCGCGATCAAGACCAACAACCAGGGGCAGCTCTTCATTCCTGGTCTCGTGCCCGACAGCTCGGGCTACTACTTCGTGGAGGCCACCAAGTTCGGCTACAGCTCCGATAGTTGGTCCGATGGCCCCCTCGTCGACAGCAGTCTTCAGGAGATCACCCTGACCATCGACAAGACCTCGCGGATGACAATCCGGGTGGTGGACGGCGCGGGTGACCCCGTGATTGGGGCCCAGCTGTCGGTGACCGGCCCTCAGAGCTTCACGAGAAGTGCCACTATCGACGCCTCGACCGCCGCCGGTTGGACGCTTTCCGACCTGAGGTTCTCAACATCAGACGACCCGTACGTCGTGACCCTTCTGGCCGGCGCAGACTACGTCAGCGAGGCGAGAGAGATCGTCCTGCTGCCCGACACGACGCAGGAAGTGGTCTTCACCGTGAACATCCCGGAACCGACCACAACCAGCACCGAGGCGCCTACGACCACCACCGATCCGTTGGTCACCACCACGACCGATCCATTGGTCACCACCACGACCAGTACCAGTACGACAAGCACCAGCAGCACCACTTCGACCACGGTGAAGGGTAGCCTCCACGTGACGGTGTGGGGTTGGGTCTGGAAGGGCGGCAGCTATCAGTGGAAGCCTTTCAAGAACGCCTCGGTGAGCATCGGGGGAAGCCCGGTTTGGACGAACGACAAGGGCGAAGCCTTCTTCGATAACCTGGTGGTACCGGCGACCTACACACTCGTGGTCAAGGCCAACCATCACGAGGACTATGTGGAGGACATCACGATCACGGGTGCGGCGACCAAGACGGTCAACCTGCAGTGGGACTGGTAACCACGGGGGTAGTGTGGCGACGAGCTATGAGGTCACGAGAAACAAGGACATGGTGTGAAGTGAGACGGTTCGCAACAAGATCGGCATTCGCCAACGCGGCGAAAGCACGACTCGTTCGCCAGGCTGGTTTCACACTCGTCGAGTTGCTGATGGTGATGCTGCTGACGGCGATCGTGAGCGTGGCCATCCTGGGCGTGTTCTCGAGCCTGAACGGCGTATTCAGTTCTCAGACGACCCGCATCCAGAACCAAGATGACGCGAGAACCGCGGTCAATCAAATGGGCAGGTACGTCCGCATGGCCACGTCGTCGGCCGACAATCTGACGAGCCAATCAAATGCCATCGCTAAGGCGCTTCCTCAAGACATAGAGTTCTACTGCGATCTTCTCGGGGACGGCGTCCCGGAGAAGGTTCGCTACTACCTTGATGGAGCCACGCTTCTCATGCAGACCGCAGAACCTGAGTTGAGCGGTGGCTTGTGGGTGTACCCGGGGTCCTACGACACCGACGGAATCGTGGTCCAGGAAGCCATCCGCAATGGGTCGGCTCCGGTGTTCACATACCACAAGTATGATGGCCCCGACTTGGTCGAGTGCTCGCCCGAGTCGGCTGCGACCCCTGCCGCCAGAGCCGCCCTCAGACAGGCGGTAGTCACAGTGACCATCTCGGTAACGGTGAACGCAAAACCAGAGTTGGCGGACGGCAGTGTCGTGCTGGCGACGGACGTACAGATTCGCCAGAGATATGACGGGGAGCTGCAATGAAACGTCGGGAATGGCGGACTCGCATACGCAAGGATTGCGAGGACGGGTTACGTCCTCTTGCTGGTCATGCTGGTGCTAATGGTCGTTGGCATGATGGCCGCGGTGCTGGCATCGTCTATCTTGGTCAACCAGACCCATGTCTCTCGCGACAAGGCCTACACACAGTCTCTGGCGGTTGCCGAGGCCGGGCTCAACCAGTATCTCTGGATGGTCGCGACCGGCGAGTCATCCGAGGTGAACGGCTTTGCCATCGCGGGAAACGAGGCGGCTGCCAACCCGTTGAAGCAGACTGTGACGCTGGCCGATTCCGACGCCAACGTGAAGGGAACGTACACCATCCTAGTGACCCCTCCCTCTTCTGAGGATTCCAATGTGAACGTGAAGGTCACGGGGGTCGCCGCTTCGAGCAGCGAGGAGTCACGCACGGTCACCGCGACCATAGGAAGGCCTTCGTTCTCGGAATACGTCTTGCTCGTTGATGAATACGTGCATATCGGCGGGCCTCTGGACAGGCCGTGGTTGGGCAGGACGCATTCCAATACCGGGGTAATAATCGACACCGAGAATATCAACGACCTTATCACCTGCGCCCAGGATGAGTACAACAACAGGGATGGGGTAACCACGGATGAGGTCCCGTGGAGCAGTGCGTCGAGAGCGTTGTGGAAGTTCCCGGTGCCTGAGATCAACTTCGCCTCGGTGACGGCGGACTTCATACGCTTGAAGGACTTGGCGAACCTGGACGGGGTGGCCCTTCCCTATGTCACGCCTTCCCCCAGCACCGCGGCCCACGGCTGGTACATCAAGATCTCTGGCGATACGTACAGGATAGCCAAGGTGACAGCCGAGAAGGAGCAGTGGGACTACGTGGGCGGGACGGGCGGCCTGGACCGAGGAGGATACCTGACCTACGGGTACCCGAGCGGTACCGGCGGCACCTTGAGCGCGGCGATGCCGATCCCCGCCCACGGAGTCATCTTCGTGAACGACAACGTGTGGGTGGAGGGAACCGGCATAGACGGGCGGCTCACCATAGCCGCCTCGGGACAGTTCAACGGCAACGGCGTGAAGGCTTCGATCAACATCGTTGGCGACCTCACGTACGCAGAGTACGACGGGACCGTGGCCGTGGGACTGATCGCCCAGGAGAACATGAAGATTCCCATGTACGCGCCCATGCGAAAGTCTGGGACTATGGGGACAAACTGGACGAGCAACGTCGGGACCGTGGACATGCGAATCGACGCGGCCATCATCGCCCAGACCGGCAAGGAGTTCGTCAACTACAACGGCACCTCCGGGCCACGTCGCGGTCTGCTGACGTTCTACGGCTCGGTGTCCACGCTGCTCACGCCGTACCGGGTGTCGGTGGCCTGTGACGGAATCTACGTACGGCGGTTTCGGCAGGGGCGCCAACGAGTACGATTCCTTCATGCTGCACAACCCACCGCCGTATTTCCCGACTGTCGGCTCCTATCAGATTCTGCAGTGGCGGGAACTGCCGAAATCTCAGGAAGTGGCGGCAACGCCCTAGCGCACCCTAGCGCACGCGCGGCCCGGGTCCTCCGGGCCCGCCGTCGTCAGCCACGCCCAAAGCCTCCTTAGTCCCCGGTCGAGCAGCTGCACGCAGGAGTGTCTCGCGCTGCACTTCCCCTTTTCGCCATGCTGGGTCGAAGGTCGCACACGAATCGCTAAAGTCACGCCCAATAATGCCGATAAATAAGCAGTGCTCTGGTACGACTGCAACAGGCAACAACCGTTCAGGACCAAGGAGGAACGCAAATGTTCAATCTGATCCACAAGAGGATGAAGGGTGGCAAGGGTTTCACCCTCATCGAACTGCTGGTGGTGATCATCATCATCGCCATCCTGGCCGCGATCGCCATCCCGACATTCCTCGGGCAGCGTCAGAAAGCCCAGGACACAGCGTCCAAGTCCCTCGTCCGCAACGCCATGACCGCCATCGAATCCTCCTATGTTGACAATAGAGACTTCGACGTGGCCGACATGACCGCGGTCGCTCTGATGGCCATCGAGCCGAGCATCACCTTCGTGCTGTCCGGTGCCATCGCGACTCCCTACAGCGCCGCTCCTGGGGCGAACACATCTGACAACGACGTGGCCTACTATGGCGCGGCTCAGACCTACTCGGTCGGCACCATGTCCGCATCCGGCACGGCCTGGGGCGTGTTTGTTAACAAAGCGGGAGCAGGCACGGTCTTCTACAAGGGTGGCGCTAGCGTCGCCGCTTGGTAGAACGGCTCTGCTGATAGGCTTGGCTCCTGAACGTACCTCGTCTTCGAGCTGAGGACAGACACCGAACTAGGGCAACGGGCCCACGAGACAGGACCCGTTGCCCCGGTCACATTCACGGCAAGATCGATCTAGGTACGCGAAGAGGAACCTATGAGTCCGGCCCTAGTCCGCCGACAGACAAGCACTGTTCCGCTAGGACTGACCAAAGGCAATAACCATTCAAGACCAGAAGACCAAGGAGGAACGCAGCACATGTTCAATCTGATCCACAAGAGGATGAAGGGTGGCAAGGGTTTCACCCTCATCGAACTGCTGGTGGTGATCATCATCATCGCCATCCTGGCCGCGATCGCCATCCCGACATTCCTGGGACAGCGTCAGAAAGCCCAGGACACAGCGTCCAAGTCCCTCGTCCGCAACGCCATGACCGCCATCGAATCCTCCTATGTTGACAATAGAGACTTCGACGTGGCCGACATGACCGCGGCTGCTCTGGGAGCCATCGAGCCGAGCATCACCTTCGTGCTGTCCGGCGCCATCGCGACTCCCTACAGCGCCGCTCCTGGGGCGAACACATCTGACAACGACGTGGCCTACTATGGCGCGGCCCAGACCTACTCGGTCGGCACCATGTCCGCATCCGGCACGGCCTGGGGCGTTTATGTCGACAAAGCGGGAGCAGGCACGACATTCTACAAGAGCCGGCGCTAGCGTCGCCGCTTGGTAGAACGGCTCTGCTGATAGGCTTGGCTCCTGAACGTGCTTTGGCCTGAGAGCTGAGGACAGAGACCGAACTGGGGCAACGGGCCCACGAGACAGGACCCGTTGCCCCTTGTCACATCTACAGCGAGATCGATCTGGCGTACGCCCAGCACTGTGGCTCCTTGAGTACAGAAGAAGCACCGACATTCGAGAGGCGGGACCGGGGTGAAATCCAACAACATTTCGGGCTGCAGGCCCACGTGGACATAGGGGCCCACGCAACGCGCTCGCTGCGCTGTTCGTCGTGATCGCGGTGTTGGCGTTGGCCGGTTGCTCCGACCCTGTTGGTGACGCCGAAGCGCTTGCCGCGAGTGGTGACACTGGGGGTGCCGAGGCGATCTACCGAGAGGTGCTGGCCTCGGACCCGGAAGACCTCGAGGCGCTGAGTGGGTTGGCCGTGGTCCTCTCGCTCCAAGGCAAGTTCGACGAATCTCTACCCTTCCAGGAACGGGTGGTGGAAGCAGACCCCGCCGACGTCCAGACTCGCATCGAATTGGGGTTCAACTATCTCAACCATCAGAATCGAAGCGATGACGCGGTGCGTGTCCTGGGGCAAGCCGTCGATCTCGACGGAAGCGCCAAGAACATGACCTTCTTGGCTCAAGCTCAGGCAGTCGCGGGTGATGCCGAGGGGGCCGAGAGGACTCTCAGGAGCGCGATAGAACTCGACCAACAGTATGCGTACTCCTACATGGTACTGATCGATCTGCTCGAGGATGACCAGCGTGACGGGGACGCGGCTGACGTCAGAGACCTCGCCGCGTCGCGTGGCGTCAATACTGAGACTACAGAACCGCCCGAGTAGCGGGCGACTGTGGATATGATCGGGGAAGGGAGGTGCACAACATGGCAAGCTGGTTCGATGAACGGACCCCGATCCAGCGAGGGTTCACTCTGATCGAGCTTCTGGTGGTGATCATCATCATCGCCATCCTGGCCGCGATCGCCATCCCGACATTCCTAGGACAGCGCGAGCGCGCAAACGATGCGGCTGCCTACACTCTGGTCCGCAACGGCTTTACGACGATGCAGACCGCGTTCGTGGATACACCTGACTACACAAAGATCACCGTTGCCATGCTGAATGCCATAGACACCACTATGAAATGGGTCGACAACGGAGCTAACCTGGTGAGCACGGCCCCAGCGTCCATCACGGCAGCTGTGGCGGCCGAGGCTAGGAGCGGACAGATCGCCGTCTTCTTCCAGTCACCCACGGTGGTAGACATAGCGAGCAGAAGCGGCAGCGGGAACTGGTTTGGGATCCAAGTGGACACAATGAATGTCGCAACCGGCTACGTCAAGGTCAAGATGGTGGACGGAAGCGCGCAACTCGGCTGGTAGAAGCGGGTTTGGCTGGGTGGCGACGCTTCGAGTGTCGCCACCCAGTTCACTTGGCCGGTCGGTAGCGGTGGCAGGGCGCCCAGCTACAACCAAAGTCGGTTTCAACAAGCCGCTCGCCGCGTGTAGCCTTCTTGGCTATGAGACAGCGAATCCACATTCTTCCTTCGAGCGGTTTCAGCCTGATCGAACTCCTACTTGTTGTGGCGGTGATGGGCCTCGCTCTGGCGGCCGCCTCGGTCTTGCTGGGGAGCGGGCTGAGCAAACAGGACGCCAGAGAGGCGGCGCGATGTTGGCAGGCCGGGGCCACTTCGGCTCAGGTCGCGGTTCTGTGGCAGGGCGGTACCGCGACGGTCCGATACGGGTCCGACGGGCTCGCGATATCGCACGACCTCCGACCGAGCGGGGGTAACCTCGGCTCGGCAGTGCCGACGGCCCCCGTGTCCACCAACGTCGCGCGTTGGAGAGACGGAGATCGCGTGGCAGTCGGCTTCGGCGGGAGCCTCGGCTCTCCAGACGGCGGCGGATCACTGTACTTCCATGCATCTGGGACCGTGTACCGCGTGGTCGTGCGTCCCGAGAGCGGACTGACCACCCGAGACTGGGTGGAGGAGTAGTCACCGAGCATGGCTGAGTCCTACCCAGCGCTCCAGTTGTTGCCGCGGATTCCTGCTAATCGAGGTCGCCATGGCGATGGTCATCCTAGCCGTCCTGGTGGTACCGCTGGCGACCGGCATGCAGTCTGCAATGGACAGGTCGGCGAGGACCAGGGCCCAGGCCCATGATCTCTCGGCTCGTTCCGAGGGAGCTGGAATGGGGGAAGCCTGGGAGTGGGGTGCCCGGGTGACTTCCATAGGTTGGCAACCTGGGCCCACGTCTGTCCGTGAGCACTGAGGGCTCGCGGCGGCGCGGAGTGCGTTGTGGGTGTGTGGGTGGACGGCTGGTTTCTCGGTGAGCGAGAGTCCTAGACGCCAGCGGCGGTGTATGTGTCGAGGCGTACGACTGGTCCGGGGCGGCCGGCCGGGAGTTGGTGATCCGCGTGCGGCAGTCCGAGGGAGCCTGGGGACCGCCGTGGAGATCTATCGTTCCCGAGGAAGACGAGTGGCCGGCTGACGAGACTGCAGGACACGAGGCGGTGGCTGGGGACGGATCGATCACCGGCGACGAAACCGTCGTGCATCTACCGACCCTGGCCAATCCGCCGGCCGAGGTCCTCCAGCCCGATGTCCTGTTCGAGAAGGGCCCACTCGGCTTGTTCTTCCTCCTATCGTCCGAGACCGGTGACAGGTGCGACGTGCTCTCTCGATGGCGAACTGCAGTCTTGGCAGATGGAGGAGGGGCGTAGGCTCGATGTGTACTTCTAGGCGCGGGGGAGGCGAGAACCAGCGAGGCTTCTCCCTGATCGAGCTCATGGTAGGTCTTGCACTTGCCGCCGGTCTGGCGGTGGCGGCCTCCTGCGTGTGGCTGTCGCTGGCGACAGCCGGCGCAAACGAGGGAGACCTGACAGTGAAGTCGCTGCAAGGCAGAGTGGCAGTGGCACGCTTCGAACGGGATCTGAGGCTTGCCTCAGCGGACGGTTGTCCCTTCGCGTCGAACGCAGCCGTGCTGGAGGCCTCGGCTTCGCAGGTGGTGTTCCTGCTGCGCTCGGGGACTAGGCCGCGCCGCCCCTGTCTTGGTGGAGTGGGAGATCGTGGGCGGAACGCTCATGCGGCGGTGGGGCGAGTGTCCCAATGCGCGGCCATCGCACTATGCGCACTCGTCGTACCGAGACAGCAAGACCATGTTGGAGGGGGTGCGAAGCGGCGGCGCGTTCGACTACCTGGTGAATGGAGCAGTGGTGCCTGGTCCGCTATCGGTGAGCGATCTTGCGTCAGTCGAAGCCGTGGTGCTCCATCTGGAGATGAGCGGGCGAGGGGGAAGAGGATCTGCGGCGGCGGCAGCGACCGGTCGGGTTGGTCGATGATGGGGCCGCGGGCGAACGCGGCTCGGCAGCGGATTGACCGTGAGGGTTCTTGGCGCCTCGGTCACGCCGGATCGATTCTCATGTTCGTCCTCTTTGCCTGTTTGGGCCTTGGTGTACTGATCCAGGGACTCTGCGCCGTCGTGCTGTGCGCCGAACGCGCCGTGGTCGACGAGGCGGTAGGACGGACGCGTCTTGAGGAGAAAGACCAGGGACTGGCTGCTCTGCGAGGGCGGGCGCTCGTTGAGGTGGGAGGAGCTACCTTGGGCGGTCGTCTATCGGCCGCCGGGCGACGAGACCACACCCGGAGCAGTCGAGGGCGATCTCTGCGCGTTCGACGAAGGAGAGGACTGGGTGATGCAGGCCGCCGTCCGTCAGGACGGGACTGTCTCCAGACTGAGGACCTCGGCCTGGCTTGAGCACGGACGCGACGGCATCGATCTACCGCTGGCGGCGCTTGTCGCCGAAACGGTTCGAGCGAGCCCGGGCCGCGCTCTTCCCTGGGTGGAGAAGGAGGAGTCGGCTGGTGCGACAGAAGGCGAGGCGGAAACCGTGGGCTATGTTTGCGTGCCGCCGGGCGATGCCATTCTTGGTGAGGAGTGTTGCTTCGTCGGCCTTTCCGACCCATGGAGGCTGGACCCCGGTTGGCTGGAACTCGATCAGTGGGCAGAGATCGAGATGGAGGCGACTTCGGAGGATGTCGCACCCGGGGCGGGAGTCAGTGTGCTGGCCTCTCGCGGCCGCACTGTGACAATCCCCGTCGACTGTGGTGGGGGCGATCCGAGCGCTCCGGCTCTGGTCATCCTGACTGGTGGCTCAGATCTCGATGCCCGAGACCTGGGCGATCTCTACGGCGTGATCGTGGTTGATGAGGGCTCGGTCTTGCTCGACGGCACCATTCTGCACGGGGCGGTCTTCGTCAGCGGATGCGTCGATCTGGGCGAGAGCGGACAACTGTTGTTCTCTCGAAGCATCCTGCGCTGGGCGACAGACGGGTCGTTGAATCGAGCGAGATTGGTGCCCGGGACACGCTGGGAGGGTATGGAATAGGTCCGCGACGGTATACTCCGCGTATGGAGAGCATCGGCAAGAGGACCGACGAGACCTGGGTATGGAGGAGCAGGCGCGAGCGCCTGCGGCTTGAGTGCCGGGAGTGTGAGGTCATCTGCGAGCGCGTCGTGTCGCCTTGGCGATGCCTTCGTTCTCAATGCCCGTGCATATACGCATTCGAGGACGGCGAGACTACCTACTTCGGCTGCCTGCACAAGGTATTTGCCCCGGAGCTCGATCTTGCGGCGTTCTCGCAGCAGAAAGGGCGATCCGGGCGCGGCTCCGACCCCTACGGAACGCTCCGGGTGAGCAGGACGCCTCGGCCTGAGTGCAGCATCACGATAGAACAAGCCTACGAGGCGTCGGGCGAAGGCGCCGCTTGCTGCAACCCCACGTTCTTCCATCACCCCTTGGGGCCTGAGGAGAACGAGATCCGCCTGACCTCGAAGACATCCAGCGAAGACCCCGGCTCTCAGGACTGACGGAACGTAGTTGGACCTTCATCTGGTATTCCTGGGGACGGCCGGCGCCACCCCCACCGTCGATCGGGGTTCGCCTGCGATCCTTCTGGTCCGAGGCGGAGAACGGATCCTCATCGACTGTGGCGAAGGCACCCAACGCCAACTGATGCGCTCGGTCGGGCTGGCCCGCGTGGGAATGATCCTGCTGACGCATCTCCATGGCGACCACTATCTGGGGCTGCCCGGCCTGCTGAAGACGTACAGCCTCCTGGGGCGTGAGGAGCCTCTGCTGCTGTTCGGGCCGAGCGGACTGTACGAGATGCTGCGCGATGCCGAGCGCCTGATCGGCAAGCCTCGCTTCCCCTTCTTGGTGGAGGAGGCGCGCGAGGGGCTGGTCCTGGAGAACGAGGACTACTGGCTGAGGACCGCGTCCACCGATCACGGTCTTCCCGGCCTGGCGTGGTGTCTGGAGGAGAAACCTCGCCCGGGCATGTTCCACCCAGAGAAGGCGATCGAGTTGGGGGTCGTCCCGGGTCCGGACTTCGGCCGCCTGCAGCGAGGGGAGACGGTGATCACCGCCGCGGGCAGGGAGGTGCTGCCCGAAGAGGTCATGGATCTGCCCAGGGCTGGGCGCAAGATCGTGGTCACGGGAGACACCCGTCCGACCGAAGCCGTGACCGAGCTCGCCAAAGGCGCGTCGGTGCTGGTCCACGATTCGACTTTCGGTTCCTCGGAACTCGAGCGGGCCATAGAGACGGAGCACTCAACCGCACGCGAGGCCGCCGAGGTGGCCAGCGCGGCGGGAGTCGGGACGCTGGTGCTGACGCATATCAGTTCGCGTCATAGCTGGCGAGAGCTTCGTGACGAGGCTCAGGCCGGTGTTTCCCGGTGCGCTCCTGCCGCGTGACCTCGATACTCTGGTGGTGCCGTACCCGGAGAAGGGTGTGGCCCGGCTCGAACGGGTATAATGCCCCGTCGTCGGCCGCGGATTCCGACGCCTCCGAAATCCGTGCCCACGTAGCTCAGGGGATAGAGCACTGGCCTCCGGAGCCAGGTGTCGCAGGTTCGAATCCTGCCGTGGGTACCTCAAGGGGCTCTTGGACATGAGCCTCCATGGCAAGGTCGCTCTCGACCTGATCGTACGACACCTTGCGCACGGGCGAGAACTCCCAGCCGAAGACCTGCTGCGCCGCCCGCAGGTAGAGAGCCTTGATCTCCTCCATGTCATAGGCGTTGCCGGTTACGGCCTGCAGAGCTGGTCTGCCGTAGATCCGCTTCTCCACACGAGACTATGAGATCGAAGAGCGCCAGGTCGATTGTCACGTTCAGGGAAGTCCCGTGACTCGACACCCAGCGACTGCACCTGAGCCCGACGGATGCGATCTTGTCCCCGTTCACATAGAGCCCTGGGCGCCCGTCGCGTCGGCTCGCGGTCACGCCCAGATCGCCAAGCAGGCTGATCAGGGTCTCTTCAAGATTGTGAACGTATGAGCGCAGGTCCTGACGGGGGATGGGGACGATGGGGTAGCTGACGAGTTGTCCGGGAGCGTGTAGCGTGGTCTGCCCGCCTCTCTCGGAGGTCACGACCTCGATCCCCTGGGCTGCGACAAGAGCGGGGCTGCGAAGGTCGGCATGGGCGCCGCGGCTCCCCAGGGTGATCACCGGTTCGTGTTCGAGAAGGAGGATGACCCCAGGGATGTCTCCGTCGGCCACGCGGGCGCGGAGCCGGGCCTGCAGGTATTGCACGGGCAGGTATGGGGCGATCCCCAGATCGAACACTGGGAGCGCTCGGGCCTGGTTCTTCTCTATTGTCGGCTGCGATGGTTTCGTGACTCGTCTCCGCTGGTGGGGTGCCTCTTGAGGTAGCCTGCCCTCCTGTGAGAGACTCCATCCGGGTGGAAAGAATACATCACCGAGCGCGCCGGGCCCGAGGCGGCGCGTGCCATGGACCGGGAGGCGAGGTGGCCAAGAAGAAGTACGATCCCCTGTGGGAGGTCGTCAACGAGAAGGTTGCGCTTCAGGGTCAAGGGCCCGATGTGAACGTTCCCTGCCCCCACTGCAACGTGGTGGTGCACCTCAAGGTGGGCGTTCGCGCAGGCGAACGGTTCGCTTGCGGGCTCTGCGGAGGCGTGTCCGAAGTGGTGGACGGGCCGGAGGGGCCTGGTCTCAGGGCGGTAGAACGGTAGCCAGGCGCGTGGCGCGCGGAGCGGCACGTATCAGCCTGTCGCCCCTCGCGGTGGAGCGGTAGTCTGACCGGCTAGTACAGGATGACGGGCCGCCCGAGACTCTCGCTCGGTTCCCCCAGCTTGGGATCCAGATCGGCCGGAGCGGAGACTGTCATGGGATCTCCATCAGAGACGTACCGCAACTGCGGGTTCTGCTTGAAGTGGTCGATCGCATCGGTGAGGTAGGGCTCGCTGCCCCTGAAGCGTGGGATGTGCATGGCTTTGAACTCGGAAGAGAAAGGCGATGCGCAAGGCACCCCGTTGATCGAAAGCGCTGCTGTGTACGCGTATGCGATGTCCTCGTACTGGCCGCCGGTCAGGATACTGTCCGACTCGGGGTATTCACCGAACGGGATCGAGATGCTGGTGACTTCATAGTCGCCCCCGATCAGCTCCTCCAGCGTCGCTTGCGACTGGGCGAGTTGCTTGGTGGACTCCGCAGCCGAAGCGTCGCTGAGGTTCAGATGCGTCACCGTGTGGCTGCCGACCTCGTAGCCCCAGTCGACCAGATTGCGGAGCTTCTCCTGTTTGGTGTCGGGCTGGCCGAAGATCTCCCTGGAGGCTTCGTCCACTTCGATGAGGCAGAAGAACGACGCCCGAGACGCCCAGTCGCCGGCTTCGACGGCCGCCTGCATGATGCCGACTGCGCAGTCCGGGTCGAGGCTTCCATCCTCAAGGATGCGGTACTGACCGTCCCTGGAGTCGTCAAACGTTATGACGACCGGCGACTTTCCCGCTGGGATGTCGATGTTGCCCGAAGCCAGATCGCGCACGTTCACCGGGTAGTAGTCCTCGGCCTTGAGCCGGGCGATGTCGGCGCGGAAGTTCTCGGGAGTCCGCGTCCACTCAGCCTCCTCCGAATCGATCTGGTGGTACATGAGCACAAGTATCTGGCCCATCTCGTTGGCGCCGATCGTGCGTGCTCGATCGGCGGTCATGGGCTCCGAAGACGTCGGATGTGCCCTCTGAGGAGTCGGTGGAGGCGGCAGAGTCGGCGTCGGTGGTCTCAGCCACGGCCTTCGATGGGTCGGATGCGCCGCCGAAAACGAGCCCGCAAACGAGGCCAACGAAGGCCCCGAACGCAAAAGCGATGGTGACGAAGCGAAGAATCCTGTCGCGCCGCATAGCCCGGCAAGTTTAGCAGATGGCTCTGTTACACTATCTCGGCCATGCCCCAAGCCAGATCCACCAGCAGTTCACGGCACTCACGGGCCGCCCGGCGGCGCCGGGGCGCGGGGGTGCGGCTGGCCGCCATCGCCGTCGGGGGCGTGGTCGCCTTCGCGGCTGGTTTCGTACTCCTCTGGTCTCTCGGGTAGCTGGATGGTGGGTGGCGGCGGATTTCCGGGAGGGTCGGACGGCAGGTCTCCGACCGCCAGCCTCGTCCTTTCCGCCCAGGCCGACTACACTGTCGAACCGCTTGTCGACCTGGTCGCGTTCCGCGATCTCTCCTACGTGCCGGTCAAGGGCCTGTACGTCACCAGCCACTGGGCCGGTCTATCCGATAGACTCGATGAACTGATCGGAATCGCGGATCGCACCGAGATCAACGCCTTTGTCATAGACGTCAAGGACGACCTCGGCATGATCACCTATGACGCAGATATACCTTTGGCGCAGGAACTGGGCTTGGTCGAGAAACGGATCGCGGACATCGACGCGCTGATCGCCAAACTGGCCGAGCACGACATCATCCCCATAGCCCGAGTGGTCTGTTTCAAAGACACGGAGTTTGCGGAGGCGAAACCGGAACTCGCCGTGAGGAGCGTAAAGGGCGGCAAGTGGGCAGACTACAAGGGTCTGAACTACTCCAACCCCTATAGCCATGAGGTCTGGGAGTACCTCGTGCAGGTAGCCGAGGACGCAGCCCGGCACGGCTTCCGCGAGATCCAGTTCGACTATGTGCGCTTCCCGACCGACGGTCCCATCTCGGAGGCAGAGTACCCGGGAGAGTACTGCACGAAGGCGGAGGCCATAGCGGGATTCTTGGAGTACGCCCGGGAGCGATTGGAGAAGCTCGGGGTGTGGGTGTCGGCCGACGTGTTCGGACTCACGGTCAACCCCCAGCAGATGGCCGATTCTGAGCGGATCGGGCAGATCGTCGAGAAGATGGCCCTGAACGTCGACATAATCTGCCCCATGGTCTATCCGCAGGGCTACTACACCGGCTCGTACGGCATCGACAACCCCAACGCGAATCCGTACGAAACGGTGACCGCCGCCACGCAAGGACACCGTGAAGCGGCTTCTGGGCACCGGTGCAATGGGAAGACCTGGCTTCAGGACTACGACTGGAACGGTGTCGAATACGGCGTCGAGAGAGTCAAGGCACAGATCAAAGCTGCCGAGGAGCAGGGATTCAGCGAATGGATCCTGTGGGATGCTTCCCAGCACTACACCGAAGGGGCCCTGCGCAAGGCAGATGGCTAGCCGGTCAAGTGGCCCGGTTCCTTCGCCTGCGCCAGTCGCGCTCATTCATCCTGTGTACTAGAATAGGCTTCCGTCGACTCTAGTGGGGGGACAATGAGCATTGCTCAGCTATCGGTGTTCGTGGAAAACAAGGCCGGTCATCTGGCCGATACGCTCGCGACCATTGCCGAGGGCGGAGTGAACATCCTCTCGTTCACGATCGCCGATACCGCCGACTACGGCATTCTCCGTCTGGTGGTCGACCAGCCCGAGCGAGCCAAGGAGGTCCTCGGAAGGGCCGGGTACGCCGTGGTCGAGAATGCGGTGGTGTGCGCGGTCCTACCCAACGAGCCGGGTGCACTGGCCGCCGTTGCCCGTCTGGTGTCGGATTCAGGCCTGGACATCGAGTACATCTACCTCGGAGCGGGCGACTCTCTCATGCTCAGGACCGAAGAGCTTGAGCGTCTGGAAACACTGCTGGTCGAAAAGGGCTTCGGGGTCTTGGGCCCCGCCGATCTCGCCTGACCGGCGAAGCGGACGGCGACGCAGTTGTGAGTTTCGACCAGTTTCTTCAATACATATTCAGTGGGATCACTAGCGGCAGCGTCTACGCGCTGACCGCTATGGGTTTCACTCTGGTCTTCAACGCGACTCAGATCATCAACTTCTCCCAGGGCCAACTGGTGATGCTCGGTGGCATGACCGCTGTGGCACTGCACGAGGTGGGACTGCCCCTGTGGGGTTGCTTTCTGGGCGCCGTGGCTATCGTGACGCTGGTGAGCGTCGGGTTCGAACGTAGTCGCCATCCGGCCCCTGCTCCACAAAGGCGTGCTCGCGCAGATCATCGCCACGGTGGGCGCGTCCTTCGTGTTCGAGACAGTCGCCATGCTCATCTGGGGGCGGGACGCGGTCGCGTTGCCCGCGTTCTCCGGGGAGGAACCCATCGCCGTGGCCGGAGCCACCCTGGCGCCACAGACGCTGTGGGTCGTGGGCTCGACCATCGCCATCGTGATCGCGCTGCAGGTGTTCTATCGCAAGAGTCTGTTCGGAAAGGCGGTGCGGGCGTGCGCGGTGGATGCGACCGCGGCCCGGCTTCAGGGCATCTCCTACAGCCGGGTGGTCATCTTCAGCTTCGCTCTCACGGGAGCCATCTCCGCCGCCGCGGGGGTCATGATCACGCCCACGAGCTTCATGAGTTACCACTCGGGTTCTCTCCTGGGGCTCAAGGGCTTCGCCGCTGCCACGCTGGGAGGCCTGGGTAACCCGGTCGGGGCGGTGGTGGGGGGGTTTGTGCTGGGGATAGTCGAGGCATTGGGGGTAGGCCTGGTCTCTGCCGGCTACAAGGACGCCATAGCCTTCGTCATCCTTCTCCTGGTCCTGTTCATACGCCCGGCGGGGCTCCTGGGGGCAAAGGTGGTGAACCGGCAGTGAAGGAGATGACGCCGGCCCTCGCCTATCTGCGCAAGCACGCCGGCTTCCTGGTGGTCGCGGTGGTCGTGATGACCATCCCCGCGTACCTGAGCGATACGTACTACCTGTCGATTCTCGCCTTCATGGCCACCCGCTTCATGATGGCGCTGGGGCTGAGTCTGCTTGTGGGACAGGCGGGGCAGATCTCGTTGGGGCAGGCGGGATTCGTCGGCATAGGGGCATACGGGGCCGCGATCCTCACGACGCGGCTGGGGCTGAATCCTTGGCTGGCCATGCTCTTGGCCGCGATGCTGGCGGCTGTCATCGCGGGTCTGGTCGGCATGCCCACCCTGAGGCTCAAGGGCTACTACCTGGCCATGGCCACCCTGGGGGTCAACGAGATCATCCACATCCTTCTGGTGCAGTTGAAGGGTCTGACCAACGGCACCGACGGGATCACGGGCATCCCCTCGCTCTCGGTGGGCGGCCTCGATTTCGGCGGACCCAAGGCCTATCACCTACTCGTCTGGGGAGTGGCCTTGCTGATGCTGCGGGTCAGCCTCAACCTGACGCGTTCAAGGGTCGGCCGGTCGCTGCGGGCCCTGCACAGGTCTGAACCCGCCTCGAAGTCTCTGGGTGTCGATACCTCGTATCGAAAGGTGCAGGTGTTCATACTGGCGGCCGTGTTCGCGAGCGTAGCGGGGAGCTTCGACGCCTACTATGTCCACTACATCAGCCCTGAGAGCTACACGGTCACCTTCTCCATCATCCTGATCACCGGGGTCATCATCGGCGGTCTGAGGACCGTCTGGGGGGCTCTGTGGGGCACGATCGTGATCGTGATACTCCCCGAGTTGCTCAAGCGCGTGAACGAAGACATCACCAATCTGGTCTTCGGCGTGCTCCTCATTGCCATAATGGTCCTGTGGCAGGGACATACGCAGGGGATATGGCGGATCCTGAAGTCATGGCGAGGTCGGGAAGCCGCAGGACGATGCGGCTCAGCCGGGAGCCGGGGGGTAGCGGCCGATGGCTCTGCTCAACATCGAGGCGGTGTCCAAGCGGTTCGGGGGGCTGGACGCTCTCCGCGAGGTCACCTTCGCGGTCCATCAGGGCCAGATCAAGGCGCTCATCGGCCCGAACGGGGCGGGGAAGACCACCCTGTTCAATCTCGCGTCTGGCTCGTACCGGCCCACAGAAGGTCGCGTGATATTCTCGGACGTGGACATCACCGGTCAGGCGCCTCACCGCATATGCCGGATGGGACTGGGGAGGACCTTCCAACACAGTCTGGTCTTCGACGACATGAGCGTGGTCGAGAACGTGGCGGTAGGACGGTACTCGCGCACGAAGGCCGGGATCGTCTCCGCCGCGCTGAGCCTGCCGCTGCACCGGCGCGAGGAGAAGGAGACGCTTCGGGCCGCCCACGAGGCTCTGCGCCGGGTGGGGCTCGACCATCGCGCGGACGAAGCCGCGGAGAACCTCCCCATGGGCGAGCGTCACCTGCTCGAGATAGCGCGGGCGCTGGCTTCGGAGCCTCGACTGCTGCTGCTGGACGAGCCTGCGGCGGGGCTGAACGACGAGGAGACGGAGCGCTTGGCCGAGACGGTGCGGAAAATCAGGGACGAAGGGGTGACGGTGCTGCTGGTCGAGCACGACATGACCTTCGTCATGGACATATCGGATGAGGTGGTGGTGCTCGACTACGGGAGGAAGATCGCGGAGGGCCCGCCACTTATGATCCAGGACAACGAAGAAGTGATCAAGGCGTATCTGGGAGAGGAGTTGGGGTGATGGACAAAGCAGGTAGCAACGAGAAAGGCCGGAAACGGTCGGGGGTGTCAGGTAGGGGGGTAGTTCTCCTGCTACTCATGGTGTTGGTGATAGCAGTGGTTGGTGTGTCGGCTGCCGGTTGTGGGGAGGAGACGACCACCACGACGGCGGGAGGGACTGCGACCACGGCGGGCGCGGCTCCCACCGGCGACCCGGTGGTCATCGGCGCGATCGTGTCGGCGACCGGTCCCAACTCGGCTTGGGCGAGCAGGAGCGCAACGTGCTGGAGATGATGGAGGGAGAGATCAACGCGGCCGGCGGAGTGCTGGGCCGACCGCTCGAGATCGTGATCGAAGACGACAAGAGCGATCCCAAAGAAGCGGTCACCGCGGCCAACCGGCTGATCGACCAGGAGAAGGCCGTGGCGCTCATCGCCGCGACCGGCTCTGCGTCGACCCTGGCCGTCAAGGCGATCACCGCGGAGAAGGGGCTCCCGCAGATGGCCATGGCCGCCGCCAACGACATCACCGACAAGGCGCCGATGGAATGGATATGGCGGACCCCGCAGAAGGACGCGATGGCCGCTGGTCGGGCGCTGACCTACATATCCGAGACGCTGAAGGTGAAGAAGATCGCTGTTCTCCACGACGAGAACGCTTTCGGTTCCTCAGGAGCAGCCGAGATCGCCGAGACTGCCGCCGACTACGGTCTGGAGATCGTGGCGACCGAGTCGTACAAGACCGACGACACCGATCTGACGGCTCAGCTGACCAAGATCAAGGGGGAGAGCCCAGAGGTCCTGATCGTCTGGGGCACCAACCCGGGTCCGGCTCTGGCCGCCAAGAACATGAAGCAACTGGGCATGGACGATCCCCTACGTCGGCAGTCACGGCATCGCCAACAAGAAGTTCATCGAGCTGGCCGGCGACGCGGCCGAGGGCGTGGTCTTCCCGGCCGGAAGCCTGCTGGTGCCCAGCTCCATCACCGATCCGGCCCAGAAGGCAGTCACCGACGCCTTCATCGCGGCGTACCAGGCCGCGTACAACGGCGAGTCGCCGAACACCTTCGCCGGGCTACGCGTTCGAGGCCGTCAACCTCTGGTGGACGCGATCGAGAGAGCCGGGTGGCACCGATCCAGCGGCCATCCAGACGGCGCTCAACGCGACCCAGGGCTTCGCCGGTCCGGACGGGGTCTACAACTACTCCGCGACCAATCACGACGGTCTGACGTGCCGACGACATGATCATGGTCAAGATCGAGGGCGGCACCTGGGTGCTGGCCGAATAGAGCAGGAGGGACGAGTGCTTGAACTGCAGCGGCGTCCGGGCGGGCTACGGGAGGATCGAGGTCCTCCACGGGATCGACCTCACCGTGGGCGAGGGCGAGATCATCACCATCATCGGCGCCAACGGAGCGGGCAAGAGCACGCTGCTCAAGGCGATCTCCGGGGTGGTGCGGATCTCGGCCGGCTCCATCGCGTTCGAGCGGGAACGCATCGACTCGCTCGGAGTCGAGAGCATCGTCTCGAGGAGACTGGTGCAGATACCCGAGGGCAGGCAGCTGTTCGGCCCGCTGACGGTGGAGGAGAACCTCGAGCTGGGCGCGTACTCGCGCCGGCGTGGGGGCAGTCCGCTGTCGGAACGGTTGGGCGGGTGTTCGCGCTGTTCCCGCGGCTGGAGGAGCGTCTGGACCAGCAGGCGGGCACCCTGTCTGGCGGAGAGCAGCAGATGCTGGCCGTGGCTCGGGCTCTGATGGCCGAGCCACGGCTGCTTCTGCTCGACGAGCCCTCCATGGGCCTGGCGCCCATCGTGGTGCGAGACATCTTCACGAGTCTGCGCCAGCTCAACGAAGAGGGTCTGACCATGGTGCTGGTGGAGCAGGACGCGCGCATCGCACTGAGCCTGGCGCACCGGGGCTTGGTGATGGAGCGGGGCCGCATCGTGCTCGAGGACACGGCCGAGGCTCTGCTCGAGAACCCGGAAGTGCGCGCCATCTACTTCGGCCGGCGCAGCGCCGGGCACAGACGTGGGAGGGAGACCACATGAACGAGATCTGGAACCCCGAATACGAGACCATGAGCAGGGACGAGCTGCGCGAACTGCAGTTCAAGCGGCTGCAGATGACGCTGCGCTGGGTCTACGAGAACGTCCCCTTCCATCGCGAGCGCTGGACGGCCATGAAGCTCAAGCCGGCCGACATCCGGTCGCTGGACGACCTGCGCAAGCTGCCGTTCACGGTCAAGGCCGACTTCAAGGCCGCCTATCCGTACGGGCTCTTCGCTCTGCCGCTGGAGAAGGTCATCCGCATCCACGCGTCTTCGGGCACGATGTCCAACCCCACGGTCGTGGGCTACAGCCGTGGTGACCTCAACACCTGGTCGGAGCTGTGCGCCCGGGTGGCGGCGGCCGGTGGGGCTCGTTCCCACGACGTGGCACAGATCGCCTTCGAGTACGGCCTGACCACGGGAGCGTTCGGCATGCACGCCGGACTGGAGCGGGTGGGGGTGACGGTGATCCCGGCCTCGACCGGCAACACCCAGCGGCAGCTTCAGATCATGCGCGACTTCAAGACCACCGTACTGGTGGGCACGCCGTCGTACGCGATGCATCTGACCGACGTGGCCCTCGAGTCTGGGTACGACTTCAAGGATCTGCGGCTGCGGGTGGGTCTGTTCGGGTCGGAGCCGTGGACCAACCAGACGCGCGAGGAGCTGGAGAGGCGCACCGGCATGTCGGCCTGCGACATCTACGGGTTGTCCGAGGTCATCGGGCCGGGTGTGTCGTACGAGTGCTGGAACAAGGACGGCCTGCATATCAACGAGGACCACTTCCTGGTCGAGGTGGTCGATCCGCAGACCGGCGAGCCGGTTCCCGAGGGCAAGGAGGGCGAGTTGGTCTTCACTTCGCTGACCAAGGAGGCGGTGCCGGTCATCCGCTACCGGAGCGGCGATCTGGCGAGTCTCAGCTATCGGCCGTGCGCGTGCGGCCGGATCTTTGCCCGGCACAGCAAGGTCTACGCTCGGACCGACGATATGTTCGTGATCCGCGGCGTCAACGTCTATCCTTCTTCTATCGAAGCGGTGCTGATGAACATCGAGAAGGTGGAGCCGCACTACCAGATCGTGCTCTACACGGAAGGCTCGCTCGACCAGATCGAGGTGCAGATCGAGGTGTCGCCGTCGTTCTTCCCCGACGCGGTGAGGAAGCTTCAGGACTTCCAGCATCAGGTGGAGGAGCGTCTTCGCCAGGAGCTTGGGATCCGGCCGAGAGTGCGTCTGGTCGAGCCCAAGACCATCCCGCGCGACTCCTCCGGGTCCCACAAGGTCATCGACAATCGAGGGGTCTGATACACTTCCGCAACGGTAATGATCGGCCGGGTACTGCCCGGCTTTGGTGAGCGTTAGCTCTGGAGGTCATTGTGGCAAGCCGTGATTTCTTGTTCACGTCGGAATCGGTCAGCGAGGGACACCCTGACAAGATCGCCGACCAGATCTCTGACGCGGTCTTGGACGGCGTGTTGAAGGACGACCCGCTCGGCCACGTGGCCTGCGAGACTCTGATCACCACCGGACTGGTAGTCGTCTCGGGAGAGATCACCACCTCGACCTACGTCGACGTGCCCTCCCTGGTGCGCAGCACGATCGAGCGCATCGGCTACACCCGGGCCAAGTACGGATTCGACTCCTCCACCTGCGGGGTGGTGACGGCCATCCACGAGCAGTCCCCGGATATCGCGCAGGGCGTGCGGGCCGCTCTCGAGAGCAGAGTGGACCCCCAGGACGGCGACTTGCTCGACGCCCAGGGCGCGGGCGATCAGGGCATGATGTTCGGCTATGCCTGCCGCGACACCGAAGAGCTCATGCCCATGCCCATCCTCCTGGCCCACCGGCTCGTGCACCGCATGAGCGAGGTGCGCAAGGGCGGCGTCGTGCCCTACCTGCGCCCAGACGGCAAGAGCCAGGTGACGGTCAGGTACGTCGACGGCAAGCCTGAGTTCATCACTGCAGTAGTGGTCTCGACCCAGCACAAGGATGGCATCGACATCGACACGCTGATGCGCCCCGACCTGATCGACCACGTCATCAAGCCGGTCCTGCCAGAGGGTCTGTACGACCCAGAATTCAAGCAGACCAAGCTGTTCGTCAACCCCACGGGCAAGTTCGTCGTGGGCGGACCCATGGGCGACACCGGTCTGACGGGCCGCAAGATCATCGTCGACACCTACGGCGGTTTCGGCCGGCACGGCGGCGGCGCCTTCTCGGGCAAGGATCCCTCCAAGGTCGACCGCTCCGGCGGCGTACGCCGCCCGCTACGTGGCGAAGAACGTCGTGGCGGCGGGACTGGCCGATCGTTGCGAGATCCAGATCGCATACGCGATCGGCGTGGCTCATCCGGTCAGCATCATGGTGGAGTGCTTCGGCACCGAGAAGGTGGATCCGGCCCTCATCGAAGAACTGGTGCGGAACCACTTCGACCTGAGGCCGGCGGCCATCATCCGCGATCTGAAGCTGCTGCGGCCCATCTACGAGAAGACGGCCGCCTACGGTCACTTCGGCCGCGAAGATGCCGACTTCACCTGGGAGAGCACCGACAAGGCAGAGGCTCTGCGCCATGACGCGGGGCTCAGCTAGGGATCGTTGCGCCTAGCGCAGACTCGGCGGGCGGGGCTTCATTCTGAGACGAGTTGTCTGGAGGCTGCCAAAAAGCGAAGTCCCGGCCATCAGAGCGCACTCTGGCGGCGAAACGTCCCTTTTTAGCAGCCTGCAAGGCGGGGTCGCCGGAAGCGCGGCCGCCGGAGGTGAGAGTGGCGCCCGGTTCTGAGGAGAACGACAACCGAGTGGTGCAACTCGTACCGCTTCTCAAACTGCGACACCTTGGCGACCGATGCTTCGACTATCTCGTACCGCCCGAGTTGGTGGGTCGGGTGGGCGTCGGCTCCGTGGTCTTCGCGCCCTTCGGTCGCCGCACAGCGCGAGCCATCGTGGTGGGCGTGGGGAGTTCGCGGGATGGCGAGGGCGTTGATCTGCGCCAGCTGGAAACCGTTGCCGACGACCGAGTCCCGGAAGAGCTTCTTGCTCTCGCACGGTCCGTCGCGGACAGATACCTCTCCTCCTACGAGTCCTGTCTGCGGCTTGTCGCTCCCCCGGGGAAGGCACGTCCAGGGGAGCAGCAGCGTTCGAGGAACACCTGGGTGGTCAGGACTCCGGCATCCATTCGCGGCGGGGAGGCGGGTCCGCTCGATTCGGCAGGCGGCCCGCTTGATCGCCATTCTGGAGAGGATCGCGGGACTCACCGTCAAGCAGAAGGCGCTATTCGAGGCGATCTCAGCCCGCGGAGAAGCGATAGGACGCCTGTGCCGGGAAGTGGGGGTCGGCCCCGCGGTTCTGCGGGCGCTGGTGGCCAAGGGGTTGGTGGAACTGCTCCCCGAGCCTCCGGTGGAGATCCCCACCGAGGCGAGGGGTGACCTTGTTGCTTCGAGCCAGGGAGAGCCAGGCGGCCCTGCAGCGCCGGACCTTTGGCCCGAACAGGAGCGCGTGGTCGCCGACCTGACGGCCGCCTATGAACAGATCGGCTTCGTGAGGCGGCTGCTCTGGGGAGTCACCGGCAGCGGCAAGACCGAGGTCTACCTACGTCTTGTTGCTCGAGTCCTGCAAGACGGAGGCGAGCGCTATCCTGCTGGTACCGGAGATAGCTCTGACTCCACAGATGATCGAGCGGGTGCGGGGCCGGTTCGGAAGCCGGGTGGGCGTGCTTCACAGCGGCCTGGCGGCGGGGCAGAGGATGAGGGAGTATCGGCGCATAGCCTCCGGCGAAGCACCCGTGGTCGTGGGGGCGCGGTCGGCCGTCTTCGCTCCTGTGCCGGACCTGCGGCTCATCATCATCGACGAGAGTCACGACGGCTCCTACAAGCAAGAGGAAGAGCCCCGGTACGACGCGCGGATGGTAGCGGAGTTGCGGTTGCGGCCCGTCGGGGGCCTGCTGCTCGAGGGGAGCGCGACTCCATCGGTGGAGAGCATGCGGCAGCCCCGATTCGCGGCTTCGGCTGAGCAGGCGTGCGGCCGGTACCACTCCTACGTGCGAGATGGTCGACATGCGCCGCCAGGGGGGCGGAGCCTTGCTGGCGCCTCGCTCGCGCGACGCTCTTGCGGAGACGTTGCGCCGTGGCGAGCAGGCCATCGTGCTTCTCAACCGACGTGGCTACGCGGCGTACGTGCACTGCGATCTGTGCGGCCACGTCATGGTGTGCGGCGACTGCGAGCTGTCGCTCACCTACCACAGCCGCTATCGCCGTCTTGTGTGTCATCACTGCGGCCGTGCCTACACTCAGCCGCCGGTCTGTCCCGCGTGCGGAGGGGCGCCCCTGACGAGGGCGGCCCCGGGCACAGAGCGTCTCGACCGAGAACTGCGGACCCTGGTGCCGCACGAGCGGGTGTTTCGCATGGATTCTGACGTTCTTACCAGCGGGAGCCGGGTGCAGGCCGTGCTCGAAGCGTTCGGAGCCACGCGACCGGCGGTTCTACTGGGCACTCAGATGGTAGCCAAGGGGCACGATTTCTCCGACGTCACCCTGGTGGTGGTCGCCGACGCCGACACCGGCCTGTACATCCCGGACTTCCGAGCGGCCGAGAGGACGTTCCAGCTGCTGACGCAGGTGGCGGGCAGGGCCGGCCGGGCTGAGCGTCCGGGCCGCGTTCTGGTGCAAACCTGGAATCCCGATGTGCCCTGTATTAGAATGGCGCTGGAAAGGGACGAAGAGGGCTTCTACAGGGAGGAACTCGAGCTTCGGGAGCGTCTCGAGTACCCGCCCTTCGTCGATCTCATCAGGGTGATGACCCTGGCGGAACTTGGAGAGCGGGCTCAGATGGGGGCGCAGTATCTGGTGGAGCGGCTGAGTCCTCATTTCTCCCCCGATGAGGTCCGCGGACCGGTGCGACTCCCAGTAGTGCGGGGTCGTAACAGGTGGCATCTGCTGATCGCCGCCCGGGACGGCGAGAGGGCGCGGGCGGTTGTCGGAGCGGGCGATGGCTCAACTGCAGGAGCCGTATCGACGGCGAGGGGTGACCCTTCTGGTGGACGTCGACCCACAGTCCTTCGGGTAGATCGGACTGGGTGGAAGCGAGGCCGGGATGAGCGCACGAAAAGCATCTTCGAACAAGCTCTTCCAGCGAGCGCCGCTGGAGCAGATCCGCACCCTGGGAGACCCCGTGCTCAAGCAGCAGACCCGGCCGGTGACGGTGTTCGACGCCCGGCTGGAGAAGCTGGTCGAGGTCATGATGGACGTCATGGACCGAGGAGACGGAGTGGGTCTGGCGGCCAACCAGATCGGCGTGCTGTCTCGGGTGATGGTGTGGAGGCATCCTGAGAGCGAGGAGCGATACGTCTTCGTCAACCCGCAGATCGTGGAGAGGTCGGAGGCGTGCTGCACCGAGTCGGAGGGTTGTCTGTCGGTGCCCGGTGCCACGATGGAGGTGAGCCGGGCCGAAGAAGTGGTCGTCGAGGCGCAGGGTCTGAAGGGCGAACCGATGCGAGCCGAACTCGCGGGATTGCTCGCCCGAATCGTCCAGCATGAGATCGACCATCTGGACGGACACCTCATACTGGATCGTACCTCGCCCGAAGAGCGGCGCCGGGTGCTGAAGGAGTTGCGCGAACAGGCCCTAGGGGCCCTGAAGATGGCGCTTCGCTGCAGAGCGCGAGAGCGACGAGCGTGAACTTCGCCTTTGCCGGCACGCCGGATTTCGCCGCCTGGGTCCTCTCGCGACCTGGTCGAGCTTGGGCCGGCGGCCCTCCTGGTCATCTCACAGCCCGACCGTCCACGAGGCCGGGGGCGCAGGGCGGCGGCTGCGCCTACGGCCGGCCTGGCGGAGCGCCTCGGCATCGAGTGCTTCCAGGCCGACGACATCAATCTCCCGGAGGTCCTCGGAATGTCTGCGAGGAGCTGGGGCCTCCACTCTGGTGGTGGCGGCCTTCGGGCAGATCTTCAGGCGCCCCGTGCTCGACGAGTTTCTGCTGTCTTAACGTCCATGCCTCGCTGTTGCCCGCATATCGGGGTGCGGCACCCATCGAGACGGGCGCTGGCGGCGGGGGAAGCGCGCACCGGCGTCAGCATCATGCGGATGACCGAAGGCTTGGACGAGGGACCCTGGGCTCAGCAGACGCGGTCTCGCTGGGTCTCAGAGACGACGCCGGCTCGGTGGGCCGCATGCTGGCACTGGCGGGCGCAATCGGGATCGATCAGGTGCATGAGTGGTCTGTCGGACGGCACGGTGAGGTGGACCGAGCAGCAGGGCCCGAGTACCTACGCGGCCAAGTTGACGCGCGGGAGACTGCGTGCTCGACACGAGCCGGGGAGCGAAGGCGGTCCACGACCAGGTCCGGTCGCTCAGTCCGGGCAGCGGGAGCCCGGGCGGTCAGCGGCAATCTGGAATTCAAGGTGTGGCGTACCTGGCCATACGGGCAGCCCGGGCTGGGCGATGTGCCCGACGAGGGCGGCATCCGTCTCCGGCCGACCCGGCCAGATGGCCGTGGCTGGCGAGCGGCTGTTCGTCGGGTGCGCCGAGGGGCTGTAGAGATCCTGACGGTACAGCCGGCCGGCAAGAGCAAGATGAGTGTGTCGGCCTTCCTGCGCGGCTACGGGGAGCGTCTGAGCGACCGGCTGGAGCCGATCCCGGCAACGACGGGCCGGCGTGTGGCGAGCAGCTGAAGGAGAAGGCTCCATGAACATGCCCCAGGCGGTCTATCAGCGAGCTTCATCTTCTTCCCTCGATCCTGTCGGCCGACTTCTCCCGCCTGGGAGAGCAGATCGAAGTGGTCATGGACGCCGGCGTGCGCATGATCCACGTGGATGTCATGGACGGTCATTTCGTCCCCAACATCACCATCGGACCGCTGGTGGTCGAGCGCCATAGCCCCGCTGGTGCACGGGCGGGGGGGTTGCTTCTCGGTGCACCTGATGATCGAGCGACCGGAGGACTACCTCGAGGCGTTCGTCGAGGCCGGCGCCGACGCTCTGAGCGTGCACGTGGAGGCCTGTCCGCACCTCTATCACGCCGTCGAGTCGATCAAGGCTTTGGGTGTCGGGGCGGGAGTGGCGCTCAATCCCGGGACCGACCTGACCCGCGTACGGGAAGTGGCGTCACTGGTCGATCTACGTGCTGGTCATGACCGTGAACCCGGGCTTCGGGGGGCAGAAGATGATCGGCCCCGGCCCTGGAACAGGTGCCCGAGCTGAGAGCGCATGCTTCCGGAGGGGACGGCGATCGAGGTGGACGGCGGTGTGAACCGGGGCAATATCCGGGAGGTCGTGGAGGCCGGCGCGAACTGGATCGTGGCCGGATCGGCGGTCTTTGGAGCGGCGGATCCGGGCGCGGAAGCCGCGATTGCTGCAGGAGTTGATGGCAGGCCGCGGCCCCTTGTGGTAGATTCTGCCGCTGCACCGATAGGTGCGATACGAAATGTGGTCTTCGGGGTCGGGTGAGATTCCCTACCGGCGGTGATAGCCCGCGAGCCCTTAGGGGCAGACCAGGTGCGATTCCTGGGCCGACAGTCAAAGTCTGGAAGAGAGAAGACCGGAGCGGGACCGTGGTGTCCCGTCTTCCCTTGACCCCTGGGCCATTGGCTTGAAGGGGTTTTTTGTTGCCTTTGAACGAGCAAGACACGCGCTACCTCGAGTGGGCCATGAGCCTGGCCGAGGAGGGGCGGGGACTGCACAAGCCCCAACCCGATGGTGGGGGCGGTCATCGTGGCGGGACGAGCGGATCCTGGGCGAGGGGTATCACGTGGCTCCGGGCTCGATCACGCCGAGGTGGCGGCCATGAAAGACGCGGTCAGCCGGGTGCCGGCGCTGAAGCCGCCGCCGCGGCCCGGGTGGACGGCCGCCGCCCGGGAGATCTGCGCCGGCGCGACCATATACGTCACCCTCGAGCCCTGCTGCACCTACGGACGCACCCCTCCCTGCACCGACGGCGCTCATAGCCGCGGGCTTCGCCCGGGTGGTGGTGGGGGCCGTCGATCCATCGCCGGCAGTGAACGGCCGAGGCCTGGAGCTGCTCCGAGCGGCCGGGATGCAGGTCGATCTGGCGGACGGAGAGCTGGCTCGGCGCGTGCAAGCGTCAGAACGACGGGTTGCGCAAGGCGGTCACAAGGGCCTTCCGTTCGTCACCTACAAGTACGCCATGACCCTGGACGGTCGAGTGGCGACCGACTCCGGTGACTCCCGCTGGATATCGAGCCCCGAGAGCCGCGCCCTGGTCCACGAGTGGCGGGCGTGGTCCGACGCGGTCGTCGTGGGAGCCGGCACGCTGCTGCGGCGACGATCCCACTCTGACCGCCCGCGGAGGTCGCGTGCGATCGCCAGCCTCTGCGGGTGGTGGTCGACCGCGCGCTCTCGCTGACGCGAGAGAACAAGCTGGTCCAGACGGTCGGCGAGGGACCGGTGCTCGTGGTGTGTGGCACCGAGGTGGCGTCGGTACGGCGAGGCGAGGTGGAGTCGTGGGGTGTCGAGACGGTCGGCGCTGGCTCCAGGCGACGGACGGGGCTCTCGACCCCTCGAGGTGGGGCGTAGCCTGCTGTCACGAGGTGTGCAGACGGTGCTGCTCGAGGGTGGGCCGACGCTGGCGGGCGGCTTGGTGGGCCGCCGGCCTGATCGACAAGGTCGCGGCCTTTGTCTGTCCGCTGGTCGTCTCCGGCGTGGAGAATCGGGGGGCCTTTGTGCGGCGGGGGCTCGCCGCACATGGAGGACGCATCTCGACTGCTTGAGGTCGAGGTGCGGCAGATCGGCTCCGACATCCTGATCTCCGGCTACACGGAAGAGGCGTTCTGATGTTCACGGGACTGATCGAAGAGGTGGGGGTGGTCCGGCGGCTTGAGCGGAGTGGCGAGGGGGGACGTCTGAGTATCCAGGCTCGGAAGGTGCTGGACGGCACCGTAGCTTGGAGACTCCATCGCCGTCAGCGGGGCGTGTCTGACCGTTGTCGACCTGCGCAGAGATGGGTTCACGGTGGACTGCATGCCCGAGACCCTCCTTCACACCACCCTGGGGCGCGCGGCTTCGGGCGCCTCGGTGAATCTCGAGCGCTCTCTGGCCTTGGGTGGGCGGCTAGGAGGGCACCTCGTGCTGGGGCACGTCGACGCCGTGGCGGAGGTCATGGACATCGTACGGAGGGGAGTGGCCTGGGAGATCCGGTTCTCTCTGCCGGCGGCCGTGCGGGCCTGTGTGGCCCCGAAGGGGTCGATCGCGATCGACGGGATCTCGCTCACGGTCATGCGGGTCGACGACCGGAGCTTCGAGGTGGGGATCATCCCGCACACCTTGAAGGAGACGACACTGCGGGTCGGTCAAGGTGGGGATGCAGGTCAATCTGGAGGCGGATGTACTGGCCCGCTACGTGCAGCGGGCATTGTCGGGGCGTGAGGACGACAGTGGGAGCGCAACGGGCGCCTCCGGCGGCCTCACAGAGACGCTACTGAGGGAGCAGGGGTTCGTATGAGAGACAAAGCGCATTTCGCCACCATCGAGGAGGCCCTGGAGGAGATCAAGGCCGGGCGCATGGTGGTCGTGGTCGACGATGAGGACAGGGAGAACGAGGGCGACCTCACCATGGCGGCCCAGTTCGTCTCGCCCGAGGCGATCAACTTCATGGCCGTGCACGGTCGGGGGCTGATCTGCCTGTCGATGACCGAGGAGCGGGCGCAGACGCCTGCGTCTGCATCCGATGGCACGCGACAACCAGTCCCGCTTCGGCACCGCCTTCACCGTGTCCATCGAGGCCAGGCAAGGCGTGACCACCGGCATCTCCGCGGCAGACCGGGCGCGCACCATCCAGGTGGCTATCGACCCCGACAGCGTCGCCGAGGACCTGGTCCGGCCGGGGCACGTCTTTCCGCTGGTCGCGCGCGTCGGGCGGCGTCCTGGCGCGGGCGGGTCAGACCGAGGCGGCCGTCGACCTGGCCCGCATGGCGGGGCTCATCCCGGCCGGGGTCATCTGCGAGATCATGAACGAGGACGGCACCATGGCTCGAGTGCCGGACCTCGTGGGGTACTGCGAACGGCACGATCTCAAGATGGTCACGGTGGCCGACCTGATCCGCTATCGGCGGCGCACGGAGAAGCTGGTCCGCCAGGTGGCGGCCGTTCGCATGCCCACCAGGTTCGGCGACTTCATGGCCTACGGCTACGAGAGCCTGCTCGACGGGGAGCAGCACCTGGCTGTGGTCAAGGGAGAGGTGGCCGGCAAGGAGAACGTCCTGGTACGGGTCCACTCCGAGTGCCTCACCGGGGACGTGTTCCACTCGCTGCGTTGCGACTGCGGGGAGCAGTTGGAGGCGGCGATCGCTCGTATCCAGGAAGAGGAGGAGGGCGTTGTCCTCTACATGGCTCAGGAGGGCCGGGGGATAGGCCTGCTCAACAAGCTGCGAGCCTACGAGTTGCAGGAGCAGGGCCTGGATACAGTCGAGGCCAACGTCGAACTGGGGTTTGCCGCGGACCTTCGGGACTACGGCATCGGCGCGCAGATCCTCAGCGATCTGGGGCTGACGTCCATCCGCATCATGACCAACAACCCTCGCAAGCTGGTGGGCCTGGAGGGCTATGGGCTGACCATCACCGAGCGGGTGCCGCTGGAGGTCAGGCCGACCAGCGACAATCTCCGCTATCTGCAAACGAAGAAGGACAAGATGGGGCACATCCTCCATCATCAGGGACTGCAATACGTCGCGGACGAAGGAAAGGACGAAGAGGATGAGTGACAAGGGACGCGTGTTCGAAGGTTTTCTCAAGGGCGATGGGCTCCGTTTTGGCATAGTGGTCAGCCGGTTCAACGAGTTCATCGGAGGCAAGCTGCTCACGGGGGCTCAGGATTGCCTCACCCGGCATGGAGTCGCGGTCGCCGACGTCGATGTCGCCTGGGTCCCCGGTGCTCTGGAGATCCCGTTGATCGCTCAGCGGATGGCCAAGAGCAAGAGATACGACGCGGTGATCTGCCTGGGCGCGGTGATCAGGGGTTCGACGCCGCACTTCGACTACGTGGCCGGAGAGGTGGCCAAGGGGGTGGCGAGCGTGCAGTTGGAGAGCGGCGTGCCCGTCATCTTCGGAGTGCTGACGACTGAGACGATCGAACAGGCTGTTGAACGGGCCGGGACGAAGTCAGGCAACAAGGGCTGGGATGCGGCCGTGTCTGCCGTGGAGATGGCGAATCTCGTGCGGAGACTCGACGAGAGCGCCGAGTAGGGTCTTCCTAGGGTGAAAGAAACGGGCGCCGCGAGGGGCGCCCGTAGGTGGCGGTCAGGATGGGCCGGCGGGCGGCTAGGCTACCTTCTGCACCTTGTGAGCCTTGAGGCACTTGGCGCAGACGTAGGCCCTGGTCGGCTTGCCGTCGAGTTCGATGTGGATCTTCTGAACGTTGGGATCCCAGCGGCGCGGGGTCGCGCGCATGGAGTGGCTTCTATTGTTGCCGAAGCTTGGCTTCTTGCCGCAAATCACGCACACCTTGGACATACCCGCGCATCCTTCGTTCGTTCGCCCGTGTTCAGAGTGCCATAGTATGCCGCACTCTGGGCGGCAATGACAAGGGGCTATGCAGAACGGCGACCTTTGCGGCCATCGGGTACGCTAGAATATCCGCACACCGTGAGCATGGTTCGGGGGAAAGGAGACGGCCATCTTCACCAAAGACATGTCGATGATGGAGGCGCTGCAGGCCGACCCTCGGGCCCGTGAAGTATTTGCCGCCCACGGCATGGGATGCATCGGCTGCATGGGCGTCAGCATGGAGACCGTCGAGGAGGGGGCGAAGATGCACGGGATAGACCCGGATATCGTTCTCCGCGAGCTCAACATGCTTGTCTCCGCCCAGGAACCATCCGGGGAGTAGGTGGTTCAAGGACCATGGAGGATCAAGAGGTGACTCTGACAGGGGCCGAGGAGACCACTGGCGGGCGCATGGTCGTGACCGACCGGGCCATCGCCGACATCGTCGGGTGGACAGTGCTCGAATGCTACGGGGTGGTCGGCATGGCTTCGCCCAATCTGCGCCGGGGAGTAGCAGCGCTGCTCTCGCGCGACAGGCTGCATCAGGGCATCAAGGTCGACCAGGATAGCGATCAGCTTCGCGTCAAGCTCTACATCATCGTGGAGTACGGCCTCAATGTGGCCGAGGTCGCGGGGAACGTGCGCTCCCAGGTCGCCTACAACGTGGAGAAGATGATCGGACGCCCCATCACGGCCCTGCAGATCTACGTGCAAGGGGTCCGGCTTGGCGAATAGCAGCGACGGAGCGTTCTTGACGGTCTCCCAGGCCCGATCTCTTCTATCGGCCAGTTTCCAAGCCTTGGAAGAGCGCAAGCAAGAGATCAACGATCTGAACGTCTACCCGGTACCCGATGGCGACACCGGCACCAATCTCGCGCTGACCATGCGGGGGATACTGGACACGCTTGCCAAAGTCCCCGACGACCTGTCCGAGCATGAGTTGTGCGCGACCATCTCGCAGGCTGCCCTCATGGGCGCACGCGGCAACAGCGGCGTCATTCTGTCGCAGATCATTCGCGGGGCCATGGAGGTGCTGGGACAGGGCGGGCCGGTGACGACCGAAGCGCTGGTGTCGGCCTTCAGCAACGCGACCGATACCGCCTACAGGGCCGTGCGCAGGCCGGTCGAAGGGACCATGCTGACGGTACTCAGAGACATGGCCGAAGCAGCGGCCGTGGCTCCGGCTGACGATGGCAGAAAGCCATTCATGGAACATGTGGTCGCCGCGGGCTGGAAGAGCGTGGAGAGAACGCCCTCCCTCTTGCGCGTTCTGGCCGATGCGGGGGTCGTGGACGCCGGGGGATATGGTCTGGTCGTTTTGGTGGAGGGGGCCTCGAACGGCCGCGCCGATTGGGAGACGCCCATCGCGACTCGCGTGGGACAGGCTCCGGCGCGCCGGCTTCCCCTATGAGCAGGAGGCTGCCGAGGAGGAGAGCGAGTTCACCTATTGCACGAGCTTCCTGCTGAGCGGTCAAGCGCTGGACGGGCCAGCCCTAGAGGCGGAACTCGGTCGTCTCGGAGACAGCCTGCTGGTGGTCGGCGACAGCACTCGGATCAAGGTCCATGTGCATACCGATGATCCGGGCCAGGTGCTGAGTCTGGCCGGCGCAAAGGGAGTGCTGAGCGAGATCGAGATCGACAACATGAAGGAGCAGACCGCTGCGCGCACGGAACGTCTGGCCCAGGCGACAGAGAAAGCTCTGGCCGAGGCTGGGCTGACGCAAGTGGTCGCAGTGGTGGCCGGTGAGGGCAACAAGGCGCTGTTCCGCAGCCTGGGCGTGGATCTCATCGTCGACGGCGGGCAGTCTATGAACCCCTCGGCGGAGGACATCATCCGCGCGGTGGAACGGGCGGTTGCGCCATCGGTGGTCATACTGCCCAACAACGCCAACGTGATCATGACGGCGGAGCAGTCACTGGCGCTGACCGGGCGGGAGGTGTACGTCGTGCCCACTCGCACGATCCAGGCCGGTCTGAGCGCGGCGGTGGCGTATGAGAAGCGCAGCCCGGGGGACGCGAACGCCAAGCAGATGCGGGCGGCCATGGAGAACGTGGTCACCGGGGAAGTAACGCGGGCGGTGAGGGACTCGCTCGTGGACGGGATCCAGATCAGGATGGACGACTACATAGGCCTGGTTGACGACCGCGTGGTGTTCTCGTCGCGAGACATGGAGGCGGTGATAGAGGAATTGGTCGGCCGCTTGCTCGGCGGAGGTCGGGAGATGCTCACCGTGCTTCTTGGCGGCGGTGAGGAGGCGGGGCGGGCTGCCGAGGTGATCGAAGGAGTTCGGGCCCGGTATCCGGAAGTGGAAGTAGATGTGCACGAAGGCGGACAGCCCTTCTATCCGGTACTGCTGGCGGCCGAGTAGCACTGCAACCAACAGAGCGATAGAGGGGGAGAGTTGAACATCAACCGGGGAAACACCGCCATCGTTGTCGACTCCACGGCCGATCTGCCCGACTACCTGGCGGAGGATCCGAACATCACCATGGTCCCGCTGACCGTCTACTTCGGCGACGAGGCCTTTCTCGATTGGGTGGAGATGAAGCCGGCGGAGTTCTATTCCAAACTCGCGGTGGCCCCGGCGCTCCCAAGGACCTCACAGCCTTCCGCGGGGGCCTTTCTGGAGGAGTACAAGCGGTTGCGCGCAACGGTTCGATCGCGTCTACTCCGTGCATCTGAGCGGTCAGTTCAGCGGCACCTGCGCCAGTGCCGAGATAGCGCGGAGCCAGATCGACGGGGTCAAGGTCGTCGACTCCAAACTGGCTACCGGGGGGATAGCGCTTCTGGTCGATCGGATACTCACCCGCATCGACCGGGGCACCACCGAAGAAGAACTCGACGCCTACATCGAGCACTTCACGGCTAAGAGGGTCTTCTACTTCCTGCCGACCACCCTGGACCAGCTGTACAAGGGCGGGCGGATCGGACGGGCGTCACACTTGATGGGGACCATGCTCAATATCAAGCCGGTCCTGACCATCGATCGCGACGGCGTCATCGACGTGTACAAGAAGGTCCGCGGTTTGCGGCAGGCCCTGGAGACCATGCGCGACGGAGTGCTGGAGAACACGCAGCCGGGTTCCACCATCTACGTGAGCCTGTCGCACGGCCTGAATGAGCCGGTGTGCGAGCAGTTGAGGGCTTTGATCGAAGACATCTCCGACCGCAGCATCGACATCAGGCTGACCAGCATCGTCGGCTCGGTCATAGGCACCTACGTAGGGCCTGGAGCGGTGGCCCTCGGCTGCATCCAGGAATGAGCGCTGCCGCAAGGGGCGGGTTGTACTACCCCTTGAGTTCTCTCTCCGTCCTCGGCGATGGTGGTCTGGCGAGCGCACTGCACCTCCAAGGCGACACTCGACCCGGCGAGACTGGACGAACCCGTATCCGGGCTGCGGGGAGTGGGCCGGACCACCGAACGCAAGCTTCGCGCCCTGGGGATCATGACGGTGCGAGATCTCCTGCTCCACCTGCCGTTTCGGCACGAGCCGCCCTCCCGGGTCGCGAGCGTGGGCTCGATCCCCCTGGGCGAGGAGGTGACGTTGCGAGTGCAGGTGCTCTCGTGCGCGGTCCGAGAGACAGCACGCCGTCGTGTGAAGGTGCTGGAGGCGGTCGTCTCCGACGAGACCGGCAGCATCCTGGCCACCTGGTACAACCAGGCCTATCTGGAGGCGGCCTTCCGCCAGCGCCCGGAGGTGCTGCTGAAAGGGGTGCTGATGAGGCAGCGCGGCGCGTCGACCTTCCTGGTGAAGCGACACGAGATCCTGAGCGAAGCGGGAGAGAGCCATCACATTCTGGGGCTCGTGCCCGTCTATCCGAGCACCGCCGACCTGAGCGTTCGGACCATCCGCACCATCCTGCACGAAGCCGCGCCCCGGGCGCGCAACCTCATCGACCCCCTGCCGTCCGAGCTCAGGGCCCGGAGACACTACCCGGCGCAGAGCAGAGGCCGTGCTGGCGTCGCACTTCCCGGAGAACCTCAGGGATGCCCAACGGGCGCGTGAGCGGCTGGCTTTCGAGGAGTTGCTGCTGCTGCAGATTGCTGTTCTGGAGCAACGCAAGTCCAAGGATGGGCTTCGCCGCGCGCGTGCTCTGGCGCCTCCGGCGGAACTGGCGGCCGGGTTTCTGGCGCGGCTGCCGTTCGCGATCACGAGCGCCCAGAAGAGGGTGATAGGCGAGATCGAGAGGGACCTGGTGCGCTCCGTGCCCATGCGGCGGCTGCTGCACGGCGACGTCGGCTCGGGCAAGACCATGGTCGCCGCCTACTGCCTGCTCCGGGCTGTGGAGCAGGGGGGGCAGGGTGTCTTGATGGCTCCGACAGAGGTGTTGGCCGACCAGCACTACTTCGGGCTGTCGGAGCAACTCCGGGCTCAGGGGGTGAATGTCTGCCTGCTCAAGGGCAGTCAGTCTGCCGGTGAGCGCCGGGCGGCGAAGAAGGCTATCGAGAGTGGCGAGGCCGACGTGGTCGTGGGGACCCACGCCCTCATCCAGGAGGGAGTGCGCTTCCACGATCTGCGCCTCGCGGTGGTCGACGAGCAACACCGGTTCGGGGTGCGGCAGCGGGACGCCATCATCGCCGCCGGCGAAGGCAAGGGTAAGGGCAAGACTCTGGCCGCACACCCTGCACATGTCGGCGACACCTATCCCGCGCACCCTGAGCCTCACCCTCTACGGAGACCTGGATGTGAGCGTGCTGGACGAGATGCCCCCGGGTAGGCGGCCGGTCCGCACCCGCCTGGTGTTCGCCGACTCCGAGGCTCGTATGTGGGAGTTCGTGCGCGCGCGAGCTTGGCTCAGGGGCAGGCAGGCGTATGTGGTGTGCCCGCTCATCGAGGAGAGCGAGACCCTGCAGACGGCCTCTGCCCGTCGCACCTTCGAAGACTTGGGCGAGGGGGAGCTGTCGGGTTTCCGCCTGCGGCTTCTCCACGGCCAACTGCCCGCCGTGGAGAAGGCCGCGGCCATGGCGGCCTACGCGGCGGGAGAGGCGGACGTGCTGGTGAGCACGTCGGTCATCGAGGTGGGTGTGGACGTGGCCAATGCCACCGTGATGGTCATCATGGGCGCGCGACGCTTCGGGCTGTCGCAGCTGCACCAGTTGCGGGGCAGGGTAGGGCGGGGAGCCCAGGACTCGCACTGCTTCCTGCTCGCCGAAGGAGAGGACGAGACCGTCCTGGAGCGGCTGGCGCTGTTCGCCCGCACCACCGACGGCTTCGAACTGGCCGAGGCCGATCTCCTGAGCAGAGGCGAGGGACAGCTGTTCGGAGAGCGGCAGTCCGGGCTGGGGGACCTGGAGGTGGCTTCTCTCCTACGAGATCGCGGGTTGCTGGAGGAGGCGCGCACGGAGGCTGAGGCGCTACTGGCCAGAGCGAGGAGCAAGCACACCCCGGCTGCGGTGCGGTACGTGCTGGAGGCCGCGGAAGCCCGGTTCGCCGACAAGATCACGTGGATGGAGCGGGCGTGAGCGGCCCACCGCCAGGGAGACTGCGCATCGTGGCGGGGACCAGACGGGGTAGCCGCATCAAGGCGCATCCGGGGAAGGGCACCAGACCCACCAGCGAGAAGGTGCGAGAGGCCATCTTCAGCGCGCTCGGTCCGATCGGTGGTCTGAGCGTCCTCGATCTGTTCGCCGGAACCGGCGCCCTGGGTCTCGAGGCGCTGTCGCGGGGTGCGAGCAGTTGCGTCCTCGTCGAGAACGACCGAGCCGCCGCCGCGGTCTTGCGCGAGAACGTGGCGACTCTGGAATACGAGCAGGAATGCCGAGTCATGGAGACCGACTTCACGCGGGCTCTCGCGTTGCTGGCCCATGGTGAGAACAGGTTTGATTTGCTCTTTGTCGACCCTCCTTATAGAATGCTTGCGGAAGTTGAAGTATTGCTGACGCCGCTGCTGCCGTCTGTCATGTCGGTCGATGGAGTGGTGGTCATCGAGGGTGACAGGAGATCGCTGGTGACCATGGGCGAGACCCCCGTGTTCGAACGGGTGTACGGCGATACCAAGGTCACGATGGTCAGAATGAGGAGGAATGTCCGGTGAAGACCGCGCTCTGTCCCGGTACGTACGACCCGGTGACCGTCGGCCACGTCGACGTGATCACGCGGTGCAGCACCATATTCGACCAGGTGGTGGTGGCCGTGGTCGACGATTCCTTTCGGAAATCGGTGATGTTCGGCATCGACGAGCGGGTCAGCTTCCTGGAGGAGTCGACGAAGCATCTGCCGAATGTTAGGGTCACCGTCATGCACGGCCTTGTGGTCAAACTCGCGCGTGAGGTGGGGGCGAGTGTCCTGGTCAAGGGCCTTCGAGCCCTCACGGACTTCGAGTACGAGTTCCAGATGGCGCAACTCAACCGCAAACTGGACCCTGAGCTTGAGACGATGTACCTTATGGCCTCGCCGGAGTATTCGTTCCTCAGCTCGAGTGGGGTGAAAGAGATAGCCAAGTTCGGCGGCTGTGTGAGCGACCTTGTTCCCGAAGTGGTCGAGCGTCGTTTTGCCGAAATGTACGGATCCGTGGAGGACTGACGATGGACGTTCTCGTTCTGATCGACAAACTGGATGACCTTGTCCACGGTGCGAGCACCTTTCCGATGACCGATAAGGTCATGATCGACCGGGATGAGATCTACGACCTGCTCGACCAGATGCGAGCCACCATCCCTGAGGAGATCAAGCAGGCGCGCTGGATCGTCAAGGAGCGTCAGGAGATGCTCCAAGAGGCCAAAGAGGAGTCCGAACGCATCCTCACCGAGGCTCGAGACGAAGCGCAGCGCCTGGCCAGCGAGCAAGAGGTGGTCAAGCGTGCTCAGCGCCAGTCGGAGGACATCATCCGCGAGGCCGAGGCGCGCGAGCGCGAGATCCGCCTGGGCGCCGAAGACTACGCGGACGAGATCCTGAAGACGCTTGAGACGAACCTGGACAAGTTCCTCGCTGCCGTGCAGCGCGGGCGCGAGCGCCTGCAGAGCGGGCAGTCCGGCGAGGGTGCCTGAGCTTTCGCAGCGCCAGTGCCGATTCCGTCATAGCACCAGTGTTCCTTTCTCTTAATGATCTGTCCCTCCGCACGGGCGACCGGCTCGAGCAGACCTACTCCCTCGACGTGGGACCGGTCAAGCTGGGTGGCGTCTCCTATCGGGTCCTGCTCCCACAGGGGGTGACCGTGGTGGTGGACCGGGTCGCGGGCGGCTTCCTCGTCACGCTGTATGCCGAGGCGAACGTCTACGGACCCTGCGCCCGGTGCCTGAACGAAGTGGCCCTGAAGGTACGGGCGGAACAGCAGGAATTCGCTCCCACTGCCAAGGACGGCTGGGAGGAGTCGGATCTCAGCGCGTTCATCGACGACATGGTGGTCGACGTGGACGGCATCGCGCGAGAGGCGCTCGTTCTGGCCCTGCCCGCCAAGGTGGTGTGCTCCGATTCCTGCAAGGGGCTGTGCCCTCAGTGCGGGCAAGATCTCAACCTGGGGGAGTGCAGTTGTGCCCCTGTCGAGACGGATTCGCGGTGGGACAGACTGAAGGAGTTGGAGCTCAAGGACGACTCCTGCCCTTGAAATAACCCGTCCGATGGGGTAAAAACTCTCGATTTCCTTATCGCTTCAGAGAGAGGCAGATTATGGCCGTTCCCAAGAGAAAGACTTCCAAGGCTCGCAGAGACGCGCGTCGCGCCACTCATGGCTGCGCGACTCCGAGCATCGTCGAGTGCCCGCACTGCCACAGTCCCAGGATCCCCCACCGGGTGTGTCCGAACTGCGGCATGTACAACGGCCGGCAGGTCGTCCAGGTCGAGGAGTAGTCGGGGGGAAGCAACCGGGGCGGCTGTGGTCGCCAGGAGCGGAGATCGCATGCAGATCGTCGTGCAAGAGGGAGAAGTCCTGATCAGTCTGATTTCACCGATCCAGGCGGCGGACGAGAATCTGCGGACCAACACCCTGCAGAGCGTGACGGGCACCGCCAAGGTCTACTACCGTGACCACGAACTGATCAAGGTCGAGGTGCGGGACGGCGCTCTGGAGATCCTCCCTCAGGCCATTGGGGCCATTACCTGGACCAAGAAGGATCGTCGCTACCAGCTCAAGCTGGGCAGCTGACGCCGATCAGGAGCGAAGCGTCCATGCCTGGCGAGAAGGACCGTGAAGCAACCGGCATTGGATCTGCTGACATGCGTGGATTGTGCTGAAGGACGCTGCCCGTTGGGCGGCGTCCTTTGTTTTGGGGCCCAGCGCCCCGACAGTCGTACCAGTAGCGAGTAAGGCAAAGGCGAGGAGGAGCCATGGCGTTGCTAGACGCGGCTAAGATCAGGAACGTCGCGGTTGTTGGTCACCGCGGCGCGGGGAAGACGTCGCTCATCGAGGCGCTGCTCTTCACTGGGGGAGCGAAGAACCGCCTCGGAGCGGTCATGGAAGGCACGACCGCCATGGACCACGACGAGGACGAGATCAAGCGGCAGATGACCATCTCCGCTGGTCTTGCCCACATCGAATGGGCCGGTCACAAGATCAACCTGGTCGACACACCCGGAGAGGCCTCATTCATCACCGAGGCCCTGGGCGCTCTGCCGGTCGTCGAGAGCGTGCTGGTGGTTGTGAACGGCGTCACCAAGGTCGAGGTCCAGACGGAAAGACTCTGGAAGCGCGCAAGGGAAATGGGCGTATCGCGTGTTGTCGCCGTGAACATGATGGACCGGGAGCGCGCCTACTTCGGCGAGGCGCTGGCGGCTCTGCGCGCGCGTTTCGGGGACGAAGCGGTGGCGATAGCGTTGCCCATCGGCGAGGAAACGGCCTTCAACGGCGTCGTGGACTTGATCGCCATGAAGGCGTACACGTATTCGGGCTCGACCGGCAAGGGCGCCGAGGGCCCCATCCCGGACGACATGAAGGACGCGGCGGACGAGGCCAGGGAGGCGCTGGTCGACCGAGTGGCCGAGTCCGACGACGCTCTGCTCGAGAAGTACCTCGAAGGCACCGAGCTGACCCGGGAGGAGATCACGGCAGCTCTCAAGCTCGCCTTGGCGGCCGGCGCCGTGTCCCCGGTCATCCCCGTCTCGGCGACCAAGAACATCGGTTCCGACCGGCTTCTCGAACTGCTGCTCTCGGGCCCCTCTCCTCTCGACAGAGGAGGAACGGACGGCCCTGGAGGGCGTGAACGGCACCGCCGAGGTGAAGCTGGCGGCGGATCCTGCCTCACCGACGGCGCTGTACGTGTTCAAGACCATCTACGATCAGTTCTCCGGCCGCGTGAACCTGGTGCGCCTCTTCTCCGGCAAGATAGCCACCGACACTCAACTGCTCAACATCCGCACGGGCGAGAAAGAGCGTACGGGCAACATCCTGCTCATGCAGGGCAAAGAGACCAAGTCGATCGAGGCGGCCGGCGCCGGCGACATCGTGGCGCTCGCCAAGCTGAAAGAGACCGGCACGGGTGACACGCTTTCCGACACGGCTCGTCCGGTGCGCTTCGCCCGGTTCGAGTTCCCGCCGCCTGCCATCTCCTTCGCCATCACACCGAAGACGCGCGGAGACGAGGAGAAGGTCAGCAACGGGCTCAAGCGCCTCGCCGAAGAAGATCCCGCGATGGAGCTCCGCTTCGATGCTCAGACCAAGGAGATGCTGATCTCTGGCACCAGCCAGGTGCACGTGGAGGTCATCCTCGACAAGCTGAAACGCCGCTTTGGCGTGGAGGTCGAACTGCATCCGCCGCAGGTGCCCTATCGCGAGACCATCCGCAAGAAAGCCAGCGCACAGGGTAGGCACAAGAAGCAGACCGGAGGCCGTGGCCAGTTCGGCGATTGCTGGATCGAGGTCGAGCCCAAGCCTCGGGGAGAAGGCTACGAATTCGAAGATGCCATCTTCGGAGGTTCCATCCCGCGGAACTTCATCCCCGCGGTGGAGAAGGGCATCATAGAGGCCATGGAGCGCGGCGTCGTGGCCGGGTATCCCGTGGTGGACGTCAAGGTCAAGCTCTACGACGGTTCGTACCATGCGGTCGACTCGTCGGAACTCGCCTTCAAGCTCGCCGGGGTGATCGCCTGGAACAAGGCCCAGGGAGATGCCGTGCCGGTTCTGCTCGAGCCGATCATGAACGTCGAGGTGATCGCGCCCGAAGAGAACATGGGCGACATCATGGGCGACCTGTCCAGCCGGCGCGGGAGGCCGCAGGGCAGCGAGTCCATGGGGGAGATGGACGTCATCAGAGCCCAGGTGCCGTTGGCCGAGATGCTCACCTATGCGCCCCAACTTCGGTCGATGACGGCCGGTCGCGGTTCGTTCACCCTCGAGTTCGACCACTACGACGAAGTCCCGGCCCACCTGGTCGACAAGATCGTGGCCGATGCCAAAGCCCGCAAGGCAGAGGAGTCATAACATGGACAAATGGGTCTGTCTGGTCTGTGGGTATGTGTATGACCCCGAGTTGGGTGACCCCAGCCAGGATGTTCCGCCCGGAACGGCGTTCGAGGATCTTCCCGAAGGCTGGCTGTGCCCTGATTGCGGCGTCGGAGTGGAGGAGTTCGAGAAGCTGGAGGACTAGCAGGCGCCTGTACGTCGCCTGCTCAGTGTTGTTGCATGTCCGGCGGCTCTTCGGAGTCGCCGGACTCATTTTCATGCGCATTCCAATGCCTGGCCGCTAAAGAAAGAACCTCCTCCGTCCGATGAGCACGGCAGGATGGGTGCAATGAATGTTGTATTATTGAACTGATGCAACTTTCAGCCTTGCTGGAGGGGAGTTGGACGACGCCAAGCCACGGCGGGTAAGTGATCTTCTGCGCGAGGGTTTTGACGGCTTCTCGCGATCGCAGAAGGCAATAGCGCGATACATCATCGACCATCTCGAGGAGGTCGGCTATCTCAGCGCGGAAGAACTGGGCCTGAAAGGGAACACCTCCAGTTCCACAGTGGTCCGCTTCGCTCAATCCCTGGGGTTCGCCGGCTATCCTGAATTGCAGAAGGCGGCTCGTGACGAGTACCGGCTGGGGGCTACTTCTCGCCCCGTGGTGCACGACGACCAGCTGGGCTTCTCCATCGAGGAAGACGTTCTCACGCGCTCGTTGAGGACGGATGGACTGAGCCTGGAGGAGACCATCAGCAAGAACACGCTGGAGCGCTTCAACCGGGCGGTGCAGATGCTGTCTGGCGCTCGACAAGTCCTGGTGGTGGGCCTGCACGAGGCCGCCGTGGTGGCGCAGCACGCCTCGTATGTTCTGGAACTCCTTGGCATCCCGTGCCTGGCCGTCACCGACAGCAACGAATCGAACGTGGCCCGGCTGACCCGCCTGGGAACCGGCGATGTGCTGCTGGCCATAGGGTTCCGCAGGGCGCACTCGGTCACCATCGCCTTCGCCGAGCGGGCGAGCGCTCAAGAGGCCGACGTGATCGTCATAACCGACAACTCGCTCTCGGAGTTGGCGGGCAAGGGCGGCGTCACCCTCTACGCCGACATCGACTCGACTTTCTTCGCCCACTCCCTGGTCGGCCCCATCGCGCTGGTGAGCGCGCTGGCTGCTGCTATCTACGGCAAGGACCGTGATCTGTACGATTCGCGCGTGAGAGCGGTGAGGGACAAAGCAGTCGAATCCGGGTGGCTTCGCTGAGAAGAGCGAGAAAGCCGTCCGGCGCGTTGAAGGCGTCCGGGGCCTCGGCTAAACTCATGGGCGCGAAAGGGTTGACACCGAGCTGGTGCTCTAGCGGAGGTTACTGATATGTCGGGGCATTCAAAATGGGCGGGGATCAAGCACAAGAAGGCGTTGGTCGATGCCAAGCGGGGCCAGCTCTTCGGCAAGCTCGCCAGAGCCATCACAGTGGCTGCTCGCGAAGGCGGGGGCGACCCTGACCACAACGCCACCTTGGCCCAGGCGATCGTCAAGGCCAAAGACGCCAACATGCCCAACGACAACATCGAGCGGGCCGTCAAGAAGGGCAGTGGCGCCGGTGCCGACGGCGAGGCCTATCAGCACCTCACCTACGAAGGGCTACGGCCCGAACGGGGTGGCGGTCTATCTCACCGTGCTGACCGACAACAAGAATCGCACCGCCGCAGATATTCGCTACGCCTTCGACCGGGTGGGGGGCAAGCTGGGCACCGACGGCTCTGTGAGCTGGATCTTCGAGCGCAAGGGCGTGATCTTCGTCGACGCAGCGGGACGCGACGAAGAGGAACTCATGATGGCGGCCATCGAGGCCGGGGCGGAAGACGTCCTCGCTGAGGGTGACACCTTTGAGATCAGGTGTGAAGTGGCCGACTTCATGAGCGTGCGCAGGAACCTGGAGGCGGCGGGCATCAAGTTCACCTCGGCTGAGCTCACGATGATCCCCAAGAACACGGTCGCGCTCAACGAGGCCGACGCCCGCAAGACCCTGCGTCTTCTGGACGCGCTCGACGACAACGACGACGTCCAAGAGGTCTACGCGAACTTCGACATCTCCGACGACGTCATGGAAGCTCTGGCCGGGTGAGGACTGCCTTGCCAGCCATGGTGAGACATATCGCGCCGTCATGAATGAGACGGCCGGCCGGGTGATACTGGGGCTCGACCCGGGAACGGCCTCCACCGGCTTCGGGGTGATCACGGTCACGGGCAACCGTCTGCGTGCGGTGGAATACGGAGTCGTGGAGACTCCAGCGGCGCTGGCACTCGAAAGAAGGTTGGAACGCATCTTCGACGCCGTCGGCGAGATACTGGTGCGGAACCGGCCGAATGCGACCGCGGTGGAATCGCTGTTCTTCAACGCAAATGTGCGCACGGCCCTCGCTGTCGGTCATGCCCGCGGAGTGACCTTGCTGGCCTGCTCGCGGGCGGGGTGCGAGGTCTTTGAGTACACACCGCAGCAGATCAAGCAGGCGGTCGTGGGGTACGGGAAGGCAAGCAAGGAGCAGGTGATGGAGATGGTGCGGGTGCTTCTCGGCCTATCTGAGACACCCCGCCCCGATCATGCAGCCGACGCTCTTGGCGTGGCCATCTGCCACGCCAACACCAGCGGGGTACGGGAGAGAGTCGCGCAGAGCGAGGCCGCGATGGCTCTGAGGCGGAGGGCCAGATGATCGAGCGCCTGACGGGGACGGTAGCTGCCAAGGGCGACGAGGGTGTGGTGCTCGACGTGGGCGGAGTGGGCTTCCTGCTGGATGTCTCGGCCGTCACTCTCCGCGATGTACCGTCCCTCGGCGAGGGTGCGACGCTCTTCACCCATCTTCATGTGCGCGAGGAGGCGCTGCAGTTGTTCGGCTTCTCCACGGACGAGGAGCGGGAGCTGTTCCGGCTGTTCCTAGGAGTGAGCAAGATAGGGCCCAAGCTTGCGCTGGCCGCCCTGTCCTGCCGGCGGGCCCCCGATCTCAAGAGGGCTCTGGCGGCGGGCGACGTGGCCCTGTTCTCCTCGGTGCCGGGGATAGGCAAGAAGACCGCTGAGCGGCTCATTCTGGAACTGCGGGAGAAGATGGGCGACATCGGCCTTGGCGGAGGTGGAGTGTCACCCAGCGGAGTTCCCGTGGAGGAGGGCTCGATAGCCGTGGCTCGGGCGGCGTTGGTCGAGTTGGGCTACAGCGTCCTGGAGGCGGACAAGTTGCTGGCTCCGCTTGGATCCTGAGCTGACGGTGGAAGAGCTGGTGCGCGAGGCGCTCACCCGGCGCGTATGATCGCCAGACGGCTGAAATCCGAGGAGACGGACTAGAGTGGACGACGAAGAGCGACTGGCCGATCCGGAGGAGGTTCCTCAGGAGCAGGAACTCGAGCGCACCTTGCGCCCGCGATCGCTCGACGCCTTCGTGGGGCAGCCGATGTTGCGCGAGCAACTGCAGATATTCATCGAGGCGGCGACCTCGCGCGGAGAGCCTCTGGATCACGTGCTCCTGGCGGGTCCACCCGGACTCGGCAAGACCACTCTGGCCAACATCATCGCCCAGGAGATGAGGGTGAACATAGTCACCACCTCGGGCCCGGCGCTGGAGCGCAAGGCCGACATGGCCGCCATCCTCACTCACCTGCAGGAGGGCGACGTCCTCTTCATCGACGAGATCCATCGCCTGAACCGGTCTATCGAGGAGATCCTCTACCCGGCGATGGAGGACTTCGAGATCGACATCGTCATCGGGCAGGGTCCGAGCGCGCGGACGATCCGTCTGGAGCTGCCGCACTTCACTCTCATCGGTGCCACCACACGAAGTGGGCTGATCACCACGCCTCTTCGCGACCGTTTCGGCTTCTCTCATCGGCTCGACTACTACTCGACCGAAGACCTGGGGCAGGATCGTCGAGCGGTCGGCGGACATACTGGCGGTGGCCATCGACGACGAGGGCGCCAGGGAACTCGCCATGAGGTCGCGCGGCACGCCGCGCATCGCCAACCGCCTTCTGCGCCGGGTGCGCGACTACGCGCAGGTGCGGCATGAGGGCAGCATAACCGGCGCCATCGCGCTGGAGGCCCTGCGCCTGTTCGAGGTGGACGACGAGGGTCTCGACCGGGTGGACCGCGAGATCCTCAATCTCATCCTGCACAAGTTCGACGGCGGACCTGTCGGACTGTCGACTCTGGCAGTGGCTATCGGCGAAGAGGCCGACACGATCGAAGACGTATACGAGCCCTTCCTGCTGCAACGCGGGTTTCTCATGCGGACTCCGCGAGGGAGGGTGCTCACCCGGCTGGGCTACGAGCACTGCGGCGTGGTCCCCCCGGCGGCCATGCAGCCGGCGTCGCCGGACACCCTGTTCAGCTGACCGGCTCCTGTACGGCAGATCAGGCATGAAGCTGCTCCTTCACATCTGTTGCGGTCCCTGCGCCAGCGCGACCATCCCCTGGTGGCAGAAGAAGGGCACGCAAGTGCTCGGGTTCTCTTTCAACCCCAACATCCACCCTTTGCTGGAGTATCGGCGGCGGCTGACTGGAGCGCGCGAGGTCGCGGCACACACTGGAGTCGAACTCGTTGTCGACGAGCAGTACGATCCGGAGGCCTGGTTCGCGGCGGTGACCGAGGGGGAGGGTTCGCCGTGCGATACCTCGCGGTGCAGCAGGTGCATAGGCCAGCGTCTCGGGCGAGCAGCTCAGAGGCAGTCGCCCAGGGCTGTGACGCCTTCTCGACCTCCCTGTCGATCAGTCCCTGGCAGGACCACGCGGCCATACAGCGGGAGGGGGCCCAGGCCGGGGAGCGCCATGGCGTCGAATTCGTGTACGAAGACCTCCGCGAGTTATACGGAGAATCGCGGCGCCTGAGTAGGGAGTGGGGCATCTACCGCCAGAAGTACTGCGGGTGTCTGGTGTCCGAGTGGGAGCGGTACCGCTGACGTGCGCCTGAGTGAGCTGGACTTCGACTTCCCGGAGGAGCTGATCGCTCAGCACCCCGCGAATCCGCGGGATTCGTGCCGCTTGATGCACCTCACGGAGGAGGGCGACCGGCGGCATCTGTCGTTCTCCGCTCTCCCTGATCTGCTGCGGCCCGGAGACACCCTCGTCTTCAACGACTCCAAGGTCCTGCCGGCGCGAGTGGAGGCCCACAAGACGACCGGCGGGAGTGTGGAGGTCCTGTTCCTGCATCCGGTCGAGGCCGATGGTGCTGCGGATGACCAAGCTCCGCCGGCCGCGCGCGAGCGGGTCGGCGCGGAGAACGGCCAACAGGGCGAGTTGTGGGAGGTGCTGGCGCGTCCGTCACACCGGCTTCGAGCCGGCGGAGAGTTGCTGCTGCCGGATGGAGAGCGCCTCATTCTGCGGGCGCTCCTCGGCGAGGGTCGCTGGCTGGTCGAGGGTCCCCCGGGATGCTCATTGGTGGCCGCCATGGAGGCTCAGGGGCGCCTACCCCTGCCTCCGTACATCAAGACCTACCCCGACGAGCCGTCCAGCTACCAGACCGTCTACGCCTCGGTGCTGGGCTCGGCCGCGGCGCCCACGGCCGGGCTTCACTTCACCCCTCGGCTGCTTGCCCGTCTGCGGGAATGCGGCGTGCAGTCGGCGTTCGTCACCCTGCACGTGGGACTGGACACGTTTCTGCCCATCCGCGAGAGCGTGGTGGAAGATCATCGCATCCACCGCGAGACCTACAGCGTGGCGGCGGAGTCCCTGGCCACGATCCGAGAGGCGCTGGCGTCGGATAGACGTCTGGTCGCCGTAGGGACGACAGCGACCAGGGTCCTCGAGACTCTGGCGCAGACTGGGGCGCTTGAGAACGCTTCTGCAGAGGGGCTGGCCTGTCGGCTCCACCGCCATCTTCATCACTCCTGGCTACAGGTTCCGCGCCGTCGACGCGCTCCTGACCAATCTCCACCTGCCCAAGAGCACCGTGCTGGCGCTGACCATGGCGTTTGCCGGTGTTCAGCGCCTGCGCGACGCATATGCTGAGGCGATAGCCATGCGCTATCGCTTCTTCAGCTTCGGGGACGCCATGTTGATCGAGAAATCGGCCGGTCTCGGAGACGCTGACACAGGGGACTCGGAGGCCGAGGAGTCCCTGGGAGGCAGGCATGCGGATGCTTGACGGGCTGCCGGACTTTCCCTTCACGGTCGAGGCGACGGATGGCCAGGCACGCGCGGGACTGTTGGAGACTCCCCACGGAGTCGTGCGGACTCCGTGCTTCATGCCGGTTGGCACCAAGGGGACGGTCAAGGCCATCACACCGGAGAGGCTGCGGGCCGCGGGCGCGCAGATCGTTCTCGCCAACACCTATCATCTGGCTCTCCGTCCGGGGAGTGACGTGGTGCGTCAGCTCGGCGGGCTGCACAGATTCATGCACTGGGACGGCCCCATTCTGACCGACAGCGGGGGCTACCAGGTGTTCAGTCTGAGGGACACCGCCCGCATCGACGACAGTGGCGTGGAGTTCCGATCCATATACGACGGCTCGAAACACGTCTTCACTCCGGAGAGAGCGATGGCCGAGCAGGCCGCCCTGGGAGCCGACATGGTGATGTGTTTCGACCAGTGTCCGCCGGGAACCGCCACCGAGGCCGAGGTGGAGGACGCGGTTCGCCGGACCGCGGTCTGGGCTGCGCGCTGCAAGGAGGCCCATCGTGAACGTGACGGCATGGGCACAGATGGTCCCCAGATGCTGTTTGGCATCGTACAAGGGGGAGTGGTGGCGCGGCTTCGGCGAGAGAGCGTGCAACGACTCCTGGACGTCGGTCTGCCCGGCTACGCGATCGGTGGACTGACGGTGGGGGAGGACCGGCAGGCCATGCTGGAGACCACGGAGTTGACCGCTTCGCTCCTCCCTGAGGAACGACTCCGCTACTTCATGGGGATCGGCGACCCCGAGGGGCTGATAGAGGTGATCGCCCGGGGGGTGGACATGTTCGACTGCGTGCTACCCACGCGAACCGCTCGTATGGGGACTGCCTTCACTCGTCGAGGCCGGCTCAACCTCCGCAACGCTGAGCATGCCCTGTCCGAGGAACCCTTGGAGGAGGGGTGCCTGTGCTCCGCCTGCACGGGCTTCTCGAGGGGCGCGATCAGGCATTTCGTCATGCAGAAAGAGATACTCGGCCTCATGCTGCTTGACCGAACACAACTTGTACTTTCTTGCAGGACTAGTGCCGGCAGGCCCGTGACGCGATCGTGGCCGGTTGCTTCTCTGACTTTCGCAGTCAGAACGGCGCTGCGTGATAACATGTTCACTCGCGTATTCAGACGCCGCATCCGCCCGCTCGCAGGCGGGCGGCTGTTCCTAAGGAGGACAGGTTTGGGCAATTCATACATCTTGATCCTGTACGTGGTTGCGTTCTTCGCCATCTTCTATTTCATGGCGATCAGACCGCAACAGAAGCAGCGGAGAGCGCATCAGGCGCTGCTATCGTCGCTCAAGAAGGGCGACAGCATCATCACGGCTTCTGGCATCTACGGCAAGGTCAAGCGCGTTGAGGAGAACTTGGTCGTCGTCGAGGTAGCGAAGGGCGTCAGCATGAAGATCTCCCGCCGCGCGGTGGCCGAGATCATTCAAGACGGTGCCCAGGCCCGGGCGGTTGCTCCGGAGGGGACGGCTTCGACTCGAGGCAAGCGAGGCCAGGCCGCGATCGAAGAGCCTGCGGATGAGTTCGACGGCGAGTCCGCCGACGTGGTCGACGAGACCGCCGAGGTGGTCGACGAGACCGAAGAGGATTCCAACGAGAGCGAAACGTAGCGCGGGACCGACGACCTGCCGTCTCGGCGGGTGGCTCCGGCTTCGTTGACAGCGCTCCCGCGGTGACCTATCCTCGTGCCTTGTGGCCGGAGGGGTCGCTAGTCCATGGCTGCGATACTCGTAACTGAACCGTTCCTTAGGAAGGTGCGCCCTTGTCCAGAGTAAAGCGTGACGCATTGATACTCGTGCTGGTGGCAATAGCGCTGGGTGTTGCCGCCTACTTCGCGTTCCCGCTGTCGAAGACCAATCTTGGTCTCGATCTCCAGGGAGGCCTGGCGGTCATTCTGGAGGCAAAGGGTACGGACGTCACGCTCCCAGAAGATGGACAAGGCGGTGGAAATCATCCAGGACCGGGTAAACAAGCTGGGCGTGTCCGAACCTGAGATCCAGCGCCAAGGCGACAAAGAAGATCAGCATCCAACTGCCCGGGATCGACAACCCTGAGGAAGCCCTCAGTGTCATCGGGAGGACCGCCGTCCTCGAGTTCTACGACGTCAAGGACTTCGGCACCCCCTACGCGAGCGAGGCTGAGGCGCTGACGGCCGCCGGCGTCGACTCGATAGATGCGCTGCCGGAGGGGACCAGCATCATCTCCTGGATGCAGGTGGTGGGCAACGACACCGATCAGTGGTTCGTTGTGGCGACGGAGCCCGAGCTGACGGGAGGGATGCTCGAGGACGCTCAGAGTTCCATCGACCAGTTCAACAATCCGAAGGTCGACATGCAGTTCAACAGCGAAGGCGCCGACCTTTTCGCGGAGGTGACCGGCCGGATGGCCGAGACCGCCCAGATCACGGGCGAGGACCAACTCCTGGCCATCGTGCTGGACGGCAACGTTGAATCCGCCCCCCGGGTGCAGAATCAGATCCCCGACGGAGACGCCGAGATAACCGGCAGACTTCACGAAGGAACAGACCAATGATCTGGCCTTGGTCCTGCAGACCGGTGCGCTGCCGGTAGAGCTCGATCCGGTGAGCGAGAATTCTGTCGGTGCCACATTGGGCAAGACCGCTCTCAACCAGGCGCTCCTCGCGGGAGGCATAGGTTTCCTGCTAATAATGGTCTTCATGATCGCCTACTACCGTCTGCTCGGGGTGGTGGCGAGCATCGCCCTCATCATCTACGCGGTGCTCTTCCTGGGGATCCTCAACGGCATCGGGGTGACCATGACCCTGCCGGGCATCGCGGGCATGATCCTGACCTTCGGCATGGCGGTTGACGCCAACGTGCTTATCTTCGCCCGAATGCGGGACGAGGTGGCCGCGGGCAAGACGATCGGGGCGGCCACCAACGCGGGCTTCAGAAGGGCCTTCAGGGCGGTCTTCGACTGCAACATGACCACCATCATCACCGCGATCATCCTCTTCTGGGCCGCGTCCGGAGCCATCAAGGGGTTTGCCCTCACGCTTGGCATCGGGGTGGCGCTCTCCTTCCTCACCGCCGTCCTCGTCAGCCGTTCCATGCTCACGCTGCTCAGCGGATGGAAGCCCTTCCGCAACCGCAAGCTTCTGGGGCTGCACGTTCCTCAGGCCAAGCGACTCTCGCTGGATGAGGGAGGCAAGTCATGAGGGTGATTCCGTGGATGCGCTACAGATGGTGGTTCCTTGGTTCCCTGACGGCGGTAACGATCTTCGCCGTGATCACGATCTTTGTCGTACAACTGGACCTGGGGATCGATTTCCGCGGTGGGGTGAGACTGCAGGTAGCGCTGGAGCAGGAAGCCACAGCCGACATGGTCGACGAGATCCGTTCTTCGATAAGCGACCTCGGCGTTCAGGATCCGGTCGTGCAGGAGGTGACCGGAGGAAGCGGCGCGAGCTCCTTCATGATCACCGTCGAGGAGATGAGCAAGGAGCAGGAGCAGCAGATCGTCGCCGACCTGGCCAGCAGCTACGGGGGCGCGGAGCTTGAGAGCCGGGAAGAGGTTGGTGGGAGCTTCAGCAGGGAGACCACTAACCGGGCCTTCATCGCCTGCGCCATAGCGATCGTGGCCATCATCGCCTACCTGACGTTGCGGTTCGAGATCAAGTTCGCCATCCCGGCCATCGTTGCTCTGTTCCATGATGTGGGTCTCACTCTCGGCATCTACGCGGCAAGCAACCGTCTGGTGACGTCCGCCACCGTGGCGGCCATCCTCACGATCTTGGGGTATTCGGTCCACGACACGATCATCGTGTTCGACCGGATGCGTGAGAACACGGCGTTCATGAAGAAGGAAACCTACGGCGAGATGGCCGACTTCTCAATCGCGCAGACGATGGTCCGTTCCATCAACACCACTATCTGCCTCTTGCTGCCGTTGGTGGCCATCCTGATCTTCGGTGGGCCGACGCTCAAGGACTTCGCATTCGCGCTGACCATCGGTGTTATCACCGGCACCTACTCCTCCTTCTTCGTGGCGACGCCGCTGGCGGTCATCTGGAAGGAACGGGAGCCTCGCTACCGGAAACGCGTGCTGGCTGCCGGCGCAGGCGGAGGTATCGTTTGAGGCCGCGAGTCTGATCGTCGACCAGTCCGCGGCGCCGTCCGCCTCCAAGTCCGCTACCGCAAAGACTGGTACGGCCACGAAGACGCCGGCTAAGAAGACTGGGCAGGGCGGGGTTTCGCAGAAGCCCAAGAACGGTAAGACATCCAACAAGCGACCGGCAGCGAAGGGCGGGAAGCAGACATCCCGCTAACAACTCGTTTCGGAATGGAGCTTCGCCATCAGGGACGCGCTGGGCGCGTTCGAGGCTAGCACGCACGAAGCGTTCGTGGCAGCACTACGGACGCGCCCTGGACGACGCATCGTGCCGTCCAGGGCGCACTCGGCGGGGCCGCGGCTTCATTTTGAAACGACTTCCAAGGGGAGGATGTCATGAGTGATGAGGCCGAGATCAAGACCGAAGCTGAGACCGATGACCAGGCCAAGGGCGAGAGCAAAGGGATAACGGGCCAGGCCGTACGCGACCTGATCGAGCGAACGTTTCTGGCCGGAATGGGCGCGGCCGCTCTCACGAAGGATCGCGTGCAGGAGTTGGTCGAGGATCTGGTACACCGGGGTCAACTCAATAGTGACGAAGGGCGTGAGACGGTCGAGAGGCTCGTCAGCCGGAGCAGAGAAGAAGCCCGCTCGGTGTTGAAGAGGGCCGATTCTTCGCTCCAGGGTGCCTATCGCGATCTGGGGCTGACCTCGAAGCACGAGCTGGAAGAACTGGACTTCCGTCTGCGTCAGTTGGAGCACCGTGTGGGTCTCTTGGAGGCTACGGCCGACATGCCGTCCGAGGAAAAGGCCGAGGACTAGGCATACGGTGGCTACGGCGGGAGCGTCGGCCGCCGAGGGGGAGTCGGTTTGCCGCTAGCCCAGATGAGACACCCCAGCTTCATCACGCGCGTGCGTGACCTCGAGCGCATGCGGGAGATTTCCGAGGTGGCCGTCCGCCATGGCTTTGGCTACTTCTTCGAGCGCTACCGTCTGCTGAATCTGCTTCCTCGCTGGCGCCGCGGAACTCCACATGCTCCCGCGCAGCGCGGCCGCCATGTCCGTGAGATGCTGGACGAGCTTGGTCCCACGTTCATCAAGTTCGGCCAGCTCCTAAGTACCCGTGCGGACATAGTCCCCGCCGACGTTCTGCATGAGCTGGTCAAGCTACAGGACACGGTGACTCCATTCGAGTTCTCTGTCGTCCAGGCGGTCATCGAGGAGGAACTCGGGCTGACTCTCGCCCGCGCCTTCGAGAGCTTCGAGGTCGAACCTTTGGCCTCCGCCTCCATCGGGCAGGTCCACGCCGCCGTACTACCCGGGGGGCGACGGGTGGTCGTCAAGGTACAGAGGCCGGAGGCGGCCCGGCAGATCACCAAGGACATGCACCTGCTCTACCAGTTCGCTGCCCTGGCTGAGTCTCGGATGGACCTTGCGTTCTCGCCGGTCGCGGTGGTGCGAGAGTTCGCCCGCTCGCTGGACCGGGAACTCGACTATGTTCTCGAGGCCCGCAACGCCATGCGTTTCGCCGCCAACTTCAAGGATAGCGACACCGTCCGTGTCCCGGCGGTCTACGAGCAGTACTGCAGCAACAAGGTTCTGACGATGGAGCGCATCGAGGGTCCGACGCTGAACTGTCCGGAGATCGCCGCTCTCCCGATTCAGGAGCGCAAGGCCCTGGCGGAGACTATCACTGCGTGCTGGTACAAGCAGACTCTCCACGACGGCTTCTTCCATGCCGATCCCCATCCCGCGAATATCGTGTATCTGGGGGAGGGGCGGATCGGGCTGCTGGATTTCGGCATGGCCGGTTCCTTGCGGGAGGACGACCTGGAGGAGGGCACGAAGCTCGTCTTGCATGTCATGAGATCTGACATTCGGGGCATCAAGCGGTCGCTCAAGCGGCTTGGGGTTGAGTGGAACCCCTCGGCCGACGAGGCGGTGACGCAGACCATCGAGGAGGCCTTCGGCCGCTACTTCGGCATGTCGCTTAGAAGCCTGGATGTGCGTTCGCTGCTGCATCAACTGTCCGACGTTGTGTACTCCCTTAGTCTGCGTCTTCCCGCTAGGTTCCTGGTCCTGGACAAGGCGGTGCTGACTCTTGAGGGCGTAGTCAGCCAACTCTACCCCGATCTGAATCTCTTCGAGATGGGGAGGGAGTACTCAGGCGAACTCAAACGGAGACTGATCGATCCTCGAAAGGTGCCTAGCCGGATCCAGCGATACGTCGCGGAGTACGCCGACGTGCTCAGCGAGTACCCGCTGCAGCTGCACGACCTCCTCGAGGAGCTACGCACGGGGGAACTCGAGGTCAAGTACCGGCATACCGGTCTGGAGGACATCATCCACCGGCTGGATGTGATCACAAACCGGCTGGTTGTGGCCCTGGTCACCATCGCTCTCGGAGTGAGCGGCACGGCTGTGGCCATTCTGATAGAGGGGGGTCCGCACATAGGCGGGTTGTCGGTGTGGGGCCTGCCCGGCTTCGCCGGCTCGCTGTTCTTCGGTATCTGGCTCATATACGCCATCATACGTTCGGGGCGTCTCTGACTCTGGGAAGCGGCACTCATCCCACCCCGTCCGCTCCGACCGCTATAGTGTCCTCGATATGAGCAATCCCGCTTCCATCGACCGAACCGTGTGGGCGGTAAACAAGTATCCCTGGCGAGAGTCGGAGAGACTGGCTGAGACCCTCGGGCTGCCCTTGGTCGCAGCCATGGTGCTGGCCGGCCGGGGGTTGACTGACCCAGTGGAGGCTCGCAGATTTCTGGACTGTGCGTTCCCTCTTCCCGATCCCTTCCTGTTCAGCCACATGGAAGCGGCAGTGAGCGCCATCTCCGAGGCCATCGACCAACGACGTAGGATCGTGGTGCATGGCGACTACGATGCCGACGGCATCACCGCGACAGCTCTGATGCTGCTCGGATTGCGTGGCCTCGGGATGGAGGCTGAGTGGTACCTGCCCAGTCGTTTCAAGGAGGGATACGGCTTGTCCCGGGCGGCTGTGGAGACCATCGCCGCAAAAGGACCGGCCGTCCTTGTGACCGTCGATTGTGGGATCAACTACCCCGAGGAGGTGGCTCTGGCGAAGGAGATGGGCCTTGAGGTTGTGGTGATCGACCACCACCAGCCGGGCCCCGTCCTGCCGGACTGCCACCTGGTGCATGCGGCGGTCGGAGAGTATCCGCATGAAGATCTCTGCGGTGTGGGCCTTGCCCTGAAGGTCATGCACGGGCTGCACGTGAAACGCTTTGGGGCGGAACGCGACGTACTACCCGAGCGACTCGAGGGTCTGCTCGACCTGGTGGCCATCGGGACGATCGCCGACCTGGCCTCGCTGCGCGGAGAGAACCGGTACTACGTGCGGGAGGGTCTCAAACTCGTGGCGATAGGCCAGAGGGTAGGTCTGCGTGCGCTGGCCTTGGTCGCCGGATGCACCGGGGTGGTGGATTCCGGCACGGTCGCGTACAGGCTCGCCCCGCGATTGAACGCCGCCGGTCGTCTGGCTGATCCTTCGCCGCCGCTGCGCCTCTTGCTCACAGAGGACGAACGGGAGGCGAGCGATCTAGCGGCGAAGTTGCACGAATTGAACGGCATGCGCCAGGATGTCGAACGGCAGCTGTTGGAAGAAGCGGTGGCGAGAGTGGAGACGCTTGCCGAGATCCCGCCGATCATAGTGCTGGCCGGCACTGAGTGGCACGAGGGCGTCGTGGGGATCGTGGCCTCGAGGATAGTGGAGCGCTATCACCGTCCCACCATCCTTCTAGGCGTCCGCGACGGCGTGGCCAAGGGGTCAGGAAGGAGCATATCCGCTTACGATCTGATGGGGGGGCTGAATGCCTGCGCAGATTCGCTGACCGTATACGGGGGGCACACGCAGGCTGCCGGTCTTACCCTGCAGGCCGACCGGGTCGACGAGTTCCGCTGCGCGATAGAGGCCCACGCCGGCCGGGCACTGCAGTCTAGCGACCTCGTGCCCGTGTACAGAGCCGACGCGATCCTAAGAGGAGAGGACATCAACGCCGACACCGCAGCCGCTCTGGCCTCCTTCGGTCCTTTCGGAAGCGGCAACCCCAGGCCTCGGCTCTTGCTAGCTGGGGCGTCCATTCGGCGAAGCCGAGGCGACCCGGAATGGATCGCATCTGCGTTGTGCAGTGGAAGTGGACGGAGTGCGAGTCCGCGGGATAGGGTTCGGGATGGGCGGACTGGCGGGTCCGATCCTCGAGTCGCCCGGCAGGCGCTGCATAGGGGTGCAGTTTCGGATGGACGAGTGGCAGGGGACCCTGCGACCGGAGTTCGTGCTCGAACGCGTGGGTCCAAGCGAGAATGAGCTGGACCTGGTCAGGCGGTGCGGGGCCGATTGTGCGCATGCAGATTCTCCGGAGTCCGCGGCACAGGAGGGCAAGGCCCTCCAGGTTCCCATCGAGGAATCCACCGGGACGCGTATGCCGCCGGCACGCCGTCTCTGTGGAAGCCAAGGACGGGCGGGGGCCATTGCCCAGATACTGGCCACAGGTGAGCGTGTGGTGCTGGCCACGTGCTCCGTCTCGCACGCGCTCTCCGAAATGAGCCGCTCCATCCCCACCTTCGATCCGGCGAGTGCAGAGACGGCCTGCGCTGGCCGCACGTGCGGGGAAGCCTGCGAGGGGCGTGTGGCTTCCGCGCGGTTGGTGGTGGTCGACTGGGATGTAGCTGCCGCAGTGCCCGCGGTGACGCGTGATCGGGCTCATGTCATCGCCCTAGATCCGCCGTTCCGCGCACGTCACGTCTCTTTCTTGCGAAGGGCGGGCGCCGAGGGCGCGATCATACATCTGCTCTACGGAGAAGAGCAAAGGCGGACGACCGAGGGACTCCTCCGGTACCTCATTCATCCTCGGTTCGCCATGGTGTGCCTATTTCGCGCAGCCCAGGACGCCAGCGCGAGGGCCGAGGGCCTGGGCGAGAAGGGTCTCTTCGAGCAGGGCGGCTGAGATGGCATGGCAGGAGGCGGGGGTGACTCTTTCTTGGGCCGACCTCGCACGCGCCCGGGACATCCTCGACGAGCTTGGTGTCGAGCGTCTTGCTCCGGGAGAGGCTAAACTAGAAGCTCGGACCATCCCCGCCTACGCTACCGCGGAGGCGGACTACGAGGAGTGTTCGAGGCTTTGTCTGATCCTCTGAAGACCACTCGGCCGGTGGCCGAACTCAAGCAGGCGGCTCCAACCAGTGCCGAGGAAGCTGTCGAGCTTCACCGCGGCTCGCTTGAGGACCTCTTTCAGCAAGGTCGAGGCATACAACCCCGGGTTCGACCGCGATCTGGTGACCCGCGCCTTCGAGGTAGCCGCCGCTCAGCACTGGACCCAGCTCCGGGCGAGCGGCGAGGCCTATATCAACCACCCGGTAGGCACGGCGGTCATCTGCGCCGACCTGAGACTCGACAGCGCCACCCTCGCGGCCGCCCTGCTGCACGACGTGGTCGAAGACACCGGCATGTCCATCGAGGCCGTGCGCGAGCAGTTCGGCGACGAGGTCGCTCTGCTTGTCGATGGGGTGACCAAGCTCTCTCAGATGTCGTTCAGCACGGCCGAGGAAGAGCAGGCCGAGAACATCCGCAAGATGATCGTCGCCATGGCCAAGGACATCCGGGTGATCCTCATCAAGCTGGCCGACCGCCTGCACAACATGCGCACGCTCGGCTATCTGGGCAAAGAGAAGCAGATCCAGAAGGCCAAGGAGACGCTTGAGGTATACGCTCCGCTCGCGCACCGTCTGGGGATCGAGTCGATACGCTGGGAGCTGGAGGATCTGGCCTTCGCCACTCTTCATCCTCGCAAGTACGCCGAGATCCAGCGCATGGTGGCTCAACGGCGCGCCGACCGCGAGCGCGACATGGAGGAGGCCAGGGCCATTCTGGGCCGCGAACTCGCCGCGGTGGGCATCGAGGCGGAGATAGCGGGTCGGGCGAAGCACTTCTACTCCATCTACGACAAGATGGTGCGCAAGGGCAAGGAGTTCAACGAGATCTTCGACCTGACCGCGCTGCGGGTCTTGGTGGATTCGGTCAAGGACTGCTACGCGGTCCTGGGGATCATCCACTCGCTGTGGAAGCCGCTGCCGGGCCGCTTCAAGGACTACATCGCCATGCCCAAGTTCAACATGTACCAGTCGCTGCACACCACGGTCATCGGCCCGCAGGGCAAGCCGTTCGAGATACAGATACGCACGCGCGACATGCACGAGACCGCCCAATACGGCATCGCTGCCCACTGGATGTACAAGGAGAAGGGCGGCGCGGGCCGGTCAGCGGGCTGAGGCCCACGTGGAGAAGCTCCAGTGGCTGCGACAGATCATGGACTGGCAGTCGGAGACCAAGGACGCCGGCGAGTTCATGGAATCGCTCCACATCGACTCTGATCCGAGACGAGGTCTACGTCTTCACCCCGAAGGGCGAGGTCAAGAGCCTGCCGGCAGGCTCCACGCCCGTCGACTTCGCCTATGCCATCCACACCGACGTCGGCCATCGCTGCATCGGAGCGAAGGTCGACGGCCGGATCGTGCCGCTCACCTACAAGCTGCAGTCCGGGGACATAGTCGAGATCCTCACGTCGAAGACCGCGCAGGGACCGTCGCGCGATTGGCTGCAGTTCGTCGCCAGCTCCGGGGCGCGCAACAAGATCCGGGCAGTGGTTCAAGAAGGAGCGGCGGGAGGACGCCGAGCACCTGGGCCGCGAGGCGCTGCTGGAGGCTTTCCGCAAGCAGGGTCTTCCGGCGCAGAGACTCATCAGCTCCGATCTCCTGGCGGAGGTGATGAAGGAGAGCAATCACCTCAAGAAGGAGGATTTCTTCATCGCGGTCGGCTCGGGCAAGCTCAGCACAGCAGCACGTGGTACAGCGCGTGATCCAGGGTCTCAATCGGGAAGGCGAGGGAGCGACGGCGGTGCTGTCCGCTCCCGAGGCGGTGCCCAAGGGAACGAAAGGGGCGCCGTCAGCCCATCAGCTCGGCATCCGTGTCGATGGCATCGAGGACGTGGCAGTGCGCCTTCCCCAGTGCTGCCGTCCCGTTCCGGGTGACGACGTGGTCGGGTACATCTCTCTCGGGCCGCGGCATCACCATCCATCGGCGCGACTGTCCCAACGTCAAGGCGCTCGAGAAGAACCCGGAGCGCTTCGCCCACGTGGAGTGGGACACTCAGACCAAAGCCGCCCTGCGGGTCGAGATCCAGATAGAGGCCTACGACCGCAACCATCTGCTGGAGGATATCTCGCGCACGCTCAGCGAGAGCGGGGTCAGCATCATCGCCGCGCAGATCACCACGGCCCGCAACAACATGGTCAAAGACCGCTTCGTGTTCGAGGTTCCCGAGATCGACTATCTGGAGACCGTGCTTCAGCGGATCAGGCGCATCGACACCGTCTACGACGCCTATCGGGTCACGCCGCACTAGCAGCTCGGCTGCCAGGACCGGGCGACTCCGGCCGTCTGGTAGACTGCAGGCCGTGGTCAGAGCTGCATCGGGCGCTTGGCCGGGCACACCCTCTGGTAGAATCTCGGGTCATGAACATGCTTTGCGTGCCTGTCGGACCTCTTCAGGCGAACTGCTACCTCGTCTGGGACGACGAGCGCCGAGCCTGCGCGGTCGACCCCGGCGGGGAAGCCGAACGCCTGGCCGGAATCGTGGCGCAGCGAGGGCCTGACCTTGGAGGCCATTCTGGTCACCCACGGTCACTTCGATCACATCGAGGGTGTCACGGGGCTGGCCGAGGCTACCGGGGCCAAGGTGTACTGCTCGGACCTGACGTGCGCTCGATCCTCGCGGGAGTCGAGCCGTGCTCGGCCACCGGTCTCGCGATTCGGCCGCTCCCGCAGGATGTCATTGTGGTCGTCGGCGAAGGGTCCGAACTGCAAGTCGGTGCTCTCTCCGTGGCCGTCATCGGCACACCCGGGCACACTCCGGGCGATATGACCTTCGAGATCGAAGGCCACTTGTTCTGCGGCGACCTGCTGTTCTATCGCTCGGTGGGCCGCACGGACTTTCCCGGGGGCGACTTCGCCGAACTGCTTGCCTCGGTAGGCAGGCTGGCAGCGCGTTACCCGGGCTCCACTCCTGTCCATCCAGGCCACATGCAGTCGACCACCCTGGGGGATGAGTTGGCCATGAACCCCTTCCTGGGGGGGCTTACGCCGTGGCTGAACCATTGAACGCCCCGAAGGGCACGTACGACATCCTTCCGGCCGACCAGACGCTCCGTCGCTGGGTCATCGGGCGCGCAGAGGAGGTCTTTCGGCGATACGGGTACCGGCGCATAGACACGCCGATCTTCGAAGAGACCAGGCTGTTCTCGCGGGGAGTGGGCGAGTCCACCGACATCGTCCGCAAGGAGATGTATACCTTCGAGGACCTGGGCGGCCGCAGCATGACTCTGCGCCCTGAGGGGACGGCTCCGGTTGCTCGCGCCTACGTCGAGCACGGCATGCACACGCTGCCGCAGCCCGTGAAGCTCTACTACCACAGCCCGATGTTCCGCTATGAGAGCCCGCAGTCGGGGCGCTATCGCCAGCACTACCAGTTGGGGGTCGAGGCCTTCGGCTCGGAGGCTCCCGAAGTCGATGCCGAGGTGATCGGGGTCTTGGCCACGCTCTATCGCGAGTTGGGGCTGGAGGGCCTGGATCTCCGCCTGAATTCGATGGGCTGCAAGGAGTGCCGCCCGGGATACTCGGCGGTTCTGCGCGACTTCCTGACCGAGCAGGCCGAGGCGTTCTGTCCGGAGTGCCGCGAGCGGGCTCGTCTCAACCCCATGCGGACCTTCGACTGCAAGGTCGCCTCATGCCGGAAGGCCCTGGAGGCCGCGCCGCGCTTGGCGGATCATCTCTGTCCGGCCTGCGACGAGCACCATCAGCGCGTGCAGGAGTGTCTGGCTGTGCAGGGCATCGCGTTCATTCCAGACCACACTCTGGTGCGCGGGATGGACTACTACACTCGCACCACCTTCGAGTTCCAGTCGTCTGTCCTGGGGGCGCAGTCAGGCGTGGGCGGCGGCGGCCGCTACGACAACCTGGTCGAGGCGATCGGTGGTCCGCCTACGCCGGGGGTAGGTTTCGGTACCGGCATCGAGCGCATTCTGCTGGCGCTCTCCCGCTCCGGTGTGGAGGCCCCTTCGCCGGAGACTCCCGCGGTCTACGTCGTGGCTCTGAGCGCGGAGGCGCGCCGGGAGGCGTTTGCTCTCGCGCACGAGATGCGGGTCGAGGGCGCAGCGGTCGAACTCGACTACATGGCCCGTAGCGCCAAAGGGCCAGATGAAGCAGGCGGGCCGCAGTGGTGCGCGCTATGCGTTCATCGTCGGCGAGCAAGAACTGGCCGACCGGGTCGTGACCGTCAGGGACCTCGGGTCCGGCGACGAGAGGAGCCTGCCGCGCGCCGAGGCCATCGCTCTTGGGGCGGGGCACTCCGGAGACGCCTGAGCGGACGATCCACAAACACTAGGAGCAAAGGACCAGCTGTGGCGTACAGAGATGAATGGTGCGGAGAATTCCGCGAAGACAGCGTCGGCCGACAGGTCAAGGTAGCCGGCTGGGTCCAGCGGCGCCGCGACCATGGCGGCCTCATCTTCGTCGACCTGCGTGATCGCACCGGCGTGGTGCAGCTCGTCTTCGAGGCTGAGAGCCATCCGTCAGTTCACGCCGTCGGCGCAGGAGTTGCGGAGCGAGTTCGTGCTTGTCGGCGAGCGGCACGGTGGTCGCTCGCGCTCCGGAACGGGTCAACCCCAACCTGGCGACCGGCGCGGTGGAGATCGTCGTCGAAGCAGTTGGAGATCCTGGCGGCCGCCAACACTCCGCCGTTCCCGCCGGAGGACGACGTCGAGGTGGACGAGACGCTCCGCCTCAAGTACCGGTACATCGACCTGCGCCGTCCTCGCATGTTCCACAACATGCTGCTTCGCCACCAGGTGGTCCAGGCGGTGCGTCGGTATCTGGGCGATCAGGGGTTCATCGACGTCGAGACGCCGATCCTGACCAAGAGCACCCCCGAAGGCGCGCGCGACTTCCTGGTTCCGAGCCGTCTCAAGCCTGGGGAGTTCTACGCGCTGCCGCAGTCGCCGCAGCTGTTCAAGCAGCTGCTGATGATCGCGGGTTTCGAGCGCTACTACCAGATCGCGCGGGCCTTCCGCGACGAGGACCTGCGCGCCGACCGGCAGCCGGAGCACACTCAGATCGACATCGAGATGAGTTTCATCGAAGAGCGCGACATCCAGGACATGGTGGAGGGCATGTTCGCGGCGGCGTTCCAGGCGACGCTTGGAGTCGAGCTGCCGAGGCCGTTCCCGCGCCTGACGTACGCCGACGCGATGGCCCGCTACGGCAGCGACAAACCGGACCTGCGGTTCGGCATGGAGATAGTCGATGTGAGCGACATAGCGGCCGAGATGGCCTTCAGGGTCTTCGCCGACACCGTCGCCGCGGGTGGCGTGGTGCGGGGCATCCGAGCCGAGGGCGGCGGTCGTTTCTCGCGCAAGGACGTCGACGAGCTGGCGGCGGAGGCAGCTGTGTTCGGCGCCCAGGGGGTACTTCCCATATGGATCGAGGAGACCGGACTGCGTTCGCCGTTGCAGAAGTTCGCGACCGCAGACCAGCTGCAGGCCCTCATCACGCGCCTGGGCGGTGTCTCCGGCGACCTGCTTCTGCTCGTGGCCGATCAAACGGCGGTGGTGGAGCCCAGTCTCGGGGCTCTGCGGCTGGCTCTGGCGACGCGTCTGGGTGTGGAGAGGACGGGTTGGTCGTTCGCCTGGGTGGTCGACTTCCCCATGTTCGAGTACGACGCGAAGGAGAAGCGTCTCAAGGCGCAGCATCATCCCTTCACCAAGCCGAGGTTGGAGCGTCTCGAGGATCTGCAGGAGAAACCTCTCGAGCTTGGCACCTATGCCTACGATCTGGTCCTGAATGGGGTCGAACTCGGCAGCGGATCGCTGCGGATCTCGGATCCGCACATGCAGGAGGCGGTCTTCGCGGCCCTGGGACTGGACGAAGAGGAGATCAAGGCGAAGTTCGGCTTCCTGGTGGAGGCCATGGACTACGGGATCCCGCCTCACGGGGGCATCGGTCTCGGACTTGACCGCACGGTCATGCTCATGGCCGGGGAGTCGTCCATCCGCGACGTCATCGCCTTCCCCAAGACCCAGAGTGGGTCCTGTCCCGTTGACCGACGCCCCTTCGAAGGTGGCGGCCGAGCAGCTGCGCGAACTGCGGATACGGACGGTCTGAGCGGTCCAGGCTGCGTTGCCTGGCGCGGGGCCTTGTGCTACCCTCAGGGTGCTCGACCTTGTGCGTGATCTGGCTCAAACTTGAGCCAACACATTTCGCTTGGGAGGCTTGTTCGCCTGAACGGCGTATTACCTTTCAGGGACGGCCGCCCACCTGCTTAGGCAGGTTCAAGCGCCTGTCAGACACGGCAAGGTGGAGCATTCTTCTAGGAAGGGTAGCGATGTCGGGACGATGTAGACAGCAGTCTGTATTCCTACTCCTAGTCCTACTGGTCACGCTCGTCGCAGCTGCCTGCGGGGGCGGCGAGGAGCCGGCGACGACCATCGCAACCGTAGCCCCCACCGCTCCCGGTACTGGTGGGGGGGAGCATCGGCCGAGACACTGGTGGGCCAGCAGCTCCTTGGCCCGGACCAGGAACCCACGGTCGACGATTTCATCATGACCACTGAGGATACGCCCGCCGAAGTCGTGGAGGCTCTGACCCAGGGGAGAGCTATCGTTCTACTCTTCTACGTGCCCGGCGCTGCCGACGATATCAGCGTGCTGAAGAGCCTGAAGCGCCTCAAGACCTCGTTCAGGGACTACGAGTTCCTGGAGTATGACTACAAGACTCCCGACGTGTACGGCGATCTGAGCACCATTCTGGAGGTGGGATATCCACCGGAATTGATCCTCATCGACAGTGCGGGAGTCATCCAGGATGTCTGGAACGGCTACGTAGACGACGGGACCCTGAATCAGCGCCTGGTGAACCTCGGCCGCAACTGATTCCGAGCCCGATTTCCGCAGATGACGGAGGGCCGGGTTCACCCGGCCCTCGTTGTAGCCTAGGGGGCGTGGCGATGCCCGAGCGCGACCGACAAGTCAACAACGACACGGAGTGTTCTGGTCGGCATGAGCGGCGGCGTCGACAGCGCAGTGGCTGCTCTGGTCCTGAGAGATCAGGGCTACCGAGTGGTGGGGGTGACACTCAAGCTATGGAGTGATCCTTCGTCGGTCGACGAGCGCGCGTGCTGTTCGGCCGAGGCCATCGACCGGGCGAAAAGCGTCGCGCACAGCCTTGGCCTGCCTCACCTGGTTGTCGACGCGCGAGACGCCTTCCGGGAACGGGTCGTGCGGTACTTCGTCGAGGAATACGGTCGCGGCAGAACCCCGAATCCTTGCATGAAGTGCAATTCTCGCTTGAGGTTCGGCCTTCTGCTCGATATCGCACGCAGACTGGGTCTGGCGCGGGTCGCAACCGGCCACTACGCGCGCCTACTGGGGGAGCCGCTCGGACTTTGCGAGGGCGGTGGACGCGGAGAAGGACCAGTCATACGTTCTGGCCGAGGTGGAGCCGGAGGTGCTGAGACAGGTGGTGTTTCCGCTTGGCGAGATGAGGAAAGCGGAGGTGAGAGCGCGGGCCGCCGCAGCTGGCCTTGAGTGCCATGAGGCGCCCGAGAGCCAGGAGATATGCTTTGTGCCGGACGACAACTATCGGCGCTTTCTGCGCGAGCGACTGGGAGTGCGGCCCGGGGCCATCGTGGACTTGGAGGGGCGGGAGATCGGTCGCCACGCAGGCACGTACAATTTCACCATCGGACAACGCAAGGGCTTGGGGATAGCGTCCGAGGAGCCCCTCTATGTCGTGGCTCTGGATGCTGGGCGCCAGCAGGTCGTGGTGGGCTCCATGCGGGATATCGCCGTCGGGAGGATGACGATCAGCGACGTTGTGCATCATAGTGAGACCACAGGCGAGGTCCGCACGGTGCAGTGGCGGTCCACCGGAGGTGCCGTGCCGGCGCACTTGGCCGACGAGGAGACCATCGTGCTCGAAGAACCGGCGACGGGGGTCTCTCCCGGGCAGACGGCTGTGGTGTACGACGGAGAGGCGGTTTCGCTCGCGGGCGACATACGGTCCACGGAAGCCTGGGCAGACCGCGGGGAGGAGCGCCCTGGGGAAGGGTGAAGAATAGGGCCTGTGGTATAGTCTTGGCGTCTGGCGTGCGGCGGAAAGGAGCTGCAGATGGAGTGGGATGGTGGCGCGATCATGAAGATCGCCATCGGCGTCTTCTTTGTGCTCTTTGGGGTGGGGATCGCGTTCGCGCTCTTTCGCCTTGCTACGGTCTTCAAGCACATGAGCAGCATTCTCGCCGATGCGAACACGCAGGTCATTCCTTTGCTGACCCGTGTGGAAGGGACGCTCGACGGCGTGAACGCCGAACTTGGGAAGGTCGACGACATCACGGGCTCGGTAGCGGGGATAGTCCGAACGGCCGAACAGACCACCACGGCGGTGACCGATGCCGTGAGCCAAGCCGATCAAGAAGGTCGCTGGTCTGGCGGCCGGGATAAGTGAAGGCATAACGTCGTTCTTGAGCCACCGAAGAAGGGAGAAGTGATGGGAACATTCAAGTCTTTGTTCGTTCTGGTGGCTGGTGCCGCTATAGGAGGCGCCGCCCTCATCGCATATCGCGTATCACAGGAGACGGGCAAGCCCTTCCAGGAAGCCCTCTCGGATGTCCCGGGTGAGGCTCAGCGCCTGTTCGCCGACATCAAGGGCCGGGCGACGGAGGCCGTCGAGCGGGGACGCGAGATGTATGAGGAGAAACAGGACGACATCGAGGAGCAACTCCGCGAGGGCACTCCGTCCGAGTAGCACCGAGGGTTGCTGACAGGTGAGTTCTTCTGGCGATACAGTTGCCCTTCGGGTCGCGCGGCAGGGGTCTGCTCTGCCCGTGATGCGGGTGGTCATCGGTGGAATGGCCTCGCGGCACGATCTTTCTCTCGATCGCCTGGACGATCTCCAGCTGGCTGTGGAGACCCTTCTGGCCGAGGAAGCACCCGACGGAAGCGAGTTGGTGCTTGAGCTTTCGGTCTCCTCCTCCGGATTCCGCGTCAGGCTGGACGGGCTGGAGAATCAGAGCGTGAAGGCGGCCCTGATGGCCACGGATCCATTTCATCCCTGCGTAGGGTGTCTCTTGGACGTCCGTCTGTTCTTGGACTCCCTCGTGGATGGTTACCGTGTAATCGAGACGACGGCGGGTGCGTTCGCGGTCGAGATGGAGAAGCGGGCGTCCTAGGTGTCGAGTGCGCAGCCAAGCAAAGGTCAGGGTCGGCCCGTGTCGGGCTCGGTTCCCTACAGCGACAGACCCGAGGCTCTCTCTGAGCGTGAGCTTCTTCTGCGGGTCAGGGACCACCAGGACGCCGCCGCCCGGGAGGAGCTGATCACCCGCTACCTGCCTCTGGTGAAGAGCCTGGCCAGGCGCTTCGCCTCTCGGGGCCAGCCGGTCGAGGACCTCATCCAGGTGGGCTCCATCGGGCTGATCAAGGCGATAGATCGCTTCGACCTGGGCAGGGGAGTGGAGCTGTCCACGTACGCGACTCCGACCATCCTGGGAGAGATCAAGCGCTACTTCCGCGACAAGGGCTGGGCGGTCAAGGTGCCGCGGGCTCTGCAGGACCTGAACGTCCGGCTGAATCGGGTGATCGAGCAGCTGACTGTGGAGCTGCAACGCTCGCCGACCATAGCCGAGTTGGCGGCGGCCACTGAGGTGACCGAGGAAGAGGTGGTCGAAGCCCTGGAGAGCGGCCGAGCCTACAGTTCGGTCTCCATCTTCTCGGGGGGCTCCGGCGATGAAGACGAATCGCTTGAGCTGCTGGACTACCTGGGGAGCGAGGAAGAGGCATACGAGATCTTCGAGCAGCGACGAGTGCTGGCCCCGGCGATGGCGCGCCTGGATCCGCGCGAGCGCCTGATCCTGCATCTGCGCTTCTTCGAGGGGATGACCCAGACGCAGGTGGCTGCTCGCATCGGCATCTCCCAGATGCACGTATCGCGACTCATCAGGAAGTCGATCGACAATCTGCGCCAGTACATGGCGGAAGACGAGACCCTGGTCGAGGACGCCAGGGGGAGAGGTTGGGTCTGATCCGTGAAGACGGCTGAACTGCGCAAGCTGTACCTGGACTACTTCGTCGAGCGGGGGCATCTGTTGGTCCCGAGCTCCTCGCTCGTTCCCTACAAGGACCCCTCGGTCCTGCTGACGACCGCGGGCATGCAGCAGTTCAAGCCCTACTTCATGGGGCTGGCTGAGCCGCCCAGCAGTCGGATGACCAGCGTCCAGAAGTGCTTCCGCACCTCGGACATCGACAAGGTCGGTCTCACCGCGCGCCACTGCACCTTCTTCGAGATGCTGGGCAACTTCTCAGTGGGCGACTACTTCAAGGAGGGGGCCATCCGGTTCGCCTGGGAGTTCTCGCTCGACTACCTGAAGCTGGACCGCGAGCGCATCTGGATCTCGTACTTCGAAGGCGACGACGCGATCGAGCCCGACGATGAGGCCGTGGGGTTCTGGGCCGCGCTGGGAGTGCCTCGCGAGCGGATGGTGGGGCTGCCGCGCAGCGCCAACTTCTGGGGCCCGGTGGGCCCGAGCGGGCCATGCGGACCCTGCTCAGAGCTGTACTACGACCGCGGACTGCGAGTATGGGTGTCGGTGCTCCCGATTGCCGTCCGGGATGCGACTGCGATCGGTTCGTGGAGTACTGGAACCTGGTCTTCACCGGCTACAACATGGACGAGAACCAGCGTGCTGTCGCCGCTCCCCGCCCAGAACATCGACACCGGCATGGGGTTGGAGCGCGTCGCCGCTGATCAAGCAGGGCGTCGATTCGGTCTTCCTCACCGATACCCTCAAGCCCCTGATCGAGCTGGGCGAAGAGATAGCAGGCAAACGCCTGGGTGAAGACAAGAAGACCGACGTGGCCCTGCGGGTGCTCGCCGATCACTCCCGAGCGATGGCCTTCCTGGTGGCCGATGGGGTCCTTCCCAGCAACGAGGGCCGCGGGTACGTGCTGCGCCGGGTCATCCGGCGCGCGGTGCGGTTCAGCCGGTCGGTCGGCATGGAGCCGCCGTTGCTGCCTCGTTTCGCCGAGCGGGCCATCGAGGTGATGGGGGGGGCCTATCCAGAACTCGTCGAGCGCAGGGACGGCATCCTCAGGGTCGCTCAAGCGGAGGAGGAACGCTTCAACCGCACGCTCGACCAGGGCCTCATGCTGGTGGAGGAGGCCATCGCCAGCGCCCAAGAGGAGGGCACGCGCGTGTTCCCGGGTTCAGTGGCCTTCCTGCTCCACGACACGTATGGCTTTCCCGTCGAGGTGACGCAGGAGATCGTGGAAGAGCGAGGTCTCACTCTTGATCTCGAGGACTTCGAAGCGGCCATGGAAAGCCAGCGGCGCCGGGCCCGCGAGCGCGCAGAAGGGGGGAGACGCATTACAGAGATCATCGTGCGTTTCGCCCGCGATACCGTGCACCCCACCGAGTTCAGGGGCTATGAGCGTGAAGACCTGTACACGGTGGTAGAGAACGTCGAGTCAGTGAGCGACGAACGGATCGTGCTTGCTCTGCGCGAAAGCCCCTTCTACGCGGAGATGGGCGGTCAGACGGCCGATATCGGGATCATCGAGTCCGACAACGGACGGGCCGCGGTCGAGGACGTTCAGCAGCACGGAGAGGTCCAGGTCGTCGTCGCGCGCCTCCTAGACGGCCACATCGAAGCGGGGACCCGGGTGAAGGCAGCCCTCTCCTTGGGCCACCGGCACGACGTGGCCGCCAATCACACCGCCACCCATCTGCTCCACTACGCCCTCCGGGCTCGTCTCGGAAAGGACGTCACCCAGGCCGGCTCGTCCGTGCGGGCCGACAAGTTCCGGTTCGACTTCGCCTATCACGAACCGCTCGGGGCGAAGCGGCTGCCTGGAGGTAGAAGAGCTGGTGAATCGCCGGATCGTGGAGAACCATCCTGTCCGGACATTCACGACCAGCCTCGAGCACGCCCGGGATCTGGGGGCTGTGGCCCTCTTCGGTGAGAAGTATGGTGATTTCGTTCGGGTCGTAGAGGTCGACGATTTCAGTCGTGAGCTCTGCGGAGGCACGCACGTGGGCTCGACCAGCGAATTGGGTATCTTCAAGATCCTCTCCGAGGGTAGCGTTGGAGCGAACGTGCGGAGGATAGAGGGTGTCACCGGCAGAGCCGCCGTGGCCTACTATCGGGAGAGAGACGCTCTGGTCGCGGATGTGGCGACAACGCTGGGTGCGACCGAGAGCGAGGTCCTCGGCACCGTCAACAAGCTTCAGGCGAGAGTGCAGGGCCTGGAGAGCGAAGTGAAGACCTTCCTCACCGCCACTGCGAAAGACGTGGTGCCCTCTCTGGCGGGCGGCGCGACCCAACACGGCGGAGTGGCCGTGGTGGCAGACGTGGTCGAGGCTCGCGACATGGATCACCTGCTGTCTCTGGTCGATCAAGTGCGAGATCGGGTCCAGCCTGGGGTGGTCGCCCTGGGCGCTGATTTGCAGGGGAAAGCCGCCTTGGTGGTCAGCGTCAGCGCGGCGATCGGCCAGATCGACGCCGGCAGCATAGTCAGAGCCGCCGCCCGCGAGTTCGGCGGGGGTGGAGGTGGGACCCCTCAGTTGGGACGAGGCGGAGGGGGAGACCCGGCGAGGCTGTCGGAGGCGGTAGCCGCGGCGCGTGAGGCAGTCGTGGCCGGTCTGGGCGGTTGAGTGCGGACCCTGGGCGTAGACCTGGGGCGAAGCCGCACAGGCCTCGCGCTCTCGGACCCACTGGGGATGACATGCCGTCCCTTTGGTATCGTTGCAGAACGAGATGAGGATCGACTGATCGTCAAGATCGCGACAGTGGTTGAGGAGGAAGAAGTGGGGGAGATCGTCGTGGGTCTGCCGCGGCCCCTGTCGGGCGGAACCAACCGTCAGATGGAGAGCGTGATCTCCTTCACCGAGCGACTTGGGCCATGCCGTCACGGTTCCGGTAGCTGTCTGGGATGAGCGATTCACGTCCAAGCTGGCGGAGAAGGGGCGCTCGCGGACCGAGTCGCACGATGCGGTGGCGGCATGCTACATCCTCCAGAGCTATCTCGATTCGAAGATCACAAGGGGCGTGTGAACACATGGACGACTGGTATCCGACACCTTCTGGCGGGAAGGGGCGCAAGGGCTCCGATCGGCGAAGCACAGCACGCCGGTGGATCGCGCGTCTAGTCGTTGTCGGGGGCTTTCTAGCCTTCGTGGTGGGTGTTGCCTACTTCGTGAACTGGAGCATAGACTGGTTTCACGAGCGTTCGACGACCACTACGACGGAAGAGGCGCGTGGCCCCGCTGTCAAGGTGACAGTGAACCCGGGTATGACCGCCTCGGAGGTGGGGCGTCTGCTGGAGGAGAAGGGGGTCATCGATTCGTCGTCGGCGTTTGTCGACAAGGTCAAGGAGAGAGGCACCGAGGAGAGGTTGCTCCCGGGCATTTACCAGTTCTACAAGGGGCAGACACTGCTCGAAGTCGTGGATATGCTCGAGCAGGGCGAGGGTTCACCCAGCTTCAAACTGACTATTCCCGAGGGTCTGTCGGTCGCCCAGATCGGAGATCTCCTGAACGAGGAGGGCTCTATCGAAGGCTCGGACTATGTGGACTTGAGCAGCGAACCGGGCAAGTTCGTCGTCCCCGACGTGGGCAGCACGACCCCGAAGGTGACCACCCTTGAAGGTCTGCTGTTCCCGAGCACGTACTACATGTTCGAGGGCGATGGTGCAACGGAGTTGATCGGCTCGCAACTCGCGGCCTTTCGGTCCAAGACAGCGTCCCTTCCTTGGGAGAAGGCGGCCACCTTGGGGATGACTCCTTACGAGATCGTCATAGTGGCATCGTTGATCGAGAAGGAGGCGAGCGTAGAGGAAGAGCGGGCCAAGGTGGCCGCTGTAATCTACAACCGCCTCAAGGAGGATATGACTCTTGGCATCGACGCCACCGTACGATACGCACTGAACAAGTGGAAAGGCGCGCTGACAGACGAGGAGCTGGCGGTCGAGTCTCCCTACAACACGCGGGTGTTGAAGGGGCTTCCGCCTACCCCGATCTCAAATCCGGGACTCGCCGCATTGGAGGCAGCTCTCTCGCCAGCCGATGTAGACTATCTCTACTACGTGCTCTCCGACACCGACGGCCATCACTTCTTCACGGCCTCCTACGATGAGTTCCTGGAAGCCAAGGAGAACCAACCGGACCAATAGCCGGCGCAGGGAACCTCACAACTTTGTTCGGCGGGACCGGTTCTGCTGGTGGCGGCCCTGCCAGTCTCCAACCTAGGTACCAATCCGCATCGTTGGCAGGTGCGATATTCTGCCACTCCGCCGTCAAACGACCAGAGCCGCAGGAGCTTCTGATGCGAGTACGAACACAAGAGACGAGCGCCCGGACGGGCCTGGTGGGCATTCTAGGCCACCCGGTGGCACATTCGTTGTCGCCTCGCATCCACAACGCCGCTTTTGCCGCGCAGAACGTCGATATGCTGTATGCGGCGTTTGATGTCGTCCCGGCACGTTTGCCCGAGGCGATCGCCGGAGTTCGCGCGCTGGGCATACGAGGCCTGAGCATCACCGTGCCTCACAAGGAGAAGGTGGTGGATCTCTTGGACGAAGTCGATCCGCTCGCGGCGCGCGTAGGGGCGGTCAATACCGTGGTCAACGACCAGGGCAGACTGGTCGGCTACAACACCGATATCTCCGGCTTCGCCGCGGCACTTCGGTCCCTGCTGCCGACCGGAGCCCGGGGACTCAATTGCATCTTGGTGGGAGCGGGGGGCGCGGCCCGCGCTGTTCTCGCGGCCCTGGTCGACGACAAGGCGGCGAGTGTATCGGTATTCAACCGCACCTTCGAACGCGCGGCCTCTCTCTGCGACACGGCGGCGGCATGGGGGTCCACTCCATGCGTGGCTGTTACGGAAGAGGAGCTCCGCCGAGCGGCCTCAGAGGCCGACTTGGTAGTCAACGCCACCTCAGTGGGTCTGACCTCGGAGGTCAAGGACTTCCCAGCGGTTGTCGATATTATCAAGGGCGGGCATGTAGTAGTCGACTTAGTGTATGGGAAGACCCCGTCCACTTTGGTCGAGACGGCCCGGGCGCGGGGCGCCAAGGCTATGGACGGGATTGAGATGCTTGTGATGCAGGCAGGGCACTCGTATAGCCTCTGGACAGGCCTGGAGCCGCCTATTGAGGTCATGCGGGAGAGCGCCGTACTGGGAGAAAGGTGACGCATCGTCGATGCAGGCTGCTAGAGAGGAGAATCTGCAGCGAAAGCTGTCTGGCAAGCGCACAGGCGAGGTACTCGTCGAGATGGGCATCCTCACTCAGGACCAGGTAGAGGAGGCCATCGCTGAGCAGAAGGTATCTCACCAGCGCATAGGGGACATCGCCCTCTCGAAGGGCTGGGTGACCAAGGCCAGACTCATGGAGGCGCTGGGCAGACGGCTCGGCGTCAAGTACCTCGACCTCGCCGTCACGCGAATAGACCCGGTCACTGCTGATCTGATCTCGGAGAAGGATGCTCGGCGATACGCCGCCATCCCCATCAGTTTCGTCGACGAGCACACTCTGCTTGTCGCCATGGCCGATCCCTCAAACATCGTCGCGATCGATGATCTGAGGATCCTCACCGGCTTCGATATCGAACCTGCCATCGCCACGGCCGAGGACATAAGCACCATCCTCGGTAGTATGCGGCGCGCTGAGGATGACATCAGCGAGAACATCGACGAGAAGACGACCGACGGTGAGACAACATCTGTCGAGCTCCGTGACATCAGGGAACAAGTGGACGCTGCTCCCGTGGTCAAGCTCGTCAACGGCATCATGTCGCGCGCCGCGGACGAAGGAGCGTCGGACATACACTTCGAGCCCCAGGCAAAGGACCTGCTGATTCGTTTCCGTCAGGATGGCGTTCTTCACGAGGTCATGACGATTCCGAACCGGCTGCAGGCGGGTGTTCTTTCGCGGCTGAAGATCATGGCTGAGCTTGATATCGCCGAGCGCCGCATACCCCAGGACGGCCGGATAGGCCTGATCATTGGCGGACGGCCGATCGACATGCGGGTGGCGTCCCTTCCCACCGTATATGGCGAGAAGATAGTCATCCGCCTTCTGGACCGCTCCAACGTCATGATGCGCCTCGAGGATCTTGGCTTCTCCGAGTTTGCCCTTAACCGCTACACGCGCTCGTTCATGAAGCCCTACGGAGCAGTGCTGGTGACAGGTCCCACCGGTTCGGGCAAGTCGACCACCCTCTATGGCACTCTCAACATCCTCAACACTCCCGACAAGAACATCATCACCGTCGAAGACCCGGTCGAGTATCGTCTGGCCGGTATCAACCAGGTGCAAGTGAACAACAAAGCCGGCCTTAGCTTCTCCGCAGGCCTTCGCTCGATCCTGCGTTGCGACCCGGACATCATCATGATCGGTGAGATCCGCGACAAAGAGACTGCTCAGATCGCCGTCGAATCAGCGCTGACCGGTCACCTGGTGCTCTCAACTCTGCACACCAACAACGCACCTGGGGCGCTGTCGCGACTGACCGAGATGGGAGTGGAGCCCTTCCTCACGGCGTCGGCTGTCGATTGTGTTATCGCCCAGCGTCTGGTCAGGAGGCTCTGCTCATACTGCAAAGAGCCGTATCCAGCGACGCGTGAGATGCTTGGAAAGGCTTGATTTCCCGGCAAAGCTGGTTGAACAGTGGAAGGAAGTCAGCCTACACCGCGCTGTCGGTTGCAGCCACTGCAGCAACACCGGCTACAAGGGGCGGGTTGGTATCTACGAGATCATGCCTGTGTCGGAGGCAATAGAGAGACTCATTGTCGAGCGCAAAAGTGCCGATGAAATCCTAAGAGTAGCTGGAGCCGAGGGCATGGTAACGCTCCGCCAGGACGGCTTGGAGCGGGTTGCCCAAGGGCACACCAGCATAGAAGAGATATCGCGGGTCATCGTGTAGGCAACTGTCAAATGTGACGTACAAGGGGCGATAACGTTGGAAATCGGTGAGATCCTCAAGCAAGTGGTCGAGCGAGACGCGTCAGACCTTCACCTCTCTGTCGGTGTTCCGCCGGTGATCCGGGTCGACGGCCATCTTGAGAGTCTTGACTACGAGCCGCTCAATCCCAACGATGCCCGAGAGCTCGTCTACAGCATCCTCACGCAGGACCAGCGTCAGAAGCTCGAGACAGAATGGGAAGTCGATCTGTCCTACTCGCTCTACGGGATCGCTCGCTTCCGTGTCAACGCCTACTTCCAGCGCGGGACTCTGAGCGCTGCGTTCCGCCTCATCCCCGTTGGTATCAAGACCATCGATGAGCTGGCTCTACCGAGAGTGCTCCACTCCTTTGCCAACAAACCACGGGGCTTCATCCTTGTCACGGGTCCCACCGGCTCGGGGAAGTCCACGACCCTAGCCGCCATCATCGACGAGATCAACTCGACACGCGCTGATCACATCGTGACCATCGAAGATCCGATCGAGTTCCTGCACACGCACAAGCGCTGCGTGGTGAACCAACGCGAAGTCGGCGCGGACACGAAAGCGTTCCCCGCTGCTCTGCGCTCTGCGTTGCGGCAAGACCCTGACGTGATCCTCATCGGTGAGATGCGCGACCTAGAGACGATCCAGATCGCTCTGACAGCCGCTGAGACAGGCCACCTCGTGTTTGCGACCTTGCATACACAAGACTGCCCCCAGACGATCGACCGTATGATCGACGTATTTCCGCCCCACCAGCAGGAGCAGATCAGAGTCCAGATAGCGGCGACGCTGGAGGGGATCGTGACCCAGCAACTCATGCAGAGGGCGGGCGGCAAGGGCAGGGTGTGCGCATGCGAGGTTCTTGTCAGTTCTCCGGCGGCCCGGAACCTTATCCGAGAAGGCAAGACGCATCAGCTTTACACGGTTATGCAGACCGGTAGTCAAAGCGGGATGCAGACCATGAACTCGAGCTTGGCAGACCTGGTCCGACGCGGCCACATAAGCAAGGAATTGGCCCTGCGTCGGTCTTCGGTGCCTGATGAACTGGAGCGCCTGCTACTCGTGGGCGCGGCTTGATGCGACCCGCACGGACGAGGGTGGGGGAGACGCGGGATTTGCCTGCTTCAGCGTTCTGTCCTCCCAGCCGATACTAGGAGAGATAGACGGCGCTGCCGCAGAAGAGCGCACAATAGAGGGGTGAGCGTAGGTGGCAACTTACACATATACAGCGAAGCCGCAGCGGGGCACTCCCATTTCCGGAGTACTGGTGGCCGACAGCAAGGCCGCGGTGGTTGCGGAGCTACGGCGCAAGGGTCTAACAGTTGTGAGGCTCGACGAGAAACGCTCGGGGATCGACCTCAAGGCGATGCTCGAGAACTCGGCGAAGATCAAGACCCGCGACAAATCCGTCTTCACCCGTCAGTTCGCCACCATGATCAACGCCGGTCTAGCGGTTCTGCGAGCGCTCTACATTCTCGAAGAGCAGACTGAGAACCCGCGCCTCAAGAAGGTCCTCGCAATGGTGCGACAGGATGTCGAAGCCGGCATGCCGCTTTCCGACGCCATGGAAAGGTACCCGATCGCTTTCGATCGACTGTACGTATCCATGGTCCGAGCTGGAGAGGCAAGTGGCTCGTTGGATGCCACACTCGATCGTCTGGCCGAACAGCTGGAGAAGGACGACAACATCAAGCGGACTATCAAGTCCGCCATGGCCTATCCGCTGATCCTGCTGATTTTCGCCCTCGGCGTCGCGGCCGGAATGCTGATGTTCATCATCCCGATTTTCGCCGGCATGTATGCCGATCTTGGTGGTGAGCTACCGTCGTTGACGCGGATGATGATGACACTCAGCGGTCTCCTCAAGGGCTACTGGTTCATCATATTCCCAGGCATCATACTCGCTGTGTGGGGCGTCAAGAAGTTGAAAAAGACCGAGCAAGGCACCAGGTCCTGGGATCGTGTCAAGCTCAAACTCCCGATGAAGCTGGGGCCTGTGATCCAGAAGCTTGCGGTGGCGAGATTCACCCGTACGTTGGCGACGCTGGTCGGCTCGGGCGTCCCGATCCTCCAAGCCATTGAGATCACCGGCAAGACCTCGGGCAATACCGTGATCGAGGACTGCATGCTCGAAGTCAAAGAAAGCGTACGCACCGGCGAGTCCATTGCCAAGCCGCTCTCGCGGATGCCGGTGTTCCCAGCCATGGTGACGCACATGATCTCCATCGGTGAGGAAACAGGAGCCCTTGACACGATGCTGAACAAGGTCGCCGACTTCTATGAGTCAGAGGTAGACGCCGCTGTGAAGGGCCTGACCTCGATCATCGAACCGATCATGATGCTTTTCATCGGCGGCATAGTCGGCGTCATCGTCATCTCCATGTATCTGCCGCTGTTCAACATGATGAACCTGGTGGGCTGACGCTGCACCTTCCAGTCGTACCGCGCTAGCCAGTTGTGGGGCTTCAAGCCAGAGACAGAGAAACGCGCCTCCTTAGGGCGCGTTTCTCTTTGGTGCTGAATGCGCATAGCCTGTAATGCACGATAATGTGCATTATGTAAAGTCAGCCTCAGACGTCGTACTCGAGCAGACTGTAGACGTCATAGCCCTTGAGACGGTCCCTCCCGTGGAGTTCCGTCAGTTCTATCAAGAACGCGATTCCCGCGACTATTCCGCCGGCTTGCTCAACCAGCCTGGCTTTCGCCTCGGCCGTGCCTCCGGTCGCCAACAGGTCGTCGTGAATCAAAACGCGCTGTCCGGGTTTGATGGCGTCGGAATGGATCTCCAGTGCATCGGTGCCGTACTCCAGGTCGTATTCGCAACGGGTCACCGTCCACGGAAGCTTGCCTGGCTTGCGCGCCGCTACGAATCCGACACCCAAAACGTAGGCAAGAGCAGCCCCGAGAATGAAGCCGCGGGCCTCGGCGCCCATGACGATGTCCACCTGCCTTCCGCGGGCAAACTCAGCGAGCTTGTCGACGGCGTAGCGCAATGCTTCAGGATCCTGAAGCATAGGCATGATGTCGTGGAAGAGGATGCCTTGCTTGGGGAAGCCTGGGATGTGCCGGATGTATCTCTCTAGTTCCATGGTGCTCCTTGCGGCCCGGTTGCTACAACGTGTCTCAACAGGATGGCAACGGTCAACTCGTGCCTCGGACAGTCATTGTACGACGGGACGCTCCGAAAGGGGAACCGCAGGTCGTCGAGACTCGCAGGTCGCACCGGAGCGCTACAGGGCCTTGCGTAGCTCCTTGTAGAGGAGGAAGTGCATCAACTGGGAGCACAGCGCTCCCAGGTCCCCAAGGACCTTCTGGCCGTGCTCGCGTTTGTCGGCGTGAGTCGAGCGCAGGGCCGGCGCCGCCACTTGCTCCAGGATAGCCGCCTCTCGCTCGGCCGAGGAACTGAGCAGCCTCAGATTCCTGGGCTCCACCCCAAAACGCGCGAGAAGGTGACAGATGCGTGCAATCTCCAGATCGGTGTCGGTGAAGATCGCTCCGGTCTGGCCTGACGGCTCGATCAGCCTGAACTCCGCCAGTATCCGCAAGAAGGCGTCGTCCGCTCCGGCCTGCTGGCTGAGCTCTGCCCACGTGTAGAGCGGCTCTTCCCGTCTGAGAATCGAGATTCGAACGTAGCGAGGCGACGGCGGATGTCAGTGCCTGGCCGGTCGCGGAGGTCGCCGCCCGATCGACGCGCTGGCGGATGACTTCGAGAGGCAGATACTCATCGCGCTGTAGCGTGAGAATGCTTCGCAGAAGACGTACATCCGCGGTGTTGTATTTGCGGTAGCGTCCCTTGCTTCGCGCCGGCGAGAGTAGCTTGCGATCCTCCAAATACCGGATCTTCGTGATGCTGAGATCGGGGAAGTCGGGCAGCAGTTGGGCGACGACCTGGCCTATGGTCAGCGGCCGTTCGGACGTGGCCGAAGTCCCTTTCTCGGCAGTCTGAGGAGCGCGTTTGGCGGCATCCTTCATGGTTCCCTCAGATGTCCTCTTCGCGTTCTATGAACGCCAGCTTGAACTTGCCGATCTGAAGCTCATCCCCATCCGAAAGCCTGTGTCGCTCGATCCGCTTCCGGTTCACGTAGGTGCCGTTTAGACTGTTCAGATCCTCCACCAGGAACTCACCCTCGTCTAGTAGCACCCGCGCATGGTGTCTGGAGACGGTGACATCGTCGAGGAACAAATCGCTCTGCGGGCTACGACCGATCGTCAATACGTCGCCGCTCAACCCGATCACCTCGCCCTCTCGACCGCCGCCGGCGCGGATGAGTAGTACGGTGCCCGACACTATGGCCCCTAGGACGTTCGCCCCGGCTCCCGTGTCCTGTTCGCCGAGAGAGTAAGAGAGAGTCATATCCGCTGGATCCACGGGCGTCAACCTGCTACCACACCGCCTGCAGAAGTTGGAGTCAACCGTGTTGGAGAAGCCGCATGAAGGGCAATCGATCATCCCGCTGAGCCACCCTCGGGGTCTGGCGGCGAATCATCTCTTACCTGAGTTGCCGATCGATAGCTGGCGAACTCCCGAGCGATCTCTTCTTCGATGGCCTTGATGACCGCCGGATTCTGCAGTATCTGCGCCCGCCGAACCTCGGATGTCCGGTCGGTCATGTATGAGTCGGCCATGATCTCATCGATATGGCGCCCAAGCCGAAGTTGGTTGACGATGTACCGAAGGAAGCGTTCCTCACGGACGTCAACGGACAGGTCACGAAAACGCTTCTGAATGCCGCGAACGACAGGATCAAGATCGTCGGTCATGGCGGGATCACTCCTCCCCCGGGAGCTCCTCGAGACCTCCACGGCTGCTGAGGATGTCGGTCAAGGCGGCTACGTCCCCATCGCGCACCAAACGGCCTCCCGCCCCACTCTTGTCGCGCAGCCTCCTGACCATCTCGGCACGGACGATATCCATCTCTCCGTGCAACAGGCGCCTACGCATGGAGACCTCTCGCTCCTCTTCGGAGAGACGCTCAGCAAGCGCCTTCAATTCGTCGTCGCCATACGACTGGATATTGATCAGGCGTTCAAATGACGATTCGTCCAAGGCATCCACGCTTTCACTATGCGGCTTGGCTTGTAACCTTCCACCTCTAGTTGAGATGTGTGGAGACTCTTCCCAGGACTCCCCCAAGGTCAAACCTCTCGCTGACCTTGAGATGGTCTACTCGATCGATGTGAGGTACTCGGAGTACTCCTCTTCGGACATGAGATCGTCGGCCTCGGCAGGATCGCTCAGCTTCACCTTGATCAGCCAGCCATCATCGTATGGGCTCTCGTTGATCAGCTCAGGTGCGTCTACGACCTCCTCGTTCACCTCCAACACTTCCCCACTCATAGGCGCGTACACCTCTGAGACGGCCTTGACCGACTCGACCTCAGCGTACGGCATCCCTGCCGTGACCTCCGCGCCCACCTCAGGGAGTTCGATGAACACGATGTCACCAAGAGTCTCCTGAGCGTAGCTGCTGAGACCGAAAACCGCGGTGTCGCCATCAATACGGGCCCAGTCGTGCTGCCTGTGGTATTTGAGGACGGTTTGACTCACAAGTGCTCCTTTCTCGCCACAATCGGCTGGCCGTCATGATAGCACAGCAGATTTTGTTCCCTTGCGCCCCGGGCAGGTGTCAAGCTTCCGCCGCTGTATACTGTCTTTGCACGATATGAGCCTAAGGAGGGTTGCTGTGGCACGTCGCAAGGGTCTCGTCATCAATGACGAGCAGATGCAGATGATCGACGGTGTACTTGCCAAGCTGCAGCGCGTGGCCGGCTCCAAGTTCGTAGCTCTTGTTTCCACCAGCGGGCAACCTATCACGACGGCTCCTCCGGATGTGGACGCCGACACTCTCTCACTCGCGGCCCTGGCGGCGGGTTCATTCGCGGCTACGCGTCAACTGGCCGAAGTGCTGAAAGAGCGCGAGTTCAGCCTTCTCTTCCACGAGGGCAAGGAGTCCAACCTCCACGTGATGCAGGTGACCGAGCAGATCCTCCTGCTCATCACCTTCGGCAGGGACACTCAGGTGGGCCGCGTGCGCCTCTACACCACCAGGGCGGTTGAGGTGCTCAAGCCCATTTTCGAAGATGCCGAAGATACCACTGCCGCGGGTGATGACGAAAGAACCCTCGTCAACAAGGAGTACTCGCACGACGCCAACACGGCGATCGACGACCTATTTGCCGGCGAGAGCGACGAGTAGGGGCAGGGAGCGTACAAGTGGCACTGATCAACCTAGCCGCGCGAGAGATCAACTACAAGATCGTCTACTACGGTTGCGGGCTGTGCGGCAAGACCACCAACATCCAGTACATACACAAGCGCGTGAATCCAGGAGCGCGAGGACGGCTCGTCAGCATCGCCACCGAAGAGGAACGGACGCTGTACTTCGACTTTCTGCCTCTCTCTCTGGGCACTGTGAAGGGGCTCCGTACTCGCTTCCACCTCTACACAGTCCCCGGACAGTCCTTCTACAACGCCTCCCGCAAACTAGTCTTGCAGGGAGTTGACGGGGTCGTCTTCGTCGCTGACAGCCAGATCTCGCGGTTGGATGAGAATGTTGACAGCTACCTGAACCTTTGGGACAACCTGAGATCGCAGAGCGAGGACCTTACCGACATGGGAGTCGTCCTGCAGATGAACAAGCGCGATCTTGGCTCGATATTCTCCGTCGCGGACCTGACCGAATTGCTCAATCACACCGGCTCTCCGGTAATCGAGGCATGTGCCCTGACCGGCGTGGGCGTCTTCGAGACCCTGAAGACGGTGTGCAAGCAGGTCATCGCCAAGAGCTCTCGCTCCTAGAGGCTGCCGAAAAGGGACGTTTCGCCGCCAGAGCGCGATGGGCTGCTAGCTGGAGCCGGCCTCTCGGATCGTTGTTTCGAGAATGTCCCGGTAGCTCTCGGTGAGTTCGCGGGCGCGCTCTTCTCCCCCGGCCTCAGCGTAGACATGGAACAGCGGTTCTTCCGCGTCCGGCAACACAAGCGCCCACTCCGAATGGTCCAGGAACACCTTGATCCCATCCACCAGGGAGACTCGACCCTGGTGTAGCTTCTCCGTCATGCGCCGCATTACTGCCCCCTTCAACTCCCAGGGGCATTGCGAGTCGGCATGGCTCACGTAAGCGACCGGCATCCGCGCGACCAACTGCGACAACGGAGAGTCGGATGTGGACACCAGCTCGAGGACCTTGCCCAAGGCGCAGAGACCATCCATGGAGGCGAGCGCTGAGGGGTAGATGTATCCCCCGTCGGTGCTGGCGGCGAAAACGGTGTTCGGCCGGGCGGCTTCGGCCATCAGCGCAGCCTTCGAGTACTTTGTGCGTCGGATACTGACCCCGGTCGAAGCGACCACCTGCTCGCCGAGGCGCGTGGCGTGAAGGGGTAGGGCGGCTGCACCCGAGCCGGCTTCCCGAGCCGCGTGCTGAAGCAGCAGCAACAACAGCGCCGAGTCGGAGACAAGCTCGCCTTTCTCATCAACGATGTAGAGATACTCGGCCCCTGGGTCCAGAATGGCGCCAAGATCAGCCTCCATTGCACGCACCATCTCGCCGACAGCCGCGGCGGCGGGCGGCAGGCTGTCCGCCAGGGTGAAGCGCGCTCGCGAACGAGAGAAGGTGTTGAGCGCTACTGTCTCGACGCCTAGGTTGTCGAGTGTCGCCGAGAAGAAGAAAGCCGGGGCGGATGAGGAGTAGTCAAGCACCAGGCGCGGCTGGCGACCTCTGATGGCCACCGTGTTCCAGTTCTCAAGCAGGAAATTCGTGTAGGACTCGATGACCCTGGGGGGATAGACGACCCGCCCCATCTCTTCGAAGGCGGCTCGACGGAAATCCTCGCGGAAGTAGTGGTTCTCGATTGCGCGCTCGCGTCGAGTATCCAACGGAAGCCCCGGCGCTTCGGAGAACAGGATCTCGACCTGCTCCGGGTTCTCCCGGCTCATCTGCACATGGATCCCCCCCACCGCGTTCCCCCCTTTGATGTCGAAGCGGTTGACCGCCAGGGGTGCGGTGGTGAGATCGCGCACGTTCACGCCCGTCGAGTTTAGACCGCTGATAATGGCCCGCTTCAGCACACGGCAGGCCTGGTGAGTGTCTCGGCTGGTAGTGACATACGTTCCTTTGCCTATGAGCGTGCCGTATGACATCGCCAGGCGCATGGCCATCTCGGGCGTCACATCCACGTTGGCAAGGCCGCGCACACCGTTGAGACCGAAGAGAGTGCTCGGTCCCCGCGTCTCCCAGACGATCGACGAACGCACGGTCGAACCAGGATCGACGTTCTTGAACGGGTAGACCTTCACGTTGTTGGCCACAACGGCATTGCGCCCGATGATGGAGCGATCGCCCACCACCGCGCCCTCTGCTATGTGGGCGTTCTCGTGGACCTCGACTGCATTGCCAATGATGGCTCCGCTCACGACGGCTCCTGAGGCTATATAGGCGTTCTCCCCGAGGACAGAACCACCCACCTGAGCGCCGGCACGTACCACGGTGTTGTCTCCCAGCACTGTGTGCGCGAGGATACGGGCACCGGTCTCGATGCGCACGTTACTGCCGATGACAGCTGGACCCTCGACGTCGTCCAGGCTATCCAAGGAGGCGCCCTGCCCCACCCAGATGTTCCCCCGCAGCCGAACACCAGGAGGAGTGAGCCGGACCTTTCCATCTAGAGCGTCGCGGTTCGCCTGCGCGTACTGCTCCAGGCTGCCGATGTCCTGCCAATAGCCGTCGCAGACGACGCCATACAGCGGCTTGTGCATGTCGAACAGCTTGGGGAACAGATCATGGCTGAAGTCGTAGGGTTGTCCCTCGGGGATGTGATCGAAAACCGCGGGCTCGATCACGTAGATACCCGTGTTGACCGTGTCGGAGAAGACCTGGCCCCACCCCGGCTTCTCTAGGAAGCGTTGGATCCGGCCCTCCTCGTCGACTATGACCACTCCGAACTCGAGCGGGTTCGCCACACTCTTGAGAGCGATGGTGATGGTCGCCCGACGTTCCTTGTGGAAGTCCACTACTTTGGTCAGGTCGAAGTCGGTCAAGGCATCCCCGCTGATCACGAGGAAGGTGTCATCGAGCAGGTCCCTGGCGAGCCGTATGGACCCTGCGGTGCCGGCCGGCGTGTCTTCCACCGTGTAGTCGATGTGCATACCCAGGCTGCTTCCGTCGCCGAAGTAGTTGCGGATCAATCTGGGCAAGAAGGCCAGGGTCATGACGACTTCGTTGATGCCATGCCGCTGGACGAGTTCCAGAATGTGCTGGATGGTGGGCTTGTTGACCACGGGGACCATCGGCTTCGGCTGGTTGGAGGTCAGCGGACGCAGACGGGTACCCTGCCCGCCCGCCATGACAACTGCCTTCACAGACGCCTCCTGTCGGAAAACAACAACCGCTTGCCCCGCTGACGGTCGGCATAGGGGCTTCTCTTCCAATGCTTCCGCTTCGAGGTCGTTTTCACACACCGTGGCGGGCGATCGTGCCCACCTCTGGTGTCCGACTCTGCCGCTGGAATCGTAGCACGGCGAATATGGGTGCCGTGAGGAGGAGGGCGGCCCGATCGCGGTGGACAGCGCGGGCGATCGACGGTGGGGACGGTGTGCGCTGAGTCAAAGACAAGGAGCCCGCATTTGCGGGCCCCTTATAGTCGGGACGGCCAGATTTGAACTGGCGACCTTCCGGCCCCCAGCCGGATGCGCTACCAAACTACGCCACGTCCCGATGCGCGAAGGACAGTATAGCGCGCACCACTGGGCGGGACTACCTGATCTGCGACGCTTCCGAACCGGGCTCGGCCGGTTTGTCGGTTGGTGCGGAGGCAGTCTTGTTCCAAGGGAAGAGCGCCGCGCGAGGCTCTTTGCGTTGCCAAAGCCTCTTGAAGTTGGCGCGGTGCGCCCACAGGACCACCACCGAGATGATGCAGCAGACGGCTATGTATGGCCAGGGTTGGTCCAGAATGACGGCCGTCACGGGGAACACTATGGTGGCGGTGATCGAAGCCACCGAGACAATACGGGTCGTCAACAGCAAGAGCACCCAGAGAACGATGACGAAAGCCATGGGGATGGGCATCATCGCCAGCGCGGCGCCCGCACCTGTCGCTACCCCCTTGCCGCCGCGACCGCGCAGAAAGATGGAGTAGTTGTGCCCGGCGACGCACGCCAGGGTCACGAACACCGTAACGAAGGGAGCGTTCTCCTCATCCCCCAGTACCAGCCGGGAGACCAGCACCGGGATGACCCCTTTCAGGATGTCGCAGATCAGTACTGCGATGCCGAGACGCACGCCCAAGACCCGGAAGGCATTGGTGGTGCCCGCGTTGCCGCTGCCGTGCTTGCGAACATCGAGGTTCTTGAAGATCTTGCCCAGGAACACGCTGGGCGAGAGCGAGCCGAACAGATAGCCGAAGACCACCAGGGCGATTGCCGTCACCAGAAAGCGGGTCGTCACGAGTAGCGCTCCTCTTTGCCCTCGAAATCGATCACCAGGGGTATCCCCCACAGCTCGTAGTCTTCTCGCAGTCGGTTCTCCACGTAGTAGGCGAACGACTTGTTCACCAGAGCCCGCGCATTGACCATGACCTTGAAGCGTGGCGGACTAGCCTCGAACTGCACCATGTAGAACATCTTGATCGACTTGCCGCCCTTCGAGGCGGGTGGACGGCGCGACCTCAACTCCTCGAGCCACTGGTTCAGTTCGCCTGTGGGGATGCGGCCGCTGTACTGTCCGTACAGCTCTCGAGCCAGGGGCAGGATGCGATCCATTCCCCGGCCGGTCAGGGCAGACACGGTCAGCCAGCGCGGTTTCATCTGCACCTTGGCTTTGACACGCTCCGTGGCCATGTCGAGATCGAGCGTGCTGATATCCCACTTGTTGAAAAGGATGGCGGTGGCGCACTTGGCCCGTTGGGCTTCGTAGGCGATCTGCAGGTCGAGGTCGACCAGACCCTCGCTCGCGTCGACGACCACGAGGGCGATATCAGCCCGCTCCATCGCCTTGAGAGCGCGGAGCGAGCTGTAGTATTCGACATCGGTGGTGGTTCGCTTGCCGGGCCGCCGCAGACCGGCGGTGTCGACCAGAGTCATCGCGGTCCCGTCGAAGATCAAGTCGGTGTCGATGGCGTCCCGAGTGGTGCCCGGTATCTCGGACACGATCGTGCGCTGATCTCCCAAAAGGGCGTTCGCGATCGAGCTCTTCCCCACGTTGGGTCTTCCTACGATCGCGACGCGTATGGGCGCCGGGGCTTCAGGCTCGAGCGTTTCCTCGGGCAGGGCCTTGACGACCTCATCGAGTAGGTCCCCCACTCCCAACCCATGCTCGGCGGACACCCCGATCGGCTCGCCAAGACCGAGCGCCCAGTACTCGTGCAGGCCTTCACCCACCGACTTCGCGTCCAGCTTGTTGACGGCCAAGCAACACCGGCACTCCACTCCGCCTCAGCAGCTGAGCTATCTCGTGGTCTTGCGGAGCTATCCCCAGCTTGCCGTCGACCAGGAAGACGGCCACGGCGGCCTCCTGAACGGCCAACTGCGCCTGTCGCCGGACATCGTCGACAAGGGGTTCCTTCCCCAGAAGGTCGATGCCCCCAGTGTCGACCACAAGAAAGGTCCGTCCGTTCCACTCGGCTTCTCCCTCCTTGCGGTCTCGAGTGACCCCGGATTCAGGGGCCACCACCGCGTCGCGGGTGCCGGTGATGCGGTTGAAGAGGGTAGATTTGCCCACGTTGGGATATCCGACGATAGCCACGCGCGGCGTGTTAGCGGTCATGGGTCGATCTCCTGAAGCCTGACGGCCACTGCCTCTATCTGTTCCGGTGGTGTCGAGGCGCCGGCGGTGATCCCGACGGTCCGGGCACCCCGCAACCACGCCTGCTCGATCTCCGCTCCCGACTCGACATGATGAGTGCGCGGCTGCTGAACCGCGCACAATTCGGCCAGCCGCCTGGTGTTTCCGGAGTCCCTACCTCCTACGACGATGACTACGTCGACGTTCGAGGCCATGGCTATGGCCGCGGCCTGGCGTTGCTCCGTGGCACTGCATATGGTGTTGTGGACCAGCAACTCTCTCGCGCTGGGCGCGATATGCGCCACCAACTCGGAAAGGCGCTCGTGCGACTGCGTGGTCTGCACGACCACACCTATGCGCTTGCTCGGCAGACTCGAAGGCAGATCGGCCGGCGACTCGACAACCAGCGAATCGTCCCCCGCATAGGAGCGCAGGCCCAGGACCTCCGGGTGATCCTTCTCCCCCAGGATGATCACCAGATAGCCGTCCTTCTTCAAGCGGGCTGCCTTCTCCTGGGCGGAGGTGACGAAAGGACAGGTGGCGTCGACGATGGTCAGGGGTGACGCCGTCAGCTTCTCCTTCGTCTCCCGCGGGACTCCGTGCGACCTGAGAATCACCGTGCCCGCACGAGCGTCGGCGGGGTCCGAGATCACTCCCACCCCACGTTTGCCCAGATCGGCGATGACGCCGGGGTTGTGGATGAGGGGCCCCAGGCTGTTGACAGGTTTGGGCGCCTCTTCGGCGGCCTCCAGGGTCATCTCCAGGGCGCGTTCCACACCCCAACAGAAGCCGGCGCAATCGGAGATCCTTATCTCGAGGGCGCTCATGTTCCCTCCGGAGTAGTGGAAAGCAAGTCGTGGAAGGCCTGCACCAAGCGCTCTGTGGTCACCGCGGCCCTCTCCCTGCGAGAGAGCTCCTTGCCCGGAACCATCAAGGGAGGACCGAAGGTCACGTCCACTCGGGGAAGTCGAGGGATCCCGTGCCTGACGACGCGATCTGTGCCCCGGATAACGACGGGGATGGTCACAACCCCCTCGCGCAGTGAGAACATGCTCACACCAGAGCGGATATCCCCCAGTGCACCCTCCCGATATCGCCGGCCCTCTGGGAACAGACCCATCACAGCACCTGCGTTCAGCACTTCGAGGGCACGCTGGACCGCCTCTCGGTCCACCTCACCTCGATGCACCGGGAAGACGCCCAACTTCTCCACCAGCCAACCCAGGGGTTTGAAGCTCCACAGTTCGGCCTTGGCCATGAAGTGTATGGTCCGGGGAAAGGAACAGCCGAGGAAGAAGGGGTCGAGATTCGACCGGTGGTTGCAGGCGACGACCACGGCTCCGCCGGCCGGGATGTTCTCGGAGCCGGTGATCCTCACCCGGAAGAACACGCGCACCATCGGAGCCAGAAAACAGTAGAGGATCCGATACAGCAACCTGTCGAGCGGCCCGCGATACAGGCGAGAGAAGGGCCATTTCCCCACTTCCCGGTCCTTCTCGGTTCTGGCGACGAGAGCGCACACGGCGGAGATGACCTCGGCGATGGTCATGCCGGTGGTGTCGATCTCCACGGCGTCGTCAGCCTTGCGAAGAGGGGCCACAGCACGCCCCGAGTCATACGCGTCGCGTGCCGCGATGTCCGCGATCAACTCAGGCCAGCGGCTGGGACATCCCCTGAGCTTCGAGCTGCAGTCGGCGCCTTTGAGCTCTCTCCTCGATCGAGGCAGTCAGGAAGACCTTGACATCGGCGTCGGGGACCACCACGGTACCCATGTCGCGCCCTTCGAGCAGGACATCGCCCTTTGCGGCCTCCTCGCGCTGCTTCTTCGTGAGCACCGCTCTCACCCCGGGGTCCGCCGACACCGCGGAGACGTTCTGAGATACCAAGCGACCGCGAATGTCGTCCGTGACTTCTCGCTCACCCACGAACACGCGGGTAAGGTCGTTGGGGCGCTCTTGCATGCGGATGGTGGTGTCGGCCGCCAACTCCGCGGCAGCGGAGATCCGATCGGGCACCAGGCCTGCTTCCAGGGCCAGCAAGGTGATGGTCCGGTACATCGCTCCAGTATCCAGATAGCGCATGCCCGAGCCGCTTGGCGACCTCGCGGGCGATAGTGCTCTTGCCCGAGCCTGCCGGGCCGTCAAGGGCGATGATCATCGTCGTCACCTGGGCCCGCGCGGCGGCCTGCTCTGAGACAACGCAGCCTCCGCCCAGCTCGGCAGGGCCTCGACAAACCCGGGGTACGACACGGCAATGCAGCCAAGGTCGTCGACTCGACCCCTCTCCGCGACGCGGCGCCGGCGACGGCACCCACCATGGCCAGCCGATGATCCGCCTGTGCGAGCACCGAGCCTCCGTCCCATCCGTCGGGCTCGCCGATGACGTCCATGCCGTCCGGGTACTCGACCACGCGCACGCCCAGGGCTCTAAGCAAAGCCCCCATGGCTGCGAGTCGATCGCTCTCCTTCGCCCGCAGTTCGGCGGCGCCCCGCAGGCGCGACGTGCCGCTCGCCTTGGCTGCCGCGAGCAAGAACAACGGCAGTTCGTCGATCAGGCTGGGTACTTCGGCGTGGTCCACGTCGGTGGCGCTGAGATCGCAAGCACGGACTGTGATGCGCCCCAGGGGTTCGGGCCCTAGCGGCTCGTCTTCGAATGACCTCGAGATCGGCGCCCATGCGTTCGAGAACCCGAAGAAGCCCGGTGCGTGTGGGGTTCAGCCCCACGTTGGTCACCTGGACCTCCGACCCAGGCACCAGAAGTCCCGCCACCAAGAAGAAGGCGGCCGAGCTGAAGTCGCCCGGCACCGTCAGGCTGCCGAGGTTCAGGCGTTCCACCGGCCAAACGCGCACCTGGCCGGGTCCGTCGGGAGAGCCTTCCCTTTCCACGCGGCCTCCGGCAAAGCGGATCATGCGCTCCGTGTGATCGCGGGAGGCGGCGGGCTCCGACACTGCAGTCTCGCCCGCCGCGCGCAGGCCCGCCAGGAGGATGCAGGACTTGACCTGCGCCGAGGCCACCGCCAGCCGGTGCGTCATCCCGCGGAGCGAGCCACCCCGCACGACGATGGGAGGAACGGTGTTCCCGCGCCGTCCGGCCACCGAGGCCCCCATCGCTGCGAGCGGCTCCAGCACCCGGGCCATGGGCCGGCGCCTGATGCTGGAATCTCCGGTGAGTACGCAGAGGAAGTCTCGGGAGGCCACCAGACCGGGCAACAGACGGATGAGAGTGCCTGAGTTGGCGACGTCGATCACGTCGTCCGGTTCGCGCAGGCCTTCCCACCCCTGTCCGTGCACCACCAGGTCCTCGCCGCGCTCTTCGACCTCGACCCCGAGGGCGCGAACCGCGGCCACCGAGGCCAGAGTGTCAGCCGAGCGCAGGAAGCCGGACACGGCCACAGGGCCGTCGTTCACAGCCCCCAGTAGGACCGCCCGGTGCGAGACCGACTTGTCACCGGGCACCTTGACGGTTCCTCGGAGACCGCCGGTGGCAGGGAGAAAGAGACCCCCTGCCGTACGTGTCATTCACCGCCATCTCCCATGAAGCTCACCCGCGATGGATATCCCAGACCGTTCAGGAGTGTGGCTGCGCTCTCCGCCACATCCTCTCCGGAGACGAAGAGCACCAGGTCGCCACCCACGCTGCGGCTCATATGATGGAGAGTAAGGTCTTCGACGTTGATCTTGGCCTCGCCCAGAGCGGCCATCACGCGCGAGATCGACCCAGGTTCGTCCGGGACGCGGACCGTGACTTTGTAGAGGGTCTCTGGAGTGATGTCGGCCAGTTCGAGCATCTCCTCCCTGTAGGTGGCGGCGCTATCGATGGCCTCGCCGATGGCCTCCTCGTCCCGGTGGCGCAACGAGCCAGAGAACTCCTGAAGCGCCGCTGATATCGCGCCGAGCGACTCCGCCAAAGCTTCGCGGTTCTCGATGAATATGTCGCGCCACATGGGTGGGTTGGCCCCGGCCACGCGTGTGAGGTCGGTGAAGCTCGCCCCCACCCACTGCAGAGCCCGCTTCCCCCCTACGTTGAAGGCGCCTGCGTGCTCCATGAGGACGTTCGCCAGCACATGAGGCAGGTGGCTGATGACTGCCATGATCTGGTCGTGAGCCACCGGATCGATCAGCGTGGGACGCGCTCCGAGGTCCAGTACGAACTGCTGCAACATCGCGTAGAGCTTGGGGAACGCCGCACCCGTCGTGCAGAGGAAGTAGGTGCCCTTGTCGAAGAGGTCGGCCCGCGCGTAGCGGACACCGGAGTCCGCGGCCCCGCACATCGGGTGGCCGCCGATGAACAACGACCGGGCGGCAGGCGACAGACTGGCCATGATGGCCGACTTCGTGCTTCCCATGTCGGTGACCAGGCGCGGCGGCGGTTCGGCCGCTGCGCATTCCTCCACCAGGGCGGGGATGCTGCGCACCGGAGTCGACACGACCACCAGATCGGCATAGGCCGCGGCCTCGGCGGCACTGGAGGCCTTCTCGGTGATGACTCCCTTCTGGAGGGCCTCTTCCAGGGCGGCCTGGTCGGTGTCGAATCCCACCACCTCGTCCACGTGCGCGCGAGTGCGGGCGGCAAGAGCAAGGCTGCCCCCCATCATGCCCACGCCGACCACGGCCAGACGGTGAACCCCGCTGTGTTTCCGACCGTCTTCCATCCGAGTCTAGCCCATGGTCTTGCCGGCCCAGGCGACCACATCCTTGATGCGGGCGGCAACGGCGGCGAACTGAACTGGGTCGAGCGACTGAGCACCGTCGGAGAGTGCAGTCTCGGGGGTGGGATGCATCTCGACCATCAGGCCGTCGGCCCCGGCCACTATCGCTGCCAGCGACAAGGGCTCGACCAGGTCCACCTTGCCCGCGGCGTGACTGGGATCGACCACCACAGGCAGATGGCTGCGCTGCTTGAGGATCGGCACCGCCGAGATGTCGAGGGTGTTGCGGGTGGCCGTCTCGAAGGTGCGGATGCCGCGCTCGCAGAGGATCACCTTCTCGTTGCCCTCTTTGACGATGTACTCGGCAGCCATGAGCAGCTCCTCGATGGTGGCGGCCAGTCCACGCTTCAGCAGGATCGGGCGGTCCACCTCCCCCACCGCCGACAGCAACTGGAAGTTCTGCATGTTGCGCGCGCCGATCTGGATGATGTCGGAGTACTTGGCCACCGCTTCCAGATGACGAGGATCCATGAGTTCGGTCACGATAGGCAGTCCGCTCTGCTCGCGGGCTTCGGCAAGAATCTCCAGCCCCTCGACTCCCAGACCCTGGAAGGCGTAGGGCGAAGTCCGAGGCTTGAATGCGCCTCCGCGAAGCATGGTGCCGCCCGCTTCCTTGACGGACCTTGCCGCCTCCATCAACTGCTCCCGGCTCTCAACGGAGCACGGACCGGCGATGAGGGCGACATGCCCCCCTCCCAGGCTCGTTCCGCCCACGGTGATGACCGTGTCGGAGTGGCGGAATTCCCGGCTCACCAGTTTGTAGGGACGGAGGATGGGCAGGACCTTGTCCACGCCCGGGTAGGCCTCCAGCGGAAGGCCGGCGATGACATCACGCTCGCCTATGATCCCGATGACGGTGACCACGTCGCCGGTAGACACGAGCCCGCGCGCCCCGGCGCTGTCGAGCAGTTCCAGGATCCTCTCCACCTCCTCCGAGCTGGCGGTATCCTGCATGACGATCATCATCTCTGTTCCGGAATTCTCCATCTCAGCTCTCCGGACTCAAGGATTCGGCGCTCAGGCCGTTGACGACGTGTGGAGACATAGCGTGCTCCCGGGTCTTGTGCAGTTCCCCAATCGCGGCCAGAAAGAGATCCCCCTCTTCTGCGTCACCTATGGTAACCCGAATCCATCCCGGGCATTCCATCGCATACCCAGAGCGGGTGAGGACTCCCCTCTCGAGGAGGGCCTGCGCGACTTCGGGCCCGGGAATCCCTAGTTGGGTGACATCCACCAGCAGGAAATTCGCCTGGCTCGGACGATACGAAACGCCCATCTCGTCAAGTCGCTTGGCCAAACGCGTCCTCTCCGCGGCGATGCGCTGTCTCCGCTCCTCGAGTCTCTCAGGAAGCGTGAGCGATGTCACCGCTGCCACTTGGGCCAGCGAGTCGACGTTGAACGGCTGCCGCACCTTGTCGAGGGCCTCGACCACCTGCGGGTCGGCTATGCCGTAGCCGATGCGCAGCCCGGCCAGGCCGTATATCTTGGAGAAGGTGCGCAGGATGACGAGATTCGGGTGGTCGGCCAGCCACGCCGCCGACTCCTCGTGCACCGGTGAGGTCACAAACTCCCCGTAGGCCTCGTCGAGGACGATGACCGTGTCTTCCGGCACCTTCTCGATGAACCCGCGCAAGACCGCCGGCTCCAGGTAGCTGCCGGTGGGGTTGTTGGGATTGCAGATGACAAGAAGGCTCGTGTTCTCCTGCACCGCCGCCAACATGGCGTCGAGGTCGTTGCCCAGATCCTTGAGGGGCACGGCAGAGAACGGGGCCTCGTTCGCCAGCGCGATCAGGCGATACATCACGAACGACGGATGAGGCAGTACGATGTGGTTCTGCGGCGACAGGAAGGCTTGGCCCAGGAGCATGAGCAGCTCGCAGGAGCCATTGCCGAAGGTCAAGCAGCCTTCCGGGACACCCAGGCGCTCCGCCAAGACCCCGCGCAGGTCGCCACAGGCACCGTCGGGATAGCGGTTGAGGCCATCGAGAGCCGCCTTCATGGCGTCGATCACCTCAGGAAACGGCCCCCAGGGAACCTCGTTCGCGGACAGCCTGGCCACCTGGTCCAGTTGGTATCGCCGGCGGAGGTCGGCCAGCGGCGGCCCGGCGTGATATGGCGTGAGTTTGTCCAGAACGGGGTTGAGTCTCATTGTCTCTCCGGTGAGCCGTCGTCACTCGTCGCTGATTGACACTCCGCCGCGGGAAGACGGCCAGGACCGCGGCAAGACGCAAGACTGCTCAGTATAGAGCAGGAAGGCCGGGATACCCGGGTTTCTGGGTCAGTCGACGGCCTGAGGGAGCACCGCGAACGGCCTGTGCGCCCCGCGGAGGAGGCCGTCAGTCCCCGAAGGCCGTTCGGCGCACCCGCTCGAGCTCCTCGGCTGACAATCTGCGAGCCTGTCCGAGAGCCAAGCCGGCGTCGGTGAGACCGTCGAAACGGCTGCGGTGTAGAGCCGTCACCCGGTAGCCCACTGCCTCGAACATCCGTCGCACCTGGCGCTTGCGGCCCTCGTGGATGGTCACCACAAGCTTGGTGGATATCCCCGAACCACTCGACCTGTCGCTGCTCACTACCTCGACTTCGGCTGGAGCGGTCACGCCGTCTTCCAGTAGCACCCCGCGCCGAAGCAGGCCAAGGGCCTCCTCGGGCACCGCCCCGCGCACGGTCACCATGTACTCCTTCTCCACGTGATAGCGGGGGTGCAGGAGGCGCGAGGCGAGCTCTCCGTCATTCGTGATGAGAAGGAGGCCGGTGCTGTTCAGGTCCAGGCGTCCGACAGGGAACACCCGCGCCTCGGCGGGGATGCAATCGGTCACAGTGCGCCGGCCGCGAGGATCGGAGACTGCGCTCAGGATTCCTGCGGGCTTGTTGAGCAGCCAGTACTCCTTACTCTCCCTCTCTACGGGTCGGCCGTCCAACGCTACTGTCTGCGTCTCGGCGTCAACCGAAGCTCCGATTTGGACGAGAAGACCGTCCACCGTGACCCGGCCAGCTTGAATGAGTTCCTCGCACCGGCGGCGCGATCCCAGCCCCGCCTCCGCGAGGTACTTCTGCAGGCGGACGCTCATTCGGGCACCGTCAGCAGTCCCAGTCGCCGTCGCAGATCGTCCTTCTGCTCCTCACCGAGCGCGAAGCCTTCAAGCGTCGGCAGCTCGTCGAGGCCCGACAGTCCGAACATGGCCTCGAACCGTGCTGTCGTTCCGTATAGTATGGCCCCTCCCCCGCCCTGGGCCCGCCCCACTTCAGTGACCAACTCCCGCTCGAGCAAGGTGCGCACCGGGGAGTCGGAGTTCACCCCCCTTACCTCGGCGATCTGGGGCCGTGACACGGGCTGCAGGTACGCGACGATGGTCAGGCATTCCAGCGCTGCCGGCGACAGGCGGGTGGCGTCATCCGGCAGCTCAAAGAGCGCCGTGACCGCCGACCGGCAGTCTGGGTTCGTTCGGAACGCCCATCCCCCGGCAAGGTGAGCCAGCTCGAAACCCCTCTGTCCGCCGACTGGGAACTCGGAGGCGATCAGGTCGATCGTCTCCTGCACGGCCGCCCGGTCCTCACCGTCCGACAACGACAGGGCGGTGATCATGGCCTCGACCGACAACGGCTGTCCCGCCGCGAACAGCAGAGCTTCTATGTTCTGTTTGAGGCCGCGCAAATCAAGGTCGCTCATGTACTCACATCCTCACGCCGGCTTTCGGGCCTCGCGTGCCGCGCATCGCGGCCCCCCGCTTCGCGGACCCTTACCACGATGTCTCCGAACGGCTCGGCCTGCGAGACACGTATCTCCTGCCGCCCGAGGAGATCCAGCAGCGCAAAGACCGAAAGCGCCTGTACGAGTGGTTGTTCCCCTCCGAATATCTTGTTGAACGAGAAGCGTGGTTTCTTTGCCAAGATCCCCCTGATGATGTGGATCTGTCGTTGTAGTTCGACCTTGATCTGTGTGATGTGCGAGGTGTCCGGTTCCCTCCTGTTCTCGAGCAAGCGCGCAAGGCAATCGCGTAGGTCCATGGCGTCGCCCGGTACCGACGATGTCCTCCATCGGTGCGAGACGACGCCGGGCCTGCCCGGCCGGCTGGCGCAGCATGCATCCCGCGTTTGCCTCCCCAAGTCCGCGCAGCCACCCGGAGGCGGCTTTGAACTTGCTGTATTCGAAGAGCCGAGCCAGCAGCTGATCTCGAGCCTCCTCCGGGGTCAACTCCCCCTCGATCTCGGCGTAGGCGCCGGGCAGCAGCAGGCGCGACTTGACCTCCACCAGAAGGCTCATCAGGAGAAGGAACTCGGTCATGTCGTCCCAGTAGCCGACGACCCCGGCCGCCTCCATATCCTCCAGATATGCGGTGATGACCTCGAAAAGCGGCACCTCGAGGAGGTCTATCTCCTCTTTCAGGACCAGCGACAGCAGCAGGTCGAAAGGACCCTGGTAGACGTCGAGCTCGAGTTCGATGGGTCTCAGCGCGGCCTCACTGTGCAGGAGGCGTCACAAGAGGGTGACGTAGTCTAGGAACAGGTTCGCCAGCCCCAGTATCGCCCAAGTGATCAGGCGCGAGACCTCGCCTCTGAACAGGATGATCACCGCGAAGACGATGAAGATCCCGTAGCGATCGACCGCGATCCACTTCTCGTAGGCGCTGCGAGGAAGGAACGCGCCCAGTACTCGCGATCCGTCGAGAGGTGGGATGGGTATGAGGTTGAACAGCGCCCAGAACCACGTTCACCTGGAAGGCCAGGAAGACGATGTCGAAGACCCGGCCGTACGGATCCGGGTGCGTCCAGTTCAGCACCAAGATCAGTATGATCGCGAGGATGAAGTTGGTGATGGGACCGGCCGCTCCCACGATGGCCATGCCGCGCTGCCGGTTCTTGAAGTAGTACGGGGAGACGGGGATCGGCTTGGCCCAGCCGAAGAGCCAGCCGCCCGAGATGTAGGTGATGAAGAACATGGCCGTGCCGAGCGGATCGAGGTGCTTGATGGGGTTGAAGCTCAGCCGCCCCGCGCGCTTGGCGGTCGGGTCGCCCATGCGATACGCGATCCAACCATGGGCCAATTCGTGCGCCATCATCGACACCAGCAGGATGGGGATGAGCAGCATGAGGCCGAACCAGTCGACATCGCCGAAACCCAATAGAAGCAGGTTCATGCCACCCCCGCTCATCGCCGCTTGTCCAGCATCTCTTGCACAGCCTTCAGTTCCGACTCCCGCCCCTGAACAACCTCGCTCACGCGCAACTCCCTCAATCGTTCCAACATGCGCCCCACCGAAGGGCCCTTCTTCACACCCAGCGCCAGCAGGTCGTCTCCGCCGACGCTGAGCGTCCGGTGACGGATCTCCAGCAGGTACCGCCGCAGACGCGCCTCCGCGGGGCCGGCGCGACTCTCGCCAGCGCGAACACCAGCGCCTCCACCGGGGTCTTGCGCAGCGCCCGGTATATCTCCCAGTCGGTCATCTCGTCTCTTGCCAGACTGGCCGCCAGCAGAGGTCCCACCACGACGCCGGCCCGGATCACCTCGCTGTCGGAGTGCTTGAGCTTCAACTGCTCCAACCACAGGTAGAGCTCGTCGTGCTCCATGTTGCGGGTCATCGCCGCCAGCCGTAGCCGCCAGCTTACCACCTCGTCCCGCATGCCCAACTCCGTCACCAGGGAGTCGAGGCGTTTCACCAGCACGACCGTCTTGCTCCCGGTGGCCAGCTTGGGATGGACCTCATGGGCGACGCCCAGCTCGAACAGCCGGCCCAGCGTCCACTCCACGTCGCTCTCGCTCAGCAGCGCGATCAGCTCGTCCCGCAGGCGCACGCTGGAGAGGTCGCCCACCAGGTGCATGTCCACGCAGCTCCTGGCGAAGCTCTTGGTCTGCTCGTCCATGCGGAAGCCGTAGCGGTTCTCGTACCGGACCGCACGGAAGATCCGGGTGGGATCCTCGATGAAGCTCAGGTTGTGAAGCACCCGGATGACGCCATCCTTGAGATCGCGATACCCGCCGAAGAAGTCGATCACCGTGCCGAAGTCGCGCCCGCGCAGAGAGATCGCCATGGCGTTGATGGTGAAGTCGCGACGGAACAGATCCTGCCGGATGGAGGCGTGCTCCACCCGGGGCAGCGCGGCCGGGTAGTCGTAGAACTCGGTGCGCGTGGTGGCCACGTCCACGTGGAACGGTTCGCTGCCGGACCGCAGCCACGCCGGTGCCTCGCCCAGGATCGCCGGGGGAAGCAGGACCACCGCGGTCTTGAACTTGCGATGAGCCCGCACCCTCCCGCCGAGTTGGGTGGCCAGTCGCGTGGCGAACTCGATGCCGTCGCCCTCCACGGCCACGTCGACGTCGACGTTGGGCTGCTCGAGCACGAGATCGCGGACGAAGCCGCCCACCAGGTATACCCCGGCGTAGTCGTCCGACAGCGCCGAGCAGGCTTTGAACAGCCGGCCGAAGAACGGGTGCTCGGCCAGCGCCTGCATCGTGTAGACCTGGGGAGTCGCTGCTTCGGCCTGCTCCTGTTCCCAGCGACCCTGATAGGCGGCGAGAACGTCGGTGCGTGTCGCGATGCCGACCACGTCCGCCACTCGGGCGGTGCCCTCTGCCACCGCTTCCTCATAGGCCTGCGTCGGTGACCACCGGAACGCGCCCGATGTTCTCCTCGACCATGATGCGCCTGCAGCTCGTCGACGCCCGTGGAGGTCCGGGCGAACGTGATATTGCGAGTCATGACTCCCTTGACCGGTGCGTGTCCCAGACCGTGTCGGATCGCCTTGTCGAGGTCGCGCCGGGCCACGATGCCCACCATGCGTCCGTCGGCCCGCACGCAGATGCCGGAATGGCCATACCGTTGCGCGGTGACCAGAGCCTCGGTGACCGGCGTGTCGGCGTCGATGAAACGGACCGGGCGGCTCATGATCTCGCCGGCGGAGGGCACCCCGATGCTTGTCTGGGACAAGGCCTCCAGCAGTCTCGGCCACGACCTGGCTGCGGGGTCTCGCCCCGTGATCACGCCCGACGCTGCCTGGGCGTGGCCTCCACCCTCGACGACGTGAAGAAGGGCGCCCACGTCCACCGACCCGGCTCGCGACCGGGCGGTCACGAAGACCCGGTCTTCCATGCCCACCGCCTGCAGCAGCACCTCAGCGTTGACCAGCTCCATGAGCTTGTGCGCGACGATGCTCAGGCCATCGACGTAGGTAGGGACGTCTATCGCCACCACGTGGATGTCCATGCCTCTGACCCGCTCGACCTTCACCGCATCCACCATCTGCATGAACACCTCCCGTTGCTCCTTGGTGAGCGCGCTGTGGAGAAAGCGCTCGATCAAGGGCTGGGAGGCGCCCAGGCGCATCGAGGTGGCGAGCATCTCGGCATCGCGGATGGTGGTGCGCGGATAGGTCAGCGAACCGGTGTCTTCGTGGATGCCCAGAGCGAAGATGGTCGCCTGCAGGCGGGAGATCTCGACCCCTCGCTCCCGGAGGATGTAGAGCATCGACGTGGCCTGGGCTCCGTCGGCGGACAGCACCCAATTGTGCCCCTTCACGAAAGCGGGGCGCTCCGGATTCTCGGTCTCGTGGTGGTCGAACACGATGGTCTCCACGTCGCTGCGCCCGCAGAGTTGCGCCAGGTCGCCGATCCGTTCCGAGTCGGCCGTATCGACGATGACCAGCCGCTGGATCTTGCTCTGGTCGATCTGGCGAAGACTCATGATGGGCAGCGTCTCGCCGTGGAGCGAGACGAACTCGCGCACGTTGGGATTGAGCGAGCCCGCGAAGACGATGCGCCCCTCGGGATAGAGCATAGCGGCGCCCACGGCGGCCGCCAGAGCGTCGAAGTCGGCGTTCTGATGGGTCGTGATGACCGTTGGAACTTCCAGTAGTGACAACGGCGCTGTCATGACATCTAGTATAGCGGCGCGGCCCGGCGGCGTCCGCGGTCGGCCGCACCCCCGGTCCTCCCTCGCCATGCCGGGCTATCCGGGGCACGTCTACCCGGCGAGATTCCCCCAGGAGGTGAGGAGGGCCTCAATGGCCAGGGTGAGAGCCTGCCCGGCCTGTCCGCTGCCCGCGAGCACCTCTTCGTGAGTCGTATCCCCGGAGTTGACGACCACGGCCAGGGCAGCGATCTCCAGTCCTTCGGACCGGGCCGCCCTGATCTCCTCCGCCAGCGACATGCTGACCGTGCCGGCCCCCAGGCCACGAAGCAGCGCCACCTCGGCCGGAGTCTCGTACTGCGGACCGGGCACCGACGCGTGGATGGCCATGGGGAGACCCGAAGCGCGCACCAGTTCTTCGTCCGTCGCTCTCAGCCGTATCGGGGCAGTGCCGGGCTGGTTGTGCTGCAGATCGAGCACCTCCGAGACCACGGCGACCTCCCCGGGAGCGAGCGCCTCGTCCAGGGCTCCACTTGCGCAGGTGAGCACCAGCCGGCTCACGCCCCAGGCTGCCATCGTCCGGACGTGCAGCTGGACCTCGCTCAGATCGTAGCCCTCGTACTCGTGGACTCTGCCTGCCAGCAGGGCCACCCGCTGCCCCATCCACTCAACGAGCGACAGTCTGCATGGGTGTCCCGAGACGGCGCCCACCGGCCAGTGCGGTATGGACCGATAGGGCACCTCGACTGACGCGTGGCCGGGCGGCGTGGGCAACAGTCCCGACCCGAGCACGATCGCCACGTCGGGGGCGGGACCGAGATTCTGCTCGAGCCAGCGGGCAGCGGCAGCGGCCTCTTCCGGTCCCACGCGGCCCGGTAGGTCGCGTCCATCCGCTGCCGGATCGGCCTGCGCGGGTGTATAGCGACGCCAGCCCCGCGGAGGAGCGAGCCGGGTGATGGCATCTCCGGCGAGGTCCGGCTTCCGTCCGGTCAGGTACTCGCACACGGTCGCGCCCGTATCGGCAAACATGCCCTCGTAAACGGCGGAAGGAGCCGCCGCCGGCCTAGGATAGAGCAGCACAGGGACGTACTCTCGGCTGTGATCGGTGCTGGCAGTGGTGGGATCGACCCCATGGTCGGCTGTCAGAAGCAGCCGGTCCTCGGCACCGAGCGCGGCCAGGATATCGGGAAGTGCTGCGTCGACGGCCTCCAACCCTCGGGCGAAGCCGTCGACGTCGTTGCGATGGCCCCACAGCATGTCGAAGTCCACCAGATTCGTGAACAGCAGGCCACTGTCGAACATCGCCTGTGTAGAGCGCCCCCGCAATAGCTCGACCAGCAGAGAGAGATTCTCCTCGTTCGAGGCCACCTTGACCTTGGTGCTCACTCCTCTGCCCACGAAAATCTCGCTGATCTTGCCCAGCGCCAGCACCGGAACACCCTCCTGCTCGAGCACGTCCAGATAGGTTTCCCCGTGAGGCTCCAGCGAGAAGTCGCGCCGGTCCTTTGTGCGCACGAACGCCTTTGCGGGGCCGGTGAACGGCCTGGCGATCACTCTGGCCACGGCATGACGCCCTCGAAGGAGGTCTCGGGCTATCTGACACCACGAGTACAGCTGCTCGAGAGGCACGACCTCGATGTGTGCGGCGATCTGGAACACGCTGTCCGCCGACGTGTACACGATCGGTTTGCCGGTGGCTACATGCTCCTCCCCCAGTTCGGCGATGATCGTCGTCCCCGACGCGGTCTTGTTGCCCAAGATCCCCCGCCCGATCCGTTGCACGAAAGGTGCGATGATCTCCTCCGGAAACCCCGTCCGGGTACGTGGGAAAAGGCTCAGGCGTGACGAGACCCATGTGCTCCCAATGCCCAACGGTGGTGTCTTTGCCGGCAGACAACGGCGCCAGCCTTCCTGGCAGACACAGCGGGTCAGAAACCGGAGGCACCCCGAGGAGCGGAAGGATGTTGCCCAGGCCAAGACGCTCCAGGTTGGGCAGACGGAGGTCGACGATGCGGCTCAGGTTTCCCAGGGTGTCCGAGCCCGCGTCACCGTAAGTCGGCCGCGTCTGGTAGGGCACCTACCCCCACACCGTCCAGGACCATGAAGACAAATCGTCGCATCTCAGCCTAGCCGGACCGGGCCCGCGGATGGGCATCGCGATAGACCTTCTGCAGATGAGCGGTGGAAACGTGGGTGTAGATCTGCGTGGTGGAGAGATCTGCATGCCCGAGCATCTCCTGGACCGCGCGCAGATCGGCTCCCCCCTCCAGGAGATGCGTGGCGAAGGAGTGGCGCAGGGTGTGCGCGGACACATCGTCCGGCAGGCCCGCCTGTCGAGCATACCCTTTGATGATCAGGTGAAGGCCCTGGCGGGACAGACGCCGACCCCGGTCGTTGAGAAACAGCTCGGGCGCCTTGATGGTGCCGGCACCGCCCAGCAGAGGGCGACCTCGCTCGTTGTAGGCGCGCAAGGCCTCGATGGCCTTGCGCCCCAGCGGCACGACGCGCTCCTTGTCACCTTTGCCCACGGTGCGGACGAAGCCCACGTCGAGATCGATGTCTTGCAGGCGGAGGCTCAGCGCCTCAGACGCGCGCAGCCCGGCTCCATAGAGAGTCTCCAGCAGAGCCCGATCTCGTAGGCCCCGAGGGGTGGCCTTGGGAGAGGTCAGCAAGCGCTCCACCTCCTTCACCGTCAGAGTTCGGGGCAACTCCGACTCCAGACGAACGGCGGCGAGGCCGCGTGTCGGGTCTGCCTGCACCAGGCCGATGAGGATGCCTCGGTGATAGAACGAACGGATAGCCGCCGTCTTGCGGGCGCGCGTGGACGGTTTCCACGTTCCGGCCGCAAGGAAGCTCCGGATATCCTCCGAAGACGCGGCCGTGAGACTCGTACCCCGCTGGCTCAGAAAGGCCGCGTACTGGGTCAGGTCTCGCTTGTAGGACTCCACCGTGCGCTCAGCCAACCCCTTCTCCAGCCGGAGGGCACGCAGGTGTGCGGTCAGAACGGGATCTTGCTCGGTGACGAGACCTTGCTCAGGCGATGCCGGCACCGGGAAGTTGCCTCCGCCCCGGCTACATGTACTCGATCGGCAGGACGTACTCCAAGGGGAAGTACGGGTTGCCGGTCGCTTCGGCCACCTCACGCATAGTGACCTTGCCCTCCATCACGTTCACCCCGCGAGCCAGCGAGAGATCGGAACGCGCCGCCGTGACCACGCCCTTCTCGGCGATCGCAAGAATGTACGGCAGCGTGATGTTGGTCAGTGCGAGCGTCGAGGTGATCGGCACCACGCCGGCCATGTTGTCCACCCCGTAGTGGATGATGCCATGCTTCACAAAGGTGGGTTCTCGATGAGTGGTCAGTCGCGAGGTGGCAACGCAGCCACCCTGATCGACGCTCAGGTCGACTATCACGGAGCCCGGCTGCATCGCCTTGACCACGTCCTCCTGCACCAAGACGGGAGTCTTGGCGCCCGACACAAGGATGGCCCCTATCACGAGGTCGGCCCGCACCACCTCTTCCTCGATGGTTAACTGGTTGCTGTGGAGGGTCTCGACTCGGGGAAACCGGCGCTGTATGTCCGCTAGGGCGGGCAGATCGATGTCGATGACTTTGAGGTGCGCTCCCATGCCCGCGGCCAGAGCGGTCGCGTTCTTCCCGGCAATGCCGGCTCCGAGAATCACCACGTCCGCGGCCTTGACGCCGGTCGCTCCTCCGAGGAGCTTGCCCTTCCCCCCGCTCGTGCGCTCGAGCAGGCCGGCTCCAACCTGAGGCGCGAGGCGGCCGGCGATCTCGCTCATCGGAGCGAGCAAAGGTCTCAGCCCGTTGGCGTTCTCTACCGTCTCGTATGCAAGACACGTGGCGCCGCTGTCGACCAAGCCTCTGGTGAGGACGGGGTCGGGGGCCAGGTGAAGATACGCGAACAGTATGTGCCTGGGCTCCAGCCTCGCACACTCGTCCTGCAGCGGCCCCTTCACCTTGACGATCAGGTCGGCCTGCGCGAACAGCGCCTCGGCATCAGGTACGATACGGGCGCCGGCAGCCACATACGCCTCGTCCGGGAAGAGCGACCCCTCTCCGGCCCCGCGCTGGACCAAGACACTGTGGCCCCTGCTGGCCAGCTCCTTGGTGCCCGCCGGGGTGAGGGCTACGCGATACTCGTCTTGGCGGATCTCGGTGGGTACTCCGACTCGCATCTCTGCCACCCCTCAGGTCGCGTTTGGCCGACCACCCCGCGCCACTCCGCGCAGAAGACATAGAGTCGCCAGGGTCTTGGCATCCGGAGTATCCTCCAGGTGCTCGAGCAGTCCCGCTAGAGGGTAACGTACCACGGAGATGTCCTCGTCGTCATCGGGATCGGTGGGAACGCGGGTGAGTTTCTCCGCCAGAAAAGCGTGAAGATGCTCATTCACGAACCCGGGTGACGAGAAGAAGGACCCGAGAGAGGTCCACTCCAGAGCTTCCAGGCCCACCTCCTCCCGCAGTTCCCGTTTCGCGGCGGCCAGCGGCTCCTCGCCCGGCTCCAGTCCCCCGGCGGGAAGCTCGAGAAGATAGCGCCCTATGGGATGCCTGTACTGCCGCACCAGGTAGACCTCGTCGTCCGAATCCAGCGCGATCACGACCACCGCCCCCGGGTGTCGCACGACCTCTCGGGTCGCACGTTCGCCGGTTGGCAGCTCGATCTCGTCGACTCGGAGACTGACCACCCTCCCCTCATAGACCAGCCGTGAGGAGACGAGTCGCGGGGATGTTGCCGGGTGTCTCCCCCAAGGTTCCGGTCTTGTTGTCGGATCCCTCGATCATGAGCCGGTGGCGATGGCCGCAGAACGTGGCGCGTAGTCAGGAGCCAGCATGATCAACTGGAGCACCAGTTGGCAGAGCCGCTCTAGCTCGTCCAGCGCCAGATACTCGTCGGGGCTGTGAACCCTCATCATTCCGGAGTCGAGGTTCATGGTCGGCAGGCCCCTGGCGTTGAGGACGTTCGCGTCGGAGCCCCCGCCCGCCGTCAGCATGTTCGGTTCGAGTCCGATCGCCGACACAGCGGCCTTGGCGAGGCGAACTGCAGCGGAACGGCCCGTGAGCGCGAAGGCACGGAACTCGTGCGTGAGGTCGACGTCCACGTCGACCCCGGTCTGAGCCGCGGCATGCTGCACCGCATCGACCATGGCCGCTGCCACGCCGGCCAGTCTCTCCTCGTCGTGACCTCGGCATTCTCCCGTGATCTCGCACAGGTCGGGCACGATGTTGGTGGCCACTCCACCTTGGATGACCCCGATGTTGGCGCTGGTCTCCTTGTCCAGGCGGCCCAAAGGCATGGCCGCGATCGCCCGGGCAGCGGCCTGCACGGCGCTCCGGCCTCGCTCGGGTTCGACCCCTGCGTGAGCCGCGCGTCCGCGAAAGGTCGCCCGCAACGTCATCATGCTCGGTGCCTTGGCCACGATGCCCCCCACGGGGCCGGACGCATCCAGGACCGCACCTATGGGGCTGTTCAGAACGCCCTCTCCAAGATGCTTGACGCCTGTGAGTCCCGTCTCCTCCGAAACGGTAAAGAACAGCTCGTAGGAGGGGAATGGAGCCCCCGAGCCTTTCAGCAATTCCGTCGCGTGCAAGCAGTGCGGCGATGGCGACCTTGTCGTCACCGCCCAGTATCGTGTTGTGCGGGTTGCGGAACACCCCGTCTTCGCCCAGAACGGGTTCCAGGGCATCGGTGATAGCCACCGTGTCGAGATGCGCACCGAGGGCAAGATGGGGACCCGAATCGCCGCCGCCGACGGTACACCAGAGATTGCCGGTGTCGCCTCCGGTCGCGGCTCCGGCGTCGTCCTCGTGGACCCGTATGTCCAGAGCCTCGAGAAACGCGATGACGGCATCCGCCACCTTCCGCTCGCTGAGAGAAGGGCTGGGGAGCCGCGTCAGCAGCAGAAACAGTTCGGTCAGGCGCTCCCTGGAAGGTCTAGCAGGCTGCTGAAGAAGGAAGTCCCGGCCGCCAGAACGCACTGGATGGCGCAATACGGCGTCCTCAGTCGCGCGAATAGCCCTGCTATTGGCGCTCTTTGCGTCCTTGTCTTGCGCGTACCCATCGCGCCCTGGCGGCGAAACGTCCTTCTTCAGCGGCCTGTTGGGCGCGTCACTCATGCGTTGGCCTCCTGGCTATCGGCTACGCCACCGGCGCTAGGCTGGCTACCTTCTCCCCCTGGTGGGCCACCGCGGCGCCCACGAAGTCTCGGAAGAGAGGGTGTGGCCTGGTCGGCCGGCTCTTGAACTCGGGATGGAACTGGCAGGCGACGAACCAGGGATGGTCGGCTACTTCGACCAACTCCACCAGACGATCGTCCGGGGTCACTCCCCCGATCACCAGTCCGGCCTCGACCAAACGGCTACGGTAGGTGTTGTTGACCTCGTAGCGATGACGATGGCGCTCGCTGATGAGCTCCTCGCCGTACGAGGCGTATGCCTTGGTCCCCACCAGCAGCTTGCTCGGCGATGCGCCCAGCCTCATCGTCCCCCCCATGTCGGACACTGCACCCTGCTCCGGCAACAGGTCCACAACCGGGTAGTTGGTCGAGGGATCGAACTCCGTAGAGTTCGCCCCCACCATGCCGGCGACATGACGGGCGAATTCGGCCACTGCTACCTGCAGCCCCAGGCAAAGCCCCAGATAGGGAACCTTGTTCTCCCGGGCGTAGCGAACCGCCAAGATCTTGCCCTCTATGCCACGCACGCCGAAGCCTCCAGGAACGAGGATCCCGTCGGCCGACTCCAGCCGCGAGGTTATCTCCTCCTCCCGCAGCGTTTCCGCGTCCACCCAGATGACCTCGAGATTGCGGCCATGGTGGATTGCGGCGTGGCCAAGCGCCTCCACGACGCTCAGATAGGCGTCGCGAAGCTGGAGGTACTTCCCCACAAGAGCGATCCTCACCGTCCCCTTCGCCGAATTCAGGCGCTCGACCAACGCCAGCCACTCGTCGAGTTGCGCAGGTTCGGTCTCCAGACCCAGCTGCTCGACCACCAGGCGGTCCAGCCCCTCGTCGCGCAGGACGAGCGGTACGTGATACAGGTTGGGCGCGTCCACACAGCTGATCACCGCGCGCGGGTCGACGTCGGTGAAGAGCGCGATCTTGTCCTTCATGTCCTGGTTGATGGGACGATCCGAGCGGCAGACGATGATGTCGGGCTGGATGCCGATGCTGCGAAGCTCGGCCACGCTGTGTTGGGTGGGCTTGGTCTTGAGCTCACCTGAAGTGCTGATGAAGGGGATCAACGTCACGTGGATGTAGATGACGTTCTTGCGGCCGATGTCCTTGCGGAACTGCCGGATTGCTTCCAGGAACGGCAGGCTTTCGATATCACCGACCGTCCCCCCGATCTCCGTGATGACCACGTCGACCTCGGACTTGCGCGCCACGCGCGCGATCCGGTCCTTGATCTCGTTGGTGACGTGGGGGATCACCTGGACGGTGCCCCCCAGATAGTCGCCTCTGCGCTCCTTGCGGATGACGCTGTCGTATATGGATCCCGAGGTGACGCTGGAGTCCCGGGTGAGGCTCTCGTCGACGAACCGCTCGTAGTGTCCCAAGTCAAGATCGGTCTCGGCGCCGTCGTCGGTCACGAACACCTCGCCGTGCTGAAATGGACTCATGGTGCCGGGGTCGACGTTGAGATAGGGATCGAACTTCTGGATCACTACGCGGAGGCCACGACTCTTGAGGAGGCAGCCCAGTGACGCCGCGGTGATGCCCTTGCCAAGGGAAGAGACCACACCGCCCGTGACAAATACGTGCTTAGCCATGCTCCACCTCTGCCGCGCCGTGTTGGATACAGGTGGCGCATGGCTGTCGAGCCCGCGCCCGTCCTAGTCTAGCAGGCCTGCCGCCGCCCTGTCGCGCAACTCTCTGGCGTGAGCCATCGCCTCCGAGTCGTCCGGACGACCGCCGAGCATACGGCACAGCTCCTCCACCACCTCTTCTCCTGTGAGAAGCGTAAGGCGGGCCACCGTCGTATCGGATGAACTGCGTTTGTCGATCAGATAGTGCCGGCCGGCCAGAGCTGCTACCTGCGCCAGGTGGGTGACCACAATCACCTGCGAGCGCCCCGCCAATTCCCGCAGCTTGTTTGCGACGGCCACGGCCGTACGGCCCCCGATCCCGGCATCGATCTCGTCGAAGATTAGGGTCTCGTCGCCACCGACACCCGCAAGGGCGCACTTCGTGGCCAGAAGGACCCGCGACAACTCTCCGCCTGAGGCCGTCCGGGCCAGGCTCCGCGCCTTCTGACCAGGATTGGCCTGCAGCAGGAACTCCAGCGACTCCGCTCCCGTCTCCCGCAGACCGTCCCAGCCCGTCGCCGACGCGAGATCGATCTGCAGCGCAGCCGTAGACATCCCCAGCCCGGCCAGTTGGGTCGCGACCGCCTTCTCCAGGCGGGGTGCGGCCTCCCTGCGCTTCTCACCCAGCAAGGCCGCCAAGTCGAGCGCGCGCGCCGTGTGCGCCGCGCGCGCCTCTTCCAGCAGAGCCAGGTCGCCATCCGCACCTTCCAGAGCAACAAGCCTCTCAGCTGCCTCGGCGAAGTGCTCGAGCGCAGCTTCTGTGGACCCTCCATACTTGCGGGCGAGATCGGTGTACTGACGAAGTCGTTCGTCCACCGCCTCGAGACGACCCGGGTCGACTGAGACGCGAGACACGTATCCGTGGAGTTCTCTGGCCAGTTCAGTCAGTTGATACTGCATGTCGGTCAGCATGGTCGATATGCCGTCGAGAGCAGGGTCGACTCCCGACAGTGCGGCCAACTGCGAGCCGGCCTGCGCCACCATGGTCACGGCGTCGGTCTCGTCCTCATCGCTGTTGAGGTGAGCAGCGGCCGAGCCGGCGGTACGGAGAATCTCTTCTGCGCGGGAAAGTACCCTCTGCTCCGCTGCCAGGGCCTGCTCCTCTTCCAGCGAGAGTCGGGCTTCACCCAGTTCCCCGACCTCGAATCGCACCAATTCAAGTTCCCGAGCGCGGGATGCTCTGCTTGTCCGGCTCTCCTCCAGCCGACGGGTGGCCTCACGAGCCCGCTGGTATGCCTCGCCGAATTCGGCGGCAAGCCCCACGACCTCGGGTCCCGCCCACTGATCGAGGACCGACAGCTGATAGCGAGGGTCGAGCAGCCTCCGGTACTCGTGCTGACCGGCGAACGACAACAACCCCCCGACCGCGGCGCCCATCGCGCTGAGAGTGACGGCCGTGTCATTGATGTAGCAGCGGTTGCGCCCTTCCTTCCCCAGGCGTCGGCTGACCAGCAACTCGCCGCTCTGCACGCCGCCGACCAGGGCCTGCACCTCAGCCGGGATGGCAGATACCTCGACCTCGGTCAACTCGAAGATGGCTTGAATGTGAGCCTCGGCGGCAGCTTCGCCCACCAGGCCGTCCTCCGCCCTCTCGCCCATCAGTAGGCCGAGGGCTTTCGTCAGCAGCGTCTTGCCGGCACCAGTCTCACCAGTCAGCACGTTCAGACCCGGTTCGAACTCGAGAGTCGCATCCTCGATGAGCACGAAGTTGCGAATGGCGAGCGAGACCAACAAGGACGCGCCTCCTACAGCAGTCGGTCGCGGAAGTGATGATAGAGACTGTCGCCCTCGAGCAGAGCCAAGGACGTCATCCCCGGACTGGTCCTGATGCTGACAGAAGTGCCGGGCGGCAACTCGGCCGTTCGGTCGCCGTCGATGTCCAGGCACGTGTCGGACTTGTCGTCGGTGTTGACGATCTCGAGAACGTCCTCAGGTGCGGCAACGACCGGGCGCACGCCCACCGCGTGCGGGGCCACAAGGCTGATCACATACCCGTCCACAGCGATCCCCAGCAGTGGGCCCCCCGCCGCCAGGCTGTACGCCGAGGAACCGGCCGGCGTGCCCACGACCACCCCGTCGCACAGAACCTCGAACAGGGCGACCCCGTTGATACTGAGCTTGAGAGAGCAGGCGTGCGAGCTGTCGCCTCTGCCGACGACGACGTCATTCGTGGCTCGGTAGGTCTGCCCGCCCGCCTCGGCCTCCAGACCGAGCATCTGGTACTCCCTGAACTCGCCGGCCAACAACCGGTTGAGCCCGCGGACCACCTCGTCCTTCGCGATGGTGGTGAGAAACCCGACCCGTCCCAAGTTGACACCTGCAACTGGTATGGAAAGATCTCGCGTCAGGTGAAAGGCGCGCAGCATCGTCCCGTCGCCGCCCAGCACCAGACACATCCCGACTCCGTCGAGCCTGTCCGCTTTGGAGCTCAGCATGGCTGCCGCTGCCCCCGCGAGTAGCTCCCGATGCTTCTCCCACTCCGAGGGTGGCGCCAGTACTTCGACTCCCCTCTCGGCGAAGAACCCCAAAGACTCACCCAGGGCGCCACGGGCCACGTTCGCGTCCCCATGGGTCAGGATCACCACTCGCTCTATTTCAGACCTCATTCGTCCCATTGCACGCCGAGCCTACTCCTCCGTAGCAAGGACCTCATCCACCAATGGTCCCAGCCTATCAAGTCCAACGCCCTTTTCCCCACCGCTTGCGATGTGTATGAAGAATTCGCGGTTGCCGTCGGCGCCGTCAAGTCCCGACCGACATATGCCCAACAGCTGCAGGTTCAACTCCTGCATGACGAAGCGGCCACGTTCTCGCAGCACCGCACGATGTACCTCGGGATCCCGGACTATGCCGCCCTTCCCGACCTGACCGGGTCCTGCCTCGAACTGGGGTTTGATGAGGATGACACCCTGAAACATAGCCGCCACACACATCGTCACCGCCGGCAGGACTTTGGTGACCGAGATGAACGACACATCCATGGTGAGGAGATTGGCGAGATACGGCAACTGCTCCGGCGTGAGATAGCGTGCGTTGACCCTGTCGATGACGTGGACTCGTTCATCGGTACGCAACCGGTTGTCCAGTTGTCCCCGCCCGACATCGACGGCGATCACCTCCGTGGCGCCCCGTTGCAGCAGACAGTCTACGAAGCCTCCGGTCGACGCTCCCACGTCGAGCGCCGACAGCCCTCGTACATCCAGCCGCAGGGTATCCAGAGCATGAGACAGCTTCTCTCCCGCCCGAGACACGAAGCGCGGCCTCTCCTTCAGCGAGATCTCAGCATCCAGAGGCACCTGTGTGCCCGCCTTGTCACACACCTCCCCGGACACCATCACGCTACCGGCCATGATCAGCCCGCGCGCCGCGCTGCGACTGGGCGTCAGACCCCGAGCCACGACGAGCTCATCCAGGCGGATGCGGCCGGATCGGGCCACTCATCAGGCGCTTTCGTCGAGTGTCCCGCGAACCAGGCGAACCGCGGCGACCACCAATGCATCGGCCGTCAGCCCCACGTCGCGGCGCAGCAGGTTCACGGGCCCCTGACCCACAAAGGCGTCGGGGAGACCCGTTCGCACTGTCGGCCTCTCTATCCCAGCATCGGACATGAGTTCCAAGATGGCCGATCCGAACCCGCCGGCCAGAGCGTTGTCCTCCACGGTGATCACCGCGCGGTGAGCCGCCGCCAACGAGATCAGCGTCTCAGCATCGAGAGGATGCACGCGTCTGACTCCAGCCACCGTGGCCTCTATGCCCTGGCGTGCCAAAGCTTCGGCCGCCTCTCTTGCCAGGCAAATGACTGGACCCACCGTGAGGATGAGGACGTCGGTACCCTGCCGCACCACCTCGACCCAGGGCCCTTCCAGCGGCACGATAGGCCGCTCCAGCGGCACACCCACACCGGCCGACCGTGGATACCTGATCACCGAAGGCCCTTCAGTCTGCAGCGCGGTCGCGAGCATTCGCTGAAGCTCGGCTTCGTCCTTGGGCACCAACACGTTCAGGCCAGGGATGATGCGAAGAAAGGAGAGGTCAAAAGCGCCGTGATGGGTTGGTCCATCGGCCCCCACAAGGCCGGCCCTGTCGACCGCGAAGACCACCGGAAGCCCTTGCAGACACACATCCTGCACCACCTGATCGAAAGCCCGCTGGAGGAAGGTGGAGTAGATCGCCACTACCGGGCGTTTGCCCGCCACCGCCAGGCCGGCAGCAAACCCGACCGCGTGGCCCTCGGCGATACCGACGTCGAAGAACCGGTCGGGCATGGCCTCCTTCAGCAGGTCCAATCCCGTTCCGCTGGCCATGGCGGCCGTTATGCCTACCACGCGGTCGTCCAGTCGGGCCATCTCCACCATGGCCTCTCCGAAGGCGCGCGTGAAACTGGTCGGACCCTCAGGATCAAGCGACTCTCCCGTCGGCACCGAGAAACGCGGGGTTCCATGGTAGCGACCCGGCTGCCTCTCGGCCGGTTCGTAACCCTTGCCCTTGATGGTCCGGCAGTGGAGAAGGACGGGCCCATCGACCGCCAGGGAGCGTCTGATGTTGGCCCGCAGGTCCTCTATGTCGTTGCCATCGACAACTCCCACATACGTGAAGCCAAGATCCTCAAACAGCATGCCGGGGACCAGTGCCGCCTTGATGCTGTCCTTCAACTGCTCCCCCATCGCAGCGACGCGGTCGCCGACTCCCGGGAGTCTTTGCAGAGCGCGCTCGAGGTCGCGCCTGAACCGATAGAGCGTGGGATCGGTCCGCAGACGAGAAAGGTAGGTGCTCATCGCTCCCACATTCTTCTCGATCGACATGGTGTTGTCGTTGAGGATCACCAGCAGAGGACTGCGAAGATGTCCCGCGTGGTTCAGCGCCTCGTAGGCCATGCCTCCGGTGAGAGCCCCGTCGCCGATCACGGCCACCACGCGTCCTGCCTCGGCCGCAGTCCCGCTCCGCAGCCTCGCCTCCACCATCCCCACGGCGGCGCTGACCGAGGTGCTGGCGTGACCGGTGGTGTACGCATCGAAGGGGCTCTCTGCCCTCGAGGGGAATCCCGAAAGCCCGCCGTACGTCCGGATGGAACTGAAGGCGTTCAGTCTTCCTGTCAAAATCTTGTGGGCGTAGGATTGATGCCCCACATCCCAGATGATCGCATCCTTGGGAGTGTTGAGTTCGGTGTGGAGGGCCACGGTCAGTTCCACAACGCCTAGACTCGCGCCGAGGTGCCCGCCATTCTTGGAGATCGTGTCGATTATCTCCTCACGCACTTCGGCTGCGACTCGCCGCAGCGATCCGGGATCGAGGTCGCGGAGACCTGCCGGAAGATCGAGGTGATCGATGAGCCTCTCGCGCGAGTCGGTCATGCGTGCTCCCCGGCCCCGCTCCCACTTGGCCGAGACGCCGTGCAGTGCGAAGCGACTACGGAGCCGAGCACCCCGTTCACGAGAGCCCCAGCTTCAGCGGAGCAGTAGCGTTTTGCCAAAGTGACCGCCTCGTCGATAATCACCGCCTCCGGCACATCAGGGACTGCCAGTAGTTCATAGGTGGCGATCCGCAATATCGAGCGCTCCAGGATCCCCAACCGCTCGAGGCTCCAATCTGACAGATGCTGCCTCAGGACGGCGTCGATACGATCCCGCTCCACTGCCGAACCGCGTCACCAGTCGGCGGGCATACGAGTCGATCTCGACCTCGGAGTGGCTCGCCAGAGCAGCCTCGGCCGTCGTGTTCAGCAGATCCTGCCTGTACAGGCTGAAGACGGCCTGGCGCCGCGCGCTTCTCCGACCGGCTGCCATGAATGGATGCGGTCAGACGCCCGCGGGGAAAACGCCGCTGAATACGATGTCCACCCCGGACACCTTGAGTCCGGTCATTTGAGCCAAGGCCGAGCTGATCCGTCGGCGCATCTCGCTCGCCAGTGACGGGAGACTCTCCCCCAGTCGGGCGTCCAGGTGGACGGTCACGGAGCATTCCTGCTCGTCCACCGCTACCTCCACCGCGTGGGTCCTCGAAAGGGCTAAGGCTGAATGGACGCGCAGGCGTTCATCGTTCTCAACCGACCCGCGGACGATAGCCTCCAGGACCGACGTGGCTATCTGGTACTCGGTCATCTACTAGGCCCTCGTCGAATACTCTCGCGTGCGAGTGTCGATTCGAATGACTTCCCCGGACTCGATGAAGAGAGGCACCTGCACGGATGCACCTGTCTCCAGGATGGCCTCTTTGGTGCCGCCTGAGACAGTGTCTCCCCGCGCCCCGGCGGCGGTCTCCACGATCTTCAGGTCGACAAAGGTTGGGAGTTCCACGTCGAAGGGCTCGCCGTCGATGTAGACCACATCCACCAGCATGTTGACGGTCATCAGGTCGAATCGGCCCTCAAGCCTACTCTTGGCTACCGCGAGCTGCTCGAACGACTCGGTGTCCATGAACACCACCTGGTCAGGCTCGTCGTAGAGATAGGTCATCGGCCGACTCTCAGTATGGAGCTGCTCGAACTTGGTCTCGGGACGGAATGTCCGCTCGACCAGTGAACCTGTCGAGATGTTGCGAAGCTTTGTGCGCACGAACGCGCCACCTTTGCCGGGCTTCACATGCTGGAACTCGGCTATGCGGTACGTGTCACCTTCGTACCTTACGGTCATGCCCACCTTGAACTGATTCGTAGAAATCACGCGCCCGGCCTCCAGCGACAGCGACTTGGGATCGACTGCATACCCGTAGGTTAGTGTAACGGTGCATTCTACTACACCTGTCTCAGCCCCGCTTCCCTACCCCTGCCTACCTACGGTCTACGAGGCTAGTGCCATCAGACGAACGATAGCCTCAAGGTAGCCATCGGGGCCCTTGCCCGAGATCGTGAAGCTGACCACAGGTGATATGACGGAGTGCCTGCGAAACTCCTCTCGAGACAAGACATCCGAGAGGTGGACTTCGGCGATGGGGCAGGTTACCAGTTCCAGAGCATCGCGGATGGCGTAGCTGTAGTGAGTCCAGGCTCCAGGATTCACAAGGAGTGCTCCCTCGTGCCGATACTCTTGGACCCAATCCACGTAGACGCCCTCGTGGTTGGTCTGGAGGCACAGGCAGCTCCAACCGGCCCGTTCCACTTCGTCCGACACCAGCCTCTCCAACTCCGGCAACGTGATAGTGCCGTAGTGCTCAAGCGGACGTTCGCCCAACAGGTTGAGATTGGGTCCATGCAGAACCACAAGACGCTTTGTCTGATCGTTCATTGGTCTATCACCTCCAGCGCTTCCGCAAGTACGGCGTCAGGCACGTCCAATCCCCATACCGGATCGCCGATCTGTCTCAGCCCGACAAAGCCCCTGGAGGCCGCGCTCACCTTCTTGTCCCGCCCCGCGGCCGTCAGCAGATCGACCGTGGCCGGTAGACGGATCGACGTGGGCAAGGCGAACTCCTCGAGCAGCGACTTCGTCCGCTCCCTGACGGAGCAGTCGAGCCCCAGAAGACGCTCGCTCACTGCCAATGAAACGAGAAGGCCCAGGGCTACCGCGTACCCATGACCGAGGGACCCGTACCCCTCCACAACCTCCAGCGCATGGGCGGTGGTGTGCCCGAGATTGAGAACCGCCCTTCGTCCCTTCTCGCGCTCATCCTTGTCGACCACGCCTGCCTTGTACGCCACGTTCGACCTGACGATATCCCCCACCACGTCGAGATCGCGAGCCATTACCGCGGAGGCGTCGGCTTCGAGCCGGGCGAAGTCCGCGGGCGACATCAACAAGGCGTGTTTGACCACCTCGCCGAGACCGCCGCTGTATTCCTTCGGCGGAAGGGTGGTGAGGGTCACGGGGTCGGCCACAACCAGGTCCGGCTGATAGAACGCCCCCACCAGGTTCTTCCCGGCGCCCAGATCGACCGCGGTCTTGCCGCCCACGCTGGAATCGACCTGCGCGAGCAGGCTGGTCGGCACCTGCCAGAGCGATATGCCTCTCTGATAGGTGGCCGCGACGAAGCCGGCGAGATCGCCAACCACGCCGCCACCCAAGGCCACCACGATGTCGTCGCGCCGAGCCCGACATGCCGCAAGCCAGTTCCAACACTGCTCCAGCTTGACCACGCTCTTGCTTGCCTCGCCAGGTTCGACGACCAGTGCAGCGTCGGAATCGTGTTCCCCCAACAGACCCAGGACTCGTTCTCCCCAGGCTCGCATCACGTTCGCGTCGGTGATCAGGTAGAGCCGAGAGCCGTTTTCGCGGGCGCGCAACGCTCGCGACTCCAGCAACTCCAGCGCGTTCGCGCCTCCCACGACCAGCGAAGACCGCTGAGTCGAACCGAGACGCCTACCCCATAGCGTTCCCCACCGGTCGCCCGCGTCTCTCACGATCGCGGCGATATCACGCGCCAAGTCGTCGACAGTCCTCGCGCCCGCGGAGAGCACCAGATCAGAGCAGCGTTCGTAAGTATCGCGGCGCCGCGCCAACAGAGCCTGGAACTCCTGCCTGTCGCGCGCCAGCGGCCGATCGCTCCCCTTGACGCGTTTCCAGGCCTCTTCAGGCTCGACGTCCAGGAATACGACGCCACCCTTCTGCGCCAGCAACTCGGCGGCGTCAGGGCTTTCCAGCGTGCCTCCCCCCAGAGCGACTACCAGACCCGCTCGCCCTGTCTCTCGTCCCACTACGTCGCCGAAGGAGCTCACACTCCTTGCTCCGGAAGAGGGCCTCGCCTCGTGCCGAGAAGAACTCCGCTATGCCGCTTTGCTCAACGCGGACGAACTCCGCATCCAGATCGACGAACTCCCACCCGAGATACGACGCGACCTTCGCGCCGACAGAGGTCTTGCCGCTGCCCATGAACCCTGTCAGCGCTAGAAACGACGCCACAGACCTCGCTCCTCCAGGCTCGACTCATACGAGCCGACCGCCGAGACGAAACGCTCGAGACTGGCGCCCCCGAATTCCTCGAGGTACGCGCCCGCCATCACCTGCGCCATCATGGCCTCCCCGACCACTCTGGCAGCCGGGACGGCGGTGATATCACTCCGCTCCACATGAGCGGGGACTGCCTCCAGAGAGCCGATGTCCACCGAATCAAGCGGCCTGGTCAGTGTAGGTATGGGCTTCATTGCCACCCTCGTCACAATCGGCAGCCCGGTGGTCATCCCTCCCTCGAGACCGCCGGCACGGTTCGTTCTGCGAACGATCCAGCGTTTGCCCTCTGCCTGCTCTACACTCAGACTGTCGTGAACCTCAGAGCCCCGCTTCGCGGCGTTGGCGAAGCCGTAGCCGATCTCCACACCCTTGATCGCCGGGATGCTGCCAAGCGCCTGCATGAGCCGCCCATTGAGCCGATCTCCAGCGGTCGCGTATCCGCCGAGCCCCGGACAGACTCCCCAACACCAGACCTCGAATATCCCTCCGAGCGATTCCCCGGCTTCCGCGCGCAGCATCGATGGTCGCGCACATCGCCGCCCCCGCCGCCGGATCGTCGCAGCCCACGGCCGATTCCTCCACGGCCTCCCAATCCACCGACTCGGGAACAGCCAGGTCGGCCTCCTGGTCGCAAGATACTCCCCCGATGCAGACAACCCGGGCCCGTACTGTGACCCCGACCTCAGCGAGCAGTCTCTTGCAAACCGCGCCCGCGGCCACGCGACCGACTGTCTCTCGAGCGCTGGCCCTTTCCAGGACGTTGCGGATATCATCATGACCATACTTGGCGACACCCGACAGATCCGCATGTCCGGGCCGCGGAACCGTGACTCTCGCCGCAACAGGCTCGACGTCGTCCGGCATTCTCTCGGGAGACATGACAACGGACCAGTTCGAGTGATCCGTGTTTTCGACGACCATGCAGATGGGGCTACCGAGGGTGCGTCCATGCCGGACACCCGCTACCAGGCGACACCGATCGGTCTCGATGGACATGCGGCCGCCCCGTCCGTAGCCACCCTGACGCCTAGCCAGATCGACGTCGATATCGCTGCCTGAAAGTGACAGACCCGCGGGGATTCCCTCTACCACACAGACCTCGCACGGACCGTGGGACTCCCCCGCCGTGCTCACGCGGAGATTGGTCAAGAACCCCTCCTTAACAGTGGTGGCGTGCCCCTGCGTTCTCCGTGGCTACCCAGGAGACTGGCCCGGCGCAGCAGGCGTCACTACTCGTAGATGACCTGCCCCACGGCCAGGACCAGGGTCTCGCTCCCGTGCAGCAGTGTCGCCACCCTGCTCGAGCTACTGAGGTCGAGCACCTTGATCTGTCCCCAACTGGTCGAGACCACGTCCCCGACACGACGGTCTTTGTAGACGCTGTTGTCCACCTTGAAGGTGACAGCGGCGGCTCCGCCAACATCGCCCACGGACAGGACCTTGAGAGTGTGGAGATGTGGCTCCGTAGTGGTGGTCGAGGAAGCAGGTACCGTCGTGCCTGTGGAGCCCGGATTGGTCGTCGTGGTGGCGCCACCAGGTCTCGTCGTCGTCGTGATGTTTCCGAAGCCCGACGTAGTAGTCTGCTGGCTAGTGGTCGTGTTGCCGTCGGGGGTCGTCGGCGTCGTGGTCACGGCCACTCCCTGTGGAATGAAGGGGTCCTTGCTCTTGAACGTCGACAACTCCTCCGCGTCCGCAGAGACCACGCCGGGAAGGACCGTTGTGCTGGTCGCGTCGAGCCCCGAGTCAAGGGCGACTGTTGTGCTGCCTGGAACCAACTCCTCATCTCCACCACCGCCAAAACAACTGGCGGCCAGTAGAACAACCCCTGCCAGCAGCAGAAGCATCACTACGAACGTGCGACAGTATTTTGCCTTCACCATATGCTCCACATCGTCTACTGTGCTGTTGTGGGGTCCGTCGTGTCTCCGGTTGCGGGGGTGGCGACCGGTGCAGCCGGTGTCTCTCCCCCGCCGGCCAGGAACGCATAGATGGTGATACTGACTTTCAGTTCCGGGCTGACGTTGCCGCCCTCCGCCGTCTCACTGGTGCTGAGATCAATATCCTTGATCGCCAGCAACCTGCCCGGACCAGCCACCATGTTTTCCGCCCTGTAGATGAAGTCGCTAACGTTGAAGTACGTGCCACTGAATTCGAGGTCCAATGCCAGGCCCCTGTAGTCGCCAACCTCCGAAGCCAAAGTGTCGCTTGGGGTGACGGCCATGAAATCAATGCCGGATTGATCCGCCAGATCCTGGATCTGAAGCAGGAGGCTTGGGATCTCTTCGGCCGTTGGCATCATCTTGGCCAACTCGAGAAGCCTAGCTTGGTTCTTTCTGCCTTCCTCCCGGGTGGCCTCCGCCTGGGCCAGTTGGACCTGAGCCGCAGACAGCTCGGTCCTTTGCTGCTCTATTTGGGTCTCGAGAGAAGCGATGTCTCCTCGCATTGGGCTCAACATGAGGAACCACGCGACGGCTGCCACCACCAGCAGTACAACGCCCACCAAAATGACGCGCATCCGGCGGCTCATTGTCCCTCCACCTCGACCTGGCTCATCGGGAGAGGAGTCTCTTGGTCCTGCGTGTTGTCGACAACCGCATCAATGGAGAACCTCTTGATAGTCGATCCTTCGCCCTCGGTCGTAGCACTTCCGAGCTGGATATCGGAGATGGCTTCGATCAGCTGCAGACGAACGAGGAATTGGGCTACATCCTCGAACTCATAGGTCATCCCATCGACGGATAGGCTCCCCTGCTCTACCCCCTCCGACATCTGCAGGGTCACCTCCAATGGCCGTGGGCTCGGGGGTCGTGATCTGCATGCTCTCAAACCAGACCTTCTCCGGCACCACCATGCCGATGTCGTCCAGCAGGTCTCCCACCAGAGTCCGGCCGACGTACATCTGCCGAACCAGTTCCTCCATGTCCTCGCGATCCGACGCCAGCCGGCCGTACTGCCCTAACGCATCGACCTGGGCCTTCACGGCCTGTGTTTCCCGCTGCGCGAGAGCAAGCTCCTCTTCGCGATCAGAGCGCGTGTTGCCCAGCATGTACCACCCGAAGCCCAGACCGAACAGCACGATCAACACCGCGGCGGAAACCCCCAGCATGCCGTAGTTCGTGGACGTCCGTGCCCGCTCGGATGGGGGGACCAAGTTTATGCGCCTGGCCACGTCAATCCTCCTCAGGAAGCGCTAGGCCGACGGCTATCGACAGATACGGTGCCATGAAGGCAAGGGTCTCGTCTGGTACGTCCGAGGCGTTCTCCGCCAGATGGACCATCGGATTACCGATCCTGACCGGCATGTTCAAAGCCTCGGTCAGATGATCGTCCAGATTCCTGACGAGAGCACCCCGCCCACTCAGAATCAGTTCCGTGACGGGAACCGCGAAGGGCTGGCTCTGGTAGTAGTGCAGGGAACGGCGAATCTCGTCGCTCAGTTCCGCGGCCACTTCGCCCAACCTCTGCTGCGTCTCAGCCACCACGTCATCCGAGTACAGCCCCTCTTCAGCCGGTATAGGTCCGCTCAGACCCACCCTCTGCACAAGGCCCTGCGCGTCGTCGATAGGGATGCCTCGCTGTTCGCTCAGGACACGCGCGAAACGATCGCTGGAGAAGTTGATGATGCGGGTGAACTTCATCGCTCCGTCAACAGCCACTACCAGCGTCGACACCGAAGAAGAGATGTCGGCGATGCCACGAGAGATCCCGGTCTGTGACTCATCGGCCAGAAAAGAGGCCGACGGGACGAGAGCTCTGATGAGGGCCATGCTGGAAACGTCGATCCCTGCGACCTTCACGCCGGCCTGCTTCACGGCGGCGCAGAACATGCTTATCATGGTCTTCTGCGCCGCCACGAGGAGCACCTCTTGGCGCGAGGCACCCTCTGCATTGACGGTCTTGCCGGTGATCTGGAAGTCGAGCACTACCTCGTCGACCGGGATGGGGATGTAGTCCTGAGCCTGGAACTCGATGGCGCCGCGCAGTTCGTCGTCGGTCATCTCAGGCATGTCGATGTTCCGGATGATGACCTTCTGGTTGCCGACAGCAAGGTGGACGGAACGGCCCCGCAGCTTGTACTCGGTGGCGAAGGCCTTCAGCTCTCGGGCGAAGAGGTCGACATCCACTATCTCGCCGTCGACGACAAGGCCTTCGGATAGCGGCCATTCGTAGCATCCCCGCAGCTTCAGCCGCCCGGCACCGCCAACGATCTGCAGCGCCAAGAGACTGGACCCGCCGACATCGAGAGCTATCTGCCCCGCCTTGGAGAAGCCTAGAGCCATACACTCACCTCGACCTAAACCCCGTTACCCATGCCCATTCTAGCGTCACTACCGGCACTAGTGACTATCGGCTCGCGGCAGACGCAACTGTAGCACGTCGCCACTCGCTCATATCTTGTTCCAGGTCCAAGCCAATTCCCCTGTTTACTTGTAGATACCTAGATAGCTGTCAATGATGATCTCGCCCAAGAACAGCGCGACTACCGCCCCAAATGCCAGGAATGGCCCGAATGGGACCTTCGCCTTACGGGAACGCTTCTGAACCGCCATCATGTAGACACCTACCACACTCCCGACGAAGAAGGCGACAAAGAAGGCCACGAGCACGCTGGAGCCGAGTACCGCGCCCATGAACAGCGCCATAGTGACGTCTCCGCCTCCCATCCCCCCACCCGGCCAAAGCATGGCAATGGCGAAGAAGAAGAAAGCCCCGCCGACGCTCGCAACTAGATACACCCACCATCTGTCTGGGTGCAGAGCCACCGACGCTGCCAGCCCGATGGCTGCCCCGGGCAGAACGATCTTGGACGGAATGATCATGTGGTCGTAGTCGATGAGGGCCACGGCGATCAATACTGCCAAGAAGGCCCACGCCACCAGAAGATACCAAGTCAAGTCAAAGCGCCAAGCCGCAAGGGCGAAAGCGACGCCCGTCATGAGCTCAACGCCTGGATATCGCACCGATATGGCCCCGCCGCAGGATCGGCACCTACGACGCAGCACCATCCAGCTCACGAGAGGGATATTGTCGTACCAGCGGATGGGCGTGCCGCACCCGGGGCAATGGGACCCGGGGCGGACAAGAGACTCATGCCGCGGCAGCCGGTAGATGACCACGTTCAAGAAGCTCCCGAAGATGAGCCCCAGCACGAACGAGAATACATAGAACAAGAAGAGCACCTATCCTCCCCACACGTAGCTGCCACAGCCAATCATCGGCCACTCTCCGAGAAGTCTTGACCCGACTGAGCCTGTGACAGTCAGTCTAGCGCGAAGGAAGGCACCATCGGGTCAGACTTTGGGCCCACACCCGGGTGCAGACACGAGCGCTCGCTGTGACTAGGCCAACCATCCTCCGGCCTGCATAGCAGCACGAAGGACCTCTTGTCCGGCCTGCGTGAGGCGCTCCAACGGTGGCCGCAGTGGCCCTGCCGGAAGTCCCTGCCACTCGAGAGCCTGCTTGACCGGCGTGGGATTGGGCTCGACGAAGAGCGCGTCCACAACATCCATGATCCGATAGTGGATATCGCGGGCCTCAGCCAAGCGTCCAGCCCACACTGCGTCACACATGGCCTTGACCTCTTTGCCCACAATGTGAGCAACAGCGGCGATCGCGCCCGCTCCTCCGTGACACAGCGAGCTGAAGGTCATGATGTCTTCACCGCAGTAGATCTTGAAGGTCTCCGGATCTGTGGTGCGGAATATGGTCATCATCTGATGCAAATCGTTGGAGCAGTCCTTTAGCCCAACGACAGTCGGTATCTCTCTCCACAGCCGAGCGATCGTCTGAGGTTCGATATTGCGGCCTGTTCTGCCGGGGATGTTGTATATGATGAGCGGCAGCTTGGTCGCCGCGGCAACAGCCGCGATATGGTTGTACAACCCGTTCTGGGTCGGCTTGTTGTAGTAAGGGCCGACCTGCAGAGTCGCGTCGGCCCCGACCTCCTCGGCCAACCTGGTCAGCTCAATCGCCTCCTTGTGGAGTTCGAGCCCGTGGAAGCGATCACCGGGACACGTTTCCTGGTCTGCTTCACCACGCTCCGGATCACGTCCACGTGCTCCTGATGCGTAAGAGTGGTCGACTCTCCCGTGGTCCCGCAAGGAATCAGGCCGTCACACCCGACATCCTCGATCGAAGTACTCGACCAATTCGGCCAAGCCCTCATAGTCGACACTCAGATCTTCCTTGAAGGGCGTGATCAGGGGTACGAGAACGCCCCGGAGACCCCACTCAACTTTCGCTATCACTGGATCCTCCCATGCTCTGCGGAGGTTTGCCTCTGCCTCTGCCTTGCCAACTCACGGCATTATAGGGACTCTCGCGCCGGAGACAAGCCCCGGAAATGAAAGAGCCCGCCATTACTGGCGGGCTCTAATCTAATCCCGGCGGCTTCCTACTCTCCCACAGGGTCTCCCCTGCAG
>CAVQNN010000011.1:0-929563 GCA_963714175.1 uncultured Actinomycetes bacterium | reverse complement strand
GTCAAGTCCCAGTACCCGTGTTACACTTTGGCTCCGGTACCTTTGTTACAGTCACTTCGGTCTCGACGCGTTTGTCGATTTCTCTAGGAGGCCTTCTTCTTGCGCGGTCGACCCCCGGGAACACCGAAGGCGCCGTGCTCTTTGCTCGGGTCGTGCCGGGCCCGGTGGGTGCGGATGAGCGTGCCGTCGAGATAGATCTGGACGGTGTCCCCGACCAGGTGCACCTCCACGTCCTTGCGGGCATGGCGGGTGCCCCACCCGATATCCGGTGCCGGCGAAGCTCACGTCGCCGTGCGGAGTCCACCTTGCGGATGACCGGCACCCCGACCAGCTCCTGGCTTGGGCTGCCGCGGGGCTGCCCGGATGTCGGGCTTCTTCGCCACGGCGGCGGGCTTCACCTCGAGCGGGTGGCGGCGGGCATGCGTGGCGACCAGCACCCCGCGGTGGAAGATCTGCGACCAGGCGGTCGTCGATGACGACCTCCACCGTCTCGCCCGCCAGCCAGGCGCCCACGTGATAGGGGAAGGTGGCCAGGCTGATGCGGCCGCTCGCCGCCCACCCGCCTGGTCACGCGCGTCTCAGGGCCTCGTAGGGCCTCTCCTGGGCTCCCTCCTCCTCCGGGTCGGGAAGACCGGGGCGAGACGACTCCGGAGCGGCGAGAGCGAAGCGCTTGAGCCGGCGGCACCATGCCGATGCCCTGGTGGGGTCGCTCCTCGTTATAGCGTCCGACCCAGGCGTCGAGCTCGCTCCTGGGCCTCCTCGAGCGAGGCGAAGACGCGGCCCGCGAGGAACTCCGCTCTCACCGTCTTGTGGAAGCGCTCCACCTTGCCGGTGGTGGTGGGCGAGCGCGGAGCGGTGAGCAGGTGCCGGATGCCGTTCTCCCGGCAGATCCGGTCGAAGAGCACCTCGCCTTTGCCCGGTCCGAAGCGGCCGGTGAACACCTTGCCGTTGTCGGTGAGGATCTGCTCGGGGACCCCATAGCGGCGCAGGGCCAGAGCCAGAGCCTCGCACACCGGCCGGGCGGTGGCCCGAGGCACGAGAAGGGCCGAGACGCAGAAGCGGGAGTGGTCGTCGAGGCCGGTGATGATCTTGAGCTCGCTGCCGCCTTCGAGCTTCACCCCGCCCATGATGTCCATCTGCCAGAGTTCCATGGAGCGGCTCCGTTCCCAGCGGCGATAGTCCTCCCGCTTGCGGCGCCGCTTCTGGGGATCGATGAGGCCGTGGCGGACGAGACAGCGATAGATGGAGGAGCGGCCGGGAAGCGGGATCGACGCCCTCCGCGCTCGAGCTGGTGGCGGAGGGTGCGCGGGCCCCAGCCGGGATGAGCCTCGCCGGAGTTCGAGGATGCGGGCCTCGACCTCCGGCGGCATCTGATGCGGGCAGCTGGCCGGCCGGGAGGAGTGATCGGCGAGACCGGCGAGACCGAGCGCGGCATAGCGCCTCAGCCAGCGGTGCACGGTCTGCCGGGTGACCCCATAGCGCAGGGCCACGTCGGTGATCGTCGCCCCGCCCAAGCACCTCGAGCACGGCTTTGTGCCGTTGTTCCACCAGTCCCAGCTCCACAAGCACGGTGTCTGCCCTCCCCAGATAGCCGGATTTCTCCTGCTATCTGGTGTGGAGCCGGAAGGCGAAGTCCTTGGAAAGTGTCACATAGGTACCGGAGCCACTGTCGCCCAGGTACCGGAGCCGCGTCCCGAGAGTGTCACACACCTACCGGAGCCACAGTGTCAAGTATCTACCGGAACCGCACACGTACACTGCGGCGTGTACATTCGGTGTGCATTCTGGCCAGCACGGCCCGGCGACGCCGGCTCGCGCCGAATCGCCAAAGAGAAAGCCCCGCAAATGCGGGGCTTCTCGAATGAGCCGTGTTGGACTCGAACCAACGACCATCGGATTAAAAGTCCGGTGCTCTACCAACTGAGCTAACGGCCCATGCGAGGCGTCAGATTGTAGCCCCACCCCGGTTCTGAGTCAACGCGCGCGCCGCCTTACCCGACCGACCGCCACCGACCGGTCCGACCTTTACACAATCCTCATTCTTCTCTTACGGGGGTCTTATCCTCCCCTGGGTACCATTCGCCAAGTCGAGTGAGCCACGCACAACCAGAGGTAGGTGACGTGACAACCCACATCAATACACTTACTCACAAGAGGAAGATCGCATCCGCAGCGATTGTCGTATGCCTGGCGTTCTTTGGCTTTGCCTATGGATTCGCCTTCCCAACGGCCGCCCTGGCCTGGGACAACTGTCCCAAGGGGTTGGTCAACGACCCCTATCCGGGGGCTTGCCGTCGCTACGTGGACACCAACGGCGACGACATCTGCGATCTCTCGCAGTCTGAGCCAGTTGCTACCACAACGACCACCAGTCTGGTGACGACCACCACCACCGAGAAGGCCGCGCCGACAACCACCCTCGCCGCGGCGACGACCACCTCCGGTGAACCCCCCACAGGCGATTGCCCGTTGGGTCCCTGCCTGGGATGCGGCGCCTGCTTCCAGGCGGGCCTGACGACCGTCGCCGCCTCCACCGCCGTTGTGACCGACGAGGCTGAAGCCGGTGAATCCGCAGGAACGGCAGTCCTGTTGGCGGCCACGGGCACCGCGGCGACCACCTCGACCACCACCCCGTCCTCGGGCGGCTCGGACGATTCGACACTGAACGCGGCAGCTACGTCCGCTACTGTGACCCAAGACTCAGGCGGCGCTTCGTTCCTGACCCACTACCTGGTAAGCCCCATCGCCCTGGGCTTCTTCCTGATCTACGCAGCAAGCTTCGCCCTCTACAAAACAAAGCGGATCCGAATCACCACCCACCGCAAGATCTGGAACGTCCTTCTCCTGGGCACCTTCCTGGTAACCGGCCTCTTCGGGGTCATCCTGGCCATCCAGCTGGACTACACGCTGCCCTTCACCATCCCCATCGACCTGCTGTTCTGGCACGTGGAAGCAGGCATAGCGATGACCCTGATCTCCCTCTTCCACATGGGTTGGCACTTCAACTACTACAAGAACCTGGTGAGAAGCAGCCGAACCAAGGTGAGAGCGGCGCGGGCGGCCGAGAGGGCGTTTGCGGCGGACGAGCGCCAGTTGGTGATGGAAGCGCGGGCAAGCCGCGCCGCGGAGCGCGAAGCAAAACGAACGAAAGCAGCTCTAGAACACGCCGCGGCAAGACAACGCGAATCGATGACGCCGAGCCCCTGAGCGAGAGGCCAGGGGCCAGAAGCGAGAGCAGACGAGCGAGGCCCGAAGCGAGCGAGAGCGAAGTGAGGCCGATGCGAAGCGAGGGCACGAAGACCTGAAGACCGAGAATGAAGACGGAGCGAGGGCGCGAAGCCCCGAGGCGAGGACCCTCATGTGAAGACCCCACAGGTCAACCTGACTATGAGGGCGAGCTAGCGAAGCCCGGAAGTGCGGACAAGAAAGTGAAGTCACGGAAGTGACGCCAAGGGGTCGTATGAGTTCCGCGGAAGAGTCGCACAGGCTTTTGTGCGCAGCTGGAGCGGGACCCATACGACCCCTTGGCCACTAAGAGCTAGTGTTTGAAGTGACGCCGCCCCGTCGACCACCATGGCCATCCCCCGCTCGTTGGCCAGCGCCAGCGATTCGTCGTCCCGCTTCGAGCCGCCCGGATGGATCACGCAGGTGGCGCCGGCGTTGGCGCACACCTCCAGCGCGTCGGGGAAGGGGAAGAACGCGTCTGAGGCCACGGCGCAGCCGTCCAGCGGGAACTGGGCCCGGTTGACGGCCAGGTTGGCCGAATCCACCCGGCTCATCTGCCCGGCGCCGACGCCCACGGTCATCAGGTCCTTGACCAGGATGATGGCGTTCGACTTCGTGTGCTTCGCCACCCGCCAGGCGAAGAGCAGGTCGCCCCACTCCTGCTCGGTGGGGTGCCGGGTGCTGACGACCGCATGTTCTCGCGCTGGTCGACCTCGCAGTCCCAATCCTGCACCAGCATGCCGCCGAAGACCCGCTTCATGTCGAATGCCGCCGCAGGTGTCGCGGTTCTGCTGGCCGGTGAGGATGCGGATGTCTTCCTTCACCGTGAGGATCTCGAGGGCCTCGTCCGTGTAGCCCGGGGCCCACAGCACCTCGACGAAGTTGGTGGAGAGCAGCGCGGGCCAGCGGCTCGTCGACCGTCCGGTTGACCACGATCACGCCGCCGAAGGCCGACACCGGGTCGCAGGAGAAGGCCTTCTCGTAGGCCGCTGCCACCGTCTCGGCCACGGCCACCCCGCAGGGATTGTTGTGCTTGACGATCACGCAGGCCGGCAGGGCGAACTCCTCCAGCACCCGCCGGGCCGAATCCAGGTCGAGCAGGTTGTTGAACGACAGCTGCTGCCCGTGCAGCTGCTCCAGAGCCGCGGTCGAGTGCACCGCCCGCACCGACCTCCGAATACCAGGAGGCCCGCTGATGCGGGTTCTCGCCGTAGCGGAGATCGTCGAGCTTGACCAGATCGAGCATCAGATGCTCGGGGAAATCCGCTTCCTGCTCCCCGAACCAGTTGGCGATGGCCGAGTCGTAGTGGGCGGTGTGATGGAAGGCCTTGGCGGCCAGATGGCGCCGCGTCTCCCGCGACAGCTCGCCGCTGTTCTCCTTGAGCTCGGCCAGCACGGCGTCGTAGTCCGCCGGATCGGTGACGATCCCCACCCCGGAGAAGTTCTTGGCCGCCGCCCGCACCATGCTGGGACCGCCGATGTCGATGTTCTCGACGGCGTCGGCCTCGCTCACCCCGCGCTGGGCGATGGTCGCCTCGAAGGGATAGAGATTGACGACCACCAGGTCGATGGGCTTGATGCCCAGGTCGGCGATGGCCTTCATGTGGCTGGGCCGCTCCCGGTCGGCCAGGATGCCGCCGTGGATGGCCGGGTGCAGCGTCTTGACCCGTCCGTCCATGATCTCGGGGAAGCCGGTGACATCGGAGATGCCGGTGATGGGCAGCCCGGCTTCTCTCAGGTGACGGGCGGTCCCGCCGGTGGAGATGACCTCGACCCCCAACTCCACCAGTCCCCGCACGAACGGCTCGAGATCCTTCTTGTCCGAAACCGAAACCAGCGCCCGCTTGACCTTCACTCTCTCCTCCTCGATCACTGCCCGATCCCTCGGTCGGGCGACGACACCTCGGCTGCCTATTCGCTTTCGTCGCTCCAGTCTACCTGCACCACCCGCGTTCCCGGAAGCGGCGGTCTGACCCTGCCCGCCGCGATGAGCCGGATGGTCGCCGGAAGCAGCTGATGTTCGACCGCGTGGATGCGGGCCGCCAGACTCTCCGGCGTATCTCCCTCTTCCACCCGCACCGGTTCCTGGGCGATGATCGGCCCGGTGTCCAGACCCTCGTCCACGAAGTGCACGGTGACTCCGGTCACCTTCACGCCGTAGTGCACGGCGTCGCTGATGGAGGTGGTCCCGGGAAACGCGGGCAACAGGGCCGGGTGCAGGTTGATGATCCGGCCGGGGAAGACCTGCACGAACGCGGGCGAGACCAGGAGCATGTAGCCGGCGAGCACCACCAGATCGGCCTTGCGCCTCGCTGATGGCGGCGGCCATGGCCAGATCGTGCTCCTCGCGGGTGGAGTAGTCGGTCGGCCGGGAACACCGCGGTGGGGATGTCTGCGTTGCGCGCGCGCTCCAGCGCGCGCGCCCCGGGAACGTCGCTCACGACCAGCGCCACCTCGATGGTCGGCGTCTCGGCAAGACCGGCCGGGTCGATCGGCGGTATCCCCAGCGGACGCCGGTGCAGTCGGTCGATGATGGCCTGCAGGTTGGAGCCGCTGCCTGAGGCCAGGACGGCCAGCCGGAAGACGTAGGCGACGCTCGTCACAGCAGCCCGCCCATGGTCACCTTCTCCGCCCCCTGGACGATCTCACCCAGGTGGACGACCTCCTCGCCGGCCTCCTCCAACAGCTTGATGGCCAAGCTCTCCACCGAGTCCGGGAGCACCAGCACGTAGCCGATGCCCATGTTGAAAGTCAGGAACATCTCGTCGTCGGAGATGTCGCCCAGTCGCTGGAGAGCCCGGAATACTGGAGGGACCGTCCAATTGCCTCAGGTTGAGCCGAGCCGAGAGCCCGTCGGGGATGACCCGGGACAGGTTGCCGGCCATGCCTCCGCCTGTGATGTGGGCCATGCCTCTGACCGGGACGCCCTGCTCCAGCAGCCCCAGCACGCTCCGCACGTAGATGCGGGTGGGTTTGAGCAGCGTTTGCGCGATGGTCTCGTAGAAGTGCGGGAAGGTCTCGTCCAAGCGGCAGTTTGCTCGCCTCCAGGACCTTGCGCACCAGAGAGAAGCCGTTGGAGTGGACTCCGCTGGAGGCAAGACCGAGGACGACGTCGCCCTCCTCGATCATCGAGCCGTCGACCAGCTTGTGTCGTTCGCCCAGGCCCACGCAGAAGCCGGCCATGTCGAACTCGCCGGGATCGTAGAGCCCGGGCATCTCGGCCATCTCGCCGCCCACCAGGGCGCAGCCCGCCTGACGGCAACCCTCGGCCACCCCGGCGACCATCTGAGCCATCTCCGCCGGCACCAGCCGGCCCACGGCCACGTAGTCGAGAAAGAGGATGGGCCGAGCGCCGATGGTGAGCACGTCGTTGACCGACATGGCCACCAGGTCGATGCCGACCGTGTCGAGCCTGCCCGTCTCCTGAGCAAGGAGCAGCTTGGTGCCCACCCCGTCCGTCCCGGTGACGAGCACCGGGTCCTTCAGGTCCTTCGGCAACTCGAACAGACCGGCGAAGCCGCCCAGCGAACCCACCACTCCGGGGATGTAGGTGCTCTCGACGTCCTTCTTGATCAGCCGGACAGCCTGCTCGCCGGCCTCGACGTCCACTCCCGCGGCCCGATAGGTGAGGCCATCGGAGCTGGTGTCGGCGCCGTTGAGGTCGTCGGCGCCGGCTTGGGCGCCATTGAGGTCGCCGTGCTCAGCGGGGCTGGACACCGGAAACCGCCGTAGCGAATGGACCGACGAGTGTGATGCTGGTGGTGCTCGTGATGCTAGTAGTGCTGGTGGCGCGGGTTGTTGTGCTGTGTCGAGGTGGGGGCGGTAGACACGACGGTGGAACTGGCCCTTGGGTTCGGCTTGTCGTCGCTACGCCCCCAATTGAAGTCGGGCAGGTCGACGGGAGTCAGGAAGACGATGATGCAGACCACGGCCGCCAGACACCCGCCGGCGGCGGCCAACAGCTTGCGGCTGTGCTCGATCGCGCCAAGCAAGGTAGCCAGGAAGAATGCGCTGAGCAAAAAGAACAGGGCTATGCTGACCGAGCTTCTCACGCTACCAGCGTACCAAAACGAGGCGCCGGCGGGTACCCGGCAGTCGGCCACTTGGACTCCCGCCGCCCGGGATGCTAGAGTTCCCGCAGCAAGCATGGTGCCTCCACAGTCAGGCTCCGGGTGACTGGAGCCGAGAGGGAAGCCGGTGAGAAACCGGCGCGGTCCCGCCACTGTAACCGGGCCCCGCGACAAACACGCGTGGAACCCGGGAGTCAGATACCTGCTGTGGAGGAGGAGCAGACGCTTTTCGTGGAGAGAGCGCACTCCGTCCCGATGTCTCGGGGCGCCGACTCGGTTCGACCGAAGTACGGTCAGGCCGGGGAGTAGCCAACCTGCTCTCCACCATCTTGCGGGCCCTGACCATAGGTTGAACCGAAAGGAGTCCGCATGACCGGACACCCGAAGCCACGCCGCAGAGCGGCGAGGTCACACTGGCTGCCTTCTAGGCAGAACCCACTCTCCCTCTCCCTTGCCGCGCTGCTGCTCGCCGTGCTGCTCCTGTCTCTGCCGGCCTTGGCCGCATGCGGAGGCGATACTGCCGGAACGGAGACCACGACGACTGCCGCGACCGAGGCGGCCTCGACAACCATCGTGACCGTCGAGAGCGTGACGACGACGCTCGTCCCCGCCGAGGGCATCTATCCCGTGAACGTGACCGACGACAACGGCACAGTCGTCACCATCGAGGCCAGAGCCGATGCGCATCGTCTCCACGGCCCCTGCCAACACCGAGATCCTCTTCGCACTCGGCGCTGGGCGACCGCGTGGTGGGCGTCACCTCCCTGGACGACTACCCGCCTGAGGTGGCCGACATCGACGAAGATAGGCGACTTCCACGCCCAACACCGAGGCCATCATGGCCCTGAGTCCCGACCTGGTGCGTGGGCTACTCGGGCAACGAAGAGGCACTGGCGCCGGTCCAGGAAGCGGGAGCCACGGTGTTGATCTTCAACCCCACCACAGTGGAGGGCATCTACAGCAACATCATCACCGTCGGAGCCGCCATCGGCGACACCGAGGCAGGCGGCCGCGCTGGTAGAGTCGATCAAGGCGCAGATCAGCAGAGGTCGCGCAAGCCGCCGCGGCCGGTGGACAAGCCCTGAAGGTCTTCTACGCCATCGACAACACTCTGTGGACCTGCGGCCCGGGATCGTTCGTCGACGAACTGCTGACTCTGGCCAATGCCGTCAACGTGGGCGCGATGCAGGGTGACGACGCCGCGGCCGCCCAGGCCTACTACCAGTTCTCTCCCGAGCAACTCGTGGCGGCCGACCCGGACGTGATCCTCCTGCCCACCGCCTCCGGCTACACGAGCGCCGACGAGTTCACGGCCGACACCCGCTTCGCCGGCCTGACCGCGGTCAAGCAAGGCCACGTGTACTTGATGGACGACACTACGGTCACTCGCCCTGGACCACGCATCGGAGAGGGCCTCAAGTTGCTGGCAGAAACCATCTATCCCGGAGCCTTCTAGGCTCCGCAGCGAGCGACCGGTCTTGGCGCCTGCTCCCCGCGCTCAGGGAGCAGGCGCCGGTCGGTGGCGCGGGCCGCGAAGCGCCCGCGCCGCACCGGTCCAGGTCGAAACGGCGATAGAGAAGGAGCCGGAAACGTGACTCGCGGCAGGGATCGGCGCCGAGTCTACCGTCTGGTCATGACGGCGCTGGTGGCCGCTCTGGTGGCGGCCGTGTTGATAGCCGCGGTGGTCGGCGCCGCGGGACTGTCCCTCGGAGAGGCCTTCCGGGCATTCGCCGCTCTCATCCGCCACGGCACCGACGCCACCGGCGACTTTCCCGACTGGGCGCCGCGCCTTCTTCTCGACCTCCGCCTGCCCCGCATCGTCCTCGCCCTCGTCGTGGGCGCCGCGCTGTCCACCGCCGGCGCCTCGTTCCAGGGCATCTTCCGCAACCCGCTGGCGGAGCCATACCTCCTGGGCGTCTCGGCCGGTGCCGCGCTGGGTGCCACAGTCGCCATCGTCTGGAAGCCCCTCACCTCTCTCGGCATCTACACCCTGCCCCTCCTCGCCTTCGTCGGAGCGGTGCTGGCGGCCTTTCTCGTGTACCGGGTGGCCACTATCGGAGGGCTCACCAGCGCCGCTTCCCTCCTGCTGTCCGGAGTGGCGGTCGGCTCCACTCTCACAGCCATCACGTCGTTCCTCATGGTGGCCACCGAACGTGATCTCCACACCGTAGTGGTCTGGTTGATGGGCGGCCTCACCACCGCCACCTGGACCAAGGTCTTCATCACTCTTCCGGTGGTGGCGGCAGGCTTCGTCTACATGATGCTCATGTCGCGGCGCATGAACCTGCTGCTCATGGGTGAGGAGCGGGCGCGCGAACTGGGCGTCGACAGCCGGCGCACCCGGCGCAATCTGATGGTCGTGGCCGCCCTGACCACCGCGGCGGCCGTGTCGTTCTCCGGGCTCATAGGCTTCATCGGGCTGATGGTGCCCCACATCATGCGGCTGGTCGTGGGGCCTGACCATCGCCGCCTCCTCCCCGCAACAGCCCTTTTCGGCGCCCTTCTCCTCTTGGTAGCCGACACCGTGGCCCGGACGGCAATGGCTCCCGCTGAGATCCCGGTGGGGATCATCACCGCGGCCACCGGCGGGCCCTTCTTCCTCTACCTGCTGAGGACGAGGAAGGGGATCTGACATGACGCCCGACAAGACACGCCACGCCGAGGCTAAGATCCAATCTGGCAGCATGGGAGCGAGTGGCCACTTCGCCGGTCAGGCAGCCGCCACTTCTGCGACTGGCGCCACTGCTGATCCGCCGGTCTACGAGACCCGCGATCTGGAGGTCACGCTCGGCGGACGGCGCGTCCTGGGTCCACTCAGCCTGTGCGCTGCGCGCGGCTCATTCCTGGGCGTCGTCGGCCCGAACGGGTCGGGCAAGACCACCCTGCTTCGCGTGCTGACCGGGGGCGTGAAGCCCACGGCAGGCGAGGTCCTTCTGGAAGGACGCCCGATCGATCGCTATCAGGCCCTTGATCTCGCCCGAGAAGTGGCGGTCGTCCCCCAACAGTTCAACCTAGATTTTAGCTTCACTGTTGAGGAGACGGTGGCCATGGGCCGCTACGCTCGGGGCGGCAGCGTGGACGACGGCGAAGCGGTCGCCGCCGCGCTTCAAGCGACGGGGATGACCGCCCTGGCCGAGCGATTGATCACCAAGCTCTCCGGTGGCGAGCGCCAGCGGGCCGTCATCGCCCAGGCCCTTGCCCAGGAGACCCCCACCCTGCTGCTCGACGAGCCGCTCAACAGCCTCGATCTGAACCACCAGCTGGAGATCATGCAACTGCTCGGCCGTCTGCACGCTGAGGGCAGGACCATCGTCGTTGTACTGCACGACCTCAACATGGCCGCGCAGTACTGCGACGAGTTGTTGTTGCTCGACCAAGGCCGGTTGGCGGCACGGGGAACGCCCAGTGACATTCTCGACCCGACGACGATCTTGGAGGTGTTCAAGGTCAGGGTGGCCGTTCACCGGCAGGGCTCGCGGCCATATATCACTCCTCTGTGGTCCAGGACTTCCGAGTGCCCTCCGGTAGTCGGGCAGAGGCAGGTGCACGTCGTCGCGGGAGGCGGTGCGGCCTCGGGATTGTTGGAGGAGTTGGTGCTCCACGGATTCGCTCCCACGGTCGGTATCGTGAGTGTCTTCGACACCGACTACGACACCGCCCAGAGATACGACCTGGAAGTGGTCTCCTCCCCTCCGTTCCAACCCTTCCCGCCGGAGACCGTCGAGCAGTTCGACTCACTCGCGAACGCCGCGGACGTGATGGTCATAGCCCCGGTGTTCTTCGGACGAGGCAACCTGGCCCCCTTGCGGACGGCTCTCCGCGCGGCCCGAGCCGGCAAGAGGGTCATTGTGATCGGGCAGCCACCCATCGAGGAACGCGACCTCAGCGACGGAGAAGCCACCGCTCTAGTCGGAGAATTGCTGAACGCGGGAGCGGTTGATGCTAAGGACACCGCCCAGGCAGTGGACAGCATCTAGACCAGAAGCGTCTCGCAAGCGCGCGGCATCCGGAGAGAAGTCCCGTCCACACCATGGTGGTAACCGCCATGAAACACACAGCCTGTTTGATGTGGATCCGAGCGAGTGGTCGCGTTGGGTCGCCCAACGTCGGACAGTCGAAAGGCCGGCCATCTCTCGTGAGCGGCCCTCCAAGCTGCACCCCCAGGGCACCTGCCATCGCGGCCTCCGCCAAGCCGGAATTGGGACTGGCATGCTTGCCCCCATCCCGCAGACACACCCGCAGCACCTCCGCCGGGCGAAAACCCAGAGCCGCCGCGGTCAACACGCTCGCGATCACGGTAAGCCTGGCCGGGAGGTAGTTGGCCACATCGTCCGACCGCGCTGAAGCCCATCCGAAGCGGGCATAGCGTTCGTTACGGTAGCCAAAAGTGGAGTCCAGCGTGCTGATGGCCTTGTATGCGGCCGCGGCAGTGGGACCACCGAGATACGCATAGAAGAGGGGCGCGGTGACACCATCCACCGTGTTCTCCGCCACACTCTCCACCACCGCCCGCACCACGCCGGCCTCGTCGAGAACGGATACGTCTCGCCCCACCATGCGGGCAACCAGCCGCCTCGCCTCCGCCAGATCGCCCCGCTCCAGCGCCACGCGCACGTCAAGAGCGTGATCGGCAAGACCACGAGCGGCGAAGGTCGTCCACAGAACCATGATCGAGGCCGCATCCCCCGCCCGCGGATGCAGGCGCCGCGCCGCTCCGGTGACAAACGCCGTGACAACCGCGGCCGATCCGACCACCACCCCCGCGGCGACCAGCCCCGCCAGCTTCTCATCGTCCATGCAGCGCCTCGTCAGGGGCTCTATCCTCTGAGCCATGGCTCCCCGTGAGCTTCGCCGGGTGCGGGAACCAACGGGGATCGCCGATAGCTGCGTCTAGCGCCAGCGCACACGCTATCTGGGTCGACCGGTTCATCGCAGTCCCATCGCCTTGTACACCGCCGGCACGTCGACGCAGCCTCGAACCACGCGGGCGAGGTTCTCGATCGCAGGCTCGATATCGTATCGAGCGACTACTCGGCCCAGAGGCTCCATGCCCTTGCGTACCCTCAGGCGATCGATGAACCAGCGGCGGAACTCGTCGGCGTCGAAGAGCCCGTGTACGTAGGTGCCCCACGCCATGCCTCGGGGGTCGCCCATACCCAGCGCCTCGCCCTGCGGGCCGCTCACCGTAGGCACCGCCGCGTCACCCTGAAGGCCGGTGTGGCCGTGGTGTATCTCGTAACCGCGGACTTCCATGCCCGAGGCAAGATGGCGTCCCTGCACCAGCCGAAGCTTCTTCTCCTCGGCCATGGTGGTATCGAGCGGGAGGAGACCCAGGCCCCTGGCCACGCGAGCCACCGACTCCACCCCCAGAGGATCGGCGATGGTCTCGCCCAGCATCTGGAATCCGGCGCACACGCCCACGATCTCCGTCTTTCCCAACCGGCTCAGCTCTGTGATCGCCTCAGCCAGGCCAGTGTCACGGAGATGGGCGAGGTCCCCCAGGGTGTTCTTGCTGCCGGGTAGGATCACCGCATCGGGTGCCTCGTCATCGCCGTGACCGGAACGAAGATCATCGACGGACCGCACAACTCGCACCTCGACATCGGGCTCGATCTTGAACGGGTCGAAATCGGTGAAGTTCGAGATGTGAGGGAGATCGACGAGCGCAATGCGAACTAGGTCGCCGTCAGCCGAGCCCGGGAGCCCTGTCGACGCCTTGAACGCCACAGAATCCTCGTCGGGCAGCCCGAGCCGAGGGACGAAGGGAACCACCCCCCAGGTGGGGATCCCGGTGTGCAGGGTCGTGTACTCGATGGCCTCGCCGAGCAGCGATTGATCGCCCCTGAACTTGTTGATGACAAACCCCGCCACCAAACGGCGTTCACGCTCGGTGAGGAGTTCCATGGTACCCACGAAGGCGGCGAACACACCTCCACGATCGATGTCGCCTACCAGTACCACCGGCGACCGCGCATATGCCGCCATGCTCATGTTGACGATGTCGCCGCGCCTCAGATTCACCTCCGCTGGGCTACCGGCTCCTTCCAGCACCATCACTTCGTACTCCTGCGCCAGCGAGTCGTAGGCGCGGTGTGCCTGTTCTCGAGCCTCGACCGTGTACGTGCGGTATTCGTTCGCGGCCATGGTCCCCACCGGCTTGCCCCACATGATGACCTGGGCCCCAGTCTCGCTGCTGGGCTTCAACAGCACGGGATTCATGCGCACGTCGGGCTCGAGCCGGCAGGCCTGTGCCTGCACCACCTGCGCCCGCCCCATCTCGCCGCCGTCAGCGGTGACGAAGGAGTTGAGCGACATGTTCTGGGCCTTGAAGGGAGCCACGCGGTGACCGTCTTCTAGCAAGATGCGACAGAATGCGGCGGCAAGAACGCTCTTGCCCACGTCGGACCCGGTCCCCTGGAACATGACCGCCGGTCTGACCCGCCGGGCGCCCGCGGCCGTAGGGCGCCGGGCGCCTGCCGACTTCAAGCGCCGCACACCTGTCCCCGCGGGCCTGCGTCCCGCTGCAGCCTGCCCGGCATCGAGAACGACCCGCATCTCCTCCAGAAGCCGATCGTCCTCTTCCCGGGTACGCACGGCTACGCGGAAATAGCGACGGCCGAGTCCCTCGAAGTCGTCGCAGACCCGGATGGCCAACCCCCTGTGCAACAGGCCTCCGGCCAGATCCACCGCGTCCATCTCCTCCTCGATCATCTTGACCAGAAGGTAGTTGGCGCTCCCTGGAAACACCCTCAACCCCGCGCAGCGCGCCCAGCCGCGCGGCCAGCCGTCTGCCGCTCATCCGCGACAAACGCCCTGGTTTCGCGCACGTACTGCCTATCAGCCAGAGCCGCGATGCCCACTGCCTGGGCCAAGGCATTCACAGACCACGGGGTCATCGCCCGGCGCAGCGCCGCCGCCATGTCGGGAGGAGCCACCGCGAACCCCAGCCGCAGCCCGGGGATGGCATACAGCTTCGTGAGAGATCTCAGCACCACGAGGTTCGGAAGGTCCACCCCAAGCAGGCCGTCATCGGCAGAGCCGGCCTCGGCCGAGCCGGCACTGGTCGAGGCCGGCTCGTCGGTGACAAACCCGACGAAGGCCTCGTCGACCACCAGCCACGAGCGCGGGTGCTCGCGAGCCAGGGAGACTAGGCCATCCCGCGGGTACAACGTGCCCGTGGGATTGTTCGGTCGCCCGACGAACACGACCTCATCGCCCTCAAGAGCAGCAGCCAAGCCGTCGACATCAAGCACGAAGTCCCTCTCCTCGTCGAGAGCTACGGTCCTAACCGCCAGCCCCGCTTCCCGGGCGGCAGTTGCGTAGTCCGAGTAGGTGGGCACGGGAATGACCGCTCCTGCCACCCCAAGCACCCGGGGCAGGGCCGCGATGATCTCAGCCGATCCGTTGCCTACGACCACTCGTTCAGGCGCGACGCCATAGCACGCGCTGATCGCCTCTACGAGCTGCAGGCATTCGGGGTCGGGATAGTGGGCCACGTCGCTGAGGTTGGCCGACACCACAGCCCGTAACCACTCAGGCGGGCCGAGCGGGTTGATGCTGGCCGAGAAATCCAACAGGTCCCGCGGCGGCATCCCCGCCATCCGGGCCAACTCTCTCAAGTTGCCGCCGTGCACGCTCAACTCCGGGTCCTGAGAGCTCCGGCGGGGGCTGGGCCCGGCTCGGCGGACCGCAGCGCCCGGCTCATCCCGCGTGTCGGGTAGACCCTCTTCAACATCCGGCTCTCCTCCGTGGGTCGCGCAACAGAAAACGTCCCTGAGCCCATCGGGCTCCGGGACGCCGTATTCCGCCCTGGAGATCGACATAGCCGCCTCGTTCCACGGTGGCAGCATCTGCGTTTTCGGCGCGGGTAGGTCTTCTGGCTCCCGGATCGGCCTACTCATCGCACCTTCCCATCCTCTTCGGACAGTGGTCTCAGCGACTTTCGTCCCCGGTTACAGCGGCGGGACCGCGACGGACTCGCACCGTCTTCCCTTGTGGCTCTCTCGGAGCCACCCGCGCATCCGTGTCACTTGTAGCACAGGGGTCGACGATGGGTCAAGGCGACGTCTGGCAGGACGGACCAACCCGGTTGAAGGGGCCCGCCCTGGACGGATTCGGTCACTTGACGGCGCACTCGCCACCCGCATACAATGACTCTGCTGTCGGCGTGTCTCGCGGTTCGTGTCCGCGAGACCGGAGGGAACCCGGTGAGAGTCCGGGACTGCCCCGCAGCGGTGAGTGGGAACGAAAGCCGTCAACGAAGCACTGGCTCGATCGAGTTGGGAAGCGACGGCCGTTAGGATCATTCCGCGTCTGCGGAACCGCCCACAAGTCCGAAGACCTGCCGAGAGCACGCGTTTGCTACCGCAACTTCGAGGGAGAGGCGCGGTCGGCGTCATGTTGCCCCATTCCCTATGTCTTGGGAATTCGGCCTGCCTCCGGCCTTGCCCTAGCCTGGCGCCGTAAGTCGAGGAGGAACAATGGAGCACAACAAGGTGACACTCCCAGCCTATCTCCATATTGTGGATACCTTGTCGGAGCGACTCTCCTCGGGTCATTATGACACCGGGAGCCGGCTCCCCTCCACGGCGGAGTTCTGCGCAGAATTCGGCGTCAGTCCCATGACCCTGCGGAAAGCTCTGACGATCCTGTCCGACAGGGGACTCGTCACCGCCGAGAAGGGTCGAGGCACATTCGTTCGGTCCGTCGATCTCGGTGACTCGGCTTTCACCTTGGAACAGCTCGGCGGCGAAGATCTCGACCGCTCCTGCGAGGTGCAGCTACTCTCGGCGGCTACAATCAAGGCAAACGGACAAGTGGCGACGATACTCACGATCCCACAGGGGGACCGTGTCGTCTATCTGCGACACTTGCTTCTGAACGACAAGGTCCCCGCCATCTTCCACAGAGAGTACCTGGTCTGCAATCTGCAACGACCGTTCAGCGAACTGCTGCTCCAGCCGGTCTCGCTCCGCGGATTTCTGAGGAGCTCGAGGGACAGGCGTTCCCCCCGAGGGGAGATCACACTACATGCCTCGACTCTAGACGCGGCAGCCGCGAAGGCCCTTGGTGAACCCGCAGGAACCCCCGCATTCTGTTTGGAACACCTGTCCTGCGACACAGACCATCGCCCCCTGAGTTGGAGTCGTTTCCTGCTACGCGCCGATCTGTTCACGCTCAGATCGTGTCTCGGATCAGGACGAACAGGTCCCGAGGCAATGCGCCACACGCTGAACGCCATGCCACAGAGATGACCAGATCGATCGACACGAAGAGCCACTACAATCAGCGCTATGGAAACCGCGGAGCGGCCCACGACGAGTGAGCAGGGGCCGCATCCGATCCAACAGCCTTCGGAGGGACGAGAGATGAGCAACGAGGCAAACGACATCATCGACGGAGCTCGAGCACCATTTGAGCGGGGCTACGTGCAGGTCTACACCGGCGACGGCAAGGGCAAGACGACGGCCGCGATCGGTCTGGCCGTACGCGCAGCCGGGGCGGGATTGCGTGTCTTCTTCGCCCAGTTCATCAAGATGGGGCGGTACAACGAGATCCAAGCCCTTGAGAAGTTCGGCGACCAAATCGTCTGCCGGCAGTACGGCCGAGGCTGCTGGCTTAGGGGACAGCCGTCCGAGGAAGACGCACGACTCGTGCGGCAGGGGTTGGTAGAGGTCGAGGACGTCATCAGGTCGGGCGAGTATCAGGTCGTCATCTTAGACGAAGCGAACATGACTACGTGGTTCAAGCTGGTGGATGTGGAGGCTCTGCTCCATTTGATCGACATCAAGCCTGAGGGCGTAGAGCTGGTCTTCACCGGCCGGAGGGCCGATCCGCGCCTCATCGAACGAGCGGATCTTGTGACAGAGATGTGTGAGGTGAAGCACTACTATCAGCAGGGTGTGCTTGCACGTGAGGGCATCGAGGGTTGACATGATGCCTTGGCAGGCTGCCGAAAACGAAGTCCCGGCCGCCAGAACGCACTGTGCGGCCCCGCCGGCTCAGCTGTGGGGAGCCTCGCAGGCGTCCTGCTTCGTAGCGGAACTTGGAGCAGCGCAGTTGCTCGGGAACTTCGCAGGGGTAGTCTCCGGTGAAGCAGGCCGCGCAGAAGGTCTTCTCCCCGTTCTCCACGCCGGTCGCCCGCATCAGGCCATCCAGCGACAGGTAGGCGACGGAGGTGGCCCCCAGCTCCTCGGTGATCTCGTCCACGCTCTTGCCGAAGGCGATGAACTCGTCCTGGTTGGCCATGTCGATGCCGTAGAAACAAGGGAAGACGATGGGAGGCGAGCTGATGCGCAGATGCACTTCCTTGGCCCCAGCCTCGAACAAGCACCCGCACCAGGGCTCGGGTAGTGTTCCCGCGTACGATGGAGTCGTCGACCACCACCAGGCGCTTGCCCTTGATGGCCGAGCTGAGCGGATTGAACTTCATGCGGATGCCGAGCTTGCGGACCTGATCCTCGGGATTGATGAAGGTCCGCCCGATGTAGCGGTTCTTGATGAGAGCCTCGCCGTAGCTGATGCCGCTGCGGGCCGCATAGCCGATCGCGGCGGAGTTGCCCGTGTCGGGCACCGGGATCACCAGGTCGGCCTCCACCGGGTGATTCGGAAGCCAACTCCTCGCCCATGCGGCTGCGGGCGGCGTAGAGGGTCTCCCCCTTCATCACCGAGTCGGGACGCGCGAAGTAGATGAACTCGAAGACGCAGAGCGCCTCCCGCTTGCGATCCACGACCTGCTCGATGTGGTAGCCGTCCTTGTCGATCAGACAGATCTCGCCCGGTTCGATCTCGCGCACCAGGCGTGGCTCCGATGATATCCAGACCCGACGACTCGCTCGACAGGCAGTATCGGTTCTCCGACCCTGCCCAGAACCAGCGGACGGACGCCGTAGGGATCGCGGAAGCCGATCACCTCGTCCTTGGTGAGCAGCACCGCGCTGAAGGCTCCCCGCAGCTGAGGGATGACGTCGCGGAGGGCCTCGCGGATGTCGCGCGAGGGATGCTCGGCCAACAGGGCGGCGATGACCTCGGTGTCGGAGGTGCTCTCGAACACGTGTCCGTTCGAAAGCAGGCTGGTCCGCAGATCGTCGGTGTTGACCAGGTTGCCGTTGTGGGCGAGGGCTATGAAAGACCCGTTCGCGCGTCCGGGCGAAGGGCTGCGCATTCCGCATCTCGCTCGACCCGGTGGTGGAGTAGCGCACGTGGCCGATGGCCAGCTGTCCCGGGCAGAGACTGCAGCGTCTCCTCCTCGAAGACCTGCGAGACCAGCCCCATGTCCTTGTGGACGATCAGCCGGGAGCCATCGGTGACCGCGATGCCGGCCGACTCCTGCCCGCGATGCTGCAGCGCGAAGAGGGCGAAGAAGGTCAGGCGGGCGACATCCATCTCGGGGGCGTAGATAGCGAACACCCCACACTCATCATGGGGCGAGTCATCCTGCCACAGAGATACCTCGTCAGATTGCGGGCGGTGGTCGTACACTACTCGCCCACAGCCCGGCTAAGAGCCCACTCGGTGTCACACGCCCCGAGACCTTGCACGCGATCGCTCCCCTCTCTCAGGCTTGCCCATCCTCCGCCAAGACCCGGCGGAGCACCTCGGCGTACGCTTCCTCCACCCCGCCCAGATCGCGACGGAAACGATCCTTGTCCAGCTTCTCCTGAGTCGCGGCATCCCAGAGACGGCAGGTATCGGGGGATATCTCGTCGCCGAGGAGGATGTTCCCCTTGCTATCGCGGCCGAACTCCAGCTTGAAGTCGACCAGGACCAGGCCGCGGGAGGCGAAGAACTTCTGCAGCTCGGTGTTGATCTTGCGAGCGGTCGCGGTGATCTGCTGCGAGCTCCTCCGGAGTGATGATCCCCAGCTCCTCGAGGTGCGCCTGGCACAGCAGCGGATCGTGAAGCTCGTCGTCCTTGAGATAGGTCTCGATGATGGGCGGGTTCTTGAGAGCGGTCCCTTCCTCCCAGCCGATACGCTTGGCGAGCGAGCCGGCCACCAGATTCCGCACCACGAGCTCCACCTTGATGATGTCGAGACGGCGGACACGCATGGCCGTGGGCGATTCAGTGCCGAGGTAGTGAGTCCGCACCCCCGCCTCTTCGAGCAGCGTGAACAGCCGTGACGACACGGCGTTGTTCATCCGGCCCTTGTCGAGAATGGTGCCTTTCTTCGTGCCGTCGACGGCAGTGGCGCTGTCCTTGAAGTCTTGGATGTAGACGTCCGGATCGTCCGTTGCGTAGACGATCTTGGCCTTGCCCTCGTAGACCTTCTCCAGGCGGGTCATACCTCACGCTCCTCGTCCTAAGGGTCGTTCCTGAACGGCGTCGCGGCCGGCGCGGGCGCTCTGAGCGGCGTGATTCGGCCTCCTCAGCCGGGCCGATCGCACCCTGTCGGCGAAACGTCATTCTGGAAAGACCTTCTCGTCGGGCTCCGCGGCACCTTTGGGGGCAGCCGACGGCGGGGAACAAACCAGGATTCGATTCTACCAGCTTCGGGAGACGGGTCGAGGGACCCATTGACAACCAGGGCGCGCGGCCCTACTGTCCATTGGTTGCCACGCTCAGCGAACCAGCTGCCAATCCATTGCCGACGAAGAGGACGGGCCATGACCCTTGAACGCAAGTACCACATCGTCGCGATCTCTTTGCTCGTAATCGCCATTGCGGCCGGCGGCGTGTCGTACGTACTGGACGGGATCATCTTCTGGATCGTGATCGGTATCGCCCTGGTGTGCATACCTGTCGGCATCCTCTTTGCCGGTCGTGCCGGGAAAGAGGCGCAGAAGCGGACGAAGTTCGACGAGTAGCCCCCGCGTCCTGCCCGGCGTCGCGACCGTCCCTACCACTCCAGGGCAGCCACCCGCTCGAAGATCACTCCCACGTTGCGGAGCTGATAGCCGGGGTCGAAGCAGGCGTCGATCTCCGCCGGCGTCAGCCGGTTTATGACCTTCGTGTCCTCCTTGAGCAGATCCTGGAACGAGGTCCTGTCCTCCCAGGCCTTCATGGCACTCCGCTGGACGATGGCGTAGGCGTCGTCGCGGAGCATCCCGGCCTGCACCAACGCGAGTAGCACCCGCTGGCTGTAGAGCAGACCGAAGCTCCTGTCCATGTTCGCAGCCATGGCTTTGGGGTAGACGTTCAGCTTGTCCACCAGCCAGCAGGCCTTCTTGAGCATGTAGTGGAGAAGGATCGTGCTATCGGGAAGAATGATCCGTTCGACGCTCGAGTGGCTGATATCGCGCTCGTGCCAGAGGGCTACATCCTCGAAAGCGGCCATCATGTTGCCCCGGATCACTCGAGCCTGGCCGCAGAGCCGCTCGGAGATGATGGGGTTGCGCTTGTGAGGCATCGCCGACGAGCCCTTCTGGCCGGGAGCGAAGTACTCCTCGGCTTCCAAGACCTCGGTGCGCTGGTAGTGGCGCACCTGCAGGGCGATCTTCTCGATGGTGCTCGCCAGCAGGGCCAGGGCGGCCATGAACTCGGCATGACGGTCGCGTTGGACGACCTGGGTGGAGACGGGAGCCGCCCCCAGGTCCAGGATGGACATGGTGATCTGCTCCACCTGCGGATCGACGTTGGCATAGCTGCCCACGGCGCCGGAGATCTTCCCCACCGATACCTGCTGGGTGGCGCGCTGCAGCCGCCGCAGGCCGCGCTCCACCTCGAATGCCCACAAGGCCAAGCACCATGCCGAAGGTGATGGGCTCGGCGTGCACGCCGTGAGTGCGCCCGATCATGACGGTGTCGCGGTGCTCGAGGGCCCGCCGCTGGAGGATCTGCCCCAGCTTCTTGGTCTCCTCGTCGAGGAGCGCCCCAGCCGCTCGAAGCTGCAGGGCCAGTCCGGTGTCGAGCACGTCGGACGAGGTCAGGCCGTAGTGGATGAACTTGGAGCACTCGCCCACGTTCTCGGCCACGCAACTGACGAAGGCGATCATGTCGTGGTGGGTGGTCTCCTCGATCTCGCACACCCGCTCGACGTCGAAGGTCGCCTTGGCCTTGATCTCAGCCATGGCTTCCTCGGGGATCCTACCGATGCGAGCCCGGGCCTCGCAGACCGCCAACTCGACCTGAAGCCAGGCCGCCATGCGGGCCTGGTCGGTCCAGACGGCCGTCATCTCGGGTGTGGAATAGCGTTCGATCATCGGACGCCCCCTTCCACGCCCGCGGCGCTCAGCCCGGCCACACGCAGGATCTTCGCGGCCAGTATGGCCGCGTTTTGGGCCCCGTTGATGGCCACCGTCGCCACCGGGACCCCGGACGGCATCTGCACCATGGAGAGGAGCGAGTCGAGCCCGCCCAGGTCGGACGTGCGGATGGGCACCCCGATCACCGGCAGGTCGGTCAGTGCCGCCACCACCCCCGGCAGAGCCGCGGCCTTGCCGGCGCCGGCGATGATCACCCTGAGTCCTTTCGCCTCGGCGCCAAGCCCGTACTCCCGCACCGCCTCCGGGTCGCGGTGGGCGGAGAGCACGTTGACCTCGTACGGAATGCCCCGAGCCTCCAGCTCCTCGTGCCGCCGCGTCCATGACGTCAGTGTCGGACTCGGAACCCATCAAAATGCCCACCAGCGGATGCTCTGCCATGTCGGTCCTTTCGAGTCTCAGCTCCCCAGGCGCTGCTTCTCCCACTCCTCCGCCCGCAAGGCGATGTCGGAGCGATGCTGCTCGCCCGCAAACTCTATCTCGGCCACGCCGGCGTATGCCCGCGCCCGCGCCTCCGCAAACGTGTCGCCCAGGCCCGTCACCGTGAGCACCCGGCCGCCGGTGGTCACCAGCTGGCCGTCCACTCGACCTGTGGCCGCATGGAACACCTCGACGGCGCCCAGACCCCCGGCCTTGTCGGACCCGTGATCACGTCGCCCTTTGAGCTCGACGCCGGATAGCCGCGCGAAGCCATCACCACTCCCACTGCCGCTCCTTTGCGCCACCGAACCGTCGCGGGCAGCGTCTCGCCGCGGGCCGCCGCCCACAGCAGCTCCAACAGGTCCGACTCCAGCCGGGGCAGCAATGCCTGCGTCTCCGGATCGCCGAAGCGGCAGTTGAACTCCAGCACCTCTGGGTCCGTCGGCCGTCAGCATCAGCCCCGCGTAGAGGACGCCCCTGAAGTCGATGCCCCGCCGCGCCAACTCGGCCACGTCGGCCGCACGACTTCGTCCACCAGGCGCTCGTAGAGAGCGTCGTCCACCGCCGGGACCGGGGAATACGATCCCATCCCCCCCGTGTTCGGGCCCACGTCTCCGTCTTGGATGCGCTTGTAGTCCTGAGCGGGAGCAAGGGGCAAGATCTGGCTGCCGCTCACGATCGAGAGCAGCGACACTTCTTCTCCCTCCAGGAACTCCTCGATGAGGACCGTGTCGGCCGCGTCGCCGAAGCGCCGTTCGACGAAGCACTCCGCCAGAGCCGCCTCCGCTTCCTCCAGGGTCCGGGCGACGATCACTCCCTTGCCGGCCGCCAGACCATCGGCCTTGACGACCACCGGCGCTCCATGCTCGCGCAGATAGGCCAGGGCCTGCGTCGTGCTCGGTGAACGTCGCCGCCCGCCCGGTGGGGACCCCGGCCGCGTCCATGACTTCCTTGGCGAAGGCCTTGGAGCCTTCCAGCCTGGCCCCGTCGGCACCGGGACCGAACACCGCGAAACCCCGGTCGCGCAGCTGATCGGCCAGACCCGCCACCAGCGGGCCCTCCGGCCCCACCACGACGAGGTCGATCCTTCTCGCGTTCCACGAAGGCGACAAGCGCGGGGATGTCCTCCGCTCCCACGGCTACGGTCTCGGCATCGTCGTCGATGCCGGGGTTGCCGGGGGCACCGATCAGCCTGCCTATCCGCGGACTCTTGGCCAGGCCGCGGACCAGCGCATGCTCGCGGGCGCCTCCGCCGACCACCAGGACGTCCAGCCGGTCAGAAGCCATCCTTCTCTCCCCTTTCGCCGAGGCCGTGTCGGTGTCTATTGGCCCTGGTCCTGCATCTGCCCGCCGGGGCCGGCCTCGCCAGGGTGGCGTCTCGGGTCGGGGTGAGGCACCTTGATGTGCTGCTTGCGCTTCGCGCCCACGGATACCAGCGAGATGGGCACCTGCACGTTCTTGATGATGACGTTGAGGTAGTCGATCGCCTCCTGCGGCAGGTCATGGACGCTGGTAGCGCCGGAGATATCGCTCTTCCAGCCCGGGACTTCCTCGTAGACCGGCTCCACCTCGGCGAAGACCGCCTGAGCCGGCGGCAACTCCTCCAGCAGTTCGCCGCGGTAGCGATACGCCGTGCAGACCTTGATCGTCTCCATGTTGTTGAGCACGTCCAGCTTCGTCACGCACAGCCCGGTCAACCCGTTGACCCGGGCAGCGTAGCGGAGGGCGACCAGGTCGAGCCAACCGCAGCGGCGCGGCCGCCCGGTGGTGGTGCCGAACTCCTGGCCCAACTCGCGCAGAGCAGCTCCGGTCTCGTCGGTCAGTTCGGTGGGGAAGGGTCCCTCGCCCACTCGGGTGGTGTAGGCCTTGGTGACGCCCCAGACCTCGCTCAGCTCCACCGGCCCGATACCGGCGCCCACGCAGGCGTAGCCGGCCACGGGGTTGGATGAGGTCACGTAGGGATAGGTGCCGTGATCGAGGTCGAGCATGGTGCCCTGGGCGCCCTCGAGGAGCACCGCCTTGCCCTCGCGCAGCGCCTTCCAGACCAGCAGGGAGGTGTCTTCCACATACGGCTTCAGCGACTCAGCCGCCTCGATGTAGCGTTCGCACTCGGCCTCCAGGCTGCTCACGTCCTGATCGTAGGTGCGGGCCATCACCTCGGCCTTGGCCTTCATCATGTTCATGACCCGTTCGCGGAAGCCCGCGGGATCGAGCAGGTCCTGCATGCGCACGCCCTGGCGGGCGGCCTTGTCGGAGTAGGCCGGCCCGATGCCGCGGCCGGTGGTGCCGATCTTGCCCTTGCCCAGACGCGTTTCTTGAACGTGATCGAGCATGATGTGGTAGGGCATGATGAGATGTGCCCCGCCCGATACCTTCAGATTGGCGGTGGAGACATTCCGTTTCTCGAGCTCGTCGATCTCCTCGCGGAGCGACGGTTGGATCGATGACGACCCCGTTGCCGATGACAGCGGTCACCATGCGGTTGAAGATGCCTGAGGGGACGAGATGGAGTGCGAACTTGCCCCGCGAGTTCTCCACCGTGTGACCCGCATTGTTGCCGCCTTGGTAGCGGATCACCATGTCGGCCTGCTCGCACAGCAGGTCGACGACCTTACCCTTGCCCTCATCGCCCCACTGAGCGCCCACTACAACAAGAACCGGCACGATGCCTCCCGATAGAGTTCTGAACCTGATACCCGGCCGGCGCCCCACTGGCGCGGCCGATACGATGCCCCGCTGGCGTCGCCCGCAGCCGACGAGATCTCGTCTAGGGACGTCGCCCCTGGCGGGCCAACTGCGTCTCCGACCGCGCTGTCGCGCCGCCGTCACGCACGTTACAGTTTACACCAGGTCAGTCGGCGGACGCCGCAGCCTGGCCGTGCATCACCGCCCGAGCGGCCACCAAGCCCGAGGCCGAGGCCTGCACCAGACCTCGGGTCACCCCGGCGCCGTCGCCGATGGCGTACAGTCCGGCGACCGGAGTCTGCAGGGTGGAGTCCAGAGCCAGTCGCGACGAGTAGAACTTGACTTCGGCCCCGTAGAGGAGGGTGTCGCGCCCGCCGACGCCCGGAAGCAGCGCGTCGAGGGCGTCGAGCATGTCGATGAGGTCGCGCAGGTGGCGATAGGGCAAGGCGAAGCTAAGATCGCCGGGGGTGGCGGCGCGACAGCGTCGGTTCGACCACGCCGCGCCGCAGCCTCTCGGGAGTGGTGCGATGCCCCGCCCGCAGATCGCCCAGCCGCTGCACCAGGATGTCCTTGCCCAGCATGTTGGCCAGCCGGGCGATGGACTTGCCGTACTCGATGGGCTCCTTGAACGGCTCGGTGAAGCGGGTGGAGACGAGCAGGGCGAAGTTGGTGTTCGCCGTCTGGTGTTCGGCGTCGGCATAGCTGTGACCGTTCACGGTCACCGCGTCGCCCCAGCTCTCGGTGCAGACCACCCCGTGCGGATTCATGCAGAAGGTCCGCACCTGATCCTCGAAGTGCCGTGAGGTGTAGAGCAGCTTCGGCTCGTACAGCTCGTCGGTGATCACGTCGGTGACCACCGCCGGCACTTCCACCCTGCACTCCGATATCCACCGCGTTGCTCACCAAGGGGATCCCCAGCCGCTCCGCCTCTCTGGTGAGCCAGGCGGACCCCTCCCGCCCCGGAGCCACGATCACCACCGGGCTCTCGTACACTCGCCGTCGACCGTCACCACGCCGGTGACGCGGCCGGCGGGCCGGCTACCGGCGTACAGATCGCCGGCTCTCGCTCCGGCAGTGCGCCGTCGGTGATCGTCGTGATCCTGAGCCACCGCGGTGTCGGTGGCGATGTGGATCTTGTCTTCGAGTTCGGCCCGCATGGCGGCCAGCACCCCGGCCGCCCGCTCGGTCCCCAGATGCCGCACCGGCGAGCGCACCAGCCGCAGACCCTGCCGCGCCGCCAGGTCCGACCAGCGCTCGAGACTCTCCGGCGTCGTCGCCGTAGAGACGGTCGGGGGCCCCGAAGCGCCAGGTATACCTCGTCCACGTCCGAATCAGCGCCTCGCAGGGCGTCGGCATCCACGTACTCGCCCAGCCATCCGCCCACCTCGGACCTCAGCGTGAGCTTGCCGTCGGAGAAGGCCCCCGCTCCTCCCCAGCCGGTGGTGATGTCGCAGGTGCGAGCAGTGGGAGCAAGAGCCGGTGACTCGCGCCGGACAACGGCGCTCGGAGATGTCGGCGCCCTTCTCGAGAAGGAGCACGCGCAGATCGGAGTGGCGGGCCAACTCGAGGGCGGCGAAGATCCCGGCCGGTCCGCCGCCCACGATGATGACGTCGTAGCGCCTGTCTGCCTGCGTGCTCACAGTCCCTCCCGCCTGGCATTCCCCGGCCGACGCCGGTGCGACCGGCCTCCGCGCCACGGGCCGGCGGCTCACGGACGTGACTGCGCTAGGTTCTTGTCGGCCAGATCGGCGAACCGCGTGTAGTTCTGCATGAAGGCCAGCTTGCAGCTCGCCGATGGGGCCGTTCCGCTGCTTGCCGACGATGATCTCCGCCGTGCCCTTGTCGGGACTGTCGCGGTTGTAGACCTCGTCCCGGTAGATGAAGAGCACCACGTCGGCGTCCTGCTCGATGGCGCCCGATTCCCTCAGGTCCGACAGCACCGGCTTGTTGCCCGGCCCGCTGCTCCACCTGCCGCGAGAGCTGCGACAGCGCCAGCACCGGCACCTCCAGCTCGCGGGCCAGGATCTTGAGTCCCCGCGAGATCCGCGAGATCTCCTGCTGCCGGTTCTCGGCGTTGGTGTCGCCCATCATGAGCTGCAGGTAGTCGACGACGATGAGGCCCAGGTTCTTCTCCTTGGCCTTCAGGCGCCGGGCCTTGGCCCGGATCTCCATGAGGTTGAGCGAGGCGCTGTCGTCGATGAAGATGGGAGCGGTGTGCAGCGGCGTGCAGGCGGCCGCCAGCTTGCTCCACTCGTTGGGCTGCAGCATCCCCCGGCGCACCCGCCAGCTGTCCACCCGGGCCTCGGAGCACATCATCCGGTTGACCACTTCCATCTTGGACATCTCCAGGCTGAAGATGGCCACGCCCTTTGTCCTGGTCGACCGCCACGTTGCGGGCGATGTTGAGGGCGAAGGCGGTCTTGCCCATGGAGGGCCGAGCCGCCAAGATGACCAGGTTGGACGGCTGGAACCCGCTGATGATGGCGTCGAGATCGCGGAAACCGGTCTGGCAGCCGACGGTGTGATGCCCCTCCGTCATGGTCCGCTCCAGCTCGGCGAAGCTCTCGTCTGATCAGCTCGCGATGGGCTCGAACTCCCCCGCCACCCGGGTCTGGGAGATGTCGAACACCATCTGCTCGGCCCTGTCGATGAGGTCCATGGGCGGATGCTCCCGCCGGTAGCCCATCTCGGTGATCTCGCCGCCCACCTTGATGAGCGAGCGCAGGTAGTAGTTCTCGCGGACGATCTCAGCGTAGTGCCGGGCGTTGGTGGCCGCCGGAACGGCCGTCACCAGGCTGTGGATGAACGCTCGCCCGCCGACCAGCTCCAGAGCTGGCCCGGTTGGCCAGCTCTTCGCAGACGGTGATGGGGTCGACCGGCTCGCCGCGCGAGAAGAGATCCTCGATGACCTCGAAGATGCGCTGGTGGGCCTGCCGGTAGAAGTGGTGCGGCCGGACGATCTCGCTGACCCCGGGGATGACGTTGGGCGTGAGCATGCTGGCGCCCAGCACCGATATCTCGGCGTCGAGGTTCTGCGGGACGACGTAGTCGCTCCCGCTCTGGCCCCCGGCGGCTCCGCCGCCCGCCATCATCTCCACGTGCGCCCCTCTCTCCCCGGACGGAGGACTCCCTAGGAGCCTAGCATCTAGGCCTTGTGCTCCTCCGGGACCACGATGACCTTGACCTCGGCCGGCTTCCACGCTGCTGTGCACCTCGACCTTGACCATGTAGGTGCCCACGGTCTTGATGGGATCTTCGAGATCGACGTTCCGCTTGTCCACGCGGATCTTGCGAGCCGCGTAGATGGCGTCGGCGATGTCCTGGTTGGTCACCGAACCGAAGAGCCGGTCGCCCGACCCCACCGGGGCCGGGATGGTCAGCACGGTCTTGGAGAGGATGTCCCTGGTCTCGTCGGCCCGCTCGGCCTCGCGGCGTGCGTGAGCCGCCTTCTCGTCCATGATCTGGCGGACCACGGCAATCGCGTCCGGGGGTGGCCATCTCGGCCAGCTTGCGCGGGAACAGGAAGTTGCGAGCGTATCCGTCGGACACGTTCGCCACTTCGCCCTTGCTTGCCCAGCTTGTCAACGTCCTGCAGAAGGATTATCTCCATATGATCACTCCTTGTCGGATATCACCTCGCCGAGCCCGTTCCCGGGCTCTTGAGGGCGAAACGCTTGCGATAGTCCACCCACGTATCGAACAGCCCCACCAGCCCGGTGAGTTGGAGGAGCAGCCTGCCCAAGAACAGCCGCGATGTACAAAGCGATCCGCGACCCCGGCCGCAGCTGCCGGCTGATGGCGAACCAACGCACCACCGCCAGGCCCTGCACGAAGAACAGCGTCTGCGACACCAGCAGCACGTTGATGCCAACATACAGCACGACGGTGCGCGAAGTGCCGTCGCCCCGCGCGAACAGCAGCATGGCCAGCCCGACGATGGACGCGTACGCGGCCGCCCAGTGCAGCCGGAAACCGGACAGCGACATGCCACCGCCACCCTCTGCCGGACCCGCGGAAAGAGCAGGTAGGCCAGGCCGAGCGAGCAGGCGGCCAGCAGGATCGCCGCCATGCCCAACAGCCCCGGGGCCAGATACGGGAATGATGTCCGCGACCTGCCGCAGTCTGCGCCGACGACAGTCGTCGGCCGTCTCCGTGCTCACGCCCATCTGTGATGTACCACGCCGCGCTGTCGGCAGGCCCTAGGACTGTCTCTCTGATCAGAGCCAGGTCAGACCAGCCAAGAGCCAGCCACAGGGTCATGCCCCACAGGGCCACAGCGCCAGAACGCCTCCGCACAGCGGTCGAAGCGAAGCCTCGTTCGAAGGTCCACCTCTTGCGCACTGCCAAGCCCAGACACCATGCCCACGCCCGACGAGCAGCAAGAACGCCAGAACCGCCGCATGCCGCCCAACGCCCACGTAGATCAACGCCGTCGATGATCACCGCGACGACCGCCCCGTGCTAGAGCACCACAGCCGCGCGACCACGTACGCGAGCGGCAGAGCCAGGAACGGGACGATGATCATCGCCGACCAGCGGGAAGACGGCCATGCACAGTCCCATGATGACGGTGGCCGCCGATCCGCCTTGCCCACCGGGGCAAGCTGACTGGGAACGTCGGCGACATCTTCACGGATCCGGCCTCCAGGACCCGGCAGCCCTCTACCGACTGCTGTACGGCAGCAGCGCGACCTCGCGGGCCCGCTTGATCGCCACGGCGACCTGCCGCTGATGACGGCGGCACGCGCCGGTGGTGCGACGAGACCGGATCTTGCCCCGCTCCGACATGAACCGGCGGAGCGTACCGAAGTCCTTGTAGTCGACGTGCTCCACGCCTTCTTTGCAGAAAAAGCAGTACTTGCGCCGGCGGTTGCCCGTCGTCGGGCGGGTGCGCCTCTGCTGCTTCTTAGGATTCGCCACCTTCTTCTACCTCCTTGGAGAACGACTAGAAGGGGATGTCGTCGCCCCCGAAATCGATGTCACGAAAATCATCCTGCGCAGCGGCGTCCGGAGCGGGCTGAGCCCCTCCGCGGACCGCGGGCTCGCGGGTCTCGTTCTGGCCGCCGATGAACATGACAGTGTCGGCGACGATCTCGACCTTGCTGCGCTTGCTGCCGTCCTGCGCCTCCCAGCTACGCTGGTCGAGACGACCGTCGACCGCCACCTGGCGGCCCTTGCTGAGGTACCGGGCGCAGTTCTCGCCCTGGGCCCCCCAGACGACCACGTCGAAGAAGTTGGGCTTCTCGACCCACTGGCCGGACGAGTCTTTGTACGAGGAGTTGACCGCCACTCCCAACTGGCACACGGAGGTGCCGCTCGGGGTCTGACGGAGCTCGGGGTCGCGGGTCAGGTTGCCCACCAGCGTCACGTGTGCGATACCGCGAGCCATCTCTGCTCCTTCGGACTAGGCTTCTTCGGCGAGCCCGGCGCGGCGTTGCCGCAGCGGGCTGCTGAGGGCCGAACGGCTTCTCGTGCCGGATGGGCATGAAACGAAGCACGCTGTCGGTGATGCCGAGGACTCGGGTCACCTCGTCGAGCGTCTTGGCCGTCGCCTCGAAGTACAGGATGTAGTAGACGCCATCGAGGGCGTCTTTGATCTCGTACGCGAGTCGCCTCTTGCCCCACTCGTCGATCTTCACGATGACGCCTTTGTCACCCGTGATGATCTCTTTGGTGCGATCAAGCACCGCGGTTCGTTCTTCATCCGTCACGTCTGTGCGCAGGATAAGAACCAGCTCATAGCTGTTCAGTTTGGGTCACCTCCTACGGTCTGAGCGGCCCCGGCCTCACTGCCGGAGCAGGGGTGCAGTATGGAATTGTACTCGCGCCGCCGGACAGGACTTTGCGGGTCACCGCCGGGTCTGTCGGCGCGAAGCAGGCAGTATACACCGGGGGCGCTGGGAGCACCAATCTCGGTGCTCCCAGCGCCCCCGGCTTCTTGCGGCGCGATACCCGGACGGCCCGCGGCGCCAGAGCGCGCGGCGTTTATGCCCTGTGCGAACTAGCTGCCCTTGACCTCATCGGTGGGGCTGGCTTCGGCCGGCGCGCCGGCCGGCGGCGCCGCTTCCGGCTGGGCGACCACACCGGGCTGCGCGGCCCGTCCCTGAGGCACCGGCTGGCCAGCCTGGTTCGGTGTCACCGCCGCTGCCGGCGGCCGCCAACTGCTGTTCGGGCCAAACTGCTTCCGGGCCTGCTCTTCCTCCCGCTTGCGCCGAGCGGACGACCGCCAGATCGCGATACACGATGTAGCCGATGATGGCCAGCACGACCAAGACCGGGATCAGCACTCCCAGACCGCGGATGATCCCGTTGAAGACCTTCACCAGATAGCGGAGGGCGTCTTCCAGAGCGGCGACGAAGCCCCAGCTCTCTTTCTCCTCCTCCACCACCGGGACGACCTCCTCCTCCACCCCAGCCTCGTAGATGGTCACGCTGATGGTGGAGAAGCTCGTATGCTCCTCCAGATAGCGCATGCGGCCCTTCAGCGTCTCCAACTCCTCCTGGGCGGAGGTGATGATCGAGCGAACGTGGACTATCTCGTCAATGGTCTTGGCCATGTCGAGCAGAGCGAACAAGTGCTCCACGTTTGCCTCGGAATTCCTGATGCGGGCCTCGAGGTCGACGTATTCCTCGGTGACATCCTGGGTCGACAACGACTCGCTCTTGAGCGTGCCGAGCTTGCTGGCGTCGCTGAGAGCCTCGGTGAAGGAACTGGCTCGGGACTCTGACCGCTACGGTGCCACTCTTCAAGCTGTCTTCTTCACCGCTGGCGTAGGCGGTGGCGCTGAGCAGGTAGCCTCCGTAGCGCTTGGCGATCATCATGGCCTGGTCGAAGACGGTCTGGAACTTCCCCTTCTCGACCTCCACCTCGAGTTGAGCGTCGCTGATGACCTTCTGACTCGAGACGGCCTCGAGTGCCGTGGTAGCCAACGCTTGATCGATCGCCCCAGTCTGAGGTTCGTAGGCGGCGGTGTCACCGTCGTTGGACTGACCTGGCGCCGCCTGGCTCTCGCTCGCCCTCTCTGCAGTTGTGGTAGCCGTGGCGGCGGCCGTGGTGTCTGTCGCTCGCCAATAGGTCGTGGTGACTGCAGATTCGTCGCCTCCACAGCCGGCGACCCCCACCAGCGCGGCCAACCCCAGAAATACGAACAACGCCACCATGACCGCCCACGCCTTGTGCTTCCTAGCTGTCCCCATGATGCACCCCCTGTCGTGGCCCCGAACCCTGTGGCGCGCTAGGACGCCGATGCTGAGGGGTCAGTTCCTCACAAGCCCCACCCGGACAGTTGGGCCGAGAGCCAAGCGAGTCGCCCGCTGATGAGCAGGGCCCCGTATACGATGAGGATGACTCCGCACACGATCTGTATGACCCGCAGATGACGTCTGAGGCGAGTGAAAGCCCGTAGGGCGCGACCGACGAAGAGACCCGCCAGAAGAAACGGTATCCCCATCCCCAGGGAGAAGACAAAGAGCAGGAGGGCCCCTCCGGCGGGGTTGTTGCCCGCGGCGGCCATGGTCAAGATCGAGGCCAGGATGGGTCCTACGCAGGGAGTCCAACCGAAAGCGAAGGCTACTCCCATCACGAAAGCCCCCGCCGGGCCGCGGGGTGCTCTGCTCAAGAAGGGGCGGATGTCTCTCTGCATGAAGCCGGGCACGGTCAGCCCTACGAGGATCGCCCCGAGAAGCACCAGAAAGGCTCCGGCGACGATGCGCAGCACCCGCTGGTTGCTCACCAGCACGCCGACGAACGAGAACCCGGCTCCGAGCAAGGTGAAGACCACAGAGAACCCGAGCACGAAGGCGGCGGTACTCAGGAGCACTCGCCGGTCCCCCTTCTCCAACTCCTCCACGCTCAGCCCGGAGACGAAGGACAGGTAGGCGGGCAACAGGGGCAAGACGCAGGGACTGAGGAAACTAGCAGCGCCCCCGGCAAGCGCGACCAGAAAGGCGGTCAGGCCGAGTTCAGGGGGTAAGGTCATCCATCAGAGCGGAGAATTCGGCGGAACTCCTGCCCCCTCCGACCAGGGTCTCCACGATCCGGCCCTCCGCGTCGATCACGAACAAGGTGGGTACGCTCCGAACATGATAGAGGTCGGCCAACTCGTCGGCGGCCATCATCACCGGGTACGTGTGCCCTCCGGCGGCCCTGAATTGGCGCAGGTCGCTCTCGCTGGAGTCCCAGACGGCCAACGCAAGCACCTCCGCTCTGCCGGCCTCCTTGCGGTAGAACGCCTCGATCTCGGGCGCTTCCGCCAGACAGGGACCGCACCAACTGGCCATGAAGACCAGCAGCAGCGGCTTGCCTCGGTAGTCGCTCAGAGAGGCTTCCACCCCATCGAGGGTGGTCCCGGAGAAATCGGGCGCCATATTCCCGTCGGAGCCGGAGCCTCCACCCGAGCCGCATCCCACGAGCAGGGCCGCGACCAGGACCAGAACCGCACCCAGGATGGTCGCCCCGCGATAGCAACCGACCCTCACCGTTCCACCCTACGATCTTCTCCGAAATCGTCGACATCGGCCACGGCTCCGGACTCTCCGGCCGTTTCCGCTCCGGCCTCCACCGGACGCAACCGCCCCCGAGTCCCGAACCACCACATCCCCGCTATGCCGACGACGACCATGGCGATGCTGATCCATTGCTGTTGCGTCAGACCCAGGGCAACGCCCTCGTTGGTACGAATGAACTCGACGAGGAACCGCTCGATCCCAGCAAGGACCGCGTAGGCGAACATGAGAGGTCCCTCTCGCTTGAACCGTGGGCCGATGACCCACAGAAGGAGCGCAAAGATGACCAGAGTGGCCGCGATCTCATACAGTTGAGTGGGATGCACGTGCACAGTGGTCGGTGGCAAGCCTTTCGGGAACGCCATGCCCCAGGGAAGGTCGGTAGGGATGCCGTAGTCGTCGCCCCGGAGAAAGCACCCCGTCCGGCCGAAGGCGTAGCCCACCGAGACAGCCAGGGCCCCGGCGTCCATGATCGCGGCCAGCCTCTGATTGGAGAGAAGGGTGACGATGACCACGGCCAGGATGGCGCCGAACAGACCGCCGAACCAGACGAGACCCTCGCCGCTGATCAGGTTGCCCGGCCACTGGTCGGGATGAAGGATGAGGTAGTGGATCTTGGCCCCAAGAAGGCCACCGACTATGGCGGCGATGAGAAGGCCGTAGATGAAGTCGGGCTTGACGCCCCGCTTCTTGAACTGCCAGTGGGCTATGAATCCAGCCGAGATGAAGGCCAGCGCCATCATCACCCCGAACGAGTTCATGGTGAAGTCACCGACATGGAACAGTTCCGGATACATGCAGCCCCCTGGGCTCGCAGTAGCGACCGGTCCGCCACCCGGAGGGCGGCGGACCGGAGCATTATCTCATGACGCGATGAACGGACCGCACGGGTCGGCAGGTTCAGCTCGCTCAGCCGAAACCCGAGGCGGCTGCGCAGCCCCGGGAATCGCAGCGTCCCTGATCGACGCACGATGGAGACGACGGACCTAGGCCCAACACGCCGCCGAATCCCGTGAACCGTTGGTCCACCTCACGCCCGCCGCATTCAGGGCACACCTTGGCGTCGTCCTTGAGGAAGCCGATGACGAACACCTCGAAATCCTTGCCGCACGAGCGGCACTTCAGGTCGTAGGAAGCCATTAGCGAAGCCATCAGACGAGGTCGACCATCAGGCCAAGCCGAATTCGGTCTCGTAGTCCTTCTGACCCCGAGCGCCGATCAGTTGCGTCTTGAGCTGGCCCCCGCTGAACATGATGACCGTGGGGATGCTCATGATGGCGAACTTGGCCGCCAGCTCTTGGTTCTCGTCGACGTTGATCTTGACCACGGTCACCTTGTCCGGGTGATCGGCGGCCATCTTCTCGAGAACCGGGCCCACCATGCGGCACGGGCCGCACCAAGGCGCCCAGAAGTCGGCCACCACCGGGAGGGTCGATGTAGAGACTATTTGATCGAACTCCTGCGCATTCACTTCCTGGACGGTCCCACCACTCATCGTCTTCTCCTTGTTCCCTTCCAGGCCGGTCCTCTTGCCCCTGCCTGTCATGTTGCCTTACCCAGCGGCCGCATCGGCGCCCGCGTCTTCGACTATTGTTACCCCATCAGTGTATCCGCTAACCTATGGTTGCATCTCGGTTGAGCGAGCGGAGGTGAGCACCGTGATAATCACCTACTTCGGCCATTCTGCCTTCCTGGTCCAGGCAGCCGACGGAACCAGGGTGATCTTCGACCCGTACCTCCACGGCAGCTACGACGGGGGGCTCAGGTACGGCCCCATCGACGAGACAGCGAACGCCGTTGTTGCCAGTCACGAGCACTCCGACCACGCCGCGACCGAGACCATTCCCGGCCACCCGCGGGTGTTCATGCGCCCGGTCGCCGAGACTTGTCGGCACCGTGCAGCTCACCGGCATAGAGGTCGCTCACGACGAAGCCGGCGGCAGTCAGCGGGGCAAGAACACCATCACGATCATGGACGACGGCGATCTCCGGCTGGTCCATTCGGGTGATCTCGGCCACATCCTCGACTCGCCGACCGTCGAGGCCCTCGGCAGAGTCGACATCCTGCTACTCCCCGTGGGGGGCTTCTTCACCATCGATCACGAGCAGGCCGCGGCGGTGGTCGAGATCCTGGACCCTCGCATCGTCATCCCCATGCACTACAAGACCGACAAGATCGACTTCCCGATCGCGACGGTGGATCCGTTCCTGGCGACTCAAGAGACGGTACGGCGGTGGGACAGTCCCGTTCTGGAGGTCACCAGGGCGACCCTGCCCGGCGAACGGGTCACTATCCTGCTTCAACACGCCCGTTAGATGAGCTGATCGGGCTGCGCGCTCGAGCGAACTGGATACGGGATGATTGCTTCCACACGCTATGCGGTATTCACATTCGAGAACGCCCACGAGGAAGTTGCCGCGGAGAAGGTCCTCCGACGGGCCGGGATCCGATCCGAGCCCGTTCCTCCTCCGCAGGATGTCGACCCCGGCTGCGGGTTGGCGCTGAGAGTACCGCTCGGCGACCTGGCCGCGGCAGTCGCCGCCTTCGCATCCTCCGACTCGGCGTGGGACTCGGTCTATGAGCTGGGCTTTCTGCAGGAGGTAGTCGCCAAGCTCGGATGATAGAGTGTGCCAGCATCAGCGGGAGACCGACCGGGAGGGCCGTAGCCATAGCACCTGAAGAAGAAACCCCCACGAAGAACGGCGATTCCGCCGAAGCCAAGGGATCCACAGAGACCAAGAAGCCCACGGAAGCAAAGAAGTACGCGGGGCCGGACTGGGTGGAGCGCCTCACCCGCCTGAGGCCCGGCCCAGTGCGATGGGTCGCTCTGGTGGTCGTCATTCTGGCGATCATCTACGCCCTGGGCAGCCTGTTCTCGCGTGTCTGGACCAACTACCTCTGGTATGAAGAACTCGGTCACACCAACGTCTTCTGGACCCCGATACTGGCCCGCCTCTGCGTGGGTCTGTTCTTCGCCGTGATCTTCTTCGCCTTCTTCTACGGAAGCTTGCGGCTGGCCCGCAGACTGTCGCCCCGGTTGCTTCCCGTCTCGGAGTCCGAGGAGAACAACGTCTTCGAGTGGGCCACCAAGCAGCGTTGGCCGGGCAAGCTCATGCTGGCCGTCGCCATAGTGCTCGCGGTCCTGATGGGCGTCATCTACAGCGGCCGCTGGGAGGAAGTGCTCCTCTTCCTGAACCAAGCCGACTTCGGCTACACCGACCCCCTGTTCGGCAAGGACGCCTCCTTCTTCGTCTTCACCCTGCCGGTGTGGTCGATGCTCGTCAACTTCGTGGGCGTCGCGCTCTTCTTCACCTTCCTCGGCACCGCATTCACCTACGTGGTCGGACAAGGCTCTGGTCCTCAACGAGAAGAACAGGGTCCGCCTTGCTCCGCACGTCAAGGCCCACCTGTCGGCGATCCTCGCCCTGGCCATGGTGGCCAAGGCCGGCGACTACATGATCCAATCCTGGGAGCTCGACTTCTCCGCTACGGGGAGTGACTTTCGGAGCCAGCTACACCGACGTCCACGCCTCGCTGCCGGTGCTCCACTTCTTGGCCATCGTGTCGCTCATCGCAGCCGCGCTCTTCCTCGTCAACATCCGCTACCGGGGATGGAGACTCCCGGCGATGGCCATAGCCGTCATGTTCCTCACCTGGGCGCTGGCGGGCAAGGCCTATCCGGCCATCATCCAGCAGTATCGAGTCTCGCCCAATGAGATCACGGCCGAGAGCGAGTACATCGCCAACAACATCGAGGCCACCCGCTGGGCCTTCGGTCTGGACGAGATCAGAGAACGTCTCTCTCGAGGCGAACACCGATCTGACAGCGGCCGACGTCATCGCCAACTCGGGGACGATCGACAACGTCCGCCTGTGGGAGCCCAGGCCGGCCCTCTCGACCTACTCCCAGATCCAGGAGATCCGCCTCTACTACGCCTTCAACGACGTCGACATCGATCGCTACATCATCGACGACAAGTACCGCCAGGTGTTGTTGAGCGCCCGCGAGCTCGACCAGACCCAACTCCAGGAGCAATCGCAGACCTGGGTCAACAAGCACCTCACCTACACCCACGGCTACGGCTTCGTGATGAGCCCGGTGAACGAAGCCGGCGGCGACGGTCTCCCGCTGCTCTTCGTCAGCAACATACCTCCCACGACCAGTACCGACCTCAAGATCACCCGGCCCGAGATCTACTACGGAGAGATGGGCAACGAGTTCGTCGTGGTCAAGACGACGAGCCCGAGTTCGACTATCCCAAGGGTGACGACGAACGTGTTCGGACCACCTACGCGGGCGAAGGCGGGGTCTCCATCGGCAGCACGGCCCGGCAGGTGGCGTTCGCCTTCCGCTTCAACAGTCTGAAGCTGCTCGTCTCCAACGCACTCACCGATGAATCGCGGATCATGTACCGCCGCACCATCATCCGAGCGGGTGCAGGCCCTCGCCCCATTCCTGGCCTACGACAATGACCCATACCTCGTGGTCCGCGACGACGGCTCGCTCGTGTGGATGTGGGATGCGTACACCACCACCGACCGGTTCCCCTACTCGCAGCCCCAGGCGGCCGGGATCAACTACATCCGTAACTCCGTCAAGGTGGTCATCGACGCCTACGACGGCGGAGTGACCTTCTATCAGATGGACAGCGACGATTCGATAGCCAACACCTGGGGCAAGGTCTTCGACGGCCTGTTCACCCCCGGCGACCAGATGCCCGACGACCTTCGCAGGCACATGCGCTACCCGGAGGACATGTTCAGCATCCAGGCCGGGGTGCTCTCCACCTATCACATGACCGATCCTCAGATCTTCTACAACAAAGAGGACGTGTGGGAGATCCCCATGGAGATCTACGGGAACGCACGGAGGAGATCGCCGGTCGTGCCCTACTACGAGATCCTGGCCCTGCCCGGCGAGACCGAGCCCGAGTTCGCCCTGCTGCAGCCGTTCGCGCCGCTCAGCAAGAAGAACCTGGCCGCACTTCTGGTGGCGCGGCAGGACGGCGACAACTACGGCCAAGCTCATGGTGATCGACTTCCCCAAGGACAAGCTGGTCTACGGACCCGCCCAGGTGGAGGCCCGCATCACCAACGACCCGGTGATCTCGTCGCAACTCACGCTGTGGGCCCAGGCCGGCAGCGAGGTGATCCGCGGCAATCTGCTGGTGGTCCCCATCAACCAATCGGTGATGTACTTCGAGCCGGTCTACCTGCAGGCCGAGCAGAGCCCCATCCCCGAGTTGACCCGAGTGATCGCCGTCTACGGCGACGAGGTGGTCATGGAGCCGACCCTGAGCGACGCGCTGACCAAGATCTTCGGCGAGTCCATCGGTGGTGGAACCACGACCACGGCACCGGGCGCGACGACCACCACGACGCTGCCCAGCCAGACCACGACGCACGACCACCACGACCGAGCACGACGACTACCACCACGGGCGGCACGCCGACCACGCTGCCGAGCGACGCGCGGCGCTGATCGAGCTGCCGACCAGCACTACCAGGCCGCCATCGAGGCACAGACAGCGCGGAGACTGGGCGGAATACGGGCGTCAGCTCGAGGAGCTCGGCCGAGTGCTGGAGGCGCTGACGGCATTGTCCGCCGACCGGAATCAGAGGAGGCGCGATGGAACCCAAGAGCAAGAGGGACGTTCCCGGCTTCCACCGACTGCAGAACGAAGTGGACAAGATGTTCCTCGAGATGCTGCGCGGAGAACGGACACCCCGATACGGAAGGGCCGCTTTCCGGCCCAACGCCGACGTGTACTACGACAGCAGGGAGAACGCTGTGGTGGTCAAGCTGGAACTGCCCGGCATCGATCCGGCGAAGGTCAGCCTGGAGGTCGAGGAGAACGTGCTGCGGGTCAGCGGGGTCGCGTTGCGATCCAGCGCCACCCCGACGCCGTCTACCAGCAGATGGAGATCACCTACGGCCGCTTCGAGCGCTCGGTCATGCTTCCCCCGGAGGTCGACGCGGCCAAGGCCATCGCCGACTACAGCAGCGGCTACCTGGAGATCGTGCTGCCGGTGAAGCCGCGTTCGGTCAGCAGGCGCATCCCCATAACCGCCCTGGACGAGGACGAGGGAGGCAGCCGAACCTATGACGGCGCGAGACGACGACCCAGACTCTCGTGACTCGTGCCGTCCTCGCGCAGCCGGACAGGACTTCGTCATCGTCTCCCAGGAGCCGGCGGACGGCGTCGCCGCCGACCTTCGTCTGCCCATCCTGCCGCTCAAGGACACCGTCGTCTTCCCCGAGACCATGATGCCCGCTGGCGGTGGGACAGCCGCGTTCGGTGCAGCTCATCGACGACATCCTGCGGGGCGACAAGCAGGTGGGTCTGGTGGCGTCCAAGGACCCGGACATCGAGACCCCCGGACCCAGACGACGTCCACAACGTCGGCGTGCTGGCCAGCATCCAGAAGATGATCAAGGCCCCCGACGGGACGCTGCGCATCATCGCCCAGGGCATACGCCGCATCGAGATCGAGCGCTTCATCGCCGAGGAGCCGTACCTGCAGGCCGAGGTCCACGACCTCCCCGACGTGGTCGAGCAGGGGACCGAGCTGGAGGCCCTGCAGCGGAACCTGGTCTCGGTCTACACCAAGATCATCCAGTTGGTGCCCTACCTGCCCGACGAGCTGGAGATGGCGGCCGCCAGCATCGACGACCCGGCCGTTCTGGGCTACTTCATCGCCTCCACCATGCGCCTCAAGACCGAGGAGAAGCAGGATCTGCTGGAAGAGGTCGAGCTGTCGCAAGCGCCTCCGCCGCCTGACCGCTCTCATGAACCGCGAGCTGGAGGTCCTCGAGCTGGGCTCGAAGATCCAGGACCAGGTGCAGTCGGAGATGGACAAGAACCAGCGCGAGTACGTGCTGCGGCAGCAGCTCAAGGCCATCCAGGAGGAGCTGGGCGAGACCGACGAGACCCAGGCCGAGATCAACGAGCTGCGCGAGCGCATCGACAAGGCCGGCCTGCCCGAAGAGGTGGACAAGCAGGCCCGGCGCGAGCTGGACAGGCTGTCGAAGCTGCCTTCGGCCGCGGCCGAGTACGGCGTCATCCGCACCTATCTGGACTGGATCGTGTCGCTGCCCTGGTCGGTGATCACCGAGGACGACCTGGACATCGCGCCACGCCCGCGCAGGTGCTCGACGAAGACCACTACGACCTGGAGGACGTCAAGGACCGCATCCTCGAGTTCCTCGCGGTCCAGAAGCTCAAGAGCGAGGTGTCGGGCCCGATCCTGTGCTTCGCCGGCCCTCCCGGAGTGGGCAAGACCAGCCTGGGCAAGAGCATCGCCCGGGCGATGGGCCGCAAGTTCATCCGCATCAGCGTGGGCGGGGTGCGCGACGAGTCCGAGATCCGCGGACACCGGCGCACCTACGTGGGCGCGATGCCCGGCACCATCATCCGAGCCATCCGCGACGCGGGCAGCAGCAACCCGGTGTTCATGATCGACGAGATCGACAAGATGGGCTCCGACTGGCGGGGCGATCCTTCCAGCGCCATGCTGGAGGTGCTCGATCCCGAGCAGAACGGCACCTTCCGCGACCACTACCTCGATCTGCCCTTCGACCTCTCGCGGGTGATGTTCATCTGCACGGCCAACGTGCTCGACACCATCCCCGGCCCTCTGCGCGACCGCATGGAGATCATCTCCATCGCCGGCTACACCGAGGAGGACAAGCTCCACATCGCCCGGCGCTACCTGGTGCCCCGGCAGCTGGAGCGGAACGGCCTGAAGGAGGGCCAGCTGACGGTCACCGACGCCGCCCTGCGAGCGGTGATCGAGAACTACACCCGAGAGGCCGGCGTGCGCAACCTCGAGCGGCAGATCGGCACCATCGCCCGCAAGTTCGCCCGCATGGTGGCCGAGGAAGGCCGGAAGAGGATCACCGTCGGCGACAAGCAGGTGGCCACGTTCCTGGGCAGGAAGAAGGTCTTCCGCGAGACCAAGCGCCGCACCAGCGAGCCCGGTGTCTCCACCGGTCTGGCCTGGACCCCCACCGGAGGCGACATCCTCTTCATCGAGGCCCGGGCCATGCCCGGCACCGGCCGTCTCATCCTGACCGGTCAGCTCGGCGACGTGATGAAGGAGTCGGCCCAGGCCGCCCTCACCTACGTGCGTAGCGTCTCCGCCACGCTCGGCGCCGACGCGGAGTTCTTCCAGAAGCACGACATCCACGTGCACGTGCCCGCCGGAGCGGTGCCCAAGGACGGCCCCTCGGCCGGCGTGGCGATGGCCGTCTGCTCTGGCCAGCATGGTGTCGGGCCGAGCGGTCGACTCGAGCGTGGCCATGACCGGCGAGGTGACCCTCACCGGGCAGGTGCTTCCGGTGGGCGGCATCAAGGAGAAGGTGCTGGCCGCCCGGGCAGCCGGGATCACCCGTGTCTTCCTGCCGGACCGCAACGAGGCCGACGTCGAGGAGATGCGAGGAGAGGATGTCCTGCGCGGGCTGCGTTTCTGCTACGTGGAGCACGTGAGCGCGGTCCTGGATCAGATCCTGGTCGCCGCCGAAGAAACGCAAGACCGCCGCTGCGGCACGGTCGCGGCAGCCGGAACGCGGCGCGCTAGCACCGCGGACTCGGCGGCCGCGGCCGAACGCGCGGGGAAAGATGGCAGAGGACAGCAAGCGTTGGGAGCCGGGCGACCGGGACGACGTCTACCGCGATCTCGATCACCCGGCCGACGTCTTCCTGGAGGTCTGGGGCAAGGACCTGCCGGTGCTGTTCGAGAACGCCCTCTTCGCCCTCTACGACCACCTTGCGGAACTCGAGGAGTTCGAGACCCAGCGCAAAGAGACGATCACGGTGGAGGAGGCTGACGCCCCCAACGCCCTCCGCGCGCTCCTCTCCGAAGCCCTCTACCGTTTCGCGACCGAGGGCTTCGTGGCCATCCAAGCCAAGATCGACGTGCAGACGACGGCCGCCGACCGAGTGCGGGTGGAGGCCCATCTGGCCGGAGAGACCATCGACGAGCGGCGACACACGCTCCTCGACGAGGTCAAGGCGATCACCTATCACCAGCTCGCGGTCGAGGCCCAACCTGAGGGCGGTTGGCGGGCGACGGTGCTGTTCGACGTCTGAAGGAAGGCAGGGTGGAAGACACTTGGCTGCGCCGACCTTGAACCAGGTGAGCGAGTACGTCTGGGAGTTGCCCGCGACGGGCGGCATGCGCGTGCCCGGTCGCGTCTACGCCGACCGGCAGCTGATGCAGGCGCTCCGTGACGACCAGAGCCTCACCCAGGTCGCCAACGTGGCCCATCTGCCCGGCATACTCCGCTACTCCATGGCCATGCCCGACATCCACTTCGGCTATGGCTTCCCCATCGGGGGAGTGGCCGCGTTCAGCGTGGACGAGGGGGTGGTCTCACCCGGCGGCGTGGGCTACGACATCAACTGCGGCTGCCGGCTCCTGGCCACCGACCTGGAAGAGGACGACGTGCGACGGGACGAGGTCCCGCCGACTCGTCGACAGGCTGTTCCGCGACGTGCCCTCGGGGGTGGGGTCGAGCGGCGCGATCGCGAAGCTATCGCGCCCGGATCTGGAGCAGGTCCTGGTGAGAGGGGCGGCCTGGGCGGTGGAGCGGGGCTACGGCTCGGCGGACGACCTGGAGCACACCGAGGATGGGGGCGCCCTGCCCGGGGCAGACCCCGGCGCGATCAGCGACCGGGCCTACACCCGAGGGCAGGACCAGGTGGGCACTCTGGGCTCGGGGAACCACTTCCTCGAGGTCCAGGTGGTGGACGAGATCTTCGACCCGAGCGGCCGCGCAAGCCTTCGGTCTGCGCGAGGGTCAGGTGACCGTCATGGTGCACTGCGGATCGCGCGGCTTCGGGTACCAGGTGTGCGAGGACTACCTGGAGGTCATGGCCGCCGCCAGCCGGCGCTACCACATCGACCTGCCCGACCGCCAGCTGGCCTGCGCTCCGGTGACCTCACCGGAGGGGCGGGAGTACCTGGCGGCCATGGCGTGCGCGGCCAACTACGCCTGGGCCAACCGGCAGATGATCATGCACCTCACCGAGCAGGCCCTCCTTCACGCGCTGCACCTCTCCCCGAAGGAGCTGAACCTGCGGCTCGTCTACGACGTGGCCCACAACATCGCCAAGCTGGAGACCCACACCGTTGGCGGCTCCGAGGTGGAGACCTGCGTGCACCGCAAGGGGGCCACCCGGGCCTTCGGACCCGGCCGGGCCGAGGTGCCGTCCGACTACCGCGACGGTCGGACAGCCGGTCCTCATCCCGGGAGACATGGGCACGGCCTCCTTCGTCTGCAAGGGCACCGACGAGGCCATGGCCCAGACCTTCGGTTCCACCTGCCACGGAGCGGGCAGGGTGATGAGCCGGTCGCAGGCGTTGAAGCAGGCGCGGGGCAGGGCCATCGAACGAGAACTGGAATCGGCCGGCGTCTTCGTGCGCTCGCACGGACAGAAACACCCTGGCGGAGGAGATGCCCGAGGCCTACAAAGACGTGGAGAGAGTGGTGGGCGTCATGGACGGAGCGGGCATCTCTCCCCGGGTGGCACGGCTGCGCCCCCTAGGGGTGGTGAAAGGCTAGGAGAGAGGCGTCTCGGTCGGATCCGTGACGGTCGACTCGGCCTTGGTCTCGCCAACCGCGATCTCGGCGACCACGTTCAGGCCGAGCACTGTCTCGCCGACCACGGCAGAACCGGCCACGTCCTGTCCGACGCTCTCGCAGTTCTTGCCGGGATCCTTCTGCAGCCGCTGCGCGGTCGCCCGGCCAAGACGCGCGGCCTCCCGGACCGGCGACGACTCACTCAGCTTGGTCAGCGCATCGGCCGGGACCATGCCCTTGAGCCCGTCCATGACCGCGTGGACGGCGCGAGTAGCCTCTTCTTTGGCCTGGTAGGAGCCGGCCTTCTGGACCGCCTGGACGAGAGCTTCGACCTGGTCCTTGACCGCCCGGCCCTTGTCGGTGACCAGGTCGCGAACCGAGAAGCTCATCTTGAACTCGAGGTGATCGCCGTGCTTGTAGTGAGTGATGCGCTGCAGCACGCGCAGAAGACTGCCCCACACAAGACGGCCGGTGGTGAAGCGCCGCGGTTTGCGACGACGCGAACGAGAACCGGCATACGGGACACTCGGACTATTGCTCTGCACGGGAACTCCCCCGTTACTCAAGTGATCGTCGACAGTGCTCATAATCATACCGCAGGTCGTAACCTCCAGACACCGGGCCGGGATCAGTGGTGCCGTTCCACGCGGAAGCGGAAGATCCGATAGTCGTCGTGATCGATGTCTATGCGCCCCTTGCGGCAGACGATGCGCAGTTGCTGCTCGACGGTCTCGACGCCTTCCAGATCGGGCAGGAGCAAGGCCTGACGACCGTCGACCGTCCGCACGATAACGCCATACACCTTGGGATCGAGCGCCTCTGGACCGTCCACCTCCTCGGCCGGCCACAGCACATCCACCGAGATGTCCAGGCTCCCCAACTCCGCCTCTGCGAGTGGATAGAAGCGCGGATCGTTGGTGGCGGCGCTGATGGCGTTGGTCACGATCTCCTCCTCGATGGTCTTCTGGTGCGGCTCGATGGTGCCGATGCAGCCACGAAGCGAGCCGTCGGACAGGTGCAGGGACACGAACACGCCGGCTCGTCGCGGTTCCAGACCCGGGATGGGCTCGGGTTCTATGACCAAGCCCTTGAGTTTGTACGCCTCTATGGCCTGGGGGGCCAGATCCACCAAGGGATCGCGCTGCTTGTCCACGGTCTCGCTCACTGCGGCGTCCCTTGCATCTGCGACACCTCCACCGTCTCCACCTCACCGACCAGATATCCCACGCCGAATGGGCCTTCGTAGGAGAGTACGCGATTCCTCGGCTGCAATCCTGCCGCTCGGGCTGCGGCCACCACTCCCGAGAGCACGGCCAGCGAGCGGTAGCCGCACTCCCCCGCCGCCGCGGTCAAGCCCGGGTCGATGGAGAGCAGGCCGTTCCAGTCTCCTGCGGCGAAGGTGTCGACCACTGTCCTGTCGAAGTGCTCGCCGCGCGGGTCGAAGCCGACCGGTGCGCCTGGTATCAGCCGGTGGCTCAGGTCGCCGCTGGCCACGTAGAGAACCCGCTGAGAAGCCGCGATGATGGTCTGCCCGACGACCTCGCCGAAGCGGACGTGCTCCGCGGTACCCTGTTGGGAGAAGGCCAGCAAGACCAGCCGGCACGGCTTTGACAGCCCACCCATGAGGTAGACCAGGGGGACCGTGGCCCCGTGATCGAGTTCGACCACCTCTCGGCGGTCGGCAGTGGATATCGCCGGGACTCCGCTCCTCGTGGCAGCCTCCAGCATGGCCTCAGCAAGCTCCTGGTCGCCCGCTGCTCGAGACGAGACGTGCGGAGCTCGGAAGAAGGCCAGAGACCCCGTGTATGACGAGGCGAGCGACACGCCCATCTGGTGAGTGGCCATGGGAGCATGCGGAGACAGCAGCACGATGGTGTCGGGAGCGAGAGCGGCCGCCTTCTCCTGAACCGTGCGCATGGCCTGCACGGTGAGGTAGGCTTCCGCCAGTTGCGCACCCCCGACCTCGGGCACGATGATCGGCAGGATGAGGAGTCACGAAACAGCCGATGAGCGTCATGTCCGCACCTCCTTCTGGTAGACGGGTATCTCCCGGCCGCAGTGGGGACACCGTCTATCGATTATCCCGTTTCTGAGCATTCTGAAACCATCCGTTCGATCACGACGGTGCCGCAGTCGGGACAGGCGGTCGACTCCGACGAGTGTCCGGGGATGTTCCCGCCGTAGACGTAGTGCAGACCCTCCTCGCGTCCGATGCGCGCGGCCTTCTCCATCGAGGCCGTGGGGGTGGGCGGCGACGTCGAGCAGACGATAGGCGGGATAGAAGCGCGACACGTGCCAGGGGATGTCGCGGGAGATCGACGCCAAGAAGGAGGCCAGCGAGCGCAGTTCGTCGTCGCCGTCGTTGCGACCCGGGATGAGCAGAGTGGTGACCTCCACCCACACCCCCATCTCCCAAAGGCGGCGGATGGTGTCGAGCACCGGCTTCAGCCGCGCGCCCACCAGGGTGCGGTAGAACTCGTCGGAGAACGACTTGAGGTCGACGTTGGCCGCGTGCAGGTGGCCGTCGATGTCGCGCAGAGTCTCGGCCGTCATGTAGCCGTTGGTGACGAACACGTTCTTCAGGCCGGCGGCGGTCGCCAGCTCGGCGCAATCCCGGGCGTACTCGTAGAAGATGGTCGGCTCGGTGTAGGTATAGGAGATGCTCAGGCATCCCTCCTCGAGCGCGGCCTCGACCACCTGCTCGCGGCGAGAGCGGCCGGCCCGTGATCCCGCCGCTGGTCGCGGGGCATCTGGCTGATCTCGGAGTTCTGGCAGAAGGAGCAGGTGAAGTTGCAGCCCACCGTGGCCAGGGAGAAGGTCTTGCTTCCGGGAAGGAAGTGGAAGAGGGGCTTCTTCTCGATCGGATCGACCGCCGCGGAGATCGGGCGGCCGTACACCAGAGTGTAGAGCACTCCGTCCCGGTTCTCGCGGACCCCGCACAGCGGCCCCGCTCCCCTGGAGCGATCCGGCAGTGATGGGCGCACAGGAAGCAGTGGACGCTCGGACCGCCGCGCCATTCCCGCCAGAGCGAAGCCCGCACAGCTTCGGCAGCGCGACCGCTGTCCACTCCGCCCTACTTTCTCGTCGGAGGGCCGACCACTCTGCGACGCATGCGCGTCACGGGCGCCATGCCCTGCATCCCCCAGTTGAGCGCGTATTCCCGGGCGCAGAGACCGCTTCTCAGACTGCCTTCCGCGACCAGAGGCACGAGAGTATCCCGGGAAGGATAGGCGTCGACCACGGTACGTAGGCCAGCCCCACCTCCGCCTCCCGGTGTGCGTCGCTGCCCGCCCCCCCCGGCTTGCCGAGACGCCGAGCCAGCGCCGCCGCCTTATCGCCTGCTCCGGCCCCAGAGAGCGGCCGTTGACCACCTCGATGATGTCGGCCAGTTCAGCGGCCTGAAGGCGCGCTCGCCGCGGAGATGGCTCCCCGGCGGAACCGGTCGTAGGGATGAGGCAGATAGACCAGACCGCCTTGACCCCTGACTGCGGGCCACCGCCTCCGCGAGTGAAAGCCCTGAGGGAATGTTCTCCCATACATACAGGCCGATGATCTCCCCGTCGGCCGTGGACAGCTCGATGCCGGGGATGACGCGCGGCAGAGAAGGGTCGGCGTCGGCCAGACGCCAGGGCCTGGAGCGCCCCTTCCGTCGGTGTTGTGGTCGGTGACCGCGATGCAGTCGATCCCCCGGGCTCTCGCCGTCTCGAGCAGCGCAGCCGGAGACATCAGTCCGTCAGCAGAGAAGTGAGTGTGGTTGTGAAGATCCAGCCTGAGGCCAGAGACTCGGACATGGTCACACATCCGGGAACGAACCGCTGATGCGGCGGCGGCGGCGGTCGCGGACGACCCGCTTGCCTCCCCCTTCGGTCAACGAACGTCGGTCGATCTCGCGCCGGTCGATGATGACCTCGACGCCCTCGACCCCGGCGAAGCGCTTCTTGAACTCCTCGTAGTACTTGTCCGCCAGCTCGCGGGGGATCACGTAGTAGATCACTGGCGCCACCTCCCATCCTTGGACAAGTTCTATGATAGTGTCTCGTTACTTTGTGTCCAAGAGTCACGAGCTTTCATACTAGCGTATGACCGATACCAGCGACGAAAGCGGGAGCGGGACCGCTTCTAAAGAACCGATACCGGTTGGGCCGGGTATTGGGTCGCGGTGGCATGTGCATCGTCTACCAGGCCTGGGACACTCGGCTGCAGCGCAACGTGGCCGTGAAGCGGCTGGAGCCCCCTCTGAACGAGGATCCGCGCACCCGGGCCCGGTTCGACCGCGAGGGGCGGGCGCTCGCTCAACTCTCCCACCCCAATCTCGTCACCCTCATCGACCGAGGATCGAGCGACAACGAGGACTACCTCGTCTTCGAGTACGTGGAGGGGCGCTCGCTCAAGGAGATGATCCGCGAGGGCCTCATGAGCGTCGGCGAGATCGGCCGCATCGCCGGGCAGGTGGCCGAGGGGCTGGCCGCCGCGCACACTCGTCGGCATCGTCCATCGCGACGTCAAGCCGCAGAACATCCTCATCGACCGCAACGGTCACGCCAAGGTCAGCGATTTCGGCATCGCGACGGGCCCGGACTGGACGCGCGTCACCCGAGCGGGGTCGATCATCGGCAGCGCCCGCTACATGTCTCCCGAGCAGATCAGGAGCAAGCCGGTGGACGCGCGCTCCGACATCTACTCGCTGGGCGTGGTCATGTACGAGATGCTGACCGGCACCCCACCGTTCGACGGCACTCAACATGCCCGAGATCGCCCGCATGCACCTCAACGCCACCCCGCCGCCCATCAGCGACGTGAGGGTCAACCTGCCGGAAGGGCTGGAGAAGGTGGTGATGCGCTGCCTGGAGAAGCTCCCGGACGACCGCTTCGCCTCCATGGACGAGTTGCTGGGCGCCCTGGTGGGGCTGGGCCTGTACGCGCCGCAACGGGTGGCCGACCTGAATCCCTCCGGCAAACGCTCACGACGCACCTCCTACGACGACCGCGCGGCCCGCTATTCGTCGACGGGAGACTACACGAGGCCGGACGACGACACCGGCGAAGAGATCGAGGGCCCCGCTATGGCCCGCGCCCACACGCGCGAACTGGCCCGCAAGCGCCGGGCGAAGCGGCGCTGGCAAGCTGCTCGGCGCGGTGGTCGCGATCGCGCTGGTCGCTCTCGCGGTCTTCCTCGTCTTCGCCCTCACGGGAGGCGGCGCGCCCAAGGTGGTGGGGCTCTCCATCGACGAAGCCAAGACCTTGGCGACGGAGGCCGGGATGGTCGTCGAGATCACCGACCAGGTGGCTTCGTTCGACAGAGACGCCGGCATCGTGGTGGAACAGGACCCGGAACCGGAGGCCAAGGCCGACGACGACGTGCTCCGCCTCACCGTCACGGCGAAGCCGACTCCGGTCGAGGTCACCGACCTGCAAGATGCCGACCCCGAAGGCGATGCAGTGGAGAACCCCGACCAACTGCCCAATCTCACCGATGGCGATGAGAGCACCGTCTGGACCACCGAACTCTACCGGTCCGCCGCGTTCGGCGACCTCAAGACGGGAGTAGGCATGGACTTCACCCTCGAAGAGGAGGCGACGATCATCAAGATCGTGTCCAGGGTCGAGGGTTGGAAAGGCCAGTTGCTGTACACCACATCGTCAGGCGGCACGGCCAAGCTGGCCGATTTCAACGGCCAACAGACTCAGATCATCACTCTGGGACAGCCCGTCTCCGAGGGTCGCATCTGGTTCACCGAGCTCACGCAACTCACCGACACGCGGTGGGGCGTGGAGCTGTCGGAGATCGAGTTCTACAAGTAGCGACGCCCGACCGGGGAGCGGCCCCGCCGAGGGGACGGCCCCGCCAGAGGGCGACCCGCCCCGCCAGGGACGCGACGCTACCCCACTGTGAACCGGGCGATGCCGGCCCACCAGGATCCCACCACCACCGCGGCCAGTATCGCGACCACTACGGCCAGGAAGACCCAATCGGAACGCCGGACCACCATGCGCTCCCGATAGGTCCGAGTCGGCAGAGCACCGAAGGCCCGCGCGTCCATGGCCACGGCGACCCGCCCCGCTTTGCGCACGGCCCCGGCCAGGAGAGGTATGGCGTAGCGACGCGTCCGCGACCACGCGTGCCAGAACCCCCCGGTCTCCCGCACCCCGCGCACCCGCTGCGCCGCCCGGATGGTCTGGTAGTCGGACTGAAACAGCGGAAGCATGCGGTAGCCCGCCATGGTCCCGTACGCCACCCGATGGTTGAGATGGAGCTGATGCACCAGACTGAGTATGAGGTGTTGCGGTTCGGTGGTCTTGACGAACACCAGCGAGAGGAGCGCAAAGGCCAGCAATCGGAGCCACAGTGAACCCGCGGCCCACAGGGCGGCCTCGGTGACCTCGAGCGAGCCGAGCGAGAACAGGGCGGGTGAAGCCGCGTTCTCTTTGTTGAAAAGGACGTTTGCCAGAAGGATGGCCACTCCGGCAATCACGAAGATCCACATGGGCTTGAGCTGAGCCCACAGACCGAGGCCGCCCAGGAACCGGCCGGCCAGTAGCGTGATGACCAGGATCACGGCAGGCGTCACCGGGTCGAAGATGAAGGTCAGGCTCAGTGCCGCCAGGGCGACGACCAGGAGCTTGATGCTGGGGTTGCGCCGCTGAAGGTAGGCAGCGCGCGCCGGGCGGCGCGCCGCGGATCCTGCCGGACGGTCGGCGCCGACATGGTCATGAGCGCCGCCGTTCAGAGTGGTGCCGCGGTCCGGCGGACGCGCCATCCGCGAACGCCGCTGGCGCGACCGTCGCGCGGCCGCCCGCAGGAAGGCCTGCGCCGTGTGGAGGCCTTCGGGCGTCCCCGCCAACTCATGCAGGCCTGCAGATACGCGGCCGAGCGCGGGCACGTCCAACCCCACGGCTTCGACCATCTCAGGCTGGGAGAAGAAGCCGTCTGGAGTGCCCGCATACGCCACCCGGCCTTCGCTCAAGACCAGGAGCGAATCCGCGTACTCGCCGACCAGGCGCATGTCGTGGGTGATCATGGCCACCGTGCCTCCCCCGGCGCGGAACTCCTGCATCATGGCCATGAGCGCGGCCGTCTGGAACTCGTCCTGTCCCAGGGTAGGCTCGTCGAGGATGAGGATGGACTGGCCCCGGATCAGCATGGCCGCCACGCTGAGACGGCGCTTCTGGCCCTGGCTGAGAGCGAAGGGGCTGGCCTTGGCCAACGGGAGCAGAGCCAGGCGGTCCAGCCAAGACTCCACCCGCGACCGTTGCTCGGGCGAGAGATGACGGGGTCCCTTGCGTCCCGCTCTGGGAGACAGACTGAAAGCCAGTTCGCCGAAGACCGTGTCGCTGACGAACTGGTGCTCCGGGTTCTGGAAGACGTAGCCCACCCGGTCGCTCACGGCCGTGGCGGACATGCCGGTGACGTCCCGGCCTTCCAGGAAGACCGTGCCCTCGCGGTGGCTCCAGAACGCCGGTCAGGAGCGAGGCCAGCGTGCTCTTGCCCGCCCCGTTCGAGCCGGCGATGGCGAGAAAGTCCCCTCGTTTGATGCTCAGCGATACGTCGCTCAGCGCGTTGGGCGCCGACCCGGTGCCGCGATAGCGATAGTCCAGGTGCCTTGTCTCCAGCACCGTCTCCCGGACCGGAGTCTCGGGATCGAGCGGGGCGTGGCCGGCGTCCGGGCCGACCGGGTCGGGGCCTGGGCGGCCAAGGCCTGGGCGACTGGAGGCGACTCGCACAGGGCCCGAGCCCGCCGAGCCCGCCAAGTCCGCCGAGCCGGGTACCGAGGAGCGCAGGCGCTCGACCAGCCCGGCAGTCGCGCCAAGGGCGGCGACCGTGTCGGCGACGCTGAGCGGACTTCCCGGCACGTCCCAGCCCATCTCGCGCAGAGCCGCCACCAACTCCACCGTCTGCGGACGCCACACTCCGGCGGCGGCAAGCACCGCGCCGTGCTCGTAGAAGGCCGTCTCGGGTCCTCCCTGGTAGAGAAGACGGCCCTCGGGGCCGAGCACCAGCACCTTGTCCACCCATCCGATCAACTCGTCCAGCTTGTGCTCGATGATGACGATGGTGTGACGCCTATCCTCAGCCAGGCTCCGCAGCAGCGCGAACAACTCGGCCGTCGCGCGCGGGTCGAGATTCGCGGAAGGCTCGTCCAGCACCAGTATGCGGGGCCCCATGGCAAGCACCGCGGCCAGAGCCACGCGCTGCTTCTCACCCCCCGAGAGAGTGTCCAGACGGCGCTTCCGGTAGTCCGCCAGCCCCACCGAGGCGAGGGAGCGGTCTATCGCGCCCTCGATCTCCTCCGGGGGACGGCAGAGGTTCTCCAGGCCGAAGGCGATCTCGTCCTCGACCGTCAGAGTGCAGAACTGAGCGTCGGGATCCTGAAAGACCAGTCCGACCTCCTGGGTGAGCAGGTGCACCGGACTATCGCCCACCACCAGCCCGGCCACGGCCACCCGGCCCGCGTAGTCGCCCTCGACCAGATGCGGGATCAGCCCGTCCAGGCAGAGCGTGAGCGTGCTCTTGCCCGATCCGCTGGGGCCCAACACCAGCAGGGTCTCGCCAGGCTCCACGGAGAACGACAGGTCGACCAGCGCCGGCTTGATCCGGGCGGCGTAGGTGAACGACAGCCCTTCGGCGGATATCGACGGAGGAGCGAGGGGAGCGCTCAGATCCTCTGCACCTTTCCTTTGGAGATGGCAAGCCCGGAGAGCACGCCCGTCCTGGCCAGAGCCTCACCCAGGAGCTGCGACAGGCCACCGCCCAGGATCACCGATCCCACGACGCACAAGATGGCGGCGATGAGGATGTTGCTCCACGAGTAGGTGACGTAGTAGCTGTAGATGAAGGTGTCGAGAAGGATGCTGAAGGCTCCAGCCAGCGCAGCCGCGCCGTAGAGGTAGACACCGCGGAAGTGCCGCCATCTACCGATACCGAAGACGATCTCCGCGCCGACTCCCTGAACCAGCCCGCTGGTCATGGTGAGGATGCCCCACTGATTCCCCAGAGCCATGCTGACGAACGCGGCCACCAGCTCGCCGACCAGGGCGGCCCCGGGCCTGCGGATGACGTACGGGACCAGCAGGCCGCCTATCATCCACACGCCTACCAGGGCGTAGGAGAAGGGGAAAGGGATCACCTGGAAGACGCTCGACCACAGCAATCCCCAGCCCCAGAAGATGACTCCCACCACTACCGCGAGCACCGCCGCGATGACGAGCTCGCGCGTGGTCCACTCCTCGAACATGCGCCCGGCGAGACGGCCTACCGGGCCGAAGACCCGGCGAAGGCCGCGCCTCGCGGGGCTCTGGGATTCAGGGGCTTGATCTTGCGGCAGCATGGGCGTCTCGACTCTCTTCTTGGGGTCTACTGGGCTTCTCAGTCGGTGGATGGCGCGGCCGACGACGGAGCGGCGGACGGGGCGGCGCCGACACTCCCGTCGACGTCGCGCTGGATCGCGCCGACCAGTTCATCGGTGGGCATGCCGGCGGCGAGTGTGGCTATCACCACGGCGGGACCGTGGTGCTGCGCGGCGCGGAACGCCGCCCGCAGCGCCGCGAAAACCTGGTCTTCACTGCCGGACAGGAGCGTGCTCAGGTTGCCCACCCGCACCGAGCAACCCGCGTCTCCGGCGGCTTGGATGGCCGCCTCGATGGGAACGCCGATCTCCGCCTGCCGCAGGGGATATACGGAGAACTGGCATCCCATGATGTCCGGGCTCATGTATCCGGGTCTTTCGTCGGTGGTGGCCATGACTACCTCCCTTTGTAGTGGATCAGAAGAAGAACGCCGGCCCCGTGCGTCACCCGAGCCTGGGTGCCGGTCATAACATTGCTGACCCCGCGCGTGGCCCACTGGTGGAGCGTCTCGCCGATGAGCGGATAGGCCAGCCTTTCGGTACGCACATCCTCGACCTCGGGAGTCAGGGGCAACAAGGAGACGATGTCGCCCTCGTCCCCGGAGAACTCGCAATCCCTTTTCACCAAGAAGGCTTCGTGCCGGTCGTCGACCATCCGCACCCGCACGCCGGCCAACCACGGCGCCGACAACAACAGGAGATTGCCCATCAGATGGTCCAGCCGCGGCCCGCCCAGCGCGCCGTAGACGGTGATGTCGTCCGCCCCCCGCTCGACCACCAGACGCAGCGCCGCCTCGGTGTCGGTCTCGTCCTTGGCCGTCGAGAGCAACAGCACTTCGACCCCCTGAGACTCGAGAGCCTCGCGGGTCTGATCGCTGATGGAATCCATGTCTCCGACGAGCAGCGCCGGGACGAGGCCCACTTTGCGCGAGAGCCTCTCCCCCGCCGTCGACCGCCACCAGCAGGTCGGCTGAAGCCAGCAGGGCGCCATCCAGATCGGAGGCCAGACTGGAACCCGCTACCACGACCGCGCGCATGGTCAACTCCTCGTTCGAGCGCAGGGGTGCGGAGCTGCTGAGCGGAAAGGGGCAGGCGCCGTCAGAAGACGGTCACAAACCAGCCGGGTTCAAGCAGATCACCGTTTACTTCCCTTCGCTGGCATTACCCAGATCAGGTTCGTAGGGTCTGTGGCGAGGCCACACTCTCAGCTATACGCTCCCCTAGCAAGGCATATGGAATACCAGGGGATTATAGCATTGCCTCAGGCTTGACCGCGCCGAGGCACGGGCCGGCTCGGAGGAGCGGCTCGCGTGTCGCCGTCGGGACTGGCCAGTCGTCGCTCCAGGTCCGTGAAGGCCCGAATCAGCTCATCAGCTTCAAAGGCCCGGTTGCGCTTTCCCACCGTTGACTGGGAAAGCACGCCTGCCTGGACAAGCTTAGCTACGGCGCTGTTGGTCGCCGGCACGCTGCGGCCAATGAGCGTCGGCGGCGCCCTGAACCGTGACAATCGGCGCGCCCGGGAGTGCCCGTAGTAGAAGGTCGGCTGCCGAATTGGCGCGAACCCGACCAAGCCGCGCCCGCCAGATCGCCTGGAGGTCGGCGACGCGCTCCTCGAAGCTCGCCGCGTCGGCGACGGCTCGGCGACAGGCGGCAGCGAACACTCCAACCCACCTGTTCAGACCTTCGTGAGCCTGGGCCGCATCGGGCGAGCCGATGTAGCGAGTCGCGCCGAGAGCTGCCACGTACTCGTCTGCCCAGGTAGCGAGAACGAGCGACACCGGAGGCAGCGCCCGCGGTGCGAGTCCGCGTCGCCTGAGCACCAGGTGGATGAGAACGCGGCCGATCCGTCCATTGCCGTCGACGAAGGGGTGAATGGTCTCGAACTGAGCGTGAGCCACGGCGGCCTGCACCACTGCCGGCAAAGAGTCGTCATTGCAGAACTCGACAAGATCGACGAGATAGTCCTCGACCAGCTCCCACGGGGGCGGAACGTAGACGGCCGAGCAGGGGTTGAAGCTCGAACCACCGATCCAGTTCTGCTCTCTACGCACACGCCCCGCCTGCTCCGCCAGCCGTGATCCGGAAAGAAGACGCCGGTGAGCCTCGAGAATGAGATCAATGGTTACTGGTTCACCTTCGGCCAGGCCCCCAAGAGCGTGGACCATGGCGTCAATATTGCCCAAGACGTCGGACGCTGTGACGTCTCTTGACTCCTCACCCAGCATCCGGGCGGCCTCGGCTCTCAGCAGACGTCGAGCCCCTATCTCCAAACCCTCGATTCTTGACGATGCAACCGACTCGCTGCGCAGAAGCAATCGCGCCAGGGCTTCGCTGTCCGTGAGAGCCCGTGCCTCCGCGTTGAGCTTGGCGATCGCCAACTCGGCCTCGGCCACATCGGCGGCCACGGGTCCATCGAGTCGAATAGCCCGACCCATCAGTCGGTCAGGAACATACGCCTCGTACTCGCAGGTCTGCCTGTCGCGACGGGCTAGACCACTCTGCTTGTCGCTCTCCCAGCGGAGGCGGATAACCTTGGCCATGCTTCCTCCTTAGTGAAGGTTATGTTACAACCTTTAATAAGGATTGGCCATACTCAAGGTTATGCTGAACGTCCCACTCGGCCGTATCGCAACCTCTGCAAGACCGCGAGAGCCTTCCCCCGCCCAAGACGCCCTAGCCGGTTCCGCCCGCATCCGATCCTCGCCGCGCTTCTGCCAGTTGGTCGATCCACTCCAGCCGTTCCTTGTCGACCTTGCGGGGGTCGGCAGCGTAGAGCCGCCCTACGTTTTCGTGGTTGATCTCCAGCAGCAGGTCTCCAGACGAGGAGATCAGATACTCGGCCCAATCGAATGACAGCACGAGACGGAGCAGGGAAAGCAGGTCGGCCTGATCGTCGGGATAGAAGAGGTGACCCGGTTTCTCCCCGACCTTGGCCGTCTCACCCAGCCCCTGCCTGAAACGATCGAAGAGGTTCATGTCCTGATAGGAGCCGGCCCAGTCATCGACATATAGAAGGACTTCCTCCTCCTCGGCGAAGAAGTTCGCGAGGGCCTCTCCATAGACGAGCCTCTTGGCAACTGGGGTGGGGATGCTGAACGAGCGCACCTCCACCAGCCTCGAGTGATCGACCTCCTCGACGAGTTGAAGACGCTTCGGCCCGAGCAATCCCCGCGCCTCTAGCCACGCGGCGACTTCCTTGATGTCAATGATCCTGGTCACCGCGACGCTTCTCCCGTCATGCTCTAGTCGATCTCCCGTCCGCAGTGAGGACACGCCTTCGGACGACCGCGCCTCGAATCAAGTCACTCGACATCCTCGGCCCCCACTTCCGATCCGATCAGCGGAGAGTCACGTCAATACTCCCACAATGGGCGTGGGTCGGGGTCTAGCTTCGATGCACGAGTCTCGCGGATTGTCTCGCCCAGTCGTCGGCCACCCCCCTCCCCCTCGTATCACTCTGTGATAACGCGCCCCGCGAAGCAGCAATGCTCCTGTATAATCAAGCGCTGTTCGCCCTGCCTTTCGGGTGCGGCGGCACTTCTCCGATGTGTTCGATTTGCAGCGGCGAAGCCGGCGGTTGAGCGGTCCGCCAGAAAAATCACTGTTCGAGACCGGCGGCCATGCTCGCACTGGTGGTATCGACGACGCCAAGCGCTAGCTGTCGCCGCGATTTGTCAGCGTGGAGAGGAGCGATCTTGGCAACCAGTGGCACCGCCGATACGAAAGAGCACAGCGGGCATGAACTCACCGAGATCCGCTGGCACGCCCGGGGGGGCCAAGGGGCTGTAACAGCAGCGAAGCTGGTAGCCGAACTGGCGCTGGGCCAGGGCAAGTACTTCCAGGCTTTCCCCGAATACGGGCCCGAGCGCTCGGGAGCCCCCATCGTCGCCTTCACCCGCGTGAGCGACGAACCCATCCAGGTCTACTGCGGCATCGAGCATCCGCGCATCGTGGTCGTGCTCGACGCCTCTCTGCTCAGCGTGGTCGACGTCACCAAGGGCGCCCCCGATGACGCGGTGGTTCTCGTCAACAGCGAGATGTCTCCGGCCGAACTGCGCAAGCAGCATGGGATCAAGGGCGGCCGCCTCTTCACCATCGCCGCCACCCGCATCGCCACCGAGACCATCCGCCGTCCCATCCCAAACACGCCCATGGTCGGAGCCCTCACCCGCATCACCGGACCTGTTCCCCATCGACAAGGTGGTGGAGTTCCTCGCGCTACGAGTTCGGCAAGAAGTTCCCCCCGAAGGTGGTCGAGGGCAACATCGCGGCCATCACCCGCAGCTACGAGGAGGTCCAGGGCGAATGAGCGCCGCCAAGAAGCCCAAATGGGACATCAGTGACATCGACACCTGGGGGCCCGACAAACACGAACTCGGGGCCACCATCCCCGTAGCCGGCAACTCGGAGGAGTTCGTGACCGGCGGCTGGCGCTCGGAGGTGCCGGACATCGATTCGGAAAAATGCACGGGCTGCATGCTCTGCTACTTCTACTGCCCCGACGCCTCGATCATCATCGAGAACGGCAAGGCGGTGGGCATCGACCTCGACCACTGCAAGGGCTGCGGCATCTGCGCCCACGAGTGCCCGGCCGACGCCATCACCATGAAGACCGACGAGAAGGAGTAAGAGGGTGAGCGTACAGAACAGCGAAACGCTCGCCGTCACCGGCAACGAAGCCACAGCGGAGGCGATGCGCCAGATCAACCCCGACGTGGTGTGCGCCTATCCGATCACCCCGCAGACCGAGATCGCGCAGCTCTACGCGCAGATGGTCGCCGACGGCAAGGTCACGTCGGAGTACGTCACGGTGGAGTCGGAGCACTCGGCCATGAGCGCCGTTATCGGGTCGGCCGCCGGCGGCGTGCGGACCATGACGGCCACCTCCTCCCAGGGCTACGCCCTGATGTGGGAGCTGCTCTTCATAGCCTCGAGCTACCGCCTGCCCGTCGTGATGACCACCGTGAACCGCGCCCTCTCGGGCCCGATCAACATCCACTGCGACCACAGCGACACCATGGGCGGCAGGGATACCGGCTGGATCCAGCTCTACGGAGAGGATCACCAGCAGGCTTACGACAACTGCATCCAGTCCATCAGGATCGCGGAGCACATGGACGTCCGCCTTCCCACGATGCACATGTACGACGGCTACGTGATCAGCGGGGCCATCGGACCCCTGGTGATGCTCCCGGACAAGACGGTCCAGGACTTCATCGGACCCTATCGCGCGATCAACCCGCTGCTCGATCCCGCGCATCCCGTGGCCGTCGGACCGTTCGACGGCCTCCACGGCTGGTACTTCGAGCACAAGGTCTCGCAGAATCGGGCTATGGAGCGGGCCTTCAAGGTGATCCAGGACGTCGCCGACGAGTTCGCCGAGATCAGCGGGCGGCAATACGGCATGCTCGAGACCTATCGCCTCGAGGACGCCGAGGTCGCCATCGTCGTGGTCGGCTCCACGGCCGGCCAAACGCGCATGGTGGTCGACAAGCTCCGCGCCAGGGGTGTCAAAGCGGGGATGGTGAGGGTGCGCGTCTTCCGTCCCTTCCCAGCCGCCGCCTACGCCAAGGCACTGGAGCACGTGAAGGTGGTCGGGGTGATGGATCGCGCCGATTCCTTCGGCGCCCAGGGCGGCCCCGTGTTCCTGGAGGTTCGCGCGGCGCTCTACGATAGCGAACCGCGGCCGCAGGTCTTGCCCTTCATCTACGGCCTGGGCGGACGCGACATCTTCCCCGACAACATCGAGCAGGCGTTCGCCGTGCTCGAGCAGGCTGCGACAAGCAAGAAGCGGACCTCGACCGAGCGCCGCTATCTCAACTTGCGCGAGGACTGAGGAAGCCATGACGAAGAACGACAACGGCGGCAACGGCGCGGGAGCGTGGCAAAGGAACGCGCGGCACGGGACTGAAGGTCCCCGCGGCGAGCCCAAGGGCTCCGCGCTGTACGAAGTCCTCAAGGGCATCGATTTCGAACGCCGGCAGTTGGTCGGCAAGAAGGACCGCGTCGGTCTCTTCGACCTGGTCAAGGAGAAGGACGGCAGCCATCGCTGCTATTCGTGCACCCTGTGCGAGCGCGTCTGCCCCGTGGACTGCATCGAGATCGAGTACTGCCCCGAATTCCCGGAGCAGCCGTTCGACATCGCAGCCGCTCGCGCCGCGGCCCTGGCGACACTCCCGGGCGAGAGCTGCAGCGCCGCGTCGGCCTGCGTCATGGGCGAGAACCCGGCCCAGTTCGTCCCCGAGATCGACATGAAGCTCTTCGATCCGGTCATCGCCGGCATCCGCTCGGGATCGGGCCTGGTGGAGGCGCTGCACGCCACTCAGGAAGCCTACGGCTATCTGCCACGTGTGGCGCTGGAGAACATCGCCGAGGAGATGCAGATACCGTTCTCCCGGGTGTTCGGGGTGGCCAGCTTCTACAGCCAGTTCCGGCTGAGGCCGGTGGGCAAGCACGTCATCGACGTGTGCATGGGCACCGCCTGCCATGTCGCGGGCGCGCCGCTGGTGGTCGAGGCTTTCAGCCAGGAGTTGGAGATCCCCATCGGAGGGACTACCCCCGACGGCCTCTTCACGCTGCAGACCGTCAACTGCGTGGGCGCCTGCGCCCTCGCGCCGGTGGTCAGGCTCGGCAATGACGAGACGTACGGTCGCATGGGTCCCAACGAGGCCCGCCGGTTGGTGCGAAAGCTCCGGAAGCAGGAGGTGGCGTCATGAGCGCCGCCGGCTCCAACAACGGGGGCAAGCCGTGACGCGGGCTCCAAGCTGCCGCGGGCCCGGGCCGCCAGGATCGACGCGGCGCTGAAAGCCGCCGCCGACAAGAACGCCTATCTCGCCGACGACTCCAAGAAGGAGATCCGGCTCTGCGCCGGCACAGCCTGTCACGCCTCCGGGCGCGTGGCTCTGCGCCATGCCATCGACAAGGCGCTGGCCGAGCGCGGCCTCACCGACACGGTTCAGGTAGTAGAGACCGGTTGCCACGGCTTCTGCGAGCAGGGACCGATCATCGTCCTCAGGCCCCAGGGCATCTTCTACCCCCGTCTCAAGCCCAAGGACATCGACGAGATCGTCGAGACGAGCATCGTCGGTGACGGCGTCGTCGAGCACCTTCTCTACAAGCATCCTCGCACCGGGGAACCGCTGGCGCTGGAGTCGGACATCCCCTTCTACGCGCTGCAGAAGCGGGTCGTGCTCGGCCTGAACGGCAAGATCGATCCCTATTCCCTGAACGACTATCTCGCGCACGGCGGCTACTCGGCCCTGGCCAAGGTACTCAAGGCCGGCGACCCGACGGCGGTCATCGACGAGATCGAGAAGAGCGGCCTGCGCGGGCGCGGCGGGGCGGGCTTCCCCACGGCCCGGAAGTGGCGTTCGTGCCGGGCCAACCCGGGCGACAAGCACTACGTCATCTGCAACGCCGACGAGGGCGACCCCGGGGCGTTCATGGACCGCTCGGTGCTGGAGGGCAACCCGCACAGCGTGATCGAGGGCATGATCATCGCGGCCTACGCCATCGGCGCGGACAACGGACCGGTGGAGGGCTACGTCTACGTCCGCCACGAGTATCCGTTCGCGGTGGAGCGGCTGCGCTGGGCCCTGGACAAGGCCCGCGAACACGGGCTGCTGGGCGAGAACATCCTCGGCTCGGGATTCGACTTCGATATCCGGATCAACCAGGGCGCGGGCGCCTTCGTCTGCGGCGAATCGACGGCCCTTACGCTCTCCATCGAGGGACACCGCGGCATGCCGCGCGGCAAGCACATCCGCACGGTAGCGCACGGCCTCTGGGGCCAGCCCACCAACCTCAACAACGTGGAGACCTACGCCAGCGTACCGTGGATCATCAACAACGGCGCTGAGGCGTTCGCCTCTGTGGGCACCGCCACGAGCAAGGGGACCAAGATCTTCTCGCTCACCGGCAAGGTCGTGAACGGCGGCCTCATCGAGGTGCCGATGGGCGCGACGCTGCGTGAGGTCATCTTCGACATCGGCGGCGGCATGCTGCCGGGCCGGGAGTACAAGGCCGTCCAGCTCGGGGGGCCGTCGGGAGGTTGTCTGACCGCGTCGCACCTTGACGAGCCCATCGACTTCGAGAGCTTGGTGGCGGCCGGTTCCATGATGGGTTCCGGCGGCATGGTAGTGGTCGACGACACCACCTGCATGGTCGACTTCGCCAAGTTCTTCCTCAAGTTCACCGCCCAAGAGAGCTGTGGCAAGTGCGTGCCCTGTCGGGTGGGCGACCACCCGCATGCTCGAGATACTCGAGCGGATCACGGCCGGCTTGGCCACCCTGGACGACATCGAGTTGCTGAAGACTCTGGCCGACGATGTGGTGGAGGGTTCGCTCTGCGCCCTCGGAGGTAGTGCCCCCAACCCGGTGCTGTCCACCCTGCGCTACTTCGAAGACGAGGTCATGGCCCACGTGGTGGAGCACCGTTGCCCGGCCAAGGTCTGTCGAGCCCTCATCCACTACGACATCGACGCGGACGCCTGCACCGGCTGCCACGCCTGCTTCACGGCCTGTCCCACGCAGGCGGTCAGCGGGGAGACGCAAGTCAGCCTCACAGCATCGACCAGAAGCTGTGCATCAAGTGCGATACCTGCCGCCAAGTGTGCCGGTTCGACGCGGTACGGGTGGACTCGGGGATACTCACGCGGGCTGAGGGGAGGCGCAAGTGAGCGCAAGTTCGAAGACCAAAGTGAAGCTCACCATCGACGGAAGAAGCCTTGTCGCCCGCGAGGGCGAGACCGTGCTCGAGGTCGCCCGTCGCGAGGGTATCGATATCCCCGCGCTGTGCCACGTAGCCGAGACCGCGGCCTGGGGCGCCTGCCGTCTGTGTCTGGTCGAAGTCGAGGGTGTGAGCAAGCTTCAGGCTGCCTGCACCACCTGGGTGGCGGAAGGCATGGTGGTCAAGACCGACACGCCGCGCGTCCGCGCCCGGCGCGAGAGCTACCTCAAGATGTACCTCTCCGACCACAACTCGTACTGCGAGGCCCCCTGCTCGCATGCCTGCCCCACCCACATCGACATCCCCGCCTACATGGCGGCGCTGGCCGCCGGCGACGCCGCCGGCGCGGCCGCCATCGTGCACGATGAACTGCCGTTCCCGGGGATCCTCGGCCGCATCTGCCCGCGCTACTGCGAGCCGGTGTGCAGACGGGGCGACGTGGACGAACCCATCGCCATCTGCGCTCTGCACCGCGCCCTTGCCGATCACACAGGCGGAGCGGCGCCCCTGCGCGCCGCCTCGACAACCGGCAAGCGGGTGGCCATCGTGGGCGCCGGCCCCGAGGGTCTCACCGCCGCCTGGTTCCTCACCCAGCGCGGACACCAGGTCACTCTCTACGACTCCATGGACAAGCCGGGCGGTCTGCTGCGCTACGGCGTTCCCGAGTTCAAGTTGCCCGAGAAGGTCCTCGACGATGAACTGCAGCCCCTGTGGGACGCCGGCGTGCGCTTCCTGGGCGGACAGGAGCCGGCCCGTGCGGACGCTCCCGAGGAGCTGCTCGACGCGGGGTTTGACGCGGTCGTTGTCAGCACAGGCAGCAGGACGGCAGTGAAGGGCGGCGCGAAGGGCGGGACAAGAGGCGGCGCCGCCGCACTCAGCGGCCCCGAGATTCTCCGCCGCGTGCGCGAGGGCGACCCCGTCGAGCTCGCCGGCAAGGTGATCGTCATGGGTGACAACGTGGTCGCGCTCGACGTGGCCCGCACGGCCCTGCGCCTGGGAGCGACAGAAGTGACGGTCGCGACCAAGTATCAGGCGGACTCGATGCCGGCCGGGAGTCGCGAGCTTGCCGCCGCCGCCGAGGAGGGTGTCAAGTTCGAGTTCGGCGCCGCGGACGCGAAGAGCCTCGGCGCGAAGACCGCCGGCGCCACCGTGATCGACGCCACCGGCGAGACAGGCCGGAAGCACGTGGAAGCCAATCGGTACACCGGGCGCACCTCCCGCGAGGGACTGTTCGCGGCCGGTGACGCAGTCACCGGCGCCGTGTCGGTGATCCACACCGTGGCGGCCGGCAAGCGCACGGCGCTTGCCGTCGACGCCTGGCTGCGGGGCCTGGACCTGGTCAAGCTGGAACAAGAGATCGCCGCCTACGATGCGCTGCCGTACCTGGAGCAACTGAAGAGCGGCTCCGAGATCGGGGCGCTCGGCCGGCGTTTGGCCGAGCGCGCGCCCGTGTGGCTCAAGATGGGTGCGAGCGCCGAGCCGCAGGCTCGCGCCTCCATGCCCAAGGTGGCCAAGGCGAAGCGCCTGTCCGGCGTCGACGTGGAGGTGGAGAAAGGCCTGAGCCTCGCCGCCGCCCAGGAGGAAGCGAAGCGCTGCCTGCAGTGCGTCTGCCCCAGCCTGGGCAACTGCGAGCTTCAGAAGCTCGGCGTGGACTACGACATAACCACCAACGAACTCGTGACGAAGACCGGCCGCGTGCGGACGGTCGAACCGCAGACCGAGCATCCGTTCATCAGGCGCGACATGCAGCGCTGCATCGCCTGTGGGCGCTGCGTCCGGGTCTGCCGCGACGTGGCCGGGCCGGCCTGCTACGACTTCACCGGGCGCGGCTTCACCAGTCAAGGTCGACACTCCCTACGCCGAAGCCCTGCAGTTGGCCGACTGCATCAGTTGCGGCCGCTGCGTGAGCTTCCTGCCCCACCGGCGCGCTGGTCTTCAACGAGCGCACGTCTGAGCTCCTTCCGGGTCGACGAAAGTCGCTGCATCCTCTGCAAGGAGTGCGTCGAGGTGTGCCCGGTGGACGCCATCAAGGAGACCAACCACTTCGAAAACGCACGCCAGAAATGGCTGGAACTGGTCGGCCAGGGCAGCCAGCTGGCCGGCGGGCACCGCATGTGTGCCGGTTGCGGCGCGCCTGTCGTGGTGCGCCAGGTCCTCATGGGCACCAGCGACCCGGTGGTGGTCGCCGCTGCTACCGGCTGTCTCGAGGTCAGCACCACCATCTACCCCTACACCTCATGGAAGAGCAGCTACATCCACACCGCCTTCGAGAACGCCGCCGCCACTCTGAGCGGAGTCGAGACGGCCTTCCGCGCCATGCAGAAGAAGGGCGAGATCGACAAGGAAGTCAGGTTCATCGCCTTCGGCGGCGACGGTAGCTCGTACGACATCGGGATACAGTCGCTGTCCGGCGCCATGGAACGCGGCCACAGGATGCTCTACGTCTGCTACGACAACGGCGCCTACATGAACACCGGCTTCCAGCGCTCCGGCGCCACGCCGGTGGGCGCGTGGACCACCACCAGCCCGGTCGGCAAGGAATCGACCGGGAAGGTGCAGAACCGCAAGAACCTGACCGAGATCATGATCGCTCACGGCATCAGGTACGTGGCCCAGGCCTCCCCGCACGATCCGCGCGATCTGGTTCGCAAAGCCGTCAAGAGCCCTGGCCATCGACGGTCCCACGTTCCTCAACGTCCTCTCCCCCTGCCCGCGCGGCTGGCGATCCGACGGCGCCGAGAGCATCGACATGGCCCGTGAGGCCGTGAACACCTGCTACTGGCCGCTCTTCGAGGTCGAAGACGGCGAGTACCACCTCACCTACCGGCCCCATCACAAGCTGCCGCTGGTGCCCTGGCTCAAGCGCCAAGGCCGCTTCGCCCATCTGTTCCAGCCCGGTAACGAGGAAGCTCTGCTCAGCCTCGAGGCCTGGGTCGACGAGGAGTGGGACAAGATACTGTGCAAGTGCAACGAGCCCAGCGAGGCCGAGTGGCAAGCGCACCTGCAGGCCGATGGTTGCCTGCTGCGCTGAGCCGGCGTGAACCATGCATGACGGCATAGAGATACGCGCCCTCCGAGAAGAGGAGTTCCATGCCAACGTCGAGCTCTCCGCTCTGGCGTTCGGCGAGGAGATCCCCAAGGAGGATGAGGAGGCCTACCGCCAGGCCTATCCCTTCGAACGCTCGCTGGGGGCATTCGAAGGCGGCAGAATGGTGGCCACCTCTGCCGTGTTCTCGCTGGAGCTGACTCTCCCGGGAGGCGTGGCGGTACCCATGGGAGGCGTCACCTGGATCGGGACCCTGCCGACACACCGGCGCCGCGGCCTCCTCAGCCGGCTCATGGCCGCCCAGTTCGCCGATATGGCCGACCGGGGCGAGATGATCTCCGGGTTGGGCGCCTCCGAAGGCAACATCTACGGCCGCTTCGGCTACGGACCCGCCACGAGCGTAGTGGACTTCAGCGTAGAACGTCCCTATGCCGCGTTCGCCCGCTCGATAGATATGCGCGACCGCGGGTCGCATCACCTTGCTCGATGCAGGCCAAGCGGCGGCACAGCTGCCCGCCATCTACGAAAGCCTCCGCCTGCGACAGCCCGGCGCCGTGAGCCGTCCGCACGGTATCTGGAGCGCGCACCTGCACGATCCCATGGCCGAGCGGGCAGGCGCGAGCGGCATGTATCACGCCGTCCATGAGACCCTCCCCGGAGTGGCCGACGGCTACGTCGAGCTACCGCATCAAGGGCAACTGGGAAGGAGCCACCGCCCTGAACGAGGTGTTGGTCGTCGAACTGCTGGCCGCCGACCCCGCTGCCTACAAGGCGCTGTGGAACTACATACTGGGCACCGACCTTTGTCAGACCATATCTTGTGGAAGGGGACGCGTGGACGAGCCGTTGCGCTGGCTCCTGGCCTCTCCGCGGCGCTTCCGGGTCAACGAGCTATCCGACTTCCTCTGGTTGCGACTGCTGGATGTGCCGCGCGCCCTCGCTGCCCGCGCGTACGAGGCGGCCGATCAACTCGTGTTCGAGGTCTCCGAGACCTTCCCGGAACGGAGCCGGCGTTGCTACTCGCTGCGCGCCGACCGGGCCGGCACCTCCGGACGTCGAGTCCGCCGTCACCACGTCCGCGCCTGACCTCGCCCTCGAGATCGACGCGCTGGGGTCCGCATACCTTGGCGGAGTCACCTTCGCCACTCTGGCGGCCGCCGGCCGGGTGCAGGAGTTGACGACCGGTGCGATCGCACGCGCGGACGCGATGTTCTCCTCCGGATCGGCCCCGTACTGCAACACCGAGTTCTAGCTGCCTGCTGGAGACCGAGGAACCCCATGACCAAGCCGCAAGATGCCTTCGACCACGCCCGCTCGGCGTCTGACCACGTGGCTCCTGATCACGCGGCGTCTGATCACATGGCAGCCGACCATGCGGCGCATGACCACGCTGCCTTTCGGCCCGAGCGATTCCAGCGTCTGAACGACCCCGGCCGGCTGCAGAGCCAGGTGAGCGATGAAGACCTGAGCCGCCTCCTGGATCTGCGTGGCGACGAAGACGTGCTCGACCTGGGGAGCGGGACCGGCTTCTACACCGATCGCATCGCCGCGCTCACCACGGGAACGGTCTACGCGATGGAGTTGCAGCCCGAGATGAACGATCACTATCGCGAGCGCGGAGTGCCGGCCAACGTACGTCTGCTCCTGGGCGACATGACCGCGCTTCCCTTGGCCCCGGCTGAGGACGGCGCTCTCCAGCCGGCGAGCGTGGACGTGGCCTGCACCATAGCCACCTGGCACGAGACTGGAGGGCGGCTCGATCTTGAGAGCCTGACGACGATACTCCGGCCCCAGGGCAGACTGCTCGTGATCGACTGGCGCAAGGATGCCGAGTCGGGGGAGAGCGGACCGCCGAAAGACATCCGCTTCACCAAGGAGGAAGTGGCCCAGTCGCTCGCCCCCTACTTCACGGTGACCCAGCGCCGAGGATCTCGGCCGCTTCATGTTGGCCGTTGTGGCTCGACAGAAGGAGACCGTCTCGAGCTGACCGACCCGCGGGCCAGGAGGCTGCCGGCCCCTTCGCTGCCCCGACGGCCTAGCGCTCTGGCGGGCTAGTCCTCGTCGCTGAGGTCGGTCGCCCTCTCGCGCTTGAGCCGCCCCCTGCGACGCTTCTCTTCCAGACGCAGCTTGTTCAACTTCTCTGGAAGCCGGACCGGCACGCGGTCCGGCGCCTCAGTCAGCGCCTCGCGTAGCAGGTCGGCGAACCGCCGCACAGCGGCCTCGCGATTGGCCAGTTGGGTTCGATGGCGCTGTGACACCACCCGGAGGACACCCTCCCGGTTGATCCGCCCGGGAAGCCGAGCGTGCAGCAACTCCCGCTGCTGCGCCGAAAGACCGGTCGACCCGTCCACGTCGAACAGCAGTGTCACCCGGGTGCTCACCTTGTTGACGTTCTGGCCGCCCGGACCACTACTTCGCGAAGTGGTGAAGGTGAGCTCCCCCTCGGGGATATCCAGACCGTCCATGATGTAGACCATCTTCGTACTCCTCAGGCGCGGCTCAGCGCCGACTCGCCTCGTTCCCAGAAGCCCCAGGCTCACTTCGTCCTGAGAATGCAGTGGCCAGCGATAGCCTCGATGCCGTGAGCCTCGCAGTAGGCAAGTGCGGCATCGGACTCCGCGCCGGGCTGGAACCACACGTACCTGATCCCAGCCGCGTCGGCCTCCTTGACCACGTTCTCGCCCTGTTTGGGCGGAACAACGACCAGCACCCGGTCGACAGGCTCCGGCAGCGCGGACAGGCTTGGATAGCAGGCCTCGCCTTCCACCTCGGTGGCTTTCGGATTCACCGGGTAGACCTGCTTGCCCCGCTGCTGCAACTCGCGCAGGGTGATGTTGCCGAACTTGCTCCGGTCCTCCGAGGCGCCCACTACCGCCCATCGCTGCCCGCGGATGAACTCGTCCAATCGCTCCTTGTCGACCATGATCCCGTCCCCTCTATGCGACTTCTCTCATAACTGCCGGCTAGGTTCCCCGTCTGAGCGAGGCGATAACCCCGCCGTTGAGCCGGTCGATTGAGTCCAGCACCACATCCGCCAGGCCGACCGCATCGGCTGAAGGTGGAAACTCAGGATTGGGGATGGCGACAACCGCCAGACCCGCCGAACTCGCAGCCTTTATCCCACTCGTGGAATCCTCAACGGCCGCCGAGCGCGCGGGTGCCGAACCCAGCCGCGCGCAGGCCTCCAGATACACATAGGGCTCCGGCTTGCCGATGGACACTTCGTCGGAGGAGACCACGACGCTGAAGTATCGGCTCAGTCCGGCCAGGTCCAACGCATACTCGATGAGCTCGAGAGGAGAAGATGAGGCCACTCCCAGCCGGTACTCCGCAACCAAGCCGCCTATCGCCTCCCTGGCACCGGGAATGACGGGCAGATGGCGAGAGTACCGCTCGCGCAGCCCGCCGACGATCCCGTCGTAGATCTCCTGATCGGAGAGGTTGACGCCGTTGTGCTCGCGCATGAGAGCCGCCCACTGCATGGAGTTGACTCCCATCAGGAACGGCTGGTCACCCACGTCGTCCCAATGACCCCCATGCGCCTCGGCGAACTCGTGGCGCACGTCGTTCCACACCTCTTCGGTGTCGATGATGACTCCGTCCAAGTCGAAGATGACCGTGTCGATACTCATGTCTTGCTCATGTCTATTTCAGGGTGACCTGATGGGCGCCCAAAGTCGCGTAGTCCGACGGGTTGCAGGTGAGCACGATGATCTGCAGTCCCCGCGACGCTCCGTGCTCCAACATGCGCTGCAGCGTGGCCACCCGCTCCGGATCGGAGTAGGCGAAGGCGTCATCGAACACCACCGGCAACGAACCGTCGTGGTCGGCAGCCAGCAGTTCGGCCGTCGCAAGCCTGACTGCCGCCGCCACCTGTTCTCGAGCGCCCTCGCTCAGGCTGTCGAAGGCCATGGCCCCAGCCTGCGCCGAGCGCGCCAGTCCGACGCCCATGAATGCGTTGTCCTCGAACCGCACCACCGCCTCAGCCTCCGGGCCGAACAGGCACTGAAGATAAGCACTGATCCCCTGGGCGAGCGGCCGAGAGAACTGGTCGGAGAGTGCACGTTGTTCCTGCTGGAACAGATCGTCTACGAGCGCAATGGCGACGGCCTTGCGGCTGACCGTCCGCAGGCGCTCAGTTGCGGCCTCCAGCCGAGCCTCCGCCTGGGCGAGAACGACATGGGGGTCGTCGGTGCCATCCGAACGGAGAGTGGCTTGAGCGACGGCACGGCTGGTCTCGGCAGTCTGTCTTCGCTGATCGGCCTCCTCCCAGGCGCGCCGCAGCCGTTCCCGGTCCGCTTCAAGAAGCTCCGGCTGCAGAACTCCGAGGGCTTGTCGCACCCCGCCAAGCTCCACCTCTAGTTTAGCCTTAGCTTGGCGGGTCTCGTCGAGCAGCTGTGCGCGCATCTCATCGCTACCGTGATTGAGGATCAACAACTCCAGTTGGGCCGTGACTCCCGTGAGCCTCTGCCTCTCACCCTCGATCAGGTCGCGTGACTCGTTGAACTCCCTTTCGTGAGCAGCCAGTTGCTCCCGCAGCACATCCAGGGCGACCTTGAACCCCGCCTCGCTCGACTCGGCGGTCTGGAGGAGTTCCCTCTCCCGCTCGAACCACGCCTCCGCTTCGGCCAGGGTTGACGGCTGCTCCGCCCCGGCCATCTGCTCGCCACGTCTCTGCACCTCCGCCGTGGCGGCGGCGAGCTCAGCCTCTGCGATCTTGCACAGTTCGGCCAGATCCTCTGCATCCCACTCCCTGAGAGCGGCCTCGGTGGACCCCTGCTGGGACCTGAGGTCGGCCCGTCTGGCTACCATCTCCGCTGCCTGTGCTATCGATTCCAGGCCGTGCTTGTCGAGCGAACGCTGCAGTTCCCCCCGCGCCGAGCGCACCTCGTCACGAGCTTCGGCCAGACTGTCCCCACCCCCCGGATGGATCCTCAGACGCACCCCGGCGCCGACAGTCACCTCCGTCAAGTCGGAGACCGTGTGACTCTCACCGGCCGCCAGCCGAGTCGTCCCCACCTGCACCGCTTGGTCGGACGCAACCACCTCCACCTCGGTCGCCATGGCTTCCACCGCCGCGGACGCCCGGGCCAGGCGATTGTCGAGGCCTTGCAGCGCCTCGAGGCCCGCCTGGTCGATGGAGGCGAGTTGGGCGATCCGCCCTCTGATAGCCGCAAGTTCGTCCTGGAGGTCTTGTACACGCTTCAGCCGGGTGTGCAACTCCAGCGAGCGCGCCTCTCTCTTGAACCGGGTCGCGTAGGCGCCGGCGAGTTCCGCCTTGAGGCGAGCACCGCGGGTCGCTTCCAGAGCTTGGTCGTAGGCCTGTTCCGCCTCGCCTTTGCTTCTCCGAAGGTCGTTGAGCCTGGCTTCGAGTTGCGCCCGTCGCTCCTCCAGCGGCTCCAGCGACTTGCTCAAGCCATCGGCCGACTCCCGAAGCTCCGCGATGTTCGCCTCGATGCCGACCAGGACCGCGAGTTTGTCCGTCAAGCCGGCGTGAGCCACCGCCTGAGTCTCCTCGGTGCGTCGCAGCTTCTCGACCTCGGACAGCTTCTCGTTGACACTCTGGCGCTGACCGGCGATGGCTTCTAGATCAACGGCCGTCCTCTCTATGACGGAAGAAGCCTCCTCGAAATCCTCCACGGCATGACGAAGCCGGCCCTGTCGCTCCTTGGCCTCAGCCAGAGTTGTCTCCGCCTGCTTGGCCTCAGCCTGCGCCTGGAACAATTCGGAGCCCTTGAGAGGGACCCCGGACTTGGCGAAGACCTGGCCACGGCTCTCGGAGAACCAGGCCGCTACCCTGCCGTCCAATTCGGACTGCATGGCCGCCGCGCCGCCCACCTGCTGCAGTTGCTGCAACAAAGAGGCCTGCTGCGACGCGACATGCTTGGCAGGGTCCTTCCCGCTCTCCCCCTGCCACACCCAAAGATGCGCCCACTGCTCGGAGACTCGGCCAAGAACGCCCTTTCCGCCGCCCGTGCTCTCCACCCCGAGCAGCGCCGCCAGACGAGATTCCGCCTCCTCTCCCTGCCATGTCTGCCCGCCCATCTGCGTGAGACGAGTCGTCCCGCTCGGACCGCTGAAGCGCTTGGCCAACTGATACTCCGCGCCGCCGGCCGTGAAGCGGACCTCGACCTCGGGGCGTCCCTGATGGATGGTCGACTCCATTCTCTGCTGAGCCTCGCCCGTGACCGTCGCCTTCAGGAACAGGGCTCGGTGGATGGCTTCTATCAGCGTGCTCTTGCCGCTCTCATTCGGGCCCCCGATGAGAGTCCTGGCCTGGTCGAAGTCGACAACGACCTCTCGGTGCACCCGGTAGTTGCGAACGGTGGCAGAGATCAGCCTCAACGCGCTCTCTCCCGCACGAAGGCCGCGTGAAGCTCGCGCAGACCCGCGCGCGCGATCGCAGCGTCTTCATCTTCATCGTCACCGGCTGCCCGCTCCACGAGTTGGCCGGCGACCCTGGCGATGAGAGGATCGCATCCACCCCGCGTCAGCGCCTGCACCTCCGCCTCCGTCGGCGCGAGGACCACCCGGTCGACCAGCTTCAGTCGCAGGAGGCGCGCCTCGAGGGACTCTACAATCTGGTCGAGGCGAACGGAGGCTTCGATCCCCAGCGACCCGGAAAGCGATAGACGCAGCAGGTCTTCGTCGGTCCGCTGGCCCAGAAGCGAAGTCAGCCGGCTCTCCAGCTGAACGAGCGCGGTGTCGTCGACGAGGTCGTACGACAATTCCGTCCAGGTGAACGAGCCGGTGCGCGCCTTGGTGACGCGGGGAACACCGCCACGATCCACCTCGACGACAAGCACGTTGCCGGCGTCGTGGTCCACACCCTTGGGGAAGCGGTCGGGTTCGGGCGTACCGGCATACCAGGCCTTGGCGCCGACCTGCTTGGTCCCGTGCCAATCGCCCAGCGCGACATAGTCGATCGTTCCGTCCGGGATCCGTCCGAGATCGATCAGATTGCTGATGTCGCCGGCCTCATCCTCATCATCCCATTGTCCACCGAAGGCCTGGGTGCTCCCGTGTGCGAGAACGACACGCGCCTTGTCCGGAGGCAGAGCGGAGTAGGCGTCGGGGAAACGAAGCCACTCGGTAGGGTCGCCGGCCAGCATGCGACGCATGAGCGGGCAGGGCAGGATCACCACCGACTCGAGTTCCAGGGGGACCGCCTCAGTGAGTACCTTCAGGTTGGGAGCGAGCGCCGCCTGTTCGCGCCGGAAGAACTCCTGTTCCCATACACTCCCGGGCCCTCCGTGATCGTGATTGCCGGGGATCGCGATGACCGGCAGTCCGATCTGCCCGATGGCGCCGCAGGCGGCGGAAACGGTCGCCTTGTCGGCACTGGAGGAATCGAACAGGTCGCCCGCGACAAGCACGAAGTCCGCACCGACCTCCCGGGCCACCGCGCCTATCCGCTTGATCGCCTCGATCCTGGCCTGTTGCACGAGCGACCGCTTGCGCAGGTCTCTGACCTTCGCGAACGGCATCCCGATCTGCCAGTCTGCTGTATGTACGAACCTCATCTGCCCCCCCGTTGGAGGTCCCGCCGGACCCTACTACTATAGCGACCCCGCCGGACGGACGGGACGCCCATGCAATCCACGGCGCTTTTCGCTAGAATCAAAAAGAAAGGAGGTCGGGAGTGATCAATTGGGACCAGAAGCTCGCCGGTGAGGGCCTGAGCTTCGACGATATCCTACTGATCCCGGCAGAATCCGAGGTTCTGCCCAAAGAGACCGACATCCGGACGCAGCTCACGAGCAAGATCAGCCTCAGCGTTCCCCTGCTCTCGGCGGCCATGGACACCGTGTCGGAGACGGCGCTGGCCATCGCGCTGGCCCGAGAGGGCGGTCTCACCATCATCCACAAGAACCAGCCGATCGAGCGGCAGGCCGACATGGTGCGCAAGGTCAAGAGGAGCGAGGCTGGGATGATCGTCGATCCCATCACCTTACCTCTCACCGCCACATACGGCGAGGCTGAGTCCCTCATGAACGAATACCGGATCTCCGGGGTCCCCATCGTCCATTCTGACGGCAAGCTGGCCGGCATCGTGACCAACCGCGACACCCGCTTCGAGACCGATCTGAGCAAGCCCATCACCCAGCTGATGACCTCCGAGAATCTGGTCACCGTTCCCGTGGGCACCAATCTCGATCAGGCCAGAGACCAGTTCAAGGTCCACAAGATAGAGAAGCTCTTGGTGGTGGACGACAACTTCATGCTCCGCGGTCTCATCACCATCAAAGACCTCATGAAGATCATCGAGTTCCCCAACGCCTGCAAGGACGAACTGGGTCGCCTGCGCGTGGGCGCCGCGGTGGGCGTGGCCAAGGACACAGCCGAGCGGGTGCAGGCCCTGGTGGAAGCTCAGGCCGACATCATCTGCATCGACACGGCTCACGGCCATTCACGGGGCGTGCTCGACGCTATCGCCGCCATCCGCGAGCAGTATCCCGACATCCAGATCATGGCGGGCAACGTGGCCACCGCGGCCGGAACCAAGGCCCTGATCGAGCGCGGGGTCAACAGCGTGAAGGTAGGCATCGGGCCGGGCTCCATCTGCACCACCCGTGTGGTCACCGGCTGCGGGGTCCCACAGATGACCGCGGTTTCATCCTGCGCGGCTGAAGCCTACAAATACGGCATCCCGGTGGTAGCCGACGGCGGCATCCGCTACTCGGGCGACATGGTCAAGGCGCTGGCTTCGGGAGCCCACAGCGTGATGATCGGTTCGCTGTTCGCCGGCACCACCGAGGCCCCGGGAGAACGTGTCCTGTGGGAAGGACGGACCTACAAGGCCTACCGGGCCATGGGTTCGGTGGGAGCCATGAGCGTCGGTCACAGCGCCGACCGCTACTTCCAGGAGGATCAGAAGAAGATGGTCCCCGAGGGTATCGAAGGCATGGTGCCCCACAAGGGCCCTCTCTCCGACATGGTCTTCCAGCTGATCGGCGGCTTGCGGGCCGGCATGGGCTACACCGGCTCAGCGACGATAGAGGAACTGCACAAGAGAGCGCGTTTCATGCGGATATCGCCGGCCGGCCTGGCGGAGAGCCACCCGCACGATGTGACGATCACCAAAGAAGCCCCCAACTACGAGCGACGCCTGCCCTTCTCGTGAGGGCAACTGTGCTACCCGGCTCCGACTCGCTCATGCGGGTACGCATAGGCTCGCTCCGTCGGATAACACAGTTGCCATCTTGAGACACGCAGCTTGTCTCTCTAATGGGAAGGTCAGCGCTGGCGCGGGGCGCTCCAGCGACCCGCTCGCCTCCCTTCGCTCGGCTTCGCTCTGACTAACTAGGAGAAGTGACGTGAACCAGTCTGAATCGGCCGATCTCGGCACCGAACTCTCGCGTATTCTGGCCGGGAATCCCTATCCGGGGCGCGGGATCGTTTGCGCGCGGACGGGCGATGGCAAGGTCGTGGGCTGCTACTTCGTGACCGGGCGCAGTGTCGCCTCTCGCGAGCGCGAGATCCGATACACCCCCTCAGGCGAGTTGACGGTCGCCGCCAAGCAGGATGTCGGATTCGATCCGCTGCGGCACTACATTGCGGCCACGGCGTCGCCTCAATGGCTGGTGTTTGGCAACGGGGCTCAGGTTTCCACGGTCGCCGAGCGGCTCGCGCGCGGGGAACAACCGGCGATCGCCCTCGACAACCTTGAGAATGAGCCCGATGGCCCGATCTTCACCGACCGCATCACCGCCATCATGGAACGCCCCCTCGGTGGCTTGGCCGTCCTCGGCGCGGCGCGGCGCAGCGCCATCGGCAGACCCAGTAGTGGCATCATCGCCATGACGGTGCGGGACATGGCGCCGGGCAACGCAGTGCTCCTCACGACCTACCGCTCAGACGGCGAGACAATCCACGGCGGCCAACCCTTCATCGAGGCGCGTTCTGAGGCGCATGACGGTGCCGCGCTGCTGGACGAGGTGTGGTCCTCGCTGAACCCAGCCTACCGAGTCGCGGCAACGGTGCTCGCAGTCGACGCAATGCCGAGCGAGGCTCTGGTCCGAAACTCCTGAAGTTCGGGAGCACGCCCGGGGGCTCTAAGAAGGAGACCATACGATCGTGGAACAAGCCAAGTTCGGTGCGACCAAGAGCGGTGATCCGGATTCGAAATTCGGGAACTGCTTCATTTTCCGGACACATCCCAACCCCCTGCACAAGGATCTGGACCGGCCGGAGATATTCCAAGTCTATTTGGATGATAGAGCGGTAGAAGGCGGCATGTATTTCAGTGGTGGGATGGTGGTCGAGCCCCCGAAGAAGAGCCCCACTGAGAAGCCTCATTACCACGACTACATGGAGTACATCATACTGCTCAGCACCGACCCGAAAGACCAGAACAACCTTGGAGGCGAGTTCTTCATCTACATGGAAGACGAGAAACACACCTATGACCAGGCCTGTGTTATCGCAGTCCCACCTAAGGTCTGGCATTGCCCCTTTGGATGGAACCGGGTAGATCGTCCTATCTTGTTCTACTCCTGCTCGAACGGGCCGAGGCTGTACCAGCATGTCACCCGTGACCCCAGGTGGTCTCACGTACCCGACCCTGAGGACACGAGCCTGGTACTGGAACCAGAACCGGAGATGGAGTACTACAAGCGGCCGGACGGCACCCCGCGCCAGTAGACGACATCGATAGCGGTTGGCGTCTCAGCGGTATACGTCCCTGCGATGGCCGACCTTCACCACCCACACTTCCAGTCGGTCGTCCTGGATCGAATATACGATGCGGTAGTCCCCCTGACGGACCCGGTACCTTTCCTCTCCCGTCAACTTCTCGGACCCTGCGGGTCGCGGGTCATCAGATAGCGCCGAAATCCGTTCGAGTATGCGCGCCAAGTCCCCCTTCGGGATCACGCGAAGATCCTTGTGGACCGTCTCACGGAAGAAGATGCTATATGCGGCCATCAGCCTTCAGCCGTTTAATCATCTCTTCGTAGCCGATCAGGGGATCACTTGCGCGGGTCTCGAAGGCCTCGAGGTCGTCGGCGTCCTCAGCCAGAGAACCGCGAAGCGCATCATTCACCAGGTCTGAGATCGAACGAGTTGTCTCGGCGGCCTTGAGCCGAAGAGCGCGATGGATATCGGGATCGAAATACACCGTTGCTCTCTTGGATAGTGTAGCCATGGCGCACCTCCCTTTCTGCGGCACTATAGCGTTGTGACGTTATGACGTCAAGACGCCCCGAGGCGAAGGTGCTACCCTCCCCGACGCAATTCGGACGTCGCGCAGTGAGTACCTCAAGAACATCTCCTTGACCGTAGCGTCGCGAGTGTCGACGGATCCTTGCTCGATGGCCGCCCGCTCTTCGGATGCCCAGGGCCTGCTTACCGTTCTCCCTTGCCCGGCATGTCGGTTGACAACCCGGGTACGTCGTGGACACGTGTTGTGCACATGTCCAAGAACGGCTCGTTGTTGGACGTGTTTGACCAACGTGTCCAAGGCGCACCCACGTCACTTGGCGAGCAGACGACGGGCCACCGGTCTCCCAGCCATCATAGTACGAAGGACGGACAGGAACGACGCGCCGGCATGGGATGCTCTGTCATGGCCCGGAGAGACGAGAACAGGTGGTGCTAGAATGGAGCTGATACGGAACCACGGCGCGACAGGAGTCGCCATGCCCGTCAGCCTTTCCATCAAGAACGTATCTGACGAGATACTCCAGCGCCTGCGCGCCCGGGCGAAGCGGAATCACCGGTCACTCCAGAACGAACTCCTGGCGATCATCGAAGCCGCCGCTCTGGACGACGCCGAGATCACTTTGGACGAGCTGGCTGACTACGTGCGCCAACTGGGTCTTTCCACGCCCGATGAAGGTACGGCCTGGATCCGTGAGCTCCGTGAGCCGATAGTGACGCTGTGGTCTGCGACGCGTCGGTATTCATCGCGGTCGCCTTTGCCGAACCAGGTTCGTGCAGAGCGCAGGCGCTAACACGGTCGCGCCGGCTCTTTGCGCCCCCGCTACTACGATACGAGGTTGCGCACGTTGCTCTGAGGAAAGCGGGCTGCGGACCCAGCGAGGCCGCTCAAGTCGAGGAGGCGTTCAGGAGAAGCCTCCGTGTGCCTTTCCGAGGAGTCGAGCCCTCTTGGCCCGCGGTGATCGAACTCGCCCGCGAACACGGCCTCTCGGCCTATGATGCGTCGTACCTCCAGATAGCGCAGGCACTCAGAATCCCGCTTGCCACGCTGGACGAGCGCTTGGCCCGCGCGGCCGAAGCGCTGGGACTTCTAGCCACGCCGGTGGAGCCGCAGCGGCGGTTGAAGACCGCGGTGGAGCGGCTTGTGAGTACCAGCAAGTGCGATCGCCGATGCCGAAGGCGAGGAAGAAAGAGACAGCTCAGAGAGAGCTTCTCTGATGCCGTGACAGTGAGGTCGGCCGCCCGGCACCCGTGGCCCGGCAAGCGAAGTATCGCGATGCGCCATCGCGCAGCTGAGCGGTCGGGCCACGGGTGCCGGGCGGCCCGCTCAGTGCCCGTGGTATGAGAGAGTCTGAGTCACCACCTGCTCGACTTCGGCCAGCGCCCGGTCGTCGATATCGAGCATATCAAGCTCAGCTAGAGGGTTAGTCAGAAGCACGCGAAGCGTGGACACGGCGCCCAGCGTGAGGGGGAAACAGGAGCCCGCTACCGCTCCCGCAGCCCCCGCCTCCAAACGCGCACGCTTCGCATACCACTCCCCCCAGACTCGGCGAGAAGCCGTACACCGGCGCCTCCTCAGGCTCAGCGCCGCAGCTCGCACATTGCGACATCTCGGGCGCATACCCCAGCAGGCTTAGGAGCTTGAGCCGCGTGGCCAGCACCACGCTCGCAGCCGCGGCCTGATCGGGGGCGTCCGCAAGGCCGGCTATCCCCCGGACCAGCAGGTTGAAGGCCGGTGGACTTCCCTCTTCCGCGGGGAACAGGTGACGCACCGCCGCAAAAAGACGCGCGCCCTCCTCCATGCGGAAGAGCTCGTCGCGCACCCCCTGGAAGGTCCGGAGCGTATCGACGCCGACCACGGAGTACAGGCCCCGACCGGAATAGAGACTCGCCCGCACCAGGCTGAAGGGCTCCAGGCGACCGCCCACCTTGGACTTGGTGCGTCTGACCCCTTTGGCGATGGCTCCCAGACGGCCGCGATCTCGGGTATAGAGCGTCACGATGCGGTCGGCTTCCAGATAGCGCATCGATCCGATGACCAGCGCTTCGGTGGTGAAGAAGCGGGAGCTCACGCGGGCCTCCCCCCAGCCGTCAGTCTCTGTCGGAGGAGAACTCCTTGATGATGTCGACCGCGTGGGAGGTGCCGATGCGCGCGGCGCCGGCGTTTATCATGACTTCAGCATCCTCGGCGGTACGGATCCCTCCGGAGGCATCCACGCCCACGCTCTCGGGAAGCAGGTCACGGAACAGCTCCACGTCCTTGGCCATGGCCCCGCCCGGTGCCGTACCGGTGGAGGTCTTGATGAAGTCAGCGCCGGAATCTTCCACGATCTTGCAGACGAGGCGCTTCAGCTTGTCGTCGAGATAGTAGGCCTCCACGTTGGCCTTGACCAACACCAAGCCCCGCCCAGTATTGACGCTGGTCATGCGGACTGTGCGCACCACACTGCGCAGCTCGTCACGCACGTAGCGAAAATCGCCGGAGAGCATGGCCGCGACGTTCATGACCACGTCGATCTCATCGGCCCCCAGAGCCACCGCCTGCTCGGCCCCGGTGATCTTCGTGCGCTGCGAGTCGGCTCCAAGGGGGAAGGAGACCACGGTGCCCACTTTGACGTCGTAGCCCTGCAGCAGTTGGCGAGCCACGGGCACGCAATAGGGGAGCACGCAGACCGAGGCGAAATGGTAGGAGATCGCATCACGGCACAGAGCTTCGACCGCGGTCGTCGTGCTCGTGGCCTCAAGCATGGTGCTGTCGATCGTCTTGGCTAGCTCTTCAACTCTCACTACCTACCTACCTCCTTAGTAGGCTTTCTATCATACACTGCCTGACAAGCCCCCCCCGCCAACCAGGCCTGCTCTGAAACCTGCCAGCGCAGGATATGGCGGTCTTGCCCGCTGCCGTAGAAGTGAGGTATGAAGGTCTCCTCGACGAATCCGGCGCGCTTGTACAGGTTGATCGCCCGCGTGTTCCCTGGGGCCACCGTCAGCAGCATGCCCTCGCCACTGAGCTTCTTGATCTCCCCGGCCACGGCCTTCAAGAACGCGCGTCCGACATGGCGGCGCTGCCAATCAGGCCTCACGTAGAAACCGACCAGGTAGAAGAATCCGGGCTCGTCGAACATTCGCAGCAGCTGACAGCCTCCCACGATCTCGTCGTGAACATAGGCTACGTACACCGCGCCCGCCTGAGCCACGACGGCAAGGTCGTAGGTGCGCAGCCCCGTCAAACCGAAGGCCTCGAAGTCGTACGCTTCCAGGGTGGCCAGCAGGTCGAGATCGGGACGAAGCACGCGCGTGACGATCAGTTCCTTTTCGGGCAGAGGACCTCCCGGCATCGGCAACCTCGCCTCCTTTCCTAGGACAACAGCTGGAATATCAGTGTGGTCACGACGACGCCGAGTATCCCCCCCAGAATGACCTCCAGCAGGGAGTGGATGTGCGCCTCGACGCGGCTCTGCCCCATCAGGAAGGCGATCCCGAGGACGATGAAGCTCACGAGCAGACCCTCTCTCGTGTCGCCCACCACGAAGGTGACCGCCGTCCACCCGGCGAAAGCGAGAGCCGTGTGACCAGACGGCAGGCCTCCCGAAAGCGGGGTCCCTTTGCCTCGGATGGCCTTGAGAGCTACGACCGCGGCCATGATGAGCGCGAGGGCCACGATGGTCAGATGGGTAGGTGACCGCCTGATCGCGGTGAGCAGATCCAGAGAAATGTTCACCACATGATCTGCCAGACACCAGGTACGCGACCGCGAGCGCGTTGACCGCGGCCACGAGCACCGCGCCGGCGGCCATGTCCTTGGCTACCTTGGCCCGGGGATGGAACTCCTCGGTGAGGATATCCACCACTGCCTCGATCGCGCTGTTGACCAACTCCATCGCAATCACGAACGCGATCGCGACCAGGACTGCGATCAGTTCCAGTTTGGTCAGGTTCAAGAAGATGCTGGCGATGAGCACCAGCACGCCGACCGCAAGGTGGATGCGCATGTTGCGCTGGTATCCGACGGCGTACACGAGACCCTGGAAGGCGTGGTTGAAGCTCTGGAGCAGCGTCGTCCTGCCACGCTCACGAGCCATGCCGGGCCCCTCCTGCCTACACGCCGTGTCAGTTCGTCAGCGGTCCGCGCCAAGAGACACGGCCCGCACCTCCTGGTCGAGATCGCCCAGGAGCACTCGCTCCCGTTCGCGCATCTCGCCATCGTCGCGTTCGTGATCATATCCCACGAGATGAAGGACTCCATGCATGAGAGTCCAACCCAGCTGTCTCTCAGGATCGCCGTCCTCCTCCGCATAGCGCCGCACCACGGCCGGGCACACGACCATCTCGCCCAGATCGCGGACCGGCTCGGCGACCGCGTCCGAGTCCTGCTGATCGGGCCAGGCGTCGTCGGCGGCGGAGCTGAAAGAGAGGACGTCGGTCGGCTCGTCAAGGCCTCGATAGCGGGTGTTGAGTTCGGCGATCGCCTCCTCACCCACAAACGCCACTGTCACCATCCCGGCCACGCCCTCAGCGTCGAGCACTGCCTCGACAAGATCGATCACCGGCTCCTGGGCTTGTCCAGACCCGGACCGATCGACCACCTCGACCACGACGCTCAACTACTGCCACCGGGGCCATCGACCCCGTCGGGAGCCACCCCATCGGCACCCCCGTCAGACGCCGGCGTCGCTCCAGGCCCAACGCCCCCGTCGCGTCCAGAGGGCCTGCGCTGGGCGGCCTCCTCGAGGGCCCAGAACCGGGGCCGTGCGTGCCCTTGCGGGCAGATCGGGCATCGCCGTCCGGGTAGCGGATACGGTGGCCCACCAACCCAAGAAGACTCGAGTCGAACGACTCGCTGATCTTGTGAAGGTCGCCCTGCGTCAGAGCCGACTCGTCCAGCTGTCCGTCCTGGACCTTCTGCTTGAAGATCTCCTGGATCACCCCTTGGATCTTGCGCCGCGTCGGATTCTCCATGGCGCGAACGGCCGCCTCGACGCTGTCGGCCAGCATGATGATGGCGGCTTCCTTTGATTGGGGCTTCTGCTCTTCGTAGCGGTAGCTCTCCTCGTATACCGGAGTCCTTCGACGACTCCAGGGCCTTGTGATAGAAGAAGGCCAGCACGGACGTGCCGTGATGCTGCCTGATGATGTCGACCACGGGCTTCGGCAGCCCGTAGACCCTGCCCAGATGCTCCCCGTCGCGCACGTGCGCGGTGATGGCCAGCTTGGACAGGTTCGCGCTCATCCGATCGTGCGGGTTGTCCACGTAGATCTGGTTCTCGACGAAGTACTCGGGCCGAACGGTCTTGCCGATGTCGTGGTAGTACGCGCCCACTCGGGCCAGCAGCGGGTCGGCCCCGATGGCCTCCGCGGCAGCTTCGGCCAGGTTGCCCATCTGGATGCTGTGGTTGTAGGTGCCCGGGGCCACCTGCAGCAACTTCCTCAGCAGCGGATGCGCCGGATCTGCCAGCTCGAGCAGACGAAGCGGGGTGGTCAGGTTGAAGACCGTCTCCAGGATCATCAAGAGCATGATCGTCAGCACGCCGGACAGGAACCCGTTCGCCGAGACCCCAAAGGCTCAGGCTCAGGGCCTCGCCCGAAGGAGTCTCGGTGAACAGCTCGATGGAGAAGATCGTGAACGCGGCCAGGATCATGGTCGCGAAGCCCACTGCCATCAGGGTGGCGCGCTTCGTCACCTTGGACACGAAATACAGAGCCAGAGTGCCGCTGACGATCGCCGCCAACACGTAGCGCATGTCGAGATCGGTGAGCAGGCCTATGTTGAGCGAGGTCAACACCACCATCAGCATCGCGCTGCGCGCGTTGAGGATGATGGCCACCACCATGCCCATGGCGGCCACCGGGATGACGTAGGCCGACAGAGGATGGATGACCAGCAGCCGGGAGACCGCCGTGGCGCCGAGCAGCAGGAACACCAGCGCCATCAGCATGTTGTTGCCGTATTGCGGCGTCGCCTTGTTGAAGCGGTGGAGCAACCGTGAGAACACGGCGGCCTCCAACAGCACGATCAAGAAGATGCCCAGCCAGACCTTCCACCCGGAGCGAGTACCCATGAGACCCAGTTCCCTCAGAACCAGGAGATCCTGGGCGGTGACCGTCTCGCCCTTCTCGATCACCGTGGCGCCCTCGGCGACAGACGTCATCACCGGTGCCACCTGCTCCATGGCGGCCTCTCGGCGGGCCTGGGTCTGTTCCTCGTCCACCGCCTGGTTGGGTGCCACGAAGCCGACAGTGACCTCGTAGACCGCATCGGCCATCGCCGCGGACGTGGTCAGAGAGTCCACGATGGCCCGCAGGTTCAGTCGCGCGCTTTCGAGCGATTCCTCGGTGATGCGGTCGGCATTCAGCGTCTTCAGCGCCCCGAGGGATTCGTCTTCGATCAGCGCGTAGGTGTTCGAATCCGCGGTGAGCAAGTACTCGAGCGTCGTGGCCGAAGCGGTATCCGGCGCCACCTTCTCGATCTCGACCAGAGCCTCGGCCAGACTCCGATCCTGCCGGCCAGCTCTTGCCTGAGTCGTGAAGCTCCTCCCAGGAACGCCGTCAGATTCGCGGTAGCCTTGGGTAGCGCCTCCGAGTCGGGGACGTAGACCGGCTCGACCAGGGCGGCCACGTCGGCTCTCAGTTCCTCAGTCGCCTCGGCATCGAGGACAGTGACCGTCTTGCCGGCGACCACCGTGCGGGGCGCTCCGTTGCCTTCGGAGAATCCACGCAGCGAGGGCAGGTACTCGGAGCAGATCAGGGCAGTCAGCCCTACGACCAAACAGGCCAGCAACACCAGTTCGAAGCGCCACGGGCTCCGTCCGTCGACCCATTCCCGGAAGTCTGCCAGCCGCTCGCGCAGCCGGAAGCGATATTGGCTCATGAGATGTCGCGCGCCGTTACTCGGCCGCCGCGGCACTCCCCCGGCCGCCTCGACGCCTGTCCCCTGGTCCGCGGGACGTCGACTTGCGGGCGGCAGGAAGATGCTGCTCGCCGTACTCCTTGTACGCCGAGACGATATCCTGCACCAGCTTGTGACGCACCACGTCCTGGCTGTCGAAGTACACGAACGCGATGTCGGGGATGCGAGCCAGCACCTCGCGCACGTTGACCAGACCCGAATGCTGGCCGCGCGGCAGGTCGATCTGGGTGATGTCCCCGGTGACGATCATCTTCGCCCCGAATCCCAGCCGGGTGAGAAACATCTTCATCTGCTCGGGACTGGTGTTCTGAGCCTCGTCGAGAATGATCAAGGAATCGTTCAGCGTGCGTCCGCGCATGTACGCCAGCGGGGCCACCTCTATGGTGCCGCGCTCCAGATGCTCGGTCAGGCGATCGGTGTCCATCATGTCGTAGAGGGCATCGAACAGCGGGCGCAGGTAGGGGTCGACCTTCTCCATCAGGCCGCCCGGCAAGAAGCCCAGCTTCTCCCCAGCCTCCACCGCCGGCCGGGTGAGGATGATGCGGGCCACGTCGCCCGACAGCAGCGCCGACGTGGCCATGGCCATCGCCAGGTAGGTCTTGCCGGTCCCGGCCGGCCCGATGCCGAAGGTGATGGTGTTGGTCCGGATGGCGTCGACATAGGCCTTCTGATTGACGGTCTTGGGACGGATGCGACGACCCCGGTGCTCCAGGATCACGTCGCTCACGATGTCCCCCAGGTCTCGCGCCCAGCCGGACCCGCCATTGCTGAGCGAAGCCGCCAGTTCGAGCGTGGAACTGTCGAGCCTCTGGCCCGATCGCAGCAGGGCCAGCAGTTCGTCGACCAGGGCCTCTCCCCGCTCGACCTCGGCAGCGGAGCCGTCCAGCGTGAGCCGGTTGCCGCGCAGGCTGATGTCGCACCGGAGCAGGCCTTCCAGGGTGCGCAAGTGAGCGTCGTGCTCGCCCACCAGGAGCGCCGCCACGCGATTGTCGAGATCGATCTGTTTGCTGGAGCCCGCGCTCACGCGGATAGACGCTCCTTGACCAAGCGTGACGCCAGCTTGCCATCGACCCTGACGCCCCCTTGAGCCATGACGGCAGCCATGACCTTGCCCATATCGCGGGCCGATGTCGCGCCCGTCTCGGCGATGGCCTGAGTCGATCAGGCCGGACAACTCCGCCTCATCCATCTGCTTGGGGAGCAGGTCTTCGATGATTCGAGTCGCGAACTCCTCGTGCGCGGCCAGATCCTCCCGCCCGCCGGCCCGGAAAGCCTCGATCGATTCCTGCCGTCGCTTGAGTTCACGGCGCAGCACGGCGAGTTCGGAGCCCTCGTCCAAGCTCCAGCCGGGTCCGCTTGGCCTCGTTCTGCAGCTCGCACACAAGCATGCGAAGCGCCGCGACCCGCTCCTTGTCCCCCGCCTTGAGGGCGGTCTTCACCGACTCCTGTAGATCAGAAAGCATGCTCACCGAATATCCCCCAGATCCTCTCCGCCTAGGACGTGAAAATGCAGGTGCTGAACCTCTTGGCCGCCGTCGGGGCCGACATTCGTCAGCGCCCGGTAGCCGCTCTCCTTGATGCCCAACTCCTCCGCGACCAGGACGATGAACCGTAGAAGTGCTTGAGCGTCGCCCCCAGCCCGGCGATCAGAGAGACCGGGGCTCTCGAAATCGTTCAGCGAGGCGATGTGCTCCCGCGGCACCACCAGCACGTGCTGCGGGGCTTTGGGGTGGAGATCGCGAAAGGCGACGAAATCCGCGTCTTCTAGAACAAAATCGCTGGGGATGTCCCCGCTGGCGATCCTACAGAATATGCAGTCGTCCATGGCGGCAGATTATACTACCAATCCCCCAGAGCAAGACGCGCGACAGCCACGGCCACCGACCCCGCCGTCTCCGTGCGAAGGATGCTGCGGCCCAGTCGCGCCGTGCCCACACCCGCGCCGGCGAACTGATCCAACTCGCCTGCCGTCCAACCGCCTTCCGGCCCCACCCAGAGAGCTATGCGGGCCGCCGGCGAAGCCTCACGCACAACCGCATCCTGCAGAGCGGTCGCAGCGGCCGGCTCCAGGACCAGAGACTGTGTCTGGCTCACCCTAAGATCCTCCAGAGCCTCGCCGACCGAGCCGGCGATATCCACCGTGGGCACCGCCATCTGCTTGCTCTGCTTGGCTGCCTCTCGGGCGATCCGGCGCCAGCGGTCCAGTCGGTCCCCGCGGGAGAGATCGGACCGCTTGGGCGAACCGGCAGCCGGCACCAGGACGAAGAAGCTGGCTCCCACCTCGGTCGCCTTCTCGAGAACGTAGTCCATGGCGGCGGGACGAGTCATGGCCTGCACCAAGCCGACCTGCATGCGGTACCACGCCCCCGCGGCCTCCCCCTCCAGGCGAGAGATCAGCCTGACCCTGCACCGGGCTTGTCATGGCGCTCACCGTGGCCGCGTAGACGGCGGCCCCGCCGGTGTCACCCGCCAAAGGCCTTCCCCACCACCACTTCACATTCATCGCCCTCGTTCAGCCGCAGGACCTTCAGGGCGTGACGCGAGTCCTCCGCGGACAAGCTCACCTCGGCACCGATCGGCTCGGGGTGCGCTACGAAGAAGCGTGGACGAAAGCCGGACACCCCGACCCGCCTAGTGCGTGGCGGTGACGCTGGAGATGAGTTCGAGCGCGGCCTCGACACCCTCGTCCACCGTGGTGGTCTCAGGGTCGTCGGGAGCCACGACGTCGGGAGCGATGCCGGTCTTGTTGATGTCGCGGCCGTCGGGAGTCAGATACACGGCCGTGGTCACCTTGACCGCCCCCCCGTTGGAGAGCGGCTCGATGCTCTGCACCAAGCCCTTGCCGAACGTGGTCTCACCCAGAAGGACCGCCCGCCCGTAGTCCTGCAGCGCGCCGGAGACGATCTCGGAGGCGCTCGCCGTGAACTCGTCGGTGAGCACGTAGAGCGGCACCTGGGAGAAGGCGTTCCCGCTGGCGTAGTAGATCTCCTCAGGCGAATGGACCCCTTCGGTGCTGACGATCGAGCCTTCAGAGATGAAGATGCTGGCCACGTCGATCGCCTCATCGAGCAACCCGCCTCCGTTGCTGCGCAGGTCGAGGATGATGGCGTCCACGCCCGTCTCCTCCACCGCCTGCTTCACCCGGTCCCGGAGCTCGTCGGACGACCCCTTCGAGAAGGTGTAGAAGCTGATGAGCGCCACCTTCTTGCCGTCGACCTCCAGGGTCTCGCTCTCCGTGACCGGTATCGCGATGGTCTTGCGGATCATGGTGTAGTCGGTGGTCGCCCCTCCCAAGGGAAGCTGTGAGTTGTCCGCTTTGGACCCGCCCGCCTCGGTAGTGGTAGTGGTGGTCTCACCACCGGGGACATCCTCGGTCCCCTCGGCCAGCGTCGTGGTCGTGCTTGGCGCCGGGCGGTACACCTCAAGAACGACCGAAGTCCCCTCTTCGCCCTTGATCCGGCGCACCACCTCGTCCAGATTCAGACCCTCGGTGGAGACGTCGTCCACCGACAAGATGATGTCGCCGGGCCGGATGCCGGCCGTCTCGGCAGGGCTGCCCTTGAAGGTGGAGACGATCGTGACCAGGCTGTCCTTCATCTCTACCACCATGCCCACGCCCTGTACGACCCGGAAGAGTCCTCCAGGAAGTCGGCATACTCCTCGGGATCCATGTAGATGGTGTAGGGATCGTCGAGTCCGGCCAGCATGCCGTCGATCGCGTCGCCTTCGAGAGAGTCGGCCTCGATGTCCTTGTAGTAGGTCGACTCCAGCTTGTCGAGCACTTCTTGCTGCAGCTCGTATTCGCTGCCTGAACCCGACCAATTGTAGAAGCCGTCGGGGAGAACATCGCGCACGGCTCCGCCGACGTCCGGATTCATGCCAAGCAGAAACCCGGCCAAGACAAGAAGAATGGCGGCCACCACCCCAGCCACCACGAGAAGAGCCTTCACACCGCTACGCATATGTCACAGATATCCCAACGGGTCGACGGGGTCACCGTTCACCCGCACTTCGAAGTGCAGATGCGGACCAGTAGAGTACCCCGTGCTGCCCACCTTGCCAATGACCTCGCCTCGCTTGACCGTCTCCCCTGCCGACACCCCTATCACCGACATGTGACCGTACAGAGTGGCGATACCGCCGCCGTGCGAGATGACCACGCACTTGCCGTAGCCTCCCCGCCAGTCCGCGGAGACGACCGTGCCCCCGGCTGCCGCCTTGATGGCGTCGCCCATGTCGGCGTCGATGTCGATGCCGGTGTGCATCTTGCGCACGTGGAAGATGGGGTGGATCCGATAGCCAAAGCCGGAGGTGACCGCCCCCACCACCGGCCAGGAGAGCTCGCCGCTGCCTTTCTTGACCGTCTGGGCCGCGCTGGCCGCCTTGAGCAGCTCGGCGATGCGCTTGGACTCGGCGAGCAACTCGTCTTCTTGCTTCTTCCAGGCGGCCTCGTCCTTCTCCGCGGCCGCCAGCACCTTCTTCTTGGCAGCCCGGGCGGACTCGAGCTCGTCCAGCGCCGCCTGGCGTTGCTCGACCGCCGTCTGCAGCTCCGCGGTCGCGTCCGACTGGTCGTGCTCCAGGATCGCGACCCGCGTCTGCTCCGTCTCGAGCGCCAGCTTCTGCTCCTCCACCAGGGCTTTGAGGTCCTTGATCTGTCCGAGGATGTTGTTGTCCTGCTCGATGATGTCGCCGATGAGGCGAGCCCGGCCGATCACGTCTTCCAGAGACTCGGATTCGAGGAGAGCCTGAAGGTAGACGATGCCTCCGTCCGACTTGTACGCGTTGACCAGCCGCTCGCCGAAGATCTCTTGCTGCGTGGCGAGATCGCTCTCGGTCTGGGCCAGTTCCGAGCGCTTGGCCTCCAGGTCGGAGGCGAGCTGATCCAGTTGCCCCTGCAGCGCCGCCAACTCCTCGGCGGCGGCATCATGGGCTGCGTCGGCGGCTTCCAGTTCCTCCTCGGCCCCGGCGATGTTCTGATCGAGAGCGGCGATGTCGCCCTGGGCCGCCTTCTTGGCGTTGGCCGCCTTCTCGATGTTGGCCTTGATCTCCTCCAGTTCGGAGCGGACATTGTCGAGCTTCGAGTTCAGCTCGCTGCGGGAGGCGGCCTGAGCCGTGTCGGGCGCGGGGAGCACCGACGCGAGCAGTGAGATCAGCAGGGCCGCCAGCAGAAGTGCCGCGGCCACCACTTTGGCCGATCCCGAGAACCTATGGTCGCGATCCGTGAAGAGAGCCACAGACACGCCCCCGAAATGGGTTTCGCCTCAGACCTTGAGGAACCGCCGGAGTCCGATCGCCGAGCCGACGGCGCCGATGACCACGCCCACCGCTACGCAGGATGATGGTCACCAGAACGTAGGGCACCGCGTCCAGAGGAACGGCCAGCCAGGAGAGGCTGGTCTCTGAGCTTGCCCACGCAGGTAGTTGTTGGTCACCAGCACCACCACCGTGGCAGCCAGAGCGCCGAAGAAGCCTACCGTAATCCCCTCGATGAGGAACGGCCAGCGGATGAACCAGTTGGTCGCTCCCACCAGCTTCATGATCTCCACCTCCCGTTTGCGCGCGAAGATGGACAGCCGGATGGTGTTGGAGATGAGCAAGATGGCCACGATTCCCAGCAGCACGATGAAGATCAGCATGAAATTGCGGGCCTGGGACGTGAAGGCGAAGAGCTTGTCGGCGATCTCCTTGCCGTAGCGGACCTCGTCCACGATGGGGTCGCCCTCGAACCGCGCTGCCACGATATCTACCGTCTGAGGATCGACCAGGGCGATCTCGAAGGAGGCGGGCAGGGGATTGCTCGATAGACTTTCGAGGAGGTCAGGCTTCCGTAAGTCCTCCTTCATCCGTTCCATCGCCTCCTCCTTGCTGACGAAGGTGACGCTCTTGACCTCCCCTGCCAACTCATGATCTCCGTCTGCATGGCGGCGACTTCCTCGGCCGAGGGATCAGGGTCGGTCTTCAGATAGACCGTGATCTCGACCTTCTGCTCCACCTCCTTCAGCAGAGCGTCGCTGGTGAAGACGAAGACCAGCACCCCGCCCAGACACGGTGATGGAGAGGAAGACCGTCACCAGAGCGGCGATCGTCATGAAGTAGTTGCGCCTCAGCGACCCGAAGGCCTCTTTGAAGAAGAAGCTAATCCTCCCCATAGCCGCCTCGTTTCTGATCGCGCACCACTTTGCCCGCGTCGAGTGCGATCACCCGGCGCCGCATACGGTCGACCATCTCGCGGTCGTGGGTGGCCATGAGCACGGTGGTTCCGGTCTTGTTGATGCGGTACAGCAACTGCATGATGCCCATCGAGGTCTCGGGGTCGAGGTTGCCCGTGGGCTCGTCGGCGATGAGGAGGGGCGGATGGTTGACGAACGCGCGGGCGATGGACACCCGCTGCTGCTCGCCGCCCGACAGTTCGTTCGGGTAGCTGTCGGACTTGTGACCGAGACCGACCAGATTCAGGATCTCGGCCGCCTTCTTCTTGGACGCGCTCGTGGCGTTGCCGGTCACCACCAGGGCGTACATCACGTTGTCGAAGGTGGTCTTGTTGGTGAGCAACTTGAAGTCCTGGAACACGCAGCCGATGTTGCGCCGCAGATAGGGGACCTTCCAACTGCGGAGGGTGGCCAAGTCGCGGCCTCCCACGCTGATGCGGCCTCGCTCGGGCGTTATCTCGCGGATGAGCAAGCGGATGAACGTAGACTTGCCCGAGCCGGAGGGTCCGACGAGAAAGACGAACTCGCCCTTCTCGATGTGAAGGTTGACCCTTTCCAGGCCCACCGTGCTCGGGGGGTAGATCTTCGTTACGTCTTCAAACTTGATCACGAGCTACCTGAAACCTCCGTTTTGGGGCATCTAGCCATTATTCTGCGGTAGTTGACAAAAGCCTCCCGCCGGACGCCGGGCTCGCCTCGCGCCGCGCGATCCGGTGAGTCGCTGCGCCAGGCTCAAGCCGTCCGGACGCCAAGCTTGCCCGTGGACCTCTGCCAGACATACTCCCGGATGAATTCGTCTATCGCGCCGTTGAGCACGGCGTCCACGTTGCCTTTCTCGAAGTTGGTCCGGTGATCTTTGACCAGCGTGTACGGAGCCAGCACGTAGGAGCGGATCTGGCTCCCCCAGGCTATCTCCTTCTGTTCTCCCTTCTCCCGGGCCATCTCCTGCTCTCGCTTCTCGTGCTCGAGTAGGAGCAGCTTGCTGCGCAGCATGCGCATGGCCGTTTCCCGGTTCTGGATCTGCGAGCGCTCGTTCTGACACTGCACCACCGTCTTGGTGGGGACATGGGTGATCCTGACGGCCGAATCGGTCTTGTTGACGTGCTGGCCACCGGCTCCCGGGGATCGATATGTCTCGACCCGCAGTTCCTTGTCGTCGATCTCAAGTTCCACGACGCCCTCGATCAGTGGGGTGACGTCCACCGAGGCGAACGAGGTGTGCCGGCGGGCGGCCGCGTCGAACGGCGACATACGCACCAGACGGTGCACCCCACGCTCCGTTGAAAGAAGACCGTAGGCATTCTCGCCGTGCACGGTGAAGGTAGCGCTCTTGATACCCGCCTCATCGCCCTCGGAGGCTTCGTTCATCTCCACACCGAACCCGCGGGTCTGAGCCCAGCGCAGATACATGCGGAGCAGCATCTCGGCCCAGTCCTGGCTCTCCGTGCCTCCGGCGCCCGGATGGATGCTGACGATGGCGTCGCCGGCGTCGAACTCCCCGGTGAACAGCCGCTGCTCCTCCAGTTGCTCGAGGATCCGACCGACCTCAGCGGACAACCGCTCGATCTCCTCCCTCAGCTCTTCGGGCACCTCGTCGTCTACCGACTCTTCGCCGGCCATGTCGAGGAAGGCTTCCAGGTCGCTGAACTGGGCAGCAAGATGGTCGTAGTGCTCCAGACGACTCCGCAGACGGCTGTAGCGGGTGCTCACCTCCTGGGCGTGAGCTCTGGTCGTCCCAGAATTCGGGGGCACGCATCGCCTCCTCAAGGGCGGCGATATCGCGCTTCAGCGCATCGGGGTCAAAGATAGTCCCTTGCCCACGTGAACTTATCGCGGAGAACCACTAGGAGCTCACGATACTCGGCAAGGGACGGGGTCTGTCTCTCTGTCTTCTCAGCCATATTGCCGGGCAGTATACACGACCGCTCAGGCAGCCGGCGACTGAGAGCCCACCGAGGACGAAGCATCGCGCCGCCCAGCGCAGACTCGGTGGCCGGGATGCCGGCCGAACGAGCGCTCAGGCGCCGCAGCACTTCTTGTACTTCTTGCCGCTGCCGCACGGGCAGGGGTCGTTGCGCCCCACCTTGTCGACGCTCCGGGGGGCCACCACGGTCCGAGTGGCCTGCTGGGCGGCCTCGTAGGCCTCGCTCGAGCTGTCCCTCATCCCCCCCGGACGAGCGGCCGCCGCTGCGCCGGCCGCGGCGAAGTTCTGCGTCAGGCTGCCGTCGCCACCTCCCGAGTAGGCCAGAGCGCGTCCCCCGGCAGCTGCCTCTTGCGGCTGGTCTTCGCGAACGATCTCCAGGTGATAGAGATAGCGGACGAAGTCCGACTGGATGGACTCCATCATCTCCTGGAACATCTTGTAGCCCTCGTTCTTGTACGCGACCAGGGGATCTTGCTGAGCCAAAGCCCGCAGGCCGATGCCCTCGCGCAAGTAGTCCATCTCATACAGATGATCGCGCCACTTGGAGTCGATGGTCCGCAGAAGCACCCACCGCTCCATCGCACGCATGGTCTCAGGGCCGAAGCGCTCCTCCCTGGCTTCGTAGACCTTGAGAGCGTCCTCGACCACCAGATCGGCCAGTTCCTCGGCGTCCAGCTCGGTGTGGTCGCCAAGACTCGCGAGAGTGAGGGTGGTGGGGAAGAACGTCCGCAGCATGGTGAGCATCTCTTCGAGATCCCACTCCTCGGAGAAGCGCGATGCCCCGGTGAAGAGGGCCACCTGGTCGCGCAGAGTGCGCTCGACGATGCCGAGCACATCCTCCCTCAGATCGTCCCCGGCGAGAATCCGCTGGCGCTCGCCGTATATGACCCCGCGCTGCAGGTTCATGACGTCGTCGTATTCGAGCACCCGCTTCCGGATCTCGAAGTTCTGCTCCTCCACCTTCTTCTGGGCGCCTTCCACCGAGCGCGAGATCAGGCTGTGCTCGATGGGGATGTCTTCCTCCAGACCAAGACGGTCCATCAGGCGGTGGATGCGCTCCCCGCCGAAGATGCGGAGAAGGTCGTCCTCCAGAGAGATGATGAACTGGCTCGCCCCAGGGTCGCCCTGACGACCGGAACGGCCTCGGAGCTGGTTGTCGACCCGGCGGGCCTCGTGTCGCTCGGTTCCCAGGACGTAGAGTCCACCCGACTCGACCACACCCTCACCCAGTTTGATGTCGGTTCCGCGGCCGGCCATGTTGGTGGCGATGGTGATGGCTCCGGGCTCACCGGCCTGGGCGACGATGGCCGCCTCTTTGGCATGATGCTTGGCGTTCAGGACCTCGTGCGGGATGCCCCGGCGCTTCAGCATCTCCGAGAGGCGCTCCGACTTCTCCACCGAGATGGTGCCCACCAGAACAGGCTGCTTGCGCTGGTAGCAGTCGGCGATGATCTCGGCCGCCGCTTTGAACTTGGCCTTCTCGGTCTTGTAGATGAGGTCGTTGCCGTCGTCGCGGATCATGGGCTCGTTGGTGGGGATGACCACCACTTCCATCTTGTAGATCTCGCGGAACTCGTCGGCTTCGGTAGCCGCGGTGCCGGTCATGCCGGCGATCTTCTCGTAGAGCCGGAAGTAGTTCTGCAGGGTGATCGTGGCGAGAGTCTGGTTCTCTTCCTTGATCTTGACGCCCTCGCGGGCCTCGATGGCCTGGTGCAGACCCTCGGAGTACCGCCGTCCCTCGAGGACTCGCCCGGTGAACTCGTCGATGATCTTGACCTCGCCGTCCTGCACCAGGTAGTCCACGTCGCGCCTGAAGAGCGACGCTGCCCGCAGGGCCTGCATGAGGTGGTTGACCAGTTGGCCCGAGAGGTCTTCGTAGATGTTGTCGATGCCCAGCTCCCGCTCTACCCGGGCCAGGCCCTTCTCGGTGATGGCCACCGTCCGCTTCTTCTCGTCGACCTCGTAGTCGGCTTCTTCGCCCTCACCCGGCGTGAGCCGGCGGGCGATGCGGGCGAAGTCGTAGTAGGTCTTGGCAGCCCGCTCCCCGGGTCCGGAGATGATGAGCGGAGTCCGCGCCTCATCGATCAGGATGGAGTCGACCTCGTCGACGATGCAGTAGTAGTGGCCGCGCTGGACCTGCTGGTCGAGGCGCAGCACCATGTTGTCGCGAAGATAGTCGAAACCGAACTCGGTGTTGGTGCCGTAGGTGATGTCGGCCTGGTAGGCGTCGCGACGTTCGGGCTCGGCCATGCCGTTCTGAAGGGCAGCCACCGACAAGCCCAAGGAACTCGTAGACCGGGCCCATCCAGGCCGCGTCGCGCCCGGCCAGATAGTCGTTCACCGTGACCAGGTGAACACCGCGCCCGGTCAGGGCATTCAGGTAGACCGGCATGGTGGCGACCAGAGTCTTGCCTTCGCCGGTCTTCATCTCCGCGATGGAGCCCTGATGCAAGACCACGGCCCCCATCACCTGCACGTCGAACGGACGCATACCCGTGGCGCGACGGGCCGCCTCCCGCGCCACCGCGAAGGCCTCGGGCATGAGGTCGTCGAGCGTCTCACCGTCTTCCAGGCGTGCCTTGAACTCCAGGGTCTTCGCCCGCAGCGCCTCGTCGGAGAGAGCGACGATCTCGCTGTCCCACGCGCAGACCGAGGCCACAGCGGCCTCAAGCTGCTTGAGTTTCTTGCCCTCGCCGAAGCGAAGGACCTTGTCAACGACCTTGATCATGGGCCGAGCCTATCACTCGAAGGTGCGTCCGTGCCGGCCATCTTGTCGGCAAAGGCCCGGCTACTTAGCTCTGAGCCTCGATGAGTCCGTAGTTGCCGTCGCGACGACGGTAGACCACCGCCGTCTCGTTCGTCTCGGAGTTCGTGAAGACGTAGAAGTCGTGCCCGACCAACTCCAACTGGAGCGCGGCCTCCTCGGGGGCCATGGGCTTGACCATGAACTGCTTCGTCTTGACGATGAGCGGGGTCGCGCTATCCGCCTCTGGCTCTTCCGACTCCTCCGGGAGCTTGAAGCCCTCAGAGACAAGAACCTCCTTGTGGGTTCCCTGAGAATGAGACACGAGCTTGCCTCGGTACTTCTTCACCTGGCGTTCGAGTTTGGCGAACACCAGATCGATGGAGGCATAGATGTCGGGCGACGCCTCCCGAGCCCTGATGACCGGGCCCTTGGTGAAGATCGTGACTTCCACCACCTGGTTGTCGGCGATGCTCGGGTTCTTCTCGGTCCACAGCTCGACTTCGCAGCGAACGCCGTTGGCCAGGTACTTGCCCAGCCTCCCCATCTTCTCCTCGGCATAAGCGCCGATCGCGTCCGTTAGGACCAGATTTCTGCCTTTTACCGTGAGATTCACGCCGGTGCTGCTCCTTGACTCGTCATACGATCCGACACTCGAGACCCGCATTGCGGGTGTTCGCGCATGTCCGCAGAATCGTGAAAGATACCACATACCTCCTTCAGTCGTGCCTCTCCGGCCCGCCACCGACGGCTCGCGAAAAGGTGAACACATACACTGGTAGTCCGGTACCCGCAGTGAGCACGGAAGACACCTCCCTGGCCGTCGCTCCCGTGGTGTAGACGTCGTCCACAAGCACGAGGGCCTGGGTTCGCGGCGACAGCCGCGCCGCCGCTTCTTCGTCGAGCACGAACGCGCCGCGGAGATTGTCCTGTCGGCCCGCCCTCCCCAGCCCTTTCTGATGCTTCGTGGCGCTTGTCTTGCGCACCAGGCCCGCCCGGGCAAGGGGCCGCGGGCCGGAGGCAAGCGCGCGGGCCAACACCTCAGCCTGGTTGTACCCACGCTTCCGTTGAGCCGCACGGTGACACGGCACCCAGGTGACGAGAGTCCGGTCCTCGGAGCCGATCGATGACACGTAGTCGGCGAACGCCGGCCTGGCCAGGTCGGCCATCACCCGCCCAAGTACCGGCTGCCCACCGAACTTGAAATCGGCGACCATCCGACGCGCCACTCCCTGGTGGCGGAACGCGCCGCGAGCGCCGGCGTAGGTGATCTCCCTGCCCATGCACCGCGCGCAGCGGCCGGCCACAAGCGGTGCCGGCCCGGGTTCGCCGCAGCGCGGGCACGAACCCGCTCCTATCCCCTCCAGGGTGTCCCGGCACGACGGGCAGAGGTGAGACTCGAAGTCGCCACAGCCCACGCACCGAGGCGGGAAGAGCACAGAGAGCACGGGCTCGGCGACGGAGACACGCAACCAACCGATCAGACGAACCAGTTCCGCGCCCGTCGCTCCCGCGCGTCCATCTCGCCCCAGCGACGAAACGTCATTCCTCCGCGCCCCGGCGCTCATCGCCCGGCCCATAGCAGACTGCTGAAAAACGAAGTCCCGGCCGCCAGAACGCACTGTGCGGCGCAATACCGCGTCCTCGGTCGCGTGAATAGCGCTGCTATTCACGCTCCTTGCGTTCTTGTCTTGCGCGTACCCATCGCACTCTGTGCGGCGAGACGCCCCTTTTCCAGCAGCCTGTTAGAGTCTCTGCCCGACGATCCCATCGACCACTACCCCCCCGTCAGGTATGTGCGACCGCTGCAAGACCAACGTACGTGCCACGTGCGCCTCTGCTCCGAGCGTGCACCCGTCGCCGATGACGCAGGGCCCCTCGATGACGGCGTTCTCGCCTACGCGGCATCCTTGGCCGATCAAGACCGGAGGCTCGATGCGCGCCGAGGGTGCGATGTCCGCCTCGCCGTCCACCCAGAGTCCGGGACGGACCTCCGTGCCCGGGATCTCGATATCGACCCGTCCGGCCAGAGCGTCCGCATTGCCTCGGATGTACTCGTGCAGATTGCCCACATCGCTCCAGTAGTCGCTGATGGCGTGAGCATGGAAGGGAACGCGCTGCCGCAGCAGATCGGGCAAGACCCGCCTCCCGAAATCATCGAACTGGTCGGGCAGGATGTGCGACAGCATCTCGGGCTCGAAGACGTAGATGCCACAGTTGCAGAGGCGCGAGCGGGCTTCCTCCAGCGTTGGCTTCTCTTGGAAGCCGACCACGCGGTCGTCGTCGTCGGCCACCACCACCCCGTAGAGACTGGGGTCGGCCACCTCCTTGACAGCCAGGGTGGCGATGGACCCCTTGCGGCGATGGGCCGCCACCAATCCGGTCAGATCGATGTCGGTCAGTGCGTCGCCGCTCATCACCAGGAAAGTCCCGCCGCCCAGAAAGCCCGCGTTGTTCTTCACTCCGCCGGCAGTTCCGAGCAACTCAGGCTCGAAGGAGTACTTGATCTCCATTCCCAGCGCTCGTCCATCGCCGAAGTAGCTGGTGATGACATCGGGGAGATGGTGGAGATTGATGACCACCTCGCGGAGACCATGGCGGCGCAGAAGGCGCAGGATGTGGTAGAGAGCCGGCCTGTTGGCGATCGGAGCCATGGGCTTCGGTACGAGATCGGTGACAGGACGAAGCCTCGTCCCGATGCCGGCGGCCATGATCATGACTCTCATGTATGCCTCCAGTTCTCCTCAGACTCTCCTCATACGGTGGGAACGCCACTCCCCGTTCGGTGATGATGGCAGTCACATTGCGCGCGGGAGTCACGTCGAAAGCCGGGTTGCGCACCCGCACCCCCACGGGAGCCCAGCGTACGCTCGCCGAATCCCGTGACCTCATCGGCGGCGCGCTCTTCGATGGGGATGGCGCTCCCGTCGGCCAGCGACCGGTCGACCGTGGAGAAGGGGGCGGCCACGTAGAAGGGCACACCGTGCTCGCGGGCCAGCACCGACACGGTGTAGGTGCCGATCTTGTTGGCCACGTCGCCGTTGGCGGTGATGCGGTCGGCGCCCACGACCACGTGGGTGATCAGACCCTGGCTCATGAAGTGGCCGGCCATGCTGTCGGTGATGAGCTCCATCGAGATGCCTTCTCGCGTCAGCTCCCAGGCGGTCAGGCGCGCGCCCTGAAGCAGAGGCCGCGTCTCGTCGGCCAGGACGTGCAGACGGGGATTGCGGGCATGCACCGACCTTATGACCCCCAGCGCCGTGCCGTATCCGGCCGTCGCCAACGCTCCCGCGTTGCAGTGCGTCAGTATCACAGGCTGCTCCCCCTGGATGAGCCCAGCCCCATACTCCCCGATGGCCCTGCACGAAGCCAGATCGTCCTCGTAGATCTCCACCGCCCGCCGCTCCATCTGCAGCGGCGACCTCCGCCGGAGACAGGTCGTCCCTGCTCCAGATGCGCTCCATCTCCTTGAGCGCCCAGGGAAGGTTATAGGCAGTGGGCCGAGTCTCGAATAGGCCTTTCGATGCATCTTGGAGCGCGGAGCGACCGGAAGCGGGCTGGGCGTCGCCGGCCGCTGCCGGCGCGCAGCGCGGCCCGCGCCGCCAGAGCCATGCCCATGCCCGCGGCCACGCCGAGGGCAGGGGCGCCGCGGATCGCCATCGTGCAGATGGCGTCCGCCACCTCCTCCCAGGTCTCGCAGCGCACGTACACTTCTTCGAGCGGCAGCCGGCGCTGGTCGATCATGACCACCACCCCGTCGTGCCACTCCACCGTTCGAACGCTGTCCGACGCTCGAACCCACGCCTAGGTCCCCATGTTCCAGCTGGCCAGATACTCGCTCCTGCTCGGGGGTGAGCGTGTCGATGCCGGCGCCGAGAGAGGCGAGCTTGAGCCGAGCGATCTCCTCATCGATGTCGGTCGGGACGTCGTATACCCGCTTCTCGAGCGAGCTCGCGTTCTTGACCATGTACTCGGCCGCCAGCGCCTGATTGGCGAAGCTCATGTCCATGACGCTCGAGGGATGCCCTTCGGCCGCGGCCAGGTTGATCAGCCGTCCTTCTCCCAGCAGATAGATGTTCCTGCCGTCGCCGAGCGAGTGAACTCCTCGACGAACTCCCGCACCTGGCGCCGGCCCACGAGAGACCGGCCAGGGCCGGGATGTCGATCTCGACGTTGAAGTGTCCGGTGTTGGCCACGATGGCCCCGTCCTTCATGACCTCGAAGTGCTCCTTGCGCACCACGTGGATGTCGCCGGTGGCGGTGACGAAGATGTCGCCGATAGGAGCGGCCTCGGCCATGGTCATGACCCGGAATCCGTCCATGATGGCTTCAAGCGCGCGCAGCGGATCGACCTCGAGCACGACCACGTCGGCGCCGTGGCCCTTGGCCCGCATGGCCACGCCTCGGCCGCACCAGCCGTAGCCGGCGATGACCACGATCTTGCCCGCGATCAAGCGGTTCGTGGCCCGGATGATGCCGTCCATGGTGGACTGCCCCGTGCCGTAGCGGTTGTCGAACATGTGTTTGGTCATGGCCTCGTTGACGGCCACGATGGGATAGCGCAGCACGCCGTCCTTCTCCATCGACTTGAGTCGGATGACCCCGGTGGTCGTCTCCTCGGTGCCGCCGATGACCCCGTCGGCTGCGTCGGTCCGCTCGGTGTGAAGCAGACCCACCACGTCGGCGCCGTCGTCCATGGTGATCTGCGGATGAGAGTCGATGACACTCTGGATGTGCCGATAGTAGGTGTCGCGGTCTTCGCCCTTGATCGCGAAGGTGGAGATGCCGTATTCGACCACAAGCGCAGCCGCCACGTCGTCCTGGGTGGAAAGGGGATTGGACGCGCAGAGGGACAGCTCGGCCCCGCCCGCGGCCAGGGTCCGCATGAGACTGGCCGTCTCGCTGGTCACGTGCAGGCACGCACCGATGCGCACGCCCTTCGAGAGGCTTCTCTTTGGCGAAGCGCTCGCGGATGTGGGCGAGCACCGGCATCTCCTTCTCCGCCCACTCGATCCGCAAGACCCCGGCACGCAGCCAGGCCCTTGTCCTTCACGTCATGATCGACCACAACCCACTCCTTTTTCTATGATCCCGCTATCAGCACCACCGCGGCCACCCGCATCCCAAGATGGGCTGCCACGATGACCACGGGCACCAGTTCCGAACTCACCGCCGAGTGACCCTGTGCGCGGGCCACCTCAGCCTCGTAGGACGGTTGGCCGGGTGTCGTCGAGGACCCCGGCCACCACTCCCTCACTCACTATGATACCCGCCGCCACCAGACGATTCACCGCCGTCTCCGGCGAATAGACCCCGGCCATGCTGGGAAAGCGGGGGCCGAGGGCGTCGTCGTTGGGTCCGGTGAGCGGTGAGCGCCAGGTCAGATTGGCGTGATCGGTCACCACCACCAGCCGATCCTCGACGCGGGCCGCTCCGCTCACGTCCCCAGTGTCCAGACGATTGCCCCGGCAGACGTAGCCCACGATCGGGCCCTCAGCCGTCTGCTCGCTCTCGTCCTTGAACATGTCGTCGGCCGACGCGCGCCCTCCGGGCCTGCCGCCCCTCAGTGCCTCTCGCAGCAGGGCGACCTCGGCCGGGCTCAAGCGACGCGACAGATTGCCGACGCCGGCATCCGCCAACGAAACCACCGAGCCTGCGGGGCCGGCAAGGGCACGAGCCGCCGCCGCTATGACCTGGTCTCGTTCCAGGTCGGAGCGGGGACCGACGAGAACCCTCATTCCGCCGGGATGTGGATCATGGACTCGGCCACCGCCAGCAATCTCCTCCTGGCTCAGGAGGTGGAAGAGGGTGTTTGAGATCCAGTAGAGCATGTCGTCGGCCTTCCACCAGATGCGCTCGACCTTCTGGTTCGTGCCAACGATGGTGAAGGTGACGTCGCCACGTCGCACCTCCCGGCCCTCGCTGGCGGCCGGCGCATCGAGCCACGTGGTCTCGGTGATGCCCATGTACTGGTCGGTCCAGGATCCGCCCTGCTTGAGCCGGTACAGCATCTTGAAGGCCGGCTTGGTTCCACCGCCCACCTCGATGTCGTAGGTGTATGCGCCTTCCTGCGCCGGTGGCATCCGCTCGACGAAGTAGTAGTCCTCGGGCAGATAGGCAGGAGCTTGCACGGCGAAGGGCACCGAACCGGCGATGGTCTTCCAGCCGCGAGCCGCTGGGACAGTATCCGGGCCAGGGGGCAGCGCGTAGTCTGTGGGAAGGCTGAAGTCGTCACCCAGGATGACAGTCACACGTTCGACCGAGTCGCTCCGTTCCACGGACTCCGCGTCGAGCGCTGCAGCCACCGACTCGGCCTCGTCGGACTGCCCGGAGGGGTACTCCACCGACGTCTTCTCCTCGGACCTCCCGGCGTTCCCGGTGGTCACGACGGTCGCACCCAGGCTGCTGCAGCCATTCCCCGGCGGCGGCGGCTTCGCCGCTTCGACCGTTCGCGTTGAGCACGTCTACCTCCACCCCGGCGAGATCGGCCTTGGCCACCGTCGTGGTGGTGGTGGATGAGGTGCCGGTGCCCGCCGGTCGCGGTCGTCGTACCTGTCCCGGGGACGGTCAGTAAGTCGGTCACCGCGTCCGCGATACCCTGCTCGTCGACAAACACGTAGGAGACTCCATCCTCTTCGCGGGCGTCTCCGACGACGGTGATCCGCCGCATACGCTCCCCGTCCAGCTTGACTGCCCCAATAGGCCAACCGGATGAAGTCGTTGGCGCCGAGATCGGTGGTGACGTTGGAGAACATGGCGCCGACCAATCCGGGCAGCTTCAAGGGCAGATCCCACCCCATGGCCTGCTCTCTCATGGCGGTGAGGAAGGTCTGCTGCCTCTCCATGCGGCCGAAGTCCAGGTTGAGGTCGTGGCGGTAGCGCACATAGTCGAGAGCATCGTCCCCTTTCAGGAGCTGATAGCCAGGGGCCAGCTTGATGAGCTCGAACTCGGGGTTGTCGTTGTAGTAGCGCTGGTCGACATCGACATAGACCCCGCCCAGAGAGTCGGTGATGTCTTTGAAGGCGTTGAAGTCCACCTCCAGGTAGTGGTCGATGTCGACGCCGGTCAGTTGCTCGACGGTCTTGATGGTCAGTGCGGCCCCGCCCACTGCGAACGAGTAGTTGAGCTTGTTGAGCGCCGTAGCCGGGCACATCTACCCGCAGGTCGCGGGGGAACGACATGATCGACAGGTAGTCTTGGTCGGGATCGATGTGCACCAGCATGATGGTGTCGGAACGGCTGGCCCATCCTTCTTCGCCCTCGCGCATGTCCGAACCCAGCACCAGCAGATTCATGGCCGAAGGAGACGCGGGGACGGGGACGGTGACGAGCGTGCTGCTGGGCTTGTCGGTTAGCGCGCACTCTGATCTCGGGCGTCACTCGATCGTTGGCTCCCGCCACCTGGTGGCGATACCACAGGTACGAGCTGCCGATACCGACGGCCAGCAGCACGAAGAGGCCGACGAGCGTCCAGAGAACGATGCGCTTCCACCGCCCACCAGATCGACCCTCGACTTCATACAGGGTGTACGGCTTTTCCCTCAGCGCGCGACTCCGCCAGGTATTGCGATCATTGACTCCGCCACCTTCAGCAACTCCGTCTTGTTCATGAGATACGACAGAGTGTTTGAGACCCAGTAGAGAACATCATCCTGCACCCACCAGACATGATCAGTGTTCTGATTGGTTCCCACGATGGTGTAGGTGATGCCGTTGCGCACCACTTCGACCCCTTCGGCGGCCGCGGGCGCATCAAGCCACGTGGTCTCCATGATCCCCATGTACTGATCCATGGGCGTGTCTTCCATGTTGGTGTACTGATAGACCATCTTGATGGCCTGCTCGACCTCGTCGCCCCGCACGATTCCGTACGAGCCCCCCGTCTGCCTCGGCGGATTGCTGTCCACGTACGCGTAGCCCTTTGGAAGGTAGCCGGGCGCCCTCAACTGGAAGGGCACGGTAGCCGCGAAATCATGCCACAGTACGCTGTTCTCGACTTCGTCGGGGTCGGTGATGAACTCCGAGGTGTCCACCGCCGTGGATGACGTTGTGGCGGCCTCCGTGGCAACGGTGGAGGAGCCGGTGGTCGTCCCGCTGCCCGTCGCGGACGGCGCCGTCATCAGTTCAGCGACCGCTTCCTCCACAGCTCCATCGGCCGGGATCACGTAGGACTCGTCGTCGATCGTCTGGATGTCGCCGATGAGGCTCACCTGCCGGATGCGAGAGCCATCGAGTTTCGTCACGGCCCAGTAGGCCAAGCTCGACGACGTCCTTGGTCCCCAGTCCGCTGGTGCCAAGGTTGTCGAAGATCGCCCCGACCAATCCGGGGAGGTCGACGGCCAGGTTCCAGCCCATGGCCTGCTCCCGGAGGGCAGTGAAGAAACGCTGCTGCCGATCCATGCGCCCGAAGTCGTAGTTGTGGTCGTGCCGAAAGCGCACGTAGTCGAGCGCATTGGCGCCATCAAGCAGTTGATAGCCCGGGGAAAGCTTGATCAACTCATACTTGGGATTGTCGTTGTAGTAGCGTTGGTCGACGTCTACGTAGACGCCTCCCACCTTGTCCGTCAGGTCTTCGAAAGCTTGGAAGTCGATCTCCACGTATTTCGTGACGTTGACCTTGGTCAGCGCTTCCACCGTCGTGATTGCGAGTTCGGCGCCTCCATGCGCGTACGCCCAGTTCAGCTTCCGGAATCCGACGTCCGGATACTCCACCCGCAGGTCGCGGGGCAGAGAAAGAATCGAAAGGTAGTTGTTGTCCGGGTCGGCGTGCACCAATATCATCGTGTCGGAGCGGCTCTCCTCTCCGGCATTCTCCGGGCGCTTGTCGACGCCCAGCACGAGGATGTCCATGCCGGTCGGTGTACCGATGGCGTCCGGGATGGTCGATTCCAGCGCCTGTGACACCCCGGGGTCGGTAATCTCCGTGCCGCCCACTTTGCAATTGAGCCAGAGAAGCGATCCTCCCACCCCGGCCAAGACCAGCAGGAGCAGTCCGAGAGCCGAGAACAGCACCGCCCGGCGCAGCCTTCGCTTCTTCAGTTTCTCGACCGCATAGACGGTGTAGGGTTTGTCGCTCAGGGTACGCTCCCCTCCTCGAGTCAAAGGGAGATTCTACCGCGGACCACGGACGAGGCCAAAACCAGAGCTAGTCGCAGCAGTCGCTGCCGTTCATCCTCTCCACGTGAGCCCCCAGGCCGCGCAGCTTCTGCTCGAACCGCTCGTAACCCCGGTCTATGTGGTAGACCTCTCGCAGTTCGGTGCACCCCTCGGCCGTCAGGCCGGCTATGGCGAGAGAGGCCCCGGCCCTCAGATCGGGGCAGCGGACGATGGCTCCTGTCAGCGAGCGCCCTCCGGTGACGACGGCATGGTTGCCGTCCACCCGGATGTCGGCTCCCAGTCGTATCAGTTCGTCCACGAAGCCGAAGCGGTTCCCGAACACGTTCTCGGTGACCACCGAGACCCCCTGGGCCACCGACAGCAGCACCATCATCTGAGCCTGGAGATCGGTGGGGAACCCCGGATAGGGCAGCGTGGCCACATCCACCGCGACATACGACCCAGGGTCGCCGGTCACCCTGATGCTGCGCGTGTTCTCTTGCACCTGCACGCCGGCCGACCGTAGCTTGGAGAGGAACAAGTCGAGCACGTGTGGGCTGATGCCCGTCACCTCCACATCTCCGCCCGTGACGGCGCCGGCGATGAGGAAGCTTCCGGCTTCGATCCGATCTCCCAGAACGGTGTGCTCCGTGGGGTGCATCTCGGCCACGCCGTTCACCCGTACAGTGGAAGTCCCCGCCCCCTCGATATCGGCGCCCATGCTTATCAGGAACTTGCACAGATCGACGATCTCCGGTTCGCGGGCCACGTTCTCGAGATTGGTCGTGCCCTCGGCCAGCACGGCGGCCATGAGCAGGTTCTCCGTGGCCCCCACGCTCGGATAGTCAAGGAACATATCGATGCCGTGCAGCTTCGACGCAGTCACTTCCACGAAGCCGTGATCGGAGCGCACCGTCCCGCCCATGTCGGCCAAGCCGCGCAGATGGATGTCGATCTTTCGTGGGCCCAGGTTACAGCCACCCGGCATCGCCACCCGGGCCTGCCCGAACCGCGCCACCAGAGGGCCCATGATCTGGATGGAGGCCCGCATGCGCTGCACCAGTTCGTAGGGAGCCACGTGCGACTGCACCGCGGTGGTGTCCACCGTCATGGTGCCGTCGTCGAAGTCCACCGTCGCTCCCAGATACTCGAGCACCTCCTGCATGGTGCGAACGTCCTGGATATCAGGGACGTTGTGCAGCACGCTCGTGCCAGGCGCCAAGAGCGACGCCGCCATGAGTTTGAGAGCCGAGTTCTTCGCCCCCGAGACAGCCACCTGCCCAGAAAGCCGATGGCCACCGTGAACGAGAAGACGCGGTTCTCCTGGTCCTGCGGCCGGCCCAGTCGTCACGTATTGTGCCTCTCGGAGACCTTCAGTCGATTCTTGGCTCGGCGCAATGCCATCTGCTCCCGGTATGGATCCACGTAGTCACCCTCAGGCACGGTGCCCAGCCGATGCATCTCCAGGCGTTGAGTAGCCCGCTCCACGGACTTCTTCACCCGCTCAACATCTATCTTCGAGGCCTCTTCGGCCGCGTCGGCAAGCACGATCACCTTGTTGAACTGGACCTTTGCGAAGCCCTCGGCGACTGCGAAAGTGAGCCACTCCCCGTCGACCGTGAGCGCGCGCAGCCGGCCGATGGTGAGCTGGGCGACCAGAGGAGCGTGCCGGGCCAACACGCCCAACTCGCCGGTGACCGCCGGAAGTACGACCATCTGCACGTCGCCTTCGAACACCGGTCCAGCAGGGGCGACCAACTGCAAGCTAAGGAAAGGACTGTCCTCCTGGCCCACGCGTCTACCTCGCTCGCTCTAGGCTGTGACGGTCTCAGCGGCAACAGCGCTGGTGATCGCTTCGGCGTCGGCGACGGCCGTGGCCGCTGCCGCCTGGCTCGCGCGCGCCGCCGCGATCACGTCGTCGATGCTGCCCTGATACTTGAAGGCCTGCTCGGGCAGATCGTCATGCTTGCCCTCGATGATCTCCTTGAAGCTGCGCACTGTCTCTTTGAGCGGCACGAAGCGGCCCGCCATACCGGTGAACTGCTCGGCCACGAAGAAAGGCTGCGACAGGAACTGCTGGATCCTGCGGGCCCGGCGCACCGTCACCTTGTCTTCGTCGGACAACTCGTCCATGCCCAGGATGGCGATGATATCGCGCAGATCCTTGTAGCGCTGCAGGATCTCCTGCACCTTGATGGCCACTTCGTAATGCTCGTCGCCGACGACCTGCCGGCTGAGCGCGCGGCTGGTCGAGTCGAGCGGATCGACCGCGGGATAGATGCCCATCTCGGAGATGGCCCGGCTGAGGACCGTGGTGGCGTCGAGGTGGGCGAAAGTGTTGGCCGGAGCCGGGTCGGTGAGGTCGTCGGCCGGAACGTAGATGGCCTGGACCGAGGTCACCGAGCCCCGAGTGGTGGAAGTGATCCGCTCCTGTAGTTCGCCCATCTCGGAGGCGAGGGTCGGCTGGTAGCCCACGGCCGACGGCATCCGGCCCAGCAGGGCCGAGACCTCGGACCCCGCCTGCACGAAGCGGAAGATGTTGTCGATGAAGAGAAGCACGTCCTGGCCCTGGACGTCGCGGAAGTACTCCGCCATCGTCAGCGCCGAAAGCCCCACGCGCAGACGAGCGCCCGGGGGCTCGTTCATCTGGCCGAACACCATGGCCGTCTTGTTGATGACCCCGGACTCGCTCATCTCCAGATAGAGGTCGTTGCCCTCACGGGTGCGCTCGCCGACGCCGCCGAACACCGAGATGCCGCCGTGATGCGTGGCGATGCTGTGGATGAGCTCCAGGATGACCACGGTCTTGCCCACGCCGGCGCCGCCGAAGAGGCCGACCTTGCCGCCCTTGATATAGGGAGCGAGAAGATCGATGACTTTGATGCCGGTCTCGAGGACCTCCGTTGTGGGCTCCAGGTCTTCAAAGGCAGGAGCCGGCCGATGGATAGGCCACCGCTCCACGTCGGCCGGGAGCGCCTCGCCCTCGTCGATCGGATCGCCCAGGAGATTGAACAGCCGGCCCAGAGTCGCCTGCCCAACGGGGACGGAGATGGCCTGGCCGGTGTCGATCACCTCCATGCCACGGGCGAGGCCGTCGGTGGAGTCCATGGCCACGGCGCGCACCTTGTTGTCGCCCAGGTGCTGCTGCACCTCGGCGATGAGGTGGATCCTCCCCGACGCCGTCTCGACATCGACCTCGAGGGCGTTGTAGATGGCCGGCAGAAACTCGGCGAACTCCACATCGAGCACCGGGCCGATGATCTCAACGATCTTGCCTTTGTTCATCGCCTTTTCGTCCTCCTATTGGAGCTGGTCACGGGATGACATGTCGTTGAACCGCCATTCCGAAACGAGCCATTATCCGGACAGAGCGTCGGCGCCCGCCACCACTTCCAGGATCTCCTGGGTGATGGACGCCTGCCGCACCCGGTTCATTGCCAGGGTCAGATCGTCGATCATCTCGTCCGCCGCCTCCGAGGCGGTCCGCATCGCCGTCATCCGGGCGCCGTGCTCGCTGGCCATGCCCTCCAGGATGGCCCGGAAGATGGTGATCTCGACGTATGAGGGCAGGAGATCGGCCAGTATCAGCTCCGGCGACGGCTCGAAGAGAAAGTCCATGTGTGCGGAAGCCTCGGAAGGAGAGTAGAGAGTGGTTATCTCCTCCTGGATGGGCAGTATCACCTGGTCGGTGACGAACTGCTCCATCGGGCTCTTGAAGCGGTTGAAGACCAGATGCACCCGGTCGATGGTCTCGGCCGCGTAGCGCCTGATGACCCCGTTGGTCAGGGCCTGCGCCTCAAGGAACGCGGTGCGTTCGGTCACGTCCAGGTAGGCCTTGTCGATGCGGTAGCCCTGGAACCGAGCGCTGCCGACGCCCTTCCGTCCCATGATGACCAGGTCGCTCTCCACGCCTTCGGCGGTGTACTTGTCGATCAACTGAAGCGCCCTGCGCAGGATGTTCGAGTTGAACGCGCCGCACAAGCCCCGGTCGGCGGTGAGGGCGATGACCGCCACCTTCTTGATCTCGGCATGCTCCTTGAGCAGCGGATTCAGACTGAGATCCACCTGTAGGTAGCGCACCAGCTGGCCGATGAACTCCAGCATGTTGAGAGCGTAGGGACGGGTGGCTTCGATCCGCAATTGGGCGCGCCGCAGGCGCGCCGCGGCCACCATCTCCATGGCCTTGGTGATCTTGCTCGTGTTCTGGACAGAGGCGATCCGACGGCGTATGTCTCGCTGAGAGGCCATGTGATCCTAGAGAATGGGCTCGTCGACAGACCAGATGACCTTGAACGCCTCGATGGCCGCCCGAAGCTTGGCTTCCGTCTCCGGCGTCAGATCCTTGCTCTTGGCGATCTCGGCACCGATCTCGGGATACTGCTGGTCCAGGTAGTCGCGAAGCGAGGTGTTGAAGTGCGAGACCTTAGGCACCGGGACGTCGTCGGCGTAGCCGTGGGTGGCGGAGTAGATGATCATCACCTGTTCCTCAACGGGCCAAGGCACGTACTGAGGTTGGTTGAGCGAGGCCACGAGCCGTTCTCCCCGGGCCAGGGTCTTCTGCGTCTCCTGGTCGAGCTCTGACCCGAACTTGGCGAACGCCTCCAACTCACGGAACTGAGAGAGGTCGAGCCGAAGCGACCCAGCCACCTTCTTCATGGCCTTGATCTGGGCGTTGCCGCCCACTCGTGAGACCGAGATGCCCACGTTGATGGCAGGCCGGATACCCGAGTAGAAGAGGTCGCTTTCCAGGAAGATCTGACCGTCGGTGATGGAGATGACGTTGGTCGGGATGTACGCGGACACGTCGCCGGCCTGCGTCTCGATCACGGGCAGGGCGGTTAGCGTACCTCCGCCCTCTTTGTCGCTGAGCTTGCAGGCCCGCTCGAGCAGACGGCTGTGCAGGTAGAAGATGTCGCCCGGGAAAGCCTCGCGGCCCGGCGGGCGGCGCAGGAGCAGCGACATCTGCCGGTAGGAGTCGGCGTGCTTGGTGAGGTCGTCATAGACGCAGAGGGCGTGCCGCCCCGAGTAGGTGAAGTACTCGCCCATGGCTGCCCCGGCGTAGGGCGCGATGTAGCGCATGGGGGCAGACGTCGAGGCCGTCGCCATGATGACGATGGTGTAGTCCATGGCCCCGTGTTCTTCCAGCTTGGCCACCAGACCGGCCACGGTGGAAGCCTTCTGACCGATGGCCACGTAGATGCAGATGACGTCCTGGCCCTTCTGGTTGATGATCGTGTCGACGGCGATGGCGGTCTTGCCGGTGCCGCGGTCGCCGATGATCAGCTCGCGCTGGCCGCGACCGATCGGGATCATGGAGTCGATGGCCTTGATGCCGGTCTGCAGCGGCTCCTTCACCGGCTGCCTGCGGATGACGCCCGGAGCCTTGAATTCCACCGGGCGGAACTCGCTGGTCTCGATGGGGCCCTTGCCGTCCAGCGGAACCCCAAGGGGGTTGACCACTCGGCCGACCAGGGCCTCGCCGACCGGCACCTGGATGACCTTGCCGGTCCGCTTGACCTGGTCGCCCTCTTTGATGAGCGTGTCCTCGCCCATCAGCACGGCGCCCACGCTGTCTTCTTCGAGGTTGAGCACCAAACCCATGACGCCGTGGGGCAACTCGAGCATCTCGGAGGCGACTGCGTTCTCCAGCCCCTGGATGCGGGCCACGCCGTCGCCGACCTGCACGACCGTGCCCACTTCCTGGATGTCGACGCCCGCTTCGTAGCTCTTGATGCGGGATTTTAGGACGCTGGTTATCTCCTCAGGACGCAGCTTCAACTGAACCCTCCAAGCTAGCCATAGGGGTGATCAACACTTCGCGGAGTCTCTCCAGCCGGTGACGCACGCTGGCATCGGCGACCCGGTCGCCGATGCGCAGCCGGAGGCCGCCGAGGATCTCCTTGTCCACGGTCATTGTCAGTTCGACGGTCTTATGCAGCGAGAGCTCGATCTTGCTCCGGAGCGCCTCCTGCAAGGGGGCGGTGAGGGGGACGGCCGAGACGACCTCTACGTGCACGAGGCCCTGCGCCTCTTCCGACAGCGCGACGAAGGCCCGGTACACGCCGGCCAGTTCGCCCTCGCGGCTCTTGTCCACCATCAGGCGCATGAGATTCCTCATGAGCTCGTCGCCGCCCTCGGTCAGTTCCATGAGGACCTGCGTCTTGCGGACGTCGGAGATCTCCTCGGCCACGAGCAGATGCCGGAGCTCTGCCGACGACTCCAGCGCCTGGACGAATTCGCCCAGGTCGCGCGTTACCTCCTCCACGCGGCCTTCTTCATCGGCAGCCTGGTAGAGAGCGGTCGCGTAGACTCGTGCGATCTTGTTCTCGCTCACGGCCTGTCCCTGTCACTCTGGTCCTCTAGTTCTCGCTGATCTTGCTGAGATCGATCTCGTTGATGGCTTCTTGGATCAGCCGAAGCTGGTCCTCTCCCGTCAGAGCTCCTGCCGGCCACCTTCTCGGTGGCGGCGACGGTGAGATCGGCCACCTCTTCGCGGATCCTCTGCAGGGCCTGGTTGGTGTCGCGCTCGATCTGCTGCCGGGCCTTGGCGAGGGTCGCTTCGGCCTGCACGCGCGCTTCCTCCAGAACCTCTGCCTTGGTCGACTCGCCCGCCTTGCGCGCCCGATCGACGATGGTCGCCGCCTCTTCCCGGGCCTCAGTCAGCTGCTGCTTGTAGTCGGCCAGCAGGTCCTGCGCCTCGTCGCGCAGTCTCTCCGCGTCGTTGATGGCCTGATGGATCTGGTCTTGGCGCGCCTTCTGCATCCGCATGAGCGGGTTGAAGGCGAACTTGTACAGCAGTGCCACCAGGATCAGGAACGTGATCAGCGACCAAATGAACAGCCCTGGGCTTATCTCGAATATCTGCATGCTCTCTCCCGGCCTCTCCTGCCGTCAGCCATACGGTCCTCTCGTTCCGTGTGGTTGCCGACCGTCTGCTAGACGACGAACAGCAGGATGATGGCGATGACGAACGCGTACAGGGCGAGCGCCTCGGTCAGAGCCATACCGATGATGAACACGGTACGGATGTCACCGGAAGCCTCGGGCTGCCGGGCGACCGCCTCGCACGCGTGACCGGTCAGATAGCCGATGCCGATGCCCGGGCCGATGGTCGCGAAGCCCATGGCGATACCAGCAGCGAGGTTGGCGGCGGTGTTGGCGTCCATTGTCGATGTCCTCCTTGATCCAGGGTTGTCGCTAGTGGCCAGCGTAGATTGCCGTTTCGATGTACACGACGGAAAGCAGCGAGAAGATATAGGCCTGGATGAAGGCGACGAAGATCTCGAACGCAGTCATGATGATCACGAACAGCGCCGTGGGCAGGATGATGATATTCGCGTACTGCAGCAGCAGCCCGAGCATGACCAGGATGATCAGGTGGCCGGCGATCGTATTGGCGAAGAGCCGGACCGAGAGCGACAGAGGCTTGAAGACCTCTCCCATGACGTGGACCGGGAAGAAGATGACGTTGAGCGGGCGGCCAAGAGCCTTGGGCACCCCCGGAGGAGTCATGAAGGCACGCCCGTAGCCCCGAACACCGTGCCGCTTGAAGCCCTGGATACTGGGTCATGAAGAACACGACCATGGCCATGCTGAAGGTCACGTTGATGTTGGCCGTGGGCGTGTAGGGCTTGAGTACCTCGGCTTCGGGATGAGGCCGATGAGGTTGGTGATGAAGATGAAGGAGAAGATGGTGAGGATCAGGTAGTAGTACTTCTTCCCCTTCTCCCCTATCTGGCCGGTCAGGTGCCCCGTGGCGAAATTCGAGACATGATCTCCGCAAGGTCTGCAGCTTCTCCGGGTTCCTTCTTGCTTCTCTTGGCCGCGATGAAGAAGAACAAGAAGACCACGACTGCGCCGAGACCCACAGGTAGATCACCGCATTGGTGATGGAGAAGTCGAACGGCCCCACCTTGGGGATCGAGACGACTGTCTGCACGTTCAGCTCGTGCAGAGCCTCGACGATCTTGTTCCCGGCTTCTTCAGCCGCAGCATCCGAGCTCCCTAGTTCGCGCCGGTGGCGCCCGGCGAAGGCGGTGACGTCCACGACGCTTGGTTGCAAGGGTGTAGAGCCAGATGCCGTTCAGGATCGTGAACACGACGACGAAGGACAGACACACGAGCGAGGATGTTGAGGGGAGTCCAGAGAGCCGATAGCCACGAGAATGACCGCGAACACGGTGAGGCGCACGAGGAAGCCGAGGACGGTGACGACGGGCACCATGGCAGCCTTCTGCTTGGACGACCCAGCTCTGCAACCGCATCGAGAGGAAGTGGTAGGCGACCGCCAGAACAAGCCCGATTGCCACGGATATCAACGTCAGCGTCAGCATACCCTCCCAGTCTGCCGAACCTATCCGCTACGATGAGCGGTCCTCCGGTCCTTCGTCCTCGCCGTCCTCGTCCGGCCGATCCCGACGTTTCGAGGAACTGGCGAACAAGATGAACACCAAGTACACGAAGCCCAAGCCGGCGCCCACGAACACCCCGGCCACCATGAGCCATGGCCCCGTCTCCAGCCAACGGTCCAGCACATAGCCGAGACCGGTGAAGACCAGGACCAGAGCCACGAACGAGAACGCGAGACTCCCCGCCTCCGGTGGTTCTCGCCGGGAATCTCTGTTCATCAGTGCACCGGTCGCATTATAAACAGCGCTGCAAGGATGCGCAAGAGAGTGATATCCATTGTTCATCCAATGTTCTCGAGATGTCTTTTTCAGCCCATCCGCACCAGGCGCGTTCCCGCCTCTTCGAACACCTCCATGGCCAGCGGATCCGGGTAGTCGCCGCGAGAAGTACACCGCCACCACGTCGGCGTTGATCAGCATCTTGGCGCAGGAGACGCAGGGCTGGTGCGTGCAGTAGACCTCGGCCCCGTTGATGGCCACTCCGTGATAGGCAGCCTGGATGATGGCGTTCTGCTCGGCGTGGAGACCCCGGCACAGCTCGTGGCGCTCACCGGAGGGGATGCCCAGCTCATCCCGCAGGCACCCTCGTTCGTCGCAGTGACCGATCCCTCGAGGCACGCCGTTGTAGCCCGTGGTGAGGATCTGCCGGTTCTTCACCAGCACAGCGCCCACCTGCCGGCGCAGACAACTCGACCGGGTGGAGACCACCTGGGCGATCTCCATGAAGTAGTCCTCCCAACTCGGGCGAGCGGCTCGCGGTGGAGTCTCGCCCGGCCCGGCCATCAGTCCCCCAGAGAAGGGTAGAGCGGGAAGGCCGCGGTCAGGGCGCGGCTGCGCTGGAGGAGCCCGTCAAGATCTGCGTCGGTAGGTTCGGTCGTGAGCGCCTCGACGATGATCCGGCCCACCTCACGCATCTCCTCGGTACCGAAGCCCCGGGTGGTCATGGCCGGCGTTCCCAGGCGGATCCCAGAGGTGACCGTGGGTGGCCGCTCGTCGAACGGCACGACGTTCTTGTTGGCCGTGATCCCCACGCGCCTGAGAAGCTCCTGGGCGTGAATGCCTGTCATCTCGGTGCCGGTGAAGTCGACCAGCATGAGGTGGTTGTCCGTCCCGCCGGAGACGAGCTTGAGCCCACCTTCGAGAAGGGTCTCGGCGAGTATCTGCGGCGTTCGCGACCGTGAGCCGCTGCTTGGCCTTGAACTCCTCTGTAGAGGCCAGCAAGAAGCAGACGGCCTTCCCAGCGATGACGTGCTCCAAGGGACCACCCTGCAGGCCGGGGAAGACGGCCTTGTCCAGACGAGCGGCATCCTTGGCCTGACAGAAGACGGCGCCGCCCCGAGGACCGGTCAGCGTCTTGTGAGTCGTGGTGGTGACCCAATGGCAGTGGGGAACCGGGGATGGATGGGCGCCGCCGGCCACCAGTCCGGCGATGTGCGCCATGTCGGCCATCAGTTCCGCGCCCACCTCGTCGGCGATGGCCCGGAAGGCGGCAAAGTCGAGCAGACGCGGATAGGCGCTCGCGCCCACGACGATCAGCTTCGGCCGATGCTTCAGTGCCTGCGCCCGGACCTCGTCCAGGTCGATTCTCCCAGTCGTCCGGTCGACGCCGTAGTGATGGAACGCGTATGCGCGCCCAGAGAAGTTGGCGGAGAGACCGTGAGTCAGATGACCGCCGTGGGCCAGGCTCATCGACAAGACCGAGTCACCCGGTTCGAGAGTCGCACAGTAGACGGCCTGGTTCGCCGTGGAGCCAGAATGAGGCTGGACGTTGGCATGCTCGGCACCGTACAGGGCCTTGGCCCTTGCGATCGCCAGCGCCTCGACGTCGTCAACCACCTCACAGCCGCCGTAGTAGCGCTTGCGCGGGTAGCCCTCGGCGTACTTGTTGGTGAGAACGCTCCCCACCGCCTCGAGCACGGCGGCGGCCGTGAAGTTCTCCGAAGCGATGAGCTCGATGTTCTGGCGCTCGCGGGCAAGCTCCTGCTTGATCAGAGCGGCAGATGGCGGGGTCTACGTCGGCAAGCGGCAGGTCGGTGTAGCTTGCCTTGCGCGAAACGGTACTCAACGTTCAGCTCCTCCTCTGTATCCCCCGCGTATCATTTCCAGCCTCTCGGCATAGCGTCCACCCTCGAAGTCCTCCGACATCCAGATCCGCAGAAGATCCACAGCCAATCCCGCGCCGACCACCCGAGCGCCCAGGCAGAGCACGTTGGCGTCGTTGTGACGACGGACCATGCGCGCCGAGAAGCAGTCGCTGAGCGCAGCCGCCCGCACCCCCGGGTGTCTGTTCGCGGCCATGGCCATGCCCGCGCCTGTCCCGCACACCAGCACTGCCCCTGTCCACCCGGCCCTCACTGACCGCCTGCGCGACCTTGTTCGCATAGTCGGGGAAATCGGTGCGTTCGGCACTGTCGGTGCCCATGTCGACCACCTCATGACCGGCGGCGATCAGCTCCTTGACCAACACAGCTTTGAGTTCGAATCCGGCATGATCGCAGCCAAACCCGTAGCGCATAGACCCCTCCTCATTGAGCAGGATTCCAGAATATCAGATGGAGTTGTCCGGCCCCTGCTGTCGAAGAGCCGACCGGCGCAGGCCAGCGATCTAAGACCCAGCCTATCCGAGGGCGGCGATGCGCTCCAGCACCTCGGTCCCGGTCACCGCACCCTCCCTCAAGATCAGCGGAGCGCCACCCGTGGCCAGGGGGCGCAGATCGACCACTGTCGAGGCGGCCCCGCTGCCCTGCGCAACCCCGGGCGACCCACCCGCGTCGCCGCCATCGGCCCCGACCGTCTTCACGGCGACGGAGCAGTGCGAGAGCACACCGGCATCGACGTCGGCGAGAGTGACGGCGTCCCTGCCACCGGTCGGGTTGGCGCTGGTCGCGGCCAGAGGGCGTGCCCAGAGAGCGGAGCAGCCCGAGAAGTGCCGGATGTGCCGGCACCCGGACGCCCAAGGAATCCGCCGTGCCCACCAGAGCTCGGGCGAGGGACGGTGGTGGCCACCACGAACGTGAACGGACCGGGCAGCAGCGCTTCCAGAACCCGGGCGGAGGTCGAGTCGAGATCGGGGAGCGCCTCCTTCACCGCTTCCACGGAGGAGAAGAGCACGGCGACCGGCTGCTCGGAGGAGCGGCCCTTCGCCGCGAAGAGGCGGCGTACGCCCGCCGGAGAGTCCCACCGCGCCCCGATGCCGTACACGGTGTCGGTGGGGATGCCGATGACGGCGCCCGCCTGCGAGCGCCTTGGCCAACGCCGCCCGCCTGTATCTCGTCCAGATCCGACGCAGTCTACTTCGAACGCCCCGGGAAGCGTCGCCTCCACGATGCGCTCCTTGCGAGAGAGATCCTTGTGCACGTTGACGAGGGAGAAACCGGCCTCGCGAGCGAGCCCGGCGACCTCGGCCGCCTGCCCGTCTCCCACCTCGAGGAGCACGCTCCCACCGGGTCTCAGCACCCGGGCCGCCTGCGGCAGCAGTCGGCGGATGACCGCCAGTCCGTCGGGTCCTGCGTCCAGGGCCGAGGCAGGCTCGAACAGCCGGATGTCGGGCGCCAGAGTAGCCATGTCGCTCGATGTCACGTAGGGCGGGTTGCTGACCACCAGGTGGAGACTGCTTCTCCGCCAGCCCGGATAGGAGGTCGGCCTGGCTCGAATTCCACCAATTCCTCCACCCCCATGGCCGCGGCGTTGCGGGCGGCCACCGCGAGCGCCTCGGCGCTCAAGTCGATGGCCAGCACCCGCAGCGCCGGCCTCCTGGGCCAGGCTGAGAGCGATGGCCCCGCTCCCGGTGCCGACGTCGACGATCAGGGGCGCGGCCAGCTGACGAGCGCTGCCGCCCGCTGCGGGCAGCGCACCGCGGTCGGGTTCGCCGATCAGACCCAGGCGTCCATGCAGGCCGGCGTCGCAGCAGCTCGCAGAGCCACGTCGACCAACTCCTCGGTCTCCGGCCGGGGGATCAAGACGGCGGGAGTCACCTCCAGCACCAGATGGCGGAAGTAGGCGTGTCCCAGGATGTAGGCCACCGGCTCGTGCGCGGCCCGGCGCGCGATGAGAGGCCCGGATAGCGGTCGACCTCGGCTGGCGCCAGCGGGCGATCGTACTCCGTGTAGAGATGGATCCGTTCCACGCTCCAGGGTCTCGGCCAGAAGCAGCTCAGCGTCGAGCCGGGGAGAGGTCGATCCCTTGTCGCGCAGGTAGCCGCCTGCCGTCTCCAGCAGCGTGCCGATGGTCCATTGCTCCACGGGACCGCCCCTTGCGTCCGGGATCAGAACTCGGTCGCAGCCAGCTGGTCGGCCCGGTCCTGGGCCTCCAGGGCTTCGGTGAACTCCTCCAGCTCGCCCTGCAGTATGGCTTCCATGCGATGCGAGGTGAGCCCGACCCGGTGATCGGTGACCCGTCCCTGGGGGAAGTTGTACGTCCGGATCTTCTGCGACCGGTCGCCGGTGCCCACCTGGCTGCGGCGCTGAGCCGCCACCTGGGCGTTCTGCTCGGCCTGGGCGATGTCGTAGAGACGCGCCCTCAGGATGCGGAAGGCCCGCTCCTTGTTCTGTAGCTGGGACTTCTCGTCCTGGCACGACACCACCAGTCCCGTGGGGACGTGGGTGAGCCTGACCGCCGAGTCGGTGGTGTTGACCGACTGCCCGCCCGGTCCGGTGGATCGGTAGACGTCCACTCGCACGTCGTTGGGATCGATGTGGATCTCGACGTCCTCCACCTCGGGAAGCACCGCCACGGTGACGGTGGAGGTGTGGATGCGACCCGTGGACTCGGTCACCGGGACCCGCTGCACCCGGTGCACGCCCGACTCGTACTTGAGCGCGCCATAGGCGTTCTTGCCCTTGACCTCGAAGATGACCTCCTTGATCCCGCCAAGAGTCGCCTCGGTCGTGGACAGGACTTCGGTCTTGAGGCGCAGCCGCTCGGCATAGCGCATGATCATCCGCTGGACCTCGGTCGCGAAGAGCGCGGCCTCGTCGCCGCCCGCCCCCGCTCGCACCTCCACGATGGCGTTCTTCTCATCGCGCGGATCCTTCTCCAACACGGCCAGGCGCAGCGCTTGCTCCAGCTCCTCGAGCTTCTCCCGAGCGTTCCCCTTCTCTTCCATGAGGAACTCCTTCATCTCGGGATCGAGCCCGCCCTCGTCGAGCATCGCCTCCGCCTCCTCGAGGGCGGCGCGCGTCTCGCGATAGGCGACGGCCAACCGGTAGGAGTCCTCCAGATCGGAGTGCGCCTTGGACAACTCGGTGTAGCGCGACTGGTCGCGAAGGACCTCGGGATCGGCCAGCTCCTCCACGAGCGAGATGTACTTCTCCTCTATCTCGGTCGCGAGTCGTTCGATCATGTCTGAGCGGTCAACTCCCTGGGCACCAGCTGCGCAGTACCGTCCATGCGCATGACCTCCGCCAGAGCGGCAGCCGCCACCTCGAGTTGGTCGGGAGTAGGTTCGCGGGTGGTCAGACGCTGCAACTGGAGTCCCGGCCAGAGCAGGATGCGGGCGACGAATCCGTTGGGATGCCTACCCAACCATTTTATGCCGATCTCGTAGGAAACGCCGATGATGAGCGGGATGCCCAGCAGGCGCGAGAGCACCAACCAGAGCAGGTCGGGCTTGCCCACGATGGCAAAGACGAACACCGCGATGACCATCACCAGGAGCAGAAACCCGGTGCCGCAACGCGGATGCAGGGTCGAGAAAGCCTTGGCCCGTTCCGCGTCCGCCCTGCCGCAGGATTCGTACGCATGGATGACCTTGTGCTCGGCCCCGTGGTACATGAAGACCCGGCGCAGATCGGGGAGAAGTGAGATCACCAGGATGTACAGGAGAAAGATCACGATCCGGATGACGCCCTCCACCAGATTGAACACGAACGGGTTGGAGAAGGTCTCCTCGAAGTACTTGACCACGAACAAGGGCACGACCACGAACAGGCCCACGGCGAAGGCCACCGCCACGAGCACGGTCACGAGCAGCTCTTTCCACCCGAACGCGGGCTCCTCGGCTTCTTGGCGGCAGGCCGGCGACTGCTCGTCCGCTCCGGCACCTTCCGCCTCGGCCGGCGCCTCAGGAGCGCTCTTGGACGCGTCGCTGATGACTGAATCCTGACCAGCATCGGGAGCGTTGGGGTCTTCCAGGCCGACGTTCGCCGAGATGCCCAGGGCCTTGATGCCCAGGGTCAGGGACTCGTACATGGAGACGACGCCCCGTATGACCGGGAGTTTGAGCCAGCGGTGACGCGAGCCGAGCTTCTCGAGCGGGTAGACAGCCCGGGCGATGCCTCCCGACGGTCTGCGCACCGCTATCGCCCACGAGGTGCGGCCGAGCATCATCACGCCTTCGATGACCGCCTGCCCCCCATAGGTCTGGCCCGACGGACAGAACAGCGAGTCTTCGCCCTCACTGGAGGGCTCGGTGACGACCGGCGTCTCGACGTCCCCAGCCGGCGCTTCCACGACCACACGTTCGTCCGTTTTCGGCGGGCGCGCGCTCACTCTCGGCCCAGATCGGTGACGGACCGCGACGAGATCCAGGGAGAGGATCTCCTCTTCCGTGTAGGGTTCGCCGCACGACATCTTGCCCTCGGGGCAGCCGCCGGTCATGCAGCCCGGACCGGTGCCTTCGAAGAGTAGCGGCGCCGACTCGGAGGCCAGATGACGCATGGTCCAGGCCAACCGGTTGATCTCCCACTGCGCCCTGCGGCAACAGCGGAGCGAGAAGAAGTGCCTGAGCTCGCGGGCGTTCATGGTCACGACGATCTTGGTCTCGGCCGCGTTGGGCAGCACGAAGCGGGCATCTTCGAAGACCGACTCGTTGCGTCCGCCCCTCGGCCTGACCCAACTCCACCAGCCGCTCGTAGGAGCGGCGGGCGTTGTCCATGGCTTCGTAGAACACGGCACGCGCCTCGGGCGAGGACTCGATGTGGGGCGGGACCACGAAACCTCCGTCAGGGCCGAAACGCACGTAGCGCTGAGACTGCTGGCTGTAGGAAGCAACGCGATGCCGCACCAACTGATGCGAACACGCCCTGGATATGCCATCGATCGCGAAGGTGAAGCTGGCGTGCTCCAACGCGCTCATGTGGCCGGAGCGTACCAAGCCGCGCACCAGACGACGCACGTCGTCGTCGCTCATGGCCGACTTGAGCTCAGCGGCGCTGACGGGCGCGTAGCAGAGCCGTCCGGCGGAGGCCACCGCCCGTTCCGGCAGAGGAGTGAACTGTAGAAGAGCTACCTTGAGTTCGGCTGGCACGACCGAGGCAGGTTACTTGCTCGTCTCGGCGCGGCGGTACTTCTTGTTGAACCTCTCCACCCGGCCGGCAGTGTCGACCAGCTTCTGCTTGCCCGTGTAGAACGGATGGCAGGCAGAGCAAACCTCGATCTTGATCTCCGGCTGAGTCGAGCGAGTCACAAACGTCTCGCCGCACGAGCAGATCACTTTGCTCTCAACGTAGTTCGGATGTATGTCGTCCTTCAAGGTGCCTCCAATGACACGTCCCGCAAGGGAGTAAGCGCAAAGAGACGATATGATACCACGACCCGCCGGGAGCGCACCGCTGGCAGGTGAACTCGGGGCAACGGGCGAGACTTGGCCGCGCCCCGTCGCGTTCAGGAGTGCGTCTCATGCCCCCCGGGCGCGGCGCGGGCCGAGTCAAGCGCGGCGCGAGCTCTATCCAAGGCCTGGGCCGCTGTCGCAGCCTCACCGGCTTCCCAGGCCAAACGGACCTCGTTCAGCACCTTCCCCAAGAGCGGGCCGCTGTCGAGTCCCAGCTCACGCATCAGCGAATCGCCGTCGAGCGGCGACCGCGGTATCCCGCGGAGCGTCCGCTCGGCCCACAAGGCCATCGTCTGTCGGGCCGGGCCAAGCCCCTCCGGTCCGGCGCTATCTCCTATGGTCGGATCAGGCACCGTGCCAGGGTCGCCCACCGCCGCTGCGGTCGCACCGACGGTGGGCGCAGCGGCGGCCAGGGTTGCGGCTGCGGCGGCAGCTAGAGCCACCACCTCCGGCTCCCATGGAGTCGCGCCCCACAAGAACAGCACTGCCTCGCGACCTCCTGGTGCCGCAGGGAGCGCCTCCCTCTCCGAGAGCTGCTGGGAGACGGTCCGCAAGAGCGAGATCATCTCGCCGGACATCTTGAGCCTGCGGCCGGCCGCCCCGGCTTCTTGGGGGGTCAGGCGGTGCGTGAGTCCGGCCAGGCGCAGCGCGACGGGTCGATTCACACTCCCGTCGACCGGACGTTCCAGCCGCTCGGCCAACAAGCCGGCGGTCGCCGGGAAACCAGGCCGGGAGTCGATCGAGCAGGTCGTCAAGCGCCTCCAGCAGGGCGATCGTCGGCACAAGCCGCTCGGAGGCGACCACCTCCGGCAGCACCATCTCGAGCAGGCCAAGATCGTGCCACAGACGTACCGCATCCGCCGCCCGCCCCCCGGCCAGGGTCAGCGCCATCTCGGTGGCCACCCGTTCCGCGGCGACTCCGGCCAGCAGAGACGCCTGCTCTTTCATCGACAGGGTCAGCGAGGCGTCGGGCTGAAGACCGAGCACGTGGGAGAAACGAGCGGCTCGCATCAACCTCAGGGGGTCGTCTACGAAGATGCGCTCCGACACGGCTACCAGGCGTCGCTGGCGGAGGTGAGCCAGGCCGTTGAAGGGATCGATGATCCCCTCGGCGCCCACGGGCACAGCCATGGCGTTCACGGTGAAGTCCCGTTCGCCCAGATCGTCGAGGATACCGCCCCCTCTCAGAGCAGCTACGTCCAGGTGGCCCTCAGGGCCCATGACCCGATAGGCCGGATGGCGTTCGGAGAGGGCGAACCAGGGGATTCTCAGCACCCTCGCGACTTCCGCGGCGACCTGCGCGGCGTCATCGGCCACCACTACGTCAAGATCGGGGGAGTAGCGGCCGAGCTCTCGGTCTCGAACGCTCCCGCCCACCAGCCAGCCCTCGGCTTGGCGGCGCCGCAAGATATCGGCCACGGCCTGCAGCATCATCGTGCTCCCGCCGACCGGCCTACCCGGCCGCTACCTGGACGAGCCCTTCTGCTTGCGCAGATACCGCTGGTACTTGAAGCGGTCGGCGAAGTAGGCGACAGTCGCGAAGATGACGAACCCTATCAGAGAGACGATCAGGTTCGACAGCGCGGTGCCCGACTTGAACGCGTACTGAATGACGAGAAAGTAGATCACGGTCACAATGGCGCCCTGGATGACCGCGCGCTTGACCGTAGGAGGCTTGGGAGCGTACCTGGCGGCGCCGCGGTTCGCGCTTCCTCCCGACCCCTTCACGCCCGACCCCTTCATGGGTACCCTGCCGCTGCCGAGCCTGTTCGCCGGGGTAGTCTTGGCTTTCGGGAAGGCATCCCGCGCCGCTCTGCGTGTCTCCTTCTTGGACATGATCCTCCGTCGTGCTTTCGTATCCCTATGCTTTGCTCTCGGCGATCGCCCGGACGATGTCACCGCGGGTAACGATCCCGACGAGGATACGCCCATCGACAACCGGAAGTCGGTTGACCTTCTGATCGGCCATGAGGGTAGCCGCCTCACGCGCCGAGTCGTCCGCGGAGATCGAGATCACCTCTTTGCTCATGATGTCTGCCACCTTCGAGCCGAACGCCTTTCGGAAACGCTCCTCGAACTTGCTGACGCTCTGCAGATAGATGATGCTCTCCAGGAACTGCAGATAGTAGGGAAAATGGAGATCGGCGTCTTGCAGGATGACATCGGCCTCGCTCACCATGCCGACGACGTGCCGCCCCTCGTCTATCACAGGGACCCCGCTGATCTTGTGCTCGGCCAGAATCTCGGCCAGTTCTCGCACCGTGGTATCCGGCCCCACGGTGATCACCTCGCTCTGCATGATGTCTCTGACCTTCAACTCCTCCATGATGGTCCCCTCTCGTAGATGCGGTCGGCGATCACTTCGGGGAGAAGCTCCACCAGATCACCAGCCAGGATACCTTGTGGATCGGTGAATGCGCCCAGCCGGCCCGCTTCGGCATGGATCCAAGCTCCCGCGTACGCCGCCTCGAAGGGCTCCAGTCCCTTGGCCAGCAAAGCTCCGATGACGCCGGATAGCACGTCCCCGGTGCCGGCGGAGGCCAGTTGGGGCGGTCCCTGCACGACGGCGCGCGCTTCTCCCGAAGGAGCGGCGATGACGGTAGACGAGCCCTTGAGAAGGACCACCTGTCCGGTAGCCGCCGCCGCGCGGCGCGCGGCGGCCAGAGAGGCGGACGCCAACTCAGCAACCGGCACGCCCAGCAAAGCCGCCAACTCGCCTACGTGAGGCGTGAGGACCAGGCCCGAGCGTCTCCGGAGTTCCTCGGCCGCCCCCGCGAAGGCGAACAGCCCGTCGGCGTCGAGCACCGCGGGCACCACGCTCTCAAGGATCACCCGCTTCACGGCCTCCATCGTCGCCGCATGCCGCCCCAGCCCGGGACCGGCCACCAGCGACCCCAGCCGTTCGTCGGCAAGCGCCGCGAGAACCGCAGCGGGATCGGCCAGGTGGTCGCCGGGTCCGATCTCCTGGAGCACAGCTTCCACCAGCCTGTTCCGTACTCCGTTCGCCGCGCCGGCAGTCATCAGCAGGCGCACGTACCCCGCCCCGGTCCGCAGGGCGGCCTGGGTCGCCAGCCAGGCGGCCCCGGGATAGGCGGTCGAACCCGCAAGCACGGCCACATACCCCGCGCGGTACTTGTGATCGTCTACTCGGCGCCCCGGGACGTTGACGTCGTCCTCGGTCACCACCCAGAGATCGGGGTCGGGCTCCAGGGACTCGGGGATGCCTATGTCCCAGACCAGCACCTCTCCGGCGGCTTCCGACCCCGGCGAACAGACCAGACCGCTCTTGGCCGCGTGAAAGGTCACCGTGACGTCGGCCGCCACCGTGCCGGCCGCGATGCTCCCGGTGGTCGCATCCACTCCGGACGGCACGTCGACCGCGACCACAGGCACGCCGCGGGCTCCGGCGGCGTTGATCGCCGCCGCCCACTCGGCCGGCCGGCCTCGCAGTTCGCCTTTGGCGCCGGTGCCAAGCAGACAATCGACCACCAGTTCGGTCTCGTCCCACAGGTAGTCGGGCACCTCGCCGACACGCAGGTTCACGCCGGCCTTCTCGGCGGCCCTGAAGTTGAGGGCCGCATCGGGAGTCAGCCCGCCCGCGGAGCCGGCAGCCCCCGCACCGGCGGCCACCACGCAGGCCACGGGGTGGCCGGCCAGATGGAGTTGCCTTGCCGCCGCCAAGCCGTCGCCGCCGTTGTTGCCCTGACCACACACGATCAAGGTGTGCCTGTCGGGGTAGCGCGACTGAACCAGCAGGGTGACCCCAAGAGCCGCCCGCTCCATGAGGACCGGCCCCGGCACTCCCACGTCTTCGATGGTCGCCCGATCCAACTCCCGCATCTGCGCCGGCGTGAAGACCGCCGACCGGTCGGCCAACGAGCGAAGCGCACAGACCGTCCCCTCGGACGCCGACTTCCGAGCCTTCGAGTTCCGCGCGGTCGCCCGTGTCCATTCCGCTTGGCGAAGACGCCGCAACCACCGCACAGGCGCCCGCAAGCGAGCCGACATGCGACAAAGAGACCTGCACCCCGAGGATGTTCCGTTCACCAGCGACCTGAGCCGTGCGCCCGCTCAGCACCACCCGAGGAGCGCCCCCTCCGGGCCGGTCGCCGCCGGGTGCCTCTCCGACCACCTCGATCTCGTGCCACGACAGAACCCCAGTCCCGAGGAGCTTGCCAACCGCCTCCTTGGCTGCGAAACGAGCGGCGAAGTGAAGCTCCGGTCTGCTCCGGGCCCTGCAATACGCCCTTTCGGCCGGAGTGAAAAGCCGCTCTTCGAGGCGGGGGTGACGGGCAAGAGCTGCCCGGAGCCGCTCGACTTCCACCAGATCGAGACCGACGAGGGCTCCATCCATGTCTATTCCACCGTGACGGTCTTGGCCAGATTGCGCGGTTGATCGACCTTCTCGCCCCTGGCCTTGGCCACGTAGTAGGCGAATAGCTGCAATGGCACCACCGCGATCAGCGGCGCAAGCATCTCATCGGTGCGAGGTATGTAGAAGACCTCGTCGGCGATCTCCGCGAGGCCTTCGTTGCCCTCAGAAGCCACCGCTATGACCCGGGCTCCGCGCGCCTTCACTTCCTGAACGTTGGAGATGAGCTTGGGGTATACGAGGCTGTCGTTCGCCACCACCAGGACCGGAGACCCTTCTTCGAGCAGGGCGATGGGGCCGTGCTTCATCTCACCGGCCGCGTAGGCCTCGGTGGGGACGTAAGAGATCTCCTTGAGCTTCAGCGCGCCTTCGAGCGCCACAGGCAGGCCTATGCCCCTTCCCAGGCACATGAAGAAGTCGCGCGACGCGTAGCGCACCGCCACCTCTTCCACCCGCGCCGCCGCACCGTCCTCCAAGTAGTCACTCAGCAGCGCCGGGACCCGACGCAGTTCCTCGGTGTAGGCGAGTATCTGTTCGCCGCCTAGATGGCCGCGCTTCTCTCCCAAATACAGCGCCAGAAGCAGCATAGCCAGCATCTGGGTGAGAAAGGTCTTGGTGGCAGCGACCCCGATCTCCAGACCGGCTCGGGTGAAGAGGACACCGTCAGCCTCCCGGGTCGCCTGAGAGCCGACGATGTTTGTGAGCGCCAGCACGTGCGCCCCCGCTTGGCGAGCCAGACGCATGGCGGCCAGAGTATCGGCAGTCTCCCCCGATTGGCTGATGGCGATGCACAGGCAATCAGGTCCGATCACCGGGTCGCGGTAGCGGAATTCGGAGGCCGCCTCGGCGTCCACCGGCACGCGGGCCCAGCGCTCCAGCGCGTACTTGCCCAGCAGGCCGGCGTAGGACGAGGTGCCACATGCCACGATGACGATCCGCCGCAGATCGCGAATCACCTCGGGGGTGAGGCCCAAGCCATCGAGGATCACCCTGCCGTCCGGTCCGATGCGCTCGGCCAGAGTGTCCGCCAGCGCCGTCGGTTGTTCGTGGATCTCTTTGAGCATGAAGGTCTCGTACCCAGCCTTCTCGGCGGCCTCCTCGTCCCAGTCGACATGCTGCACCGGGCGCTCCACAGGCGCGCCGTCGAGGCTGAAGATCTCGACCACATCCCGCTTGACCACTACCACGTCGGCGTCTTCAGGGAAGATCACGGAGCGAGTCAGGGCCAAGAAGGCAGGAACGGCCGAGGCCATGTAGTTCTCGCCCTGGCCCAATCCCACCACGAGCGGGGTCTCTTTGCGCACGCCCACGATCACATCCGGTTCGTCCACTGCGATGGTGCAGAAAGTGAAGAGGCCCTCCATCTGCCGGTAAGCATCGACCACGGCCTGCCGGAGCGAGCCGTCGTACGCACGCTCGATCAGGTGAGCCACGACCTCTGCGTCCGTCTCAGAAGTGAATGTGTGGCCTTCCTGCTGAAGCGCCGCCCGCAAGTCCAGGTAGTTCTCGACGATGCCGTTGAGCACTATGGCGAAACGGCCGGAGCAGTCGGTATGCGGATGGGCGTTCTCCGTGGAGGGACGGCCGTGAGTGGCCCAGCGTGTGTGAGCGATCCCGAGAGTGCCGGAATCGCCGACTTGGTCGAGGATCACTTCCAGATTGTCCAGGTTGCCGACCGAGTGCAGCAAATCGAGACGGCCGTCGTTGACGATGGAGATTCCGGCAGAGTCGTACCCACGATACTCGAGCTTGCGCAGGCCTTGGAAAAGTATGTCTCGGCATGGCCGATCACCCACATATCCGACAATGCCGCACATCAGTTTCCGACCTCCGTTGTCACGAGCTAGAGGAGCCTCAGTTCCACGTATGGAGACATCCAGGCGGCCACCAGCGCCTCGTAGGCGGGGACCATGTCAAGCATCGTACCCACTGGGACCTCGGGCCATTCCCTCGCCGCCTCGACCACCAGGTAGTCGCCAGACCGTCCGACCTCGCGTAGACCCGGCTGGACGAACCTCACGGCGCCTGAGCTGAGGTCGTGCCGTCCCACCCCCAACACCAGGCGGCGGGCGGGACCCCCGACAGCGGCCCTAGTATACTCCTCGACCACTTCTGCCCGGAGTACGCAGGCGTCCGTCCGGCAGCCTGGGATGGGGCGGTAGAAGAGCGCGTCCTGTCCCAAGAGCAGGGCTTCACCGCAACGCAGTTCGGTCACTCCCGTGGGCAACTCCTCCCCTTGGCCAAGCAGCCAGAGCAGGCTCGAATTGCCTCCGGACACCCGCTCGACGACGAAGCCAGCGGCCCGCAAAGTGGCGGCTGCCCGGGCGACCATCTCCACCGACTCCCTGATGCCCTCTGGCCGGCCGTGGAAGCAGGCGTAGTTGGTGGCCACACCCACGAGCCGCAACCTGCGATCATCGGCGATCCTCGCGGCCAGACTCTCCAGCCGCTCGACAGGGACCCCCTCCCGCTCATCTCCCGTCTCCACCAGCACCATGACCTCGCTGGGGCCAGCGCTTGCATCCGCGACCGCGGCCGCCCCCTCCCACGAAGACACGTAGGTGACGTCGACCGGCTCGAACGGCCCGGCCAGAGAGGGCAGGTGGATGCGGTGCAGTTCCGCGCCCGGCAGGGCCGCGCGCAGCCGCCGCAGATTGCGATCTCGGGTGTCGGCGATGGCGATGGCTCCACCGGCCAGCATCGCCGTGGCCACCGCGGGCTCGCCCAGACAGCCTTTGGTGACTGCCACCAGAGAGAGGCCGCGAGCGCGAAGCATGGCGGCCACCACCTCGGTGTTCCTCCCAATGGCTTCGACATCTATGCGCAATTCGGGCATGGGCCCCCCGGAAAAGAAAAGAGGCGAGGGAGATTTCTCCCTCGCCTCGGTATCCCCTGGAAGTCGAGAAGATTTAGCGCTTGGAGAACTGCGGACGCTTGCGGGCCTTCCTGAGGCCGGCTTTCTTGCGCTCCACCATTCTGGCGTCGCGCGACAGATGCCCAGCGCGCTTGACGTCGGTCTTGAGCGAAGGATCGGCCTCAACCAGGGCACGAGCCACGCCGTGCTTCAAGGCGCCAGCTTGTCCGGACTTGCCCCCGCCGTGCAGCTGGGCGATCACGTCATAACGCGTGTCGGTGCCGGTCTCTACAAGGGGAGAGCGCGCCATCAGCATGAGGGTCTGCCGGTTGAAGTAGTCCTTGAGATCCTGGCCGTTGACCGTGATGACCCCGGTACCCGGCATGAGACGGACGCGGGCGACCGAGGTCTTCCGCTTGCCCGTAGCTGAGTAAACTACTGCTGCCATGGCAACTCCTCTGGCTTCTGGGCGACATGTGGATGCTTGGGCCCAGCATAGATCTTGAGCTTTGTGAGCTGCTGCGCCGCGATACGGTTCTTGGGAAGCATCCCCTTGACCGCCTTACGCAGCACTTCAGTGGGCCGGCGCTGCAACAGATGCCCGAGAGACTCGCTCTTCAGGCCCCCGGGATACCCCGAGTGACGGTAGTAGATCTTGCCCGTGAGCTTGTTGCCGGTCACCGCTATCTTATCGGCGTTGACGACGACGACAAAGTCCCCGGTGTCGGTATGCGGGGTGTACTGGGGCTTGTTCTTGCCCCGCAGCACGTTAGCGATCTCCGACGCGAGCCGGCCAAGGTTCTTGCCTTCCGCGTCGACGACCCACCAGTTTCGCTGCACCTCACCGGGTTTCGCCGAATACGTTCTCACACTGCCTCCTTAGAAAATGCGGCCGCAGATAATAGTGGAGCCGAGAGGCGGTGTCAAGGCTGCCAGGCGGGGATTTCCAGCCACGGAACGGCAATTCGCGCTATCCGGACCGCTCGCCGAAACGGTCCGCGGCCAACGTCGTATGTTCGATGACAGCGGAATCCTTGCTAGTCTATCATTCGGTCAAGTGGGGTCGGCAGCAGCCCCGGCCGCGAATCCACGAACTGGAGATCAGACCATGAGTTCACAGACCGTCTTCAACACCTACGGCACCGACCTCGAGCAGATGCTCCGCCTGAGGACCTATCCCATCGCGATCAAGATGCTGAAGAGCGAGTCGGAGACCCCGGAGGGAGCCATCCGGCCCAAGAAGGACAGGGGTGAGCACTATGCCGTCTGCCAGGCCTTCTCGCTTGCGCGCCGCCAGGGTATGACGATCGCCATGTTCCTGGAAGATCACTGGTGCTTCGAGCCCATCATCTCCTACGGCCTCGTGGAGACGCCTCAGGACTACCTGGACGGGTTCACCAACTCCTTCTTCATCGCCGACAAGGAGGAGGCCGCCAAACACGCCCGCGAGATGACGCGCCTGCCGGTGGGGAAGTACCCAGGCATAGTCATGGGACCCCTGAAGGCGGCGAATTTCGAGCCGGACCTCACGATGATCTACTGCACCCCCGGGCAATTGCGGCATCTGCTTCTTGCCCTGAGATACCTCAACGGGACCCTGGTGACCTCTACCTTCGACCCGATCGGCTCCTGCGTGTATTCAGTCATCCCTTCTCTGCTGCATGGGGACTGCAAGATCGCAGTGCCCGATCCGGGAGATTTCGAGCGTGCCGGCGCCGGCGAGGATGAGATGGTGCTGACAATCCCGACCAACAGGCTGAAGGAGCTCATGGATGGGGTCTACCATTTCGAGGAGATCAACATGGGATTCCGGTACTTCAACCTTTCGATGCACTCCGACTTCAAGCAGCCCCCGTTCTACGAGGAGTACTTCAAGAAGTGGGGCCTCGAGGGTCCGAAGAAGTAGGAGCCCAAGCCGTTGCGCGATCCCTACGGGTTGCGTCCACACCCATTACAGCGAGTATGAAGGAATCGTCGGTGGAGTCATTCGGCGCCTGTATGGCTGAGTACAAGAAGCAACTGGAGCACGGCGCCATTCAGGTGGCGTATAGGGGCCTGCTGGAGTACATGATGGCTCTGAGAACGCACTTTCAGAACAAACACCGTGATTGTTCTGTACCCAGCAACCTCTACCATGGCTACATGGATATGACCTACTTCGCGCTCATTCCGGACTCACTGAAAGCCCGTAACCTGAAGGTCGCGATAGTCTTCGTTCACGATACCTTCAGGTTCGAGGTCTGGCTGGCGGGATACAACAAGAAGGTCCAGTCAGAGTACTGGAGGTTGTTCAAGGAGAGCGACTGGAACAAGTATCGTGTTGTCCCAACCATAGAGGGCGTTGACGCCATCGTGGAGCACGTCCTGGTTTCGGAGCCGGATTTCGCTGACCTGGAGGCCCTGACAGGGCAGATAGAGGAAGGCGCTCTTGCGTTCATCGAGGATGTCGAGGGCTTTCTCTCCGAGCGCTAAGAGAGACCTCTGTGCCCCCCTCAAAGCCCCCGGAGGCGCTCCGGTCTGAGCGGTGCCGCGTCACCCATGGCCAAGGCTCTGTCCACCACCTCGAGCATGCGTGACTTGTCCTCTGGAAGAGTACCCTCCATAGGCAGGTAGTTGGAGGCGTGAGTGGTCCGGAAGACGGCTCTGGTCACGTTCGTTTCCGCGATGATCTCTCGCAGTTCGCGCAGCGTGTCGATGGCACCCGGCACCTTGAACTCACCCCGCTCGACCGACTCGGCCAGCGCCGCGCCCGGAGCCAGCATCAGCGACAGCATCCCGATGTAGTCGGGGTCTATCGCCGACAGCGCTTGCCCAGTCGCCCGGGCGTGTTCCACGGATCGCTCCAGGCCGCCTAGACCCAGGATCGCCGTCACCGAAACGGCGAAACCAGCCTGTTTCGCTCTGCGGCACGCCTCGATCTGCTGCTCGGCCGTCACCCCCTTGTGGACGCGGGCCAGGGTCTCGTCATCTCCGGATTCGAGTCCGATGTAGAGCATCTGCAGGCCCCGAAGCCGCAGCTCGCGAAGCTCCGACTCGGAACGGCGAAGTAGCGAATGCGCGTTGGCGTAGGAACTCACCCGCTCCAGACGAGGCAGTTCAGCGTGTAGCAGTTCGAGAATCCGCGCCACGCTCCGCGCCGGTAGTGCGAGCGCGTCGCCATCGGCGAGAAAGACTCTGGTCACCAACTGCTTGAAACGCAGCTCGAGGCCTTCGACATCCTCTCTCACCTCGGCGAAAGGTCTGACCCGGAAAGGCTTGTCGGAGTACATCCCGCAGAAGGTGCACTTGTTGTAAGAACAGCCGTACATGACCTGGAGTATCAGACTGTGAGCCTCGCTGGGAGGGCGGTAGACATCCCCGTAGTAGCGGGGGTAGGAGCCGTCACTCATCAGAGGGGCCCAGAACTAAGCTCACCCTGGAGTGTAGGCTTACGGTTGTGACTGCGCTCAGGAGCTCCACGCCATATGTGAGCGAGGTCGGCATATCAGCGGCGTCCATACTTCACGTCCCACAAGAAAAGTCCGCGAGCGGGCGCTGTCAGACCTGCGTCCTTTCGCGGGGCGCCGTCGAGCAAGAGGCGGAAGCTATCGAGGCTCCTCTTCCCCACCCCCACCTCGACCATGGTCCCCACCAGCGCCCGCACCATGTGGCGGAGAAACGAATCCGCCTCAATCTCCAGGTACATCAGGCCGGTCTCGCCGCGCGTATTCAAGTCGCGGTGGGGCTCCGAGCCGCCGCCGACCTTCAAATCGCCGCCGACCTTCGAGCGGCCGCCGATCGCGCCGGCGTTGCCTCCGCCCACAAGAAGGCCTCCAGTTGCCCTCTTCCAGGTACAGCGCAGGATGCTCCGGCCGAAGAAGGAGTGCTCACTCTTAGTAGGGGTGAAGGCGACGAGATCGTGCCGCCCCAGAGTGGCGCTCGCAGCGGCGCGGAGTGCCTCCACGTCCAGCTTTCTCGGCACTTGCCAGCAGTACCGGGTCCAGAACGGCGACACCACGGGGAGCGTCGTCACATAGTACCTGTAGACGCGGCTGGTTGCGTCCCTGCGCGCATCGAAGGCCTGCGGCGCCCGCGTTATGCGAGTGACCGCGATGCTCTCCGGCGTAAGCGCGTTCAGGGAGCTCCTCAGCCGGGGGAGGTCGACACCGGCGGGGAGAAAGAAGCTCACGACCTGCCGCCGGGCGTGCACGCCCGCATCGGTTCTCCCCGCCACCCTCAGCGTGGGCGCGCAACCCTGTGTGGTGCGGAAGGCCTCCTCGAGGCAGCCTTCCACGGTGAGCGGGCCGTCCTGCTTGGCCCACCCATGCATACCCGTGCCGTCATACTGCAGTTCCATGCGGTGGTTGCGTTCCACAGTCCCTCTGCCCCTGAGAGGCTGCTGAAAAGGCAAATGCCGGAACCCGTCGCGGGACCCGGCACTTCTTCAGCCTCTACTGCTCGTCAGTCTGCGCTTGCCTGCGCGGCTATACCAACTCCAGATACACCATCTCGGCGGCGTCACCCGGGCGCGTACCCAGGTGCGTGATGCGCGTGTAGCCGCCCGGACGGTCGGCGTACTTGGGCGCGATCTCGTTGAACAACTTGTACGAGATCTGCTTGTTGCGCAACTGGCTGATGGCCGTGCGCCGCGAGTTGAGATCCCCGGCCTTGCCCATTGTGATCATCTTCTCGACCATCGGCTTCACTTCTTTGGCCCGGGCCTCGGTGGTCTTGATCCGTCCGTGCTCGAGCACAGAGCAGGCAAGGTTCGCCAGCATCTGCCGGCGGTGATCCGGCTGCATGCCGAATCGTCTTCCTTTTCTCTGGTGCCTCACGCTACTCTCCTCTAAGCTTCAGGTTGTTCTTCTCGAGACGCTCGCGCACCTCGTCGAGGCTCTTGCGACCGAAATTCGGGATGCACATGAGCTCTTGCTCCGACTTCGCCATGAGATCGCCAACGGTCTCGATCCCTTCGCGCTTCAGACAGTTCAGAGAGCGAACGCCCAGGTCGAGGTCATCGATCAGCATGTCGTCCTCGGACTCAGTCCCCTCGGCGGGCTCAGAGAAGTCCTCGACACTACCCTGCTCGATGTCAACCAGGAAGATCGCTTCGAGGTCGTCGCGGAGTAGGGCCGCAGCCGCGAACAGGGCTGCGTCCGGCTCCATGGCTCCGTTGGTTTCGACTTCCAGGGTCAGCTTGTCGTAGTCGGTGCGTTGACCGACCCGGGCAGACCCCACGTGGTAGGCCACTCGAGTGACCGGCGAGAATATCGAATCGATGGGGATGACCCCCAGAGCGGTCCCCGGACGCTTGTTATCGTCGGCCGAGACGTAGCCCCGGCCACGGCGAATGGTCAGCCTCATCTCCAGGCGACCGGCGTCTTCGACAGTTCCGATGTATGCCCCAGGGTCTATCACTTCGACGGCGGCCGGAAGGTCGATGTCGCCCGCGGTGATCTCGCCGGGGCCGTCCTTGACCAGCATGACCTCGTGCTCCTCGTCCTCGCCGTGGAGCACGAAGACGATCTTCTTGAGGTTGAGGATGATGTCGGTGACATCCTCCTTGACATGCGGCACCGTCGAGAACTCGTGCTCGACGCCAGTGATCTTCACTGCCGAGATAGCCGCACCCTCCAGCGAGGAGAGCATGACCCGCCGGAGTGAGTTGCCGAACGTGTATCCGAAGCCCCGGGCCAGTGGTTCCACGGTGAAGCGGCCCCGGTTCTCACCGGCCGGTTCATAGACACTATGCGGGGTGGCGAAATCTAACAAGCGGCCCTCCTATCAGACTACTTGGAGTAGAGCTCGACGATGAGTGACTCCTGAATGGGGATATCGACATCGGTCCGCTCAGGCTGGCGGAGGACCTTGCCTATCATGTTGTCATGATCGGCCTGCAGCCAGGCGGGAACAGATGCCGTGAGATCCGTAGCATCCTCTATGAGTGCCTTCAAACCTTCGCTATCGAGCACAGCGGCGATCACATCGTCTGTCTTGACCCGGTATGAGGGGATGTTGACCCTACGCCCGTTCACGGTGAAGTGACCGTGGCGCACCAACTGCCGAGCCTGCCGGCGCGAGGCCCCGAAGCCTAGGCGGTATATCACGTTGTCCAAACGCAGTTCGAGCAGAACCAACAGGTTCTCGCCGGTGACGCCCGACTGCTGGGCAGCCGCCTTGTAGTAGTTGCGGAACTGCCCTTCGAGCACCCCGTAGTACCGGCGAGCTTTCTGCTTCTCACGCAACTGGGTGAGATACTCGGACTGCTTGCGCCTGCGGCCGCGGCCATGGTCGCCCGGAGGATAAGCCCGGCGATCGACCCCGCACTTGTCGGTCAGACAACGCTCGCCCTTGAGAAAGAGCTTCACGCCCTCCCGGCGGCACTGCTTGCACTGTGGAGACGTATCTCTAGCCATGTCTACCCCCTATACCCTGCGCCGCTTCTTGGGACGGCAGCCGTTGTGAGGGATGGGAGTGACGTCCTTGACGCTGGTCACGTCGATACCGGTGGCCTGAAGAGAACGGATGGCGGTCTCGCGACCACTTCCCGGTCCTTTGACATAGCAGTCCACTTTCTGCAGCCCGTGCTCCATGGCGGCCCGGGCGGCTCTCTCAGCCGTCACCTGGGCGGCAAAGGGAGTGGACTTGCGTGAGCCCTTGAAGCCCGCAGAGCCGGCGCTCGCCCACGCGATCACGTTACCCTCTTTGTCGGTGAGGGTTACGAGGGTGTTGTTGAACGACGTCTTGATGTAGGCGTTGCCTACCGCGATGCTTTTCCGCACCTTGCGGCGCCGCCCACGCGGACCTGCGGCAGTGCGTTTCGGTTTCGGCATGTCTCTTGCTCTCCGTCCCTAGATATCCCTGCGAGGCAGCCGGCCGGCTAGACCCGCACCTTCTTCTTGACGCCCACGGTCGGTTTGTGTCCTTTGCGCACCCGGGCGTTGGTCTTGGTGCGCTGGCCGCGGACGGGCATGCCGCGCCGATGCCTGATGCCCCGGTAGCAGCCGATCTCCATGAGTCGCTTTATGTTCTGGCTGCGCTCACGTCGAAGGTCGCCCTCGACCAGGACGTTGTCCTCGATGTAGCTACGCAGACGAATCTCTTCGTCCTCAGTGAGATCCTTGACATGCGTCTCGGGATCGATGCTAACGGCTGAGAGGATCCTGTTGGACATGGATCGTCCGATGCCGTACACGTACGTCAGACCGATCTCTATCCGTTTCTCCCGGGGGAGAGTGACACCAGCGATACGAGCCATACGCTACTCCTGCCTAGCCTTGCCGCTGCTTGTGACGAGGATTCTGACAAATGATCAGAACCACGCCCCGCCGGCGCACTACCTTGCATTTCTCGCACATCGGTTTTACCGACGTTCTGACTTTCATCTAACGCCCTTCCTCTACTTGAAGCGATACGTGATTCGCCCACGAGTCAAATCATAAGGCGACAACTCGACCTTGACCCTGTCGCCGGGCAGGATTCGTATGTAGTTCATACGCATCTTCCCGGATATGTGCGCCAGTATCTCCAGTTCGTTGTCGAGCTTCACCCTGAACATGGTGTTCGGCAGGGCTTCCACTACCTCGCCCTCAAGCTCTATTGCATCTTCTTTAGGAGACACTGTTCGTCACCCACTCAACCCCGCCCGAATATCGGCCGCATATCTTAGCACAAGGCCCCATCCTGCTAGGCTCCCGCTACTTCAGCAGCGGTAAGGATACGTGGCCCCTTCTTGGTGATAGCCACCGTGTGCTCGAAATGGGCGGACAGGCTGCCGTCCTTCGTATAGATAGCCCACGAATCGTCGCCCATCTCCACCTCGTAACGGCCGGCGTTGATCATCGGCTCGATCGCCAAGACCATGCCCTCGCGCAGTTCCGGCCCTTGGCCGGCCGGACCGAAATTCGGGACCTGCGGGTCTTCGTGCATCTCACGACCCACCCCGTGGCCGACCATGCTCTCGACAACAGCAAAGCCATGAGCCTCGGCGTGAATCTGCACGGCATGGGAGATGTCACCCACTCGATTGCCTATCTGACACTGAGCTATTCCCTGCATGAGCGACTCCTCGGTCACCCGGAGCAGGCGCTGCGCCTCCTCCGATATCTGGCCCACCGGGAACGTGGTGGCACCATCGGCGATGTATCCCTCCATCGTGACACCGACATCGACACCCAGGATGTCGCCTTGATCCAGGCGGACCTTCCCCGGAATGCCGTGGACCACCATGTCGTTGGGCGAGGCACAGATCGACCCCGGAAAACCCCGGTAGCCTTTGAACGTCGGCACGCCGCCCTTGTCTCTTATGAACTTCTCCGCCAAGCGATCCAACTCTCTCGTTGTGATTCCCGGTTCGATCGTTCTCCCCAGAAGATCCAGGCACTCCCGGACCACCCTGCCGGCCCGGGCCATCTTCTCTATCTCCGCCTGTGACTTCCTGATGATCACAGACCTTGTGTCCTCCGCAGTCTCATCCGCACAATCTCACGCGTTGGCCGGGCCCAGCGCCGCACGAATGTCCTGGTAGGTGGCTTCCGGCAACTGCGAGCCATCGATGCGAGCCACCACTCCCGCCCGATCGTAGTACTCGATGAGCGGCTCGGTCTGCTTGCGGTAGACCTCCAGCCGATTGCGCACAGTGGCCTCGGTGTCGTCGTCGCGCTGGTACAACTCTCCGCCGCACTTGTCGCACACGCCCTCCTGCTTGGGCGTGTTGAACGATACGTGGAACGGGGCTTGGCACGACCGGCAGATGCGGCGTCCCGTGAGCCGGCGCAGCAACAGATCCTCGTCCACAAGAAGCACGATGACCTTCGTCACCGCCCGGTCGAGACTCTCGAGGACGTCGTCGAGCGCCTCCGCTTGAGGGATGGTGCGCGGAAAGCCATCGAACAGAAAGCCTCCGGCCGTATCCGGTTCCTGCAGGCGGTCTTTGATGATGCCGATGACCACGCTGTCGGGGACCAGTTCGCCCGCGTCCATGTACTTCTGGGCCGCCTGCCCCATCTCGGTCTGATTCTTGACCGCTCCGCGCAGGATGTCGCCCGTGGAGATGTGGGGGATCCCATAGTCGGCCGCGATGCTGCCAGCCTGAGTCCCCTTGCCGGCACCCGGCGCTCCCAGAAGAATGAGATTGAATTGAGTCACGTTGATAGTCCTTTTCCTTTAGCCCAGGCCTACTTGAGGAAGCCTTCGTAGTGCCTCATGAGCAGCTGGGATTCCATCTGTTGCATCGTGTCGAGCGCTACTCCGACCACGATCAGCAGCGACGTACCACCGAAGTAGAACTCGACTCCCATCACCCGGTACAGCACCTCCGGTAGCAACACGACAGCCGCCAGGAACAACGCCCCCGGAAGAGTGATGCGAGTCAGCACACGGTCGAGATAGGCCGCCGTCGGCCGTCCTGGGCGAATGCCGGGGACAAAGCCGCCGTATTTCTTGAGGTTGTCGGCCTGATCGATAGGGTTGAACTGCACAGCCGTGTAGAAGTAGGTGAAGAGAATGATCAATATGACTTCCAGAAGGAGGTACCACCACGATCCCGGGCTGAAGATCTCCGACAGCCTCTTCGCCCAGCCCCACGGAGTCATTGCCGCAAGGGTAACGGGGAACATCAGGACCGACGAGGCGAAGATCACCGGGATAACGCCGGCCATGTTGACTCGGAGCGGCAGATAGGTGCTCTGCCCGCCGTAGACCTTCCGTCCGACCACCCTCTTGGCGTACTGCACGGGTATTCGCCGCTGTCCTTGCGTCACGAAGATGACGCCTGCCACCACGAGCAGAGCGACGACGGCCATGGCCACCCAGATGCCCGGGTTGTTGTTCGTGAACAGGTTGTTCAGACCGCCCGGGAGGCGCGACACGATGCTGGCGAAGATCATCAGCGAGATGCCGTTGCCGATACCGCGCTGCGTGATCAACTCGCCCAGCCACATGACCAGGACTGCGCCGACTGTCAGCGTCAGGATGATCAGGAAGAACCGGAGCGCATTGAGAGGCTTGTCGGCCGGGAATGCGCCGTAGCTCCTAAAGAGGAAGACGAATCCGATGGCCTCGATCAAGGCGAGGATGGCAGTGAAGTACCGAGTGTACTGGTTGACCTTCTTCTGGCCGGCCGGGCCCTCTTTCATCAGGGCTTCAAGGCGAGGACTCACCATCGTCAGAAGCTGCATGATGATCGACGCCGTGATATAGGGCATGATCCCCATGGCGAAGATGGCCACGCGCTGCAGACCGCCACCGGTGAAGAGGTTGTAGAAGTCGAACACCCCTCCGGTGTTGAACATCTCGTTGATGGAGTCCACGTCCACGCCCGGCACCGGAATGTAGCAGCCCAGCCGGTAGATGGCAATGATCAAGGCCGTGAACAGGAGCTTCTTCCGGAGATCCGGCAGCTTCCAGGCGTTGAGCAGAGACTGGAACATCAGGTTCTCACTCCTAGGGTCCGCAAGTCGTCGGTCAGCACTTTACTAGATCACTTCCGCCGTGCCGCCGGCGGCCTCGATCTTGGTCAAAGCCGAGGCACTGAAGCCGTGAGCTTTGATGGTGAGAGGCTGCGTCAGCTCGCCTGTCGCCAGGATCTTGATCCTCTCGTCGGCCTTCTTGATGATGCCCTTCTCCACCAGTGCTTCCGGCGAGACCACCTCGCCCGCCGCGAACACGGCCAGGCGGGACAGGTTGATCGGCGTCATGTACGTACGAAACGGACCGATAGGCATGGCGGTCTTGGCCAGTGGACCGCGCAGTTTGGGGAGCCTCATGTGCAGAGGCATCTGGCCGCCCTCGTAGCGGGGCGATATCTGACCGCCAGACCGCTGCTTGGACCCGTTCATGCCACGGCCGGAGGTCTTGCCCAGGCCTGAGCCCTCGCCGCGGCCCACGCGCTTCTTGCTGTGGTGCGCCCCGGGATTGGGCTTCAGATTGTGTAGGAAGATGTCTCCCATCTCTATCCTTCATCCTTGATGTCGACTACGTCCACCTGGACCATGTAACGGACCTTCTGTACCATCCCGCGGATGGCCGGACTGTCCTCTTGATAGACCGTCTGGCCCATGCGGCTGATGCCCAGGGCGTCCAGCGTGGCCTTGTGGTCCTTCTTACGATTGATGCGACTCTTGACCTGTGTGATCTTCAACATCTTCTTACTCTCCGGCCGGAGTGGCGGACGCCGCTACCGCGGTCTCCGCGGGCGCCGCTTTCTCGAGCGGGGGCAGGCCCACGACTTCGCGGACCGTCTTGCCACGCTGCCGCGCGATGTCCTCGGGCCGGCGCAGGGCGCGAAGCCCCTGCTCAGCCGCCCGCACCATGTTTATGGGATTGGTGGTGCCGAGGCACTTCGTCAAGACATCGTGGACCCCACCCAGTTCCAGCAGAGCGCGCACCCCACCGCCGGCGATGACGCCGGTACCAGCGGAGGCCGGCCTCATGATCACGCGGCCCGCTCCAAAGTGACCGAGGACCTCGTGCGTGATCGTAGTCCCGTGCTTGGGAATCACGAACAGGTTCTTGCGAGCGTCTTCGATGGCCTTCTGGATGGCAAGGGGCACCTCTTTGGCCTTGCCGTAGCCAACGCCGACCGTATCCGTTCTGTCGCCGACCGCCACTAGAGCGGTGAACGAGAAACGCCGGCCGCCCTTGACCACCTTCGCCACCCGGTTGATATGGATCACGCTCTCCTCAAGGTTAAGCGTATCTGCCTTTATCTGCGCCAAAGTGCTACCCCTCTCTCCATCAAAAGTCCAGGCCGCCCTGACGGGCACCATCCGCCAGAGCCTTGACTCGACCGTGATACAGATACGATCCTCTGTCGAACACCACCCGCTCGATGCCGGCGGCCTTGGCCCGCTGGGCTACCAGCTCGCCGACCTTGGTGGCTTGGTCCTTCTTCGACAGACCCTTTTCGGTCACGTGGATGCTGCCCGCGCTGGCGAGCGTGCGACCGCTGCCGTCGTCGATGACCTGCGCCCAGATGGCCCGGTTGGATCGGAAGACGGAAAGACGGGGCCGCTCGGCAGTGCCGCGCACCTTGCCGCGCACGCGGGTGGCGCGTCGCGCCCGTGTCAGATTCTTGCGTTCGTCAATGCTCATGCTGTCCTCTTCCTACGCCCGCTTGCCGATCTTGCGCCGCACCACTTCACCCTGATAGCGGATGCCCTTGCCTTTGTAGGGCTCCGGTTTCCGGATGGCGCGGATCTCGGCGGCCACTTGGCCCACGCGTTGTTTGTCGATGCCTCTGACCACGATCTGAGTGGGCACGGGCACATCGAACTCGATGTTCTCCGGTAGGTACGACGACCACCGGATGGGAGTAGCCGACCAAGATCTCCAGGTCGTTGCCCTTCTTGGAGGCTCGGTATCCGACGCCCTGTATCTCCAGCGTCTTCTGAAAGCCAGCGGTGACCCCGGTGACCATGTTGAAGAGCAGAGTACGGGTCAGCCCGTGGAGAGAACGGTTAGGGCCCGAATCGTTGGGCCGGGTTACGGTCATGACGCCCTCGTCCAGGGCCACCTGCATGCTGGGGTGGATGTCCAGAGACAACTCCCCTTTGGGGCCCTTGACGGCGACATTGGTTCCGACGATCGTGACATCCACGCCAGCCGGGACAGTTATGGGTGCTCTACCTATCCTTGACATATCACTACCACACGAAGCAGACGACTTCGCCGCCTACACCCAGCCGTTGTGCCTCCCGAGCAGTCATCAGACCACGCGAGGTGGAGATGACAGCCGTACCCAAGCCACCGAGGACTCTGGGGAGATTGTCTTTCTTGGCGTAGATGCGGCGGCCCGGCTTGCTGACTCTCTTCACCTGCGCGATGACGCGGCGACGACCGTCAGTGTACTTGAGCTCGACCACAAGCTTGTCGAAGCTGCCATCTTTGACCACCGAGTAGCTGGCGATGTAGCCCTCATCCCTAAGGACGCGGGCCAACTCCACCTTCTGCGCGGATGACGGCATCTCGACCTGGGCGTGCAGCGCCTTGTTGGCGTTCCGCACGCGGGTCAGCATATCAGCGATGGGATCGGTGTGCGACATGATCCCTCCTACCAGCTCGACTTGGTGACCCCAGGGATCACTCCCTGGTGCGCCAGCTCGCGTAGACAGATGCGACACACGCCGAAACGGCGAACATAGCCGCGCGGCCGCCCGCAGCGGTGGCACCGATTGTAAGCCCGTACGCCGTACTTCTGCGGGCGCTGTGCCTTAGCGATCATTGATTTCTTTGCCATGCGCTGATGCTCCTATCCTTCAGCTCTCGCGGAAAGGCATGCCCATATACTTGAGGAGCGCCCGTCCCTCGTCGTCGGTTCTTGCCGTGGTAGTGATGGCGATGTCGAGACCCCGGACGCGATCGATCTTGTCGTAGTCGATCTCCGGGAAGATGATCTGCTCCTTCACGCCCAGGTTGTAGTTGCCCTGGCCGTCGAAGCTGGGGGCCACCCCCCGGAAGTCCCTGATGCGAGGCAGAGCGACGCTCATGAGGCGATCGAGCATCTCATACATGCGGTCGCCGCGCAGCGTTACCCTCAGGCCCACCGGCATGCCGGCACGAAGCTTGAAGTTGGCGACCGACTTGCGCGCCCGCCGCATCTGAGCCTTCTGACCGGTGATCTGGCCCAATTGCACTGCCGCCTCTTCCAACGCCTTCGCGTCGTGCGTGCCCTCGCCGATGCCCATGTTGAGGGTCACCTTCGTGACCTTGGGCACCTGCATGACGTTCTTGTAGCCGAACTGCTCACGCATGGCCGGCACGATGTCCGTGCGGTATCTCTCTTTTAGTCTTGGGAACTGCCATCGCTAACCCTTATCCACCTGGACGTTGCACTTCTTGCAGTAGCGGATCTTCTCTTCGCCCTCCATGCGCACGCCCACTCGGACGGCCTGGCTGCAGCTGGGGCACACCAGCTTGACGTTGCTGATGTGCATGCTGGCCTCGCGCTCGATGACCCCACCCTGCGGCGTCTTCTTCGATGGGCGGACGTGCCGCTTGATGAAGTTGACGCGCTCGACGATGATCCGTTCTTCTGCGGCCAGCACGCGCAGGACCTTGCCCCGCTTGCCGGCTTCTTTGCCCTGGACGACCTCGACGGTGTCGCCCTTCTTGACACGGAATTTCTTGCTGTGCGCAGGAGTCTGTGCCATCACAGCACCTCCGGGGCCAGCGAGATGATCTTCGCGAAATTCTTCTCGCGCAGCTCTCGCCCCACGGGACCGAAGATCCTCGTGCCGCGCGGGTTCATCTGCCGATCGATCAGCACGGCGGCGTTCTCATCGAAGCCGATGTAAGTGCCATCTCGACGGCCGTAGGACTTCTTCACCCGCACCACTACTGCCTGCACCACGTCGCCCTTCTTGACGGCGCCGCCGGGGGTGGCCTCTTTGACCGCCCCCACTATGATGTCGCCCACTCCGGCGTAGCGCCGCTGCGACCCGCCCTTGATGCGGATGCAGAGCAGCTCACGCGCGCCGGTGTTGTCGGCGACTTTCAGTCTTGTTTCCACCTGTATCATCGTGTCTCACCCATCTCCTGCCGGCGGGCTACTCGGCCCGCTCGAGCACCCTTATCAGGCGCCAACTTTTGTCCCGCGAGAGCGGCCGGCATTCGCGCACGAGTACGGTGTCTCCGACCCGAGCCTCGTTCTCTTCGTCATGAGCCTTCAGACGATCAGTCCTGCGGACCACTTTCGTGTACTTCGCGTGCGGCTTCACTGCGCTCACCTGCACGACAATGGTCTTGTCCATCTTGTCGGAGACGACCACGCCCTGCCGCTCCCTTTGCTTTACGGCTTGCTGTTCGGCCATCAGAGCTCCCTCGCCCGTTCTTTCGCGGATTGCATCGTCATGAGCCTGGCGATGTCCTGGCGGACCTGGCGAAGGCGACTGGTGTTCTCCAGCTGGCCGGCCGCATGCTGGAACCGCAGATTGAAGAGCTCCTCACGCGACTGCTTGAGACGCTGGCTCAACTCCTCGTCACCGAGTTCGACTATATCCTTAGCCTTCAATGCCTCCGTCCTCCCTTGTCGCGAATCTGCATTTGACAGGAAGTTTGTGCGCCGCCAGGCGGATGGCTTCCTTGGCCAACTCCTCCGGAACACCCGCCAGCTCGAACATGACGCGACCCGGCTTGATGACGGCCACCCACTGATCGGGTGAGCCCTTGCCGGAGCCCATCCGCGTCTCGGCCGGTTTCTTGGTGATGGGCTTGTCGGGGAAGATGTTGATCCAAACCTTCCCACCCCGCTTGATCTTGCGGGTCATGGCAATACGAGCTGCCTCGATCTGCCGGCTGGTGACCCAACCGGGCTCGAGCGCCTGCAGACCATATTCGCCGAAATGGACCGTAGTCTGGCCTTTCGCCTTGCCGGTCATGCGGCCCCGGTGCTGTTTGCGGTGTTTGACCCGCTTTGGTAATAGCATCTCTTATCCTCGTACTATCTGACGGAGAGCGGAGACCGTCACCCTAAACGGGCTTCCGTCTGCCCACGGGATCCCAAATCGAACCCCTCGGGCATGATCTCACCCTTGTTTATCCACACCTTGACGCCGATCTTGCCAAACGTAGTGTCGGCCTCGCAGAAACCGTAGTCGATGTCGGCCCGGAGCGTGTGCAGCGGCACCCGCCCCTCACTGTAGCCCTCTATGCGAGCCATTTCGGCCCCGCCCAGACGTCCGCCGGACTTCACCTTGATGCCCATCGCGCCGGAGCGCATGGCGGAGGTGATGGCCCGCTTCATCGCCCGGCGAAAGCTCACCCGGTTGGCGAGCTGCTCGGCGATGGACTGAGCGACCAGATTGGCATCGAGCTCGGGCCGTTTGATCTCGACGATGTTCACGTGCACGGCCTTGCCGGTCATGTCGTGAAGTTCGCGACGTAGCGCGTCTACCTCAGACCCCGACTTGCCGATCACGATGCCGGGCCGGGCCGTATTGATGTCTATGACGACCTTATTCGTATCCTTGCGGATGACGATGGCGGAGAGGCCGGCATGGCCCATCCTCCGCTGGATGTGTTTGCGGATGGCCAGATCTTCATGAAGGAACTCGGCAAACTGCCTCTCGGTGTACCAGTGAGCCTTCCAGTCATGGATGATGCCGAGCCGCATGCCTCCGGGATGAACTTTCTGACCCACCTGCTACGACTCCTTTTTCTCGTCGACGCACACCGTGATATGGCTCGTCCGCTTGCGAATGCTACTGGCCCGCCCCATCGCCCGCGGTCGGAACCGCTTCAGCGTGGGACCGCCGTTGGCATAGGCCTGGACGACATATAGGTCGTCGGCGTCGAGGCCGTGATTGTTCTCGGCGTTGGCCACGGCCGAATCGAGGACCTTCCCGACCAGTTTGGCCGCGGCCCGCGGGCTCAGCATCAGGATGGCCTTGGCCTCAGACACTTTCTTGCCACGGATGAGAGTGGCCACATCGCCCGCCTTGCGCGGGGAGACCCGAACGTATTTCGCTGTTGCGTTGACCATGCTGTCACTTCCTCTTCGCGCGGCGCTCTTTGTTGCCGCCATGGCCGCGGAACGTGCGGGTCAATGCGAACTCGCCCAGCCGATGGCCCACCATGCTCTCCGTAACGTAGATGGGCACGTGTTTGCGGCCGTCGTGGACCGCGATCGTGTGCCCGATCATCTCGGGATAGATGGTGGATGCCCGCGACCAGGTCTTGAGCATGCGCTTCTCGCCGGTCTCGTTCATCGTCTCGATGCGCTTCATCAGTCGCTCTTGGACGAAGGGAGCTTTTTTGCTTGAACGTGCCACGATGCTCTATTACCTCCCTTTTCCCCGTCGTCTGACGATGTACTTGCTCGAAGGCTTCTTCTTGCTGCGGGTCTTGTGGCCCAAGGTGGGCACACCCCACGGGGTCACCGGGTGACGGCCCGGAGCCGTGGAACCCTCGCCGCCGCCGTGCGGATGGTCGACCGGGTTCATGGTGGTACCACGCACGCCTGGTCTGACGCCCATCCAACGCTTGCGGCCGGCCTTGCCGGTGACGAGGTTCTCGTGCTCGGCGTTGCCGATCTCGCCCACGGTCGCCCTGCATTCCAAGCGGATCATGCGCATCTCGCCCGAGGGCAGCCTCAGAATGGCGTAGTCGCCTTCCTTGGCCATGACCTGAGCCGAGGTGCCGGCCGAACGAGCGATCTGCCCACCGCGGCCCTTGTAGAGCTCGATGTTGTGCACCACGGTACCGACCGGGATGTTCTTGAGCGGCAGGGCACAGCCCACCCTGATGTCGGCCCCGGGGCCAGCCTCGACCGTAGAGCCCACGCCGAGCTTGTTCGGCGCCAGAATGTAGCGCTTGTCGCCATCGGCGTAGACAACGAGGGCGATGCGGCAGTTGCGGTTGGGGTCGTACTCGATCGCCGTGACCTTCCCCGGAACGCCGTCCTTGTCGCGCTTGAAATCGATGACTCTATACAGACGCTTGTGCCCACCGCCCTGATGCCGGGTGGTGATACGACCGTTGTTGTTCCGTCCGCCGTTGCGCTTCACCGGACGGGTGAGCGCCTTCTCCGGCTCGGTCTTCGTGATTTCATCGAAGGCAGGCGTAGTCGCGAACCTGCGTCCGGGAGATGTCGGCTTGTAGCTCTTTATCGCCATGTCTCTCTTACCGCTTCCCTTCTACTACGTCGCGCCGAAGAACTCGATCCGGTTGCCCGGAGCCAGCTCGACTACTGCCTTCTTCCACCGCTTGGTCACGCCCGCATGGGCGCCCCTGCGCTTGGGTTTCGGCTTCACATTGATGGTTTGGACACCGATGACCTTCACGTTGAAGATCTCTTCCACAGCCGCGCGGATGTGGGGTTTGGTCGCCCGATAGTTCACCTCGAACGAGTACCGATTGGTATCGATCGCCTGGTAGCTCTTCTCGGAGATGATCGGGCGGATGATGATCTGCCTCGCGTCCACTACGACTCACCGCCCTTGCTAGATCCACCTTCCAAGAAGGATACGGCGGCTTCGGTGAACAGCAAGCTCTTGGCCCACACGTAGTCCTGAACCTCGGCCTCACCGATGGTCATGGCACGGATGCCCGCGAGATTGCGGAAGCTCTTCAGAGCCGAGATCTCATCGCCGCCCACCAGCACGAGCAGCGGCTTGTCGAGTTCGGACTTGGTCAAGATATTGGCTGCCCGCTTCGCAGAGGGTTCGTCAAACGCAGTTGCCGAAAGCACGCGCACGGTGCCACCGGTCACCAGGTCGGCCAATGCCATGCGGAACGCCTGGGCCTTGACCTTCTTGTTGACCTTCATCGCATAGCTGCGCGGGATCGGGGGGAAAGCCACGCCGCCCCCGGTGAAGTGCGATACCTTGCCGGAGCCGACTCGGGCCCGGCCGGTGCCCTTCTGCCGCCACTGCTTGGCGGTCGTACCGGCCACCTCGCCTCTGGTCTTGGCGGATGCTGTTCCCTGGCGGTGTCCGGCCAACTCAGCCGTCACCACCTGATGGAGCAGACCGATGTTGACACGGTCGTCCACCAGCGCGTCGGCCAGTTGATGCTGACCAAGGACCGCGCCGTTCTCGTCGATTCTGTCTATAGATGGCATAGGCCTAACCTCTGATCACGACCAGGGAGCCCTTGCTCCCCGGAATCGCGCCTTTGACCAGCACCAGGTTCATATCCGGGTCGGTCTTGACCACGGTGAGACCCGACTGCGTGACACGCACATTGCCCATCTGGCCCGGCAGTTTGGTACCCGGATACACCCGGGCCGGATCTGCCGAAGAGCCGATGGAACCGGGGGCGCGGTGAAAGTGAGCACCGTGATAGCCGGGACCGCCGGCGAACCCGTGCCGCTTGATCACGCCCTGGAAGCCCTTGCCCTTGCTGACGCCGGTCACCTTGACCTCGTCGCCGGGGGCGAAGACCTCTACTGTTACGGCATCGCCGACGGCCAACTCGTCCTCGCCCCGTACCTCCACGAGGTGACGCTTGGGGGCCACGCCGGCCTTCTTCAGATGCCCGAGCAGGGGCTTGTTCAGCCTCTTGGCCTTGACATCGCCGAAGGCGATCTGCGTCGCCGCATAGCCGTCGTTCTCGATCGTCTTCTTCTGAGTGACCGTGCAGGGCCCAGCCTGGATCACCGTGCAGCGGACGACCGTGCCGTCTTCATTGAAGTACTGGGTCATACCCAGCTTTGTACCTAGAAGCGTCTTCATCACAGTTTGATTTCTATGTCTACGCCCGCGGGCAGATCCATGCGCATCAGCGAATCCACCGTCTTGGGCGTGGGCTGATGGATATCGATCAGGCGCTTGTGGGTCCTGATCTCGAAGTGCTCGCGGGAGTCCTTGTCCTTGAACGGGCTACGTATCACGCAGTAGACGTTCTTCTCCGTCGGCAGAGGGACGGGCCCCGAAATGGTAGCGCCCGTGCGCTCAGCCGTTTCGACGATAGCCCGCGCGCTCCGGTCCACAAGCTCGTGGTCGTAGGCCTTGAGCCTAATACGTATCTTTTGTTGCGCCACCGAGCAGCTCCTACTTTATGATCTTGGTCACAGCGCCGGCGCCAACCGTACGGCCACCCTCGCGGATAGCGAAACGGAGGCCTTCATCCATAGCGATGGGCGTGATGAGCTTGGCCGTGATGGTCGTGTGGTCGCCCGGCATGATCATCTCCACACCCTCCGCCAGCTTCACATCGCCGGTCACGTCGGTGGTGCGGAAGTAGAACTGCGGACGATAGCCATCGAAGAACGGGGTATGGCGTCCACCCTCCTCGCGGGAGAGAACGTAGACCTGAGCCTCGAACTCGGTGTGAGGGGTGATGCTGCCCGGATGGGCCAGAACCATGCCGCGCTCGACTTCCTCGCGCTTGACGCCGCGAAGGAGCACGCCGATGTTGTCACCCGCGCGACCCTCGTCAAGCAACTTGCGGAACATCTCGACGCCGGTAGCGACCGTCTTGGTGCTCTCCGGCTTCAGTCCCACCATCTCGACGTTGTCGCCGACCTTGACGATACCGCGCTCAACACGACCGGTGACCACGGTGCCGCGGCCCTGGATGCTGAACACGTCTTCGATCGGCATCAGGAAGGGCTTGTCGATAGCGCGCTCGGGATCGGGGATGTAGTTGTCGAGAGCGTCGGCCAGCTCGAAGATGGCCTTGCAGGACTCGCATTCGCGATCGCCGCAACCGTGATCGAGAGCCTTGAGGGCAGAGCCGGTGATGATGGGGATCTCGTCACCCGGGAACTCATACTCGGTGAGCAGCTCGCGCACTTCCATCTCGACCAGTTCGAGCAACTCGGGGTCGTCGACCATGTCCGCCTTGTTGAGGAAGACGATGATGTAGGGCACGCCTACCTGACGGGCGAGCAGGATATGCTCACGGGTCTGGGGCATGGGACCGTCGGCAGCCGACACGACCAGGACCGCTCCGTCCATCTGGGCGGCGCCGGTGATCATGTTCTTGATGTAGTCAGCGTGGCCCGGGCAGTCGACGTGTGCGTAGTGCCGCTTCTCCGTCTCGTACTCGACGTGAGCCGTCGCGATGGTGATACCGCGCTCGCGCTCTTCGGGAGCATTGTCGATCGAATCGAAACTACGGAACTCGATGTCGGGGTTCAGGTTCGCCAAGCACTTTGTGATAGCCGCAGTCAGAGTGGTCTTGCCATGGTCGACGTGACCGATGGTGCCCACGTTGACGTGAGTCTTCGTCCGTGCAAATTTCTTCTTCGCCATTGGTTCCTCCCTTTCTACCTGAATCGCTCAGTCGGTCGCCGCAGCCCAGCGGCCGGTTTGCCTTGGTTAGTCGTTGGTTGGTTTGCCGCCCTGCTGGGCGATTATCTCCTGCGCGATGGTGCCGGGCACCTCAGCGTAGTGACTGAATTGCATGGTGTACACCGCCCGTCCCTGGGTCATAGACCGAAGGTCGGTGGCATAACCGAACATCTGCGCCAGTGGCACCGTCGCACGGATGACTTGGGCTCCCGCCCTCAACTCCATGCCGCCGATGTGTCCGCGCCGCGAGCTGAGGTCGCCCATGACGTCGCCCATATACTCCTCGGGCACCACCACTTCCACGTCTTCGACAGGCTCGAGCAGCACCGGGTGAGCCTTCTTCGCCGCCTCCTTGAACGCCATGGAGCCTGCGATCTTGAACGCCATCTCCGAGGAGTCCACCTCATGATAGGAGCCGTCGATCAGCTCGACCTTGACGTCCTCCATCGGGAAGCCGGCGAGCACGCCGCTCTCCATGGCCTCCACCATCCCGGCCTGGACCGCGGGAACGTACTCCTTGGGGATCGATCCCCCGACGATCTTGTTCTCGAAGGAGAAACCGGCGCCGTAGTCGTTGGGCTCCATCTTGATGACGACATGCCCATACTGGCCGCGTCCCCCGGTCTGTCGAACGAAGCGGGCTTCGACCTTTGGGACGATCTTCGTGATGCCCTCGCGGTAGGCTACCTGCGGCCGGCCCACGTTCGCATCGACCTTGAACTCGCGCAGCAGCCGGTCGACGATGATCTCCAGATGCAACTCGCCCATACCGGCGATGATCGTCTGGCCCGTCTCCTCGTCGGTGCGGACCCGGAAGGTCGGATCCTCTTCGGCCAGCTTCATGAGGCTGTCGGAGAGCCGGTCTTGGTCGACCTTGGTCTTGGGCTCGATGGCCACGAAGATGACCGGATCCGGGAACTCCATGGATTCCAGCACGATAGCCCCACTCGCGTCGCAGAGGGTATCGCCGGTGGTGGTCCCTTTGAGTCCGACCGCGGCGGCGATATCGCCCGCGTACACCTCGGCGATGTCGTCGCGGTGGTTGGCGTGCATCTGCAAGATCCGGCCTATGCGCTCTTTCTTGTCCTTGCTGGCGTTGTAGACATAGGACCCCGCTTTGAGCGTGCCCGAATACACCCGGAAATAGGTGAGTCTGCCAACGTAAGGGTCGGACATGATCTTGAAGGCGATGGCCGAGAAGGGCTCTGAGTCGTCGGCATGCCGGAGGACCGTCTGACCGTTGTGAGGGTTGACGCCCTCGACCGGCGGGACATCCACCGGAGAAGGCAGGTAGTCCACCACTGCGTCAAGGAGCATCTGGACGCCCTTGTTCTTGAAGGACGAACCGCAGAGCACAGGGGTCAACTCGATCTCAAGAGTGGCCTGACGGATGGCCGCCTTGACCCGCTCCTCCGATATTTTGTGCCCCTCCAGGTAGTCCATCAGCAGATGGTCGTCCCGGTCGGCAAGAGCCTCGAGCAGATGCACACGTGCGGCCTTGGCCTCGTCGAGCATATCCTCAGGGATGGGAATCTCGTCCCATTCCACTCCCATATCGTCCTTGTACATGTAGGCGACCATGCGGACCAAGTCCACAACCCCGCGGAACTGGTCTTCGCGTCCCACAGGCAACTGGATGACCAAGGGCCGCGCATGCAGCCGATCGACCATCGTTTGCACGCCCCTTGCGAAATCCGCTCCCACCCGGTCCATCTTGTTGATGAACGCTATGCGGGGTACCTGGTACTTGTCGGCCTGCCGCCACACGGTCTCGGATTGTGGCTCGACCCCGGCCACGGAGCAGAACAGAGCGATGGCCCCGTCAAGCACTCGCAGGGACCTTTCTACCTCCATAGTAAAGTCCACGTGCCCGGGTGTGTCTATGATGTTGATGCGATGATCGTGCCATTCGCACGTCGTAGCCGCCGACGTGATGGTGATGCCCCGCTCCTGCTCCTGGGCCATCCAGTCCATCACCGCGGCGCCGTCGTGTACCTCGCCGATCTTGTACGTACGACCGGTGTAGTACAGCATCCGCTCGGTGGTAGTGGTCTTGCCGGCATCGATGTGAGCCATGATGCCGATGTTGCGGACCATATCCAGCGAATGCTGCCTGACCGCCGACTTAGCGTCGGGTTTATGTGCTGTCGCCTGTGCCACTAAATACTTACCCTATCCCCTATTCGGTCTGCCGACTACCAGCGGTAGTGAGCGAACGCCCTGTTGGCCTCTGCCATGCGCAGAAGGTCTTCTTTCTTCTTCATCGTCACACCGGTGCGGTTGTATCCATCGAGGAGCTCCCCGGCCAAGCGCTCGGCCATGGTGTGCTCACGCCGCGCCCGGCTGTGAGTGACCATCCACCGGACCGCCAGCGTGTAGGAGCGCCGGGTGGGAACTTCCACCGGCACCTGGTAGTTGGCTCCGCCGACTCGACGGGACCGCACCTCAAGGGCCGGCCGCACGTTCTCGACAGCATCCTTGAGTACGCCGGCGGGATCGCTGTTGGTGCGTTCGCGCAGGATGTTCATCGCGTCATAGATGATGCGCTCGGCCGTAGACTTCTTGCCGTCGAGCATGATGCGATTGACCATCTGGGTGACCAGGCGGCTTCTGTATATCGGGTCGGGCTGAATGTCCCTCTTGGTTGCCCTTACTCTTCTTGGCATAGCTGCGTGCGCCTTCCTGTATCCCTACTTGCCCATTTTCGCGCCGTACTTGGAACGGCCCCGCTTACGATTGGCTACTCCGGCCGAGTCGAGCGCAGCCCGGATGATCTTGTAGCGCACACCGGGAAGATCCCTGACGCGGCCGCCGCGGATCAGTACCACGGAGTGCTCCTGCAGGTTGTGCCCGATGCCTGGAATATACGCGGTCACTTCCATCCCGTTGACCAGCCGAACACGCGCCACCTTCCTCAGGGCCGAGTTGGGCTTCTTGGGCGTGGTGGTGTACACGCGAGTGCACACGCCGCGCTTCTGCGGCGCGCCTTTTAGAGCCGGGGTCTTAGTCCTCTTGGACTGAGCCTGGCGGCCCTTTCTGATCAACTGGTTGATCGTCGGCACACGAACTCCTCGTCTGTCTGTCGCTGGTGCTTATCGACCGCTGCGCAGGCACGGGCATTACACGCGTCTGGACGCGCAGCGGCCGCGTAGTATAGCAAAGCGTATGGGGGCCTACAAGCAGACCCCCATGACGCTCGCTATTAGCTAGGCTATCTAGTCATCTTCACCCAGTGAGTCGCCTCCGAGCAGGGCCGTCTCCGGCTCCTCCTGCACGCTGCTCTCGCCGCCGAGCAAAGCGTCCTCGCCCTCTTCCGACGGCTCATCGCCACTCAGAGTCCAGCCTTTCTCATAGAGGCGGCTGCGTACCTCCTCGAGGCTCTTCTGCCCCAGCCCGGGCACGGCCATCAGTTCCTTGCTGGTCAGACCGAGCAGGTCGCTGACACGCTCGACGCCCGCCCGGCTTAGGACCGAGTGGACGTAGGTGGGCAGATCAAGATCGTCCACCAACATGTTGTAGGCCTCGGCGTTCTGCGAAGAACCCGTCAGTTGGGCCCACTGCTGCTCCGGTGTCAGACCAAGACCACCGTCGGGCCTGGGCATCACATCTCCGAAGATGTCCATCTCCGATGGGATCCCGGCGGTCAGCAGTTCGATGTTGCGATAGGCGCGAAGACCGGTGGCGGCTGGGATGAGCTTGCCGATGATGACATTCTCTTTCAGGCCGCGCAGTTCGTCGATCTTGCCCTCGAGGGCGGCGTCGGTGAGCACCTTGGTGGTCTCCTGGAAGGAGGCCGCCGAGAGGAAGCTCTCCGTTGCCAGCGAGGCCTTGGTTATGCCCAGGATGATCTCCTCGCAGGTGGCAGGCTCTCCGCCTCCCGCGACCACGCGCGCGTTCTCTTCGTCGAAGATGAGCCTGTCGACCATGCGGCCGGGAAGGAAGCTCGTGTCTCCCGGGGTCTCGATCAGGATCTTCTTCGTCATCTGGCGAACGATCAGCTCCACGTGCTTGTCGTCGATCTGCACGCCCTGCTTGTGATAGACATCCTGCACCTCGCCCACGATGTAGCGGGCGGTCTCCAAGATCCCCCGATACTTGAGCAGTTCGTGCGGGTTGAGCGAGCCCTCGTAGAGTTGGTCGCCCGCCTCCACCTGCTGGCCCTCTTCGACCATGAGGTCGGACCTGCGACTGATGGCGTAGCTGTGGACCTCCTCGCCCGTATCGTCGAGGATGACGACCTTCTTGGCCTTGTCGGACTCCTCGATGTGGACGATGCCCGCGAACTGAGTGATCTTGGCCTGGCCTTTCGGCTTGCGGGCCTCGAACAGCTCCACCACTCTCGGCAGACCGTGAGTGATGTCGGCGCCGGCCACACCGCCGGTGTGGAAGGTACGCATGGTGAGCTGAGTCCCCGGCTCCCCGATGGACTGAGCCGCGACGTGTCCCACGGCTTCGCCGATGGCTACCAGATCGTTGGCGGCCAAGGAGCGACCGTAGCAATACTGGCAGACACCGATCTCGCTCTGGCAACCCAACACGGAACGCACCTTCAGCTTGAGGTCGCCGTGAGTGGCCGCCGGATAGAGCGAGAGGATCTTCTGCAGGATGCGCTTGTTGAGGAGCTCGTTGCGCTCGTACACGATCTCGCCCGTCGCGGGGTCGGCCACACCCACAGCCAGCACCCGGCCGAGCAGAAGTTCGTTCAGGCGGTCGCCCTTGCGCAGCGCCATCTCGATGTACTTCTCGGTGCCGCAGTCGAGCTCGCGGATGACGACTTCCTGAGCCACATCGACGAGCCGCCGGGTGAGATAGCCGGAGTCGGCCGTACGCAGAGCGGTATCGGCCAAGCCCTTGCGGGCCCCGTGGGTGGAGATGAAGTACTCGAGCACGCCCAGACCTTCCATGAAGTTGGCCTTGATGGGACGCTCGATGATCTCGCCCTTCGGAGAGGCCATGAGACCGCGCATGCCGGCCAGCTGGCGGATCTGCTTGAAGGAGCCGCGGGCTCCGGAGTTGGCCATCATATAGACAGGGTTCAGGCGCCGGAAGTTCTTCTCCATGGCCTTGCCCACCTCTTCGGTGGCCTGAGTCCACTGCTCGGTCACCTTTTCGCGGCGCTCGGATTCGGTGAGGTTGCCGCGCTGGTACTCGGCCTGCAGATGGCGCACTTTGATCTCGTAGCCCTCGAGGATCTGCTCCTTGTCGGGCGGAACCACGATGTCGTTCTTGGAGATGGTGACGCCGGCTATGCTCGCGTACTTGAAGCCCAGGTCCTTGAGCACATCGAGCAGGTGGGCCACGGCGATGGCCCCGTAGTACTCGACCAGGTCGCTGACGAAGGTGGACATCTCGTTCTTGGTGAAGACCTTGTTCTGGAACTCGTAGTCGTCCCTGCGGATGGTGCCTTCCGGTCCCGCCTTGTCCCAATCAGCTCCGAAGTACTCCTCGAGCGAGGCCACCACGGCCGAGTTGAGGAAGGCCCGGCCCACCGTGGTGAGCAACCGTCCCCCCTCCCAGCGGAAGAGGATGGGGTCCTGGATGCCGATGACCCTCTCGGCGTAGGCGTGCTCCAGCTCGGAGACGTTGCCGAAGGGACGAGGCCGCATTTCCATGGCCTCCAAGGCTTTGTAGTCCAGCGGATCGATCTCGGCCAGATTCGGACCCTCGAAGTAGGTCATGTAGTAGCAGCCCAAGATCATGTCCTGGGTGGGCACGGCGATAGGCCGGCCGTGCGCCGGAGAAAGGATGTTGTTGGAGGACAGCATGAGAATGCGGGCCTCCGCCTGCGCCTCCACCGAGAGTGGAAGGTGGACCGCCATCTGGTCGCCGTCGAAGTCGGCGTTGAAGGCCGTGCACACCAGGGGATGCAAGCTGGATGGCCTTGCCCTCGATGAGCACCGGCTCGAAAGCCTGGATGCCCAGACGATGCAGCGTCGGAGCCCGGTTCAGCATGACCGGATGCTCGTTGATGACCTCGTCGAGGATGTCCCACACCTCGGGGAACTCGCTCTCCACGAGCTTCTTGGCCGCCTTGATGTTCTGCACCTGCTTGCGCTCGACCAGGCGGCTCATGACGAAGGGCTTGAACAGCTCCAGGGCCATGGTCTTGGGGATGCCGCACTGATGCAGCTTCAGCTCCGGGCCGGCCACGATGACCGAACGCCCCGAGTAGTCCACGCGCTTGCCCAGCAGGTTCTGGCGGAAGCGGCCCTGCTTGCCCTTGAGCATGTCGGAGAGCGACTTGAGCGGCCGGTTGCCCGGACCGGTGACGGCGCGACCCCGGCGACCATTGTCGAACAGGGCGTCGACCGCCTCCTGCAACATGCGCTTCTCGTTGTTGACGATGATCTCCGGAGCCCCCAGGTCGAGCAGGCGCTTGAGCCTGTTGTTCCGGTTGATAACCCGGCGATAGAGATCGTTGAGGTCGGAGGTGGCGAAACGTCCGCCATCCAACTGCACCATGGGACGTAGTTCCGGTGGAATGACCGGCACCGACTGCAGGATCATCCACTCCGGCCGGTTGGTGGAGCGCAGGAAACCCTCCACGACCTTGAGACGCTTGACGGCACGCGCCAGCTTCTGTCCCTTGCCGGTCTTGATGATCTCACGCAGCGACTTCGCCTCGGTCTCGAGATCGACCGCGGCCAAGAGTTCCCGGATGGCTTCGGCACCCATGCCGCCCCGGAAGTACACTCCGTAGCCGAAGGGGCTGCCGTACTTCTCTTTCATCTCCCGGAAGAGGGTCTCATCGGTGATGATGTCGCCCTTCTTGATGCCCTTGAACGCGGCGAACAGCTCGCGCAAACGAGCGGCCTGCTGATCAGCGTAGCGTTCCAGATCGCGCAGGCGCGTGTCGGCGTCGAGACGAAGCTCGCTCGCGCGCTTCTCCGCCTCGGCCTGAGTCCACTCGGAGAGAGGAGTCTGGTCAAAGCCCAGAGCTATCTCGTCGTCCTCATCGGGCGTGGAATTGCCCAGGAGCACGGCCACGCGCTTGTCGCGCTCGGCCATGATCTTCACCTTCTGCTCGTCGCGGGAAACGAAGGCGTTCTCGATGTCGGCCTGCACCAGGTCTTCCAGCTTGCCCATGTCTCGCTGCCGCTTGTCGTCGTCGACGAAAGTGACTATCGAGGCCGAGAAGTAGAGGACCCGCTCCAGCTGCTTGGGCGAGATGTCGAGCAGGTAGCCCATGCGGCTCGGCACGCCCTTGAAGTACCAGATGTGGCTGACGGGCGCGGCCAGATCGATGTGGCCCATACGCTCGCGGCGCACCTTGGCTCTTGTGACCTCCACCCCGCAGCGCTCGCAGATGATGCCTTTGTAGCGGACGCGCTTGTACTTGCCGCAGTAGCACTCCCAGTCCTTGGTGGGACCGAAGATGCGCTCGCAGAACAAACCGTCCTTCTCAGGCTTCAGCGTACGATAGTTGATGGTCTCCGGCTTGGTCACTTCGCCTGACGACCAGGCCCGGATCTGTTCCGGTGAAGCCAGGCCTATTCTGATGGCGTCGAATTCGTTTATGTCTATCACGGAAGGCTCCTATTCCGCGTCGTCGGCGAAGTTGGATGGCTGCAGGTCGGCCAGATCGGCGTCGATGTCGATCTCGAACGGCTCGATCTCGGGCGCCCCCTCGAACTCGTCGGACTCCTCGTCCTCGTCGTCCCGCTGCTCGTCCAGTTCCGAGCCGGTGTGTATGGGCACGGCGGCCGCCTCAGCGGCCTCCTCAGCCCTCTCCTCAGCGCGGTAGCGGGCGGAGAGGTCGATGCCCAACTCCTCAGCCGCGCGGAGCAGATCGTCCTCCTCCTCGGCCACCTCGAGCGATCCGCCTTCCTCACTCATGACCTGTATGTCGAGAGCGAGTGACTGCATCTCTTTGAGCAGCACCTTGAACGATTCGGGCACCCCGGGCCGGGCGATGTTCTCACCCTTGACGATAGCCTCGTAGGCCTTCACACGCCCTTGAGTATCGTCGGACTTGATGGTGAGCATCTCCTGCAAGGTGTATGCCGCGCCGTAGGCCTCGAGCGCCCACACTTCCATCTCGCCGAAGCGCTGCCCGCCGAACTGAGCCTTGCCACCCAACGGCTGCTGGGTCACGAGCGAGTACGGGCCGGTGGACCGCGCATGGATCTTGTCGTCCACCAGATGATGGAGCTTCAGTATGTACATGTAACCCACGGTGATGCTCTGGTCGTAAGGCTCGCCGGTGCGGCCGTTGAAGAGCTTCACCTTTCCGGCCACCCTAGTACCCGGGTTGTTGTCCAGGCTGATGGACATCTTCACCTTCAGGGGGTCGGTGACGTCCTTCTCGTGTGCCACCGCCCAGCCGATGAGGGCCTCATCGACATCCACCTGCGTGGCTCCGTCGAACACCGGGGTGGCGACGGGCGACGGGCCCACGCCCGTAGACGCATCGAGCGTGTCGTAGTACTTCTTGACCAGCTTGACCTGCTCTTCGAGCGTGAGATCGTCCTTGAGTTGGGGATCGTCCTCCATGCTCTTCTTGTTGCGGCTGAGCTGGTAGAAACCGTGATGAGCCGCCCAACCCAGGTGGGTCTCCATGACCTGGCCGATGTTCATTCGGGAAGGCACGCCCAGCGGGTTGAGGATGATGTCCACCGGAATACCATCTTCCAGGAAGGGCATATCCTCTTCCGGGACGATCTTGGAGATCACGCCCTTGTTCCCGTGGCGGCCGGCCAGCTTGTCACCCTCGGCGATCTTGCGCTTCTTGGCCACGTACACCCGGACTAGGCGATTGACGCCGGGCGACAGATCGTCGCCGGCTTCGCGAGAGAACTCCTTGACGTCGATGACGACGCCCTTCTCGCCGTGCGGGACCTTGAGCGAGGTATCGCGGACCTCGCGGGCCTTCTCTTTGAATATGGCCCTGATGAGTTTCTCCTCGGCCGTGAGCTCCGTCTCCCCCTTGGGAGTGATCTTGCCCACAAGAAGGTCTCCGGAGGACACCTCTGCGCCGATCCGAACGATGCCGTCTTCGTCGAGATCGGCCAGCGATTCTTCGGAGCGGTTGGGGATGTCTCGGGTGATCTCTTCGTCGCCCAGTTTGGTTGAGCGGGCTTCGACCTCGTACTCCTCGATGTGGACCGAGGTGAGGACGTCGTCTTTGACCAGCCGTTCGCTGATGACGATGGAGTCCTCGAAGTTGTAGCCCTCCCAGCTCATGAAGGCCACGAGCAGGTTGCGGCCCAGTGCCAGTTCGCCGGCCTTGGTCGACGCGCCGTCGGCCAGTACGGTGCCGGGGATGACCGTGTCGCCCACGTCCACGACCGGCTTCTGATGGATGAAGGTGCCCTGGTTCGAGCGCTCGAACTTGAGCAGATCATGGGACTCGAGCTCGCCGTCCTCGGTCTCTATGAGGATGCGATCGGCCGACACGCCCCGCACCTTGCCGGCGCTCTTGGCCAGGAGCACATCTCCCGTATCCACGGCCGAGCGGAATTCCATGCCCGTGCCGATGAGAGGGGCTTCGGCCTCCAGGAGAGGCACCGCTTGGCGCTGCATGTTGGAGCCCATGAGGGCCCGGTTGGCGTCGTTGTGCTCCAAGAAGGGCACGAGAGCGGTCGCTACCGACACGATCTGCTGCGGAGAGACGTCCATGTAGCTGACGTCGTCGCGCCGCGCGCTCACGTACTCGCCGCCGGGAGCCCTAGCCAGGACCGTGTCTTCGACGAAGACCTTGGTCTTCGGATTGACCGGAGCGTTGGCCTGGGCGATGGTGTGCTTCTCTTCTTCGTAGGCGGTGAGCCACTTGATCTCGGAGTTGACCTTGCCGCCCGACACCGTCAAGTACGGGGTCTGGATGAAGCCGAACTCGTTCACCGTCGCGAAGCTGGAGAGCGAGCCGATAAGGCCGATGTTCGGACCCTCGGGAGTCTCGATGGGGCACATGCGCCCGTAATGGGTGGGGTGCACGTCGCGGACCTCGATGGGAGCCCGCTCGCGAGTCAGACCGCCCGCGCCCAGAGCCGAGAGGCGCCTGCGATGGGTAAGACCGGCCAGCGAGTTGGTCTGGTCCATGAACTGCGAGAGCTGGGAGCTGCCGTAGAACTCCTTGAGCGCCGCCACCACCGGGCGGATGTTGATGATCGACTGCGGGGTGATGGTATCGACGTCCTCGGTGGTCATGCGCTCGCGCACGACCCGCTCCATGCGATACAGGCCCACGCGGAAAGCCTCCTGGACCAGCTCGCCCACCATGCGCAGGCGACGGTTGCCCAGGTGCTCGTATTCGTCGAGCCGGTTGGCCACCTCGTCCCAGGGTAGGCTGGGCGCCACTTCAGCCAGATCGCGGGCTTCCTCCAAGAGGTGCTCGTGGTCGATGGCCAAGGGGACCGCCACCAGTTCTTTCATCAGGGCGACTATGTCGGCCTTGGTGAGAGTGCGCACGTCCAGAGGGGCGTTGAGGTTCAGCCGGGCATTCAGCTTGTGCCGGCCGACCCGGGTGAGGTCGTAGCGCTTGGGATCGAAGCAGATGTTCCACAGCAGGTTGCGGCTGGCCTCAAGCGTGGGAGGCTCGCCCGGGCGCTGCTTCTTGAACAGCTCGACCAGCGCCTCCTCCACGGAGCGCACCGAGTCCTTCTCCAGGGTGGCCTTGATGAAGGGATTGTTCTCGAACAGCTCGAGGATCTCCTCATCGGTGCCCTGGGAGAGAAGACCAGGCTCGTCTTTGGTCCGCGCCGAGTCGATGCCCGCCAAAGCGCGCAAGAACACGGTGGCCGGCAGCTTGCGCTTGCGGTCTATGCGGACCGAGACCGCCCCGCGTTTGTCGATCTCGAACTCCAACCATGAGCCCCGAGCCGGCATGAGGTTGGCGACCAGGACCTGTTTCGTGGGGTCCTTGGCAGCCATGACGTATGCGCCCGGTGAACGCACCAACTGGGTGACGATCACCCGCTCGGTGCCGTTGATGATGAAGGTTCCCTGGTCGGTCATCATGGGGAAGTCGCCCATGAAGACGCTCTGCTCCCTGATCTCGCCCGACTCCCGATTGACGAAGCGGACGGTGATGAACAACGGCGCCGCGTACGTCTGATCCTTATCCCGGCACTCCTTGAGGGAGAGGGCGGGTTCCTTGAATTCGTACTCCCCAAACTCGACGGCGTAGTTGCCCGTATAGTCCTCGATGGGGTTGATGTCCTGGATGGTCTCCTTGAGACCATCGGTCTTGAACCACTCGAACGATTTTGTCTGGACCTCTATAAGGTTTGGGACTTCTAGGATCTGCGGAAGCTTGGAGAAGGACTTTCGCGGTCTGGGAGTCTTCCTTTCGCCCAAAGGGGATCACTCCTCGTATGCCGGGGTTTTGCACAGGGGTCAACGCGCAACCCTGTATGCTAACACGACTAGGGATGCGCGCCAAGCCCAGCCCCGGGTGATCCCCTGAAGAACCACCGAGGCCAAACTTGTACTTCGCCGAGAGGTGCGGGCTTTCCTGTCCGCACCTCTCGGCGTCTTCAGCTATTTGACCTCGACGTCCGCGCCGACTTCCTCGAGCTGCTTCTTGATGTCGTCGGCCTCGGCCTTGTTGATGGCCTGCTTCACCGGGTTCGGAGCGCCATCGACGAGGTCCTTGGCTTCCTTCAGGCCCAGGCCTGTGAGCGCACGAACCACTTTGATGACGTTGATCTTCTTCTCGCCGGCGGCCTTGAGGATGACGTCGAACTCGGTCTGCTCTTCTACTTCCTCTGCCGGAGCAGCGGCACCCGCGGGGGCGGCCATCATGGCCGGCGCGGAGGCGCTCACGCCGAATTCCTCTTCCAGCGCCTTGACCAATGTGGACAGGTCGAGCACCGACATCTTCTTGATCTCTTCTATGAGCTGGTCAGGGGTCACCTTAGCTCAACTCCTTTCGATCTCTTCTTTCGTCTGTCTATTCTTCAGTTGTGTGAATCCGTAGCTGTGAGACGTGACTCAGGCAGCGCTGGCCTTCTGCTCTTCGATCTGGCCCAGTGCGACTACCAGTCCACGAATAGGACCATTGAGAACAGTAACGAGTCCAGTCAGCGGCGAGGCGATCAGACCCACCACCTGGGCGATGAGCTGCTCGCGGCTGGGTAGGGTGGCCAGTCTCTCCACGTCGGCCGCATTCAGCACGGAATGCTGAAGCTTGCCGCCGCGAACGGTGACCGTGACCTTCTTCTTCTCTCTGATGAAATCCTGGATGGTCTTCGCCACCCGCACGGGATCGCCATGGCAGAAGGCGATGGCCGTGGGGCCCTGAAGGAGTTCGGTGAGCCCCTCCACGCCTGCGTCGGCGGCGGCGATCTTGGCCAGCGTGTTCTTGACGACCTTGAGGCTGGCGTCGACCTTCGCCAGACGGGCACGCAGCTCGCTGGCCTCGGCGAAAGTCAGACCCCTGTAGTCTACGAAGTAGTAGACGTCGGTGGCCTTCAGTTCAGCAGTGATGTTCTTGACTGCTTCGATCTTGTCCGGTCTTGGCATACTGTTTCACCTCCTTCGCAAATGAAATCGTCCACCTCTAGCAGCAGAGGTGGACGATGACTTCACAAGCTCCCAAGGAGCCGTTATGTCGGTCTCACTCTGCCTCGGCTGGCGGGTCGGTCAAAGACCTCACCGCTTATGCCGCCTTGGCGGCACCAGCTGTCTCTGGCGGATAGCGCCGGGCAGTATAGCACGGCTCCGTAGCCGGCGCCAAGCCCCGCCGGGCAGAGTGGCGGGCGAACGGGCGGACCGACCGGCTATCATCCGGCGGCGCCCCTACACCGACAGCTCCGCCCGCGCTATGAGGTGGTTCTGGAGATCCTCGTAGAGCTCGACGAAGAAAGCGGAGAAGCCGGCCACCCTGACCACGAGATTGCGGTACTCCTCGGGTTGCAGCCTGGGCCTTCCGCAACACCTCCGAGTCGATCACGTTGTACTGGACCTGCTGGCCGCCTTGGTCGAAGAACGCCTCGACCAGCCGGCGCAGCTTGTCGTTGCCGTCCGGACCCTGGAGGCTCGTTGGGTGGAACTTCATGTTGAACTGCAGCCCGTTGCCGAACCGGCCGGAGTCGAGTGCGAGCACCGACTGCATGACTCCGGTGGGGCCGCACTTCTCGGCGTCGTTCGACGGCGTGGCCGCGTCGGAGAGCGGCTCGCCCCGCAGCCGGCCGTTCGGAGTCGCGTGCGTGAAGTAGCCGGTCAGGATGTTGGCCGCGGCCGAGTAGAGCCCGGCCTGGTGGACTCCGCGCGGACCGACATAGGAGTTCACCTTGTCGGCGAACAGGTGGGCGGCCCAGGTCGCCAGTTCGTCCACGTAGGGGTCGCCGTTCCCGTAGCAGGGGACTTCGTTCTTGATGCGCTGCCTGAGCAGCTCGTGCCCCTTCCAGTCGGCAAGCACGGCGTCGAGCAGCTGGCGACCGGTGCAGAGCTTCTTGTCGTAGACCATGTACTTGATGGCGGCAAGGCTGTCGGCCAGGGTGCCGATGCCCATGGTCGCGACGCCTGTGGAGTTGTACTTCGCCCCGCCCCACATCATGTCGCGCCCGCTCTCCATGCACCCGTCCATGGTGGCTGAGGCGATCGGGACCGGCATCTCGCACGATGCCCACGTGCTCGCAGATGGCATAGATGGTGAACTGCCAGTCGAGGAAGTACTCGAGTTGGGCCTTGAAGGCCTCCTTCACCTGGTCGAAGGTCTCCATGTCGGAGAGCAAGCCGGTCTGCAGGCCTCCGGGCAGGTCGTTCAGCGGGTTGACGCCGTTGTTGATGGCCAGAAGCAAGATGTTGTTGACGTTCACGAAGGCCTTCGAGAACGGGCCGCTCGCGTTGGCGTACTCGCAGCCAGACCCGGAATACTCGACACAGCCGCACACGCAGAAATTGCGCGCGTCCTCCATCGAGAGCCCCCGCTTGTGCAGGATCTCGGCGATCCTGTCGGCGTTGTCGAGGGTCGGGATACCGCCCACCTTCTTGGACGTCTCGATGCCGGCCTCCCACAGCTCGGCCGGCGAGTCCTTGTGCAGGCAGAGCGAGAGGTTGGGGTCGTGGAGTTGCAGGCGGACCGTGGACTGCAGGCAGAGGTAGGTGGCCTCGTTTGTGGCGTCGCTGCCGTCGGGCTTGCGACCCCCGATGGTGATGCGCATGTTGTTGGAGTAGGCCCCGGCGGCCCGCAGGAGGAACACCGGCCCCGAGAGGAAGAGATCCGCCATCTTGAGGAAGAAGCAATCCATGAGCTCTTGAGCCTCGTCCAGGGTGATCCGGCCGGCCTCCAGGTCGGCGTGGAGATAGTCCCCCACGTGCTGGTCGACGCGCCCGATGGTCAGCCCCAGGTAGCTGCCCTCGACGCTGAGGACGAGGTGGTAGAGGAAAGCAGGCCTGCAGCGCTTCGTGAAAGGTCCTGGCGGGGTTCTCCATGATCCAGTCGAGCGAATCGGCCATCTTGAGAAGCTCCTCGCGCCGCCTCTCGTCGACCGAGGACTGAGCCTGGCGGTCCTCGCCGAGGCACTCCGCGGCGAGGCGCCGACACTCCGCTGCGTAACGTTTGGCGAAGAGGATGACCGCGTCGGAACACGTGACCACCGCGCGGTAGAAGAACCACTTCTCTGCGTCATCGCCCATGATCCTACCGTTCAGCTTCTCGAGCTTCTCCAGAGCCTCCTGTCTGATCGCTCCGAAGCCCTTCTCCACCACTTTGCGGTAGTTGGCGTTGAAGTGACCGCTGGGTACGGCGCCGTTGCCCACAGGACCGGACGTGAGAACGCCCGCGCCGGCAAGGGCCGAGAGTTCCGGAGGCATCGCGGCGTCGACTGTGGCGCTGATGCTGTGCTCCTGCCAGAACGACTCCACCGAGTGCAGGTATTCCCTGTCGGCTTCGTCCAGCGTCATGTAGCCGTCGGCGGCCGTCTTCTTGTCGTAGGCGCCGCTGTCGAGTTCCTGGATGAGCCAGCCGATGCCGCCCCATTCGGGCCAGAGGTTGCAGCCGCGGAAGTGTCTGCTCACATTCCCGACGATGAGCTCGTCTGGTTCCACTCTGATGGTCATGTTGGTGAGGATCTGACGGAGGGCGTTGGCTCGGCGAAGAACCGGCTGCTCCTTCTCACTCACCTTGTAGTAGTCGGTGAGCAATCTGACTCGCTCGGCGTCGAGCACCGGTACGGCATCTCGGTACCGCTCGCGAAGACGCTGCACCCGGGGCGTGATCTCTCTCAACTCGAACATGACGACTCTCCTAACAGGCTGCTGGAAAGGGATGTTTCGCCGTCAGCGCGATGTACACGCGCAAGACAAGGAGGTATGGAGCACCCACAATATGCGAGTGGCGGGCGCCCGCAGGGCGTCCGCCACATCACCAACGATCTCGAGAGAGTCGCGCCCAGCAGGCTGCTAGCCTTCTTCATCCAGCAAGGCCCTGGTCTTCGAGGTGTCCAGCGGGACACCGGGGCCCATGGTCGTGGTCATGCTGATGGTACGCAGGTACTTGCCTTTGGCGGCCGCCGGCTTGGCGCGGATGATCTCGCCCAGCACTTCGCTGTAGTTCGCCACCAACTGATCGGCCCCGAAGGACTTCTTGCCCACGATCAGGTGTATGACCCCGAACTTGTCGGTGCGATACTCGACCTTGCCCGCTTTCATGTCGGTGACGGCCTTGCCGACATCGAAGGTCACCGTGCCCGCCTTCGGATTGGGCATGAGGCCCCGGGGGCCCAGCACGCGCCCCAGCTTGCCCACCACGCCCATCATGTCGGGTGTCGCGATAGCCGCGTCGAAGTCGAGCATGCCGCCTTCGATCTGCGCGGCCAGGTCTTCGGCTCCCACGAGATCGGCTCCCGCGGCTTCAGCCTCGGTCGCCTTCTCGCCCTTGGCGAAGACAGCCACCCGCACCGTCTTGCCTGTGCCATGAGGCAGCATGCACGTGCCGCGCACCTGCTGGTCGGCGTGACGGGGGTTGACCCCCAGCTTGATGTGGACCTCGACGGTCTCGTCGAAGTTGGCCGTGTTCAGGCCCTTGAGCAGACTCGCGGCCTCGAGCGGCGTGTAGACGCGGCCCGGCTGCACCGCTTGCTTCGCTTCTTTGAAGCGTTTCGAATCCCTACTCATCGTGATACCTCCTGGTGGTCAGACGGGCCCTCGGCCCTCCCACCTTCCGTGCCCGCACATAGGCGGGCGTGTTCCGATGCCCGTCGAGACGGGCCTATTCCACTACTGTGACTCCCATGCTGCGCGCCGTGCCCGCGATGATGTTCATAGCGGCGTCGATATCGTTGGCGTTGAGATCGGGCATCTTCACCTCGGCGATCTGCTTGAGCTGATCCTTGGTGATCTTGCCGACTTTCTCCTTGCGGGGACTGCCGCTGCCCTTGGCGATGCCGGCTGCCTGACGGATGAGGACGGCGGCCGGAGCTGTCTTCAGAATGAACGTGAAGGAGCGGTCTTCGAAGACCGTCAACTCAACAGGGACCACCTGGTCGATACGGTCCTGGGTGGCCGCGTTGTAGGCCTTGCAGAACTCCATGATGTTCACGCCGTGCTGGCCCAGAGCAGGGCCTACCGGAGGGGCTGGGCTCGCTTTGCCCCCGACGATCTGCAACTTGACTATCGCCCGTACCTTCTTCGCCACCTTGAATCTCCGTCTCTATCTGGGATCTGTGATCAGACCGACCTAGATCTTTTTGACCTGCTCGAAGCCCAACTCGGTGGGTGTGTCCCGCCCGAAGATGGAAACCATCACCTTGAGTTTGCTCTGCTCGATGTTGACCTCAGAAACCTCGCCCGTGAAATCGGTGAGCGGCCCGCTGACCACCCGGACCTGATCGCCGACGACGAACTCGGCCTTGGCTTTCGGTTTCTCCACCGTGGAAGTATGCAGGATGCGATCGACCTCGGCGGGCATGAGCGGGGTGGGTTTGTTCTCCGATCCCACGAAGCCCGTCACTCCTGGAGTGTTCTTCACGAGCGACCAGGAGTCGTCGGTGAGGATCATCTTCACCAGCAGGTAGCCGGGAAAGATGCGCTTCTCCAACTGGACCTTCTCGCCGCCCTTGGTCTCGACCACCTGTTCGGTGGGGACCACGATCTCCTCGAAGTATTGCACCTGGTTCATCGACTGAATACGGTGCTCCAGGTTGGCGCGGGCCTTGTTCTCATGGCCTGAGTACGTGTTGATGACGTACCACTTGGAGTCCATGGACGTTAGAGCCCCTGGCAATGTGCTGGTCGGTTCCGTGGATCAGCCCAACCCTACGGCCTTGACGACCGTGGTCCAGATGAAGTCGAACACCCCGATGTACGCCGAGGCGATGGCGACCGCGAGGACGACGACGGCGGTGGCCTGTATCAGCTCCTTGCGCGGCGGCCAGGTGACCTTGGTCAACTCGACCTTCACTTCGCGCAGGAACGTGCGGGCGCGGCCGTGTGGCTTGGTACTCACTGCCCCCCGCGGGGCCGACGTGGGACGGGCTGCGCTCACACGCGAGGACGAGCGCGAGAACGCGCTCTTGAGACCCTTGACCTCTTTGGTCTGGGCCTTGGTCGCTGCTTTTTCGCTGACTGTCTTTGCCATAGCCTCTGTTCGATCCTCTAGGGAGAATTTGGCAGGGCAGGAGGGATTCGAACCCCCAACATCCGGTTTTGGAGACCGGCGCTCTACCGTTGGAGCTACTGCCCTACGTCTACCCAGCCTTCCGGTGCCGGACTACTTGGTCTCTTTGTGAACAGTGACCGTGTCACACCACTTGCAGTACTTGCGCAGTTCGATCCGGTCAGGATCGTTGCGCTTGTTCTTCATGCTGGTGTAATTACGGCGCTTGCACTCTTGGCAAGCCATCGTCACCCGTACCCGCATTACTTCACCGCTCCCTAGTCATTAAACGCCCGTGAATGCTACCACAAACAGAGATGAGAGGCTCTCGACAAACGAAGCCCCGGCCCCGCAAGCGCACCGCGCGGCGAACCGTCGTTTCTCAGCAGCCCTATAGCGGCGAGAGGACTCGAACCTCTGACACGCGGATTATGATTCCGCTGCTCTGACCGACTGAGCTACGCCGCCCCATTTTGCGCCCCGCCTTGCGACCCGTATGGAGCCCCCATTCGGATTTGAACCGAAGACCCCTTCCTTACCATGGAAGTGCTCTGCCAACTGAGCTATGGAGGCCCTTTGAGCCAGCCTGCCGCTGGCCGTCGCCCAGGCCATCGGCGCGTCGTTATGGTGGGGGGGGGAGGATTTGAACCTCCGTAGGCTGCGCCGACAGATTTACAGTCTGCTCCCTTTGGCCACTCGGGCACCCCCCCACACGCGAGACCCCGCGTGGAGGCGAAGTGGCATGATACCCAAAGGGTAGGGCAGATTCAAGAAACGCCGCTATTATGTGCCAGCCGTTTTTCGAGCCTGGGAAACGATCTCATCTGGAGGCAAGAATGCCGCAGGAACTGTGCGTCCACGCCGTGCACCAGGGAGGAATGCACTTCGTCGCCACAACGGCAGACCACTCGGTCACTTTCGACTATCCCCTACAGCAGGGCAAGACCGAGGGTCCCACCCCGCTCGAGATGCTGCTGGCCAGCCTCGCCTCGTGCGCTGGGAGCACAGTCGGTCTGCTTCTGGGCCGGATGCACGCGCCCCTGGCCGGTCTCGAGGTCGAAGCTCGGGGACAGCGTCGGAGCGAGCATCCGACGGTCATCACCGATATCACCCTCGACTTTGTGCTGCGCGGGACCGGTCTGAATCCCGACATGGTGACCAAGGCCTTGCAGATGGCCGAAGAAGAAATCTGTCCGGTCTGGGCCATGCTCAAGAGCGGAACGACGATCAGCTTCGTCATTCCAGATAGTGGAGGCTTAGCCGGCTGCCGAAGAACGAAGCCACCGCCCCCGGGCCACGCTAGCCGGCGCTCCGTACCCGCGGCACGGTGATGCTGGCCTCCATGAGGAAGAGTACCTGCGCCTCCTCGCCCTGTTTCGTCAGCGCCGCGTCCACGGCTTCCTGCACGCTCTCGAAGGACGTCATGAACATGGCACCCACGTCTGCCTCCTTGAGCGAGCTGACCATCCAGATCTCCGCCCTCTCCAGGATCGATGCGATGCGGGTGGCCTGCTGCACGCCCAGCCTGTATTCCTCCAGGTTGGCTCGTTCGAGCGCTTCGGAGGGCGAGTCGGCCGCCGCCAGCATGTCGAAGAGGGTCTGGTTCTCCCCCAGGCCGAAGGGGCACTCCGAGACCACGATGAGCACACCCCCGTCCTTGACGGCCAGGGCACCACTCTGGATGGCCTTGTTGGTCTGGTAGAGATTGCAGTCCATGGGGTGCGGAGCCACCGCCACAACCACCTCGTAGCGCCTGTCGATGTCGAGAACGAACTGCCTGTCGGCCACTGCGATAGCCCGCGGGAACGTGTCTTCCAGGGCGCCAGCGGCGGCGAAGCCGACATGGTGATCTTTGTCGAGCACGAGCTGGACGGAGTAGATGCTCTTGCCGGCGATACCGATGGCCATGGCTTCTTCCAGGTCTTCGTGGACCGGGTTGCCGGCCAGGACCAGCAGCTCCGAACCGGACTCCATCGACAGCTTGTGGTTGGCCCATACGGTGTCGTAGCCGGCCAGCCCCGGGAACAGCGACTTGCGTCCGCCCGTGTAGCCGGCGAAGTAGTGAGGCTCCACCGAGTTGATCAAGAGGACGCTGCGGGCCTCGGCCAGCAGCCGGTTCACCTACACCTCGGTGCCGCGCGCCGTCCGGCCGATGTGGACGAGCTGTCCCTTGTCCTTTGAGTCGTGGGAGGAGATCCGGCCCGCGTGAGCCTTGGCCAGATCGGAGCCGAAGATGTGGTCGATCTCGGCGGGGAGCGCCGCCCGATGCGTCCCGGTGGCGACGACGAAGGCCAACTCCCTGGCCGGAGCCTCCAGCCAGTGCTCCAGGTCGGCACGCAGCGCCCGGAGAACCTCGGCCGAAGGTGTGGGCCGGGTAGCGTCGTTGACCACCACGAGCAGGGGAGAGGCAGCGCCGGCGAGGAACTCCTTGAAGTCCGCTCCAGGCGCGGAGACCGCCGCTCGCAGGATAGCTTCCGGGTCCTTCGCCCCGGATCCCGGACCATCTCCACATTGGCGCCCAGCACTCCGGCCACCCGACCGGCCTCCACTTCCACGGGGGTCGTTACCGTACCCCAGGGCACATCGATCCGCATGCACCGACTCCTTGTCCACCCGCGCCGAATTCGACGCCGGACCCTCTCGCCGCCTCCACATCAGTCGAGCAAGCCTAGCGCAGGCACTGCCCCGGCGGCAAGCGACGGGCAGCGCTGCGAGCTTTCGGGTAGAATCGCGTTCACGGGCACTTCGACCACAGGTGGGTCTCTCTCATGGAACACTTCAGCTACAGCATCTCCCCAGACATATTCGCGCGGTTCCCAGGCTACATACGGGGCGTGGTCGTGGCCCACGAGGTCAGCAACGGGCCCTCCCCCGCGGAGTTGGTGCAGATGCTGCGCGAGGCGGAGGAGTCGGTGCGCGCCCGAGTGAAGCCGGATCAGATCGCCGAGGAGCCGCGCATCAAGTCGTGGCGCGAGGCCTACCGAGCCTTCGGGGCCAAGCCGGCCGAGTATCGGTCGTCGGTGGAGGCCATGGCCCGCCGGGCGCTGCGGGGCGACCAACTGCCTTCCATCAGCGCGCTGGTCGATCTGGGCAACATCATGTCTCTGCGCCATCTCATCCCGGCCGGAGCTCACGCCATCGACCTGCTGAACGGCGACATCGAGCTCCGCTTCGCCACCGGCGAGGAAGAGTTCGTCGCCTTCGGATCGGAGGAGATGGAGCATCCGCTGCCGGGCGAGGTGGTCTTCGTCGAGGGCAACACCGTGCTGACCCGCCGCTGGACCTGGCGGCAGGGCAATCACACCCTGACCCTTCCGGAGACCACGGCCATCGAGTTCAACGTCGACGGATTGCCTCCGGTCACCCGAGCCGACGTCGAAGCCGCCTGTGCCGAGGTGGCCGAGTTGATACGGCGCTTCTGCGGTGGCACCAGCCGAGTCGACTATCTGACGGCAGACACTCCCAGGATCTCGCTGGCACCGTAGACGTCGTAGGGCAGCCGGATTGCCGGCACGCCCTGGGAGGCTGCTGAGGAACGAGGTCCCGGTCGCCCGACTCCGACTCCTGCTAGACCATCGCAGCGATCGCGCGAGCCATCTCCTCGGTGCTGCCTGCGACTGTCACTCCCGCCTGCTCCAGAGCGGCTATCTTCTCCGCGGCGCCCCCACGGCCGGCCGACACGATCGCGCCGGCGTGACCCATGCGCCTGTCGGGCGGTGCGGTCTTGCCCGCGATGAAGGCCACGACCGGCTTGCTGAACTCTGGCGGCGATGAACGCCGCCGCCTCTTCTTCGTCGGTCCCGCCGATCTCGCCGATGAGAGCGACGGCCTTGGTCTCGGGGTCGCTCTCGAAGAGCGTGAGGATGTCGATGAAGGACGACCCGACGATGGGTCGCCGCCGATGCCGACACAGGTCGATTGCCCCATTCCGAGAGCGGTCAGTTCGCCCGCGATCTCGTAGGTCAGCGTTCCGCTTCGCGAAACCACGCCCACCGGGCCGGGCACGTAGACGTCGGCGGGCATGATGCCCACCTTGCACTGTCCGGGGGTGATGATGCCGGGGCAGTTCGGACCGATCAGACGGCAGCCCTTCATCCGAACGTAGGGGTAGACCTTGACCATGTCGAGCACCGGTATTCCCTCGGTGATGCACACGATGAGACCGACGCCGCTGTTGGCGGCCTCGACGATGGCGTCATAGGCATAGGCCGCCGGGACGAAGATGATCGACGTGTCGGCGCCGGTCGCCTCAACGGCCTCCCTGACGAAGTCGAACACGGGCACCCCTACGAACTCCTGGCCTCCCCGGCCCGGGGCAGTCCCAGCCACGACTTTGGTGCCGTACGCGAGCATCTGGTGAGCGTGGAAGCTCCCCTCCCGACCGGTGATGTTCTGGACCAACACCCTGCTGTTTGAGTCGATGAGTATGCTCATCGTGTAGCCTCCGTGCATCCGGCGAACCCGTCATCATCCGGAGCCTCCCCGGCAAGAGCAACCACCAGCGCGGCAGCTTCCGCCATGGTGGTGGCCGGAGACACACGCGTGCTCGTCAGTATCCGCCGGCCCTCGGCGGCGTTGGTACCAACCAAGCGGGCCACCACAGGCACGTCGACCCCGCCCTGCTCCATGCGATCGACCAAGGCCTGGGCCACAACGTCACAACGGGTGATTCCGCCGAATATGTTGATCAGCACGGCGCGGACGTTCCTGTCCCGGAGGACGATGTCGAGAGCGGCGCCGATCTGTCCCGAATGCGCCCCTCCCCCGATGTCGAGGAAGTTGGCGGGTTCTCCCCCGTGGTGCTTGATCGAGTCCATGGTCGCCATGGCCAGACCGGCCCCGTTCACGATGCAGCCCACATTGCCGTCGAGCTTCACGTAGGTGACGCCCACCCGCTGAGCCTCCAACTCCGACGGCTCCTCCTCGCTGGTGTCACGCAAGGCTGCGAGGGTGGGCTGCCGGTACAGGGCATTGTCGTCTATCTCCATCTTGGAATCGAGGGCGACTACTTCGCCGCTCTCGGTGAGAGCAAGAGGGTTGATCTCGAGCATCGTGCAGTCACATTCGACGAAGACCTTGTAGAGCGCTTTGGTGATCTCGCGAAAGGCTTTTGCCTGTTCGCCGGTCAGGTCGACGGCGGCCGTCAGTTCCCGCGTCTGAGAGTCGACCAACCCAAGGAGCGGATCGGCCGACACCTTGACGATCGCCTCAGGAGACGTTCGCGCCACTTCTTCGATGTCCACGCCGCCCATGGCGCTGGCCATAATGGTGACGCCCTTGACGGCGCGATCGAGAACCGCCCCCAGGTAGAACTCCCGGCTCACGGGCAGAGCCTCGCAGACAAGGACCTTCTGTACCCGCCTGCCTCGTAGCTCGGCGCCCAGCATCGACCGAGCATAGTCGGCGGCTTCGTCCGGTGTTCGGGCGAGCTTGACACCCCCGGCCTTACCCCGCCCGCCCGAGAGAATCTGGGCTTTGACAACGACGCTCCGCCCGGCCCCCCGGGCGATCGCCCGCACTTGGTCCGGCGTGTACGCGACCCGGCCCAGAGGGAACGGCACCCCGTACTGAGCCAGCACGTCCCTGGTCTGGTACTCGTGCATCTTCATGCGGTTGCCGCTTCGACGACCGTGGCGATGCCCTGGCCGCCGGCGATGCACAGCGTGGCAAGTCCGTAGCGCGTGCCCCGCTTCTGCATCTCGTAGAGCAGGGTCGTCAGTATCCGCGCTCCGGAGCAGCCCAGTGGATGCCCGAGAGCGATGGCCCCCCCGTTGACGTTGATGTCGGCCGCGCGCTTGCCGATGTCCAACTCCTTGATCACTGCGAGGGCCTGCGCGGCGAAGGCCTCGTTCAGCTCGATCAGTCCCGATGTCGTCCAGGGTCAGACCAGCGCTGGCCAGAGCCTTGCGGCTGGCCGGGGCCGGCCCGATGCCCATGATCTCCGGAGATACACCGGCTACGGCCATGCCCCTGATGGTCGCCAAGGGCTTGAGGCCTCTCCTCTTCGCCTCCGTCGCCGACATCACCACCGTGCAGGCAGCGCCGTCGTTGCGGCCGGACGAGTTGCCCGCTGTCACCGTGCCGCCGTCCTTGAACACCGCGGGCAGTGAGGCCAACCCTTCGAGGGTGCTCCTGCGAGGATGCTCGTCGGTGTCGAACATCACCGGCGCGCACTTGCGCTGGGGTATCTCAACCGGCACGATCTCGTCCTTGAATCGTCCCGACTCGATGGCGGCGAAGGCCCTCTCCTGGCTCTGGAGCGGCGAAGGCATCCTGCTCCTCGCGGGTGATGCCGTACTTGACCGCCAGGTTCTCCGCGGTGAGACCCATGGTGAGATTGCCGTACATCTCGATGGGTTGCGAACGCGGCTGGCTCTCGGTGTTGGAGTCGACCAGCACGGCGTTGCCCGCCCCGTACCCGTAGCGGGCGCCCCTCAAGTAGTAGGGAGCCTTGCTCATATTCTCGACCCCGCCCGCCACGACGATGTCGGCCTGACCGCTCATGATGGCCATGGCGGCGTTGTGGACGGCCTGCAGGCCCGAGCCGCACTGACGCATGACCGTGTAGGCCGGGACCTCGATGGGCAGACCGGCCTTCAGCATGGCTACGCGGGCCAGGTTGGCGGCGTCGGCGCTCTGCTTGGTCTGGCCGAGGATGACCTCGTCGACCGCCTCCGGCTCGACCTGAGCCCGCCTCAGGGCCTCGCTGATGACCAGCTTGCCCAAGATCCTCCGGCTCGACGTCCTTGAGCCCGCCGCCGATCCTACCGACCGCGGTCCGCACGGCGCTGACGATCACCACTTCTTCCATGAGACCCTTTCCCGATCTGGTGCTGTTGACCCCAGGTGCGTCTACTCGAACGGTTCCAGCACGATCTCGCCCAGGTCGACGTCCGTCTGGGTGTAGACCTCGATGACCATGGACGCATAGCCCTCGCAGTCGATGCTCACACGATAGTCGGCGTTCTTCTCCAGTCCGTCGAACTCGAAGTCGCCGTAGCTGTCCGAGCGCGTCTCCAGCTTGAGACCGTCGCCCTCGAGAGTGACCGTCACGCCCTCGGCGCACTCGCCGGGGACGTCCCGCCGCACCACTTCGCCCACGATGAACCGCTTGGGGATGCCCACGTACTTGACCGTGGGCAGAGGCGCCGTACTCCGGATGGTAGCGCCTCGGTCTTCAGCGCGGCCGACAGCTTGGCGATCTCGCTGTTCGGATCGTCCAGATCGCCGAAGACCAGCGCGCCGGTCGGGCAGGCCTCGACACAGCGCGGTTCCTTGACCCCTTCGTCCAGACGATGGGCGCACAGGGTGCACTTCTGCGGGATCTCCAACTCCGCGTTCCAGAAGACCACCCGGTACGGGCAGGCGTTGACGATGGCCTTCTGACCCTTGGCCTTCACCGGGTCGATGATGACGATGCCATCCTCGCGCCGGTACACCGCCTCGTCGGCGGCCGCGTCCATGCAGGGCGCCTTCTCGCAGTGCAGGCAGGGAGTCGGGATGTAGTCGAGCTTCGGCTTGGGATAGCTGCCCCGCTCGATCTCCTTGACCTGCATCCAGAACTGGCCGTCGAGCGGCTGGGCAGCCGAGTAGGGGCCGTAGTCGTTGCCGTAGTACTCGTCGCGGCAGGCCAGGAAGCAGTTGTGGCAGCCGCTGCACTTGGTCACATCGATGAGCAGGCTCAGGCGTGCCATGATCTCAGCCCTCCCATTTCTCGATCTCGATGAGGCAGGAGTTGGGCGTCATGCCCGGCACGTTCTTGGACAGCATGCGCGACGGGGTCAGCATGTTGACGCACCCGCCCCTGTCCATCGAGTCCGGCTCGCCCGGCTGCAGCGGATCGTACAGGGCCGACGAGGCGTAGCAGTGGATGACGCCGGGGCGCACGCGCCCGGTGACCACCGCGATGCAGAGCACCGAAGCCGCGGTCGTTGTACAGCCGCACGATGTCGTGGTTGTTGATGCCCCGCTCGGCGGCGTCCTCGGGGTTGATGCGCGCCGGCCACCACGCATAGCCGTCCTTCTTGATGCGGTGCGCCGGGATGTCGTTCAGCCAGTCGGTGTGCTTGTCGTAGTGGCAGTGGAACGTGAACCGCGGATGCGGCGACAGGAGCTGCAAGCGGATACTTGTCGTAGAGCCCGGGGGTCGGTACCCCTCCCAGCTGCGGATGTAGCGCGGCACCACCGGCCGCTCGTCGTCGTCGGGGAAGTACTGCTTGAGGCTCTCCGACGCGAACTCGATCTTGCCGCTGAAGGTGCCCAGCTCGCCGCTCTTCTCGGTCGAGCCGCTTCGAGTTCCCCACGTCGGGCGTGTCGCAGGGCCGGCCTTCGTAGAACCAGCGCAGCCCCGGCGTGGGCTTGTAGTCGTCGTTGATGTTGATGATGTGATAGCCCTTGCGGTTGAACTCCTCCCAGCTGACGTCCTTGGGCAGGTCGGAGATGTCGAAGAAGGCCTTGACCCAGTCGACCTCGGTCTTGCCGCCGTCGGTGTACTCGATCGCGCAGGCCCATCTTCTCGAAGATGAGGGCGAAGATCTCGTAGTCCGACTTGGACTCCCACAGAGGCTCGATGCACTTCTGCTCGCGGACCACCACCCGGTAGTTGCAGCCGCTGCTGGCGTGCCAGGTGTAGCCGTTGACGGCCGCCCACTCGCCGATGTCGTCGCGCTCGAAGTTGGTGCAGGCCGGCAGGATGACGTCGGCCATGCGGGTCTCGCTGTTGTACCAGATGTCCTGGTTGACCACGAACTCCAGCTTGGGGCTCTGGTACATGCGCACCCACTTGGTGGTGTCGCTCATGGTGCCCATGAAGGAGCCGCCGTAGCGGTACCACAGCTTGATCTCGGAGCAGCCTTCGGCCGGGTACACGAAGTGCGTGAACTGCTGCTCCAGGCTCTTGCCGCAGAAGCCTTCGCCGTACCACTCCACCGGCGGGTCCAGGATGGCGTCGGGCACGGTCAGCCGCCACAGGCGCTGCGTGGTCGGGTTCGACGGGGATGTACTTGCAGGCCTTGGTGGACATCGAGATCCGGCCATTCGGGCTCGCCGTAGGCTGGGGACCCAGCTGGTGGTGTCGTTGGGCGCGCCCATGGTCGTGCCCCAGATGCTGCGGCCCGGCGCGCCCAGTCCCTGCATGGCCTGCAGCAGCACCATCATGCGCGCCCATTCGGTGGCGTAGGCCTGCCGGCAGGCGCCGCCTTCGCCGCCGCGGGAGCCGCCCGACAGGATGGTGCGCTTGGCCGCCCACTCGCGGGCCAGGGTGCGGATGACCCGGGCCTCGACGCCGCACTCTTCCGCCGCCCACTCGGGGGTCTTGGGCACGCCGTCGGTCTCGCCCAGCACGTACTTCTTGAACTCGTCGAAGCCGATGGTGCGGTTCGCGACGTAGTCCTTGTTGTAGGTGTCCTCGGTGATCCAGACGAAGGCGATGGCCATGGCCATGGCGGTGTCGGTGCCGGGCCGCGGGGCGATCCACTTGCCCCCCATGACGGCGTTGGTGTAGTTGTAGAAGGGGTCGATGAAGACCATCTTGACGCCCTTCTCCTTGAGCCACTGGCGCCAGAGCGCGGAGTCCTGGCCGGAGTAGGTGCCGCGGGTGGTGTCCGGGTCGTTCGACCAGTAGACGATCATCTCCGCGTTCTGCAGAGCGTCCCCCAGCATGTCGTACGGCTCGGGCATGCCCAGCCGCCACTGGAAACCGTAGGTGTGCGTCGCCCCCCAGTGCCAGCCCTCCCAGCTGTCGGGGTTGTCCAGCACCGGGGTGCCTTCGACCATGTTGAGGAAGCGGGCGAAGGGGCCCATCTTGTAGCCGACGATGCCCCAGTTGTGGTGCGAGGAGGTGATGCCGCTGATGGCCGAGCCGCCGTAGGTCTCCTTGACCCGCGTGAGCTCGCTCGCCACCAGGGTGGCCGCTTCGTCCCAGGAGATGCGCTCGTAGCGGGACTTGCCGCGATTCTGCGGATTGCGCTCGCCGTTGGGGTCGAAGTCGACCCGCTTCATCGGGTACTTGATGCGCTCGTCGGAGTAGATGCGGCGCCGCTCGGCGTGGATGTAGGGAGAGAGGGTGACCTTCTTGGGCGGCGAGTACTTCTTGCCGCCGGCCTCGATCACCCAGGGCTTGTAGTCCTTCTCGTCCACGACCAGAGGCCGGATCCGCGTGATCTTGCCGTCCTTCACGTAGACGGACACGGGCCCGCTGTTGGTGCAGTTCGTGTAGACCTTTTCAGCCATCAATCATCAGCTCCCTGTGAGATCGGAGATGGTCAGTCACTCGGGGGGAAAAACGATATCTCGATATTGTTGTGTAATACTGCTAGTATCGTAGAGTAGGCATGGTCGATTTGCAAGGCACGCGGCTCAGCCACGGAGACCGGTCCCACATCGACGGGGAGAGACATGGCGACACCACAGTACCGCGAGACACCGATCCCCTCGCGGTCAGAGCCCTGACTCGCGGGCTCTCCATCCTCTGGCCTGTTCGACGTGGACCATCGCGAATGGACCATCGACGAGATGGCGGAGCAGACCGGCCTGGTGCGCATGACCGTCTACCGCATGGTGCGCACGCTCGAGTCCATGGCCTTCCTGGTCCGCGATCCCACGACCAATCGCTACCGTCTCGGTCCGGCGACGCTCGCCATGTGCTACGTCGTCCGACGACCACTCGGGCTTCGTGGAGGCCGCCCGGCCCTTCCTCGAGTCGCTGGTGCAGGAGACGGGGGAATCGGTCACCCTGGCCGTCGAGGTCGACGGGTACCCCGTCTGTGTGGACATCATCAACACCACGCGCCCTTTCAAGCGGCAGACCGCCCCCGGACGGATCCTCGGCGACATCGCCACGGTCCACGGCAAGATCTTCGCCGCCTTCAAGTCGCCGGAGGAGAGGGAGGCCATCCTGGCCGAGCCCCGTCGCCCAGCGCACTCCCCACACCGTCACCGATCAGGACGCCATCGTGGCGGAGCTCGACCAGATAGCGCGAGGACGACGTGGCCTACGACATCGAGGGTTTCTACCTGGGCATCTGCGCGGTGGGTGCCCCGGTGCGTGATCAGTTCGGCGCGGTCGTGGCCACCGATCTCCGTCGTCGTCCCGCGGGGCGCTTCGGCCCGGACGAGACGCGCCCTCTGCACCAAGGCGGTCAAGAGCGACGGCCGCTTCGTTCTCCGCCTATCTGGGCTGGACCCCGGACGATCGCGACGAACCTAGCAGTATCGGTCCATATGCCTAGTGACTCACAGTATTGACGTAGTGGCGCCAGTAAGGTACAAGGGATAGGCCATATCTACAACTCCGGATGTCCGTCAACCCACTCCTCGAAAGGACGAACGATCGCGATGGCAGACGCGGAACGCAAGAAGGTCGACGTAAGCGTCGACAAGGTGACGATCAAGAACCTGGCCATGGGCGGCCTGCTGGGGGGTGGCGGCGAGTGCTTCGTCGACGTCAAGGACGGCAAGGCCGTCCGGATCAGACCCTACAAGTACGACTGGAAGCACGACTTCGAGTCGCTGAGGCCGTGGACCATCGAGCGCAACGGCGAGACCCTGAGCCCGCTGGCCAAGGCCCTGCCCGCCCCCTTCTCGCTCGCCTACAAGAAGAGGACCTTCTCCCCGAACCGCATCAAGTTCCCCATGAAGCGGGTCGACTGGGACCCCAACGGCGAGCGGAACCCGCAGAACCGCGGCAAGAGCAAGTACAAGAGGATCACCTGGGACGAGGCGACCGACATCATCGCCGCGGAGATCAGGCGCATCCACAAGGAGTACGGCCCGCTGGCCATCCTGGCCCAGGGTGACGGCCACGGCGAGAACAAGACCATCCACACGCCCCACGGCCATCAGGCCCGCCTCCTCGACATGATGGGCGGCTTCACCCAGCAGGTCCGCAACCCGGACAGCTGGGAAGGCTGGTACTGGGGCGCCAAGCACGTGTGGGGCCAGGGCTTCCAGGGCATGATGTCGCCGGCGGCCAACCTCATCAAAGACATCTCCGAGAACTGCCGACATGGTCCTCAAGTGGGGCTGCGACGAGGAGACCACCCCCTGGGGCTTCACCGGGCAGTACGCCAGCCGCATCTCGCAGTTCTGGACCCGCGCCGGCATCAAGCAGGTCTACATCTGCCCCGACCTCAACTACGCGGCGGCCGTCCACGCCGACAAGTGGATCCCGGTGCTCCCCAACACCGACGCCGCCCTGCAGTTGGCCATCATCTACGTGTGGCTGACCGAGGGCACCTGGGACAAGGAGTACGTCGAGACCCACGCGGTCGGCATGGACAAGATCGCCGACTACGTCCTGGGCGAGGACGAAGAGGGCATTCCCAAGACCCCCGAGTGGGCCTCGCAAGATATGCGGCGTGCCCGAGTGGACCATCAAGGCCCTGGCCCGCGCAGTTCGCCAAGAACACCACCTCGATCATCCACTACTTCGGCGGCTCGGCCTTCCGCGGCCCGTACTCGCACGAGCCCGGCCGGCTGGAATGCGTCCTCCTGGGCATGCAGGGGCTGGGCAGACCCGGCGTGCATCAGTGCCAGATGACCTACTTCGGCATGCCGAGAGCCGAAGGGCTGGGAAGCGTCCGCTTCTTCAACCCCGAACTGCCCGAGCGCCTCACCAAGCCCTGCTGGACCACGGTCCACGCCTGGGGCCCGCAGCTCATCCCCAAGACCCTCATCCAGGACGCCATCCTCAAGGCGCCGCTGGTCTTCTACGGCAGCGGCGGCCAGGAGTGCCAGACCGAGGAGCAGTTCGACCGGTACACCTATCCCATCGCGAAGGAAAAGGGCGGCGTCCCCATCCACATGATCTGGACCGACACGCCGTGCCGCATCACCTGCTGGAACCACGGCAACTGGACCATCGAGGCCATGAAGGACCCGAGCATCGAGTGCGTCGTCGCTCAGCACCCCTGGCTCGAGAACGACTGCCTCTACGCCGACATCATCCTGCCGGCCAACACCACCCTCGAGGTCGAGGACATCGTCACCACCATCCGGCAGGGCCCGCACTTCGCCAGCGTCTCCATCCAGGAGCAGTCCATCCTCCCGATCGGCGAGTCGAAGAGCGACTACGAGATCGTGGTGGCGATCGCCGAGAAGCTGGGCTATGGCGACCAATTCACCGGCGGCATGAGCACCAAGGACCTGCAGAAGCTCGTCTTCGACGCCATGAAGATGGACAAGCTCACCACGTGGGAGGACTTCTACGAGAAGAAGACCTACGTCTACACGACGGCCACCGACTGGGAGAACGACCCGCCCGGATTCCGCAAGTTCTACGAAGACCCGAAGGCGAACCCGCTCCCGACCCCCAGCGGCCTGCTGGAGTTCTACTCCGAGCGCTTGGCCACGCACTTCCCCGACGACAAAGAGCGGCCCGCCGTTCCCGAAGTGGGTCCCGAAGGGCATCACGCACGACGAGGATCTGCTCCAGCGAGCGCGCCGACATGTTCCCGCTGCTGCTCATGTCCAACCACCCGCGCTGGCGCACGCACGCCCAGGGCGACGACATCAGCTGGGCCCGCGAGACCCCGACCGGCAAGGTGCTGGGCTTCGACGGCTACAGGTACGAGCCCATCTGGATCAACCCGGCCGACGCTGAGGCCCGCGGCATCAAGGACGGCGACGTGGTCAAGATCTTCAACGAGCGCGGCATCGTGCTGGTAGGCGCCCGTGTCTGGGAGCGCATCAGGCCGGGTGTCGTCTACGTGGACCACGGTTCTCGCCACGACCCGCTGGTGCCCGGCAAGGTGGACCGCGGTGGAGCCATCAACACCATCGCCCCCAACGGGCTCACCTCCAAGAACTGCTGCGGCCAGGCCACCAGTGGCTACCTGGTCGACGTGCAGAAGGTCAAGAACGAGGAATGGGAAGAGTGGCGTAGGGACTACCCCGAGGCCTTCGCCAGAGTAGTACGACCAGGGTGCCGGCTTGCGCTTCGACGCCTGGATAGAGGGAGGCGACAAATGAAGGCGTTCGTCATTGACGTCGAACTCTGCGTAGGCTGCTACGCCTGCCAGTTCGTCTGCAAGGACGAGCACGTCGGCAACGACTGGTCGCCGATAGCCAAGCCCCAGCCCGACACGGGCCAGTTCTGGATGAGGCTGGACGAGCACATCCGCGGCACCGTGCCCAAGGTCGAGATGCACTACGTGCCGAACCCCTGCATGCACTGCGACGATCCGCCCTGCATCCCGCCGTGCCCCATCGAGGGCGCCATCTACAAGCGGGAAGACGGCCTGGTCATCATCGACTCGGTCAAGTGCACCGGCTGCAGGCTGTGCGTCGATGCCTGCCCCTACGACGCCATCTACTTCAACGACGACCTGAACCTCGCGCAGAAATGCACCGGCTGCGCCCACCTGCTCGACGGCGGGCGAGTGGAAGATGCCGAGATGCGCCGACGCCTGCCCGACCGAGGCCATCAAGTTCGGCGAGGAGAGCGAGTTCGCCGCCGAGATCGCCAAGGCCGAGGTGCTGAAGCCCGAGCTTGGCCACAAGCCCCGCGTCTACTACCTCAACATGCCCAAGAAGTTCATCGCCGGGACCGTCTACGACCCGGTCGGCGAAGGAGATCATCGAAGGGGCCACCTGCACGCTGACCGACGCCAAGGGCGAGACACTCGACCGCCACCACCGACGGCTTCGGCGACTTCTGGTTCCGCGGCCTGGCCGACGGCGCCACCTACAAGCTGACCATCGCGGCCAAGGGCTTCAAGAGCAAGACCTTCGACGACATCAGCACCGAGAAGGACGTCAACCTGGGCGACATAGCGCTGGAGAAGTAAGCGCGCAGGTCGAGTCTTGGCGCGGCCCACGGGGCGCCGAGGACCGAAGAGGCCGAAGACAATGGGGCCCCCGCCGCGATCAGCGACGGGGGCCCCGTTCCATGTTCACGCGACTGGAAACGCCGCGTTGCGCCGCACAGTGGTTCTAGCGGCCGGGCGTCTCTTTTCGACAGCTCTGCTGAGGCGGAGGCGGAGTCGACGAGACCCCGCAGGCTGAGAGCGACGTCCTGCAACTGCTTGGCTTCCTGCTCGACCTGCCTCGTCCCCGAGGCCAGCTGATTGCCGGCCGCGTTGATGCTCAGGATGGCGTGGCTGATCTGCTCCATGCCCGCTTGCTGCTGGCGGCTCGTCGCTGAGATCTCCAAAGTCGCCTCGGCTGCCTTGTTCGCCAATTCGACCTCTGCCCTGGTGTTCTCTATCGCCCGTCCGGCCTCAGCCCTGCCCGCCTCGACGGCGTCGCGGCTCTGCTCGGCAGCGCTCACGGCCAGGGCGCTCGCTTTCTGGATCTCACTCAGAACACCGCGCACCTGGGTGACCGCCTGCTTGGATTGCTCGGCCAGGCTCTTGACCTCTTGCGCGACCACGGTGAAGCCTTTGCCCTGGTCGCCGGCCTTGGCGGCTTCGATGGAGGCGTTCACCGAGAGCAGATTTGACTGTTCGGCCAGGTCGTTCACCGAGGCGATGATGTCTCCGACCGACCGAGTCTGCTCGTTCAGCCGGTCGATGGCCTCGGCCACCACGTCCATGTCCGCCCGTATGCGCTCGAACTTGCCAACGTTCTGCTGGGCGGAGGCATCCCCATGCTTGCAACGCTCGGCGACCTGCTGCGAGAGGTCGAAGGCCTCGGTGGCCCTCTCCTGGCCGATGATGGTCATCTGCTTCACTTCCTCCACGGTGGCCGCCGTCTCATTGGTGGCCGCGACCGTTTGGGCCGTGGCTGCCGCCACCTGCGACGCGACCGCCAGCAGTTCACCGGCAGAGCCGCCGATGCCGGTGACCGTGGCCCGAAGTTGCCGGCCGATCACCCTTCGGAGCAGCATCATGGCCATGATGCCGAGCGCAATGGCAACGACTGCGACGATGATCATGACGATCGTCATGACGCCGGCCCTGCTGCGCAGGCTGTCGAGCATGTCTTGAAGGACCGGGTCGCTGAGAGTCCCGGTCTGCCCAGCCGCCGCCGTGAAGTCGCTGTGCCAGGACCGCAGCCAGACCACCACCGCGATGCCGAGCCCCGCCACTGCCAGAAGGAGCACCAGCAGCCCGGTCACCGCGATCGCCACGCGCCGTACGATCGTCATCTCGCGTCCTTTCTCATTCACTCTCGTGCTGTCCGGGTATCGGCCGATCCCGCTTCAAGCTTGAGACAAGACCGCGTGAACCTGCAGACCCGCCGGCCCCGGCCGCGAGGTCCGCAGCCCAGGCTTCAAACGACATCATGGTCGACGGGCGCCATGCGAGGTCCCCGAGATGGAGGATCCGTATGGCGCCCGTGCTATTCAGCGTCCAGCAGGCTGCGGAAGAAGGATGTTTCGCCGCCCCGCCCCGAAAGGCACCCGGTTCCGACGAGACTACGTTCTGTCAGCGGCCTTCTAGCCCCAACTCGATCCGTACTGACCGATGGCTGAAGCGAAGGCATCGACGAACTGCACTCCGCCGTCGACGAGAACGGTCGCGCCGGTCATGAAGTTGGAGTCGTTGCCCGCCAGGAAGACGAACACGCCGGCGATGTCGGCGGGGCTCGCGATGCGGTGCAGGGGAACATGCTTGGCCATGGTCTCGAAGATCCCGTCCATGTCGGTCTTGAGCAACTCCGCCATCGGGACGAAATTGCCCTCGAGCATGGTGGTGCGAACGGGGCCGGGACATACGACGTTGCAGCGCACGTTGTTCTTGCCGTAGTCGAGCGCTACCTGCTTGGTGAGGTGGATCAGCCCGGCTTTGGTGGTGCAGTAGGCCGGTCCGCTGGGAACGGCGACGAGTCCCGCCAGGGAGGACACGTTGATGATCGAGCCACCGCCTGCCTCGATCATCTTGGGGATGGCCGCCTTCATCATCAAGAACGGTCCGGTCAGGTTCACCTCGAGCATCTGCCGCCAGGTCGCGGGGTCCATGTCGACGACGCCGGCGTTCGCTTCGATCGCAGCGTTGTTGACCAGGATGTCGAGCCGCCCGTTGATCCCCAGAGCCGCATCGACCATCTTCTGGGCGTTGCCCTCCGCCGTGACGTCTCCGCAGAAGACGGTGACGCTGCCGGCCGGCAACGATGCCGCCACCTCGTCCAGCATCTCGCGACGCCGTCCCGTGATGACGATCTTGGCACCCTCTTCGACGAATCGCTTCGCGACCCCGGCTCCTATGCCCGTACCACCACCGGTGATCAGAGCGACCTTGCCTTCCAACTGCATATCTTTGCTCCCTTACTCTTTGGGCGGATCGCCGTCGAAGCCGCCGGTTGGATTGAGAAAGATCTTCCCGGGCTCACCCGGAAGCGGAGTCAGCCACTCCGGGCTGCTGCGCGGGAACAGAAGTCTCGCTTGCCAGTGGATGGCGAAGTCCTCAGCCTTGACGTCCCCGTAGTAGGTGCTCATGCCTTCGACCAGGTCCGGACCGGTCTTGGCAGTGTTGTACACCTCTTCGTAGATGTCAAGGTACCTCAGCGACCAATCCACGCAATCGGTGTAGGTGCGCGACGTATCCTCCTCGACCTCCTCGAGGGTACGAAGCTTGGCCTCGTCGCAGTGCCCCGGGATGACGATGCGCGGATCGAAGTCCAGCATCTTGCTGATCGAGGTTCTCCATGCCTTTCGCCGCTCCACGTTGCTTTCGATGGGCCACAGGTGGCAATCGTGGAAGGCCACGTCGGTCGCGCAGACCACCCTCATCGATGGGACCCAGACCACGGAGTTGTTGATGCTGTCCCCCTCCCAGCCATCGGAGAACAGCAACTCCTGCCCCTCCAGCTCGAGCCGCGGTTCGTGCATGGGCATGGGGATGGTGGTCTTGTTCGGGATGTCGGGGCCAAAACGATCGATAGCCCACATGTCGACTTTGTCGCTGGAGGTAAAGACCACATCCCTGACGACACTGGGCAGAGCGACTATCTTCGCCTGAGGGAAGGCACTCGCGAGGACGAAGAGCCCGAAGTGGTGGTCGGGGTGAAAGTGCGAGACGTAGATGTGAGTGAGGTTCTTCCGCATGGGGATGATCTCGGCGACCATCTTGTGGCTGTCGCTAAGGAGTTGGGAGGCGTCGATCAAAATCGCATCCCGCTCCCCGTAGAACAGAGTCGAGTTGCTGTTGAATCCCAGATAGCTGTGGAGAAAGACCTTGTACCTCAGTGACACGTTGCCTCCCCTCAAGCTCGCGGGTATCGGATCGACGACGGGGTCAGACCGGCCAGTCCCCAAGGGCGACGAAGCCACAACTATGAAGTGGACCACGCCGGTGGCGATAGGGGTTCTCTGGAAGAGTCGCACAGGCTTTTGTGCGCAGCTGGAAGAGAACCCCTATCGCCACCGGCGGCTCAGCGCTCTTCGAGGAGGGAGGTCAATGATTCGGACGAACACTCGAGTCCCACTCCCTCAGCCACCGCTCGGCTAATCAGTCTTCCCTTGTGCACGTTCAGTCCCTTGCCCAGGGAGGAGTCTGTTCTGAGCGCGGCTTTGTAGCCCATGTTCGCCAGTTTGGAGACATACGGGAAGGTGGCGTTGGTGAGCGCGAAGGTGGAAGTACGAGACACGGCGCCGGGCAGGTTGGCCACGCAGTACATGGTTACTCCACCGATCCTGAAGACGGGATCATCGTGAGTCGTAGGCCGGGTCCCTTCCACGCAGCCGCCCTGGTCAACGGCCACGTCCACGATGACCGACCCTTCTCTCATCTTGGAGATCATGGCCTTGGTGATCACCTTCTTCGCCTTTGCCCCCGGGACTAGAAGCGCGCCTATGACCAGATCGGCCTCCGACACCGCTCTCTCCATGTTGTAGGCGCTGGAGGCAAGCACGGTGAGGCGGCCGGCCAGAACATCCGCCAGGTACCGGAGGCGGTCGAGATTGACATCGAGAATGGTCACGTTCGCCCCCATCCCAAGGGCGATCTTGGCCGCGTTCGTCCCCACGACGCCTCCGCCGACAATGACCACATCGGCCGGTGGGGTACCGGGGACGCCGGCCAGGAGAACTCCGCTGCCGCCGTTCTCCTTTTCGAGCCAGTGAGCCCCCACCTGGATGGAAAGCTTGCCCGCTACCTCGCTCATGGGGATGAGAAGCGGCAGTGTGCCGTTGTCCAGCTGTACCGTCTCGTAGGCGATGCCGACCGTCTCCCGCTCAAGTAGAGCTCCGGTCAAATCAGGGGCGGCGGCCAGATGCAGGTAGGTGAAAAGCACTTGGTCCTTGCGCAGCAGAGCGTACTCCGGAGGCAAGGGCTCCTTGACCTTGACGATCATCTCCGCTTCGGCGAAAACGTCCTCAGCCCTCGGTCTGACTCGAGCACCGACGGAGAGGTATTCGGCGTCGGAGATGCCGGATCCCTCTCCAGCTGAAGCCTGGATGAGAACGACGTGACCGTCGTCGACCAGGCTCTTCACTCCCGCGGGCACCATGGCCACCCGGTACTCGTGATTCTTGATCTCCTTGGGCACGCCGACGATCATCTAGATCTCCCTCCTGTTCGCCCCCCGGGGAGTGAACGCCAAAGGAACGCTTCTCTCGGTGCTAGGTGGACACCTGCCGCGTCGCGTCTTCCGGTCGCGCCCCCATCCTAACCACTCCGCCGGCACTGTGCAAACGCCCGCGCGAAGCGCGGCTAGTCGCGCCGCGAATAGCCCAAGAAGGCGGAGAGTGATGCAGCGGTCGTCTTGACCGCTTCGGCGTGGCTGAGCTTCTCGTCAGGGCCGAAGCGGCCGCTGGGGACTATCACCGAAAGGGCGGCGATCACCTTGCCCAACTGATCACGCACAGGAGCAGCCACGGCGCAGGTACCGACATTGCGCTCCTCGATGTCGAAGGCCACTCCCTCACGGATCACCCGGTCCAGTTCCTGCGCGAGGGCCTTCGGGTCGGTGATGGTATGGGGAGTCAGTTGCGGATGAGCGCTCGCGATGATCTCCGCCCGCTCCGAATCGGTCTTGAAGGCGGCGAAGATCTTCCCGTTCGCGCTCGCCGTGTCGCCGATGATCCGGCCCATGGCAACGGCGCGCTTCAGAGGCCGGACGGTATCCACTATGTCAACGCTGACGGCCACGCCGTCGTAGTCTATGGCCAGGGTCGATGCTTCGCCCGTCGTCTCAGTCAGCTCGCGGAGGTAGGGGCGCACTATGGCCGCCAATTCCGCGTACCCTCCGGACAGGTACATGGTCGCCAGCAGCGCCGGACCCAGATGGTAGCGATTGGTCACTGGGTCGCGAACCAGATACCGAGACGACTCCATGGTGCGGATCATCCGGTAGGCCGTCATCCTGGGCAAGCCGGTCCGCTCCGAGATCTCGTCCAGGGTCCATTCGCGATTCTCCGCGTCGAACAGCCCAAGTATGCTGAGCCCCTTTGCCAGGGCCCGCACCATGAACGTGCTGTCGCCCCCGTTCGAGGTCCTCTCGCGGTGCTCTGACTTTGCCGCCGGTCCAGCCACGCTGTTCACACCCCCTGGACAAGTACTGCGTCACACAAACGACATGGTCCCGCCGTCCGGGTAAAGGATGGTCCCCGTCACGAAATCGGAAGCTGCCGAGGCCAAGAATACCGCGGGGCCAACGAGATCGGCCACGGTGCCCATGCGACCCATCGGAACGTTCACCAGCATCTTCTCATAGCGGTCCGCCTCGCGCCTAACCCGTTCTTCAGTCATGGGGGTGATAGTGATGATCGGTCCGATGGCGTTGACGAGCACATTCTTCGAGGCCAATTCGACGGCCAATTGCTTGGTCATCATGTTGACGGCGCCCTTGCTCGCGCAGTACGCGAGGTTGCCGCCCAGAGCCGCTCGGGCCCCACGGATGGAGGAGAGGTTGATGATCTTGCCCCCTCCTTGCTCCGCCATATGCTTGGCGAAGTGCTTGCAGCACAGCATGACCCCACGGACGTTCACGGCAAAGAGCTTGTCCCAGTCGGCCAGGGGAAACTCCGTAGCCGCCGCCTTGACGTTGAAGCCCTGGGCGTTGACCAAGACGTGAATGCGTCCGAAGTCCTTGACCGCGCTCTCGACTATCTCCTCGACGTTGCGCTCCTGGTCCTGGCCGGTCTCCACCGGATAGGTCTTCACCGTCTGGCCGGTGGCTGTCTTGATCTCTTCGACCGCGCTCTCCATGTGTTCCACGTCTATGTCGGCGATGCCCACCTGCGCGCCATACGTCACGAAGGCCTGCGCCAAACCGCGACCGATACCCCCAGCCCCACCGACGACCACGATGTTCTTCCCCTTGAGGGAGAACAGGTTAGCGTCCACTTCCATGGTCCTACACCATCCTTTTTCCGTCACAGTTCCCAGTAACCTCAGCGGGTCAGCGCTTGATGATCCCCAGGATCTGCCTGGCCTCGTCGGGACTGACCGGCTCGATGTTCAGCTCGCGCGCGATCCGCGCCGACCGCTCGACGAGCTGGGCGTTGCTCTTGGCCAGAACGCCCCGAGAGTAGTAGATGTTGTCCTCGAGCCCGACCCGGACGGCTCCTCCCCTGATCATGGCCATGGTGGTCACGGGAAGCTGCGCCGCAGACGTGGCACAGCAGTTGAAGTAGCAGTCCGGAGGCAAGAACTCGATCATAGAGTTCAGGGTCTCCGGAGTCGCCTCGACCGCGCCCTGGTACTGCATCCCGAGAACCATGTTCACGTAGTAGGGAGGATTGATCAGCTGCTTCTTGATCAGGTTGTTCACATCGCGGTACATGCTCTGCGAGTAGCACTCCATCTCCGGCTTGATCTCGAGGTCCCTCATCTTGGTCGCCCAAGCCTCGATGTCCTTGGTCAGGTTGGAGAAGGGCGTGCCCGCGGAGGCGCCGGTCTGGCGCATCAGCGTGCCCATGTTGAGGGAGGCCGACTCGGGCTTGGCGTCGAGGCAGCGGACGCGCTCCTCGAGGGTGAGGTTGGCGCCGCCCCCGGTGGAGAACTGCACGACGATCTCGCTGCACTTCCCGCGGACCGCGGCCATGATCTCCTCGAACTTCTCTTTGGTGCCGGTGGGTTTGCCTTGCTCGTCCCTGGCGTGGATGTGCACGATGGCCGCGCCGGCGTTGTAGCACTCGAGCGCCGCCTGCGCGATCTCGTCGGGCTGCTCGGGAGTGTTGGGGTTCATCTCTTTGTTGACCAGCGCGCCGTTGAGAGACGCGGTGATGATCACTTTGCCCGCTGGCAGTTTCATGGTGACTCCTAGATCGCGGTCCCGACTATATCCGTTTGTAGATGAGGTCTTTCACGTCTTCGAACACTTTGATGAGGGCGGCGTCGCGTTCCTTCAGGACCTGTTCCAGAGGACGGTCGCTGTAGTCGAAGAAGCCTTTGCCGCTCTTGACCCCCAGGTCGCCGCGCTCCTTCAGCTCCACGAGGCTCTTGGGGTTGTTGTCGATGGGAGCTTCGATGAAGGCCTTGTTCTGCAGATTGCCGTAGCTCAGATCGATGCCGGTGAAGTCATAGCGCTGGACGAAGCCCAGAACCATCGCCCGCGGGATGATGCTGGCCTTCACGGCCAGGTCGAGCTGTTCGGCCGTCATGTAGCCGTTGTCGAGCAGGAAGAAGATCTCGCGGCCGATGATCCGCAGGAAGCGGTTGATGCAGAACCCGGGAACGAACTTCTCCAGCACGGTCGGGACCCGATCGACCTTCTTGAGCAACTCGACCACGAAGTCCACCGTCGCCTGGCTGGTCTCCGGCCCTTTGACGACCTCGACCAGCGGCACGATGTGCGGAGGCGCGAACCAGTGGGCGATGACGGTCTGCGGCAGCCGCCGGGCCGGCATGATCTCGTAGATGTTGAGGTAGGAGGTGTTGCTGGTGAAGACAGTCCTGTCCGGGCAGATACCGTCCAGAGCCTCATACAGTTCCTTCTTGGCGTCGACCTTCTCGGCGATGGTCTCGATGACGAGATCGGCGTCTTCGCCGGCTTCTTCCACCGACTGGGTGGTGTTGATCCGAGCCAGCACGCTGGGGACGACGCTCTCGGACAGCAGTCCATTCTCGACGAAGGTGGAGAGGTTGGCTCTGGCCACCGACATCGCCTTGTCCAGAGTCTCGGCCTTCCTCGAATACATGGTGACGCCGAAGCCTGCGGTGGCGAACACTTGAGCAAGCCCGGGACCCATGGTACCCGCTCCGAAAATGGCTACTTTCTTGACATCTTCTACTTTCACGCGGGTGCTCCCTCCGCTCGTCCGTTCCCTTGAGAGGTGTGCGTTCGTCTTGGTATCAGTATACCGCGATATAGACATCCCATTTCGCGAGTGACCCGACGAAAGCGACGATCCTGAGACGGCCGAATGAGGGCTGCCCACCGCTCGGGTGGTGGGTTCGCGGGCCCCGCGGGATGGGTATCATGTCAATGGTCGACCATTGACATAGTTCCGTTCCGGCCAACGCGAGCTATGCACCTTGCAAATCAATCATGCCTAGTCTACGATATCCGGAATATTACTGAACAATATCTGGATATCGTAACCGTATTCCGTCTTGGCTGGCTCCGACGCGACTGACTCGGGGATTCGATGTCGGCACCGGCAGGGGTAAGGAGGTGTCTGATGGCCATGCCTCAGCGATGCAGGCGTAAGGAAGGGAGAGTCGTGTCATGAGATGGGGTATGGTGATCAACCTCGCGAAGTGCACTCGGTGCCACGCGTGTGTTGCTGCTTGCAGAATCGAGCATTTCCTACCACTTCGAGTCACCTGGCCGAGACTGATCGCCCTCGAGACAGACGACGGGGTCAACGTCGACGTGTCCACCTACCCGGTGCGGTGCAACCAGTGCAAAGACGCGCCCTGTGTCGATGCCTGCCCCACCGAGGCCTCCCACAAGCGTGAGGACGGCATCGTCGCCGTCGATCCCGACAAGTGCTTCGGTTGCCGCTACTGCGTCATCGCCTGCCCATATCAGAACCGCACCTACCTCTCCAGGAAGAGAAACCCCGGCTACTTCCCCGAACACGCTCTGACCAGTTTCGAGAAGAAGGGCAAGAAGCTCTATCCGCACACGGTCGGGACGACGATGAAGTGCAACTTCTGCCTCGAGCGCATCGACGCGGGCCAGGAGAAAGGGCTCAAGCCCGGCATCGACCGTGAAGCCACTCCGGCCTGCGTCAACACCTGCCAGGCCAGGGCCCTGACCTTCGGCGACCTGGACGATCCCAACAGCAACGTGTCCAAGCTGATCAAAGAGAAGAGCGGCTTCGTGCTGCACGCCGAGTACGGCACCGAGCCGTCCGTCTACTACATCGACTACAAGCTGGGCGGCGCTCCTTCGAACAAGGCGCCCATCGAAGACCAGACGGGCAGCCACATTCAGCACCTGAGCACCGTCTACGCGCCGGTCAAAGAGAAACTCGCCAAGAAGAACGCGGACTAGGTAGGGGAGTGGCCACATGAACGCAAGAACTGCACGTCAATGGATGGTCACCCATGAGTGGATGGTCAAGCCCATGGCCCAGGCCGAATGGATCGAGGGCAAGGGACTGCTCGTCTGGCTGGCGGAGGTCTTCTCGGCCCTCGGCACCGGTCTCTACCTGGTGTCGCTCTTCTTCAGCCAGACGTATCCTCACACCGCCTTCTGGGCGGGGATCCTTGGCTGGGTCGGGATCGCGATATTCAAACTGCCGCTGCACTTTCTCTACCTCGGCAAGACCCTGGCGCTTCTGGAGAGCCTTCCCGCCGGTCAGCAACGCCTGGAAGACTTCCTGGTTCGCCCGCGGGATCGTCGTCCACCATGATCTTCCTGGGGTTCGGGGCCGTGCAGCTGGTGCTGCAGGGTCTCATCGCGTACGACGTGGTCTCCGGTTCGGGCATCGAGGCCGCCAACTGGGTCTTCATGATCCTGGCCGGCGTCTTCTGCGTGATCACCGCGGTCTACTGCGGTTTCGCCATGAGCTACTGCAAGAGCGTCCCCTTCTGGAACACGGGGCTGCTGCCGTTCGTGTTCCTGATCATGGGGGTAGCGGACGGTCTGGCTCTCGATCATGGGCGTGGGGCTGGTCACCGGCGAAGACGTGATAGCCACCGCCGAGTCGGTCACCCGCATCCTGCTCATCGTCAACGCCCTGCTTGATCATCATCTACCTGGTCAACGCCAACTACCAGTCGACCACGGCCGAGTTGTCGGTGAAGGAGCTCGTCCGCGGGCACGTGGCCTGGGTCTTCTGGCTGGGCATCGTGCTCCTGGGCATCATCGTGCCGCTGGTCATCTCCGTCGTCAGCTACTTCACCGACCAGGAGGCCTCCACGGGGCTGCTGATCTTCGCGATCATCTGCCACACGATCGGGGCGTTCTCGCTGAAGTACGGGGTGCTGAAGGTCGGCATCTACAGGCCCCTTCTTCCCAAAGCCCACGCCTACTAGAGCACCAGCTTGGTGTTGAGGAGACACTGATGGCAAACAGAGAAGTAATACTTTCAACCTGCAAGAGCTGCCACGGCGGCTGTGGCGTGCGGGTCACCAAGGAAGACGGGGTCATCGTCCACATCGAAGGCAACCCCGACTCCCTGACCGAGGGCACCATGTGCGCCAAGGGCCTATCGAGCATCCAACACATCGACAACCCGTACCGCATCAAGTACCCCATGAAGCAAGTGGGCAAAAAGGGCACGGGCAAATGGAAGAGGATCTCCTGGGACGAGGCCCTCGACACCATCGCGGGCAAGATGCGCGACGCCATCGACAACTACGGCGGGCACACCATCGCCATCTCCCAGGGCACCGGACGCGGCTACAACCGCTACACCATGCGGATGGCCCGCTCCCTCGGCACCGGCAACGCGATCACACCTGGCTACGTGTGCCACAGCCCCCGCCTTGGCCTCTACGGTCTGGTGACGGGCTACGGACGTCTGTATTGCGACTACCACGGCTGGGGCGGCGAGTTCCCGAAGACCCAGATCATGTGGGCCAAGCAGCTGGAGATCTCGAGCGCCGACTCCGAGATGTGCTACTGGTACATGAGGTCGCTCGACTACGTCAAGAACCTCATCATCATCGACCCACGCGCCAGCGCGTACGCGACGCGGGCCAACCTGTGGATCCAGCCGCGCCCGGGCACCGACTGCGCCCTGGCCCTGGGCATGATGAACGTCATCTTCGAAGAGGAGCTCTGGGACAAGGAGTTCGTCGACAACTGGACCTTCGGTTTCGAAGAACTGCGCGAGCGCGTCAAGGAATGGACGCCCGAGAAGGTGTCCGAGACCTGCTGGATCCCCAAGGAGGACGTCATCACGGCGGCCCGGATGTGGGCCGTCGATACCCCTGGATGCATCCAGGTGGGTAGCTCCCTGGAGCGCCAGGCCAACTGCGGCCACACGCTGCGCGCCATCACCTGTCTGATGGGTCTGGCCGGCAACATCGAGCGCCCGGGCAGCATGATCACCTGGGTGCTCCCCGACACCGGGCTCATCGAGGACTTCAACCTCGAGCTGCCGATCACCGACGAGATGAAGGCGAAGATCATCGGTGGCGACAGGTTCAAGATGGGCGCCACCCGTACCTGCAACCCCGACACCATGGTCAAGGCCATCAACTCGGGCAACGCTCCGATCAAGGTGTGGTTCAGTGTCGGCGGGCAGCAGATCGTCCACATGGCCAACACCAAAGAAGTGGTCGAAGCCATCGAGAAGGTCGAGTTCATGGCGCACGCCGACCTCTTCATGGGCCCCATGGCCGAAGCGGCCGACATCGTCCTGCCGGCCGCCCACTGGCTGGAGTTGGACGACGTCTACGACATGCATCCGCGCTTCATGATCGAGGCCCACAACAAGGTCGTCGACCCGCCCGGTGAAGCCATGTCCGACGCCTGGATCTTCAACGAGATCGGCAGGACGGGTCGTTCCCGACAAGTGGTGGCCGAACGTCGACGAGATGCTCGACTACCAGATCAGAAGGGGCGAGAGCAAGGACGGCGGCCCGCTGAAGTGGAAAGAGTTCAGCGAGAAGCTCGTGAGCGGCTGCTGGGGCCCCGACCAGGTGTACTACAAGTACAAGACCGACTACTTCAGAGAAGGCGGCGGCTTCCCGACTCCGAGCGGCAAGTTCGAGTTCCACTCGAATCACCTGGAGTCTCTGGGATACGATCCCCTGCCCGTCTTCAGCGAGCCCGGGGAGAGCCCCGTCTCCACTCCGGAGCTGTTCAAGGAATACCCCCTCGTCATGAGCAGCGGCTACCGCCAGCCCTTCTACTTCCTCGGGCAGTACCGCAACATCCCCTGGCTGCGCAGCTTCATGGAGTTTCCGACCTGCCAGCTCCATCCCGACACCGCGAAGCTCTACGGCGTCGAAGACGGCGACATCGTCTGGATCGAGTCGCCGAGGGGCCGCATCAGGCAGAAGCTCCGCACCTTCCCGGGCATCAAGAAGGGCGTCCTGATGGCCACGGCCAACTGCTTCTACCCAGAAGAGCCGGCCAAGGGCTATCACGGTGTGTTCATCTCCAACCCGAACGTCCTGACGAGCAACGACCACCTAGATCCGATGTACGGTTCTCCGGATCTGACCTGCCTGCTCTGCAAGGTCTACAAGGCCAAGGACGAGGAACTCACGGAAGAGGTCTTCCGCAACGAGGAGTACGGCTTCGTTCCTCAGAGCGAGGGCTCGACCGAACCCAAGGGCGCGAAGGTAGACAAGAGTCAAGAAGTAGCAGCGCGCCACACGCTACTTGGATGGTCAGAAGACCCCGGGCCGGCGATTGCCGGCCCGGGGTCTTCTCATCTGACGCGTCTTGGCCAAATCGGCCGCGAGACGTGACGCGCTCGAGGGATCCTAGGAGCGCTCCACGAACTCCACGAGGTTGCCGGTGTTGTCGCGTACGAAGGCGCACGGGGTGCCCTCGTGGACGATGATGTCCCATACCAGGTCCACATCCTTGGCCTTCAACTCGTCCATGAGAGCCGCGATATCGGGCACAGCGTAGGCCAGGTGCTTGATGCCCTGAGTGGAGAGATCGGTCGCCGGATGGCGCCGCTCCTCAGGCAAAGGGGTCGCGCCCGGGAAGCAGAAGAGTTCGAGAATGAAGTCGCCGTGATGGATCATGGCGACTTTCCCGGTTGCCTTCCGGGATGTCCACCACCCGATCAAGCTCAAAGCCGAGCATATCCCGGTACCAGGCGATTGATGCTTCAAGGTCGGCGACGCTGATGCCGGCATGGTCGGGTCGGAGGTTCACTGTGTCAGACTCCTGTCTATTCTGGATTGCCGTCGGTAGTGATCTTGGTCCGCCGATCTCGTTTTGCCGTGGCCCATCCTGTCTCGCGCAGGAAGGCCGCCAGAACGGCGCCCACGACGAAAACCCCCGCTGCCAGGACGTATGAGTAGGCCAACGAATCGAAGGTGTCGGCCATCTTCCCCGCCAGATATGGTCCGAACACCTGCCCAGTCCCCAGGAAGATGGTGACAAAACCCAAGGAGGCGGAAGCCAACACCGGGCCGAACTGGTCCCCACAACCCGCTCCGACGATGCCGGGGATCGCAAGAGCGGTGATGCCGCAGAGCACGGCCGAGATCACCAGTCCGGGCGTTGTGGGCCACCAGGCGAGCAGAGCAGCGCCAACGCCCTGTAGCAGCAGATTCACAGCGAGCGCCCTTCCTCGACCGACGCGGTCGGAGATCCCGCCCCACAAGAACCCGCACACTATGCTGAACACTCCCAGGATCAGGAAGATGTTGCCGGCCGCGCTGCTGCTCATGCCCAGGTCGGCTGTGAGTCGCTTCTGGAAGAACGTGAAGTAGATCATGTAGGCGAAGCCGAACATGAAGTAGACGAACCCCATGTGCCAGGCATAGCGGGAGCGGAAGACGCCCGTTAGGCCGGCGGAGGCCCGTACGGTCTGGACGCGCGTGATCGACCATGCGGACAGCGCGCTCGCCACCGACTCTTCGTCATGAGTTGAGGTCGAGGCCTTCACCGGTTCCGCCGTCCAAATGGACCCCTGCATCGCGAGGGCGTGCGCGGCCCGAAAGGGGCGATTGCGTTGGATGACGAAGGTCAGAACAGCCATCGCGAGGGTCAGGGCGGCGAAAAAGTACCACGCGAGCCTCCAGCCGTCGTCTCCCCCGCCCTCGATGATTCGCGGGACCACGGGCCCGGCGATGACAAGCGCCAGTGAGGCGCCGGAACTGACTATCCCCGAGGCCATACCGCGACGGCGTACGTCGAACCAGGCCGACATGAGACCAACCGAGGGAACCAGCACCGTGCCGGCGCCGATACCGGTCAGCAACCGGGCGCCCGACGCCGCGACCACACCATCGGATAGTCCGGTCATCAGCATCCCCGCCGCGGCCAAGAGCGAGCCGATGCCGACCACCAGGCGGGGGCCGAACCGCGAGGCGAGAACCCCTCCCAACGCCGCGCTGACCACGTAGCCTCCCAGGTTCCAAGAGGCCAGGGCCCCGGCGGCGGCACTGCTTATGCCCAGATCCTTCTGCATGGCGGGCAGGATGGCGCTGTAGCCGAAACGGCCCAGACCGATGGCGCCGAAGACGCCCAGAAAAGCCATGGCCAGAACGACCCACTGGTAGGAAGGCTTCTGGGCCAACCGGCCGAAACCGGAGGCTGGGCGGCCGGCCCCTACTGGAGGGCCCCTGCGATCACGGCGTAGAATGCTCACAGGCTGGCTACCGGGTCTTACAATCCGCCGCAGGCGCCAGGGCGCTGGCCGCACCCAGGCGGAAGGCCTCGAGATTGACATCGACGGTCTTGGGCGGAACCGCCCGGCGGATCACCGCTTCCCATGTCTCGGTCGCGAAGGGCAGGGTCGGCGATATGGCGCCCAGCATGGCCACGTTGGCCGCCTTCACCGTGCCTGCCTTGGCGGCCAGCTCGTTGGCGTTCACGCACTTGGTGTTGGGCCAAGCCGCCTTGATGAGAGCGTCGATGTCGGCTGGATAGGTGGCCAGACCGGCCGATACCGGGCTCGGGTTGATACGCAGCGCGTTGTAGACCAGCACGCCGCTCGGCTTCAGCCGATTGACGTAGCGCAGGCCCTCAAGCGCCTCGAAGGCCATGAGAAGATCGGCCGTGCCGTCGGGTACGAGCGGCGACCAGACCTTGTCACCGAAGCGGAAGTGGCTGGTGACGCTGCCGCCGCGCTGAGCCATACCATGAACTTCGCTCTGCTTGACGTCGTAGCCCTCGCTCATGGCCACCTGGCTGAGCACGAAGCTGGCCAGGACGACCCCTTGGCCTCCGACTCCGGTCAGAAGCACGTTGGTGGTAGGACGGCCGGTCATCAGGACCCCTTCCCTTCGGTCGTCACGGGTCGGAAGATGGCGTTCTCTTTGCACATCTGCGCGCACACCCCGCAGCCGGTGCAGTCGCTCGCGCTGATCTCGACCTTGCGCTGCCCGTTCTCGTCGATCACCAAGTTCAGAGCGCCGCAACCTGCCTGGAGGCAGCGCTTGTCGCCGGTGCACAGCTCAGGATCGACCTGGTAGACCTGACGCCTGATCTTGTACTCGAGAACGCAGGGCGCCTTGGCGATGACCACTGAGACCTCGTCGACCGCCAGCTCCTCTCGGAGCACCCGCTCGACCTCTTCCAGGTTGTACGGGTCGATCGTGGTGACCCGCTTGATGCCCAGCGCCCTGCACAAGGCAGGGATATCGACGACGGCGGAGGGATCGCCCAGCAGGGTCTTGCCCGTCCCGGGATTCTGCTGGCCACCGGTCATAGCCGTGGTGCTGTTGTCGACGATGATGTTCAGCGTCTTTCCGCCGTTGTAGACCACATCCATGAGAGAGGTGATCCCGGAATGGAAGAAGGTGCTGTCGCCGATGATGGCGATGGGCTTGTTCCGGAGATCGGCCTTCGCGCCCTCGGCCGGAGGCTCCAGTACCTTGGCCATCCCATGCGCCATGCTGATGCTGGCGCCCATGCAGGTGCTGCAATGCACCGACGTTGTAAGGAGGCAGGGAGCCCATGGTGTAGCAGCCGATGTCGCCGCTCACGTACACGCGCAGCTTCTTGAGCACCACGAAGACGCCTCGATGAGAGCAACCGGGGCAGAACGTCGGTGGCCGGCTGGGCAGGTCGGGGGTTGCCGGGCCCAGCTCAGTCAGCAGATCCGGATTGATCCCCGGAGCCCCGACCTTCGCCAAGCGAAGCCGCGACCAGGCGCGCGTTGAGCTCGCCCAGGAGGGTGTTGAGTTCCTTGCCTCCGTCGATCTCGACGCCCATCAGGCGGATGGCTTCTTCGAGGAAGGGATCCGACTCTTCGACCACGTAGAGCTTGTCCACCTTGGAGCGGAAGTCGGCGATCAGCTTCTTGGGCAGGGGGAAGGTCATCCCCAGCTTGAGGAAGCTTGCTTCAGGGAGAGCCTCGCGCGCGTAGCCGTAGATAGCTCCCGACGTGATGATGCCCACGCGAGTGTCGCCCATCTCGACGCGGTTGAACGGGCAGGTCTCGGCGTATTCGGCCAGATCGAGCACCCGCTGCTCGATCAGAGGATGCCGGATGGTCGCGTTGGCCGGCATCATCAGGTACTTGGTGATGTCGCGCCTCAGTTCGGTCACCGGCTTGGTGGCGACTCGCTCACCCATCGTCACGAGACTCTTGGAGTGAGAGGTCCGGGTGGTGGTACGGAACAGGACCGGGGTATCGAAGCGCTCGGAGAGCTCGTAGGCGGCGATCACGAAATCCTTGGCCTCACCGCTGTCGGAAGGCTCCAGAAGCGGGACCCGGGCGAACTTCGCATAGTTGCGGTTGTCCTGCTCGTCCTGGGAGCTGTGCATGCCGGGGTCGTCCGCCGAGACGACCACGATGCCGGCCTCCAGGCCAACGTACGACGAGGAGAAGAACGGATCGGCCGCCACGTTCAAACCCACGTGCTTCATACAGACCAAGGCCCTGCCGCCGGCCATCGAAGCCCCGATGCCGACCTCCATGGCCACCTTCTCATTGGGGGACCATTCGCAGTAGACGTCGTCGTAGTCGACGAGTGCCTCCAGGATCTCGGTGCTGGGGGTACCCGGATAGGCCGCGGCAAGCCGGACCCCGGCCTCCCAGGCTCCGCGCGCGATAGCCTCGTTGCCTGAGATGATCTCCACCGCTCCTGCCGCCTCAACCTTGCTTGCCATATCTCCTCCGCCTAGGAAAGGGGGTTATGATCGCGCTGATACGACGCGTACCATTCCATTCTATCGAGAGCCTGCGCCGCCGACCGCGGCGAAGTCAGGACAATCGGATTGTAGCGCCTACCCCGATCGAACATCGAATAGCGGATGGGGGTATCCGGCACGCTGACTATGGGCTTGCCCGTGGCCTCCATGAGCTCTGCCACCAGATCGATGAGGGATGTCTCCCAGGGGCTGAGCCCGGCGTACTCACCGTCGTCGCAGGTGGCCCGCACGTCGGTTCCGCTCGTGGGAATGCCCAGTACTGAAAGCATGATGATGGCATCTACGGCGTCGCACTCGGCCACCAATTTGAGCACCTGCGAGCAGACGTCACCGCCGGCTGAGGCGACCATGTCCAGGGGATTGTGCTTACTCCAGAACGGCGGAAGGATCTCGTCCAGCGCCGCGTAGAGTTCGGGCGGGAACTCGGCCAGCTTCAGACCGTGACGGGCCACCTCATCCGCCGCCATGACCCCGGCTCCTCCCCCGTTCGTCACCACGGCTACCCGGCGACCCTTGGGCAGAGGATTGTAGGCCAGACACGTGCCCAGATCGACCACTTCCTGGGAGCTGGTGCAGGTCACGATGCCCGCCTGCCGCGCAGCCGCCTCCCACACCGCCGCCGAACCGGCCATGGCACCCGTGTGCGATGCCGCCGCCCTGCCCCCATACTCGGTGAGACCCGCGCGGAGCACGACGACCGGCTTCACAGCGGCCGTGCGCCGGGCCGCCTCGAGGAAGCGCCGGCCATCGTCGATCCCCTCCACATACATCATGATGCAGGTGGTGTTGGGATCGTCGCGGAGGTAGTCAAGAGCTTCCGTGACACCGATCTGCGCCTCGTTACCCAAGCTGAGGAACTTGTCGATACCGATGCCGCGGCGCTGGCAGAAAGCCGTGGTCTGCACCCCGATGTTGCCCGACTGCGAAGCGAAGCTCAGCGAACCCTTGGCCGGGTGGAGCACGACGAACCCGATGGCATGCAGGCTGACCTCGTTGGAGATCATCCCCATGCAGTTGGGCCCCATCAAGGTGACGCCGCCCTCGGAGGCGACGCGCGCGATCTCCCGCTCCGCTTCAGCGCCCGTGTCGCCGGTCTCAGAGAAACCGGCGGCTATAGCGATCGCGGCGCGGATGCCCTTCCGTCCGCACTGCTCGAGCATCGTGGCCACCTGGTGGCCACCCACAGCCAGAAGCGCCATGTCGGGCGCCTCGGGCAGTTCCTCGATGCTCGTGTACGCCTGGAGGCCGAAGAACTCACCGCCCTTGGGATTGACCGGATAGATTTTCCCGGCGTAGTCTCCGTCGAGGATGTTCCGGAGCGCCGATCCGCCCCACTTGACGATGTCTCCCGAGGCTCCGACGACGGCCATGGACCGCGGCGCCACCAGCGGCCTAAGATCCGGGACGAAGCTGCTGCGGTCCGATTCCCTCGTCGCTTCGGCCGACAAGATAATCAGAGCGTCTGCCGCCACCGGCTGGTCGCCCTGCACCAAGCACTGGGTTCACGTCGATCTCCGCGATCTGGGGATGATCGAGCGCCATCTGTCCGATCGCCTGGATGATCTTTCCGAGGGCGGCCCTGTCGACCGGAGGATAGCCCCGGAACGGGCCCAGCAGTCGCTTGGCCCTGATCAGATCGGGCAGCCCGAAAGCCTCCAGGTCGTCGATGGGCGCCAGAGCCAGCACCACATCGCCCAGAGCCTCCGTCAGCACTCCGCCCAGCCCGAAGGCCACCACCGGCCCGAACACCGGGTCGCGCTTCATGCCGACCATGAACTCCCGATTGCCGGAGATCATCTGCTCCACGAGCACCGCCTCGAGCGCTGTGCCGGCCCGCTGCTCGAGCAGGCGGTAGGTCTCGGCGACCGCGGTCGGTCCCTCGACGCCCAGCACCACGAGCCCCGCCTCAGTCTTGTGATGGATCTCGCCGCCGATGCCCTTCATGACCACTCTGCCGCCGATCCGTTCGGCGGCGGCGACAGCCTCAGCCTCGCTCTTGGCCAGAGCGCCTTCCGGGACGGGGATGCCATAGGCCGCGAACAGCGCCTTCGACTGCCATTCGTCGAGAGCCGACGCTCCCGAAGCCGACGCAGTCGCTATCAGATCCTCTGTGGCAGCCGGGGCAGGCATCTGTGGTTTCGCGTCCATCCCCATTGGTCACGCTCCTTGGCTTGTCTCGGGCCGCCCGATAGGCCTGCCCGGCTGGAGAGTCGTCATCCCGACGAGTTAACGTCTATATGATAGCTCTTTATACCTTTACGTCAAGGCCCAGCAGGCTGCTGAATGAAGAGGGACGTCTCGCCGCCAGAGTGCGATGGGTACGCGCAGGACAAGAGGTCAGGCGGTGCAACGTAGCACATACAGCCCGGCGTGCTGGGTGTCGAGGAAGATGTTGCCGCGGTTGTCGACGAGCACGTCTTCGGCGATGCCCAGACGCGGCCCCGGGAACAGGTCGCCGGCCTCGTTGTTGAAGGTCCACTTCTGCGGGTCGGGTGGTATGAAGTAGGCGATCTCCTTCGGCACGAAGGGGTCCTCGATGTCGTAGATCCGCAATCCGGCATTGAAGTAGGCGCAGTAGATGCGATCGTTCCGATCCTCCAGAGCAGGGTGATCGTGGGGCTCATGGATATTGTGCGGTCCGAACGGGCCTGCGCCCCAACCCGGAATCTCGTTGAAGTTCCGATAGGGGTAGCCGGCAGGAACCTCCGGATATGGGAACGTCGCGATGAGGGTGGGGTCGGTGGGATCGGACACGTCGACCATGCCGATGAAGTTGAGCGGCTGCGCGGCCTGGCGCACCTGCTCGCTGCTGTATACGTGGAAGCGTTCTCCTTCGCTGGTCATGATGGCGTAGTCCCGTTTGGACAGCGGGAGCACGGTGTGACACCGGGCGCCGCACAGCTTGCCGGCGAAGGGCGGATGATGGCGTAGGTGCCCGACTATCCTGGGCAGGGTGATGTCGGAGATGTCGAGGATCACCATCCCGGCGCCGCCGTAGCTGACGTAGGCCAGATCGCCCTTGGGGTACGCGGGGCCGTGCATGACTGCGCTGTCGAGAAGGGCCAGTTGCGGATCGCCGGACGTAGGAGCGCTCGTGGGCTCCAGGTAGCCTGCCGTCCACTGGTCGGGCATCCACCAGCGTCCCACTTCGACCGGATTCACCGGGTCGACGATATCGAGGATCCGATAGATGTAGCCCCTGAAGCCCTTGCAGGTGGCGCTCAGATGAACGTAGCGTCCGCCGTTGTAGAAGAAGCGATGAACTCCGCCCCCTCCGCCCGTGGCCCATTTGGAAAGCATCTTCGGCTCCGCCGGCTGCTTGACGTCCCAGATGTAGATGCCCTCCTCAAAGGGATCTCCCCACTCGGTGCCGTGCAGCATGGGCAACGTTCCGCCCAGGGCGGTGATCATGAGACCGTCGGCCACCTGGATCTTCGGCGTGCCCTGCCCCTTGAGATCCGGCCCGGGGATGAACTTCAGGTACTCCGGCCTTGCCGGATCGGTGACATCCACTATGGCCCAGCCGGAGTGCTTGAAGTGAGAACCGTACAGGTAGTACCTGCCGTCCACGACCTGCATCGCCATCTGGAACCAGGGTTTATCGCCGAGGTCATGATAGGCTAGGACCTCGACATTCTTAGCAAATGCTTCTCTAACGGGCATGGGCACAGCGCCTTTGTGCATTGGTATATCCAGCAGCCCATATGGTAGACGTTTGCGCGGTATTGTCAAGGCTTGGGCCTTTGGTATAGTAATTGTGCCAGGCTGATGACCCTGTGCGAGGTGGTCATGTCCACAGATACGCCAGAAGACGAGATCTCCGAGGATATCTCCCTTGTCCCCGAGACGGCGAGCGACAGCGCCGAGCGATTCCTGCGGGCGATGATCTTCTCGGGCGAGCTCGGGCCCGGAGACAGACTCCCGCCCGAACGCGACCTGGGCGCCCGCCTGGGCATCTCCCGCATGACCCTCCGTCTGGCCCTCAAGGCCCTCGAGAGCACGGGCTACATCGTCACCACTCGAGGCTCACGCGGCGGCTCACGCGTGGCCGACGCGCACTCCCTTGCCCAGTGCTGGAACCTGTGGATGCGGAGGCACGCCGGCGAACTGGACGACATCTTCGAGTTCCGGATGACAGTGGAGACCAGACTCGCCGCCCTGGCCGCCGAGAGACGTACCGACGACGATCTGCGGACGATGGCAAGAGCGGTGGCCGTCGAGCGGCGCCCGCAGGAGTGGCCGTCGCTCTTTCGCGCGGACATCGACATCCACAGGAGCATCGCCCGAGCTGCCCATAGTCCCCGGCTGGAGCAGGCCATGCTGTCCTCTCGTGGAGAGGTGTTCTTGCCCGTGAACCTGGACCGCCTCGAGGAGCGGGAGCACCAGGTGCACGATTCGCACAACTCCATCCTGAAGGCCATCGGACTTCGCGACGCGGCCCAAGCGGCCGAGCAGATGCGAAGCCACATCGAGCTGATCCGGATACTCACCGACAAGGCACTGTCAGAAGCGGGACTCGAGTCGCCCTCCCGCCAGGGCGGCGTCTAGCAGCCTCTGGGACCGGAGTGGCGCGGGCAGCCGCTCCCCTACTGGTAGAGGTCCTTGTCCCACCCGGGGATGTTCCATCCCGTGTAACCCTGCTTGTCGACCGCGTACTCCAGCGTGCCCGGAACGAGCACCGAGGCCTTCGGAGAAACGTGACCCGGAGTGATGAAGTCGTAGATGACCCGCTCGGTCGTCACCATCGAGAAGGTGTCGTCGTCGGCAACGAAGGTGTCGTAGCTGGCGCGCAGCGCGTCGTAGAGGGCGGGATCGCGGCGTAGCGTCGCCAGGTCTTCGACGCTGCGGAACCAGATCTCCTCGACCCCGGCGTAGTGGCCCACGTTTCCGAACTCGAAGAGAGTGCCTTTGAAGACGGCCGGGTCCATGGGTATGTGCTTGTCGATGACCAGCTTGCGGATCAGGCCCGTGGGAGCGGCCTCGATCAGTCTCTTGCCATGCTCGCGCCACCTGGCGTTGAACTCGTCGTGCGACAACTCCGGCCGCTTGCGCAGCCAATGGATCAGCTTGACCCCGCCCGCGTAGAAGCCTGCTTCTTCGTAGAGAGTCTCCCAATCGAGAAGTTCGACGGCGAAGTTGTCGGAGCCGAACTTGTGGGGCTGCATCCGGTTCGGGTAGTCCTGGTCGTTGAAGGGCAACCCGATGGCCTCGTAGTCGTCCACCACGTGATCGGCCATGTTGTCCCAGTCCATCGGCGACAACGGGTAGATGAGCATGTCGTTGTCGATGCCGTCGATGGAGTAGTGCTGCACGTAGCGGCGGAAGCTGTCCATGACCGAGGGTGTCTGCAGCATGAGCGAGACGTGGATGATGCCCCACTCGAAGAAGTAGCGTTCCCGCGTGGTGTCGGCCCTCCGTTGAGCAGCGAGCGTGAACTTGAGCATGTTGGTCTCCTTACCCGATTATCTGCGCCCTGGCGGCGGTCGCCCGCTGGTCGGTCCGCCCCTACAGGATCTGATGCACGTCGTAGGTGACGCCCAGCGCCTCCTGCTTGCCCACAGCCACCGCGAGGATGTTGTTGAGCCAGCTGTAGGGGTTGTCCTTCTCGGCGGTCTCGTACATGGGCTGGCCGCGGAAATAGTACTCTGAGGGATCGACGTCCTCGCCCTTGTGCAGACGGGCCCAGATATCGGGCTTGATGTCGATGATACCCCGGTAGCTCACGTAGATGACGTGTCCGTCGTGCGTGCGGTACGTATCGCGCACGTCTCCCTCAGCCACCCCGCTCGGACGGGTGACGAACCAGTCTCCCGTGCCGGGGAGAATGTCGCCTTTCAGCTTCGGGCCCTCGAACCAGCCGCCCTTCACGCGCACGATGTTCCGCGTACCGCGGAACGTCTCGCCCACCTCGTAGAAACCCTCGACTTCGATACGCGCCCTGTAGAGAAACTCCGATTTCAGCTCCATCCGGGGAAGGTCCATCATCATCTCCTTGGTCTCTGTTCTATCGATATGGCTTTCAGCGGCTCGATCGCGCTAGATAGACGTCGCCCCGCCGTCGACTCTGATATCCGTGCCCGGTGACCCAACTGGACTCGTCCGAGGCCAGATAGACGGCCGCGTAACCGATATCCTCAGGCGTCCCCAGGCGCTTGAGCAGAAAGCCCTTCAGGATCAACTCTTCGAAGCCGGGCTCTCTCTCCATGCGGTCCTTCGTATGCGAGGTGACGATGAGCGCCGGGGAGACGCAGTTGGCCCGGATGTTGTGGGGCGCGCCCTCGGCGGCCAGCTGCCTGGTCATGGCCAGCACCCCGCCCTTGGTGGCACAATGGGCCGTTGCGCCGGCGCTGGGAAGAGACACGTACGAGTTCGCCGACGCCATGTTGACAATGGAGCCGTGACCGCTCTTGACGAGGTACGGCCACGCCGCTTTGCACGCCAGGAACACGAGATCGAGTTCGCCCACCAATGTCCGGCGCCACTGCTTCTCGTAGTCCATCTCCGCGATCGGCGCGAATTCCACGAAGGCGGCCGAGTTCATTAGGATGTCGATGCAGCCGGACCTCTCGGCCGCGAAGGCCATGAGTCTATCGTTCTCCGCCGGATCTGTGAGATCTGCCAGGAAGGTCTCGTAGGAGAGCCCTTCACCTTTGATGAGAGCCTCGGTCTGGGCTGCCGCCTCTTCCCGCACGTCGCACCCGACCACGTGCGCGCCCTCTCGGGCGAAGGCCAGCGCGCAGCCGTATCCTATCCCCAAACCACCAGTCCCGGTCACCACGGCGACCCGTCCCTCCAGTCTGCCGGCCATGAGAACACTCCTTTGGTACAGACGGTTGTCCATTCGGTGCGAATGAGGCACTATGGTACTATTATCTGCCCAATGTTAGCCTATCTCCGACCCCCAAGCGGGCGCCGTTCCCCGGCAAATAGGAGATGTCACCGATGACCCTTTACGAGCACGTGTTCACCCCCTTCCGCTTCGGCAAGGTGGAGACGAAGAATCGCATCGCCACTCCCCCCATGCTGTCGTGTATGGCCACGCCTGACGGGTTCGTGACTCGCGAGATGATCGAGTTCTACCAGGCGTTCGCCAAAGGCGGCGCCGGCATGGTCAACATCGGCGACAGCGCCGTCGACGACGAGTGCGGCAGAGCCCACTTCATGCAGCTCAATCTGGGGCGCGACTCGGTGATCGGAGGTCTGAGCACGCTGGTAGAAGCGTTGCAGAAATGGGGCGCTCTGGCGTCCGTCGAGATCAATCACACCGGCATGCTCGGCGACCCAAGCGTCCTCGGCAGGGATCCCATCGGACCCTCGTCGATGGACCGGGAGCTCATCGATCGGGTCGTCGACGGCTTCGCGTCCGCCTGCGAGCGCTGCCTCAGGGCTGGATTCCAGACCGTGATGCTCCACGGCGGTCACGGGAACCTGCTCAGCCAGTTCGCCTCTCTCCGCACCAACGACAGGACCGACGAATACGGCGGAAGCTTGGAGAACCGCGCCAGGTTCGTCATCGAGGTCCTAGATGCCATCCGCGGCAGAGTCGGCGACCGCTTGGCACTGGAGTACCGCATCAGCGGCGATGAGATCGTCGCCGGCGGCATGCACCTGGATGAGACCATCGAATTCCTCAGACTCATCCAGGACAGGATCGACTTGGTCCACGTGTCTGTGGGGGGCATATTCGACCCCAGCGCTATTCCGTTCATGGCGCAGCCCACGTACCTGCCGCGCTGCTTCAACGTGCACCGGGCCGAGGCGATCAAGAAGGCGCTGGGCATGCCGGTGACCGCGGTCGGTTCCATCAGGAATCTGGCCACCGCCGACGGGATAATCGCAGACGGCAAGGCCGACATTGTGGCCATGGGACGCGCCCACATCGCCGACCCCGAGATCGTGAACAAGAGCCGTCGTGGGGAGGCGGACGACGTCAGGCCCTGTCTGCGCTGCAATGTGTGCGGTGAGCGACCGGCGCGCTACCTCCCCGTGCGCTGCTCCGTCAACCCGGTCACCGGCAGGGAGGCCGAGTACAAGCATCTCAGCCCGGCGGAGCCGAAGAAGAGGGTCGCTATCGTGGGCGGCGGACCGGCAGGTTTGGAGGCCGCGTTGATCGCCTCCTCCCGCGGGCACGACGTCACGCTGTTCGAGAAGGACGGATCCCTGGGCGGTGCTCTTCGCTATGCGGCCGCCCCCGAGTTCAAGGCCGACATGCGCGAATTCCTTGACTGGCTTGTCAGGAAGACCTCCCAGTCTCCGGCCGAGATCAGACTCGGAACCAAAGCCACCAGCGCTGCGATCGAGGCCCTCCAGCCGGACGTCCTTATCCTGGCAGCCGGGGCCGAGCCCCTTGTCCCCGATATCCCCGGTATCAGAGGACCGAATGTGGTCTGGGCCGGTGACGTGGACACTGGTGAGTCCGAGACCGGCCGAACCGTGGTGGTCGCCGGCGCGGGTCTGACCGGATGCGAAACGGCCCTGCACCTAGCCCAGCAGGGCAAGAAGGTCGTTCTCATCGACATGCTTGCAGAAGACGAGATAGCCAAAGACGCCAGTCTCGCGGGCAGAGTGGTCCTGCTGGGTCTACTGAGACAGCACGGCGTCGAGTTCAGGACCGAGGTCTCGCTCACAGAGATCACGTCCACATCCGCCCTAGTCACCAACAGGTCCGGTGACCGGGTCGAGATACCCGCGGATTCGGTGGTCCTAGCGCTCGGCATGAGGCCCTTGTCAGAAGAGGTCCGCTCGTTCCAAGGATCGGCTCCGGAGAGCTACACCATAGGAGATTGTAGGACTCCGCGCGAGATCAGGTCGGCGATACACGAGGGCTTCAACGTGACGGCGGATCTCTAGCCGGGCGACCGCCGCGCTGCTCGCGCCAGGCACTCAGAGGTAGAGAAGAGGCGCACCCCCTCGAAGTGGAGGGAGTGCGCCTCTTGGCGATTCACCTAACGATAGAGATCTCTGTCACTTCACCTCTACGAAGATCTGCTTCACGTTCTTCGCGACGCCATCGGCGCCGATGGCGTTGATCCAGTAGGGTTCGTTCAGAACCGCGTTGACACCGGTAGACTGAAGTCCGCCGACATAAGCTCCGTCGCCCCAGAGGGTCTGGAAAGTGCCAGGCTCGGTCATCTTCTGGTAGGCCTCGTACACCACCTGCGGGTCGACACTCTGAGCCTTCTCGATGGCCTGCAGCAGCACCCAGAGGCCGTTGTAGCCGACCAAATACACGTCGGAGATCTCGTCGGCAGCCGGGTATCCCTTGCGCCTGGTACTCCGCATGCGCGTCCTGCATCGCTTGCGGTAGGCTCGCCAGATCCGACATGCATACACCGGCGCCGAACATGTCGGTGTTGCCGCCGCCAGCGATCGTGTTGGCGAAGTCGACGTCAAGATGCGTGGAGCACATCACGGGGCCCTTGAACCCGAGTTCGCGGGCGGCCTTGGTGACGAAGCCCCAGGTGGTGGGCGTAGAGACCACGACCAGGATGGCGTCCGGGTTAGAAGACAGCAGGCGTGTCACCGGGGGAACATAGTCCGCGGTGTCCGGCGCCATCTGCTCCAACTCGCCCACGCGCTCGAGACCCCGAGCGGCGAGCGTAGGCTCGAGCCAATTGTACAGACCCACCGTGCACTCTTCGGTGACTCCGCAAACGGCTATCTTCTTCGCTTCCGGGTAGGTCTCCTCAAGGTAGTCGAAGAGATAGGGCATCAGCTCATCGTTCGCCCAGTGGAACCGGGCATGGAGGGGCCGGTCCGGAGAGACATCGGTGTTGCCCTCATAGTCTATTGCCTGAGAGGCATTCTTGGTGTCGACATCTGCCAGCATGACTCCCGCTTCAGCACACATCGGGTAGATCACGTTCTTGAAGGCATCGACCAGCGGGCCCATGATGAACGTGGCCCCATCTTGTTGGATCATCTTCTGAGCTGCGGTGGCTGCCTGGTCGACACTCATGGCGTCATCTTCCACCACGAGCTTGATCATGTACGTGTCGTTGCCGATCTTCAGGCCACCGGCGTCATTGATCTTGGCGGCAGCGAGCTCCCAACCGGTCTTGCAGGCCATTCCACCTGCAGCGGCGGGGCCGGTAAGGAAGGCGACGCCCCCGATGACGAGTTCTTTCACCTCTCCAGCAGCCGTTGTCTCGGTCGGCGCAGCCGTCGTGTCAGTCGGCGCAGCCGTTGTCGCAGAACCGGCGGTCGTGGCCGGCCCAGCGGTGGTTGTCGTCTCTTCGTCTTCGCCGCATGCCGCCATCAACGATACGAGACCCAGGATCAATACCAGAACGATCAGCGACGAAATCCACTTTGTTTTCTTCACTTCGCTCCTCCCCTCCCACTATTGTCAGTAACACTGGTTTGAACGTAACGGCGCCTGTTCTCTACCGTTGGCCACCTCCTCGTTGCCGAAGCTCGATACGTCTTGGTGGAAGACCACTGTCAAGTCGACGAGGGGACATTCTTGCGCCGAAGCCCCCTCAGCTTGCCGAACCACGTGGGAACGTACTCGGGCAGGCCCGCGAGTCCCTTGGGCATGAAGAACACGATAAGTATCAAGATGGCCCCGGCGATCATGGGCCAGTACTCATCCACCGACCGGCCGAGTTCGCGGACTACCATGAACAAGGCGGTGCCGATTATGGGTCCGTAGAAGCTCTTTGAACCGCCCACCACCATGTACATGAGGCAGTAGATGGAGGTGAAGAAGTGGAAGACATTGGCGGGCGTGCTGGTCGGGGACAAGGCATGCACATGGAAGGCGTACAGACCTCCCGCGATACCGATGAAGAAACAGGCCACCACGAAGATGAATATCTTCTGGCCCATGATATTCACGCCCACCGACTTGGCCAGCTCATCCGACTCCCTGATGGATTTCCAGACCATGCCCACCCGGGAATGCTCCAAACGGTAGAGCAGGAAGAGACAGATGCTGACGACGACCACCGCCAGATAGAAGTACTCGATGTTCGTCTTGGTGCCGAACTTGAGGGTATGCGACCCGACGGTGATCTGGGGAGAGATGTCGTAGAACTGGAAACCCTGCCAGCCGCCGGTCAACTCCTTGAGGTAGCCGGCCACGTACAGGAAGATGAAACCAAGGAGCAAGGTACAGATGACGAAGTAGATGCCCTTCACCCTGAAGAAGGGGTACGCCACCACACCGGCTACGGCCGCGGCAAGCAGGCCGCCGAGGAAGATGGTCAACCACGGTGACAGCCCCGCTTTCGCGGAGAGTAGAGCCGCCGCGTAGCCGCCCACCAGCAGGAAGCCGGCGGTGCCCAGAGACATCTCGCCGGTCAGGAAGATGGCGCGCATGCTCGAGGTGGCCAAGATCATGACGGCGACCAAGATGAGGATATGCGTCCAGTAGGTGCCCTTACCCGCGCCCAGACCCGAGCGCAGGATCCAGGGCAGTGCGAGAACCACCAGGAACAGGGCCACTCCGACCAGCGCCCGTGTGCCCTTCTTCGTTCGCTCAGTCATGGCCGAAGAGTCCTTTCGGTCGGACGATAAGGAAGACGATCACGAGGACCAGCGGGAGGATGATGCCCATCTGCGAGCCAAAGAACAGAGCGAGCAGGCTCTCGGCGATGCCCAGGATGAGCCCACCCACGACCGCACCCGGTATGCTGCCCAACCCCCCGATGACGATCAGGGTGATGCCCTTCATGAAGGCCAGGCCGCCCATGTAAGGGTCGAGGTTGAAGATGCTGCCGCCCAGCGCCCCGCCGACCGCCGCCATGGCGCTCCCGATCGCCACGACCATAGCCGACATCAGGTTGGGGCTTATCCCCTGCATCAGGGCGCCTTCGCGGTCCTGGGCGGAAGCGGTCATGGCCAGACCGTACTTTGTTCTCTTCAAGAACACATACAAGGTAAGGGTGAGGAGCAGGGCGATGACGATGGCGACCACTCTCTCCCGGGAGACGAAGACACCGGCGACATCGAATGAACCCTTGTACAGAGACGGCAGCTGTTTCGTACCCTTGCTGAATGCCAACATGACGGCGGTCTGCAGGATGAGGCTCAGACCGGTCGTCACACAGACATAGGACAGGAATTGTCCCTTCAACGGGCGCAGGAAGGCCCTTTCCAGGATGAGCCCGAGGATGGCCGTGGTGACCATGCTGATGACCACTGCCAGGTAGAGGTTGACGCCGTTCAGCACAGACAGCAGGTAGACGGTGAAGGCCCCGATCATGTAGACCTCACCGTGGGCGAACTGCAAGATGTTCATGATGCCCAGGATAAGAGTCAGGCCCAGCCCTATCAGGATGTAGGTGCCGCCCATGCACAGGCCGTTGATGATGCTCTGTACTACATCCGATCCACTTATGTCCATGGACCCACCTCGTGGCAACAGACGGTTTTCATAGTCCGAGATAGGCCTTTCTAACCAGGTCGCTCTTTACAAGTTCTTCGGTTATTCCGCAGGCAGCGACGCCGCCTGTCTCTAGGACATAGCAGGTGTGAGCCACATCAAGAGCCAACCGGGTGTTCTGCTCCACCAAGAGCACCGTCACCCCCTGCTCATGGATGCTCCGCACTATCTTGCCGATCTCGCGGATCATCTTCGGGGCGAGCCCCAGGGACGGCTCGTCCAGCAGCAGCAACCTCGGATTTCCCATGAGAGCGCGAGCGATGGTGAGCATCTGCTGTTCGCCACCGCTCAGGGTCCTCGCCTGCTGTCCTTGCCTTTCTTCCAGACGCGGAAAATGAACGAACACATTCTTCAGGGTCTCGGTCATCCTGCTCCGGTCTTTCTGCAGGTACGCGCCCACCTTGAGATTCTCCAGCACCGACATGTAGGGAAAGAGGGCTCGCCCTTCGAGCACATGGCGGATGCCCTGTTCGACGATCTTCTGGGGCGGGAGACCGTCTATCCTCTTGCCGTCGAACCAGATCTCGCCCGCGTCGGGCTTGACCAACCCAGTGATCGCCCGCAGGGTGGTGGACTTCCCCGCCCCGTTGGCGCCGAGAAGGGTGACGACAGAGCCCTCATCGATCTCACAAGAGATGCCTTTGAGGACTTCCGCCCCTCCATAGCGGACCCAGAGGTCCTTGATCTCAAGCAACATCGTCCTCTTCTCCGAGATAGGCTTCGATCACTGCTCGGTTGTTCGCGATCTCCTCAGGCGAGCCTTGGGCAAGCTTCCTGCCGTAGCTGATCGCCACGATGCGATCGCAGAGGCTCATGACAGCCTTCATGTTGTGCTCTATCACGATGAGGGTCAGTCCCGTCTTCTCTCTCAGCATCCTGACCAGGTCCAGCATCTCCGAGACTTCTCCGGCATTCATCCCGGTGACCGGCTCGTCTAGAAGCAGGAGCTTCGGCTCCGCGGCCAGCGCTACCGCCAGGCATAGATGGCGTTGATTCCCATGAGGCAGATCTGACGCCACTCTGTCTGCATCACAATCCAACCCGACCAGTCCCAGGATCTCCAAGGCTCTGGAACGCAGCGCCTTCTCTTTTCGCCGGGCTCGTGGGCCGCCGAAGAGGAACCCGGGTAGGCTGAGTTGGGTGTGGAGATGCATGCCCATGAGCACGTTGTCGATCACCGTGGAATCGTGGAAGAGGACGTTCCCCTGGAAGACCCGTGCTATCCCCCTCTTAGCCACTCTGTGAGGTGGCAGCCCGGTGATGCTCTTTCCCTGGAAGGTCAACGTACCGCTGGTCGGCCGGAAAGTGCCGCAGATCATATTGAAGACGGTGCTCTTGCCGGCGCCGTTGGGGCCGATGATGCTGAGGATCTCTCCCTCGTTGACATCAAAATCCAGGTCGCTCACGGCGTCCAAACCGCCGAAGCGCTTGCTCAAACCGCGGACCTCGAGTAGCGCCATCACGCCAACCCCCTCAGGAATGTCCGCGCGGACGGACTGACTCTTCGGGCGCAGTATCACGGGCGATGCCACGACTGGTCAACAGAGCCCTCCTTTGCCCGCCGCACCATTGGCGGACCTCGTTACCATCGCACATTGGGTTATACCATAGTTTATTAGACCAACGGTGTAAAGCCGAGCAGCGCCTCAGATACGACCTGCCGCTCACCCCGTCACCCCCGCCCCATGGGGCGGTACACCCGGATTCGCGCTACCGCTCTCGCCACTCTTCCTTTCACGTTTGTGGCGTTCGTAGGAGGCCATCGCGTCCAACGCCCGAGCCGCTGCCCGGGGCGACGAGAGAACCACGGATGAGTAGCAGCCGGAGGTGGGAGACGTGGCGTGAACAGGGTGGTCCGGCACATTGACGATCGGCTTGCCGGTCTCCTCCATCAGCCTGGCGCACAGCTCCATGAAGGACATCTCCCAGGGACTGAAGCCTTCAAACACTCCGCCTGTGCGCCTTTCGCGCCCGTCGTCGCTGGTGTTGGGCACTCCGATGAAGTTGAGGGCAACGATGGCATCGATCGAGTCACAACGCGCTACTTCCTCCATCACCCGGAGACCGATGTCCCCAAAGCCCATGGCCACTAGGTCAAGGGGATTGCGCTTGCTCCAGAAGGGCGGCAGCAGTTCGTCCAAGGTGCGTACGAGGTCTTCCGGCAATTCGGCCAATTCCAGACCGTTCAGCGCGATCTCGTCGGCCGCCAGAACACCGGGACCGCCTCCGTTGGTCACGACCGCCACCCGCCGTCCTATCGGCAGCGGCAGATCGGCCAAGCAGGCACCGAGATCGACTAGTTCATCGACTGTGCCGCAAACAACCACCCCCGACTGCCGCGCGGCAGCCCTGAACACCGCGGCCGACCCCGCCATCGCCCCCGTGTGCGAGGCGGCGGCCATACCGCCCACCTCCGTGAGTCCGCCCCGCAACACCACGACCGGTTTGATCGCGGTCGTGCGTCGGGCGGCCTCCACGAAGTGCGTGCCGTCTTCGATGCCCTCGAGATACATCATCACGCATTCGGTCACGGGGTCGTCGCGCATGTAGTCCAGCACGTCGAAGGCGCTGACCTGGGCTTCGTTGCCCACGCTGATGAACTTCTCCACGCCGATGCCCCGCCGTTCGCAGGTGTTGACCACCCCGGGGCCAAGGCTGCCCGATTGCGAGATGAAGCTGAGTCTGCCCTTGGGAGGATGCAGGGCCACAAACCCGGTGGCATGGAAGGCCTTCTCGTTGGACATGAGCCCCATGCAGTTTGGACCGATCAGAGTGATGCCGTATTGGGCGGCGATCTGCAGGATCTCGCGCTCGAGCGCTGCACCCTCGGCCCCTGTCTCGGAGAACCCCGCGGCTAAGACCACGACTGCGCGGACACCCCGGCGCCCGCATTCCTCCAGCACGCCCTTGACCTGATGGCCGCCCACCGCCATCAACGCCAGGTCGGGCGCCTCCGGCAGGTCGGCGATGCCGGTGTAGGCCTCAAGGCCGAAGAAGACACCGCCTCGAGGGTTGACCGGGTAGATCGTGCCTTGATAGCCACCGTCGAGCAGGTTGCGGAGTGCCGATCCCCCCCACTTGCGGATGTCGTCCGACGCCCCCACGATAGCGACCGATTCCGGTGTGAGCACCGCCCGCAGGTTCGGAGCGAATGCTCGGGGCTCGCGGATAGGCTGCGCCTCGGAGGAGAGGATCACCAGAGCATCGGCCGCAACGGGCTGGTCGCCCTCGATCATGAGCGGATTGACGTCGATCTCGGCTACCTCGGGGAAGTCGAGCGCGATCTGCGCCAAGGCTTCGATCACCCTGCCCAGCGCCGCCCGATCGACAGGCGGTGACCCCCGGAAGGCCCCCAGAATGCGCTTGGATCGAATGGACTCGAGGAGTTCGGTGACATCGCGCGCGCTTGGGGGGACGAGCGCAAGCGCGATGTCACCCAACACCTCGGTGAGAACGCCACCCAGACCGAACGCCACCACCGGGCCGAACACCGGATCGCGCTTGAGGCCCACGAGCAGTTCTCGGTTGCTCGCGACCATCTTCTCCACGATCACACCCTGGAGTGCGGCACCGGCCCGCTCTCTCAGCAGGCGGTAGGTCGCGGCGACCGCATCCGTGCCGGTGACTCCCAACACGACCAGTCCGCCTTCGGTCTTGTGGTGGATATCGGAGCCGACCGCCTTCATTGCCAACTTGCCGCCAAGCCGTTCCGCCGCGACTACCGCCTCAGCCTCGCTGAGCACCAGCTCACCGGCCGGCACCGGCACGCCGTATGCAGTCAGCAGCGATTTTGCCTCCCATTCGCCGAGAGCCCCGGCGCCGGAGGCGACCGCCTGGCGTACCAGGTCCGTTGCCACGCGGGCGGCGTCACCCTGAGGGACGGTTCCCTCGGACCCGGGCCCCGCGATCTTGACGTCGGTGGGCACCATCTCCGGCAAGCCTCTCCTTCGGTCTGTAGACCTATCTTCCGGCGGCTAGAGCGCTGGCGGGAACTGCGGCAATTCGGTGAAGATCGGGTGCTGCTTCGCGTCCGGGTCGCCGGCAGCGCGCATCGCCGCCGCCTTGTACCTTCCCCAGTCGGCCAGTTGCAGGATGGACATCTTCTGTGCCTCGAGCGAACCCTCGGCATGGATGGTCAGTACGTCTTCGTAACAGGAGGTCAGGTCGCGGACCAGCTTGACCATGCGGAGACGCTTCTCCGTGGAGGTGCGCGCACTGCCCGCGAAGTACTTCTCCATGAAGTCGTGGGTCTCGGGATTGATGAAGTCCTTGTAGGAAGGAGCGGTCACGACGATGCCGCCGCCGATATCCTGGATGTACTTGGTCGCCTGATGCCAGTTGTCGGCGAAGTAGAACTTGCAGATGTTGGCGATCATGGGATTCGGATAGACGAAGTCGCTGCCCTCTTCGCGCACGCAGTGCTCCACGGCCGCCTTGCCCAGGGTCTCCACAGCCTCGGTGTACATGACAAGCCAGGTGAGCTTTTCCCGCACGTGGGCCTTCTTCTCGATACCGTTGTACTCGGCCATCAGCGTCGCGGCGCCGGTGAAGAGTTCCAACTCCATGGCCTTGTAGGTCTCGGCGCTCAGGCGGTGGAAGTTGGCGAACATGTAGGCCACGTCGCCTGCGAACTCCCATTCCCCTTTGAGGAAGATGCGTTCGTTGGGGATGAACACGTTGTCGAAGATGATGGTGGCGTCGTTGATGTAGACGCTGGCCGAAACGGGATGGTCGAACAGGGAAGCCCCGGCGCTGATCTCAGGCTGGGCGCAGATCATGGTTATGCCGGGTGTATTCAGTTCGATACCGAAGGCGACGGCATAGGCCTTGTCGTCTTCCAACATGGCGCGACACGGAGCGATGAGCACCTCGTTGCAGGCCGGGGCCTGGCTGATGTGAGTCTTGGCGCCGCTGACGATGATCCCGTCGGGTCGCTCTTCAACTATGTGGACGTAGAAGTCCTTGTGCTGCACCTGCTGCGAGGGACGTAGGTTGCGGTCGCCCTTGATGTCGGTGAGACCCATGGCGAAGGCGAGGTCGTTCTTCTGCAGATGCTTGCGGTAGGACTCGACGTTGGCCGCGTAGTTGGTGCCGTACTTCTTGTCCACCCGCGGAGCGACTACCGTCACGGCGTTCAGACCGTCCTTGGCCACGAACTTGGCGCCCGTGGGCTTGCCGAAACAGACTCGGGCCCAGAGTTTGACCACCTCGCGCAGCCGGAGCAGATCCTCTCTGGTGCGCTGCGGCTGCAGGGCGAAGCTCACCCGCTCTCCGTCTTCGTCGATATCGGTCAGCAGTTCCTGGTAGCGAGGGTCGTTATTCATGATGTAGTCCATGGCCACCCAGTCATTGGTGATCTTGCACACCGGATGGACGGTCACGTCGGGCACCTTCTCGCCGTCGAAGTAGACGACTCTGCCGTCTTTGAGGCTCTCGATGTACTGCTGTGGGGTCTTGATCGCCACTGGATCCCTCTTCCTACTCGTAATCAACCCTACGCCCGTGCGCTACACTGTCGATAGAGCGCTCGCTCTACGTATTCTGGCAGGTACTTGTTCCCGTGTCAAGCAGGTCCCTAGAACGTGTCTAGATCAACGTATTCGGGCGGCATCGGCAGGCCGGAGTGGTGGCCGACACGACCCGAATAGGGCTCGTGGAAGCTGCTCGGCTCGTCGGGGGTGGGCGCCTTGATGGGCTCCGCGCCTTGAATCGCGCTTCCCTGGATGACAGGCTCGTCCACCCAGGCCCGCTCGTACGAACTCCGGATCAGCAGATGAGCCCGGTAGTCCCAGAACTTCCACTGCCCGTCTTCCTTGACGAAGATGTGGTTGTACCTGATCACCTGCCAGATGGGGATGACGCCCTTGACCGGGTCGAGGAACGTGTTGAGGCCGATGTGAAACCACATCCCCTTGGCCGTATTCATATCCTTCTGAACCTGGATGATGGGTGTCGTCAACTCGTGGATGGCACAGTTGCCCTCGTAGTTGTAGAGCTTGCCCAGCATGTCTACGAACACCCTGCGTGCACCGTCGAGCCCGTGGAACACGCCGCTCTCCACGATCTCGACCTTGACCCCGGGAGTCTTCTGGGCGAACAGCTCGTCGACGATCTTGTCCCAGTTGTGCCCCAGGCAGAGGTGGTTGTATCGCCCGTGCAGGTTGGAGATCTCCACATAGTCACGCGCGATCTGGGCGTTCCGCTCGGTCTTCTCCAGCCGCCGCTCATTGTCTTCCAGTCGCTTCAGCAGATCGTCGTAGCTGGTGGTATCGGTCACGATGGCCTCCTTGTGCAACCCGCGTCAGATCGCCTTTGCAGTGTGATAGCCGGCCCGTATAGCGTGCACGATCATCCCCGATTCCTTGCCGTCACCTATCAGGTATAGCTCCGGGACTTTGCCCTCGAGGGCCTTGTACAGCTTCTCGTTGGGCAAGATCGGCGCAGTCGGCATGACCGTGTCGGCCTCGATCTCGTGCTTCTGACCATCCTTGTCTTGGTAGGTGAGGCCGCGCTTGGTCACCATGATGCTCTGGGCGTCGGTGATGATCTTGACGCCCTTGCGTTCGAACCAGTCCAGGGAGAGACCCAGCCGGAAGTCGATCACGCCCTCGCCGATCTTGTCGGTAGGCTCGACGATTGTGACCTTGCGCCCCCGCTTGACGAGGAACTCGGCCGCTTCCAGGCCGTGCAGGCCGGCTCCTATGACCACGACCTCCCTGCCCACCGGCAGATAGAAGTGAGTCGCCCAACCGAGGAAGCGCGTCCCGAACAGGCGCAGCCACGGCTTCACTTGCTTGTGCAACTGTGGAGTGGTCACCACCTTGCTCTTGTCGCCCTCCACGGGAGGCGCGCTCAGGACACCGCCGGTGGCCAGCACTACCGCGTCGGGCTTGAGCGCCTTGATGCTCTCGGGCGTCGCCTCCGTGCCCAGTTCCACCTTGACTCCGCTTCCCTTCAGCTGGCGCTTGAACCAGTTGATGAGGTCGGGCAAGTCCTCCAACTCGATCCCCTTGATGAGCCCGGCCAAGGGCACCAGTCCGCCGAGGCGCCCGGACTTCTCGATGAGGGTCACATCGTGACCGCGCAGAGCCGAGACGCGGGCGGCCTCCATGCCGGCGGGGCCGCCGCCGACCACCACGACCTTCTTCTTTGTGGCCGCCTTGTCCAGGTTCTGGTAGCCGTAGCCAAGAGCGGCGTTGCCCCGGCACTTGCGGAGAAAGGTCTCGCTCTGGTCGAGGCAGGTGCCGCAACGGGTGCAGGGTCGTACGTCCTCCGGCCGTCCCGCGGCCACCTTGTTCGGCATGTCGGGGTCGCAGATCAGGGGCCGGTTCACGCCGATGAAGTCGGCCTTGCCCTCTTCCAACATCTGCTCGCCCAACTCCGGGGTCATGTACCCGATTAGGATGACCGGGACCCCCAGGAGCTTCTTGGCCTCCTCGGCCATCAACCTCATGGCGCCCCGTCCCTCCTCCTTCGAGTAGTACTGGGGCGGCATCTTGTTCAGGGGCACCTGTGCCTCGGGGAAGAACATATAGTCGGGAAGGAAGCCGGGAACATGCAGTCCCAGCCATTGGCTGCGCACCATGAGCGCGTCCGCGCCGGCCTCCACCGCCCACTTCATGTTCTCCAGGGCCTGCTCATGGGTGAGGCACTTCTTGTTGTCCACGTCGATGGGGTAGCCAGACTCGAAACCGTTCACGCAGACGACCACGGGATAGTCGGCCCCGCAGCGCTCTTTGATGCCACTGATCACGTCGACCACGAACTTGGCCCGTTTCTTCTGGCTGCCGCCATACTCGTCGTCCCGCCTGTTCCAGAACTGCGAGAGGAAGTTGTGCCCTATGTGGCTGCTCGCCATGTTGAGGTCGATGCCGTCGAACCCGGCCTTCTGCGCCCGCTCGGCGGCGGTGATGTACTTCTGGATGATCTCCTGGATCTCGGGGACCGTGAGCGGCCGGATCATGTCGCGGTGGAAGTCGGCCCGCGAGGGGATGTTGACCGCGGACGCGCCGATGGGCGGCCCGTCGTAGGTGGCCGGATGGTTGTCGAACAGGGGATTCTGCCAAGGGCCGTCGTGCTCCATCTGCAAGAAGGTCGGACACCCGTGGCCGTGGATCGTGTCGACCAGGATCTTCATGCCGGGGATGTACTTGTCGTCGTCCATCCGATAGCGGTAGTGCCAGCGGCATCCCTGCGGATAGTCCACGGTCGGAGCCTCCACCGAGATGATGCCTACCCCACCCCGGGCCAAGGCGTCGTAGAAGCCGAGGGTGTTCTCGTTCATCGAGTCGAACTCGGTATCGAAGAACGTATGCATGCCCGCGGCCGACTTGTAGAGACGGTTCCGCGTCTTCACTTTGCCGATCTGCCCCGGCTCGAGTAGCTTGACGAACCTGTTGTCGCTCATGTGACTCCTCCGGCCTCACGACGAGGCATGTGGGACACCCCTTGTCAGCAGCCTGCTAGACCGGCTCGAAAGCGCCGATCTCCTTCAAGTAGTCCAGCATCTTCAGAAATAGCTCGTCCCTCTTCTCTAGGATCTCCGTTTCGCTTCTGCCCTGATAGTCGTAGATCCCCCGGGAGGTCTTGGCCCCGAAGGCCCCCTTCTCCACCCGCTCCTCGACGAAGCTGTACACCTTCCCCACGTTCTTCTGGTAGGCGAGCAGCATGTCCAAGCCCTGGAAGTCGAAGGTCTGCATGACCCCGACGATGGGCAGCCGGATGCCGAGCGTGTTCTTGATCGCAGCATCGATCTCCTCCGGCTCTACCAGGCCCTCCTGGATCATGTCCATGCATGTCTCGCCGATAGCCCGCTGGATCCGGTTGACTATGAAGCCCGGCCCGAACTTCTTCATGACCGCCGGCGCTTTGCCGCAGGCCTTCATCAGTTGCACGGTGAAGTCCACGGCCGCCTGCTCGGTCTCCGGCCCCGGGACCACTTCTACCAGAGGGATGATGTGGGCGGGAGTGAAGAAATGCGCGCACACGCTCCGGGATTGCAGCCCGGCGGGGAGTAACTCGAAGACGTTCAGACTGGAGGTGTTGCTGGCGAAGATGGTGCGCTCCGGACAGATGGACTCGAGTTCGCCGTACAACCTGGCTTTTGCGTCCTTGTTCTCGGCGATGGTCTCCAGGACGAAGTCGGCGTCTGTGCCCGCTTCCTCCACGCTCTGAGTTGTCTTGATGCGGGTGACGGCTTCGTCGGCCGCGGCCTGCGTCAGCACGCCATGCTTGACGATGGTGGCGAAGTTCGCCCGGACGGTCGCCATCGCCTTGTCCAGAGTCTCCGCCTTGCGCGAATACATGGTCACGTTGTATCCGGCCGTCGCGAACATCTGGGCCACGCCGGGTCCCATGGTGCCGGCGCCGAATACCGCTATCTTCTTGACATCGCTCGGGTTCACACAGGTCCCTTTCTGCTTCGAAGATGCCTAGCCGGCAGCCGTGTAGCCGCCATCAACCATGATGATCGAGCCGGTCAGCCAATCCGAGGCCTTCGAGGAGAGGAAGAACAGGCAGCCGACCAAGTCCTCGGGCTCGCCCAGGCCCAGGGGGAACTTGGGCGCCACGATCTTGTTCAGCTCCCCTTCGTAGACGCCCTTGGTGATCTCGCTACGGAAGACGCCGGGGGCGATGCAGTTGACGTTGATCTTGTACTTGCCCCACTCATGAGCGAGGCTCTGGCACATGAGATGCACGGCGGCTTTCGAGGGACAGTAGGCGGTGTAGTTGGCCAAGCCCAGCTTGCCCCTGGTGGAGCCGATCATGACCACCTTGCCGCCGCGGCCCTGTTCGATAAGTACCTTCCCCACCTCTTTGCAGTAGAGCCAGGTGCCCCGCACGTTCGCATCCATGACTTCCTGCCAGTCCTCGTCGGGCTGCTGAACGATGGGCGCGTTGGTGTTGAGACCGGCCGCGGTGACCAGTATGTCGATGCCGCCGTAGGTGTCGACCGTTGCCTTGACCACCCGCGTGACGTCGTCGTGGATGGCCGGATCGCCCGCCACGAACATCGCCTCTCCGCCTTCGGCCTCGATTGCTTTGGTGTTCGCCTCCAGCTTGGCGATGTTGCGGCCCGTGAGCACCACTTTGGCGCCCGCGGAGGCCAGCATCTTGGAGGCCACGGAGCCGAACGACCCGGTGGCGCCGGTGACGATCGCCACCTTGCCACTCACATCGAACAGACTGCTCAGATCCTGCTTGTTCATTCCCCACACCTTTCCGGCCGGGAAACCGGTCCTACCGGTCCCACATGCCAACACGTGTCCGTTCCGCCCGTGTCTAGACCCGTTCGAAGACCCCAGCACAACCGATGCCGCCGGCAGCGCACATACTGACGATTCCGTACCGGCTCCTGCGCCGCCTCATCTCGTGTAGCAACGTGGCCGTCAGCTTGGCCCCGGTCGCTCCCAGGGGATGGCCCAGAGCTATGGCACCGCCGTTGACGTTGAGGATCTCCCGATCGATATGCAGCTCCCGCGCGCAGTACACGGACTGGCTGGCGAAGGCCTCGTTGAGTTCTATCAAGTCGATCTGGTCGAGGGTCAGGCCGGCGAGCTTCAGCACCTTGGGGATGGCGAAGTACGGACCGATGCCCATCTCGTCCGGCTCGCAGCCCGCCGAGGCGAAGGCCACGAAACGGGCCAGCGGCTGCAGACCAAGCGCAGAGGCTCTCTCCGCACTCATCGAGCACCGCCGCGGCCGCGCCATCGCTGGTCTGTGAGGAGTTGCCGGCCGTGACCGTGCCGTCCTTCTTGAAGACCGGCTTCAACTTAGCCAGCCCCTCGAACGTGGTGCCGGCGCGCGGGCCTTCGTCGGTGGTCGCCAGGGAACTCGTTTCGAGCACCTCGCCATCCGGGCCGGCCACCCGGTGTTTGACCTCCACCGGGACGATCTCGTCGCTGAAAGTGCCGTTCTCGATGGCGGCGAGCGCCCGGCGCTGGCTTTCGGCCGCGAAGATATCCTGCTCCTCGCGGGTGACGTTGTACCGCTCGGCCACATTCTCGGCCGTGATGCCCATCCAGGCGTAGACGCCGGGGTTGTCTTTCTGCATGTCCCAACTGCTCATCTGCTTGTTGCCGCCGCCCGGGACCCGCGACATCGACTCGATGCCACCGGCCAGGATGACCTCCGCTTGGCCGGCCATGATGGCCTGCGCCCCGAAAGCGATGGCCTGCAGACCGGAGGCGCAGAAACGAGTGAGCGTCACGCCCGGAACGGTCACGGGCAAGCCGGCCAGCAGGGCGTAGTTGCGCCCCACGTTCAGCCCCTGCTCGGCCTCGGGGAAAGCGCAACCCATGATGACGTCGTCGATCTCGGCCGGGTCCAGGCCGGGCGCACGGTCGAGAGCCGCACGGATGGCCGTCACGGCCAGGTGCTCCGGCTGGGTGGTCCTGAACATCCCCTTTGGGGCCTTCCCGACCGGCGTGCGAACCGCCGCTACGATCACTGCCTCGTTCATGAAGGGTCTCCTTCGCTAATCGACGTCGGCCGCGGGCTAGTTGCGGAGAGGTTTGCCGGTGCCGAGCATGTGCTGCATCCGTTCGATGCTCTTGGGTGTGCGACAGACTTCCAGGAACGCCCTGCGCTCGAGGTCGAGCAAGTACTGCTCGTCCACCTCGGCGTTGATGTCCAGCTCGCCGCCGGACAGCACCCAGGCCACCTTGCTGGACAGGTAGTGGTCGTGATCGGAGATGAAGCCGCCGCCACGGGTGTTGTCGAGCAGGCAGCGGAAGTTGCCCATGCCATCCGCGCCCATGACCTTGACCTTGACCGGAGCCGGCGTCTGCCAACCCGTCTCCAACATGCTGAGCGCTACCTGCTTGGCAGCGTAGATCACACTTTCGCGGTTCATGGTCACGCCGTCGCCGAGACGCATGTAGCCCAGATCGAACGCTTCCCAGGCCGAGGAACTGATCTTGGCCATGGTGATAGCCGCGAACGACCGCTGCATGATGAAGTAGGGCCAGGTCACCGCCTGGGCGGGAGCCATCGTACGCAGCACGGCTTCCTTCATCCCTCCGGCTGAAGGCACGAGGCCCACGCCGGTCTCCACCAGACCCATGGCCACGTCGGCATGCGCCTGGACCCGGTGGCAGTGCAGGCATACCTCGAGGCCCCCACCCAGCACCTTGCCGAAAGGAGCGGCCACGATGGGGAGGGGCGCGTACTTGATCGCCATGCTCACGCGCTGCGCCGTACGCAGGAGATGGTCGATGCCGTCCCAGTCCTCGGACGCGATCTTGTCCAGCATCATCTTGATGTCGGCTCCAGCCGAGAAGTTGGAGCCCTGGTTGCCGATGACAAGAGCGTCGTAGGTGTCACCGGCCTGCTGGATGGCCTTCTCGATGAAGAGCTGCACGCCCTCGCCGACCGTGTTGGCCTTGGTGTGAAACTCGACACAGGCTACGCGGTCGCCCAGGTCGACGAGGCTGGCGTGCTCGTTCTCGTCCAAGGTCTTGCCCGTCGCCTTGAGATCGGCCAGCGTGATGATCCGGGAACGGGGAGCCAAAGGCTTGCGCTCGGTCTGGCCCGGTCCCCACACGGTGACCCGGGCGGCTTCTCTCTTGTAGAAGTAGGGCGAGTCCGAATCGGCCAGCGCAAGCACCCAGTCGGGGACGGCACGGCCTTCAGCCTTCATCCGCTCGACCGTCTCCTTGACGCCCAGCGCATCCCACAGCTCGAAGGGACCGAGATCCCAGGCGTAGCCCCAGCGCATACCCCGGTCGATCTGCGCGATGTCGGAGCAGATCTCGGGGATGCGGTTGGCGGAGTATACGAGCGTCGCGGCCAGGAGATCCCAGCCGAACCTCGCGGCGTCGTCGTCGAAGGAGATGAACTTCTTCACCCGGGCGACCGGGTCGGAGATCTTGTTGGCTTCGGCCAGGCTCGGTTGTCTCGGATCCTGCCAAGGCTTGTATTCGAGCGTCTTGGGGTCGATGACCAGGGTGCGCTTCTCTCTGAAGAAGCTGCCGCCCGTCTTCTCTCCCAGGTATCCCTTCTCGACCATGTCGAGGATCCATTTGGGCAGACGCCATTGCTCGCGCATCTCGTCGTTGACGGCGGTCTGGTAGTGGCCGGCGACTGCATAGGCGAGCACGTCGGTCCCGGCCAGGTTCGAGGTGCCGTAGGTGGCCGTCACAGAACGCGCCAGGGCCCGGCCGCTGGCCGCGTCGACCTCCTCGATGGTGAGGCCGTACCGATCCTGGGCGTTGATGGCGTAGACCGTCGAGAAGATGCCGATGCGGTTGGCTACGAAGTTGGGCGTGTCTTCGCTCAAGACCACACCCTTACCCAGACGCAGCTCGGCGAACTCCTTCAGACTCGCGACGATGGCCGGGTCGGTGCTATCGCCGGGCATGAGTTCCAGCAGATACATGTAGCGGGGAGGGAAGAAGAAATGGCTCCCCAGAAAGCGCTTCTTGACACCGTCGGGCAGCACGGAGGCCATGGCGTTGACCGACAGGCCTGACGAGTTGGTGGTCACGATGGTCTTCGGACCGATGCTCCCGGCTACCCGGCTAAGGAGATCCTGCTTGATGTCGAGACGCTCCACCACTGCCTCGATGACCCAGTCCACGTCGGCGAGCTTGGCAAGGTCGTCGTCGAAGTTGCCGGGGGTGAGTAGCTGGGTGCGGCTGGGATGGGCGAAGGCGGCGGGACGCCCCTTCGCCGCATTGGCGATAGCTGCCGTAGCCAGGCGGTTCCGCACGCCCGGGTGCTTCAGGTCGAGGCCTTTCTTCTTCTCCTCCTCGGTCAGTTCCACCGGGGCGAGGTCAAGAAGAAGGGTGGGTATTCCTGCGTTCACAAGGTGAGCAGCCACGGCTGTGCCCATCCTACCGGCTCCAAGGACAGCTGCTTTGCGGACCACCAACATGCTCAGGCCTCCTCGCTGCTCTTTCCGCGCACTATGCCCAGACCACGGAAGACAAAGTCCACCATGAACTCAACGGCCTCGTCCACTCTGGCCGGGTCGCTCAGGCCCAGATTCCATCCGCGCAGCGGCAGAAGCAGGCAGATGTACGAGATTAGGTTGGCGGCCAGCATCGGCTCGCGCCCGCGCAGCCGGCTGTCCGGGACAAGCGACAGCAAGTGACGGTAGAAGCCCACGACGTTTTGGTTGTCGATCTCCAAGACCTGCGCAAGATGCTCCTTGTCGAGATACTTGCTCTCGGTGAAGATGAACTGGTACAGCTCCCTGTTCTCGTTGAGGTACTTGATGCTGATCCGCAACCCGTGTTCCAGTTTGGCGGTGGGATCGGTGATCTCTTCAAAACCCGCATCCGCCAGGTGCTGATGCCACATCTCCTGGCTGTGACGATGCATCAAATACAGGATGTCGTCCTTGGAGGAGATGTAGTGATAGAGCTGCCCCATGGACATGCCGCAGGCAGAAGCGATATCGCGGATGGAGGTCTTGCCGAACCCCTTTTCGAACAGAACCTTGCTCGCGCCCTCCACAATGAGACGCTGCTTCATCTCGGTGAGCTCGCGATCGGCCGGTCCGGCCGGCAAAGAGCCTTCGGCGAACCGCTGCTGCATCTCGACGAATTGACGCTCCGTGCTGGTCATCGCGGTCGGGATCTCCCCGGCGGCCGTGGTCTTCTCGTTAGCCACTCTGCACCCCATTGCGGTCGATCGGCGGTCCTGAAGGGTCAGAACGGCGCCCTCGATAGAGCGCTCGCTCTATGAATTGTCGCAGGTGTCGCCGGGGAATGTCAAGAGGTTGACAGAGCCACGATTTCGACTGGGTCGGGAGCTCACCAGAGCCCTGTCGGCGGCCCCCCACCCGGCAGCCCGATCAGCTCTTTCCAGCGCATGGCCGAGATCTTCCACTCACCGTTCTCGCGCAGGTAGTCGTTGTCGTACTGGCCCTGCACCCAGAACATGGACTGGCCGGTACGCTTGTAGAAGTACATCATGTAGAGGATCCAGTCCCCTTTGGCCGTATCCCCGTCGACGGTGATGAGGGGATGGATGCAGACGTCGCCTTCGGCGCCGTGGTGGGTCAAGGACAACTCCTCCTTGAACCATGTCCGTATGTTCTCTCTGCCCCTAACTGGATCGTGCAGGTAGACGTCAACGAGAGCATCCTCGGCGAAGCACTCTGCGCACTTGTCCCATTCCATGGCCATGAGCGCGTCGAGGTACCGATACTGCACCTCCTGGATCTCCTGTACGTCCCTCGTGACCCGGACCTGCCCGGCCAACTCCTTGACCGTCTGCTCCAGCGCCGCGATACGCTCTTCTGTTGTCTGTGCCTCCATCGGCCTTCCTTCCCTCTGCATCCGTTGATGCCACGGGCCGCCTGGCTGCCGCGGCATCAACAATAGTACCGGTTTAGTAGCGATCACCAACCGTGCGCGCCGCCTCCGGGTTCATCTCCCCGCGCGGGGCAGGAGCCTTCTAGGGTGTCAGCAGGATCTTAGTTGCGCCGTCGATCCTCTGGTCGAAGATCTCGTAGGCGCGGACGGCATCGTCGAGCTTCAGGCGATGGGTGATGATCGGGGTCAGGTCGAGCCTGCCTGTCTGGATCAGCCCAATCAGTTCCCCGACGCGGCTCAGATCGCCCATTCCCATGCTGAGGCTGATGCTCTTGGCGGTCATGCGAGGCGCGTTGATCGTCACAGGCTGCTGGAAGACGCCCACCACGGAGATGTTGCCTCCGGGAGCAGCCACGGCCACGGCGTTGCCAAGCGTCTCCTGCTTTCCCACCGCTTCGATGACATACTCGGCACCCCGGCACCCCGTGGCCTCCCTCACCGTCGCGCGCACGTCTTCGCGCGACGCGTCGATGACCGTTCCGGCGCCCATGCGGGCGGCCATCGACAGACGGTGTGGCTCCACGTCGACCACGATGATCTGCTTAGGATCGAAAAGCCGCGCTGAGGCGACCGCGCAAAGTCCCACCGGGCCGGCCCCGAACACCACCACCGTATCGCCAGGCTGCACGCCCCGCCCGCGGGGATTGAGTCCGACCACGGCCGAGTAGGCCGTCGGGAGGATGTCGCCGGCGAAGATGACCTGTTCGTCCATGAGGTCGCCGGGGATCGGCTGCAAAGCGACGTCGGAGAACGGAACCCTCACGTAGTCGGCCTGCGCGCCCTGAAGATCGCCAAACAGCGGGCCGTTCCCGAAGATGGCACCCTGCTCGCAGGCGCTGACCAAGCCGCTCTTGCAAGCGCGGCACCGGCCGCACCACACGGCCGCCGGACCCACCACCCTGTCCCCGGGCCTGAAGCGCGCGACGCCCGAGCCTACCTCGTGGACCACCCCTGTGTACTCGTGCCCGAGGATAAAGCCCGGCTCCATCTTCGGCATGAGTCCGTGAAGGATATGCAGGTCGCTGCCGCAGATGCTCGAGGTGGTCACCCGGACGATTGCGTCCTCTGGATCTCGGATGACGGGCTCAGGTACCTCTTCCAGCCGAAGGTCGCTCGGTCCCCGGTAGACGACGGCTCTCACGCCTGTCCGACCTTCAGACCGTGCCAAGCCACATACTCGTCGTCGAAGGCGACGCAACCGGTGACTCCGCTCGCGTCCTGCTTGGCCAGGAAGATGGCGCAGACCACCATCGCGGCCGGCGAGACCCACCCGGTACGTTCCTCCTCCGGCACCCAGAGCCGCATGCCCTCTGTGTCGACCACGCCCCGCGGCTTCAACGCGTTGACCGCGATATTGTGACTGGCCTCTTCCGACGCCAGGGCCCAGGTGAAGCGATCGAGCGCCGCTTTGGAGACACCGTAGGCCGCGCTATAGCCCACGGTCCCGCTGCCCCGTTCGGCGGCGGCGTTCGAAGTGATGTTGACGATGCTTCCCCCTCCTTGCGCGATCATGCTTGGCAAGACCGCCCTGGAGCATAGGAAGGGTCCAGTCGCGTTGACCCGCAGCACGATATCCCAGCGCTTCAGCGGCATCTCTGCCACGGGCGACGGAAAGTCGACGGCTGCGTTGTTGACCAGAACGTCGATGCGGCCGAACCTCCGGAGGACGGCTTCGACCATGGTGGTCACGCTGGCCTCGTCGGTGACGTCACAGCGGACGGCGAGGGCCTCTCCACCGCTCCTCTCGATCTCGGCGACCGTCTCGTTGATGCTGCCCGGAAGCCTCTCGCTTGGGGTCTCGACGGTCCTGGCCGCAACGACCACCCTGGCCCCCTCGCGGGCGAACCCCAGAGCGATGGCCTTGCCGATGCCCCGGCTGGCACCGGTGACGATAGCTACCTTGCTCAGCACGGCGGGGCCTAGATTCTCCGCGAGTCGTAGGCCCACTGCAACAGCGCCTGCCTTTGTCGCTGGCGACAGCTCAGGTCTCCAGCCAGGCAGTTCTTCCTGACCTGGGCCACATGGCGCCGCATGGCCTTCCACCGGCCTATCTGCTTGGCGTCCTCGTCGGGTGTCCTTCTGCCCAGGTAGTAGCGGCAGTACCACTGGAACCACCCCCTGGGATCGTCAGGGTGGATCCAGCCACGTTTCTGCCACTCTACCAGCGGGAGCGAGGCGCTAGTCCCGAAGAAGTTGAGGGAGGAATCCTGTCTTTCAGGCGATAGCTTCGCCTCCGTGAACCAGGCGGCCGGGAACTCGTCGCGACAGTCGGTCATGTACTTGCCGCCGAAGACTCCCAAGGCCAGCATCTCCTGTGGGCTCAGCTCCGGCTCAAATCCCGCGGCGAAGTCGCGACCTTCGGGAGCGGCAAGGACGTAGCAGTAGCCTTCTTGCATCTTGTCGTTGACGATGATCTCCCTCAAGGCGCCGCTCCATAGCCGTGGGGTCCGCTCCACCCAGTAGTTACCGCCCCCGTCGCACGCGAAAACCTCGGAGGCCGGCTGGGCGCGCAGGCCGACACCAAGTGTATCTCGCCCACGGTGCGGGTACCGTTCACAAACAGCCGGCAATTCAGCCGCGACCTAAGGAGCCCCCGCTGGTGTTCGAGCAGCCGACACCGTCCAGCATCGTCGAGACCCTCCAGAGATGCGCCAAGGCGCACGACCGGGAAGAGGCAGTCCGAGTCGTGCTGGCCGCGGTCGAGGGCGGACTGAAGATCGAGGAACTCTACTCCCAGGTACTGGAGCCCTTCCTCAAGTCGGTCGGGCGAGGCTGGCAGGACGGTTTGGTCGCCGTGTGGGAGGAGCATCTCATCGTGGGCGCCATCCGCACGGCCGTCGAGGTCCTCTATCCCAAGGTCCTCGAGCACAAGATGCTGGTCGAACCGGTGCACCTCACCGTCGCCTTCTTCTGCCCGCCCGAGGAGACGCACGACCTTGGCCTGCGCATGCTCAGCGACCGCTTTGACCTGAGAGGCTTCCGGACCGTCTACGTGGGGGCCATGACCCCTGTCGATCAGATGGTGGAGTCCGTCCGGTCGATGAAGGCCGGTTTGGTCTGCATCTCGGCCTCCACCCATTTTCAGAGAGCGGCGTTGCACAACGTGATCGAGCGCCTGCGCCGGGAGCTCCCCGAGATCCGGATCGTGGTCGGCGGACCGGCCTTCGCCCACTCCGATCGCGGCTGGGAGGAGTACGCGGTGGATTCGATCGACTCGCTGCTCGAGGAGTTGACGTCTCGGGCGATCACGGCGACGGGGGCCGAGATGCCGGGCGGCGCGATCGCCGATGAGACGGCGACAGTCGACGAGGTGCCGGACGATGCTTGAGCTGAAGATCGCCCGGCGCTTCCTGCTGCGCAGCAAGACCCAATCGATCCTCATCATCCTGGGGATCGCCGTGGGAATCGCTGTGCAGGTATTCGTGGGGTCGCTCATCACGAGCCTGCAGGAATCGCTCTTGGACAGCACCGTGGGATCCAGCTCACACGTGACCCTCGAACCGGCGGATGGAGCGGCGGCCTTCTCCTTCAGCGCCGAGGACTTGGCGGCAGCCCGATCCGACCCCCGGATCACAGCCGTGGCTCCGGTGCAGGTCCTCTCGGCGTTGATCCCTGTCGGAGAGACGAGCGCGCCCGTGGTGGTCAAGGGCGGGCTTCTCGCCGATATCGACTCCATCTATGGCCTTTCGAGCAAGTTGGTGGCCGGCCGGGTCTCACTCGAAGGCGACGGCATGGTCGTGGGTAAGGATTTCGCCGAGCAGTATGACCTGGATCCTGGCGACAAGGTCCGCGTGGCGCTGGCCGACGGCTCCGCCTTCGACGCAACCATCGAGGGGATCTTCGACCTGGGCTCGCAGGCGGCCAACCAGCAGTCGGTGTTTGCCGGCCTGGAGGCGGCGAGCGCGGCGCTCGGCCGCCCGCCGGCTGAGGTCAGCGCCGTGGAGATGCAGATCGCCGACGTCTTCACCTCGCCCCAGGTGATGAGTGAGCTCACGGCCAAGTTCCCGCGGCTGCGGACCACCGAGTGGCAGGCCAAGAACAGTGAACTGCTCACCGCCCTGCAGAGCCAGAGCACGTCGTCGTACATGATCCAGGTGTTCGTAATCATCGCCGTCATGCTCGGCATCGCCTCCACCCTGGCCATATCCGCCGTGCAGAAGACCCGGCAGATAGGAATACTCAAAGCGCTGGGCATGTCCGACGTCCGGACCGGTCTGGTCTTCCTCTACCAGGCGGGCATCCTCGGAGTGGTCGGCACCGTGCTCGGCGTGGCGATCAGCCTGGGGCTGATCGCGGTCTTCAGCCAGGTGGCCCAGAGTAGCGACTCCGGGCTCTTTCCTATCGAGCCCAAGCTGGGCTTCGTCCTTCTCTCCGCCGCCATAGGTATAGGCATCGCCTTGATCTCAGCCATCATCCCCTACCGGAAGACGGCGCGCCTCGACCCCATAGAGGTGATCCAGGGTGCCTGACATCATCAACGTCAGCGAGGTGACCAAGGAATACGGCACCACGGTCAAGACCAAGGCCTTGCGCGGAGTCTCCTTCCGCGTGGAGGGCAAGGAGTTCCTTTCCATCATCGGGCAGTCGGGCAGCGGCAAGTCCACCTTGCTCAACCTGCTGGGCCTCCTCGATCGTCCCACCACCGGCACGGTGAGCCTGCTGGGGACCGACGTCGGCGCACTGGGGAAGAAGGACCGAGCGGCGTTCCGCAACGAACACCTGGGATTCGTCTTTCAGTTCCACCACCTCCTGCCCGAGTTCTCGGTGCGCGAGAACCTGCTCATCCCCACCTGGATCGGCGCGCGTTCGAGGGAGATGAGAGACACCACCAAAGAGCGCAAGAGAGCGGAGGAGATCCTGTCCTTCCTCGGGGTGGGCGATGTGGCGGCCAAGAACGCGGAACAGCTCTCAGGCGGCCAGAAGCAACGGGTAGCCATCGGGCGCGCCCTGATGAACTCCCCGGATATCCTCCTCGCCGACGAACCGACCGGGAACCTGGACACGGAGAACTCGGCCCTGGTCTACGAGCTCTTCCGCCGGATACACGGCGAACTGGGCACGACCTTCGTCATCGTCACTCACGACCGGAGCATAGCCCAGCAGACCGACCGCATCATCGAGGTCACGGACGGGGTGGTGTCCCAGGACGTGCAAAACGACTACCTGGCCGGGTCTTCCCGCTAGGAGTCTGCGCCACCTGCTGCCGCCCAGAAGATCGGCGGCCCGCCGGCGCGATCACGCCTGGGCGCGGCGCTAATCGACCGCGAAGAACAACCGGGTCTCGTCGAAGGTGACGAACTCCTCGATCATCAGGGTCCCGCCCGAGACCTGCGTGGATTCGACGACGAATGCCAGGTTGCCCGCGACCGTCCCTCCGCTGAACACCTCGCCGTCGTCCAGGATCGAGTCGGGCGCCACCACCATCCCCGAGTCGAACGTATTGCCTTTGCTCCCCACGAACTTGTACATCATGTCCACCCAGAACGTGCTCGATTCTTCCCCCGTGTAGGTGGCCTCGATCGTGACCAGGACATACTGGCTGCCGGATTCCGGAGGGTCGTTGAACATGTTCTCATCGGTGACGATCTGTGTGGCGTCCAGGACGGCATCGACGACCTTGACCGTCCAGTCACCCACCTGGGCCTCTTGCCCGACGGGGATGGGGTTGCGCCGCGTGCCCAGCTCCATCCCCACGACCGTGGAGGTGGTCGAGGACAGGGTGGTGCCAACGACCTGGGTGGTGCCGGCGACCTGAGTGGTACCGGTGGTGTCGAGTGCGTCGGTGGTGTCGGAGGTCTCGGTAGAGTCGCTCGAGCCGGTGGTCTGGATGGTCCCAGTCGTTGCGACCGAGAGATCCGGGGTCGGATCGCCCTCCGAGACCTGCCCGTCCGCACACCCGCCCAGTCCGCAGACAACAAGAGCGGCCAGCATAAGTGCGGCGGCAGCGACGGAGCACACGGCTCCATCGGGTTCGTCCGCGCACCTCGAGTCCCCTCGGAGGCTGCCGAAGAACGAAGTCCCAGCCGCCAGTCTCCATCTTGCCTCCCCGTCACCATGTTCTTGGTAGGTGAACAGTCTAGTACCTGGCGTGGGATAAGTGCTAGGAGGCTGCTGAAGAACAGAGCCCTGGCCCTTCTTCAGCGCCCTGCCGGCGCGCCGGCCGCCTTGCGGGAGCGCTCGGGTGAGTCCTATCATGTTGTTCGTCGGGCCCATATCCCCGGCCGGCGTGACTGCAGCGAAAGCCGGTGAGATCCCGGTGCTGTCCCGCAACTGTGATGCCCCTCTCGGGGCGAGCCAGGTCGCCTGGGTCATGCCGAACGAACATAGCCCTCGGAGGAAGGGCGGTTCAGGCGGCATGGTGTCGCCGGGCCACCTCCCTCCGCTCACGCGGAGGTTTTTTTATGGCTGAACGCACGCACACCGCCACCCGCGAATCCCTGGTGCTGCTCAACACGGGCGACGGCAAGGGGAAGTCGACCGCCGCCTTCGGGGTCATCATGCGGGCGCTGGCTCAAGGCTGGCGGGTGGGGGTCATCCAGTTCCTCAAGTCGGACGGTTGGCAGACCGGCGAGGAACTCATGTTCCGTCGTTTGGGGGTGGAATGGCTGAAGGGCGGCGACGGCTTCGTGCGCCACGCCGACGATGACCAAGCCCGGGCGCGGGCCCTCGCGACCTGGGAACTGGCCGCTGCCGCGCTCGTCAAGGGCGAGTATCAGCTGTTGGTCCTCGATGAGATCACCCTGCCCATCACCTTCGGGTGGATCGAGGCGGAGGAGGTGAGCGCCGCGGTCCGGCAGCGAGCCGCAGGGGTCAACGTGATACTCACGGGGCGCCAGGCCCCCGCATCGCTCGTCGAGGCGGCCGATACCGTGACGGAGATGGTGAAGATCCGACACCCCTTCGACACCGGGACACGCGCCCGCGCCGGGATCGACTTCTAGTAGGCCGCTGAGAGCAGGATTTCGCCGCACGGCAGGCGCCACCCTCGGAGTCCGCAAACGCGAGACTCATCCTGTACCCTGGACGGGACACATGCCTGACGAGGTGATCACCGACATCGCGAACTGGAGCCAGAGCTAGCCGGAGGCGCTCAATGCCCGCGGTCCGTGCAGAGATACTGCTGGAAGCAACGAGACTCACGCGCCGTTATGGAGCGGTCGCAGCCCTGGACTCCCTCAACCTGAAGGTGCGGGCGGGCGAGTGCGTCGCCATGATGGGACCGAACGGGAGCGGCAAGACCACGGCCGCGGAGCTCATCAGTGGCTTGCTCGAGCCGACCGGGGGTCGTGCGGAGATCTGCGGCCACTCCATCCACGAAGAGCCGGCGGCAGTCATGGCGCGGAGAGATCTGGCCTTCGTCCCCGACACTGCTCGCCTATACGACGATCTCACCGTCAGCGACCACCTTCGACTGGTAGCGGCCGCTCACGGAGTGGCGGACAAGGATTTGAGCGTGCGCTCCAAGGAACTTCTCAGACGCCTTGGTCTATCGGATCGTGCGACCTTCTTCCCTCGTCAGCTTTCCCGGGGCATGCGCCAGAAGACAGCCATCGCCTGTGCGCTCATCCGCCCCTTCCGGGTGCTGCTGTTGGACGAGCCGATCGTGGGGCTGGACGCCACCTCGGTAGAAGCGCTACGCGAGGTGCTGCTGGGCTGCCGAGAGGCAAAACAGGCTGTCCTCTTGATGACGCATTCCGACACGTTCGCGTCCGCGGTGGCCACCCGCATGCTCCGGATCGAGGAGGGGCGACTGATTGGCTCCTAGGAGCCCGCGAACAACGTCGGCGCTTGCCGATGCCAATCCCGAGCAAGACCTGGCCGCCGTTGACGCACGTCGTCTTCTGGCGGTCTCCCGCTCGCTCCGCCCCGGCCGCTCGTGGACGTCGCTTGCCATGACCATCTACATGACGGTCCTAGTGCTCGGCATTTCGGGGGCCCTGTTCTGGACCCTCTGGAAACGAGTGGCCTCGTTCCTCGTGGACGTGGCCAGCCCCTACCAGATACTCTGGGGCGCTTCGGCTGTGGCACTGGTCATCTTGGCCGTTATCCGGTACAGCACTCTGCAGGGATTCGTCTCCTACTCCGAAGCCGACTGCGTGTTTCTCCTCGCCGCTCCGGTGCCGAGACGGGAACTGATACTGCCGCGCCTGCGGCGGGCTGCGATAGCTATGGCGACAGGCGGAGCGATCGTGGGAGCCCTCGCAACCGTGGCCACTGCAGGCACCGACGCGGGAGCGGTCGCGATCGCAGAAGGAGTAGCGGCCGGAGCGGCGTTGGGCGTCATCCTCGTAGCGGCCGGCTGGCACGTTCAACGACTCCGGGGCGCCTCCGCCTGGGTCACCCGCCTGACGCTTCCGGCCCTCGGGTTGGTGGCCCTGCTCGCGCTCGCCGATCGGATGGGCGGCGCGGCGCACCTTGCCGCGCTCTGGTCCGGCCCTTGGGGATGGGGTCTGCTCCCTCTGGGCGCCTCAGATTGGGCCTCCGGGCTTGCGGGCCTGCTACTGCTCTGCGCTTTGGCGGCAGCGGGGTGGATCAGCGTCCGCCGGTCGGCCGGTGACGCTGCCATAGAAGGCTTTCTCATACGGGCGCACACTCGCTCTCAGGTGATCGCGGGTCTCTATGCGCTGGATTCCCGCTCCGTCGTGCTGGCCGCCCGCCAGCCGTGGGGCCAGCGCTGGCGATCCTTCCTGCGCATCCGCCCCCCGCGATGGTCCGTTCTTGTAGTGCCCTGGCACGGGCTGCTTGTGCTACTGAGATCGCCCATGCGCCTGGGTTGGGCGGTGGTGCTGGCCGGTACCGGGGCCCTGCTCCTGGGCGTACAACCCGGGCGTACCGGCACCTCCTGGGCCGGAGCGGTCGCGCTCTACCTTTCGGCGAGCGCTCTGGTGGAGCCCCTCCGTCTGGAGGTCGACGCGACGGCGACTTCGGCGATCCTGCTGCCCTGGGCGTTCGGCAAAGGTCCTGTGGCGGCATTGTCTGCTCCCCGTGGCGGTGATTCTCGTGATCGGACTGGTCGCGATCATGATCGGTTGGGCCGCGGGTTTTGTAGCCACGAGTGCTGCTGCCCGCGCTGTCGGTCCTGGCGATCCCCGCGGTCTTCATGGTGGTCCTCGCCGCGGCGCTTTCGGCCCGTCGCGGCGGCAGACTGCCGCAGAGTCTGCTGCTGGCCACCGCCGGCGACTCGACCGGTCTCAGCGTGCTCACCGTGGTCGGGTGGATATTCGGCTGGACCATCCTCGCCGATTAGTGCTGGTCGCGGTGGCAGCGCGAGTGCTGGCGAGTCCAGGTCCCCTCTTGAGATCCCTGCCTTGGTCGCAGGTGGACTGACGGTCGCGGCGGCTCGCTCTGTGGGCTGTACTTGGAGCTGTCAGAGCGCTGAATCCGGCCACGGTCGGCCTCCGGTTCGTGCGCCCCAGCATGAGCGCGGGCTCGCCGGGGCGCAGTCCTCACCTACTCCAGTCCCGCCTCGCGCAGCGCCCCGATGAAGCCCTCCTTCGTCGGACAGACGCCGATGAAGCGCACCAGATCGCCCACGATGATCGCCGGGGCGGAAGACAACTTCAGCTCTTCGTACCGAGCGTCGCGTCCCTGGTTGTACACCACGTCCATCTGGTCGCCATACTGCTGCGCCACCTCGTCGATCAACCGTCGCACCGCCAGGCCGCCGGAGCAGGCGGGCACCGAGAGGAATACCTCCACCCTTATCGGATCCACAGTCCACCCTCCCGGAGCGCGTTGTTCATGGTCCCCTCGTCGGGGGCCGTTCCTTCTATCTTGATGACGCCGTTGATGACGGCCGCCGGTACGCAGGAGAGGTTGTACTCCGCATACTTCTCGAGCGCTTCCTGGCCGACGTACTTCTTGACCGTCAGCTCCTCCGCCGGGTACTTCTCGGCGTAGCGATCTCCCATGGCAAGGATGGCGACACACCCGGGACAGGGCGGGTCTCCGCTGAACACCTCCAAGAGCACTGGCACGTTATCCTCCTAGTTCTGATCGATAGATACGTTCGAGTTCGCTCTCCCGCGGGACGCGGCCCTGGGAGATCACTCTGCCGTTGACGACCACCGCGGGAGTCATGAGCAGCTCCAGCTGCAGTCCCTCCGGCGACAATGCCCAGTACTTCCCCACCGTGACTTGTCCGGGGAACTTGGCCGCCGCCTTCCTGGCCTCTTCCTCAGCCTTCTTGCACTTGACGCAGGGAGGCTCGCTGCCAAAAACCTTGACCTCGATCAAGACCATCCGCCTTTCATGTCATGGCCTGCTAGCAGCAGGACGCCGTCCCCTGCTCTCCCGCTGCGCCGGTCAACGCCTTCTCCACGAACCACCGCTCCAGCGATCGGCGGAGTTCCTGCTTGTGCTCCTCACCGACCGCCTCGGAAAGCGCAGCCACGATGGTCGCTTGTTCCGGCTTGAGGTCGGGGGAGATCCGATAGTGCATCCAGAGCCCCTCACGGCGGTCCAGCACCAGTCCGGCGTGGTAGAGATAGCGGAGATGACGCGACACCTTCGACTGCGTCTGGCCCAGCGCCCCGACAAAGTCGCACACGCACAGCTCCTCGTTCTCCAAGAGAAGCGTCATGATCTGCAGGCGTGTCTCGTCGGACAGCGCCTTGAAGGTGTCGCTCAGAACATCCACAGTCCGTCACTCCTCGACTCTCGAATCTCTTCTCAGACCATTGTAACTGTACAAACGGTTGTTTGCCGAGTCACCCTCCGAGAAAGCCCCGGTATGCTCCCAGAAGTGCATCCTGGTAGTCGGCCTCCTCTTCCGGGGCCACGTAGTGGAACATCTTCACCTGCTCGAGCAGAGCCGGCGCGTCCGCGGATTCTGCACGCAGGCCGCGGGCGGCGCACTGAGCGAAGACCATGGGCAAAGCGGGGATCTCTATCCGCTGTCCGCGCACGCAGACGATTCCCGTCTCTACCGGCTTCAGTGCAGGAGCACGCGTCGGCATCCGGATCTTCGGCCATCTCCGGCTTCAAGCCCTCGGCCATGAGGCGTCGATCTCAGCCGCGATACGGTCGGCCACAACGGCGACGGCCTTCTCGTCGACCTGCGTACGGGCCCGCAAGGAGCGTGAACAACCTCGGGCCTCAGTTCCCAGGATCTCCGAGACCACCAGGGCCCGCGCGACAGGCCCGCCATGCTTCTCGGTGCCCCAGCGCGCGCACTGCTTGTCGCATCCGTCGATGGTGATGGTGGGATGGGTGCGGGCGAAGTTGCGCTCGCCTTCGTTGCCGGCCAGGAAGAGAGGCAGGCAGAGGGTCACGGCGTCGTGAGGACGCAGTGACTCGAGCACCCGGCGAACGGCGCTGCGTGAAATAGTGCCTTCGGGGATCTCCTCGCCACTGCAGGAGATGATCCCCACCTTGCTGGTCTTGTTCATCTCATCGGACATCAGGCCACCTCCTCGCCCGTGCGGAGCCGGGAGGCCTCCTCGGCCACGGCCTCGGCGATCTCCCGGGCTATGGCCCAGCCCTCTTCCGTCAGATCCGACCCGCTGCCCGGCTGGGCTCCTCGATGGCTGCTGAGGAATCTGGCCACCTGAAAAGCCTGCGCCACCTCCCCCCCGGCGATCTCGACATTCTTCTGCGCGCAGGCCTTCCCGCAGCCATCTATGGTGATGCAGGGACGGGCCTGCACCTCGGCCAGGGTCTCTTCGTCGCCCTTGACCAGAAGTGCCAGGCACACCACGTCGGCGTCGGCAGGCGCGAGTTCGTCGGTAGCCAGGTACGCCGATTCCCGGCTCATCAACCCGTGCACTTTCCCCACGCCACTGCAGGGGATGACGAGCGTCTTGTCGCGGTCTTGTTCCATCGATCCTCCCGCTCTCTAGTCCTCGGCAGCCTTGCGCTCGACGTCGGCGGCGTAGGCCGGTCCATCGATCAGCAGCGTCTGGTCTTCCTCCCAGGAGGACAGTTCCAGCTCGACGATCCAACTGCCGTAGGGATCTTGGTTGATTGATTCGGGCACATCGGCCACGGCCTCGTTGATCCCGACGACCGTGCCGCTCACGGGCGAGATGATCTCGAAGGTGGCCTTCGTCGATTCGACGGTTCCCACCTCGTCGAACTGCTCGATGGTCGCCCCGATCTCGGGCGGGTCGACGTAGGTGATGTCGGTGAGCCGTTGCTGCATGTAGTCGGAGATGCCCACCCGGGCTCTGGAGGCTGCTGGAGAACGGACTCCCGGCCGGCCACCTGGACCCACACGTCGTTCGCGTTGAAAAGGAACCCGCTCGAAGGTATGCGGAACTCGTACTTGTCGTGCACGACGACCGTGAAGTCCGACGGACTCTCGAACTCCGCCATTGTCGGCGCCTCCCCGGCTGCCGGCGCCCTCTCAACTGCCGTGTCTCCTCGGCTGCCGGCGCTTCTCGGATCCGAGAGCCTCAGCCACCTTGAGATCGTCGACGATGGTCTGAGCAACCCCGAGAGCCCCAGCGTCGAGACGGAGGCCGGGCGCAAGGACGAGGTCGGCTCTCTTGAGAACGTCGGAGACCACCACCTTCTGGGCCGGCTTCTTCTCCGGCGGCCGCGGCGAGCTTGCTCGCGCACTGGGTGGCGCAACCATCCACCACGATCAGCTGATTCTCGGCCAGCGCCTTCTTGTAGCGGGCGGGCGTGCGGTTGAGCACCACCGGGCAGATGATCTCGGCTCCAGTCTCCTCGGCCAGCCGGATGGCCACCTCGCGGGCCACCGAACCCTCGGGTTTGTCGAGACCGGTGCAGGCGAGAATCGCGATACTCATACCTCGACCTCCTCCTGATCCGCCTCGGCAACGCCCGCCTTCGACTCGCCCTCTTCAGCGTGCAGCTTCTTGATGAGGGCCACGGTGCCCGGCTTGTCGGGGAACGTGATGGCGTCGGGGCCGCAGGTCTTGGAGCAGGCCCGGCAGAAGACCACGCAGTTCTCGGGATTGGCTACCACCAGCTTGACCTCGCCCTCGCGGCGCTCGAAGACCCGGTGCGGACAGAACTCGTCGCATTCCATGCAGAAGTCACACTTGTCGTAGTCGATGGTGGGAGCCCAGGGGATCTTGCTGCGCGGCACCCCCATGAAGGTAGTCTCAGCCATCCTCGCCACCGTCCTCAGCCACGCCCATCTCGCGGAGGGCGGCCGCCACCTTCTCTACCGCCTCATCGGTGGTCATGTCGCGGATGTCGAGCGGGACCATGTCCTTCTTGACGTCCATGCCTTGCGCGGCGAAGGCATCGCGGAACAGCTTGTACTGCATGTTGGGAGCGCACCCGGCGATGACCAGGGGTCGTTTGGCCTGCAGGATGTCGGCCAGAAAGCGGTCTCCGTCCTCTTCGCACAGTTGGGGGTGGATCATTCCGAACTCGACCGGCAGCTCGATGCGCACCCGGTTGATGAAGTCCCAGATGTCCATCTTCTCGAACCCGGGACACTTGCCGGTGCACACGCACATGATCAGTCCGGGGCGCGCCGGTGGGGTGTCGGTCGCTGCCTGCGTGTCCGCCTCGTGTTGTGGGTCGGTCATAATGTCTCTCCTCGACTCTTCAAGAGCATCTCCGCTCTATTGGCCATGACGCAGCATCTCGGCAAGGGTGACCGGCAGACCGGCGGCGACGACTCTCTCCTGCCTACGTACTGGTCTCGCGGTCATGAACCTCGCATGCTATCCTGGCCGTCTGCGTCCGCTACACGCTCCGATAGATCATGTATCCCGCCCCGCCGATAAGCAGCACCCCGCACACCTTGCGGATGACCGAGGCGGCTCGCGAGCGCTCGTTCCACGAGAGGACCTTGCGAAGCGCGCCGGCGAAGGCCCCCATGAGCATGATCGACTGCGCTGTGACCGACGGCGAAGGCCAGCAAGCATGGCGATTCCCAGACGAGGCGTGGACCCGGACATGTCGAACACCACCGCGAGCACCGGGGCCAGATAGGCGAAGGTGCAGGGCCCCAGGCCAGTCCCATGACGAGGCCGAGGACCAACGCCCCCAGCGCGTCGCGACGGGGATGCACCGTGGGAGACGCTAGACCTGCCGGCAGCTTGAGCTACTCCCAGGAGATATAGGCCGACGACCAGCAGCACGACGGCCACCACGAGGTTGCCCCAGATGCCCGTCTGCCCCATCAGCCGCCCGGCGGCGAGCGCTATCCCGCCGGCTATGGCCAGCGTGACGAGGACGCCGCCGGCGAAACAGGTCGCCGTCCACACCGCCCGCCGGGTCGAAATCGCCTCGCCCCGGTTGATGTAGCCGATGACCAGCGGAACGCTGGTCAGGTGGCAGGGGCTGAGAACGATACTGAGGATCCCCCACACAAGAGCAGCCGGGATGGCGAGCCAACCGGCCCCTTCGACCGCGCTCGTGAGCGCCCCGAAGAGATCGCTCATCCGCCGGCACCGCCGGCCTCCGAGCCCCCGATCCAAGGAGCCGAAGCCCCTAGCGCAGCGGGTAGCCGTATCCCTGGAACGCCGCCACTATGTCTTCTTTGGACATGAAGCCCTCGTGACGAGCCAGTTCCTTTCCATCTGGGTCGAACCAGATCTGGGTGGGGATCACCCGGATCCTCAGCTCCCTGGCCAGAGCGCCCCCTCATCGGTGTTGTTGACATCGACGACAACCACGTCGACCGAGCCCTCGTACTCTTGAGCCAACGCCTCCAGTTCGCGCGCCATCATCTGGCAGGGGACGCAGGAGTCCGAACCCAGATCCACCAGCTTCGGGAGTCCTGAGGCCGCAAGCGGAGAGGAAGAGTCTCGGTGGGCTCGCGTTGGCGCTGGAAGCGACGGTCGAGTCGGTGGCGGCCGCGGGATCTGCCTCTCCGCAGCCCCCGAGCAGGGTGGCCAGCGCGAGCAGCGCGACGGCGATAGCGGCCACCCGCGTCCTTGAGCGACGCGCGCTCGAGCGCCGGATGCGATCATTGTTTGTTTCAGGCTGATTCTTCAAGAGCATCTCCCGTTCTATTCTCCATGGCGTAACATGTCGGCGAGAGTGGCCGGCAGACCGGCGGCGACGACTCCCTGGGCGGCAGCCTCCACGTCGTATGCGACTCGACGGATCTCCACGTCCACCGGTCCTCCGGCAGCCGATGTGAGAACCACGTACGCGGCACGGGGGTCGCCGTCCTTGGGCCGCCCCACCGAGCCCACGTTCACGAACAGCGTCTCTCCGTACCGGCGGAACCAGGGGTCGTGGGTGTGACCGAAAGCAAGGACGTCGTCCGTCTCAGTCTCGGCCAGCCGCTGGTAGGTCCGTTCGTCGCGGTCGCGCAGCAGGTATTCGTTGATGCGCCTGGGACTGCCGTGCACCAGGTGGACCTTCTTGTCGGCGAGGTCCACGTGCAACTCCCGCGGCAGGGTGCGCAGGTAGGCCTTCCTCTCGGCCGTCACCTCGGCGACGGTGAAGGCATACGACGCCTCGCCGATCCGCTTGGCCTCGTCGTCCGCGTAGAAGCAGCCGCAGTCGCCCGTCTCCCAGCCGATGCCTTCGTCGTAGTTGCCGAGGATGCTCTGCACGCCCCGAGCGCGGAGCAGGTCGATCACCCCGTTGGGATCGGGACCGTACCCGACCAGGTCGCCCAGGCAGAACACCCTGGTTGGTTCTCGGTCTTTGAGGTCTTCGAGGACCGCCTCGAGTGCCGGGCGGTTCCCGTGAACGTCAGAGAAGAGTGCCAGCGTGTCGATCTGTCGCTCCATCTTCCGTCGTCTCCTCGTCGCGTATCGCGTCGGGTCGCTACAGGGGCTTGGTCGCGCGGATGTCGGCCGAGACAACGTAGTCTTCCAGTCGGGTCCCCGGCTGCCACTCGCGCATGAACTCCTTGCTACCCTCCTTGGGTGCGATGCGCACATCAACGAAGCCCGCGTCGCTCATGATCTTGGTGAGTGCCTCGATGTCGGCCGCCCCGGAGATGCAGCCCGACAGAAGCGACATGTCCTCTCTCCATTCGGCCGGTAGCTCCGCCGTGGCCACCACGTCGCTCACCGCCACCCGGCCGCCCGGCCTAAGCACGCGAAACGCGTCCCGGAAGACGGCGGACTTGTCCGGGGAGAGGTTGATCACGCAGTTGGAGATGATCACGTCGACCGACGCGTCGGCCACCGGCAGATGCTCGATCTCGCCCAACCGGAACTCGACGTTGTCGAACTGCGTCTTCTCCGCGTTCGCGCGGGCTCTGGCCACCATGTCCGGCGTCATGTCCACGCCGATCACCCGCCCGGTCGGCCCCACGGCGCGCGCAGCCAGGAAGCAGTCGAAACCACCACCGGCGCCCAGATCGAGCACCACCTCGCCAGGCTTCAGGTCGGCGATCGCCTGAGGATTGCCACAGCCCAGACCCAGATTGGCCCCTTCGGGTGCCAGGGCCAGGTCGTCCTCGCTGTAGCCAAGGCGGGCGGAGATCTCGTCGGCATCACCCGCCGGACCGCAGCACGACGAGCCACCGCAGCACGACGAGCCTGTCTTGGCGATCTCCGCGTAGCGGTCGCGCACGGCTTCACGAACCGTCTCTTTGGCTTTGTTGTCAGACACTGCTCATCTCCCGTCTTGGAGTTTCTTTGACGTGTGGCCGATGATGGTCGGGCAGCCGAGATCTCGCCCCCGCGCCCACGAGCGCCGGAATCGAGTCCGCTTCCTTGGCCGGCCAGTACCTGCGCTGTAGCCAGAAGGCCACGTTCACGAGACCGATCATGACCGGCACCTCCACCAGTGGTCCGATGACGGCGGCGAAGGCCTGCGCCGAGCCCAGTCCGAACACCGCCACCGCCACGGCGATGGCCAGCTCGAAGTTGTTGGAGGCGGCGGTGAAGGCCAGGGTGGTGCTCTTGCGGTAGTCGGCGCCGATCCGTTTGCCCATGAAGAAGCTGACCAGGAACATGACCACGAAGTAGATGAGCAGGGGAACGGCCACCCGCACCACGTCCAGCGGAAGCTGCACGATGATCTCGCCCTTGAGCGAGAACATCACCAGGATGGTGAACAGAAGCGCGATCAGAGTGATGGGGCTGATGCGGGGGATGAACTGCTTGTCGTACCACTCCTTGGTCTTGAAGCGCAGCAGCGTGAACCGGGTGAGAATCCCGGCCACGAAGGGGATGCCCAGATAGATGCCCACGCTCTTGGCGATCTCGCCGATGCTGACGTCCACCGCCGCGCCCTCCAGCCCGAACCAGCCCGGCAGCACGGTGATGAACACGTAGGCATACACGGAGTAGAAGAGCACCTGGAACACCGAGTTGAAGGCCACCAATCCGGCGGCGTACTCGCTGTCGCCCTTGGCCAGCTCGTTCCAGACGATCACCATGGCGATGCAACGTGCCAGTCCGATCATGATGACGCCCTGCATGAGAGCGGGCTTGTCGAAGAGGAGGAGAATGGCCAGAAAGAACATGAGGATCGGGCCGACCACCCAGTTCTGGACCAGCGAGAGCCCCAGGATCTTCCAGTTGCGGAAGACATCCCCCAACTCCTCGTAGTGGACCTTGGCGAGCGGCGGGTACATCATGACGATGAGACCGATGGCGATGGGGATGGACGTGGTGCCGATGGAGGCGCTCTCGATGGCCTTGCCGATCTGGGGCCAGAGATAGCCCGCCCCCACGCCGATGGCCATGGCCAGGAAGATCCACAGGGTCAGGAACCTATCGAGAAAGGAGAGTCGCTTCATGCCCCCGCCTCCGACCGGTCCGGGAGTCGCCGACCCGGGCTCGCTAGCATATACACGGTTAGACGGTTATAATCATAGCGCATTTTGAGCACGTGAATGGGGATTCGATGATCTTCCGATACGCAAGCAAGCGACCCGCGTCTTGAACCTGCGTGACCCCCTCACGGCCGCCGTGGATGCCGAGGGCCGCTTGGTGATCCCAGCCGAGGTGGCCGCCCGTTTGGGCCTGGTCCCAGGCACCTCGGTGTCGCTGGATCAAGAGGAGAACAGCTACCGTCTGCGCCGTCCGGTGGAGCAATTGGCCAAGGTCTACGTGGAACCGACCAGCCGCTGCAATCTCTCTTGCCGCACCTGCATCCGCAACGCCTGGGAGGAACCCCTGGGTGACATGAGCGAGGAGACCTTCGCGCGCCTTCTCGAAGGGCTGAAGGCTTTCGACCCGCTGCCCGGCCTGTTCTTCGGCGGTTTCGGCGAACCGCTGGCCCATCCTTCGATCGTGGAGATGGTCGCCCAGGCCAAAGCGTTGGGCTCGCCGAAGATCGAGCTCATCACCAACGGCTGTCTGCTCACGGAGAACATCGCCACCAACCTCATCCGGGCCGGCCTCGATACCCTGTGGGTCTCATTGGATGGCATCCGGCCAGAGAGCTACAGCGACGTGCGTCTGGGCGCCCTGCTACCTCAGGTGCTGGAAAACCTGCGGAGGTTCAAGGAGATTCGCGAGAAGCTCCGTCTGGACCCGCTGGCGCCACGGGACCGCGAGAGATTCGAATACGGCGTGGAGCGGTGGACAGGCTACCCGGAGTTCCGACCGAAACCGACTCTGAAACCGCGCCTCGGTATCGTCTTTGTCGCCATGCGCCGTAACATAGCCGAGCTTCCGGAGGTCTGGAGCACGGGGCGCGACCTGGGAGCGACGCAGTTTCTCGTGAGCAACGTACTCCCCTACACCGAAGACCTCATCTCTGAGGTTCTCTATGAGGATCTCCTGGGCATGGGGCCGCTGCCCACCATGTGGCACGATTCGGTGAAGCTTCCGCTGATGCAGGTGACGGAGGCGACGAGGTGGCCGCTCGGGCTTGCGACCAGCTGGTGCGACTGGCAGCTTGCCGGCATGGATGTGAGCGGGGTCACCCGGCGCTGTCCCTTCGTCGAGGCCGGCAGCACGACGGTCGGTTGGAACGGCGACGTCAGCCCATGCCTGGCGCTCACGCACACTCACACCGAGTTCTTCCGCGACCAGAAGCGCCGGATCGGAAGACACACCATCGGGAACCTCTCCAATGCGGATCTCATGCAGATCTGGTCGGAGCCCGGCTATGTCGCTTTCCGCCGCCGCGTCCAGGACTTCGACTTCCCGCCTTGCGTGGCCTGCGGGGGCTGCAACCTGTCCGAGACCAACGAAGACGATTGTGAGGACGACACATCCCCGCGCTGCGGAGCTTGTTTGTGGGCCCACGGTCTGATTCGATGCCCCTAGTGCATGGGGGCGGGCCTGTGCCGCTAAACTGGTGCTTGGCACACTTAAGGAGGGCCCGATGACTGCTGGGGAGAACGAAGCACCAGGCGCGACTCACCGCGCCAGCTGCCGTCAAGAGGCAGATGCCGCTCTCGCATACCGGGGGCGGCTGGAAGCTCTGAGCGAAGACATCGTGCGGGATTGCTCGTTGGCCGAGTGTCACACCCACATCGGCTTCGAGCCCATTCCGTCCCGGCAGGCGGTGATCGAGATCATCGACCAACTCCGCGAGTTGCTCTTCCCCGGGTTCTTCAGCCGGGTCAAGGTGGACCCGGTCAACTTCCGCTACGTCATCGGCCAGCTTTCGACGGCGTTCTTCGACCTTCTCTCCGAGCAGGTATCTCGATGCATCCGACACGAGTGCTTTCGTCTCAAACTGGAGTGCACCAACTGCGGCGAGCGCGGATACGAGGCTGCTCTGAAGGCGCTGGCCGGTATTCCTGAGATCCGGAGGGTTCTGGCTTCTGATATCCGGGCCACCTTCGACGGAGACCCGGCGGCCAAGAGCACCGACGAGATCGTCTACGGCTACCCCGGGCTGCAGGCCATTGCCGTCTACCGGATGGCGCATCTGTTGTTTGGGCTGGACATACCCATGCTGCCGCGCATGATGACCGAGCACATGCATGGAGCAACTGGGATAGACATCCACCCCGGTGCCACCATCGGCGAGGGATTCGTGGTCGATCACGGGACGGGCGTGGTGATCGGCGAGACGACCCAGATCGGCAACGGCGTCCGCATCTACCAAGGCGTGACTTTGGGGGCGTTGTCTTTGCCCAAAGGGGCCGGCGATCAATACCGTGCGAAGAAGCGCCACCCCACGATCGAGGACGACGTCATCATCTACGCCGGAGCCACGATCCTTGGAGGCGATACGGTGATCGGGGCGCGCTCGCTCGTCGGCGGCAACGTCTGGCTGACCGAATCGGTGCCGCCCGACACCAGGGTGATGATCGAGAATCCGCGGCTGATCAAGAAGACTCGAAACCACTAGCGGCAGGTGCCAAGGGGCGGGCGGTGGCCCTACTGCGCCGGAGAACCCCCGTTGTCGGCAAGCCCGGCGGCGCGGGACCTGGCAACGGCCTCAACCGCGTGATCAGCAAGCTGCTGCATGGAGGCCGCTCTCTGCGAAAGCGATCTCGCCATGAGTTCGAGCGCCTCGATGCCTTGTTCGCTGATCACGTAGACTCGCCGGCTGGGCCCGGCCTCGGGTGTCTGCCAGGACGAACTGACCAGTCCCTCCTCCTCCATGGCCCGCAAGCAGACGATACATGCTGCCCGGGTCGATGCAGACCAGGTCCGCGGTCGAGGGCCTCGATCTGGTCGACCAGGTTGTACCCGTGGGAGGTGGACTCGGCAAGCGAGGACAGAATCGCGACTTCGAGCACCGACCGACGATAGCGGCCTCCGCCTGGTCCTCCACCGCCCGGTCCTCCGCAGAAGCCAGGCCCGGCTCCTCGTCTACCTCGGCCTCTACGGCCTTCCGGGTCAGCGCTCATGGTCGCTCACGACTCCATTCCCTTGCCGATACTCCGAAAGACGAAATCGTTGATGGCTTCATGGAGGGCCGCTGCTGCATGAGCAGAGCAGTGCTGCTTGGGCTCCGGCAGACCTCCCAGCGCATGCATGATATCAAGGTCGTCCAACTGATACGCCTCGTCGACCGTCTTGCCGGTGGCCAACTCGCTCATCATACTGCAGGTCGCCACCGCCGCGGGACATCCGCGGACCTTGTACTTGACCTCGGCCAGCAGCTCGCCCTCCACCCGTATCCAGACCTTGAAGTAGTCGCCGCACTGGGGATCGCCCACTGCGCCCACACCGTCGGCATCGGCGATCTCGCCGACGTTGCGGGGATGCACGAAGTGCTCACAAACCAGGTCTTCGTAGAGTCGTGGGGGTCTGTGCGCTTCGCTATCCATCAGCCCCTCCGTCGACGGCTAGTGATCGCACACGTTCTCCCCGGTCACCAGGGCCCCTTCCAGGAACTGCCGGACGATGGTCGCCGGGTCGGCCATGGAGGCCCCGGTCACCACGCTCACGCCCTGCTCGGCGAACAGCTGCTGGGCCCGCGATCCCATCCCGCCGGCGATGACGAAGGTCGACTCCCTTGTCGGCCAACCAGGCCGGCAGGAGTCCGGGTTCGTGCTCCGGAGCGAGGATGGTCGTCAGGCTCAGCACCTGCTTGGACGAGGCGTCGACATCGACGAGTGTGAACTCCTTGCAGTGGCCGAAATGGGGGCAGAGGAGCCCATCGCTCGTGGGGACGGCGAAACGGATGACGGAATCGACATCTGCGAGCAACGTACCTTCGGCAGCGGCCGTCTGGGTATCGGCTTCTGCCGGAGCCGTCGTCTCCGCGGCCGCCTCGTCCTCGAGAGCGAGAATGGGACCCAGAGCCCGGGCGAACTCCTGGGCGGCAGGGCTCTTCGAGTAGTGGTAGACGTAGGGTCGGCCGGTATCGCCTGCCTCGACGATCATGGGGTCGAGGGGAACGCTGGCCAGCAGGGGAACGCCGGCCTTGTCCGCCATCGCCTGCGCCGCCGCCCTTGCTGAACACGTGGGTGACCTCCCCGCAATGCGGGCACACGAACCCGGCCATGTTCTCGATCACACCCAGCACTTTCAGTTCGATGAGTTCGCAGAACTTGATCGACCGGCGCACGTTGGCGAGCGCGGTCTCCTGCGGAGTGGTCACGATGATGGCGCCGTCCATCTTGCCGATAGCCTGGCAGACCGCCAGCGGCTCGTCGCCCGTTCCCGGAGGTGAGTCGATGATCAGGTAGTCGAGTTCGCCCCATTCCACCTCGCCCAAGAACTGCTCGATGGCCACGGCCTTCATGGGGCCTCTCCACACGACCGCGCTGTCCGCTTCTCCCAGCAGGAAGCCGATGGACATGACCTTGAGGTTCTCGCCCACCTCGATGGGGTGGATGATCTCTCCCTCGATATCGACCGGCCGGCCCACCAGGCCCAGCAGCTGGGGAACGGTGGGACCGTGGAGGTCGACGTCCAGAAGGCCCACCCGCTTGCCTTCGAGCGCGAGCGAAGTAGCCAGGTTCACCGCGACCGTGCTCTTGCCCACTCCGCCCTTGCCGGACAGGACGATGATCTTGTGTTTGACCTGGGCCATTCTCCGGCGTACCGCCGCTCCTCGCTCGTTGGCCGCCCGGGCTCCTTCGTTGTTCGCGTGCGAACAATCCATCTCTATGCCTCCGCCTTCTCTAGCATGTCTCTCCAGTACCGTTCCACATCTCTCGTATCTGGTCGGCGACCAGGACTGCCGCCGTATTCCACTATGCTCTTTCCCTGCACCTGGGCCCGCACGACCGCGATGTCGTAGCTCAGCTCGCCCACGATGGGCAAGCCGCGCGCCGCGCACAGCTCTCGGATGCGGCCGGCCATGTCGGGGTTGAGGTCGGTCTTGTTGATGCACACCGCCAGCGGCAGGCCGAAGCCCCGCACCAGATCGGCGGCCCGCTCCAGGTCGTGTGCTCCCGACACCGTGGGCTCGGTCACCGCCAGCACCAGGTCGGCTCCCGTGACCGACGCGATGACGGGACATCCGATGCCCGGGGGACCGTCCACCAGCACCAGACCGGCGCCCATCCTCCTGGGCCAGCGCAAGAGCCTGGCTCCGTACCAGGGTGACCAGCTTGCCCGAATTCTCCCCTCCGATATTGAGACGCGCATGCACCAAGGGTCCGTGGCGCGTGTCGGAGACGAACCACTCCCCTCGCTCGGCCTCCGTCATCTCCACCGCCCCGGAGGTGCAGACCCGAACGCAGAGACCGCAGCCCTCGCAGGCGACGGGATCGACGGTGTAGGTCGACCTTCCGCCGTCGCTGCCGGGCCAAGCGGATCGCGTCGAAGCGGCACTCATCCATGCAAAGCCCGCAGGCGCTGCAGCGTTCCGGCACGATACGCGCTTCCTTGCCCGACATGAACGGTTCGCGCCGCCTGCGCTGCGGATCGAGCACCAGATGTAGATCGGCCGCATCGACGTCACAGTCCGCGAGCACCTTGTCCGTAGACGAGCGCAGCCAGCGCAGCCACGATGCTGGTCTTGCCGGTGCCACCCTTGCCGCTCAGCACCACCAGCTGTCGCGGCGTCGGCTTCGTGTCGGCCGGCAGGAGCGTCGGAGCCGCCTCCAGGGCGCTCACGATGTCGTCACCTTCTCGGCCCGCGCTCCTCAGAGTCGGATGCGAACGCACGGAGTTCGTCGGCGAAGGCCTCGTCCGTAGCGGAGAAGACCTCTCCCCGCGAGCAGGCTTCAGCGATACGCCGGTTGTCGGGGATCTCCAGGAGGATGGGGATGCCCTCGGCGGCGCAGAAGTCGTTCACCCGGGAGTCGCCGATGCCCGCCCGGTTGACGACGACCCCGCAGGGGATGTCCATCTGCTGGGCCGTCTCCACGGCCAGCTTGAGGTCGTGGAGGCCAAACGGGGTGGGTTCGGTGACGAGCACGGCGAAGTCCGCGCCTCGCAGTGTTTCCACGGCGGGGCAGGCGACTCCAGGAGGCGCGTCGATGATCACTGTGTCGAGAGGAGGAGCCGTGGCGAGATCCTTGACGGCCCGTATGACCGGGGTAGAGCGGGCTTCGCCCACGTTGAGGCGTCCCCAGCGGAAGTAGATGCCGCCGACCTCGCCCGCGCCGAGCATGCCGATCTCACGGCTTCCGTCCGGAGATCGCCTCCTCCGGGCAGACATAGGCGCAGACTCCGCAGCTGTGGCACAACTCGGGCAGGAGCAAGGGGCACCCCCGGCAGGGCCAGCAGCGCGTGGAACTCACACGCCCTGGCGCAGAGCCCACATCCGGTGCAGGCGTGTTCGTCTATGACCGGCACAGGGGTGCCCACCGACTCGGTGGCGTCGAACGGAGGCTTCAGATAGAGATGGCAGTTGGGCTCCTCGACATCGCAGTCGAGGAGCCCAACGGATTGTTTCCCGGCAAGGGCTACCGCCAGGTTGACCGACAGCGTGGTCTTACCCGTTCCTCCCTTGCCGCTGGCGATGACGATCTTCACGCGGTCTCGATCTGCGCCAGCATTTCCTGCCTCCTTGTCATTCATCGATTGTCGCGCTCGAAGGCACGAGAGCGTACCGCCGGTCTACCAATGACCGTCAACGTCGGCTGCCGGCGCAAGCTTCAGTTCGTCTGCTTCGAATCGGTTGATCGCGTCGTCGACCGTGCCCTCCGGTGTGAGATACACAGCGACCCCGGCTGCCTTCAGGGCTCGATAGGCCTTGGGTCCGCAGTGTCCGGTGATGAGCACGGTAGCCTCGTTGTCCACGACGCTCTGGGCTGCCTGGATGCCCGCGCCCTGGGCCGCATCTATGCCCGCTTGATTGTCGATGGCTAGAACCGTTCGTTCCGGCGTATCAACGACGAGCAGATACCGGGCCCTTCCAAAGCGCTGATCGATGGGGCTCGAAAGCTCCGGACCCGCCGCGGTGATGGCAAGCCTCATGTGATGCTCCTCTCAGTCATTTCGTGCGATTTCCTCTATCGGGATTGCCTTGCCGCGCGGCCACGTCCGCTCCCCAGGCCTCGTCCTCCTCCGCCGCGCCGGCGCCGGCCGGAACGGCAGGCGCCTCCGGCGCCCCAGCTCACTGCGCCCGCACCCGGCATGCTCCTGCTCGCCGTGCCAGCGACCGACCGGCCCTGTCCGCGTTCGAGGACGAGAGCGGCGATGGTCACGAGACCGGAAAGGACCTTCTCGGCAACGTCGAGCTTGGATGTCGCCGGGTACCGGGGCGCGGGAGACGCCGTGGAAGGGGCCACAGCGCCAACCGCGTCCGGCGACAAAGGGGAAGTCCGCGTTCGGAGAGGCTGATTCTCTGAGCGCGGCACGGAGAGCGGTCGCGATGGGGTATTCGGAAATGGTCTCTACCGAGACGATGGCGTCGGTTCTGCACGCGTCGATGCAGCAGCCGCAGGAGGTACAGAGTACTGGGTCGATCGACGCCCTGCAGGCATCCGAGGATATGGCGCCTTGTGTGCAGGCATCCACGCAGATACCGCAGCCGGTGCACAGGCTCTCGTCGACGTACATCATGGCGCTCTCCGCATCTAGATGTTAATTGCATTTATATGTAAGCACTAATTCCCCCGAGCCGTCAACTGCGTAACCCTCCTCCGAATGAAGCGACGGCGGTCGCCGGTCTGGCGCGCGCGAGACAACTGGTAGTACTATCTATATGCTAATTGCAGTTAGATTGGGCGAGTACTCCTGGAGGACTCCATGATCGCCGAGGACTTGCGAAGCTACCTGGTATCGACCACTACCGAACAGCGTGTGGCCGACGTGCGCATCGGTTGCCGCTACACAGCGGCCATGTTGGAGGATGGAAGCGTGGGCGTCGCCTACACCTTCCGCGAGAACGCGACCGCGGACCCTCCGCCTCTCCCGGATGAGCGGTCCCCCGTTGGCAGAACGACCACTGAGACTCTTGAGTTTCTGAAATCAGACGACGGGCTGGAGCGCACCGTGGGACTGGCCGTTGCCAACGCTCTCGCCAACCGCCGTTTTGACGGCCAGCGAGAGGGTGACGTCCTACGTGTCCTCTCGATCGGCTTCATGGACCGGGTGGGCATGGTGGGCTACTTCGGCCCCTTGGTCGCCCCCCTGGAGAAGCGCGTTCAGAAACTGCTCATCTTCGAGCGTGACGCCACTCGCTCGGAACGGGTGCTTCCGGCAGAGGAAGCTCTCGTGGAGTTGCCGCGCTGCGACGTGGCCATCATCACTGCGACGGCGCTGATCTTCGGCGATATCGATCGCCTGTTAGAGGCGGCTGCGGGATGCCGCGAGGTTGCTCTGGTCGGTGCCTCCACACTGCTTGCGCCGGAGGTGTTCGGGCCGCTCGGGGTAACCTTGCTCTCCGGTATCACGGTGACCGATGGACCCGGTATCCTTCAGGTAGTGAGTGACGGGGGCGGGATGGGGTCTTTCGGCAAAAGGATCCGCAAAGTGAATGTTAGGCCGTAGAGATCGTTGAGCAGAAGTGAAAGTCCACGGCAGCAGTGACCCACGGGGCGAGGAACTCGCCTGCTCCGACAAACCCTACGAGTCCCCATCCATGCGGGAGGTCACAGGACCTACCATCAGACCCGGCGGTCTGTTTCTCACCGAGCGCGCGCTTGACCTATGCGCTTTCGGACCGGGCGACCGCGTGCTCGACATCGGTTGTGGCCTGGGAGCCACCGTTGAACTGATGAAGGAACGCTATCAGTTGGATGCCACCGGCATCGACCTCTCCGAGACCCTGATAGCGCAGGGCAGGGCGCGCAACCCGGCCCTGCAGCTCCGGCTCGGCGACGCCGCGAATCTGCCTTTCGCCGATGGCCAGATGGACGGCGTGATCATGGAGTGTGTCCTTTCGATCACTGGGGCAGCCGGCCGGGTCCTCGCGGAGGCTGCGCCGGGTGTTGAGACCAGGCGGGCGCCTGATCCTAACCGACATGTATCTGAGCGCAGCCGGGGCGGAGCGCGTCGACACAGCTCCTGCTCCCCACCAGCCTTGTGCCCACGCCTGCTCCTGCCTGACGGGCGCCGTGACCCGCACGGAGATGGAGGAGCAACTCGAAGGTGCTGGGTTCGAGCTGTCGCTCTGGGAGGACCACACAGTTCTGCTGAAGAGACTCGCAGCCGAGATCATCCTGAAATACGGCTCCCTGTCCGAGTTCTGGTCTGAGGTGTACGGCAAGTCCGAGTACGGAGAGGAGGCCGAGGTGAATGCCAGACATGGGCGGCTCGGCTACTGTCTCGTTATCGCGACGCACGATTGAGACGAACGATGCGAGGCCTCGTGGCGCGGAGACTGATCGTTTGCGGAAGGGCCGGGAGTAGAACGGCCGCGGTAAGGCTTAGTCCTTCTCAGTGGGCTGGTCGTCGTGGCGCTGAGCCTGGCGATCACGGGCTGCGGCTCCGACGCGATCTCCGATGCCTCGACCACGCTCAAATCCGAGTTCACCACAGCCGCTCCAGTCGTGGTGCCGTCCACAGCGGCGACGATTGTCGCAACCTCAATGACTTCCTCCACGGCGCCGGCCGGCGCTCCGACCGGTGCCCAGGCGACTGTCACAATCACCGTTCTCTACGACAACACCGCCACATACCCCGGCACCCGGGCCGACTGGGGCTTCTCGTGCCTGGTGGAGGGTCTCGCGAAGACCGTGCTGTTCGACACCGGCAATGATGGCGACATCCTCCTCTCCAATATGGAGATCTTGCAGATAGATCCGGAGGACATCGATGTGGTGGTCCTTTCCCACGATCACGACGACCACATCGGCGGACTTGCTCAGATCGTGGCCGCCAATCCTGACGTCACGGTGTACTACCCGGCATCGTTCTCAGCAGAGGCGCTCCACTCCGCGCAAGCAGCGGGGGCGTCATTGGCGCCTGTGGAGAATGCGGTCTCCGTTTGTCCGGGACTCACGGTCACCGGCCCCTCAGGCAGTCCCGGTGAGTCGGGCCTGTTGATAGACACCGCGCAGGGGTGGGTGCTGGTCGTAGGGTGTGCCCACCCAGGGGTGTTGGAGATGACGGCCTCCGCGTCACAGTCCGTCGGCGAGCCGGTCTTTGCGGTTATGGGCGGGTTCCACCTCATGTCCGATTCCGCTCAGCGGGTCGACCAGGTCATCCAAGGCCTCAGGGAGCTGGGCGTCGAACGGTGCGGACCGGCTCACTGCACGGGAGAGGCTGCAATAGCCCATATAGACGCGGCCTTCGCCGGAGAAGCCATCGAGATGGGTGTGGGCGCGGCCATCAGCTACTAGCACGTAGCGACCCGCCGGCAGCTATCTGATGGAAGCCGCCATGGCCATGCTGGATGTGCGTAGACGGCTACGCCTCGACAGCCTCGAGACTCCCTTGGCCATGGTGGGCGCCGATACGAACGTACCGAGGTAAGTAGGCTGCTGGCGACGGAGGGTCCGCCAGCTGCCGCAATCCCTTCGCCCCCACGGCGCTGGAATAGGCCACTGCTGACCACAGCCGCCGCGCATCCGACACCCGAAGAGACCTCGATTGCCCCCGCGGGGCAGTTCATCTGACAGGCGCCGCACTGCATGCAGTCACCACGATTGGCCACAACGACCTTTCGTTCGACCACGGAGAACACCTCGTGCGGGCATGCCTCCACACAGCGAGCGACAATCCGTACAGCGCACCTCGTCGAGAACAAGCGACTCGCCACTCAAGAGATACTGCATCTGTCTGTCCTCTCGACCATATGAATGCCGCCGCTATCCGCAGCACCGCACCGACGACCGCCGCGACGCGATCGGCGGCATCGCCGCCGGACCTCCAGGCGGACATCCGCCAGATTGTGAAAGTCGTCGATCCAGTGAACATCATCCCCATGATGGAAGCCAGCGCCAGGCCGAGAAGTGGCCGCTCCGGCCATCTCACGACCCCGCCAGCGTGAAGCGAGCGCCGCTCCGACACGCACTGCACCCACGACAGCGCCCATTACAGCGAGACCCGTTACGGGAGCCAACGCACGAGCAGCGGTACAGACGACCCCCGCGAACAGTGCCGCCCGGAACGGGGTGAAATCGAAAGCCAGTGACCAGTCCACGGTCCCACTGTGCGACCGAGATTGTGGTAGTGGCATGGGCGCCCGTCCTCTGGCCTTTTTCGGCGAGATGGGCATCTCGGTCTACGCCGATCAGGAGTTGCCCACGGTCGGAGAGGTCGTGGATGCTCTCCTCAGCGGGAACGTGCCGGTGATGTCGCCCATGCAGGTGTGCGGCGGAGGTACTTGCCACTAGGAACACGTTTCGAAATTGGGCTTCGCCGCCGGGCACGCCCAGGCGAGGCCGCCGGAGTACGAGCCTGGACTGTCCCGAGCAACGAGGAGCACTGTATGGCGACTGAGAAATCCGAGAATGCAAAAGCGCAGGCGCTGGCGGGATATCTCGACCCTGGCCCCAAACATCTCAATTGCGCACAGGCAGTGATGTGCAGTGGCCTGCTGATAATGGACGAGGATCCCGAATGGACCAGCGTCGCCGGCTACCTAGGCGGTGGCATGGCAAGAATGGGCCAGGTATGCGGCGCGCTGTCGGGTGCTGCAGCCGCCCTTGGGCTGCGCGATCGGCTGACCGCTCCAGAGGGGGCGAAGAACTCGACCGCTACCTTCGACGCACTGCAGCAGCTATTCCGAGAGTTCGAGTCGGAATTCGGGGCCGTCACCTGCAAGGAGCTGCTCGGGTGCGACATCAGCTCTCCGGAGGGTTTCCGGGAGGCCAAGAAACGCAAAGCTCTGACGCGCTGCCCGGACTACGTGGCCTGGGCCTGCGACCATCTGAGCGAGATCCTTGACGGCTCCTAGAACTCGTTTTGGAATGAAGCTTCGCCACCAGGGACGCGCTGGGCGAGTGCGAGTAGGCAGAACGCCCGGCCGCCCTCGGGGAACCTCTATTGCCCGACAGGAGCCTCCCTCGCCCTTCTGAGCGAGAACAGATACGAGGGGATGAAGATGACTATCAGGGCTATGAGAAAGGGCGGGATCGCCTGAAGGGAGAGGCGCTCGGCGATGATGCCGGTGATGGACGGGACTGCCGCCCCGCCGGCGCCCATGGCTGCGATCTGAATGCCGATCGTGTTACCGGCATGACGACCACCCACGCGACCGGCCGTCCCGGAAAGCAGAGCCGCCAGAACCGGGGCGATGGCCAGGCCGATGAGGGCACAGGCAAAGAGGTTCAATAGGCCGGGCACGTTCAGCGCAAGAAGGACGGCTCCCAGCAATGCCGTGAGCATGCTGCCGACGACGATAGTCCGCTGGCCGATGCGCCTGGTGTAGAAACCAGCCGCGATCCTTCCGACGGTGAATATCCCCCAATAGCTCGCCATGAAGAACCCGGCGAGACGGGGGGAAACGTCCCGTGACTCGGTGAGCAACGTGTAGGCCCAGCTCCCGAGGGAGACTTCTATCCCCATGTAGGCGAAGAAGAGGAACATACTCAGCCACACCCGCCACTCATGCAGGGTCTCCCTCATGGGCACATCGTGATGGCGAGGGCGTTCCTCACCCTCCGCCCCTTGACCATGAACAGGCCGGGTCTCGCCATCCCACCAGGAAATGGTGAGGACGAAAGAGGCGGCAAGAGCAAGCTGAAGCCCGCCCACGATGACGTAACCCCAGCGCCAACTACCGAGAGAGCTTATGGCCAGGGTCATTATCACCGGACCCAGTGTCGCTCCGATGCCGTAACTGGCATGGAGCCACTGCATCATCCCCTCACCGTGATGGGCTGCGACATAGATGTTGAGGGCGGCGTCGATACCCCCGGATCCCAGCCCAAGTGCCGTGCCTACGACCACCAAGATCCACCACTGGGGGGAGATCGCGTAGCCCACGAGAGCGGCACCGGCGAAGAGGGTGCTTAGGGCGAGCAGAGTACCGAGACGGAGACGGGCCATGAGGCGACCTCCAAAGAAGCTGGAGGCGAGATAGCCGATCGTCGACGATACGAGAAGCGCGCCAAGGGAATCGAGGGGCAGACCAAAATCACGGCGCATCGACGGCCAAGCGACCCCGAGAAGCCCGTCGGGCAGACCGAGCGAGACGTACGCGATGAACGCCAACAGGACGACACCCAGTCCCAGCTTTATCTGGTTCTCAACTGACGGCGTTCCGCGCGTGCCCTTCCCTCCCGATCTCTCTTCCTTGTGACCTGAAGGGCATTATCGCCTATAGAAGGCCGCTTGTCCCCCTACTTCTCCGGCTTGCTCGGCTGGATGAACGCCTTGTATGCCTCCGCACGCCGTTTGTACTCCTCGGTCTGCTTGGCAGCCGCGAAGGCGCCTTCGTTCCGGCCGATGTCCTCGACGTGCTTGAGCTTGCCCGGAAGCGTGTTGTGCGCGTGCTCCAACTGCTCGGGCGGATATGCGAATCTGACCTTGCCGTCCTCGATCAGCAACTCGCCCTTGATGCCGCAGACACTGCACTCCACGGTCTTCGCGTCGTCGGTCAGATACATCAGGCGCGAATGGCAGTTGGCGCAGACGCCGGGGTCGCCCAGGTACTCGTAGCTCGCGGGGTCCGCGGCCGCCTTGGCGATGGCGCGCCCCGCCTCCCGAATACTGGCTATGCGGTCGTCCTCCATGGGAAGTGACTTGGCCCAGGTGAAGACCAGGTCGTCCACCACCTGCCATTGCTGGACCATGCCGAACAGGTTGAAGTCCGCGGACATGCGGCAGGCCCAGTCGCTGCCCCCGATGCCGATGAAGGTGGCGAACCTCTTCTTGAAGGCCCGCGGGTCGGGTCCCCCGGTGGTCGCTCCCGATTTCTCGTGGATGCTTCTGGCGATGGTCAGCATGCCGATATCGTGGCTGGGGCCGGCGAAGCGGTCCTGGAAAGCCCGGAAGAAGCCGGGGACGCCCTTCTCGAAGATGGGCATGACGAAGATGACCCCGTCGGAGTCGTAGATCTTGTCTTCCAGCCAGAGCAGATCGTCCTTGCGCACGCACCGGGCCGATCCGCCGGCGAAGACCCCGTCTCTACCGGTCACGCACGACACGCAGCCGTTACAGGGCACGAGATCGAGGTCGAGCATGTGGATGAACTCGATCTCCGCCCCCATCTCCTGGGCACCCATCAAAGCCTCTCTGGCCATTTGATCGTTGGTGCCGTTCTTGCTGCCGCCTGATATGGCTAGGATCTTCGCAGCCACATTCTTCCTGCCTTTCTCGATTGCACCTGGAGAGAGCCGCCCTATCTGGCGGCGAGACATCCCGTTCAGCAGCCTCCTAGATTCCCGGTCCGAGTTCCGCGTAGATCTCGGGCAGGAACGAGGCCAGGTTGGAGTACTCCATGACGTTGTGAAACGCCAGGCCCATGGGCGCCTCGATCGGTATGCGCACTGAGGGCGGCAGCACGCACACGCTGCGGCCCTTGTTGATCCGGTATCCCATCCAGAACCGGGTGCGGAATTCGACGCCGCCATCGATCTCGCGGCAGAAGTGGCACATGATGGCCGGAGCCTTCATGGGTGGGCCCACAGTCGACTCCGAGACGCCGAAACCGCCGAACACCGCCAGTACGTTGGGCTCGTGAAAGCGGCTCATGTCGAAGCCCATCTGCTCCGGGTCCAAGAAGCTGATGACGATATCCTCGTAGCCGACGCCGACGTCTTCGCGCACGAAGTGGTCGATGTTCTGCGACTTCTGCTCCAGCGGGATGCTGGGGTCGTGCAGTTTGGCCGCGGCCCTGGTCGCCCACGGCGATGGTGGCGTGGCCCGGCGGGAACCAGATCTTGTAGCGCAGTCCGGGTCCGGCGGCGTGCCAGGCGAACCACCATCTCATCATGTCCACCGTGCAGCCGGGGAACACGTTGTTGACGGCCGCGTAGCCGGCACCGTTCTCCAGGATGCAGTAGCCGGTCTCCACTTCATGGTAGCCGGGATCCAGGAGATCGCTGATGCGCTCCGGGAGAAGCGCCTTGGCCGGGTCCATGGGACCCTGGCTGAGTATCCCCATGAGGCGCGGATTCGGCTGAGCGAGTTGGCGATAGTAGTACTTGGAGTAGGGCAGAGCCTCCTCGTCGGGGCGAAGGGGCGGGAGTGCGTGCTTGGTCTCTTGCATCATGCGACATGGTCATCTTCCTCCATCCGGTCGGCCTCGCGGGTCACGGCCGGTACGGGTACGTTTCCAGCGGCACCCGCTCCTTGCCGACCGACACCTTGCCGTCCTTGTTCTCCACGGTGATCCACTCGAGGCCGTCCTTGCCCTGCTCGGGGTAGTCTTCCCGCAGGAACCAGCCCAGTGATTCCTTTCTCTCCAGCGACGCTTTGAAGAACATCTCGGCGCACAAGACGGTGGCTTCGCACTCGTTGACCCCGAACATCTGGTGCGGATCGGTAGCTTTGAGCTGGGGCAAGAGCGCTTTGAGTTCCTCCACACGGGTCAGGGCCTTCTTCATGCGGTCTTCGTGGCGATAGAGGCTGTTGCCCAGAGGCTGCATGAGCTTCTGGATCTCGGCCACCATCTCCATGGGCTTCATCGAGCCCGTGCTCTTGAGCGGAGCCGTGAAGCGGGCGTCGGTGGCGGCGATCTGCTCCTCCGAGAGGGCCAGCGGCTGAACGCCGGCAGCGTATTGCGCAGCCGATGGGCCGGCCACGCGGCCGGAGAAAGTCGCGAAGCCGATGCCCGAGCCGCGGTGACGCCCCGGCTGGGCGGTAGCGCCCCAGGCACGGGAGCCATGTAGGCAGAGGTCGCCTGCCGCGAACAGACCGGGGAGAGTGGTCGCCATGTTCTCGTCCACCCACAGGCCGCCGAACTCCCCTACCAGCCCAGGCACGCATTCGTCCGTCGTTTGCTGGGAGAAGGCGTTGAAGAACATATAGGTCCAGAAGCGGTCGGCGTATGGCCGGTTGTGCACGGCCTGAGAGGCCAGCACCGAGGTGAGAAACGGCATGAGCGGGTTCTCTTCAGCGCGGTAATGCATGGGGCCGTTGCCGGCCAGCGTCTGCTTGTACCACTCGGCCAGGCTGTCGGCGTTGATGTCGGGATGCACCTCTTTGATGTGCTTGAGGCCGACGTTCTCGCCCTTGTCGTTGTAGAGCGCGTACTCCACGCCCATGTCCGACTCGAAGTGGTCGAGGTTGGTCCAGTTGTAGAAGGAGCCGTACTCGCAGTTGGCGAACTTGGCGCCGGCCCGGAAGGCCGCGGCGACCCCCTCGCCCCGCGCCGCCGACCACATGGGCATGACGCGCCAGCACTGGTTGCCGCAGGCAAGCACCACCGACTTGGCCCCGAACACGTGCTGCGTCCCGTCGTCGATGTCGTAGCCGACCGCGCCGGCCACCTTGCCCCCGTCGGTCAGGAGATCGACCACCCCCACCCTGTCGACGAACTTGACGCCCGCCTTCCGCGCGTACTTACGCACTTCTCGCATGTAGTCGAGGTCGATGGCGACCAGCGTCCAGGGGTAGGGAACGTTCTGGTCGAAGACGGGCTTGCCCTCTTCCGTCTTGCCCACGACCTTGGAGGCCCATTTGAGGGTCCGGAACTTGCCGTTCTCGTCCTTGTCGATCTTGCCCGACCACTTCTCGATGGCGTCGGCGTTGCCGTTCAGCATGGAGGCATACTTGAGGAGCGTGGTCTGGTTGTTCAGATAGAGGCCGATGTGCTTCATATAGAACTGGGCGAACTCCTCAGGCGTGTGCTCGTCCAGGATCAGCAAGATGCCCGCGCCCCGGTTGGCCTTGCCCGAGTAGCCGCTCGTGTACTTCTCCACGACGGTGACTTCCAGCGTCGGATCCTGCTCCTTGGCGGTGATGGCTGCCGCGAGGCCGGCGATGCTCCCTCCGACGACAAGGACGTCCGTGCTCATACGTTCGGTCATGATCACTCCTTCCTTGTCAGACCAGGTTGTCGCGCGGGAACAGGTACGACTGGTAGTAGGGGACCACCTTGATCGCGCGCTCCTTGCAGTTGATCTCGCAGTACAGACACTGCACGCATTCTTCCGGGTAGGCGATGATCGGCCTCTTCGCTTCGGCATCCCACTTGATGACATCGATGAAGCAGGCCTTGAAGCAGGTCTTGCACCCGGTGCAGAGTTCGTTGTTCACGATGATGTTGTTCATTCACTCCTCCTGGCGAGCTCGTACACGGGGGTCCTTCCCTTTGCGGCAGTTGGCCGTCAGAGTCGACCATGGCCTTGACGTTTTCGACCTTGGCATCTGGCAATGGCGTCCAGCTCTGCGGTTGCCGGAGCCGGCGGACACGCCGCCGGCTCCGGCCGTCGTTCTGCGTTGCCGGACCCCGCAGGGGTCCGGCAACAGAGATACTTGCTAGTTGAGTGCTCTCACGAACGTGAACTGCGCACCCTTGACCTGGAACTCGACCATGAAGCCCTTGACGCCTTCGCAGGTGTTCTCGGGTGTGAAGGTCTGCAGGCCCTCGAGGGTCGGGACGTCGGTCAGGTTTACGAGCGCTTGGCGCACCGCTTCCTTGTCGTCCGCTCCGCCGGCCTTCTCAACGGCTGCCTTGAGGATCGTGAAGTAGTCGGCGCCTACAGCCGCGAAGAAGTCCGGCGCCGCGTCGAATTTCTCCGTGTAGCGTTGAACGAAGTCAAGCTGGATGTCCTTGACCGCCCAGTCGTCAGGCAGTGCGGCTGGGTTGACGATGCCGCCCGAGTCACACACGTAGAAGCCTTCCACAGCCTCCGGGCCGAGCATGAAGATGGCCGGGTGAGCGGCAGCCGGTGATCCATGGATCGGCACGGTCACACCAAGGGCCACAAGGCCCTTGTACAGAACCGGGGCCGCGATGGGGTTGACCAGAATGAAGACCGCGTCGGGTTTCAGCTTGTTGTACTCCTCCATCATCCTGTTCAGGATCGGCTGGAAGTCCGTCTGGTCGAAGCCGAAGGTGTCGGGCATCTTGGTGAGCGTGAACCCGTTCGCAGCACCGGCTTCAACCAGCACGTCGAGCGTCTCGTTGTGGATAGAGAGAACGTCAGAGATGGCAAGGATGTTCTTGTACCCGTGAGCCGCGATCAGTTCGACGAAGCCGTCCGCCTGGACCGCCGAGTCCGCGGACATCATCACGCTCCACGTGTACTGGGGGGCCTTCACCTGGTCGACGGTAGCGGGGCCGGCGCCCACCATGACGATCTTGGCCTGTTCGCACATCCCCCGGGCCGCCTCTTGGCCGTACTGGATGAACGGACCCACGAAGAAGTCGATCTTGGTTTCTTCGATCAGCTTGGTCAGAGCCGCTGTCATGCCCGTGACATCGGACGCGTCGTCCTCGATCGTCAGTTCGATGGGACGGCCGCCGATGCCCCCATTGGCGTTGAGGTAGTCCACCTGCGCCTGCGCACCTTGCTGCACCGACATGCCCGGAGACGCGCTGGGCCCGGTGAGGCTGGTGATGAGACCCACCTTGATGGGCTCTCCGGTGGCCGGGCCCGTCGCTACCGTGGTCTCGGTGGGCGCGGCTGTAGTCTCAGTAGGCGCGGCTGTGGTCTCCGTCGGCGCTGCCGTGGTCTCGGTGGGCGCGACCGTGGTGGTGGTTTCGTCGTCGCCGCAGGCCACCACCGTCATGGTGAGCGCCAGCAGCAAGACTACAAGCCCTACTAGTAGCATGTACCGCTTCTTCATCGTTCCTCCCTGTCGTTACTCATTGTCAAACCGTGGACCTGGCCCCGTTTCCTCTGTCCTGACAGCGTGCGTCAGTCCTCGCTCGCACCGAGATAGCCTGCCTGCACGCGATCATCCATCTTCAAGTCCTGCGACAGGCCGGAGACGACCACATTCCCCGTCTGCAGGACGACTGCCCGATGCGCGAGCGAGAGCGCCATTTCCGCGCTCTGCTCCACCATCAGCATGGTTAGACCCTGTTTGTTCAGCTCCGCGAGCGCCTCGAAGATCCTCTCCACGATGAGAGGCGCAAGACCCATGGACGGCTCGTCCAGCACCAGCAACTCCGGCTTCCCGACCAGAGCCCGGCCGATGGCCAGCATCTGCCGCTCTCCGCCCGAAAGGGTTCCCGCCGGCTGTTTCCGCCGCTCTCCCAGGATGGGGAAGAGTTCGTAGACATAGGCGATATCGTCGGCCAGCGTGCTGCGCCAGTCGCTGCGCCCCGAACTCCCCACCACGAGGTTGTCCTCCACCGAGAGATCACGGAACAACCGTCGTCCCTCCGGGACCTGGCGAAGTCCTCGAGCCGCGATCTTCTCCGGAGCCAGCCGGGTGATGTCCGCGCCCTTGTAGGTGACGGAGCCGTGGTTGGGTTTCAGCAAACCGGAGATGGTGTGAAGAAGCGTGGTCTTGCCCGCGCCGTTCGCTCCCAGGATCGCCACCACCTCGTTCTTGGGCACGGTGAACGAGACCCCTTGCAGCGCCTGTATGGAGCCGTAGGAGGTAGCCAGGGCCTCGACCACCAGTAGGTTCTCGGGTTCGGGACAGGCGTCCGCGGTGAGATCTCGGGTCTGGCACAGATCTTGGCGGTGGTCGAGCTTGACGCCCAGGTACGCCTCGACGACCGCGGGATCCTTCCGCACCACCTCCGGCCGGCCTTCGCAGATGAGACGGCCGTAGTCAAAGACGTACACCTGTTCGGAAATGCCCATGACCAGGTTGATGTCGTGCTCCACCAAGAGCACCGTGATACCTGAGTCACGTATGTGTCTGATCTGCTCGATCAGGTGCGTTCGCTCAGCGGCGTTCATGCCGGCCGCCGGCTCGTCCAACAGCAGCAGGCGCGGCTCCGAAGCGAGCGCCCGGGCGATCTCCACCAGACGCTGTGAGCCGTAGGGAAGGCTGACGGCAGGCAGGGGCGCGGATTGTTCGAGGCCCACCACGGCGAGGGCCCGCATGGCCCGGTCGCGGGAGGCCCGCTCCTCTTTGCGCTGATGGGGAAGACCGAAGCCCCCCGCGAACAGGCCCGACCTCTCGTGCCGGTGACACCCCACCTGAACGTTCTCGAGAACGCTCATGTTGGGATAGATGCGCAGGTTCTGGAAGGTTCGAGCCATGCCCAGGCGTGCCGTATCTGCCGTCGCCAGCTTGGTCACGTCCTTTCCGCCGAACCTGATCTTGCCCGCCGATAGCTTCTGTAGCCGGCTGACGGCATTGAAGAAGGTCGTCTTGCCCGCTCCGTTGGGACCGATGAGAGCAACGATCTGACCCTCAGCCACCCGCAAAGACACCTGTTCCACCGCCTTCAGGCCGCCGAAGTGCACCGAGAGCCCCTCCACCTCGAGGAGGGGCTCGCCGGGGGTTCGCTCCGAGGCCGCCAGATCGCGCGGAGCGGCGTCCAGCGGCGAAGCCGCAGCGTCCACCGAAGCCCAGTGCCAGCCGGAGCCACAGCGTCCACCGGAGCCACAGCGTCAGGCGAAACGGCCACTTGGACAGCCGACGGCTCGCGCAACTCTTCTCTCTTGAAGAGCGCCTTGATCCGCGCCCTCTGGTCAGGGCGCAGGGCCAGCCCGGCGGGAAAGAAGATCAGCAACAGAATCATGATGGAGGAGTAGGCCACCCCGCTGTACTCCTGGATGCCGGAGAACCCCCTGATCGCCCAGGTCATGATGATGGCCCCGATGATGGCGCCCCACACAGACCCGGACCCGCCGATCAGCATCATGACGATGGGGATGATGGCGGCGGTGAACGTGAAGGCGCCGGGAGAGACAGCTGTGGTCACGAAAGCGAACAACCCCCCGGCCAATCCGCAGATCACGGCGCTCGTCACGAAACCGAGCAGCTTCCAGTTGGCCGTGCGAACTCCCAGCGTCCTCGAGGCGATCTCGCTCGTGGCTATGGCACGGAAAGCCCGGCCCACGCGGCCCCTGAGCGCGCGATAGATGAAGAGCAGGATCACGATGGCGATGACCCACACCAAGTAGTACTGACGCATGGCGGTCCCGAAGGTGAATCCCGCGATGCTGAGCTTGGGCACCGGGGCGAATCCGGTGGTTCCCCCAGTGACCGTGCGCAGGTTGCTAACCAGGGTCAGGAAGATCTGGCCTAGGCCGATGGTAGCCAGGGCCAGGTAGAAGTAGCGCAGCTTGAGCACCGGCCGGCCGACGATGAGGGCAACGACCCCGGCGGCCAGCGCACCTATGACCAGACAGGCGAGCGTGGGTATGTCGAGCTTCATGGCCAAGAGTCCGGCAACGTACGCTCCGATCCCGTAGAAGGCGGAGTGGCCGAAGGAGAGCTGCCCGGCCTGGCCAAGGATGACGACGACCGCGATGGTGATGAGGGCGTAGAGACCGGCCGTGGTCATGACCCTCATGCCGTAGCTGCTGGGATACACGATCGGCCACACAAGCAGGACGGCGACCAGAAGCGCCTTGAGGACTGTGCCCCGCACCTCGCTCCCGGAGTATCTGCGACCCGACCGAGCCATCACTCCTCCCCCTCCATGGAGGGCTGACCGAGCAGGCCGGTCGGCCGGAAGTACAGCACCAGGATGAGGATCGCGTAGGCAATGGCGTCCTGATAGCCGGCAGGCACGAAGCCGGTGGCCACCGATTGGATGATGCCCAGAGCAAGACCGCCGACGACGGCCCCCGTGCTCGATCCCCAACCACCCAGGATGGCGGCGACAAAGCCACTCAGGGCGAAGATGCCGCCGGACAGGTAGGAGGTCGCGCTAATAGGGGTGATGGCGATGCCGCCCAGAGCTCCGATGGCCGCCGATATGGCGAAGGCGAGCAGGATCATGCGCCCGGTGGAAACACCCGACAAGGCGGCCGCACCCGGGTCGGCAGCCGTGGCCGACATCTGCTTGCCGATGCGGGTGTAGTTGGTGAGCAAGTACAGTCCCACGAGCACAACCACCATGAGCCCGACAACCCACAGGCTCTGCCTGAACACCGCCACGCCCCCGACGAAGATGGCCTGGTCACCGGTGAACGCCGGAATGCTCTTGCCGTAGCCCCCCCAGCGCAAGAGGGCGAAGTTCTCGAACAGGATGCTAAGCGCGATGGTGGCCAGGATGATCGAGACGAGCGAGATCTTGATGAGGGGTTTCAGCACCAACAGATACATGATCAGGCTGACGATGATGACGCCGACGATGCCAAGGATCGCAGAGAGCCAATAGGGAAGACCGAGTTCACTCAGGAACGAGTAGGTGAAGAACGCCCCGAACATGACGAAGGCCCCTTGGGCCAGGTTCACGATGCGCGAAGTTCGATAGATGGTGACGTAGCCAAGGGCGATGAGAGCGTAGATGCTCCCCATCGTGACGCCGGTCACCAGTAGCTGGACCCACTTGACCACAGTCGCCCCCTGGCGTACTACCTGGAGGGTCGCGTTCGCTGGAGAACAAACCGACGACCCGACGAACAAGTGAACAGGTCTTTACGTAAACGGTATTTACTAAGCTACCCCATGTGGTGTAGCATGTCAACTAGGGCCGCCGCGGGATTCCTTTCCGAGCATGGGGAGCGTCGTGTCACAATAGAGAGCGTCGTGTCACACGATCGAAACGGCTAGGTGAGATGCCGAACTACGTGAAGAAGTACGTGAGAAAGAGCCAGGCGGAGCGCCGAGAGGAGATCCTCGACGCGACGCTCGAGCTTCTTGGGGAGTACGGTCTGGAGGGAACGACGGTATCCCGGATCGCCGCTGCTGTCGGCCTCACGCCCGGGGCGCTCTATCGACATTTTGAGAGCCGAGCCGCGCTCATCGCCGAAGCGAACAACGTTGCCTCCATGCGGGCGCTGAGTTGGGTCGTGGCGTCGGACGAACCCGACATGAGACGGCGGCTTGAGGAGTTGGGACATACGCATTCCGCCTGGGCAAGGGAGAACTTGTACATGGTTGTGCGCCCGTTCTTCCTGGGTCTGGCCTCCGCTCAAGAGCCGGCTCGGGCGGGCGAGATCACCATGGAGAAGATCAGGTCGTATCAGGCGTTGGTGGACATCGCGGATGAGGGCAAGCGTCAGGGCACTATCCGCGCGGATGTACGATCGGAAGACGTTGCCTGGGCCGTGCACATGGTGGCGTTGGGCTGAAGATATCGCGCTCTTGGTGGGCGGCGAGCGATTCGTCGCCGATGGCACGTTCACCCGTAACCTCAAGCGCCTACTCGATTCGTTCAGTACGGACCAACCGGCAGAGGGCTAGGGTACGCTGTGGCCATGGCAAGACAGACGGCCATAACCTCGGTGCGAGAAAGACCACACTCCGGCGGATAAGGCTCAGCCAGGATCGACGAGGCGTGGAAAGAGCCTCTTTCGGCGGCTGAGCTTGTGAGCGAGTTGAGGCGCTGAATTGCCGGAGCCGTGGCGCTTCACCATCGACGCCAGCGTCTTCGTGAGCGCGCTGAGGGCCGCCGACGCGGTGTACGCGGCGACGGCGAGCCGCTGATGCCAACCTCCATCCAAAGACCGATGCCCGCACAGCCGGTCGCCGTCGAAAATGCGCAAAAAGATCGGCGGAGGAGGTATAATGTGGTCACCTAACGCACTACTTGTTGTTGAGGAGCCCGTTATGCCCAGCATCGGTCTTCGCCACTTGAAAACCCATGCGTCCGAAGTCCTGCGCGACGTAGAAGACAACGAAACGAGATACGTGATCACCAGCCGGAACAAGCCTATGGCCATCATCATCCCCTATTCCCCCCGGGAGGCGACGAAGCCCAAGACCAAGGACGAGGCGTGGGAAGCGTTCTTCGCAGCCGGAGAGCAGGTGAGGCAGGCGTGGAAGAGCCCCCTGACAGCCGTGGAGATCCTGCAAGAGATGAGGCGGTAGACCGCTATGCACGAACGGGTCACCCTTGATGCCAGCGTCGCCGTGAGCGCCTTCAGTCCGACCGAGGCCGGCTCCGAGGACAGCCGCCGTTTGCTCGAGCTGCTAAGGCGCAAGCAGACTCTGATCATCGTACCCACCCTGATACGCCCCGAGATCGTGGCCGCGCTCCGAAGGTCGACCGGAGACCCAGACAAGGCCAAGGCTCTGGACGAGTCGTTTGCCGAACTGCCTGGAGTGATATTCCAGGACCTGGACGACCGGATGGCCGATGCAGCCGTCGAGATCGCCGCAGCCACCGGCCTGAGAGGCGCCGATTCCGTGTATGCGGCCACCGCGCGCCATTTCGACGCCACGCTCATCACCCTCGATGGCGAACAACGGACGAGGCTTCCCGCTGACATCATCGCCCTCTATCCTTCAGAGGCCTTAGAGGCGATGTAGCCGCGGACGTTGTTGGCCGCGTCCCAAGGATCGGTGATCTCGTCGGTGATTCCGTCTTCGGAGAACTTGAAGTGACGATGCGGCTCGGCGTAGGGGGAGTTGATGACTGCTCGATCAGCTAGCTCCTTACCCCTCAGACCACGCTCCGAATGATCTCAGTATGCTTGGGGATTCCGTTCTCCACCCGGGTCCAGGCACCGTCTCTCAGGACCTCATACTCCCGGAAGCAGCAGGGAAGGCCTTGGGCTGTAAGCAGATCCTGCCGGTCCATCAAGTGAAAGTGCAGGTGTGGAGCGGTGGAGTTGCCCGAATGGCCGACATCGGCCAGGTGATGGCCCGGGTCGACCGCGTCTCCCTTTGACACCCCTATAGAACCGGTGCGGGCGTGGGCTAGGAGGGCGTACCCGGTGCTCGTTTCGATGATGAGGTGATTCCCGCCCAAACGGCGGAAGTCGAAGAGTCTGGCCGGGCTGAAGGTCAGTCCGTTCTTGAGGACTATGGCGAGATCTTTGACCGGCTGGAGCCGCTTGCGTTCGGGCCAACCATCTTCAGCCTGAACGACGACTCCGGCTACGGGAGAGTAGATGGGCTGTCCCCAGCCATAGCAATCCTCAAGTGGCACTCCGGCCAGGACGTAGTGGAAAGTCGTCGCCCTGTAGAAGGGCTTCCCCTTGCGCGCCGGGTCGACCCGCACAAAGTCATAGGCATATCGTTGACCAAGCATGTCGGTCCCATGACTGGGCACCCTCCTCGCGGGAGTGTTCGCGGCAATCCACTCACCGCGGAGGGGAAAGTCCACGACAACCGGTTCGGGCGACTCGGCCATACTCAGCCCATCCTTGTCTATGCGTGTGCTGGCGAGTCTTGCGGTCGCCACCGCGCACCGCGCGACGGCACCAGACCGATTGTCGCAGAAATGTCGGCGGCATCCCCCCCTCCCCCCCGTGAAGACCTGCTGCATCCCACGTGGGCGCCGGAGGCTCTGCTCTCCCCTCGACTCCTACCCAGATCCGCCTTTTTCGAAAGTGTGTCGTTTCTGTCGCTGAGTCGCAACACACGCACCGGCTCCGCCGCCTACGCTGAGGGGGCAGCCGGGCAAGCAAGGAATGGAGAAGGGAATATGCTCAGAATCCGGACGAAGAGGCTGGCAGCAAGGTGGGCGTGACCAGGCAGATCGCGGGCAACACCGGCACCTCTCTGAAGCTCTACGCGCCGATGCGTTCCTCTACGACAGCTCGAAGGTGACCAGGTAGCTCCGGCATCTTACTCGGACATCGCCGAAGGGGCCGGCCGCTGCCCGGTTGGCCCCTTCGGCTCCCCTCCCAGTCGTCTTCCGGGTCCGTACTGCTCCATCCACCATTGAGAGAGAGGGAACAATGAGAGGCCTGGTCTTCTACGACAGCTGCGATAGTAACGGGGCACAGGTGGCTGAAGAAATTGCCGAGAAGATTCGATCGGCCGGCCACGAGGTGACAATCATCAATCTGCCCGAGGAGGAGGCGGAGAAACGACGATTGGCGCCCGAGACCGATTTCTTGGTCCGATGGCGGTCCTACCCGGATGAAGCGCCTCAGCCGGCGGACAGAGTTGTCAGCGCCGGGCGCGGTGGCGCAGCGGCTAAGTCATTGTCTCGGCATAAGTACGTAGTCCGCCCTATCGCGGTCACGTCTCTGTGTCAATCTCGCTCACCCAGGCCTTGACCAATTCGAGGCCTGGTGCATCGCAACCAGTTGCCACCCGGGTCGTTCAAGAACTGGGAGTTGCAGGACGCCAGAAGCGAAAGGGGCCGTCCTTGGACGGCCCCTTTCGCCTTGCGCGATCTCGGGCGAGATCGGGTGAGATTCTCAGCGGACTACTGGCAGGTACCTCCGCAGCCGCCTCCGCCGCCGCGCATGCCCTGCCCACCGAATCCACGGCTCCCACCGCGGGGACCGGTCTCAGTGTCGTCGATGTGGTCGGCGATGTTGTCGGTCATGTGCTCCAGCATGTAGTCGGCCTGCTCCTGCGTGATCCTGCCGGACGCCACCGCCTCATCGAGCGCGGTCTTGCGGGCGGCGAGCAGTGCCGATATCAGGCTGTCGGTGGTCATGCCCTTGCTCGCAGCGATCTCGGCCAGGCTCTTGCCGGCCTGCCGCTCGGCGGCAAGATCGGCCACATCCATCCCGAGGGCCTCGGCTGCCGCGTCTATCCCTCGGACGCCTGCACCCATCATCGCTCCGCGACCCTGCCCGCAGTACTCGGTGCCCGCCGTTGTCCCCGCCGGGGTCTCCAGTGCGGCGAATGCCGGAACTGCCACCGCCAGGGAGAGCACCACCGCCAGCACTGCCACCAGGATGCTCTTGTTGCGTCTACTCATCTGACACTCTCCTTACTCGTTCTTTCCCGTCGCCGGTCGTCGTCGAGCCGGGTTCGCCATTGTTCTTCTGGAGTTGAAGTCAATATGCCCGGCCCGTGTTGAGGCTGGGTAAGCGGCATGTAAGGGTCTTGTGAAGCCCCGCGGCGGGCGCGGACGCCTCCTGGAGGGGCGCAGGCGGTCAGCCCGAGCGCGGCAGGCGGAAGGTGATGCGCGTGTACGTCCCCGGGACGCTGTCTGCGCTGATGGAACCGCCCATCTGTTCGACGAGCGCCTTCACCACGGCCAGTCCGATGCCGCTGCCGCCGCCGGCGCTGGATCTGGACTTGTCCACGCGGTAGAAGCGCTCGAAGATGTGGGGCAGATCGGCCGATGGGATGCCTATGCCGTTGTCCTCCACGGTGAAGGCGACCATGGCGTCCTCGCCGCGTATGGCGACCTTGACCGCTCCGCCTCGCGGCGTGTAGCGGAGCGAGTTGGAGAGAAGATTCCCCAGGATCTGGGCGAACTTGTCCGGGTCGGCCCAGACGCTCGGGCAGGGATCCGGACAATCGACATCGAGCGAGAGACCGGCGTTCGCGAACTGGGGCCTCAGCGGCGTAGCCACCGCTTCCACCGCCTCCGCGGCTCCCATCTGCCGGGGATTGATGGGCTCCGCCCCCGCCTCGAGGCGTGAAAGCCTCTCGATATCGGTCACCAGACGGCTCAGCCGGGCTGCTTCCCTTCTCACCAGCTCGTAGGTCTCGGGCTCCTCGGGCACCACCCCGTCCACCAGTCCCTGCATGTAGCCCTCGATGGTGGCAAGCGGAGTGCGTATCTCGTGGGAGATGGTCCCCAGCAGTTCTCGCCGGATCTTCTCGGTCTGCTCGAGTTGCCCGGCCATGTCGTTGAAGGCGACGGCGAACCTGCCGATCTCGTCCCGCCCCGAGTGAGAGACACGCTGTCCGAAGTCACCGGCAGCGATCTTGCCGGCGGCATCGGCCATATGCGCGAGTGGCCGTGTGATCCAGCCGGAGACAAGGTAGCTCGCGATGACAGCGGCTACGAGGCCGGCCAACGCTCCCCAGAGGACGCCCTGGTTGACCCCGGCGCTGATGGCAGCTCTGTATCTCCTCGGTCATCACCTCGCGCATGCCTCCGCTCCCCTGCCCATTCCCGGCCACGTGAGAGGTCACTGCGTGGATGGCCAGGCTCCGGACGGCCAGGGACAGGACGATCACCAGGACGACGATGACCGCCACATAGGAGAAGAACAGTCTCCAGCGGGTGCTCATGTACCCGTCGCCGGCCGGTTCGGGCGGTCGCCACCCGGCGACTGCAGCTTGTAGCCCACTCCCCTCACGGTGCGGACGAACTGGGGATCGGCCGGGTCGTCTCCGATCTTCTTGCGGAGATTGCCGATGTGCACGTCCACAAGGCGGGAGTCTCCGAGGTAGCTGTAGCCCCAGACCGATTCCAGCAACTCCTCGCGGCTGTATACCCAGCCGGGGTGTTCGGCCAGCACGCGCAAGAGGTCGAACTCGGTGGTGGTCAGTTCTATCTCCCGGCCCTCGATCCTCACCTCTCGGGTCTTGTGATCGATGCTGATGCCTCCCACGGTGAGCGCCTTCTCCTCCTCTTCCTGGGGACCGACTCCCGAGCGGCGCAGGATGGCCCGGACCCGAGCGACGAGGACCTTGGGGCTGAAGGGCTTGACGAGGTAGTCATCCGCCCCGGCGTCGAAGCCTTGCAGCATGTCATCTTCGCTGCCCCGCGCGGTAAGCATCAGGATGGGGATCTGCCGCCTCGCCCGGACTCGGCGAGCCACCTCCAGCCCGCTGAGGCCGGGCAGCATGAGGTCGAGAAGGATCAGATGTCGGCTCGTGCCTCTCCACACTCGCAAGGGCAGCGTCCGCATCCGCAGCCTGCTCGACCTCGTAGCCCTCGTTCTCCAGGTAGGCGGCGACCAGCCGGCGCAGATTCTCATCGTCGTCTACGACCAGAATGGCTATGCGGCTATCAGGGTCTGTGCTCATGGTATTGCGCTGGTGCAAGCGACATTTGCCCCCGTGAGTCGAACAATGCAAGCAGTAGGATAGCGCGGGCGCAGACGAAGGATACGGCCTGGTCATGATGGTGGCCGTGGCGGTGAGTAGAAAGCCGACGCGGGGAATCGAACCCCGGACCTGCTCATTACGAGTGAGCCGCTCTGCCATCTGAGCTACGTCGGCATGATGTCCCTGGTGGACCGGCGCTTCGCGCCATCGCATCCGCGCCTGCTACCGCGCCCGCACCTGAGGGGCGCCTTAGTTTAGAAGTTAACGGGGAAGCTGACAAGCTCCCCGGGTCGGCGAATGCTCCGCGGATTGGCTCCGCTAGGGTCGCGGCCTACTCGCCGCCGCCTGACCCGCCACCGGCACTGCCGCCCCCAGCACCGCCACCCGAGGTCCCGCCGCCGCCGGACTCACCGCTGCCGCCTCCGCCAGAACGGCGCGGTCTACGCCGCCGCCGAGAACGACTGCTGCCACCTGAGCCAGCCGGCTGGTCTTTGCTCGCGCCCGCCTGGCCCGGTTCGCCGCCGCCCTGCCGGTCGCCGCGCTGTTGAGGCGGCCGCTGTCCCCGGTTGGGGCCGGAGCCGCCCGTGGAACCGCCTGAGCCTTGGCCGGACGATCCGCCTGGGCGCCCACCTGCCGCGCCCGCTGCTTCACCAGCCGCCTGACCCTGTCCACGGCTTCTGCCTCTGCGTCGGCTGCGTCCGCGCCGGCTCTGTCCCTCGCGGGAGCTCTCTGCCACGATCACCTCGACGGGCTCTCCGTTCGGTCCGAGCACGACCTCGGCCTCGACCACCGGAAGGGCATCGGATCTGGCTTCCGCCGCCTCCAACCGCTGAAGCCCTATGGGGCTGTCCAACCAGGATACCGGCGCCGGCTCCTCCACCTCGGGCACGAAAACCAGCCCGCCGCCCTCGCAGCACTCGCATTGGCACAGGCGTACGTCGGTGACCGACCCATCCTCCATCCGGACTGCGATCGCTTCTTTGGTCAGGCTGTAGCCGATGACCGCTCCCTCACCGCTGGGGGTAGAGACGGGCGTTCCCTTTGAGGGCGCCTCCTTGCGGAAGCGGACGTACTGCTCCTGCTCGTACTTGAGACAGCACATGAGCCGACCGCACAATCCAGAGATCTTCATCGGATTGAGAGGAAGGTTCTGCTCCTTGGCCATACGGATGGACACGGGCTCGTCATCGCCCGGGAACAGCGTACAACAAAGGCCTCGGCCACATGGTCCCAACCCGCCGACCATGCGCGCCTCTTCGCGGGCCCCGACTTGGCGGAGCTCGATGCGCATCTTGAGCTTCTTGGCCAGATCGGCCACGAGAGCACGGAAGTCCACCCGCTCCTCGGAGTAGAAGCTGAACACGATCTTCTCGCCGCCAAAGCCGATGTCGGCCCCCACCAGCTTCATGTCCAGGCCGTGCTCGGCTATCAGTTCCCGGCAGGCGTCCATGGCCTCCCTGCGCAGGACCTCAGACTCCGCCTGGCTCTCGAGGTCCTTGCCGGTGGCCAGACGCACGACCTTCTTGAGGGGCGCGGGCAGCTCGGAATCGTCCACAGTCCGGGTGGGTTCGGCCACCTGCCCTATCTCGGGGCCGCTGATGGTCTGGACGACCACGCGATCTCCCCTGGAAAGCTCAAGTCCGGCCGGGTCGAAGTGATACACCTTGACCCCGCCTCGGAAGACTACACCTACGATCTCGGCCACTGAATCAGGGCCTCCTTAATGGAACGGAACATGTCGCCGATGGCACATCGGGCATCGACATTATAGCGGAGCCGTTCCTGCGCCTTTCGCACGGCCATGACGGCCTGGGTATAGGCCAGTATTCCTCCCGGAAGCGCCGCCGCTCTCAGCTCCTCCAAGCGGTCCTGGTTCAAGGCGGCCGCGTCGGCTCCGGCGGACACCAGCGCCAGGTCGCGATACCACCCGGCAAAGACCCGAGTGGCTGTCTGAAGGCCCTGGGTGTGCAGACGGCGCTGCTGCCGTTTGACCTTCTCCTCATGGCGCTTCTTGAGCCAACTACGTGTCCGGGCGTCGCCGGCCCATTGCAGCGCCTTCTGGAGCTCAGCCTCCAGATCGCCCGCCCGCTCCCCAGCCCTGGCGTCGATGCCGGCCATGACGTCGTCGAGAGCGACCTGCGTGTCCATGAGTCCGGCTCCCGGCAGATCCCGAGCGAGGTCGAGCAGCTGGCCGCGCTGTCTGCGCGCGCTCTCCGAGGTGGCCAGCTCCCGGGCGTAGGAGAGGTTGCCTCCGGCCACTCGAGCTAGAAGGGCGGCCGCCTCGGGAGACATCCCGAACCGGCTCACCAGGTCTGCAGCCATCGCCGGAGTCGGCACCAAAGAGAAAGCCACCGGCTGGCAACGGGAGGCTATGGTGGGCAGTAGGTGCCCTGGGTGGTCGGTGACCAATATGAAGTGGACGTGGCCCGGAGGCTCCTCGAGGGTCTTGAGAAAGGCGTTGGCGGCCTCGGCGTTGAAGCTGTCGGCCTCCAGGAAGATGTAGACCTTGGCTCGGGCTTCGTAGGGGCGGTAGGCGGCATGGAGATTGATCTCGGTGATCTCCTGCTTGCGGATGAAGTTCCCCTCGGGGGCGATGATCTCCACATCGGGATGGAGCCCCTCCAATACCCTGCGACATGTCGAGCATACCCCGCAGCCGCCGTCGGAGCAGGCCAGGCCAGCCGCGAATGCAAGCGCAGCCTCGCTCTTCCCCACCCCGGGCGGACCGGTGAAGAGGTAGGCGTGAGAGGCCCCCTGCTCCAAAGCCTTGGTGAGGAGCGAGAGGGCCATTTCCTGGCCCACGATATTGGCGAACAGACCCGTCACCGGTCCTCCTGCGCGGGCGCGGTCGGGCGCGTCACGCCGTCCCTGGGACGGCCGTCGCGCCACGGGCCGCGCGCCCTCCCCCACTCAGTGGCTGAACAGCTCCAGTTCCTCTTCGATCACGGCCCGCACCCGCTCCTGCACCTCGGACTCGCTGCCTTGAGCATCCACCCGCCGGATGCGATGAGGGAAGAGGGACAGTAGCTCTCGATATCCCTCGGCCACGCGTTGGTGGAAATCCTCGTTCTCAGCCTCGAGACGGTCCGGCACCGCCGCCAACCGCCCCGACCGGATGGAGTCGTCCAGGTCCAGAAAGAGCGTCAGATCGGGCATCAGGCACTCTGTCGCCCACACGTTGAGCGTGGTGATGTCTTCGTTCCCAAGTCCGCGACCGTGGCCCTGGTAGGCCAGAGAAGAGTCGAGATAGCGGTCGCACAGCACCACCTGACCGTCCTCGAGAGCCGGCCGGATCACCTCGCTCACCAGATGGGCGCGGGCGGCGGCGTAGAGCAGGGCCTCGGCCCGCGCCGACATGCCCTGATACCGAGGGTCGAGCAGCAGGTCGCGTACCGCCTCGCCCAGAGCGGTGCCACCCGGTTCGCGCGTGACCAGCACCACGTAGTCGCGCTCCCGGAGGCCGGCGGCGAGTAGTTCCATCTGCGTGGACTTACCGCACCCGTCCAGGCCCTCAAAGGTGATGAAGAGGCCCTTCAGCGCACTGCCCAGGCCCGCCAGCACTGAATCGTCCAGGGAAGCGTCCTCAGGCGGGTCGCTGTGCGCGCCCCTCAGGGGATCGGGCGGCACCGGAGGATTTGCTGTCTCGCTCAAGCCTGCGCCCCCCGCGCCTAGGCTTCGTCGTCGGAAGGCGTCGTCGTCGGGGCCGTCGCTTTCGTAGCCTTGGCCGGCTTCTTCGCGGCGGGTTTTTTCGCGGCCGTCGCCTTGGCGGTGCTCGTCTTCGTAGCGGTAGCCTTCGCGGCCGGTTTCTTGACGGCTGGCTTCTTCGCGGCCGCGGTCTTGGTCGCCGCGGCCTTGGTGGCGGCAGTCTCAGACGCGGCGGTCGCTGTCGCCGTGGTCTCGGTGGCCGCGGCCGTCACCGTCGCCTTGGCCCTGGTCGCCGGCTTCTTGACAGCCGGTTTCTTCGCGGCGGTCTTGGTCGCAGCGGTCTTGGTCGCCGGTTTCTTCGCCGCCGCGGTCTTCGTCGTGGTCTTCTTCGTGGTCGACCTCTTGCGCGTGGTGGTCTCGGCCGTCGCCTCCGCACCCCGTGCCGCCCTCGCCGCCTGTTTCGCCCTGTACTCGTCCTTGGTGGGACAGTACGGATCGAGACAGAGGATCCACGGCCGCCGGCCTCCCAGGATCTTCACCTTGGGACTGCCGCACTGAGGGCAGATCTCGTCCAGGCCGATGAGATCACCACGCTGGGGCAGCGGATAGGTCTGATCACACTCAGGGTAGCCCTCGCAGCCCACGAAACGCTTCTTGGTGGCCTTCGACCGGATGACACGCAGCTTGTTCTTGCCACACTTGGGGCAAAGGCCCAGGATGCGGTCGTCGGTGATGCCCTCGTAAATCGTGGCCGCCATCTGCTCGCGGTTCTGCTCCAGAGAGCCGTAGGCCTGGCGCAGCAGATCGCGCGATATCTTCACCACCTCTTCTTTGGTCAGGTCGCGGACCGAGATAAGGTCCATGTCCTTCTCCAACTCAGCCGTCATCTCAGGCGAGGCGATGCGAGGCGCGAATTCCTGCAGGGCTTCGGCCAGCTTGATGCCCATCTCGGTCGGCTCCACCGGGTTGCCGTGAACGTAGCCCCGGTCGTAGAGGTTCTGGATGATGGCATGCCTGGTCGCCTTGGTGCCCAGGTTGTGCTTCTCCATCAACTCGATGAGCGGCCCCTGGCCGTAGCGGGCCGGCGGTTGGGTCTCCTTGGCCTCCAGCTGCTTGTCCACCAACTCCACCAGGTCGTCCTTCTGGAGCAGTGGCAATTCGAGGTCTTTCTGGCGGCTGTAGGGATAGTATTCGAACCAGCCTGCATGTACGACCCGGTTCCCGCGTGCGAAGAAGGGCTCGCCGCTCAGCGAGAGATCGACCCGGTTGGACTCCATCACCGCATCATCGGCGAGGGTAGCCATGAAACGCCGGGCCACCAGTTCGTAGAGGCGCCAATCCCTGTCGCTCAGCTGGCCACGACGTGGGGCTCCCGGTCGGATAGATGGGCGGGTGATCGGTGGTCCGCTTGTCGCCGCGACTGGGCTGAAGCGTGGGCTGGGCGAGCAGTTGGCCGGCCTCTCGTGCGAACTCGCCCTGGGCCAGGATCTCCAAGGCCTCGCGTAGGTCCAGCGAGGTTGGGTACACGGTGTTGTCGGTACGCGGGTAGCTGATGTAACCCGCCATGTACAAGTCCTCAGCGATACGCATGGCCATGGAGGCGCTGAGTCCCGTCGAGGTGGCGGCACTGGTGAAGCTGGTGGTGTTGAACGGCGCCGGTCGCGGCACCTTGCGTGAGGTCTGCTTGACGGCCGTGACCTTGCCGGGGGTGGCGATCTTGTCAAAGACGGCAACCGCGCGGGCCTCGTCGGTGAACCGCTCCTCTTTGTGGACGGCGGTGAACCTCTGTCCGCCCGAATCCAGCTCAGCCTTCACCACCCAGATAGGGTTCGGAGACGAAGGCCCGCCGCTCCTTCTCTCGGTCGGCGATGAGCACCAGAGTGGGCGTCTGCACGCGGCCCACGCTCAAGAACTGGCTCCCCAACCGCGAAGTGGCCAAGGACACGAACCGCGTGAGGGTCGCCCCCCAGATGAGGTCGATGTCTTGGCGGGCTTCGCCGGCACGGGCCAGGGGCTCGGATAGCTCGTCGAGATCTGAGAAGGCCCGCTTGATCTCTCCCGCGGTCAGGGCTGAGAAACGGGCCCGGCGCACGGTGCGGACCAGCTTGGGATTCTCCTCCACCGCCAGATTGAGCGCTTCCAGCCCGATGAGCTCGCCTTCGCGATCGAAGTCCGTCGCGATGATCAGGACTGTGGCGTCGGCCGCCAGTCTCTTCACGGCTCGCACCACCGACTTGGCCGTCTCGGTCTTCACGAGGGGGGCGTCGATGAGCGACTTCGGCTCCACCTTGCGCCACTCGGAGTACTCAGGCGGGAAGTCCACCTGCACAACGTGGCCCTTGAGACCTACGCAGGCGCTTGCCTCTCCCTCGGCGTCGTCAAAAAGGTAGTAGGGGACCTTGAGGTGCGATTCCTCCTTGACTCCCCCCTGCGCCAGGATCCCGGCTATCTTTTTCGCAGCGTCGTTCTTCTCAGTGATAATGAGTCGCAAAGGACAGACTCCTCATGGGCTGGGTTGGAGAGGTCTCAGAGGCGAACGATAGCATGCCCGCGGGCGCGGACGGCGAGGAATCGCGACGTCAGGAGGCTGAAATCGCGTCGGCCACCTGAGGGAAGATGGAGAAGACCCCATCGAACCCGGTGATGTGAAAGATCTTGAGCAAGAACGGGTCTTCCACCACAAGATGGAACTCGCCGTTGTTCGACTGGGTCTCCTGATGCGTGCCGACCAACACGCCAAGGGCGGTCGAGTCGATGAAGTGCACTTCGGACAGATCAAGGACTAGACGTCCGCCACCGACCATGGCATCGTCCAGGACTTCTTTGAGCCGAGGGGCAGTGTAGACGTCGAGATCGCCCCCCACATGGATGACAGTTGCGGCATCTACCGTGTCGCTACTTATGGACAGACTCAAGCGTCTCCCCTCAGTCTCCCGAGCGCCGGCAGGATGACCGGCCCGGGTTGGTCGCCGTAAGTCTCTCCAGTATATACACCAGTTGGGATCTTTTTCCTATCTTCCCGCTAGTCAGCCGTGGTGGAAGTCGTGGAGGCGCCGCTGGTTGTGGTCGCTCCCGCGGTCGTGGTCGTGGTGGCCGCCACGGTGGTGGTCGTGCTCGCAGCAACGGTGGTGGTCGTCGTGGCCGTGAGCACTTCGAGTTGATCCTTGACCACCGAAGCCATCTCACCGTTCGGAGCCAGCTCCAGGTATTTCTGCCAGGCCAAGACGGCTGCTTCCTTGTTCCCCAGGTTCTTCTGAGCCGTGCCCAACTTGAGGAACACGTCAGCGTTGTTGGGGTCGGCCGAAGCGGCCTTGTTGAGCACCGTCACGGCCGCCTGATATGCGCTGAGATCGTCGCTCATGTACAGGTTGGCCACGCGGAGATAGACTTCTTTCAGGCTGGGGTCGACAGCTATCGCATTCTCCAAGAGCGCTGCCGCGTTCCTCAGGTACTCGGTGCCGTCGCCCTGGCCCGCCTGGTACAGGTCCTCAAAGAGAGTGGCTGCGGCCAGCATCGTGGTCGTGTCCTCGGGGTTCGCCTCAAGCGTCGCCAACAGGCCGTTCAGCTTGTCCACGTCTGTTTGCGGCTCGGTCGTCGTCGGTGCTGCGCTGCGCCGCCTCTTGAATATTGACGAAAGATCGAATCCGGCGCCTCCATATCCGACGCCCAGGAACAGGAAGCTCGCGCCAAAGATGATGGCCAGCAGCAATGCCACCCACTTGGCCCACTTCCGTATCTTCTTACGATCGAGCAGCAAAGTATTCTCCTCACATCCGCTGTCGGCTTTGTCCCCAACTCCTGCGAGCCGCTCCGCGGACGGCGCCGCGGAATCTCCGTCAGATTATGCCGCATTCGCGGCCCGGCCACCAGCACACGCCCCGCTCCCGCTTGACAGCCGGTATGGCGACCTATACAGTCCCCCCTTGCAGCCCAGAACGGTTGGAGATCAGACTGCCGGTGCACGACATCCATGGACTTGAGGAGTTCGGCTACTCGCCCGCGTGGCAGGCGCTCTTCGAACGCTACGCCGACGAGGGTCTCTTGCCCGCGCGAGTGATCCGGAGTGACCGCGGCAGCGTGCTTGTCGCGATGGCGACCGGTTTCGCCCCGGCGAAATCAGCGGTCCGTCTGCGCAGATCGGTGAGCAGCCCCGCCGAGATGCCCGCCGTCGGCGACTGGGTGGCGGTGTCGGCGCCTGAAGGCATCGACTTCCCTCAGATCGAGGCCGTGCTCGAGCGCACGAGCGCGATCACTCGAGGCGACCCGGGAAGGGACTCCGACACCCAGGTCTTGGCCGCCAACGTCGACACCGTGTTCATCGCCCACCCCATCGCCGAGTCGCCTAACCTTCGCCGGCTCGAACGCGAGCTGTCGCTCGTTTGGGACTCCGGTGCCCGGCCGGTCGTGGTGCTGACGAAGTCAGACCTCTCCGCAGACGTGGACGCCGCTCGCGCCGAGGTCGAGACCGTGGCGCTCGGGATAGACGTGCTCGTCACCAGCGCACTCAGGGGCGAGGGGCACGAGCTACTGCTCCCGTACACCTCAGACCATCGCACCGCGGTCCTGATCGGGCCTTCGGGCGCCGGCAAATCCACGCTCATCAACGCGCTCCTTGGCGAAGAACGTCAGGCCACGCGCGAGGTTCGCGTGAACGACGGACGCGGCCGGCACGCCACCGTCGTCCGCGAGCTGATCCAGATCCCGGGGGGCGGCCTGCTCATCGACACTCCAGGATTGAGGGCGCTCGGACTCACCGGGTCGGAGGAGGGTATATCCTCAGCCTTCCCTGACATAGGCCAACTCGCACTGTCATGCCGCTTTCGCGACTGCGCCCACGTCAGCGAACCGGGCTGCGCGGTCCTGCTGGCTGTCAAGTCGGGGGAGTTGGCGGCGGAGCGCCTGGCCAGCTATCACAAGCTGCTGCGTGAGGCGCAGCTCGTCGCCGCGAAAACGGATGCGCGGCTCCGGGCCGAAGAAGGCCGCAAGTGGAAGATCATGGGCAAGGCGGCTAAGTCGTACTACAAGCAGACCGGCCGTAAGTAAGGCCTGGGCGCCCGCGGGCGGGCGGGCGGCCGCTGGCGGGTAGGGGCCGCGCGCGCGACGCGCCGGGGAGCCGCGCGCAGGAACCAGTCCGCCGCTCTCGACTCAGCCCTTCAGGCCCAGCTTGGCCCGCGCCACTCTGAGGCCTTCCACGATCTCGCGCGGCATCTCCCCTCCGTCGAACACCACGATGCCGTCGATCATGGTCATGCGGACATCGTCCGCAGTCGCCGTCGCAACGATGGTGACGAGCGGATCGGCCTCAGCCTGCGGCAGTCCCACGGCGATGATGTCGGCGCGTTTGCCCTCTTCGAGACTGCCCACGAGATCGTCCAAACCCAGAGCCCGGGCGCCATCGAGGGTGGCCATGCGAAGGACATCGAAGGGCGACAGGGCGCGGGGACCAGCCGCGGGCCGCCGAACCGTCAGTGGCGCCTGCGCGTGCCCTACTCGCGTGCAGCGCGGCCCGCATCTCGGCGAACATGTCCAGACTCTCGTTCGAGGCCAGGCTGTCGGTGCCCAGCCCCACCGTGATCCCGGCGTCGAGCATCTCGGCCACCGGCGCCGTTCCGACAGCGCAGGCGCCGGTTGGAGCGTGGGCAGTGAGCTACCGCCGTCCCGGTCGCGGCCAACGTGGCGATGTCATCGGCGTCGACCTCTACCACGTGGACGGCCAGCATGTCGACGCCCAGCGCTCCGGTTTCGGCGACGTACTGCACCGGGCTCACGCCCGGAGGCGTCCAGCGCTGCCGCTTCCACAGGTGCGCCACCCTGTAGGCCTTCGCGATCGCGCCGGTTCCCTTGGTCAGCAGCTCCACTTCGGCCTCCGACTCGGCCACGTGTGTGGTCATGCGAAGGCCTGCGCGGCGCGCGAAGCGCGCCGCCTCCCGGTACAGGCCGGACGGCACCGTGTAGGGGGCATGAGGCGACAGACCGGCTTCGACCAGGGGGCCGGCGCCCCGGACCGCGCCAGACGTCACCTCACACTCGCCGCGCATCCGCTCCAGGCCCGCCGCCAGCCGGTCCATGGTCGCTGGGACATCGGCCTCGTCGAGGCCGAAGACCTCCAGGTAGACGCGGGCGCGCAGCCCGGCCGCGCGGGCTGCGCGCGCCACGGTCCATCCGTCGTACGACGTGTCGGCGATGGAGGTCACGCCACTACGGATGCACTCGTACGCTCCCCAGAGAGCCGAGGCCGCGAAGTCCTCGCCGTCGAGCTTGCGCCGCGCGAGCAGTAGACGCAACATCCACGTGCCGAATCCGCACGGTCGCGTGAATCCGCGAAAGGCGGAGTAGTCCAGATGGGTGTGGCTGTTCACCAACCCGGAAGAAGAGCGCACCCGGGGAAGACCCGCTCCGGTACGCCGGGGATAACGCGCCCGCAGCTCCGCCGCAGGCCCCACCGCTTCGATCGCGCCGTCCGCGACCAGACAGCCCCGTCCGCGATGGGCGGTCCGCTGACGGGAAGGACCCAATCGGCACGGAGAAGCATCGTCCCGCCTCCTATCCTTCGGGGCGCCGGACTCCCAGCACTAGTCGAACAGCGTGTTGAACGCGCTCACCGCCGCGTCCCAGAGCCAGGAGGGCACCAACCCGATGACCAGCGTGGCGATAGCGCTCACCGCCAGCGAAGCGGCCATCCCACCCGAGATGGGCTCCTTGACCGCGTACTCTTCCTCCGGCTCCTTGAAGAACATGTACATGATCACCCGCAGGTAGTAGTAGGCGGAGACAGCGCTCAGAAGCACGCCGATCACAGCCAGCCACCACAGATCGGCCCACACCACGCCGCCGAACACGTAGAACTTGCCGATGAAGCCGGCCGTTCCGGGGATGCCGGTCAGCGAAAGCAGGAAGAGAGACAGCAGCACCGCCGCCCACGGGCGAACGCCTGCCCAGTCCGGCCAGCTGCTTGAGCGAGTAGTCGAACTTGTCGGGCATCTGCGTCTTCAGGTAGGCCAGCACTCCGAAGGCGCCCAGGTTCATGAACGTGTAGGCCACCAGATAGATCAGCACCCCGTGGCCGGGGTACGAGTTGCCGCTCCAGCCCATGGCCCCCACCCCGGTGAGCAGGTAGCCGGCATGCGCGATGGAGGAGTAGGCCAGCATCCTCTTCACGTTGGTCTGGACCAGGGCGAACAGATTGCCCACCAGCATGGTGACGATGGCGAGCACGATGAACAGCACGCCCCATTCCTCGACCGCTCCCGGGAAGGCCAGGATGAACGCCGACATGATCGCCGAGAACGCCGGCCGCCTTGGGGCCCACCGAGAAGAAGGCCGCGATCGGAGTGGGGGCGCCCTGGTACACGTCGGGGGTCCACATGTGGAACGGCGCCGCCGAGACCTTGAAGGCCAGCCCGATGGCCACCAGGAACACCGCGAAGATGACGGCGCACGCTGCCGCCCGATCCACCGAGCGCCTGGCCTACGGCCGAGTAGTTGGTGGCCCCAGCCTCGGCATACACCAGCGAGATGCCGTACAGCATGATGGCCGAGGCGAACGACCCGGTCAGGAAGTACTTGAGCGACGACTCGTTCGAGCGCACCCGGTACCGGAAGAAGGCCGCCAGCAGGTAGCTGCTGATGGCCATCAGTTCGAGGGCCACGTAGAACAGGATGAAGTCCCGCGCGGCCGCCATCAGATCCATGCCGATGACCGCGAACAGCAGCAGGGCGTAGTACTCGCCCAGATGACGCCGGTGCGCCTCCAGGTAGCTCGACGACATGAGAATGGTGAGCGCCGCGCCGATGGCGAACAGCACCTTGAAGAACACCGCCCAGTCGTTCAACACCAGCATGCCGGCGAAGGACTCCCGGTCCTCGACCGATCAGGGCGAGCGACACGACCACCGATCCGATCAGCCCGGTGAGGGCGATGGCCACGATCGCGGTCTTGTCGTTCTTGCCGGCCGCGTTGGGCTTCAAGAACGGCTCCACCAGCAGGATGATGCAGGCCGCCACCAGCAGGATCAGTTCGGGGATGATCGGGATCAGGTCAGGCGCCTGCATCTAGAACCCCCCGAAGAACGAGCCGGCCAGGCCGAGCAGGCTGTCGCCGTGCTCCGCCAGGTAGGGTTGCACCTGGGAGATGATGTTCTGGGCCGGAGCGTGCAGCAGGTTCAGGAACGTGTGCGGATAGATCCCGATCCAGATGGCCATGCCGACCAGCGGCACCAGGGTGACGATCTCGCGCGCGCTCAGGTCTTTGAGGCTGAGCCACTTCTCGTTGGCCTGCTGGAACATGGTCCGCTGGTACATCCACAGGAGGTAGGCGGCTCCCAGGACGATCCCGACCGAGGCGATAACGGCGAAGACCTTCGTGTACTGGAACACGCCCACCAGGATGAGGAACTCGCCCACGAACCCGTTCAGCCCCGGCAGGCCCAGGCTGCCCAGCACGAACAGGCTGAAGAACGCGGCCGCCACCGGCATGGGCTTGGCCATCCCACCGTAGTCCGCGATCAGCCGGGTGTGGGTGCGGTCGTAGAAGAAGCCCACCATCATGAACAGCGCGCCGGTGAGGATCCCGTGGTTGACCATCTGCAGCACCGAGCCTTCGATGCCCTGCTGGTTGAAGGTGAAGAGTCCGGCGGTGACGAACCCCATGTGGCTCACCGAGGAATAGGCCACCAGCCGCTTCATGTCGGGCTGCACCAGCGACATGGCCGCTCCGTAGACGACGGCGATGGCCGACAGTATGAGCACCGGCAGCATGGCCTTCACCGCCACCTCGGGGAAGAACCCGATGCAGAAGCGGATCATGCCGTAGACCCCCATCTTCAGCAGCACGCCGGCCAGGATGACCGAGCCGGCCGTGGGCGCCTCGGTGTGGGCGTCGGGGAGCCAGGTGTGCACCGGGAACATGGGCACCTTGATGGCGAAGGCCACGAAGAAGGCGATGAACGACCAGATGGCCAGCGAGCCGCTGAAACCGGCCTGCTGCAGCGTCAGGATGTCGAAGGTGAGAGGTGCCGCCGTTCTTCGCGTACCACCAGACCACCGCCAGGATGGCCACCAGCATGAGCACCGAGCCCACGAAGGTGAACAGGAAGAACTTGATGGCCGCGTAGACCCGGCGCGCTCCGCCCCACAGGCCGATGATGAAGTACATGGGGATGAGCTGGATCTCCCAGAACACGTAGAAGAGGAAGAGATCCATGGACACGAACACGCCCAGCATGCCGGTCTCGAGCACCAGGAGGCTGATGAAGAAGGCCAGCCCCCGGTCCTTGATGGAGTTCCACGAGCCCAGGATGGCCACCACCGAGAGCAGCGTGGTGAGCAGGACCAGGAGCAGCGAGATGCCGTCGACGCCCAGGTGGTAGGAGATGCCCAGGCTGGCGATCCAACTGTGGTTCTCCACGAACTGGTAGTCGGCGGTGCCGGTCTGGAACTGGGTGAACAGGTAGATGGCGAGGGCCAGCGTGAAGATGCTGGTGACGAGAGCCGTGGTCTTGTAGGCGCTGGGGCGCTTCGCGCATGAAGACCAGCATGACCAGCGCGCCCATCACGGGCAGGAAGGTGAGGATGGTCAGCTTCACAGGAACACCACCACCGTCACGATGACGAACAGCCCGATGAACATGCCCAGCAGGTAGTTCTGCACCCGGCCCGGTCTGGAGCGGCCGCACGGTCTGGCCGCCGTGCTGCCACAGCCAGGCCGTGCCGTGAACGGCGCCGTCGATGATCTTCTCGTCGAACTGATGCCAGACCCAGCGCGAGCCGTCCACCGTCAGGCGCGACCACGGTGGCGGCGTAGAACTCATCCACGTAGAACTTGTTGTAGACCACCTTGTAGACCGGGCGCAGCTTGTGCCCAACCAGCGCGGGCAGGTCGGTCCGCCGCACGTACATGAACCAGGCCAGGACGATGCCCAGCATGGCCACCACCAGCGACACCACCATGAGCACGTAGTCGATGGCCTTCAGGCCGTGCTCCTCGATCCCCAGGATGTGGTTGGCGGGCGCGAACACCGGCTCCAGGAAGCTCTGGATGACCCCCAGCTTGCCGGGCAGCCCCAGGAAACCGGCCAGCAGCGAGCCGACGGCCAGCACGATGAGCGGCACGATCATCGACCAGGGGCTCTCGTGCACGTGCTTCTCGGTCTCCTCGTCCATCCGCGGCTTCCCGAAGAAGGTCATGAAGATCATGCGGAAGGTGTAGAAGGCGGTGATGAAGGCCGCGATGAGTCCCACCGCCCAGAACAGGTACTTGCCGTCGCGCCAGACCGAGCCCAGGATGTCGTCCTTCGACCAGAAGCCGGCGAAGGGGAAGATGCCCGAGAGGGCCAGAGAGCCGGCCACCAGGGTCAGATAGGTGGCGGGGATGCGCTTGCGCAGGCCCCCCATCTTGTCCATGTCCTGCTCGCCGCTCATGGAGTGGATCACCGAACCGGCGCCGAGGAACAGGAGGGCCTTGAAGAAGGCGTGGGTCACCAGGTGGAAGATGGCGATCGCCCAGGCCCCCACCCCCAGGGCCATGAACATGTACCCCAGCTGCGAGACGGTGGAGTAGGCGAGCACCTTCTTGATGTCTTTCTGACAGATGCCGATGACCGCCGCGAAGATGGCCGTGAAGGTCCCGATGGCGCCCACCACCAGCAGGGCCGTGGGCGCGCTGGCGAAGATGACCGCGCTCCGCGCCACCAGGTAGACCCCGGCGGTGACCATGGTGGCGGCATGGATGAGGGCCGACACCGGGGTCGGGCCTTCCATGGCGTCGGGCAGCCACACGTGCAGCGGGAACTGGGCCGACTTGCCCATGGCCCCCATGAAGAGCAGCAGGGCGATGGCGATCAACGTGCCTTCCCCGATGCCGCCCGCGCTCACCTGCTCGAACACCCCCACGTAGTCCAGGGTGCCGAAGGTGACGAAGATCAGCATCACGCCCAGGCCGAAGCCGAAGTCGCCCACCCGGTTGACGATGAAGGCCTTCTTGCCGGCGGCCGCCGCTTCGGGCTTGTGATAGAAGAAGCCGATGAGGTAGTAGGAGCAGAGCCCCACCGCTTCCCAGCCGAAGTACAGCAGCAGGTAGTTGCCGGCCAGCACCAGCATCAGCATGCTGAAGGCGAACAGGCTCATGTAGGCGAAGAACCGGTAGTAGCCGGGGTCGCCGTGCATGTAGCCCTTGGAGTAGATGAAGATCAGCAGCCCGATCCCGGTGACCACCAGCAGCATGACGGCCGAGAGCTGGTCGACCTGCAGGCGACATCGGCACCTGGAAGCTGCCCACCGAGAACCAGCGCCACAGCTCGACCACCACCGGCTCCTCGGCGCCGCGGATCTGGATGAAGGCGGCGAGGGAGAGCCCGAACGAGCCCAGCATGGCCAGGATGGGGAGCCAGTGCGCCGACTCCTTGATCCACCACTTGCCGAAGATCAGGGTGACGACGAAGGCCGCGAAGGGCAGCACCGGTATGAGCCAGATGTAGTCTCATGCCACTCTAGCCCTTCATCCGTCGAAGAGGTCGACCATGAGGGTCTGCCGGTTGCGGAACAGGGCGGTGGCGATGGCCAGACCCACCGCGGCCTCGGCGGCGGCGATGGCCATGACGAAGAGCACGAAGTTCTGCCCCACCAGGTTCTCGTGGAAGCGGGCGAAGCCGACCAGGTTGATGTTGACGGCGTTCAGCATCAGCTCGATGGAGAACAGGATGATGAACAGGTTGCGCCGTATCAGCACCCCGGCGGCGCCGACGATGAAGAGCGCCGCCGACAGGTAGAGATACCAGTCGACGGGGATGGGCATGTCGGCAGGGGTCGCGCCCATGACGGCTACACCTCCTCCTCGACGGCTTCGGGCGTGGGCTGGTCGCCCGGTTCCCAGGTGCGGGTGGCCCCGCCGGCCGTCTTCTCGCGTTTGACCAGGATGATGGCGCCGACCATGGCCACGAGCAGGATCACCGAGGCCACCTCGAAGGGCAGCAGCATGTTGTTGAAGAGGGCCTCGCCGAACACCTTGGTGCTGCCCCCGGCCTCGCTGATGGCCTCAGGAGTGAAGCCGCCCCGCGCCGAGGTGAAGGTGATGCCGGCCAGCACGATCACGAACTCCGCCAGCACCAGCACCGAGAGCGCCAGCGCCAGCCAGCGCTGCTGCCGATGGGTCTGCTCCTCCTGCTCGAAGGTCCGCAGGTTGAGCAGCATGATCACGAAGAAGAACAGCACCATGATGGCGCCCGCGTAGACGAGGATCTGCACCACGGCCAGGAAGTAGGCCTGGGTCAGGAAGAAGATCGCCGCCACGTTGAGGAAGGTGAACACCAGCAACAGCAGGGCGTGCACCACGTTCTTGCGGGTGATGGTGCCCACGCCCCCGGCCACTGCCAGGACTGCGAAGACTGATGAAGAGGATCTTCTCGGTCATAGTGGTCAGCGCTCCCCTTCCGCGGGTGCGCCGGCCGGGACGGCCGCGGTGCGCGCCGCCTCAGCCACGCCGGCAGGGCAAACAGCTCTTTGCGCGCGTACACCTGGTTGGCGAGCAGCTTCTCCTTGTCGAGGTGCGAAGTCGCCCTTGTCGAAGGTGGCCAGCTCGTACTGCCGGGTCATGACGATGGCCGCCTCCGGGCAGACCTCCTCGCACAGCCCGCAGAAGATGCAGCGCGACAGATCGAGGTCGAAGCGTGGCCGGACGGCTGCGGCCCTCGGGCGTCTGCTCGCCCACGATGTTGATGCACCGCGACGGGCAGATGGTGGCGCAGAGCATGCAGGCCACGCACTTGGTGTCGCCGGTCTCCGGATCGGTGAGCAGCGCCTGTACTCCCCGGAAGCGCGGGTAGGTCTGCAGCTTCTCCTTTGGATACTCCACCGTCACCTTGTCGACCACGAAGTAGGTGCCGGTCACCGACATCCCGCGCAGGATGTCGACGAAGGCGCCCTTCTTGACGATGTCTACCAGACCCATGTCAGCCCACCACGCTCACGACGATCGCCGTGACCACGAGATTGGCCAGGGACAGAGGGCAGCAGCACCTTCCAGCCGATGGACATCAGCTGGTTGTAGCGATAGCGGAAGATGGTCCAGCGGATCCACATGTAGATGAACATGAAGAACGCAGATCTTGAGGAAGAGCCAGATGGGCCCCGGGATGAAGTCGAGCACCTCGAGCGGAGCCCGCCAACCCCCGAAATACAGAGTCGACGACGATCGCCGAGACGACGATCATGTTCACGTACTCGGCCAAGTAGAACATGCCCCAGCGCATGCCGGAGTACTCGGTCAGGTAACCGGCCACCAGCTCCTGCTCGGCCTCGGCCAGGTCGAACGGCGTGCGGTTGAGTTCGGCGATGCTGGCGATGAAGAAGACCACCCCGCCCACTATCTGCGGGATCCAGTACCAGTCCCAGAAGTTGCCCGCCTGTCCGTCGACGATGTCCACCAGGCTCATGGAGCCGGCCATCAGCATGACCCCGGCCACCGAGAAGCCCATGGCCAGCTCGTAGGAGATCATCTGGGCGCCGGCCCGCAGTCCGCCGAGCAGAGAGTAGTTGCTGTTGGACGACCACCCGGCCAGGACCACGCCGTAGACGCCGATGGCGCCCATGGCCAGGAACAGCACCAGCCCGGAGTCGAAGTTCGCGATCACGTAGTCGAAGCGGTGCCCGAAGAGATTGACCTCGCCCCCCACCGGTCCGAAGGGCAGCACGGCCATCACCAAGAAGGCGGGGATGAAGGCGATGTAGGGTGCCAGCTTGAACACCGTCTTGTCCGCCCTGTCCGGGACGACGTCCTCCTTCGAGAGGAGCTTGAGAACGTCGCCGAACGACTGCAACGAGCCCCAAGGTCCGAGATAGGTGGGTCCGACCCGGGCCTGGAAGAAGCCGGCGAACTTGCGCTCGAAGTAGATGGCGAAGGCCACCATGAGGATGATGATCATCGGCATGGCGATCGCCTTGATGATGAGGAAGATGAGCTGGGCTACGGGATCGCTCATTGGTCACAGTCTCCCAGCACGACGTCCACGCTGGCGAAGATGGCCACCATGTCGGCGACCGTCTCCCCTTCGATCAGGGCCGGCACCGCCTGGCCATGGTAGAAGCTCGGGGTGGTGAAGCGGACGCGGGCGGGCTTCGCGCCGCCCTCCGACCTTATGTAGACGCCCATCTCACCCTTGGGGACCTCGATGGCCCGGTAGACCTCGCCCTTGGGCGCCTGCGGTCCCTGGAACACCTGGTAGAAGTCCTGGATCATGGCCGCGGAATCGCGGAGCACGTCCTTCTTGGCCGGCAAGGCGTGGCCCGCGTCCCGGGACAGGAAGGGCCCATCGGGCAGGTTGTCCAAGCACTGCCGGATGATCTTGCACGACTCCCGCATCTCGGTCATACGGACGAGGAAGCGGTCGTAAACGTCGGCGTTGTATTCCACCGCCACGTCGAAGTCGAGCTCCGGGTAGGCGGCGTAGGGCTCGTCTTTGCGCAGGTCGCGCGCCACTCCGGCCGCGCTCAGGGTCGGACCGGTCACCCGCCACGCGTAGCAGTCCTCGGAGGTGAAGATGCCCACGTTCTTGGCCCGCTTGTAGTAGATGCGGTTGTGCTTGACGATCCGCTCGTACTCGGCGACCCGCTTGGGCAGGAACTCGACGACCTTGCGGCAACGCTCGTCGAAGCCGTCGGGGAGGTCCTTGGCCACTCCGCCGATGCGGGCGAACGAGTGGGTGAGCCGCGCCCCAGTGAGCATCTCCATGAGGTCGAGCACGTACTCGCGGTCGCGGAAGCAGATGACCAGGAAGGTCTGCGTGCCCAGGTCCATGATGTGGACGCCCAGCCACAGGAGGTGGTTGGCCACACGGGACAGCTCGTGCGCGATAGTGCGGATGTAGCGGCCCCGGGGCGGAACCTCCACCCCCATGAGCTTCTCGGCCGCTTCGCAGAAGCCGTGGTTCATGGCGAAGGCCGCGATGTAGTCGAGGCGGTCGGTGATGGGGATGATCTGGTGATAGGTGCGGTGCTCGCAGAGCTTCTCCACCCCGCGGTGCAGGTTGCCGATATGCGGGCGCACGTTGACGATGACCTCGCCGTCGAGGTCCAGCACCGCCTGGAACACCCCGTGCATAGAGGGGTGCTGCGGACCCATGCTGACGGTCATCATGTCGCCGACGCGCTCCGGATGCTGTCGGCTGCGGGCCTTGCGCTGCTTGAGCTCCTCCAGGGTGGGTCGGTCGGCGAGCGACACGGCGTCTTCGGCCCGGCGGCCGACGTGTGGCTCGTGTCGCTCACGGCGGGGTCGCTCATCTAGATCTTGCCCCGCAAGTCGGTGCGGATGCGCCCGCCCACGGTGCCTTCCAAGGGGAAGTCCTTGCGCAGCGGAAAGCCCTCGAAGTCGTCGGCGGTCAGCAGGCGCCGCAGATCGGGATTGCCGTCGAACACGATCCCGAACATCTCCCAAGTCTCGCGTTCGTCAAACCCGGCCGACGGCCACAGCCCGGTGACCGAGTGCAGCTCCTCTCCCTCGGCCAGCGAGGTCTTCACCCGCAGACGGTGGCCGTGCGTGTGGCTGAGCAGATGCGCGACCACCTCGAACGGAGCCGCGGTGCGTTCCGGCAGGTGATCGCCGAACAGACAGTCGAGTTGATCGAAAGCGAGGTCGGGCGAGCTCTTGCAGAAGGCGAGCACCCTCAGCCAGTCGGCGGGAGCCACCACGTAGGTGAGTTCTCCGCGCGACTCGCTCTTCTCGAGAAGCCTGGCGTCGAAACGCCGCCGCAGCTTCGCGGCCGCGGTGGCCAGGGTCGGAGGCAACGTCTGGTCGACGGCGGTCTGTGACGATTCTCTGGTCACGACCGCTGCCTGCTCTCGGTGCGAGATCCGCTTTCGACAAGGATTTCGCCTGCGACACGGGCCTCGCTTTCGGCCAGAGCGTCGCGAGCGGGGATGCGGCGCAATCCGTCGTAGGCGTGAGTGCTCTTCTTGACCCGTTCCCGGATCATCTCCAGTCCCTGCCATAGAGCTTCGGGGCGGGGCGGGCAACCGGGCACGTATACGTCCACGGGGATGAGGCTGTCTATCCCCTGAACTACGTGATAGGTGTCCCAGATGTTGCCCGAGATGGCGCAAGACCCCATAGCCAGGACCCACTTGGGGTCGGGGATCTGCTCGTACAGACGCACCACCCGGGGAGCCATCTTGATGCTGCACCAGCCGGCGACGATCATACCGTCCGCCTGGCGTGGCGAGGCCCGCATAGCCTCCATCCCGAAGCGCGCCATGTCGAAACGCGACCCGCCCAGGGCCATCATCTCGATGGCGCAGCAGGAGAGCCCGAAGAGCAGGGGCCAGAACGAGAAACTCCGCCCGAAGCCAAGCACCCTTTCGATCTGCACCGGCAGGGCTATCCCGCCGGGGAGTCGGACCGGGGCGCCCATGAGATCGTCGGGCGAGTCCGGCTCCGACGTGCCACCCTCCGGAGAGCCGATCGCCGGCGAGACGCCCTGCATGGCAGCGCGCACCTCCGCCTCGGTAGCCTGCCGAAGAGCCTGGTCTGTCATTCCCACTCGAACACGCCCTTCATCCAGGCATACGCGTACCCGACGAGGAGGATAGCGATGAACACGAAAACCTCCACCAACGCGGGCGTCCCCAGGGAGCGGAGCGAGATGGCCCAGGGGTATATGAAGACCGCCTCCAGATCGAACAGGACGAAGAGTACGGCCACCAGGTAGTAGTGCACATTGAAGGGCGCTCGGGCATCACTCTTGGGCACGACGCCGCACTCATAGGGCTCAGCCCTTGTTCGGATTCGTGCTCTTTGGTGAGAGAAGGTGCGAGATGGAGATGAAGGCGATGGCCATGAAGGCGCCGATGGCGAACATGATGCCAAACTGGATCAACAGATCGATTGTCGGGTGAACCAAGCGACCACCTCGTGGCGGGAGTGCTTCGCGACCATTCCGAGCCGCTTGGACATGCAGCCACAGCCCAACGATGACGATAGCAAAACACCTGGCCATGCACAACGTGTGCGCGTACGCTTGCCTCTGCCGCCGGTGCCCCTCGACCGGCTTGCGTAATTCAGAGCTATGGTGTTACCATCTTACCTATGAATGAGGATAAGCTTCGCCCCGTGACCACTCAGACTATTCCCGATCAGGTTGCCGGTCAACTGCGCTCCCTGATCAGCTCGGGCGAATACAAGCCCGGAGACAGGATACCTTCCGAGCGCGACCTGGCCGCCAGACTAAGGGTCGGCCGCCCAGCCATACGTGAGGCCTTGCGGGAGCTGAAGGCTCAGGGCTTCCTGGTGACCGGCCGCGGAGCCCAGGGCACGACAGTGGCCAACATCCCCTCACCCAGCTTCATCGCCCCTCTGTCCCCCCTGCTCGGGAGAGGGGCAGAGCGCATCATCGAGCTCATGGAGATCCGGAGCGCCGTCGAGATCGAAGCGGCCGGATTGGCCGCACGGCGAGCCACGCTCGAAGACCTCCATCGGATGTCGATACTCCTCACCGCTCCCGGCGATGTGCTGTCCCCAGAAGACGATGTGTCTTTCCACGCGGCCATCGCCGAGGCAACGCACAACCCCCTGTTCGCCCGCGTCATCCAAGAACCGGTCGACATGCTTCACGAGCACATGGCCGCCATCTTCGCCGCCTACTACAAGGAGCCTGGCGGGGCCATCGCCCTGCAGCAGCAGCATGACGCCATCCGGCGCGCGATCAACTCGGGTGACGAACTGAAGGCACGCCGGGCGATGCGTCAGCATCTCGACCACGTGATACACGGGCTGGCTCAGCTGATAGGCACCGGCCGCATGATGCGCCTCGTGTTCATCGACCTTGACGACTCCCTCCTCTCCGGTCCGCGGCACATTTCCGATCGGGCGAAGCGGGCCATCGCCAACGCGCGCGAGGCAGGTGTGGAAGTGGTACTGGTCTCCTCGCGGCCCCCGAGGGGGATGCGTCCGTCGCATCAGGAGTTGGGGCTGCTCACTCCTCTCATCGCCTGCGACGGAGCCCTGCTCTGGAGTGTCCAGGCCGGCGCCGGGCTGAGTCATGCACCGGTGGCACCGGAACTTGCCCTTGAACTCGTGTCTCTGGGACGAGATCTGGGCGCCATCGCCAACGTCGAGAGCGACGACGAGTGGTTCACCGACCGGCTGAGAGACCTCGAGCAGGAAAGCATCATCGACTATGAGGTCTCCGAGCCCCACGGGGTGGGAAACGTAGACGAGGTGCTGCGAGCCAGCGAGTCCATAGACAAGGTCTTCCTGGATCTGCGAGACCTGGACGAACATGCGGCCGCCGCGGCGGCGATAACCATAAGGCGGATGTTCGAGACGCGGGCGACCATCTACGAGACCACCCCAGGAGTCCTCGACATCGTGTCGATCGATGCCTCCAAGGCCGCCATGGCGCAGCAACTGGCGCGACGGATGGCCATACCGGCCGAGCAGACCATGGCAATCGGAGACGACGACAGCGACGCCCCTCTGCTGCAGTGGGCGGGGATCGGGGTGGCCATGGGTAACGCAACCCCGGCGGCCAAAGCGGCGGCCGACATGATCACGTCTTCGAACCTCAGGGATGGCGTGGCCGAGGCCTTGGAGCAGTGGGTACTGGGACGCAGGTCGGGGGTAGCGGGCGTGAACGTCTCCAGACCCGACCGGGTGACGGAGTAGGCCCGGCAGGCAGCCCAGCCCGGCGACCTACAAGATCGACCAGAGGGTCACGCCGAGGAAGGCCCCGTAGAGCACGCCTCCGAAGAGAAGGGATCCAACCCCGAATCCCTTCTTGAAGAAACGGAGCCGGCTGTACAGGACAAGACCCGAGAACACCGCCACTCCGGCCGCCAGCGCCGCGTGCCAATCTCCATCCCCCCACAGGTCCCAGTCGGTGAAGGCCATGCCGATAGCCACCGGGAAGGTGCTCTGGAACACCATCGCCCCCGTGATGTTGCCCAGAGCCAGGGTGTCCTTCTTGTCCCGCATCCACATGACGCTGTTGAACTTCTCCGGCAGCTCCGTGGCAACGGGGGTTATCAGCAGCGAAATCACCAGGGCGGGGATTTGCGCAGCTTCAGCGATCTTGGTCAGATGCTCCACGAAGAGATCGGCGCCGAAGATGATGGCGGCCAGCGCCACGATGAGCTGCAATATCACCCTCCCCAGTTGGGGGGACTCGGCGGTACGGTGGAAGTAGAGAGACCGGCATTCGCCCTCCAGGTCGCCCTCGCTCTTCATGGTCTGGCGTACGTAGATGGCATAGCTCACGATGAGAAGCCCGGCGACGATGTAGCGGAAGAATCCGATGTCGAAGATGCCGCAGAGAACGGCGATCGTGTAGGCGACGAGGAAGTATGCGAGGTCGCGCCGCATGATGATCTTGTTGTAGCGCACCTTCATCTTGCGCTTCTTCATGAGGGTGAAGATGACTATGGAGACGCCGCAAACGAAGATGGCCAGGGTGGAGAGCATGAAGGGAGCGCCGAGTATGGCGCCGATCCCGATCTCGTCTCCGGGTCGCCGCACCTACTGCACCGCTCGCCGGGATCAGGATGGCGATGAGTGGGATGACCGTCTCGGGGAGAGCTGTTCCCACCGCGGCAAGCACGCTGCCTACCGCCCCTTCACCGAGGTGCAGCTTGCGCCCGAACCACTCGACTCCGTTGACGAAAAGCTCGCAACCGGCAAGGATGACGCAGAAGGCGACTATGAGTAGGAACACGTGCATTCGCGAGATTCTAGCGGACCGCCCGCCGATTGCGCCAACCTTCGATGGCAGAGGCACGGACCGAAGTTGCGCCTCAGGACGGGCCTCACCCGGCGCGCAGACCGAGGAAGACGCTCAGCGCCAGCACCGCCAGAACCACCACGGAGACGCAGGTGAACACCCAAGCCCGGCGCCGCGAAAAGGTCGCCACGAGCGCAATGATGCGGACCACCGGGGTCGCCAGCAGTATCAACAGCCCGAGGTTGAAGAAGGCCCCGGGCTCGGCGTCGGCCAGACCTCGTGGCAGGTCGGCGATGGAACTCTCGCGCGCGACGGGGTCATCAGGACCCGCCACTGCAAGAACGGCGCCCACGAGCATGAGGAGGATCGCCAACAGCAGCCCGACCAGCAGGAGTCGAGACAGCGGCCGGGCCAGACGGCGCTCCACAGATTCGCGTGGCTCCTGAGGTTTCGCGCTCATCGCAGGCTGATCCCCACCGCGGCAAGGATCATCTGCAAGGCGAGGGCGAACAGTACGACGGCCAGAACCACGACCAGTACCGAACTCCGCATCCGGGAGGCCAACCGGGAGCCTATGAACGCGCCGACAGTGACTCCCAGCACCACCGGGACGGTGATGACCGGATCCACCATGCCTCGGGCGAAGTAGACCAAGGCACCCGCGCAGGCCGTCGCTCCCAGCATCACGCTGCTCGTCCCCACGGCCGCCCGCATGGGCACGCCCATGCCCAACCTCAGGGTGGGGACGGTGAGAAAGCCTCCGCCCACGCCCAGCAGCCCCGAGACGTTGCCGGCCACCAATCCCACGAAGAGACCAAGAGGCAAACGCCGCACCCGGTAGCTCACCTCACGATCCAGATTGCCGTCGCGATAGCTCGCCCCCAAGCGCCCGAGATCGTCACCCTCCATGGGCGTGGGCGGAGCCGCCTTGCGCCGCAGTCCCATATACACGGAGACGGCCACCATGACTCCGCCGAACACCGCGCTCAGCACTTGTTTGTCTAGCATGGCACCCACCAACCCCCCGGTGAGAGCACCCAGAGTAAGCGCCGTCTCGATGTTCACGGCCAGGCGGAGATTGGCCAGTTCTTGCCTCACGTACAAGATGGAGCTGGTGGTGGATGTCGCCACCACGCCCAGGAGACTCGCGGCGACGGCGGTGTGGATGGGCACATCCAGGAACAGCACCAGGCCGGGAATGATGAAGACTCCCCCGCCCAGACCTACCATGGACCCGAAGGCCCCGCCCAGAAAGCCCACAATGGCCAAAAGGATCACCTGCGTCATGCCGATGAGGCTACCACAGGCGAAGGATCGCGCCGCCGGGCGGCTGATAAACTTAGGGCCGGTCTGGTTCTGGAACTCGATATCCGCCGGGTCCCGGGGAAGTGAGGTGTCTCGATGTTCTGCAGCGCGTGTGGAAGCCAGATACCCGACGAGGCCCTGTTCTGTGCCGCCTGCGGACAGCCTGTGCCGCGAACCGGTGCGCCGGTTCCGGCGGCCGCAACACCGGTCCCGCCCCCGCCACCCTACACGCCGCCGACAGCCACGCCTCCAGCGGCGGAGCCCCAGGCGCCCGTGCCCCCAGTGACCGCGCCGCCGGCGCCGGCTCCCGTCCCACCGACGCCGACAGGCTACGCTGGCTACGGCGCTCCACCCGCGCCTCCGGGCTACACCGGCTACGGCGTCCCGCCGACGGGGCCGGGCAAGGGGAGCCGCACGGGGCTGTGGATAGGCATCGCGATCGCGGCCGTGATCATCATCGCAGCCGCCGTGGCAGTGCCTCTCCTCTTGCGCGACGGTGACGACACCCGCACCGTCACCACAATCGCGAGCTCGACCACCTCCACCACCGGTTCCAGCACCACCGAGACCTCAGCCACCACGACTTCCGAGGCCACCACGACCACCACTCTCGCCGCCGGGGCGCCGGGAGACTCCGCGGGTGAGTGGGTGGAGCTGGGCGTCCCCGGGATCGACGGGGAGGTCTGGGCGGTCTGCGTGTCGGACCAGGCGCTGCTCATCAAGAGCATGGCGAATGACGTACCCGCCCTCCACGCCTACATGTTGGATTCCGGTGAGTTGATCCAGTTGCCGACCGAAGCCTCCCAGTTCTACGGAGAGGACCTCGACGGCCTTCTGGCGGTCTGGTGGGAGGGCGACTACGACGAGGTGACCTACGAGTACTACAACGAACACGTGTACTCCTATCTCCTCCCCAATGGCCCCAAGGTGGAGGTGGCGACGGGCAGCGGGATGGCCTATCCACAGGTGGCCGGGTCGTGGATCACCTGGACCGAGGGAGAGCCCTGGGCGGAGAATCCCGAGGAGTACTCGCTGCTGCGAGTGCTTGGGGTAGAGGTGGACTCGAGCGGCGTCCCAACGGGCGACCCGATCGAGTTGGTGTCAGTCAGCGACCGCGTACAACCTGGGCGACTCGTTCTGGACCTACAGCCTCTCCGACACCCACCTGACGTGGGAGAACGCGACCGCCGTCGACATCTTCGAGCCGGGCATCTACACGATGGACCTCGAAGCGCGTCAACCCTTGATAGTGGGCAACCAGGCCTGGCGGCCTTCCGTGGGGGACGACACTCTCGTCTACTACGAGGACGGTCTCAAGGCCATGGATCTCGCCACGCGGGAGACCCGAGAGATCGACCTCCTTGGCGACTTCGCCACCGCCGCGCCCACCTTCGCGGCCTACTTCCGGGCCATCGAATCCCCTGATGAGTACAGCTACGAGATCGTCGCCCGGGGCTATGACGGCAACTACGAACAGGTGCTGGGCATGCAGTCTGAGCCGCCATGGTTGTCACCGTTCATCGCGGCATCCGACACGCACGTGGCCTTCGCGGCCGGCGGAGTCTTGCACCTTTTCGAATGGCAGGCAGAATAGGGGCGCGAAGGCCGAACGATCCACATCCGAGCCGGTTCAGAGGCCGGGCCCACGACGTCGCTACTCCCCGGGCAACTGCACAAAAGCACCAGTGACGGGGGTGTCGCCGATCACCCGGGTGACGTGACCGCTGCCTCCCGTGTCTTCGATGAGGGTGACTTCACCCGGGCCGGTGCGCACCGTCCTTCCGCCATCGACCTCGACCTCCATCACGCCGGCCAGTTGCAGAAAGAACTGGCGCCGAGGCGCGGTATGCCGCTCCCCGAACCAACCGGCCGGGAAACTGACGAAGACGATCCCTTCCGTGTCCAAGCGAGCGGAAAGCTCTACCGGCGAGGCAGATGGGGCGAAATGGTCGGGGCGCTGGTCGATCTCGACCTCGTCGAAGTCAGATCTTCCGGCAGCGTCGACAAAGAGCCTAGTACATTTCAAGACGCACCTCCCGAGTAGAAGCCCCAAGTCCAGTCCTTCACCAGAGGCATGTCGTCGCCGTACTCGCGGATGTACTCCCTGTGATCCACGTGGATATCCCGCACCAGTTGCCGCAGATGCGCCGCCCGCTCGCCCAGGCCCGGCACCCGGTCGATGACGTCGCGCACCAGGCTGAAGCGGTCGAGTTCGTTGAGTACGATCATGTCGAAGGGCGTGGTGGTGGTCCCCTCCTCCTTGTAGCCGCGCACGTGCAGGTTGTCGTGATTGGTGCGCCGGTAGGTGAGCCGATGGATGAGCCAGGGATAGCCGTGATACGCGAAGATGACAGGCCGATCGACCGTGAAGAGACTGTCGAACTCCTCGTCGGTGAGACCGTTGGGATGTTCCTCCTGGGGCTGCAGAGTCATGAGATCCACCACGTTCACCACCCTGACCTTCAGATCGGGCAGGTGCTTCCGCAGGAAGTCGACCGCGGCCAGCGTCTCCATGGTGGGCACGTCGCCCGCGCAGGCCATGACCACGTCGGGACTCGCCGTCTTGGTCGTTGCTCGCCCACTCGCCAGATCCCCACGCCGGCGCTGCAGTGGCGGATGGCCGAGGCCATGTCCAGCCACTGCGGCCTGCGGCTGCTTGCCGGCGACGATCACGTTCACCAGGCTGCGGCTGCGCAGGCACTTGTCGGTGACCCAGAGCAGGCTGTTGGCGTCCGGGGGCAGATAGACCCGCGTCACCGATGCCTTCTTGGTGAGCACGTGGTCGATGAAGCCCGGGTCCTGGTGAGAGAAGCCGTTGTGGTCCTGCCGCCACACGTGCGAGGTCAGCAGGTAGTTGAGCGAGGCGACCGGCCTGCGCCAGGGGATCTCCTCGCAGACGTCCAGCCACTTCGCGTGTTGGTTGAACATCGAGGCGACGATGTGGATGAAGGCCTCGTAGCAGGAGAAGAAGGCGTGCCGTCCGGTGAGCAGGTAGCCCTCCACCCAGCCCTGGATGGTGTGTTCGCTCAAGATCTCCATGACCCGGCCGGTCGGGAGAAAGGCGGTCGTCCCCGGGGATGATGTCGGCGTTCCAGGTGCGGGGAGTGACCTCCAGTACGGCGTCCAGCCGGTTGGAGCGAGTCTCGTCGGGACCGAAGACCCGGAAGTTGCTCTCGTCCAGGTTGAGCCGCATGACCTCGGCCAGGAACTTGCCCATCACCCTGGTCGCCTCGCCCATCACGGCTCCGGGCGCCGGCACGTCCACGGCGAAGTCGCGGAAGTCGGGCAGCTTCAGGTCGCGCAGCAGGAGCCCTCCGTTGGCGTGCGGGTTGTCTCCCATGCGCCGTGTGCCCTTGGGCGCCAGCTCGGCCAGCTCGGGACGCAGGGTCCCGGCCTCGTCGAAGAGCTCCTCGGGCTTGTAGCTCCGCATCCAGTCCTCGAGCAGCTTCGACGTGCTCGTCGGTCATGTCCGAGAACGGCACCTGGTGCGAGCGGAACGTCCCCTCGGCCTGCAGCCCGTCCACGATCTTCGGCCCGGTCCAGCCCTTGGGCGTCACCAGGACGATCGCCGGCCAGGCCGGCCGCTCGCTGATGCCCTCCACCCGCGCCCTGCGCTGGAACTCCTTGATCTCATCCAGCGCCTGGTCGAGGGTGGCCGCCATCAGCTGGTGCACGACGGCCGGGTCGTCGCCCTCGACGAAGTAGGGCGTGTATCCGCATCCCCGCAGGATACTCCGCCAGCTCCTCCGCGGTCTATCCGGGCCAGGACGGTGGGGTTCGCGATCTTGTAGCCGTTGAGATGGAGGATGGGGAGCACGGCCCCGTCGACGGCCGGGTTCAGGAACTTGTTCGAATGCCAGGAGGCGGCCAGCGCCCCGGTCTCGGCCTCCCCGTCGCCGACCACGCAGGCCACGATCAGATCGGGGTTGTCGAAGGCGGCTCCGTAGGCGTGCGAGAGGCAGTAGCCCAGCTCCCCGCCTTCGTTGATGGAGCCGGGAGTCTCCGCCGCCACGTGGCTGGGGATGCCACCCGGGAAAGAGAACTGCTTGAACAGCCGCTGCATGCCGGCCTCGTCCCGGGAGATCTCGGAGTAGTACTCGCTGTAGGTGCCCTCCAGGTACACGTTGGCCACCATGGCCGGACCGCCGTGGCCGGGCCCGCACACGTAGACGCACGTCCAGGTCGCGGGCCTTGATGGCCCGGTTGAGATGCACGTAGACGAGGTTCAGACCCGGGCAGGTGCCCCAGTGACCGAGGAGGCGGGCCTTGACGTCGTCGCGGCGCAGCGGGCGGCGCAGCAGCGGGTTGTCCCTCAGGTAGATCTGCCCGACCGACAGGTAGTTGGCCGCCCGCCAGTAGGCGTTCATCCGCTCCAGCAGGACCGGGTCCAGCGGCGCTGCGCCCTCCAGGTGACAGGCTGGCGGAGCGGCGTATGGCCCTGCGTCAGAGACGGGCGAGATGCGATGCTCACGACATTCCTCCTTCGGACGAGCGGGCGCGGACAGGCGCGGGATCGCCGAACACCAGCGCGTAGGTGTGGCGGGCGATCATCAGGTCTTCGTTGGTGTGCACGACACCCGACGGCGCAGAGGCGCCGTCGCAGCTGATGGTCCGGCGTGGGCGTTGTTCCTTGCCGGGTCGAGCTCGACGCCCAGATGCTCCAGACCCCGGCAGATCAGGGCGCGGACCAGGGCGGCGTTCTCTCCGATGCCGCCGGCGAAGACGAGAAGGTCCACCCCGCCCATGACCGCCGCGAGCGACCCGATGGTCTTGCGCGCCTGGTAGCAGTACATCTCCACCGCCTGAGCCGCGGCCTCGTGGCCGCCGGCGCGGAGCTCGAGCAGGGTCTCCATGTCGGCCGTCTCCCCCGAGACGCCCTTGAGCCCGCTCTCCTTGTCGAGCAGTTGCTCGAGAGTCTTGTCGTCGTAGCCGCACTCCCGCACCAGATAGAGGAGCACGCCCGGGTCCATGTCGCCGGTGCGGGTGCCCATCATGAAGCCGCCCAGAGGGGTCATGCCCATGGTGGTCTCCATGGGCCGGCCGTCCGATACAGGCAGCCATGCTGGCACCGTTGCCCAGATGGGCCATCACCAGACGGCACCGCGGCCCGCTCGCCCAGCAGCGCTGAGGATGTACTCGTAGGAGAGTCCGTGGAAACCGTACTTCTGCACACTCCCTGCTCGTAGAATCGACGCGGGAGCGGCAGCCGGCGGGCGACCTCGGGCATGCGCGCGTGGAAAGCGGTGTCGAAGCAGGCCACCTGCGGCAGCCCCGGGACGTTGTGCCCGCAAGGCATCGATGACCCGCAGGCTCGGCCGGCATGTGCAGCGGGGCCCAGGCCGTGTGCTCGCGCAGGTCGTCGATGAGACTCGGGGGTCAGCAACTCGGGGGCGAGAGTGCTTCGGGCCCCCGTGGACCACCCGGTGACCGATCGCCTCGATGGAGGGCAGACTCCTGCCGGAGAGAGCAGCCAGCGCCTGCTCGATGGCGCTCTCGTGCTCGACGTCTGCCGAGTCCGCGGTCGGCGAAGGCCTCCCCTGCGCCGTCCGCGAACCAGAGCCGGCCCTCGCCCTGCCCGATGCCTTCGACGGCGCCCCGTGCCAGCAGCTCCTCGTGCGCCCCTCGGCGGACCGCCCCATCTCGTACAGGTGGAACTTGAGCGACGAAGAGCCGCTGTTTATGCACAGGATGGTCTGCGTCTCGCTCACCAGATCAGCCCTTCCTGCCGCCCGTGCCGGCCCGCACTCCGACGAACTGCCTGGTCAGCCGCGTCTCTTCAACTCCGCCCACCGGAAGCAATCGACAGTGTGGTCGTTCACCATGCCGGTCGCCTGCATGTGAGCGTAGCAGATAGTGGGGCCGACGAAACGGAACCCCCGCTTCTTGAGATCGCGGCTCAAGCGTCTCCGCCTCCGCCGTCTTGGCGGGGATCTCCGCCATGGTCCGCCATTCGTTGTGGATGGTCTCACCATCGACGAATCGCCAAACGTAGTCCGCGAAACTGCCGAACTCCTCCTGCACCCGCAGGAACGCCCGGGCGTTGGTGATGGCCGACTCCACCTTCAGCCGGTTGCGCACGATCCCCGGGTCGGTCAGCAGGCGTTCGACATCCGCCTGGCCGAAGCGCGCCACCTCCGCCGGCATCGAACCCGGCGAAGGCCCTCCGGTAGCCCTCGCGCTTCCGAAGGATGGTGAGCCAGCTCAGACCGGCCTGAGCACCCTCCAGAACCAGGAACTCGAAGAGCAGGCGGTCGTCGTGGACCGGTACCCCCCACTCCTCGTCGTGGTAGGCGCATACAGGGGGTCGGTCACGGCCCAGGCGCAGCGCGTCAGCGCCTCTCCGGCTTCGCCGCGCGCCGTGCTGTCTGCCGGAATGGTCTCCATAAACCGAATGTAGCACAGCTTCCTGCGCATCCCCTCGCCCTCGCACGCTGCGCAAACCCCATAGCGGCTACTATTGTGGTCAAGAATCCAAGCTGCCGGAGAAGGAGACGCTTTGCGGCCGACACACAGCCCCGCATACCGCTGGGTGATCCTGGCCGTAGCCTTCCTAGGCATCGCAGGCGCCATGGGGTTCGGCCGTTTCGGCTACAGCGCGATCTTGCCGGACATGCAGGCGGCGCTGGATCTGAGCAGCGCGGCCGCGGGATCTCTCGCCTCCTGGAACCTGGTCGGCTACACACTCATGGCCTTCTTCGGCGGTCTCCTGGCGTCGAGGTTCGGGCCCCGCAAGGTGGTGACCCTGGGAATGGTGGTCACGGCGGGAGGGATGGTCCTCACGGGCTTCGCGAACGAACTGGTGGCGGCATCGGCCGGCCGGTTCCTGACCGGACTCGGCAACGGGATGGTCATGGCCCCGTCGATCGCGCTCATGGCCTCCTGGTTCGACACCCGCCGTCTGGGCCTAGCTTCGGCGATCGCCGCCTCGGGGAACGGCCTCGGTCTGGTCGTGGCCGGTCCGGTAGTGCCGCGCATCATCGCAGGCGGGGGTGACGGGGGTTGGCGCCAGGCCTGGTTCTTCTTCGCCGTGGTGACCATGGCGGTGGCTGCGCTGACCCTGGCCCTGGAGCGTGACCGGCCATACGAGGCCCCATCAGAGACGAAACCCCCTTCCGAGAGAAAGGGGACCGGCCGAACCGATATCTGGCGCGTTCTGAGATCCGGCTACGCTTGGCATCTTGGATCCGTCAACTTCCTCTATGGCTTTGCGTATCTGATCTACTTCACCTTCTTCCAGAAACGACTCACGGCAGATCTGGGCTTCTCCAGTGAGACCGCGGGCAACCTCTTCCTGGCCGTGGGAGCCGCCAGCCTCGCGAGCGGAGTGGTCTGGGGAGCTGTCTCGGACCGCATCGGGCGAGGCCGGGCCATGGGCGTCGTTTTCGCGCTGCAGGCGGTCGCGGCGCTCCTCTTCGGTTTGAAGCCGGGAACGGCGGCGCTGGTCATCTCGGCGATCTTGTTCGGATCGGGCGTCTTCGCCGTGCCCGCCTTGATCGGAGCTGCCTGCGGCGATGGGTTCGGCCCCAAGCTGGCCTTCGCGTCTCTGGGATTCGTCACGATCTTCATCGGGCTGGGCATGGCGATCGGGCCATATATCGGAGGACTGATGGGAGATACATTCTCCTCTCTTGGTCCCTCCTATCTCCTGTCGGCCGGGGTATTCGTGGTGACGGCGGTTACCGCCTTCTTGCTTCGCGACGCTCGTCCGTGCTGACCCCGCGGGCATGCGTGGCCAACATGCCTTGTCTACCGTATAATCTTTGTGATTCCCCGGAGAGGTGGGACCGCCAGGCCCGCCCTACCAGATTCATCATCGCAGAGAGGGAGCCCGAGAATGACCGTGCGCTATGAACACCTGTTCTCGCCGACGAATATCGGTAAGGTGCAACTAAAGAACCGCATCGTGAAGACGGCGGCCCAGACATACTTCTTCGAATCCGGCGAGAACCGGGTCGGCACGCTGGCCAAGGCTTTCTACGGAGCGGTGGCCAAAGGCGGCGCCGGCCTGATCATCACCGAGACTCCCGCCATGGAGTGGCCGCTGCTGGAAGAGGGCGACCGCCGCTTCCGCATCGACAACGACAAGTACATCAAGAACCTCGCCGAGCTCTCGGCCGAAGTCCACAAATACGGGGTCCCCATCTTCAGCCAGCTCTATCACCGCGGGCCCTGGAGCGGCATCTATGCCCTCATCGCTGAGCCATGCGCCGCTTCGGCGGTGACCTATCCCTCGCCGTTCGACGTGCACGACGAGAAGCCGCCGCACGTCCTGACCATCGACGAGATCGAGGAGCTGGTCGACCGGTTCGCCTCGGGCACCGCTCGTCTGCAGGCGGCCGGCTGGGACGGCATCGAGATCAACGCCGCTGCCGACCACCTCTTCCACGGCTTCCTCTCCCGCTTCTGGAACAAGCGCGACGACAAGTACGGGCCGCAGAGCATGGAGAACCGCACCCGCTTCATCGTCGACGTCATCAAAGAGATCAAGAGGCGCTGCGGCCAGGACTTCCCGGTCCAGATCCTCATGAACGCCATCGAAGTCGGGCTGCCCGGCGACGAGGCCCTGAGCATCGAAGACGCCAAGCAGATCGCCAAGATCTACGAGTCCGTCGGGGTCGATTCGCTGCACGTGCGTTCCCACTGGGCGGGCATGCATCAGGGTTCGTACAACCAGGAGAACATGTTCTATCCCGAGCCCCACATCCCGCTCAAGGACTTCCCCAAGGAGCTGGACTGGAGCCACCATGGCGCTCTGGCTCAGGTGCCGCTCGCTCCCATCATCAAGTCCGTGGTCAAGATCCCCGTCATGACGGTGGGTCTCATCGACGCCGACTCTGGCGACGAGATCGTACGCACCGGCAAGGCCGACCTCATCGGCATCAACCGCCGCTTCTTCGCCGACAGCAACTGGGCCAACAAGGTCCGCGAGGGCCACGAAGAGGACATCCAGCCCTGCACCCACTGCGGAACCTGCAACACGAACTACAACGAGGTGCGGTACTGCCGCATCAACGCCTGCTTCGGCACCGAGTCGTACGAGATGGCCCCCAAGGCCACCAAGAAGAAGAAGGTGGTCGTGGTCGGCGCCGGGCCGTCCGGCATGCAGGCGGCGCGCGTCGCGGCTGCCCGCGGGCACGACGTGACCCTGTACGAGAGCGGCGGGTATCTGGGCGGCGCCGTGGCGCTTGCTTCCATGGTGAAGGGCTTCGAGATCGAAGAGCTTCCGAAGTTCCTCAAGTTCTTCCGCACCCAGGTCAAGAAGAACGGCGTCAAGGTCAAGATGCACAAGCTGTTCGACGACGCGGCACTTGCCGAGGAGAAACCCGACGCGCTGGTCGTGGCTGTGGGCGGCATCCCCACCAAGCCGAATGTGCCCGGGTACGAACTCAAGAATGTCGTCAAGACCGCCGAACTCTACGGCCTCCTGAAGTTCATGATCGCCCTGGTCGGGCCCCAGATGCTCCGCAAGCTCACCGCCATCTGGATGCCGGTGGGCAAGAAGGTGGTCATCGTCGGTGGAGCCATCCAGGGCTGCCAGTTGACCGAGTTCCTGATGAGGCGAGGCCGCACCGTGACCATCGTCGAAGAGGGCGAGGAGCTGGGCCAGTGGCTGGTGCCCGAGCGCAAGACCCGCCTCTTCTACTGGTTCGATCAGAAGAAAGTCGAGCGGCTCACCGGGGTCAAGCTGGTCAAGTTCTCCAAGGAAGGCGTGACCATCGAGACCAAGGAAGGCAAGACGCGACTGCTGGAATGCAAGACCATCATTCCGGTCCTGCCCTTCTCGCCGAACAAAGAGCTGGCTGAGAAGGCGAAGGGGAAGGTAGCGGAGATCTATACCATCGGCGACTGCGACAGTCCGGCTGTTATCCCGGACTCGACCAAAGCTGGTTGGAAGATCGGGAACGCTCTGTAAAACGCCACTCGAGCCTCGAGCTCGAGAGACAATCTGGGGGAGATGATAGGCCGGCGCGAACGCGCTGGAGAAGAGGTACTGACCGTGAAACCTGTGAACTACGATGCCCAGAGGTGGGTGACACTTGCCGTCTGCCTGATCGCCAGTCTCTGCGCCGGCTTCGGCTACTCGTGGAGCGTTCTCGTAAAACCCATGAGCGCCATGTTCGGTTGGACCTCCGCGGATGTTGCGCTGTCGTTTACCGCGCTCATCATGGCGGCAGCCAGCACGTCGATCTTTGCCGGCAAAGCTCTTGAATACATGCAGCCACGCACGCTGCTCCTGGTCGGCGCCTTCGTGTTCGGAGCCGGCATCGCCTGCCTGGGCTTCACGCAGTCGCTGGGATACCTGTATGGCCTGACGATCTTCTCGGGGGTCGGCCTGGGCATCGTCTACCCCGGTGCCACCATGACCAACGTGATACGTTTCTTCCCCGACAAGCGGGGTCTGGCCTCTGGGCTGCTGGCGGCCGGCTACGGAGCCGGCGCCATTCTCTGGGCTCCCGTGACCGTTGCTCTCATCGATCAGTTCGGCCTGATGTGGGCTCTCCGGATCCTGGGCGGTCTCTTCTTCGTGATCATCGCCATCTGCTCCCGCATGGTGCGGACGGCGCCGCTCGGGTACGCGCCGGCAGGATGGGCTCCCCAGGTGGTCAAGACTTCACATGCCCGCGTCGCCGACAAGGACTGGAAGGAAGTGCTCAAGACTCCGGTCTTCTGGGTGCTGTTCATCCTCTTCACCATCGGTACCACCTCCGGACTGATGGTTATCGGATACGCCTCTCCCATCGCCCAGGATGTCTTGGGAGTATCGGCCGAGGCGGCCGGCGCGGTGGTGAGCTACCTGGCTGTGGGCATGGTGGTAGGGAAGATCGGTTGGGGAGTGCTGTCTGACAAGATCGGCCGCTATCCGGTGTTCATCGCCATGCTCATCATGGCCGCGCTTGCCCTGGTCGTGATGTGGCGGAGCAGTGCCTATCTGCCCGTGGTGCTCGGCATCTGCGCGGTGGGCCTGTGCTACGGCGGCTTCCTCGCCCTGATGAGCCCGATCACAGCCGAGACCTTCGGTAGCAAGCACCTGGGGATCAACTTCGGCATGATGTTCCTCACGGTCGCCATAGCCGCCTTCATCGGCCCGCGTCTGGCGGCCGCTGTCATCGAGGCGAACAACGGCGACTATGCCTGGGCGTTCATCATCGCCGCGATCATCAGTGCAGCGGGGCTGCTCCTAGTCGGCGGCTACCTGCTGTTCGCAAGGCGCAAGAAGGTGGCGTCACGGGAACAGAATGACCATTTCGGCGCCGACCCCAGGGATATCGAGACGTCGGAGGCGTAGGCCGCCTTCATCTCTCGACTTCATCGCTCGATGTGAACGACCCCCGTCCCTCCCCGCCGGAGGGGCGGGGGTCGCGTCTTGCGACTCCTACTGACTCCCGCCCGGACTGCGGCAGGCTTGTGATATTCTGCCAGCCATGCAGACACCTCTGTCGCAGAAAACTCGCATGCTGCCTCCCGACAGCAGTATCGTGGTCACCTCGGCGCAGATCCGGGCGAGTGACCTCGCTGAACACTATCTTCGGTCTCTCATCTTCTCCGGGCAACTCAGCCCTGGAGACAAACTTCCCTCCGAGAGAGAATTGGCCATCCAATTCGGAATAGCCAGGATCACCTTGCGGGCCGCGTTGCGATCTCTGGAGACAGTCGGCTTCCTGGTGGTCAAGATCGGCTCCAAGGGAGGAGCGTGGATCAACGACTCCGAGTCCATCCACAAGCGCTGGGAAGAGTGGCTGCGGAATCACAAGCACGAGATCGCCGAGATGCTGGAGTACCGCAGATTCATCGAGTCCCAGATCGCTTCTCTCGCGGCTGAGAGACGGACTCCCGAGGATCTCGAGATGCTCGAGGCGGCGGGCCGTCCCGTGGTGGAGGACCAAACCACGGTGGTGCGGTGGCACTTCAGTTTCCACGATATTCTGGCCAAGGCCGCGCACAATCGCTACCTGGAACAAGCCATGGTGGGCATACGGAGTGAGCTCTTCGTACCGGTGGATTGGGGACTAACTCACGCCCGCGTCGTCGATATCGAGCACGTGCACGACAATATCTTGAACGCAGTACGCGCCGGCGATCCCGCCCAAGCGGCCAAGGAGATGCTCGCTCACCTCGACTTTTCCGAGAAGCCCTTTGTGGAGGCCCTCAAGGACTAGACAGCTGCGTCTCCTCCCAAGTAGCACCGCTTGACTTCTTGGTTATCGATCAGATCCTCGCAGTTGCCCTGCAAGCTGATCTTCCCGATTTCCAGGATGTAGGCGCGACTGGCCAGCCTGAGGGCCATGCGGGCGTTCTGCTCCACCAGCAGGATGCTGATACCTCGGCCATTGATGTCCTTGATGATCTTGCCAACCTCGGCGACCAGGATCGGGGAAAGTCCGATGCTCGGCTCGTCCATGAGGAGCAGCTTCGGGTCGGCCATGAGCGCCCTGCCTACCGCGAGCATCTGTTGCTGGCCGCCACTCAACTCCCCGCCCGCCTGCTTCCGCTTCTCTCTGAGTATCGGGAAATGCTCGTAGACCGATTCGAGGTCCCTCCTGATCCCCTCCCGGTCCTTTCGCCGATGCGCCCCCACCATCAGGTTGTCCAGAACCGACATGGTCGCGAAGATCTGGCGACCCGCCGGAACCTGGACGATGCCCAAGCGAACCACCTCGTAGGGCGGCATGTGGTCGATGCGCTTGCTGTTGAACCAGATCTCGCCGGAAGTCGGCTGCTTGGAACCGGAGATAGTCCTGATGGCGGTGGTTTTGCCGGCCCCATTGGCCCCCACGATGGAAACGATCTCGCCTTCGTCGATGTGGAGCGACAGCTTGTCGAGGGCAAGGGCCTTGCCGTAGTGAACGGTCAGGTCTTTCACTTCGAGCAGCACGCTATTCAGCCTTGTCGTCCATGAGCAACTCGTCTTTCCCCAGGTAGGCCTCGATCACCAGCTCGTTCTCCTGGATCTCCTTCGGCAGACCTTCCGCTATCTTTTGCCCATGGTCGAGCACCACGATCCGGTCGCACAAGCTCATCACGGCCGTCATGTTGTGTTCGATCATAGCGATCGTTATGCCGTCGTCTCGCAGACCCCTCACCAGTTGGGCCATCGTCTGGATCTCGCTCTGGTTCATGCCGGTCATCGGCTCGTCCAACAGCAGCAATGTGGGAGTCGTCGCAAGCGCGATGCAGACCCCCAGGATCCTCTGGTAGCCATGCGGCAGATTCTTCGTCGTTTCGTGCTTGACGGAGCCCAAGCCCATGCGCTCCAGGATCTCCTCGCCCCGCCCCCTCAGCTCACGCTCTTCCTTCCTGGAGGACGAGAAGCGGCCCAGCCTTTTCAAGATCGGCGTCTTGTAGCTCAGATGGAACCCGTAGTACACGTTGTCGAGCACCGACAGACTCATGAACAGGGTCGATGTCTGGAACTGCCGGCCCACGCCGAGTTGCACGATCTGGTGTGGTTTCAACTTGGTGATCTCCCGATCGTTCCAGAACACCTTGCCGCCCGTGGCAGGGTAGAAGCCGCTGATCACGCCCAAGATGGTGCTCTTCCCGGCGCCGTTCGGCCCGATGATGCCAAGGATCTCGCCCTCTTTGACATCGAAGGTCAGGTGATTGACGGCGACCAGGCCACCGAAGTGCTTGCTGACGTCCTCGACCTTGAGGAGGGTCCTCTTATCTGGTGCGGCATCGGTCATCGCGTATCGTCGCTCCCTGGCCGGCCTGGCGGCGCCTCGGGTTCCGCCACCACGGCTTCCGAGGCGCTACCTCCGCCTCCGAGCTTCCGGCGCCAGCCTCTGATCCTGGCCGAGAACTCTCCCAAGCTCAAGAGACCCCGGGGAAGGAACACAACCATCAGCACCACGAGCGCGCCGACGATGATGATGCTGTATTCCTCGTAGCCGCTGAACAACTCGGTGAAGAAGACAAACAGAGCGGCCCCCACGATGGGACCCAGAGTCGCGAACCCGACCCCTCCCAGTACCGCGAACACCTGGATCTGGATGGTCTTGGGAAAGAGGTTGAAGGCTGTGGGGATGATGAACGTCTGATAGTGCGCGTAGAAACTACCCACCAGTCCGGCGATAGCGCACCCCACCACAAAGGATGCAAGCCGGTAGCGGAACACATTGACGCCCATCGACTGGGCCAGGCGAGGATTCAGACCTATCGCGTTCCAGGCCCGTCCGGCCCACGACGAATAGAACGCATTGACTACGAGAACGATGATGACGAGAAGGATGAGGCCCAAGTAGTAGTAGTCAACCTTGGAATCAAAGACGATGGACCCGAGAGCGCCAAGATTGATGGTGTCCGGAGCAGGTATGTTCGAGACGCCGTTGTACGCGCCCAGCGACTTGACGTTGCCCACAACGGTCACGAACAGCATGGCGATGACGGTCGTCATGATTATGAAGGTGAATCCGGCGTTCCTGATAATTACGTATCCGACGACGAGAGCACACGCCGCTGTGATCAGCGTGGCAAGCGGCAGGCATGCCCAGAAGGAAAGGTGCGCATGCAACGAGAGCATGGCCGAGGCGTACGCGCCGATACCCCAGAAGGCTGCGATGCATAGGCTGATGAGGCCGGTACGGAGCAGCATGACGAAGGTCATCGCAAGCGCGGCGTAGATCATCACATTGATCACAAGATCGATGTAGTAGGGTGACTGCACCCACAGGGGTACGAGTGCGACGAGCACGGCCAAGACCGCAAAGCCGATCAGACGTTTGCGCTCGATCAGGAGGGCTCTCACGTCTCAAACGCCCAAATCGGTGCGGTGTCCCAACAGCCCGTTGGGACGGAAGTAGACGACTAGACCTATGAACAAGAAGAGATACACCACAGACATCTGGCCCGCGTAGTACTGACCAAAGCTCAGGATCTGACCGACGATAAGCCCTCCCACCACGGCTCCCAGAAGACTGTCCATGCCCCCCAGCATGGTCATCAGAAGGACGCTGGCGATGACGTAGGTGCCCATCCCGGAAGAGACGTTGTAGGCCGGAGCGTAGAGGCCGCCGGCAAGACCGGCGAGCGCGCAACCGATCCCCATGGTCAGCAGATAAACGCGCGTGGGGTTGATCCCATGCAGGGCAGCGACATCCGAGTTCAGCGCAACGGCACGCATAGCCCGGCCCATCCGGGTCTTTTCATACACCCAGAACAAGACCAGGGTCACAAGAACACCAATGCCGATCAATGCCAGCTTCTTGACCTCGATGTGAACCGCGCCCACGTCGAAAGCACCAGTGAAAACGCCGGGGATGCTCTTTGGCTGGGTGCCGAAGACCAGTATTACCGCCTGTCCTAGAATCAGAGACATGCCCAGCGCCGCCGTGACGGTAGTCAGGAAACGGCCTTCGGTGTGTTGCATCCGCCGGAATATGAGGACGTAGCTGACCAGTCCAAGAAGCAGGGTGGACACGATCGCCACGAGCAGGCCGACAACATAGGGCAGACCGAAGTTCTCCACGCAGTACCAGGCGACATAGGCGCCCCACATGTAGAACATGCCGTAGGCTACGAAGAAGATCTCGGTCACGCTGAGGATCAGTACAAGACCGGCGGCGAGGATGACGTAGACCAAACCTATGGTCAGCCCATCAAAAGCCAGCTTCAGTATGACGGACATAATAGAGACGGCTCCCCGTTCTGCTGCGCTGGTGTGGGGCGGCTTCGCAGTGTCATGCTACGCGAAGCCGCCCCGTTTCTCTACGCCAGACTTCCCACCGACTACTGCCCGAGGATTCCCGAAGCCAGGTAGCTCTTGCCCTCATCGAGGGTGACCATGTGCAGCAGCGTGGGCGCACCGTTTTCGATCTTCTTGATGCAGAACTCGGAGACGTTGTCCACCGTCCGAGAGATGCCCATGTCGTTGCGAGGGATCATCTCGCCTTTCCCGGTGGGGCCTTCGAACGTGAGTCCGGTGGCAAGAACCTCGGCCACCGCGTCCACATCGGTCGTTCCAGCCTTGGTGAGGGCGGCCCTCAGGGCAGCGTACGCCGCGGTGAGCTGGATCTCAGGGCCGTCCCACTTGCCGTTCACCTCGATCCACTTGGCTTTGAACACTTTGGCCACTTCAGTCGCTGCCGGGTCGAACTCGACCGGCCAAGCGCCACCGATGAATCCCTCGAGGGCCTCTGCCGGCACGGCCGTCTTCAGGGTCTCGTAGGTAACGGTTGTGGTACTGAACAGCAGGCCCTCGTAGCCGGCCTGGACAACAGCCTGGTAGATCAGGGCATCCATGGCGCTGTTGCCGCAGGCGATGAACGCCGAGGGAGCGTCGGCGTTGACCTGGGTGCCGATGGCGCTGAAGTCGGAGGACGTGACGGGATACTTGATCTCGTTGACGGTGATCCCGTAGGCCTCAAGAGACGCCTTGACGCCCATGGCGTACCCGATACCGCCCGCCTCGTCCGGGAAGGCCATGTCGACGGTTTTCATCTCCGGGGTGTTCGCCGCGATCCAGCCGGCCACCTCAGGCGTGGCCTGCATCATGGTGCCTCCCTGGAACGTGTACTTGTAGGTGGGGTCGAACATCGTCGGGATGGGGCAGCCGGTGAGCGAGATGACCTTGTTCTTCTCTGTCTCGGCGAACACCGCTCCGGGATACATCGTGTCGGTGATGATGAAGCTGACCTTGTTCTCGTAGATGAGTTTGTTGACCGCCGACATCGTGGTGGCCTGGTCGTTGTTGGATTCGATGAAGGTGAACTCGACGTTGTACTTGGTCCCGCCGATGTCGATGCCACCGGCCTCGTTGTCAAGCATGGCCATGATCTCGACTCCACGCTTCATGTCGTAGCCGAGTGGCCAGCCGGTCCATACAACAGCCCCGATATTCAGGGTCTCGGTGGCCGCCGCGGCCGTGGTCTCAGTGCCAGCAGCCGTCGTTTCAGTACCAGCGGCCGTGGTTTCAGTGCCTGCAGCCGTGGTCTCAGTGCCTGCAGCCGTGGTGTCGGTCGTTTCCTCGCCGCAGGCGGCCATCAGTGGCAGCGCCACGACCATTAGTATCAGTAGGCCAAGAACAAGGACCCTCTTCATGATCTCTCCCTCCAATATGGATAGAGCGCTCGCTCTACATACTAGAGCACGTGCGGTCGGTTCCTGTCAAGCGTCTTTTGAGAGATCGGCAGGGCGGCCAAGGAGATGCTCGCGCACCTCGACTTCTCCGAGGAACCGTTCAGAGTGGCTCTGGGGAGCTGAGAGCCTACTCGACTTACCAGCGCGCCTTCTGCTCCTCGCAGACGGCAAGGACTCCGTCGATCTCCACCGTGTCGCCCGGCAGGACCAAAGTGCCGGTTACGCGCCCGAAGACCTGATCTAGCCTGCTGCGGAGTATTCCCAGGTCGACACTCAACCGGTGGTGATAGAACGGCGCGACCCACAGGTCGACCGTATGATTGTCGTCAGAGTGGACGTGCCAGGGCCGCGTGAGATGGCGCCGATCGTAGTCGAAGCTGACCACCTGGCCGATCTTGTGAGCGACACCGTCGAGGACAATGCCGTTCTCGGTCATCGGTGTGCCGTCGGTCCAGCCAGCGCCCAGGTTGACGCCGATCGCGCGGCCTTGCGCGTCCCGACCCGAAGCTGAGACCCAGTTCCAGGTCGAGTCGTAGCGCCACACACCACGGCCGAAATCCAATCCGGCGAAGCAGTCGGGACCGCTCAGAGTGTAGGTCAAGTCGCTCACGCGCACGGTGCCCGAGGCCGGCACAGCCGGTTGTTTGGAGGTGAAGTGGTACCGCTTCGCGGACCAGGGGATCGTCACGTTGATCGACTCCTGGCCGGGGATGGGTGCGGCCCACAACTCGGCACGCAGATCGCCGCCGGTGAATCCCGGCCAATCGACCAAGACCTCCACCCCGCCGTCGCGCGGGAGCATCTCTATTCGCCGGCGACCCCAGCGGAACACCGTGTCGTCGTCGACGCGGCCGCCCATGCGCGGGCGTGAGACGAGCGGCAACGTCAGCCGGCCCTCGCGCCACTCACGGTCGGCGAACGTCAGCAACTGGACGAAAGCCAAGCACATGTAGTCGGTGTTCACGACGGCTGCCACCAAGTGCAGGTCGGGCGTGTTGAAGGTCCAGAAATTCCAGCGCTTGCGACGGCCGACGGGACCGGGAAGCATCGCGTCGCACAACGGCCGGCGCGACCAGCCGACCGCGTCTGGGTTCAAGCGACCGTCGGGACCGACCAGGGTATAGGGAGCACTCAGTTCTCGTTCGATCATGACCTGTCTCCCCTGACTGTGATACTTCGGCCTCTTCAGACCATCACGGGGTGAGCCGCCGCGGACCTATCGCCGCCCGACTATCCTGTCGAAGCGGCTGGTCATGCAGGCGCTGATGTCGGTCGTCACGAACCCGCCGTCCAAGAACAGACCGAAGATCGTCGCCGGGCGCCGTGACCGGTACCCAGGCGCTCTCCGCCGGACCGTACTCGATGAATACCTTTGCTCGCTCGTCCAGCCGACGGAAGACATATCCCTTGCCGAACTCCTCCGCCAGCCACTGCTTCTTGAGTTCATAGCCTTCCGCGCACTTCTTGTCGGAGAAGGCGCAGCATATGTGCTCGGAGGAAATGCTGTCGCCGGCCAGCTGTGATGTATGGCATTCGCGATCTCCCGTGTCATTCAAGTTGCGCAGACTGTAGACGCTGCCCCAGGAGCCGTCAAGCGGGTACCACAACGGGCGCCGGAGCCGGGGCCGCGACTTCAACGCCGAGGTACACCACGTGGCCCTCGTCTGTTCTCGTCCGCCCTCCCGTGCCACGGCATTCCTCCGCTGTGTTGCAGTTCAGCCACATCCCGGGTCGCAAGCCGAGCCGGGCGGCCGGATCGCGGCAGCCAAGATGTCTGCAATCCGCTTGACGCCCCGCGGGCGGGCATATACAGTCCGTATATCCGCGCCGATGCGGGGGGGCGTTTCACCGTCGGGCGGAGTATTACTCGTAAGAGAATGAGCCATTATGCGAATACAGATCTTCGGTCAGGAAGAACTCATCAGCTACATTAAGAACGGCGGATTAGTCTATTCTCATTGTATTTCGATAACTAATCCCGGCTTTGCCCTAAGTCCAAATGATACCAGCCATAGAACCCCGGCCATCATCAGTTCCCAGTTTCAAAGAGTATTGCGGCTCAAGTTTTGGGATGTTTCAACCAGAGATTCCCTTCATGGCTTCAAAGTCAAACGCCTTGCTGAGTATGGCGATGCGGTGAAGGTTATCGATTTCATCAAGACTACTGAGAAAGAGTCTACCGGATACACTGTCCACTGTTGGCAAGGCATTTCAAGGTCGCCGGCAGTTGCTTTGGGGATATTGCAGTACTTCAATCATGATGCAGATATCGCAAGTCACGAATTGGTTAGAATCAGATACAATGCAATGCCCTTACAACTGCTGGTTCAACATTTTGACACTTTGCTTGGCTCAAACTTGTCTGAATACAATAGGAACATACACCGCGAAAGACTTAATACGTTGCGCAGAGAGATGCTTGGTGATAACGCCACCAATGACTAGGTTAGGGAATCCGAGGAAATGCAACAATCGCTTCAACCGGACAGCGCTGGGGGCAACTGGCTCGACGTAACAGCCGCCCTTCGCTCGCTGGGCGCCTCGTGCCGCCGGTGCCCTCCACACGCCGCGAAGCCGAGGTCGCTTTGACACTGGGAGAGCCGTGGGCTATAAGTGACGGAACAGCATTATGGCGGGCGCGGCGACGAGGAGGATGAGAAATGGCTGCTGAGAGCGGAGCCACGGAGATCGAGAGCCTGCACAAGGAGTATCTGTTTCCCTGTGTGGCTACCTACTACGAGAAGCCCCTCACGCTCGTCCGCGGCAAGGGCATGTACCTGACCGACGCCCAAGGCGCGGAGTACCTCGATTTCTTCGGCGGCATCCTGACCGTCAGCGTCGGTCACTGCAACGACACCGTGAACGAGGCGGTCATCGACCAGAACCGGACGCTCCAGCACGCCTCCACGCTGTACATCAACGAGCCCCAGGTGAGACTGGCCAAGAAGCTGGCGGAGGTCACTCCTGGAGATCTCAGCAAGAGCTTCTTCACCTCCTCGGGCACCGAGGCCAACGAGACGGCCGTGCTCTTCGCCCGGCACGCCACCGGCCACTCCGACATAGTCGCGCTGCGCCACGCCTATTCGGGCCGCAGCGAGGTGACCATGAACATCACCGCGCACGCGCCGTGGCGGCCCATGCCCAGCAGCATCCCCTACATCAAGCATGCCCACAACCCGTACTGCTACCGCTGCGCCTTCGGACTCACCTATCCCAACTGCGACATGCGCTGCGCCCGCGACGTCGAGGAGCTCATACAGACGACCACCAACGGAGAGATCGCCGCCTTCATGGCGGAGCCTATCCAGGGGGTGGGAGGATTCATCACCGCCCCCAAGGAGTACTTCGAGGTGGTCCTGCCGATCGTGCGCAAGTACGGTGGGCTCTTCATCTGCGACGAGGTGCAGACCGGCTGTGGCCGCACGGGCGGGACGTTCTGCGGCATCGAGCATTGGGGAGTGCAGCCCGACATCATGACCTTCGCGAAGGGCCTGGCCAACGGACTGCCGATCGGCGCCACCATCGCGACGCCTGCCGTGGCCGATAGCTTCAAGGGACTCTCCATCGCCACCTTCGGCGGCAACCCGGTGAGCACGCGGGGTGCGCTGGCGACCATCGAGTTCATCGAGGGCAACCACCTGGCCGACAACGCCTCCGTCCAGGGCGGGCGGCTCCGCGAGGGCCTCGAAGCGCTGCAGACCAAGTACCCATGCATCGGCGACGTGCGCGGCATGGGCCTCATGCAGGCGCATCGAGGTGATCGACCCGGCCTCGCCCGACGGCAAGGCCCCCGACCCCAAGAAGGTCGTGCGGGTGTTCGAAGAGACGCGCCGCCTGGGGCTGCTCATCGGCAAGGGTGGACTCTACGGCAACGTCATCCGCCTCACTCCCCCGCTGATAGTGTCCTCGCGCGAGATCGACGACGCGCTGGCGGTGCTCGACAAGGCCTTCACGGCCGCGGGATAGTCCGCTGATGAAGGTGACCGTCATCGGCGCGGCCGGTGCGGTCGGCTCGGCCGCCCTGGATGGTTCTGGCCGCGGCGGCACGCATCGTGGACGAGACCGCATGAGCGGGCGCTTCGAGAGGCTCCTCGATCCGGGGACGATTGGCCCGGTCAAGACACGCAACCGCATCATCAAGACGGCCAACGGGACCTCGTTCATGGAGGAAGACCAGACCGTCGGACCGCGCATGATCGCCTACTACGAGCGCCTGGCCAAGGGCGGGGTAGGCTTCATCGTCGTGGAGTCGTGCGGCGTCGAATACCCGCTGGCGATCCAGCACGTGCACTACTTCGCCGACGGCAGCTACGAAGGGGTCCAGCTCCACTTCGACGACGACAGGTTCATCCCCAGCTTCCAGCGGCTCACCGAGGCGGTGCACAAGCACGGCTGCCCGGTCTCCATCCAGTTCCAGCATTCCGGTCCCTGGAACCCGACCGGCCTGCTGCCCCGCGATCCGAAGATCCGCGACATCAAGTGTCCCTCGGCACTCACTCAAGAGGAACTCCCCGGCCCCGATTTCCTGCCCTGCAGAGCGATGACCAAGCAGGAGATCGAGGACCAGATCGATCTGTGGGCCTCAGCGGCCGAGCGCGCCTACAAGGCCGGCTTCGACGCCTGCGAGATCAACCACGGCACCTGTCACCAGGGCAACACCTTCCTCTCCCGCGTCTGGAACCGGCGCGACGACGAGTACGGTCCCCAGAGCTACGAGAACCGGACCCGCTTCTTGCGGAACATCATCACCGAGACCAAGCGCCGCTGCGGTCCCACCTTCGCCGTTCACGTTCTCATGAACGTGGCCGAGTACAACCACCCCCTGGCCACCACGCTCGACGAAGGCGCCGAGATGGCCAAGCTCGTTGCCACGGTGGCCGACGGTCTCAACGTCCGCGCCGAGCGCTACGGGCACCGGGGAGGGCTGCATCCAGCCCGACCGCATCCTCTATCCCGAACCTCCGGAGGAGCTGCCCGCCGACCTGGATTGGAGCCGAGGCGGCAAAGGAGCCACGGTCCCGCTGGTCGAAGCCGTCAAGCGCAAGGGGGTGACCATCCCGGTCTGGACCGCCTGCCGGCTCGACCCCGAGATGGGCGAGGAGTATCTGCGCAAGGGCAGTCTTGACTTCGTGGGCATGACCCGCCGCCTGCTTGCCGACCCGGCGCTGCCCAACAAGGTGCGCGAGGGACGCCTGGAGGACATCCGCACCTGCACCGGATGCCTGCACTGTTTCGACATGCGCAACAAGAACAAGAAGTTGGAGTGCCGTGTGAACGCCACCCTGGGCCGGGAGATCGTGCCCGAGTACCAGTGCGTGGCGGCGAAGGCCGAAGAAGAAGGTGCTCGTGGTCGGCGGCGGCCCCGCGGGCATGGAGGCCGCCCGAGTGGCCGCCCGGCGCGGCCACGAGGTGGTCCTCTACGAGAAGGAATCACGCTTGGGCGGGCTGCTGCCGGTCGCCGCCATCGTCAAAGACATGGAGACCGAGGAACTGACCGATCTCGTGCGCTACCTGAGGACGCAGCTCGAGAAGGAGAAGGTCACCGTCCATCTCAAGAAGGTCGTCACTCCAGAGGTGGTGCGGGCGGAAAGGCCCGATGTGCTCGTCATTGCAGCCGGGGCGGCGCACACCGCGTTCGATCTCCCCGGAGCGTCCGGCGGCTCCACCGGCGGCAAGCTCATCAAGACCGAGAAGCTGCACGGCCGGTTGAAGCTGGCACTCAGGTTCTTCTCGGCACGTCGCCTGGAGCGGCTCACCCGCCTGTGGATGCCGGTGGCCAAGAGCGCCGTCATCATGGGCGGGACGCTGCACGGCTGCGAGCTGGCCGAGTTCCTGGCCAAGCGGGGCCGCGAGGTGGTCATAGCCCACGATGGTCCGTTCTCAGAACTGGGTGAGGGGATGACCAAGGACGATCTGGAGAACCTGTGGCCCTGGTTCAAGCTGAAGCACGTGCCCATCTGGTTCGACGCCGAGTACCGTGAGATCGTGGATCGCGGACTCAAGGTGCAAGTGCCCGACAAGCGGGTGTTCGTTCTCGAAGGCAAGAACGTCATAGCCACACAGGACTGGGGTCCCAACACCGCCACCATCGACGAGTTCCGCGGCTTGGTGGATGAGACCCATGTGATCGGCAGCTGCCGGGAGCCCGGTTGGATCGTGGACGCCATACGAGAAGGCGCTCTAGCCGGCTACTCGATCTGAGACGGGGTCAGAGGCGAGCCTACCCTCGAGACTCAGCGCCTTTCCCCAAAATGCCGGAAGATGGCTGGGTTGCTCTCCACCATTCTCTCCGGCCTGAAGATGGCAAGATCCATGATCGCAAGGTCGGGGGCGATCTCAGGAGTGAACTCCATCTGGTCCAGGACATCCTTCTGCAGATCGACGCCCGGAGCGATCTCCGTCAGAACGACCTTGCCATTCTCCAGCTTGAATACGGCCCGTTCGGTGACGTAGAGCACCTGCTGACCGTTCCTGGTGGCGTACTCCCCGCTGAAGGTGATCTGCTGCACCTCCTTGCGGAACTTCTTGGTGTCGCCATCCTTGAGGATGCAGATCCCCGGGCCGTCGGTGTCCAGACGGATGTCGCCGTTGGTGAAGGTGCCGCAGAAGACCGCGATCTTCGCAGTCTGGGAGATGTCGATGAAACCACCGGTGCCGGTGACCCTCTTGCCCAACTTGCTCACATTGACGTTTCCTGATGCGTCGACTTCGCCCATCCCCAGAAACGCCATGTCCAGGCCGCCGCCGTGATAGAAATCGAACTGGGAGGGCATGCTCATGATGCACTCGGGGTTCCAGGCCGCACCGAAGACGATGCCCTTGGAGGGCACTCCGCCGACCACACCCATCTCTATGCTGAAGACGAAATCGTCAATGATCCCCTCTTCGGCTGCGACATTGGCGACACCGTCGGCTATGCCGATCCCCAGATTCACGATCGCCCCAGGCCTCAGTTCCAGAGCCGCCCTTCGGGCGACCAGCTTTCGGGTGCAGAAATCGAGGGTGTCGATGTGGTCCATGGGGACTCTGATCTCTCCGGAGAGAGAGGGGTTGTACTCCGCCTCCGACGTCTGCCACTGGTTCGGGTCGACCACCACCGCGCTGACCATGTGCGCCGGGACTCGGACCATCCGCGGATCGAGCGTGCCTCTCTTGGCCACGCGCTTGACCTGCGCGATCACGATCCCGCCACTGTTGTAGGTAGCCTGCGCAGCGGCCAGCAGATGCAGGTCCAGCCCTTCCTGCTCGACCGAGATGTTGCCGTCTTCGTCCGCCGTGGTGCCGCGGACGATGCTGACGTCGATCGGAAAAGACTTGTAGAGAAGCATCTCGCGGCCCTGGATGTTGATCAACTCGACCAGGCTCTCTTGAGCCTTCTTGTTCATCCGTCCGCCTTCAAGTCGAGGGTCCATGAAGGTGTTCAGGCCGACGGTGGTCAGGAGCCCAGGCCGGCCCCCGGCGATCTCGCGCATCAGAAGCGCCATGACACCCTGAGGCAGGTTGTACGCTTCGACCTCCTCGTCCAGTGCCAGTTGCCCCATCTTCTTGGACCAGAACCAATGGCCCCCGATGACCTTCTTGAGTAGACCCTTGTGAGCAAACCGGCCCAGGCCGGTCTCGTTGCCGCTACCCACGCCCGTGACGTGCACCAAGGTGAGATTGTTGGGCTCGCCCGTTTCCAGAAAGCGCTTCTCGATGCCCCTGTAGAGAAGGTCGGCGTCCTGGTACCCACCGCCAGCAGCCACGATATTGACTGTGTCGAAGTTCTTTATCAGGCTTACCGCCTGCTCGACGGAGCAGAGTTTGTCCACGGAAGAATCCTCCAAGAGTTGCATGCCCAACCGAGGGGCCATCGCGCGCATAGGGTTCGATGATATCTCAGCAGGACCTTGAGCGCATCTCCAGGCATTGGCGTCGGCTTGTTGCCGGCTGGTATCTTGCTTGGTGAGGGAGGGAGGTCATGGTGAACGAACAGGCCGCAGACAAGCTGGAGATCCGAGAAGTCGTCGAGAACTGGGTCGTCTTCAGGGATTCAGCGGATTGGGAACGTTTCGCCACCGTTTGGCACCCCGACGGCTGGATGACGGCCACTTGGTTCCAGGGCCCGGCGGAAGAGTTCATCAGGGTGAGCCGCAAGGGCTTCGAGGATGGGGTCAATATCCTGCACCAGTTGGGCGGCTGGTCGTGCGAGGTCGTAGGCACCCGCTCCATCTCGCAAGCCAAGATGACCATCCTTCAGCGTGCACCGGTGGATGGTGTGCTTGCCGACGCCGTCTGCTGGGGACGTTTCTACGATTTCTTCGAGAAGAGGGACGGTCGCTGGGCGATCGTGCGACGCCAGCCGATCTACGAGAAGGATCGGCTCGACCCTGTGGATCCTGGCGCACGACTCGCGCTCGACGCAGGATTGCTCGCCAGCTTTCCCGAGGGCTATCGTCACCTGGCCTACATGCAGACGAAAAGCGGCTTCACGGTCAAGCAAGGCCTGCCCGGGCTTCGAGGACCCGCGGTGGACAAGCTGTACGCCGAAGGCGCGGCGTGGCTGGCCGGGGCGCCGGGTCCGGGAGAACCTATCTAAGGCGCCGTCTTACGGACCGGAGGGTCGGTCGCCCGTGGAGCCCGGCTCGCGCGGGCACGAAAACAGAATGGCCATTCTTGTAGCCCCCAGCGAGCGCTATACTCTGCCTATGGAAATGGAGCCGATCCCCTATCACTTGCCTCAACAGAAGCGGAGCCGAGAGTCACTGGAGCGATTGCTCGACGCCGCCGAAGACGAGATGTCTGCCGTGGGCATCGAGTCGTTCACCGTCGCCGATGTGGTCCGCCGGGCGGATCTCTCGGTCGGCGCGTTCTACGCGCGCTTCCCCGACAAGAAGGCGCTGTTGCACGCGGTCCAGGATCGCTTCCACACCAGGCTGGAGCCCCTGATCCATGCCGAGATGCGCGAGGGATGCGCCGGAACGGAGAGTCTGGCGGAAACGGTCGACTGCCTGATCGACACGCTCGTGCGACATGTTACCGGCAAGCGAGAACTGTCCCGAGCGTTCATGATGAGCTCGGTCTTCGATCCGCTGATGCGAGCTCGGGGGAGCGCGTCAACACGGAGCGCCGCGCGGTGTTCGCCTCGATACTGCTCGCGCGTGGCAGCGAGATTGGTCACCCCGACCCGACACTGGCTGTCGACGTGGCCTATGGCATATACGCTGCCGTGGTCCGCGGCGCCCTGGTATTCGGTCAGGAGCACGAGCTCTACGACGACATGACCAACCAGACCGTGGTTCAAGAACTGAAGCGCGCGCTCACGCTATACCTTCGCGGTGAGGCCCCGGCCCAAGAGGTCGTTTCGGAATGACGCTTGCATTCCACTGGGCGAAGCGATAGTGTCTTCGGCAGTAACAGAATGGTGATTCTGTTCCAGGGGGCGCGCTCGGCTATGAACCTTCGCAGGCCACGCCTTACACATCGCGCTTGTGACGTATATTTCAAGTACACGCAACGATGAAGGGAGCACGACATGGCCGACAAGAGAAAGGTGATCATCACCGTTGCCCAGACGGGGAATTTCCAGGGCAAAGCCGCCAACCCCAATCTGCCCGAGCAGCCGTCTGAGGTCATCTCCTCAGCCTATGATTGCTACAACGCAGGCGCCGCGATCGTTCACATCCACGCCCGCGACAAGGACGGCAATTCGAGCAACGATCCCAAGATCTTCGCCGAGATCAACACCGAGATCCGTGCGAAGTGCCCCCTCATCATCCAGAACTCCACGGCTCCCGCGACGAAGCCGAACTCCGAGGCTGACGACGGTGTGGCTCTGCTCGACATGGAGGACAAGTCCTGCCTGCCCGAGATGTGCTCTCTGGACACCTCGCTCATAACCACCGTGTGGCAAGACATGTCCTTCATCTATAGGTGGGAACGCCCCTGGCTCATCAAGAACGCCCAGAAGATGATGGATCTCGGGATCAAGCCTGAGATCGAGGTCTTCAATCCCTCCAGCGTCGAGGACGTCTTCAACGTTCTCGTGCCCGCCGGTGTGATCCCCGAGCCGGTGTCCCTGACCTTCGTCATGGGCATGAACAAGGTCAGCCAGGGCGCCATCTCCTTCAGCCAGCACAACCTCGACTTCATGATCAGCCTGCTTCCCAAGGATCGCTTCGTCAACTGGTCCACCATGGCCATCGGCGCTCACCAGCTCCAGGGCGTGACCTACGGTCTGCTCAAGGGCGGCAGCGTCCGTGTCGGCATGGAAGACAACATCTACTACGCCTACGGCGAACTGGCGAAGAGCAACGCGCAACTGGTCGAGCGGATGGTCCGCATCATCCACGAACTGGAAATGGATGTCGCCACCCCCGACGAAGCCAGAGAGATCCTCAAGCTTCAAGCCCGCGGAAGTAGCACTGGAAGAAAGACGATGATGACTACTCATGAGACTCCGCGTCGGCGGATGAACAGGGGGTTGGCGTGAAGCTCGACAACGTGAAACACATCGGCATTATCGGTCTCGGCATGATCGGGGACAGCCTGGCCGTGCTCGCCACAGGCCACGGCTATCGCACCACAGGCCTCGCCCGCCGCGCGGAGATGATCCCCGAATACAAGAAGACGTACGACGAATACTTCCGCCAGATGATCGAGCAAGGCCTCATGCCTGAAGAGCAGCTCGCCATCTGCGAGAAGTACCTCAAGTACTCCACCGACTTCAGCGATCTGGCCGACTGCGACGTCATCTTCGAATGCGTGCCCGAGGACATCGGCCTCAAGCACGAGCTCTACGCCCGGGTCGAGGAGACGTGTCCGAACGTCAAGGCGATCTGCTCTGTCAGCTCGTCTATCGTGCCCGACCTTCTCGCCGAAAAGGCCGGGAAGTACAAGGACCGCATCATCGTCACGCACCCCTTCAACCCGGCCCACATGGTGCCCTTCTTCGAGCTCTGCGGCGGTTCGGCCACGGATCCCGCCGTCCTCGATTTCGCGGTGAAGCTGCTCGAGTCCCTCGACCGCAAGCCCGTCATCGTCAAGAAGCCCGCTCCCGGCTTCATCGGCAACCGCCTCCAGTTCGCCCTGTGGAGAGAGGCTCTCAACCTCATAGAGAGCGGCATCGCCGATCCCAGAGACGTCGACACCTGCCTGATGTACAGCTTCTGTCCCCGCTATACCTCCATCGGTATGTTCGAGCACTTCGACAACGGCGGTCTGAAGCTGAACATAAGCACCTGCAACGCCGTGTTCCCCACGCTCAGCAACATGACTGAGGCCCCTCCCGCCATCACCGACAGGATCGCCCGAGGCGATCTGGGCGCGAAGACCGGCGTGGGCTTCTACGACTGGCGCGGTGTGGACATGGACGCCTACAAGAAGCGAGTGAACGCTCCCTACTGGCACTTCATCGACTGGGACATGCCCAAAGAGTAAGGACAGAAAGGACCTATTCATGGTCTACGACAACAACAGCGGCGGAGAGTACGCGAAGTACTTCGTGCAGGACCTGCAGGAGCCGGCCAGCATGGGCACGCCGGAGTTCCGCGAGCTCTACAAGCAGTTCGCCAAGCGCATACTCTGGATGGACAGCAACGTCTGCGAAGACGCTTTTCAGATGAACACCGCCTGGTACTTCGCCCCCGCCCCGAGGGATCCCATCTTCACCGAGCACGTCCACGACTATGGCGAACTCATCGGTTTCTACGGGAGCAATCCGGACGACCCCTACGAGCTTGGCGGCGTTATCGAGTTCTCGGTGAACGGCGAGGCGCACAGACTCACCCGCTCCACCATGATATGGCTCCCCGCCGGCGCCGCCCACAACCCGATGCGGATACTCGAGGTCAACAGGCCGATCTTCCATTTCTCCGTGGTGATGAATCCGACGTACGAGGGGAAGGCGACCTACAAGTAGATATGGCGCAAGCAGCTCCGCGCTGAGGCGGCGTTCGTTCGCCTACTTCTTCCTGCGGGTGGCGACGTCGAAGATCACCGCGCCGGCCAGCACCAGCGCGCGGACGATGTACTGAACGGAGATGTCGGCGCCCATCAGGTTCATGCCGTTGGTCAGCGACGCCATCACCAGGGCGCCCATGATCGAGCCGGTTACCTTGCCAACGCCGCCGGACACAGCTGCGCCGCCCACGAAGGCCGCGGCGATGGCATCAAGCTCCATGCCGGTACCGGCGATGGTGGTCGCCGAGCGCAGCCAAGAGGCGTACAGGATCCCCGACACGCCGGTGAGCAGGCCCATCGAGCCGAAGACCAGATAGGTGATCTTCTTGATGCTGATGCCGTTCAGTTGAGCCGCTTCCGGATTGCCGCCGACGGCGAAGATGTGCCTGCCGACGGTCGTTTTGGTGGTGACGTAGCTGTAGAACAGGACGACCACCACTAGAATGACCGCCGCCCAGGAGAGGCCCTGGTAGCCGGCGAGGATCCAGGTGATACCGGCGATCACCGCCGACAGCAGCACCAGCTTGAGGACGAAGATGTTCGTCGGTATCACTTCGAAGTTGTACGACTGGGTCTTTCGGCGTTTGCTGATCTCGCTCCAGATGAAGAAGACGATGGCCAGTATGCCAAGGAGCAAGGTTACTTTGTGCACTCCTGATAGGAACCCCAGGGAGGGGACATCGGGAATATTCCCGTTGCCCAGCGCGTTGAAAGTGTCGTTGTCGATGACGATCGATCCCGTGGATCTCGTTACCAGCTGAAGAACTCCCTTGTAGAGCAGCCAACCGGCAAGCGTTGCCACAAAGGCCGGGATTCTCATCTGCGCCACCAAGAAAGCCGTCGCCAGCCCGGCGATCGACTCCGAGCACCAATACGAGTGGTATGGTCACGCCAACGGGAAAGTGCCAGTACTTGAGGGACATGGCGGCGACAGCGCCGAGAGTGCCGGCCAGGAATCCGACCGACAGGTCGATGTGGCGGATGACGATCACCAGGGTCATGCCGATCGCCAACACGGCGATGTAGCTGGTGGCATTCACCAGGTTGCCGATGTTTCTCGAGGAGACGAAGAGGCCTTTGGTGGCAACGGTGAAGAAGACCGCGATCAGGACAAAGGCGATGTACATGCCGTAATCTCGGATGTTGCGTGTCTGCGCTCTCAGCGCATCTCTGAAGGAAGTAGACATGGTGAGCCCCCGCCTATCCCGCTGCCGCTACTTCGGCAAAGTCGTCGCGAGCGCCTATCATGTAGGCGACCACTCCCTCGCGAAACTCATCTATCTTGCCGGTGACGGGACAGTCGCGGACTTTGCGTCCCTGGCGCATGACGATCAACCTGTCGCTGACGGCGTATATGTCTTCCAGGCGATGGCTGATGATGATGATCGAAGCCCCTTGGGCCTTGAGCTCCCGCACCATGTCGAGCACCTCGCTGATGGCCGCCACGCTCAGGGCCGCCGTCGGCTCGTCCATGATGATCACTTTCGAGTTGAAGGCCATCGCTCGGGCGATGGCCACGGCCTGGCGCTGACCGCCGGACAGTCTTTCGACCAGCAAGCGCACCGAGGGGATCCTGATCTTGAGACGTTCGAGCAGACGGTCTGCCTCTTGCTCCATGTGCTCGCTGTCCATGATGCCGAACGGACCGATCTTCACGCTGACCGTTTCGCGTCCGAGGAACACATTGGCAGTCACGTCCAGATTGTTGGCAAGAGCCAGATCCTGATACACCATCTCGATGCCCAAGCGCCGCGCATCCAGCGGATTGGTCATGTGTACCTTGTTTCCCTCGATGAGGATCTCGCCCTCTTCGGGGATATAGGCTCCGCTGAGGACCTTCATCAGAGTCGACTTGCCGGCGGCGTTGTCGCCCATCAGTCCAAGCACTTCATTGTGGTACAAGGTCAGGTCCACTCCACGCAGCGCTTGGACGGCGGCAAAGGTCTTCCTGATGTTCCGCATCTCCACGACGGGAGTGGCCTCTGTCATGTGACCCACCTGTCTCGCTCGGACACAAGAAGGACTGCAGGAACCTGACAGTTCAGCCTGTCACAATTCCTGCAGTCCAGTCAAGAACTATGATGCGAGTTTATAGTCCGGTGAACTTGCTGGCCTCGTAGTAGCCGGAGTCGATCACTTCTTTCTGAACGTTGGTCTTGTCGACGGTGACGACCGCGGACGGCTTGGCAGGCACATCGATCTTGTTGTTGTTGTAGGTCGAGGTCTGCTCGGGGGCGCCGCCGGTCAGATAGGCGGTCGCGGCTGCGATGGCATCCTTGACCAGGGTGCGTACATCCTTGAGCACGGTCATGGACTGCTTGCCGTCGATGATGTACTGGATGGATTCGACTTCAGCATCCTGTCCGGTGACCACGTAGCTCGTGACATCCTTGTCGGCGCCGAACACATCGGCGATGGACCGCGAGGTGCCGTCATTCGGGGCGAGGATGAAGACATCGCCCTTGTCGGCGGCCTTGGCAGCGGTCAGGTTGGCCTCAGCCAGGTTCTTGGCCACGTCGAACTTCCAATCGGTGGTGACCTGACCGATGATCTTGCCCATCTCGTCGCGGGTGAGGGTGGCCTTGTCCTTCAGAGCAAGCGCTTCACTGGAGTTCTTGATGACGAAGGTGCCGTCAGCGATCTTGGGCTGCAGTACAGTCCACGCACCCTCGAAGAACAGGAAGGCGTTGTTGTCGGAGGCTGCTCCGGCGTAGAGGTACAGCGGGTTGTCGTTGCCGGTGGCCTTGTCGACCAGATACTGCGCCTGGGCTTTGCCGACCGAGATGCTGTCGAAGGTAACGTAGTAGTCGACAGCGTCGGTGTCTAGGATCAGGCGGTCGTAGGAGATGACCTTGATGCCGGCCGCGCGGGCTTCAGTGGCGGCGGCCGCCGCGGCAGTGGCGTCCTGCGGGCAGATGATGATCACTTTGACGCCCGACGAGATCAACGACTGGACGTTGGTCTTCTCCACGGCGGAGTCGCCCTGGCTGAAGAGGATCTGGACATCGACCCCGGCTGCCTTGAACGCATCGTTGAAACGGGTCTCGTCCTGAATCCAGCGCGGCTCGTCCTTGGTCGGCAGAACAACACCGACTGAACCGCCCACGGCCGCCACGGTGGTCTCCGTCGCACCTGCAGTGGTGGTGGTTTCTTCGCTCTCCCCGCAGGCAGCCAGAACCATCGCTAAGACCACCAGAAGACCCATCGTGATCCAGAATAGGCTCTTTCTAGACATATTCCCCTCTCCTCTCGTCACTGCTGAATCGAAGCAACTGCGGTAGATGTATCCCATCACTTCGTTCTATTGCTTCCAACTCACCCCCTTCAGTCGAAACGGGCTGTCCATTCGGCCCACGAGTACAGTCAAAAGGTGGTGTTCCGGGGACGTGGTGTTAGGCAAGAAGGCTAGGCAGGGGGAGGAGTCGAGGGTGGTCCGCCGGTACGTGAGCGCGCACTCACCCGCATCTGCCAGGTCGACACTCCGGAGATCAAAGGAGACGTCACTCACGCCGTTGCCCCTCCCTGCCACTGGAGAACAGGCTGTGGAGACCTACGAGGACACGATGGCTCTTGAACCCTGTCTTGGAACTCTACCCCGGCAGATGCTGAACCTAATCCAAACAGGACAATCCCAAGAGACACTACACGCTGCCGCTTCCCCCGCGCTCTTCATTTGTTGGACCATACAACAAACCGCTCATTGTTGCAAGAGGTTGTGGAGCCAATGTGTCTGCACTATCAACAAATCCAGCGCGCACTCGGCAGCCGCGCGGCTCCATTTCGAAACGAGCTGTCAGGAACCCGGCGTCGGCGCCGCAAACGCTTACATGCTGACCAGGGAGGGGTCGGCGCACACAGCCCGGAGCGCAAACGACGCCGCGCCGCGAACGGGCGCTGCCGCTCCCAGTTCGGAACGAACGATCGCCACGTCGGAGTAGCGCGCCAAGAAGGCCCGCTTCTCGAGTTCAGCGCGGAGTGGCCCGCTCAGCCACGGAAAGAGCGGCCCGTAGATGCCGCCGAGGACGATCGAGTTGGGGGCGAAGAGGTTCACGGCCGCGGCGCAGGCGAGCCCGAGCGCGCGACCTGCCTCCGCCAGCGCTGCCAGAGTCGCCGCGTCCCCCCGTCGCGCGCTCCTGACCAGCAACGCCGCGCCGCCGTCCGGCGACGCGATGCTGGTTCCAACCATCGCTTCCAGCCCCGCGGCTCTGAGGAGGGCTTCCTGGCCGACCACCTGTTCCAGGCAGCCGCGCGACCCGCAGGCGCACTGTGGCCCATCGGGATCGACCGTGATGTGGCCGAGTTCGCCGCCGAAGCCACTGCCAGAGCGCAGCAGTTCACCGTTTGCCACCAGAGCGGCACCAACACCGATCTCGCCGAAGATGTAGATGAAGTCGCCCAATTGCTGCCCACGGCCGAGCCAAAGCTCGCCAAGCGCCGCGAGCTTGGCGTCGTTCTCAACGGTAACGTAGTGGCGCGGTCGCCCAAGTCGATGTCCCAGCTCGGCTTCGAGCGACTGCCGGCCCCAGCCGAGGTTCGGAGCCGCAAGCAGCATTCCGGTAGCCAGGTCCACGAGTCCAGGAACGGCGATCGTCGTGCCGACGGGAATCAGACCCTCACCCTCGACGCTGTCGAGCGCTCGCCGACCGAGTTCCGCCAGCGCATCGAGAACCACCTCAACCGGGATCTCACGGTTCTCGTGACCAAGGAACTGCTCGTAGCGGACGTTGCCCGCCAGATCGAGGACGCAGGCGCCGAGATAGTCCACGTTGATCTCCAGGCCGAGGGCGACCACCGTGGTGTCGGAAACGGCGACCAGCCGTCCCGGCCTCCCGACAGCGCCGTCTCTCTCGAGTTCCCGCTCCAACAGCAGTCCGCGTGCTATCAGTTCGCCGACGAGGCTGGACACTGTCGATCTGGTGAGTCCGACCGCAGCTGCGATGCCCGCACGCGAGCGAGGCCCGTTCTTCATGACTTCCTGCAGCACAAGCGCCAGGTTCTGTTGGCGGATGCTCTGCTGTCCCGCGGGTCCCGGACTCTGGATCCGATCCTCCGATCGATGCCGACCGCGGCCCGAAGAAGCACCCTTGCCGGAGTCGGCTCAGCGTTGCTCGCGTGGGGGGACGCTCCATCACAGGCCGATCGTAGTGTCGCCGGCCATCGTTGCACCCCGTGCTCGTATGCCCAGGCTGGTCTTCATCACTGACACCCTCTCCTCATTAGTCCAATGCCAGACATAATATCCCATCCGCGGTGATTGCGCTTCCACCGCACTCCAGCTTCAGTTCCGCGAAGACCGTCTCCCCCGCCTGCACCCCATAGCCACCATGATCAGAAAGATGCCGATCAGCAGAACACCCACGACTCCATAGGCCGATCGAATGCCGACCACGTCCGCCAAACGGCCCAGCACCAGAGGGAGAGCCAGAATGGCCGTGCCCGAGGCCAGAGTGGCACGGGCACCCGCCTGCTCAGTATGGCCCCGGGCCACGCCGATGGCCAACGAAAGCACGAGGGGGTACAGGCCGGCGACACCCAGACCGGTCACGAACATCCCCACCAACCCGAGAAAGGTGGTGTTCGCGGCCCAGAACGCGGCGAAGCCGCCGCTCGCGACCAGGATGAAGGCGATCACCACGCTGTGCGTCGAGAAGCGCCGCACAAGGATACCGCCGGCCAGACGCCCAACGATCATGCCGCCCAAGAAGAGACTGACGGCCAGGGCCGCATCCGCCTTCGCCATGCCCAGGCTGGTCTCCAGATAGTCGGCGCCCCAGAAGATCATGCAGAACTCCACGGATACCGCTAGAACAAGCGCTACCCAAAACGCCCAATACGACGCCGGCAACGGCCGTCGGTCAGGAGCAGGATCCTCCGCGCGAGATGCGGGCTGCGGGATAGTGGCGCGACGGAACCCAAGCCGCATCAGAAACGGGGCCAGGGCCGCCACACCCAAGGCCAAGCGCCAGCCGCCGTCCAGATGAGCCGACCATCCCACCGCCAGTGGAGCGAGCGCCGACACCAGCGAGGCGACCATGTTCGATTCGAAGAAGGCCACCGCGCGCGAGTCGCCATGCTGCTCGGAGAGCACCGACGGGACGATGGCCAGTATCAGCGAACCGAGCAGCCCCATGCAGAACGAGGCCCCGATCGTGACCGCCGCCGACCAGCCCGCTATGAGGACGAAGGCGCTCGCGCTGATGCCGAAGGCTCCCAGCCACAGCGCACGCCGCGGGACCCAGGCGCCGTATCAGGAGAGGACCGCCAAGACCGACGAGCAAGATGCCGACGGCAAACGCCGTGAAGTGCAGGCTGCTGATCGTATACGACAGCGAGAGCTCGTCTTTGAGAAAGGGAGTGATGGGACCCAGGCTGTTGAGAAAGAAGGAGTAGAAGGACAGGAGCAGGTAGACGAGCCAGGTGGACCGATCGCGATGAAAGCCCTCTGACATACCGATGCTCCTGCTGCGGCGGCCGGCCGACAGCGCCCCCGGCGCCCTAGGCCGTCAACTCTACACGGTTCCGCTCAGGGTCCAGGATAACCGCCTCGTAGTAGCCGTCGCCGGTGACCCTAGGCTCCGACTCGATCGGCACTCCCCTCCGGCGCAGCGCCGCCACCGCGGCATCGACTGCTTCCCGGCTCCCCAAGGTCAAGAGCGATGTGAGCGTATCCGACGGTGGCGTCGCCCGGCGACGGCTCGAGTCCGGGCCGGAACATCAACTCGAGGCGTGCGCCCTCACCAAACGACACGAAGTACGACCTGAAGCCGGTGGCCGGGTTCTCGTAGAGGTCTGCCGCTCACGCCACTCAGCGCCTCCGTGTAGAACGCCCGCATCGGCTCGAGGTCGTGGACCCACACAGCCACATGTTCGATACGTGCTTGAATCGCCATGGCGCCTCCTAACGGACTATGACTCGCAGTTGTTCTCCCTCGATCTCCACCGTCACATCCGCGATGTCGCCCGCGACGATGTCGGCGCCGGCGAGCGCTTGGGGAGTGTGCGTTGTAGCCACGGCGATCACCTTCATTCCCGCCGCATGCGCCGCTTCGACGCCAACCGGAGCGTCCTCCACTACTACGCACAGCTCAGGTCGGACGCCCAGGCGGCTTGCCGCGAGGAGATACGCCTCGGGGTCGGGTTTCCCCCGGCCTACGTCCTCTCCGGTCACCAGCACCGGCGGTGCGGGGAAACCCCCGTACTCGATCCGGGTCGAGGCCGTACCGTGACTGCCACTCGTAACCACAGCCCAGGCGCGCGGTGGAAGGGCATGGAGCAGACTGTTCGCCGACGGGTAGACCTCCAGACCATCCGTGTCGCTCCCTTCATGGGCCTCGTAGATACGGCCCTCCTCCTTCGCATCGAGATCGGGAGCCACGATGCTGATGGTCCCGACCGAAGTGCGCCCGTGCATGACTCGCGGTCAGGTACTCAAAGGAGACATCATGAGCGTCGGCCCACCTTCTCCAGTGCCGTTCGACTACGGTAGCGGAGTTGACGAGGACTCCGTCCAGGTCGAAAAGGATCGCCGAGCAAGTGAATTCCATAGACTGCTTTCTTCTGCCCGCATGCGGCGGGTGCCTCTGGCAGTGCCCAAGCTGGTTTGACTCTATATGCCGGCCCGGAGGGCGTCAAGCGGCCCAATGTCCGCCTGGTAGCACGGCCCCTACAGCCCGGGCTTGCGCCGGGACGCTATCCGTATGAACAGCAGTAGTCCACCGGTTGCTCGAGTTTCAGTTTGAAGGATGAGTTGGCAGGCACCTCAAATGACTGACCCGCCTCGAAAGTCTGCCACTCCTTCTGGTCCGGCAGGAGTACATCCATCGCGCCGTTGAGCATCTCCATGACCTCAGCGACTCCGGTGCTGAATTCGTACTCGCCGGCCATCATGAAGCCGAGCGTCTTGCGAGTGCCGTCGGCGAACAGGACGGTTCGGCTGGTGACCTTCCCGTCGAAGTAGACGTTTGCTTTCTTGACGATCGTGACGTTTTCGAACCTATCCGACATGTCGTGTTCCTCCGCTCAATAGTAGGTTGATAGAAGCGGGGCCCGGGCCACGGCGATGACCACGTTCCCCCGCTTGTGCCCTTCGTCGACGTATCGGTGGGCCTCGGCGAGTTCCTCCAACGGGTAGCATCTGTCGATCACGGGCCTGATCTCGCCGCTTCCTGCCAACTCGCCAAGCGAGATCAGGTCTTCGGCGAGGAGCTTCGGTCTTCCGTCATCAACCGAAACACGCTTGCCATGAGAGGTCAGTGCACGATCGCATCCCCGTAGCGCCGACGCGCTCTTCCTCTTCCCGACCGCGTCGAAGATGAGGTCGTAGCGCTGTCCCCGGGTCGGTGAAGTCCTCCTTCGTGTAGTCCACCACCGTTGCCGCGCCCAGAGACTGCACCAGCGTCAGGTTCGCCGTGCCGCACACCCCGGTCACCTCTGCTCCGAAGTGCCTTGCCAACTGGACCGCGGACGTGCCAACCGCGCCAGAGGCACCGTAGACCAAGACCCGCTGTCCAGCCTGAACGTTGGCCCGCCGCAGAAAGTGGAGCGCGAGAAGGCCGCCGTAGGGAATGGAGGCGGTCTCCTCGTTGGTCAGGTTGGCCGGTCGCGTCGTCAGCAGCCCGTCCTCCGGCCAGCACACGTAGTCGGCGTACGTGCCGAAGAGATGCCGGTTGAACCCGAACACCTGGTCGCCCACTTTGAACGACCGGACGTCCGGCCCGACCGAATCGACCTCGCCCGACAGCACCATGCCGAGTACGCGGCATCGTGGCGCGGTCCAGCCGAGAGCGAGTCGCGCCATGGTCCGATACGCGAAGGTGAGACTCAGCCCTCGGACGTAGCAGTCGCTGGATGTCACAGCCGTCGCGAATATACGGATGCGCAACTCGTTCTTCTGCGGAGTCGGGGTTTCCAGCTCCTCGAGCTGGAGGACTTCCGGCGGACCATACCTCGTGCACACAACCGCTCTCAACTGCCGAGTCCCTTCTGCCTGCGATCCCGCGCTGGCTTCTCCATCGAACACCCAGCGTATCACCGTCCATGGGAGGTTTATCCGCCCGAGTCCAAGGCAAGACTGCAATGGACGAGCAACCGGCGTAGTCGGGGAGGAACACAAGTGGCGACGGTGGAGATTGATGCGGGCGTCTGCGGGCACACCACGACCGTCAGGGCGACCCGTAACGAGGGCTATTCGGTGAGTATTGCGATCGAGAGCGACTGTCCCCAGGTGCAGGCTCTCGATGCCGAGATCGGCGAGGTCGACGCGCTGCAGCAGATCGGACTGAGAAAGGGTCTTCCGTCCGTTCTCGATAAGGCCTACGCCCGCTGCGCGCATGCAGCCTGTCCGGTCCCTGCCGGTGTGGTCAAGGCCATCGAAGTCGCTGCCGGACTGGCTCTGCCTCAGGACGTGTCGATGAAGGTCAGCAGTGACTGATCGGGAGTATCGGTTCCGACCTGCGATAGAATGTGCCCGCTGCGAAGCTCACCAAGCTCGCGGTGCCCCATTCACCGAAAGGAAGGCGGTCGACGGATGCTAGCCACATGCCGTGTGAGTTTCCTGGCGGCAATCATCATCCTGGCGTGCGCGGCGCTCGTCGCTTGCGGCGGTGGAGATGACCAGAGCGGCCTCAGTGAGCCGACCACCGTGCAAAGCGAGAGTGCCACAACGGACTCGACTCAGGACGGAGCGCCGGCCGAAACGGAGGTCTCAGGCATGCCCGCCGAGTTCCCATCCGATGTCCCAGTCCATCCGGGCACGGTAGCCGGATACGAGCCCATGAAAGTGACCGAGTCCACGACCGTTCATCAGCTCACGGTCGAATCCACGGCGTCGTTCGACGACGTCATGGAGTGGTACGAGACGCAGCTCCCGGCAGGCTGGTCGGTCGGATTCCTCGAGGAGGACGGTGACGGCGGTCACGAGGGGAAGATCGCCCTCAACGGCGGCAGCTATGCACCCGCGAGCGCGGACGGACTGGGCGGCGGCGTGATAGTCGGCGTGTTCGAGGGAGACACCACGAGGATCGTCACCACCGTCACCGTGATGGCGCCGTAGGCGCCGCTGGGTCTTCCCACTCGACGCGGAAGCCGTACGCGCGGGGGGTCAAGTCGCCTTGTCCGCCTGATGTATCCATTCAGTGTTGCGGATCAGTGTGGAACGATTGATTCGGAGCTTCTCGCAGCCGGGGATGTTCTTGAGCGCTTGTTTGACGCCGCTCTCCAGATCTGCATGCAGCCAGGGACTCAGGGTGATACTGGTAATGGCGTGCAGGTCGAAGGGCACCGCCAGGGACAAACGCTCCTCGGTCTCCGACTCCCAGAGCAACCGGATCTCATGCTCCGGCTTGAACGCGTAGCGTTTGGCGAAAGGGAGTTCGTCAAGGGTCAACCCGGTCTTGCCGACCTCCTTCAGCAGAACGTACCGCACGGGGCTCAGCCGCAGCCCCTCGATCGCGTCCAACGAGGGCTGCAGCCTGGAAGACTCGAACACCACGCGCACCCCCGATGAACCCGGTGCGAACACACGCCAGTGATGGTACGTCTCAGCCGCCCGGGTGAAACACAGGGCGAGCACTGACTTAAGACCCCGCTTTTCCTTGTATCGCTCAAGGAAGTAGGAGTCGTTCTTGTCATCCCAAAGGGCGGGGCTGAGCATGGTCAGTTCCCGATGCGAGAGCATGTGGATGAGGGCAGGCAGTTCTGTGTAGCGCCGGTATGAAGCCATCGTTTCTACATCATATCCAGCATCTGCATCGTCGAACTCCGGAATCCTTTCATCAGGTCCGTGTGAACCCTCTCCCTGAGTTCGTCAACGGTCCAGCGTCCGTCCGGTTTCACGATGTTGCTGATGAAGTCCATCTCCCCGTACAGCATGACGGCCGACCCGATCACGAAGAACACAGACCCGGTGATGTCAGCCGCATCCTCGGTGGAGAGATAGCATATGAAAGGCGCTATGTCGTCGGGACTCGGGCTGTCGGATATGGGCAGCTTCAGGCTCTCGTGAGACCACAAGCCCTGTCCCTCGGGCAGCGCCTTCTCGTACGCGTCGAGTTCGAAGCCGGCCCTGGTCCGTGCACCTGGAGCGAAGGCGTTGCACGTGATCCCGTAGGTGGCCACTTCCTGAGCGACGGCATACGTGAGCCCGATGACGCCGGCGCTGGCGGCCGAGTAGTTGGCCTGTCTCATCCCGCCCCATTTGAAGGCTCCGGACGTGCAGTTGATGATGCGCCCGGACTTCTGCTCCATCATGAACGGCAGGGCGTGACGGATGCAGTTGAAGTACGCCTTCGGCTTCACGCTGCACACCTTGTCCCAGGTCTCCTCGCTCATCTCCCAGACAGGGCTGAACGCGAACGTTCCGACGACGTTGACGAGGATGTCGATCCTCCCGAAGGTGTCCACCGCCGTCTGGATCAGGTTGCGAGCGGTCTCGAAGTCGCTGACGTCCCCGAAGAAGGCCACGGCCTTGCCGCCCAAGTCCCGGATGGTCTGTGCGGTCGTCTCGGCGTCGCCGGAAGCGTCCTCAGCCTCCTTCATCAACGACTCGAGATCCTTGCTACTGAGGTTCTTGGCCAGATCGTCATTCATGATCGCGAAGCCCGTCGATCCCGGTTTGCGGTTGTTCGTGACGACGCTGGCTCCTTCCCTGGCCATGCCGATGGCGATCGACCTGCCTATGCCCTGGCCGGATCCGGTCACAACCGCGACTTTGCCCTTCAGGTTCTCGCTCACTGGCTCTCGCTCCTTCGGAGGACATCCGCTTTGAGTTCTTCAACGAAGATCACGAGAACGTGGTTGGTGACTGCTGTCGCGCGATGGCTGTGAGCCGAGCCGTCGGGAATCATGATACCGTCGCCGGGCCGGTACCTGACCGAAACCGTCTCGTACTCGATATCGATCTCGCCCTCCAGGACATAGCCGTGGTGCCCACGGCTGCACCAGTGCGGTGGCATTGCTTGCGAGTACTCAACCAGACGCAGGCGCTGGCCGCCTTGGTCGACGCACTTGTGCCTCACGCCCTCCATGGGCGAGGACCACTCCAGCCCCGCGAAGTCCGCTTTGTATTCGGTCAAAGCCGCGCTACCACCCTCTCGATCCGCCATGTAGAACGTGCCTTCACCCTCCCACTCCTCCTGCCGTCGTGGCAACCACGGCGAACTCGGTCCCGCCGGGGTCATATGCAGTTCCGGCCACGTCGCTCCAGCGTTCGACAACCTGCAGTCCGTTGCGGGCGAACTCGGCCTCGAGTTCGGCGGGCGTGAAGCACTGTAGCCAGTTGAAGACACGGCGCGTCCGGTCGCTCTCGACGATTGTGTACTTGTCCAATAGTAGCCGCTGGTCCTCATATTTGAACCTGTTCAGGAATCCGAAGTACTCCTCCGATGACCAGAAACCGTCGAGGAGGTTGGATGCGTAAGTCACGGTCTCCTGGCGACTTTCGAACATCCGCGGCGAGTACACATCCAGCAGGACCGCGCCGCCCGGCGCAAGCATCGAGCAGAACTTTCGCAACAGCGTCGCACGCTGGCCGGGGCTCAGCGCGCAGAAGTCACACATGATCATCGTGATGAGGTCGAACCTTCGCTCTGTCTCGAAGCGAAGGTAGTCTGCTTCGATGTAGTCGATGTCCAGACTCTCTGCCGATGCCGCCTCACGCGCATACCGCAGTGAGTTTGCCGAGAAATCGATCGCCGTTACATGAGCGCCGGTCCGCGCGAAGCGCTGTGCGTAGAGACCCGGCCCGCAGCCGAAATCGGCCACCGCTAGTCTCGGGTCCCAGATTGAAGCGCGAGACGATCCAGTCCGCCGAGCGATCGAGGAAGTTGCGATTCCGCGACGCAGCATCCAGGCCATCGTCGAGATGATAGGCGAGCATACGCTGGGCTGTGTGGGGATCGGTCCACAACTCGCGAGCGGTGTACTCCGAGAATGGCTCCGGTCGACGATTCACCTCGCGCAAGAACTCAAACAACGCCGCCTCCATGGTCGCGTCTGACGACTGAGCCAATCTCCGGATGGGGCCGACTTGCTTCATGCGATGAACAGCATCAAGGCGGCTACGCCGGTCATCACCATGACGAATACGCGATAGGCCCTTTCGGGGATCCTGCCCGACACCTTGAAGCCGATGAAGGCCCCTAGCGCTATGCCCGGGATCATGATCGCGTCGAAGGTCAGAGTAGCAGCGCTGATGTTCTTCCAGAAGAGTATCTGAAGCGGCACCTTCAAGAGGTTCACGGTCAGGAAGAACCAAGCTGCCGTCCCGATGAACGCATTCTTCGGAAGACGCATCGCGAGCAGGTAGATGGACATTATGGCTCCTGCGGCATTGCCGACCATTGTGGTGAAACCCGCCAGCAGTCCCGCCAGGGCCGCGAACCACCAGGCCCGGGGATAGGCCATCTCATTCTTGAGCTTGTCCTGCCAGATCATCAGACCCAGCAGGACGACGATGATGCTGCCAAGCATCATCCGGAACGAGTCATCCGACAGGCTTCCCCCGACCGCCACGCCCGCGCCCATGCCGATCAAGGTGCTGGGAAGAAGCTTCAGCAGGTACTCGACCTCGGCGTGTCTGCGGTACCAGGCCACCGCGAAGATGTCGCCGACGCACAGCATGGGCAAGATGATCCCCGTGGAGGCTTTGCCCCCGAAAGACAGAGCCATGAGCGGGATGAAGAGCAGGGCCAGGCCGTTGAGTCCGGCCTTGGACATGCCGATCACAGCGCCACTGACGATCGCCAGTACCCACTGATAGGTCTGCAGTTGGGAAATGTCGAAGCGCATCTGCGCGCGCCCTATGCCTGCAGGACGAGGAGCGCCATGGCAAGCCCGTTCATGGCGGTGTGGAGGATCATGCCCGGCCAGACCGAGTTCGACCTCTGATACAGATACGCGAATAGGAATCCCAGCATGAACGCGGGGATGAAGAAGGTGATCTCCATGTGGGCGGCGGCGAACAAGGCGGAACTTATCGCTGCCGCCCAGCGCCAATCGTAGCGGGCGCGCAGACCGGCGAACACGAAGCCGCGGAAGAACGTCTCTTCCACCACCGGAGCGACGAGCACAGCCGTGACGATCAATGGCCAGGGGGTCGACAACTCTCGCACGAGGGGAGTCAGGTCGGCCTGGACCTCCAAGCCGAAGTAGGCGAGCAGTGCGGCGTAGAAACCGCCGACAATGTAGTAGCAAAAGAGCAGCCCGATGCCTATCGCGAGAACCGAGGGCCGGAAGTCCACGAAACCAAGGGTCTTCAGAGAGCCATCATGCTTGCGCAAGGCGAACCACCACACCGGAACGAGAAACAAGAGCTCGAACAGAGCGGGAATCAGGGCGACGGAGAGATCCAGGTTGGGTCTCAACGACAAGGCGCTGACTAGGTAGACAAGGCCCAATGAGGCCGCGACTATCACCGCGGCGGCAAGCACTCCGGACCACACGTCTCGGACGCTCCAGGGCACCGCCACCCGACTGGGACTGGATCGATCAACCCAGACGGCTTGTTGCCCGCCGGATAGCCGCGGAAGCTCCCGGCGCTGCCTGAAGAACATGACCCAGTCCGTCACGTCTTGGTTCACGTAACCGTGAACCATCTGCCACTCGGCGAGTGCGCTGAAGACGTGTTCGCTCTCACGTTGGGCTTCCACCGATTGCGCGATCCCGGCGCGATACACGATCGATCCGGTCCTGCCCCACAGTTCGCCGGACATCAAGAACTCCTGCTGCCTCTGCTTCCGACCCCTGAAGCACGCGGTCGATCTCCTCCGCCATCGGCAGCCCATGCCGGCGGAGAACATCGCTCACGGCCTCAAGTTGGGCCCGCGCGGAGTCTTCTGGATCACCCGTTGTCAAGATTCGCCCCCCGTCCCGATGGCCGCCCGACAGCCCGAAGCGCCGCCGCATCCCCGGAGACGATCGCCTCCAGGTTGGCCGTGATGTCCTCAGCACTCCAATTCCACCAAGCGATCTCGAGGAGTTCGTCGACCACATCTTGGTCAAAGCGGCACCTGATGGGAACGGCAGGATTGCCGCCGACGATCATATACGGCTCGACATCGCTGACGACGACCGAGCGTGCCGCGATGATGGCGCCGTCGCCGATGTGGACACCCGGCATGATCAAGGACTCGTAGCCGATCCAGACATCGTTTCCGACGACGGTGTCGCCCTTGAACGGAAGATCCTCGAGCGCAGGGGTCACGCGCTCCCACCCATTGCCGAAGATGCTGAACGGGTACGTCGACAGGTCCATCGAGCTTGTGATTGGCGCCGTTCATGACGAAGCGCACGCCGGTGGCCAAGGCGCAGAACTTGCCGATGATCAGCTTGTCGCCCATGAACGGGTAGTGGTAGAGGACGTTGCGTTCGAAGTCCTCCGAGTCCACGGGATCGTCGTAGTAGGTGTAGTCCCCGATGACGATGTCAGGGTTGGATACCGTGTTCTTGACGAAGCACACCTGCGGAAAGCCGGCCATGGGGTGCTTGGTGTTTGGATCCGGTCCTAGCAATGCTGACCTCCCAGCGATACGAGCAACGCCTCACCGTTCGGCGGCATGGTTCCGAGCACAGGCGATGACCGAGTCCGCTGCCACGGCGGGTTGGGCAGGCCATCGGACACACATTCTAGTGCACAGGTCCTATCAGCGGACCTTGTCGTGCTAGCTCCAGCGCCACTTGCGAATCACAGCGAGCCCAAGCTGCCGCCCGAGATCCTCAAGGGAGCTTCGCGGGCCCTCGATACTTCCCTCGGTCCAGTTACCCCACTCAAACGTCAGCTTGACGCGACCCTTCTTCAGCGTGATCTGCCCGTGTCGACCCACGCGTCAAAACCGTCGTAGGCGCTTGTCTCTCGCCAACCCATGCTCACGAGTTCATCGATTACTCCGCGAAACGTCGCTGTCGGGATGTCTTTGATTGTCCCGAGCCCCAGTGCCCGGGAGCGTAGCTCTGCTAGAACCCTGAAGAAACGTCCAAAGACACCGATCATCAGTCCGTCCAACGTTGCAGCGTTTTGAGCAGCGCACATACCCAGTCACCAGCCTACCATCTGCCCGCAGCCCACTCTGAACGCCTGTTCGAGCGCGGCCCGCAATCACGCAACCACATCGACCGTCTCGTCGCTTGCCTGTCGATGTCGCAACGGTCAATACCGGCGAACATGATCGGATTGCGGGAATCGCCGTATGAGACCAGCCCCGTCCGTGTCTCTGATGCCAAAGGGGCGTGAGCGGCGAAGTCGACCTCACTCGCAGGAATCACGCCATTCAGTTGCGCTGAAAGCGTCTCGTTCCAGTCCCGTATCCTGTTCGCCGCATCGCGATGGAAGCTACTGTGCGCATCAGCGACAAGCACCACGCGATAGCCGCGCTTCAGACCGCCGAGGCACGTGGCGCGCACGCAGCCCTCGGTGACCAGGCCGGTCACGAACACCGTGCCGACCGACTGCGCCTTCAGGAGCGCATCCAACTGGGTGTCCTGGAATGCGTCGCCTTGGGTCTTGTCGAGCAGCAGGTCACCTTCGCGAGGCTGCACACCCGGGTGAAGCTCCCACGACTCGGTGCCGGCTACCAGCATCTTGTTCGAATGGCGGATGAACGCCACCAAGGTGCCGGCCGCATGGGCGCCCGAGACCAATTCGGAGATGTTGCGCAGCAGCGACTCTTCCTCATGGACCGGGGTGGGGCGTCCAAACAGACCTCGCTGAAGGTCGATCACGAGCAGCGCGGTTCTGGTTCCCAAATGTTCCGGTGGTGTGCCCATGCTTACCCCCTCTTGGCTAACAATCGAGCCTAGCGCCTTGACTATGACCTGCCGCGCGGCCGTGCGCCGGTCGATTCTACCTCGCGGCGGTCTGCTCAAGCCGACCTGTGCAACCGTCGTCGACGATCATGGCAGCCCTGACGCCCGAAGAGGGAACACCGGGCGGCGACAACACCTGCTTGCTCGCCTGAATTCAGGCGAGAGGCGATTCAGAAAGTGACGACCCTGTCGCTGTCAACGACCCACTCCGCCAATTCAGGCATCGTGGATTTCTCAGCCCCTTCAAAGTACGGGTGATTCTTGTAGATGCCGCATCTCGCCATGCAGGTTCCGCAGACCTTCACCGGAACACCCTGGGAAATGAGGTCCTTCAGCATTTGAGACAGATCCTGGTCGTAGCCTTCGGGCGGCCTGCACACCTCGCGGGCCATATCAACCGAGTCGTTCATCAGGAACAGTCTGACCTCCTGCCCCGATTCGAGCAACTTGCCGGCCAAGCGCAGACCGTTCCAGGTGACATCGGTGTTGTCGTAGGGCTCACGGTTGAAGATTATCAGCACTTTCACCCGTTTCTCCTTTGGTAGTTTGTTGACGACCAGCGAGCACATCCAGTCTACCCAACTCATCCGACGAAGTACCCCCGGACTGCGAACGCACCAGCCGCCGCGATTGCATAGCGCTGTGCTGAGTGTCAGTTGGCCTTGTTGCCAGCGAGGTAGTGCTCGATACGGTTGGCCGCGTTGGCCCTGATATCAAAGAAGTAGAACGGGTAGTCGAAGCTGTGATAGACGCCCTCGGGGAATCCGAACGCGTACTTCGCCGGATCGACCGTGCTGCAGATCACAACGCCCCTCTTCTTGTCGACGCGCGCATCGGCGACACCCATCACGCGCTTGATCTGCCCGTTCGCGTCGAGTTCCGGCCTCCCGGTTTGCGGGTCCAGTTGAATGGCACCAAGACTCTGTGCTGCTGTCGCGGCTTCCTCTCCGGTCGTCCACGTGATCGGGTTGATGGCGATTCCGTTCGGCATCGTGACAGGATTCGTTCCGTCGACAACGGGCGCCTCGGTGTTCCAGGAGACGATGACGCCCGTGTCGTCGGGCCCGGTCGCGAACTTCAGGTGCGGGTTCTGGGCTAGGTATTCCGCCGTGATCGACTGGCCGACGACGTACGCCGCGATCATCCGCTTGTACACATCGGGGTGAGCCTTCATGTAGCCCGACAGCAGATCCCTCAGCACCGCTGAACCTTGCGAGTGCGCGGCGAGGATGAAGGGGCGGCCGTGGTTGTAGTTCTGCAGGTAGTACTCGAAAGCCGCAGTGACGTCGACCAGGGGCTCCTGCTGGATATTCTGCTCCTGCTGCGCGGCTGGTAGAGCCAGTTGGTAGGTGGCGTCCACCTGCCGATAGTAGGGCGCGTAGATGTTCGCGGATGGTTCGAAGGCCGTGGCCTGTCGCGAGAAAGCGGCTTGGGCACCCTTCATCATCTGCGGGTTGTCCACCGCGCAGAAGTTCGGATCGCTCGAGGCCTCCTTGCTGTAGGCGGTTGGGTAGATGTAGAACACGTCAACCTGCTTGTCCGGCGAGGAGGGAACCGCCAGCCAGTGCTCCGGTTGTGAGTAGTCGGTCGGCGTGACGGTTGCGGTGGATTCGCTCCCCGCGGACGGCGTGGTGGTGTTCGTTGCCTGCTTGCCGCCGCATCCTGATAGCCCCATAACCACGACCAGCATGACCGCCAGCATCGTGCATCTGGCTGCTCTCACAATCCACCCCCTCATGTTGGCCTCCCCTCTACGACTCAGACCCTCTGGACAGCCTACCATCTGCTCTCGAAGGCTAACTGGGGTGCGCCCATCCGACGGGACAGGCCAGCTCGCATTCGCGGCAATACTTGACCACCGGTCCGGCCATCGATGCGTCGGCCGTCATCTGCTGATTGCAGCGAAGCCTGCCGTAGACCCCCGTTCTTCCGGGGAGTTCGGCCTGCCCGTATTCCTCACTGAGGTAGACGTGCTCGGCAAACGCCTCCCGCGGGCAGGAGGCCCGGCACGGGGCGTCGCAGTCTTCGCACGGGTCAGGTCCGGTCACTCCGGCCGACGGTAGTACCGCGTCAGTCAGCATCACCCGCAGACGGACCCGGGGCCCGTATTGAGGTGTGACAAGCATGTTGTTCTTGCCTATGTGGCCCAATCCGGCGAGCACAGCGGCGTCCTTCATGTACACACCGCCATGTTCGATGTGATAGGGGAGTTCGAAGCACCGGATCCCGTGTTCTCTTTCGAGCCAAGCCGCAAGTTCGGAGACGATCCCCATCAGGAGGCGATTCCCCGCCGTGTTTCCGCCGGAGGGGCCCTTCTGCCACCAGTCGAGTTCCGGCTTGTCAGCGGGATGCTCAGCTCCGATGACGATCGCTGATCGGGCTCCATCGGGCCACCGCACGATCCCGCGCATGCTGGGATCGGTGTCTCGGGTCCCGACACCGGCGAATTCTGGCATTCGTCCACAGATCTGATGGGACGGGGAGTGTTTCAGATCCTCCACGCTTGCCACCCCCGCTATGTCCGCCCCAAATTCCGCAGCCTTCTCACAAATGAGCCGAACGAGTCCGTCGGCACTCACCGCATCTGCTCCGCGGGGAAATCGAGACCCTCGTACGGCGACTCCTGGAGCAAGCGCAGGTACGCCCCCCGAGTCCACGTCGCGGCCTTGGTGCAACCCACGACACCCACGTAGAAGTCGATGGCCCGCGGGAGGTCGCTGACAGCCAGAGTGATGTGGTTGACGCCCGTGGTCACGATGTCGCTCCCGTTGTCGAACAGCCCCCATTATGCAACACCAGGAGTGCATCGAGTGGAAGCACGATTGAGGTCGCGCACCGTGCGCACCGGCGCTCCATTGCACGTACGGCGGTCTCGGGCGTATACTGCGCCGACGATTCACCCGTCAGCATCACCCAGAATGGTAGGCGCAGGTGCAGGCTACGATCAACAACTTGACCGGTCTCGAACAGGCGGTGTCAGCCACCGCCTAGAGATGCCTGTGCCCTCATAATACTTCGGTCAATCAGGACGGCGTCTCATGGGCGCCGTCCTTTTTGCATGCCCTTACAACCAACAAGAAAGGACCAGGGCAGTGACGACAGTGCAAGAAATCAAGAAACTGCGCGAAAAGACCGGGGTCGGGGTCCTTGATTGTAGAAAGGCTCTGACCGACTGCCAAGGCGACTTCTCTCGCGCCCTCCAGGTGCTGCGCGCACAAGGCGCTGCGGTCACCGAGAAGCGGGCGGACCGAGCCGCCGACGCGGGCTTCCTCGCAACATACGATCACGCGGGTCGCGTGGGGGTACTTGTCGAGATGCGTTGCGAGACGGACTTCGTCGCTCAGAATCGTAGATTCCGCGAGCTCGCTCACGAGATCGCCCTCCAGGTCGCGGCCCAGAAGCCGCGCTGGATCTCACGCTCCGAGGTGCCGGCCGAGGTCATCGACGAGCTGGTAGCCAAGGAGAGTGCCAGCGCAGCCGCCATGGGAAAGAACGAGCAGATCACCGAGCGCATCGTGGCCGGAAAGATAGAGCGCTTCTACCGCGACAACTGCCTGCTGGAGCAATCTCACATTCGCAACGACGAGGAGACCATCGGCGACTTGGTGCAGGACGAGATCGTCGCATTCGACGAGAAGGTCTTCGTGCACCGCTTCGTGCGCTTCGAGTTGGGCGAGTAGATCTGCCGCGAGGCGTTCTCAGTGCTCGCTCATGCACCAAGCCTTGGTGACCCGAGCGTACTCCTCCACTTCCTCGTCGGTGCGGAAGTCCTGCGCGCCGCAGGCGTCGTAGTGCACCATGTCCGCGAGGTCCCGGACGATCTTGGGACCGGGCGGAGCCGCTTGGTAGCCGACGACCATCATGTCGTAGATCGTGAGGGCCTCCGGGATACCGACGATCTCCCTGATGGCGCGCTCGGCGCCGGGACGCGAAGTGGACGTGTACCACTGAGAGGCCAGTCCCAGTGAGGTGGCCGCCAGGTGCATGCACAAGAAGGCATTGGCCATGCTGGACTGATAGAGAGGAGCCGCCTCCTCGTTGGTGCGGGGGGCAAACGGCAGGCCGACCTTGGCCCGCCAATCGCACAGAGCGAGGATGAAGACCGGCGCATCGCGGAAGCTTCTCCGCTCCCCGTCCTTCTTTGCCGGGTCCTTGATCGCCGCACCGTGCTCGTCCAGGGCAGCCACGATCTTCGCCTTGACCTCGCTGTCTTTGATGACCACGAACTCCCAAGGCTGAGTGTGGAAGCCCGAAGGCGCCCAGCGCGCCACCTCGATGATCTTGGTGATGTATTCATCCGGCACGGGATCAGGCTTGAACTGGCGGACGGTGCGCCTCTTCGTCACCAAGTCCAGTAGGCAGTCATATTGCTCAGTGCTCTCCATCGAGACCTCCGTGGTTTGCGACTTACCCCAGCTGAGAAACCGTCAGCCAGTCTAGGCATCGACGGTGCCGAGCGAGGACCGTCATAGCCTCGCGCCATCACATGCCGGCCGACGGCTCGTGGATGCCAATGCGGTTGCCTTCGGTGTCCTTGATGAAGGCGATCGTCCCCACCATGGGTCCCATGTCCTGGGGCTCCTGAAGAACCTCGCCGCCGGCCTCACGGACGCGTGCGAGGATCCCCGCGAAGTCACCATTGGAACTCAGGTAGACGGTCGGTCCCGCAGCGCCCGGCGTGCCCCCGACGTAGAGATCGAACGCCACGGGAAATGTCTGCGAAGCCGACTGGTCGGCATCCGCTTGGGGACCGGGGACCGCGACTCCCTCCATGCCCGGCATGGAAACTGACAGGCATCTGGAGTACCTGAGAGTAGAATCTCGATGCCCGTTCGAGGTCGGCCACGGGGATGTCGGCCCATACGATCACGTTGTTCATGATGCGCTCCTTCAGAGTGGGGCGATTCCATGAGGTGCTTCCCCGACTGAACGACGCTGCAAACACCTATCTTCCAGCCATGTCCAGCAGCTTCGTCGTGGTGCTCCAAGTGCGGATGGTCATGGATTTGTACTCCGGTGTCCCCATGATCCTGCTGAGGCGGCTCTTGGTGCGTTGAGCACTGAGACGTTGGGAGTAGATAACACCATCACCCGGCCAAACCTGGTCCACTCCCTCTCGGGGACGGAACACAGACATAGCTTGAGCCGAATCGATGTCCATCAGAAAGATCGCATCGCTGTGATACTTGTCCGGCTGCTCACCGAAGCCCTCCGGCTTGCCATCAACAGCGGCTTGGAGCTGGTCGCGGGTCAGCACCCGGACTTTGATGCGCTCGCCATCGGTCTTGAATCTCTCGGACAGAGTCTGCTCGATCTGATCTCTAATCTCATCGCTCCGCTTGTCGGATTCCAAGATCACGTTGCCGCTGGCGATATACGTCGAGACGTTGGAGAATCCCAGATCTTCCAGGAATTCCCTCAAGACCGCCATCGGAAGGTTGTTCTTTCCCCCGACATTGATGCCGCGCAGAAGTACCACATAGGTGGCCATGGCCCCGTTCCCCCCGGTGTCCGTTGGGCGTGACGAAGACTCTATATGTCGCCCTACCGCCCGTCAAGCGGACTGCGGGCGCCCAGGCCGCTGCGGTTGGGTGCGCCCTTCGGCACCCGTCACCACCCTCAGCTCACGGGAGCGAACTCATCGGGATGGTGCCGGTAGTACTCGTCGAAGGTCCAGGTCAGGCTGTCCGCGGCTTCGCAGTAACTCAAGTCGAGTGTCTCCATCTTCCTTCCATACCGCTCCCACTGGGCATCGTCCATCGCTTCGATGTCCAGGATGTCGAATTCCAAGTCGGTACCCTGCGACCATTCCGCGCCCCTGGGTACGAGCGACGCCCACCCGCGCTCGATGATGTCGGCCAAGTCCGAACGGCCGAGCCACCGGAAGGCTGCCATTGCCGTCCGGGTGCCGTCCGATCCAAGGTTGCCCATGGCGGCCAGCACACCATCGTCCTGGGCGAGAGAGTCGAACATGATCATGAACGCAAGACGAATATCGCCCTCGCGGTCGCCGGCATCCAGGGATGGAGGCCATGTGGCGAAGCAGGCCCGGTTCCAGACCACCGTCGCGGCATCCGGCTCGGACAAAACGTCGCCCGGAGGAGGATCGGGCCGCCTACCCCTGAGACGATCGAAGAAACCCATGTCTCCCCCCTTTCTGTGCGATGTACACCCCATTCAGGAGTGATACACAGCTGGAGGCCAGAAAGTTCACTAGGCGCGCGGGAGACGAGATAGTGAGTCTTGGCAGGAGTCCTGAAATGGACCGGCGCGTTTCTCGCACCACCTTGTGGCATCGTCGTAGTAGCATTGCTCCAAGCCATCGAGAGGAGCATCAAGTTGCAGACAAGCATCGACCCCAAGACAAGCGCGCTGCTCATCCTGCACTGGCAGAATGAACTCGTGAAGCCGGGCGGCCTCGTGTCCACTCCGCTCCCCGGGATCATCGCCGCGTCGGGAACGATCCAACGACTGCAGAACGCCCTTCAGGCAAGCAGGGAAGAAGGGGTCCTGGTGGTCTACGTGAACGCGAGCCACAGAAAAGGCTACCCGGAGGTACCCAGAACACCGGCGCCTCTTGCCGCCGGCCTCGTACAATCGAACGCGTTCATCAGAGGCACATGGGGTGTCCAGGTGATCGATGAGCTCGAGCCTCGGGAAGACGAGATCGAGATCGCGAACTTCTCCACGAGCGCGTTCATCTACACCGAGCTCGACCTCATCCTTCGCAACCGCGGCATCACGACCGTCGTGCTTGCCGGCTTGGCCACCAACTGGGTCGTCGAGAGCACCGCCCGCGACGCCTCCAACAGAGGTTATGCCGTCTGGACCCTAGCCGACTGCTGCCACGGCTCGAGCACCGAGGCGCATGACTACTGCGTGAAGAACACGCTCCCCATGCTGGGGGTGGTCTGCAACGCCGCCGACTACATAGAGGCCCTCTGAGGCTGCTGAACAACGAAGCCACGGCCGTCAGGACACGCTGACCGGCGCGATACCGCGTCCTGACGGCGCAGCGTCGCTATTCGGCAGCCTGTCTATAGCCTGATAGGGAGCTCTATGTCCGCGGTCATGGCCTCCAGGCGCGCCCGCACCTCGTCATTCTGTTTCTTGCCCTCATGCGTCAGTACGCAACCCCAACGGCACATGTTCCATCTCGTTGAGCGCGGTGACGACCTCGTCAAGCTTCTGGTAAGGCACCGTGATGATGTGCAATCCCGGCGGATACGTCTGCCGCATCTGTAGGCCGAAGTGCATGCCGGTGAACAGATGGTTCACTTTGCCGGATACGTAGGGATACACGTATGTCCACGCGCAACTCATCACGTATGAGCACTTGGATTCCCACAAGTCGCCGGATATGTAGCTTGTCGCGCGCAGGAGCAGCTGCGCCTTTTCGGGAGGAGCGACGCACACCACCAGGTCCGGGTCGAACTCGCACTGACTCACCGGACAGAACACCACGTAGTTGCAGACCCCGCGCTTCAGCGTCGGAGCCTCGTGATACAAGCGTGCGTTCGCCGCCGCGGTCCTGAATACGCCCATCTCGAAACCGACCTGGCCTGATCCATGGTTGGTCTCAAGGTCGGTCATGCCCAGGACCACCTTGCCCATGCACTTGTCGTTGTCTTTCGTGGTGAAGAACATCCTGTTCTCCACCTGGGCTTTCTTCAGAAAGCCGCAGAACACGTCGATACCTTCCACCTGCTCCACCCCTGCCGGCCTGTTGCGACCGAATTTGACCGCGATGGGCGGGTACGGAAGCTCAAGGTCTGAAAAGGCCTTCTTGGCTGCTTCGTTCAGCATGCTTGTTCCTTTCCGGGTGTCGGTTCTGTCCCAAGCGTACGTCATACGAGTTCTCTCGTGTGTATGCGCTTCAAGCGCGAATCATTCGGAGCAATCCTACTCTTCGTTCTCAACACCTGTGATGCCCGACACGTCAACCCGAAATACCCCCATATGTGGTTCGGAAGATCGTCTTCCCTGAAAGAACACATACCTGCCGTCCCGCGAAAAAGAGGGGTGGCACTCGTCATATTTGACGTCACCGCTGATCACGGCGTATTCGCTCGACCCGAACTTGTTCAGCCGAACCACTTGGTCTCTGTGGAGATCGCCGACCCACCACTTCGAGTCTGGTGAGATCGAGACGTGATTCCCTCTTCCCCTGTCCGCGAGACGCCGGAGCAGTCTGCCTTCGAGGTCGAACAGACCTGGGTGCTGGTTGCCAGCCAACAGGGTGCTATCGCCGTACCACAGCACATGACCGTTGGCGCAGTAGCCTTCTCGGCTATGCCCCAGAAAGCTATGGATCGTTCCATCGGCGTTGAGAACAAACGCATATTCCTCGCGCCTGTCCCTGTCGTATATGACCACGAATACCTTCGTATCGCTGGGATTCTGATAGATGTATGTCGCCTCGGCGCTCTCCCATGACCCTTTGTAGTGCTGGACCAGATCCCTCATATCAGTTACTAGATGCAGCTCGGGTTTGGTCGGAGACGACGGATCTATCCAGTAGTAGCCCTTGCTCCGTGAGTCGACACTCTCGTGGAGGTCACTAGCGCCAAATGTTGGCTCGCCATTTCCCCGAATCGCCACATACAACTTGTTGGGATTGACAGCCGACATTCTCGCCAATGGCAATTCCGCATCTGTGCCATCGAACTGCCAGAGCACCTTTCCCGTACTGCTCTGGTAGGCGAGTCCGGCGTAGTAGATCAGATCATCCGTAACCCAGACGATCACGTCGGAACCGTGTCCACCTTCGCTCTTGGGCGACGCAAACGCTCTGTGATGCCCCGCGAGGTCGCTGTTGCATATCCAAACCTCACATGGACTTGCGACGGCGCCTTCGCCCTTGGCTCCATGGGGCTGATCGTCCCCGGTGAAGTAACGAAAAGCGTACTTCGTCCCGTTCGGACTGTCGACAAACTGATGCATGTACGTCTTGGTCTGCGACTTGTTGCCGGAGTAGATCCTTACCGGCGCAGACGGACTCTGAGCGTCGGCCGCCAGAGAAGCACGCAAGAATCCCGAGCGAATCGAGAACACGTTTCTTCGCGTCTTTATGTATTCACTCTCCGAACGTCTTGCGCGCAGGCGGCGGTCATGGCCTTCGGGACGAGTCTAGCTTACGCCGACAGCTCTATCTTGAGGCGCTTGCCGACCGCTGCCGCGGCACGCTCGAGGGTCGACAGGGTGACCGAGTGGTTAGCCGGGTCGAGAAGCCTATCGACGGCCGGTCTGCTGGTGCGCATGCGGTGAGCCATCTCCGACTTGCTGAGGTTGCACCGCTCCATCTCCTGCGAGATCTGGAAGGCGATCACGCGCTTAGCAGCAACCGCCTCCGCGTCCTCGAGCAGACCCTCTTCGGTCAAGAAGGCATCGAAATCACTCCCGAGGTGCGTATTCTTCACCGGGTCAATCCTCCCTGAGGGTCGCGAGCCGCTGCCGCGCAATCCTGAGATCAGCGGCCGGTGTCTTCTTCGACTTCTTGGTGAATCCATGCAGAAGAACCATTGTTCCGCCCTCCACCGTGAACAGCACCCGAGCGATCCCTTGTGCCAGGCCGCACCGGACCTCCCACAGCCCGGGCTCCACCTTGCGGAGGAGCGGCATTCCAAGCGGCCAGCCGTACTGGGCTGTCTTGATGTCACAGCCGACCGACCGGCGATCCTTGTCCGTGAGGCCCTGAAGCCACTCTCGGACCGGCTCGTTCCCTCCCGCGGTGCGGTAGAACAACACGCTGAGCGTCGGACCTTTGCCAGCCGGCGTGCTCACCGTTGTAGTGTACCAGAATTGATGCAACTAGGTCCGCTGATGGGTGCCCGCTTTCCCGTTGCCAGGGAGCACCGCCGGGCGCGGTGCCATCGCCGAGAGGCGATCCTCCTCCGGTCAGCACGAGGACGCCATGCAACCTTGGTTGGGCGTGGGGGGTGGGGTGTGGCTACGCCTCCAGGATGGCCGCGAAGACAGCCGGGGTCACTCCTCACCGAACTGCAGACCCTCGGGCCCCCAGGGTAGGGCGCCGTCGGCCGTGATCTTCTGTATGTGCGGCTCCTGATGGTAATGATCTTAATGATCTCCCAAGTCCGCGACGGGAATGTATGTGGTTCCGTCTCTGACAACGAGGCGCCAGCCGTCTGAGTAGCCCAGGCTGCCCACCCGCATGCCTCCATCTGACCACAGCGCGTTTCCGCTCGAGTCGATGCGCTGAGCGTAGTACACGTAGCCCGAGATCGTGTCTTCGTCGTCGTGGTGATTCCACACGGCCACAGCGCCTCCCGTACCATCGGCGGCCACGGAGTAGACAAAGTCGGCAGACTCGATCTGATCCGGTCGGTTGGTGAGCCGCACTCCAGCATCCCCCCACGCGTAGCGGCCCTCGGCATCGATGTGCTGCGCCGCCACGTAGCCGCTCATGTTCACTGGTTCTCCATTTTGGAGCACCGTATCCGCGCCGACGCTCGCAAACAAGAACACGCCGCCTTGGCCGTCGCCGACAAGCTGTTTGCCTTGCCTGCGCCCCGTATCGTCGTCGGGGAAGCTGCTCGTGAGGTTCCACAGCACATTGCCGCCGATATCGACCCTCTGGAGGTACAGCGGGCGAGCACCTGGACGTAGATGAGTGGGTTGCTGTAGTCGTCGAGACGATCCATCCAGACAACCCAGGTGTCGCCCTCACCGTCGCAGATCCAGCTGTATGCGTGGCCGTTTGGGACGGGCGCGGGAACGGTCCACAGGGTCTCCCGGTCTGCACCGATCCTCTGGAACTGCGGATTCCCTGCTGAGTCTACCCCGGCCACCACGGAGGTAGCCGCCCCCAGCGGCGCCTGTGCCGTCGTGCCCAAGGTCGCCGCCGCGATCGGCTCCCCTATCCAGACCGGGTTCTGACCGGTGTCCAGCCTCCTCGCTAGTGACTGACCGGCGAGGCTCCCGACCACGACCGGCTCACCATCGAGAGAATAGACCATACGGGAGAACCTCCAGCGCTGGCCTTCTTGGGTTTGAAGTTGCGGCTGTATGTCCTCCAGCCCCACGCCGTCTCCCCACAGAAACTCCCCGTTTGGGCTCACCTTCTGAAGGTACGTGATGGGATTCTCCCCGGCCTCCGTCTGATAGGCGGTGATCAGGTTGCCCTGCTCGTCAAAGACGACCGCCGGATTGATGACCCGAGGCAAAGAGGGATCGTGGTCTTGGGGTTCGGTGTGCCAGCACGCCATGAAGAGTAGCGGCACGAGGATCATCACCGCCACCAGGAAGAAGCCAAGATAGAGGCCGACAACCCATGGTGAAGCCCCGTCCCTCGGGCGGTCATCGGGTCGGTCTTCGGGTCGGGGATCGGAGTATGGGTCCATTATCTGGGCAACGACCGTAGACGTGAGGTGACGCCTCGGCTCGGCAGCGGCCCCGGCTCGCCAACGCTTCGTGAGCGCGAACAGACGATGCTAGGAACGCCCAAGGCCAAGGAGGCCAGAATCACTGACAGGATGGTGATGAGAGCATTGCGCTTCCGCCGAGTCACTGTGATCCCCCAACCCCTCGAGTTCTGCCCCCCGCGCCGCACAACGGGGATATCGTCAGATTTGGCGGGTAGCTCAAGGGCACGCGGGCGGTTGCGCTCACGTCCTGCCCAACTGCTCAACCAGTTGGTTGCGCTGTATCTCGACAGTGCGTCGATCGGACACTCCCGCCACCTCAGCGAACTCAGGCCAGCGTCGCACGGCTGCGACCACGCGATCCAGCATCTGGTTCGCCCGGGCCATCTTGATGCCGGCAGTGGCGGCGAGCGCAAGCAGGTCCTCGCGCGTGAAGGCCTCGCGCTTCCCGTTGATGCTCATCTGGTGCCTGCTGGTCCACTCGCCTGTGGGATTCAGCGCGTAAGACACGTCGAAGGCAGGCGAGAGAGACCACTCACCTCGTCGATTCATGAGGAAGGCGATGTTCTTGACGTGATCGTCGCAGTTGCGGCCCACCGCGTTGAAGAAAGCCCGTAGCACTTGCTGTTCCGCGTCCGTCTGCGAAAGACCCAGACGCCTAATGACTCCGATGGCTTGTTCGTAGGAATAGCTCGCCGGCTGCCTGTAGTCGAAGTGCGCCAGAGCTCCCAACGACTGCATGTGAAGCTTGCCGCCTCGTGCGGTCCTATCGAACCGTCTAGTCATGAAATGGCTTCGCCCGCCTTCGTGATGAAGACGACACGCCGTCATCTGGACGCCGGCTTCGAGGGCCATCAGATGATAGGCGTACTCGATCTTTCCGTAGCCCTTCGGAGCGGTCATCTCGGAATCACTGCCGCTGGAAACGCCATCGAACTTCATGATCCAGTGCTCGAAGCCTGACCCCACATCGACTTGGCCCGACCGGAACTCGTTGGTCTCCGGATTCCATGCCAGGATCGCCTTCGCTCTTGCACCGCCTGCTGAGGTGCCGACCCGCAGAATGTCGTTGACGGCTTCGCGACTGTCATCGCCGGAAAGCACACCTCTGAGACCGGCCCGCTGGTTGAGAATCCGATCGGCCAGATCGACGAGACTTGCCACCTCGACTGGGTGCTCACTTAATGGTGCGGCGAGAGTAGCCGGCTCGAATTCGAGTGCTCCCATGCCCCGGCTACCCGTATAGCAGAGTCGTTCAACCGGATGGAAACTTGCCGCCGTCCGCCCCTGTGACGCGAGCCAAGCGTCGATGATCGCGTTACCGAACTTGTCGGGCAGAGAGTCGGCCAGCAAGCCCGGCAGTCCCTTGAAGGTGTTCCTTGCCAGAGCCGGGAATTCGTAGGGAAACTCAGCCAGAGGCATGGAGAGTGGCGCCGGTTCGATGCCGCTTCTCAAGAATCCCGGCGAGTACTGAAAGACCCCTATCTCGCGGTCTTCAAGCCAGGTCACTGCACCGATCAGACTCCCCCAGAGCATGACTCGCGCGTCATTGTTCACCTTCGTCCCCTCTCGTCCCCCCACGACCATGCTGGAGGCTCAGGACTCGTCTGCACCGGGCGCGCGCGCTTGCGTTCTCGTGCGGCCGCTCCGACCCTCTCGATAGGTCTCACTGTGGGGTCGGGCAGCAGACTCTCGAGACTCTGCTGGATTCTCAGCGCGGTAAGCACCCGGATGAAAGTGTCCAGCGAGACCCCTTGACCGTTCGCGAGCCTTCCAATGGTCCTGGGCGAGACACCGGCCTCCCTCGCAAGCTGATGCTGTGTCATGTTGCGGGAAAGCCTTATGCTCTCCAAACGCTCGCACAGAGCAGCCTCGATCTGGTTGCTGGTTGCCGCCATGAAGTCTATCTTATAAGCCATTTCTTGCTGCTTAACCTCGGCCGGTGGCTTCTATTAGCGAAATATTACCGCTTACACGGCACCATATCAAGATAGGCTAACTGGCACGATATTGCCGTTAGGCACGGTTCCGCACGTGTTATCAGCAATATGTTACCGATAGCGCCTCACCTCGCGGTCAGGCGGGGCCTGCCCCGGCCGCCCCGGCCGCCCGATTGTCGGGATGGCCGGCTTCGTCACGCCTCGTCGACCGGACCGTCAACTCCACTTCGCAGTCCAGGGCACCGAGGAGCTCGACCATCTTATCGAGGGACTTGGTCTTGTTCGTAGTGTCAAGAAGCCTGGAGAGCTGAGACGCCGACGTGTTGACCCTCCGGAGAACCTCGTTCTTGGACACCTGACGAGCGGTCATGCACCTCCGAGCCTCGACGGTGAGGTCGTAAAGCAACAGATCGCGCATATGCTTCGGATCCTCGTTGTACTCGAGAACGGCATCGACATGCACCGAACCCTCGGCACCCGACTTCAAAACGTAGGTGAAACCCTCACGGCCAAGCTCGTCGTCCACGTAGACCTTCTCGACCGGGTCAGAGGGCTTCGGCGCCGGGTCGGCCTTCGAGTAGGGGAACGCGAGGAGACCCTCGCTGAGAGTCACCTCAAACGCCCTCTTGTGATTGTTCGCTTTGACCGATGTGATCTTCAAAGCAACCCTTCTTGGAACATGGACATGTCGCGGCGAGTGGTCGCCCTTCCAGCCCAAGAAGACATATCCCCCGCGGCGCCTCTTCGGCATGGATATATGTTACCTTTCACGGTAATAGTATTACGAGACGGTCGGAATGATTGTGACCGGACGCGCAACCAAGAGGATGCGACTTTGGTGAGAGGTTGGAGCATTCGCACCGCGCTCGAGCTTCACCTCAGGGGCATGGAGGATAACGGCGTCCGGGGCGAGTCTGATGACGGGGTGGTGCGGCAGGTGCGAGTGGCGGCGAGGTAGAGGGCTATTCTCTTCTCAATGTCTGGAGTTGTTTGGACGGGCCGTGCGGGGACCCCGGGGTTGAGTCTTGGTCCGGGGGTCAGCCACACGTCATGCCCCGCTGCTAGCCCACCACGGCCAGCCGCCCCACCGATCGAGCCGGCCGGCTGCGGCCCAGATCATGCGCAGCCAGGGCCACGTGCGTCAGGCCGAGAGGCTTGTACTGCTACGCGATGTGGCCTCCGCTCCGTGCTCATCCGACACGCGCAGATTCAGACCCAGAGACCGTAGTACCTTCTGCACCGTCGCGAATTCGGGATTCCCTTGGAGGGACAACGCCTTGTACAGGCTCTCGCGTCCTAGCCCCGTCTCGCGAGACACCTGGGTCATGCCCTTAGCCCTGGCGACGTCGCCAAGGGCTGCCATGAGCAACGCCGGATCGTCCTCATCCAGCACCGCGTTGAGATAGCCTACGATGGCCTGATCAGAGTCCAGGTAGCGAGTGACGTCCCAGGGACGAAGCTCGACCTTAGTCTCTTGCCTGGTCTCTACTCTACCCACGTCCGCCCCTCCGATACTCGCTTGGCAAGCAGCCTCGCCCGCTCAATGTCTCGCGTCTGACTGGACTTATCGCCGCCCGCCAGCAGAACCGCCGCCGCCCGATCGCGCCGCATGAAGTAGACACGATACCCAGGCCCGTAGTCGACCCGAAGCTCAAGAACACCGTCTCCCACCGACTTGAAGTCCCCGAGATTCCCAAGCAAGAGCCGCCCCAGTCGCGCCTGGATCCGATAGCGCGCCTCCGGGTCACGAAGTGCTTCGAACCAGCGCCAGTACTCGCTCGTTTCGATAATCTCAAGCATCCCTAGTGTATCCCTCACGATACAGCACCGCAACCACCACATGCTGGTCCCTCTGTGGACAGCTATTGTGCGGGAGACAAGGGAATCCAGGCGTCAGCCTTTGGACTGGCTCTGGGCAATACGTACGGCTCCCAGAACCAGCCGTCGCTGAGCGAACGGACCGGCCGCCATGGGCCTACTTAGTGAAGTAGTCGGCGTCGATCCGTTTCACGTCGTAGGTCGCCATCGGACTGACGCCGAGGTTGTGGTCGATCATCGGTTCCGCGAGCTTCTGGCCGTCAATGAGGGCGATCTTGTTGTCGATCTTACCGACGTAGTCGCGCGCTTCGGCGGAGAAGCAGGAGGTGGTGATCATGATGATCATCACCATCACAATGACAGCGTTGTCTTTCACGATGATGGCGATTAACAGGCAGCATCATCATCTTCATCATCACCCAGAATTGGGGTCACCGCCACCACTGGTTGACAGTGCAGCGAGCAGCGCTTGAACCCTCTCGTAGGCGTCCCGCTTGACTAGGTCGGCCTCCTCTCCGTCAAGTTCAAGGAATCCTGCAACAGAGACGGGACCGAAGTGACCAGGCGACGCAAACGTCGTCTTCAGCACACCGACGGCCTCCAGGACCAGACCATGCCCCGCGACAGCGTCGAACTCACCTGCGATAGTGTTTACCCCTCCTGGGTAGTTCGAAAGGGTGAACCAGATGTCATACGCATCCTTCTCCTTGACACGGCTGCTCAGCGCTGCGCTCTTCATCACGATGTACGGAACAACACCAGCGACCTTCACCACAACCGTGTCGAGCGAACCACCAGGAAGTCGACCGGAGACTTCCCGTTCAACAAACCGAGAGAAGAGCAGGTCGGCGCCACGTGCCTTTCGAGGGTTGAGGTCTTGGACTTGCTGTGTCCTATGTTTCTTGCCGCGGCCGCCGTATTCGCCTGCAAGGAAATCAATCTCGACGACGACAGAGTCACCGTCGAGATAGACCGTGCGGTACCAGATGAATGGCTGCTTCTCGTCCTGCTCGTATCCATGGTCCCTGAGCAGTGCCGAGATCCGCGCATACGCTTCGTCGTTCTCGGCCAGGTGGTTCAGGGCCACATCCACATCCGTACTACCTACGTGGCCCCTACTTTCCGGCATGAGCAGCGGTGGAACCCAACCTCCGACGACCACCATGTCATCGCGGTATTCGCCGAGAATGTGCACCAGCTCCACAAGAACCGACTTGGCGGCCTCCACAGCGTCAGGTGGGTAGTCCGAAGTGCTCCTCACCACGAGGGTCTAAGCTCCCTCACGAGCACTTCCTCAGCCGCCTCCTCGCCACGCCCGGGCATCGATTGAAGATCCAGGTATAGCTGTACCGGTGACACGACTCCCATGCCGTAGAGAATCCTAGACCCCTGGAAGACACCCTCATCGTACGGCTTCAGGAGAAGCACGTTTCCCCCTGTCTCCACGAGCTTCAGGTCCGTGCCCCTAGCCAGACCTTCAATAATCGACTCAACGTAGATCGTCGACCGGTTGTACCGGACTCTAGGCGACGACAGTCGCGCACCGGAGAAGCCGGTCAGTGCATAGTGCACGGCGTTCTCCTCACACCATCTCGCGATGGCAGTTTCTGAGTCACCCGCGCTTGTCAAGGCGTAGTACTCGCGAACTTCATTCTTCTTGTATGAGTACGCCTGGGCCCACGCCTTCAGGACCTGCTCGGGATCTGACAGCTTGATGCCATTCTCCGTGGACGCAAGCCACTCTCGCTCCTGGAGTTCTTGCTTGACCTTCGAAACGAGCCCGATGCTCACGGCCGCCTCAGCAGCCAGCTGTTGGACTTGCCATGCCCTGGTTCCGCTCAGCATGAGGCGGATGATCCTTGATGACTTCGGCGAGAACAGCGACGCTTGGCCGCGTTGTTCTCGGTACTTGTTCTCCGGGAGAGGCTCGCTCGACGTAGACGCTGTCGAATGCGAATCGGCAGTTGCCGGCCAGGTCCAGATAGCCGACATCGTACTCGCGACAGATACCTGCACTCGCTTCGGATATGTATGGAGCGACAACCACGGGATAGGCATCACTCAGCCCAGAGCCTGCGATCATGCGCTTGAGCTGGTCCGCCGCCTCCCGAGTGCGGAGGGGCTGGCCGCTTGACTTCGCTTCGACGACCAAGGTGCGAATGCGCCCCAAGACCTTCATGACCACGACCAGATCAGCCATCATCCCGTTCGCCAGCCGGACTTCACGGTCGATGCGAACGACCGAAGAACGCGGGGCGTTCTGGAGGCACCTTTCCAGCGCCTCGGGCAACCTATCTATGACATCAAGTTCTTTCATCATATCTGCCTATTTCACCAGAGGGTGAAACTAATGTTAGCAGTGAAATCAGCAACCGTCAATTCTCCTCGACGCCCCATCAGCAGGAGAAAGCGCTCACCTGCCCGCGACCCTACACCAGCCGGCCGCTCTGGCTCATCCGAAGAACGCCCCGTGCCTGTCGGCTTCCACGATGGCTACGAGTGCAGCTAGGTCAGGGCTAGGCGGCGCGTCGTCGTAGATGTGCCAATTGAGGCCCAGGACGGCCGCGCTTCCCAGGATAGATGACTGCCCGACCATCGATCTCCAGCGAGCAGGTGGGCGTGCTCAGGACGTGCACAGAGCATGATCGATTAGCCGTTCCCTTGACATTGTGGGCACTCGGTTTGGTCACGCTCGACCACGCCGCTCGTACTGCCGACTGATCAGGAGCAGGACCGCCAGCAAAGCCACGGCGTCGACCGGCGAAACGGCCTGCCCTCCCTGGCTCATCCCCGCAAACGACCTCGGCGTCGATCCGCTTCACGTCGTAGGTCGCCATCGGACTGACACCGAGGTTGTGGTCGATCATCACTTCCGCGAGCTTCTGGCCGTCGATGAGGGCGATCTTGTTGTCGATCTTGCCGACGTAGTCGCGCGCTTCGGCGGAGAAGCAGGAGGTGGTGATCATGATCCCCTTCTTGGCCCGCTGCCCCTGGAGCGCCCCCGCGAACTTCTGCACCTCCGGCCGCCCGACGCTGGCCTCCCAGCGCTTGGCCTGGATGTAGATGACGTCCAGCCCCAGGCGATCCTCGTTGATGATGCCGTCGATACCCTCATCGCCGCTTCGCCCGATGGCCCGGCCCGCGTCTTGACGGCTGCCTCCGTAGCCCATCTTTGATCAGATAGGTCCTGGCCCAGCCGACCCGGTTCTCAAAGACCTCTTCTTGCCCAAGACCGGCCCCCTTGGCAAGTCGACGATCCGCAGAGTATCCGACTACCCGTTGCAGGCGACGTCAGTAGGACGGGCCGAACGAGATCGTCCGGTCACTCTGAAGGTTGCGGATTCGTGACTGCGTGGCTTGGGAGTGACAACGATTTGCACGTCGCGGTCCAGCGCGTTCAGGAAGCGGATCAGCCGCTCGATCGAAAAACCGTCGAGTTTGCCTGCCAGAAGCTCGGATACCTTCGGCTGACCGGTACCAAGGACTTTGGCAGCCCCCTCCTGAGTCAAATGGCGATGAGTGACTATGCTTGCGATCTGATTCGCGAGCGCAGCCTTGGCCAGGAGCTCATCGGACTTGGGTAGACCGAGATCCTCAAAGACGTTGCCACTGCTGACGGTATGTTCGTGTCATGGCGCTCATGCTACTCAGCCTTTCTTCTGCTTCTGACGCGACTCGTGCAGCTCCGCCGCCATCTTGAGCCGTGCCTCGACGATGTCCATCTCGTGCTTCGGCGTCTCGATTCCCTTCTTGGACTTCTTCTGGAAGGAATGAAGCACGTAGACCACATCCGAGAACCGAACGGTGTACATCATCCTGTAGGCATCTCCGTCGTAGTCCTCAACGACCTCCAGCACGCCGCTACCCTTGAAGCCCTTCAGGACCTTGGCCTGCAGGTGCTTGCCGCCGCATTGTGCCTGAAACAGTGCAAAGCCCATCGTCAGCTTGACCGAATCGGGGAAGGACCTGAGGTCCCCCAGAGAAGAGCCAACCCATACGACTTCTTTCGGCGACGCCATTTCCATGTCGTCAGTATCCTACTTTTGGGATACTGTGGCAAGGCCGTGGGCGGTTGGTGCTCGTGCTATCTGTCGCCAGTCGCTCACGAAGCCCGCAGCGTCGTCAACGCCGGGCATCTCGCTCCAGATGCGACTCTCAAGCTCCCGACCCGCGGCTCTCTTGCGAACGCCGCCCCACTGCTTGAAGAAGAACGGCACCGACGCCGCCAAGCACGAGTCCCGTACGGCCACGGCCCACTCCTCACGCATGTGCCGCGCGCCGGGGCCAGATTCGCCACCAACGATGACCCAGTCGATGCCGGCCAGATCGAGATCCGGAAGCGGCCCGAGGAGCGGCTCTATCGACAAGAACCGCACCACCGACGGGGACATCGCGCAGACTATCAACGCGAGCGAGCCGCTCGTTGTCTTCAACAGTGACGCCCATCCAGACGTTGTCCGGCCAGGGAAGACATGGGGCCACCTCGCGGAGCCGGTCAGCACGCTTGGTGAGCAGCTGATACGTGTGGCGCGGCGTTGCCTGCATGACGGCGAAAACGCGCTCGATGAACTCGAGCGGGACTTCCTCGTGGAAGAGATCTCCCATCGAGTTGACGAAGACCATGCGAGGTTTGGCCCAGGTCGAAGGCAGCCCCAGCATATGCTCATGAGTGCGCACGGCGAAGCCGTCACGGTAGTTGGGTTGACCCATTGCCTGCAGCCGCTTGGCCATGCGCTCCGCGTAGCAGTGAGCGCACCCCGGCGAGACCTTGGAGCAACCGGTCACGGGATTCCAGGTCGCCTCTGTCCATTCGATTGTGGTAGTGCTCATGGCCTGCCCAACTCCTCGACCAGTGTGTTGGCTATGTTCAATGCCGCCTTCTGAGCCCTCTCGCTGGGGTTTGACACTCCAAGGACGAGCGCGAACAGAGGCGAACCCTTGCCATTTCTGAGTACTGCCGCTTTGGAAACTGCCGCAAATACAGTCTCGAGTCGCGCCCGAAGATAGTCAACCTCACCGGGTACCGTCCCCTGGTTAGTACACCAGCCCATAGTGGCGGGCGAAGCCAGCGCTCGCGAATCGCCGCAGCCCCGCGTTGCCTAGTCAAACCAATGATACAAACGAAGCCATCGTATACATCCGGCGAATCTCGTATCCTAGGACAGTCAACCACGCCTCTGGGAAGACGAGGGAAAACACGGTGAGCGATCCGCCGGACAAGCCCAAGATCTACCACATCACTCACGTCGACAACCTTGGCGGCATCATCTCGGCCGGGGGTCTCTTCTCGGACTCGAGTGTGCCGCAGCACGGGGGCGCCGCTTCAGTGATTGGCATGCCCTCGCTCAAAGAGAGAAGACTTCACCTTCCAGTCGCCCCCCACCCCGGCAAGACAGTGGGGGACTTCGTGCCCTTCTACTTCTGTCCTCGTTCCGTCATGCTCTACGTCATATCGCGCAGGAACCACCCCAACTTGGAGTACAGGGGCGGTCAGGAACCCATCGTTCACCTCCAGGCCGATCTACACGAGACAGTCGCGTGGGCAGAGGAAGCCAGAGTCCCCTGGGCATACAGTCTCTCGAACGCGGCCGCTGCCTATGCTCAGTTCCGCAATCGGCTTCAGAGCCTGGGCGATATCGACTGGAACGCCATCGACTCCACCGATTTCGCGGATCCGGACATCAAAGAGGGCAAACAGGCGGAGTTCCTCGTCGACAGGTTCTTCCCATGGGACCTCGTCGAGTTCGTAGGTGTGCTTTCAGCCGCTCTAGTGAACCGGGTCCGATTGGCGATCCCTGCGGCCACCCTTCGGCCTTCAGTAGCCGTCCGTCGCGACTGGTACTATTGACGAAAGGAGCGCGCGGATGATCCGATACAAGCAAGGTGACCTTCTCGTTGAAGACAGCGAGGCGCTTGTGAACTCCGTCAACTGTGTCGGAGTGATGGGGCGCGGCGTGGCTCTTCAGTTCAAGGAAACCTTCCCCGAGAACTTCAAAGCCTACGTTGCTGCCTGTAATCGTGGCGACGTGCAACCAGGGCGCATGTTCGTGTTCGAGACGGGGCTCCTCACGAATCCCCGCTACATCATCAACTTTCCCACGAAACGACATTGGCGCGGCAAGAGCCGCATCGAAGACATTGAGGCCGGGCTCGACGCGCTCGTCGCGGAGATTCGGGCCAGAGGCATAAGGTCTATCGCTCTCCCTCCGCTAGGCAGCGGATTGGGCGGCTTGAGTTGGGGTGTGGTGCGGGCGAGAATCGAGACTTCCCTCGGTTCACTTCCAGATGTGGACGTCCTGGTGTTCGAACCCACTCATGCGGTGGAAGAACAGCCGGCAACCAGACACGGCAAGCCTCCCGAGATGACTGCCGGAAGAGCCACTCTCGTCGCCTTGATGGACCAATACCTGGCGGGGCTGATGGACCCTTCGGTCTCGCTTCTCGAGGTCCACAAACTCCTCTACTTCATGCAGGAGGCGCGTCAGCCGCTCAGGCTCAGGTTCGTTCCCGGTATCTACGGGCCGTATGCCGAGAACCTGAGACACGTTCTGTTCGCGGTCGAAGGGTATTTCGTAGATGGCTATCGCGGGGATGAGGCTCCCGAACACTGAGTTGAGGCTCGTCCCTGGAGCCGTCTCTGATGCCTTGGACTCTCTTCGAGACGACGGGGAGACCAAAGCCAGGGTCGATCGAGTTGCGAACCTAGTCGAGGGCTTTGAAACACCTTTTGGCCTGGAGTTGTTGGCGACGGTCCACTGGGTGGCCACCCGCGATTCGTTGAATGATCTCGACGCCGTGGTTTCGAAGACGTACGCGTGGGGCGACCGCAAACGCAAGTTCTCCGAGAGCCAAATCGAGCTGGCCTTCAAGGTACTTGCGAACAAGGGGTGGCTCAAGCAACAACCCGCCGCAATGGTGGCGGGCTAGGTTCAGCTGCGAGAGAGAGGGGCGCCTTTTCGGCGCCCCAGAGAAAATGATATTCCTGAACGAGTTCCCGACGGGAATCGTCGGCGTCCAGGCACCCGCACCATGGCAGACGTGCCTGGCCGAGCGCTAGAATTCCTCCGCAGCTCCTTCAACTTAGCCATCGAGAACACCGGCCCCGGACCCTCGCCGCATGTGGACGCAAGAATGCCCCAGTAGGGTATCTTTGTCATAGAGGTACGAGACGTGATCAGGCTGCTCCTTGAAGACGGATGGTTCCAGGTCGCCCAGTCCGGGAGTCACCGCCAATACAAACACCCGACGAAGCCCGGCCGAGTGACGGTTGCCGGCAAGCCGGGACACGAGTTGGCAGCTGGGACGCTGAGCAGCATCACCAAGCAGGCCGGCATCGAGGTGGAACGCCGATGAGGACAATTGTGATCGTCATCGAACGGGCGGGCGAGAACTTCTCAGCCTACGCCCCAGAACTCCCTGGCTGCGTGGCCACCGGTTCCACGGCGAAGGAGGCTGAAGCGAACATGCGTGGCGCCTTGGAGCTTCACCTCAAGGGCATGGAGGAAGACGGTCAAGGCGCGAAGCCATGATGTGGTGGTTCGGCGGGTTCGCGTGGCTTCCGTCTGAAGGAAGTGGCCCTGGGCACCAGAGCCACTCGGGCCGACCCGATGCGTATTCCGCTGATCTGGTCCGCTTGGACAGGAAACCGCGGCCAACGGGCTCGTGAAGTCCTAGCCCCAGCGCAAGCTACACGTGCCATCGGGCCCTGTAGGCCCTGCAGACCTGCTCCAGCATCGCCTCATACTCGGCGTCCACGTCGATGCCCAGGTTGTTGTCTCGTGCGATGCGGGGCGGGTTCACGTTGTCGATGTAGACCGGCACCAGCAGCACGTAGTCGTAAGCCACCAGGTCGGTGCGCGCGGGCGGGCGAGTGGGCAGCTCGCGGAACTTCTGCACGGTCTTCGCCGGGTCCGACGGCCTGTTCTGGCTCACTGCGAAGGGGAATTCCTTCCAAAGTGACGCATCACCGCTGGAAAGACGTGGCAGCACCTGCGACTCGAAGTCCATGTCCATGGCCTCGGCGAACGGTTTCACGCGGTCAGGGACGTTCAGTACTTGCTCACAAAGCCCGACCAGCACGGTCGCCACCAGGACGGCATCGGGCCTCTTGTTGTGCAGAACGGCAACCAGGTCGCTCAAATCATCGTAGCGATTGGTGCGGTTGCGATGTGCGGTGACCACCGACTTGTTCTCGATGCACAGGCGCAGATGCGTCAGGTCCGGTCGGCCCTGCTCGCGGTCGGGCTCTGCGACCACCAGGTCGAGCTTGCGCGACCTCCCGGCGGGCGACGGGAAGTCCAGCCAGTCCTTGATGCGTCCTTCGGCGAAGTCACCGGCGAAGGGTTCACACGTGGCGCACAGGTCGTGCAGGATGCCGCGACTGATTGCCGCCGAATGGTCCTCAAGGCGGTGATTGTGAAAGCCACGCTCTTCGATCCTGCGGATGAGGTCGGCCGTAGGCCGTGTTCATCTGCGGCACCGCTTCGAGCATGGCATTCTCCTTGCGTCGAGGGTCGATCGAGGCCTGAGGGACACGGCCAGAGCCGCACGCTCGGCCGCCGGCCGCACGCATCCCGCGAGTTCACGCGCCACCGAGTCGGGCAGAGGCATCCGCTGCAGCACGCGGCTCTGCAGGCGCATGTATCCGTCGGGAGGCCCGCTGGCAGTTCTCGTCCAGCCACTCGCGAGCCGCCGGCGACTCCAGGTAGCGCAGCAGCACCGGGAGCGCGTCCAGCGTCGCGGGGCACCAGGTAGTAGACGGAGTGCCGAGGCACGATGTCGCCGGTCCAGTCGACCCAGAACTGCGGCCGCGCGCCGATGTCCTTGAAGAGGATCTTCGGCCGCAGCATCTCCGGCAACACCAGAGTCATCGTGGAACGCGTACCAGGGCTTGCTGCTGGACGCACGTCCGAGCCAGCAGGCGCCGCACGTACGTCCTGCGTCGCAGGTACCGGCCCAGCGCCCCGAGCTCCTCCTCGGTCAGCAGTCGGCCGTTCTCGTCGTACGGGCAGCAGCATCACGTTGCGGCGAGGGATGGTGGTCGACCCCGGCACTAGCTCACGCCCCGCGATGGTGGGTCGCGCGAATGGCCGCAGTTCGGCGCCAGCCCGTCCGCCGGCAGCACGAAGACCTGGTCCGCTCCCGTCGCCACGCCACAGCTAATGCGCACGCAGACATCCGCCAGCGTCAGGGCGCCGTTCTGCCGCCGATCACCGGAGCGTCGCCCGCACCGACGTCCCCGAGCCCCCCAACACCGGCAGCCACGAACCCTCGTCCTCCGGCAGACTCACCTCGACCAGCCGTACCGTCGCGCCGCGTCACCCGGGTCTTGCCCGCGCGGAGCATTGCGCACGCATGGTGATGGTGGGATAGGTCACCAGCTCCCCGAAGGTATCCTCGGGCACCAGGTCGATGGCCTCCACCTGGTGGCTCGCCAGCAGCCGCCGCAGCGGACCGGCGCTATCCACGTAGAGATACTTCTCCGGCGTGATGAACACCAGCCGGCCCCCAGGAGCCAGACCGGCGAGCGCCTGCTCGAAGAAGAGCATGTACAGGTCGAACCGGCCGCGCGCCGTCGCGAAACCGGCCCGGTACTGCTGCTTCTCGGCCTGCGACAACCCCGTGATGGCCACGTATGGGGGATTGCCGACGATGAACTCGTACTCCCCGGGCCCGCTCAGCAGAAGTCGGCGTGGCGTATCTCGACCGCCGATTGCCCGTCGAACTGCTCGCGCAGCACGGCCACGTGGCGAGGGTCGGACTCCACCCCGGTGACCCGAGGCACAGCGAGGTCGTGCTTGGCGCACCAGCGGAGGATCCCCTCGATGAAGGCTCCGGTGCCGCATCCCGGGATCGAGCACGCGGTCATCCGGACCGGGCGGCCGCTCGCGGAACAGCAGCTCGACCATGGCGTCGACGGTCTCGGGCGGTGTCGGAACGAATCCCTTCATAATGAGTCCATCGTACACGATGAGGCGGACGGAGCAGCATATTCCTGTGGTCAGGGCAGTGAGCCAGTGAGCGTCTCGTCCTGGCAAGTGAGCCGGGAGGCTTGGGTCGAACAGGGGAGCCAAATGCCGCACCAACGACCGGCAGCACTATGCATCGGCCTCGCCTCGGAGCTCACCCTCTGAGATGGATTGCATCGGACGGGAAGAGAGTGAGAGCTGTCACGTGATCTCGCGCCACGGCGACGTCGGACGCAAAAAGGACTACGACCAAATCCTTCAAGGCGCGTGTACAGCATACGTAGAAAAGCCGTCTGGTCCTCTCAACGGCCGTCTCCTTCCCTTCGCTCCTGTTTGCTTCATCCGTCGCGGAGAGCGGTTTGATTCCGAGGTACTTGTCATATGAGAACTGAACATGAGTCCCCTCATCGTCGTCTAGAACAACAAGCACACGATCAAACTCCGCGCCCTTTATGCCTTGCTGTGTTGAGAATGGAGACTCATCGTTCACGTACTTATGGTATCCCCAGAACTGCACAGGCAGGACACGCTAGGAAGGCGTCCATGGCCTGAACTTCCTTTGCGAGTTCTTCGGCGTCACTGTCAACTTGAACACCACGAGGGACACCGGCCTCGGCCGGCTCGTTCTCGCCTGGCAAGTCCAGATAGGAGGCCATTCTCGGGTCTAGCGTGATTACCCTTGACTCACGGACATGACGGAGAACATCGCGATTCGAACCACCCGATCCAGGCTCCATCAACTTCTCAAGACTCCGCGTGAACTCATCCAAAGCCACGAGCCGATCAGAGACGTTGATTCCATTGAGACTGTCACGCGTCAGTAGGGATGATTGACTTCTGAGGATCTGCATTACTTCGAACCCGCGGTTCGGCTCTGTGGGCAGCTACAAGTGGCAAGACGAAGTTGACAAAGGGTCGAACCGGCCACGCTGTCCCGTCTAGGAACCCGCTCTTGAACTTCTCGGGGGCTCTGTCATTCAGTGCGGCATAGAGACGACCAAATCCTAGTCGATTGGCGGCCATCCGATGAACGATGACAAGAGCTTTGACCGCTTTGTCCCCCGCCTCTGGACGCCATGCCGGATCATCAGTGCTCTTCGCCGCCCAGGCACGCACTTGGCTAAGCCGCCGGTCTCGGTTACCGTCTATCGGAAGGATGAATAGATGAGCACTTCCCGAAACCCTGACAAGCGCATCTTCGGGGCCCGTCATCCGGCCCCGAGTCTGAACTAGACTGTCCCCATCGCGTCGGATCGCGTTGGCAACATTGAGGACCGCTGTGGGACATCGATAGTTCTCCGGCTTCGTAATGCTCTTCCAGCCTGGGCTTGCGGAGATCGAGCCGATCCCGGTCAGGTAGATACGCTGCATCGGATCTCCGAAGAAGCCAAGACAGAAGTGATCGGCGAGTTCCGTGTTTATGGCCTTGAGGGCCACGATAACGTTTTCCATTGCATCTTGGCTCTCGTCGACGAAGAGAAACGGGTACTGCTGGGCGACGAGCTTTCGCAACAGCGGGCGATTGACAATCAACTGCGGGACCATTCTGATGATGTCATCGTGTCCTAGGATTCCGTTCTGATAGTCGCTGCCCGTTCCGTACAGAAAGGAGTGAACTCGGCTGATTTGTGTCTGTTGTCGCTCGTAGTACGCGATGTCGTTTGCGTTCTTGTCACGCGTTCGCTGCTGTACCCGCGGACCGAAATTGGCCGCCGTATCTCGTAGCTCCGCCAGCTTCTCGTCGATACGCGAGATGACCCAAGCCTGGATGTCTGACTGAAAGGGGCGAACGAGAGACCAAAGGAAGCTGTGAATGGTCGAGACATGAACAAGAGGATTGTTGCCAACATCCGCCCAGATCTCTCCAGCCGCGATTTCCATGTACGTGATGCAGGCGACCTTCTGTCGACGCAGTTTGAGCCTCATCCCGTGCTTGTCGAGTGTCTCGGCAAGAGCCTTGATCAAAGAGGTAGTCTTTCCCGAAGCCGGCCCCGGCAATCATCAGGAAGCTTCGGGGGGGAGAGGAATTGATGCACCGGTAGAGTTCCAGGTCCGCCTCGGTGTCCGGTTGCGCGGCGCGACTGGTCATTCTTCTGCCTCCCCGGTTGCGACTGGGCCAGTCGACGCCGACTCCGTTGCCATATTTGTTGTAGCAGCTAGTGCTTCGGATCTCTCGACACTAATGGCCTCTTCGAGCCACCGTAGGCCATCTTTGATGTAGAGGGGCACGCTCCAACTCGGTGGGCTCTGCGAGAACTCCCAGGGCAAACTTCGTCTTGTCAAACGCCTTTCCAGTGACTCGCCGGTGAAGGCTGGCCGAAAGATCTGTAGGAGTCTGTGGGGTTCCTTGGATCCTCAGCCCAAGATGGCGTCGCTCTGACGCCTGACAGAATGCTGCGTTTTCCAGGCCGAACGCTTCCTCCAGTGTTCGACCACAGATGCTGGCACTGGAGCCATTCCACGTCACGTCGGTTGGAGTTTGATAGGCTACGCGGACCCTGAACCCACAATCGTTCTCGGCACCGCACGATTTCTCGGCGTCCGGGTGTGTCGAGCAGGTCCGCGACTCTTTGCTTCCCCGGTAGCCATTGGATCAGGGTCTGATTTGAAGTCACAGCATTCTCTTCGGACGGAACGCACGCCTTGCCAACCCTATGTATGGGTGGCTGATTTGCCTCGGTGTTCGGTATCTCAAACTCGGTGCTTTCGTCGTCATCTCGTTCGTAGCTACCTCCACGAGCCACGCTGTCCAGATCAGTAATCACGAGCGCTACAAGACCAAGGAACTCAACCAGAGACCTGAAACGATGGGCAAAGGCGCCACCCACCTCGAGAATTGAGAGACAGGCGGACCGCATGACCCTGCCTCCTCCTCAATCATTAGCGGAAGTAGCAGCCGCTCAACATTGCCCTCAACAAGAATGGCCGCATCAGCAAAAAAGAGATCGCAATGAGTCAGTTTCAGATACTTCTGGAGGAAGTCCCGCTCGTTCGGCGTCTGACTATAGAACGCCGAGAGATTCAAGACCTCGGTTGTCTGCTCACCACCACTGTTCAGCCGCCTAAAATACCGAATTGGCTGAAAGCCGCGTTCGTAACACGATGTGGGGCGAATGCGTAGTGACAACCGTCTGACTCTGGAACGCGCCGTCCGGTCCCTCGTGTTCCTCAACCAGTTCAAGGACTCTTCGGATGAACACCTGCTGGAGTTGAGCGTGAAGGTGCGCCTCGGGCTCCTCTATGAATACGAGATGCAGCGGGGCGCGATGCTCTGCATCCGCAATCCATCTGGCGTGAAGGTCGAGTATCTCAACCACCATGTAGATTAGATTCTTGAAGCCAAGGCCGTTGTAGGTGTCGGGAAGCCTTAGAGCGTCCGCGCCGTCGCCCAGAACGTAATGCACGCGAGCATCCTGGCTACTCATGATCGTGGCCGGATTGAGAGCCGACTTAATCTCCAGACGGGGATTGTGGAGGCCTGGATAGCCGAGTGTGGAGAGGCGACCCAGTGTGTCCTTGAACACATCGGCCAAGTGCTCGTTAAGTCCCATCTCGGAGTCGAACAGGGCCCTTAGTGCGCTGTGGTCCTCCTCCCGTTGATCAAGATTCCGTTTGTAGAACCTGCTCAGTCGTCTGGACAGGTCCTCCTTCGATCGACCCGCCCCCACTTGGGTGCCTGCCGACGGGTCCGCTAGATGCCGTTGCGCATGCAGACTGTCTACCCTGACGAGTGATTTCACGATCGCCCCGCCACCCGGTTCCTTGTCCAGCTGAGATGGTTCGTATCCCTCTTGGGCTTTGCAGACGTCGTCGAATCGAGTTCGATCAAGCACGAAGTACTTGAACTCATACTCACTCGGTAGTTCGTTCTTCAGATAGTCAGTCAGGCTCCTTGGCCATGGCATGTACTTGTCGTTCTCCCGAGGCTCCAGGGCGCACGCCTTCGTCGCGCTTCCGTTTGAATAGAGCGGAATCTGGTCAAGAGGCTCGCTAGAGTTGCGCGGGGCAAACTCAATCCGAATGCCGACCTGCGTCCCCTGCCATGTCGTGCTGGGCAGGATTGGTATCACGAGTTACAGATCGCCTACAGCCACCTCGAACCAGAGATCGACACTTATCGAAGGCAACTCTGGCTGCTCCGGAGCGTCGGCAGACACACGCCGACGGCGTCAAGTTCCTTCCAACATGACGAACTAAAGTCGTACAAGGAAAGTCTGTCCTTCACCGTTCACGAAACTGACAAAGCCTGCGTGGCCGATGTCTTCCCGCTGTTGTTTGATCCTACGAAGATCGAGATGTCAGGGCCGAACTCAATGTGAACGTCGCGTAGCCGTCTGTAGTTCCGAATACGGCACGAGTGGAGAAACATGTCGAAAAGCCCCCCGGTTGATCTGACTTGAACCACCGACACTACGTACAAATGTGACATACATGTGACCAGAAAAGCCAGGCCAGATGCGCCTACGACTTCGCCGAGGCCAGAATCGCTAAGAGAGTCCCGGCGGCGGGGTAATCGTCTACCCCAGGAGGCATCGGTCTTCCTCGCTGGTCATGACATAGGCCGCGATCACCGGGACAAAAGGGGCATCTTCCGGCGCCCCCAGAGAAACGATCATTCTTGCCCTGAGTCCCCACGGTCGGAGTCAGTGCCTGGCGTCCGCGCGTTGGTGGGGCGGGCTCACCGCCTATACTTCATCCGGCAACTCCTTCAACTCCGCCATGGAAAACACTGGCCATCCACACAAACATACTTGGGCCCGACGTTACAGCGCCCGCAAATCCCAATCCCACACTTCATCCTCTTCTCAAGCGTGGTGTAGGTCTGCTCGGGCGTGAAGCCCAGCTTCTCGAAGCTGAGGAGGGCGAACTTGATCATGATGGGCGGACCGCAGGTGATGGCGATGGTGTTCTCCGGACTTGGAGCCATACGCTCCAAGACCGTCGGCACCATACCTACGTCACACTGCCAGCCGTCGCACTCGCGGTCGATGGTGAGCACCAGCTCGATGTCGTCGCGCTTCTGCCACTCCTCAACGTCATACCAGTACGTGAAGTTGGTCGGATGCGTCGCGCCGTAGAGGATGGTGATGCCGGCGTAGTCGGCGCGGTGCTCCAGGGTGTACTCCATGGTGGCTTTGAGCGCGGCCGAGCCGATCCCGCCCAGGACGACCGCGTCGGCCACTACCTCGTCCCACGCCCACGTCAGTCCATCGGACGCGAAAGCTGCGCGTGTGTGACCGTCACGACAGGCAATACGACTCGTCTCACTTACAGATCGGTGCAAATTGCGACTTTCTCGTGGGAGAAACGTCCCTCGGAGGCGCACTCGCGCGACTGCCGGACACTACAAGACTGGAGCAGCGGTTCGGAGGAAGCGGCTCGAGGAAGTGCACTGCCTATGTTGCTCCAGCGAAATGGGAATCGCTACTGGAAGGGGGGCCTATCTAGTCTTCGAGCTGACCCAAGCGTGCTCATCAGCATCGACACAACGAAAGGAACTACGCGTGTCCACAGTAACCAAGAAGCTTGTGACCCGACGGCTGATCCTGCTGATTGCGCGTGCCACCATTCTCATGCTCATATGTCTTGCGAATGTGACCCCGGCATTGGCGAAGGCATCCGATACCGTGACCTTCGAGTCCTTGGGGTGCACGAACCCCGGCAATGCGTCCGTACTCGTAACCGCCACGCCCGGTTCAACTGCGTTCGCGCAGGCAGTTGGAGAGTCGCTTGCCAAAGGGAAGATCGTCTTTGTGTTCGCCGAAGCAGATGTGCTCGTTGCAGCTCTGCCTGAGCTTGAGAGGACAATGGGGATCGAGTCGCCTGCTGGCAGCGCAAGAAGGGGCCAGGTAGTCACAGCCTACGGATACACCATGAATGGGACTCCTATCCTCTGCTCAATGGAGTTCCCACTGTTCCGAGGCTCGCAGGAGGAGCTGCTAGCAAGTCGGGACTTCGAGGAGACGCTGGCTGACTTCGACACCAGGTACGTGAGGAACCCGAAATTCACCAGCGACATTGGCACGCTGAGCGGTGTCACTACCGGTATGCATGCCGCGGGTTTCCAGTCCCTCACCCCCATAGCGAAGTACTACACGTATCAGCCTTACGGCAAAGTGAACACCACCCTGTTCTGCAAATTCGTGACTGGCGAGACTGACCCGACCAAGGACTGGTATGTCGTAGAGTCAGACATATACATGAATCCGGGGATACTCTGCTGGCCAAGCACTAGCAGTTGGCAGTCGGACTTCCATAGACCGAAGTTCACTCCCTATTGCTGGGATGGCCCTGCCGGTGCTCCCGTGTACTCGCCCAGGACCGTGATCCAGGCTGGAAACCGGGACACGTCTTCCGGTCAGTAGTATCGTTCAGCGTTGATCTCACTACCGAGGGCGGCGGCATCGGATGGTCATACTCGATATCTGACGTGCAATGTAACGCGGACTTCTCTGGGATGCCAGAGTGGGTCAAATGGGAACACGTCATTACCTACGACACCACGTCCTCCAAGAACACTACCGTGGCAAAGCCCGGATTTCTCATGGAGGTGGGCCAGGGCAAGTACTGCAAAACACACATAGTCGGCACTGCAAAATGGCACTACTCCCAATGGCCCATTTGGCACGATTGCACCGCCAACAACATCTACAACCAGGTCGTGTACTGGGCCCATCCGTGATTGGGTAGCTGCACCGAGTCTCGACTAGGTGCAGATTTCGAGAGAAGCGAAGGCCCTCGGACCGGGCGGAATGCCCGGCCCGAGGGCAACGTGTCTCGCCGCGACGCGGTAGCAGTTGAGCCAAGGCGAACCTATGGAGGCAAGACGAAGTGACACTAGGATCACGTCCTCACAAGACACGCGTAATGTGCGCCAAGATACTGCTGCAGGCTGGACTGGCCTCGCTGCTGATCGCCGGGGCTATCCTGTGGTCTTCGTGTGGCAACGAGACAGCCGTGGTTGGCCAGTGGACAGTGCCGGCCGACGCCGCTCATCTCTCAGAGCTGTGGTCTCAGGCCGCAGGCAAATGGAATGCGGACATGTCGGATGCGTATCTGACGGACTTCGTGGGGCTGTGGAAGAGCGACGGCACGATCTTCGATCTACGCGTATTCGCCCTGACCCCCGCCGGCCTGGAGCTGGACCTGTTCGCCGAAACCCCCGAGGGCAGCAGCACGACTCACGTCCGTGCGCAGTTGTATGACTGGTCCAACGACTCTGACAGGCCTCGCCTCCCGGCTACCGCCGCTCCCCGGCTGGCAGACGTACTGGCGTCCATCGATTCGGTGACGGTCGAAGGCCTCGCCTCGGCGGCATCCATCACGGTCGCGGACGGCGAGTTCTTCACACTGTGGCGCGAACGTTCCTGGAGTTCGGAACAGAACGCCACCCCCGATGACGAGTACGACCTCACGATTGGCGACGCAATCCCGATGGGGCCAGGTGGAATCGCGCAGCGCTACTACAGCATCCAAGGAGAGACCATCGCTCGGCTACAGGACGACACCCTGCTGTCCTCCCTCATTCCTGCAGAGGCGCTCTTGTTTGCAAAATCGGGCAGGAGTTGGGATGGACTCATACAGGGAGTAGACAACTCGAGAGTCTGGTTCTTCGTGCGCTGATGCTCGTGCCGGGACTTGGCCCGAGCAGCTCAGTCAGCCGCGTGATCGCTTGGATTTGCTCTTCCACACTGAGCGATGCTTCGGGCCGAAAGACCCCGTCGGGAGATCCTTCGAGGATGCCGGCTTGACTGACTACGGCGATGGCTCGTTGTTCTTCGACGGGAACCTCCGAGAGATCGGCGAAGGGGGCGGCGTCAGATGACCCGACGGGCAGGCGGGAACCGAAAGCCCGCAACACCCACAGTGCAAATTGCGCCCGAGTGACAGGTTGACTGAGGTGGTACTCAGGACCTTCAGAGGGTAGCAGTAGGCCCACGGCTACAGCCCGCTCGGTGAGGCCCTCCGAGAAATGGGGATACGGCTGATAGGCTTCACCCTCGGCGTTGATCGTCGCAGCCAACGAGATCAGTTGGGCCAGGATTCGGCTCGCGTCACTTGCTCCGCCGTTGGCCCTGGCTCTTGCGCTTGGCGACCGCGGCCGTCCTCGATCAATACCAGCGGCAGAGTGACAGCGACGGCGAGAATGATCACGACTGCCGCCGCTACCATCCCCCACCGTAGGCGCTGAGCTTCACCGCGTCGAGGGCGCACCGGCTCGTTTTGTGAGAAGACGCGGGCCTGAAGAAACGAATCGCCTTCGCGCTCGACCCAACGCACGCACTCCTCGCGGTCAACCTGATTGGCTCGGCTGACCTCCTCAAGGGCCTTCAGGGGATCCAGGTTCTCTTCGGTCATGCTCTGCCCACCTTCATTCGCCTCTCTTCCATACTATGTCCGGATGCACGCCAAATGCGTCATGAGGCGCTGCCGCGCCCGGGCCAAGCGGGCAGTGAACGCCTTGCGGCGGATTCCCAATACTCGCGCTGCCTGCTCGTGGGTCAAGCCTTCCCAGGCGACAAGCAGGAGTGCCTCGCGGTCTCCGTCGCTGAGTTGGGCGAGGGCTTGCCTCACGGCATCGGTCCGCGGGGTGTCCGAGAGACTCCGATACCTCTGGAGCGGAGCCAGCGAATACCTCCAGCCTGGTGCGCAGAGCAGATCGACGTAGGCGCGACCGACGCTGGTTCGCCAGCACCTTTCTAGCAACCCCTAGCAGCCAAGGCAGGGGATCATCTGGAACGTCGGGGACCCGGCGACAGCAGACCAGGAATGTCTCGGCCAGGGCATCCTGCGCATCCGCAAAGGTCGCCGTTCGCCGCCGAGCGTATGCCAGCACGTCCGGCCCATGCAGCCGAAAGAGTTCCTCGACGCGACGCTTGTCCCGCTCATCGGGCAGGGTGACAGACCCCACGTCGGACTGCTGGTGACACGGCAGGGGGCGATGTCGGGTCATTCCTGGCGGCAAGGTGCTCACTCACTTGGCCCCACCTCCTCGCGCCTGCCGCTATGCATCAGGGTACTGCCTGGAGTCGCCGCGTGAGCACGCAAATATCTGAGCACGCCGTAATCCATCCGAGCGGCGTGGAGGCATCAGCAGAGACACGCGGATGGCGAGCACTGGTCATCTTAGCCCCAACCTACGAAGCTTGGCGAACACGTCCCTAGCCTCCTCGCTGGCCGACGCCCCCCAACAGCGACGCGGCCGTCGCGGCAGAAACAGCGGTCCGCAACAGCCGTGCGAGACTGTAGCACGAAACGGTGTCGGCACAGCGGCGCTACCGGCGATCGAACGAGCGACTCCAGGGCCGGCAAGGGCACAGCGGGTGGTGAGGGGTCGGGCCATGGGATTTCGGCACGCCCGCCGAGGTCTGTGCAGACCGGCGACAACGAGAGCCCTCTACCGTCGAGCAAGCTGGACTGAGACAGGCTGCCCCGCTACTTCGCGTTCGGCGGTCTGTCTGCAGCAGTCACTGGGTGCGATTCGAGCCTGCTGCTTCAGAGACTAATCAGTCCAGACCCATCGGAGCATAGAGACTTCGGGACGCGTGGCGAACCGCCGATGCGGGCCCGCATGTCCGGTGGTATGGGAGGGGCCGGAGTGAGCCCGGCCCCTCCCCGATTCTCGGTGTGTCCTGCACGATGCGTCAGAAGCCCGTCTGCAAGCATCCTGCAGACCCCAAGATTCGAAAACCAGCTGCCCCGCTTCGGTTTGGCGGCGGTGAACCGCGATCACTAGACGCGATGTAAGCTGGCTACTCCAAAGACTCGGCTGAGTCCACGCCCTTCGGGGCGTACTCGTCAGGAGGCGTGTAGCCCGGAGCATGCCAACTGGCCTCCGCGGGAGTCAGGTAGTCATCCATCTCCTCGAATAGCTTCTCGCCTCCGCGCGTGACGACGAGACGCGAGAAGGTGACACCTGCTCCATCCACTGAGTTCAGCTTGTGCACACTGTCTCTTGCGCCAGAGATCAACGAATCGATCTCTGCATTCGTTGCGCCAGCGGGGAGACTGACGCTGACGGTGGCGACACGTTCGCCGCGATTGTTTTCCGTGATCCCGCTGGTGACGCTGACCTGGCTGCGGAGATCCCCGTCGGCCACGCCGTTCATGGCTGCGTTCACCCTGGAGTCGAGCTTGTCATTGGCGGCAGCCAAGGCCAGCGTGGGTTTCCCGCTGCTAAGGTCGCCGAGTTCGCGCGGGTCCGCAGCGCATCCGAACACCAGCGTCCCACCCGCGTCGAAAACCAAGACCTCGACGAGAGGGATCTTCTGACCCTCGGCCTTCATGATGGACGCCTCGTGCCAGATCAGCATTGCATCGAGAGCCGATTCCGCCTCCGTGCAGTCGAGAACAACCTGATAGACGGGCTCACCGTTGTTGTCTCGTTTGGTGATACCAGATTCCTTGATCTGAAGTCCTCGGGCCTTGGACCGTTCAATCAGCCGATCCAGTGTCTCGTCGGAGGATCCTCCCTTGACGAGTAGAGCCTCATCTGTAAAGTCAGGTGCGGAGAAGGCCTGGGTTGTGACCACGCCCACCAGCAACACGGCCAGCACGAGAACCATAAGCAGAACAGTGCGTCTTCTCATCAGATCACCTCACTTCATCGAAATCGTCATAGGTTCCGTACTTGGTCAAGCTCCAAGGAGATTGCTCATCCCATTCGTTCGCGTCAAACCAGGACCAACTGGAGCCCGTCGTAGCCCTGTACATGCAATCCCTGTGCTTGGTAGTGACCGATCCCCCTGTGGAACCAATCAATTCGCCCGCGGCCTGTACAGCCTTTGCGCCACTGCTTGCCACGTAGCCTTGTATTCTAGCCGCGCCCTGGATGTATGCTTGCCAAGTTCGACCACTGACCCAGGTCACCTGGTAGGAGCGGTAGTAGCCTTGTGCTTGCGCGCTATACCATTGTAAGTATTTGGCGCCGCCGCTATTGTGGTACTCCTCGTAGGAATGTGGCTGAGCGTAATCGCTCCGCGCCAAGCCCGCTTGTATCCAAGAGGAGTCGCAGGTGGTAACGTAGGCCGCATGGTCCCCGGCGGGCTCAGAGACAGACCATGCGATGTTCGCCTTGACTCCGTACGCACTTGCGATGTTGTTGCCTGCATAGACGTTGGCAAACGCCGATGAACACAATGCCACGAGCAAGAACAGCAGGGTGGACCCAATCAGAAACGCACCTTTGCGCATTCTTACGACCTCCATTCTTCGAATAGCAGATGCACGAGTGGCTCAGAGTCCAACACCACCACGATGGCCGGAAAGACCCGGCCGCGACTACTCATGTTCGATAGGCCCCCCTCCAGTAGCGGTCCCACTTCGCCGGAGCACAAAGGCAGTACGCTTGCCCGAGCCGACTCTCTTTCACCACTGCTCCATTCCAGTAGTGTCCGGCAACCACGCGAGTGCGCCTCCGCGGGACGTCTCTCAGTCGAGAAAGCCGCAATTTGCGTGGATTGGTATATGAGACCGGTTGCGGCAGTCGACGGAGCGAGCTGGTATTCACCAACTGACGCCATGAGCCAACCGCTCAGCCGCCGCCGGCAGAGGTAGTTCTCCAACGCGGAGGGGGCGCCTTTCGGCGCCCCCAAAGGAAACGATTCATTCTTGAACGAAGCCCCGACGGTCGACGTCAGCGCCCCGGTCCCCGCACCAGAGGGGGGTGTGTCTAGCCGAGGCCTACAACTCGTCCGGCAACTCCTTCAGCTCCGCCATAGAAAACACCGGCCCATCCACGCAAACATACTTGGGCCCCACGTTGCACCGCCCGCAGATCCCAATCCCGCACTTCATGCGCTTCTCGAGGGTGGTGTAGGTCTGCTCAGGGGTGAAGCCCAGCTTCTCGAAGCTCAGGAGGGCGAACTTGATCATGATGGGCGGACCGCAGGTGATGGCGATGGTGTTTTCCGGACTGGGAGCCATACGCTCAAGGACCGTCGGCACCATGCCTACGTCGCACTGCCAGCCGTCGCACTCGCGGTCGATGGTGAGCACCAGTTCGATGTCGTCGCGCTTCTGCCACTCCTCTACGTCATACCAATAGGTGAAGTTGGTGGGGTGCGCGGCGCCGTAGAGGATGGAGATACCGGCCACACTCAGAAGCCGTGCCGGTGAAGCATCGCCGCCTCAGTCCGATTCGTGGCTGACAGCTTCCGATAGATGTTCTTGAGGTGGTTCTTAACGGTGCCCTCGGAAATCGATAGTCTGAGGGCAATCGCCTTGTTTGCCAGGCCTAGACAGACCAGATCGAGCACCTCCAACTCGCGGCACGTCAACGGAACAGCTAGATGCGGCCCAATGGGGGACGGTTTGATGGTTTCGGGCGGCTCGTGTTGGGCATCACGCCCAGCAGCCTCCCATGTCGACGCGGCTGCATGCTCGACAGCGTCCATGAATTCCCCCCCGGGTTTCACGCAGTCCATGTCGGCGGTCATGATACCAATGACCACGCGTTGACTCAAACTGAGGCAAAGACCCGAAGACCCGAACGGCTTGACTCAGCCGGCTGTCACCAAAGTGATATTGCCAAACTCTAGGCTCGTAGACATAATCCACCGCAGCAGCTGCTGTCGCCGTACTTGAGGGGGCGTCGAAGGGCAATCTCACTCACGCTGTTTCGCCGGCTCTGCCTGGACCGATCCCTCGGAAACCGACTGAGAGGATGATGCATGAGAATCATGAGAATCTCGGTTCCGCTCGTTTGGGCACTGGTCGTTGCGCTATTACTCGGGATCGGCGTTGGGGCGGCGTATGCGCTCAGTCCCTCGTTGACGTCTTCAACAGCTCTACGGAACCAGATCGCCTACAACTGGACCTTCTACCAGCAGGGCTACTACGAGAACAACTGCCTCGCCTACGCCCTGGGAAACCAAACGTCCTGGATCTGGCCCTGGGGGGGATCCAATCCGACAGTCTCTCAAGTTGACAGTTACATGTCCGGACAGGGATATACCGCGGTGCCACCTAGCGCCGTGGGTCCGCTGAACACCACACGGGCCTACGCATTTGGAGCCACTTCGAGTGTCGGGCACTTTGCCAAGAACCGCAACTACACGACAGTACTTCGGAATGATCTCACCCGGGCCAAATGGGGGCGCTACGAGGTCTTCAATCACAGCAACGCGAATCCATACAAACCGCTCCCAGGAGGATATGGGCCACTCGTCCGGGGCTACGTGAAGTAGCAACCAGAGTCCGACAGAAGGAGGCTACATGCGCAAGTCAGGCAAGTGCGTGCTACTCGGGATCATCGTCGCCGCGGCCGCGGTCCTGGTCTGTCTCTACGCCATTCCCGCAGAGTCTATGGCCGCTCAGGTCGATGAGAACCTTGCCAAGATCATGAAGGGCATTGATGCCAATTCGAGTGCGGCGATGTCCAGTTCAAATCCATATGACTATACAAGGGATAACGACAGTTTCGAGAAGATCGTATCTATGGGGTACGACGCGCTCCCGGTGCTCGAGCAGGGACTGCGAAGTAGCGACCAAGACGGGCTAAGAGAATACATAATGTGTATCGCGATTGAACGCATAACCAACTGCAATCTCAAGCAGTTTGATGACTGTGCCTGGGACCGGGCGTCGGTGTTCAAGGGGAAGTGGAATCAGTATCTGAAGGACCTGCCAGGCAGGGTGAGGGCCGCAATGCAGGGCGGCGAAACCGGCCAGCCTTTGGTAGATTCTCTAGTGAAGCTAGGCGGACCGGCTGTCCCCTATATCGTCCAGTTTTCTGACCTTCTGGACGAAGGGGACGGCAAGGCTGTCGCCCAGGCGATGGAAGACGAGCTCCAAGGCTCGCAGCCCGGCGATTCCGTAGGTGCTTTCAAGACCAACAACTCAGAGCTGATCGCACGAGTGGAATCGTACGTAGAGAATCGCTGATCGCAGCCGCTGCCCGCAGCAGGGATAGGGTTCTCATCGGCCGCCCCATTCATGCTGCGGGCAGGATGGATTTCTAGTCACAATGGAATAGCTGACCTCCTCGTCTTGCGTGTGGCTTGGCTCGATCACATCTCGAGCAATCCACGGATACCTGCAACCGGGTTGGCCTGCTATCCCATTGTGACTAGGGATCAGTGAAGAAGCGGAGCCGAGGAGGTTGAGGGCGCCTTTCGGCGCCCTCAGGAGAAAGCGAATCATTCTGATGAGGCCCCACCGGTCAACGTCAGCGCCCAAGCGCCCGCACCGCGGCGGGTCTATGTCGCGGGCGGCCCCAGCGGTCGATGGCACCACCGCCCTACAACTCGTCCGGCAACTCCTTGAGTTCCGCCATCGAGAACACCGGCCCGTCCACACACCCAATCCCGCACTTCATCCTCTTCTCGAGGGTGGTGTAGGTCTGCTCGGGCGTGAAGTCCAGCTTCTCGAAGCTCAGGAGGGCGAACTTGATCATTATTGGCGGACCGCAGGTGATGGCGATGGTGTTCTCGGGGCTCGGAGCCATGCGCTCAAGGACCGTCGGCACCATGCCTACGTCGCACTGCCAGCCGTCGCACTCGCGGTCGATGGTGAGCACCAGTTCGATGTCGTCGCGCTTCTGCCACTCCTCTACGTCATACCAATAGGTGAAGTTGGTGGGGTGCGCGGCGCCGTAGAGGATGGAGATACCGGCCACACTCAGAAGCCGTGCCGGTGAAGCATCGCCGCCTCAGTCCGATTCGTGGCTGACAGCTTCCGATAGATGTTCTTGAGGTGGTTCTTAACGGTGCCCTCGGAAATCGATAGTCTGAGGGCAATCGCCTTGTTTGCCAGGCCTAGACAGACCAGATCGAGCACCTCCAACTCGCGGCACGTCAACGGAACAGCTAGATGCGGCCCAATGGGGGACGGTTTGATGGTTTCGGGCGGCTCGTGTTGGGCGAGAACCAAGCTCGCCCCCAAACTCAAGACCAGCCGGGATGCTGCCGAAAAGCCCTTCTTCATAGGGATGTCCTCCTCGCGGCAATTCGCTATCGTTGCAGCCACACCGGGTCGCGGCTACTTGAACGGTACTCGCAGCAGATGGACCCCGGTGGCCTAATCTGGTCTCATCACGTAGACGGCATCAGGGCCGACGACGGCCATCCCTCCTGGGAGTCTCCACTCGAACTGCACAGTGGCGGTCTTCATCATGCCGTTCTCCACGTCGACCGCCACGTAGCAGCCCAGGGAAGGCCGTCCGTCTTCGAACGATGAGAACAGCTGAAGCACGGGCAGACCTCCCCGAGCGGAGCCGAAAGGAAATGCGGCGGCGTTGGCAACCGAGGCAGGGAGTACGAGGCGAGCGGCACCGGAAGTCCCATCGGTACGCGTCTCGTCAATCATCCAAGCTCCGGCCTTGTCTCTTCCCAGGGTCAGCGCACCTGCGTCCACCGGGTACGATCTTCGGATTGCTGCACGGCTCTCCGCCGCAGTGGCATACGCGACTCGTGCGCCGCTTCTCACCACCGGAACGAACCCAGCGTCTTCCGTGCCGCCGACGAGGTAGAAGACGTAGAGGTCGGGTCCAGCCCACACGAGGTCGGCGGGATCGAGGTCTGCTTCGCGGGGGATCGTCTCGAGGACTTCGCCTTCGGAACCGAGATGAGCGATGCTCGGGGCTGGCGGCAGATGATACAGCGCGTAGACCTCCCGGTTGTCATCGATCACCATGGCGGCGGGAATGCCTTCGAGGGTCACTTGTCCGACGAAGGTGGCATCGGAGTAGAAGTTCACCCGGAGAACTTTGGCGTACCTATCAACGATGGCGAGGGACTTCCCGTCAGGCGAAATGGCCATGTAGTCAGGACCACTGGTCCCAAAATCGCCTTCACCCATGGACAGCTGGCCTTTGCCTTCCCCCCAGCTCACCCGCATGATCTCCTCGGGTTTGGAGCTGAGATCCGGCTCGGGCACGCTGATGTCTCTGATCGTGGTTGACCCAACAGTTGCTGTGCTCACGGTTGCCGTGTCAAAGACTCCTTCCTGCTGCGTCGCGTATCCGCAGCGGGCTGCTGCGAGAGCGAGGGCAACAACGGCAACTGTCAACCACGTCAAGCGAAAGACCTCCGGACCGAGCCATCGTCGGACCGAGTGCACGTGTTTCGAGATGAAGCGATGGGACCGCATTGACTTCCTCCCTGCGAGTGTTTCGGGACGGTGAACCGCACGCGTTTGCTCGATAGGCCCCCAACCGCGACACACATACGCGAACCCCCTCTTGCCCGTTGTCGCCGCTTGACGTTCTCCATTCAGAAGGTGATACACACTTCGAACCCAAAAGGTTCACTAGCATCGATTGCCCGGCCAAGAATTCAACCGGTGATTCGCAGCTCAACGTGGTTCAAGACGGGCTTGATTCCCCTCGGCCTACCCAAGAACTCGCTGCATCGGACATGCTTGCCCCCCGGTCAGCAAGGGCAGACGTGTGTCGCTCTGCCCGGCGGCGATCATCTCGTCCTCTAGCCCTTGAGCTATTGCGTCGAGAATCTCGCGTTCCCGAGCCGTGAGCACTTCAGCTGTGTCGAAGGTGCCGTCGTCCAGGTTCTCGGTGATACGGCCTTCGTTTCGTTCTGCCACTGGCTCCCTCTACCTACGGCAGATGTCCGGCAGCCGGACAGATGTGCCCTCCTTCGTCGATTCTCCTCAAGGAAGCCGCACATTGCGTAGATCTGCGTCGCCCTCGTCGTGGTCGCGGTCAATTCCTCCACCCCTCTACACGCGGCGAGGGGTCAAACCCATGACACGGCACGACAAGAATCCGAACCGTGGCGGAACCGCCTTCGCCGCTGGCAGCAATGAGAAGGGGCGCCTTTCGGCGCCCCCAAAGGAAACGATCATTCTTGCCCCGAGTCCCGACGGTCGAAGTCAGCGCCCGGGGCACCCGCACCGTGGCGGGGTCTATGTCACCGGCCCCAGCGATTGCCGGCACCGCCCTACAGCTCGTCCGGCAACTCCTTCAGCTCCGCCATCGAGAACACCGGCCCGTCCACGCACACATACTTGGGCCCGACGTTGCAGCGCCCGCAGATCCCGATGCCGCACTTCATGCGCTTCTCGAGCGTGGTGTAGGTCTGCTCGGGCGTGAAGCCCAGCTTCTCGAAGCTCATGAGGGCGAACTTGATCATGATGGGCGGACCGCAGGTGATGGCGATGGTGTTCTCGGGACTGGGAGCCATGCGCTCCAGCACCGTCGGCACCATGCCCACGTCGCACTGCCAGCCGTCGCACTCGCGGTCGATGGTGAGCACCAGCTCGATGTCGTCGCGCTTCTGCCACTCCTCTACGTCGTACCAGTAGGTGAAGTTGGTCGGGTGCGTGGCGCCGTAGAGGATGGTGATGCCGGCGTAGTCGGCGCGGTGCTCCAGGGTGTACTCGATGGTGGCCTTGAGCGCGGCCGAGCCGATGCCGCCCAGGACGTAGAGGATCTTCTTGCCCTTCCAGGCCTCCACCGGGAAGCCGCAGCCCATGGGGGCGCGGATGCCCACCTTGTCGCCTTCGGACAGGTTGTGCAGGGCCTTGGTGACCTCGCCGGCCTTCATGACCGAGAACTGGATGAACTCCTTCTCGCTCGGCTTGGAGCTGATGGCGAAGGTCGACTCGCCCACGCCGAAGATGCCGAGTTGGCCGACCTGGCCGGGCATGAAGCTGAAGCTCTCCTGCACCGCCGGATCGTCGAAGCGCATGCGGAAGGTCTTGATGTTGGGGGTCTCCTCGATGATCTTGACCACCGTCGCGATCTCGGGGAGATACGAGTTGCCGGCCAGCTTGCCCGCGCGGGCGGTGCTGGCGCCGGCGATCACGTCGCCGAGGGTGAGGCGGGTCTTGCCGTTGTCAGCCATCTACGCCTCCTTCCCGTCGGTCGGGGCGGCGCGGTCGGCGCAGCGGGCGCCGGGGCGGTTGCCTTCGGCGGCGCGGCAGGCGAGCCCATGACCCGCAGCACCTCGCGGATGTCGATGCGCGTCGGGCAGTGCATGATGCAGCGGCCGCAGCCCGAGCAGAGCAGGCTGTCGTATTTGTCGGGGTAGTACCAGAACTTGTGGCTGAAGCGGTTGCGGAACCGGTTGGCCTTGGCCGCCCGCGGGTTGTGGCCCGAGGTCTCCTCGGTGTAGAGGGGGTTGAAGCAGTTGTCCCACACCCGGTAGCGCTCGCCGGTCGTCTCCACCAGCTCGTCGTTGATGGAGAAGCAGTAGCAGCTGGGGCACACGTAGGTGCAGGTGCCGCAGGAGATGCAGCGCATGCACAGGTCGTGCCAGCCCTTGTCGGCGATGTTGTCGTGCAGGTTGTCGCGGATGCCTTCGAGCGTGAAGGGCACGTCCACCTTGGCGGTCGCCTCGGTCTTCAGCGCGTTCGCCTCGGCGGTCTGAGCGTCGGTGGCGTCGGTCAAGGCCGGCGAACGCCGTCGCCGCCTCGCCCTTCTCGGTGAGAGCCTCCACCGTGAAGCCGCCGTCCACCTGGGTGAAGAGCGCGTCCACGCCTTCGTGTCCGGCCGGGCAGCCGCCGATGGCCGTGCAGAAGCAGGTCGACCGCGGGTCGCGGCAGGTGACCGCCAGCAGCGTGGTCGCCTCGCGCCGCGCGTTGTAGAGCGGATCGAAGTAGAAGCCGCCGTAGCCGCCGAACACCTGGTCCATCTGCACGAAGCCGCGGGCGTCGCAGGGCCGCAGGCCGAAGATCACCTGGGCCGGAGCCTCGTTCAGGGTCTCGACCGCGATCGCCTCGTGCGGCAGGGCCGCCTCGCCCTCCGCGCCCTTCCTCCGGCGTCACCGTGCCGTACCCGAACTTCAGGTAGGTCTCGGTCTGCAGGAACACGAACTCCTTGGGCGACTGCTTGGCCAGCAGCACGTCGAGCTCGACGTCGTTGCCCGCCGCCCAGGGCTGGAACTGCACCACGCCGTCGGTCTTGATCGGGGCCACCACGCGCGCCTTCTCCGCCAGATAGCCCAGGAAGGCCGGCAGCTGATCCGCTTTCAAGAATTTGATCGCCATCGTCCCTCCTTTCAGTCGCCGAAGTGGTCGGCTTGAGGTCGAACACCTGGAACACCGGCTTCTCGTCCAGCTTGGTGCCGGGCTCGAATCCGAACATGTCGTAGATCTCCTTGTTCATCTTCGCGTGCAGCAGGTACGAGCGGGATCTCCACCGGACAGGCCCGGTCACAGGCGCCGCACGACGGGCAGCGGCCGGCCACGTGGAACATGTGCACCATCTGGAACAGCAGGTTCTCCTTGGTGCCCACCTTCTGGCCACCAGCTCGGGCTGGCGCGAGCGGTTCACGCACTTGTCCCAGCACACGCACACCGGGCACACGTGGATGCAGGCGAAGCAGCGCACGCAGGTGGCGTAGATGCTCTCCAGCAGCGCCTGCTTGTCGTCGTCGGAGAGGTTCTCGTACTCGGCGATGTCGCTCCAGTCGGGCTTGATCGCCTCGCGGTCGGGCTCGGGCACCAACGGCCCGGCTACGTCGTCCGAGTAGATGGCGTTGGGGTAGCGGCAGTGGCTGCAGGCTTCGAGCAGCACCGTGTCTTGGGCAAATTCTTTCGTCTCTCCCTTTCCGGGTGGTGACGACCACCTTGCCCTTGTCGGGGAACGCGATGTCGACGAGCTCGTCCGCGAACTCCTTCTCCAGCTTGCGCCGGTCGACGATGCCGTCGCAGGGCACGCCCACCACGTAGAGCTTCTCCTTGTCGACCAGCTCCTCCTGGAGCAGCGCCACCAGGGTGCGGCTGTCGCAGCCCTTCACGCAGACGCCGATCTTGGCGTCGGCCGGGTCGGGCATGTTGCGCTTGATGAAGGTCACCAGGTTGTGGTGGCAGAGCGGGGTCCAGATGAGTTGCTCGACCTCGGCCGGGATCCTTCACGAACGCCGGGATCACCTCGGACGAGTTGTGGCCCTGCTTCCAGCCGATGAAGTAGTCCACGCGGCCGTCGGTGAGCGCCTTCGCGGCGAACTCCCGGATGTGGTCCTGCCGGCTCACAGGGCCCTCCCTTCACGAGGGCCGAGCTTCTCCACGCCGGCCACGAACTCGGTGACCACCTTCTGCCAGCGCTGGCCTTCGGAGGCCGAGACCCAGGTCCACTTGAAGCGCTCCTCGGGGATGCCCAGGTGGTGGATCATCCGCTCGAGCAGCTCGAACTTGCGCCGGGCGTAGTAGTTGCCTTCGGAGTAGTGGCAGTCGCCGGGGTGGCAGCCGCTGATGAGCACGCCGTCGGCGCCTTTCTCGAAGGCCTTGAGGGCGAACAGCGGGTCGATGCGGCCCGTGCAGGGCACCCGCACCAGCCGCAGGTTGGGCGGCTGCTTGAAGCGGCCGGTCCCGGCGGTGTCGGCGCCGGCGTAGCTGCACCAGTTGCAGACGATGCCGACGATCTTGACCGGACGGTCGCGCGGCCGCGCCGGGCGCGGCACCTGGGGCGGCGCCGCTGGCTTGAGTTGTTGTTGTTTCAGCCATCTTCACCGCCTTTCTATGATTGAGAGGACTTCCGCGATCTGATCGAGGATCGCGTCGGTGGGGAAGCCCTTGAGCGAGATGGTGTTCACCGGGCAGGTGGCGACGCACACGCCGCAGCCCTGGCAGACCGTCTCGATCACGTGGCTCTTGAACTCGCCGTTGCGCTGCTCCTGCTTCTCGGGAGCGCTGAACGGACAGACCTCGATGCACTTCCAGCACGACACGCAGTTCTTCTGATCGACGATGGCGATCATCGGGCTGGTCTTGAGCTTGTCGTGGGACAGCAGGCCGATGACCTTGGAGGCCGTACCCGAGGCCTGGGCCACCGTGGCCGGGATGTCCTTGGGGCCCTGGCAGACGCCGGCCAGGAAGACGCCGGCGGTGTTGGTCTCGACCGGGCGCAGCTTCGGGTGCCCTTCCTTCATGAAGCCGAACTCGTCGTAGCTGATGTTGAGCTTCTGGGCCAGTTCCTTGGCGCCGGGGGCGGCCTCGATGCCGGTCGCCAGCACCACCAGGTCGGCGGCCATCTCCACCTGCTCGCCGAGCAGGGTGTCGACGCCGCGCACCATGACCTTGCCGTTGTCCTCGTAGAGCTTGGAGACCCGGCCCCGCACGTACTTGACGCCGAACTCGGTCTGGACCCGCTTGACGAACTCCTCGTAGCCCTTGCCGGTGGCGCGGATGTCGATGTAGAAGACGTAGACCTCCACGTCCATGCCGACATGGTCTTTGGTGAGGAGCGCCTGCTTCGCCGTGTACATGCAGCACACGCTGGAGCAGTACGGGCGGTTCACCGACTCGTCGCGCGAGCCCACGCACTGGATGAAGACCACCGTCTTCGGGTCTTCGCCGTTGGAGAGCCTGTGCACGTGGCCGCCGTACGGGCCGGAGGCGTTCAGCATCCGCTCGTACTGCAGGCCGGAGATGACGTCCTTGATCTTGCCGCCGCCGTATTCGGGGTAGCCGGCTCTCCCAGTCGAAGACGTCCAGGCCGGTGGCCACCACGATGGCGCCGAACCGCTTCTGGACGATCTCGTCCTTCTGCTCGTAGTCGATGGCGTCGGCCGGGCAGACCCGCTCGCACACCTTGCACTTGCCCTGGTCTGGAAGTAGCGGCAGTAGTCGACCTGGATGGCGGCCCGCTTGGGCACCGCCTGCGGGAAGGGGATGTAGATGGCCTTGGTCGGCTCCAGCCCCACGTTGAAGATGTCGGGAGCTTTCGACGGACATTTCTGAACGCAGATCTCGCACCCGATGCACTTGCTCCAATCGACCATGGAGGCTTTCTTGCGGATGTCCACGGTGAAGTTGCCCACGTAGCCCGCGACCTTGTCGATCTCGCAGTAGGTCATGAGCTCGATGTTCTCGTTCTGGCCGCAGTCCACCATGCGCGGCGTGAGGATGCAGGCCGAGCAGTCGATGGTGGGGAAGGTCTTGTCGAGCTTGGCCATGACCCCGCCGATGGTGGTCTGCTTCTCGACGATGGTGACCTTGAGGCCCGCGTCGGCCAGGTCGAGAGCGGCCTGGATGCCGGCCACCCCACCGCCGATGACCAGGACGTCCTTGTTGATCTCCACCTCGTTGGAGAACAGAGGCTCGAGCCGGCGGGCCTTGGCCACGGCCATCTTGACGATGTCCCAGGCCTTCTCGGTGGCCACCGGCATGTCGGTGTGGATCCAGGAGCAGTGCTCGCGGATGTTGGCCATCTCGAAGAGATAGGGGTTGAGACCGCCCTTCTCGACGCAGCGCCTGAAGGTGACCTCGTGCATGTGCGGCGAGCAGGCGGACACGACCACCCGGTCGAGCTTCTTGTCTTGGATGGCCTTCTGGATGGCGGCCTGGCCCGGCTCGGAGCACGTGTACATGATGTTCTCGGCGTGGACCACGTCCTTGAGGGTGAGGGCCCGCTTGGCCACCTCGGCCACGTCGACGGTGCCGGCGATGTTGCTGCCGCAGTGGCAGACGAAGACGCCTATCCTCATGGCGCCACCTCCTCGTCCGCGCCGCGGCTTGGCGCCGGCGGCGCCGCCTTCGCGGGCGCCGCGCTCGCCGGTGTCGGCCTGCGGCTTCGCGCGCGGCCTCCTTCGCGGCCTTCTCGGCGGCCTTGCGCTCTTCCTCAGCCTTGACGGCGGCCGCCTCGGCGATGGCCTGCTTGACGAGCGGCCGCGGATCGACGATGTTCTTGTGCAGCATGCACGTCCTCGGCGCTCAGTGCCGAAGGCGAGTCCCAGCACCTGCGGCAGGTACAGGATGGGCACCTTGTAGTCGGTGCCGAGGAAGCTGTTGATCTGCCCCTGCTTCAGGTCGAGGTTGACGTGGCAGAGCGGGCAGCAGACCACGACGGCGTCGGCCCCGGCGGCCAGCGCCTGCTCCAGGACCTTGCCGCTCAGCCGGCGCTGGATCTCTTCCTTGGGCAGGCCCACGCTGGCGCCGCAGCACTCGGTCTTGTAGTTCCACCACTTGACGTCGGCGCCGGCGGCCTGCAGCAGCAGGTCCATCATCATGGGCTGCTCCTGGTCGCTCTCGCCGACCATGTCGCCCGGCCGGCCGAGCAGGCAGCCGTAGTAGGGGACGACCTTGAGCTGGGAGAGATCGGTCTTCACCAGGGAAGCGACCTTCTCCTCGCCCACGAACTTGATCAGATACTCGGGGAGCGAGTAGCAGGTGACCTTGCCGTTGTAGGGCTTGTCGAGGATCTCGTTGACCTCGGCCCGGAAGTCGTCGCTCTCGTGGATCTCGAGCTCGGCGTTCTTCTCGCGCTGGTAGCAGGAGGGGCAGGGAGCCAGCAGCTCGTCGCCCACCTCGGCCGCCTGGCGCAGGTTGCGCGCGGCCAGGGACTGGGCGAGCAGGTGGTCCATCATGTGGGCCGGCGTGGAACCGCAGCAGGTCCAGTCCGGCACCTCCTTGTACTCCACGCCCAGAGCGGCCGAGCACCTTGCGGGTGGAGTGGTCGAGTTCCTCGGAGGAATGGCGCAGAGAGCACCCGGGGTAGTAGGCGAGGCTCATTCGGCCACCTCGCTTCCGGCGCGAGCCGTGACCGGCGGCCGCGGCTGCGTGCGCCGCCGCGCCGGCCTTCGCGCCGACGCCGCGGCCTTGGCGGCCGCTCGGCAGCGGCCTTCGCGCGCGCCTTGGCCTCGGCCTTCTCGCGCGCCCTGGCCTTCTCCATGGTCTTCTTGTAGATGCGGCGACACCTCGTCGGCGCCCTTGGCCCTGCGAGGCAGGAGCGGCATCTTGCGCTTGGTCATGCACGGGGACCATCAGGCCCATGTTGCCCAGAGCCATCTTGGGGTTCATGGTCCCGGTGTAGAACATGGCCATGTCGTAGAACTCCGGAAGCCGCCCGAAACGGGCGATCGCGCCGAGGAAGGTCTTGTTGAAGATCTTCACGTGCTCGGGCACGTCACGCTCCTGGGCGGTGGCGATGGTCTTGAGGTCTTCGAAGATGCCGGCGATGTCGATGTTGCGCGGGCAGCGGGCCGTGCAGGTGAGGCACTGCACGCACAGCTGGACCGCCTTCGAATCGAGCACCTTGTCGACCAGACCCACCTGCAGCATGCGCATGATCTGGTTGGGAGTGTAGTCGAAGGTGAACGCTGCCGGGACAACCGGCAGAGCAGTTGCCACACTGATAGCACTCGCGGACGTCCGCCTGGACTCTCTCGACCAACTTCTCCCGATAGAACGCTGCTTGGTCTGCGTCGTATCGGATCAAACCGACCCTCCTCGCTGCGAAAAAGGCTACTGAACTAGGGGTAGGCACGACCAGCAGCCATCGGCACAACGGGTGAGCGGGCGGGCTGGTGCGTCACACCAACTGTCACTATATCATCCGAAGTGCTGACTACGGTGACGCAAATGGGGGCCGGTCCTGCAACTAAACCCTAGTATTGCAGGGCTTATGCTACTTCTCGCCCCGGCGGTAGGGCTGACAGAGCGCCGACGGCAGATACGAGCGCCGCGCGAAAGCGACCAGCGCCACCATCACCGCCAGGAACGGCAGCATGTAGAACACGTCGGTGGGAATGTGAATCCCTACGATTTGCAGCGCATCTGTGATCGACAGACAGAGACCGAAGATCAGCGAGACGGTGAGCACCCAGCCCACCCGTCCCCGGCCCAGCATCGCCACCACGATGGCGATGAAGCCCAGCCCGTTCATCATGTAGGGATTGCCCGAGCCCACCACCGACAGATAGGCGCCGCCCAGACCGGCGAGACCGCCCGAGGCCAGGACGGCCCACCAGCGCGTGTTGGTCACGCTGACTCCGGCCGCGTCCAACGCCTCCGGCCGTTCTCCGGCCGCGCGCAGGCTGAGCCCCCAGCGGGTGGAGCGCAGCACCCAGCCGACCACGATCAGCAACGCGATGCCCACCCAGAAGATGAGCGGCTGGCTGAAGATGCTGTCCCCGATCACCGGGATCCGGTCCAGGTAGGGGATCGGGACCTCCTGCATATCTTCCAAACGCGGATGGGTGTCGCCGAACTGCACCGCATGCAGCACGCTGGTCAGACCCTCGGCCAGCAGGATCACGCCGATCCCGACCACGATCTGGTCGAGCCCGAGACGGACGCTCAGGAAGGCGACGACGAGGGAGATGGCGATGCCGCCCCCCACCCCGCACAGCAACCCCGCCCAGTGAGAGTTCCAGTGGAGCGCGCCGTTGTAGCCGGCGTAGGCACCGATGAGCATGTAGCCCTCCATGCCGATCCCCAGCACTCCCGCTCGCTCGCCCAGAGTCTCGCCCAGGCCGGCGAAGAGCAGGGGCATCCCCGCCAGGATCGCCCCCGATATCAGCGCCGAAAGGAAGGTCGCTGTGAGGATCTCGCTCACGGCTCCCTCCTTGGACGAAGCATCCCGGCCACCGTCCGGGCAAGCCACGAGCGCCGCTCGGAGGGCATGCGCAGATACTGAGTCACGGCCATGCAGAGCAGGACCAGGCCGATCAAGATGAGGACGAAATCGTGGTCGAGAGACGCCTGCCGGGCGGCTTCGTGGCCTCCGATCTGAAGGACTGAGTAGAAGGCAGCGAGCGGGATCACGGCGAGGGGGTTGAGACGGGCCAGGAACACGAGGGCGAACAACGCCAAGCCGAACTGCGGATTCCAGTCGGCCCTCATGTAGCCCCACACGCCCAGGATCTCAACCGCCGCGGCCAAGCCGATGAGGGCGCCGCTGACGAAGAAAGTGGTGACTATCAGACGCTTGACCTTGAAGCCGGCGTGCAGCGCCGCCCGCGGGCTGGCGCCGAGGACGGTCAGGCGCAGCCCCACGGTCGTGTGGCTGAGGATGTACCAGACGACCGCGGTGGCGACGGCGGCCACGAGGATACCCACGTGGATCGTGGTCGACCCCAGGCGAGGCAGAAGCTCGGCCAGAGGAACCGCATCGGTCTGCGGAACGAAGACGTCCTCGCTACGCCACAACTCCTTGATCAGGAGATTGGCCAAGTTGATGCCTACGAAGCTCATCATCACCGAGGTGATGATCTCGTTCACCCCGTGCCAGGCCTTGAGATAGGCCGGCAGAAGGGTCCACACGCCGCCCACCACAAAGCCGATGATCCCGAGGACCACCAGCCCCAGAGGACGCGACAGGCTGCCCATGACGGTCGGCGTCAGCTCCCGCCACCACCGCGGCCGCCAGAAGGAACTGGCCGTCGCCCCCGATGTTCCACAGTCCGGCCCTGAAGGCGACGATGTAGCCCATGCCAATGAGCAGCAGCGGAGCCAGCCGTGTGAGCATGGCCTGCACGCCGTTGGAGCTGAAAAAGCCGGTGCGGAAGATGTCGGCGTAGAAGGCGAACGGGTTCCGCCCCAGTATGGCGAGGATCACCGCCCCCAACGCGAGTGCGACAACGATCGGGCCCAGGGACCGCACGGACCAGCCCCCGGCGCGCGCCACGCCGGCGCGCGCCCCGGGCGGCAGGGACAGTCTCCCGCTCCACCCGGTCAACGCCACCCCCCGCCGCCCGTCACCATCAACTCCCCGACCTTCTCCTCCACCCCGGGCCCCGCATTCTCCACGATCCCCACCAAGCGCCCTCTCGACATCACGCCGACTCGGTCGCACAGATCTACCAGTTCATCCAGGTCGGTCGACATGACCACAGCCGCCGTCCCCTCCTGGGCGGAGAGGTCGCGCACCTTGCGCCGAACGGCCAGGGTGGTCTTGAGGTCCAGCCCGTGGGTGGGGTTGTTGTATACGACGACCTTCGGGTGGGACGAGAGTTCGCGGGCCAACACCAGCTTCTGGACGTTGCCTCCGGAGAGAGCGCCCGCGCGGGTGTTCACGTCGGGAGTCCGGATGTCGAACTCGTCGGTCAGCCTTCTCGCCGTCTCGTCGACGGCAGACCGAGAGATGCGCCGTGTCTTCGTCCAGAACGGCTGCTCGCCGATGCGCTTCAGCAACAGGTTGAGCGAGAGTGGCAGAGAGGGCACCGTGCCCTCGCCCAGGCGATCGTCGGTGACGTAGCCAAGGCCCAGACGCTGCCGCTCGCCCACACTCGCATGGGTGACGTCCTTGCCGTCCAGCCGGATCACGCCGTGAGCCACATGCCTCTGCCCCGCCAGTGCCTCAGCCAATTCGCGTTGGCCGTTGCCGTCGACGCCGGCGATTCCGAAGATCTCGCCTTCGCGCACCGCGAACGACACTCGCGTCTGACGCCCATCTCCTGAGGCTCCGGCCTTACTGAGAGTCCGTCCGCTTCCAGCACGACATGCGCCTTCAGACCCCGACGGGCGTGCGCAGAGGGCTCGCTGCGACCCAGCTCCAACACCTCCCCGACCGGGACCGCCTCGTCCCCGAACATGGCACTCACTATCGATTGCTGGAGCTTCACCGGGTCGATCGAACGCAGTTCCTCGGGCGTGACCCGGCCGACCACGCGCCCTTCTCGGAGAACGGTGATGCGGTCGCCGATCTCGAGAGCTTCCCGCAGTTTGTGCGTGATGACGACCACAGCCAGACCCTGCGCCCTTGTCGAAACCAGCACTTGGACCAGGTCGGCCACCTCCGAGGGCGTGAGCATCGAGGTGGGCTCGTCGAGTATGAGGATGCTCGGCCCCGACCAGAGAGCCTTGATTATCTCCACCTGCTGCTGACGGCCGAGTGTCAGTCGCCCGACCACAGCGTAAGGGTCGAATGCGGTCCCGAGTTGATTCGCCTGCTCCCTCAGGGAGGCGAAGGCCCGCTTGCGGTTGAGCCGAAAGCGGCCTTTGTTGCCAAGCAGCAGATTCTCGATCACGGTGAAGGTGGGAACCAGCGTCGGATGCTGATAGACCATGCCCACGCCCCGCGCTATCGCTTTGTGCGGCGAACCGAGGCCGACCTGCCGCCCGTCGATGGCGATGGTGCCCCCGTCCGGCCGGTACATCCCCGACAGGATCTGCATGAGGGTGGTCTTGCCCGCTCCGTTCTCGCCCAACAGACAGTGGATCTCGCCGTGGTACAGGTCGAGATCGATGCCCTCGTTGGCGACGACCCCAGGGAACACCTTGGTGATGCCACGGAGTTCGACCGCCGGAGTTGCGCTAGCTCGATCCACCGCCCAGCCCTTCTCAACAAGGTGTGCGGACACTACTGCTGGTTGGCCAGAGCCTCCAGCTCGCCCTTCTCATAGATCACCGGCACCACGATGTTGCCGGCTACTATCTCCTGCCTGGCGGTCTCGACAGCGGTCCAAACATCCGCCGGGATGTTGTCGGTCTTGAGAAGGCCGATGCCGCCGTTCTCCAGATCCAGATACCCGACACTGTCGCCGTAGCTTCCGGCTGCCATATCCGCCACCGCGGCCCGAAGCAGAGGGAGGTAGTCCCACACCACAGAGGTGAGCAGCACGTTCTTGGTATCGAGCGAGCTCTTGTCGCCGATCACGTCGATGAACCACACCTTGTCCGCGCCTTCCGGCGGAGTGGCGTTCTCCACAGCCTGGATCATGCCGAAAGACGAGCCGTCGCCCATGCCGAAGATGATGTCGGCTCCCGCCGCGATGACGGTCTCAGTTACCCGCTTGCCCGCCGCGGCGTCGGCGTAGGCGGCCGGCCCGACCTGCGCCAGCTTGATCTTGATGTCGGACCGGGTGGCCCGCGCTCCGGCGATGAACCCGCCCGCCATCTTGTTCCAGTTCTCGTCGTCGGCAGAAGGCACGATTCCCACGGTGCCCGACTTGCTCATCTTCGCTGCCAGCACGCCGGCCAGGTATGCACCATCCTGAGCGTCGGTCTCGAAGTCGGTGCACAGATCGGGCACCAGTCCTTGCTCGAACGCCCCTATGACCACGGTCCTGGCGCCGGTCTCCTGGGCCAATTGCCAGCCTACGGTGTTGTAGCCGCTGGCCCAGAGGATGATCCAGTCGGCGCCGTTCGCGACCAGTTGGCGGTAGATGGGCGAGATGTCTTCGTAGCCGGCGCCCTCGGATACCTCCACCTCGGCGCCGAGTTCCTGGGCGATGGCCCGGGTGGCCTCGACCCCTTGTTGGTTCCATCCGAAGTCGTTGCTCTTTTCGGGCGCGATGATCGCGACCTTCGCCGGTTTCGTCGCCGCCGACGCCTGTCGTGGTGGTGGTCTCGTCGCTGCTTCCTTCGCAGCCTGTCACGAAAGCGGCCATCCCCAACGCCAGCGCGGCGACTATCAGTGCAGCGACTATCACCCCGACGGCCATCCCCCTGGAGGCCAAGCCGCCCTTTGCTTCTATGCCGACTCATCGCATTCTCCCCCCTCGAACACCTGCACCAAGCTGTAGTCCGTCCGCCGCTGAGCGGGCGTGAACCCAGCTCCCCAGATAGCATGCACCAGGTCGCGCCTGTTGACCTGCACGCGAAGGCCGGTAGCCGCGACCACGTTCTCTTCGATCATGGTGCTGCCCAGGTCGTCGGCGCCGAAGCGAAGCGCCACCTGCCCCAGCTTCAGGCCTTGGGTGACCCATGATGCCTGGATGTGGGGGATGTTGTCCAGATAGAGGCGGGAGACGGCGAGCATCATGAGATAGTCCACGCCCGTGGCCTGCTCGGTGGTTCCTTCCAAGGGAGTGCGGCTGGACTGGAAACTCCAAGGGATGAAGGCGCGGAATCCGCCGGTCTCGTCCTGCAGTTCGCGGATGACGCGCAGGTGTTCCACCCGGTCCTCGAGGGTCTCCACGCTGCCGAACATCATGGTGGCCGTGCCGGGGATGCCCTGCAGATGGGCTTCTCGCATAACGCCCAACCAGGTCTTGGTATCGGCCTTACCGGGAGCCACCTGCTCCCGCACGCGGTCCACCAGGATCTCCGCCCCGCCCCCCGGCAGCGAGTCAAGCCCGGCATCCTTGAGCCGGCGAAGCGTCTCCGTCGTAGTCAGACCGCTGATCTTGGCGATGTGGACGATCTCAGGCGCCGAGAGCGAGTGGATGGTGACGGGGTAGCGCTCCTTGATGGAACGGAACAGCTCCTCGAACCAGGCGATGTCGAGATCGGGATGGAGACCGCCCTGCATCAGGATGGCCGTGCCGCCCAGGTCGATGGTCTCTTGGATCTTCTCGTGGATGACCTCGCGGGGAAGCACGTAGGCCTCCGGCGCCCCCGGGGCGCAGTGGAAGGCGCAGAACCGGCAGCCGGAGATGCAGACGTTGGTGTAGTTGATGTTGCGGTCGACCGCGAAGGTGGCCAGCGGGCCGGGGACGAGGCGCTCGCGCACTTCGTGGGCTCGCGCCCCCACTTCGAGCAGGTCGCGCGAGCGCAGCAACTCCAGGGCTTCGCTGTCGGTCAGGCGGCTCACGTGGCCGTCGCCCCATCCGGCGCGCTGGAGCCGCGCCGCGCCGATCGGGGCCGGCCGCCGCCGGCCAGCCGGCCACCTCATCGATGAAGCGCAACTCGGGTACCTCCGACAGTTCACCGGCCTCGTAGGCCAGCTCGTAGAAACGGCGTAGCCCTCGTTGATACTCCTCGCCGAAGTCGTAGCGCAGAAGCGCGAAGTACCGCGTGAGGCTCGGCCGGTCGAAGCGGTACAGTCCCACGGCCGAGTCGACCACCTCAGCCAGGTGGTGACGCCCATAGTCGACACAGCCCGCCAGTTCGTGTTCCACGGCGACGAGTTCGGCCCCGTTGGTGCGGGCGAATTCCTCCCGCGCCGCCGACACGGCGTAGACCATAGGGAGACCGGTCCATTCCTGCCACAGCGCCCCCAGATCGTGGCAGGTCGCGTCCGTCTCCGGGAAGTAGAGGGCCTCCAGGCCCTGGTCTCCGATGAGAAGCGCCGCGTCGTACTCCCTTCAGCGCGTCGGTGACGGATCCCTCGATCTCGCCGTAGGTGACCTCCTGGCGGAAGCGGAGCTTGAAGAGCGTCTTCAGCATAGCCACCGAGGTGGCGCTCTGCCGGGTGAGGGCGATGGTCCTGATCTCGTCCAGAGGCCTGCGACTCACGAGCTGGATGCTGTCCACGGCGCCCAACGACGAGATGCTCACGTTGCGCGACAGCAGCAACTGCCGGTGATTGCGCGCGTAGGCGATCGAGCTGATCAGTCCCAGGTCGATCTCCCCGTCGACGAGCCAGCGGTTCAGTTCCGTCGGAACGCCGGGGTGCATCTCGATGCCCGGTCTGCCGGGCAGGTCGAGGCGCCGGTCCGCGGCGAGGACGCCGCAGTGCTCCAGCCCGTAGTAGAGCGGATAGCAGTTGAGAAACCCGATGTGCCCGACCCGCACGGTCACGTCGCGACCTCGGCGCCCGGCTCCTCGGCACATGGTGCGGCCTCCACCTGCGGCGTCGCCTCCGCGCCCCCAGCGCCCGGCGCCGTACCAGCACCCGCGTCGTCCGCTTCATCGAACCGTCGCACCACTCGATATAGGGCGTCGCGTTCCACCGGCGTACGCCCGGCGGCGCGGATCACCCGGACCAGCTCCGACTTGGCTACGGTCTGCCCGTGACCCGCGTCCGACATCAGCGAGATCACTTCCTCGACCACGGTGCCATCCATGTCGTTGGCGCCGAAATGGAGCGCCACTTGGGCGACTTTCATGCCCGTCATGACCCAGTAGGTCTTGATGTGGGCGAAGTTGTCCAACAGCAGACGGGCGATCGCCAGGGTCTTCAGATCATCGACCCCGGTGGTGGGCGGAAGATGCGAAAGCGCGCTGTTCTTGGGCTGGAAGGCGAGAGGGATGAAGGCCTGGAACCCTCCGGTCTCGTCCTGTGCCGCCCGCAGGCGGATCATGTGGTCCACCCGGTCTGCGTAGCTCTCCACGTGGCCGTAGAGCATGGTGGCGTTGGTCCTCAGACCGATGTCGTGAGCCAGCAGGTGCACCTCCAGCCACCTCTCGCCCGATATCTTGGCCGGACAGACCTGAGCCCTCACCTCTGCCCGCAGGATCTCCGCGCCACCGCCCGGCATGCTCTCCAACCCGGCAGCCTTGAGATCGCGGAGGATCTCCTCCACCGTCACCCCCTCCGCTTCCGCGAAGTAGGCGATCTCCGAGGCGGTGAAGGCCTTGATGTGAACGGTCGGTGCCATGCTTCGGATGCCGGACATCATCGCCCGGATGGACCGGTAGGGCAGAGCCGGATTCTCTCCGCCGACGATGTGTATCTCGGTGGCCCCCTGCGCCACGCCCTCTCGGGCTTTGTCCAGGACCTCCTCGATGGTCAGGGTGTAAGCGCCAGGCTCCCCTTCTTCCCGGGAGAAGGCGCAGAAGCGGCAGCGGTTGCGACAGACGTTGGTGTAGTTGATGTGGCGGTTGACCACGAAATAGGCGTCGTCGCCCACCAGTTGCCGGCGCACCCGGTCGGCCAGACGTCCGACGCGCAGGAGGTCGGGGGATTCGAACAGACGCGAGACCGTCGGCGGCAGAAAGACGCTCTCCCTGAGCTACCTTCTCTTCGACGACGGCAAGCGGATCGAGGCGCACGTTGGCGATCATGGCCCCGAGTCTAACACGGGGGGATAGCCTATACCGCTCGCTCGAAAGCTTACGTTCGGGTACTCACGAGGCTCCTCGCGAACGGCACAGGCAATCCCTGCGGTCAGTTGGGAGGTGACTCAGCCCAATCTTCCCAGTCACTGGCGTGACGCCCGAGGGGCTTGCCGCTAAGCCTTGCGACACCGTACTCGGTGCAGAGAGCGTGAGCGCAGCGGTAAGCCTCTCGGGCGTCACGCCAGCCCGTGATGGAGGGCGATTATCCCCCCGGCCAGGATCTCGTAGCGCACGTTCCGCAACCCAGCAACTTCCATCAAGCGCTTCAATTCGTCAGGGTCGGGAAAGCGCTTGACCGATTCGGGTAGGTAGCTGTAGGCGAACTCGTCTCTGGCGGCGAGCTTGCCCAGCTTGGGTACGGCATGGTTGAACCACAGCGAGTAGAACTGCTTGAACACCGGGACACGGGGCTGCGTGATCTCCAGGCAGACTACCTTGCCTCCGGGACGGCACACTCGCCGCATCTCGCTGAAGGCCCGCGTGATCTCCGGCACGTTGCGGATGCCGAAGCCCACGGTGCAGGCGTCGAAACCGGCACCCCTCGCGGCCCCGGCGCTTTTCGCGCCCTCGCCGGCGTGTCGCTCTCGGCGCCCCCCGCGGCGCCGGTGGGCCCCGCGACCACGTCTCCGTCGGGAAAGGGCAGGTCGAGCACGTCGCCGGTGCGAAACTCAACGTACAACTGGTTGCGGCCGGACTTCTCGCGGGCGACCTTCAGCATCTCTTCGGAGACGTCCACCCCCACCACCCGGCCCTCGGGACCGACAGCCCGGCGCAATGCGAAGGCGAAGTCGCCGGTGCCGCAGCAGACATCCAGCGCGCTGGATCCCGGGCGCACTCCGGACAGCATGACCCCCATGTCCCGCCAGCGGTGGTGAAGACCGACGGTCATGAGATCGTTCAGGCGGTCGTAGGAGCCGGCGATGCCATCGAACATCTGCCGGACCTTGTTCGGCTCGGGGGACGCGTCGAACCCTCCGGCGCCGGTGCGGTCTCGGTTTCTGACTCCGTCGTCGGCGCGGACGCCTTTGGCGCCGTCGCTCATGGCACGAAGAGGCAGAGGGTCGTGAAGAAGAGAAAGACCACGCTGATAGTCCCGTTCATAGTCATGAAAGCCACGCCCACCTTCTCCAGATCGGCCTTCCTCATGAGCCAGTTCTCGTAGAAGAGAAGGAGAGCGCAGACCGCGACCCCGAGATAGTACACGAAGCTGGTTCCCTGAACCCATCCGGTCGCCGCCAGCAGGGCCACCGCCAGGACGTGGAACACGCGGGTGCTCCACAGTCCCGCGGCCTCCCCGAGGTCGGCAGGTATGGAATGCAGTCCCTGCGCCCGGTCGACCGTGACGTCCATGAAGGCGTAGATCACGTCGAATCCGGCGATCCAGAGAGCCACGCCGGCACCCAGCAGGAACGGCTCCCATGCGATCTCGCCGGTGACCGCGATCCAGGCGCCGACCGGCGCCAAGCCGTCGGCCACGCCCAGCACCAGGTGGCAGAGCCAGGTCCATCGCTTGGTGTACGGATAGATGATCATCGGGATGACCACTACCGGCCACAGATAGCGGGTGATGACCGGCAGGTTGAACGTAGACACGATCAGCACGGCCAGCGACGCCAGCACGAACAGCCACACCTGCCAACGCCTCAGCAGCCCAGCGGGGATCTCACGTCCGGCCGTCCGCGGGTTGCGCGCGTCGATACCCGCATCGATCAGGCGGTTCAGCGCCATTCCGAAGCTGCGGGCGGCCACCAGAGCCACCGTGATCCAGAACATGCGCCAGAAGCCGGGCACCTCGCATCTCGGCCAGGAAGGCGGCCGAGTACGCGAACGGCAGGGCGAAGATGGAATGCTCGAACTTCACCAGGCTGACGAAGCGACGAACGTAGGTGATCAGCACGCGGGTTCGCCCAAGCCCAGGCTCGGCCACAGCTCGTCTATCCGCGCTTTGACATCGGCCGACATCTCCACGTCGGGCGGCCACTCCCTGTGGATGCCCCTCGCTGGGCCCCTTCCTGGTGGCGTCGATGCCGATCTTGGCCCCCCAAAGCGGCTGCGGAGCGGAGTGGTCGAGCACGTCCAGGGGGCCCTCGGCCACCACTATGTCGCGCTTCCAGTCGACGTTGTTGAACACGCGCCAGGCTACCCGGGCGTAGTCGTGCACGTCGACGTCGCCGTCAACCACCACGATGCACTTGCAGAACTGCATCTGCCCCGCCCCCCACAGCGCGTGCATGACTTTGCGCGCGTGCAAGGGGTAGCGCTTGTTCACCGATACCAAGGCGCAGTTGTGGAAGCCCCCTTCTTTGGGCAGGTCCATGTCCACCAGTTCGGGCAGAGTGAGCCGCAGAAGAGGCAGGAACAACCGCTCGGTGGCCTTGCCCAGGTAGGCGTCCTCCATGGGAGCCTGCCCCACGATGGTGGCGGAATACACGGGATCGCGGCGGTGAGTGATGGCTGTGAGATGGAGCACCGGATACTGATCGGCCAGCGAGTAGTAGCCGGTGTGGTCGCCGAACGGCCCCTCCAAACGGGTCTCCCCCAGATCCACGTAGCCTTCGAGCACGAATTCCGAGTGCGCCGGCACCTGCAGATCGACCGTGCGGCATTGCACCAATTCCACCGCCTTCCCGCGCAGGAAACCGGCGAAGAGCATCTCGTCCACCATCCTGGGCAGAGGCGCCGTGGCAGCGTAGGTGAGGGCCGGATCGGTCCCGATGGCAACGGCGACCTCCATGCGCCCTTCCGAGGCCCGATAGTCCTCGGCCGCGTCCTTGTGTATGTGCCAGTGCATGCCCGTCGTGCGTCCATCGAAGACCTGCAGGCGATACATGCCCACGTTCCGCGCCCCGGTCTTGGGATGACGGGTGAACACCAGAGGCAGAGTGACGTAGCGGCCGCCGTCCAATGGCCAGCACTGGAGGATCGGAAGTGCCTCCAGGTCGATCTGGTCGCCTGTGAGCACCACGTCCTGACAGGCGCCCCGCTTGACGACCTCCGGCTGCAGAGAGGCCAGCTCCTTCAGCCGGGCGAGAGCCCTGAGCTTGTCCCAGGTGCTTCCGGGAGCCTCCAGGGCTGTCAGATCCCGAATCCGCCCGGCCAGTTCCTCATACGAAGCCGCCCGCAAGGCCATGCACATCCGTTCGTCGCTGCCGAACTGGTTCATCAGCACGGGGATCGTGTATCCCTTGGGCTTCGTGAAAAGGAGGGCGGGACCCCCGGCTTTGCTCACCCGATCGGCGATCTCGGCCATTTCCAGCACCGGGTCCACGGGGGTGTCGATGACGGCCAGCTGTCCTCTGTCTCGCAGAAGTCTGACGAAATCGCGCAGATCGTTCATCGGCGAGCTTTCATCCTCCCAGCGCACTCCGATAGACCTCGAGCGTCTCTTCAGCGGCCCGGCTCCAGCGGAAGCGTGCCGCCTGGCGCAGCCCCGCTTCCTTCAGGCTCGCGTATAGCTCGGGATCGCTGAGAACCCTGGCCACGCAGTCCTCCAAGCCGTCGAGCGAAGTGGGATAGAAGAGAAGAGCGGCCGAGCCGGTCACCTCCGGAAGCGACGACGAATTCGACACGACGCAGGGCGTTCCGCAGGCCATGGCCTCCAGGGGAGGCAACCCGAAGCCCTCAGCCAACGACGGGAAGACGAAGACCGTGGCAGCTGAGTAGACAGCCGGCAGATCCTCGTCGCCGATGAACCCGGGGAAGAGAACGCTGCCCTCCAGCCCTCGCCTCGCGACCTCCTCCCGCAGCTTCTGGTACTCGAGCTTCTGCGCCCCAGCCAACACCAGGGCGGGAGGATCATCCAGGCGATTCCGCAACCTCGCCCACGCCTGGATGAGCATGGAGACGTTCTTCTCAGGCCTGAAGTCGCCCGCCCAGAAGGCGAAGCGCTCCGGCAGCGAATAGCGGTGGCGGACCGCCTGAAGCACGGCTTCATCGGTCTGAGGAGTGAATTGTTCCGAGACCCCGTTGTGGATCACCCTCACCTTGGCCGGATCGAGGTGCGTGTAGATGCTCAGACTCGAGAACAGAATCTGCGACACGGTTATGATCCGCCGAGACTCCTCCAGCGTCGCTCGCAGTTGCCGTTTGTAGCGCGCGCGCAGGGTCAGCCGCACGCTACGGGGGTACAAGAACCCGGTGACGTCGTGCATGGTCGACACCAGGGGCATGGGGAGCGGAGTGGCCGCCCACGGACTGGGGACATGGACGAGATCGACGTTGGCCGCCTTCACCAGCGCCCTGAACGCACCCCGTCCGCGAGAGGATATCGGATCCATATTGGCCGATACGAGGGTGAAGGAGTCGGCCAGCGGGATGCTATGCTTCTCCTCGTCCTGGCAGAAGACCACCACTTCGATCCCGGCGTTTGCGTATTGCTGGAGCAGGTTTCGGGAGTAGGTACCGATACCCTTGCGGTAGCGTATCGCTCTCGCGTCGAAGCCGATCCTCATGTGGTCGCTCCACTACGTATGGTCTGCAGATACAATGAGTTGTCAAGTTATACCCGGATTCACCCGAAATAGTATCAGAGCGCTCACAGTGCTCCTTGAAGTGCCTGAGGAAAAGATTGTAGAATGTGTGCACATTTGCATCGAGAGCGTAGGGGCTAGACTGTGGTGGACAATGCGAACAACGACGGGCCGGTCGACGGCACCGTGCAGAATTCCATCTTGGCCAAGGCCAGGCTGATTCTCGACGAGCGGAAGCTTGAGATCACCAAGGCCTGGCTCAACCGCCTCGTGGGTCAGCTCGACGACATCGAAGCACTCGAGCGCTTCCCCACTCAGGAGAGCATCCGCACGTCGGTAGAGCTCATCGAGGGCATGGCAATCTGTCTTGGTGACCCGAGAGCGCTGGAGCAGTTCAACGAGGGCGGCCTCTACTACAAGCAGGCCGAGACTCTGGGTTTGCTGCAACTGGATGGAGCGGGTGCCATCGGATCGCTCGCAGACAGTCTCCGCGCCCTGGAAGACTCCATCTGGGACCGGCTGGCCGAGAATCTGCGTCATCAAGACAAAGACCTGCTGGAACTGGTCGGCGTTCTGCGAATCGCTCTACACCGCATTATGACCGCCGCGACCGCTGCCTATCATCAGCAATCGAATGCCGAACTGGACCGGCTGGCGCACACCGACGCCCTGACCGGCCTCTACAACCGTCGCTACTGGGAGCCCGAGTTGACGCGCCACGTGGAGCTCTACAAGCGCTACCGGCACCCATTCGCGATCCTCATGCTCGATCTCGACAACCTGAAATGGGTCAACGACACGTTCGGACACGCCGCAGGCGACACGGCGCTCATACATCTGGCGACGGTCATGCGCATGAGCATCCGCGACGTGGATATCCCCTGCCGCTACGGGGGCGACGAATTTCTGATCCTCATGCCGGAGGCAGAGAAGAACGCCATCCAAATGGTGGGGCGCAGGATATCCGAATCGATCAACAAGACCCGCTTCAAACTGGGACGTTCGTTCGCCAGCCTGCAGGTGAGCTTCGGAGCGGCCGCCTGCCCGGAGAACGGTGTGGAAGCCGACGCGCTGCTGCTGGAAGCCGACGCTAGTCTCTATCGCGCCAAGGAGAACAAGGCCGGGCGAGCCGAAGCCGCCCCCTCGAGCATGTAGTGTAGGCTCGCCCTTCATCGCCCTCGCTCCGGCGATGCGCATTCGAATGCCTCTCCCCTCAACGTCTCTATCGCGTGGCCCAACGCCGGAGCGATGACCGCGAAGTGCTCCCGACAAGCCTTTGGGCTGCCGGGCATGTTGATGATCAGGGTCCTTCTTCCGCACCACCGCGACCGCGCGGCTGAGCATCGCGTGCGGTGTCACACTGAGAGACGCCGCGCGCATGGCTTCCGCGAAGCCGGGCACGAACCGGTCGGCCACCGCGGTGGTAGCCTCGGGAGTGTGATCGCGAGGCGCCAGACCGGTCCCGCCGGTCGTCAGGATCAGATCCAACTCCCCGCCGTCGGCGAGGGCCGCCAATGTCCGCTCGATGAGCGCCTGGTCGTCGGCGATCACGACCGGCTCGCCGATCTCGGCGCCCAGACCGCGCAGCAACTCCTGTAGTGCAGGACCGGAGGCGTCGGCGCGCAGCCCGACGCTCGCCTTGTCGCTGAGAGTGACTACGGCGGCTCGGATGGGGCGGCGCGGCGCGGTGCTGCTCACGCGCCGGCCCCTTCTCCGTCGTTCCCGGCCGTCTCTGCTCCGGCGGCGTCTGCCACCTTCGGGCCCGCCACCGTGGCGCCGACGCCCCGGGCTCCAGTCCCCCAGGCCCTCACCCGCACGGGATCGCCCGGAGCAACACGGCCCCCCCGCAGGACGCGAACGAAGATGCCCTCGCGGGGCATGACGCAGTCTCCAGCCTGTTGATAGATGGCACAGCGGGAGTGGCAGTCCTTGCCGATCTGAGTGACCTCGACCAGCGCCTCACCAACGTCCAGCGTCGTGAACAACGGCAACGCAGCCACGTCCACACCCTGGGTGGTGATGTTCTCGGCAAAATCTCCCGCCCGCACATCCAGACCCATCGCCGCCATCTTGTCGATGGACTCCTGACCCAGCAGACTCACCTGCCGATGCCACGACCCGGCGTGGGCGTCACCCTCGATACCGTGCTCCACCCGAAGGAGGACCTCAGGCATGGGGGTCTTGCGTTCGCCCTTGCGGACGCTCACGTTGACGGCGGCCACGGTGCCCGCCGGCGCGTCGTCAGACGGCGCGACTTCTGGCGAACCCGGCGTCGGGTTCGGCGCCTTCCGCTCCTGCGACGACATCTCGGCCGGGCGGACGTAGTCTTCCTTGCCCCCGGTCTTCTCCAGAAGACGGATGTCGCCGACGATCATGCCTCGATCGACGGCCTTGCACATGTCGTAGATGGTGATGGCCGCGATGGCCGCGCCGGTGAGGGCCTCCATCTCGATGCCGGTGCGATCTTCAGTGCGGGTCGTGCATTCGATATCCACGCGAGACTCAGCCTCCGCCACCGCGAATGTGAGATCGACCTGGGTCAACGAGAGCGGGTGACAGAGCGGGATCAGCTCCGATGTACGCTTGGCCGCCATGATGCCCGCCACCTTGGCCACGGCGAAGACGTCGCCCTTGGGTAGGGCCTTCTCCTGCAAGAGTCTCAGGGTAGCTGGTGCCATCCAGACCCGCGCGCCGGCCCGAGCCGCGCGCCGGGTGACCTGCTTGCCCCCCACATCGACCATCCGCGCCTCGCCGGCGTCGTCGACATGGGTCAGACGAAGGTCGTCCATCTCAGCCCCCTACCTGCGACATGCCCCGACTGGTCCGCCCCGGGAGCACGTTCTTGTCGAATGTCTTGTCCGCGAGCGACTCCCTGATCTCGGCAAGCACAGCGTCCTCGTCTCGAGCTTGAACGGCGGGTTTCACATCGATCTCGTGATTCGAGAACAGGCAGTTCTTCAGCCGCCCGTCGGCCGTGAGCCGCAGCCTGTTGCACTCGTTGCAGAAGTGATCGGAAACCGAGCCTATGAACCCAATGGTACCCTTGTATCCGGCAAAACGGTGGTAGTGAGCGGGTCCCCATCCTCCCGGAGGCGAAGCAACGGGCGCGAACTCGCCCAGCCCTTGGGCACCGAGCTCCTCCAGGGCCGCCACGAGCCGGTCCTTGTTCAGCAGCTCTCCGGTCGATCCGGGGCCGCATCCTCCAACCGGCATCCATTCGATGAAACGTACGTGCAGTGGCCTATCGCGGGTGATGGCTATGAAAGCGGGGAGTTCGGCCAAGAGGTCCGGCATCATGACCACGTTCAGCTTCACCGGGTTCAGATCGGCACGCAACGCCGCTTCCACCCCTGCCAGAGCCCCTTCGAGAGAACCGCCTCGGGATAGTTCCCGATAGCGATCCGGGTCCAGCGAGTCCAAGCTGATGTTCACGCGGTCGAGTCCCGCGGCCTTGAGCGCCATGGCAAATCTTGGCAGAAGCACGCCATTCGTGGTCAACGAGATGCCATCGATCCCCGGTATCGCGCGGATCATCCCTACCAGGTCGGGCAGACCGTGCCTCACCAACGGTTCGCCGCCGGTCAGTCGGACCTTGGAGACGCCCATCTGCACCGCGGTCTTTACGAAGAACCCCATGTCCTCGTAGGAGAGCATCTCCTCGTGGGGTCTGAAGCGTATTCCCTCCGGCGGCATGCAGTAGACACAGCGGTAGTTGCACCTGTCGGTGACGGAAAGGCGGAGATAGTCGACCACTTGCCCGAGGGGCGGATTCATTGCCTACCGGTATCCTTCACCCCGATGACGGCTGCGCCATCGAGGACCTTGCTCGCTATACTTGTGCGAGTATACGCTGTTCCACGAGGTCGGCGAGCGCCTTGAAGTCATCCAACGCGAACTGCGGCACAGGATAGTCGGGGAACGGTTGATCGCTGGTGATACCAATGAGCTCATCGGGGGTACTCACCAACTCGGTACTACGAGCTCGGCGAGACACCTCGATCTTGGGAGCGTCCTGCTTTTTGAACCCTTCGGTGATGATCAGATCGACCGGCTCGCGTATCTGCCTGGCCAACTCCGCCAGAGAGGGTTCTTCCTGAGTCGTGTTCAACCACACGTACTGATCGGGCGACGAGATCCCCACCACCTCGGCTCCCATCTCGCGAAAACGGTAGGAGTCGGTGCCCGGTATGTCTATCTCAAAACCGTGAGTGTCGTGCTTGAGCACAGCCAAGCGATAGCCGCGGCTCCGCAGCTCTTGGATGACCCCGAGAACCACCGTGGTCTTGCCAGACTTCTTCTTGCCGATGAATGACACGATCGGGAGCGGACACGCGTCCATGAAGGCCCGGATCTGGGGCTGGAGCGCCGCGCGCCAGCCCGCCTCCTGGGCGGACAGTCTCTGCCGGGCGGTCTCGAGATCCTCAGGGGTATTGACGTTCATGAACAGCTTCTCCGGGTCCCCGAAGGCGCCGTCCTCCAAGTCCAAGTAGCCGGTGTTGAGGTCGGGATAGATGTCGAAGATGCAACGACCTCCCGAGCGTATGAACTCCCGATAGGCATCGAGCGTCTTCTTCCCGTAAACAGCGCACAGAGGTTGGAGATAGCCACCGTGCCGGGGGACAAAGACGTCCAAACCCTCCGACTTGTCAGCCAGCACGCGAAGAAGCGACGAGGTGACAAAGGGCATGTCGCAAGCCAGGCAGACCACCCGCTCTGTGGGCGCTGCCAATACCGCCGTGTAGACCCCAACCGCCGATCCGCCCTCCGTCAGGGCGTCATTGACCACGGGTAGACCCAGGCTGTGGAACCGAGAAGGCTCGCGCGCGACTACGAATACGTGAGAGAACAGGGGTGCGAAGCGGTCGCGCATCCACTCCAAAAGCGTGCCGTCTTGAAAGGGAACGAAGGCCTTGTCCTCGCCCATGCGGGTAGACTGACCTCCCGCCAGGAGCGCCAGGCTCACATTGCTATCCACGTCCGCGTCCTCCCAAGCCGGTCAGCGCTTGCCGCGCCATATGTGTACTAGTGTTCGTGACGGACAGACTACCCTACGAAGCCTCCGCCGCCCAGCGGCGGTCGCGGTTCTGTGGCGCCCTGCCGATACACCGAGTAGAATCGCATCAGCCCGCGAGTGTCGGAGGAGGGAATGCCCCCCAGCCAACGCATCTTGGCCGCCTACGAGCAGCGTCTCAGGAAGCTCGCCGACGACCTAATAGCTGAGAAGAACCCTTCTGCTGAGGAGCGCGGCCACCTCCTACTGGTGGCCCGACTCGCCCAGGCCGTGGTCAATGCGTATGAGTCCCAGCAACTCGACCAGGCCGTGGCCCTGGAAGCGGCCATGTCGGTGGTGTCCGGCTCCGCCCCCCACCGGGTACTCAATGTCTCCCTACGCCGCCTGGTTGACGACAATCTCATGACCCCTTGGTACGCGCGTTTCTTGAACAGCAGCCTGGGACTGAAGCGGACGACCATCATCAGTGGCGGACCAAATGTGGGCAAGTCGACCCTGCTGAACGCGCTCATCGACCTCCTCCCCCGCGATCACCGGATCGTCGCCATTGACGACTCGGACGAGGGGCTACCGGTGCTTCGCGACCGGTCGTTCACGGTGCACCTGAAGGCCAAGCGAGGGACGCCGGCGCGAGCCACGGTCTTCGGTCGGGCTGCCGACATGAAGCCCACTTGGTTGGTGGCCGGCGAGTTGGTGCGAAGAGACGGCCCGGTGTTTCTCGAAGCGCTCTCGGGAGGTCTCTCGGGCGGCTTGACGACCGTTCAGAGCATGGATCCCGAATCCACCCTCAACGAATGGCTGGCCAACAGCAGAGTGGCTGCCGACCACATCAAGAAACTCAATCCGCTGGTCGTCCACCTAGTGAGAGAACCGGGGGGAGCCCCCCACGTCGAGAAGGTGATCGAGGTCACCACCGACAGAGGCAATCTGGTCGTCACGCCTCGCGAGCAAGTCGACACCGAGCAGGTAGGAGTCCAAGGCGGCGAACGCAGCCCCCTCGCCCGCAACGAGAGAGACGCCGAGATGGCTCAGCGCTAGCGGCCGTCTACCGGCCTCCCGCGGATCGCGCCGCCCCCAGCCGCCTAGCTCAGTAGCGCGAGAAACCCCTCCTCGTCGAGTAGAGCGATCCCCAGCTGCCGAGCCTTGGCCAGTTTTGACCCGGCCTCCTCGCCGACCACCACGTAGTCCGTCTTCGCGCTGACCGACCCGGTCACCCGCCCGCCCGCCGCAACAACAAGATCGGTAGCCTCCTGCCGCGACAGCGTCGGCAGGGTCCCGGTGAGGACCAGGGTCTTGCCCGACAGCGGCCCGATAGCGCCGATACCACTACTGTCCACCTCAGCGGACTGTGCCTTCGTGGTGACCCCGGCTTCCTGCAGGCGCGTCAGCAGATCGAGGTTGCGCGGATCCCGGAAGTACTGCCACACGCTTTCGGCGATGACCGGGCCTATGCCGGGCGTATCGCTGATCTCCTCCACCGACGCCTCGCGAAGGGCGGCGACGCTTCCAAAACGCCGCACGAGCAGTTCAGCGTTCTCGCCACCGACGTGAGGGATGCCGAGGGCGAAGAGCACCCGAGCAAGCGGGCGACCCTTCGACGCTTCCACTGCCGCCGTGATGTTGGCCGCCGACTTCTCCCCCAGACGCTCCAATCCCGCCAATTGAGCCGTTTCCAGCCGGTACAGATCGGCCACGTCCCCGATCAGGCCCAAGTCGAGCAGTCTCTCCACCAGCTTGTCGCCGACGCCGTCGATATCCATGGCGCCCTTGCTCACGAAATGCTTGACCGCCTCAGCCTGCCTGGCCGGGCAGTCCGGGTTGGGGCAACGCACCGCCACCTCTCCGGGCACCCGCACCACCGCCGTTCCGCACGACGGGCAATCGCTGGGCATGGCGAACGGCCTCTCCGAACCGGTGCGAAGCTCGGTCAAAGGCGCCACCACCTGCGGGATCACGTCGCCTGCCCGCTGCAGGATCACCATGTCGCCCTCGCGCAGGTCCTTGCGTCGGATGTCGTCCTCGTTGTGGAGCGTGGCCCTCTCCACGGTCACCCCGCCGACCTCCACCGGTTCGAGTTCCGCCCAGGGATTGAGCACGCCGGTACGGCCCACGTTGACGTGGATCCTGAGCAGGCGTGTCTGGGCCGTGGTCGGTGCGAACTTGTAGGCGACGGCCCAGCGAGGGTCTCGGCCGACCGCTCCCAGGGCCGCCTGGAGCCGGCGGTCGTCGAGCTTGATCACCACGCCGTCTATGTCGTAGTCGAGCTGGTTGCGACGCTCTTGCCAATCCGAGCAACCGGCGATGATCTCGTCCAAGGTGGAGACCACCCGCACGTCGGGGTTCACCCGGAATCCGGCCCGTCGTAGCCACTCCAGCACATCGCGATGGCCGGTGAACTCCACCCCCTCCGTGCGTCCCACCCCGTAGAACCAGGCGGAAAGGGGACGTGAGGCGGTGACCCGAGGATCCAGCTGCCGCAGCGACCCCGCCGCGGCGTTGCGCGGGTTCGCGAACGTGGGTTCTCCCGTGGCCACCCGCTGCTCGTTGAGCTGAGCGAAGGCCGCAAGCGGCAGGTACACCTCGCCCCGCACTTCAATGTCCGCGGGATAGGGTGCAGCAGCCGGGAGCATGGCCAACGGGACCACGGAGATGGTCCGGAGATTGCCGGTGACATCTTCCCCCACTTCGCCGTTGCCCCGCGTGGCTCCGACCGTCAACCGGCCGTTCTCGTATCTGAGCGAGATAGCCAGACCGTCGATCTTCGGCTCGAGGACGAAACGCAGGCCCTCAGGCGCAGCGTCCACCGGTCCGGACGAGTTGGTCGCGCCGGACGAGTCGGCCTCGCTGGATGAACCGGCCTCGCGAGACGAACCTGCCTCACCGACGAGCTTCACCACCCGAGCATGCCAAGCACGCAACTCCTCCTCGTTCTTGGCATTGGCGAGCGAAAGCATGGGCTCTCCGTGACGCACCTGCGTGAAACCCGCCAGGGGTTCGCCGCCGACACGCTGGGTGGGGGAGTCGGAGGTGATCAGCTCGGGGTGAGCCGCCTCCAGTCCCTGCAGCTCGCGGAATAGGGCGTCGTAGTCGGCATCGGAGATCTCGGGGTTGTCGAGCACGTAGTACCGATACTCGTGATGACGAACGAGAGTCCGCAGTTCCTCGATCCGTCCGGCCGAATCGCCTCCCGCCACCGGGCCCCTCCTATATCCCGAGTACCTTCATCAACTCAGGGATAGTATGAACCAGTACTCCCGGCTTTTCAGCAGCCAGCGCCTGGGTGGAGAAGACGCCCCAGGTGACCGCTATCGCGTCGACGCCGGCCGCGCGAGCCGCCTGCATATCCGCGGGACTGTCGCCCACGTAAGCGGCATCGGCAGCGTCGACCCCCAAGAGATCGAGACACCGGAGAATGGGGTCCGGCGACGGCTTGTTGCCAGAGCTCTCGTCGGAGCAAACGGTGGCGTCGAAGTAGCTCTCGATGCCGGTGAGATCAAAGGCCATCTGCGTGGTATCACGGGACTTGGAGGTCACCAAGCCTACCTTCGCGCCCGCCGTTTCCAGGCCGGCCAGCAGATTCAGGATGCCGTCATACAGCGTCAGCATACGATCGTGCTCGCGGTGGTTGAACTCCCGATACACCCTCACCAACTCGTCAGCATGCTCGGGACTGAAGAGCACCATCTGCTCGCGCAATGGCCGGCCCACCCAGGTGATCGCCTCTTCTCGGGACATCTCCCGGCCCAGCACCTCGCGGATGGCATGCTGGAACGAGACGGTGATCAACTCTACCGAGTCGACGAGGGTTCCGTCTAGGTCGAACACGACCGCCTCGTAGCGCATCAGGACTGCCCCCAGCAACCCAGCGCCAGAGCGCTCTCCCAGCCGCGCAACTCGTCCAAGGCCTCGTGCGACATGAGATCGAAGTGGAGCGGAGTGATCGATATCCAGCCCTCGGCGATCGCTTCGAAATCCGTTCCCGGTTCTCGATGCCAGCTGAGCTCGTCGTTGTAGATGTGGTACCCCCTACGATTACCCTTGGTCTCGCGATGCTCGACCTTGTCGCCGTAGATACGCTTGCCCAGCAGCGTCAACCGAGCGCCCTCGACCTTCTCCCAAGGCCGGTCGGGGCAATTCACGTTGAGCAGCGTCTTTGCGGGAAACCCGTGCGCGAGGGCGATGGAGACCAGCCGATGGGCGAAACGAGCCGGGACCGTGAGGTCGTAGCCGGGATGGTAGCCTTCCGCCGAGAGCGCGATGGCCGGGATGTCGAGCATGATGCCCTCGAAAGCGGCCGCGACGGTGCCGGAATAGGTGATGTCGTCACCCAGGTTGCCGCCCAGATTGATGCCCGAGACGATGAGGTCCGGCGCCCGGTCGAGAAGACCGAGAGCCGCCATCCGCACGCAATCCACGGGGGTGCCGTCGGTGCTGAAGGCAAGGCTTCCGTCGGGAAACTCGACCTCCTCCACCCACAGCGGCGAGTGCATGGTGATGCTGCGGGCCGCGCCTGAGCGGTTCTGGTCGGGCGCCACGACGCGGACCTCTCCCAACGGGTCCAGGGCGGCCTTGAGCGCGACGAGGCCCGGCGAACTCACTCCGTCGTCGTTGGTGAGAACGATCAGTGGCGGCGAGGAGCCGAAGGCGACCAACGCGCAGTCCCTACCCGCCATAGCAGTAGGCAGGATGATCAGTCGCTCTTGGCGGCCGAGGCCGCCGGAACGGGCGTGCTCATCTTGGTGGCCGGCGGCGTGGCACTATCGGCCGACCCGCTGCCCTCCGAGCCCGAAGAGGATTCACACCCGCCGTTCGCGGCATGTGAACCCGCCGCGCCCAGGGAGTTCCGCCGGCCATAGTCGGTGGTGTAGAAGCCGTTGCCCTTGAAATGGATGGCCACAGGGAACAGCAACCTCTTCACCGGCTCGCCGCAGACCTCGCACTCCTTGACAGGTTCGTCCGACATCGGCTGGAAGCGCTCGAACTGGTGCTCACAAGAAACGCAACGATATTCGTAGGTAGGCAAGGTTCTCAGACCTCCTGATTCATCGGATACAGAGTATATCGGAAGCCTGGCGGGATTCCAAGAGCGATTGGCACTCTATGCATGAGAGTGCCAAGTCCGCCGCATCACGATAGAACTGGTCCGAGAGTCGACCGGACCGCCGTTCGCCTCAGCGATGGAGTCTTCACCGGTTCCGAGACCACGCCAGATAGCCGGCGACCGCCATGATCACCCAGTTGATCGCCCCGCGGCTGGACAAGCTGAAGACGATGGAGTCCCAACTGACGCCGGAGCTCGTGAGGGCGGCCACGACCGGGGGGATAACGAAGGCCCAGACAGTGGAAGAGGCCGCCACCACTGCCGTCTGCAGACCGTCGGTAGTAGCCGGAGGCCCTGCGCACCGCCTCCCCCACCAGATAGCCGATGCCCGCGGCCACGAAGAAGAAGAGGAAGAAGAATCCGATACTCCCGAGAACGAAGTAGTAGGCGAAACCAACGGCTGTGCCCGCTCCCAGGCCGGCTGCCACCGCCCTTAGGAGACGCCCCTTCTTGAGCGTCACCACGTGCCGAACGGGGCATCTTCGCGCAATCGCGGCACTTGATCCCCACGGCCGAGAAGACCATGCAGTCCGGACAGAGCGGCTTGTCACAGGCGCTGCAGGTGACCATGGTGAGACGCTTAGGATGGTTGGCGCAGGACTGCTCCTCCATCGCATGCGAGAACCCATTGCCCGTGGGCGGTGCTTCGCCCGCAGAGATCTCGTCGCTCACTGGCTCACCGGCGACCCCGGCGCTGCCGAGTCACCAGTATCACTTCGCCCGGGTTGCCGAACGGCACCAGTTCCTTGCGGTAGCTCCGGTGCACCGCATCCAGCTCGTCCCGCGCTTTGGCGACCAGACGCTCCATGTCGGCCTGTAGCTTCATCCAGCCTCTTCTGCAGCCTGGCCACCTGCTCCTCCATCTCGAGCACCCGCTCGACCCCGGCCAGGTTCAGACCGCATTCGCCGACCAGACGCTGGATGCGCCGCAGTCGCTCCACGTCGTCCAGCGAGTACAGGCGTGTGCTCTTCAACGAGCGCTGAGGACGGATGAGACCTCGCCGTTCGTACATGCGCAGTGTCTGGGGATGCATCTCGGCCAACTCGGCGGCCACCGAGATCATGAACACCGGCTTCATCTTGTCGTCGAACGGCATCTGCGCTCCCTGACCTTCCAGGCCCTACGCCGACCAGCCCGGCCGGCCCGCGCGTGGATCTTCCTTGCGCGACTCGGCGAACTTCTTCAGCAGTTCCTTCTGCTCACCGTTCAGGTCCTTCGGGGTGAGCACCTTGATGCGAGCTATCAGGTCGCCCTTGCCCGAGCCCCCGAGGCGAGGCGCGCCCTTGCCCTTGATCTTGAGCAGCCTGCCGTCCTGCGTCCCGGCCGGCACCTTGAGAGCCACGCTTCCCTCCGGGGTGGGCACCCTCACGGTAGCACCCAGGGCCGCCTCCACCATGGTGACCGGTACCTCCACCAGCAGATCCGAACCCCGCCGCTCGAACAAGGGACTCTCGTCCACCTGCGCGATCACGTACAGGTCCCCGGCGGGTCCGCCGTGCAGTCCCGGCTCGCCCTTTCCCTTGAGGCGGATCTTGGTGCCGTCCTTCACCCCCGCCGGGAGAGGAACGGTGAACTTCTTGAGCGCCCGGGTCAACCCTGTCCCGCCGCACGAAGCGCAGGGGTTCTCGACGATCGATGCCGGTGCCCCGGCAGCGGCCGCAAGGCTGGCTGAGAGCGAAGAAGCCCTGGCTCTGGCTCACCACTCCCCGCCCCTGGCACTGCGGACAGGTGGTCGGCGCGGTTCCCGGCGCCGCCCCGCTGCCCCTGCAGGTCTCGCACTGCACGGTGAGGGGCACGCTGATCTTGGTGGTCACACCCTTCAGAGCGTCATCGAAGGAAAGACGTACCGTCACGCTGACGTCCTCACCCCGCTCGGCCCGCTGGGGTCGCCTGCCGCCCCGGCCGGTACCCCCGGCACCACCGAAACCGCCCCCGCCGCCAAAGAGGTTGCCGAACAGGTCGGCCCAGTCGCCGCCCATCGGCTGGCCGCCCTGGTAGCCGCGGAATCCTCCGGCCCCCGGCTGTGGCCCCTGCCCAAACATGGAAGGACCGGCATCGTACTGCTTGCGCTTCTCAGCGTCGGACAGCACCTCGTAGGCGCTCGAGACCTCCTTGAACTTCTCCTCGGCTTTGGGATCGTCCGGATTGGCGTCGGGATGGTACTTGCGCGCCAGCTTGCGGTAGGCCTTCTTGATCTCGTCCTGCGTGGCGGTCTTCTTGACCCCCAGGACTTCGTAGTAATCGCGGGTGCTCGTCGCCATGATGACTCGCCCCTATCCGGCCGCGATCGGATCGCCCGAGCCGCCGGTCGCCCCCGGTGCGGCCGCGCCGCCCATGCCGGCTGAGACCACCGGCCCAGCCGAGACCACTACTCGAGCGGGCCGCAGAACACGATCACCCTGCCGGTAGCCCCGCTCCAGCACCGTGCAGACAGCACCCTCGTCGTGCTCTGAGGGCTGCATGACAACGGCGTCGTGGACCTCGGGGTCGAACGGCGCGCCCACGCACTCGATCTCCTCCACGCCGGCGCGCGCCAGCAGGTCCACGAACAGGTCGCGGGTCATGCGCACACCGTCCAGCACCTTGCCCTCTTCGTGATGCTCGGCGGCGTCGAGCGCCCTCTCCAGGTTGTCCAGCACCGGCAGAAGATCGCCCAGCAAGTCGCCCTGCGCCCGGTCCCGGGCCTCGACCAGCTCGCGGGAGGCCCGCTTGCGATAGTTGTCGAACTCGGCGCGCAGCCGGAGCAGCGAGTCGGCCAGAGCGTCGCGCTCCGCGGTCAGAGCAGCGGCGGCCTCAGCAGCCTGATCGATCAGGTCGCGAGCCGCCTGCTTTCGCCGCGGCCGAAGCGATCCGGCCGGGGTTCCGGCTCTGGGATCGCTGTCGCCGGACCGCCTTGGCAGGATTGCCGGAGGCGCCGCCGTTGTTTATCGGGATGTTTCTCTTACCTGTTGTCATGAGTCCCTCTTGCACGGGGCGGCGGCCTGCGGCCGCCGCCCCCACTCTTCTGCAGCTCGTCACGCCATTGTACGACGTGCCCTCGCTACTATTTGGTCTCCGTCACGGCGCTTCTACCGTCTTCGGCTTCTGCTCGCCGATCGCTACGGCGATCTTCTTCGGCTTCGCGATCTCGGCCTTCGGGACGGTGACTTCGAGCACGCCGTTCTCGTACTTGGCCTCGATGCTGTCCTCATTCACCGTCTGCGGCAGAGCGATCGACCGGCTGAACGAACCGTAGCGCCGCTCGATGCGGTAGTACTTGTCTTCTTTGACCTCTTCCTCGAACCGCCGCTCACCGCTCACCGTGAGCACGTTGTCCTGCACCTCGATGCTGATGTCGGCCGGGTCCATGCCCGCCAGCTCAGCCTTGAGCTTGATGCTGTCGTCGGTCTCGATCACGTCGATCGAGGGAGTCCACGACTGCCGCTCGGCCACGTCACCGCCGCCCACTCGGGAGAACAAGCGGTTGACCTCGGTCTGAAGCGCCGTCAACTCGCGGAAGGGATCCCATCTCACCAGTGCCATCTCTACCTCCTTTCTTGCCGACTGCCGCCCGCCTCATGCGGCTCGGCCGCCGCCCGCGGCGGCGTTCGACTTACTTGTCTTCGTCGATGACCTCGTAGTCGGCCTCTTCGACCACTTCGTCCTCGGCCGTTCCGGCGCCGCCACCGGGGCCTCGCCCGAACCGCCGGAGCCGCCTGAGCCGCCGCCCTGCTGCGCCTGGGCCGCCTGGTAGGCCGCTTCCGACAGCTTGTAGGCCGCCTCCTGCAGCGTCTCCGTCCGCTTCTTGATCAGGTCGAGTTCGTCGCCCTTGATGGCTTCTTCCAGATCGCGCGTGGCGTTCTCGATATCGCCCCGGGCCGCGCCGTCGACCTTGTCGCCGAAGTCCTTCAGCGACTTGCGCGTGGAGTAGACCAGATGCTCCGCCTGGTTCTTGGCGTCGACCAGCTCCTTCTTCTTCTTGTCTTCTTCCGCGTTGACCTCGGCGTCGCGCACCATCTTCTTGATCTCGTCGTCGCCCAGACCGCTCGAGCTCTTGATCTCGATCTTCTGCTCGTTGCCGGTGGCCAGGTCCTTGGCCGACACATGAGTGATGCCGTTGGCGTCGATGTCGAAGCCCACCTCGATCTGCGGGATGCCCCGCGGTGCCGGCGGTATGCCCATCAGCTGGAACTTGCCCAGCGTCTTGTTGTAGGCCGCCAGGTCGCGCTCGCCCTGGAGCACGTGGATCTCCACCGAAGTCTGGCCGTCATCCGCCGTGGAGAAGATCTCGCTCTTGCGTGTGGGGATGGTGGTGTTGCGATCGATCAGCCGGGTGAACACGCCGCCCTTGGTCTCGATACCCAAGGAGAGCGGGGTCACGTCAAGAAGGATGATGTCCTTGACCTCGCCGGCCAGCACGCCTCCCTGGATGGCCGCACCCAGAGCCACCACTTCGTCCGGGTTGATGCCCTTGTGGGGCTCCTTGCCGGTGAGCGAGCGCACCTTCTCCTGCACGGCCGGCATGCGGGTCATGCCGCCCACCAGGATGACCTGGTCGATGTCGCCGGTCTTCATGCCGGCGTCGTCCATGGCCTGCTTGGTGGGGCCGACCACCCGGTCGAGCAGCTCGCGGGTCAGCTCCTCGAGCTTGGCCCGGGTGAGGGTCATCTCGAGATGCAGCGGGCCGCTCGCGTCCATGGTGATGAACGGCTGGTTGATGGTGGTCTCGAGCACCGAGGACAGCTCCACCTTGGCCTTCTCGGCCGCTTCGTAGAGCCGCTGCAGAGCCTGGCGGTCCTTGGTCAGGTCGACGCCCTTCGTCTTGCGGAACTCGTTCACGATCCAGTCGACCACGGCCTTGTCGAAGTTGTCGCCGCCCAGGTGGGTGTCGCCGTTCGTGGATTTGACCTCGAACACGCCGTCGCCCAGCTCCAGGATGGAGACGTCGAAGGTGCCGCCGCCCAGGTCGAAGACCAGGACGGTCTGCTCGTGCTCCTTGTCGAGCCCGTAGGCCAGCGAAGCCGCGGTGGGCTCGTTGACGATGCGCTTGACCTCCAGACCGGCGATGATGCCCGCGTCCTTGGTCGCCTGCCGCTGAGCGTCGTCGAAGTAGGCCGGGACGGTGATGACCGCCTCGGTCACCTCGGTGCCCAGGAAGGCCTCAGCGTCGCGCTTGAGTTTCTGCAGGATCTTCGCCGAGATCTCCGGCGGGGAGTACTGCCCGTCTTTGACCTGTCACCCGCACGTCGCTGTTCGGACCCTCCACCACCTTGTAGGGGACGATCTTCATCTCTTCGCTCACGTTGGAGAACTTGCGCCCCATGAAGCGCTTGATGGAGAAGATGGTGTTCTCAGGGTTGGTGACTGCCTGGCGCTTGGCCACAGTACCGACCAGCTGTTCCCCGGTCTTGGTGAAGGCCACAACGGACGGGGTCGTGCGACCACCCTCGGCGTTGGGGATGATGGTCGGCTCGCCGCCTTCCAGCACGGCCATGGCAGAGTTGGTCGTGCCCAGGTCGATGCCGATGATCTTGCCCATTACATATCCTCCGAAGCTCGATGCTCGATTGATGATGCTTGCATTAGCATGTGAGCATTATAAAATATGAGTCGTCATCTGTCAAGTTTGCGGCGGCAGGCATTCAGGAGCCGGGTGGACCTCCGCGAGGACACGCTCGAGCGGGTAGCCACGTCCAGCCTGAGGTGACGGAGAAACGTCGGCGGGCTAGAATACGTTTAGGGAAACGTCGGCAAACGGTGGACGACAGTCTCACAACTTCCGAGGTCATATGAAGGTCGGCCGAGAAAGACGTAGCGCCAGAGAGCGGCGTGCCCAAGCGGTGCGGCGCCGCCGCACCATCATCCTCATCGCGGTGCTGGTCGCCATCCCTTTGATCGCGATCGGCATCCTGGCCGGGGCGCTGCTTCTCGGGCTGCACGCCGTGGCCGCCGTCGAGCAGGACCTGCCTTCGCTCGAGGCGCAGGGCGACGTGACGCTGGCCGAGACCACCCAGATCTACGCCGCCGACGGCACCCTGCTCGCCTATCTCCACGGCGAAGAGAACCGCACGGTCATCAGCGGCAAACAGATCCCCGACGTCATGCGGTACGCCCTGGTGTCCATAGAAGACGAGCGCTTCTACCGCCACACCGGCGTGGACCTGGAGGGGTTCGTCCGCGCCCTGGTCACCAACGTCCGGGCCCAGGGAGTCGACGAGGGCTTCTCGACCATCACCATGCAGTTGGTCGGCAACCTCTACCTCGACCGCACCGACATCTCTCTCGGCCGCAAGTTCAACGAGATGGCCCTGGCTTGGCAGATGGAGCGCAAGTACTCCAAGAACGAGATTCTCGACATGTACCTGAACACGGTCTACTTCGGCTCCAACGCCTACGGCATAGAGGCGGCCGCCCGCACGTACTTCGACAAGGATCCCGTCGACCTCACGATAGCCGAGGCGGCTCTCCTGGCCGGCCTTCCTCAAGCCCCCAGCGCCTACTCGCCGCGCAGGCATCCGGAGGCCGCTCAAGGTGCGTCGCGACCGGGTGCTGGGCAAGATGTACGAGCTGGGGTTCATCACCAAGAGAGAAGCAAACGAAGCCCTCGACACACCCGTCGAGCTGGCGCCCTATTCGCCGTACACCCAGGTGCAGGAGCCATACGTGGTGGCCTTCGTGCGCAAGCAGCTCATCGACATGTACGGCGAGGACAGGGTCTTCGCGGGCGGGCTCCGAGTGGAGACCACCATCAACCCGGCCTACCAGAAGCTGGCCATGGAAGCCATCTCGACCACGCTCAACGAGGAAGGCGACCCGTCGGCGGCGCTGGTGAGCATCGAGACCAAGACCGGCTACATCAGGGCGATGGTGGGGGGCAACGACTACGACAGCTCCAAGTTCAACCTCGCCGCGCAAGGCCGCCGCCAGCCCGGCTCGGCTTTCAAGACCTTCTGCCTGGTCGCCGCCATCGAGAGGGGGATCGATCCTTGGAACACCTACTACGAGTCGATGCCGGTGACACTCGACTATCCGGGGGCCCCCGAGCCCTGGGAGGTCACGACCTACGGCCATAGCTACTACGGCACCATCAGCGTCGCCCAGGCCACTCTCCGCAGTGACAACACGGTCTACGCGCAGATGGCGCTCGACGTCGGCGCCGAGCAGATCGTCGACGTAGCCCAGCGCATGGGCATCACGTCGGAGCTCAACGCCGACCCGGCCATAGCCCTGGGAGGACTGACGTACGGGGTCTCGCCCCTGGAGATGGCCTCAGCCTACGCGACTCTCGCGAATGGCGGCAAGCACATCGAGCCCACGATCATCACCGCGTATCACCGACGCCAACGGAGAACGTGATCTGGGAGGCCAACCCGAAGGTCACCCAGGCCATCTCCGCCGGTGTGGCCTACGAGGTCACGCGCATCCTGCAGATGAACATCGCGAGCGGCACCGGGACGAAGGCCGATATCGACCGCCCGGCGGCGGGCAAGACCGGCACCGCCACTGAATGGTACGACGCCTGGTTCTGCGGCTACACCCCCAACCTCTCCACCGCGGTGTGGATGGGCAACCCCGACGCCCAGGTGCCCATGGACAACGTGCACGGCATCAGGGTCACCGGGGGGAGCTTCCCGGCCATCATCTGGCAGAAGTTCATGTATGAGGCCGACCGCGACTATCCCGAGGAGGAGTTCGCCGAACCGGAGGTCAAGACCGTCTACGATCGCTTCTTCCAGAGCACCTACTCGGTGGCCCCGGCTCCCAGCAGTACCATCACTACCACAACGACTTCGACCACACTCCCGGGCGACACCACCACGACCGAGCTCACCGACTCCACCGACGACACGTGGTACGACACCACCACCGCACCTCCCCCAACGATAGGTTTCTAGATGCAACTCGAGCGATTCACCCTGAAAGCCCAGGAAGCGCTGGCCGCCGCACAGAAGCTGGCGCAGGAGCGGGACACGCCCAGATCGAGCCCGAGCACCTGGCGGTGGCTCTGCTCGACCAAGAAGGCGGCTTGGCCGTCCCCATCCTGGAGCGGATCGGCGCGAGACACGCGGCCGTGCGGGCGGAGTTGGAGAAACGGCTGGACTACTTCTCCACCGTGCACGGCGCCACCCAGATCGGCCTGGCCCGGGAGACCCAGGAGGCGCTCGAGGCCGCCCAGACCGAGGCCGACAAGATGAAGGACGCCTACGTCTCCACCGAGCACGTGCTCATGGGTCTGGCGGCCAACAAGGCCTGGCTGGGCGACACGCTGAAGCGCCACGGGGTCACCCGCGACGCCGTGTTCCAGGTACTCAAGGACATCCGCGGCTCGCAGCGGGCCGAGGACCCCAACGCCGAGGAGAAGTACCAGGCGCTGGAGCGCTTCGGACGCGACCTCACCGAACTGGCCCGCCGGGGCAAGCTCGACCCGGTGATCGGGCGCGACGACGAGATCCGTCGCGTGATCCAGGTGCTCAGCCGCCGGACCAAGAACAACCCCGTCCTCATCGGCGAGCCGGGCGTGGGCAAGACGGCCATCGCCGAGGGGTTGGCCCAGCGCATCGTGTCCGGCGACGTACCGGAGAGCCTCAAGAACAAGCGCGTGATGGCCCTTGACATCGGGGCCATGGTGGCCGGAGCCAAGTACCGCGGCGAGTTCGAGGAGCGCCTGAAGGCGGTGCTCAAGGAGATCGCCGATTCCGAAGGCGAGATCGTCACCTTCATCGACGAGATGCACACCATCGTGGGTGCGGGCGGCGCCGAGGGCGCGGTCGATGCCTCCAACATGCTCAAACCCATGCTGGCCCGGGGCGAACTGCGGGTAGTGGGAGCGACCACCCTCGACGAATACCGCAAGTACGTGGAAAAGGACGCCGCTCTCGAACGGCGCTTCCAGCCCGTGCTGGTCGGAGAGCCGTCGGTGGAAGACACCATCGCCATCCTGCGGGGGCTCAAGGAGCGCTACGAGGTGCACCACGGGGTCCGGATCCAGGACTCGGCCCTGGTGGCGGCGGCCGTGCTCTCCCAGCGCTACATCTCCGACCGCTTCCTGCCCGACAAGGCCATCGACCTGGTGGACGAAGCCGCCAGCAAGCTGCGCATCGAGATCGACTCCATGCCCCTGGAGATCGATCAGGTGGAGCGGCGCATCAAGCAGCTCGACATCGAGCTCCACGCCCTCAGCAAGGAGAAGGACGCCGCCTCCAAGGAGCGGCGCAAGGCCATCGAGGCCGAACTGGCCGGGCTGCGCGAGGAGTCGGCGGGGATGAAGGCCCACTGGCAGGCGGAGAAAGAGGCCATCGGCAAGATCCAGGCCGTCAAGGAGCAGATCGACACGGCCAAGACCGAGGCAGAGAAGGCCGAGCGGGTGGGCGACCTGCAGAAGGCGGCCGAGCTGCGCTACGGAAGCATCCCCGAGGCGGAGCGGCAGCTGGCGGCCGAGAACGAGCGCCTGAACGAGCTGCAGCGCGACGTGAAGATGCTGAAGGAAGAGGTGGAAGAGGAGGACATCGCCGAGGTGGTGGCCAAGTGGACCGGCATCCCGGTCTCGCGGCTGCTGGAAGGCGAGGTGGAGAAGCTCATCCACATGGAGGACCGGCTGCACGCCGCGGGTGGTCGGCCAGGACGACGCCCTGCAGGCGGTGGCGAGCGCCATCCGGCGGGCCCGCGCCGGCCTGCAGGACCCCAACCGGCCCATCGGCAGCTTCATCTTCCTGGGGCCCACCGGCGTGGGCAAGACCGAGTTGGGCCGGGCTTTGGCCGAGTTCATGTTCGACGACGAGAAGGCCATGATCCGGGTAGACATGAGCGAGTTCCAGGAGCGGCACTCGGTGGCCCGGCTGATCGGAGCGCCGCCCGGCTACGTGGGCTACGAGGAGGGCGGCTACCTCACCGAGGCCGTGCGGCGCCGTCCCTACTCGGTCCTGCTCCTCGACGAGATCGAGAAGGCCCATCCCGACGTCTTCAACCTGCTGCTGCAGATCCTGGACGAAGGCCGGCTCACCGACGGCCACGGCCGGACGGTCGACTTCAAGAACGCCGTGGTCATCATGACCTCCAACATCGGCAGCGAGTTCATCCTCGACCCGGAGATCACCGAGATCGAGATGGACGCGCGCGTGACCGAACTCATGCAGGCGACGTTCAAGCCCGAGTTCCTCAACCGGGTGGACGAAGTGATCATCTTCCACCGGCTGACGCTGGAGCACATCAAGGGCATCGTCGACATCCAGCTGGAGTCTGCTGCGCAAGCGGCTGGCAGAGCGCGACATCACCCTGGAGGTCACCGACGCCGCCAAGGCCTACCTCGCCCAGCAGGGCTACGACCCGGCCTACGGCGCGCGGCCGCTCAAGCGGCTCATCCAGAAGGAGATCCAGGACCAGGTGGCTCTGGGCTTGCTCAAAGGCGACTTCCGCGACGGCGACACTATCCGAGTGGACGAGCAGAACCTGGAGCTGACGTTCGAGAAGTTGGAACCGGCCGCGTAGGTCGACGAGCGTGGCTAGTCGCCTCTCTTGCGCTTGCCTTTCTTGCTCTTGTCGGGGCGTGGCCGTGATTTCACTCGGGTGATAGTCGTCGGGATATCCAGCGCGGTTGGTGCCTGGATGCCGTAGTACAGAGCCGCCACGCGGAGGATGAACACAGCGGCCACGGTCACGATCATGGCAACCAGCCCGGGCACATCGAGCCAGTGCGCCATGCCCACGTAGATGACCGAGCCGACAAGCGCGCCAAAATGACTGATCGGGCCAGGCTGCACCAACTCCGGCTTCTCTCCGGCCAACAGGTCCACGAGCACCGACCCCCCGACGGAGGTCACGACCCCCACCAAAATGGCCGAGAACCCGGACAGGCCGAGGCCAAGCGCTTTCTGAGCGCCGACAACCGCGTAGAGACCCAGCCACACCGCGTCCATGACGATGATGGGCTTGCGGAACCGTTTGACCAGCGAGCCGAAGAAGAAGCCGATACCGGCCGCCACCAGGACGGTCGGCAGGTACCACGCGCGGGTGAGGGCCACGGGGCTCGTCTGCAGAAGGAGATCGCGGAGGATGCCCCCTCCCAGACCGGCCGCGATGGCCAGGGCCACCAAGCCCGTGACGGCGAATCCCTTTCGTACCGCGTGCAGAGACCCGCTCAGGCCTCCGAGGAAGACCGCGGCGAGATCCAGGTAGAGCGGCAGGGTCACGATATCGTCCATCGGGGCGAATCTACAGGCCGAGGCCGAGCCAGCGCAAGGTCCGCTGCTCCCTGCGCGCCCTTCCGGCGCGCTCCTTGCGTATACTCCCCCCAATGACTTCCACCACACCGAGACTCCAGAACAACCAAATGGTCGACCTCGCCGTCACCGGCCTTGCCTTCGGCGGCAAGGGAGTGGCCAAGATCGATGAATTCGTCGTCTTCGTGACAGGCGCTGTGCCCGGCGACGTCGTGCGCGCCAGGGTGACCAAGAACAAGAAGCGCTATGCCGAAGCCCGGGCGGAGGAACTCCTCACCGCCTCTCCCGATCGCTGTCCGGCCCGCTGCCCCTCGTTCGGCCTCTGCGGAGGCTGCACGTGGCAGAGCCTTGACTACGGGGTGCAGCTCAAATACAAGACCTCACAGGTACGCGAATCCCTCGAACACCTAGGGGGACTGCGCGACTTCACCCTCCTCCCCATCGTGGGCATGGCCGATCCGTGGCGCTACCGCAATCGGGCGGATTTCTCGGTGGGCATGACCGAGGAAGGCGCGATCATCGGTTTCAGGCCCCCTGGCAGATGGGACTCGGTCTTGCCCATATCCGAGTGCCACCTGCTCAGTCCGGTGATCGAGCAGGTGCGAGCCACTGTGGAGAGTTGGCTGCGCGAGAAGGGTCTGCCCGGCTGGGATCCGCGCACGGGGACCGGCTATGTCCGGCACCTCTTGGTCCGGTCGGCTCAGATGGGCCGCGAGGCGATCGTGAGCCTGGTGACTGCCCCCAGAGGCGGCTCCGACGCACCCGGGAATCTACCCGACGCCGCCGACTTCGTCGACCGGCTCCGTTTCGCGCATCCCGAGGTGGTGGGGATCGCCCACGCGGTCAACGCCGGACGCGCCGAGCTGAGCTCGGGTCTCGAGTCGCAGGCATTGTGGGGCCGGCTCCATTTGCTCGAGCAGGTGGCGGGGGTCACTCTGAAGGTGTCGCTTGACGCCTTCTTTCAGACCAATACTCTGATGGCCCATACGCTGTACGGCCTCGTCGCCCAAGAGGCCGGGCTCGCGGGGCCGGCGAGGCTCGAACCGGCCGTGGAAGCCGGCGAGGCCGCAGCACCCGAAGGGTCGGCAGCGCCTGGCAGCTCGGAGTCTCCCGACGGTCCCGTCGTCTGGGACCTCTTCTCGGGAGTCGGTTCGGTCGGCCTCTCGCTGGCCCGGTACGCCAGGGCCATCTTGGGGATCGAGGCCGTGCCCACAGCCGTGGTAGATGCCGAGGAGAACGCCCGTCTCAACCAGATCGCGAACGCCCATTTCTTGGAAGGAGACGTGGCGAAGATCCTCCGCGAGGTGGCGGACGGTGGCCGGAGCCTGCCGTCAGGACTGGAGAAGCCTGACGTGATCGTTGTCGACCCGCCGCGAGCAGGGCTGAGTAACAAGGCCATTGCGCGCATCGGCGAGATCGGCGCACCACGCATCGTCTACGTATCGTGCAATCCGAGCACCTTGGCTCCGAACGTGGCCCAATTCGGCGAATACGGCTACCGGCTGGAGCGTGTCACTCCGGTGGATATGTTCCCGCACACGCCCCATGTCGAAGCGGTCGGCTTGCTATCCAAAGAGAATCGGTAGGATAGGCGCTGCGGCTCACCCCACGAAGAGGATGTCGCTGATCCCGCGCTCCTCCCCCTCGCCAAGTGGGTTGTTGATCAGTTCGCCCATGAAGTACATGGCCGACGAGCCGCCGCCGTCAAGATTGTAGGCGATGCTACAGCCCAGGTCTTTGAGGATCCGAGCAAGTTCGCTCAGGGTCACTCCTCTGCTATAGCCGGAATCCCTACCGTCGACCACCACGAACACGAAATGGTTCGTGTCGATGATGCCGACCGCGGTCCGGGGTTGAGCACCCAGGATGGTGTGCTTCTCGCCGATATCTTCCACTTCGGTGGTATCGAGCCCGTCTGGGATCACACCCTCCACCAGTAGGGCGGGGCCGAAGGAGTAGGTGTTCCACACGCCGTCGGCCAATAGTTGCTCGGCCGAGATCGCGGTCTCGTCGAACACCTGCATCGTTCCGTCCTGGTATACAGCCAGTCCTTCGCGTGTGGGATTGTCGAGATACAGCACCCCGTTGCGGATGATGACCCCGGTGTCTCTCGCGGTGCAGTAGTCGCCGTTGACAGCCAGAATCGCCCCGCATTCCTCGGCGATCGCGGACGTGTAGTCCACCTTCTTCGCTTCGAAGCCGTCGGCGAGGCCGGCTTGCAGGTAGGTGCCCGGCGTCAGTTGCACATCGGCCACGTAGTAGGTGACGGTGTTCGCCCCTGAGCCCGCACTCACCTTGGTGATCGAGATCGAGGTGGTCGCGCTTTCGTAGGTCGAGTCGGTCGCAGTGTATTCGTCGTCGTCGCCTCCGACCCCCATCTGGGTGGTAGTCGTGTCACCTGACGCCGTCTCTCCCGACCCGTCCGTCGTTACAGCCTCCGCGCTGACCTCGGAACCGGTCCCTTCCGCAGCCGGCGCAGATTGGCCGGTCGGGGCCGCAGCGACATCAGTGTTCTTGGTTAGGTAGCTGTTGACGAACGCGAAACCGATGGCCGCAAACCCGAACGCCAGCACCACAATGACGCCCAGGACGATGGCCTTTCGTCTTGACATGTCCTCGCCTCGCTTGCCACTCGCACTCGTCCGAGCAGAGTAGCGCCTCGGATACGACCAGAGTAGAGACCACCCCGTAAAGCGCCGGTAAAGCGATAGGCCAGAGGCCTCCTGGAGATAGCGCGCCTAGTAGGGTGGCTCGTCCCGGAACCACTCGCCCAGGTTGCGGAACGCCTTCCAGAACTCGGCTTTCGCCGTCTCCTCGTCCAGAGCTTCGTCGATATCGGGCGTGACGAGCGCCTTGCAGAAGGCGGTGAACTCCTGGAGCGTCCCTGGATCCCACGTGAGCTTCTTCATCCCGGCGATCCTGTCGCGATTGACCACGTCGAGCACGGGCTTGCCCATGATGACGATGATCCTGGGCTGGGTGATCTGGAACTCCTCAAGCCAGAACACGGGGCAGTTCTTCTCGCCCTCTTCGACCGGTACATCGTGGCACTTGACCAGGTTGGTCCCGTATACGACGAGAGGGTTCACTCCCAGACGTTCCATGCTCTTGAGCACGGCCGTGCCCGAGCGTCCGTAGAAGGCCACCCCTTCGGTGACCTCCAGATAGCGGGGCTGGTACTTGAGAAGGAGGATGTCGGCCATGGGATGACCGGATCCGACGGTGGGCAGGAACTTCCCGTGGCCGCACTTCTGGCAGTGGCCCACCCGGTGGTTGAGATCGTTGCTTTCCTCGATCGCCCGCTCTTCAAGCTTGCGGTAGATCTCGTTGGCTTCGGTAACAGGTGGTGAGTCGTTCACGACGTCTATCGGACCGGCTTCCATGTCGATTGGCCAGAGCTCCCCTCAGGGGGTAGAGACTATATTGGCGGGCGGCCAGTGAAATCCTCCGGCCCTCCAGGGGGAGGGAGCGAGACGACGCCGCGACCGCGCCTAGTCTTCCGGAAGTACCCGGTCCAGCGTTGTCTGTAGCAGCTTGAGGGACTGCAGATAGAGCAGATTCTTGCGTCTGGCGATAATGTCGGCCTCCCACAAGGCCGCCATGAAGCTCTGCGGATCGGTGAAGCGCGGCATGCGGATCATGGCGGTCCCGAGCCCCTGCAGAACATGGGCGTCGCTGCCCGCTCCGGCCACGATGTTGTACTTGGCCGCGAAGCGCTCGGCGCTGAGGTTGAAGGAAGACAGCGCTACCTTCCCGTTGTAGATCTCGATCACGTCTATCCGGTGGAGGTTGTCCACCATCGCGCGGTATGACGGGGTGGTACGCAGCCCATCGAACGGATGAGGCACGTACACCAAGCCGCCCTGTTCTTTGATGAGCGACAGGGTCTCGTCGAAGCTCAGGGCGGGGGGTACCACCTCTTTCAAGAACAGCCCGATGACCTCGCCCTCCGCCGTCTTGACCTCCTCGGCGACGATCACGAAAGGGTCGCCTTTCGCGAGTTCTTGAGCCAGGAAGGCCCCCTCGATCTCGTTGTGGTCGGCGATGGCGAGAGCGCCCAGTCCGATCTCCCTGGCGGTCTCCAGGATCGACTCGATGGGACTGACGCAATCCTTGGAGTAGTTCGAATGAATGTGGAGATCGGCGTTGATCCAGTCGGGCCGAACGGTCCCAGCGGAATGCCGCATGCGCCGTCGGGTGGACATCTCACCTATGCCCGCGCACATGCATGGAGTGGCCGGCCACCGGCGTCTTCGCGTCCACACCCAGGCGGCCGCTGGTCGCGGCGATGGTTTCCCGGTAGATCTCTCCCAGTCTGGCGGCCACCGTGGCCATCGCATACGGGGAGCCGGCGGCGGAATCGCCGGAGGGGGTCACGCTCGCCTCGTTCAGCACGGCTCCGATGGCGACGCCGACCGACCCGGATTCGGTGGGCGAGAACACGGCCCCGACCGCCGGACGGGCGACGTCACCCCAGGCCGATCCGGAGACGTAGTCGCGGACGGGCGGGAGATCTGGTCCCACGAAGGGACAGCCGTGGGCATGGCCTCAGCCGCCGTGGCGCAGAGCCACTCCCCTCCGAGGAAGGGAAGGATCGTGACCGCGGCCGTCCGATACAGAGGCGCGAGTTCCGCGGGGGAATCGAATTCGCGGAGCGTCACCTGCGACCGGAGCTTCCGGGGAACGCTGCGCGGCATCCATCGAGCCACCGACGAACGGTCAAAGGCCACGATCACCTGGTCGACATCGGCCGGAAAGCCAGCCATGAGAGCCCGGAGCAGCGCCCGGTACGACCGGCGTCCATCTCCCCGATAGACGTAAAGACCGAAGGGCGCCGACCTCCGATCCGCGTGGCCGCCCGCATGCGGACGGTCACGAGACTCCTCCGGGGCGATGCCCGTCCCGCACGACAAGACCTCGTACTCCCCCGGATAGAGGTCGTCCATCATCTCCCGCCCGCTGGGAAAGGTGACGATGCGAGCATCGAGTCGCAGGAAGAAGCGATCGAGCACGGACTGACCCAGTTCGTAGGCTGCCACGGCGACCGGAGTCAGGTGAAAAGTACCGACCACCGGACTGCGGGCCTCGCGCAGCGCGGTGAAACTCAGCGAAGGCGCCAGAGGCTCGTGCACGTGCACCAGATCGAACTCGGCGCCCAGCATGAGCTTCTCCAGACGAGAGGTCACATCCACCGGCAGTCCGAGATTCGCCACGCCCCCGTTGAGGCGGACCGGGAAGCTCGATCCGAGCGGTACCACCGGGATGCCGGCCTCAGGCTCGAGAGGCCCGACGCCCTTGGGGGGAAGCAGCAGCCCGTCGGGTTCTGACCCGCCTCGATAGTCGCCGAGGAGAGTGATCACCTGACCGCGAGTCCGGTGGAATAGCGCCTGTATCCGCGGCTCGTCTTCAAGGCTCGTCGGAGGACACCACCACCACGGGCAGATGACCCTGGGCTTTGAGCTCCAACGCCAGGTCGGCCACGTGCTGGTTGACGGCGCTGGGAACGCTCCAGGAGAAGGGCGTCACCAGAGCTATGTGCAGGTCTGTCGCCACGCGCGGACCTCGAGATGTCGGGGGCCCGGGCGGCGGATGCCGCCCGGGCCCCGGGCTCACAGACTCAATACGTCCACTCGTGGGTCGCTTTCTTGTGCGTCGCCCACGTGTGGGTCGCTCACTTCTTGGGCGTCTTGGCCGCTTTGGTTGCGTCGCCGGCGATGAAGGCCTCGGTCTTCTGCCGTGCTTCCGAGTCGCTGTACTGGATGGGCGGCGACTTCATGAAGTAGGACGCCGGCTCGTAGAGAGGACCGGAGATGCCCCGGTCCAGGGCCAACTTGGCGCAGCGCACCGCGTCGATGACGATACCGGCGGAGTTGGGCGAGTCGACCACTTCCATCTTGAGCTCGATGTTGAGCGGCACGTCGCCGAAGGTGCGGCCTTCCATGCGGATGTAGGCCCACTTGCGGTCGTCGAGCCACTCCACGTAGTCGGAGGGGCCGATGTGGATGTTCTTCTTGCCCATGTCGTAGTCGAGCTGAGAGGTGACCGCGTTGGTCTTGGAGATCTTCTTGCTCTCCAGGCGCTCCCGCTCCAGCATGTTGAGGAAGTCGGTGTTGCCGCCCACGTTGAGCTGGGAGGTGCGCTCCAGTTTGACGCCGCGCTCGCGCATGAGCCGGGTGAGCACCCGGTGCACGATGGTGGCGCCCACCTGCGACTTGATGTCGTCGCCGATGACCGGCAGACCCTTCTCGATGAAGCGCTCCTGCCAGTACTTCTCGCGGGCGATGAAGACCGGGATGCAGTTGACGAAGGCGCAGCCGGCCTCCAGGATCTGCTCCACGTACCACTTGGTGGCCATCTCGCTGCCCACGGGCAGGTAGCTGACCACCACGTCGGTCTTGGTTTCTTTGAGGATACCCACGACGTCATCCGTGGGGCCGGGCGCCTTCTCGATGACCTCCGACAGGTACTTGCCCAACCCGTCGTGAGTCATGCCGCGGTAGACCTTGACTCCCAACTCAGGGACGTCGCAGAACTTGACTGTGCAGTTCCTGCCGCCGTCGATGGCCTGGGACAGATCCTTGCCCACCTTGGTCTTGTCGATGTCGAAGGCACAGGTGAACTCGATGTCGGAGATGTGATACCCGCCGAGATTCACGTGCATGAGGCCGGGAACGAACTCGTTCGCCTTCGCGTTCTTGTAGAACTGCACCCCCTGGATGAAGGACGACGCGCAGTTCCCCACCCCGATGATGGCGACCCGTACTTTCTCGCTCAACGAATCCTCCCTGTTTCCTTTTGCTTGCCGAGTTGGCGGTAGGTATGGACGACGCGCTGGATCACCGTGAACGCTGTCAGAGCCAGCATCAGGTAGATGACGTACGGCAGCACATCGAAGAAGAGTCCGATGGCGATTAGCACGATCCGCTCGGGCCTGCTCATGAGCCCCACCTTGCACTCCAGACCCAGACTCTCCGCCCTAGCCCGAGTGTAGCTGACAAGGATGCTACCCAGAAGAGCGAGCACCACCAGGGCCACGTCGATGGGGCGTCCGTCACCCTCGACGGCCAGCAGGTAGGCGATGCCGGCGAAGATCACCCCTTCCGACACTCTGTCCAGGGTCGAATCGAGGAAAGCTCCGAAGGGAGTCACCGTTCTGCCAACCGGGCGAGAGCTCCATCCAGCATGTCGAAGCACCCGGCGACGAGGAAGACGATGCCCGCATAGATCAGATGGTTGGTGACGACCAGCGCGGCCGCCGCCATGTTAAGGACGGTGCCTGCGACGGTGACCTCATTTGGCGTAATCCTTAGCCACCGCAGAGCCGACAACATCGGCGCGAAACTCCTGCGTAGCTGGATCCCGAAAAACTCGCGAATATTCTCCATTACCTGCTACTGTTCGGGTTCCGGGTGTCTATCCCGGCAATGGGCGATTGTAACAGCATCAACGGTAGTCCACAAACCGCGGCCCTCCCTATTCCTCCGGCGCACCTGGTGGTTTCACGCGTCTGGGAGGAGGCGCGCCGGATCTGGCTGGGATGAGCGCGATGCCGTCGTCGCCTGCCCAGGGAGCCCTCGATATCTTGAAGTCGTAGAACGTAAGGGTGTGCTTGAGCATGGCCAGCAACGGGAGAGAGGCGAGCATCCCGAGTATTCCCCCGATCTGGGCCCCGGCCAGCAACGCGAAGATCACCACCAAAGGATGGACACCCACGGAGCTGCCGACGATGTTGGGGGCCAGGATGTGGCTCTCCAGTTGCTGGATCACCAGGTAGACGATGGCGACTATGAGAGCCGCTGTCGGGGAGTGGAAGATCGCCGCCAAGACCGGCGGAACAGCGCCGATCCACGGGCCGACATAGGGGATCACCTCGGTCAGCCCCGCCCAAAAACCGAACAACAGCGCGTACTGTCCGCCTTCCGGCCAGACCCCCACTACCTTCCAGCTCAAGATCCAGATGGCCAAGCCGCTGGCCAAGCCGATGGTGGCCCCGAGCAAGGCCTGACCACGGACGAACCGGCCGAAAGCGGTCTGGAGCCCTCGGACATACTCCTCCTTGACCTCAGGCTCGCCGGGCGCGAGCCGGCAGATGAAGCGGAAGATGCGCTTGCCGTCGATGAGCATGTAGAAGCTGACGACGACTGTCAGGACAAGGTTCACGACCGCACTCAGCGCGCTCCAGCCCACACTGAGCAGGGTCCCGACCGACTGGGCGCCGTGGGTCTGGAGCCAGTCGACGATGTCGGCGGTGTTTATCTGCAGATTGATCTCGATGTTGTTCGTGGCCAACCAGTTCTCCAGGTCCGCCAGAGCGCCGTTCAGCGAATCGAGCCAGCCCGGGATGGCCTCGAAGAGACGCTGGAACTGACGGATGAGCGGTGGACCCAGAAACACGAACAACACCACGATCACCGCGACGAAGACCAGGTAGACGATAGGGACCGCCAGCCAACGCGGGCACTTGATGCGATGCATGGCAAGAACCACGGGATTGAGAAGCAGCGCGATGATGGCCGAGATGAGAAACACGAAGACGGCATGACTGGCCGCCCGGCTGAAGTAGAGTGCGAGAAAGATCGCCACGGGGATCAGCACAAGCTGGACCCATCGCGGTATGGTGATCCGCACCTGTGCCCTCCTTGTCGCCGGGATGCCCATGTACGATCCGCTCTCTCTCACAGATTACCAGCCTCCGGACTCCCCTGCTCAAGATCTGCGGGCCAGCGGGCCGGGGCGTGCGCTCTTCCGTGAACACGCTGCTATCCTGGGCATTCGTGATGCGGGGTGGTAAGGTAGGCCCGATGCAAGAAGGGGCATATGCAGCTGAAGCTCAGCGCCAGGTCGATCAGCACAGGCGCAAACGGCGTCTCGCGACGGTGCACCGCAGGCGAAGGCTTCGCCTTGCTCTGGGTTTTGCCGTCGTGTGCCTGGTGGTCGCGGCTGTCGTTATCGGGGTGACCGCTAGCAGGACTACCGAGAAGGTGGGCGAGCAGACCCTCCTGGCGGGGGGCACTCGATCTTCGTCGGGCCCGGTCGCAGCCGATCCGGAGGAAACCCCGCCCTTCGCTCGGCTGGGGGACCGCAATCTCCTGCTTCCCGTTGTTGCAGGCGACGCCACCATCATCGCCTACCAGCCGGTGAGCGACGAGCGCGCAGTGGCTCTGACCCCCATCGGCGATCAGGCCAACGCCAACGCGCTGGTGCGCTTCTTCCGCAGCATCTTCTCCTCCGAACCCTCGGTGCGCTACTACCTCATCGACGGTGCGGACGGCGAGGCCACCACCTCGGTCCTAGTGGGCGCCGAACCCGGCTCTCTGGTCACCGCCCCGATCTCGGGGGTCGTGACCGGAGTCAAGGAGTACCTGCTCTACGGCAAGTACACCGACGTGCAGATAGACATCCGCCCCGAGAAGTCGAGCGGCATCACCGTCTCTCTCATGTTCGTCAGCGACCCTGTGGTCTCCATAGGTGAGGTGGTGACGGCCGGCAAGACCGCTCTGGGCAAGGTTCGCGAGTGCCCCGACGAACTGCGAGAGACCCTCGCCTTCTACACCCACGATTCCGGCTCACACCTGCATCTGCAGGTATCGGAGGAGCCTCTCAACTGAACGCGAGCTTTTGCTCCAAATGCGGCGGCCCTGTTGAAATCCAGCCCGTGGGCGATCGCCCCCGCGAGGTCTGTTCTGTCTGTGGCGCCATCTTCTACCAGAATCCGCTCCCCGCGGCAGCCGCTCTGGTTCTGGACGACGACCGGCGCGTGCTCCTGGTCAAGCGGGGGATCGTCCCCAACAAAGGCATGTGGTGTCTGCCTATCGGGTTCGCGGAGATGGGTGAGACCATCGCCGAAGCAGCGCTCCGCGAACTGCACGAGGAGACAGGGGTGGTCGGCCGCGTATCCCGTCTGATCGACGCCGCTTCGTGGAGCAGTGGCTTCTACGGCGATCTGCTGGTCGTGACGTTTGAAGTGGAGAAGATATCCGGCGTCGAGACGCCCGGCGACGACGCCGAGCAGGTGGGCTACTTCCAGATCGATCGACTCCCGCCCTTGGCCTTCCCCTCCAACGAGAAGGCGATCAGACTGTGCGCCGACCTCCACGAGGACGACTGGGCCATCCGCGACTCCTTCAACCGCTTGGAGAACGGAGCGGGAGAGAAGATGCTGTCCGACACGTTGGTCGGCTTCGTGAGCGACCACATCTCGCTACGTAGCCAGACTATGGCTGGCCGACGTCCGCTCCAACCACACCACACTCCGATACATGCGCCTGGATCCCGAGGCCCTCTTGGCCGAATGCACCACGGGTCTGCAGTTGCTGGGGCGATGGCTGGAGGGCGAGGGCACAGAGGAAGAGATCAAGTCGTTTCACCGAGACCTGGGCGCGCGGCGACACGCACAGGGAATCGAGGCGCACGAGATGCTGTCCGCGCTGATGCTCCTGAAGAAGCACATCTGGACGTACGCCCGCTCCCAAGGAGTATGGGAGCGCCCGGTGGAAGCCTATCGCGTGATGGAGCTACAGAGCCGCTTCGCGGTCTTCTTCGACAAGGCCATCTACCACGCGTCGAGAGGCTGGGCGGACTAGGCTGCGTCACTCGCTGTGAGTGGCAGCAAGGCCCACTACCCTTCTCGCGAGCGCGCCGAAACCACATCGGGCGACAGAGCCTCGCCAGCAGGGTAGTGGGCCTTGCTGAACCTCACTATCAGGTTCGGCTCGGTCAAGGGTCACCCGCGCGGTCGTCGAGACGCCACGTTTCCGTCTCCACTTCGCCGGGATCGGCCGCGCAGACCACGCCTATGTCGCTCGACGACCTGACAGCAGCGTCCGAACGAGGAGATCAGGTACACGTCCCAGTCGAAGCAGAGTACGAGACGGACCAAGGACAACATGTCGGCCCGATCGTCAGGGTAGAAGAGGTGGCCAGGCTTCTCCGAGACGTGGGCGGTCTCTCCCAACCCGAGCCTGAAGCGGTCAAACAAGTTGTAGTCCGCGAGTTCAGGAGGCCAGTCGTCGACGCAGACAAGGACCTCCTCCGAGTCGGTGAAGAAGCCAGCGATGGCGTCTGCGAGCAGGAACACCCTACCGTCATTAGGAACGCCGAACCTGCGCACGAGGGCTAGCCTGTCGCGAGCTACTTCCTCGACCTGGTCAAAGCGCTTTGGTCCACGCAACCCTCGCTGCTCAAGCCAGCCGGCGACTTCCTCAATGTCTATGATCCGAGTCACAGTGAGCCCCCATCAGCAAATGCAGCCGAACGATGACGCGGAGAGCGCGAACGAAGTGAAGCGCGCAAAAGAATGACTGACCAGCGAGACAATACCGCGTCAGGCTGACAGTGAGGTCCAGGCCGGCCCACTGCCCTGCTGGCGAGTCTCTGTCGCCCGATGTTGTGTTCGGCGCGCTCGCCAGAAGGGCAGTGGGCCGGGCTGCCACTAATAGTAAGAGGCGCGATATAGCCCGCCCGCGAGAGCTAGACGTTGAAGCGGAAGTTGACGATATCCCCATCCGCCACGATATAGTCCTTGCCCTCGATCCGCAGGACTCCCGCGTCGCGGCAGGCCTTCATGCTGCTGCCATGGCTCATGAAGTCGTCGTATGAGACCACCTCGGCTCTGATGAAGCCTCGTTGAATGTCGGAGTGGATGGCGCCGGCCGCTTCACGGGCGGTCTCGCCGGCACGGATAGGCCAGGCGCGCACCTCGTCGGTGCCGGAAGTGAGGAAGCTGATCAGCCCCAACTGGGAAAACGCCGCCTGCGCGACCACCTCGGCCGCCGGCCCAGGCAGACCCAGGGCCGCGGCATATTCTTCCTGCTCCTCCGTAGAGAGCCGAGCCACCTCAAGGGCATCCGGAAACGGAAACGCCAACGCATGACGGCCTCGTGCCGAAGCCTCCAGGGCGCCCCCGTCCCACACGCTCTCCGATTCGGTGTTCACAATCAGTAGTTGAGGGGTCAGGGTGAGGAACTGGTATCCCCTGACGAAGGCCAGCTGGCTCTCGTCGAAATCGACCTCCCTGAGGGGAATCTCGGCCTCAAGCGCCTCCTGGCAGTGAGCCAGCGCCTTCTTCCCGGCGTCGGGCAACGGCGCCTTCTTAGCCCGTTCGAAGGCCCGCTCGATCCTTATGAGGTCAGACAGCAGAAACTCTCTGTCGAGCTCCTCCAGGTCGGCAGCGGGATGAGCCGGCTCGCCCAGCATGTCGCTGTCAAAAGCCCGGAGCACATGCAGGTACAGTTGGCCGCCCGCCAGCGCGTCGAGGTAGCGCTCCATCTCTCCCTTGCGAGCACTGGCCTCCGGCCAAGCCACCTCCTGGACCCTGAACTCGGCGAAGGTCGTCTTCTTGGGCTGGAATATCTCCGACAGAGCACGCACCCGAGCATCGCCCACGTGCACTGTGGCGATGTGGCCCTCACCCCTGCCCTCCGCCAGAGCGGCCGCCAACGTCGTCTTTCCACACCCCTTGAGACCGATGATGCGCGCTTCCATAGCCCTCTCCTGCCTGCGGGTTCAAGCCCCGGAGAGATCCCCAGGGTCCCAGTCAGTGTAACCCAGGCCGACGGGCCATGCGCCGGTGCGGGGCGGCGCGGCGAAGCCCGCCGCCCCCAGTCTTCCGGTCAGAGTAGCGGAGGAGCCCCGCCGCAGGCGGGGCTCCTCGTGGTCGTCATCTCGCGCGCCGCGGCCCGCAGGGCCGCCGGCGCCGTTCGGATCTCAGTCGCTACGGAGTGATCAGACTCATCATATTCCAGAGTACCTGCGCTACCTCGCCCCGCGGCATCGAGGCCGTGCCGCTGGTCGCCGTGGTGGTCAGTGGCAGGCCGGCAAGCAGGTTGTTGTACTCAGCGATGCGCGCGTTCGCCTTGTGCTCGGCCGGCAGATCGTTGCCCCAGGTCTGCACAAAACCATCAGGCGGAATGGTCAAGGCGGCCGGGTACTTCGCCTGCAGCGCCCGCACCGTCATGGTCACCACATGGCCGCGCATAATCGCGGTGTATGGCTTGAAGGTCCCGTCCGTGTACCCCTTGATGATGTTGTTGCTGTAGGCGGTCCACACATACTCGTGCGGATAGAGATCGGCCGGGGCGTCGCTCCCGAGGTCAGAGAAGTTGACGGGGGCCGCCATGGCCTCGTTGACCGGCAGACCAAGAGCCCCATCGATCATCTTCGAGAACTGAGCCCGGTAAACGGAGTTGCTGGGCCGGAACTCGCTGTAGCCACCAGCCGTTGGGTACCCTTCGATCAGGCCCCTCGAGGCCATCCCCTGGATGGCGGTGTAGTAGGTGGCGTCAGGATGCACGTCGGTGAACGAATACAGCGTGACCGCCTGGTCCAGAACCGCTCCCGTGCCGGCGCTGCCTATGTACCAGAGTTGCTTGTCGTTGGCGATGTCCTCGATGTCTGCCAAGGCCGGTCCTTGGTCGGCCACCCCGGTGACAAAGTCAAGCATGTACGTGCCCCCACGCCCATGGGTGTCCACGTTGACCGTAACCAGGGTCGTGTCACCCGTAGCCCAAGTGTTGGCCGGACTGTAGCCGACCCACCACTTGTAGCCGGCCTTGGGCCCGTTGTAGCCGGCACCCACCGGTTGGGCTTCCCACTCCGTTGCGTAGACCCCTTCCATGACAGTCGACCTGGTCGCCGCCCCGTTAAGAGCGCCGGTGAAGGCGACCGTCTTCACATCCCAGGCTGTGGGGATCCGGATGGCGAAGACGCCTCGGATGGGACCGGTGGCGTCAGTCGTAGCCGTCAGCGTCATACTGATCTGGTGGTTGGAGCCGGCGTCAGCGCCACTGCCCGTGTTCACGCTCGAGATGGTGACGCATCCGCTCAATAGCACAGCCAGAACAACGACCAGAACCGCCGCTCCGCCCAAGACGAGGAGCCTCTTCCGCCAAGACATGTGAGTACTAGAGATGTGCTCTTTCACAATTGATCCCCCTTTTCCTTGTACTTCACCTGCGGTTACCTGAGTTACTCTACTACCTTTCTAAGGCCACAAGTCCCCAGTGTCAATCGCAAACAAACAAGGACAGCACCCAAACCGTGTCACAATGGGGACGATCGCTCATCCGCGGCATCGAAGGAGAGGCAAATGAACGGGCAAACGTGGCGGCTGCTCCGCCCTAGAATGGCAGTCGCCCTGCTGATACTACTGTTGGCATTCGTCCCGGCAGGGTGCGGTTTCGATTTCGAGCTCAGCTGCGGCGGCAACGAGAACGAGATCGAGACCTACACCGATCCCGACTACGGCTACAGCTTCCAGTACCCAGGTGATTGGGAACTGGAGACGAGCACAGGCGCCGAGGTGACCAGCGGAGCCGGCTCGAACGGCGGCGTTCATGTCTTCGATCCCGATGGGGCATCCGCCGAGAACTCGTCTGGGAACGACTACTACGTCGATCTGTTCCAGGTGTCGGTGTACGAACTGGATGTGACCGTCGACGAGTCCATGATGCCCGAGATCAAGACCGAGATGGAGGGACTCCTCGCCGACCTCGCGAGCCAGAGCGGCGATTGGCAGATGATCGACGATCTGTCGGAGACCACGGTCGGCGGAATGCCGGGCTATCAGACGTCCTATAGCTTCAATATGGACGGAACCCCGACCAGCTGCACCTTCTACTTCGTGTTCGAGGGGAACATCCAGTTTCAACTGACGACGCAGGCAGCCACCGAGAACTGGGAGGCCAAGCAGACGGAGTTCGATGCCATCGTCGCCAGCTTCGGGCCTGGTCCTGCTACCACAGCTACCACCGAGACCGCCCAGTAGGAGACAGCGGGTGTCGGCATGATCAAGGGCGACAATATCTATCTGACCGAACTCGACCGGACGAACTCCGAGACGATCAGGACTTGGCTCAACGACCCAGAGGTGCACCGCTACCTGCTCGTCGGCCACGTTCCGATAACGAGGGAGCAGGAGGACCGATACTACGACGCGCAGTCGACTGCCACAGATGCTTACGGTTTCGAGATACACGTGTCCGCCGATGATCGGTTCATCGGCAATGTGGGTCTGAGTGGCGTGGATCTGGTCCATCGGCATGGCGAGATCGGGATCGCCATAGGTTCCAAAGGGGATTGGGGCAAGGGCTACGGTGCAGATGCCATCGTGGCTTGTCTTGGATTCGCCTTTCTCACCCTCGGGCTTCACAGAGTATCCATTTGCGCCCACGAGGAGCACCGGCGAGGGCTCGAGCTATACCGCCGGATCGGTTTCGTCGAGACGGGGCGCGCGCGCGAGCACGTCTATCAGAACGGCCGCTTCTCCGACTGCGTGCTGTTCGACATGCTCGAGTCGGAGTATCGGGCGCGCTACTGCAGCAGCGCGTAGAGCAGGGCGCAGACTTCGCCTCTGCTGGCCGGCGCCACGAAGTCGTAGCCCGGGCCCATCCCAACAAGCCCGTCCAGAAGACCAGCATAGGCCGCCCGACGGGCGTAGGGGAAGTGTTCAGCCGAGAAATTGGCGAATGCCGGTGTGTACCCCACAGGAGGTTCCGGAAGATTGGCCGCCCGCGCCACCATGCTGATCATCTGCGACCGAGTGAGTGGACGATAGGGTGAGAAATGCGTGGGATTGGTACCTTTTGCAACACCCTGCTGGTAAGCCACAGCCACGTAGTAGTAGGGGTAGAAGGGGTCGGTGCCTATCTGAGCGGCCAAGTCCTTGAAGGGACAGACCTCTGAACCGGTAACGGGATAGCCAAGTGCCAGCACGATGATCTTCGCGAACTGCTGTCGCATAAGCGTATCTGCGGGATGAAAGAGCCCGTCTCCGGAGCCCGATACGATCCCGAGAGAAGCCAGGTAGCCGATCTCGCTCCAATAGGGAGTGCTCCCCTCAGAGACATCAGTGAAGACAAGCTCCGTCGTGGTAGTAGTGGACGATACCCCAGTGGTCGTAGTCGCGGAGCTCTCGGTGGTCGTGGTGGTCGTCGGGACCTCGGTGGTCGTGGTGGTGGTCGTCGGGGCCTCGGTCGTCGTAGTGGTCGACCCACCGCTCTCGGCCAATGAGACCGCCTCGTAGGCGTCGAGCAGTCCCCATCCGAACTCCTGGTCCCACCCGCTGTCGCCCAAGTCGTCCGCAGATTCGGTGATGATGTCGGTTATCTGCCCCGGGGTAAGCGAGGAATCGATCGACATCATCAGAGCAATGGTCCCTGTGACCAGTGGCGCAGCCACTGAGGTGCCGGACCAAGAGTACTTGGGATCGGTCGAGCCCACGCCGTAGCTGATGATCTGGTTGCCCGGAGCGGTAACGTCAAGACTGGACCCCGTGTTTGAGCGAGCCCAGCGCGAATCGGAACTCTCTGTCGCACCGACAGCGATCACGCTCTCAAAGGCAGCCGGGTAGCCGACGCCCCCGGCGTCATTGCCAGCAGCCGCCACGATCAACACCCCTCGCCCGTAGGCGTAGTTGACGGCGGCGGCCAGCGCATGGCTATACCCCGCCCCCGGAGGACTGGCGAAGCTTACGTTGATCACATCGGCGCCATGGTCCACGGCGTACTCGATGCCGTCGGCCAGAGTCAGGTCGGTGGAACTCCCATCCTCCGATATCTTCACCGGCATCAGCCTGACGTTCCAAGCCGCTCCCGCAATGCCGTTGGCGTCGTTGCCCCGAGCCGCTGCCACGCCCGCCACTCCGGTGCCATGCCCGAAGTTGTCTTTCCAGGTCGGCCAGTCTGTGCCTTCGGTCAAGACGCTGTAGGGTGAAACGATGCGCCCGGAGAAGTCGGATATATCCCTGTTGAGGCCGGTGTCGAGCACGGCTACAGTCACTCCCGCCGAGCCCGTGGTGATATCCCAGGCCTCCTCAAAGCCCACACGGGCCAGACCCCATTGGCCGGTCGCTGAGTGCGTGCCGGAGGAGTAGTACGGATCGTCCGGCACAAGGCAGGCGTAGACCGGTTGAGTTCACCTCGGCCCACAACACCCCCGGCATCAGTCGAAGAGCCCTGACGGCTTCGTTCAAGTCGACGCCGCGGGAGGACGCCGCGACCAGGGAATCGCCACTCGAGAATGCGGCCGCCGAGACCGGTTCCAGCACCCGGATACCCAATCCGTCTATCTGGCCGGTCTGCTTCAGCGCCAGGCCGGGCGAGCCAGCGCTCGCCGCGGATAGAGCCGCCCAGTCCGGACTCACGGTCAACGTCCCGTCGGGATTCTCGATCAATCGGACCCCGGGGGCCAGTTTGACGGCGATTTCTTGACCGTCTTGGACGATCTGCGACGGAGCACCGATGGTGCTCACGGCCACGCCAGGCTCTTCGCTTGCGCGGGCTAGACCGTCGGTCAGGAGCAGCCCGGGCACCATGGCCCCCACCAGCGCCAGGATCGCGATCACGTGGCAAGCCAGGCGGTTCTTGTGGCGGAAGAGGCCGAGATCCTTCTCGCAGCGACGATAGTCCATCAAATACTCCAGGCGCACGGGGTTCGCGACGACACATTGTAGTCCATTTGGTCTCTTCGCCCACACGCTCACCACACCTAGCTGATCGCCTGTCGTGCTGCGTGCGTGTCCCACGCCCGGGACTGTGAGACCATACGCGACCGCTCTGTCCAGCCGTTTCTTTACGGCATTCTTACGAAGATGCGGCTATACTCCGCAGTCGCCGTCTCGCAACAACATCAAGTGAGGTGCTCGTGATAAGGAGAGTCATAGTCGTTATCCTCGTGCTCGTCCTGGCCGTTGCGGCCGGCATGGTGGGGGGCTGTGGCGGCGGCGTGTCTGGTGACGCCGTAGCCAAGGTCGGGGACGTTGAGATACTGGAGTCGGAACTCAACCAAAGGGCGGAGGAGTTCGCGAGTCAGTACGGCATAGCCGACGAGGCTACCGATCCGGAGGGTTGGGCGGTGTTCGAGGGTCAGGTGCTGGATTACCTCATCACCTACCAATGCGCGGCTCAGAAGTCCGAGGGAATGGGTCTGTCCGTCACGGATGAGGAAGTACAGACCGAGATCGACTCGATCCTCAGCGACGTCTATGCAGGTGACCAAGCGGCCTTCGACGAGGAGCTTGCAGCCGCGGGAATGACCTTGGAGTCGCTCAAGGCCAGCTACAAAGAAAGCATGCTGCTCCAGAAAGTGTACGAGAAGGCCATCGAGGGCGTCACTGAAGTGCCCGAAGAGGAAATCGCCGCCTACTATGAAGAGAACAAAGCAAACTACTTCGTAGACGAGACCCGGACGGCACGACACATCCTCATCAAACCGGGTGGCGAGGAGACCAATAGCTCGACGACCACCACGACCGCTGCCGGCGCCACCACCACAACCACCGTGCTGACGGATGCCGACTGGACCGACGCTCTGGCCACTGCCAACAAGGTGCGTACCTTGATCGTCGCCGGCGGTGACTGGACCGCGCTCGCTACGGAATACTCGGATGACAGCGGCACCTCGACCAACGGTGGGGACTTGGGCGAGATCAGCAAGGGCGTGATGGTGGAGGAGTTTGAGGACGCCGTCTTTTCGCTCGCGGTTGACGAGATATCGCAGCCTGTCAAGACCACCTTCGGTTATCACGTCATCCAGGTCACAGCCGTCAACGCAGCCAAGCAGCAGACCCTAGAGGAGGTCTCGGAGACGGTGAAGGGCATCCTTCTCAGCGAGAAGCAGGGAGAAGCCTGGGAGCAGTGGATCGTAGACGCCAAGGCAGAGCTGAACGTCACCTACCGGGAGGGCCTGGAGCCCACCACCACGACCATCGAGGCGACTACGACCACGCTGGCCGCAGACACCACGACCACAGCCGCCGGCCAGACCATCACTACGGCCGCCCCGACCACGACCACGGCCAAGCCGTAAGCCGGGTTACATCCGAGACACGGATACGATACCTGAGAGCAGCCGCGAGGCTCCTCTCAAAGTCAGCAGGGTGAGTTGTAAGTAGTGAGGCCGGGGAGTTCGCTCCCCGGCCTCACTGTCATGACGACCAGACAAAGAGAAGGGCCGAAAGCGAAGCGACGGCCAATAGAGAGGCCGAAAGCGGAAGCGACGGCCAATAGAGAGGCCGGGAGCGAAAGCGACCGGCCAAGAAGAAGGACTGAGCGAGAGTGTCACCGCGGGGGCGTAGGGGTGTTCCGGAAGAGTCGCACAGGCTTTTGTGCGCAGCTGGAGGAAGACCCCTATGCCCCCGCGGTCACTACGAGCCAGATTCGAAGCGGAAGGTCTGATCCGGGTCGATCATCGCCAGCACCCGCACGATGCAGCCGTCTCCGCCCGGCCAACGCCAGGGGAAGGCCATGAAGGTGCAGCGCTTGCCGGTGACCTCGTCCAAGTCGCCGCCGACGTTCTCGATGCCGGGGATGCCGCCCTTGACCATGAGGGTCTTGTGGGCGGGCTCCCACTCGGGGAAGTCCTCAAGAGGATCCCGGCCCGTCTCCGCCTTGTACTCCTCGATCAGATGCGGATGCGTGGGTCCGAGCCCGTGATTCACCAGCTTGGTGGCGATGGGGTGGTCGTTCGCCTGGCAGCCGTAGCCCACCAGTCTGACCTTCTTGTCCACCAGCCACTGGGCCCCCGCCTTGTTGATCCCGGGACCCCAGCCGAAGTACTCGTCGGTATCGGCCCACAGGTGGTGATAGCCGGTGTTGATCATGACGATGTCGCCCTCTTCGATCTTGGGCTGAGCATTCTCCAGATCCTCGGGGGTGATGACGCCCCACTTACCCTTGGGGATGGAGACCGCGACACCGGTTCCGAATAGGCGCCACAACGGGTAGTCGGCGATGCTTGGCGAGCACTCGGTCACATGTAGGGGAGCATCCATGTGCGTGCAGCGATGCATGATCCCTTCCCATTGCACCTGGTAGACGCCGTCGCGAGCATGGAACTTGTCAATGTCGATGTTCACGCTGGGCGAGGAAGGCCACTCCGGCATGAACTGGGTGAACACGTGGCTGAGGTCGTATACCTTCAGGCTCATATCCTGGTTCCTTTCGGCTCGTTCGTCGGCGTCTACTTGCCCGGCTCGATGCGGCACTTGCCGCTGGGATCGAACATGGCAACGAACCGGACTTGACAGGCGTCTCCGTGCTCGAACCTCCAGGGGGTAGCGGCCAGAGTGGCCCGCTTGCCGAGCAACACGTCGACGTCGCCGCCCACTTGTTCGATCGTCGGGATGCCGGCTCCCAGGAGGATCCTGTGAGCGACGTTCCACTCGGGATGTTCGACCTTGGGATCCAGGCCTGTGGCCTTCGTGTACTCACCGGCCAGGCGCTTCATCTGGGGGCCGCCGCGATGGGGGCCCATCGAGGTGGCAAGCGGATGGTCTACATGCGGCGTGTCCACTGCCACCATCTTGGGGTTCTTCTTCACGAGCCATTCGGCGGCGTCCTTGGAGAGCCCGGGGGCTTCCCCGTAGTACTCGAGACCGTCGGAGTACTTGTGGTGCCAACCGGTGACTATGACGACTATGTCACCGTCTTTGACGTCAGGCTTGGCCTTCTCCAGATCGGCGGCGGTGATCACCTCCCAGTTCTTCTTGGGAACGTCGACGATGGCGCCATTTCCGAAGTACCGGTCGGGCGAGATAGCAGCCAGGTCGGCGCCCTTCTGGATGAGATGGATGGGAGCGTTCATATGCGTGCCTGTGTGCATGACCGTGATGGTCCGCCACGCCAGTACGCCGTGCTGCGAATGCTTGACCCCGCGGACCATCCTGATATCGGCCTGCCCGGGATAGGACGGTGCGCGCTGGTCCCATTCATGACTCAATTCGACCAACTGCAGACCCGAATACGGATCAGCGGTGACATTGCTTGTGGTCATATCATTCCACCTCTTTCGGGTCGCACACCACGAAGTGAAATCAATATACCATATGCTGTGACAGGCCTGCCGGCCTCACTCCATGTCTTCGCCCTTTTCGCGGGTCACGAACTCCTGACAGATGCGCACGCCTTCCATGGCATCCGTACTCCATGAGTCGGCCCCGCAGTACTCACACACCCTACCGTCGATGGTCGCCCCGCCCAGGACTATGGGAGGTCGGTATCCCAGTTCGGCCTCTCGCGACCGCAGGAGGGCGACGGTCGTTCTTCATGCTTTCGTACGCGGCCATGATGAGCCCCGAGAGGCAGACCACGTCGGGCCGGACTCGCTTGACCTCCGCCAAGAACCTCTCCGGAGATACGTCGACGCCCAGATCGATGACTCTGAGGCCGAAGCCCCCAAGCGAGACGCCGAAGAGGTTCTTTCCTATGTCGTGGATGTCGCCGGCGACTGTGCCGAGAACGATCGTCCCCTCGGGATTCCCGGGGAATGCGATCCGTTCCTGGAAAGGCTGTACCAGATTGAGGACCTCTTTGAAGAGCTCACCGGCCATGATGAGCCCGGAGATGTAGTACTCCTGACGCTCGTAGCGCTCCCCCACCACCTTCAATGCCTGCTGGCAGGTGTTGAGGATCGAGGGCGGCGTGGCGCCATCGTGGGCCAGGATCTCGCGCGTGAGCTCGAGAGTACGGACCTCGTCCAGTTCGATCAAAGCGCCCCGCAGTTCGTGTAGCGTCGCCACTTGCTACTACCTCCCACTCGTCCATTCGGGTCCCAGAAGGGCTCGTAGCCGGAACAGCTCAGCACGCATGAGGAACCAGCCCCAGCTCACCGGTTTGCGGTCGTTCTCCTGAAACACATGCTCAAGACGCAGCGCCAGCGCCCCCTCGGGCTGTCCGAGGACCTGAGCGCTCTCTGAGTCGAGTTTCACGGCGGTCAAAGTGAGCTCGCCTCGTGGGAATCTCTGCGCCGTGCCGGAGTCCAAGAAGGCGTGCAGCGAGGTGAACTGGAGTTGCGACTCGACGAGCGGACGGCGCGGGTCGTAGGTGATGTATTCGGTGTGGTACATCGCCGGGTTGCCGTCGTACGAGACCAGGCGTCGCAGGAATATGACTCTCTCGCCCGGGTCTCACACTCGAGCATGGACGCGACCTTGTCACTGGCGTTGGTGATCGTGGCCGACAGCAAGCGGATCTCCGCCGTCTCGTCCAGCCACTCGCCGGTGAGAGAGTCCAGCCGGAAGATGGAATCTCCCAGGTCGACCGAGCGCGCGTAGGTGCCTCTGCCCTGCTTGCCTGAGACCAGTCCCTTGTTCTCCAGGATGGCCAGCGCTTTGCGCACGGTCATCGGGCTCACGCCGAACTCGCGGCAGAGCTCCGAACCGGAGGGTAGGCGATCGCCGTCGGCATAGACCCCCGAGGTCACCCGGTCGGCCAGGGTGGTGACGATACGCAGGTAGGCGGGAGAATCCGCAGCCGCGCGCTGCCGAGTCCGCCGAGCCTGGACCGGACCCGAGTCTTCATCTACGATCTTCAACTCACGAAACCCCCGCAAGCATGTGCTGACTACACGGCACCTCTGGCGCACAAACGCTTGATCGTGGCATGGCTCGCGACTCTCCACCCTCTGCGAGCATCACCCAGCATATCTATCCATATCTCTCGCAAACAGACATCATATGATATATACAGGTCGCTTGCACAACGCCCTCGGCTCTTGTATTGTTGGGGTCCAGTACGCTGAGGTACAAGTGTCTTCTGAATGTGCAGACCGCGCGGTAGAATCGGCTTTGACACGGCGAAACTAGCGAGTGGCTTCACGGCTTGGGGGATCGGTCGACCTCCGCTGAGTGTGGCGCTTCGCACAACAAGGAGCACAACATGCACGAACTAGTCGAAGCCATGGCCAACATGAAGGAGAAGGAGGCTCTCGCCATAGTCGACGAGCTTCTGGCCAAAGGGGAGGATCCCAACAAGATCCTCGACCTCTCCTCTCAAGCCATGCAGGTAGTGGGAGAACGCTACCAAGAGGGCACCTACTTCCTACCGGAGCTCATCATGAGCGGCGAGATGCTCCGCAGCGTAGGAGAAGTGCTCAAACCTTTTCTGGCCGCCAAGACCGACGAGGTGGCCAAACTGGGCAAAGTGGTCCTAGGTACGGTAAGAGGCGACATCCACGACATCGGCAAAGACATCGTGGGCTTCATGCTGGAAGTGAACGGATTCGAGGTCTTCGATCTCGGTATCGACCAGCCCGAGGAAGTCTTCGTACAGGCCGTGAAAGAGCACAAGCCCGAGGTCCTTGCTCTCTCCGGATTCCTCTCGGTGGCTTTCGACTCCATGAAGTCCACCATCGAGCAGGTGGAGGCCGCCGGGCTGCGTGAGGGCATGCGCATCATCATCGGCGGCGGTCAGATGGACGACACCGTGCGCAAGTACACCGGAGCCGACGCCTACGGCGACGACGCCATGGCCGCGGTGGCCTTCGCCAAAGAGACCGTGGGAGTGAGCTGAGATGGCAACACCCTGGGCAAACATGACCCCTGAGGAGAGACGGGCCGAGCGTATCGAGAAGTGGCGCAACCCCGGGGTCCCCTTCGCTTCTCCAGAGGCTGAAGCTGAGTTCAAGGCCCGCATCGACCGCATTATCGCCGCTATCAAGATGGAGAAGCCCGACCGGGTGCCCGTGAACCTCAATGCCGGCTGGTGGCCGGCGGTACGAGCGGGCATGACTCCATATGAAGCGATGCACGACACCGCCCGCGCCGCTCAGGCCTGGGTCGACTTCAACTTGGCGTTCCAGGCCGACGCCATGATCAGCCCGGTCCTCCAGACCACGCCCTCCGCGGTATTCGAGGCCATCGACTACAGGCTCTACTCCTGGCCAGGCCACGGGGTAGCTAAAGACGTGAGCTATCAGTACAACGAGAAGGAGTGGATGCTCGCTGAGGAGTACGACCACCTGATCGCCGATCCCACAGACTACATGCTTCGCGCCTACCTGCCCCGCACCGTGGGCGCGTTCGCCGGCTTTGCCAACATGTCTTCGCTCTTCGACTACATGGAACTCCCCTTCGTCTCTGGTCAAGTGAGTGGCTGGGGTTCGCCCGAGGTGGTCGCCGGATTGGAGAAACTGGCCACTGCCGCCCGCGCGGTCGAGCGGCTGGGCCGGAGCTACCTTCGGTTCGATCGGCAAGCTCATGTCCTTGGGCTTCCCCCCCTACTGGGGAGGATCGACCAAGGCCCCCTTCGACATCCTGGGCGACACGCTTAGGGGTACCCGCGGCGTGGTCACCGACCTGTACCGCCGCCCGGAGAAGGTCCTGGCCGCGTGCGACAGACTCACCCAGGTGGCCATCGACTTCGTGACTCGGCGCCCGGGTGGGGTGGCCACTCCGGTCATCTTCATCCCTCTCCACAAGGGTGCCGACGGCTTCGTCAGCGACGAGCAGTTCCACACCTTCTACTGGCCCAGCCTGCGCAAGACGCTGCTTGGCCTGATCGAAGAGGGCTACATTCCGATGCTGTTCGCCGAGGGACGTTACAACACCCGGCTGGAGGCGATCATGGATCTGCCCAAGGGTGGGACCGTCTGGCTGTTCGATCAGACCGACATGGCTCGCGCCAAGGAGACCATCGGTCAGGTGGCCTGCATAGAGGGCAACGTCCCCTTGTCGCTGATATACGCGGGCACGCCGGAGGAGACTGCCGAGTACTGCCGTGGGCTGATCGACACGGCGGGTCAAGGCGGCGGTTTCATCCTCAACGTCGGTGCAGTCGCCGACGGAGGCAAGGAAGAGAACGCTCGTGCCATGATCAAAACGGCCAAGGAGTACGGCCGGTATTGATAGAGGAGGGAAGTGCAGGCGCATAGGGAGGTGTTGGGAGACTCTGGGAGGTGGTCGGCACGTCTAATGGCAGGATGGGAAGAGGCTCAATCGCTCGCTTTACGATGGAGGCATAGGAATGCGTAAGAGAGTTACCAAAACAATCGTTCCCCTGTTGGTGTGTCTTGCTCTGCTGCTGACGGTCCTGGTTGTGGCTGCATGCGGCGAGACCACCACGGAAACCACGGCGGCTACCACGGCTACCACCGTTGGGGGCACCGAGACAACTGCTGGCGGCACTGATACCACTGTCGCCTCGACAGACACCACTCTTGGTGGCAAAGACAAGATCGTCATCGGCGCGGCTCGTCCGGTCTCCGGTCGGCCTTTCGTCCTTTGAGGAAGCCAACTTCGGCCCCGCCTACAAGGTGTGGGTGGAAGACGTCAACGCTGACGGCGGCATCTTCGTCGCGGAATACGGCAAGAAGCTGCCCGTGGAGATGAAGGTCTACGACGACCAGAGCGACATGGACACCAGCATGCGTCTGCTCACGAAGCTCATCGAAGAGGACAAGGTCGACTTCGTCTTCGCGCCGACCAGCACCGCGTTCCTGTTCGCGGCGGCCGGCGTGGCCAACGCGCACGAAGTACGTCCTGATGAGTTCCGAGGGTGGCGCCACCTCGCTCGAGAAGGAGATGGAGAAGGGCTCGCTGCCGTACTTCTTCCAGGTCCTGAACTACTCCAACCACGACCAGATGCCCGTGTTCGCCGACATCATGAAGGAAAAGGGCGCGAAGACGGCCGCCATCGTCTACATTGACGACCTGCACGGCATCGAGTATCAGGCGCAGGCTGCAGGTCTTCTTCTCAGCTGCGGGCATCGAGATCGTGGACGAACGTTGCGATCCCAGCGGACATCAAGGATATGTCGAGCATCGTCCAGAAGATCCAGGATCATCAATCCCGACATCGTCTGCTCGTTCGCCTATCCGCCGCAGAGCATCCTGCTCGTCCAGACCTTGATACAGGCTCAACTTCAGCCCCAAGTGTCCTGCTGATCGGCCCGGGCGGCGCCAGCCAGTGGTTCTACGACATGTTCGGTGGCGCACTTGAAGGGTGTCATGTTCGAGGGTGCCTGGAGCGTCAACAGCTCTCCGGAAGCCGCGGCCTACTACGAGAGGACTCAAGGACGTGCCTGGGCGGCAACGCAGCGAACATCGACTTCTGGGGCGCCCTCGAGTACCGAGGCCAGCTCGAGATGTTCCAGCAGGCCATCGAGAAGGCCGGAACTCTTGACCAGGCGAAGATCGCTGAAGTCCTGAGGACCGAGCACTTCGCAGACGGTCATGGGCGATTTCTTCGTTCGATTCGAACCAGATCCTCGACTCCGCCGCCTACCCGGGTCAGATCGGCCAGTGGCAGAACGGTGTTGCTGAGGTCATCGACCCGGGCGACAAGCGCACCGCGGAGCCCGATCTATCCCGAAACCGGCGTGGCCGGCCCCCACTGCAACAACAGCGGCTCCAGTGATCGAGATAGGTTCGAGCACGAGCTAGCCAACATATGAAGTGAGCAGGCCGCCGAGGGCGCGCCAGATGTGCGCGCCCTCGGTCGGTCTCTCACTTTGCAGGCGCAGTCACGCAAAGGATCTTGGATGGGAATAATCAGGGATATCATCATCACGGGTCTGCTGCTCGGAGGCATCTACGCCCTGGTCTCCGTGGGGCTGAGCCTGCAGTACGGGGTGGCCCGCGTTCTCGAACGTCGCCCATGGCGAATTCATCATGGTCGGCGCGTTCATCACCTACTGGCTGTTCAGCAGTGTCAACCTCAACCCACTGGTGTCGCTAGTGATCTCCGGCCCAGTCTGCTTCATTCTCGGTTGGATCTTCTACAAGACCCTCTTTCGCAGAGCCTCATGAACGCCTCTCCCTCGCTGGACATCTTCGAGGGCAAGTCGATGCTGGCGTCGTTCGGACTGCTGTACGTCATCCAGAACGTCGCCCGCATAATCTGGGGCTCTGAGAACGAGGCTTGGTCTTCCTGAACCGGACCGTCACCGCGCTGGGAGATACCTCTCAACCGTCTGGTGGCTCTGGGAGTCGTCATCGTCCTGGCGGTGGCCTCTCTACTTCTTCTTGGCCCGCACGCGTATGGGCAAGGCCATCCGAGCCTCGACTCAGGACCGCACGACGGCCGGCCTGATGGGAGTGAACATCCACCGCGTCCTGGCTATCTGCTTCGCGCTGGGCGTGGGTCTGGCCGGTCATGGCCGGCACGCTGATCAGCACCATCCTGGCCATCCAGACCAGCATGGGCCTGTCATACATGGTCATCGCCTTGATCGTGGTGGTGTTGGGAGGCCTCGGCAGCATCTCCGGCGCCATGATCGGCGGCGTCATCCTGGGGCTGGTGTCCGCTCTCGTCACCTACTACCAGCCGTCCTTCACGATGATCGCCTACTACATCATCTTCATCGTGCTGCTGCTGGTAAGGCCTAAAGGGATCATGGGTAAGTAAATGAAAATCAACCAACTCACAGCCATCAAGATGGGTCGGCTTAGGGCTGCTGGCGGTCGTCTTCTTGCTGCTCGCATTGCTGCCGACGATGACCGAGGGCTACCTGGCTCACGCTGCTCACCGACATCCTGAAGTTCGTCATCCTGACCGTCGCCTGGGTGATGTTCTCGGGACCCACCGGCTACATGTCGCTGGCGACCGGGCGCGTTCTACGGCGTTGGCTTCTACATAGCGGCCGTGTTCAACGGCCCGCTCCCCTTCGCAGTGGTGATAATCATCGCCGGGGTCGTGGGCTTCGTCCTGGCTCTGTTGATCGGGGCTCTGACGCTGAGACTGAGGGCCGCCTACTTCTGCATCTTCACCTTCGCCATGGTCCTGCTCTTCAACACGCTCGTTCTCGAGATCGAGCGGATCGTCACGGGGCAGCGGGGCCGTTTCGTCGAGACGGAGACCGTCCACGACCTGCTACTACGCCATGTTCATCGTCGCTGTGGCGACGCTCCTCGTGGCCTGGCTGATCCGGCGCTCCCGCCACGGGCTTGCGCTGCAGAGCATCGGCGAATACGAGGAGGCGGCGGCCCACAGCGGCATCAACGTGGTCCGAACCAAGGTGCTCACCTTCGCGGTGAGCGCGATCTTCATGGGCATGGCCGGGGCCATCATCGCCACGCGACGTACCTACATCGACCCCGGCATAGCGTTCAACCTGAACAACACCTTCCTGCCGGTGCTCATGGCCATGTTCGGTGGCATGGGCAACCTGATCGGCCCGGTGATCGGCGCCGCCATCTTCACGTACATCGGAGAGCTTCTGCTCACGCCGGTTCCCGGACCTGTACATGCTCATCTTCGGCGTGGTCCTGATCGTGGCCATCCTGTTCATGCCGAACGGCATTCTGGGACTGGCGCAGCAAGCTTGGCGCAAGATCAGAGGAGGTCGACGTGCACCTGCTTGAAGGTGAAGGAGTGACTCGGCATTTCGGCGGCCTGGCCGCCGTGTCCGACGTCGACTTCTACGTGGACGAGGGAGAGATCATTGGGCCTGATCGGACCGAACGGGGCCGGGAAGACGACGCTCTTCAACCTCATCTCGGCCGCGCTCAAGCCGAAGCCGGGCAAGATCACGTTCAAAGGGAGTGACATCACTCCGATGCCCGCCTACAAGATCTGCCGCCTCGGCATCGCCCGGACGTTCCAGACGGTGAAGATCTTCCCCAACGTTCCTGTGGTGAGGAACGTGATGGTCGGCTCGCTGTTCGGAACGGGTCACCGACATGAGCTCGGCGGAGGCCAAGAAGAAGGCCGAGGAGGCACTCGAGTTCGTCGACCTGACGAGACTCAAGGACGCTCCCGGCCGGCGACCTCACCCTGGCCCACCAGAAGCGCCTCGAACTGGCCCGAGCTCTCGCCAGCGCGCCGGAGCTGCTCTTGCTCGACGAGTTGATGGCCGGACTCACCCCCACCGAGGTGGCGGAAGCCATGGACGACGTCGTGCAGATCAGATCGCGCGGCATCACCGTCATCATGATCGAGCACGTGATGCAGGCCATCATGAACATCAGCGACCGCATCATCGTGCTGGACTACGGAAAGAAGATCGCCGAAGGTACGCCGACGGAAGTGGCGGCGAACAAGCAGGTGATCGAAGTCTATCTTGGGGAAGAGGAAGACTGCGATGCTGCAAGTTGACGGTCTAAGCACAGGATACGGGAAGGTACAGGTCCTCTGGGACCTCAGCCTCAAGGTCGAAGAAGGTGAGTTCGTCGCCCTGGTCGGTGCCAACGGGGCCGGGAAGACCACCCTGCTGAAGACCATCTCGGGCGTGATGAGGCCGTGGTCCGGCACCGTCACCTTCCTCGGCAAGAGGATCGACACGGTGCACCCCAACGACATCGTCAACATGGGCCTTTCTCACATCCCGGAGAGCCGCAAGCTGTTCACCGAGATGTCCATCAGGGAGAACCTGGAGATGGGTGCCTATCCCAAGCGGACCTGGAAGGAACGCCGGGAGACGATGAAGTGGGTCTTCGGTCTCTTCCCTCGTCTCGAGGAGCGCGCCGGGCAGCTCGCGCGGACGCTCAGCGGCGGTGAGCAGCAGATGCTGGCCATGGGACGAGGGCTGATGTCGAAGCCGAAGCTGGTCATAGTCGACGAGCCGTCCAACGGTCTGGCGCCGATGGTGGTCTCGGAGGTGTTCGAGATCCTTCAGTCGCTGCACAAAGAGGGGATCACCATCCTCCTCGTCGAGCAGAACGTGCGTCAGACGCTGGCCGCCGCCGACCGTGCGTACGTGCTGGAAAACGGCCGCATGGCCCTGGAGGGCGCCTGCTCATTCCTGCAGGAAAGCGACCACGTGCGAAAAGCGTACCTGGGGCTGTAGCCGGACGGATGAGCACGGCCAGGTAACTTCGAAGGAAAACCCGAAAGCGGTCTCCCCGAAACAGAAGGGGAGACCGCTTTCGCGTCAACGAGCTGCGCAGTAGTACACCACGGCAACTGCTATCCTGGCAGATGTCGGTGCCGCCATCGTCGACCCACTACGAGGCTGCTGAAGCGAGACGTGCCATTTCAGCAGCCTGCAAAGGTCCTCGCTCAGCAGCACCGGCGCAACCTGGAGAGTCGCCGGGTCAGAAAAGACCGACGGATAAAGGAGCGAAAGATGGGCAAGACGTCAACTGCCGCCGTTGTGCATGAGGTTGGGGGGCCGTACTCCCTGGAGACCGTCGAACTCGACGACCTGCGCCCCGATGAGGTATATGTCCGCATCGAGGCAGCCGGAGTGTGCCACACCGACGCCAACATGCAGGTCATGGTGCCGATGCCGGCCGTCGTCGGCCACGAGGGAGTCGGTGTCATAGAGGAGGTTGGGTCGGGCGTGCGCGACTTCAAGCCCGGCGACCGCGTGATCATCTCCTGGCCGGCCTGCGGAGTATGTCCTACCTGCCTCAAGGGGCACCGCTACATCTGCGACAACGCATTCCCGCTGCTCTTTGCCGGACGGCGGCTGGACGGCTCCCAGACCATCAAACTGAACGGCGAGTGGATCTCGGGTTCCTGGTTCCAGCAATCCTCCTTCGCCACGTACGCCCTTGCCCCAGCCAATTCGCTCGTCAAGGTCGACAACGACGTGCCGGCGGAGATCCTTGCCGCTCTGCCCTGCGGCGTGATGACCGGTGCCGGCGGCATTCTGAGCGCGCTGCAGGTCGGACCGGCCGACGGCGTGCTCATCCTCGGCGCGGGTGGAGTCGGCCAGGCCGCGGTGATGGCCGCGCACATGGCCGGAGCCTATCCGATCATAGCCGTGGCCCGGAACCCCAAGCGTCTGGAGTTGGCCCTGGAGCTGGGCGCGACCCACGTCGTCAACGCGAAGACCGAAGACGTCGTGGCCCGTGTCATGGAAATCAGCCACGGCGGGGTGGAATTCGCTTTTGACAGCTCCGGAGCAGCCGCCATGTGGGAGGCGGCCGCGCCGGCCCTCCGTCCTGGGGGAGTCTTCGGCGTGTGCGCCGCGGCAGATCGAGAGACGCTCGGCGGGAGCCCGCACATCATGCTGTCGAAGGGCAATCGCATCCAGTTCATCATGGGCGGGTCGGTAGTCCCTCGGGTCTTCATACCGAAGATGATCGAATGGTACAAGCAGGGACGTCTCCCGGTTGACAAGATCGTCGGGACCTTCCCCTTCGCCGAGATCAACGAAGCCTTCGCGGCGTCTCACGACGGCCGCGTGGTCAAACCGGTCGTTCTGATGTAGCAAACGCCGGACTTGCCTAGCGCGAGTCAGCACCGGGCGCGGCGCCTCTCCGAGGCGCCGCGCCCGTTTCGTTCCCGCAGCCTCCTAAGGAATACGATGTTCTTGATCATCCCTGGCCCTCCTAGAAATACGTGCCGTGGCCGAACTCCTTGTAGATCCGGGGGAGGAAGTCACGGTAGCGCGTGAATTCTTTGACGTTGTGGCGAGCAAGGCCTTGAACGGACTCCGCGGGCACCGACACTCTCGGGGGGAGGCATATCTCCGGCTTGCCGTCCTCGGTGAAGCGATAGCCCATCCAGAAGCGGGTACGGTGCCGCAGGCCCCCGGGGACATCGTAGAAGCTTGCTCTGCAGGATCCGACGGAAAATGTCCTCTGCATAGGGGGGCTTGGTCAGTGCCTCGTCGTGCGCCCGCCGCCACAGCCGATAGTAGTCGTTGGGGAACACCTCGGGCTTGCGCATGATGCAGTGCAGCACCTTCACCGCACCCTGGAGATCCAGGGTGTCGAGTAGATCCCGGAAGCAGTCGAAGTGAAGCTCCACCACCGCTTCGCGGTCGGAGGTCCTGTTCTTGTGACTGGCGTCGGAGAGCAGGCCAAAGGCTTCGTCGATGACATGGTTCTGCATATAGCGCTCGATCTTGCAGCGCTCCAGGCGAGCGGCTGTACCGTGATAGATCCTGGAGTGCTGGAAGGCAGTTGTCAACCGAGGGAGCAGGAGGCAGGAGCCGAATTGCACGATCCAGCTCACGGCAGGCGGGCTATGACAAAGCGTCGGGCGGTATCGGGGGTGACTCGGAGGCCAATCGCTCGATAGTCCCCGCGTACCCGACCAGTTCCTTGGAGACATCCAGACGCCCCGTGTACAGCGCCTGCACCCCGAGGAAGATGCAGAGAGTCGTCCAGAGTACGTCCTTGGTGGAGAAGCGGTCGTCCCACGAGGCCCTCATCACTATGTTCTCCACCGCGCCTAGCAGACCGAAGGCCACCAACTCATCCAGGGCAGGAAGCGACGTGCCCCCCTGCTCGCGCAGACGAACGAGGTCCTCCAGGGTAGCCTGAGTCATGTCCTTGTAGGACTTCTCCACCGCGCCGCGCATGCCGGCGCCGTCGTGCATCGCCTCCGATCGCACCAGTGACATCAGGTCGGGGCTCAAGGCCAAGACGCCGAAATATCCGTGCACTCGGGACAGATCCCGGGCAGCCGGATCGGGCTCCTCCAGGAGCTGGCTCTCGAGGAAGCCGCGCATCCATTCGACGAACACACCGAACGATTCTACGAACAGATCCTGCTTGGAAGGGAAGTGGCTGTAGAACACCGGCGGTGTGACCCCAGCCTCCTGGATGATGTCGACGATCCGAGTCCGCTTGTAGCCTTTGCGAGCGAACAGCCGAGCCGCCACCACCACGATGGACTTCCGGACCTGTTCAGCCTGTTCGGCCACCAGGTCCACCTCTGCGGCGCCGGCCGAGGCAAGCTCCGACGCCAGTCGCTCCCTTATGGAGTCTAACCGCAGGCCCTCTTCCTTGAGTCGGGCTATCAACTGAAGCAGATCGACATGCGATTCGGAGTAGACGGCGCGACTGGCTGCCGCCTTCTGCGCCACGGGCAGGAGTCCCTCGCGCACGTAGTAATAGATGGTGCTCCTCGGAACCCCGCTCAGTCCCTCAAGTTCGCTGATGGTCAAAGCCTGCATAATGGAGGATGATGCCACCAGGCCGACCTGCCCGCAAGCTCGCGGCGCGGGCGCGGAGGGAAAGCGGAGCGCGAGTAGCACCACGGGGAGTGCCATATGGACTGCAAGAAGGACGCGAACCTAGCCCGCTGCAATTGCACCTACGAGCCCTGCTCCCGCAAGGGGGTCTGCTGCGACTGCATCGCCTACCACCTCAAGAGCGATGAGCTGCCGGCCTGCGCCTTTCCACCGGACGCCGAACGCACCTACGACCGCACGTTCGTCCATTTTGCCCGCTTGGTGCAGAAGGGCAGAACCTGACGAGGCTCGACCCTCCTAACGACCCTTGCCCTCGCTCGCTCCGCGCCGCCCGCTGCTGCCTGACGCGCTCATCCAACTGGCGCCTCCGGCGGCGGCGATGATAGCCAGGATCGCTCCTATCTCTCGATAGGCCAGCCGTTGGGACAGTATGAGGAACCCCATCACGGCGGCGATGGCAGGCTCGCAGCTCAAGAGGATGCCATAGGTCGAGGCCCTCACCCGCTTGATCGCTGCCAGCTCCAGAAAATAGGGCAGAGCCGACGAAAGCACCGCTACAGCCAGACCTAGGAGAAGGGCCCGGCCATGGCCTGACACCCTCACTCCCGTGGCCACCCAGATGGGGGTGAGAACGACCGACGCCCCCACCAGCATCAGAGTGGTAGCGCGCAGAGGCTCGATCTGGCTGACGGTCCGCTTGGCTATGACAATGAAACTCGCCCATCCGGCGGCGGCCAGGAGAGCGAACAAGAGACCCGCCAGGGTCACCGATCCGTTAGGTCGGGCCAGAAGTCCCACGCCCGCCCCAGCCAGCACCACCCACGCGAGATCGAGCAGCCTCCGCGAGCCCGCGATCGCCACACTCAGCGGACCGAGGAACTCCACGGCGACCACGATCCCCACCGGCGCTCGGCTTATGGCCTCGTAGAAGCAAAGATTCATGCCGACCAGACTGAGGGTGAGAGCTACCAGCAGTAGCCGCTCGCCCTCCCGGGGCAGACGCAACCAGCGAGGCCGCGCCGCGGCCAGAATGATGGCTGCCAGCGCCGTGCGAAGCCAAAGCGCCTCGATCACGCCGACCGAATCGATCACTATCACCGCTATTGCGGAGCCCGCCTGCATGAGCAAACCCACCGCGACAACGAGCAGTACGGCGGTCGCCGAGTCGCGCCGCGTCACACTTATGGTGGCAGGCGACGACCCGCCTACCGTTTCGCTACCGGGCGGCATTGAGGTCGGGGCGCGCTTGCTCGAGTCTGATCCCATCTCATGAAGGTACAACCGGGCAGGGCCGCAGGCAAATCGGGACATGGATACTCTTCGTGACCCCACGCCTCGACCCGGCGAAACAGAAGCGCGCGGCCAAGTCCCGACCGCGCGCGGCTGCCCACCCGCCGTGCAGGTTGTTACGTTATCGGCGTTGAATGGGTATATGGTGACGCGAACGACTACGGGCGAGCGCTCAGGCCGGCGTGTGGGCGCAAGGATGGCGGTATGTTCCACGAGGGTGACCGAGGTCGTGGGGGGGGAGAGAACATGACCAACCCCGGAGAGACTGCGGGATCGGAACCGCTGCGGCAGAACGTCGGCGGCGATATGCTTGGGGTCCCCTCCGACGCTGGCCCCCAGCCCCGGGACGAAGCCCACTACAGGGTGCTCTTCGAGAACATGGCGGAGGCGTTCGTCTATTGCCGGGTGATCTATGACGAGCAGGGAATCCCCCGCGACTGGCTCATCGTGGACGCAAATGGGGCTTTCTGCAGGCTTCTGAACTTCACCGATGTCGTCGGAAAGAAGCTCAGCGAACTGTTCCCGGGCTTCGAGGAGAGGAATCCGGGGCTGCTCGAAATCTTTGGACGCGTGGTGTCAAGCGGCAGGCCGGAGACGCTCGAGTTCTACGTCGCCGGCATCGACAAGTGGCTGGGCGTCAAGGTGTCCGGAATGGCACCGGACCATTTCCTGGCCATCTGCGAAGACATCTCGGAGCGTAAGAACACGACGGAGACGCTGCAGCGTCTCAAGTTCTCGCTCGACCACATGGACGACTACCCGATCTGGCTCGACACCGAGGGCCAGATAGTCGAGGTGAGCGACGCCACTTGCAGAAACCTGGGGTACTCGCGCGAAGAGCTCCTGACCATGAGCATCTTCGATATCGACGTGGAAGCGCTTCGGGAGAGATGGTCCGAGTACTGGACGCGCGACGATGGGACCATCCCCCGACTACTCCCATCTCAACACCGGAGGAAGAGCGGCGAGAAGTTCCCCGTCGAGATCTCGCACTGCCGCGTCTCCTTCGGAGATCGGACATACGACTGCGGCTTCTGTCGCGACATCTCCGAACGCGAGCGTCTCGAGCGGACACTTCGCGTCACCCGGCTCGTCGTCGAACAAGCGCCCGAGCCGATCACCTGGCTGGGTCCGGACGGTCGCATCGTGTACGCGAATCAGGCCGCATGCGAAATCACCGGGCATTCCGCCGCCGAGCTCTTGTCGATGCACGTGTGGGATGTCAATCCGGCGTTTTCGATGGCTTCTTGGCCCAATCAGTGGCAGAGCATCAAGGAAGAAGGGACCGCTCTTCTCTCGGGGAGTGGTAAGAGACAAAGACCAACGCGATCATCCCATCGAGGTCTGCGCCGACCACGTCGAACTCGAGGGTGAAGAGTGCGCCGTCTACTTCATCCGAGACATCAGCGAGCGCAAGAAGGCGGAGCAAGAACTCCGCGACAGCGAGGAGCGCTATCGCTTGCTCTACAACCTCCAACCCGACGCGCATGTGCTCGTAGACGACGAACGGGGGACGATACTCGACGCGAATGACGCCGCCGTGGCCCTCTACGGTTACAGCCTGAGCGAACTGCTGGGAATGCCCTTTGTCGAGCTGTCCACCGATCCGGAACAGACGAGGATCGCCATGCTCGAGCCGACAGCATATGTCCCCTTTCGGCTGCACCGGAAGAAGGATGGGACGATCTTCCCCATCGAAGGTCGCGGGCGCGGCTTCGACTGGCACGGTCGCCCTGCCCATCTGCTTTCAGTTCGGGATATCACGGCCAACCAGAGAGTCAGCGAAGAGCTGGAGCAGTCGAAGCAGATGTTACGACTTGTGCTCGATACCGTGCCGCTTCGGATCAGCTGGAAGGACCGCGACAGGCGCTTCCTGGGCTGCAACAGCGCAATGGCGTCAGCCTCCCATCTGCCCGAAACGGATGCCATCGTTGGCTTGTCGGATGAGGATTTGGTGGCCCTGGGTTACTACGCGGTCCCCCCCGCGGGCCCAGACGACGACCGTGAGGTCATCGCATCGGGAGTCCCCAAACTTCAGTACGAGGAAACGATCGTTGAGCCGGATGGCTCGATACAAGTCGCCCGCACCAGCAAGACCCCGCTCCGCGACCACTCCGGCCAGATCATCGGTATGCTCCTTGTCAACGAAGACGTCACCCGACACTCTCTGGCTCTGAAAGCCCTCCAAGAACGCGAGGAGCAGCTGCGCCAGTCGCAGAAGATGGAGGCCATCGGACGGCTGGCCGGCGGTATCGCCCACGACTTCAACAACGTGCTCACCACCATCATCGGATACAGCGACCTGATCTTGTCGTCACCTGGGGGCTCCTACGAGTCTCTAGCGGAGGACGTGGGCGAGATAAGGGCTGCCGCGGAACGAGCCAGCGCCCTCACCAAGCAGATACTGGCCTTCTCCAGACGCCAGGCGTTGCGGCCTGAACTGCTGTCGCTCGGCAAGGTGATCTCGGACACCGAACGCATGCTCTCCCGGGTGCTGAGCGCCGACGTGCGTCTGAAGACCATCTTTGGTGCCATCGACGACCATGTCGAGGTGGACGAGCAGCAGTTTGTACAGGTACTGCTCAACCTGGCGGTAAACGCCCGAGACGCGATGTCCCGAGGAGGCACCCTCACGATCGAGACTTCCGATGTCGAATTGGACGAGGCATTCTGCCAGACCCATCCTGACGCGCGACCGGGTAGCTACGTTTTGGTCGCGGTGTCCGACACTGGAACGGGCATGGACGCGGAAACCATGGCGCAGGCATTCGAACCGTTCTTCACCACGAAGCCCAAGGGAGAAGGAACCGGGCTAGGATTGCCGTCGGTCTACGGTGTGGTCGCGCAGAGCGGCGGATGCATCTACGTCAACAGCGAACTCGGGCGGGGGACCACGTTCGACATATACCTCCCTCGGGTCGGGGCCGCCAACACGCGTGATAAGGAGACCGTCGAATCGAACCTGACCGCGCGCGAGACGGTCTTGGTGGTCGACAGCGACGCAACGTTCCGGAACCTGACCACGAAGCTCCTCGGCGCGCGAGGCTATCGCGCCATCCCGGCCAGCGACGGTGAGCAAGCGGTGACGATCCTCGAGAACCGCGACATACGTGTCGATCTTTTGCTGGCCGATGTGGCCATGAGAGGGTCCCTTCAAGGAAGCGACGTCGGGCAGAAAGCTATGGCGCTCCGCCCTGGGCTGCCTATACTCTACATGTCGACCTTGTCTCGCGATACCATGGGCCAAGCAGGTCAAATCAGCGAAGATCGACAGGACTTGGAGAAGCCGTTCACAGCTGACGGTCTGACGACTCGCATACGGGAGATCCTGGACTCGAGTAGGGCAGACGATCCTTTGGCAAGACAGACCCACGACCGATCTGAGGCTAAGAGATGAGTGAACCGCCCCATACGGATGCGAAGATACTGATAGTCGACGACGAGGCGAACATCGTGCGAATGCTCACGCGGGCTTTGGAAGCCGCGGGGTACAAGTCGATACAGGGCTTCACCGATCCGGTCGCCGCGCTGGTGTACTTCAATTCCTCCACCCCCGATCTCATCGTGCTCGATGTCAACATGCCTGGGATGACGGGCTACGACTTCTTGAATGACCTGAGCCAGTATCTCACCGAGGATACCTTCCTGCCCGTCCTGATGGTGAGCGGACTGCCCGAGGCAGAGACTCGGCTTCATGCGCTACAGGCTGGTGCGATCAACTTTCTGACCAAGCCGATCGACCTCGAGGTCTTCCTGGCTCACGTCCACTCTCTCCTGGAGACGCGGTTCATGAGCCTCCGGCTGAACAAGACTCGCGGCGTTCTCGAGGAGATGGTCCGGCGTCGCACCGCGCAACTCCAGCAAGCGCACATCGAGATACTGGACCGATTGGGCAGGGTGGCAGAATACCGGGACGACGCCACCGGACAGCATACCGACCGCGTGGGGCAGGTGTGCGGCTTGCTCGCCAGGGAATTGGGGCTCCCGCACGAGCAGTGCAGGCTGCTGACTCGCACCGCGCCGCTGCACGATCTCGGCAAAGTGGCCATCTCGGACTCGGTGTTGCTGAAACCAGGGCCCTTCGACGATGCCGAGCGGGAGACCATGCGCAAGCACTCGGCCCTGGGTGCCAGGTTACTCAGCGGCGGTACCTCCGAGGTTGTTCAGATGGCCGAGGAGATAGCCCTGTTCCATCACGAGCGTTGGGATGGCAAGGGCTACCCCTGTGGACTTGAGGGCGATGAGATCCCGCTTGCCGCGCGCGTCGTGGCTGTGGCCGACGCCTTCGACGCTTTGACCCATGTGCGTCCCTACAAGGATGCCTGGCCAATGGCTGAGGCCCTGGCTGAGATCCAGCGAGAGCGGGGCGGCCAGTTCGATCCGCAGGTCGTGGACGCCTTGCTTCGCCTTCACCGAGAAGGACAACTGGCCACACCGGAGGAAGGGCACTAGGGTCCAGCCGGCCCCCGGGAAGCGCACATGTCCGTTCGCGGCGATTTCTCGGCGAAGGTATCAGCCTATCGTCGTTTCTGCCGATACAGAGACTAGGTTCGACCTAGCCTTCGAGGAGACAGAACGGTGTTCGAGAATGGTGTGCCAGTACCCCGAGAGGTGGACAAGCTCTCCTCCGACGTGGAGACTCTTTGCTGCGATTGGCGGCGCATGCGCTCGGTGATAGACCGCCTGTCCAGGACCTCCTGGTGGGATCTTCACACACTCACTTGCCTCTACTGCCATGCGCCCTTCGAGGTTTCCGCGGGCGAATGCCAGCACGAGATCGATTGCGTTTACCAGCGGTGCTGCGAGATAGTGGGATCCAAACCGCTGCCTTTGCCGAATGAGGCCGTCCTGGACGAGTGGCGGCAGCAGTCGCAATCGGAACCCTCGCTCTCAGCCTAGCAGTTCGTCCGGACGGGTGCCAAAGCCACACAAGGCCGGGGCGGCGTATCGCCGCCCCGGCCTTTGTTTTCTGATGCCGCCGTGTGGTCAGCCGCGCGAGCGCGCTGGGACCTCTAGTCGGACAGCTCCTTGTGGTACTTGAACGAGACCGCCACCCTCGCACGGTATTCGACGATCTTGTTGTTCTCCAGTCGCACGTCGGTCTTGACGACTTCGGCTACGCGGATGTCGTCAAGGCTTGCGGCTGCCGCCTCGATGGCCGCTTTCGCCGCGGCTTCCCAGGACTCGGTGCTCGTCCCGACGAGTTCGATCACCTTGTAGACGCCACCAGACACACGACACCTCCTCCTGACAGAGACACCGGCTCGGGGACGACTCCCACGCGCCGCTCACACCCCTAGACTAGTACGTGGCGGCCAAGCGGTCCAGTGATTCTCGCCTGCTGAGCAGCGGTAGGTCGGCGACGTTTGCGGCTCGGCCCTCAGTGGCATAAGACTATTTGACGAGAACACGCGCCAGATGCGGTTGCATCGAGTCTGGCGCAGACACGGGGGGCGGGTCAAGGAGTGCATGAGAAGGGAGATCAGCAATGGCCGATGACAAGAAGAAGTTGACCACTAACCAGGGTGCTCCGGTCCCCAACAATCAGGATGTACTCACCGCCGGCCCTCGCGGCCCCATGTTGCTACAGGACGTCTGGTATCTGGAGAAGATGGCCAACTTCGACCGGGAGGTCATCCCCGAGCGAAGGATGCACGCCAAGGGCTCCGGCGCCTTCGGTACGTTCACCGTCACGAATGACATCACCCGGTACACAAGGGCGAACGTCTTCTCGAAGATCGGCAAGACGACCGACCTCTTCGTGCGCTTCTCGACCGTGGCTGGCGAGCGCGGCGCCGCCGACGCGGAACGCGACATCCGCGGTTTCGCCGTGAAGATGTACACCGACGAGGGCAACTGGGACCTAGTGGGCAACAACACGCCGGTGTTCTTCTTCCGCGATCCCCTGAAGTTCCCCGATCTCAATCACGCCGTGAAACGCGATCCGCGCACCAACATGCGGAGCGCCCAGAACAACTGGGACTTCTGGAGCCTGCTTCCCGAAGCGCTTCACCAAATCACCATCGTGATGAGCGATCGTGGCATCCCTGCGAGCTACCGCAACATGCACGGCTTCGGCAGCCACACCTACAGCCTCATCAACGCCAAGAACGAGCGAAACTGGGTGAAGTTCCACTGGCGCTGCCAGCAGGGCATCAAGAACCTGAGCGACGAAGAGGCCGAGGCGCTCGTGGGCAAGGATCGCGAGAGCCACCAGAGGGACCTCTACGAGGCCATTGAGAACAAGGACTACCCGAGGTGGAAGCTCTTCATCCAGGTGATGCCCGAGAAGGATGCTCTCACTTACAAGTTCCATCCGTTCGATCTGACCAAGGTCTGGCTCAAGGGCGACTATCCGCTGACCGAGGTCGGGACCATGGAACTCAACCAGAACCCGGAGAACTACTTCGCCGACGTCGAGCAGGCGGCGTTCAACCCGGCCAACGCGGTGCCCGGCATCAGCTTCTCCCCGGACAAGATGTTGCAGGGCCGTCTCTTCTCCTACGGCGACGCGCAGCGCTATCGCCTAGGGGTCAATCATCACCTCATCCCGGTGAACAAGGCCCGCTGCCCCGTGCACGGCTTCAGCCGCGACGGCGCGATGCGGGTGGACGGCAACTACGGTGGCACGCTCCACTATGAGCCGAACAGCTACGGCGAGTGGCAAGAGCAGCCCGAGTACCAAGAGCCGCCGCTCGATCTGTACGGTGCCGCGGACCATTGGGACGCCCGCAAGGATGACGACGACTACTACACCCAGCCGGGCTTCTTGTTCAAACTCATGGGGCCGGAGAAGCAGAAGCTGCTCTTCGAGAACACCGCACGCAACATCGGCCCGGCGACCGAGGAGGTCAAGCTGCGCCACATAGGCAACTGCTACAAGGCGGATCCTGCCTATGGTGAGGGCGTGGCTGCCGCGCTCGGGATCCCGATGAGCAAAGTAAAGAAGTGATGCCCGGGTGCCAAAGGTCGACATAGAGGCTCAAGCGCCGGATTTTGAACTCGCCGACTTCGCCGGTGTCCCGTTCAGACTGGCAGATCAGCGCGGCGTCTCCAACGTGCTGCTGGTGTTCAACCGCGGCTTCACCTGACCGTTCTGCCGCGCGCACATGGCGCAGTTGCGCCAAGACTATCCCAGGTTCCAGGCTGCCGGAACGGTGATCGTGGTGGTGGGACCCGAGGGTCCAGACGCCTTCGCCGCGTACTGGGCTCAGAACGGCCTACCCTTCGTCGGCCTGCCCGACCCGACCCACAGCGTCCTCAAGCTCTACGGTCAGGAGATCCAGCTGTTCAAACTCGGGAGAATGCCGGCGCAGGTGCTGGTGGACAAGGCCGGCGTCGCCCGCTTCGTTCACTACGGCCACAGCATGTCGGACATTCCCCCGAACGACGAGATCCTCGGCCTGATCGCCGGGCTTCCGCAGACGGAGTGACCTAGCAGTCAGCCTCATCGCTGTCGTCGAGGTCCGCACATTTACAAGCCGCCCTTCGGGGCGGAGGAGCCGCGAACAGGAAGTCCCGCACGCGTCCTCCGCCCCTCAGGCAGCTTGCTGGATTCGGAGGTCCGCCTAGAAGGCGATCACGTTGCGAAGCGCCTCGCCGCGCTCCACCGATTCCATGGCTTCGTTGATCTCTTCGAGCGGGTAGTGCTTCGTGATCAACTCGTCGAGCTTCAGCTTGCCTTCTTTGTAGAGCGTGACCAACTTGGGAATGTCGTTCTTGAGGTTGGTGCTACCCATCCAGCAGCCGATGATCGACCGCTCTTCCCTGAACACGGGGAAGGGCGAGAAGGTGACTGTGTCCTTGATGTTGGGGATGCCGACCCACACCGCGGAACCGCGGGGCGCAGACATCGCGATGCTCTGCTCCATGGCCGGCGCGAAGCCCACTGTAACGAACACATAGTCGGCGCCACGCCCGCCGGTGATCTCCTTGACCGCCTGGATCGCATCGACCTTGGAGCTGTTGACGGTATGGGTCGCCCCGAACTTCTTCGCTGCTTCGAGTTTGTCGTCGTTCACATCGACAGCGATGATCGGGTACGCGCTGACACAAGCCGCTCCCTGAATGGAGTTGAGTCCTACTCCGCCGACGCCGATCACGGCAACACTCGACCCGAGTTCCACCTTGGCCCGCCAGACAACCGCCCCGAAGCCGGTGGCGACACCACAGGCCAGTAGGCTGGCGCGGTCAAGGGGCATATCGGCGGCCAGCTTGACCACCTGTGACTTGTGGACCACCGTGTTCTCGGCAAAGCTACCGATCAGAAACGCCTGGTCTACCGACTCGCCCTTCTTGTTCTTGTACGGGGAGACGGCGCCGCGCTCCCACGGGTATTCGCAAAGGTTGGGGCGGCCCGTGGTGCACATGAGACATTCGCCGCAGGAGGTGAGCAGCGAGACGACCACCGGGTCGCCTATCTGGAGTCCCGTGACGCCTTCGCCGACTTCCTCTACCCACCCAGCCGTCTCGTGACCCGCCACCACCGGAGGGGGAAAGGGCAGGGTACCCCTGATCAGGTGGATGTCGCTGTGGCAGATGGCCGTGAATGCGTTCTTGATCTTGACCTCACCCGCTGCCGGCGGACGTATGTCCAACTCCTCAATCACCAGGGGTTTGCCGAACTCGTAGCAGACTGCTGCTTTCATGCCGCTCCTCCGTTTGAGTAAAGGTATCCACAGACTAGTTTTGACACTCGTGGTTGTCAACTCGGCTGGCAGGAAGGCGACCGGACCGGCCGGGGGATGACGACCCATAGGGGTGCGGGCCGAGCCACCTTGGTATTATGGTACATGCAATGGGTCGTCGAGGTCCGATCGCCGATGCGGCGGCCACACGGCTCCAGTATCAAGCCGTTCGACGGGAGGCGAGTTTATGCACGAATACCCCATCCCTATGGAGAAGATGCCGGCCGACGACAGGTCGTACGACACTCCTTTGTTGGACTACTCCACGCCAGCCAAGAACATGCCGGGCAAATGGGCCATCAACAGCGACATGGCGATGGTCGACCTGTCTCACCCCTGGGGCAACGATCAACCCACATGGCCGGCGGGCGCCCAGCCCTACACGACCCCGGTGCAGTATATGTCGAAGTTCAACCGCCGCACCCAGCTCATGTACGGCTTTCCCCAGCACGTTTCGACTCACTATGACGCCCCGTCGCACGTGTGTCAGGAGAGCCCCTTCAGCGACGAAGTGGCGTTGGAGAAGTTCATCGCTCCCGCGGTGATATGGGACGTGAAGTGCACTCCCATGCAGACCATCACCCCCGAGATGCTCGCGAAGTGCACGCCCAAGATCAAGCCGGGCGACTACGTCATGGTGATCACCGGGTGGCACCGTCTGTACAGCGATTCCGACCGCTACTTCCTGTGGAGCCCGGGGCTGAGCGAAGCCGCCGGCGAGTGGCTCGTCGATCAGGGCGCCGCTGGTTTCGGCATCGACACCCAGGCGCTCGACCATCCCTGCGCGTCCTACATGGCTGCGCACGGTCCCGGTCCGCTGGTGCCACGCGTTATCGAGGTGTACGAGAACATCTTCTTCCCGGGCCACAGCGCCAAGGAGGACCATCCCAAGTGGGAGCCGGTCCATGAGGTGTTCCTGAAGCGCAACATCCCCGCGTGGGAGAACATCGGTGGAGATGTCGACAAGGTGCTGGGCAAACGCTGCGTCGTCTGCGCTTTCCCCTCGCGCTGGTACATGGGAGACGGGTCGATCGTTCGAGTGGTCGCCTTCATCGACAAGAAGGAGCTCAACGACGTTCCGACCCGCACCTACAAGTACGGCACTTACTAGAGACAGAACTTGACTTGGGTGGCAGCGAGGTTCGGACACGCCCGCTGCCACCCGATCCGCCCAGATGCGCAAGCCAAAGCCTGACGAGCTCGAGCGCCTCGTGTTGGACTCCGCCATGGAGGCGAACGTCCTCCCCATCACCTCGCGCTGTGATTCCCGCTGCATCTTCTGCAGCCACAAGAACAACCCGCCGGAGATCAGCACGTTCTCGACAGGCGTCAGGTCGGTGACGGAGATCACTCGCACCATGGCCTTTCTCAACCCCGGCCGTGTCATAACCATCGGAGAATCGTCCACCCCGGTGATCGAGGGGGAGCCTCTCTCGCATCCGGAGTTTAGGGAGATTGTCTCCCTGCTCAGGCGCGCCTTCCCCGACACCCCCGTGGAGATCACGACGAACGGCAGACGGCTGACGAAGGCCATGGTCTCTTTTCTAGAGGTCACGGGAGGAGTCTCTCTGAGCGTATCCTTGAACAGCGCTTCGGCCCGTGGGCGGCGGCTGCTCGATGGGCGACACCGCCAAGCAGTCCGAGGAGACGCTTGCGGGCGTGCGGTCTCCTGGCCGCATCCACCATCCCTTTCAGCGCCAGCTTGGTGGCCATGCCGAACGTCGTGGGATGGGACGACATCCAGCACACGGTCGAGTTCCTGGCGAGTAACCAAGCCGCGGCGATCCGGGTCTTCATGCCCGCCTTCTCGTCGCGGGCCAGACCGGGGATCTTCCCGGACGAAGGCGAGATCTACGCTCAACTCCGCGAATTCGTCCGCACCCTATCGACCGATTTACCCTGCCCGGTCCTCATCGAGCCGTCGCATGTCACCAACCTGAACCCTGTCGTGAGCGGAGTCTCAAGGGACTCCCCCGCTTGGAGAGCCGGGATACGGCGCGACGACGTGGTGCTGATGGTCAACGGAGCCACTCCCCGTTGCCGGGTCGAGGCGTGGAACATGCTTCTCCCGAAAGGCGACGTACTCGCGGCGATCAGGAGAGGCGACGGCGAGGAGAGCGTCCGCTGGACCAATGAGGCGGAAGGGGATTCCGGGATCGCCATGGAGTACGACTTCGATCCGGTGAGAGCCGAGAACATCAGATGCGCGGTCTCGAGTTGTCCCGGGAAGTCGGCGCTCCTGACCTCGGAGTTCGGTCACGCGGTCGTCGGCAAGGTCCTTGAGTTGCTGGGCGTCGGAGCAGACCTGGCGGAGCCTGTGATGATCGAGAATCGCACCTTCGGAGGCACGATCAGGGCTGCCGGCCTTCTTACCGTCGATGACTACTATGAAGGGTACGTCGCTTGGCGGGCGTCCAATCCGGCCCCTGCGCAGCTGATCGTGCCCTTGGAGAGCTTCGATCCCCAGGGGTTCGACCTCAAGCGCAGACACTTCTCAGAGTTGCAGGAGCAAGCAGGCGTTCCGGTCCTTCTCAGGTGACACCGGGAGCCGACGCCACGTAGCCGAGGACTGACCTCCCGCGGCCGGGACCCGGCTACAGGTTCATGCCCCTGTCGACCACCAGCCACTGGCCCGTGACGGATCTGGATTCGTCACACGCGAAGAAGAGGATGGCATTGGCCTGGTCGATGACTTCGCACTCACCCGCCCAGAACTGGTGAGCGGCGCAGATGTCGCGAAACTCCGGGTCGAAGGTGGCCAGTACCTCAGGCTTGTTGAGTTCGGTGGGAGTGGGGCCCGGGTTGACCGAGTTGCAGCGTATTCCGGTGCCCGAATACTGAAGAGCGATGTTGCGTGTCAGGCCGTTGACGCCCGCCTTCGCCGCGGAGTAAGCGACGCCGGCGCTCATGTAGATGCCTCCAATGGAGGACACGTTGACGATGGAGCCGGTTCCCGTCTTGACCATGTGCTGCAGGACCTCGCGGCAGTAGTAGAAGACCCCGCTTAGATCCACGGCGACAACTCTGTCCCACAGTTCATCAGTGGTCCGTATGGTGGGCATATGCCTGTCGGAGATGCCGGCGTTGTTGACCAGCACGTCGATCTGGCCGAAGGTCGCGATCGCCTGATCCACGACCTTCTTGACATCCTTGGGGGAGGTGACATCACCCGCGACGGCCAGGGCGCGTCCGCCGGCCTTCTCGATCCTCTCAGCGAGCGCACTCAGACTGTCCGCTCTACGGGCGGTGACCACTACCGCGGCACCTTCTCTGGCGAACAACTCCGCCGTGCACTCGCCTATGCCGGCGCTTGCCCCGGTTATGATCGCCACTTTTCCGTCTAGTCTTCCCATGGTGATCGATCCCCTTCCAGAACCCGCGAACGGGTGCGAGACGCGTCGGGTACGTGTGGCGCCTTGCGCCGGCCACAAGTCCAAGCATGGGTCGACGATAGGACCAATGCGAATCTTAGCACGCCGGCGATGGCTCGACGGACCTGGTGAAGTGCCGACGGGAGCGCGGCGACCAGCAGGTCGCCGGATAGTGAACCCTCGTCGTCAGGGAGCGATCGCCGCGGGTGAGGCTGCTAGGGCTCGACCCCTATTTCGGCTTCCAACTCCTCTATGGCGTCCGCAATGCCGGACTGCCCCGGCAGCAACGCATCGACTGCCTTCAGGACCGCCAGGGCGTCGGCCGCCCGGCCCTGCTCCCGGTACAGACCGGCCAGAGCGAGCGCGGCCTTGCCGTCCATCGGATCGATCTCTAGGCAGTCCTCCAACGCCTCCATGGCTTCGGCGGTCTTGCCGGTAGAGGAGAGAGCCTTCGCGAGTTGTATGCGGGCCTCCGTTCCCAGGGGCATGACCTCGAGCCCCTGCTCCGCGGTCTCGATGGCGCTCTGGTACAGATCCTTGTTCATGACCGCAGCGCCAAGGTTGTATAGAGAGGCGAGTTCGATGTAGTTGTCATACTCGCCAGGGATGAACTCTATCGCGTCCTTCAAGGCGGACTCCGCCTTTGCAAAGCTCGCCCTGACGCCCTTTTCGTATGGAGTCATGTCTTCGCCGTTTGTTTGAGCCTCAGCCCCGGCTTTGAGGTAGGCGCGCATTTCGTCGAAGTAGCTGCGACCGACGCCGAGCCGGTACTCCGCGTTGAGCGGGTTGAGACTGACCGCCCTATTCGCCGCCGCGATGCGCTCGGACGGTGAGGACGTGGTCTGCGCGTGCCGATAGGCGTTGTCGGCCGCGAGAAGGACGCCTTGGCCTGCCACGCCCGCGGCAGCCAGCACGAGGACGACGACAGCGACCCACGTGCCCCACCTCAAGGCCCTCACTTCTCTGATCCGAGCAGTTGGCACGAGCACAACCGCCAAGGCTATCCACAGCAGAAACGTGGTGCCCGGGAGAGAGAGACCGAACAGGAGGTGGACAAGATAGCCCACCGCCGCGGCCCAAAATGCGGCCAGAAGGATGCGCGTGGGCTCACCCGAGCGTTTAAAGACAGTCCCGAAGGATCTCACCCCAGCCCAGACGACGATGCCGCAGAAGATGAGCGCTCCCGGGATGCCTGTTCCACTGGCCAGATGCAGCAGGTAGTCGTGCGCGTTGTCGACGCTGGACGTGCCGCCCTTCTGACGCACGTAGTCGAGCGACTTGAGCTTGGTGAACGTGAGCCGGAAGGTATCGGGGCCCGAGCCGAGGAACGGCCTGTCCTTGATGGCGGCGAGCGCCGCGCGCCATATCTCCGTCCGCGTCTGCCCGCTGCCGCTGCCGAACTGGAAGATCGAGGCGATCCGTCTGCCGAAGTTCATCACCTCGCTCGAGCTGGAGAGACTGCGCGCGATGACGGCGATGCCGACCGCCAGGGAAGCTCCGGCGGGTATCCAGTCGATACGCCGCAAGGCGACCCGTTGCCGCCAGGCAGCGATGCACACGATGACGAGGCTGACGAATCCACCGATCCAGGCTCCACGAGTGAACGAAGCGATCAGTGCTACTCCGTTGATCCCGAATCCTACCCAGTACACCAAGCGCCAGACCGTCCTGCGTTCCAGGAGCGCAAGCCCGAGTGCCACAGTGACCGAGAAGATCAGGAAGCCGCCGAGAAAGTCGGGATTGCCATATGTCGAGAAGGCCCGGTTGGCCTCGAACGCACCCTTTGGATCCCAGCCCTCGAACTGCACGCCCAAGAACTGGAGAAGGCCGAAGCCGGCCACGATCACGCTGGCCCAGAACAGCGACTGGGCGAGTCGACGAACGCGCGAGGCATGGTCCGCGAACTGCAGCACCAGGAAGTAGATGACGGCGTAGCTGACGAAGGAGACCAGTCCCTCGTATCGCCGCGGCCTTCCCAGCAATGCGGTGGGCCAGTGTACGGACGTCACCGTGGTGATCGCGACCCAAACGATGAACGCGAGTACCAGCCAGTCCAAGGGCGTGTGTCGCAGGCGGCCACCCCGGCGCAGCATGTCCCACGCCCACGCGGCCAGCGCCACAAGCGCCAACATCCGTTCCACCGATACCTTGACGATCTCGAACATGTCCGAGGTGAAAGCCCATTCGAAACCGAACACGGTGAGGTTGCTCGTCGCTATGGGCACAAGAAACACCATGGCCAGCAGGGCCCACCAGGAGATCCGCCGGGCTCTGCTCATTGCCTCAGCCGGCATCTGGGTGAGTACGGCCGAACGCGGTGGTTCGATGGGACTCTTGCGGGGCGGCTGATGAGCCGGCGCCTGCTTTGCAGGCGTCTGGTGTTGCGCGGTCCGTCGACTCTTGTTGGCTTTCGCCAACCGCTGGCCCCCTATCTCGCTCCCCGACCGGTCAGAACCACGCGCAGGGTCTCGGCGACGATCTGCACGTCCATGGCCAAGGTCTGATGATACATGTAGATGAGGTCGTATTTGAGCTTGCGCTCGGGCGTGGTCGCGTAGCTACCGCTCACCTGCGCCAGTCCCGTGACTCCCGGCCGTACATTGAAGCGCTCGCTGTAGCCGGGCACCTCCGCAACGTACTGCTCCACGAAGTACGGCCGCTCCGGCCGAGGGCCGACGAAACTCATCTCACCTTTGATGATGTTGACGAGTTGGGGGACCTCGTCGATGCGGAACTTGCGCAGGAAGCGGCCGGCGGCGGTGATGCGCGCGTCGTTCTCCAGGGCGATCATGGGCCCAAGGTCCTTCTCCGCATCCTTCACCATGGTGCGCAGCTTGTGGATGCGGAACGGCTTCATGTTCCTGCCGACGCGCTCCTGGGAGTAGAACACTGGGATGCCTTCGGTGACGGCGATAGCGGCGGCGGACGCCAGCAATATCGGGGAGCTGGCGATCAGGGCGACGAGAGCGCCCAGGACGTCGATCGCGCGCTTGGCGGCGGCATAGTAGCGCGGGACGGAGGTGTGCGAGATCTCCATGAGGGGCACGTCGCCTACTATCGCGTCCACCGTGCCGATGAAGATCTCGTATAGCTCAGGCACCACGTCCACCCGCACGCTGGCTCCATCGGCCAACACGAGCGACTCCACGACCTCGCGGAGAGCGATAGGATTGACGATTATGACGCGATTTGCCTGGACCTTGCCGGCAATGGCCGCCACGTCGTGGACACCCCCCAAGACCGCGAAACCGCCGGCCGAGGCCGGAATCACCCCGCCCGGGTCGGTGGTCGGGTCGATCAGACCAGCCACCGTCCAGCCCCAACGATCCCGCTGCGCCACTGTGTGTGCGAGCTCGACCGACAACCGGTCCGTGCCGACGATCAGTACGCGCTGCTCCGGCCAGCGGACGTGCGCAAGCCGAAGAAACGCGAGCCGCCAACCGGCAAGCAGCACGAGGTCGATGACCCACGCCAGAAGAATGGTGGAACGGGCGAAAGAAGCCGTGTGGGTGCTGCCGAAGAAGGCCACCGCGGCGGTGAGCAACGTGCCCACGGTGACGGCAGCGAAGACGCCCCGGGCGACCGCCCAGGAGTTGTCGGCGCGCTCGGGATCGTAGAGGCCATATATCCAGGCACCGCCGAGGTAGAGCGCTGTGAGTACGGGCGCCAGAATGAGATAGGCCTCGAAGTTGAAGGCGGGCAGCCGGCCGCCGAAGCGGATGAGGAAGGCAAGGACGAAGCCCACGTTGACAAGGACCGCATCAACGACGATGGAGAGTGCGACAAAGCGGGCGCGCGACACCTAGACCCTCCCCCGCTTCGCGGCGTGGCGTGCGCTCGCTGACGCCGCGTGCCGCTCTATCGCTTCCGCGTACGCATCCAGGGTCCCCGCCACCATGCGCGGGACGGTGAAGTCGCGGAGCGCGCGCTCCTGCGCCTGCTTGCCGAGCCGCGCGCGGAGTTGGTCGTCGTCGAGCAGGCGGTTGAGCGCGTTTGCTAGTGCAAGGGCGTCGCCGGGCGGGACGATGAGCCCGGTGACGCCGTCGAGATTGGCATAGGGAACGCCGGTGGGAAGATCGGTAGATACCACCGGTGTGCCCGCGGCATGGGCTTCGATCTGCACCAAGCCGAAGGCCTCACTGCGAGCAACGCTCGGCAGACAGAAGACATCGGCGGCGCGGTACCAGGCACAAAGCTCGTCGTCATCCTGCGGAGGCAACGAATGTCAAGCGCCCTGTGATGCCGCGTGCGGCTGCGAGTCTCGCGCAGGTCGCCCTCGAGCGGTCCGCGCCCTATGAGCACAAGGTCCGCATCCACGGTGGCCATGGCGCGGACAAGAACGTCGACGCCCTTGTAGTAGACGAGCCGGCCGACGAACAGGACGATCTTGCGCCCGGCGTGGGCGGCGCGCAGCTCCGCGGCGCGCCCGAGGACGGCAGGCGTGGCCGACAGACGCTGGGACGGCAGGCCAAAAGGCACCACGCGGCATTTCTCAGCGCGCGGCGCCAGGAATTCCGATCCCTTGATCATGTTGGGCGAGGAAGCCACGATGAGATCGACTCTATCAAGAAACCGCTCCAAAAACGGCCGATAGGCGGCGAGCAGACGCTTCTGACGCACGATGTCGCTGTGATAGAGCACGACGCTGGCCACGTCGGGTCGCGCCCACAGGAAGGAGAGCTCGCCCCAGGGATAGGGGGAGTGCAGGTTGACGACGTCGACCGGCTCCGGACCGTTCGGCCCCTGGCGGCTCAGTTCCTCCCGCAAGGCGCGGGGCATGCCTGCTGCCACCGGCGCCGACGACAGAGCCAGTTGTCTGGGTAGGCGCACCACCTCGACGCCGTCGATGTTCTCCTGAATCCGCTCGCGGCCCTCGTTGCTCACCAGCGCCCGCACCTGCGCTCCGGCGTGTTCGATGAGACCCTCCGAAAGGGTGCGCACCACCGCCTCCACACCCCCCAGATGCGGCGGCGAGTAGTACTTGTTCACCATGGTGATCCGCAGTGGGCGATCGGGCATCAGTCACCCGGCCTTGCCGTCAGCGGGCCCCTGCCGGTCATCATGACATGGACGTCGCCCATTAGTCTCCAGATCTCCCGATGGTAGGCCGCCCGTGCGTCCAGGAGCGTTTCCCTGAGGATCGCGCGACTGGATCTCAGATCGGCAACGACCCCAGGCACGGTCTTGAGATCGAACAGGCTCACTGAGAGCCGCTCCATGCCCAGGGCTCTGCAGAATCGCTCGTTCTTCTGTTGATACGACAAAGACAGGAACGGTATTCCCTTCTGACAGGCAAAGACGAGGCCGTGGAAGCGCATGCTGGCCACGTATCTGCAGCGGTTCAGCTCTTCCTCCCGGAAGCCGCTGGGCACCTCTTCGAAGTAGGAGGAGAGGACATCGCGATCGTTCTTCGCCGGTGACTCGAAGCAGAGCGGCAGGGCGACCAGTCCCTCGAACTCCCGGCTCAACGCGGCAACGGCGCGGTCCGGGCTCCACTTTGGGAACGGAGAGAGCGCCACCAGGCCAGGCCGCCGTTTGCTCAACCCGTGCATGAAACGATCGTGCCAGCCGTTGAAGTCGCCGTGCCAGCTGACCCAGGGACGGAGATTGAGCCCGCACATGTCGGCTTCCGCCTCAGGGACGACGTCATAGGGATAGAGAAAGGTCAGATCCGGCCCGATGACGGTCTTGCTGGGGCAGCCGAGGAGTTGTCGGCTTCGCGCATCGCGCACGAGTATGAACTCGGAGCGGTCCTTGATGGCCTCGATCAGCCTCATGTTGTCGCGGTGGCGGGCCTCGACGCCGAGACCTACGCACCCGAAACGGGGCCGCAGATTCCGTATGAGCGTTGCGTAGCCCCCGGTGCCACGGAGGATCAGACCTCCGCCGCCGAGCAGGACAAAATCGCACGTGTCGAGTTCCTGCACTCGCTCAGCCGCATCGCCGTAGCTGGTGGTGACGAGCAGCTCATGGTCGGCGAAGAAACGCCGGAGGCATGTGAGGATCCGTTCGTCGCCGGCGTTCTGGTGGCCATACCATCCGATCAACCCTATCCTCATCCCACACCGACCCGTGCTGCACGACGCGAGGTGAAGTGCTGTAGCGCCTCCTCGTAGACCGCGAGGGTGGCCGCCGCGGTACTCTCCCAGGTGAACCGGGCGGCGTGCTCGCGGCCTGCCCGCGAAAGGCTCTCGCGCAGCGCGTCATCCTGCAGGACACGGGTCAGGGCCTCCGCAAGCGCGCCCGCGTCTCCAGCCGTGAACAGCAGCGCCGCCTCGCCCACCACCTCGGGCAGCGACGCGGCGCGCGCGCAGACCACCGGGGCGCCCAGAGCCATCGCCTCCAGCGGAGGCAGGCCGAATCCCTCATACCGCGACGGAAACACGAAGGCCAGGGCGCCGGCATAGAGCGTGCGCAGTTCGCCATCGGTCACCCGGCCGGTGAACGCTATGCGGGGGCGGATCTCCGGAGCGACACCTGCCAGTTCTGCTCGCAGGTACCCGGCAGGCTCCGCACCGGCCAGCAGCAGGCGCAGATCGGGCCGGGAGGAGGCCAGCAGTGCGAAGGCGCGCAACAGCGTCGGCAGGTCCTTGTGTGCCTTGGTGTTCCCCATCGAAAGCAGATAGGGCGCCTCTTGCCAGGCGGGCCAATTCGCCGGTGAGTACCGCCAACGGACCGGAGGAGAAGTCGTCGGCTGCTTCTGCTGTCACTGCGAGCTTCCCACGCACCGCTGCGAACAGCCCCGACACGTCCTCGGCGGTGGCGCGCGACGGCACTATCACGCGATCGGCCAGGCGCACCGCACGCGCGTTCCATCGGCGGTAGACAGCTCGCCTCAGAGAAGAGGGCATGACGCCGGGCACGAGGAGCGGGGTGAGATCGTGCAGGGTGACGACCAGGGGCCCGCTGACCGGCAACGGGGTCGGGAAGTGCGGGCAATGCAGGATGTCGGGCCTGGCCATGCGCACCAGGCGCCCAAACTCCAGCGCCCCCCAGGCTCCGAGGGGATGCGCCGTCGCGGTCACGGCCTCCACGCCCGGCCTGATAGTCACAGGTGGATCCTCACCCGGCACGCAGATCTGCACCAGCCTCACGTCGGCGCGCGCGCTTAGCGCGCGCGCCAGCCCGGTGGTGTAGCGACCCACGCCCGACCAACTCGCCATGCGGCAGTCGAGGAGCACGCGCATCAGGGCGCACCCCCGAAGAGCCGCCGCAGGAACAGCCAGAGACCCGCGAAGGCCTTGAGTCCCCACAATCCGTAAAGATCGCAGTAGCGGTAGAACGAGTCTCGGTAGGCAAGGGCGACGGTGGTCTTTGACGCGCTCGAACTGCCAAGGTGATGTGTCACGCGCGCCCGCGGCTCCAGCATCACCTTCCAACCGTGATCGTGCATGCGATGGCACCAATCGGTGTCTTCGTAGTAGAGGAAGAAGCCCTCGTCCATGGGACCGACCTCGGCTACGGCCGCGCGCCGCGCCAGCATCGCGGCGCCGGTCACCCAGTCGACCGAAGCAGTGGAGACCGGCGCCTTCGGCGACAGGTGGACGTTGCCACGCAGTCGCTGCATCACTCTCCAGATCCGCAGACGCAGGTAGCTGAGAAGCGAAGGGAAGCCGCCGAAGGAATTGGCCTGGACGCTTCCGTCGGGGTTCAGCACCAAGGCGCCGATGATCCCCGCCCGCGGATCCGCTTCGGCAGTCGCCTCGAGGGCCTGCAGAGCGCCCGGGCAGAGTACGGCGTCAGGATTGAGCAGCAGAACGAAGGGCGAGTCCGTCGCCTCGATCCCCCGGTTGTTGGCGGCGGCGAATCCGGCGTTGGGAAGCGGCACGACATGGACTGCCATTCCCGACTCGCCGCACCAGGTCGACACTGCCATCCGTACTTTCGGCATCCATGACCCACACGCGCCCGGCTCCCGCCTGCTCGACGGCCGAGGTCACAGCCCCGACCAGCAGCTGACCTGGATTGTGGGCGACTATGACCACGTCGGACTGCATGGGGCGGTTCGCCGACCTCTCTAGAGCTCGGCGACGAACCGGGCAAGGCCGTCTTGCCACGCGGGCAGCCGCACACCCAGATCCGCTGCCTTGGCGCAATCCAGGACCGAATTGAGCGGCCGCACCGCCTTGCTGGGGAAGTTCGAAGAAGCGACCGGTTCGACCGCGAGATCGTCCGGAACGACGAAACCGGCCACGCGGAGCGTCTCCAAGGCCAGCTCGTACCGGGAGCAGGAACCGTCGCCCGTGAGATGGTAGACCCCGGTGGCCCCCAACGAGAGCAAGGCGAGCAGCCCATCGGCCAGATCCACCGAGTTCGTCGGCGAGCCCACCTCATCGGCTACTACCTGCAAGACCGGGGCCTCATAGTCACTCCCTGGCATCACTCCCACGAGGGTTGCGACTGTCCCGCTCAGCAGCGCACGGGCTCTCCGGAGGATCTTCTCAGGGAAATTGTTCCCGCCGGGGCCGTAGGTCCAAGCGGTGCGGACGACCAGCGCCTCCGGGTGACCGGAGCGTACCGCCCGTTCGCCGGCCAGCTTGGAGGCCCCGTAGACACTCAGAGGGCGCGGCTCATCGGTCTCGACGTAGGCTCCCCGCTTGGTCCCGTCGAAAACGAAGTCGGTCGACACGTGCACGAAGGCCAGTCCCTCCCCACGGACGGCCGCGGCCAACCGGCCGGCGGCAAGCTCGTTGACCAGATAGGCACGTTCCGGGTGGTCCTCCGCCCCCTCCACATCGGTGTAGGCGGCGGCGTTCACCACGGCGCCACTGGCTCCGTCTCGCGCGAGCCTCCGCAGCGAACCCCCGGACCGTGTCGCGCACGGCCGCTCCGTCGGTGATATCGAGTTCGGCTCTCCGCGTAGGCCTCGCGGGATGTAGCCCCGGCGTTCGGCGATCCGCGTCAGAGCGGTCCCCAGCATGCCCCCGGCGCCAACGATCAGCAGCTCGCGCTGGTTCGGCCCGCGCCGGTTCAGCTCACGACCGTTCTTCATACCACCGGGCCCGCCAGCGGGCGAATTCCTCCGTCTCGTGCTTGATCTTGCTCCACCACCAGGCATTGTCTCGGTACCAGCGGATCGTGTCGCGCAGACCCTGCTCGAACTCCACGGCCGGGTGCCAGCCCAGCGCGTGCATCTTGGTGCAGTCGAGGGAATAGCGGCGATCATGGCCCGGTCGGTCGGTCACCCGGCGGATGGCGCTCTCGTCTAGGCCCAGCTCGTCCAGGATTATGCTGGTGATCTCAAGGTTGGTGCGCTCGTTGCCGCCGCCCACGTTGTACACCTCTCCGGCGCGGCCGTGGGCAAGCACGAACGCTATGCCGTCGGCGTGGTCATCGGCGTGAAGCCAGTCGCGCACGTTCAGGCCGTCGCCGTAGAGAGGGAGCTGCTCGCCTTCCAGGGCGTTGGTGACGAACAGCGGGATGAGCTTCTCCGGATACTGGTTGGGCCCATAGGTGTTCGAGCCTCGGGTGATCATCACCGGGAGACCGTACGTGTGCTGATACGCGAGTACCTGGAGATCGCCACCGGCTTTGGAGGCAGAATACGGGCTTGAAGGGCAGATAGGGTGGGTTTCGGTGAACGAGCCCTCGTCGATGGAGCCGTAGACCTCGTCGGTGGACACCTGCACCATGCGGGCGATGCCCAGCTCGCGCACCGCCTCCAGAAGCGTGTGCGTGCCCAGGATGTCGGTGTGGAGGAAGGCTTCGGGCTCGGCGATGGAGCGATCGACGTGAGTCTCCGCTGCGAAGTTCACGATCGCGTCGACGCCCCGAGCGGCCTCGAGCACTGCCGGCTTGTCGCAGATGTCGGCTTGGACGAAACGGTAACGGGGATCGTCCTCGACGCTCCGCAGGTTGTCCAGGTTGCCTGCATAGGTCAGCTTGTCCAGGTTGACGATCTCCGTGCTGGGATCGCTCGCCAGCATCCGCCGGACGAAGGTGCTGCCGATGAACCCGGCGCCGCCGCAGACAAGGATCTTCACCTGCTCTTCACGCCCCAGTCGTAGCCGATCTTCGGATCGTCGAAGGGGAGGCGGAACTCGTCGGGCTCATCGTAGTCGTACAACTCGGTCGGGATGTTGATGATGCCCGCCGGTTCAGTACCCACCGCGGTGAACCCGTGGTAGACGCCGGGCGGGATGATCAGAAGCCGCTGCCGCTGCCACCCGATGACGAAGTCGTTGGTCTCGCCCTTGGTGGACGAACCTTCGCGTGTGTCGTGCAGCGCGACCTTGGCCATGCCCGCCACGCACACGAAGTGATCGGTCTGCTTCTTGTGATAGTGCCAAGCCTTGACGACTCCCGGATTGACCCAGGTTATGTACACCTGGCCGAACCTCTGGAAATCGGGGTCGTCGGAGCGCCACATCTCCATCAGCATCCCTCGATCGTCGGGGATGGGCTTGAGATCCTTCAGCTTGACGCCTTCGATCATGCCTTCTCCAATCTCACGCTGACCCTAGGCGGAGGGCGGGCTCGAAACGCTTGGGTCGCGGCCCTCCTCGAGCACCTGCCGCAGATAGCTGCCGTACGAGTTGCCCTTCATCTCGTCGGCCGCGCGTTCGAGCTGATCGGCCGAGATGTAGCCGCGACGGTACGCGATCTCCTCCAGGCACGCCATCTTCAGCCCCTGGCGCTCCTCGATGGTCTGAACGAAGTTCGAGGCCTGCAGGAGCGACTCATGCGTGCCGGTGTCGAGCCAGGCGATGCCCCGGCCGAGTTTCTCCACATGCAGTTCGCCCCATTCCAGGTAGGTGCGGTTCACGTCGGTGATCTCGAGTTCTCCCCTCGCCGACGGCCGCAAGCCCGCCGCCACCTCCACCACCCGTTCGTCGTAGAAGTAGAGGCCGGGGACGGCATAGTAGGACTTCGGCTTGGCCGGCTTCTCCTCTATGGACAGGGCCCGGCCGGCCGCGTCGAACTCAACCACTCCGTACCGCTCCGGGTCCTTGACCCGGTAGCCGAACACGGTGGCTCCCCGCTGCAGAGCAGCCGCCGCGTGAAGCGATTCGACGAACCCATGGCCGTAGAAGATGTTGTCGCCAAGAACCAGGCATGCCGGACCGCCGGCCAAGAACTCCGCGCCGATGACGAAAGCCTGGGCCAGCCCCTCGGGCCGCGGCTGCGCAGCGTACGCGAACGTCAGTCCGAGCGACGAACCGTCGCCCAGCAGTTCCTCGAACAGAGGGAGGTCGGCGGGGGTGGAGATCACCAGGATGTCGCGGATGCCGGCCATCATGAGAGTCGACAGCGGGTAGTAGACCATCGGTTTGTCGTACACGGCGAGCAGTTGCTTGCTCACCACGCGCGTGGCGGGATAGAGGCGAGTGCCGGACCCCCCGGCCAGGATGATGCCTTTCAAAACGACCTCCGCAGAATCCATCATCTGGCTCATACTCTACCAGCACAAGGAGCCAGACTGGGCATTCCCTGCTAGTCTGGTTCTCGAAGTACACTGGCACGCGTCGGCGCCGTGCAGTTCTGAAGCCATTGAGGAGACTCCATATGCCCCGGTTGTGTGTGTACACGGCGCTCACAGGCCGGTACGAGTCGTTCAACGAGCAGCCCGTCGCCGCTGGATCGAAGATCCCCTTCATCTGTCTGACCGACGACCCCGAACTGCGCAGTGACAGTTGGCAAGTCAGACAGGCGCCGCTGCTCTTCGGCATGGACCCGGGCCGCAGCCAACGGGACTTCAAGATCCGTCCGCACCTTCACCTGCCGGATTTCGACATCTCGCTCTACATCGACAACTCCGTCTTGCTGACCGAACCACCCGAGCGCGTGTTCGAACGCTACAGCCTGGCCTCCGGCATCTGCGTGCCGTGGCACAGCTTCCGCGACTCGGTGCTGGACGAATTCATGGAGGTGTCGAGAATCGGCCTCGACGACCCGGATCGGATCTTCGAGCACCTAGACCACTACGCCAGCGAGTTCCCGGATGTCCTTGAGGAGCGCCCCTACTGGACAGGGATCATGCTGCGCGACCATAGAGACCCCAGGCTCCGTACGATGCTGGAGATCTGGGCGGCGCACGTGTACCGCTATTCCCGGCGTGACCAGCTCTCAGTCAATGCCGCCTTCAGGCAGGCGAGCCTGACTCCGGAGGTGATGGACATCGACAACCACACCTCTTGGTTTCACACGTGGCCGCACACGGAGGGACGCGACCGCGCCAGAGCCGTTAGAGTCAGCTCTCCGGCCCCGCGATATCGCGAGATGGAGCGGGAGTTGACCAAGCAGGCGAAGGAGCAGGTTGCGCTTCTCGACTTCCCCACCTGGCGCGTGGCCGCTCTGCTGAACAAAGGAGCCAGGCGTCATCCGCACCTCACGCGCTTCGTCTGGCGCGCGCTCAAGCCCTTCTTCTAGATAGCCGCGCCCTGACCGCGGCGCTGACGCCTCTCGGGCCCTTGCGCACAACCCTCACGACGCGCCCGACAAGCGGAACGACGGAGTCTGGCCGCCAGACCACTATCGCGATAGTGGAACTCGAACACCAGATACCTGGCCGTCACCTCACCAGGATTGTGCATTCCGTGAGGCTCGCCCGCCGCGTACAGGATCACGCCATGAGGGATGACTCGCTCTCCAAGAGTCTCGACCTCGCCCTCGAGAACGACGATGGCCACATCGTACTCGTCGGCGTGCGAGTCGTAGCCCTGCCCGGCCGGGAGAGTGGAAGCGTGGCAGTGAAGCTTCTTCAGGTACCTCGTCGGCCCCTCGAACACCAGTCGCGAGGAGAAGCCGCCGGTAGCCTCTCCGTGTGAGTCGAGGACCGAACGGGCTGTACAGGTCGTGCGCGAGGAGCGAGCCGCTCTTCTTGGAGTCGGAAGACCATCTGAACATCAGGTAGTCCGCCGGTTCCGGGCTGGTCGTCTGGAGCGTGTGGGCGAAGTTGGAGGGGTAGTACACGAACTGACCCGGTCGCAGATGCCTTCCGCTGCTCGCGGCGGGGGCCTGGAGGTCCGGGAGCAGGAGATCGACCTCACCCGACAGAAGCATGAGGATCTCCTCATCCTCGTGCCGGTGCGGGGGGTGCGGACTCGTGCCTTGTGTGAGCACCGACGCGTGACAATCCCAAGCCTGCAGACCCTTGCTGGAGCCATGGAAGATGGGGTACGGCTTCCAGCCCGTTGTCTCGTCGGGCGCGAGAGGGATCGCCAAGGGGGTGACCATGCTGAACAGTCGGCGGTTCGGACTGGGCGCCGGCCTGAACTGACGGTAGACGAATCTTGCACCGCGGTACGCGATAGACTTGCGAACCTTCTCGCTCCGCAGGCGCACACTTCGATTGGCACGGCGGCGCTCCGCGGAGATCTCGCTTTTCTTCACCCAGTTCCCTCCACTCCGCATGTCGGAATACATGCTGCAGGTCGCGCACGGGATGTCATCTCTAGCCGGCTTCTTGCCCAGGAGCATCTGCCTCGCATAGCGCATCTTCGGACTGTTCACGCTGGGTACCAGCCCGTCGCTGAACGCGTTGGCTCCAAAATCGCCCCAGAAGTTTCGACAGCACCCCAGCACCGTGCCGTCCCAGTTGATCTGCGGCCGGTTCCACAACTCAAGGCAGGTCGCCTGAACGTAGTCGGCCCCGAAGCGTTGTCTGTATTCCTCACGGTCCGCCGCCCCGATCTCCCGTCGCAGTGCCGCCTTGTTGACCACGGGCGAGAAATCAGGGTCCCAGGCTAGCTTCACGTAGAACGTCATGTCCAGCTCCCTGGCCATCTCCCTTGCCTGAGATATCTCGTGCTCGTTGTGGCCGAACACCACGAATTGCCACGCCAGCTTGGGAAACTCCGACCCGTACTTGCTCTTGAGCGCGTTCAGCTTCCGGATGTTCGCGATCACCGTTGAGAAGTCTCCGTTGACTCTGTACAGGGGATAGGTCTGATCGCTCGCCCCGTCGATGGAGCACGTCATGCTCCTGAAGCGATACTTCACCAGCCCCTCTAGGACTTCGTCGCTCACCCTGTTGAAATTGACTCCAGTGTTGGCTGTCAGCGCCACGCCCCTCTCGTGGGCGTACTCAAGGATGCCGAGCAGGTCGGGGTTGAGCAGGATCTCTCCGTAGTTCGAGAGTTCAATCTCCCTGATCCTCGGGTTGCTCCGTAGGAGGTCCTGGAAGCTGGAAAGCTTCAGGAACCCGCTACCCACCGCCGAGTTCCCGGCACCACCGTGGACCGGGCATGAGCGGCACGACAGCTGGCAGACCGAAGAGGCCTCCAGCCCGATCCTGGAAGGACGCACCGTGTTGAATGCCATCTCTGTGCTACCTCGGCCCTGATCCCCGGAGAAGCCAGCGAAGGATCGTGAGTGTTCCCACGGATTTGAGGCGCCACACCTCCGGGCGTTTTGCCCACCCCAGACGGAAACCCTCAGCCTCAGCCCGGAGACGGCCCGGCGCCTGGCGCAGCAGCCTTGGCATCAGACGCCATTTCGAAGGCCGTATCACCACAGTCTGTCTGAGCAGACGATATAGCCAGAGCACCGGCAGCAGGAGCAGAGCCGGCACGGGTAGATTCTTGGCCGCGGCTATCGCTTCGTTGCGCGCCCCGAGACGCGTCATCTCCCAGGCCGGCGCAGCATCGATCGTGGCCCTCAGTTTGTGCCCGACCACGGCAGAGGGGACGTAGAGACAGCGCTTCCCGGCGATCAGACAGCGCAGGTTGAAATCGGTGTCCTCGCTCATGAGGAAGAAGTCCTCGTCGAAACGTCCCACCTCGCCAAACAGCGAACGTCGGTAGAGCGCGGCCCCGGCGCAGGCGCCGAGCACCCGCTCCATCGTCGCTGTAGCGCGAGACCGGCTTTCCGAAGCCCCGGTTCTTGCCCGCGAGGCGCCACAGAACGTAGACGTCGCCGGCAGCGTTCAGTCGTTCGGGCTCGTAGAAGAGCACCATCTTCGAAGCCGCGAAGTCATACGCTCGGTTCTCGTCGAGCCCAGCGACCAGAGCCCCGAGCCACCCTCCGTCCACCGCGGTGTCGTTGTTGAGCAAGGCCACGTATTCGCCTCGGGCGGCGTCGACCCCCTCGTTGACCGCCCTGGAGAACCCGCCGTTGTCCGGGCGCTGCAGCACACGCACTTCGGGGTGATGCTCCTGCACCCAAGCCACGCTGCCGTCGCTCGAGGCGTTGTCGACCACGATCACTTCAAAGTCCGAGAAGGACTGAGCCTCCAGAGCTCCCAGGCACTCCGGGAGATGGCGCAACCCGTTCCAGTTGGGAATGACCACGGTGACTCGCGGTGGAACCGCTGGCATCGGCGTCCGACCCCTCGCTATTGGGGCGTCTTGTCGGAGTCGCCCATGGCCTCGATGATCGCCGCCAGATGGGAATCGTACTCGGGACCATCAGCGTATTTCTGCCGGCACACTTCCGCGCACCCGTATTCCAGGTTCTTGGCCGAACCCGTCGCGTGGTAGACCCTGACGCCTCTGACTATCCCTATGCGATAGCGACGCCTCGTGCATCTTCGGGCGAAGTCGCCATCCTCTCCGAAGAACACCCTCCCGGGCATCTCGAGGAAGTTGCCAATCCGGTCGACCACGCTCTTGGACGTGATGGTGCACCATCCGCCGGTCGGTCCACACTCTATGACCACGCCGTCGCCGTAGTCGAGCGGGCGATACTGGTCGTCCGGCGGTTTGGCGCCGTGCGTGGTCTCGTCCTGGACGACATTGGCCGCCAGGTAGCCGGCGCGCGGGACAGCCTCGAACACGCGGATCATCTCGGCCAGCCACCCCGAGGGGACCTCGAGCACGTCGTCGTCCATCTCCAGAAGGTAGTAGCCTCGCGCGAGCCTTACGCAGGCAGCGACGGCGTTCACTCCGATGTTGCCGGCGTGGTGGACCACTCGCACCTGTGGGTGCGCTGAAGCGATGGCGTCCAGGTACTCGGCCGTGCCGTCCGTCGAGGCGTTGTCCCATGCGATCAGCTCGTAGTCCACGTCCCCCGTGTTGGCCAAGATCGAGGAGACGCACTCCTTGAGCATGCCAAGGCGGTTGTAGGTCACCAGCAGGATGCTCGCGGTGGGAACCCCCGGGTCGCGACCGGCGGAATCGCCTCTTCTCCATCTGCGATATCGCTTCCAGAGACGGCTTTGCCAGGCGAGCGACTTCGGCATCGACTCCCCCGCGCTGACATCCGGGCTTTGCGATTGATCGTCCTGCACTCGAACGCCTCCAGCCGTTTCTTGTCGGTTGCCCTTCTCGATTCTAGCTGACCTGGCATGCCCCGTGCTTCGGGCTTGCTGTCGACCGCCCGAGCCCGTATGCTCGGGTGACATCGACGTCGCCCGCTTGTCGCCTCTGACGAGCGGGACTCATCCGGAGTTGGCAGTTGCAGTCGCAGCGACTATGGATAATCGACTATGACGCTTTCGGCTTCGGCTGGCTCTGCTCGACCCAGCGACTCTTCGCGAAAGCACGGGCGCTACGGCCTCATGGCTGGCAAACCACGCTGTTCCAGGCGCGGAGGCCACTACTCAAACGCCATCTCCGGATCGAACGGGCCTTCCCCGGGGTGGTGGCGCAGCTGCCTTTCCCGGAGGATGCTTGCCCGAAGGTGTGGAATCACGCCTACCTTCGAACCATCTGGATTCGCACTCACCCACGGAGCGAGAAGTACCACGTCGACGACCCCGAGCTCTACTGGACTGCTCGGATGGAGCGGTGGGCGGAGCGGCGGGCGGCCCGGGCTGGCAAACCGGATGTCGTCTGGGGCATCAGCTACGGGGCGCTGAGATCGGCGGTGATCGCGCGACGTGTGTCCGAACAGCTCCAGGTTCCCCTCGTCATCGCGTTCCACGACCCGTGTCCGCCGCATGGCGAGGAACTCACCCCCGACCAATCCAGGGCGCTGGAGAGAACGCTCGAGCACGCGTCGGCCGTCATCACCGCAACCACGACCTATGCCGAGGAGTTGCGGGCCCAGTATCCGCGCGCGGCGGCCAAAGTCCACGTCGTCTACTCGACGGCGCCGCCATCGTCTTCACCAATACCGGCGCGCAACTCCGGCGGCGACTCGCGGAGCCGGACCACGCTGACCCTGCTCCATCCCGGCACTCTCGGCGGGGGCAAAGGAAGAAGCGCCGCTGGCCTGGTCGCGGCCTTGCCCCTGCTCTTCGAGAGACGACCGGAGGCGAGAGGGCGGGTCAGGCTACGCTTCGTGGGCTGGGGACCAGGTCTGGCCGAGGCTGCCGCCCAGTCCAGGAGGCTTTCTGTTGCTGATGCGATCTCCGTCGAGGACCCGCTCCCTCCCGAGACGATCTGGCAGGAGATGATCCGAGCGGACTGTCTGGTCCTCATCAAGGTCCCCCTGGCCGAGTTCGACGCACAGGTGCCGGGGAAGATCTTCACCATGCTCGCCGCGGAGAAGCCGATCCTCGCCCTGGTGCCCGAGGGCGAGACCGCGACCATCGCCCGACGATCCGGCCTGGGGCTGATCGCCCCGGCCGACGATCCGGTCGCCATCGCCGACCACCTCGTGGGACTCTGGGACGCGAAGATCGAGGGCAGATCCATCGTCACGCCGGCGCGCGACTACATCGATCAGTTCTCGGAGGAGAAGATGGGGGAACGACTCAGGCAACTCCTGGACGCCTGCGTCGGTAGAGCGAGGTCTCACTCCCAGTCGGTCACGCGCCTCCACTGAAGCCCTGGGGCGATTGCCCCAGGACGTTTGTGCCTCCCGTACGGAGAGGGCCCGGGCACGCGGTGTACCTCGATGGAGATGGCCGCGGGACCGCGCACGATCCAGCGGAGCCCGTGGATAAGCAGCTTGGGCATCACGAGGTACTGACCATCATTCAGCAGTCCCGCCGGCACCACGCACTCGACGCAGTTCCGGCCGACCTGCAGTTCCGGCCAGTTCTCTTCATCCTCATCCTTCTGATAGCACTGCATGACCATGGTCCCGTCGCTCGTGGTCAGATCGAAGGCCACGCCCAACGCGGGCTCGGCTTGAAAGAGCTCAAAGGATATCCGGATGCGCATCGGCTGGTCGCTGAAGGCGACACTCGCAACACCGCCGTTCTCATCGAGCACCTGCACGCCCAGGAGCCGGGCCACGTTGTCACCGGGGCCCTCGCCCGATGCCCACTCGATGGAGGCCTGGCTGGCCGCCTGCTTCGTCAGGTAGTCAGCGACCACCTGACCGGCCTCGCCTGAGTTCACGACTCTGCCCGCCTCCAGTTCGACCGCGCTGCCGCAGAGGCTGCGAACCGCCTGCATGTTGTGACTGACGAAGAGCACGGTGCGGCCATGCCCGGCTACATCCTCCATCTTGCCGAGGCATTTCTTCTGAAAGCTGGCGTCGCCCACGGCCAGGACTTCATCGACGATGAGTATCTCGGGCTCGAGGTGGGCCGCAACGGCAAAGGCCAGCCTCACGAACATGCCGCTGGAGAAGCGTTTCACAGGCGTGTCGAGAAAGCGGCCGATCTCGCTGAACTCGACGATCTCGTTGAACTTGCTCCTGATCTCGGCCCTCGTCATGCCAAGGATGGCGCCGTTGAGGTAGATGTTCTCGCGGCCGGTGAGTTCACCGTGGAAGCCGGTGCCCACCTCGAGAAGGCTCGCCACCCGGCCCGCGATCTCGACTCTGCCTTCGGTCGGCTCGGTTATGTGGCTGAGAATCTTGAGAAGGGTGCTCTTCCCGGCGCCGTTGGCTCCGATGATCCCCAAAGCTTCGCCGCGCTTGACCTCGATGTTGACGTCCTTGAGTGCCCAGAGCACCTCCGAGATGTGTGTGGCCGCCCCCGGGTGGCGGATTCGCTCGATGGGTCGCTTGGCCATCCGCATCCGAGCGTGTCGCGCAGCGTGCGGTAGTCCTCGCGTTCGCCGCCGATGCGGTACATCTTGCCCAGGACCCGTATTGCGGTGCGCGAGCGGCCGACTTCGCTCATCGCTGCTACACCACATCGGCGAACACCCGTTCCATCCGTTTGAAGTAGAACAGGCCCCCGAAGAGCAGCACCGCCACCACACCGATCGAGATCCACAGATAGGGTCCGGGGAAACGGCTGCCCAGAAGAGCCCAGCGAAAGCCGTCGATCACGCCTGTCATCGGGTTCAGAGAGAAGAGAACGCGCGCCCAAGCCGGCAGATCGCGATCGCCGATGGAATAGATCACCGGGCTCAAGAACATCCAAAGCTGCACCAAGAAGGGGATGAGGTACTGCACGTCGCGATAGAGCACGTTGAGAGCGCTCAACCAGAGACTGACCGAGAGCGCCGTCGCGATCGCCAGAACCAAGAACAGGGGCACGAACACGATCTCCCAGCCGGGAGCGATGCCGTAGGCTGCCATGAGAACAAGCAGGATCGCGAAGGAGATAACGAAGTCGACCAGGCCGGCAAGTACGGCGGAGAGCGGTATCACGAGTCGAGGAAAGTAGACCTTGGTGAGCAGATTGGCGTTTCCGACCAGACTCGTTCCGGAGCGTGACAGCGCTCCGGCGAAGAACTGCCAGGCCAAGAGTCCGCTGAAGCTGAAGATCTCGTACGGTATGACCTGGGTCGGAGCCCTCGACTTCTCCCTTGACCCCCAGCAGCCGGTTGAACACGAGCGTGAAGACGACCATGGTCAGGAAGGGCTGCAGAACGGCCCAGACGACCCCGAGCACGGCCTGCTTGTAGCGGACCAAGACGTCGCGCCAGGTGAGGAAGTAGAGCAGCTCGCGGTAGGACCAGAGTTCGCGCAGGTCAAGGGCGGCCCAGCCACGCTTGTGCTCGTAGACCACAAAGCGATCGCCGGCGTCCAGGACTGGCGCTGTTGGACTCCTACCTGTCATGGTGCCTTTGGCGAGGTTGTTCTCCACATGGTCCGGTTTGGTATCTCAGCATCTCACCCTCACCACTCGCCATACAAGACCGCGCCTGCCCTCCCGGGGACATCCGCTCCCGGAACCGACCCGGCCATGGGCGGCTACGACCGGGGCACGCACCTGAAGAGCGGCCGGTCACCTCCACTGCCGGGGTACGCTCTGTCGTTGTAGGCAAGGAGATCGATCTCCCCGAAGTGATCACGGGACAGCAGAGACGGGTAGCTATCGATCGTGGTGCCGGCGTGGCCCTCGAAGTACACGACCTTGCAGCCGCTCTCCCGGATCGTCCTCCCGAGACTGTCCGGCCTCTCGAGATGGCGCACCAAAGAGAGGCAGAGAATGGTGTCCACCTCCTCCGCCGGAACGTAGGGCTCGTTCAGGTCGTACACGCAGAAGTCGACGTCGGAGGCGAAGTAGCTGTTCAGCCTGAGCGCGCTGGTGACCATCCTGGGATCCAGCTCCAGCCCCAGGACGCTCTTCGCTCCGAGATCAGCCGCCGCGAAAGCTATCGCCCCGATGTTGCTGCCCAGATCCAGCACCCGCCGGCCGATGATATCGTCCGGCAGCAACTTCCTGACCCGCTGAAGCGTGTCTCTGCGGCGGCCTTTCACAACCAGGCGTTCGCGGTCAAACAGGCTCTGATAGGGCATCCCCAGGTAGCCCGATCCGAAGAACGCACCGGAGGTGGTGGCAACCGCCGAGAGCCAAGGACCAGCGTTCAGGACTCTCAGCTTGGCAGGTGCGGTTCAGGGCAAGCGCTATGGCAGCCCTGTGATTCCCATCCGCGATGACGTACCTACCGTCCCGCCGGCGGAATACCAAAGTAGGTCTTTCGACGCGTTCGCCCCGCTCGATGAGCTCCCTCCGTTCCAGGAACCGTTCGATATGAAGGCGCCGGGCCTCGGGTGTGTTGTTCTCGGGCCATATGAACGCCCAGCTCTTCTCAAGGTAGTCCTCAAACACGGCGCGTCCCTCCTCGGGATCGCGAGCAAACGCCAGGTGGGGAAGGGCGGACAGCGGGACAGTGTGACACTGCCCCACAGAAGCGGTGAAGAAGTCCCGAGAACCGGGGTGTTGCTGGCCGAAAAGGAGCCCTGCCAGCTCATCGCCCTCGACCGTGTCGGTCCTCAGCGACGCCAATCGGCGGGAAGCCTCCGTGGCCACCCGCCGCCGCGCTACTCGCGCACATGTCCCTATCCGCCTCTGAGCGGTCGTCAACTGGTCACGCATGGCACGGCCAGAATACTACCTTCGGCGCCGATGCCGTCGGCAACCATGAGGAGTCCAACCCGACTGCCACGTTGGCGTCCGCGGCATGCTAGATTGAGATATCGAGACGCTTCGCGGGGCTCACGAAGCGCCGGCCGTCGCACCAACGCGCCAGGTGCGCATGGAGTAGAGACGTGATCCAGGTTTTCAAGCCCGACATGGGTGAGGAGGAGATCGAGGCCGTCAGCGCGGTCTTGCGCTCCGGATGGCTTGGCCTGGGCCCAAGAACGGCCGAGTTCGAGAGCCGGTTCTCCGCCTACGTGGGCACAAACGCCGCGGTGGGTGTCAACTCCGGCACCTCGGCCCTGGATCTGGCGCTCAGGCTGCTGCGCATCTCACCCAACGACGAGGTCATCGTCCCCACCTGCACCTTCGTCTCCACGGCCCACGTGGTCGCCTACAACCTGGCGACGCCCGTGTTCGCCGACATCGACCCCGACACCCTCAACATCTCCCTGGACGATGTCGCCGCGAAGATCACCCCGCGCACTCGTGCCATCCTGCCCGTGCACTACGGTGGAAGACCCGTGGACATCGACGCCCTTCGCGCTGTAGCCAACGGCATCCCCATTGTCGAAGACTGCGCGCACGCCTGCGGCAGCTCACTTCGCGGCCGCAAAGCCGGCAGTCTCGGCGACTTGGGCTGCTTCAGCTTCCACGCCGTCAAGAACCTGTGCACTGGAGACGGAGGCGCCCTCACCCTGGACGACCCGGAGTTGGCCGCACGCGCGAAGCGTCTACGCTGGCTGGGGATCGACAAGGGCACGTGGGACCGCACCGAGGGAGACCGTTCGTACTGGTGGGAGTACTCGGTCGACGAGATAGGTCTGAAGTGCCACATGAACGACATCACCGCGGCGATCGGGCTCGTGCAGCTTGCCAGGCTCGACGCCATGAACGCGCGCCGCGCAAAGATCGCCGAGATGTACACGGCCGCGTTGGCCGACGTACCCGAGGTGAAGACGCCGCCACCCGACGCGGACGGGTCGTACTCCTCATGGCACATCTACTGCATCCAGTGCGAACGCCGAGACGACCTGAGCGTGTGGCTACAAGAACGAGGGATCTCGACCGGCGTCCACTACAAGCCCATCCACACGTACCGATGCTACGGCAACCGGCCGGTGCTGGAGACCGCCGAGCGTCTGTTTCCCCGCATCCTCACTCTGCCGATGTATTCGACCCTCACAGACGACGAGGTAGACCAGGTGGTGTCGGGCATCACGAGCTTCTACGGCCGGTGACCGAGGAAGGGGTCATACTGGGGAGGCTCACGCGCGTGCGCCCACTGGCAGAGCGCGACCTGGAAGATCTGGTCGAGTGGCGCAACAGGCATCGCCTCTGTTTTGCGGACTCCTCGCCAATCACGCTCGAGGGACAGGCGGATTGGTATGCGGAGTACCTATGCCGCAACGATGACTTCATGTACATCATCGAAACTCTTGACGGGCGCCCGATCGGCTGCGTGAGTCTCTATGATGTCGATCGCACGGCGCGTACAGCCGAAGGTGGCCGGATAATGATAGGCCGCCCGGAAGATGAAGGCCGCGGCTACGCCATCGACGCATGCCGGGCCGTCCTGGATCACGCGCGCAGGGTCCTCGACCTCGACCTCATCTACGTGCGGATCAGAGCCGACAACCAGAGGGTGATCCCGCTGTACAGGCGCCTCGGCTTCGTTCTCGACCCCTCCCGCGACGCTACTGTCGAGGACGGCGGCGTGCAGGTGAGACTGATCGGGATGGCGGTCTACTTGCCCCAGGACGCAGCGCCGGCGTCAGATCGAGTACCGGCGACAGGTACCTCGCCCACGCCTGATCCGCCCATCAATGTCGTCGTCGTCCGCCCCGGTATCACGCCCTCCACCCATATCCGCCTTCTGTCTCCGCTGGCCTGGCTCGTCGAGCGGGGATACGTGACGTACACAATGATCCCCGACGACGACCTCCTGCCCCCTCGAAGGCAGATCCCCCGTCTCGCACTTCACCGTTGTCTGCCGCGACGAGAGGCCCGGCTGCGAGCCGAGCAGTCGCTCCGCGACGCCGACGTCGTCGTCTTCCAGCGTGTGATCAGCCCCGCCGGTGTGAGAGCGCAGGCACGCGCGCGCGCAGCGGGAGCCGCGGTGATCTACGAGTCCGACGACAACTTCCTGGCTACCGACAAGGACACTCCGGCGCGCTATCTCTCTCCAAACGTCCGCCGATCCTTCGTGAGGCTGCTTTCGGGCGCCCAGGTGGTGACGACCACCACCGAGGTTCTCGCTGCCGCTTTCCGTGAGTTCGCCGCCGATGTCCGCGTCTTGCCGAGCTGCGTCGACTTTGCGCACATCGACACCCGCCCCCGGCCGGTGGCGCCCTCAGGACTGGTAATCGGCTACGCCGGGACCGTCACCCACGGGCACGATTTCGAATGCGTGGAGCCCGCTTTGCGTCGCATCCTCGACGAGAGCGGGGACGCGGTCCGCATGCAGTTCTTCGGTTTCGCGCCCAAGAGCCTGGTGGGCCTGTCCAACGTGGACTTCGTGCCCTACGACACGGACTACCCCGCCTTCTTGCGCGCGCTCAGCAGGGTCGACTGGTCGTTCGGCATCGCCCCTCTCGCGAGCCTCCCCAGCAAGAGCGGCAAGTCGAACAACAAGTACCGGGAGTACAGCGCCTGTCGCATCCCGGCTATCTACTCCGACTGTCCCTCCTACTCCCGCTGCGTGATCGACGGAAGAACAGGCCTTCTCGTGCCGCACACAGAGGAGGGCTGGTACACGGGTCTCCGCCGGATGATGGCGGATGCGAGCCTGCGTGAGAGCCTGGCGAGCGCGGCCCACGACGACGTGGTGGAGCACTACTCCGTGGCAGCGGCGGCGCAGGCCTTGCTCGGAACCTATCGGGACGTCCTCTCCCGCGCTCGCAGATGACCGGCTCTCCCACAGTGTCGGTGTTCCTGCCGACGTACCGCCGCGGGGACTCCGGGCTTCTCAGCAGGGCGATCGAGAGCGTTCTCGCCCAGGAGTTTCGCGATTTCGAGCTGCTTGTCGCCGACGACGGCTCGACCGATTCCACGTCTCGTATCGTGACCGCCTTTGCCGAGCGAGACGAAAGGATCAGGTACGTCCGCCACGAACGCAACTCGGGCCTTCCCGCCCTTAGAATCGCCCAGCTCCTGCCCCTCGCACGCGGCCGGTACTTCGCCTACATGTTCGATGACGATCTCTGGTATCCCAATGCGCTCGCCGTCCTTGTCGACGCCCTTGAAGAGCATCCCGACTGGGACATGACCTACGGCAACACGGTCTGGCCTCGCACGAGCCCCGACGGCACCGTGACGCGCGACCACATTCTGGGCCGTGAGCCCAAGGAATTCGACGCCGCCCTGCTGCAGGTTTCGAACTTCATATCCAATGTTGCGGTGATGCATCGACGGGCGGTAATCGACCAGGCAGGAGCGTGCGACCCACACATCCTGCTCAGGCGCGTGTGCGATTGGGATCTGTGGCTGCGCATCGCCAGCGTTGGGACGATCGGGCATACAGACGTGCTCGTCGGGGAGGCGACCGGGCGCACGACCAGGGACTCGCTCGCCCACACGGCGAGCATCCACAAGGAGCTGGCCAAGCTCTACATGTCCCTGGACCGCGACGCGTTGCTGCTTCCGGAGCGCGTCCTCTCGTATCCCGTGGATGGGCTGGAGGTCTTCGGGGAAGACCCGCCGCCTGCCATCATCAAGCGGGCTGCTCTGGAGTTCGCTGCCTTCTACCGCGAGATCGGCGACCAGGATCTGGCCGATGCGTGGGAGCGGCGTGCCGCCTCGGAGCGCATCGAAGCGCCGAGGATAGCAGCAGTCGTCGTTTTGTATCGCCCCTCAGCGGAGGTTCTGAACAACGTCGACTCCTATCGGGACCAGGTGGACATGGTCATCGCCCTGGACAACACCGAAGTGCCGAATCAGCAGTTCGTCGAGGCCCTCCGGAGCCGTGGCGTGGCCTACGCGTCCCTGGACGGCAACCGGGGAATCGGCGCGGCGCTCAACGAAGGCTGCAGTCAAGCGCGTGCCCTTGGCTTCGAATGGGCCCTCACCCTCGACCAGGACAGTACCGCGACACCTGGCATGGTCGCCCGTCTCTTCAGTTGTGTCGAGCTGGAAGATGTCGCTGCCCCCCGGGCGAACGAGGACGACGGTCGCTCGGTGCCGCGGCGCGAGCGTCTTCTGCCACGCGCGGGCCGTATCGCGATCGTCGCTCCGGTCTGGCAGCAGGTCGGCGGGTTGCCGATGTCGATTGCGGGAGGATACGTGGCTCTGGAGGTGGCCTTCACCAGCGGCAGCCTCGTGCGCCTGTCTGCATTCGAAGAGCTGGGCGGCTTCCGCGAAGACCTCTTCATCGACTGTGTCGACCATGAGTTCTGTCTGCGCGCGCGCCGGCATGGCTGGCGCATCGTGCAACAACAGGATGCGGTTCTTCTGCACAGGATGGGCCGGCTCCACAAGGTCACATTCCCGGTGCGCTGCTGGGTGACCGACTACGAGCCTATACGCAGGTACTACATGGTGCGTAACCTGCTGGAGGTCAGTCGTGAGTACGGGCGCGAGTTCCCAGCCTGGGTGAGCCAAGAGCGCCGTCAGTGGCGCAAGGACTTGGTAAAGGTCGCGGTTGCGGAACCACACCGCTTCCAGAAGGCGAAGATGATGATCAGAGGCTGGCTCGACTACCGCCGCGGACGGTTCGGCAGGTACGAGGATCTCCACCCCCGGTAGACCCGAGCCACATCGACGGCGACGGAGTCCTCGCGCAGCCGCCGGGAGGTTACGCCGTTGTAGCCGGCAGCCCCAAGATCTCTCTGGCCTCGGCCGGCGTGGCCACGCCGCGCTCCAACTCTCCCGCGATGCGGACGATACGCTCGACCAGCCGCCGGTTCGTGGCCAGATCGCGGCGCCCGTGGTCGTAGTAGACGTTGTCCTCCAGCCCGACGCGCACCCCCCCTCCCTCAACCAGAGCAGCCACGTTGATGGGCAACTGAAAGCGGCCTATCCCCGTAGCCGACCAGATACTGACCTCGGGCAGATCTCGGACCAGATAAGACAGGTCGCCCGGGCGCCCGGGGATCCCCCCCAGCGAGCCAAGCAGAAGACTGAAGTAGAGCGGCCTTGGGAAGTCCAGTTTCCTGGCCAGGTACTTGGCGTAATTCAGCATGCCGGTGTCGAACACCTCGATCTCCGGCTTGATGCCCCGCGAGATCATCGTCTCGGCCAGGCGGAAGATGGTCTCGGGTGAGTTGACCGACGCCTGCGCGGGGAAGTTGAACGACCCGGCCGTCAGACTCGCCAGATCGGGCTTCTCCACGCCCTCGAGAGACAGCACCTCCGCGCGCTTCTCGTACTCCTGGTGCACACGGGCACTGGTTGATGCACACACGATGAGGTCGGACTCTGCGCGTAGAGCACGGATGACCCGGCCGTAGCGGTCGGCGCGGTAGTCCGGCTTGCCCTCTTCGTCGCGGATGTGGACGTGAACGATGGCGGCGCCGGCAGCCCGGCAGGCCAGTGCGTCGGCCACGATCTCCGCCTCAGTCAGAGGGACGTGCGGAGTCTGAGCCTTTGTCGGGAGCATGCCCGTAAGCGCGGCGGTGATGATGACTTTGGGATAGGGATCCGGACGGAGTGCCATGACCGGCGATCAGCTCTCAGTCTGGGAGGCGGGCTCCTCGCGTGCTCTGTCGCGCTCCAGCGGACGAGCGGGGACTCCCACCATCGTCTGGTCATCGGGCACGTCGGCCACGACGCAGGCGGCTCCCCCGATCATGCACCTGGCACCGACCCGCAGATCGGGCAAGATCACTGATCCTGTCCCCAGGAAGCATCCTTCTCCGACAGTCACGCCGCCGTTGACGTTGACGCCCGGCGCTACGTAGGAGTAGGCGCCGATCACGGAGTCGTGTCCCACGTAGGCGTTGTCGGCCACCATGCAGTTCCTCCCCAACTCCGCCTGCGCCGAGATCACCGCCTGGTGACGAACGATGCATGCTTTCCCCAGACGAGCGTGCTCATCGATGATGGCGGTCGGGAAGATCAAGGATGGCGTCTCGAACCCCAAGGAGTCGAGCAGTTCGGCGTACTTCCGGCGAGCCGCCGCCGGCGTGACAGTTACCACGGCCCCCACGCCCTCGGCCCGCAGCCCGGCAAGCTCCTCGCTCGTTCCCAGACTGGGTACGCCGTAGGTCGTGGTCAGGTATGCACTGGCGTAGAAATCGTCCACGTAGCCGATGATGTCGTAGACGTGGTGGAAGGTGGAGTAGAGCACACCCGCCAGGCGCCCTCCCCCCACGAAGATGAGTCTCTTCTTTGCTTCGCTCTCCACGAGCGTCAGTCTAGACTGACTGGGCAGGCGCGTCCAGTTGTGCCCTGACGGCGGCGACGATCATCTCCGGAGAGAAGGGCTTTTGCAGGAAGTCTGTCCCTTCCTCGAGCGGGCCCCCGCGTACGACATCCTCCCGAGTGTAGCCCGACACGTAGAGCACCCGAAGCCCGGGGAAGAACAACCTCAGCTTCTCAGCAAGCTCGGTTCCCAACATGCCCCCGGGCAGCATCACATCGGTGAGGAGAAGGTCCGGAGGATGCTCCAGAGTCGGGACCATATCCAGTGCCTCGAGGGCGGAAGCTGCGGCCACGACGTTGTGACCTGAGCCCGTCAGGACCCGCGTGACCAGATGTCTGATGGAGGCCTCGTCCTCTACGACGAGAACAGTCCCTTGGCGTTGAACAGTGGTAGGCGCGACGTCGCCAACGGAAGAGGGCGTGGCAGCGAACACCTGGGGCAGGTAGACCCTGAAGATCGAACCCTTGCCGATCTCGCTGTCCACCGTGACGACCCCCCCGCTCTGATGCACGATGCCGTACACAGTGGAGAGTCCAAGTCCAGTGCCCTTTCCCATCTCCTTGGTGGTGAAAAACGGCTCGTACATGTGAGCCATGGTCTCCTCGTCCATGCCCACGCCGGTGTCCGCCACCGAAAGCACCACGTAGCTTCCGGGGCTGGCCTCAGGGTACGTGAGGGCGAATCCCATGTCCATATCAACGTTGGTCGTGGCGAGAGTGAGCCGTCCTCCCGTAGGCATGGCATCGCGCGCATTTAGCGCCAGATTGAGCACCACTTGTTCGAATTGATGAGTGTCCACCTCCACCAGGCCAAGCTCCGGCTCCCGCCTAAACACGAGCTCGATCTGTTCGCCGAGGCTGCGCCGGAGAAGCGCCTCCATCCCGGTCAGCACCTCGTTCAGCGAGACCACCCGCGGCCGCATGGCTTGACGTCGAGAGAAGGCAAGTATCTGGCGCGTGAGTGCGCTGGCTCGCTCCGCGGCGCGTGTGATCTCCTGCAGATCGCGATGCAGTGCCTCGTCGTCGGGGAGTCTGGCCGAGAGCAGGTCTGCATAGCCTATGATCGCGGTGAGAATATTGTTGAAGTCGTGCGCGATGCCGCCGGCCAGCTGCCCGATCGCCTCCATCTTCTGGGATTGCCGCAGCTGTTCCTCGCTTGCGCGGAGCGCCTCCTCGGCCTCCTTGCGCGCCGTGATATCCAGCACGATCGACAAGAACATGGGGCGCGGCTCGTGTTCCGTGAGCTGCACATGCACCTCCGCCGGATATGCGGATCCGTCCTTGCGATAGTGGTCGACTTCAAACACCACTTCTCGCTCTGCTCCCGAGACCAGTGGGGCCAGCTGGTCCACGATTATCGCCCTGGTGGCGTTCGGGTTCAGGTCTACCGGGGTCATCTGCGTCAGCTCGTCCATGGTGTATCCCAGATTCCTCTGGGCGCCTTGATTGGCCAGGCTGAAGAGCAGAGTCTCGCAGTCGTAGAGGTAGATCTCGTTCACGGAGGCGTCAAGAACCCGGCTGAACCAAGTAGCCCTGGCCTCCAACCTCTTCTGCTCAGATAGGTCTCGGGTAATGGTGCAATTGTATTCTTTGCCTTCGAATGCGACGTAGCTGACGCTCAACTCCACCGGGAACAACTCCCCGTCCTTCTTACGCTGGAGTGTTTCCGTACTGAAGAAGCCCCGCTGCTTGGCCTTCTCCCAGTTGGCCGCCCACTTGTCGCGGTTGGTGCTGGCATCCAGGTCGAAGACGGTCATCGTGAGGAGTTCGTCACGCGAGTAGCCCACACTCGTGCAGGCTGAATCGTTGACCCAGACGAAATGGCCGGTGGAATCGACCCATACGATCGGATCGAACGCGATATTGACGGAGTACTGCGTGAGCCTGAGCCGCTCCTCCGCCTCCTTCTGCTCGGTGATGTCTCGGACCACTCCGACTATCCTGGACGGCGCACCCGTCGCGTCGCGAACCAACTCGGCGCTGGAATGAACCACACGCACCGCGCCGTCGCTCTCCCGCCTGATGCGGTACTCAAGATCGAATGGGGCTCGTCCCGCGAGCAGGTTCTCGAAGGCGCCTCCAGCCGCGCGTCGTCCCCTGGCAGGGTGTAGCTTCGAGCGAGTTCCAGACTCACGTACCCCGGAGGACGTTCCAGCCCGCAGAGGTGTAGAGCCTCACCGGACGCCCACAGCGTCCCCGCGACCAAGTCGATCTCCCAGTCGCCCACACCGGCGACAGCCTGCGCCCGGAGCAGGCGCGCTTCGCTCTGCCGCAGCGCCTCTTCGGCCTTCTTGCGCTCGCTGATATCCCGGAACATCACGAACGCCCGAGGACGACCCTGGCCCCTCGGTGGGATCAGGGAGGACATCACTTCGGCCCGGAACTCGCTCCCGTCCTTGCGGACGAAGGTGAGCTCCACCGCGGTACTGCCCGCCCGCTCACGTTCCTCAACCGCGCGATCCAGCTCCGGGCTGGGTACGACCAGACGCTTGCGGCCGGCGGCACAGATCTCCTCCTTCGTCATGCCAAGCAGCCTGCAGGCCGCCGGGTTGGCGTCGCATACGACTCCATCGGGCTCCGTCAGCAGTACGCCGTCCAGACTTCGATCAAAGAGAGAGCGATAGGTCTCCTCGGCATCCAGCAGGGCCTCCTGAGCCAATTGGCGCTCGGTCGCGTCGATGTGCTGGATGATCGCGTTGGTGACCTTGCCCTGCCCATCCTTGACGGGGTAGATGGTGGTCTCCAAGAATGCCTTGGTGGCACTGTTCAAGGTGGATCTGATCGAGCCGCGAGCTGTCGTACTCGAGCTCGAATCTGACCGTCTCGCCCTTTTCGAACACACGCCTGACGGTGGGCAGGAGCCCCTGCTCCTCGACGATATTGTCGAGCAGGACGTTGTAGCGGCCGACGACCTCCTCATCGCTTATTTGAAACAGATCCCTGCAGGCCTGGTTCATTCTGAGCATGATGCCCCGGTCGTCGGAGAGCCACATTGAAGACGGGCTCTGTTCGAAGACGTTGTTGACGAAAGCCTCAGACTGCCGCAGTGCCTCCTCGAGACTCCGTCGCTCGCCTAGGTCGGTGAAGTAGCACGCGACCCCGGGTCCGGCGGCGAGTTCCACTCGGGACATCGTCACCGAGACAGGGAACTCCGAGCCATCTTGGCGCAGCCCGACAGACTCGTGCTCGTTGGCGCCGGAGTTGCCGGCGATCGCCCGCTCGACCGCGAGATCGAACTCCTCCCGCTCTCTGGCAGCAAGGTGATCCGCGAAATGCTCCCCCACTACTGCCTCGCGATCGGAGTGACCGAACATGCGAAGGAGACGTTCATTGGCGAATCGCGTGACACCATCCCGGAGTATGACCATGGCCACAGGAACGCCTTCGAGGGCGGAGCGGCAGACAGGACCGTCCAAGAGGGACTCTGACTGAGAGTGCTCGTATTCTCCGAGATCGCCAGACATAGCTCACCACTACCGCACGCCGATCGATCCGCGCTGCAGGCACCGCTGCAATCGCAATACCCACCGCAAGCCCGCGTCAATCCCCTACTTCCGCCCCCCGCGGCCGGGACTTCGTTCTTCAGCAGACGCCCGGTGTAGCCTCACCGGAGAAGGTGAGGGGACTATGCCCCGCTCCCTGCCTCAGTGCTGTCTTTCCAGAAAGTAGCCCGCCATTGCATCGAGGATCTTGCGTCCAGGCGAATCAGGCAGCACGCTCAGGTACGAGCGACCCCGGAGTATCAGGCTTCGCGCCAACTCCCGCGCATAATCCACCGAGCCGTATTCTCGCAAGAGGGTCACCACCTCGGCCGCTTCCGCCGGGCTCTTGGCGTGCTTCAGCCGCAACAGCTCTACCAGGCGTTCCCTGTCGGCGGGCTTCGCTTCGGTCAGACAGTGGATGACCATGAGCGTGCGCTTGCTCTCGAGCACGTCGGTGAGATGGTCCTTGCCCATGGTCGCCTCGTCGCCCAGGATGTTGAGCAGATCGTCCTGGATCTGAAAGGCGATGGAGGAGTCTTTCCCGAAGTTGCAGAGGGCTGCTGTCTCCTCGTCCGTGGCTCCGCCCACGATCGCTCCCACCTTGAGCGGGGCGATGCCGCTGTAGTAACCGGTCTTGCCCAGGGCCATGTCGAGATAGTCGTCGGGCGTGAGATCGTAGATGTCGTCGCGCACCCAACCCACATCGAGAGCCTGTCCCTCGACGGTCCGCTCGCTCATCTCGCCGATGACGTCGAGCACCGCCAATTTGGTGGCGTCGTCCAGCATCGGATCGCGCACCACGATGGTGCAGACCAGGCCGAGAGCATAGTCGCCGGCGTTGATGGCCAGCGGTTCCCCGTGCAGGATATGCGCGCACTTCTGGCCGCGGCGCAGGAGACTCGCATCCATGATGTCGTCGTGAATCAGCGCGGCCGCGTGGAAGAACTCAATGGCGCAGCCACTCGACATCGCCCTGCGCGGATCGCCGCCCACAGTCTCACAGGCCAGCATGGCCATGGCCGGACGGGTACGTTTGCCGCCACGCATGATGAACTCGTCCAGGATGCCGTACAGGTAGCGATGCCGAGCGCTGCCTACCGGAACCCCCGAAAGATACCGGTGCAGATACTCGTCGATGCCCGGGCTGACCGAGAGGAGATAGTCGACAAAAAGATCATCACCCATGAGAAGAACGATAGCACAACGCCAGAGAAGGCCGGCGAGACAGGCGAAGCGCGAGCGAGCGGCGAGCACACGACGGAGAAGAGGGCCGACAAAGAATGACAGCGGGACGTAGGGGTAGAAGCGAAGCTTTGCAGTACGCTGCAGTGCTTCGCGGAGACCCCTACGTCCCCCTCGCCACTAGCCTTGTTGGTCGACCAGCACGAAGCTGGTCAGATCACCCTGAGCGACGATGCGCTGCTTGGCGCTGTATATCGGATGGCAGGCGGCCAGCGAGATCTGCTCCTTGCCGATGGAGCGCACCGTGTCCACCTGATCGGGGTACACGATGAACACGTCCGTAACCGTGTAGTTGACGATGGCGTAGGGCAAGATAACGCGTATCTCGTCGCCCTTCTCCACCTCGTCGATGTGGAAGAAGGGCGCTCCATATGTCGTCCGGTGACCGGACACCACGAAGTTGCCGCCCTGGCCCGGGAAGGGCTTCTCCTCCCAGTGACCGGGGCCCTCTTTCAAGTCGCCCTTGCTGGTCCCCTCCACCATGACCACATCCACGCCGATGCTGGGAATGATGATCCTGCCTATCGGTTCGCCGATCTCGCCGCCCACCTCCGCGGCGAAGGCGTCGGCTGCAGCCTTGAACGCAGCCAGTTGCGCCGTCTGCACGGCCTTGGCGAGTTCGGCGAGTCTCGCGGCCTCGGCAGCCGCGATCTCCTCAGGCGTTCAGCGGGTCCACCACGGTGGCGACCGTCGAACTGGTCTCCATGTGGGTGAAGTCCTCCTCCCTGACCGCCGCCTCGATGCCGGCCAGCAAGGGATTGGCCTCTTGCAGTTGCTGGGTGAGCGCCCGCTGATGGATCGCGGTGCAGGCGCACGATCCCAGGAAGTAGCCCGGTATGCACAAGATGCCGCCGATGATCATGAGATTGGCCGTCCAGCGGATCCACGAGCGACGCTTCCGACCCCTCTTGGAGGCATGCGGGTCTCCACCGCCTCCTGCTGCTCTGGAGGCTGTGCGGGGGCGGCCGCCGATAGCCGGTTCGGTCACCGAGACCGGTGGGGCCGGCGGCTCCGGTTGCGATGATCTGAGGGCTTTGCGGTTCTTCCTGCATGTTGCGCAGAAGTATAGCCGAGGCGGGCGCGACGGTCATGGGCGCCAGCTTGCCACGAAGGCGTCTTCCTGCAGAGCGCGAGTTGCGCTACGCCGGTCGAATCACTGCACCGCGAGCAACTCCTCGCCGACCCCAGGCATTTGGCCGCTCCCGCCTCTTGCCCTATGATGGTCGAGAGGGAGCATCCGGGAGAACAGCGCCGCGAGATCACGAGAGGGCCGGTGAGGAGATATGACTGCCAATCCCAACTTGGAGCGACTTCGGAGCCGCATCCGGAGCCACGAGGCGGTCGTCGGTATCGTCGGGCAAGGGTACGTCGGTCTGCCGCTGGCGCTGACGTTCGTCGAGTCCGGCTTTCGGGTGATCGGGTTCGATCTCGATCCGAAGAAGGTCACGGCGCTCAACCGGGGCGAGTCTCATATCAAGCACGTGGGAGCCGACCGGGTCGCCGCGGCCGTAGCAGGCGGGCGCTTCTCGGCCACCGGTGACTTCTCACAGCTCTCCGGGTGCGACGCCATCCTGGTCTGCGTGCCCACGCCGCTGGGCGTGCACCGCGAACCGGACATGAGCTACGTGCGCGACACCACCGCCACCATACGCGAGTATCTCCGCGCCGGGCAGTTGGTGGTGCTGGAATCGACCACCTATCCCGGCACGACGGACGAGGAGGTGCTCCCTGCTTTGCAGGAGTCGGGACTCACCACTCCCGCCGACTTCTTCCTGGCCTTCTCTCCCGAGCGGGAGGATCCTGGCAACGCCTCTTTCAACACCGCCACCATCCCCAAGCTGGTGGGAGGAGTCAACCCGGAGTCCACCGAGGTGGCCGTCGCCCTCTACTCGGGTCCGATCGCCCAGGTGGTGCCTGTATCCTCGTCGCGGGTGGCCGAGTCGGCGAAGCTGCTCGAGAACATCTACCGAGCGGTCAACATAGCCCTCGTCAACGAACTCAAGATGACCTTCGACCGGATGGACATCAACATCTGGGAGGTCATCGAGGCGGCCAAGACCAAGCCCTTCGGCTTTCAGGCCTTCTACCCCGGGCCGGGGCTGGGCGGCCACTGCATACCGCTCGATCCGTTCTACCTCAGCTGGAAGGCAGCGGAGTACGGCCTGTGGACCCGCTTCATCGAGCTGGCCGGCGAGATCAACACCCGCATGCCCAACTACGTCGTCTCCCGGCTGTCTGACACCCTCGCGGAGGACAAGAAGACGCTGAACGGCGCGAAGATCCTGGTGCTGGGCCTGTCGTACAAGGCCGACATCGACGACGACCGCGAGTCGCCCAGCTACGAGATCATCGAGTTGCTCCAGGAGCGCGGCGCCGAGGTGGCCTACTGTGATCCGCACATCCCCGCGGCGCACCCCGGACGAAAGCACGACCTGGGCCTCGAGTCGGTGCCGCTCACGGCCGAGGAGTTCGCGAAGTACGACGCGCTGGTGCTCTCGACCGCGCACGCGGCGTTCAAGGACCCCGCGCTCTACGCCGGCGTGAAGCTGCTCTGCGACACGCGCGACGCCGTCAGACCCGCCGGAGGGGTGCAGGTATCTGAGGGCCTAGTCTTCGGTGACGACGTCCTTGGCCCAGTCGCGGTTCTCGCGGTACCAGGCGCAGAGTCGAGCCACGCCCTCCTCGAGTCCCACCTTGGGCTCCCAGTCGAGCAGGCGCTGGGCCTTGCTGACGTCGGCCCAGGTGGCCATGACGTCGGCGGCGTGCATGGGATGCTGCTCGATGCGGGCCTTCTTGCCCGCCTGTTGCTCGATGAGGCGGATCAGTTCGAGCAGGTCGTGCGGACTGTCGCTGCCCAGGTTGATGACCTCGTAGCCCACCGGTCTCAGCCCCAGGATCGTCCCTCGGGCGATGTCGTCGACGTAGGTGAAGTCGCGCGACTGCGTGCCGTCGCCGTACAGAGTGAGCGGGCGATCTTCGTGGATCCACTGGACGAAGCGGAAGAGACTCATGTCGGGGCGCCCGGCCGGACCGTAGACGGTGAAGTACCGGAAGACGGTCACGTCGATGCCGTAGAGGTGGTGATAGGTGAAGCACATCGCCTCGGCGCCCTTCTTCGAAGCCGCGTAGGGCGACAGAGGCCGGTTGGTGTCGGCGTCTTCGGAGAACGGCACCGGATTGTTCGCACCGTAGAGGCTGGAGGTCGAGGCAAGCACGAACTTGCCCACTCCGTCGCGGCGGCAGAGATCCAGCAGGTTGAGAGTGCCCGTCACGTTGGTGTCGACGTACACCCAGGGGTTCGTCACGCTCTGGCGCACACCGGCTCGGGCAGCCAGATTGACCACAGCGTCGAAGGGACCGCACTCATCCCAGACCGCGGCGATGGACTCCCGGTCGGCGATGTCGGCTAGGTGGAAATCGAGGTCGGGGGTACCCTGCAGCTTCCCCAGCCGATAGTCCTTGAGCCGCAGGTCGTAGGCGGGGCACATGTTGTCGATGCCGCACACCTGATGCCCCTGCTCGAGGAGCATCTCGGTCACGCGGCTGCAGATGAAGCCGGCCACTCCGGTCGCTAGGATGCGCATGAGTCACTCCTATCGGATGTTCACCACAGGTCGGGACCTTCCCCGGCTATAGATAGCACAAACAGAGGACTGGAGACGGTTTGCTAGAATGCGCCAGAATGAGTTCCTTTCCCCGTATGGGAGCCTAGCCTTGCCCTCGCCACCGAATGAGGCCGATCCGGTCGACGGCAAGCTTCCCGTGTGTTCGGAGATTTCCCCTCCTGACGTGGCCGCGGATGGCCGACCTGCTCAGGATCTGCGGAGACTCGACCTCCGGAGCCTTTGGAGAAACGCCTCCTGGACATCCGGGTCGCTCGCGGTAACCACGGTTCTGGCTTTCGTCGAGACGATCCTGCTGGCGCGGTACCTCGGCGTGACGGTACTCGGCTACTTCATTCTGGTCCGAGCATTCCCGGAAGCGGTGCAGCAGGTGCTTGACTGCCGGACGGGCGAGACCATGGTGAAGTATCTCGGGGAATTCGTCGCGCTCGACGACCGTGAGCGCGCCGGAGCGCTCGTCCGCTTGATCTGGTTGGTCGACGCCGCCGCCGGCTTGGTAGCGACGGCGATCGTGCTCGCGACCGCGTCTCTCGCCGCCAGGTATGTCGTGCACGATCCCGCGGTCGCCTGGTTGATCGCGATCTATGCCATCTCTCAGTTCGTTGGCACTCTGGATTCCGCGTCCGGTTCAGTGGTGCGCGTCTTCGACCGTTTCGGAGTCGCGTCCGTGATGGGCATCTGCCGGGCCGTGGCACGATTCATAGGCATCCTCGTGGCGTTGCTACTGGGCGGCAGGATCGCTGCCTTGGTCTACGTGCTGGTCGGCATAGAGGTCGCGTATACCATGGCCGGATCATGGGTGGCCGTCTCACTCCTGCGCGAGCGCATTGGGTTCAGAGTATGGGGAACCGTCCGAGCTCTCGGTGAGTCGGCGCAACGAGATACTGAAGTTCTTGCTGCACACGAACATCGCTGGCGACACTCAAGATGAGCGCGGACAAGCTCGTCTTGATCATTGTTGGCGGGCTCGGCGGCGCGCCGATCGCGGCTCAGTACAAGATCGCGTCGCAAGACGGGCTCGTCACTCATGCTGTTCAGCGACCCGTTCTACCAGGTCATCTACCCCTCACTCAGCACGATGGTGGCCCGCCGGCAGTGGGAGAGCGTCTTCTCCGGCCTCAGGAAGCTGCAGCGTACCGCGCTGGCCGTGGTCATTCCCGTCGCGATTGTGATCAGCGGCCTGATGATCCCTCTGATTCCCCTCGTGTTCGGGAAGGAGTTCGGCCCCGCGGTGATACCGGGCATCATCAGTACTCTGGGGGGTAGTGCCAAACGTGGCGTTCTTCTGGCGTCGTCCGCTGCTGCTCAGTCTGCGCGAAGCGGGCCGTCTTCTGTGGTATGGGGCGGCTTGTCGGCCCTTCAGCTTATGTTGACGCTGGCGCTGGTGAGACCGCTTGGCGCCATCGGTGTGGCTATCAGCGTGACAGCCGCCGCGTGGGTGTACTTCGCGTTCGAGATGCGCCTGGTCAGATCGTGGCGCGTGCGACTTGTGGATGCGAAGGCCGACCGGACAGTAGTTCCGCGGCTCGAGAGGCGACTCACCCGTGACTTGAGCGGATATCAAAGAGAATCTGCTTACGTGGCAGTTTTCGGGGTCGGCCTAAGAGCACCCGTGCGACATTCTTGACGCTTTGCTTCATTCTCGTCGGAATCGTCCACCCCCAGGCGCCGGGGCATGAGAACACCTGGCTCTCGACACCTTCAGCCAGCCCCTCTACCGCCAAGAAGTCAAAGGAATCGCGAAGGAACGTGTGTTGGTGCTGCGCAGTCGGGTCGGGGATCAACGGTTTCAGTCGATAGTCGCGCTCCTTGTACGGCACGAGAATGCACAGGCGATTGCAGTGCTGGATCAGTCGCCTCGCCTTTGTCTCGAAGTCCGGGAAATGCTCAAGGATATTGGAGCAGTAGATAAGGTCGTAGCGCCCGGCGACATCATCAAGAGTGCCGACGGAGAGACTTGCCAGAGTCCCGATTTCTTCTCTGCACCTCTCAATCGCCGTCGCGGAGAAATCGATCCCGTGAAGGCTGGCCCGAGGGTAGACCACAGCGAAATGCTTGAGAGCCTCTCCGAGTGCGCATCCTGCGTCGAGCAGCGAAAAGGAAGCGGCTGGAATCGAGTCGCATCCGATCCGTGAAGTGCTCGACGAATATCCGCGTTTGTTTGCGCCCGCCGTTGCGTTCCCAGCCCCCGCCCGGAGCGAAATACTCGTCCCACCATGCACGATCAATGGTCCGGCCACCTGACATCAAGTCCTCCGACCGATTCGAATTGGGCGATCCGTCGATTGCCAGCAGCCGTCCAAGGGCTGACGGACTCGCGTCTCTACTCCCAAGCAATGTTCTCGCGGATCACCTTCGCCGGAACGCCCGCGACAACACAAGCGGGCCGAACGTCGTTGGTCACGACTGCACCGGCAGCTACAACCGCCCCGTCACCTATTGTGACTCCCTTGAGGATCAGAGCGCGGGTGCCTATCCACACATGCTCGCCGATACACACGTCTCCCGACGCCGCGTCGTCCCGATCCAGCAGCGCATGGAAATCGGAATCGAGGATGACGACATGGGGCGCGATGGTGCATCCCTTGCCAATGGTGACTCTCCTTCTGCAAGTAATCTCCACCCCAGCATTGAAGTACCCGCCATTCAGTGTCAAGACGGCATTGTCAAGCACTCGAATACTCGCCCCGACATGGAATGTGCAGCGGCCATTGACCGCAACGGTGGCATTCTTGCCAACCCAAAGCCCTGTTTCGGCTCTTGAACCGGGGAAGTACTGTTTCGCCCCCAGAATGAGCGTCCCCTTCAGCTCCAACTGCGCACTAGGATCTAGTACAACGCGACAGAACCTCGTCGGGATAACCACTTCAGCACGCGCCATATTTGCGCGTGTATTCTTTCGAAACACGTTTATGCTGGCAAACTGCGACCAGGCCGACGCAGAAAGCCCCATGTAGTGCCAGCCCGTCGAAAGCCGCCCTAGCATATTCTGGTCTTCATGATGAGCCGTGTTGCTGCTTCCTGTCCGGGTCCCATAGCCAAACAGCACGTCTCGGGCAACTTGGCAAATGCCATGGCCTCCCGATCCTCCGATAACGGTCGTCGCTCTTGTCTGTCGTCAATCGCCCAAGAGGGCAGGGTTGTCGGGCAGTGGCTCCCATAGTGCGGATTCATCGTATACCAGAGCGTATCCTGCCCTGCAAGAGATGTGGCACCTCGTTCTAGCACAGAGACCCGGATGCGACCTAAGCGAGCGCCTGCTCCGTGGTGTCGCGGAGAGCACGACTGTCTCCGATCTCTCTGCAATAATGGGTTCAGTAGGGAGTCGCGTACCGCGCTGGCCCGTCGACCCGGAGGTCTGCTCGTGCCCTTGCTCGTCATCGTCGACCCCCTGGCTTTCAGCAGAGGCTGGCTCGGCTCAGCTCAGAGGTACTTCCAGGTGGCGAAGGCGCTGCAGGAGTTGGGCTGGGACGTGGCAGTCGTGGCCCGACGGGACACTGGCCGGACAGCGAGAGAGGTAGACACGGCCTTCCCCGGGCAGGTCTTTCGCACCCCCTTCGGCACTGTTCCCGCGCTGATGAGCCACCGGGGACTGCGGTACCTGTGGTGGCTTGCCCGCCAGTGGACTAGAGGACCTTCCGGCGAGGACCTGTGGGCCGCCCGCCTGACTCGCTGGGCCGGGAGGGGCAAACCACCGAGTCCGCTCTTGTCTGCCGATTTGTTGTGCGCCGTCACCTACAACTATTGGGGCACGCCTATGGCCGTGAGGACCATGGCTCAGGAACTCGAGGTCCCATACTTGCTGGATATCCAGGATCCCCTGATGGGCACCACGGGCTCGGGGCGGACGACCTTATCGGATGATCAACTCCGCTGTCTGCGAGAGGCAAGGCAGATCGTGACTACGACGGACACCTACACCGAGCACCTCAGGGAGATTCTGCCGGAGAGCGCCGGCAGAATCGAAACCCTCCGCCTCACCCAAAACACCTCCACCTCCTTCGGCGCGGATGGCCCACCGCGAGACGGGAGACTCGTGCTTCTGCACGCGGGCTACCTAAATGGTCTGCCGAACCGCAGCGCGCTCCCCGTGCTTGAGGCTATGGCCCAACTCTATGAAGAAGTGCCTTCAGCGCGCGGCAGAGTGACCATGCGGTTGGTGGGCGAGGGACGCGGCATACGCGAAGCCGCCGCGCGGGCGAGCGAACTCGGCCTCAGGGAAGACCTCGAGTCTCTGCCCACCGTCGATCCGGAGGCGCTGCAGCGTCAACTCGACACCGCGGACGTGCTCTGTATCCTGAAGGGAGTGGCAAGACGCAGGGACCTCCAAATACCGGGAAAGACCTACGACTACCTGTTTTCGAACAAACCCATCTTGGCCGTGACCTTTCCCGGGGAGCTTGCCGATATCATTGAGAAGACCGGCTCAGGATTCGCGTTTGATCCGCTCGACATCGGACGTCTGTCCTCGATGATCCGGCGTCTACTCGAGCAGAAGCAGGACGCGGGCAGTGTGGCCATAGAGCGTGAAGCGGAGAGGCTGAGACCCTATACTTTTGACGCGTTTCGCGATCGGTTGCGGGCGGTGCTCGCCGCCTGCACCGCCGCGACCGGAGTGGTTTCGCCACCTGGAGAATAGGAGAGCGCTGTCGGTGTTAGTGACATGACCCAAGCCGAGACCCCACTACGCATGATCTATTTTGCTCCGGCCGACCTCCAAACGGCCCGCGTGGACCGCAACTGCATCGTCAAGTTCTGCGAAGCAGTGGCACAGAATCATGCCGACGTAACGCTCGTCTCGCTCAAGATCAAGGCCTTTGCGACCGAGCCCACAGCGACGCGAACGATCTGGGACGTCTTTGGAGTGCGGCAGCGCTTTGGGCTCTCTTCCGTGCCCTTGCCACTGCGGCAAGAACGGGTCGATACGCGGACGGGGAGCGTCCTTGTGAAGACCGTCGAGGGCCTTGGCGTACCCGCCTCTGGCGGCGCGCCTGCTACTACGCAGCCCCCGCTTCTCCGGGATCACGGCCTTGTACATCAAGAACTACGGCCTCGTGCCCGGACTCACCCTGGCGAGACGTCTCCGCCCTCGCGGCACGCTGCTCATCTTTGAGGCTCACATTCCACCCCACAGCCGCTTCCAGAAATGGGCGCTGGGCAAAGCGGACGGGATCGTCTGCAACGGCTATGCGATCCACCAAGTGCTTCTCCAACAAGGGTTGATAGATCCCGAGCGTTCGATGGCTGTTCACCAGGGTTTCAATCCGGAGTCCTATCCGGCCGGCGACCGGACCGGGGCGCAGAGAGAGGCCCGGCTCAGACTCGGCTGGAGCCCGACGGACAATGTCGCGGTCTACACCGGCAAGGTGTACTGGCCCTACGCGGAGGTGAAGCTGCTGCTGCAGGCTGCGTCGCGGCTGGCCGTGGACGGGATTCGAGTGGTTGTCGTGGGCGGGCGCTCAGACCACGTGCAGCTTTGGCGCGACGAGGCAGCAAGACAAAGCGTGTCGAATATCTCGTTCGCGGGGTTCGTCGCGCCTTCGGAGATTGTCGACTACCAGGTAGCGGCCGACGTGCTCCTGTCGTACTACCCCTCGGGCATAGCACTGAATGACTATCGCTCGCCGGGCAAGCTGTTCGAGTACATGGCGTCGGGAACGCCGATCGTGGCCGCGGACTACGCGTCTCTGCGGGAGGTCCTTCGGGACGAAGACAACGCCCTCCTCATCGAGCCCGATGACCCTAGTCTTCTGGCCCAAGCGGTGCGCCGACTCCTAGGGGACCCTGCGCTTTCCGCTCGTCTTGGAGACCAGGCGCGCAAGGACGCCGGAGAGTACACGTGGGCGGCGAGAGCCGAGAGGATATCCGCATTTGTGAGCCACCTGGAGCGGAAGTGAGAACTGGTTTGGTAGACCGCGCCTACGCTGGCGTAGACGTTGGGGTCTCCCGGACCGAGACGACTGTGACGCAACAGGGTCGCGCTTGGGCCTTGACGCTTGCGACGAGCCTGATTCTCCTAATCTGTATCCGTTTCTTCAGCGAGAACCTGAGGGTGGTCCCCCGCCTCGCTCAGTACATTGACGTTCCGATCACGATCGTCGTCGGCTTCTGCGGGGTCTTGACCTTCATCCGCAGGGGCTATCGTGTCGGCGGCCCCAAGTACGGGGCGGTGCTGTATGCGTTCTTCCTGGCATCACTCGTCTCCGCCTTGGTCAATGTTTCGCGAGTCGAACTACTGCCCGTAGCGATGTTCGTGTTCAATTTTGCTGCCCCCTTGGTCTTCGTTGTTGTGACGATCAATGCTCGACTCAGCCGCAAGGATGTGGAGCAGGTGGTAAGGGTGTTCTTCTGGCTGGGAGTCACGCAGCTAGTTGTTGCCGTACTCTATGGTCTCCCCAAGTTCCTGGCCACCAAGAACCCTGACTACATCTCTGGCACTTTTGGGCAGAACGCGTATCAGTTCACATATTTCATTGGCTTGTGGCTTCTGTACGTGCTTGGTGGAGTCGCGGTGCTCGGACCCGGATCAAGACGCCGAGGCCAAGGCATAGCCATCAGCCTGGCGGCTCTTGTCGTCTTCGGGCTCTTCTACGCCGCTCAGTACCGGGCAATGCTCATCTTCTTCACGGCCGTGATCTTGGTTGCCCTGTGGGCGTCGCCTGCCCGCGCCTCCAGCCGAATCATGATGACGGTCGTGATCTCAGCCGTCTCGGTCATCACCCTTATCGTGGTCGCGACGGCGTTTCCGAACTTGAAACTGCTGAAGGTCTTCGACCTCTTTGAGGACTCAACGCCTATCGTTCAGTCCGGCAAGGTCGAGGCTTTCAAGAACGTCGGAACGATGTACCAGGACATACCTCAGGCGGCGCTGGTGGGCTCGGGTCCTGCCACATTCAGCAGTCGTGCGTACATTGTCTTCTCTGAGAAGCCGCGCGAGAGCAAGGAGGCAGTGGGTGCCCTCATCGTGGGAATGAGGGGCGGGCAGTACGTCACGGATGTAGCCAAGAAGTACGTTCAAACGATCGACACCACGGCTATCCAGGGCGGAACGACCATGGCGAACCCCATGTCGAGTTACACCTCACTCGCGGCAGAGGTCGGCCCCATTGGGTTGGTTGTGTACTTCTCTGCGTATCTCATGGCGCTGAGCTACTCGTACCGTCGCCTGAGGGCAAATGCACGGGCTGGTAACCGCCTGGGAACTCAACTGGCTTTCGCGTGCTTTGGCGGCATCCCGCTTCTCCTTGTCCAGGCCTTCTTCGACAACTGGCTTGAGACCACCCGTGTGTCCATCCCACTCTGGATTCTCGTGGGGCTACTGTATGCTCTGGAGAGAGCAGACTCGAACGCTGGCAGGACAGCCATTCCCGAGGCGCCCGGGAAATCCATCGCGACGGCGAGATGGACCCTGTGAACGAGCAGCTCCCCGAGAGGACTTGCAGGCCGGGAATGTACAGGTACGGGGTGCTCGCCCAGCATCTTCCGACGGCCGGCACCGGAGCCAGCTGGCTGGACCTGGGTGGCGGAGCCGGTGAGTTCTCGCTGCTGGCCGCCGAACGCGGCTACGAGGTCACCCTTGTCGACGGCGACTCGCGCAACATCGCGAATGTGGCGCTGCTCGGCATCCATGGGATCCTTGCGGATCTCAACGCTCCCCTGAGTCAATTCCCAGACGCGTCTTTCTCCGGCGTGTCACTCCTAGAGGTAGTCGAGCACGTCACCATGGCCGAGCACCTCATGAGCGAGGCGTTCCGCGTGCTGAAACCCGGCGGTCTACTATTGCTCAGCACCCCCAACGCCGTCTGGTGGCAAGAACGAATGCGCGTGGTGTGCGGGCAGCCGCCTCATGAGGAGGGCTACCACTACCGCTTCTTCACCGTCTCGGGAGCGCGCGCGCTCTGTGCCCAGGCCGGCTTCGATATCATCCATATGGAGTCCAGCTGTCCCGCCTTTGGCCTCAACTGGATCAGCCGCCGAGTGCTGAGGCGCGCCGACCGCAAGCACGTGAGGGTTGCGGCCCCGTTTGCAGGCCTTCTCGCTCAGACCGTCTACATCGTCGGAAGAAGACCATGACCGGGCACCGAGTCATGCACTTCCTGTGGGACGGCTCCATCGGCGGGCTGGAGCGCGCCGTCTACCAGGTTGTGAGGGACCAAGCGACTCGCGGCGAATGGGAGGTTGGAGTCGCGTTCGGGCGCGCTGAAGGACCCTACGCCGAGGCCGTCAAGTCACTGGTGGGGTGCGAGGTTCTGGACCTGAAGATGCGGAGCGCTGCCGACTTGCCGCGAGCCCTGCAGGCCGTCGGTAGGCTGCAACGGTTCGACATCCACCATTTTCATAGCTTGGAACCAGCCCAGATCCTGGCAAGCGCGAGATGCCAGAATGCCACGCGGGTGTACGCAGAACGCGCGGGCCTCGACGATGCACATGTGCCGAGATCGAAAAGGGTACGCCGTAGGCTTGGAGGAGTGTTGCTTCGCCGGTACTTCCACGGCGTGGCAGGAAATACGAGGCACGCCTTAGGCGTCGCCGTTGAGAGGTACCGCTTAGAGCGACTACCTGGTCTGGTGACGTACAACGGGATCGACTTCTCGCTCCTGGTTCCACAGCGGAATCGCGCTAGTCTCCGTCATGAACTGGGCATCGGCTCAGGAGCCCTAGTGGTGGGTTCATCCGGGACGTTCAAGTCCTGGAAGAGGTTCGACCGCGTTGTCGACATTCTGGCGGCGTCGCCGACCGCCCACGTGATCCTCGTTGGCGATGGCGCTCTTCGCGGCGCCCTCGAAGCCCAGGCCTCGGCCATTGGGGCAGGTGAACGCCTGCATATTACCGGGTTGGTGGAGAACGTAACCGACTACCTGCTGGCCACGGACATCTTCGTGCTGGCATCTGACGGGTCGGAGTCGTTCGGCAACTCCGTGGTCGAGGCCATGGCTCTGGGAATTCCATCAGTCGTCTATTCCGACAGTCCCGGGATCTGCGAGCACATCGATGATGGGGTGACCGGATTCATCGTCAGGGACCAGGGGGAGCTCGTGTCGGTGATCAAACGTCTCGGCGCGGACTCTGGGCTGAGGTCGAGCGTCGGCCAAGCAGGCGCCGAGCATGTGCGCTGCAAGTACACGCTCGAACGCATGCACGAAGCCTACCGCGCTCTCTACGAGGCAGCACTCTTGCAACACAGGGGTACCTGAACATGTGCGGGATCTGCGGAGTAGTCACGAAGGGCGAAAACAGAGTGACCTCTGCGCTCCTCGAGCATATGCGCGACACCATGGCCCATCGCGGCCCCGACGACGCCGGGGAGATCGTGCTCGACGATGGACGTGTCGGTCTCGGCCATCGTCGCTTGAGCATCGTGGATCTGAGCCCTGCCGGCCACCAGCCGATGGCAAATGAGGACGGCACGGTGTGGATCTCGTACAACGGCGAGGTCTACAACCACGCAGAGATCAGGGGGGAGCTCAGAAGCAGGGGCCACGTCTTCCGGTCGCAGTCGGACACGGAAGTTCTCGTGCACCTCTTTGAGGAACGCGGAGCCGACATGGTTCATGAACTCCGCGGCATGTTCGCGCTCGCCATATGGGACAACAATCGCAAGACCCTGCTGCTCGTGCGCGATCGCCTCGGCATCAAGCCACTCTATTACGCTGAAACACCCAGCGGTCTGGTCTTCGCATCCGAGATCAAGGCGCTGTTTGCTTCGGCCATGATTCGGCCGAGCATGGATGAGTCGCGGCTGCCGGAATACCTGAACTATGGCCGTGTGCTTCCGCCCCATACACTGTTTCAAGGTGTCTCCAAACTGGAGCCCGGACACTCTCTGGAGTACGGACCGGACGGGGTAGCCCGCATCTCGCGCTACTGGGACGTCTTCTATGGAGTCGATCGAACCGGCCCCGCGGCCTGGACGGATGAGGAACTGGTATTGAGACTGGAGGACTGCCTCCGGGAGTCGGTGCGCATGCGGCTGATGAGCGACGTGCCCGTCGGGGTGTTCCTCAGCGCGGGGGTGGACTCCAGCACCATCGCCGCCCTCATTGCCGAGTCCAAGGAGGTTCCGCTCAAGACCTTCACTGTGGGTTTCGAGGGCTCGACCGTGCACAACGAGGTCGACGAGGCCCGTTCCATCGCGCGCCTGCTTGGCGCCGACCACTACGACATCACCGTGGGCGCTGCTGACGCCAAGCAATTCTTCCCTGCCTACCTGGACTTCATGGAGGAGCCGGGGAGCAACCCGATCTGGATGGCGATCTACTTCGTGTCGCGACTCGCCCGCGAGAACGGGGTGATTGTGGCCCTCTCCGGCGACGGAGGCGATGAACTGCTCGTGGGCTATGACAAGTGGATGAAGATGCTACGTCTGCACCGTTACGGCTGGGGCACGTTCACACGCCTGCCCAACCCGATCCGCAGGGCAGCCGTGGCAGCCGGGAGGTCGGCGGCACACGGCAGGGTGGCGGCCGACGTCCTACGCGCGGCCGCCGCGGGGGAGGAGCTCTACCAAGGAGGGACCGCGTTCAAACGCGATGAGGTGGCTCATTTGGTTCGTGCCGATCTGCTGGAGGGAGCGGCCGGGCACTCCGCGTACGGCCCCGTTGCCGAGCACCGTGAGCGCTTTCGACAGTGCGCCCCAGATCCCGGCGACTATGCTGACTGGATGACCTACCTGAGTCTGAAGTCCGGGCTCCTGGAAGACTACCTGATGCGGCTGGACAAGATGGGCATGGCCGCCTCCGTGGAGGGTAGGGTTCCCCTGCTTGACCATGAGTTTCTGAGACTGGCCATGTCGATCCCAGGAACGAGAAAATACGCCGGATGGCAACGCAAGCGGCTACTGAAGGATGTCGCACGCCACCTACTCCCCTCTGAGGTGGTCGACGCGCCCAAGCGCGGCTTCAACGCCCCCGTGGAAGCCTGGATCGCCGGGGATTTCGCCGACATGCTCTCCGACGAAGTGTCGTCTTTTGCCAACCGCACCGGCGTCCTGACCCAGGGCGGAGCCAGACAACTCGAGCACGACCTTCGGGTCGGTGCGGGAGAGGCCGCCGGCCGCTGGGGTTTGCTGAGCTTGGCTCTGTGGTACGAACACTGGGTCGCGCGGGCGTGAGAGAGGTTGGCTGAGAGATGCGTGATGGCACGGTGAAGACGCTCGGTCGCCGGACGCTGAGCCCGCTCCTCGGACGGCCGAGACTGCAGCCCCTCTTCGAGAACCTGCGCCAAGTCGCCCTTGCCGGCATGGGCTATGGCGAAGGCGGCGACCCCGCGGCCAGCGGGGAGGAGCGGGTCCTTGACTACATCCAGTCGCGCCTCCGTACGAAGGAGCGGGTCACCGTCTTCGACGTAGGCGCGAACGTGGGCGAGTATGCCGATCAAGTCCTGCGGCATTGGGGCAACCGAGTCGCCCTATGGTGCTTTGAGCCGTCACCCTCCACTTACAGGATGCTGGTTGAGAGACTACGGGGCCGTCCTGACGTCACTCTGGAGAACCTCGGACTGAGCGACACCGATGGCAGCCTCGTGCTGCACACGCCAGGCGAGGGATCCAAGGTCGCTTCTGTGTACGCGGGACGAGGGAGCCAGTGGGAGAACAGTCGGAGCGAGAGCATCCAGGTCCGAACGCTCGACACCTATTGCTTCGACCATCACATCACTGCGATCGACTTCCTGAAGATCGACGTCGAGGGACACGAACTGAGCGTCCTGAAGGGTGCCAAAGGAATGCTGGAGTCGGGTGCCATCCGCTTCATACAGTTCGAGTTCAGCGCGGCCTGCATCGACGCCAGAGTCTACTTCAAGGACTACTGGGAAGCCCTGAACAAGGACTACGCCCTGTACCGCGTGCTTGCTCATGGGCTGGCACCACTTTCCAAGTACGACGAAACCCTTGAGGTGTTCAAACGCGCGGCGAACTACCTCGCAGAAAGGCGCCAGGCTTGAAGCCATACGAGCGGAGGGTCTTTCTGTGACAGAGACCGTCGCGGTAGTCACCAACATCCCCCGACCCTATCGGCGAGCGCTGTTCGGCACGCTCGAGGGACGCCTCGCGGCCGAAGGACTACAGCTTCGCGTCGTCTACACCTCCGACCCGGCAAGACACGTGCGACGAGGCTTGTCGCCGGCGACAGCCGATGATTCCTACCCGGGCACCTACGTGCAGAGCGTCAGCTTCCGCAGAGGCTACGAGCGGGTGCTCTCGGTCCCCACGGGCCTTGGTCACACGCTGGGGGAGCACATGCCCGCGTGTGTTGTAGTCGGCGGGTTCGGCGCAGACGCCGTGATGAGCGCGCACTGGTGCCGCGGGGCCAAGGTGCCCTACGTCGTCTGGTCCGGCGCCTGGCCGGGACAGGAGGGAGAACTCCGCTGGCCGCGCTCGATGGGCCGCAGGTGGCTCGTTAAAGACGCGGCGGCACTCATTGCCTACGGAACCGCGGCAGCCGACTACCTGGTCACGCTCGGTGTTCAACCCGATCGGGTATTTTGTGCCTGGAACACTGTGGACCTCGAAGGCATCGCCTCGGCAGCTCATGCCGCTGCTACGAGACGAGCGGAGCTGGCCCCGAAATACGACTTGGCGGTCAAGAATCTCCTGTTCGTGGGATCCTTGGTCGAGCGAAAGGGCGTGCGAGAGCTCGTGTCGGCGGCTCTCGCCATGGAGTCTCGCCAATCGGACTGGGCACTCCACTTCGCAGGGGGCGGGCCACTGCTGGACGAGCTGGAGACAACCGTGCGGACAGCCGGCAAGGGCTCTCATTTCCGCTTTCACGGACTGACGCCCGAGGCGGATGTGGCCGAACTGCTCGGCTTCGCCGACGGCCTTCTTCTTCCCACGAAGCACGAGGCTTGGGGTCTGGTCGTCAACGAAGCCATGGCCTGCGGTGTGCCGGTGGTCGTCTCGCCTTGGGCCGGAGCGACGCGCGATCTGATTGAAGACGGGGTTTCCGGCTACGTGGTCGAACCAACCGACGCGGATGCGTTGGCCGCGATCGTTTCACGGCTCCTCTCGGACGATCCCAGCTGCAGAGAGGTGGGTAGGGCGGGAGCGCGGGCGGTCCGAGCGAAAGCGTCGTTGGAGAAGGCGGCCGAGGGCTTTGCTTCCGCGGTGCTGTGCGCCCTTGCAGGACGCCGCGATGGGTGATCTCGGCACCCGCCCAACGGTGGTGATCATCGGTCCACTCCCGCCCCCCGCGTTCGGCGTCGCAACGGCAACAGAACTCGTACTCAGCTCTCCAGTGCTGACGGCAGAGTACCGGCTCATCCATCTCGACACTAGCGACCGACGGAGCGTGGCCAACATGGGTCGGTTGGACCCAACCAACGTCTGGCTCGCAGCGAAGCACGAACTGCTTCTGCTCCGTATCCTTCTAGCCAAGCGGCCCGCGGTCACGTACTTGACCTTGTCGCAGGCTCCCCTCGCCATCTTGCGCGACTGGATCTTCATACGCACTGCCACCCTCGGGGGCAGCCAGGTCGTGACTCACCTTCGGGGAAGCGGGTACGCGGAACTGTACGAACACGGCTCGACGTGGCTCAGGTGGGTCATACGCAACACGTTCCGCCGAACGAACCGCGTGCTTGTGCTCGGGTCGAATCTGATCGGGATGGCGCATTCCATCGACGATTCCGTGATAGTAGACGTCGTGCCGAATGGCTGTCCACCCGAAGAGATCACGGCAGCCTCTGAGTCATCCGGGTCAAAGGGCCCCGCGCAGGAGGTCCTCTATCTGGGAGCTCTTGCGCGGTCCAAGGGGCTCCACGACGCTCTTGGGGTGGCAGCCCGGGTCGCCGCCCGCGTGCCCGCTGTTCGATTCATGTTCGCCGGTCAATGGGCTTCAGACGAAGACAGGCACGAGGCGGATCGCTTCGTACGTGAACAAGGTCTCGAAGCCAATGTGACCTTTCCGGGCCCGGTGGGGATAGATCGCAAAGCGCAGTTGCTGCACTCGGCGAGCGTCTACTTGTGCGCGTCGCACTCTGAGGGCCAGCCCTGGTCCATCCTCGAAGCCATGAGAGCAGGAATGCCCGTCGTGGCCACCAACACCGGCGCCATCCCGGACACAGTTGTGGATGGAGTCACAGGGTTCGTGACCGAGGTCGGCGATGTCATCGGACTCGCGGAGGCGGTCACGCGCATCCTGGAGGATGAGAGACTACGCACCTTGATGTCTCAACGTGCCCGTCAGAGATACGACGAGTTCTTCACGTTAGAACGAAGCCACACTCTCCTTCGAGAAGCGTGGGACAAGGCAAGCAACCGGGACACCGCTCGCCCGCCGCGAGACACGCCCGGCGGGGAGATGGGCGCCTGCGAGACAAGTGTTGCCGCGATCTCCGCCGTTGAGTGGTTCTCCAGGAATGCCTCGGCATTCGACCAGCAGTACGGCACCCGAGCCGAGTTCGAGGAGCGTGAGGTCCTCTGGGCTCACTTGGTCGACGCGTATTGCCCGAGGGGCGGCCGGGTGTTGGACGCGGGCTGCGGCTCTGGTGCCCTGACGGTCGGGGCGGCCGCGCTGGCTCGTGAGGTCGTGGCGGTCGACCCAAGCCGTGAGATGCTCGATATCTGCGCACGCAGACTCTTCGAGCGAGGGGCGCAGAATTGCAGCCTGCTTCACAGCCGAATCGAAGATCTGCGGCCTACCTATTTGGGGCAGTTCGATCTCGTGCTCTGCTCGAGCGTGATCGAGTACGTTGACAGCCCTGCCGCAGTTCTGTCGGTGCTGGCGAATCTGCTGGCTGCTGATGGAAAGCTGATCGTATCCTTTCCCAACGCCGGCTCGCTGCTGCGGACGTGCGAGCGAGCAGCGTATCGCACCATCAAGAAGCCCGCGTACTATCGATTTGTCAAGAACGTGCTTACCGCGACGGAGATCGATTTGCTGTTTCGCGACGCTGGGCTGACCGCCGACCATCAGCTCTACTTCGGAGCACCGCTGTTGCCACGCTGGGCGCATTTTGCCTTCCCCTCGCGACGCGTTGCCACCATGACAGTCTACGTCTGCGGGAGAACGTGACCGGAGAGATCTAGTACGCGCCCTTCCGCGCCGCCACCACCGCCACCGTCCGCAGCAAGATGGTCATGTCCATGCCCACCGACCAATTCTCCACGTACTGACGATCCAGCCGCACCATGTCGTCGAAGGTCAGGTCCTTGCGGCCGGAGATCTGCCACAGACCGGTGATCCCGGGCTTGCCCCGCAAACGCACCAGTTGGTAGGTCTCGTAGCCGTCCACTTCCCGGGACAGAGGCGGACGCGGGCCCACTAGACTCATGTCACCGCGCAGGACATTCACGAACTGCAGCAGCTCGTCGAGGCTCCATTTCCGCAGAAAGCCGCCGACTCTGGTGATGCGAGGGTCCTTCTTCAGCTTGAAATGCGGGCCGTCGCCCTCGTCCTGGGACCTGAGTTCGGCCAGGCGTGCCTCCGCGTCGATCACCATGGTGCGGAACTTCAGCATCTCAAACGGATGCCCTCCGATGCCCAGACGCACCTGCCGGAACACGGCGGGTCCTCTGGAGTCGAGCTTGACCGCGATGGCGATGAGCAGAAGGAATGGCGAGAGAACCAGCAGCATCAGAGCGGATGCGATGACGTCCACGGCGCGCTTGATGTTGCGCTGAGCATGATCCAGGGGGTCGACGTCCACGTCGAAGACCGAAAGACCGCGCAACCTGTTCACCCTGACCGCCCGAAGGCTTTCCTCGAACAGCGCGGGGACCACGCGGAAACTCAGGCCTGCCTGACTCAGGGCCGCCGAGATACGATCGAAATCCGGCCTCTCTTCCGGATCCAGGGCCAGCACCAGGTCGCTGGCCTCGCCCGACTCGAGCATCTTCCGAACGCGGTCGATGGAGAAATGCTCCCCGCCCGTGGGCATGGTAGCGGCGCAGCGCACACCCAGCCGCGGCCGCTCCTCCAAGAAGGTGGTGAAGTCGGCGGCCGCCCTGCCTTGGCCGACGAGAATCACGTTGCGCACTCCCTCTCCACGGACGAACAGCCTGCGTTGGTACCACGTCATCCCCAGGCGGTTCAGCGTCAGAAGCCCGGTGAAGATGAGGATCCCGCTGAAGACCACTACTCGCGACTGGTCCCTGTAGCCGGTGAAGAAACCGTCGGTGATCATCCAAACGCCGGCCACGAAGAAGAAGGAGAGAACCGCGTTCCGAAACAGAACGGCCAGGTCGGCGAAGCGCGCCATCCGCCGGTCCGATGAGTATTGCCCGGCCCGATAGAGCAGCAGTAGCAGAATCGCGCAGATGAAGATCTGGAAGACCAGGTTGGCCCAGCGCACAGTGGGTGGTTCGTTCAGACGGTCGGGCAACAGCGCGTACGCCGCGACAAACGCGATGATGAGGGCAATCGCATCCAAAGTGACGAGCAGCCGGCGCGGACGAGCCCACGCCACCGCCGTGTGGTTGAAGCCGCCTTCGTAGATGTTGAACGCCAAGCCGTCCCTGCTGACCATTGCCCCGGTACCTCTGCGCACTTCTGTGTGCGCCTGTCCGCCCGTTGTCCGCGCTGTTCCTATATCGGCAGAGAGTCCCGCGAGGTTGACCTGCAAACCGCGGGGCTTTGGCGTGATACCGTAGGTTAGGAGGCTGCTGAGAGGGCAGTGACGGGTCTTCAAGGAAGGATGGGACCGTTGAAGCAGGTCTCCCAGTCGATCAAAGGACGGCCGGATCCAGGTTCTCGACGTTCCGCCACCCACTCTGCGCCCGCACGGCGTGCTGGTCCGCACCGCCTGGTCGCTGATCAGCGCCGGCACCGAGCGGGCCAAGGTGGACCTCGGCCAGAAGAGCCTGCTCGGCAAGGCCCGCAGCCGGCCCGACCAGGTCGCTCAGGTGGTCGAGAAGGTCCGCCGTGACGGCCTGCTCTCAGACCTACCGCACCGTCATGGCCCGCCTTGAGGAGCAGAGCCCCATCGGCTACAGCTCCGCGGGCATCGTCATGGCCGTGGGCGAGCTGGCCGGCGGCTTCAAACCGGGCGACCGGGTCGCCTGCGGTGGCGGCGACTACGCCAACCATGCCGAGATCGTCTACGTGCCGGGCACCCTCTGCGTTCCGGTGCCCGACGAAGTCGACCTCGACGAAGCCGCCTTCGCAACGGTCGGGGCGATCGCGCTGCAGGGCGTGCGGCAGAGCGGAGCGGTATTGGGCGACCGGGTGGCCGTGATAGGCCTGGGACTGGTGGGACAGCTCACCGTCCAGTTGCTGCGCGCGGCCGGTTGCGAGGTGGCGGGCATCGATCCCGACTCGGCCCGCTGCACCCTGGCAGCCGGATTCGGCGCCGGCACCGTGACCTCCGACTCGGGCGATGCCGCCGTCCGCTCGCTCCTCGCGGCCACGGGCGGCCAAGGATACGACGCGGTCATCCTCACCGCGGCCACCAAGGACGACGGACCGGTGAGGCTCGCCGGCCAGATCGCCCGCGACCGCGGCACGGTCGTCATCGTCGGCGACGTGGGCATGAACATGCCCCGCTCCCCGTTCTACGAGAAGGAACTCACACTCAAGCTCTCGCGCTCCTACGGTCCCGGGCCGCTACGACCCCTGTACGAGGAGCTGGCCCTGGACTATCCACCGGGCTACGTCCGCTGGACCGAACAGCGCAACATGGCCGAGTTCATCCGCCTGATCGCGGAGCGCCAGATCGACGTCAAGATCCTCATCACCCACCGTTTCGCCATCGACGCTGCAGCTGAGGCCTACGCCGCCACTACCGAGCGAGAAAGCGGGTCGCTGGGCGTGCTGCTCGAGTATCCCCGGGCGGACCAGGCGGAGGCGGGTCAGGAGCGCATCTGGGTGCGCCGTCCCGCCGACGTAGCCGCGAAAGCCGGTGGAGCCGTGGCGGCCGCCAACCTGGCAGGCGGGGTGGGTGTCAGCCTGCTGGGCGCCGGCAACTTCGCCACGGCGACCCTGCTGCCCGCCCTGTCCGCCGACAAGCGCTTCGTCCCCCGAGGGGTCTACACGACGTCGGGACTGAGCGCGCGCGACGTAGCCCAGCGAAACGGATTCGCCTTCTGCGCCGGCTCGGAGGATGAACTGCTCTCCGACGCCGAGACAGCGGCCGTGATCATCGCCACCCGGCACGCCTCTCACGCCGACCTCGCCCAGAAGGCCCTGCGCGCCGGCAAGACGGTCTTTGTCGAGAAGCCGCTCGGCATCAGCGAAGAAGAACTCGCCGCGGTGGTCATCGCGCAACGCGAGGCCGCGCAAGCCGGAACCGGGGGCCGGCTCACGGTGGGCTTCAACCGCCGCTTCGCTCCACTGGCGCAGACCGTGGCTCGAGAGTTGCTGCACCGCTCGTCGCCCATGGCCGTGCTCATCCGGGTCAACGCCGGATCGATCCCGCCGACCCACTGGATCCAGCGCCTTGAAGAGGGCGGCGGGCGGATCGTCGGTGAGATGTGCCACTTCGTCGATCTGGCGGCGTTCCTGGTGGGCAACCCCGCCATCAGTGTCTCCGCCGTGTCGGCCGACCCGGGAAAGCCGCCGGCTCTGCGCGACACCCTGAGCGTCACCCTGTCCTACGCCGACGGGTCGATAGCCACCATCCTCTACGCCGCCACCGGAGACACCTCCTACTCCAAAGAGCGGGTGGAGGTCTTCTGCCGAGGGCCGAGTAATGGTCATCGACGACTTCCGGACGCTGACGATCACACGCGGAGGCCGCACCACCACCGAGCGCCTGCGGCGCAGCGACAAGGGCCACGCAACCGAGATGCGCGCCTTCCTCGACCTTGCCCAGGGTGCCGAGGTACCCTCCCTGACCTTCGCCGATTGCGTCGCCTCCATGGCGACGACGTTCAAGCTGGTGGAGTCGCTGACGACCGGCCATGCCGGTGAGTGTCCCCCGCGTGGCGGTGGAGACCCCCCGGGTAGCGGCGGGGGCCTCCGGGGTCGCGGTGGAGGCTTAGGGCCGCATGCAAGCTGGTGCCGCACCTCCCGCCGGCTCCGAGCCTGAAGGCCACGCGGGACCGGGGGCCGAGACCGACGCCATGTGGGCGCGCGAAGCGGCGCTCGCCATCTGGACCCGTCTGGCCGCCCAGGACTATCGCCGGCTGGGACCCCTACGACGCCCTCAACGCCCGCCGACTGCCCGCGGCGGTCAAGACCTCTCGCTCTGTCCCGGCGCGTCTCACTCAGGCGGTCAAGCGCTCGCCACTGCCGCTGCAGCCCCTACTCGGCGTGAAGCGCGAGGCCGACGCGTACACGCTCGGACACGTCCTGCTGGCGGCGGCGCGGCTGAGCGCCGACTCAGGGCCCTCCGACGACGTGGCGGCGCCGGCCGGCGCCCGGGCGGCCCGAGCGACTCCCGATGTGGCCTCGACCTGTGAACGAGTCCTGGCGCGGCTCCGCTCCATGGCGAACGTCGACGGCGAGCGCATGGCCTGGGGATACCACTTCCCGGTACACACGCGCTTCTTCTCGTACGTGCCGCCGACGCCCAACCTCATCGTCACGGCCTTCGTCGCCAAGGGCATGGCCGCGGTGACTCGCGCCGGGCTGGCCGACTGCACCGCCGAGATCCGTGGCGCTGTGGCCTTCGTCCTCGGCGGCCTGCCCCGCGTGACCGACGAGACCGGGCAGTGCATCGGCTACGTCCCGGACGACGCTGCCGTGGTGCACAACGCCAACATGCTGGCCGCTCTGGTGCTGTGCGAGGCGGCCGAGATCGTCGGCGTGCCGGCAGACCCCGGCGGCGCGGCCTCCGGAGGCGCGCCGCCGTCCGACGACACGGCCGCCTGGATCGACGAAGCCCTGGCCTGCGCCCGCTACACCGTCGCCCGCCAGGCCGCCGACGGGTCCTGGCCCTACTCGGAAGAATCCTACGGCCGCTGGGTAGACGGCTTCCATACCGGCTTCGTGCTCGAGGGGCTTTCGCCGAGTGGTGCGCGCCACGGGCGACGCGGAACTCAGCGCGGCACTCGCAGCGCGGCCTCCGCTACTACGTCGCCCAGCTCTTCGGACCCGACGGCGAGCCCAAGTACTACCCCGGCCAGGCCCATCCGTACGACGCCCTATCGGCCGCCCAGGGCGTGGAGACGCTTCACGTCGCCATCGGCGGGCATGCCGCGCAGGCGGTCCCCGGACAGTTGGACTGGATCCGCGATCACCTCGTCACGCCCGATGGCCGGGTGGCCTACCAGGTGCACAAGCGCTGGACCGACCGGCGCGAGTTCCCCCGCTGGTCGAGCGCTCCCCTGATGTCGGCGCTGGCGGGAGTGGCGAGCTCCGGCCGCGCGCGGCAACGCGGCGGGACGCCGCGCCGGGAGGTGCCTCATGACCCGCGGCCCCGTCTGGATCGACCTGGCCAACTCGCCCCACGTGCTGTTCTTCCAGCCCGTCATCGCCGAGCTGCACCGCCGCGGCATCCACACGGTCGTGTCGGCCCGCGACTTCGCCCAGACGGTGGAGCTGTGCGGCTCATGGGCATCGAGTGCCGAGGTCGTCGGAGGACACGGGGGCAGCCGGCCTGGTGGGCAAGGCGGGCAACCTGGTCGGCCGCGTGCGCGCGCTGCGCAGGTTCGCCAGGTCCAGCTCGCCCGTCGGTGGCCGTCAGCCACAACTCCTACGCCCAGGCCGTCGCGGGGCGGTCTCTCAGGCATCCCGGTCGTCACGGCCATGGACTACGAGTTCCAGCCCGCCAACCACCTGGCCTTCCGCTGCGCGAGCCTGGTGGTGGTGCCCGACGTCTTCCCGCTCGACGTGCTCGACGCGCCAGGGTGCCAAGCTCGCCAAGGTCTGGCGCTACCCCGGGCTCAAGGAGGAGATCGCGCTGGCCGGTTTCGTGCCCGACCCCGGGTATCTGCGGCATGCCGGCGTCCTGGCCAAGGCGCCGCGGACGACACCCGAGGCGGTGATCGTCGTCCGACCCCCGGCCGACATGGCCCTCTACCACCGCTTCGAGAACCCGCTGTTCGCCGAGTTGCTCGGGAAGCTGGAGCGGCTCCGCCGCGACGGACCGAGCTGCCGTGGTCCTGCTCGCCCGCACGCCGGCACAGGCCGCGTCGCTGGAGAGCGAGGGCTTCGGCGGACTTCTCTGGAAAGGCGACGCCCTCGACGGCCGACAGCTCATCGCCGCGGCCGACGCGGTCATCAGCGCGGGCGGGCAGCATGAACCGGGAGGCCGCCGTCCTCGGCACCCCGGCCTACTCCATCTACGCAGGCAAGCTGGCCGCCGTCGACCGGGCCCTGGTGGCCGAGGGCAAGCTGACCCTGCTCCGCTCGTCCGCCGATGTCGCCGCGCTTGAGTTCGCCAAGAAGCCAACGGCGCGCGGCGCCACGCATCGGCGATGCGCTCCTTCTGCAGTTCGTCGACAAGCTCTTGGAGGTCGCGGGGCTGTAGGCGTCCCGGCGCCGCCAGCGTTCCATGGTCCGCCACAATCCAACCAAAGTCGCACGTTCACCAGGCGCTCGCGGCTGCATTCTGAGTGCAACCAGGCACCGAGGCGAGATCAGAAACGGCGCCCCAGATCGACACCTCCCGTGGTAAGGTAGTAATGCTGGTATTACCTCGACGGGGAGGCTTCGTGGAAAGGGATAGCATCACGGTGAGCAGACTCACGAGCAAGTATCAGGCCACGATCCCACGCCCTGTGAGGGAGCGCCTTGGCTTGGGCGCGGGCGACAGCATAGCGTTTGAGGTCGAAGACGATCGGGTGTGGGTGCGGCGCGCTGAGCCCCTAGATCGGGAGTATGCTCGCGCCTTGTCGGGTACCATGGGCGAATGGCTCTCCCCTGCCGACGAGAGCGCCTACCGTGGCCTTTGACCGCTTCTCGGTGGTCGTGGTGCCGTTTCCGTTTGCGGACCGAGCGGCAACCCGCCGGCGCCCGGCAGTGGTGGTCTCGGCTCCCGAGGCCCTGGGGCTGCGGGTAGGGCACAGTATCCTCGCGATGGTTACCAGCGCAGCCAACCCGTCGTGGCCTCTGGACGTTCCGGTGGGCGACCTCGGAGTCGCCGGGTTGCCCCAGCCTTCGGTGGTAAGGATGAAGTTGTTCACCCTGGATGACCGCCTGGTGTTGCGGGTCGCGGGCCGACTGGCGCCCGCCGATGCCGCCTCTGTCGATCACGCGCTGCGACAAGTCCTCGGCGCAACCGATGATTGACTGTGACCTGTTTTCGGACTATATTCGGTCACACTATCGGAGGAGGTGGAGCCACGGCACTGTTGGGAGCGTGATCTGGCCGCCCCCGGGAGTCAGGGAGCCTGGATCTCTATCCCCTCCATCCGAGAGTAGTGCTTCTCGTCGAAGGTGACGACCCGCTTCAACCCCCGCTGCCGCATCCAACAGACGTTGTAGGCGTCGATGAAGTCGACGTTCGACTCGGCATACGCCAGCAGGGCATCTATCACAGCGTCGGCCTCCGGCAAGACGAGGCCGTCCATGCACGCCACGGCCATCGCCCGCTCCAACACGTCGGGACGAGCCAGGCGATAGTAGGATTCCAGGACCCAAACAAGCTCGGCCAGCACCATGGCGTTGGTGACAAGTACCACCTCGCCGCCCGCCGCCCGCCGGAAGAGCGCCTCCGCGGGGGCAGCCATATCTGGCACGTCGTTCGTCAGAAACCGTAGGAAGATGTTCGTATCGACGAAGATCCGGTCCCTGGCGGTACCAATGAAGGCGTCCTCGGCCTCACTCTCAGCGAAACCCATCGGAGTCACCGGTCACCCTTCTCACTCGCCCGCTGATCGCTTCGGCCCTCACGGCCTGGAAGTCCTGCGGACCATCGACAGGCACGCTTCCGCGTAGAGCGAAGATAGAACGGCCCGCCGGCCGCAGTACCAACTCTCCGTCGCGCACGTGGACCGTGAGGTGCCCCCCCTCTTCCAGTTGCAGCTCGCGTCTCAGGGCGCTTGGTATGGTTATCTGGCCGCGACGGCCGATCCGAAGGCTTGGCATCGGAGCCTCCCTCACTTGACTGTATGATGCCATCATACCCTCCAATCCGATACTCGTCCGCTGATTGTGCGATTATCCGCAATTCTCGCCGCGTCCACAGTATACCGCCAGCCCCGGTGGCCGCGCATTGGGACTTTGGACCGAGATTGGCGGGTCCAGCCGGCGTGGCCGCCCGGCCGGCGCGAGGGCACGACCCAGCGCTACGACCGGCCCGCCCCCTTGACCCCGCAACCACGCGCCGCGCAACCCCCTCTCGGTGATAGTCTAGGCGACGGTCTCAAGCCCCTGGAGGTCGTGAATCTGTGAGCGATGTGGTTCCCATCAAACTGCTCCACGTGGTAGGCACCCGCCCCAACTTCATGAAGGCGGCGGCGGTCATCGCGGCGGCCGATCGGTGGAACGAGAGCGGTCGCCCATCCGCGTTTCGAGCAGGTGCTCGTCCACACCGGCCAGCACTACGACGAGAAGATGAGCCACGTCTTCTTCGACGACCTCGGCCTGCCCCGCCCCGACTACAACCTGGAGATCGGATCGGGCACGCCACGCGCAGCAGACGGCCGGCGTCATGATGGCCCTCGAGCCCGTGATCGTGAGCGAGGCGCCGGACCTGGTCATGACCGTGGGCGACGTCAACTCGACCATGGCCGCGGCGCTGGTGGCGGCGAAGCTGAACATCCCCGTGGCCCACGTGGAGGCCGGCCTGCGCAGTCGCGACCGCTCCATGCCCGAGGAACTCAACCGCCTGGTCACCGACCAGCTCTCCGATCTGCTCTTCACCACCTCGCGCGATGCCGACGTCAACCTGGCCGCCGAGGGCATTCCGGCCGAGCGCATACGCTTCGTGGGCAACACCATGATCGACACGCTCGAAGCCCATCTGCCCCGCGCCCTGGAGAGCACCGTCCTCGACGGACTTCGGCCTGCTCCCCGGCGAATACGCCGTGGTGACGCTCCACCGGCCCTCCAACGTCGACGACGCCGACGGTCTCGAGCTGCTGGTGGATGATGCTGACCGAGACTGCCAAGCAGGATCCCCGTGATCTTCCCCGTCCACGCCCGCACGCGCGGACAGGCTGGCTCAGTTCGGTCTCGACAGCCACTCTCCGGGAGACGTCCTCCCTAACCCTGTGTGATCCCCTGGGCTATCTCGATTTCCTGGGTCTCATGGCCAGAGCCAGGCTGGTGCTCACCGATTCCGGGGGCATCCAGGAGGAGACCACCGTGCTGGGCGTGCCCTGCCTGACCCTGCGCAAGAACACCGAGCGGCCGGTGACCATCTGGGAGGGGACCAACCGCCTGGTCGATCCGGAGGATGTCGGAGCCATCCTGGCCGCGGCTCGACGAGACCCTCTCCGCGCCGATGCCGGCCTATCGCCGGCCCGAGTTCTGGGATGGGCACGCGGGGGATCGGATCGTCGGGGCTGTGGCGGAGTGGAGGCGGAGCTAGCCAATACGCGAAACGGTGTATTTTGGCTGGAGGCGAGAGGCGGGATCTCCGCTCGGCCGTCCGTGGGGGATCGGCCAACGACCAGCGGGACTGGTGCCTTGTCGGCTCTGCTGAACAGCACGCTTGCGAGACTGATGGCGCGGACCACCGCAGGCAAGAGGCTGCTCGACGTCTATGCTCTGCGGCCCTACCTCGAGAACAGGGGATGGTTGCGAAGCAGGCAGGAGGGCTTGCCTGTCGACCGGGATGGCAACTGCCTCCCCTGGTATACATACTCAATGATCTCGTTCCTCAGCGACCGGGTCAAACCGGATATGCACGTGTTCGAATACGGCAGCGGGTACTCGACACTCTGGTGGAGCCAGCGGGTCTCTCACGTGACCTCGTGCGAGCACGACCGCGCATGGCACGACCTCATCGCGGCGAGAACGCCCTCCAATGTCGACTACATCTACTGCGCCCTGGACACCGACGGCGCATACTGCCGGGTCGCCACTCCCTTCAAGTCGGAGTTCGACTGCATCGTCATTGACGGGCGGGACAGGGTCAACTGCGCCAAGCAGTGTCTCGGAGCGCTCAAGGATAGCGGGGTCATCATCTGGGACAACGCCGAGCGGGAGAGATACGAGGAGGGATACGCCTTCCTCCGGGAGCATGGTTTCCGCCGTATCGATTTCTGGGGACTGGTGGCGATCCTGGCCGGAGAGTCGTGCACCTCCGTGTTCTACCGCGACGCGAACTGCCTCGGGATATGACCCGGCCGACAAGAACCGCGTTGGTCCAAGCCGCCAAACTGGTGCCCCGGCGCGCGCTGCATCTCTACCTGAGCCAGGTTTGCAGGCGCGAGTTCGAGAGCCAGTCCTTCACGAGCCTAAACGAGAGAGCGGTCGAGTACGGCTTCGTCTTCAGACAGATCGCGGAACTCCGGCCGCAATCGGTGCTGGATGTCGGCACCGGCACGACCGCGCTGCCGCACTTGATGCGCACCTGCGGCTGCTTGGTCACGGCGACAGACAATGTCCACGACTACTGGCCGCAGGGAATGATCAACCGCCACTATCATGTTGTCGATGACGACATCACCGCGACCAAGCTGACCGACCGATTCGACCTCATCACCTGCGTCAGCGTCTTGGAACACATCGTTCAAGCCGACAAGGCCATGAGCGCCATGTGTTCGCTCTTGAAACCGGGGGGTCATCTGGCGATCACGTTCCCCTACGCGGAAACAGAATACGTCAGCAACGTGTATCGGCTGCCGGGGTCAAGCCATGGTCGGGAAGATGCGTACGTCACTCAGTCGTTCTCGCGTGCTGAACTGAGGCGATGGGTCGAGGAGAACCGCTGTACGATCGTCAACCAAGAGTACTGGCGGTTCTGGACGGGCAGGCACTGGACCGTGGGAGAGCTGGTGACACCGCCGAGATGCGTCTCGGCTGAGGACGATCACCAGCTCACGTGCGTTCTGATCAAGAAGGATGGCTCATGACGATCCTGATCATCGGGGGAAACGGGTTCATCGGGTCGCACGTGCAGGATGCGCTTCTGCTGAGCGGACACAGCGTCCGAGTTCTTGACCAAGCCCCGGAGAGGTACCGCGACCCCTTGCCCGGCGTGGACTACCGGATCGGCTCTTGCTTGGACCCCTCGGTGGTATCGAAGGCCCTGGCCGGGATCGAGACGGTCCTCTACCTTGCCGGCACCACCGTCCCCTCTACCTCGAATGCGAACGTGGCCTGGGACGTCGAGTCCAACCTGCTGCCTCTGATCACGACCCTGGACGCCATGGTACGAGCAAGTGTCGAGCGCATCGTCTTTGTGTCGTCCGGAGGAACCGTCTACGGCTTGACCGATCGATCGCCCTTGCCCGAGACCGCCCCCACCGACCCTATCTGCTCGTATGGCGTGGTCAAGCTAGCCTCAGAGAAGTACCTGGGCATGTATCGGCACCTGCACGCCCTTCGTCCGGCTATCCTCCGGCCGGCCAACGTCTTCGGACCGCGCGAGAGCCACGAAGGTGTCCAGGGCTTTGTCGGAACGAGTCTGCTGCGCCTGCTCAGGGATGAACCGATCGAGATATGGGGTGACGGCGGCGTGGTGCGTGACTATCTGTTCGTCGAGGACTTGGCTCGAGCCGTCCTTCTCGCAATCGAAACGGAGACCGTCGGCCCCATCAATGTTGGCTCCGAAGAGGGCAGAAGCCTGCTGCAGGTTGTCGAGACCCTGTCGGCCGTGACAGGGAAGAGCCCCGAGCTTCGCTTTCTCCCCGCAAGAGCCTTCGACGTTCCCCGTCTGGTGCTCGACGTCGCGCGGGCGAGGGAAACCCTGGGCTGGAATCCGACCACGATTTTTGCCGAGGGAGTCGCGCGCCACTGGCGTTGGCTCCGCGAGGCCGGCTAGGAGTACCCTTCCAGCGACCGCGCCACCGCCGGCGCCCGAGCCAGCACCGCCCGATCCTCGGTCACCAGGACACCCTGCAGTGCCAAGGCAAGGGCCACATACTGGGCGTCGTAGGCGCTGAGATCGAGATCCATCGCAAGGCCGACAGCGGTCCCCGCATCCACGTCCACCTCGCGACCAGAGAGAAGGGCCGTGCCGGTCCCCACAAGAGCGAGGCATTCTTCCCGAGAGAAACCGCCCGCCCGCCGGTAGGTCGCACACACGTTCATGAACTCGTGTCGGAGGATGGTGGGACATACCCAATCGGGATGCAGTTCGTGCAACCGGCGTGCGGCGGAACTCTTCTCGCCGTCGAGCAGCATGTAGACGAAGACGTTCGCATCCACAACTAGCGAGCGGGGCTCCATCTGCTTGCAGCCCTACTCGCGTCCGGAGCGCCGGGCATCGTCGAGCCAGTCTTGGGTCACAGGGAAAGCGCCCCGCATCAGGGAAGGCAACGTCCGCCCTGACAGAGCCACGGAGTCCTCGAGAATGGTGATCACCTCTTTGTTCACAGAACGATGATGCTCCTCGGCCCGCTCTTTCAGGAGCCGGTGAATCTCCGGAGAGAGGTCTCTTATCACCAAGGTGGGCATGAACATGTTCGCCTTTCCTCGCCGCCCCGCTACTATTATGCTAGCACTATGCTAACACAGCCGGTATTTCGGCGGTCGGCGACCGAGCCTCAGCCTACGCGCCCTCTGGGCCCTTGTCTGTGCAGCCAAGGTTGGAGACAGGCGGCGTAATTGTTCTAAGCGCCAGCGAGAGGTCGGTCTGCGCAAAGTCCAGTCCCACGCAGAGCAAGGGCTGGTCGGCCAGCTTGGCCACCGCGTAGCTCATGCAGTCCCCATAGTTCAGAGCTGCTGGATGCCGGCCTTTTCCGAAGCGCAGGAACGCCTCGGTCGCTTCGTCCCAATGCGCGGCGGCAAACGGAACGATTGCGATCTCGTACTCCTGAAGGAGACGTGCGAGCTTGGGACGCGCGTCACGACCAAGGCGGGTCGACAGCACAAGGGCCGACTCGGTCAACGTGGGTGCTCCCACAGCCAGTTGGTCATCGCCATCGAAGCAGTCAAGCACGGCCTGAAAGCCCGGCTCCCGCAAGACCACTGCGACTATGGCCGAGGTGTCGATGATCATACGCCGTGGGGGCCGTATCCCAGGATCTCGTCGTCGAGGGCGGCGTCATGCGGTTTGCCCAGCAACTCGTCAGGAATATCCCCCCAGATCTCCCGCTCCATGAAACGGCGGCGTTGGGATGCGCGGGCGGCGTGAGACACGCGCAGCGAGAGCCGATCTCGTTTCTCTTCCAGCGCCTGCCGGACCGCTTGGGTCTTGTTCTGACCGCTCAGTCGCGCCACCTCCTCAGCCAATCGCTCAACCTCCGGGTTCTTGATAGTCAGCGCCATGATCCCTCCACACCCCCGCTTACCACCTGATGTGCGCTATACCGTAGTACTGCAATAGTACACCATGCAGTAATGCGGCCGGGGATGCCCTCGTCAAAGGGACGGATCGCGCTCGCGTCCATGATGCTGCCCGCCGGATGGAGTTGTCCTAGGTCCTTGGTAGCATCCTGGCTCTGCAAGACTTCCGGCCCCCCCGCCGAATTCTGCAGTGTCGCGTCCCCTAGCCCGTGTGGAGTCGCCATGTCCGAGGTCGCCATGTCCGAAGTATCCATAAGCCCATCGGGCGAAGCGTTCCCCCTGCCTACTCCCGAGGACTACGCCACTGAGTTCGACCGCGTTGAGGCCCTCGCCCGGGCGGCCAGGGCTCGGGGCCAGGAAGTCGTCGTGGTCATGGGCGTCGGCTTCGTGGGAGCCGTCATGGCGGCCATCGTCGCCGATGCCGTGGATGAGACCGGCAGGCCGACGCAAGTTCGTCATCGGTTGCCAGCGCCCCAGCACGCGCAGCTTCTGGAAGATCCCGCTGCTCAACCGCGGCGTCTCGCCCGTCAAGGCCGAGGACCCCGAGGTCGACGCCATCATCTCCCGCTGCGTGCGCGACAAGCAGACGCTCACCGCCACCTTCAACAGCGACTGCCTCGCACTTGCCGACTGCGTGGTGGTCGACGTCCAATGCGACTACACCAAGCACAGCCTGGGCGACATGCGCACCGGCGAGGTCGAGATGGCCGCCCTCGAGGCCACCATGCGGACCATCGGCGAGAAGATCCCGCCCGGACTGCCTGGTCGTGATCGAGACCACCGTGGCCCCCGGCACCACGGAGTTCGTGGCCTATCCCCATCCTGAAGAAGGCCTTCCAGGCCCGCGGCATCGAGTCCCTTCCCCTGCTGGCCCACAGCTACGAGCGGGTCATGCCCGGCAGACAGTACGTGGCGTCCATCAGGGACTTCTGGCGGGTCTGCTCCGGGCTGCAACGAGGAGGCCACCGAGCGGGTGGTCAAGTTCCTGAACGAGGTCCTGAACACCAAGGACTTCCCGCTCACCGTCATGGACCGGCCCATCGAGAGCGAGACCACCAAGATCGTGGAGAACTCCTACCGCGCCACCATCCTCGCCTTCCTCAACGAGTGGAGCGTCTTCGCCGAGCGCAACGGCGTCGACCTCACCAAGGTCATCCAGGCGATCAAGGTCCGCCCCACGCACAGCAACATGATCTTCCCGGGACCGGGCATCGGCGGCTACTGCCTGCCCAAGGACGGGGGCCTGGGCTTCTGGGCCTACAAGCACATCCTGGGATTCGAGGACGACATCTTCCGCATCACCACCGCCGCCATCGACATCAACGACACCCGGGCGCTGCACGTGGCCGAACTGACCAGGGATGCCCTGCGCAACATGGGACGCTACATCGCCGGAGCCCGCGTGCTCCTCTGCGGCGCCAGCTACCGGGAGGACGTGGGAGACACCCGCTACAGCGGCTCGGAACTCGTGGTGCGCAAGCTGACCGAGATGGGCGCCGAGCTCAGCGTGCACGACCCGTACGTGGATCACTGGTACGAGATCGAGACGCCCGGACACCTATCCGGCCGCCGGGCACTCGCTGGCGCGCTTCTTCCGCAATCAGCAGGATCTCCCGCGACCTGCGCGTGCAGAAGGATCTCGCCGCCGCCCTCAAGGGCATGGAGGCGGTGATCTTCGCGGTGCGGCACTCCCCCTACCTGGCCCTCGAGCCCGACCAGGTGGTGGAGTGGGCCGGGACCAAGCTGGCGGTCATCGACTGCTTCGGCATCCTGGACGACGCCAAGATCCGCAGGTACTTCGAGCTGGGCTGCGAGGTGAAGGCCCTGGGGCGGGGGCACATCCAGCGGATCAAGGATGAGGTGCGGAAGGGGCGGTAGAGCCGGCGAACCAGTCTTCGATCTCCAAGTCGGAGAACCGTGCGAAGTCGCCTACATTCCGTGTGACCAGCACCAGGTTGTTCACCCTCGCTATCGAGGCGATCTGGCCGTCCACGAAGGAAGCGGCCCTTCCCTGTGCCTCCAAACGAGCCCGCTCCTTGGCATGCCAGCAAGCGGCGCGTTCATCGTACGGATGAACGGGAAGAGCCGCCAAAGCGTCCAGATAGGCTTCGAGTAGAGCGCGCTTGCGCGACGCCGGCAGACGGCAACAACCGAACCACAGCTCATGAATAACCGGGGCGGCGGACGCGATCTCCCCTTGATGCTCGAGGATGCGGGCAACGACCTCCGCGTTCGGATGCCTGGCGACAGGCTCGGAAAGCACGCAGACGACCGCTCGCACGAGCGTCGTTAAGAAGCCGCCTGTGGACGGAAGCAGCAAGGTCGATGATCGGCTTCCGACTCAAGCGAGGGTCTGCAGATACGATGGGGCCGTCACCGGGCAAAGAGCCGCTCGATCAACTCCTCCCGAGACATACCGAGGTGCTCGCCCACATCGCCAAGAATGGCCGCCACGGTCCCCACCCGGAGAGCCTCGTGTCGGGGGATCGTGATGTGATGCTCGCCCGACTCATGGGTCGTTAGACGCATGTGGCTGCCGGATTGGCGGGTCACCGCATAGCCGAGATCTGCGAGAACGCGCGAGAGGCCGTCTCCAGACAGATCCCGTGGGAGCCTCATACGGCCAGAAGGCGGTCCCGCACGAAATGGAGCCGGATGATCCGAGGCCGCTCCGACTCCTCCTCGAAGTGGCAGAGCACCGCGTCCCGGAGCTCCTTCTGAAGGGTCTCGAGATCATCGGCCTCACTGAAGATCGACACGCCCAGCGCACGTGCCGAGTACCCACCCTCCGGCGCTTCCTCGACTACAAAGATGATCTCGTCCACCTGACTACCCCTTGCGTGAGAAGACCCGCGGGTTCATTGTACTACGCGGCGCCCGGACAGCTTCCCTGCCCGAACGGCACTCACCAGCCTGCGTCACCATAATGCTGCAAGGTCGATGATCGGCTTCCGACTCAAGCGAGAGCCTGCAGATACGGCGAAACATACCGAGGTAACCGACCCCGACGCTGCGACTTTGGGCTGACTCTGGCGTCGGGCGTCCCCTATGCCAGCGCTTTGTCCATCCGGAGGAACGACGCCTCCACCCCGTGGGTCCATATCGAGATATGCATCTGCGTCTCGACCGAGGACGATCACCAGCTTCGTCGTGTTCTGATCCAGGAGCGATGGGGGGCGACATCAGAACGGATTGGATGGGCGCACTCTGACCTAGCTGCGAGCCGCGCTGTCTCCCTCGGGTTCGTTTCTGCGCTAGCATGAGCCAGCCGCAACACCACGAGGATCGGTTCCGGAGAGCTTGAAGCGACAGTTTCCATTCGACATCGCGCGCGCGGGTTCCCGTGCCGAGCCAGGCAGTTCCGGGGCGGAGAACGCGAACCGCGGAATGCTGCGCTCAGTCACCCTGCTGACTCTTGGGACCCTCGTTGCGCAGGTTGCGACAGTTCTGGTATCGCCGCTGCTGACGCGCCTCTATTCCCCGGTGGACTTCGGCATCCTGGCCGTGCTCAGTACTATTCTGGCGATGTTCAGCCCGGTTGTGTCGCTCCGATACGAACAGGCCGTACCCGTGGCCAAGTCCGAGAAGGACGCCGATCTACTTGTGCTCACCGGCTTGCTCGCATCCGGCGTTTTGGGACTCTTGATTCCCATCCTGTTCTACGTCGTAATGAGCCTGCTGCATGTCTCAGGCTCTTGGGGCCAACTCGGAGCGTACACATTCCTCCTGATTCCCGCCCTATGGCTAGTCAATCTGCTTCAGGTGCTGGGTTTCTGGTTCGTAAGAAGGGCATCCTTCGGCGAGGTCTCGCGCGCCAATGCATATCGCGGCGTTGGCGGGGCTGTAGCTCAAGCCGCGTTGGGCTCAGTTGGTGCGGGAGCCGCGGGCCTCATGGGCGGGTATGTGCTTGGACAGGCACTTGGATCTGTCCGGTTGATGCGAAAGTACCTACGGACTTCTTCGGTCAAGCCCTTCGCCCTTCGAGAAGCACTGAACGCGGGTGTGCGATACAGGAGGTTCCCCTTGCTGAGTGCTCCAGCAGCCCTCCTTAACGGCTTGGGACAGCAACTCCCGTACCTCCTCTTCGCTTTCTTGTATGGCCCCGTACCGGCCGGCTTGCTGATGCTCGCACAGCGGGTTACTAGGCTGCCGCTACAGCTGCTTGGCCAATCCGTCGGCCAGGCCTACTACGGAGACATTTCCGCGAATTCCAGAGAGGCGGTTTCTCTCGACGCAATGCGTCGTCTGTCCAAGAGCTACTGGTCCACCGCACGCACTTTGCTATTGGTGTCCCTGCCGTTCTGTTTGGTAGTCATTGTGATAGGCCCAGCGGCTTTTCGGGTCATCTTCGGCTCCATCTGGCGCGAAGCGGGCGTATACGCCCAAGCGATGCTGGTTGCCGTGCTGGCTCAATTCATCACCTCACCCATGTCCTTGACCCTGGTCGCTCTCGAGCGTCAGGAGCTGCAACTAGTATGGGAAGGCTGTCGTTTGGTTCTCGTTGTTGTCTCTGTTGTCTTGCCCTACCTTCTCGGTTCTGGGCCGCTCCTTGTGTTGATCACTCTGTCTGCCTCGCAGGCCCTGATGTACCTGCTGCTCTTCTTCGTTACTGGTTTTGTCGTTTCGTCACGGCTCAGACAAGCGAGGGCGGCAGATGCAGACGATCGGGTCAACGGACAACCCGGTTGAAAGAACTGGCTATGTGCGAAACCCGGCAACACGGGCAACACTAGGAGCAAGGAGATCCGCCGCATGGCGGGGGTCAAACGAGTAGACTGCTTCGTACGGAGGTGTTGGAGTGCAGAATCTGGCGCGGCTGAGGGCGTTGAGGCGCCTCGGGAGACTCGGAACCTGGCGACTTCTTCTCTTGGTATTGTCCGATCCCCGATGGCAACCTCTGTTCGACTCGGTGGCAAAAAGGCGCACATTCAGCGACCGCTTTCGAAACCCGGTACCTTGGTTCGCGTGGCACTGCTTGCCCGTCCTCGAGGCCGAGGTGTCCAGGCGACAGGGCGAACGGGTCGTCGAATGGGGGACCGGGGCGTCGACCGCTTGGTTCGCGCTCAAAGGAATGAAGGTGACCGGACTCGAGCACGACGAGCAATGGTTCTCACTCTGCGGGAACAACATCGATCCGGAGGTCGATCTGCGCCTGATCAGCAACCATCGCGACTATTCGAGCCCGGATGTCGACCCGTCGACAGTCAGTATCTGGGTCATAGACGGCATCAATAGGGATGAATGTGCTCACTACTTGGCCGACCACATAACCCAGGGTATGACCAGGAGAGACGCTCTGATCATCTTCGACGATTCCAACCGCGTGGAATACGGTCAGGCGATTGACAGACTATCCTCCCTTTCGACTCGTCACCGAAGCTTCACTGGCCCCACCTCGGTGGAACTAGACAAGATGACGACGTTCTTCTGGCTCTAGGATCGCAGTAGCTAGTCTCAAGCGCTTTGGCGCCGGATGGCAATCAGCGACTTGCGAAAGCCCAGGAACCGCTCACTCTCGATCAGTGCAACTGCATCGTGTTTGTTTGGCCCCTGGGCCAACACGGAGAACCAAGTCAAGCGACTTCCTCTCCGCTCTTCTACAGCGAGATTCTGAAGCTCCTCTTCGTCCCTGATTTCTCCCCGAGCAGCGCTATTCCCATTCTCTGAAGATCAATGGATGCAAACACTCGCTCATGGTCCTGTATCTCTCTCCACGCCTTCGTCATGCCCCGCGACCAATGAATGTCGTCAAACACAACAACAGCATCGTTCGAAAGACTCGGCAGCGCCTCCTGGAAGTACTCGATGGTAGCGTCATGATCGTGATGGCCGTCATTGAAGAAGAAGTCAATGGGCTTGGAAGACTCCAAAACCCCTCTGAGAGTCTCGTGAAACACACCAACCACCACAGACGCATTCGTCATATTCAGACTGTGAATGGTCTCCTGAGCGATTCTGGCAATCTCGGGGGAGCCCTCGATGGTCTGCAGGCTTCCCTTCCCATTGACGCGAAGCGCGGCGGCCTGGTATGAGGCGGAAATACCAACACACGAGCCAAGTTCTACACACGACGAGGGCTGCAGTTTCCTAATGAGTTCGAAGAGGACAGTTGCCCAGAATGCGGATGCGCTCGCCCCGCAAATGTCGGCCACCCGCGCCGTGGCCCGAATCCCCTCAATCATGTCTTCTCTCGCCCTGTTTGAGCCGCGTTTGCCCGCACCGTAGTCAATTGTCGCGATGCTGCTGTCTAGCCCGAGAAGAAAGGACCGTCTCTGTTCGATTGCATCCACCAGCGCTTGCTCATCGGGGGAGAGAACATGGGCGAGCGAATCCTGAAGGGCAGCCGCCACGGCCTTCAATCTTGGATGCTGGTGCAAAGCAAGCTGGGCTAGCGAGGACTTGGCCCTAGAGCTTCGGAATGGCTGGGCGGCTGACCTGAGAGCCTTCCTGAGGACCCTGGCAAGCATTGCATTCCTCCTTTGGCTAGACTTGTGATGAACACAGGTATCATCGAGTCCGCTGAACCCGGCTGCAGCCGTCACCTAGAACCAAACCAGTGTCGCCTCCGGTTTGGGTGCCGTCAATCCTGCTCTACGTGCTGCTGACGCCGGGACCTCGCTTGAAGCCTCGCCTGTCCATCCTGTGGCCCATGCTCATCCGGTGGATCGCGTGAACCAGTTGCCCCGGCATGGCCGCCGCAGCCCTGATGGTCCACCACGCCTAACTCATCCCTGCCCCTCCAGTTCGTCGGGCAGACGCGGTCGCTCCAAGGCGTACTGTCGCCGGATGGCAATCAGCGACTTGCGGAAGCCCAGGAACCGCTCACTCTCGATGTCCGCATCATGGAACAACACCCGTAGTTCCCGCTTGCTCAGGAGTCGCGTTCTCTCGATCAGAGCAACTGCATCGACTTTGTTTGGCCGCTTGTGCCAATTGCCCAAATCGAAGTGACGGACCAGCCAGACACGCAACGACCTGGGGAGCCAGTGGAAGAACGGAGTGAGGGAGTGAGGCTCTACCGGAAACCAGTAACTAGGGGTTTGCACGAAGTAGTTGGGCGCGATTCTCGCTAGCTCCCGCGCGAAGCGCATCATCTGGCCCCAATCACCGACGTGCTCAACCACCGAGTTTGAGTGAGCTATGTCAAAGGAGAGGTCCTCGAACATTTGGAGGTTTCGTCCGTCACCGTGTACGAACCTGAACCGCCCGGAGTCATCGGGCAGTCGAGTCCCCGGAAGATTCACGACTGTGATCGTGACCGCGTGCAGCTCAAGGAAGTTGGCCGGAACGATCCGCCAGTATGTGTCGGTGCCCCCTACGTCTATGATGTGAATGGCGCCTTGCTGCGCATGGATCGCTTCAATCATCTCCACAAGCGGCTGGATACGCGCTTTCCTGAGCCGATGGGCAAGCGAACCTGGGTCGCGCGCGTCGCTAGCTGCCCTAGCCAACTTCATGTAGTGAGACATGAATGACCTCCCAGCAGAGCACCCGACGCCCTATCCCAGCAAGTTCGCGAGGCTGTGTGCTCGCGTCTCAATCCCGCCCTAACCCTCGTATTGGCCATGCGCCTCTCGTCAGTTCTTCACCCGTCGAGGAATCCGGAAGTCCGCCGCTAGTCGACTTGACGCTCCGAACAAGACGGCAATGGCAATCGTTATTGGGCTGTTGAACATGAACGACTGGCCAAACGACAACAGTAGAAGAAGGGGAGTGGCGAAAAGGGGCAGAAGAAGACCGAACCTTACCAGTACGTCGGCCGGGTTACTTCTCAACGCACGCCAGCACCGCACGGCAATTCTGCCGAACAAAGCAAACAGGATTCCGTAGGCCACTAGTCCGAGAAGGCCGAGCTTCCCGAGAACGGTGAGCGCAAGATTGTCCACCACTGGCTGGAAGCCGGTTGTCCTTGCCTCATTGTACGAGGTGCTGGCCCAGGGGTTAGGAAACAGGGTACCAAGCCCATCTCCTAGCGGAAATGCTTCCATATCCTTTCCCCAAGCCTCCTGAATACTCACAGCCCGCCCAGAGGTCGGATCGGAAAGGTCTTCGACTAGGGCAGCAGTTCGCTCCACCAGCCGACTGACGTAGCCTTCACCGTCCATGGCTGAGGACGTCGAAGGGAAGCTGTTGGTCAGAACGAGAATCGATAGGAGGAGGGCTGTCACAAGCAGCGCCGAAGCAAGAGCGTTTCGCACTCCGCCCCCGATGGTGGTTCTCAACGAAACCAATAGAGCCATCACGATGGCCAAGCACGACCAGGCGACCACCTGCCTCGTTACTGACAACACCGCCGCGAGAAGGAAGCACACGGCAAGAACCAGAAACAACAGTCGTTTCCTACGACCAGTCAGGCAGGTAGCAAGGGCCGCTCCTACGAATGGCGGAAGAAGGTAACTGTTGTGGAAGTATAGGCGAGGCCTTCCGTGCCAGTAGGACTGGAGCAGTTGGTCAACAGCGGGAAACCGGAACGACGCCAGGAGCAGCATGGCTGCGGAGAAGACGGCAAGCCCAGCCAATGATGAAGCGATGACCTTTCGTGCGGCTGCGGCGCTGCCTATGCTTGATTCGGCCAAGGCAAACGCCACAAGCGGCAACATTCCTGAGATGTCCCTGGCTATCTCAAAGGCGCTGTTGTGTTTCACCAAACCTGTTGCTAGGCCAACGGCGAATGCGACCCCCAGGGCTAGGTAGAAGACGCGCCATTCGCCCAATCTGGGCCTAGCTAGCGCCGCGCAGGCAAGCAAGATCAGCAGAAAGAGGGTGGGGTCTATGGAGGCTCCACCAGCCACATGGACCGCAAGAAACTGCCTTGCCGCCAAACCGGTTGGGATGACCGCCGCACAAAAGGCGACCACGGCGGGCCCCGAACGGAGGGTTAGGAGCGCAATGGCACCCAGAAGAGCGACGAAGTCAACAACCAACCCGAGAGAGGTTGACGGCAGAAGGCTAGTAGCTCCAATGCACGCAGCCAGCAGGAATAGCACCGGCCCTAGCCTGTGGTCGAGACTCAGGTGGATATGCTGCCACGTCCTACGTTGCGTGACTCTGCAAGCTGGGCCGGTCGCGTTCACGCGGTCGCCGAACCGACGCCCCGAGCCAGCAGCCCTTGTAGTCGATTCATCCAACTGAGTCTTCCAGGACTCGCCACCAGGGAATCACAGCAAACCTTGCCTAACTACCCGTCGTTCTCTGTAGGAATCCGCCAAGAAAGTCGGTCGGAACTGGCCGCAGTCGCCAAGACCAGGCGACACTCAGATACTAGCTAAGCTACGCAGGCGCCACAAGGGATTCACCCACAGGCGCGCTAGCCGCGAGTTGTGGATTCTCCTGACCCCGCCTATCATGGCCCGGTGTGCCCCAGTTGGGAGATTGCTGTGAATGTCCTCCATGTCCTGTATCAGTCCATTCCCGACGCGAAGGGGTCGAGCATCCGCAGCCGCGACCTGCTTTCCGCGCAGCAGCACGTTGGCATCTCCCCATACGCAATCACTTCCCCGTTCCAGAGGCCGCAGGTCGAGGCAAGGAAGGAAGAGACGCTCGATGGAGTCCCGTACATTCGGACGTTCGACCCGACTAGGCCGTATGACATCTCTGAACGAGTCTCCAGTCCGTTGGCCCAAATCAAGAAGCTTTGCCGCCTGCCGTCATTTGCGCGCGCAGTTCGCCGGGTCGCTCGGTCGGTAGACGCCGACGTCATTCACGCCCATGGCACGTTCTTCTGCGGGTTGGCTGGGCTCTGGGCGGCAAGAAGGTATCGCGTCCCTATGGTCTATGAGGTTCGGTCGCTGTGGGAGGAGCGGGTGAGCTATGGCTCTAGGAGTGACCAACGACTTCTGGCACGCGCCTCAAGGCGGATAGCCAGGCAGGCTGAGACGTTCTGCGTCAGAAGAGCTGACGCAGTCGTCACGATCAGCGAGGGACTCAGACAGGACCTTCAGGCAAGAGGCACCGGCAGATCACGGGTCTTTGTGGTCCCGAACGCCGTTGGTCGCGAGTTGCTGGCGGAGGAGTCATTTGAGTGGGCGCGCAAGAGCGGACCCGACCTTGTCCTGGGATACGTGGGAAATCTGAGCCCGATCGAGGGGCTGGATGTCCTTCTTGTGGCTCTTTCTCACCTCCAATCCGAGGGCTTCGTGAACCCACTTGTCGTCTACGGCGCGGGGATTGACCGTTCCCACCTAGAGACCCTGGCTCAGGAACTCAGGCTGCGCAACGTGAGATTCATGGGCGAAATCAAACCCAGCGAGATCGTCTCTGCCTACCGCCGAATGGATGTCGTCGTGCTGCCGCGCCTACGGAGCCGACTCACTGAGACTGTCACGCCGATCAAACCCCTTGAAGCCCTGGCGCTGGGGAGGCTCCTTGTCGTCTCGGATGTAGCCGGTCACCTGGATCTCGTGAGCAAGGAGCCGACGTGCCTGGTCTTTCCTGCGGGCTCCGCGGATTCACTCGCTTCCGTGCTGAGGCCGCTTCTTTCGAGCAAGGACCTGGGCGCGTATGTGGAGCTGGCAGAACAGGGTCATCGCTGGGTAGCCACGCACCGAAACTGGGATGCCAATGCCTCGCGCTACCTCGCAATATACGAACAGCTGTGCACATGATTCCTGACCCAGGGATACCGTGGAACACGGCCAGAGCAGGCGAGTCGGCCCCCGCCGCTCCTTTCATCCGGCACGAGGAGGGCACGCATACGTGAGCGACCGAGAACGCAACCAGGACTCGCCTGCAAGCGTAGTCATTGTTGTCGAAGACCTCCCTGTTCCATTTGACCGTCGCGTATGGCAGGAGGCGACCTCTCTGAGCCGTGCCGGCTATGACGTAACAGTGATCTGCCCCCGCGGTCTTGGCCATGATGCGGACTTTGAGGAACTCGAGGGTGTTCACATCCGACGATACTACCTGCCCCCGGTGAAGAGCTCGTGGCGAGGCTACGTACGCGAGTACGCTGCCGCTCTGGCTGCCGAGAGACGTCTTCTGAGGCAGGTTTGGCACGACCGCGGTATCGACCTGATCCATCTCTGCAACCCACCAGACGTTCTCTTCCTTCCGGCCGTCTGGTACAAGCTGGTCCACAAGGCCAGGGTCGTCTTCGATCATCACGATCGTTCACCTGAGCTCTATGTGGCAAAGTTCAGGAAGAGGGGGTTCTTCCACACCGCACTGGTTGCTGCGCAGCGCACCACTTTTGCACTCGCCGATGTCGTGATTGCGCCGAACGAGACTCATGCTGAACTCGCCATGAGCCGTGGGAAGAAGGACTCCGGGAGCGTGTTTATCGTCCGCAGCTCCCCGACCGCTGTACCAGAGATGGTAGGGTCGTCTCCGCTTCAACCTCATGATGAGAACGTTTCCCGGATTGGCTACTTGGGTGTGATGGGCGAGCAGGACGGCGTGGACATACTCTTGGGGGCCGCTCATCACTTGACGACATGCTGCGGTCGCAGCGGTGTCCGGTTCGTGCTGATCGGCGGTGGGCCCGCATTCGACTCCCTTGTCGCCCTGCGAAATGCGCTCGGGCTTGGGGATTGTGTCGATTTTGTGGGGTATCGCGCCAGACACGAGGTCGTGCAGCTACTGTCTGCTTGTGACGTGTGCGTGTGCCCGGACCCGAAGAACCCCTACAACGATGGCTGCACAATGAACAAGGTTCTTGAGTATATGCAACTGGGCAAGCCGATTGTCCAGTTTGATCTCGTTGAGAGCCGCAGACTGACCGGCGATGCGGCAGTCTACGCCAAGGACAACAGACCGGAGTCACTGGCAGACGGCATTCTCACTCTAGTCGACGATCGCGACCTTGCAGAGCGGATCGGACAAGCCGCACGCGAACGGTTCCGGGACTTCGAGTGGGCTGCTCAGGAAGCCAACCTCCGGGCGGCCTACCAGCAAGCGCTAGCGCCCAGCCGCTGACTCGTGTGCGCACTATTCGAGTTTGCCTGTGTTCGCCGCCTCCACTACTATGGGCTCCGGGATCCCGACCGATTCCATCGGATTATCCGCGGAGCTAACGCGCGTCCGTGCTGCTCTGGAGCGGCGAGGAGCCGGGAGGCAACCAGGTCGACTTTGATTCCGCCTTTCGGAGGAGGACGAGCGCACAGGCTCTCATCGACAAGATCATGGTAGTCCAACCCATAATCCTAGCCGGCGGTTCCGGCACCAGGCTGTGGCCGGCCTCCCGCCAGAACCACCCCAAGCAGCTGCTGGCGCTTGCCGGCCCCAGCTCGCTGCTTCAGGAGACCGCCCTGCGTCTGCGTGACTTCGCCGCCGCGCCCGCTGGCGCCGAATCCAGTGGTGGTGACCAACGAGGAGTACCGCTTCGTCGTGGCCGACCAGCTGCGCGAGATGGGCGTAGCCGCGCCGCGCATCGTCCTGGAACCGGTGGGCCGCAACACGGCTCCGGCCCTGACCCTGGCAGCGCTCCTGCTCGGCGGCGCCGGTTTGTCTGAGGAGGCCGGCGACCTGGCTACGACCCCGTCCTCTTGGTCATGCCATCTGATCATCTGATCACCGACGTGCCCGCCTTTCTCGCAGCCGTCGCCGAAGGCGCAGAGCAGGCCGAGGCCGGCTTGCTGGTCACCTTCGGCATCGTACCCGACCGGGCCGAGACCGGCTACGGCTACATCCGCGTCGGCGAGCCGGCGCCCGAGGCACCGACCGCCCGCCTTCTGACCGGCTTCGCCGAGAAGCCCGACGCCGCCACCGCCGAGGCGCTATCTGGCTGTCGGGAGACTACCTCTGGAACAGCGGCATCTTCATGATGAAGCGCTCGGTCTGGCTGGCCGCCCTCGAGCGCAGCCGGCCCGAGATCCTCGCCGCCTGCCGGGCCGCCGTGCGCCGGAGCCAAGATCGACGGCCTCTTCGTGCGCCTGGACAGAGCCGGCCTTCGAGGCCTGCCCCTCCGACTCCATCGACTACGCGGTCATGGAGAAGCTGCGCCTCCCCGAGCCGGGCGCCCCTGCCGCGCTCGGGCCGTGGTGGTGCCCTTGACGCCGGCTGGTCGGACGTGGGCGCCTGGGCGGCGCTCTGGGCCGTCTCGGCCCAGGATGAGTGCGGCAACGTCACCGAGGAGACGTCATTCTTGAAGACACGCGGGGTTCGCTGGTGCACGCCGATTCTCGCCTGGTCACCGTGCTCGGCGCCGACGACCTGGTGGTGATCGAGACCGCCGACGCCGTGCTGGTCGCCCCCAAGGACAAGACCGACGACCTCAAGAAGCTGGTCGCCCGCGTTCGCGACAGGGACGAGAGCCTGACCATCCACCATCGCCGCATCTACCGCCCCTGGGGCCTGTTCGACTCCATCGACAGCGGCGAGCGCTTCCAGGTGAAGCGCATCGTGGTCGCGCCCGGAGCCAGCCTCAGCCTTCAGTTGCACAAGCACCGGGCCGAGCACTGGGTGGTGGTGCACGGAGTGGCCGAGGTCACCTGCGGCGACAAGGTCTTCCGCCTGGGCGAGGACGAGTCCACCTACGTGCCCGTGGGCACTCCCCACCGCCTGGCGAACCCGGGACCGGAGCCGCTCGAGATCATCGAGGTGCAGTCGGGCGACTATCTGGGCGAGGACGACATCGTCCGGCTGGACGACAGCTACGGGCGGGTGGACGGCTGCGCGACCTGAGCGCGGGGATCCCGCATGTCCGCATTCACGACCAGGTCAACCTCACAATCGAGCACGTAGAGCAGGGAGAGAACCTGGTCGATCGATTTCCGATAGTTGGTGGGATCGAGGAGCCGGTAGAACTGAGTAGCAGATGTGCCTAGCCGACGGATGATCTCCCGCTTCGATAGTCGACTCTCCTGGACTCGCCGTTCCGCCTCGACGGTCAGCTTGTGCAAGAGAAGATCACGCATGTAGCGCGGATCCTGGTTGTATTCGAGCACTTGCTCGACATGCACCCAGCCCTCGACCCCCGACGCAAGCCGGTAGCAAAAGGCTTCTTCTCCAGCCTCTCTGTCGATCTCGAGGCAGAGAAGCGGATCTGCCGCGGCCGGACTCGGGTCGGCCTTCGAATAGGGAAACGAGAACTCGCCGGTTGCGGTCGACACCTCGAACGCGTGCTTGCGGTTGTTGTGCGTGACAGACTCGATCTTCACAGCAGACCCTCCGAGTCGAGTTGCTCAATGAGCTTGACCACAGCCGGGACCACCCGGCCCGCCATTGGCCTGCCCGTCTCCAAGTTCCACTTGAGCACCAGTCGCCCGTCGCGGTAGACGTGGACGTGCCGCGGAGAGTGGTCACCCTTCCAAGCGAAGAAGACGTAGCCTGCTCGGCGGACTCTCGTCATGCTCTATCCAACATAATGTTACCCGGCACGATAGCGTTTCTACAAGCCAAGACAGCCTCAACCATCACTCTCCTCCGCACGGTCGTACCCGGGCTTCGTTGAACAACGCACCAATGATCGCCCAAGAGAGCCCAGACTTCGTCAGACTTTGTGCGTATTCCAGCGCAAGTGGCCCCTTGACTGCGTGATACTATTGTAGTACTACCTGGCAATGCCCAGGAAGATCAGAGAGCTCATCCAGGACCTAGTCGACGCCGGGTTTGTCGATCGAGGCGGCAAGGGCAGTCACCGGAACTTCAAGCATCCTGCAGAAGGCGCTTCAGGAGGTGAGACGATGAAAGCAAGCGATCGATATCTGAAGTTCGTGGAATGGTCTGACGAGGATCAGTGCTACGTTGGCACGTGCCCGGGCCTGATGCTCGGAGGCATACATGGAAACGATGAGACCAGAGTGTACGAAGAACTCTGCCAGGCTGTGGACGAGTGGGTCAGGGTATACCAGGAAGACGGCGAGCCTCTTCCTGCCGCCACCGCGGGCAAGGACTACTCGGGCAGGTTCGTAGTCCGGGTGGGGCAAGAACTCCACAAGACTCTTGCGACGGAGGCCCTCCGGGCGGGACAAAGCCTCAATTCCTACTGCGTGCACGTGCTGCAGCAGCAGGGCACACGCCGCCGGTAACGCAATCGCTTTCCTATGCTCTGCTACTGGTCGACCGCGACCTGGGTCAAAAAGGCCTAGTCTTCGGGAGCGCCTCATGCGGCGTGATCGGGCCGCGATGTCGCGCTCCTGCGCCGGCGACGACTCTGCCAATCTACAACCATCGTCGCAGGGAGCCGGCGGGGATCCTTACGTATTTTCCGCGAACCACTTGACGTACGACAGGCAGTTGCCGCGGCCGGTTTGCCTTGGCAACTCATAGGTCAGCGTCGGTTTTTCAAGGATAGAGCCCGCACCTTGCGGCGCTTCCGTATCATCTTAGGCATCCGGAGGAGGTCAGTCCATGGTAGGCTATACGTATACTACACGTATAGAGGATGGCGCCATGAGAAAGAAGCTCACCATAACGGTCGCCGAGGATGTCTACGAAGGCCTGCGCAGAGTGGTAGGTCCGCGCAACATCAGCATGTTTCTGGAGACGCTCGCGCGTCCGCACGTGATCCCAGAGGACTCGGACGCAGCCTATGCGGCGATGGCCGCCGACGAGGCTCGCGAGAGAGATGCGCTGGAATGGGCCGAGGCGACAATCGACGACACAGCCGGCCTCCATGGAGGCGACGATGAAGCGTGGTGAGATCTGGTGGGTAGCCTTTGGCCCCTCCCATGGCGGGGAGATTCGCAAGGAACGTCCGGCGCTCATTGTCAGCAACGACGCCTCCAACCGCCACCTGAACCGCGTGCAGGTGGTACCACTGACGAGCAACGTTGAACGCGTCTATCCCAGCGAGGCTCTGGTCACGATCGGAGGGAAGCCCGCCAAGGCCATGGCCGATCAGCTGACCACCGTGGCCAAGACCCGTCTCCTCAATCTCGCCGGCCGTCTCTCGCCCTCCGAGATTCAGAGAGTGGAGCAGGCGATGATGGTGCAGCTTGGCCTGGGAGGTCCCCCGAGCTCCTGACCACATCCACCCAACGGTGTATGGCGCCGCCCATCCACGTGCTCTACGCTCCCCCGGACCCGCGACCGAGTAGCCTGGTACCATGTGTTTGTGTGTCTATGCGTATAAGAACATATGAACCATGAGGTACTCGAGATGAGCGATTCGGTGCGCTGGACCATCAAGGTTTCCCCGGATACCGACCGATCTCTGCGAGGATTCTTGGGCGCTCGAGGCATGAAGAAGGGCGATCTCTCCAGCTTCGTCGAGGAGGCTGTGCGCTGGCGGATGCTCGACCGCACCGTCCAGGCGGTGAATGACCGCTTTCAGGACGTCCCCGCCGACGTTCTCGAGGCAATGATCGACGAAGCGATCGCCGAGGTACGCGCGGAGATGCGGTCCGAGGGGCAGTGCGCGTCATCCTAGACACCAACCTCCTGGTCTCCGCTCTATTGAAGCGAGGCACTCCTCCTCGGGATCTCTATGACTGCTGGCGCCAAGGCCGTTTTGCCTTGGTCTCCTGCGAGCCGCAGCTACTGGAGCTGCGTGTCGTGCTGGAGCGCCCGTTCTTCTCGGAGCGGATCAAGCGGAGCGAGGCTGGCAGCATGATCAACGGCATCCGTCGCCTGGCGCAGATGTACGACCTGTCGGCGGTCCCCGCGCCCAACGAGTCTACCGACCTCACGGTCCTCCGCGATCCCGGCGACGAATACCTACTCGCCCTTGCCGAAGCGTCCCGCTCGGACTACCTCGTGACAGGCGACAAGGGCCACCTGCTCGACCTCGACCATCATGGATCGACGCGCATCGTCTCCGCTCGAGAGCTCATAGCTCTGCTGGATCCGCGAGCCACCTGATCTTGAGAGGCCGAGACAACGGTCGCTGGTCTGCCTCAGCAGGAACCTGACACCACGCCAAGAAATCTAGTTGCGGCCCCAATGGTGCATAACCCTATCCAACGATACACTGGTAGCCTGGTTGTTCGGCGAGTCTCAGTGTTCGTACCACAGCGGAGGCTGTCGTGGCACACGTACCGTTTGTCGACCTGAAGACTCAGGGACAGTCAACTGCTCCCTGAGTACCAGGCGGCCCTCGCCTACATCGTCGATCGGGCCGCCTACGTCATGGGTCCCGAGATGCGCGACTTCGAGGCCGCGTTCGCCGAGTTCTGCGCCTGCCCCCAGGCGGTGGGCGTGAGCTCCGGCACCGACGCGCTCCTCCTGGCCTACAAGGCCGCCGGCATCGGCCCCGGCGACGAGGTCATCGTCCCGGCGAACACCTTCATGGCCACGGCCGAAGCCGTGACTCACGTGGGCGGCACCCCGGTCGTCGTCGATTGCCTGCCCGACACGGCCAACATCGACCCGGCCGCCGTCGAAGCGGCCGTCACCGCCACGCACCAAGGCGATCGTGCCGGTGCACCTGTTCGGCCAGCCGGCCGACATGGACGCCATCAACGCCATCGCCAAGAAGCACGGCCTCGTGGTGATCGAGGACGCCTGCCAGGCTCACGGCGCCACCTACAAGGGCCGGCCGCACGGGTTCGCTCGGCGATCATCGCCGCCTTCAGCTTCTATCCGGGCAAGAACCTCGGCGCCCTCGGCGACGGCGGCGCGGTCACCACCGCCGACGCCGACATGGCCGAGACGGTGCGCATCCTGCGCAACCACGGCGACAAGAGCAAGTCGAACCACGCCGTGGTCGGCTACTGCTTCCGGCTCGACAACCTGCAGGCCGCCTTCCTGCAGCATCAAGCTGAAGCACCTGCCCGAGTGGAACCAGGCCCGCCGCGCCGCCGCCAAGCGCTACGACCAGCTTGCTGGCCGGAGTGGCCGGCGTCACGCCCATCACCGAGCGCCCCGACGTCGAGGCCGTCTACCACCTCTACGTGGTGCAGGTGGACGATCGCGACGGGGTGCGGGCCAAGCTCGGCGAGGCGGGCGTCGACACCGGCGTCCACTACCCGGTGCCGCTCCACCTGCAGCCTGCCTACGCCTACCTGGGCTACAAGCAGGGCGACTTCCCGGTGGCCGAGCGATTGGCCGGACGGATCCTGTCGCTGCCCATGTTCCCCGAGATCACCGCGGAGCAGATCGACTACGTGGTCGAGCAACTGGCGAAGGCAGTGACGCAGCCATGAAGACCGTCGCGCTCATCGGGTACGGCTACTGGGGCCCCAACCTGCTCCGCAACTACATGGAGCTGCCCCAGGCCTGGGTGCAGTGGGTCTGCGACACCCGCCCCGAGGCCCTGGCCAAGGCGCAGGCCCGCTACCCGGCGGTGCCGTGCACCACCGACTACCAGCAGGTGCTCGACGACCCCAAGGTCGACGCGGTGCGTCATCGCCACGCCCATCTCCACCCACTTCCCGCTGGCCAAGGCAGCGCTGCTGGCGGGCAAGCACGTCTTCGTCGAGAAGCCCATGACCGGCAGCACCGCCGAGGCGCAGGAACTGGTCGACCTGGCCGACGAGCAGCGGGCTCACCCTCATGGTGGGCCACACCTTCGTCTTCAGCCCGCCGGTGCACAAGGTCAAGGAGATCATCGACTCGGGCGAGCTGGGCGACATCTACTTCGTCACCTCCTCGCGCGTCAACCTGGGTCTGCACCAGAAGGACGTCAGCGTGGTCTGGGACCTCGCTCCCCACGACCTCTCCATCCTCCACTACTGGCTGGACGAGACCCCCAGCAGCGTCGCGGTGGCGGGGCGGGCCTGCATCAACCCCGGCATCCCCGACGTGGCCTTCATCAACCTCCGCTTCCCGTCGGGCATCGTGGCCGAGCTGCAGGTGTCGTGGCTCTCGCCGGTCAAGCTGCGCCGCACCATCGTCGTGGGCAGCAAGAAGATGCTGCTCTACGACGACACCGAGAGCGTGGAGAAGGTCAAGATCTTCGACCACGGCGTGGACTTCAAGGACCCCGAGACCTTCGGCGAGTACCAGCTCTCGTACCGCACCGGCGACATCCTGTCGCCCAAGATCGCCGGCAGCGAGCCGCTCTTCCTCGAGGCCTCGCACTTCCTCGAGTGCCTGGAGACCGGTGCCCGGCCCATCACCGACGGCGCCGCCGGCCTCTCCGTGGTCGCCTCGCTCGAAGCGGCCGACTACTCGCTGCGCCACGAGGGCAGCACCCAGTCCATCGCCCTCGGGAGCTGAGGCCGGATGGTCGCCGGAGATCCGATCGGCCCCATGGCCGGCGGGAGTGCAGGTGGCTGCGGGCGTGGAGCTCGGCCCCGACTGCGACCTGCAGTCGCCCTGCGTCGTCGGCAAGGCGCCGCGCGGCGCGGCTGAGGGCGAGCTGCCCCTCCGCATCGGCGCGCGGGCCACGGTCCGTCCCTTCACCACCATCTACGCCGGCAACGTCATCGGCGACCGGCTGCAGACCGGCCAGGGCGCCTCGATCCGCGAAGACAACGTGCTCGGCGACGACGTCTCGGTGGGCACCAACGCCGTGCTCGAGTTCGGCAACCGCATCGGCAACCGGGTGCGCATCCACTCGGGCTGCTTCCTGGAGATGGTCACCATCGAAGACGACGTCTTCGTCGGACCCAACGTGGTCTTCACCGACGATCCGCACCCCATGAACTGCCCGCGCTACAAGGAGTGCAAGGGCGGACCGGTCGTGCGCCGGCTGGCCCGCATCGGCGCGAACTCGCACCATCCTGCCCGGCGTGGAGATCGGCGAGAACGCGCTGGTCGGCGCCGGCTCGGTGGTGGTGGACGACGTGCCGCCAGGCGCAGTGGTGGTCGGCAATCCGGCGCGCGTGATCAAGAAGGTATCCGACCTGACCTGCCCGAAGGGTTACTTCGAGCGGCCCTATGAGTGGCCGCCCTATACGGAGCCGCCACGGGTCTGACTCCATCCATCCGGCCCTGTAGAATGAGGTCGAACCGGATGATAAGGGGTAGCGTGGAATCCATCGCCGAACAGGTAGCCATGGGGGTCGAGCTCGAGCGGCCTCAGGGCTTCTTTCGGCCCCGCCGCCTGTTGTTTGCCGCCGATGTGCTCTCGGCCCTGCTCGCGGGACTGCTCGCCTACGGCATCCTCCAGATTCGAGGCTCCTTCTTCCAGTTGACCACGGTCACCGCGGTCGAGGTGACAATGACGGGCGTGATCGCCCTCGGTATGCTCGCACGCGCCGGCCAGTACGCCAACCGCCGCCGCATTTCCCCACTTTCCGACGCAGGGGTCCTCCTGCGCGGATTGATCATCGCATTCGCTGCCACCTCACTGCTCAGCTACTTGACCAAGGGCTTCTTCACCGGTTTCACGTCGCCCTCCCGGCTGGCGGTGGGCTCGTTCGCGGTCGCCTTCCTCCTGCTTGGCATCGTCAGTCGCATCTGTCTGAACGCCTATCAACGCCATTTGTTCGCCCAGGGGCGTGGGGTGCGGAAGATCCTGGTGTTGGGGGCTGGGGTCGCGGCGGCTGACTTTCTTGATTTCGTGGAGATGCGCCCCTGGCTCGGGGTCGCCGTCGCGGGGCGGGTAGCCTATGGCACTGGCGACGGGCCTTCCGATAGCGCCTCGACCGAAGACGGTTCCGTCGGCGAGAACCACACCGAGGCCCGCCCTTCGGGACATGACCTCCCGATCATCCATCTGACCAACGACCTGCCGGGACTCAAACGCCTCGATGAGACGCTGCGGGCTTCAGGAGCCACGGAAGTGGTTGTTGCCCTCGACCCCGAGGACCAGGCGCCTCTGTCGCACATCGCCGAACTGCTCGCCGTCGCTCACGTGCCCTTCAAGGTGATCCCGTCGCTCTTCTCACAAAGCTACCGGTCGACCGAGCTGCTCGGCTACGCCGAGATCCCCGTCATTGACGTCGAGGTCGACCCTCTCGATCGCACGGCTCGCCTCTTCAAACGGATGTTGGACGTGTTCGTGGGGCTTTGCCTCCTGATCTTGCTTCTGCCCCTTGAGCTCTTGGTCGTGGTCGCGATCGTGGCGGAATCCGGTCTGCCCGTCTTCTACAAGCAGGAGCGCGTGGGCAAGAATGCGCGTCACTTTCAGATGTACAAGTTTCGCACCATGATCAGGGACGCCGACCAGCACCTGGCGGAACTCCAGTCCAAGAACGAGGCCGGGTCCGACGGCCGGATGTTCAAGATCCACCACGATCCGCGAGTGACCCGCGTGGGCGCCGTCTTGCGCAAGTTCAGCGTGGACGAACTGCCCCAACTGATCAACGTGCTCAAACGAGACATGAGCATGGTCGGCCCGCGACCACCTCTGCCGGCCGAGGTGAAGAAGTATGAGCGGGAGCACATCTACCGGTTGAAGGCGCTCCCAGGAATCACGGGCTTGTGGCAGGTGTCGGGCCGGAGTGACCTTGACTTCCAGGGCATGGTCAAGCTCGATCGCTACTACTTGGACAACTGGTCTATCCTCATGGACATCAGAATCCTTGTCAGAACCGTTTTCGTGGTCGTGGGCCGAAAAGGTGCCTACTAGCTATCCCAGCCCCGAGGGGGCCACGCCGCCGGCCGACGGGGCTCCGCAGCCGGTAGAGTCACCGCCGCTCGACCTCCCTGCGCCCCCGGAGGCCACGGACTCCCCGGGCGCGCCGGGCGCGCCGACCCGAGTCTCGACCGTCGCCGGCGTCACCGTTATCGTACTGCTGTGCGCCGTCTGCCTCGGCCTGGCCTTTCGCAGCGGCGCTTACCGGCCGGTGGATTGGCTCCCGTTCTTGATCGGAGTTGCTGCACTCGCGGTGGTAGCAGGCATGAGCGGCCCTGCCGTCCTCTCGGGCCGCGTCCAGAAGGTCCTGCTCGGACTGTTCGGCGCCCAAGCCGCCTGGACCGCGGCCAGCCTGCTCTGGGCGACCAGCACCGCCAACGCCTGGGAGGAGACCAACCGCACCCTCTTCTATGCCACAGCCATGACTCTCGTGTTCGTCGCCGTCCGCTGGACCGGCGCGCTGGGGCTGCGAGCCCTGGTGATGCTCGTAACCGCGGCTATTGCGGTCATGGCTTTGGTCGTGGTGGTCCGACTGGGGATCAGCGACGATTTCTCACGGTACTTTCCCGACGGACGTCTGCAGTATCCGGTAGGCTACTTCAACGGGTTGGCCTCCCTACTCATGATCGGCTTCTGGCTCGCGCTGGGGATGGCCAACGGATCCAGAGGGGGCTTGCCTCGCTGGATCCAGCCTCTGCTCCTTGCACTTGGCGTGCTCTTTGCCGAACTGGCCCTGCTGCCGCAGTCGCGCGGAGCCCTCTGGACCTTCTTCCTGGCGGTGCCGTTCTTCCTGATCCTGTCGACCAACCGCTTTCGCGCGCTGGTCGACCTGGCCATCGTGGTGCTACCGGTTGCCCTCTTCTGGTCGCAGCATCAACGGCACGTATGCGGCTGTGCACGACGCCGCACCCTTCGACGCCGCCCTCAAGAGCAGCCTGCGGGCCATCGGCTACTCCGTGTTGATCGTCTTGGGTGCTTGGGCGGTCAGTTGGCTAGTGGAGAGTCGGTTGGGGCCCCTCTCCCGGAGGATTCGGATTTGGACGGGCGCCACCCTCATTGTGCTGGCCGTCGCGGGTGCGATCGGAGGTCTCATCTATTCTGACGTCCGCACGGGCGGGCTGGACAGCTACCTAGGCGACCAGTGGGAGGAGTTCACCAGCGACCGGGGAGCGGGAGCCGAGACCGGCAGCCGCTTCACGGCTCTCGGCTTGAACCAACGCGTGGAACAATGGGAGGTGGCCGTCGAAGCCTTCAGCGGGAGTCCCCTCCTGGGGATAGGCGCCCAGAACTTCGAGATCTACCACTACCAGCACCGCACCACCTCGCTTGCCGTTCGGCAACCCCACAGCCAGCCTCTGCAGCTCCTGGCCGAACTGGGCCTTCCGGGGCTGTTGTTGTGGCTGGCGTTCGTCTTCGTCACCCTCATACGCGCCGCGGTGCAGCGGTTCCGTGCCCCAACTCGAGCGGAGCAGGCGGTCATCGGCGCCGTCATGACGGCCGTGATCTCCTGGTTCATCCACTCATCGGTGGACTGGCTATGGCAGTTGGCCGCCGTCACACTCCCTGTGATGATGCTCCTGGGAGGGCTGGTCGGCTCGGGCGCGACATCGCCGCTACCCCAGCGAGCGCTGGTGTCGTCGCGGGTGGAGGCGACCTCTAGGGCACGCGCCCCTCGCAGGCTGCTGAGAAGGGACGTTTCGCCGCCGGAGCGTGATTGGCACGCGCAAGACAAGGACGCAAAGAGCGTTAATAGCAGCGCTATTCACGCGACTGAGGACGACGTATTTCGCCACCCAGCGCGCTCTGGCGGCCGGGACTTCGCTTTTCAGCAGCCTCCTACGCGTCGGTGGGTGACCCGGCCGATCGTGGTCCTTCTTGCCCTGGCGGCTATCGTGTCCGCGGCCTTGCCCTATCTATCCCTGCGCTACTGCGACATGGCCTCCAGCGCCGACGACCTCGCGGTAGTCACAGCCCGCACTGAGACCGCGGCTGCGCTCGATCCCACTTCAGCGCAGCCCTTTGCCGTCCGTGCGACTGCCTACGAGTTGGCCGCCGGCCAAGCGCCGGAAGGTTCGCCGAAGCGCGTCGAGCAGCTCGAGACGGCAATCCAGGCTTGGGTGGACGCGACCCAACGCGAACCCGGCAGCTGGCTCTGCTACTACAAGGCCGCCGAGATGTCCCTGGCCGCGCGGGACGCCATGGTGGCTGCCGGCGCGGCCTCCTCGGGGGAGGAACTGGAGCAGACGGCGAGAACCTACCTAGACGAGGCCCGTCGCCTGAATCCGCTGTCGCCGCAGGCTGCTGCCCTGGAGAAAGCCTTCTAGCGGAGGAACTCCCGGTGGTTGACAGGGCATCAGCGAGGCGCGTATCCTCAGAAGTTGAATATCCCGGACGGGGCGAAGGGAGCTTGGCATGAAGAAAGCCGTCATTCTTGTGATTACGGTGGTGTTCCTTGTTCTGGGGCTGAGCGGAGTAGCTCTTGCCGCCACGCCACAGGACATCTACAACGACTATTCGGACAATCAGAAGCTGGACGGCACCTACACCATTGCCGAGTTGCAGGCCTATCTTGCCGACCCCTGGGTCGATCAGTACGGCGACCCCGCAGTGATCACGGTGCTCGACGGTATCGTCGCGGGTCTGATTTCCAACCCAACCGATGATGATGGCCGCGGCGAATTCCCGTTCACCGGAGTCGAGTTGACACTGATGGCGTTGGCTGCGCTTGCGCTGGTCGGTGGCGGCTTTGGCCTTGCCCGGTTGTCCCGTTCTCGCGCCTAAGAGTCTGGGCAAGGAGCGGACCGAGAGGATCGTCCACTCCTCGTCGCGCCGGTAGCTGGAGCGCTACTCTTCGCAACCATAGCCCCGTCTGCGACAGCAGGCGGGGCTTCTCTTTGGACCCCGGCGTCGTCCCACGACATGATTGTCTCACCACTGAAGCTGGATGACGCCTGTCGCCTAGCCCTCGTCGCTCCCGCGGCCGTAGCCGTAGTTACCGTAGCCGTAGTTGCCATAGCCATAGCCCCCCTTGCGATAGAGGCCGGAGCCATGCTTCTTCCCCCCGGCGACTGCGCCGATCACCCTCACCCCGGCCCGTTCAAAGATGCTGCGCATCTCGTGGGCCTCGTCGCGGGTGGTGGCGCCCAAGAGGGTAGCGAGGATGACCCCATCCGTCCGCGGGGCTACCGTCAGAGCATCAGATACCAGGAGTACCGGGGGGCTGTCTATCAGAAGGCAGTCGGTCATACGGCTCAGCTCGTCGATCACCTTGGTCATGCGGTCGGAGGCGAGCAATTCGGCGGGGTTGGGGGGCAGCGGTCCCGATGTGAGGGCGTAGAAGTTTCGTTGCAGCAGTTCGCCCCGCGCCTCACCCAGCCGGCGCCGGCCTTCTGACGGAACGAACTCGTCCGCCTTGACAAGTTGCAGGGCATCGCCCAGCTTGCAGGTCCCGGCCAACACGTTCGATAGCCCCGGACCCTGGTTCACTCCCAGATACCTATGCAGAGCTGGGCGCCGCAGGTCGGCTTCCAACACGATCACCCGCTTGCCAGACAGGGCGAGGCTGAGCCCTAGATTGATGGTGGTGGTGGTCTTGCCTTGTTCCGGCAGCGCACTGCTGATCAGCCAGATGGGGTGCTCCTTGTCAAGGCCGAAGTACTGCAGACTGGAGCGCAGGGTTCGGAACGATTCCAGCAAGGCGGGGTGTTGGACAAAACCGACGGTACTCGCGACGCGCTCGCCGTCTTTGCCGCCCCAGCGGCCGCCCACTGTCGGAACGCTAGCCAACACGGGGGCTCCCAACTCCTTCTCAAGCGTCTTCTCGTCCTTGATCCGCCTGTCCAAGTAGTCCAGGAGGAAAGCGAGCGCGGTACCGAGAACCAGCCCGGCCACGAAGGCGATGATCGCGTTGCGGACCGGTTGAGGCGAGAAGGGATCCGTAGGCGTGGTTGCGCGCTCCACGACGGTGAACCCGCCGTTCTGCATCGACTCGAGGATACGGAGGGTCTCGTACTTCTCTTTGAGCATCAGGCCATAGTCCGAGGTGGTGTCCGCGGCGCTCAGCGTGTCGAGTTGCGCTTTGACCACTTCGCGGGCCGCGGCCACGACGGCTTTGTCCGCGCTTGCCCGAGACAACACGAACTGGTCGGCGAAGGCATTGGCCACATCTGCGGACTCGGCGGCGTCGGCGCTTGTCGCCTCAATAGAGACCACATTGGTACTGGTGTCAGCCCGGACGCTCACCATATCGAGAAGAGCCGTTACACTCCGGCTTGTCCCCAGTTGGGAGATGACCGCTTCGGCCACCGGCTTGAGCAAGACGAGTTCGGCGCCGGTCTGCACGGCGCGATTCTGGTCGGAGGTGGAGAGGATCTGCGATCCGAACAACGCCTGATCGAGATTGGTCTTCTGATATAGCAGGCGGGCTCCCGAGCGATACTGCGGAGTAGAAAGGAGCGACAGAACAACGGTCACCACAACCATGATCACGAGGGCGGCGACAATGACCCACCATCGCTCACGGATCACCCGGATATAGTCTGTTAGCTCAGGGGACTCAGTGCTCTGGAGTTCGTCTTCCCGCAGTTCCATGGAGCCTAGCGTATCACGGAGCCTACCGCCATGTCCGGAGCAGCCCAGCCGGTTGCACTAACCTTCGCGGCGCCTTATAGTGCGTCGAAAGCCACGGCATTGGGAGTGGGTTTGGGTCCCATCTCTGACGACACAGCGAGGCAAGTGGGCGAGGCGACCCCGGACGGCGCTTCGACCCTCGCCGACGCGGTGGTGCTGGACCCCGAGGCCACACCCAAGACAGCAGCCCGGCCCCCAAGACCCTCCACCGCACGCTCTCGTCGCGCCGCAAGCGCCCTCGGTATCGTCGTCATATTGGTCCTGTGCGGGTTCTCCATGGCTCTCGCCTTCCGGGGCGGTGCCTATGGCCCCGCCGATTGGCTCCCTCTCATGGTTGCGATCGTCGCATTCGCGGTGATCGTGTGCCTCGGCGGCCCGGCTGTCGTCTCCGACCGCTTCCAGAAGCTCCTGCTGGGGCTGTTCGCCGCCCAGGCGGTGTGGACAGCAGCCAGCATGCTCTGGGCGACCAGCCTCGGGAACACCTGGGAGGAGATCAACCGAACCCTTCTCTACGCCGTCGGGGTGGCTCTTGTGTTCGCCGCGGTGCGCTGGGCAGGTTTGAAGGGGCTGACTGCGCTCGCCACCTTACTCGCCGCGGTTGTCGGCGTCGTGGGCCTGGTCGTGGCGCTCACCCTGGCCTCGAGCGACAATCCCATGGCCCTCTTCGAAGAGGCGCGCCTGAACTACCCCGTCACGTACTACAACGGCCTGTCCGCCCTGCTGATGCTCGGGTTCTGGCTGGCTCTGGGAATGGCCACCGGAGCTGGGACCGCACGCAAACGCCGCGGCGACACCGGGAAGCCGGCGGACGATGTGGAACCTCCACGGAGCGCCTTGCCCCGCTGGGCGCAGCCCCTGCTTCTCATGCTCGCAGTGCTCCTAGCCGAGCTGGCTCTACTACCGCAGTCGCGTGGTGCTCTATGGACCTTCTTCCTGGTGGTGCCCTTCTTCGTGATTCTGTCGAGCAACCGCTTCCGCGCTCTCGTCGACCTGGCCATCGTGGCGCTGCCGGCGGTGGCCTTCTGGAACACGCTCAACGGCGTCTATGTGGCCATCAAGTACGAGACGCCGTTCGACGTCGCCCTCAGTGCAGCCCTACAGGCCATCGGCTACTCGGTGCTGATCGTCCTCGGCGCCTGGGCCGTCACCTTCCTCGTGGAGCGAGGGGTAGGCGCCACTTCCCGGCGGGTCACGGCCTGGATAGGCGTCACGCTCATAGTGCTCGCCGTCGCGGGCATGGCCGGAGGCCTGGTCTATGCCGACCAGCGCACCGGTGGGCTGGTCGACTACATCGACGACAAGTGGGGGGAGATCGCCAGCGATGCAGGGACAACCTCCGCCGAGGCTGAGAGCCGTCTCTCGGCGGTGTCTCTGAACGGCCGTTTGAGCCAATGGAGGGTAGCCCTCAGGGCCTTCGATGACAATCCCATTCTGGGGATAGGTGCCCAGAACTTCGAGCTCTACCACTCCCAGCACCGCACCAATGGCGCAATCGAGGTCCGACAGCCGCACAGCCAGCCTGTCCAACTCCTCGCCGAACTGGGTCTCCCCGGATTGCTGTTGTGGTTGGCGTTCGTCGCGCTGGTCCTTGTGCGGGCAGTGACCCTCCGATTCCGTTCCAGCAGTCGAGCGCAGCAGGTCGCTATCGCCGCGGTGGCCACGGCGGTCATTTCCTGGTTGATCCACTCCTCAGCCGACTGGTTGTGGCAGTTGGCCGCCGTCTCCCTCCCGGCCATGATGCTCATGGGAGGGCTGATCGGCGCGGGCGGCCCCTCGGAGCGGCGAGTGCTCGCTCTGTTCAAGGCACCGGTCACTGGTCCGCGGGAGCGGCGCTCCGCGGCGCACGACCGGCGCTCCGCGGAGCGGAGCGTAGCGGAGTCTGGGGCAGTAGCCACGGCCGAAAGTGCAACCTCCGTCGCCGACAAGTTGCCAAGCGCTCCCAGACGGTCGCCGGCCGCGCCCCGCGGAAAGGCACACGGCTCTCTGCGCGTATCCCGCGCGGTGCTGTGCGTTCTGGCTCTGGTGGTGCTCGCCTCCGCGCTCTTTCCCTATCTCTCGCTGCGGTATTCGAACTTGGCCGCGGGCTCCCTCAATCTCGAAGCTGTGACCGCTCAGACAAGCACCGCGCATACTCTCGATCCCACCTCGGTCATCCCCTATACCGTTCGCGCCTCCGCGCACGCCATGGCGGCCACGGCAGAGATTGAAGGTTCCGCGTATCGAGTCGAGCAGTACCGACTCGCGGCTGAGGACTGGGCCGACGCTGCCGAACTGGAATCTGGGTACTGGCTCTATTCCTATCAAACCGCCGAGGCGTTTCTAGCGGCGCGCGACGCCGCCCGCGAGGCCGGCGACCAGGCCGCCGTGGAGGAGTTCACGCAACTCGCTCGAACGTACCTGAACGAGGCAGATCGATTGAATCCTCTGTCGCGACAGGTCGACGCCCTGGAGAAGCTCTTCTAAAGCAATGGCCCCGAATGGACGAGACTAGGGTAGTGGGTCGCCTAGCTGCACGGCATCCCGGACAACGGGCTCGGTGGAGGGAGCTGGTAATGAAGAAGGCCGTCTTGCTAACAGCCACGGCGGTGTTTCTCATCCTGTCGATGAGCGGCGTCGCGCTGGCCGCCACCCCGCAGGAGGTCTACGACGACTACGCCGTCGACCGTAGTCTGGACGGCAGCTATTCCAACGGTGAGCTCCAGGACTACCTCAGTAGTGCCACGGTCCACCAGTACGGCGACCCCACGATCCTCTCTTCGCTCGACTCAACCGTCCGAATCCTCCTCGCGTCCGGCCGCAGCGCGAGCCTTTTCACCGGCACGCAACTGATCCTGATCTATGTGGGCGTTGTTCTTCTGGCCGGCGGTGGCTTCGTGCTGTGGCTGCTATTCCGCAGGAGGGACTTGGCCTACTTCATAGCCCGCGTCAACGTGCACGATCCCGACACCTACGAGCGCTTCTTGGCGGAGGCGGATTCCCTGCACCGGCGGTACAGCGCAACATTGCTTGTGGCCGACGAGGCAGCGATGGTGCTGGAAGGCGAGTGGCCGGCGACCCGCACGGTTCTGATCGCGTTTCCCGATGAGGAGACGGCACAGTCCTGGTACTCATCGTCGGAGTATCAGGAGATCGCAAAGTACCGCTTTGACTCCTCGACTGCTGATGCTGTCATCGTGCAGGCCATCGATAGGGGTCGCGGCCGGCGCTCGCGGTCGAAGTAGGCTCTCGCGACAAGCACGCGAACTCAGTGCGCTTTCTGCCGCCGCATCCTTTCCCGCCACGATGTCCCCACAGCCTCGGGCTTCACCGGGGGCGGTTTCTCACCCGCGAGCAGCAGGGCCGGGTTGGTCTCCGTGAGCACGACGAGATCCTCCTGTGGCACCCGTCCTTCGAGTGACTTCAGCATTGGGAGCATGGTCCAGCCGTCCCTTCTGAAGGCATGGGCGTCGGAGGCCAGCAAGCTCATCGAGCCATCGAGAAGCATCTGCATGAAGGTCTGCTCCGATGCCCGTCCAAACTCCCCATCGAGACTAGGCGCGGTTCCTTGGACCACGGCGCCCGCCCTCAGACACCCTTCGAGAAGGCTCATGTTCTCCTGGATGCGGTCGTTTCGTTCGGGATGGGCCAGGACGGGCAGAAAGCCGGCGACGGACAAACGAAAGATCGTACTCTCCATGTACACGGGCCATCCCGAATAGGGCATCTCCAGAAGAAGCGCACCCCCGGAGCCGTCAATGGTCACCGTACGGAGCAGCTCGAGGTCGACGGAGGCGGCGACGTCCAGGCTCGTCTCGAAACCCAGCCGCAGCTCCAGCTGGATGCCCGCGGTCGCGAGCTGCGTCGTCATTTCTGCGTGTACCTCACGCACCCGCTTCATGGTGGGTTCGTCCCAATCCCACAGATGCGGCGTACATATGACGGTGGTGACCCCGGATTCGGCAGCTTCGCGCGCCATGTGGAGACTGGTGGCGAGATCAGGGCAGCCGTGATCGACGCCGGGGAGCAGATGTGAATGGCTGTCGATCACTGCGGAATCGCCCTCCGCCAACGTCGTCCTAAAGAGGTTTGCCGACTATGTCGACGAACACTATACCGCGAGGCTGGTGACGGCTAGCAAGAGTGCGTGACCCCAGCCGATACATGGTCAGCGATCCGAGACTCCAGGAGGGTTGAAGGATGCCCGAGCTACTAGGTAGTCCGTACATATTGCCCGTCATCGTAGTAGCCTTGATAGCGCTCTTGGTGCTACTGTTTCTCAGCATGAGGAGCAGGAAACGTGCCGCAACCGGCGGCAAGGAGAGCAAACCTGCCAAGGTGAAAGCGAAGAGGGGCAAGTCGGCCCGGGCGCCTCTGGAGGCCGCCGATGCTGCCGACGCCGCAGCCCACTCAGATGCTTCTCCGGAAGCCACGGGCGAACCCCCAATGGAGGCCCAGTCAGAGAAAGCGAGCGGCGCCCCTTCCGAGCCCAAACGGAGCAGTGCCCGTCAGACAAGGACCGATCTGGGCAGTCTGGGCCATATGGGCACAGGGGGCGCACCCTCCGTCGACCCCATCACGACCGTCGTCAACGACGTGCTCCGTGGCTGGGGCGACCTCACCACCGAAGACACCAACCGTCTGGCGATCTTCCGAGCCGACAAGGTCGCGGCTGCCATAGCCGCGATGGAGCTCCCGAAGGATCTGAAGAACAGCGAGCACGCCCGCACTCGCCTTGGCCAGCTCAAGCACTACGGGACGTCTCTCCAGGGGGGCGAGCGGCCGTTCCACGCCGCTCCGCGAGCTGAGTTCGCCGCGATCGGCCTTCCAGCGTCGGAGACGTCTTCGACAGCGGTGCAGCAACCGAGCATACCCGTGGACGAGGCGGATCATGGCGGGCTTGCAGCCGAGGAGACTCCGTACGAAGAGGAAACGGCCGGAGAGGCTCGAGCGGCCGACGCTTCGTGGGGAGTGGAGAAGAAGAGCAACCTCTGGGACGAGGAGCCTGTGACGGATCTGTGGGGCAGCGAGACGACCGACGCCGGCCAGGACGCAGTCAAGGATGTAGCACCCACCGATAGAGCGCTGCCCGAGGTTGGTTGGGAGCCCCAGGTCCCTTCGGAGACCGAGGCCCCGAAAGCGGCCGGTTGGGACAACGCCGAGAGCGCCGTAGCCGCCGCCGCGGCAGCCTTCTGGGCGGTATCTGAGGCACCCAGCAAGGAGGCCGTCACGGAGGAGGAGTTGCCCGTGGTCGAAGAGACGGTCATACAGGAGGAACTGCCTGTAGAAGAGGAGGAGGTCACCGACTTCGAGGAGTATGCCGCCCCGGCAGGCCCAGCCAGCGAAGCGACGTTCGCCGAGCCGGAGACACCCGCACGTACGGATTCCTTCTTCCAAACGCTGGGAGCGAAGGTCAGCACTGCCGAGGACCTACTGGCACTTCCGGCCACTGAGCAGGAGACCATGCTGGTCTTCCTCGAGCCCGTCGAGCTCAACAAAGTGTTCCGAGCGACCGGGGACCCGGAGATCAAGAAGGCGATCATCGACACGCTAGAGCACGTGGGTAGTCCAGCTTCGCTGGATATCATCCAACAGTGCCTGGAGGATCCCGATCCCAGCGTCCAGATGCGTGCGCTCGAAGCGGCCGACCGGCTCCTAGGATCCAGCTAGCAGGCTGCTCTCCAACTCGCGCGCGCGAGAAACGATCTCGGACTGCTCGAGACCGGCTCGCCAGGCCACAAAGGCGCAGCGTTTCTCGAGATCGAGCGGCTGGGCCCACAGGTCTTGGCCGCCAAGCGCCGCGGCTCCTCCCCCAGCCTCGGTGAGAATCAGCAGTCCCGCGGCCACATCGACCGACCGGGAGCGGACCGCGGCCACCAGGATATCGGCCATACCAACTGCCACATAGCAAAGCGAGAGCGCCAGCGATCCTATCTGGCGGATACGCATGTCACCACTTCGCCCCATAGCGCCTATCGCGCTCAGATCGTGGTATTCGAAGTGATGGCGGTCGGGCCGGCCCGCCTCGAGTAGGACGATCTCCACCAGATCGCTCTCGAACCGGCTCGGGTCCAGGGTACCCCGGACCAGCCCCGCCCCCTTGACCGCGGCAAAGCAGCGTGGGCGCGTGTAGTCTTCGACGTAGCCGACGGCCACCTCTCCGAGCGTACCTCCAGCGGCGACCGCGATGGACGCACCGAATGGCTCCAGACCCCGCTTGGCGTTCAGGCTGCCGTCGAGTGGGTCCACCACGACCCGCCACGAAGAATCCGGCGGGCCGATGATCCCCGCCTCCTCCGACACCAGCAGGCTGGGAAACGGGCCTTCGCTCTGCAAGACCTGATGCATCGCGGTCTCGCAGGCCCTGTCGATCTCCAGTGTGTGATCGCCGCCTGCGCCCTGGCCGAGCGTGACTCGACCCGAGGCGGTGCCAAAGAGCGGCTGTGCCGCCTCTTTCCCGGCCGCGGCCATATGCGCGACGCAAGTCAACCACCGAGCTTCGTCGGCGGTGAGTGCTCGGCGCTGATCGGCGGCCAGTGTGGGCACGGTGCTCATATCGGCGTTCAAAATACCACTATCGACCCGTGCGGGGCGAACCCACGGACCCCGCTCGGGTTACCATACGAGATATGAGCGACCGCGGAGAAAGCCGTTCTCGGGCAGCGCGCCTCGTGAGGGGAGTAGCGTTGGCGGGCGCGCTGGCAACAGCCTACATGACCTTCGAGGCTCAGTGGGTGCGCTGCCGGCAAACCGATCTGCCCGTCCCCGGGCTTCCCCGCTCCTGGTCGGGGCTGACAGTGCTCCATCTCTCCGACGTTCACGCCGGATTCTTCCCCACCAACGAGCGGAGTCTGGCCAAGGTGGTGCGCTGGGCGGAGCCACTTGACCCGGACCTCGTGTTTCTCACCGGAGACACCCTCGGCGATCCGGAGCGCAGCAGGGCCTGCCTGGATCTCCTGACCCGCCTCCATCCGCCGCTGGGCATGTTCGCCGTGACCGGCAACCACGAGTACGGGCTCAGCAAAGCCCCGTTGGCTCGTCAGAGGGATACCAGCTCGCTCTGGGCCGAGGCGGGGATTACTCTGCTGTCGGACGGTTGCGCCGGCCTGCCGCCCCGCGGAGGCAGCAAGGTCGTCCTCTGCGGCGCGGACTATTCCAGCGGAGGCTTCGGCCTCTTGGCCTATGACAGAGTGCAGCAGGCACATGACGGCTTCCCCATCCTGCTCATCCACGAGCCGCCTGCCGCCGACTCGCCTCTATCCGCCGTATTCCCCCTGGCTTTCGCCGGACATACTCACGGCGGGCAACTGCGCGTGCCCGCGTTCTCGGGCCTCACGCCCCTCAACGACGAAGACCGGGAGTACCTGGCGGGGCTCTACGCCTGGGGGGCCGGTCTGCTCGTGGTCTCACCCGGCATCGGCACCAGCTTCCTCCCCTTCCGTCTCCTGACGAGGCCGGAGGCGACCTTGTGGAGATTGGTATACACTTCTTCTGAGCACCCAACGACAGTGGATCAATGAGCCGCAACGGGGGACGTCCATGGTCGATTCACAAGACGATATCTATTCCGGAGACCTACCTGTCGCGCCGGTGGGATACACCGAGACTCGCTTTGAGGACGAGCAAGGGCCCTCGGTCTCGCACGAGGTAGTCGCCAGCTATGTCGCCGACGCAGCCCGTTCGGTCCACGGGGTCGTCGATTTGCGGACCTCGGCCTGGAAGGGCTTTTCCTCCCGGATGCGAGAGACGCATTCCGGGGGCGTGGTGGTCAAGGAGTCCGAGCCTGGGGCCGTGCAGGTGGAGATACACGCCCGCGTGGCCTGGGGATCGGCGATACCGGATCTGGCGCGTCAGGTTGATGCTGCCGTACGCCGGCAAGTGCTCGCTCTTCTGAACATCGAACTGAGCTCCATCACCCTCTTTGTGGACGAGATCGCCGGACCGATGGAGGTCGCTACTCCCCAGGAGAGCTAGGGCATGGCCGACTACCTCCCCCTCTGCGCTTTCCGACAGGAATCCATGCCTGCCACCTGTCGCTCGTGCGCGTGGTGGCAGACCACGGGTTCACAGCGCCTTGCTCCCGCAGCCGCGACCGCCAGGCTTCGCGAGTGGATGACTTCCCTTGAAGACGTGTGGGGACCGACGGGACTGCTCCTGGGAGGCAACGGCGCGACCTGCACCGGGGCCACTGAAGCCGCGTCGGACATCGCAGCTGAGGACCCGACCGCATCCAGCTCCAACGCGACCACCGCACCGCCCATCGTGGGCTCGATCAGCTTCGCCCCAGCCACGGCTGTCCCCCGGCTGCGCGATCTCCCGTTCGGCCCTTTCCCGCCCGCCGCGGCTTTGCTCTTCTGTCTGCTGGTCGAAGAGAACCAGCCTCGGTCTCAGTCAAAACGATTGCTCCACAAGGCACTTGCACAGCTGAGATCCCGAGGGATGCAGGAAGCCTATGCCATCGCCGTGTCTCCCGGCAAGCCCCGGGATGAGGATGCGTGCAGGTTCTTCGACATGGGCTTTCTGGAGGCCAACGGGTTCGAGCAGGTGAAGGTGGGCGCCGGACTCGTTCTACTGCGCGTCGATCTGCGAGGACTCCTCTCGCTTGTCGATCAGGTGGAGACGGCCGTCAGGCGCATGCTGCGCAACGAACCGACGCCCAGTCCCGCAGCCTGGACACGCCCGGGCACATAAAGACAAGGAGGGGACATGTCTACATCAACAGTGACGATAGTCGTCGTAGTGGTGGTCTTCTTGATCATCCTCGCGTCGGCAGCCATCAAGGTCTTCCCCGAATACCAGCGAGGCGTCATCTTCCGGTTGGGGCGACTGATGACCCCCAAGGGCCCGGGCATCTTCCTGATCATCCCCATCGTCGACCGAGTAGTGCGGGTCGACCTGCGGACGATCACCTTCGACGTCCCCGCGCAGGAGGTCATCACCAAGGACAACGTGCCGGCCAAGGTCAATGCCGTTGCCTACTTCCGCGTGACCGACCCGTCGAAGTCCGTCGTGGAAGTACAGAACTTCATCCAGGCCACCTCTCAAATAGCCCAGACCACGCTGCGGAGCGTCCTCGGGCAATCCGACCTCGATCACCTGCTCACCGAGCGGGACAAGCTCAACGCCCGGCTCCAAGAGATCATCGACGAGCAGACCGAACCCTGGGGCGTGAAGGTCAGCATAGTCGAGATCAAAGACGTGGAGATCCCAGCCGGCATGCAGCGAGCCATGGCCCGGCAGGCAGAAGCCGAGAGGGAGCGGCGGGCCAAGATCATCGCCGCCGAGGGCGAGTTCCAGGCTTCGGAGAAGCTGTCCCAGGCGGCGGAGGTGCTCTCCAGGAACCCGGCCGCCATCCAGCTGCGCTACCTGCAGACCCTGGCCGAGATCGCCACCGAGAAGAACTCGACCACCGTGTTCCCCATCCCGATCGATCTGATCGAGCCGTTCCTCAAGAGGCACCTGACCCCGTGACAATGACTGCGGCTGTGACCGATGGCCCCGTGGCACCAGCTATTCTTGCGTGACCAGATGAAGGGGGTGGGGTCTTGGACATGAGAAAGGCCGCGATGATCTTGGCAATGGCTGGCGCACTCGCGATGCTGGGCTTCGCCATCATGATAACCCTCGGCTTGAATCGGATTGGCGGGCAGATTTCGGCCTACTCCGGCGGCGCGCTCTTGATGTCCCTGGTCGCGTTTTGGCTGGAGACACTCGTCATCATGACTGGGGCGATGGCCGCCGTCTCCTATTCGCAATTCGAGCCGGGGATGGCTACCGTGCTTCTCCTCATCGTCGCCGCACTCAGCCTCTGCCCCCTCGTAGCGCTCAAGTGGGAGCCTAGGCTCTGGGTCGCCGTGTTGCCCGCCGTCCTCTTCTTCGTGGCGGCCTGGCTCCTGCGCGCCGGCTACAAGCGGGGTCCTCGGGGGTCGTGCAGGCCGCCCGCGAGTAGGGCGCGGGTGGCCGGGAGCGCTCCTTGCCGCCGGTTGTTCCAACCCCAGTGGAACCAAGGTCGCACCTCCCTGGAGGTTGGTCTCGCGTTCTTGCGCGTTCTCATGGATCACCCCGCCTTGCTGGCGGAGTTGATGGTGCGCGCCGACAAGAACGCGGCGGCCCGTGTCTGAGAGGGTGGTCCGCTAACCGGCCGCCGATTCGATCACGGGCTGGAACCCGGGCTCCTGCATCAGGGGCGAGGAGATTATGAAGTCCGCCGTCGACCGGTTGCAGGCCATGGGGACGTCGTAGACCACCGCGATGCGCAGAAGCGCCTTGACGTCGACGTCGTGAGGCTGCGGTTCCAGCGGATCCCAGAAGAAGACGATGAGGTCGATCTTCCCCTCGGCCGTCCTGGCGCCGATCTGCTGGTCGCCTCCCAGCGGGCCGCTCAGGAGCCTCTCCACCTTGAGGCCGAGCTCCTTTTCCAAGAGACTCCCGGTGGTCCCGGTGGCGACCAGATGGTGTCGCCGGAGGGTAAGCAGGTTGAAACGAGCCCAGTCGATCAGGTCCTTCTTCTTGTTGTCGTGCGCGACCAGGGCGATCACACGGGGCTGGGAACGATCGGGGATCTCGCTCGCGAGGTTGTGATTCTCCGCGGCCATGTTTCTCCTCAGTGTTCGATTGCTTCCCGGCTAGGTTACAGCAACGAAAGAGGAGCGATGGTCAGCGACGCGACTATCGCCCTTCCGGAAGAATCGAATACGCAGCTGGAGGAAGGGTGAAAGTCGCGGTCGCCTGTGTGCTATAAATACCCGGCTCGTCGAAGACGACGGGCTGCTCGTCGATCGGGGGTATAGCTCAGTTGGGAGAGCGCCGCGTTCGCATCGCGGAGGCCAGGGGTTCGAGTCCCCTTACCTCCACCTCTCGCCGAGCCGCCGCACGCCAAACGCAGGCAGCGTGCGCGGACACCTCCGAAGGGTAGATAGCGATGCCACCGCTCCTCGCACCGTTTCTCGAGATCTCCGTCGCGACCCCGGATCGTGAGGTCCTCGTAGACATCACCAGCAGGGTCCAGGCCGCCCTCGCGAGGCCACGCCCGATTTGACCGGCATGGTGCACGTGTTCGTCCCGCACACCACGGCTGGGGTGACCGTGAACGAGGGGGCCGACCCATCCGTGGCCCGCGACATCGTCGAGGGTCTGGCGCGGCTCATCCCTTGCGAGGCCGGCTATCACCACGCTGAGGGCAACTCCGACGCCCACATCAAGACCAGCCTGATGGGCAGTCAGGTGGCGGTCCCGGTCGAACAGGGGCGTCTGCGACTTGGCACCTGGCAGAGCATCTATCTGGCTGAGTTCGACGGTCCCCGGACCCGCAAGGTCTGGATCGTGCCCATGCCCGCGGCGGCAGCGCCCCCTTCTTCCAGTCGGCAGAGCGGCGCGACTTCTCCCGGGTGACGGCGGTGTTGCGTACATTCATCGAGAGGTTCATCGGGGGCTTTCTTGCCGACCCCGAGAACAACAGCCTCGGTCCCGACAATGCCGGCAGAGCCTGGGACGAGTTCGTAGTGGGCTTCTCCAGTGGCGCCGACGACCTGTACGGATTCCTGAAGGACCATATCGGAGCGTTCCACTGGACGCCGGCGGAGGCGTTCGAACTCGGCGGTGTAACGTCTGCCAAACCCAGGCCCGAAGAGCTCACCGTGGTCAGTTGGGCACTCAGCCAGACCGAGTCGACCAAGGCCGCGAATCGTGCGCAGACCCGCTTCCCTTCGGAGCCCTGGTCACGAGTCAGCGTCTACGGCCAAGCCCACCAACACTCCCTGCAGGAGGCGCTGGCAGCAGCTCTAACCGCCCACGACAACCCGGCAGTCTCACCCAACCTCCTGCCGCAGGCGGCGGTGTATGAATCGCCTGGTCACGGCCCGGCTTCCAACTGGTCGGAGCGTCACGTGGCCCACATCTCGGGCTTGGGGACATTCGGGCTGTGTGGTGGGCTGATCACGGAGTTGGGGAAGGCGGTGAGGCTCGGGTCGCTGATCGTTCAGGCCGAGATAGCGCCCACCCCCCGCGCCTATTCCGACCCCTTCGCATATTGCCTCTACTTCCAGGATAGGTCGTGCGTGGCCTGCTTGGACCGTTGCCCGTCGGGATCGATCGGTGTCGACAATCGCGACAAAGGAGCCTGTGCCCACCATCTCCGCTCGGTGGCTTCGGAATACGTCAAGCGCAAGTATGGATTCGAAGGCGGAGGGTGCGGGCTGTGTCAGACCGACGTGCCCTGCGAATCCGGCATACCGAGATCGCCCTTATGAGCCGGGGGCACTGCGCTCAGCGCGATTCCAGTAGACAGCCGAGGCCACCCGGCTCAGACGTCCGGGGCCGCCTCGTCGTCCGCGCAGTCGATTTCCAGGCCGTCGGTTTCGAGGCCGTCGATGTCCGAGGTCGTCGATGTCGACGTTGAGGTCGTCCTCGTCACCAGGCCCGACGACGTCGGCAAACTCGTCGCGATCATCGAATTCATCCTCGTCTGAGCCGGCCTCCAGGACAGGGGCCGACTCCTGCACCGCTCCGGCCATCCTCCTGCGCCTGAGCCAGATCACGGATCGCCACACGGTCAGACCCAGCAAGCAGGACCCACGCCAGCACCTCCAGGACCTGCCCCACAGTGTTGGCCATGGTGCGCCCGTAGTAGAGGGTCACGTGACTCTCGGTGGGGATGACCATCATCATCGAGGGCGAGGCCAGGTACGGACCCTCTGCGCCCTCAACGTGCCAGTTGGGGAAGTACGAGATCTTGACCCAATGCGGCTGTCCGACGGCGGTGGTATCGAAGGAGAGGCTCTCGTTCTCGAACAGACTCGTTGGTGACGCGGCCCTCGGTGTCGATGGGCGTCACCGGGAGGTTGGTCACATCTTCAGGCATGATGGCTTCGTACTGGGCAAGCGCCTCCTCCCCGTTGTCCCACACCAGCGGAGTGTCGAGGCCGTCGGGGTTCAGGTACCAGTCGACGGCAAGGTCGCGCCACTCGCTCTGGGCCACGGCGAGCCGCACCGGTTCGTTCTCCATCACCTCGACATAGCCCGTGCACCCGGATGATGCGGTAGACGTTGTATTCGCCGAAGGTGGCCAGCAATTCCACCCGGGAGTCGGCGGCAAGAGCGCCGGTCACTTCCTCCGAGAACGCGAGCAGATAGGGGATGTTCATCAGTTGCAGGTGGGTGATCCCCGCAGCCACATCCAGACTGGGATAGTCGACACCGATGATGGCGTTGCTCGGTTCCTTGGACAGTTCCGCCTGGTTGATGAAGTGGAAGGGAGCCGTGTACGAGGCCTCCATGAGAGTGCCTTCCATGGTGTCCTGCTTGGTCCAGTAGGGGATGATCTCGAAGGCGCGGGGCGTGCCGAACTCATCCAGCTTCTGCCCATGCTCGACCATGACCCGGCCGGTGGGAGTGAGCGTGTCCAGGAACTTGTTGATCTCATCGTATTGAGTCCACTGCCCTTTGCCCTCATATCCCGAGTAGTTCCACTTGATCCAGCCGCCCGCCGTCGTGCTGGTGACGACGAGCACCGCGCCGATAACGATCGCCACCACCGGAACGTAGACGCGCCGGGACGTGGCGCCGTGCAGGCGGAACAGATCGTGCATCATCACCACGAAGGGGCGGACAAGCCAGGTGGCGCCATAGGCGGCCCACAGGTGGATGGAGATGTAGAAGAAGGGCAGGATGCGGGCATTCCACAGGCGCCCGTCGGGCAATGCCCAGAAGAGCACCAGGGTGATGAACGTGATCCAGGCCAGAGGCAACAGCCTGCGCTCCTTTCGCGCCACCGCGTAGGCCATGCCGATGAGGCCGAGGGTCGCCGCCGGCAGGAGCGCCGTCGGAAGAATATCCTTGACGTAGTGCAGTTGGCCCCACGCCATGTGCGCGGTCCATTCCAGATTCGAGGCGAACGGGAGCGACCAGAACGAACTCAGGCAGAAGCCCACAAGGGCCACCGCAACCAGATACCCCAGCGATCTCCAGCGCGGGCTGATCAACAGGAGGATGGGGATCACGCAGACCAGCGCCATCATGGGATAGATCAGTTGCTCCATGGTGAGCGCCACCGCGATGATGCCCGCGGCCGCGACTACCCCAGCCACCAGGTAGCCCGGAGAGCGCCAGCGTGGATTCGCCAGCAGGAGTCCGGGGACGATGCACACCAGGACCATCGTGGTGACGATATGCGAGAGCACCAGCGCCATCAGGATGACGCAGTTCAGCACGAAGAGCATGTTGAAGCCAGGCTTCTCCATCCCCCGATACATCGTGCCCAAGAACAGGAACACCAGGGCGAAGCTCAGCATGTACCCGAACTCGCCCGCCAGCGTGCTCAGAATGTTGGCGCCGTAGATGGAGTAGCTCTCCATGATGAGGAACGCCAACGCGAACACGGCCGCCATGATCGGGAAGGGGCGCCGTACCCGGAACAGGCGTCCCATGGCGTAGGCGGTCGCCGGGAGGGCGAAGACCCCGAGCGCGGTCACGAGCTTGAACGCGAGAAGGTAGGGGATGAACCAGTCGAGGATCGCGATGAGCAAGAAGGGGAACGGGAAGTAGAACGTCAGCATAGGCATGCCGGCATACCAGCCCGGCGCCCATCCGGTGAGGCGGAAGTTGGGGAGTAGCTCCTGGATCAGATACTGCGCGGGGTAGTGGTGCGCCCCGGTATCGCCTCCGGCGGTCGTGGTGAGGCTGAAGAGCAGATTGGGCTTGTAGAAGATGAGAAGAACAGTGTAGATGGCCAGGAAGGCCAACAGGGTGGGCAGCCAGTTCCAGACGCCACTCCTGCCACCGAGGTCCTCTTTCACATCTCGCTCAGCGTCCAGCGCTCCCCTCCTTCCACAGCACCATCCGCAACTCCATCAGGCCCCATATTGTACGCGGTATGCGACGCACTATGGAAGAACGAGCTTTCCGTTTCTCCTCCACCGTCACCGGCAGCGCCTTGACGATCACCCCTCCGCGCCGTGCGCGGATGATCAGTTCGGTGTCGAAGAGGTCGGTGGTCCTGACCGTCTGTGGCGCGTACCGCTCCACCACTTCGCGCCGCAGCACCTTCATGCCGTGAGTGTCGTCCATGCGCCGGTCGAACAGCACCCGCAGAATGGTCGTGAATCCCAGCGATATGAAGTGCCGCGCCGCCGAGCGACGGTCGTCGGCCCCTTCGATCAGCTTGCTGCCCACCACGATGCCGGCGGAGGTGCCGGTAAGCACCTCGCCCGCCCTCAGCATGAAGTCCACGTTGTGAAAATCGATGTCGAAGTTGACGACCAGGTCGCCTCGTCCGGCCAGCATCCCGGTCTTCATGGCGAAACCGTAATCGGGCACCGGGACGCGCAGGGCGCGGATGCGCGGATTGTCTGAAGCCAATCTCTCGGCGATGGCGGGCGTGTCGTCGCTGCTGCCGTTCTCGGCCAGGATCAATTCGTAGTCGACCCCGCGGGCCTCCATCTCGCCCACCAGTTCGGCGACCTCGGTCGCGAGACACTCGGCCTCGTTGTGAATGGGTATGACGATGGAGAAGCTGGGCGAGTGGGCCGCCTCACACGCCGCGCTGCCGATGCGGTCGCCGCCCGGATCAGACATCGTGCGGCCTCCTCAACGCCGTGTGCCGGAAGGCCCAGTACCTGCTCCCCAGGAAGTTCCACGTCACCGACACCACAGCGGCTGCAAACGCCTTTGCCAATTGCACCCACCGGGTCCCCGAATCGATCCATAGGCCGAGCAGAGTGAACACGACCACATTCACGAGCAGAGGCGGCATGTTCACCGCCAGGAAGACGGCGAACTCGCGCTTGCCCCGCGCCGAGCCCCGAGCGTTGAAGGTCCAGTACTTGTTCCAGAAGAAGCTGTTGCAGATTCCGAGTAGGTACGAGACACCCTTGGCGGCTATGTTCGGCATGCCGGGAATCAGCGCAAGCAGGTAGAAGGCCCCCAGGTCGACTGCCGTGTTCAGCAAGCCCACGATGACGAACCGAACGGCCTGACCGCTCATCCGGTCGCGGCTGAGTAGCTTACGAATCAAGTCCACGGATCCCCACAGTCTCTACGGTCGAGCCTGCCGGAGGCAAGCGGCCTATATGCTAACATCCCCACGTCCTTGTGGCCCGCTGAACCCGATTCAAAAGAAGCGATTTTCGGCCGACAATGCCCCTTCCCGACATCCAGGCAGAGGAGCGGAAGAGCGTAGCCTTCCGCACCATCGGTTGCCGACTCAATCAGTGTGAGACCGCCCAGATGCAGGAGGCCCTGCTGGTCGGAGGCTATCACCTGGTCGACTGGGATCAACCCGCCCACATCCGCGTGATCAACACCTGCACCGTGACCCACAAGAGCGATAGCACCTGCAGGCACGAGATCCGGCTCGCCAAGCGTCGCGACCCGGAGTGTGTGCTCGCTGTGACCGGCTGCTACGCGCAGGTGGACCCCGAGGCGGTGGCGGCCATCCCCGGGGTCGATCTCGTGCTGGGCAACATCGACAAGCTGCGGCTTGCCGGCCATCTGTCCGAGTGGCTGTGCGACCACCCCAACGGGACCGCCAAAGCCCGGACGAGCGGGCCGGAGACCCCAGCCGTGGCGGTGTCTCCGTATCCGGAACACCCCGGTTTCGAAGGCGAGTTCTTCAGCCACTTCTACGGGTACACCCGAGCGTTCCTCAAGGTCCAGACGGGCTGCGATTCCCGCTGCGCCTACTGCATCGTCCCGCTGGCACGCGGACCTGCGCGCAGCATGCGCCAGGCTGAGGTCCTGGAGCAAGTGCGCCTCCTGGTGGCCCGAGACTTCCGCGAGGTGGTGCTGACCGGCATCAACCTGGGCAGCTGGGGCCGAGATACGGGCGAAGGACCTCTCGCCGGCCTGTTGACACTGCTCCTCGACGCAGGGGGGAGCCGGCCGCTATCGCCTGAGTTCCATCGAACCGCTGGAGATCGACGGAGACCTGCTGAACGTCGTCGAACGGGCCGGCGATCAGCTGGCGCAGCATTTCCACCTGCCCCTGCAGAGCGGGTCGGACTCGGTCCTTGGCCGCATGGGCCGTCCCTACTCCGCCGCCCAATACCTCGAGGTGGCAACCAACCTGGCCCGCCGCTTCCCCGACGCCGCTCTGGGTGCCGACGTCATCGTCGGGTTCCCGGGCGAGACGGATGATGAGTTCGAAGACACCCTTTCGCTCGTCGAGCACTCGCCACTCACCTATCTGCACGTCTTTGCTTACAGCGACCGCCCCGGCACCCGCGCTTCGCTCATGGAGCCCAAGATAGATCCCGAGACCATCAAGGAACGGAGTCTGCGCTTGCGCGCGTTAGGGGAGCGTAAGAAGGCCGCGTTTCGCGATAGTCTAGTTGGGACCGAACAGCGAGTCCTGGTCCTGAAAGAGCGGTCGACCGATGGCCGCCTGATCGGACTCACCGGCAACTACCTGGAGGTCCTTGTGGCCGCCGACGACACTTTGGTCAACCAGTTCGTCCGGGTGCGACTGGAGGGGCGACTCCCCGACGATCGTCTGGAGTCCACGCTGCTCCGGCGCGAGGAACCCGCCTGATGCGCGTCGTGGCCCAGCGAGTGACCAGCGCCTCGGTGGAGGTGGAGGGCTGCGTCGTGGGTGAGATCGCCGGGGGACTGCTGCTCTTCGTGGGTGTGGGCCGCGACGACGTTGGCAGCGCCGCGCGAGCGGACGCGCTCGCCGACAAGGTGGCGAACCTCCGTATCTTCGCCGACGCCGAGGGCAGAGTCCAACCTCTCGCTTCTGGACACTCGGGGCTCCGCGCTGGTCATCAGCCAGTTCACTCTCTACGCCGACACCCGCCGCGGCCGCCGGCCGTCGTTCACCGAAGCCGCCGACCCGATCCCGGCCGAAGCCCTGGTGGAGGAGATTCCGCTCGGCCCTTGAACGGCTGGGCGTGCCGACCGCCGGCGGGCGGTTCGGGGCTCACATGACCGTGTCGCTCGTCAACGACGGCCCCTACACCGTCGTACTCGACAGCGAGGCGCTCTCCGGGCCACGAGCCGGGCGGCGCCCTCCCGCCGGCGCCGGCGCGGACCCGGCCGGGACCGCCCACTCCACGGCCGCCGACCAGCCCAAAGGAGACTGACATGCGCCTCCCCGACTACCACACGCACACCGTGCGCTGCGGCCACGCCTCCGGCCATCCGGCCGAATACGTGGCGGCGGCCAAAGCCCGAGGACCTGATGGGCATCGGCATCGCCGACCACATTCCCCTGCTGCCGGAGCCCGACCCCGAGGTCTCCATGGGAGTGTGCGATCTCGGCGACTACGTCGAGGAGGTCCAGGAGCTGAAGGAGGCTTCCCCCGGCTACGTCCTTCTGGGGATCGAGGCCGACTACCGGCCGGACACGGTCTCTGATGTCGGCTCGCTTCTCGACAGCCATCCCTTCGACTACGCCATCGGCTCGGTCCACCACCTGGGAACTTGGAGCTTCGACGACCTCAGGCAGATCGACGAATACGACGACCGCGACATCGACGACATCTGGATCGAGTACTTCGAACTGGTCGGCGACGCCGCCGAATCAGGTCTCTTCACCATCCTGGGCCACCTGGATCTGGTGAAGAAGTTCGGCTACCGGCCGACCCGAGTCCTGAACGTCGAGCTGGACCTCCTGGTCGAACGCATAGCCCGTGCCGGCGTCTTGGTCGAGATCAACACCGCCGGGCTGCACGGCCGGCGGGCGAGGCCTATCCGACCCTGGATATCCTCCGCCGTCTGTGCGAGGCGGGAGTGGCGATCACCTTCGGCTCCGACGCGCACCGGCCCGAGGAGGTGGGTCGAGACTTCGACCACGCGGCCGAGCTGGCACAGTCCGCGGGATACGAGGGTTTCGCCTACCTCGAGAGCGACCCCGATGGAGGACGAGCCAGAGTGCGGTCGAGTGTTTTCGAGAGAGCCACCCGTGGGCCGGCGCCACGACAGGTCTGAGGAGGCCTGAGACCGGTGAGGACCGCCGTCATCTACAATCCCTCCGCCGGCAGAGGGCGGGGTGAAACCATCGCCACAGCGGTCGAGCAAGGCCTGGCGAAACGCGGCCTCGAGGTGGAGTTGCACGCCACCGCGAAGCCCCAAGACGCCACGGAGATCGCGCAGCGCCTTGCCACAGCAGTCGACATCATCGTGGCGGTGGGAGGCGACGGCACCATCAACGAGGTCGCCAACGGCATGGCCGCCGCCACGGCAGAGGCCCCGCCCCGCCTCCTCATTCCGCCGGCGCCACGGCCGAAGACGCGCCTTCCGGCGCCTCCTCGAGGCGCAGGCTCGACTCGGTATCGTGCCGGCCGGAACCGTCAACGTCCTTGCACTCGAACTCGGGCTGCCATCGCAGGTAGAGCGGGCATGCAATGTCATCGCCGGCGGCAAGACCATCTCTCTCGACCTGGGGAAGATCAACGGCCGCGGATTCTTGCTGATGACCGGGGCCGGCGTCGACGCGCTGACCGTGCGCAACGTCGACCCGCGAGCCAAGAAGCTCTTCAAGGAGCTGGCCTTCGTCGGTACCGGTCTCAAGAGCGGCCTCGCCACTCATCCGCCCGCCTTCTTGGCACGAGTGGAAGGGCAGGAATACCGGACGACCTTCTTCGTCGCCGGCAACTGCCGCTACTACGCGGGTCACCTTGGCGTGACCCCCGCGGCCGATCCCACCGACGGCCTGCTCGACCTGCTGCTCTTCACGGGAACCACGCGCTCAAGCCTGGCCGTCTTCTGGACGGAAGCGCTCAGCGGACTCCATCTGCGCAACCCCAACGTCATCTTCGTGCGTGCCCGGAGCGCTGAGTTGATCCCCATCGACGACGAGGAGATCGTCTGGTTCCAGACCGACGGTGAACTGGCTGGTAGACTGCCCGCCACAGTGGAGATCGACCCGCACGCGCTCGAAGTGCTCGTGCCGTAGCGGATAGGAACGACCTCGCGGAACCCGAGAAGGGCCGGGAGCTGAGGAAGAGAGAGACGAGCAGATGAAGAGATTCACGAGACGAAACGGCCTGGTGATCCTGGCCATGGTTGCCACCGTCGCCCTGGCTGGGTTTGCCACCGCCTGCACCGATGCGGAGACCACGACCACCACCATGGCCGACTCCGCGACCACAAGCTCCACCATGATGCAGATGATCCTGGAAGGAGACCAGGTGCAGCAGTACGCGGATGCGAGCGCGCAGGCCGAAGCCGAGTTGCCCGATCTGGAGAAGGCCGTGGAGGCCTCACCCACCGATCTGGCCGCCCTCCAGGAGCTCGCAAGCGCCCAATGGCTCACCAAGAGGTACGAAGGGGCGGCGGCCACCTACGAGAAGATGCTGGAGATCAAGGAAGACGCCGTCACGCGCAACAACTATGGCAACGTCCTTCGCGACTGGGAGAGCTGGGCCGAAGCCAAGGCCCAATATGAGATAGCCATAGCCGACGATCCGACCTACGCCACCGCCTATATCAACCTGGCCGTGATCCTCGTCAGCGAGGGCGACGTCGACGCGGCTGTCGCGAAGCTGGACAAGGGAATTGCCGCAACCACAGGGGATGACAAGGCATCGCTGGAGGCCTACAAGACGAAACTGACCGGCGAATCGACCACTACGACCACCTAGGAGGCTGCTCAAAACGAAATCCCGGCCGGAAGAACGCACTGGGCGGCGCAACACGTCGTCGCCACGGGGCCCGAAGCCGCGGCATGACGGCACCGGGGCGGCGCGGACCCTCCTGATCGTCGGCATAGCGACCGTACTCGTGATCACGATCGCCTTTCTCGCGCGGTGGCGGGCGGACGAACCCACCAATGTTGCGACTGGCTCTGGGGGCTCGCTTGTCGCCGCCGTCACCGGCACCACCGACGGGTTCACCTCTGCCGAGAGCGCGACCGAACCCACGGTCGCACCGGTCCCCGGTCGGGTCCAACCCTCAGAGGAAGACTGGCAGGCGCTGCTCCCCCGGCTGGAGGAAGCTTCAGACGCGGCCCCCGAAGACGTGAACATCCGGCGGAAGCTGGCCCTCGCCTACTACAACCTGGGGCTCCTCGAGGAAGCCGCCGCCATCTACAAGGACCTGCTGGCCACCGAAGAGGACTCAGTGCTGCGCAACCGCCTGGGCAACACGCTCCGCGACATGGGCGATCTGGCCGGCGCAGAGACTGCCTATCGAAAGGCCATCGTCGACGATCCCGCTCTCGCTCCTCACTATCTCAACCTGGCCGAACTCCTGTGGCGTCAGGGCCGCGACGACGAAGCTCTGGACGTCATCGACGAAGGGCTGGGAGCCGTCCCGGAGGAGAGCGGGCCGCGCTCGAGGAGGGACGGAAGGTGCTCGAGAGAGCTGTCGAGTAGCGCCGGAAGCCTGGTAGGCCGCGCTCAGGCCTTCGCCACCTCGACCGTCACCGGCAGGCCGTTGACCTTGAGTTCCTCGCGGTAGGCACCGACGGCCGGCGCGTCGGTCGCGCCGCCCGCGTCGGTCGCGCCGCTGCCCGCCTCGCTCACTCCAGGCTCACCGCCAGCGTCTCCTTCTTCACCCAGTCGCCGTGGACCGCCAGCATCTCAGCGATCTCGGCCGGGCCGCTCACCCGCAGGTGGATGCGATCGTCGATCTCGAAATCGGCCGCCTTGCGGGTGTTCTGGATGTGGTGCACCAGCTCCCGGGCCAGGCCTTCGCTCAGCAGCTCGGGCGACAAGACCGTCGAGATGGCCACCGCCACCCCGCCCTCGCGCTCCACCTGGTAGCCCTCGCGCTGATGGGTCTCAACGGCGAAGTCCTCGGGGGCGAACTCGTACTCGTGACCGGCCCCCGTCGGCGCCGCGACCGTCACCATGACCGAACGGCCGGTCGCGATCCGGTCGCCGGTCTCGTCGGCAGGCAGCGCGGCCACGGCCGCCGCCACCGCCGGCATGTTCTTGCCGAACTTCGGCCCCAGGGTGCGGTAGTTGGGCTTGACCACGTAGCTCACCAGCTCGCTCGCCGAGGTCACGTACTCGAGTCCCTTGACGTTCAGTTCCTCGGCCACCACGGCGGTCAGGCTCTCCACGGCGGCGCGCTCGCGCTCCTGGCAGGCCACCACGGCCACCTCGATCGGCTGGCGGGTCTTGATCTGCGCCGCGTTGCGGGCGGCGCGTCCCAGGTTCACCACCTGGCGGGCGGTCGCCATGCGGAAGGAGAGATCCTCGTCGATGAGGGCCTCGTCGGCGACGGGCCAATCCACCAGATGCACCGACTCCGGTGCACTCCGGCGAACGTTCGGCCACCAGATTCTGATAGAGCTCCTCCGCCAGGAACGGCGTGAACGGCGCCAGCAGCTTGCTGACGGTCACCAGGCACTCGTTCAGCGTGAGGTAGGCGGCGATCTTGTCGGCGTCGGCCTCGCTCTTCCAGAAGCGGCGGCGGCTGCGGCGCACGTACCAGTTGGAGAGCTCGTCCACGAAGTCGGCGATGGCCCGACCGGCGGCGAAGGCGTCGTAGCTGTCGAGTTCGGCCGTCACCTTCTTGATGAGGATGTGCAGATCGCCCAGGATCCAGCGGTCCATCAGGGTCCGCTCGGCCACCGGCACGTCGTGCTCGGCCGGGTCGAAGCCGTCGATGTTCGCGTAGAGCGTGTAGAACGAGTAGGTGTTCCACAGCGTGAGGATGAACTTGCGGATCACCTCGTCCAGGTTCTCCGGCCCGAAGCGGCGCGCGAACCAGGGCGAGCTGACCGTGAACAGGTACCAGCGCAGCGCGTCGGCGCCCTGCTTGTCGAGGATGCTCCAGGGGTCGACCACGTTGCCCAGCCGCTTCGACATCTTGCGGCCTTCGCTGTCCAGGATGTGGCCCAGGCAGAGCACGTTGCGGTAGCAGGTGTGGCCGGTCAGCAGGGCGCTGATGGCGAGCAGGCTGTAGAACCAGCCGCGGGTCTGGTCGATGGCTTCGCAGATGAAGTCGGCCGGGAAACGCTTCTCGAACATCTCCTGGTTCTCGAAGGGATAGTGCCACTGGGCCACCGGCATGGAGCCGGAGTCGAACCAGGCGTCGATGACCGACGACACGCGGTGTGCCTCGGCGCCGCACTCGGGGCAGGCGAAGGTCACCTCGTCCACGTAGGGACGGTGCAGTTCGAGCGTCGACAGGTCGCGTCCGGCCAGTTCGCCCAGCTCCGCCCGGGAGCCCACGATGGTGTCGTGGCCGTTCGGGCAGCGCCAGGCCGGCAGGGGCGTGCCCCAGTAGCGGTCGCGGGAGAGCGACCAGTCGATGTTGTTCTCCAGCCACTTGCCGAAGCGGCCGTGCTTGAGGTGGTCGGGATACCAGGTGACCTCCTCGTTGGCGGCCAGCACCTCGTCCTTGCGAGCGGTGGTGCGGACGTACCAGGACGACTTGGCGTAGTAGATCAGCGGCGTGTCGCAGCGCCAGCAGAACGGGTAGTTGTGCTCGTAGGGCTGACGCGCGAAGAGCAGGCCGCGCGACTCGAGCTCGTCCATGATGCCCGCGTCGGCGTCCTTGACGAACAGCCCCACCCAGGGCGTGACCTCGGCGGTGAAGCGGGCTTCCGCGTCCACGGGCATGATCACGGGCAGGTCGTTGGCCTGGCCCACGGCCATGTCGTCGGCGCCGAAGGCCGGGGCGATGTGCACGATGCCGGTCCCCTCATCGGTGGCGACGAAGTCCCCGGCGATGACCCGCCAGGCCGGCTTGTCGGGCGTGACGAAGTCGTAGGGCGCGCGGTAGTGACGGCCCACCAGTTCCGAGCCGGGGAAGGTCTCCTCGATCGTCGCCTCGGGGCCGAGGACCGCGGTCACCAGATCGGCGGCCAGGATCAGGTGCTCCTCGCCCAGCCGGGCCCGGGCGTACTGGATGTCGGCGCCCACGGCCGCGGCCACGTTGGAGATGAGGGTCCAGGGGGTGGTGGTCCAGACCAGGAGGCTGACCGGCCGCCCGTCGGCGGCCACTTCCTGCGCCGGCGGCTCGCTCGCCGTCTTTCGGGCGCACAGCGGAAAGCGCACGTAGATCGACGGGTCGGTCACCATCTGGTAGCCCTGCGCCACCTCGTGCGACGACAGCGCCGTGCCGCAGCGCGGGCAATACGGCACCACCTTGTAGCCCTCGTAGAGCAGCCCCTGCTTGGCGAACTCCGAGAGGATCCACCACACCGACTCGATGTAGCCGTCGGTCATGGTCATGTAGGCGTCGTCCAGGTCGAGCCACATGCCGATGCGCTCGGTCATGCGGTTCCAGTCGTCCACGTAGGTGGTCACCGACTCGCGGCACAGCCGGTTGAACTCGGCTACGCCGTAGGCCTCGATCTGCTCCTTGTGGTCGAAGCCGAGGCGCTTCTCGATCTCCAGCTCCACCGGCAGCCCGTGACAGTCCCAGCCGGCCTTGCGTCCCACGTAGTAGCCCCGCATGGTCTTGTAGCGCGGGTAGATGTCCTTGAACACCCGGGCCAGCACGTGGTGGATGCCGGGCTTGCCGTTGGCCGTGGGCGGGCCTTCGTAGAACACCCATTCCGGGTTCCCGGCGCGCAGCTCGAGGCTCTTCTCAAAAATGGAGTGCTCTTTCCACCAGCCGAGGATCCGCTCCTCCATGGCGGGGAAGCTCTGTCCTGTGTCCACCGGTCGATACTGGCCTGCCATGAACCCTCCTCGTAGGTGCCCCGCGGCTCCGGCGCCCGCCGCTCTGCTGTCGGCCGTCCGATGGCGCTGGCCAGCGCCATCGAGCCGCAAGGGGGCGAACTTGGCCCCGGAAAACAAATACGCCCCGCCCCGCGCTGTGCCTGCCGGCGATTCTCGCCGGCGGCGAAGCGCGTAGGGACGGGACGTCACCCGCGGTACCACCCTACTTGGCGAGCGCCGGCGCGCCGAAGGCGCCGCCTGCGCCGCCCACTCAGCGAGCGCTACGCCTTCGGCGCGGCTCACGATCTTGCGCTAGCCGGCTTCTGGCGCTCACGCCCTCCTTCTGTTACGGGAAGGACCCGGCCAGGTCTACTGGGAAGCGCCGCAGTCCGTGGGCTTGGCCCTTCGGACAGGACGGCTCGACCGTTCGGCTGGCGGCTCGGGGATGATATTCGGACGCTGATTCCCGCCGGGCTCACACCATCCCCGGCTCGCTCCAGAGAAGAGCAGCGCCTACTCGTTCCCGTCATCGCCTTTGTGCTTGCGTAGTCTAGTGGTACGCAGGGAGAACTTCAAGCGCTGAAGCACACGCCGGTAGCGCGGCATGTGCGCGAACGCCCTAGCAGCCTGTTAGCGTCGCCCGGATCCGCCGGCCCGCCGGCCTTCGCCGACTCGTTGAGCCACAAACAGCGTCAGACGATTCAGCCGGCAGACCACGCCTGCGCGAACGGCCAATGCGACTGGCGGACCCCACAGGCCGGCGCCGAACCATACGTTTCGCCCCTGCCGCTCGACCGCGCCGACCACTCCGAGGACTTCTGTCTCGGGGTACTCCCCGTCTGCCATGATGGTGTTATCACCGCGCAGGACCACCGCTCGGCCCCGTCGTTTGATCACCCGATGCACCAGCAGGCTGCCCCCGGGAATGCCGCGAACGGCCACAACATCCCCGAGTCTCGCCCCATCGCCGCCGGCTCTTCGCACATACACGGTGTCTCCCGGACGGATGAAGGGGAGCATGCTGCGTCCGTCGACCCGGAAACGAGCCTCCGCCCCCTCTTGGAGAGCGGATTCGAGCAGCACCGGCAGCACCTCGCCCGAGGTGTTCACCGGTTACCGCCGGCTCGGGTCCACGACCGGCCTGTCAGCAGCGAGGCCGCCCCCGAGTCGGGCCGAAACCGTAGGTCGTAGCAGGGCACACCCTGCACGATCCGGTCGCAGGTATCGAGCGTTCCGGGAAAGCGCCGAGCATCGTACCAGGGACAGGTCACCATGGGCATCAGACGCCGCAAGGCCGCGCGAGGGTCGAGGGGCGCCAACTCATTTGTCTCTGCTTTCACCAGGAAGAGCACAGCGGCCAGCGGGGCGCGGGCGTTTTTCGCCACCCGGGCGTCGCCAGGCCAAGGGGTGCCCCACACCGTCACCCCGTCGGCGCCGCTCTCGCCGCCCCCGGACGTCCGCATGATGACGCGATCGTCGCTGAGGAGCGAATCACCCAACCCGGCATCCATGAGCACCCGAGACAGGGTGGACTTGCCCGCTCCCGACACCCCCGGGAACACCAGAGCGCCGCCTTCTACGACCGCGCCCGCCGCGTGCACGATCACCCCGCCTCGCGGAGCCAGGTGGTTCATCAGCAGGAGTTGGTCAAGGGGATAGCGCACGGGGTTCAGCAACTCCCCGAGCGGCAGTTCGGGAGTCACCACGCTCTCGTCTAGGTACACCCGCACCTGCGTCGTAGGTTCGTTGGAGCAGGCGACGGTGTGAGTGGGGCCATCGTCGTCGCGATGGAAGCTCAGCCGGTAGCCGCCATCCTCGGTCTGCATGTTCCACGCGCCGTCGCTGTCGAATAGCAGCGGACGATCGTTCGACGGGCTTGGAGCGACCTGCACGGAGACGTCGATGGTCGACAGACAGGCTCCTTGCTCGGAGCGGCGGGTCAGGAAAGGGAGGTATGGAGACTCAGGGTAGTCGCGGAGAGTGAACTCAGACCGAGTCCGCACGTCCACGTCGGCAATCGCCAGAAGCGCAGAATCTAGGCTGGAAGCGTACGCCACGTCGTCAGTGCCGGTGAAGGTATGACCGGCGTCCCCTGTCCGTCAGGACCCCGCCTTGCCGCACTTATTGATCGTGCAGTTGATGGTGGAGGTCGCAGCCGAGCTGTGAGACACCATCTTGCAGCCGTGGGCCAAGACCTCATCGGCTTCGAGACTCACCCGAGCTAACAGGGGGGCCTCATACGATCTACGCCCAGGTGGATGCCGGTCTTGGCCGGAACGGGATTCAGTTTGCCTTGACATCTGCTACCTCCGGTTCTTGCACACCGATTCCTCGAAGCCTGCAGTCTCCCAACCGACACAAGTAATCCGGGGGCTGGGAGGGAGATGCCTGTTCCAAATCAAACAGACCTGGGCAGTATCCGCACAGGTCGATAGTAGGGCAGTCCGCACATCCTCCGGCCCCATCCCACGTCACGTGATCGATCGCGGCGGTCACTGCCTCCCAGGCGGCGGCAAACCCCATATTTGCGGCATTATACGTGATTCCAGGGCTCATCAGGCACGGGTGCATAGACCCATGTGGATCGATGTGAAAGCTCGCGATGCCCGCTCCACAGTAGTACAGCTCTCCCGGCGCCCCTGTCCCCGGGGTGCCCGCGGCCCGCTGCCGCACGAAGAACCGGCGTAGCTCCGCTCGGCGTTTGCCCGAGCTGAGTTCGATATCGACCGCCCTTTCGGGGTCGACCCGCTGTTCGAGAGGGGTCAGATCCCCATTCAGGCGGGGCGTGACCAGCGGATCGAGGCGGAAGCGCAGGCCCAGGTCGCGAGCGATCGCTTCCATGGCACCGACCTCCTCCACATTATCGCGCAGGATCATGGTCTTCAAACCCACCCGTACGCCCCGGTCAAGCAACTGCTCGATCCCCCTCCAGGCTCGCCGGAACGAGCCGGGTACGCCGGTTATGAGTTCGTACGTCGCCTCTGTGGCTCCGTAGATGCTCACCTCGACTATCTGGGGCGGATACTCGGCAAACACGTCCAGATGCGGCTTCGTGACCAGACTCCCGTTCGTGAACACCGAAACTACCATCCCAAGCCGTCGCGCCACCGCGTAGATCTCGCAGAAGTCCTCGCGCAACAGGGGCTCGCCGCCCGATAGCAGCAGCATCAAACAACCCGCATCGGCAGCCTCTGAGAGCAGACCGATCGCCTGCTTCGCGTCGAGTTCCCCGGCCTCGGTGCGACTCTGACTCACCAGATGCCCGCCATAGCAGTGCACACAGCGGAAATTGCAGCGGTAGGTCAGATCGAACGACCCGTTCATGGGCACTCGATCCCGGCAGGCCCGACCAGCCACCGCGCTCAGGTACGCGGGCGATCCGAACTCGCTCCGGAGATCGCACTTCATCCTCAAGCCACCGTCGCCGAGATCTCTGCGACCAACTCCGCCTCCAGCAGTTGTTGTACAAACGCCTCGGCGTCACGTCGCGCCTGCTCCTCATCCACATCGAACTCGGCGACTACTCCGGTCACAAGGTCGTCAAGGGCGCATCGGTCTTCGAGACGCTCCCATAGGCAGCGGCCCACGTCGTTCAGCACGAAGAGTTCCTGTAGATCTGCGAGGTGCCCGCGGATCGGCACGAGAAACGTCTCGCCGGCCACCTCACGCTGCACGATGTTGTCCGCGCGCTGAAGCACTCGTCCTCCTGGCATATGTCTCAGCCGCCCTCTCTCATCAGTCGGCTCACCACCGCACCCGTAGCGCCGGGTCACCCAGCAGATTGTAGGTGATACGAGTTGAGACCGGCACACCTTCCTTGAACGCGGCTATCTGAGCCGCCCGAATAGCGTCACCCAGAACGGCGTTGTGAGACGATTCGAACAGTTCGTCAAAGAACAGCTGCCCCAACTGGACCGAATCCCATTCCTTCTCCAGATCGCCTGGGGCCCACATAGCTATCGCACCAGCATCGGCCTGCTTGACGAGAACCTCGCTTAGGCTATCGTACCCGGGGATCCCGTATTGCCCTACCAAACAAGTGTAGGCCGTCACGACCGGCAGTTGTGAGGTCCCCGGAAGACCGGGCACGTCGGCGGCAGTAAGGACTGCTTCATCCGCCAGCGCTGACACGCTGCCGTGACCTATGTAGCTGACCAGAAGCTTGCCAGCGAAGCTTTCGAGGAGCATCGCCCTGACCGCGGTCGATCCACTCTCGTCAATATAGGCCTTGGTAGTATCCAGCGACTGCGGTACCGATCCAGCCAGATTGTCGCTGATGCCAGCGAAGTTGCCTCCGTCGTCAGCGTCGTCGGCCGCTAGGAGCACCGACTGCCGCCAGGCACCGTCGTCGGACTCGTAGGCCTGGATCTTGCCGATCATTGCCTCGAGGCCTTCTTCGTCGATCGCCGGCAGTCGCCCGATGGCCACCTCCGGCACGCTGTCTCCCTTCTTGACATCCGCCAACGCCACATCGGACGGGGTGAGCCCATAGATGCTGTCGACCATGAGCGACGGGACCAGTGAGTCACCGTACCCCAGGTAGTCCTTGTAGTCGTAGCTACCTTCACCGGCTAAGACCACGTAGGAGGGAGGATTCCGCCAATTCTTCAGCGCGCTGGTGATGAAGCTCTGAATGGCGTGCGGATCGGCTATCCCGTGGTTGAACTCGTCGTAGATCTGATCCATGGTCACGACGATCGTCGTGAGACCCTGCTCGGCGCGGTACGCCGCAAGCTCCTCAGCAGCGCCCGAAAGAGCTTCGGTGGTGATCACCACGTATTCGGCGCCACCTTTGAGACTTGCCAGGCGCGTTTCTGCGATGCCGGTGACGGAGTATGGGCGCATGGCTCCAGCCGCCGTAGCCACTAGGTATTTTCGATTCTTGGCGGTCTCGAACTTGACCCAGGCGGAACCATCCTCGTCGTCGGAGTCTTTGGTCCACGCCAACTGCGGTGTCCGCGGGCTGGTCACATCGAATAGCCACACATCCGTAGAGCTGAGACCATCCACCCTGACCGGAACCGCAGTCGGGAAGCTGACGGCCAACTGGTCATCAACCGCGGTGGCGCTACGCTCATACGTGATATCCATGGAATCCAGCCCGACGATGCTGTAGGGAACGCCATCGTCGAGTATGGCCACCAGCTCGACCTCGTTCTCTCCCGCCAGAAGTACCCCTTCGGGGATGTCAAAGCTGTCCTCGTTTGAGACCTCGCCGGTCCACCACGTCTCTCCCAAGGTGGTGCCGTTAAGGCGCACCTCGACATGATGCTCGTTCCCTTGACCCGACGAGCTCAGCCCCCGGAGCAGGACGCTCAGCCGCACACCGTCCACGGGATCGGGAACCTCGATCGTGAGGTCGCGAAGTGTTCCCAGGTCGGGGTCGCCAGCCGCCATGTAGCCCCACAGCCAGTAGTCGGCTTCCGGATCGTGGAACGCCGCGAGAGCTGTCATCAGGTTCTGTTCGACGTGTTGGGTGTCAACGAAGCTCGTCTGCGTAGAGCCTTTCCCGGATGTCCTGGAGGCAAAGGCCATCACCTTGCCCGTGTCTTCCGTCAGCCAATACACGTTCCTAGAGGTGTAGATGCTATCGATGGCCTCACCGTAGAAGTAGATGGCGGAGTTGTCATCGGCCCGAACGTACGCCACATCGGCCCCCTTCGTGGTGAGCCGAAGGCCCTTGGTCCGAATCAGATCGGTGACCGTGGTTTCCGAGATGTCCAGACCCTCCGCGATATCGGCGGCCTCGAGGTAGTACAGGCCAGGCTCAACCACTTCGATCCGCAGCCGGTCGGCGTTGTTCACGCTGACCTCGGGTGGGTTCGGTGGTTCTGGATCCGGGCGGTGGTCGGGCCTACCGATGCTCGGGATACGCATGGACTCCCTGCCTTCGGCGATCCCCGCTAAGGCCTCATCCCAGGGAAGACTCTGCTGGGCGGTCACTTCGTAGGGACCGTACGACCGGGTGTGGGCCGAGGTCTCCACCTCCACCAAGCGATACGTCAGGACTTCGCCGATCTGGGCGCCCTGGTCCACCAGGCTGTAGGTGCCTCCCGCCGGAGACTCGAAGAGAGCCGGCACGAGGCGCTCGTTGACTCTGACCCACTGGCCGCCCTGCTCCGCCCGACGCTCCACATAGAAGCCAGCAGTGCCTGCTTCACTGGCTGTCTCCCAGCCGACGACTACCTTGCCGTCAACCTGGTAGGCGTCGAACGAGCTGATCATCACTGCGGTCGGAGAGGTCAGGTCCACCCAGATGCCCGCGTCCACCGAGGAGTCCTTCTCCCCGCCACCGAGCTGGATCACGCCGGTAAGGTTGGTGTCCGGATCGGCATCGCTGTCCAAAGCATCGTCCCCGCCCTGGTTCTGCAGGGTGAGGATGGCGCCTTCGGGTGGGACGAACTTCATGACGTAGGGACCGGGCAGCAGGCCCGTGAAATCGTAGAGACCGGTGTCGTCGGTCACGGTGGTGATGGGGACGCCCTCGTCGGTATAGACGACATTGCCCTCGCCGTCCTGAAGTGTGATCGTGACACCGGCGATGCCTACTTCGCCCGCATCCTGGATGCCGTTGTAGTCCACGTCATACCAAACGAAGTCGCTTATCCGACCGCGCAGAAACGCTCTGTCGTCAACCGGATCTTCCCAACCCATGGCCGTAGCCGAACCGTCGTTTAGGATCGCCTCTGCGCCCGAGATCAGGTCGGCGTACTCGTCGATGATCACGCGGAACGTGACCGTATGCGACTCGCCCACGAGGATGTCGCCGATGTTGTAGCCGGCTTCGTCCAGCGGGAAGGGGGTGCCTGACGCGTCATCGTCGATCGGAGTTCCGTCGAGGCGAGTGCTGCCCGCGACGTAGGTGGTGTCGTAGGCATCAGGATCCGGCTCAGGGTCCCAGACCACGACGTCAGTCACGGGGAGGCGACTGACGTTGTAGACGCTGATCGTGTACTCCATCTCGTCACCGGGGCTCAGGTGCCCGTCGCCGTCGTTGTCGGTGTAGAGAGCGCCGTCCTTGCCCGCTGTGAACTCCGGCATCGGCGGCACGCTGGTGCCCACATCCAGACCTGGGGAACCCGCCGTGGCAATCAGGGTATCCTGCCCCCAGGCCACGGATAGCGCAACGTCGGGATCAAGCGTGTACAGCAGCATCCCCGTCTGGTCGGTCTTGGTCGAGGCCGGCATCGGCTTGATCGACACGGCGCCTATAGCCCAGGGGTAGCTGGTGGTGGAGGTCCAGCTCATCGTGGTCGACGTGCCGGTCGCGGTTTCGGTGCTACCCGCCCCCCGCACGCGACGAACAGTCTGGTTGTTACTGCCCGATCTGGCCAGTTGAGTCCATCTCTGGGTCTGGCCCGAACCGACGGTGAACGTGCTGGGGTCATAGTATCTACCAGCCCGGGTGCACGCAGCAACAACGTCGTAGACCATGTCTCCGGCGGCAGTGGTCGCAGACACGCTTTGTGAGGTTCCGCTGCTTGCCGAGGCCCATGCGGGGGTGCCGAGCGCAGAGGCTAGGTCGCTCGTCACGTCGACTCCGCTGAAGGTTGTCACCCCGGCGGTGAAGGCGCGGGCGGTGGGGAGGGTCACAACAACGCTCGCCGTGCCTGACGCCGGATTGGCAAGAGCCCAGATCTCGACCTGCGTGAGCGAATTGGGGCTGCCGCCGCCGCCTGCTGGGGCCGCGATCTTGCCGACGCGCGTCAAAGCGACTCCTCCGTAGGTCACGCTCGACACATCATATGTGGCACCCACCTCATTGCCTATCGCCACCCCCACCAGCATCAGGCGGTTCGCGGTGGTGCCGGTCGTGTGGGAGATACTCAGCGTAGTGCTGGTCGCATTGGTCTGGGTGCCCTGACTGCTCGCATCGACCGCCAAGACCGGCGCAGCCGGCGCACTCACCTTCTGCTGCTCGAGTTCCCTGAGGCTGTACGCGATGTCGTACCTGGCGCCGCTTGGATCGGTGAGATCACCGGTCGCCGGGTCGGCATCGTAGTCGACGTAGACCGTGGCTGGGGTCTCGCCGTTACCGACAGGCGTGACCCAGATCGGGTTGCCGTTCTCTGTGGAGGTCGTGTAGCTCGGATCGCGACCGATGCCAAGACCGACCAGGGCCTGGGTGGTAAGCAGATTCGTCGGTATCAGGGAGAACGACCAGTCCCAAGCCTGATTTCCTGTGTAGTTGCCCCAACTGTTGGTTGAGTTGTTCGAGTCGGTGGTCGAGTAGGCGTAGAACGGGTCTCCCGCCGTGTAGAAATGGGCGCCGGTGTCCACCGGAAGCACCTGCTTCAGATACCCGCCGGCGGCGACAGTCAGCGTGCTGCTCGTCAGGGCCCCCGATACCCGCCTCTCGTAGGTCACCGAGATGCTGCTGCTCCCAGGGTTGTACAGCCAGACACTCGTGTCGGTCCCGGTGTAGCCCTGAGAACTGCTAGGCGTCGAGACAGGGGTGTAGTAGTTGTTCGACCACGTTCCTGTCGGGATGAGCGCTGAGTCCCGGCTCTCGTAGTTGGAGCCGATGTCCCCCGTGAAGATATCCACCTGCACCGGGTTGTCCGATAGAACCCGCGCTCCGACATAGACCCCGCCGTTCACGAAGTAGCTTCCGCCCTCCGCCAATGTCGTTGTTGTTTCGAAGGTCCCGTCCGCGTTCGCGTCAATCTGTACGTTTGCGCCGTCTTCGCCGGCCATGATAGAGAGGGCGGTGTACTCGAACATCTGGTAGTCGGTGCTGTCCGGGATGTTCGCTCCCACGGGAACGCGGAAGTCCGTTCCCCAGAAGTTGGTATCGAACACCTCGACCGACCCAGCCATGTTGGTCTCCGACCCTGAGGCCCAGCTTGTGCGCGTTAGAGCGACCGTCTTGGTGGCCGCGAACTTGTCCCCGCCGTCGAAACAAATGGTCGATGGATCCCTGGGGACGACCACTGTGTTGTTGAGGTCTATCACCGTCCCAGCGTTGATGATGTCGCTGGCGATCCCGGGAGGTGCCCCGTTGACTGGGTTGCCATCGCCCCAGATCTGGGTGCCCCCCTGGTTGGTGGAGCTGTAGACATTCAGCGTGTTGGCTATGTCGATATCGAAGCCGTTTTCCCACTGATCGTAGTAGATGATCGTGCTGTCGCCGATGGCGGTGATCGTGATGTAGCTGGTGATGGGGCTGGACGGTGTGGTGTCGCCGGCGACCGACCGGAAGGCCGTGAGGAGTTGCTCTTCCGGAAACGGTATGTAGTAGAACTGCACCGGCGCGGCTTGCGCGCTTGGGGCCGTCACCAATCCGACCAGTGTGGCCAGAACCAGCCCGCAAACAAGGGCGAGAGCCTTCTTGCCTGCCGATGCTCCCTGCCGAGGGGAACAGGAGACTCCGCGGCCTCCGTCGCTGCCGAGTGGTGGTCTCTTCCTGCCTAGCATGAATCCTCCTCACCAGGGCCAGCTCGAGCTCGCCTACCTTGTCCACCATGAAACGGAAACCGGTCCGGCCCAGCGCAGAATCACCTGCGCAGGGTGCGTCCCTTGTATTTCGGCAATCATACCGGATTCCTTTAACTTCATGCGAATAGAGAAATGGGGAAGTTGCAGGGTTATCGGGCAAAAAGGAGGCCCGGGTGGGCTCTTCGTCGAACCACTATCCTGTGGCACCTCACACGTGGCTGGGGCAGCCCGCGCAGAAGATCGATGCAAGGAGTTACCGTGGCGCGCAGTGGTTCGGAACAAGAGGGCTTCTTGGCTCGGAAACTCCCTGCAAAATGGTTCCTTCTTGGGGATACTTGTCCTGGTCGTGGTCATGGCGGCCGTAGTGGTCACAGTACTCTTGGTCGACCGCGACCGCGATGAAGCCCGCCGGGCAGCCGCCGACACAGGCGGTTGCGGCCGCCGGCGTGACGTCGCCATACGACCTCACTGAACTCTCTCCCACCGCCGACCTTGACGTGGTAGAAGACGCCGCTTTCGTAAGCATCTTCGTCCCCAACGAGTCCGCCAAGATGACAAGCTACGCGATCAACTCGGGTCTGCCTGCCGCGCGGGCCCTCATGGAGGCCATTCGCAACAGCGAGGAGGTCGGCGCCGAAGCGGCGACGACCGCAACCAGCGTCGCAGCCGCCGAATCATCGGCCGGCGACGACTCGGAAAGCGCCGCTCTTACGCCCACGATCACCTTCGTCTTCCCCAGCCGCGACATCCTCACCTTCGTGCTTGACCTCGAGCGAGGACTCATCAGCCGCGGTGGCCAGACCTGGCGCCCCGACGGCGACCTCAACGCGCTGGTTGAGACGGCCATAGCCGGACCGGAAGGATAGACCGGCCCGGCCGAAGCGGGAGCAGTCTCGCACAGCGGTCGTACGTGTCTGTTCGCCGCGAAGACGCCTGGTGGGACCCGTTCCTCCGCCGCCCGCCGGTTCTGTGTGTCGCTTCTGGGCGAGGAAGGTACAATCTGTTGGCGATCGCCTCGCGCCGGCTAACAGAATGGGAGGGGAGCATGCCCGATCGGATCTACGGCCCTGCGGAGCCCGGCGTCGAGCCACTCGACCCGGTGGATCCTTTCGCGGTCGCCGATGCCGCCGAGGCCCGTGCCCTGGGGGGCGTGAGCACAGCCGCCCGGACCAACGCCGTGGAATCCAGACCCGTCCTTCAGGACGACGAGATGCAGGAAGTCGCCCACCGGGCCGCCAGCATCGCAGCCAGCATCGCGTCCGTCATCCTTGGCAAAGAAGAGGTCATCCGAGCTTGCGTGGTCGCGCTCCTCGGCGGGGGGCATGTCATCGTCGAGGACTTCCCGGGCGTCGGCAAGACCCTACTCGCCAAATCGCTGGCCCGCTCCATCGACTGCCGCTTCGCTCGCGTCCAGTTCACGCCCGACCTCCTCCCCAGTGATGTCACCGGCGTGAGTGTCTTCAACCAGAAGACGGGCGAGTTCGAGTTCCGGCCCGGCCCTATATTCGCCAATATCGTGCTGGCCGACGAGATCAACCGAGCCTCCCCCAAGACGCAATCCAGTCTGCTCGAATGCATGGAGGAACGGCAGGCCACCATCGACAACGTCACTCACCCCATCGATCCGCCGTTCATGGTCATCGCCACCCAGAACCCCATCGAGTACGAAGGCACCTATCCCTTGCCGGAAGCGCAACTCGACCGCTTCATGATGCGTCTCAGCCTTGGCTATCCCTCACCCGAGGCAGAGGAGTCCATCATTCACGAGCAGACCTCGCACAACCCGCTGGCCGAACTGCGTCCTGTCCTTACCGGCGACGACGTGCTCGCCATGACCGAGGCCGTGACCCGGGTGCGCGTCGCGCCCGCCCTGCGCCGCTACGTGGTGGATATTCTGACCGCGACCCGCGAGCACCGAGACGTGTATCTGGGCGCAAGCCCTAGAGCCGGGATCGCCCTCACCCGGGCTGCGAAGGCCCTGGCTCTGCTCCGCGGGCGAGATTTCGTCGTCCCCAAGGACATCAAGGATCTCACCGTGCGCTGCCTGGCTCACCGAATTATGCTGTCCCCCGACGCCAAGGTGCACGGAGTGAGCGCAGAGTCCGTGGTCGCCAGGCTTCTAGACACGGTCCCGGCGCCGCAGGGCGGCGGATAGACCATGCCCCGCCCCACGGGCCGCGGGTACGCGCTACTTGCCCTCGCCGCCTTGACCTACCTGGCCGGGCGCCTGGTCGGCACCTGGGAGCTGTATCTGCTGGCGTTCGCATTCCTGGCCATTGTGGTCGTTTCGTGGCTCCTGGTCGTGGCGACCGGACGGAGGATCCGAGTGGACCGGACTCTGGCGGTCGAGCGTCCCGTGGCCGGCGACGAACCGGAGTTTGCGTTCTTGGTCAAGAATGCATCTCTCCTTCCCGGGCCGCAGCTGAAGCTGCGAAGCACCCTGGCGGGCCTGAGTGCCGACAGTCTGGAGTTGGAACTCGAGAGCCTTCCTCCCCGTGGGGAGAGGTTGCTGAGGCGACGCACCGGGCGGGTCAACCGGGGGGTTCACGTCCTCCCCGCGGTCGAAGTTCTGGCCGAGGATCCCCTTGGGATTGCCGGCGCCGTCCGCAAAGTCACCGATCCGCTTGTCGTGAGCGTCTTCCCTCGCATCGCCTTCTTGGATTCGTGTGCCTTGTATCCCGACGCTGGTCTCCGGCACGACTGGAGCGGCAGACACGGGCTGCTCTCAATCGGCGCCTCCGAGTTCAGAGGTGTCCGGCCCCATCAACCCGGCGAACCCCTCAGCCATATCGACTGGAAGAGCACTGCGAAGACCGGCATCCTGATGCTGCGGGAGATGGAGGAGCCCGCCGGCGCCGACATAACCATGCTGCTCGATGGCACCGCCGGCGAGCTGGTCGGTGAACCGCCCGACAGCAACTTCGAGCTGGCCATTCGAGCCGCGGGCAGCATCGGCGACTTCGTCCTGCGATCGGGCAGAGGGGTCAGTCTGCTCTGCCACGAACGGGGCTTCCGTGAGATCCGCCTCACCGCGGACGGAGGCGGGCGCCGAGCCCTCCTGCAGGCGCTCGCCGAGGCGCAACCCAACGCCTCGGCCCCGCTGGTCAACGCGCTGCGCCACCTGAGGACCGACGGTCCCCATCTCCTCCGCACCCAGAGCGTCGCTGTGGTCAGCATCTCGTTGGACCGTCACCTCGTCCGTTCTCTCATCCAACTCCGAGAGGCCGGGGTGCAGCTGGCCTTTCTCTACATCGTGGGACCCTCATTCGCCCGGGGCGCAGCTGGGACAGATACCGAGACCGGCTCGACTCTGCTGCCCTTCCTGCCCCCACGCGACGCCGCCACTACGGCCGGCCGCACCGCTGCCGGCACTGGCAGTGGCCGCCTCGAGGCCGCGGAGTCGGCCGGAGCGGAGGCCAGCCTCTCCACCGAGTCCCGCGCGCTCCTGCTGTCACTCTCCTCCGCCGGAATACCCTGCCTGACTCTGGGCCGGGGCGACGATCTCTTGCGGCACCTATCCCTATGGCCCGCGGGCCACCGCGGCGCGGCCGCCCGATGAGGATGCGATGAAGGCCTGGTCCCGTCTCTTGTACCTCCTGTGTTTCATCGCGCTGGCGGCCGTGGCGGCCCTGGCGCTCAACCGGATCTTCCAGCCCTCAGCGGCTGCCACCCTGGTGCGCGCGGTGTTCGTCGCCGCCCTCTGTGGGGCTCCGGGCCTCGTGTTCCGCAGACTGTGGCCTCTAGCCATCGTCCTTCTCCCCGTGGGCTGCTATCTCTTTCTCCGCGTCACGGTGCCGGTTCCCACGTTGGTGGACGGCATCGGCGCCCAGTACCATTTCTACGCCGACCAACTGCAGGCCGGGGCTTCCGCCTACACGCACGCGAACTTCTCTCTCGGGCACCTGTCCGACACCGACGCTCCCGAGCTACGGCTGTTCCTGGCGTTCGTGGTCTACTGGCTCGTAGGCGTCTCCGCCTTCTTGGCCCTGAGCCTGCGCAGAACCCTCCCGGCCGTGGTGTTGATCTTGGTGCTCTTCGGTTACAGTCTGACCGTCGACGATCCCTACCAGGCACTGTGGCCTGTGGTCGCGTTCTTGGTGCTCGCGGCCTGTCTGTTCATGCTCTCTCGAGCCCTCAACCGGGAAGGATGGCGACTCCGCGACGCCCTGGCCGGAACGGCGGTCGGCGTCGTCGCCTCGCTGCTCGCGCTGGGCCTGCTGACGGCCGTCCCTTCCGTCGTCGCCACCCCTTGGGAGGACTGGCGGAGCTGGAATCCCTTCGGCGGCGGCGCTACCACCTACAGCTTCAACTGGCTGCAGAACTACCCGAGACTACTGAACCCGTCCAACGATGTTGTCGTAATGAGAGTCGAGTCGCCCTTCCCCTCCTACTGGAGGGCCAGCGCCCTCGATACCTTCACGGGCAGCGCCTGGGTCACATCGCGGGCATTCCTACTGCGGATGGAAGCGGAACCACAGGAGGGGAGCGACGGCAGCTTCTCCTACACCTACGAGATACCCGCCACCGAACCGATACCTCCCGGTGAGACCGTCACCGAGTCCTTCGACATCGAGTCGGCCTATACCAACTACTTCTTCACCGGCGGCGACCCGAAGTCCCTCACCATCGGCCAGGACATACCTCTGCGCATGAGCGACGTGCGGGCTCTTCGAGTGAGTACGACTCTGGGACCGACCCTCCACTACAGCCTGACCGCGGTCATCCCCGATCTCAGCCCTTCCGACCTAGTGGGACTGGGGACCGACTACCCGGAAGACCTCGACGGCTACCTGACGCTGCCGTTCACCCGGGTGGCCGACATCACCGGCCCGGACAAGGCCGCCGCCTGGCGGAGCTTGATGTCCACAGAAGGCCCGGACCTGGCAGAGTGGGCCGGTCTGTACGACCTCAATCAGCGGATCGTCGGGGACGCCACCGACCCCTACGAGATCACGTTGCTCATCGAACGCCACCTGCGCCGATCCTACGAATACTCACTCGCCCCACCTGCGAGCCAGTTCTCCTCTCCATACGCGGCCTTCGTCTTCGACACCAGATCCGGCTACTGCCAGCACTTCGCCGGCATCATGGCCGTGCTCCTCCGGTACAACAGCATCCCGGCTCGGGTGGCCGTCGGATTCGCCACCGGCGAGGCGGAGAGTCCCGGGGTCTACCTCGTGAGCAGGAACAACGCCCATGCCTGGGTGGAGGTCTACTTCCCCACCGTTGGCTGGGTAGCCTTCGATCCGACCCCCGGACGGAACCTCCCCGGCGCCGGAGCATCCTCGACCAGCCCAGGGTTCGTGAACCCGTTCGCGGACGACAGCTCGTCAGGATCGGGGACCGTAGACACGCTTCCGACACCCGATAACACCCCCGGCCAAGGGCTGAATGGAGGCGAGACCGGCGAAGACGGAGGACGAAGCTGGCTCAGTAGGGCCGCTTGGTTGCCATGGGTGATCGCGGTGGCGGTGATTCTCATCGGCTGGCCGATCGCCCGCGGCCTTTGGCGGCGGCGCGGGCTCTATCGGGGGTCGCTGGAGCAGCGTCTCCAGACCTCACTTCGCTTGCTCCGGAACGATCTATCCGACTACGGGGTGCCCACGCCCCCCTCGAACACGCTCGAGGAGGTGCTTCAGACTCTTCAGTCGCATGTGGGCCTCGAATCCGACGCCACCTTCATCGACCGCACTGACGCCGTGCTGTTCGGCGGTCGCGCGGCCCGGGCGAAGGACGTCGCACGCGCCGAGACAATGCGCCATGAAGCTGTGACTCGCCTACGCAAGCGCCACGGGTGGCTGGCAACCGTGCTCGCGTGGTATGGCGTGCACCGATCCCGGCTCCCTGGGCGACCGGGGGCGCGACAGGGCTCGGGCGGCTTGGCGACTCCGGCCGCGCACGGCTAGTCCAAGCCTGTTGCCAGTCGTACCAGCCGTTCCCGACTACAGCGTGCGTGTGAGATACAATACCGCGATGAGCAAGAACGCCCTCACTGAGAAAACGCTGCCTGTGTTTGACTCCGTGCGCTGCAAACAGTGCGGCATCTGCGCTAGTTTCTGCCCCAAGGGGGCCATCGCCCTCGATGGTCACGGCAACCCTTCCCTGGTCGATCCAGAGGCCTGCACATCCTGTGGGTTGTGCGAGGACATGTGCCCGGACTGGGCAGTGTGTTTGAGCCGTCCGCAGGTGGGGGAAGCCGATAGCGGAACCGCCTGATTCGTTCAGACGCTCCATTGGAAGCCAAGAATAGCGTTTGAAGAAGGTCCGATGCCAAGAGTGATCTATCTCGACCATGCGTCCACCACTCCTACGGATCCGGAGGTAGTGGCAGCGATGCTGCCTTGGTTCTCAGAAGAGTATGGGAACCCCTCCACCGTCTACAGCCTGGGACTCACCGCGGCTAGCGCTGTCCAGAACGCCCGGGAGTCGATCGCGCGGACCATCGGCGCCGAGTCCGAGGAGATCTACTTCACGAGCGGAGGCACGGAGGCCGACAACTGGGCCATCCTGGGAACGGCCGAGGCTCAGCAGAAGAAAGGGCGCCATCTGGTCACCTCCGCCATCGAGCACCACGCGGTGCTCGAGAGCATGGAGTATCTCGAGAAACGCGGCTACGAGATCACGCGCGTCCCGGTGGACGGCGGCGGTCTGGTCGATCCCGAGGCGGTGCGCCAGGCCATCCGTCCCGACACCATCCTGGTGTCCATCATGCATGCCAACAACGAGGTCGGCACTGTCGAGCCCATCGCGGAGATAGGCAAGATCACCCGCGAGGCCGGAGTGCTCTTCCACGTCGACGCCGTGCAGACGGCCGGGAAACTCCCACTCGACGTCAACGACTTGGGGGTGGACATGCTCTCCATGAGCGCCCACAAGTTCTACGGCCCCAAAGGCATCGGGCTCATGTACCTGCGCAAGCGCACCCGCATCACCCCCCTGTTCCACGGTGGCGGTCAAGAGAAGGGGCGCAGGGCCGGCACGAGCAACGTGCCGGGCATCGTAGGCATGGCAAAGGCTCTCGATCTGGCCAACGCCCGCATGGCCGAAGACGCCGCGCGCGAGGCCGGTCTGCGCGACCGACTGTGGACCGGTCTCGAACGGGAGTATCGACGCCATATACCTCAACGGCGATCTCAGCCGCCGACTGCCCAACAACCTCAACGTGCGGCTTGACGGGATCGAGGGTGAGTCGATGATCCTCATGCTCGACATGGAGGGCATCTGCGTGTCTTCGGGTTCCGCCTGCACCACCGGTTCTCTGGAGCCCAGCCATGTTCTGCTGGCGCTCGGCATCCCAGCCGAGCACGCCCATGGTTCTCTGCGGGTCACCCTTGGGCGAGGCACCACCACCGAGGACATCGACTTCTTCACCGAGGTCTTCCCCCCGATAGTGGCCAGACTCCGCGAGATGTCGCCCATCTGGTGCGCCAACTGCACCTGCAAGCAAAGGAACTAACATGTACTCAGAACTAGTGATGGAGCACTTTCGTAATCCGCGCAACATGGGCGTCATCGAGGATGCCGACGGCGTCGGCGAGGTGGGCAACCCCCAATGCGGCGACATGATGCGCATCACCATCAAGGTCAAGGACGAGATCCTGGAAGACATCAAGTTCCAGACCCTCGGATGCGGTGCGGCCGTGGCCACGTCCAGCATGGTCACCGAGATGGCCAAGGGCAAGAAGCTCGATGAGGCCCTGGACATCACCAACAAAGCCGTGGCCGAGGCCCTGGGTGGCCTTCCTCCGGCCAAGATGCACTGCTCGAACCTGGCTGCCGATGGGCTGCGGGCCGCCATCGACGACTATCGCGCCCGGCAGACCGCCGCGTAGGATGCGCGCGCGCCGCGCCGGCGCGCGCCCCGCACTGGTCTTTCTGACAGCAGCGGCCTTGGTGCTCACTGTCGGCACTCTGGTCACGGCTGGTTGCTCCGATCCGTCCTCCGACCGGCCCCCGGTCGAGGCATCCTCTGGCGACAAGCTTGCGCCCGGCACTGCCTACTCCGTCGACCTCGATGCCGACGGTTCGCCCGAGCAGGTAGTCGTCGACGGCGACCCCGCCACACTCACGATCCGCGACGGCGACGTCGTCTATCACAGCAGAGACAAATGGCAGGTGGTCGAGGCTCATGTGGGCGACACCGACCACGATGGGCTGCTCGAGGTGGTGACCCTGGTCGACGGGGATGACGGCCGTCATATCGGGCTCTTCGCCTATTTCGGTGGCGAGTACCGCGAGCGCCTTGTCACCCAGGAACTCAGCCCGCGTCCGCTCTCACTCCAGGTCGTCGACTGCCGGTCGGCCGACAGAAGACGAAGTCATCGCCGCCGCGCTCGCGGCCGGCGACCTCATAGTGCTCACCGAAGAGCCCGGCCCGGGCGCAGACGGGCTCCCAGACAACGATCTACCGGTGGAACGGCTTCGGGTTCACCGCCCTGTAGGTAGGCTGCTGGGCAGTCGTGCCGCCCTGACAAGTCGCCCTGCGAACGCCGGGCTGTAACGCAATCGTTACGCGCCCGTGGTTGACGTGTGACATTCCGGGGCAAAGATGTGGAGTGAGGGTCTTCTATCCAGTCGCCTCGTGGTGAGGCAGGGGCAACGGAGGGTGTCATGAAGCGGGGTCTCGTCATTATCGCAATGGTCATGCTGGTCGTGGGTCTGCTCGCTGCGGGATGCGGCGACGCCCCGGACAAGACCTCAACGACCGGGCCTTCGGGCTCTGCCACTACAGACACCTCGGGCAATACCCCCAGCACTGCGCCCCCGACCACGTCGGCCGGTCCGCCGACGAGCCGAAGTATCTCGACTCCCAGCCGGTCGACTTGGGCGCGATCACCAATCTCGACCTGGCCTCCCTATCGGACGCCCAGAAGGAGGTACTAGCCCGGCAGAGCTTCGTAGCGGCCGTGCAAGACCCCACCAACGGTCCCTGGAAGTTCTGGCACGTCTACGAAAACGCTCGCTATCAGGGCCTTCCCCTCCTGATCACCACCGATTCCTTCCTCAACACCTACCACGGTCTGTTCGACACCCTGCTCCAGCGCATGGAGGAGGCGGCCCTCTACGATCAAGCCGTCGCCATGACCGAAGCCCTGTACGCCTCCGCCTCTGACCAGTGGAATACGGCCACCGACCCGGTCGTCAAGGAGGACGCCCGCCTCAACATGGCCTACTTCTCCGTCGCCGGCTCGCTGCTCGCGGGAGCAAGCACGGCTCCCGATGTGGTCGGGGACGAGGTCGACGCCGAGGTAGCCCTCATCGAGGCCGCCGCAGGTCCCGAGGCCTCCCCGATCCTCGGCTACGCGGAGGACTACAGTCAGTACAAGCCGCGCGGCCACTACACCCGTAGCGAGACGCTCGAGCGCTACTTCAGAGCCTTGATGTGGTACGGGCACACGGGGTTCTTCATCAACACGCGCCCGGACATCAGCGAAGAACTGGCTGCGAGCCTCACCCGGCGTGCGATCCTGATCTCCTCGTCACTGGTTGGAGCCGCCAAGGAGGCCTGGACGGCCATCTACGAGCCCACCAGCTTCCTCGTCGGCCGCGCCGACGACCTCACCGTGGACGACATGGCGTCGGTGCTCACCCAGGTGTTCGGCAGCGCCCAGCCCGAGCCCGACGCCCTGGCCGACGAAGGCAAGATCACGAAGGTGCGCGAGGAGTTGAGAAAGCTCCCGGCCCCCAAGATCCTCACCTCCCCCAACCCCGATCTGGCCACCGACGACCGGGAATCGAACGAGCGTAGCTTTCGCGTGATGGGACAGCGCTTCATCCCCGACTCGTACGCCTTCCAGCAACTGGTGTGGCCCTGCGGTCGGCGAGCAGGACAAGAAGCGTGATCTCCCCATGGGTCTCGACGCCATGGCTGTGCTCGGTTCCACCCAGGCCTACGAGATAGCGAAAGAGGACTTCGGCCAAGACCAGTACAAGAACTGGGAGACCCAGATCGACAAGGTGAAGGGAGAGTTCGCAGCACGGAACGCCGACGTATGGCCGGCCAACCTCTACACCGGCTGGCTCGAGTCACTCCAGTATGTGATGGCGTTCCCGGCCGATGGCGCTCCGGACTTCATGAAGTCCCAGGTGTGGGCACGCAAGAGCCTGAACACCGCACTGGGAAGCTGGACCGAACTGCGCCACGACACCATCCTGTATGCCAAGCAGTCGGTCACGGCGGAGGGCGACGGAGGCGAAGAGACGCCGCCGGTCGGGTATGTGGAGCCCTACCCAGCCTTCTATGCCAAGATCGGCGAACTGGCCACCAACCTGCGCGAGGGTCTTGTCAACTACGACCTGATCGACTCCGAATCGGCGAACAAGCTCGAGACCATGATCTGGCTGGCCGAGCTACTTGGATCCATCTCCGAGAAGGAACTCGCAGGCGAGGAGCTCACCTCGGAGGAGAGCACCACGATCTCCGAGTATGGCCACTACCTCGAGTCCCTCGAACAGTTCAGCGACTCGACAGAAGACGGCCGCACCCTGTCGCCCGCTGCCGAGAAGAGCCCGTTGGTCGCCGACGTGCACACGAGCTACAACTCCGGTCTGGCGCTCGAGGAGGGGACGGGCTACCCGTTGGTGCTCTACGCGGCGTTCGAGTTGAATGGCAAGCTGCAGCTGTTCGCCGGAGCCTCCTACGCCTACTACGAGTTCACTGTTCCCTTGGCGGAGCGGGCTACGGACGAGGAATGGACCGCCTTGCTGGACTCGGGCCAGGCGCCGACACGCCCAGCCTGGACCAACGAGTGGATCGTGGGGGACTAGGAGCCTACCCGCCAGACGAGGCCCGGGCCTGATCCAACACCGTACGCACCATCCTGCCCAGGGCATCCGGGGTAAAAGGTTTCGCGAGGTAGTTCACCCCCTCGTCCAGGCGACCGGCGTGCGTGATGGCGTCTCGGGTGTATCCGGACATGTAGAGCACGGGGAGTTCGGGCTGGGAGAAGTGCAGGCTTCGAGCCAGATCGCTACCCTGCATGCCGCCGGGCAGAACCACGTCGGTGAGGAGAAGATCGAACGGCACTTCAGTCTCCTCCAGGATCTCCAGAGCTTCGCCCGCCGTGGCAGCCGTGACCACTGTGTACCCGAACCCGCCTAGAATTCGGGTTACGAGCGTTCTGAGCGAATCCTCGTCTTCGACCACCAGTATGGTCTCGTGGCCCCTACTCGAGAGCACGCTGGGGGCGATTGGGGCCAGTCCCACCAGTGCGATGACTCGCGGCAGATACACCCTGAAGGTGGTTCCGCTCCCGAGTTCGCTCTCCACGTCGATGGTTCCACCGCTCTGTCTCACGATGCCGTAGACGGTGGATAGCCCAAGGCCGGTGCCTGCCCCTGGCTCCTTGGTAGTGAAGAAGGGCTCGAACATGTGGGACTGGGTCTCCTTGTCCATGCCCATACCTGTATCGGACACCAGGAGCATGACGTAGCGGCCCGGCTCCGCACCCGCATGAGTCCTGCAGTACTCCCCGTCCAGCTCCACGTCGGCCGTCTCCAGGGTGAGTTGCCCCCCAGCCAGCATGGCGTCACGAGCGTTCACAGCCAGGTTCAGAAGCACTTGTTCGAACTGATGCACGTCTACCTCGGTCTGTCCGAGATCGGACTGCAGCAAGGTGACGAGGTCGACGTCCTCGCCCAGGGTACGGCGCAGGAGAGGTTCCATTCCAACTAGGACCTCGTTCAGCGAGACGACCACCGGCTTCAGGGCTTGCCGGCGGGAGAATGCCAGGATCTGCCGAGTGAGAGCGGCGGCTCGTTCGGCCGCGCGTTTGATCTCCCCCACATCTTCGCGCAGCAGCAGACCCTGCGACTCCACATCGGACAGGATCATCTCGCTGTAGCCGAGAATGGCAGTGAGCAGGTTGTTGAAGTCGTGGGCAATGCCCCCGGCTAGTTGCCCCACCGCCTCCATCTTCTGAGACTGACGTAGTTGCTCGTCGCGCTCCCGAAGCGACTCCTCAGCTCGCACTTTGTCGCTGATATCCATGATGAAGCCTTCGAGGAAGAGTAGATCGCCCTCGGCGTCATACACTCCACTGCCCTGATCCCAGACCCATTTCACCTCGCCCGTCGCGGTCTCGATGCGATAGGGGAACCGATACGGCCGATGCTCGGCGAGACCTCGTTCGGTCGCCTCCCGCACCCGCTGCCGATCGTCGGGGTGGATGAGATCGTTGAACGAGATTCGTGCACTCTGTTCTATTTCGGCGACCTCGTAGCCGGTCAGCTCCAAGCAGCCCTGACTCACGAAGAACTCGGTACAGTCGGGGTCGTTGGCGCAGCGGTAGGCCATCCCAGGCAGGTTGGCGAGGAGCAGGGTCAGCTGTCGTTCGCTCTCCTGCAGTGCCTTCTCGGCCTGCTTGCGCTCCGTGATGTCCGTGCCGAACGAGATGGTACCCACGACTTCGCCGTCGTCGCCCAGGGGGCTGTTCTGCCAGACAACGTAGCGTTCCTCGCCGGACCTTGTGACGATCGGGTTCTCGAACCGCCTGGGAAGCATGCCGGGCCGCGTAGCCTCATTGATCCTCTCCCACGTGTGAGGGTAGTCATCCTTTGGAACCAGCGTGTCGAACCAATGCTTTCCCTGGATCTCGGCCAAACGGTAGCCGGTGATTCGCTCGGCTGCTTCGTTGAGCCTCGCGACCTTTCCCTCGGTATCGAGTTGGACGAAGATCACGTTGGCCGTCTGGATCAGGTTCTCCGCATACTCTCTGGCCTGTTGCAGCTCCCTCGCTCCGTGCACGCGACGCACCTCGCTGCCCAGAAGGAGCCCCACAAGCAGAGTGGCGGCCGGGAATATCAGCATGATCGGCAGCCAGATACGGCTGATCGCGGCAGGTCCAGCCGGCCAGGGCTGCACCAGCAACTGGCAGGCAAGCATGGCGACGTGAGCGCTAACGCCCAGACCATACAGCGCACCAATGCCGAGCTTGTCGGGTCGATCGCGATACGCGCGGCGAAATGCCAGTCCCACCAAGGGGCAGACAATGATGGTGGCGAGACCGGCCCATATGCCCGGTCCGCCCAGAAAGGCCCGGTAGGTCCCTGCCACGACGATGGAGACGACGCTGCCGGTGCCTCCGCCGAAGAGCCCGGCCATAGCCAGGATGATCGACCGGCCATCGTAGATGATCCCCGGTCCGTACCTGAAGGGCAGAAGCATGCCTGCCACGGCCACTCCGCCGAAAAGGAGTCCCGCGAGAAGCTGGATCCACACTCCCCCGTCCCTGCGCAGTCTGATGACCAGACTGTAGAGGGCACCCAGCGCGACCAGCAGCGCTGCGTTCTGGATCAGGCTGACGTACATGAGGTCACCGCTCGCTCCACCCCTCCAGCGTCCCGATAGCCCGCGACCAGTGAGTCGTGCCCCATCTCAACCGCGACTCCTTCTCGCGGAACGACCACAAGACTGGCTCTCTTCTGAGACCAAGCATACCCGCGCCCCAGCGTGAACGCCAGATTGCTCGAAGACGTCCCGCAGGCGGGCCTCAGTCGCCCGGATCATGGATCGGTTTCGGATCAATCCGGACGCCGCGCACACCGGGGCTAGTAGTCCCGCGTCACCCTCCCGGTGTGGCCCGCGCGAGAACTGTAGCCCCCTTGGAATCAACGCGCAGGTGAAACGAAACCGGAGTCGCCTCCACGGCCAGCAGTTCCAGAAGAGCGTCGCGCGCTGCGCCGATGACGGCGTGTTCGTCGTGCTCCAGCCCGGCCGCCACGGTGCTTCCGACCCAGACCAGCGAGCGACACCACGTCTCGCCCGCGTAGATGACGTCGAAGGTCACGACAAAGGCGTCCGGTGATTCGGCCTCGTTGATCGAGACCACTTCGATATCCATGAAGATGGCCACGTCAGGCTCGCTCGCTGCGCCCGGGCGCGCCGTGCGTCACGCGCACTTCGAATAGCCGCAAGCCCGGCAGACCATACAGCCGCCCTCGTGCTCGATGGCGCCTCCGCAGTCCGGGCATGCACCCTGGGCGAACGCGATGGGCATCTCCAACTGCCCCACCGCTTTGCCGCCGTCGCCGTTGCTGAGGTGGTACTTGTCCGCGAGCGCCTTGCCGATTGCGTCGGGGCAGGACAGGATCTGCTTGGGACCAAAGCCCAGCGGGACATGACAGCGGATGCCCCTGAGTTGCTTGACTATCTTGTCCGGAGGCACGCCGTAGCGGAAGGCAAGCGAGATCAGCCGACCGATGGCTTCGGTGGAGGCCGACGCGCACCCGCCTGCTTTGCCCATGTTGGCGAAGACCTCTCGGGGGCCGAAATCGTCCTCGTTGACGGTGACGTAGAGACTGCCGCAACCCGTGACCTTCTCTCGGGTCTCACCACGTAGTACCGATTCGCGACTGGTGCGCACCGGCATAGTGGCCGTGCCGTGCGGCCCGAGTTCCATCTGAGCGGGGCCGCCGTTGGCGCCCTTCCGCTTGACCTCACCGATGTTGAGCACCTGCTCGTCCCTGGAGCCGTCGCGATAGATGGTCACCCCTTTGACCCCCAGATCGTAGGCGAGCAGGTAGACACGCTCCACGTCTTCAGGCTTGGCCTGGTTGGAGAAATTGACGGTCTTGGAGACAGCGTTGTCGACGTGGTCTTGGAAGGCCGCCTGCATGCGGATGTGCCACTCCGGGGTCACATCGTGAGCGGTGACGAAGACCTTCTTGAGGTCGTCGGGCACGTCCATGTCGTGGAGACTGCCGACCGCGGCCACGCCCTTCATCAGACTCTCGGAATAGAGTCCGCGCTCCTTCAGCACCCTCTCCAGCGCCGGATGGGCCTCGGGCAGTTCGGTGTTGTCCATGACGTTGCGGATGTATGCAAGCGCGAATATCGGCTCGACGCCACTGGAACAGCCGGCGATGATCGAGATGGTTCCGGTGGGCGCAATGGTGGTGAGAGTCGCGTTGCGCACCCGCTTGCCCAGGTCCTTCCAGGTGCTTTCCTCCCACTTGGGGAAGACACCCCGGTCGAGAGCCAGCTCCTCGGAAGCCGTGACCGCTTCCTCTTCGATGAATCCCATCAGCTCGTGCCCCAGACCGATAGCCTCGTCGGAGTCATAGCCGATGCCCAACTCCACCAGCATGTCGGCCCAGCCCATGACCCCAAGACCGATCTTGCGGTTGCTCCTAGTCATGTCTCCGATCTCGGGAAGGGGATAGCGATTCATGTCGATGACGTTGTCGAGGAAGTGCACAGCCGTCCGCGTCACCCGACGCAGACGCTCCCAGTCGACCTTGCCGTCCTTCAGCATGATCGCCAGGTTGATCGAGCCCAGGTTACAGCTCTCGTAGGGCAGAAGGGGCTGCTCACCGCATGGATTTGTCGATTCGATCTCGCCCAGGCTCGGGGTGGGGTTGTCTCTGTTCAGCCGGTCGAGGAAGACGATGCCCGGCTCTCCGTTCTTCCAGGCCAAGCTCACGATCAGATCGAATATCTCGCGAGCGTTCAGCCGGCCCACTTCGGCGTGGCCCCGCGGATTACGCAGCGCGTACTCGCCACCGGTGAGCACCGCCGCCATGAACTCCTCGGTGACGCCCACCGAGATGTTGAAGTTGTTGAGGATGTGCTCGTCCTCTTTGGCCCGGATGAACTCAACGATGTCGGGGTGGTCGACACGCAGGATGCCCATATTGGCGCCCCGGCGCGTCCCGCCCTGCTTGATGGTCTCCGTGGCCATGTCGAACACGCGCATGAAGGACACGGGGCCGCTGGCGACGCCCATGGTGGACTTGACCAGGTCGTTCTTGGGCCGTAGGCGGCTGAAGCTGAAGCCCGTCCCTCCCCCCGACTGGTGCACGAGAGCAGCGTCGCGTATCGCACCGAATATCGACTCCATGCTGTCGTCGACCGGCAGCACGAAGCAGGCCGAGAGTTGCTGCAGTTCGCGTCCCGCGTTCATGAGCGTTGGTGTGTTCGGGAGGAATTCCAATCTGGCCATCACCGCGAAGAACTCGGCGATAGTAGCGTCCAGCGACTGCTCGGGATGGTATAGGCTGTCGGCCTGAGCGATGTTCTCCGCGACCCGAGCGAACATGTCGGCCGGGACCTCGACGGGCTTGCCGTCGGCAGTCCGCTTGAGGTAGCGCTTCTCGAGGACCTTTATGGCGCTGGGGGAGAGCCTCTCTTCCAACTCGGCCGACAGGGCCCGTACCTCCGCGACGGTCATCTGATCCCCACTTTCGCAAGACGCTCTAGTTCCCGTTCGAATTCCTCGACACTTTCAAACTGGCGGTAGACGGAGGCAAAGCGGATGTATGCCACCAAGTCGACCTTCTGCAGACGCTCGAGGGCCATCTTACCGACCCGCTCGGACGAGACCTGATAGGCGGACTCCTCCCTTAGCTCGCGCTCGATATCGGCCACGATCTGTTCCAGCCGTTCTGCCGGCACTCGCCGCTTCGTGCACGCTCTCATCAGGCCCCTCAGGAGCTTCTCGGGGTGGAAGAACTCGGTGCTGCCATCGCGCTTCTCGACGGTGATGGGGATCTCCTCGATCTTCTCGTACGTGGTGAAACGCTGTCCACAGGCCGCACACTCGCGCCGCCGACGGATAGCCTCCTTGCTTTCCGTCTCACGCGAATCGATCACTCGGCTGTCGGGATGACCGCAGAAGGGGCAGTTCACAGCGTCGTCGCTCTTTCCCGGATGAAACCGCACTTCCATTACCAGCAGCGTACGCAAACCTATCCCCCCGTGGGTCACGTTGCCTGAGCCAAACACCATATATAGTGTACTGGCGGATGCTAGCACCCCACATATCGCCTGTCAAAAGGAATTATCGCGCTCTTTGCGTTGAATATCCGCGTTGCAGAGAACGGTATTCGTACGCCGTGAGCGGTGCAACCGTCAGCGGTATAATCCGAACGTGGACGAGCTCTTGCTCATTGTGGAGGACGATCCCTCCTTGCGGGAGGTGATCCGCCTCGGTCTGGAGGGGGAGGGCTTCCGCGTGGCAGCCGCCGAGGACGGGCCGTCCGCTCTTATCGCTTTTGCCTCGCACCCGCCTGATCTGGTGCTTCTCGATGTGATGCTGCCGGGGCTGGATGGCTTCGCGGTCTGCAGGGAGTTACGCAAGATCTCCCTGGCTCCGATAGTCATGCTGACCGCCCGAGCCTCCACTTCAGATGTGGTGGAGGGTCTCGAGGCCGGCGCCGACGACTACGTGACCAAGCCCTTCGAGTTCCCCGAGTTGATCGCCCGGGTACGCTCTGCACTGCGGCGCGCGTCGGTGAGGGCCTTGACGGGGGCGGAGGCGGACGCCTCCGCGGGAGCTCGCCCGGCTGCGAGTGCCGGTGAACCCGCGGCTGCCGACGACCGCTCGGGCGCCGGGGCTGCGCCCGCGGCGCCCCAGCCACTGACCTTGGGCACTCTGACCATCGACCCCGGCGCCTACGCGGTGCGTCGCGACCTTGAGGAGATACCGCTCACTGTCACGGAGTTTCGCCTGCTCTACGAGTTGGCGCGCCATGCCGGCCAGGTTCTCACCCGGGATCAACTGCTCGAACTGGTGTGGGGCTACTCCTATCTGGGCGACAGTCGGCTGGTCGATGTGCACGTACAGAGGCTCCGGGCCAAGATCGAGGAGGATCCGGCTCGTCCCGCCCTGATCCACACCGTCCGCGGTGTAGGCTACCGGATCGATCGTGTCGGCAGGGGCGGGTGATGGCCACGCCGGGACGACACCTGCCCAGGGCCCGTCACTCGCTCCTCCGCCGGGTGGCCCTCATATTCGCCGCGGCGGTGGTGATCACAGCCCTTGCACTGGCCTTGTCGGCCTACTTCCTCACCAAAACCGCCCGGGAGGACGAGGCTCTGAAGAAGGCCCTGGACCAGACCAGCTTCAACCTCTTCTTGGCCGACTCCATGTTGCCGGTGGAGCCCCAGGAAGCCGACTACACCCAACTAGTGGACGCCTTCAAGCTCAGGGGGGACTTCGCCACACTCATGGAGGTAGGCCCCAGGACTTTCGTATCGGGACCCAATGTCAACCGAACGCTGATCACGGCCGAATTGGCCGCCAAGGTCGCGGAGGGACGCATCGGGTATCAGAACGTCGACATGGCCGGCGAACTCACGCTGGCAACAGGCGGTCAGCTCAGGTCGGGTGGTCTGACCATCTACTTCTTCTTCGGCCAAAGTCAACGCCTGGCGGACCTTGCCGCCTTGCGTAACATCCTTCTTGTGGCGGGGCTGATCCTCGCGGTACTAGGGGCCATCGCAGGATACTTCCTGGCTCGGGGTCTGGTCAGACCCATACGCCGGGCAAGCAAGGCGGCCGTCCAGATGTCTCAAGGCGATCTCGACATCCGACTACCGGTGGGATCCGACGAGTTCGGGGTCTTGGCCTCTTCGTTCAACCGGATGGCAGAGAATCTGCAAGCCAAGATGCTCGACCTGGAAGCCGGGCAGGCTCGTGAACGTCGTTTCGTGGCCGACGTCACCCATGAACTCCGCACCCCGGTCTCCGCTCTGGTAGGTGAGGCGTCTTTGCTCAAGACCAAGCTGGAGACGGACTCGACCGGATGCTCTCCCGAGGTCGACCGGCTCGTTGCCATGGTCAACGGCGACATCACGCGCCTACGGCAGTTGGTTGACGACCTGCTCGAGATCAGCCGTTTGGAGGCGCAGGCGGCGGAGACCTTGCTCGAGTCGGTGGATCTGGAGGCGTTCCTAGGCCAGCTGGTGCGGGCCCACGGGTGGTCTGAAGCTGTGCGTGTGGCGCCGGGTATCGGCGAAGACGCGGGCCAGCATCTCGTCGCCTATGCTGATCGGCGGCGGGTGGAACGCATCGTCGTCAATCTGGTCGAGAATGCTCTTCGGCACGGAGCCGCCCCGGTGATGATCGAGACAGGGTCCGGCGTGATGCCGGAGTCCGCTGACGTCCACGGGCATCGACTCATCCGGGTAACTGTAACTGACAGCGGATCGGGCATCCCCTCCGAGCATCTTCCGTATGTCTTCGACCGCTTCTACAAAGCCGATCCCAGCCGCTCTTCGAGCCGAGGGAGTGGCCTGGGGCTCGCCATCGCCCGGGAGAACGCTCGCCTGCTGGGAGGAGACGTCACCGTCGCCAACATCCCGGGCGGAGGCGCGCGTTTCGTCCTTACCCTGCCGGCCGCAGACTGACTGGTGGGCCGCCGCCTCACCCGATCAGATCACAGCGCTTCGGCCCTTCGTAACAAGATCGTTACCTGATCGCGGCAGGCTTGTTAAGTCCGGGGTCAAACATGGACACATGAGGGTTCACCTTTGAAGGAGGAAGTCGACATGAATATCTCGCTGGGATCTCTCCCCAGAAGGATCTGCGTACTCGGCCTTGCCATTGTGGCCACCGTTGCCGTTGTCTTGTTCGCAGCAGGGTGTGGATCCACCGACGGCGTCGGCGACGGGGGTACCGTCAGCACGACCGCACCCTCGGAAACCACTGTGACGGAGCCCTCCGAAGACACGACCACCACCATCCCTTCGAACACCTCCACCACGCTCGGCGAGGACACGACGACAATCAGAGTGTATTTCTCGAAGGATGAGAAGATCTGCACCACCACACGCGTCATCCCTAAGACACAGGAAGTGGGAGCCGCTGCTATGAAGGCCCTGCTGGAAGGTCCCACCGAGACGGAGACAGAGGCGGGTATGGTCAGCAATGTCCCCGATGGGACGACCTTCCTCGGGCTGCAGATCGAGGACGGCGTGGCGACTGTGGACCTCTCCAAGGAATACGCGTCGGGTGGAGGCAGCCTCTCGATGTTCATGCGCCTGGCTGAGGTCGTTTTCACCCTGACCCAATTCCCCACAGTCGATGGCGTGAACTTCAAGCTTGACGGCGAGGCGATCGACGTCCTGGGAGGTGAGGGCATCATCATCGATCATCCTCAGAGCAGGGTCGACTACGAAGACATGTCGCCGGCGATACTGGTCGAGTCGCCCACCCTGGGCGAGACGGTGTCCAGCCCAGTGCGAATCACGGGCACGGCCAACGTGTTTGAAGCGGTGTTCGGCATCGACTTGGTCAATTGGGATGGCCGAATTCTGGCCAACGAGATAGTCATGGCCACCTCGGGCACAGGCACGCGCGGCACTTTCGACGTGACCATACCGTTCATTCTCGATCGGGCTGGACTGGGAGCCATCATTGTCTACTTCGACTCGCCGGAGGACGGCTCCAGAGTAGTCGTGGACGAGATTCAGGTCAGTCTCGAATAACTGGCGCTGCGCCGACGAGCGGCGCGCCAGACGGCAGCATTGCGATAGGCCCCTATCTTGCATGAGCCGCCCCAGGGGAACCCGGCCCGCCCCGGCCGCCCCGGGGCGGCTCGATCTATCTGCGCCTGCGCGGCGCCACAGACCCCGCTGCACCGATTCTCTGATGGCTCTGAAAGACCAGGGTGGCCTGCAAGCGACTGGAGACACTGAGCTTGCGGAATATGTGGTTCGCGTGCGTCTTGACAGTCTTCTCCGAGATGAAGAGCTTGGCTCCGATCACCTTGTTGGGCATGCCCAGCGCGATCATCTTCAGAATCTCCCGTTCCCGCTCGGTGAGAGATTCAATGCCCACAGCAACGGACAATTCGGGCTGGTCTCCCCCGGCCCCGTTGGGTGCCCGTCCAGGCCCGTCCAGCCGTCGCGGAGGACCAAGCGGCACGTCGGTCGGATATGTCTTCCCCTCGGCCAAAGCAAGAAAGTACAGGCGCAGGCGAGCGGGCAAACGCGAGACGATCGTATCCCGCACGAAGGAGCCGGCCCCGAACCGGTCGCAGAGTGCAAGAATCGGCGTAGCCACTCTGGCCTCTTGGCAGAAGAAGTGGATGTGATCGTGTTCCTCGGCTATGCGCACAGCCTCCGTCAAGGACCGCGCGGCCTCACGCTCCCTCCCTGCGCGCGCGTGAAGCCATCCCAGATAGAACAAGGCGGGAGCCAGCAGGCTCTTGAGGCCCGAACGCCGGCTCACCCTGACCGTCTCTTCAAGCGACGTCTGCGCCTCAGCCTCGCGTCCCAGGACGACCAGATCCATGCCCATGGCCATTGCTGCAGACATCCTCTCTGAGAAAGAGAGCCGGTTCTTGTCCACGGTGTCGATGGCAGCCCGGTGGTGCTCCAGGGCCCGCTGGGCGTTGCCATTGCACCTGCAGAGGTCGCCGAGCATGTTCTCTGCCCAGAAACTGTCGTCGGCGTCACCGGCTTTCGCGGCCTGTGTCTGAGCCTCTCTGATCTTCGCGACCGCGATGCGATAGTTCCATTCGCCCAGAGCCACCGTTGCTTGACACAGGAGAAAGGATGACTCCAGCAACGCATAGCCGCGAGTGCAGACCAGCCGTTGCCCCTCGGCGGCCAGCCGGGAAGCCCGCTCGTAGTCGCCTGTCAGGCCTGCCAACACGCCACCGCAGCTGAGGGCGACAGCTCGCCCGAAGGTTCCGGGGCAGTCCCCGTTCTCGATGGCCCGCTCCGCCCAGAGCCTGGCCAGTCGGTAGTGCCCCAGCGCGTGGAAGAGCCGGGCGCGATGCAGATGGACACGCCGGGTCAGCGTCTCCTTCATCCCTTCCGGGGCCAGCGCGAGGGCTTTCTCCCAGTTCTCGACAGCCTCATCCCAGCGGCACAGGCTCACCAGGATGCCCCCCTCGACCACCAGCACCTCCACCCTCTCTCTCGGAGACCTGGCAAGAGACCGGCAACGCTTCATGACGGCGAGGCTTTCCTCCCACAGGCCTTGGTTGGAGAGACAGAACGCCGAACTGACCAAGACGGGCAGCAGCCCCTCTTTGTCATCACGAGCAGCCAGAAGTTGCGCAGCCCGCTTGTACAGCGCGCTCGCCTGCGCGTGGCCTGCGTGCGCCTGAAGAATTCGCGCCTTCGCCACGATCAGCCACGGATCGACCGTGTCGTGGGTGGACGCATCGTCAGGTATCAGCGTCAGCCATTCATCGCGGGTGGAGCCGGCGGCCGTGCAGGGGGACGAAAGGATCAGAGAACGCAGAATGCGGGCGGCGTCTTGGAAATGCGCGGCCCGTAGATGGAGAGAGACGGCCCGATGGTGTTCGCCGATATGCTCGAGGTGTGCCACAGCCCGGTCGATCAGCCCGGTCGCCTCGTTGGTCCGCCAGGCCTCGCGCTCGGCAAACCCCTGCACCAACGGGTGGACAGTGTAACCACGACGCCCAGTGCGCGTGACAAGGTATCCGCGAGAGACAAAGTCACCCAAGACTAGCTCGGCCTGGCCCGCCGGCCCGGAGAAGAACGCCTCGTCTCTGGGAAATATAACGCGAGGCAGAAGTCCAGCGGTGAGCATCGTCTGAGCGCCGGACTCATCCAGCCCGGACAAAATCCCCTGCTCGAGATACGTCGCGGAGATCACGACCCCTGGCGATGACGGCGACGATGTCCTTGCGTGTCACACTCGCGTGACCTGACAGCAGCCGCTGCCCAAGTAGCACCAGGGCAGCCGGCCAACCCTGGGTGAGCCTCCACAAAGCCCGGGCTTCCGAGGCCTGCAGTTGCACACCCCAGTTGTGCGAGGCCCAAGCGGCCACCTCTCCTGGGGCCAGCCGCAACTCTCGGGCATGGATCTCCACAAGGCGCCCGCCTAGACTCACGCCGTCAAGTCGCAGCGGTACGGGCCTGCGAGAGGACACAAGCACAGTCCAGCCGGGAGGAAGCCCGCGGACGATGAGTTCCAGTGCGTTCACCACCTGCGGAGACGAATCGACCAGGTGGAAGTCATCGATGGCAACGAGAGTGCTCTGCCCAGAGCGTCGCGAGATGAAGTCGACGATAGCGGCGGTGAGGTCCAACACCGCCGCGTCCGGTTGCCCCGGTGACGACCAATCCAGAGATCCCGCGTCCGGCTGCCCGCCGGCTTCAATACCCAGACCTGCCATGAGGTAGCTGAGGAACCGGATCGGGTCGCTGTCACCCTCGTCAACCGAGAAGTAGACACTGCGCCCGGGTGGCGACGACAACAGATCGACAATGAAGGCGGTCTTGCCGTATCCAGGGCCCGCGACCATGCACACCACGCCGCCACCCCTGACCGGCTCCATGAGCGTGGCCAGGCGCGCCCGACTCAGAACGAAGCCCATGTGGGGCAGGCTGAGCTTCGCCGCTATGGTCCTGGCACGTTGCTCTGTGACGTCAGACGATCGCACCACCGGCATTCCCCGCAGATGTCGGTCAAAGAACACATCGATGGACTCCTCGCACTCCGAAGGAGCTATCGTATCAATGAGGGCCTGGGTGTCAACGATGCTCATGTGTCGCTCGCTGTCTCTTGAGTGGCTTGCGCGTTCGCGGCGACCGGGAGACCGGCGCCATGGAAGGCGCCGGCTCCGGTCGTGGTGCAGCTACAGGTATTCCAGCCGCTTTGCCACCACCGAGACGGCCTTGCGCTCCTCGCCGTCCTTCTCGTATACGTCCTGGCGCAGCGAGCCCTCGACCGCGATCCGCCGTCCTTTGCCCAGGTGGTCGCCCGCGGCCTCGGCCTGCGAATTCCAGGCCTTGATCCGAAAGAAGTCCGCCTCCTCGGCGCTACGATCGACCGCCAGGATGAAGCTGCTCACCTTGGAGCCTCCGTTCACCTCCTTCACATCCACGTCGGTGGCCAGACGGCCGATCAGATGCACGCTGTTCATGGTTTCCTCCTTCGTGTGTATGGTCCCCCGGTCCCCCGAGTGGGGTCCTACTTGGGAATCCCTTCGGGGTATCGCAGCGTACCGGGGCGAGGCGGAAGGGGCAAATACAACCAAGGATGGAAATGAGAAAATAGGCGCTTGACAACCCAACTACATGAGCTTGTCCACGGGTCAAGTTCCAAAGCGATGGAGGCGAAGGTGGCGGATAGCAAGTACGGCAAGTACGTCATGAGTGAACCCTGGGGGATCCCCAACCCGGCCAATCCGGACCCTGACGCGCCACTCTACATCGGAATCAACCAGGAGGCCCTCGCGGAAGGATGGGACGAGCCCTTTACGCAGGTGCTGCGCCCGATCTACCGACCCTACCTGATGATACCCAAGCCCCACGTACACAACTGCGCCGAGTACCTGTACTTCATCGGCGGGAACCCCATGGACTTCCAGGATTTCGGGGCGGAGATCGAGTTCGTCATCGGCGAGGGCGACAACGCCGAGACCTATACGATCAACAGCACCACCTGGGTATACATCCCCAAGAACCTGCCGCACTGCCCGCTCAACTTCAAGAGAGTGGACCGACCGATCATGTTCGGGCACATCATGTTCGCCCCCGGATTCGCGTCGACCACCAGCTTCGATCCGGACAAACTCTAGTCCGAACCAGCCCCTGTCTGGGAGTCTGATGCCGGGCGGGCGAGGCGTCGTCGACGGGCAGAGTCACTAGACTCGTTACTGAGAGCGCTCCGCCCGCCTTCGGGCGCCGCAGAGGCCGCAGCTCCGGCAGCAGTCTGGGGTCCCCGGCAGTTCGTTGTCGAAGCCATAGTGCAGGCCCAGCCGGCGCAGCTCCTCCTCTGAGAGCGGCCGATCGCGCACCTCGGTAGGTCCGCTCTCGATATAGGACCTGGGGTAAGGCAGCACCAGCCGTCCGCCCGAGGAGCGTATCCCGATGAGAGGCACGGGGATCTTGGCGGCACCGGCAGTCTCCAGCAGCAGCCACTTCGTGCCGAACAGCCTGCGCGGAAAGCCAAGGCCGGTGATCGTGCCTATCCGCTGGGCGTTCGCATCGAACAACTCGCGTCCGATCCATTCGCTGAGTTTGTCACCCTTGTTGAGCATCGGCCGTCCTTTCGGAGAGGGTCCCCTCCCAGTCTACCGTTCATCGGACCCGGCTGTCGCCAGACGCAAGGGAGCGAGTAACGAAGACGAGCCGAGCGGGGCAGAGGATGGAACGTTCGCTAAACCCCTGGGCCCTCCCGGTCGATATGGACAACATGAGAAACAACATGGACAACAGCATGTTCACAACCGTTGCCCCCAACATCTTCTGCCGCTCATGCGCCTCGCCTCTGGTGCAGGCCATCGACTGGGAAGAGGAGGGCGAATCGCAGTGGGGCGTCCGTCTCTGGTGCCCGGAGTGCGGCTTCGAGCAAGCGGCGGTCCTCGACCGGCCTCAGTTGACCTACCTGGCGCTGGCGATCGAAGAAGGCTTCGCGCGGATGCTCGATGCTTTGGCGCAGATGAACGCGATCGCGCTGGCTACCACTGATCACGATCTCGTCAAGAAGGCGCAGACCGACAGAATAGAGCCGGCCGGCTGCTAAGACGCTGCCGGGACTTCGTTTGCAGCAGCCTCCCAGAGCCGCGCGCCGCACTTCTGCGCTATTCTGGATCGATCATCCCTGCTGCCAGGAGCGTGACGATGGACATGGAAGTCTTCTTCCCCGGCAACAAGCGAGTCTACGTCCGTCACAAGGGGTTCGTCATCGAGACGGACCAACCTGCGCAATCGGGTGGTGACGAGAGCGCTCCGTCGCCGTTCGACCTTTTTCTGGCTTCGGTCGGTGCGTGCGCCGGCATCTACGTGCTTTCCTTCCTGGAACAGCGCGGTCTCTCCGCCCAGGGCGCGGGAATCGTCCTGAAGACCGAACGCGACCCGGAGACCAAGCTGGTCAGCAAGATCTCACTCGAGATCAAGCTGCCCTCGGAATTCCCCGAGAAGTACCGCGACGCGGTGATCCGAGCAGCCGAGATGTGCGCGGTCAAGCGGCACCTCGACAATCCACCGGCCTTCGAGACTTACACGACGATCGGCTAGAATCAGGCCGTGGACGAGCCCTAGCGAGCTGCTAGGTCGGCCGCCAGCCTATTGCGTTCGCCTCCGCGTCCCGCCGCCGTTCGAGCTGGGTCAAGGCGTCTTTGTACTTGGCGTGGCGCAGCCCAAGGACTTCGGCCAGCAACTGCAAGAAGCGCCAGATATTGGTGGCCACTGCGTCCACGCCGGAGTCCAGGTACACGTGACCCATCGAGATCCCGGCGCCATCCAGTTGCCTGACTGCATGAAAGACCGTCCTGCTCAGGATCATGTCGATCTCAAGCTCCATGCCTTGTTCGGCCAGACACTTCACCAGGTCGCCGCCATCGCTGATGCGCACTCTTGGGCTTTCCTTTGAGGTCGCCGGGGTCGCCGCGGCAGGCGGGGTCGCCGGCTTCTCCGAAGCCGTTTCGGAGCGAGCCGCCTCGGTCTCATCCGAACCCGAGTCGGACTCCGGAGCGGGGCCCATGTGCACTATCACAGGGCCCATTCTCCCAGGGTACGAGAACGGCGTCGCAATTCGGAACAGCTCTCCAGCCGCCAAGCGTGCCAGTAGGTCCGGATCGCCTGCCAGCAGAGCCAACAGCCCCTGGTGGCCCAGGTCGTGTGAACCAACGGTCATACGATCACGGTCCTAGCTGCCGAAGGGAGGCGCGGTGTCGCTACCCTGCGCGACCTCGGAGGCCCCTTCGGCCACGGTCTGCGCGGCATCGGCGGTGCTGACAGTCGCTGCCGTAGTGGCAGCGGCGTCCGCGGCTGCGCCCGCGACGTCTGGTGCGACGAACGCGGCGCCTGCCGTCTGGGCCGCCCGCTCAGCCTTGAGCGCCGCATCGGCCTCAGCCTTGGCCGCCGCCTCCGCTCTCGACTGGAGCAGCCGGTCTTCATGCTCGGCGAGATCGTCAAGAAGCTTCTGCCGCAGTTCCTGATCTACTTGACGGCCCCGATAGAAGTCGAAAACCAGGTAGCCCAGTTTCTTCGCGAGGCCGTCCATCTGCATCTCGATCTGCATCTCTCCGACCTTGGTCTTGCCCTTGTCCAGAGCCTTGTCGGCCCCTTCGGCAACCTTCTCGATCCCCGCGGTCAGTTTGTCCATCAGCCCCATGAGCACACCTTCCCTGGTCGGCCGCCGAGGATCTCCCGCGGCGCTTGCTCAGCAATCGATCATATCCTTCAATCTAACGGTTACGCCGAAACCGTCCGTGCGACGTACCCGAACGCGGCCTGCGACAGTCGGGTCCCGATGCTATTCATTCGGTGGCCCGCGCATCATGTCCACCTCCGAACCCGAGGAGAAGCTGCTTGGAGACCGTGGTCCCGTTTCGCGCGTGGCGCTACGCCGCCGCGGCCGGCGAGCCGGCGCAGCTGGTCGCGCCGCCCTACGACGTCATCGGACCCGAGCTTCAGTCCCGCCTCTACGCCCGCAGCCGCCACAACGTGGTCCGCGTCGACCTGGGCATGACCACCCCCAGCGACAACGACTGCGACAACCAGTACACCCGCGCCGCGGCCCAGCTCGCGCAGTGGAAGGAATCCGGGCATCCTGGTGCGCGACCCGCAACCATCGCTCACCTTCGTCGAGGAGACGCTTCACCGGCCCCGACGGCCGGGCGCAGCGTGCGCCACGGCTTTCTCGCCGCCATGCGAGCTGCACGAGTTCGACGAGGGCGTCGTCTTCCCCCACGAATGGACCCTCTCCGGGCCCAAGGAGGATCGTTTCCGTCTGATGACCGCCACCGCGATGAGCCTCAGCCCGGTCTTTCTTGCTCTACGACCTGCCGGCGACGACATCACCGCTGCCTGGGAGGCCGGCCTGGGCGCCCAGGCGCCGGCCGTCGACCGTGGCCGACTGACGACGGCACGGTCACGAAGCTGTGGCCCACCTCCGACCCCGCCTTGCTCGAGATCGTGGGGCAGAACTCTGGCGGCGGCTCGTTTCGTCATCGCCGACGGCCATCATCGGTACGAGACGGCCCTTCGCTACCAGAAACACCGGCAAGCCGACATCGCCGGCGTCGGCGGACCGGGCGACCACGAGAGCAGGGACGACGTCCGGCCTACGACTACGTCCTGGCCTACTTCAGCAACATGGCCGATCCAGGGCTGGCCATCTACGGCACCCACCGCCTGGTCGCCGGTCTCGACCCGCAGACGGTGGCGGCGCTGCCGCGCTCGCTGGCCGGACGTTCGCGGTGGAGACGCTGTCGTGGCACCTGGAGGCGGCTGACCGACGGCCGAGAAGCCCGCGCCAAGCGGCCATCGCCGCCTACCTCGGCGGCCCACCCGCGAGGAGCGTTCGGCCTCTGGGGGCCCGGGCTCGACGCGGCCTACGGCCTCCAGCTCGCGACCCGGCCGCCGCCCGGGCGGCGGCGCCGGACCACAGCGCCGCCTACCAGGAGCTCGACGTCACCGTCCTGCAGACGCTGGTCTTGGAGAAGGCCCTCGGCATCAACTCCCGCCGACATGGCGGCCGAGACGACACGTGACCTTCTTCAAAGACCCCGACGACGCCTTCGCCCGGCTGGAAGCGGGCGAGTTCCAGGCGGGGTTCTTCATGAATCCCACCGGCCTGGACCAGATCCGCGAGGTCGCCCTCGGCGGCGAGCGCATGCCTCAGAAGACCACCTTCTTCTATCCCAAGCTGCCGACCGGGCTGGTCTTCCACGACTCTGAGCGGCGGTTGTAGACCGCGAGCCGAGTGGCTGAGGGTCTCGCCCTCGCCAGGCTGTGATGCCGCGCGGAGCTCGTGAGAGCACGCGGGCGCGCGGCGGGCCGCTACGAGTCGGCGCCCACCTCGAAGGGCTCGATGCGCAGAGCGCGGCCGTCGCTGCCGATCTCCACCACCACGCCCTCCAGCCACACGTCGCCGTCGGCCACCTCGAAACGCACCGGTAGCTGGGTCAAGAACCGCTCGAGGACTAGTTCCTTCTTGACTCCGATGACAGAATCCCGGGGACCACACATCCCCGCGTCGGTGATGTAGGCGGTTCCCCCGGGCAGTACTCGGGCGTCGGCGGTGCGGACGTGGGTGTGAGTGCCGATCACCGCGCTCACCTGGCCGTCAAGATGCCAGCCCATGGCCACCTTCTCGCTGGTGGCCTCCGCATGGAGATCGACGATGACGCTGCGCACCCCGTGTAGCTCCTCCAACGCCTGGCCTACCGCCTCGAATGGCGAGCGCGCCGGGAACAGATAGAGATCGCCGCTCAGGTTGACCACGCCCAGGCGTCCCGCCGGGAGTGTCGACCACCGTGACGCCGCGACCGGGATTCGAGGCGAGGAAGTTGAAGGGCCGGACGATGCGGGGCTGATCGTCCAGATACCGATAGACTTCGCGCTGCCTCCAGATGTGGTTGCCCGTGGTGATGACGTCCACCCCGGCGCTGATGAGGCTCTCGGCGTGGCTTGGGCGTGATGCCCTTGCCGTCGGTGGCGTTCTCGCCATTGGCGACCACCGCGTCGGCACCGAAGCGCTTGCGGAGTTCCGGAAGCTTGGCTGATCAGAAGCTCCCGGCCTGGCTTGCCGATCACGTCGGCGAAGAACAATACGATCAAAGGGGTCTCCCGCTATTCGATGGGGCAACTCGGACACGACGCGCACCGCGAGCCTAGGTCCGGCTTCCCAGGCCTTACCACCTAGAGTTTAGCGCACGAGAAGCATGCGTCGGCCGGTGTACAACCACCGGGGGCTGAACACTCGCGCCTCGGCCTCGGCCGCGCCGCCAGTACCAGAGTCACACGCCAAGGCCCAACCTAGGTCGCATGTTCGGTCGTTGGCGGCACTCCTTAGCCTCGGCTCGTCCCCCGAACCGAGAAGAAGGAGGAGACCATGATCAGACAGAGACCGCCTTCCGGATGCGCCGGCGAACCCAGACCCAGCGGTACGCTCGCCGGTGAGTGCACCCCCGAGGAGGCGAAGCCGGCCAGCCGTAGATGGGTAGCAAGCCTTCGCGCTCGGGCGGTGCCGGGACGCAATCTGGTGTTGGCCGTCGGGGCATGCGCGCTCGCGGCGAGCGCTCTCTGCGTGCCCGCGTCCGTCTTCGGGGCCGACGCGGCCGCGAAGACCGGAGCGGACACGCGCGCGCGGGACGACGATGTGGCCGACGCGATCGAAGCGTCGTTGGGTGCTGCGCTGGTCACCCTGCCCTGGGGCGATGGTGACGGCCAGGTGGGCCTGGAGCGGCCGGCTGAGGGGCTGACCCGCGGCCCCGAGGCTCTGGCCGTGGCTCCCGACGGTCGCATCGCCGTGCTGGATTCGGTCAACAAGCGGGTGGTGCTCCTGGATGCCGAGGGAGAGTCCACTGGCGCGATCGCGACTCCTCTCGCGGAGCCACGGTTCCTGGCAGTGGACGATGATCTGCTCTACGTCCTCGACTGCGACGCCGACCGGCAGCTACTCACCCTCGACTGGGACGGCCTCACCATGGACACCGTGGCTCTGCCGGAGTTGTCCGACGTAGTCACGGGGCTCTTCGCGACCGCGGAGGGCCCTTGCGTCGAGGTGGCACACGAAAGCGTCTTCCTGGTCGACGGCACGGAGGAGGCCGCGACGGTGGACGATCAGGTTGAGGAGCCCTCCGATACTCAGGTCGCCGCGGCCCGCCCAGTCGGTTCGGAGCGGGCCTCGCTCCGCCCGCTCGCGGGGCGTCCGCTCCATTCCGACCTCAGTCACCTGGTCAAGGTCACTTTCAGGCCGGGGGATGGCGTGAAGGTGAGGTCCTTCCGCATGGATAGGCAGAGCCTGCTACCCAGTCAGACGAAGAGCTTCAGCCCAGCCCTCGCACTCGGTCGCGCCGTGGAGCACCTTGTCTCGGTCGACGGTGACGGCCAGGGAGGGCTCATCGTAGGAGCCCGCATACTCGATACGGCCGATTCGCGCGGCAGCAAGGACTCCCTCATTCTCACGAGGATGACCTCCTCCGGGGCCAGGCATGACGATGGCGGCGCCGACACACTGCTTCTGTCTGCTTCATCCCTTGCCTACCTCGGCCAGCCCTACGTCGTCGCGCCCGATGGCCGGGTATTCCAGCCGGTAGCGACTGAAGACGGGTACCGCGTCCTGGTGCATACGTTCGCGGGAGCTGACACATCCGGATGAAACGGAGGAGGTGCAGCCATGACCCGCCCGTTCCGCGCTCGTGTCGCCCGCCGAACCATAGCTCTCGTCGGCTGCATGGCCGCTGGGGACTCTCGGGTTGGTCCTCGGCCCCGCCATCCCGGTAGCCCAGGCGACCATACCCACCATGACTCGGTCTGAGATCATCGCCCGGGCGGAGTCGGCCATCGGTCTCAGGTACACCTGGGGCAGCGAGAGCTGGATCCCCAATGCTGGCACGGGCCAGGGTACCGACTGCTCAGGTCTGACCCTCAAGTGCTGGGAGGCGCCGCGGACCATGCTGTACCAGGAGGAAGACGGGGTGAACGCCTCGATCTCCCCTCGTTACACCAGCTACGATTTCTACAATTGCCAGGGTCCCTGGTCCGCGCTCAGCAGCCGCTCGTCGCTGCGCGAGGGCGACATCCTTGTCTGCAACGACGGTGATTCCGGCCACGTGGTCATCTACGCGGGCGGTGATGCCTGGAACTCTCCCATCATCTACGAAGCCCCGGGAAGCAATCTGACCATCCGTCGGACGAGCCGCTACCTGGGGAGCGAGTACCTGCCCCGACGGCGCATCGCCATCCTCGAGACCAGCGCCATCATCCTCGACAACCCCACGGCCAAGAGCATCGGCGGCAGCGACCTGAACGGCAACTGGACCCGGTCTACCAGCAACAGTGGGTACTACGGCGACAACTACCAGACTCAGGCGGCCACCACGGCCACAGCCTGGGCCCGCTGGACTCCGCGGTTCTCGTCCGGCGGCTACTACAACGTCTACCTACGCTGGACCAGCGGCAGCAACCGAGCCTCGTCCGCCAAGGTGCACTATCAACACGGCCGGCGGACAGTACACCAAGTACGTCAATCAGCGGGTGAACGGCGGCACCTGGTACTCGCTCGGCCGGTATCGCTTCGACGCCGGGTATGCGACCGGAGCCGGGAGCGTCACGCTCTGGGCTACTGGGGCCAACGGCTACGTCGTAGCCGACGCGGTGAGATTTGTCGCTACGCAATAGCATCGGCGAGCTTCAGAGTACCGGCCTCAGGTGCTGATGGTCGAGGCCGGGCTCGCCCTGCGGCGGGCCCGGCGCGCTACTTGCGCGCCCATCTGCAGGGAGAGCGAAGCCTCGCTACCTCTTGAAGCACCGCCCCCAGGATCCGTTTGGGAGTCACTCGCCAGCAACCTCACCAGCCACACGACTAGGCCGAGAACGAGCACAGACAGCCCAAGACCGGTGGCGTCCGCGGTGATCTCGAAGAACCGACCTCCCTCTTGGACGTAGGCCATCACGTGGTCGACCAGCCACATCAGTGTGGCACCCCAGTATAGGAGGCTCAGAAACCCCAGCTTGTACTTGTCGGCTGGGGCCGTCACATACCACAGCGCGCTGGTGACCACCGCCGCCAGTGCGGTGATGAGCAACCACATCACGCGCCGCCGCTCACATCCTTGGGCTCTACCGCGGGCAGCATTCGCGACTCTGGCCCTTCGCTCGGCCGCCACAGCGATCCACACCATCACTCCCCAGATGACCAGCACGGCCGCAGTCATGGTTGCGCCATACGTCGCGATCTCGCGGAGCATGGGACCAACCCCGCCCGAAGTCTCCATGGCTGTCAGGAAGGGCGGCCAGGGGACCAACTCTCCGTGCCACACATGCTCCAGGGCCAGTAGTAGGGTCCCGCCCCACAGCATGGTGTTGAGCCAGCGTAGTCTCTGGGTCCACTTTCCTGTTGTCTTCACCGCCCGCTCCCCGGCGGCGGTGTCCTCTTCTTCTTCACGACCTTCTGCACGATCGTCGTCACTACTGCCACTGCGGCAGGGGCAATAAAGCATGCCATGCCTCTGATCCTCCTCTCAGGGATGTTCCGAGTAGTCGCGGCTGCGATACCCCGCACTCTACCAGCAGGCGAGAGGAGTGGTCAAACCAGGCCCGGCGTCTCCTACTTGCCGAGCATGTTGGCGAGCACTAGGCACACTTCGCCGCGGGTGGCTGTCGACCAGAAGTCGTAGGCGGGGCCGATCCCTTGGAGACCGTCGAGTAGCCCTGCATAGGCCGCCCGTCTGGCCCACGGATAGTGAGTCGCGCTGAAGTCGTCGAACACAGGCTTGAAGCTCGCCGGCGGATCGGCCAGCCCGGCTGCCCTGGCCACCATGGTGATGAGCTGGGCGCGGGTGATCTGCTCGTAGGGAGCGAAGGTGTCGGGGGTCTTGCCTACCGTGATCCCAGCGGCGGCACAAGCCGCGATGTACCCGCCGGGATAGAGAGGATCGGATGAGCCGGGCAGAGCGGCCACGTCTTTGAAAGAGCAGGCCAAGAGCGGCGACACATCGTAGTCCAGAGCCAGGACGATCATCTTGGCGAACTGCTGCCGCGTGACCTTGTTGTAGGGGCCGAAGGAGCCGTCCTGATAGCCCGAGACGATCCCGTCGCCCGCAAGAAGCCTGATCTCGGCCGCGTACGCCGTGTAGTTGTTGACATCGCTGAAGCTCGCGGCCGTCGCCACGGTCGTCGGGGTGGTCAACCTGGCGGTGGTGGTCGTGGTCGGTCTCTGCGTGGTTGTTGTCGAAGACGTGGTGGTCGTGTCGGCCGTGGTGGTTGTCGTCGCCGACGTGGTCGGCACGACCGTGGTGGTAGTCGTCGCCGACGTGGTCGTCGTGACTCTCTTGGTGGTAGTCGTGGTGGGCTTCACGGTGGTGGTCGTGGCCGGCAGGCCGCCCGAGCCGATGCTGTGAGCCGTGTCGTCGACGTATCCGCCGAAGTCCGTGGTCCAGTAGTAGCCATACTTCGACCCGGTGACCTTGACCACCGACACGCCCAGCACCTCGAAACTGGCGCCCAGCATGTTGGCATTGTGTCCGGAGGAGTTCTTCCACCCCGTGAACACCTCAGCCGCGGTGCCATATCCGGCGGCGATGTTCTCGCCCTTGTACGTGTTGAAGTCGTAGCCGCTGGCGGCCATCCGGTCCCACGGAGACGCACCGATCTCGAACCAGTCGGAGCCGCCCGTGGTGTAGTGGTCGAAGAAACCGTACTTGCCCATGTCGGAACCATGCCGGTCACAGGCCTCGCTGATCAGATCCGAGACCAGCAAGGCGTCCAGGCCCTTGCTGACGCGGTAGTCGTTGAGCATCTCGACGAAGGCTATCTCCTCGGCGCTGTAGCTGACGGCCTGCGCCGGAGACGCAAGGGCGACGCCCAGCAGAAGCACAGCCGCAATCAGGGAGATGGCGAACAAACGCAGGGGGGCTAAGGTTCTTGCTCTCGAACCCAGGATGGAGTGCTTCACGATTCTCCTCCTGTCACTCTACGCGGCGGCCGCGAGAGATCCAATGCACACAACAGTTCTAGTGTTTTGTCGGCAATTTGACGCCGGAACTTGAGCGCTCGCGGCAATAGTTGTCGTGTGAGGCGAACCCGTGGGTGGTCTTGCGGAGGTCTACTTCGCGGTCAATCAGAGAGAACCTGCAGCAGCCCGTACACCATCTTCGCCACGTGCCCTCTGGTCGCAATGCCGTAGCAGTCGAAGAAAGTGGCGGTCCGGCCGTTCAGAAGTCCGTTATAAGCGGCAATGCCGACCTGGTCGCGCACAGATCGGGGCACGTCGTGAAATGAGCATTGGTATCCTGGCGGCGGAGTGACCAGGCCGTCGCCTCCGGCGCGAACCAGCATCAGCGCCAACTGCAGCCGAGTCACGTTCTCGCAGGGGCCAAAGGTCCCATCGCCGAACCCCTGGATTATCCCCTCGCCCACTGCCTCCTCGATGTAGTCGAAGGGATAGTCGCTACCCGTGTAGCGCACGTCCGGGAAGCTGGGGGCGGCAGCGTTGTCGATCTCGGCGCTGTGCTTGTCGAGGGCCAGTATCACCATCTTGGCGAACTGCGCACGGGTCACCGGGTGTTCGGGCAAGAACATGCCATCTTGGTACCCCGACACCACGTCCGGCGGCCGCCAGGCTCGTGATAGCGTCGTAGTAGGCACTCGAGGCGGGGACGTCCACGAAGGTCCCCGCCACCTGGGTGGTGGTCGTGGTGGTAGCCGGGGGAATCGTAGTGGTGGTGGTGCTCGGGACGGTGGTTGTGGTGCTGGTGGTGGACGGACCCGGCTCGTCCACCCAGTGTGCCGTCACGTCCACAGAGCCGCCGAAGTCGGCGGTCCAGTAGTAGTCGTAGGGAGAGAGCCGCCGCGTACACCAGTGCGATGCCGATCACCCGATGCGACTCGCGGAGCATCATCTCGTTGTGACCCGAAGTCGATCCGCTGCCACGCCTTGAGAACCCCAGCAGCCGTGGAGTGGCCCGCGGCGATGCATTCGCCCCAGGAGTCGAAGTGGTACCCACACATGACCAGGCGATCGCCAGCGTCGGAGCCCGCCTTGAAGAAGTCGGAGGCCCGCGTGGTGTGGGAGAAAAAGCCGTACTTGCCCATGTCGCTGCTGTGCTTCTCGGCTGCGTCTGAGCAGAGGTCGGAGACCATGAGAGGCTCCAGGTCGTAGCTTGCCCGGTAGTCGTTGATGAGCCGGACGAACTCCAGTTCCTCGCTCGAGTAGCTGACGGCCATGGCTCCGGTGGAGAACACAGCCGAGCAACAATACAAGCGCCGCAGCCAGCGCGAAGACGGTCTTCCGCAGCGCACCGGCTCTGTCGAGCGCACGTCTCGCACTACGCATCCGCATCACTCCGAACCATCGTCTATGACGACCTGCTGCGTGACTCCGGCTGGATATCCCGGGCCGTCCAGGAGGAGGCTCACGTTACCAGCAGCGTCCGTAGCGCGCACCGCAAACAGATAGTGCCCGTTCGGCAGACCTTCCGACGAATACGTGGCCTCGTAGGGAGCGGTCGACGCGCTGGAGATGAGCGTGAACTCGTCCCAGGTGGCCGGTGGGTCTTCCTCGCTCCAGGGGGCGTAGAGAAAGTCCACCCTGACCGTCCCGCTCGCCTCGGCCCCGACGATCCCCGGTTGGTCCACAACGTCCGCCAAGAACGGGGGCGTGAGACTGCCGGTGTAGTAGATGCCGGCATCGACAGGGCGAGTGATGGTCACCATTGGCGGCCGGGTATCGAGTCCGTAGACAAACACGTTGGACACCGACGAGAAGAGCCCGGCGGAACTCCGCACCCTGGCCACCAACTCGTGCCGGCCGTCGGACAGGGGGATCTGGACACGGAGAGAGACGTGGCCGGTGGAATCCGCGTACCCGGCGGCCACCCAGGTGGCGCCGTCGGTGTTGAACACGTAGACCTCGCTGAAGGGGATGGCTGTGCCCTCTATAGGGAGTCGGGTCGGTGCACCAGTTGCCCACGCTCGCGTTAGTCGGCGTACGTGCTTGTCAGAACGGGCGCCTTGGGAGGAGTCGTCAGGGCCATGGCCGCCTCAGAGACCCTCAGGATCAAGACGGCGGCTTGGGCCCGATTCAGGGTGGCCGCCGGCCGCAGATAGCCGTCCGAGCCCTCGACAACGCTCGCGGAAGATCAGATAGGCCGTGGTGGCCAGGTGGTCGGGAGCGACACTCTCATAGTCCAGGAAGCCCCCGATCTCGAAGGCGCCCTCCCACAGGTACCACTCCTGCAAGGAGCCATACGTCTTCCCGCCCTTGCCGTGGATGACCGCGGAGGTGGCCAGTTCGACCTCCGACAGGTACCGGGCGAGGATGCTGTTGGTCTGCTGCCGGGAGATGCTGTTGTTCGGCCTGAAGAGCTTGTCGGACCCAGTCCCGTATCCGTTGATGATGCCCTCGGAGCAGGCTCCCTCGATATGCTCGTAGAAGGTAGAGCCTCTGGCCACATCAAGGAAGCTGGGGATGGCGGGATCGAGCATGGGCAGGTCCAAGCCGTTCACGGCCATCTTCGCGAACTGACCTCTGGTTACCGCTTGCGTCGGGCGAAAGGTGCCGTCGTCGAAGCCGTCGGCGACATCCCCGACCTGGGCAGCGCTCACCCCGTAGGTTGACGACCACCACGAATCTGGGGCATCGGACCAAGGCGGCGCCGCCAAGGCCACAGCACTTGTCGCCAGCAGAAACACGACCATCAAGATCAACGTGGCAGCGGTCTTAGTGGAGTATTGCCTCACTTATCCCCTTGCTGTCCCGGATGACGGTCCTCGGTAAACGTAAACGGACCGGGCTTACGGTCGGGCTAGTCTACCACGAGCCTCCGGGCGAACGCCACGAAAGACGAGCGCCGCGCGGCTGGGAAGCCGCGCGGCGCATACCCATCGTCGACAAGACCGCGAGAACAGCGGTCGCCGATTGCGTTGGACTAGCGAGTCGAGACCAGCGTACCAACCACATCGACCGCGTCGATGTTGACGTACGTGTAGAGCGCCGCGGCGTTCTTCACTCCCGAGCACTCGATCTTCAGTGTGTGAGTGCCGGCTGACAGTGGTCCTGTGCTGTAGACCCCCTGCTTGTAGCGCATACGGCCGAACGCTGTAGAGATCGACTAAGAAGGACGTCCCGCCGTCCAGAGTCAGGCGAGCCTTGCCGTAGGCAAGAGCCGGTGGCGGCAATCCAGGTCAGCTGGGTGCCTTCGAAGACGACGGTGACGGAGGCCCCCGTAGGTCTTGCACCGTTTCAGGGCCCCCCCGGAGTATCCCGGAACTACGAGGCGGAGCTCCAGGTACCCGCGTAGGCGAGGAGCGAGTTGGTCTCTTCGTAGTGGGTGGGTGGTGCCGGGCGGAACAGTGGTGGAGGTCGTAGACGAACTCGTGGTGCTTGACGAGGTCGTGGACGAGGAGGTGGTCGTGGATGAAGTGGTGGTGGACGAGGTGGTTGGAGGTACCGTCGTGGTCGTGGTGGTGGAGGAGGTGGTCGTGGAGGAGGTCGTTGTCGTCGGCGACGTGGTCGAGACGAGCCTTCCCACCACATCGAACGCGTCGATGTTGACGTAGGTGTAGATCGCGGACGGATTCTTCAGCCCAGTGCACTCAATCTTCAGAGTGTGCGTTCCGGGACAGCGGCCCGGTGCTGTAGACCCCCTGCTTGTAGCGTAGGGTCGAGCTGTAGAGATCGACCAGGAAGGACGTCCCACCGTCCAGAGTCAGGCGAGCCTTGCCGTAGGCCGAGCCGGTGGTGACGATCCAAGTCAGCTCGGTGCCTTCGAAGGCGACGGTGACCGCGCCGCCCGTGGCCCGGTACCGCTTCAGACTCCCTCCGGAGTATCCAGAGCTGCTCAGAGTGCTCCAGGTTCCCGCGTAGGTGAGCAGGGAGTTGGTCTCCTCGTAGCGAGTGGACGCTGCGCTATCGACAAATGTCGCCGTGATCGTCTTGCTGGCGTTCATGGTCACGGTCAGTGGATTGATGCTTCCAGAGGCGCCCCCACTCCAGCCGTCGAACAGCCACCCGGAGGCGGGGGTCGCCGTGAGTGTGACCTCAGTGCCAGGGGCATAGGTGGTCTGGTCGGGGCTCCGCCCTATGGAGCCGTTGCCGACAACAGAAGTGTTGAGTGTGTACTCATGGCGCCGGCCGAAGTCACGTATGCCTTCAGGCACACGTTGGCTTCGCTGTTCCAGGTCGTCACATCCGACCAACTCGTGCCGTTCGAGCTGACGTAGCTCTGCCCGGAATCCGCGGGGCGGCCTGTGGAGTAGCCCGAGACCGGATACTCGAAGGCGATCGGGTAGGTCTCCCCGGGAGACGTGACCTTGACCGCCACCACAAACTGCTTCCCGCTCGTTATGCCGACCTGTGAGGGCAGCGCAACGGTGTGATAGCCCATATAGGCCAGCGTCCCGCTTGTGCTGAGCGTCTTGGTGCCGAGACTGGAGCCGGTGTAGACCTCGTAGCTCGTGCCCGGAGCCGCAGTGTAGAAGCCGACGGCGCTGAGTGAAGAGTCTGCCTGGGCGGTGAACACGTTGGCGAACCACCCGGTGGTGCTCCCATACCCCAACTCGCCGACGATCCCCGAGGGGATCGTACTGGTAGACGGCTGCGTAGTTGCTGGTCGCCTCTGCATCGCTGAACACCGCCATGACGCTCGAGCGGCCGAACCTCGAGTCGTAGTAGGAGACGTAGAAGTAGCCGCTGTCGCCCCAGAGGTGCCCCAGCTGTTCCTCACGATGAACGGCGCCGTTCCCGGCAGGCGTGGTGCAGAAGTTGGAGGCGGGGTAGTTATCGTCCCAGCCGACGATGAGAACCGCGTGATTGGTGCCGGGGCTGCCAGGGTAGTAGTAACTAGCCGTGCGTGGCTTGTAGTAGCTGGTGCTGCGCTCCAATACATCGAGACGTACGCGGCGCCGTACTCCATGATCGCGTTCTTGATGGTCGCGTTGTCGGTCGCCGAGCCACGCGCCGGAATCCAGTTGACCTCCTGCACGTGCTTGCGCGGGCCTCAGACCCGACGGCGTGTACGAGTCCCCGTAGGCATCGTCGGTTTCGTAGACGGTCCGCCCCAACGAACCAGGTAGGCGGTCGACATCCACAGTTGCCGCCGTGGTCGTAGTAGCCTTCGCCGACGGCCCGAAGCCGCTCTTGAGAACCATGTTGTCCTCGGAGAAGTTCAGGTTCTCGCCGGGCATCAGGCCCGACTCGAGCGACCCGCACGATGCAAACGCCCAGCAAGTGCCGAAGCTCCCCTGGTTCTTCACCGACGTAAGCCTGCCGAGTGCGCGCAGGTCGTAGGACGCCCCCGGCGTGGCCTGCTCTACGCCGCTCGTCACCTCGTCGCCCGTGGCGCCGGCGAGACTCGACGGAGCCGGTATGTCTCCGAAGGCTCCGTCCTCGCCCAGCTCCAGAAACGCGTGCCCACCTCGCTGCGCTCGAAACTCAACAAAAGCAGGATTAAGTGGCGCCGCCGCCAGACTCCGTCTCCCCAACTCTTCATCAACAGGCAGCGACGAGGCCGCTTCCACGCCAACGAGGGGGATCATCAGGGCGACAAACAGAACGCACGCCGCCACAAGCATGAGTGGCCGCCTGAAGTGCATCAGACTCCGCAAACCATCCCCCACCGACGTCCTGTTCCTGAGCCTCATCGGGCCCACCGTCCCTTCTCTAGCCGTCTCCATCCCCGTGCACCCGTGCGCGCGCCAAGGAACTGCGTGTGTACTTCAAGGGTAGTATCGGCAAATCCTCCGAAATCTTTCGCACTTCGCTTGCGGAGAGACCGCTTTCTCGACTAGGGCGATCGCAGGGTTGCTGGTGTCGGGGTCGACGCGACTGCCAGGTCCTCGCTGTTAGGGTAACAAAAAAGGGGCCCGCCTTGCGGCGGGCCCCTCTCAGAGTCAGCTAGTGCCGGCCCTTATGCAACGTGCTGTCTACTCGTTGACGTAGGTGGCCTTGTTGCTGCGCACCTCGCTCGTGTCGAGAGAGCCGTTGTCGGGATCAGTCGACTTGTCATCGAGCCAAGCCCTCAGCGAGTAGGTACCCTCATCGTCGTAGGTGTAGCTGCCGTAGAGGTAGCCGTCCTCGTCCGGGGTATCCGAGTCGAAGTAGCGAGGTCGCCGATGCCCTCTTCGCCACCGAAGTTGATCTTCAGCAGATCATCGGCGGTGAGCGTCTCGGTCCAGGGGTTGCCCCACTGGTCGAACAGCTGAACGCGGAAGTAGACCGTGTCTTCAGCAGTCGTCAGGCTGGTGCTGTAACCGTAGCCGTCGTACTTGCTGATAGCCAAGACCATCTCGTCGATTGCCGGCTCCTCGAGCGACCATACCTTGGTGAAGTAGAAGTCGTCGACGAAGGCACCCGCGGGCGAGTACACCTTCACGTTCACAACGGTGGTGAAGTGATCCCTCGTCCATGTCGTCCAGCATGCCGTAGGTCTCGTCAAGGGTCAGCTCAGCCCAGGCAGCGCAATCAAGATCGTAGTTGAAGTTGATGGCACCGTCGAGGGTGAAGCCGATGGCCTTGTCGTCGTCGTAGAAGCCGTAGTCGTCTTCATCGTCCGCGCCGTCCCAAATGAGGTTGGTATCAACCCATTTGCCGCGGTCGTAGATGCCGGCGACAGCGGTCGCATCCCAGTCATCCATACCAGGTTCTTCAACAACCTCATCCTCAGTGTGTGCTACGTCCGAGAAGTGAGCGTACGGATGATACGTATCGATCGTACCTTCGTCGGTCTCGCCCTGATCAAGGATCTCGAACTCGACCCGATAGCCTGCGATGGCGTTTCCGTACTTGTCGAACATCGCAACCGCGAGGATCTCGGTGTTCAGGTTGGTGTCAGCGTCTTCGCTCATCGTCCTGAATCGTCACCGAGGTCGTCGGCCACTCAGGTCTACCCAATCGTAGCCCAGGAAGGAGGTCTCGACCGGGTTGGTGAAGCGAACACCCTCAGTGAAGGCGTCCGAATCTTCGGCATCAGCAGCGAACGTGATCATCGAGTTGGTGCCGCTGGAGTCGAGGACCCAGGTCTTCAGAGCAACGTCGTAGAGCAGCTCGAACCATTCGGTCGGGGTCTCTGCATCGCCATCCAACGGGTTCTCAGGATAGTCGACCACCGCGTACACCCACTGGAAGCCCTTGTCCTCGGACGTGATCGTCACCGTGGCAAGGCCGTTGGCGTCGGTCACAACCGGCTGGGTCGTGGGAGCAGTGATGGTACCCACAAACCACGGATAGCTCTCAGACTCATCGGTCGAATGCGAGGAGTCGCTGTCAGGTGCTTCGCCGTCACCGATGTTGCTGTAGAACCACACGTTCTTGCCGGGCAGCACGGACCAAACCACGGGGATGGCCGAGAGGTCGGTGAGCTCTTTGTAGTCATCGCCTTCAAGATCGATGAAACCACCCGGAGCCCAGAACTCGCCCGCGAGCAGATCGTAGTCGGCATAACGCGTGAAGTACGCGTAGCCGCCATCGTAGAGGTCAACGCCCATCACGGCGCCAGGATTCAGATCGTCGCCGGCATACTTGGTGCCGACTACCGAACCGTCCATGCCGATCAGGTCGCCCTCAAGCGCCTTCAGAGTGTTGCGGTCGCCGATCAGAACCTGATCGTCGCGGAGACCGTTCTCGTTCACGTCGTACAGCACGTAAACCCACTTCATGCCGCTAACGGCAAAGGTGAAGGTGTGAGTGGTGCCAACCAGGTTGACAGCCGGGATGATCTCACCGTCGGCGTCCTTGGTGTCCAAGAACCCCGCGGAATCAATCGCGTACCACTGCTTGACAACGTTCCACTCTTTGTAGGGCAGGCCGTACTTGTCGACCACTTTGCAGTGGAGGACGGTCTGGCCGGGTTCGTTGGAGGTGACCATCGCAACGGCCTGACCAAGAGCATCGGTCGTGTCGATGTCTTTGTTCTCCTCAGCGATGCCGGACCAGCTGCTGCCGTCACTCTTGAACTCGCCAACGCCCTGAATCCACCACTCAACGGTGTAGTCAGGAATGACGTTGCCGTACGTGTCCTTGAGAGTGAGGGTGAAGGTCTCGACCTCACCGACGTTGTTGACGAAGGAAGCCGCGGTTATCGGCACATTGGCGTCGCCACCGATAACGTGGGGGATCCAGGTCTTCAGAGCGGACGCGGAGTTACCCGGCTCGCCCTGATCGATCCAGTCGTAGTCGTGCCAGCCCCACTCGGTCTGGAACGTCTCGTGCTCGAACATCTGCTGCGGATACGGGTTGCCCGCGTAGTCCGCGATCGCCTGCACGTTGGTCTTGCCGGTCACCTGCGAGAGGATCGTGATGCTGCTGTAGCCATCGGCATTGGTAACGCCGACAGCGGTCTTGGCGGGCGTGATAGCGACGCCATCGACGGCGGTGATGTCACCGACCGAATCGTGCAGCGTGACATAGTTGATGTACTGAAACTCGCCAAGGTTCCAACTGCCCTCGGCGTCAGTGACAACGATGTCCACGGTCTTGGCTAGGGTGACAGCCGGGACGCGAACATACAGAACGCCAGAGCTGGTCTGTAGGAACGCAGCCGACTTCGCGCCGAACTTGACCGAGGTCACGCTGTCCCACACGCCATCCGGAGCGTACAGATACACATAGTCGCCACCGGCGATCGCGTCGAACTGAGGATCGATCCACTCGGAGTACACGAAGTCGAGGTCATCGAGGTCGACCGACACATAGGGGACGATGGCCCAGTTGACGTTGATGCCGGCAAGGGTGCGCGGCTTCAGGTCGAACATGGCCAGTGTCTGCTCGCTTGCGTAATCCCATTCCCAGTAGTCGTAGAAGTACCAGAAGATGTCGCAAGAGGCGTCGACACCGTCTTCCTCGTCGATGTCGGCGGGATCGAACGCGGCGGTGCGATGGCGTTGTACCAGTCCTGCACGCTGGTCGAACGCGGGCCGGGGCCGAAGACCACTACGCGGGCGCCCCAGGTGTGGGACTCGCCGGCGTTGTTCTCGGCCTCGCGGTCGAGGTCGGTGATGTAGACCTCATCCAGAGCCAGCCAGTACTTGGTGGCGTAGATGGCGGCCACACCGGTCACGACGGTGCGGACACGCGCTGGGTGCCGGGCTCAGTGGAGATCAGGTTGACCGTGACCTGACCGAAGTTGTTGGTGACGGCCGCCTGCTGGCTGATGTTGCCCACGTAGAACGGGCCGCCGGTCAGGGTGTCGAAGTCGACCAGCACGCCAACGGCCGGATGGCCGGCGGCGTCGGTGACCTTGAAGGTGACCGTCGCGGTCTGACCGATCAGGTTCTCGGTCTTGTCGGCGGTGACCAGCTCGATCTTGGCGGCGGTCCACTGGGCCGGCGGGACCTTGGCCTGGGCCCGGATCAGGAAGGCCGCGCCCTGGATACGGGTCAGGTTGGCGGCCGGAGCCAAGTTGCCGTAGTCGTCGCCCTTGGTGATGCCCAAGTCATAGGCGAAGGCCACTTCGTCTCTGCAGATCGGCGGAGATGCTGGCCGGTCACCGAAGTGAGCCAGGAGGCCAGTCGATCTCGGCGGCCGTGTACATGGTGGCCAGGTCGTAGCCGTTGGCCTTGGCGACGCCAGCGGGCGACGATGGCGATGGCCTGCTGACGGGTGATGGTCGTCGTTGGGGCCGAAGGTGGTTGCCGTGGCGCCGTTGACGAGACCGGCGGCTTTGGCGCCTTCGATGTACGGATAGTAGATGGCTGCCTTTGGGGACGTCCGTGAAGGACGCGGTGGCCGGATTCGCCAGACGGGATACCGAAAGCCGCCACAGCCATCTTGGTGAACTGGGCGCGGGTGACGCTCTGGTAGGGTTTCCAGAGACCGCTCGGTGAAGCCTTCGGAGATCGCCGCTACCTGGTTGTCGGTGACGCCGTACTTGGCGGTCACCGTATCGGGCAGGTCGCTCCAGGTCTGGTCCGCGAGGGCCACCCTGGAGAAGCCCAACACCAGGACGATGGCGAGGACGGCCAGAAGCGCCACCTTGAGGGTGCGTTTCTGCATTGATTCCACTCCTCTTTTCTTGTTTACTCATAGCAAAATAGGTTCTTGCCATTTCCTACTTTTGCAGCGGTAGTAGTAGGAAGAAAGAACGAGTCACCTCCTTTCTCATTGGGCTCACACCCGCGCCTACCAACGCGGAGTGGCAAACTCTGTCAGGGCCTTGGGCGGCAAGAGTCCCGCGGCCGTTTCAGACCAGCAAAAAAGTGCAGACAAGCTGCACGGACTGTCGAGTATACCGTGAACGGGGGTTGATGGACGAAAGCTCCATGTCGCTCATCGTCCTCGTCACGATCCCGCGTTGATGGCGGTTATCACGGCGCCGTCGTCGTCCACTCGGACCTTGATGGCGAAGGTTCTGACGATCTCGTTCAGTTCGCCGTTGCCCGTCGGCAACCCTGTCGTTGATCTCCAAGGTCACGCGCACCGTGTCGCCGCTGAGCGACTGCGCGCCGGTGACCGTGTAGCCGTAAGGCTCGGTGAGAGACATGATCATCTGAGCGAGGGAGTCTGTAGGCCTCCGGAGGCCACCAGGCTGCGAGCGCCCGGAGGTGTCGCCGGTGACGACCAGTTCGGCCAGATGGCTGACGGCCGACCTGGCCGTCGCCTTCGCGCTGGGCGGCGGCGTACTGCTGCTCGGCCGGTGGTGGTCGAGTGACCGGTGCGTGGTGCGGAGAGACGGTGTCCGGTGGAGCCGCCGGTGGTGCCGGTGCTCCGCGTGGTGACCGGGTGGTATCGATGGCGGTGCCTGGTGGTGCCATCGCGTGGTGTCGGTGATGGTGCTCGGTGGTGCAGGCCGGTGCGTCGCTGATCGTGGTGGGGACGGTGGTGCGGCTCGGTGGTGTCGGAGGTGACGACCGAACCGTCGACGGTGGTGGTGGTGCCGTTGTCGGCGAATCCCGGCGAGCCATCGCCAGAGGTGGCGAACACCGCGGCCAGCACGGCGGCCGTGACGATCACGGCGGCGGCAGCGGAACCCAGAGCCCAGCGCAGCCGCGTGGAACGCATCGTGCGGGTCTGAGCGCCGGCGCCCGCACGGACCGCGCCCTTGGTCCCGGGCTTGACCGCCGCCGGGGTCGGCCGTCCGCACGGGATGGCGCTCCAGTTCGCGCTGCAGAGTAGCCCAGCCGCGCTCCTTGGCGGCCTGGGCGACCTCGAGCTGCGCCAGACCGGAGAGCTCACGGTCGAGAGCCAGCGATGGTCTCGTCGACCAGAATGCTGGGGCGCAGTGGCGGCATCGACCTGCGAGGCGGCATGGCTGGACGCCGGCATCTGAGCCGCGGAAACCCCGCGCTCCCGGCGCTTGCCTTCGTCTACCGCTCCGCGCTTGTCTGAAGATGCTTCTGAACATCATCAGAGGCTATATTGCCGGAGCGGCCGGAAAAGTTACGCCGAACGCCCGATCCGCCGGGTGGCCGGTGCGGAAGCGACAGCGCTCAGCCCAGCTCGAGCCCGTCCCGGCCGAGGATGGTCTTGAGAGTGGCCAGCCCGCGAAGCTGCAGTTGCTTGACGGCTCCTTCGGTGCGACCCACGACGGCGGCGGTCTCGGCCACCGAGAGCGACAGGATGTAGCGCAGCATGATGACCTCGCGCTGGCCGTCCGGCACCTTGTCGAGCGCCCGGGCGATGGCCACCGCAGCTCCCGCTGCTCGGCGGTGGCGTGAGGACCGGCGCTCTGGGCCACCAGTTCGGCCGCGGCGTCGAGATCCACGGCGCCGGGCGCGCGACTCTGTCCGCGCAGGAAGAAGGCGATCTGCTTCTGGGCTATGCCGTAGAGCCAGGCGACGAAGGGCTTCCCCTCGTCGCGATAGCGCCCCAGCCCCCGCAGCATCCCCAGGAAGACCTGGCTGGTGACGTCCTCGGCCGCCGACGGCGAGCCCACGCGAAGGAGCACGTAGCGGTAGATGGTGTCGAAGTGCGTGCGGTAGAGAGCCTCGATGGCGCTTTCCTCGCCCCGGCAGGCGGCCTCCACCAGGCGTTGCTCGCGACGGCGCTCGCGCTCTCCCACCTGGACGTCGGGGAGCAGGTCCGCGGCCGGAGCGGCGTAGCCGGCTCCGTCGGCGACAGCGGCGGCGCCGGTGGCAGCACGGGCCACGGCTTCGGCCCCATCTGTCGGGGCGTCCGGGTAGGCGTCGCCCATGGAGTCTGGTCGCGACCCCCCCAAGGATGCGTGTGAACGACGGAATATGGCCATACTTGCAACCATGATAGACGATGAGCGGGGACCGGGGCAGGTCGGTAGCCCCCTTTGGCACCCCGGCACGCTCTACGGTTCGTCGAGAATCTCGACCAGCTGTGCTGTCATCTTGGCCACGTGATTGCGGCTGGCCGTCGAATCCGGACGGAAGTAGAGGCGGCCGTCGGTGCCCGGGCTTCCGCTGAGGATCCCGGCTGTGTAGGCGGTCATGATCTCCTTGTAGTAGGGATGAGAGACCGGCACATCGGCGAACACCTTCGTGTTGCCGGTGTAGAGATCCAGAGGTTTGCCGGCGGCTATCGCGCCCCGGGTGATCATCAGCACCAGGTGGGCCCGCTTGATGGCGCTGTTGGGAAAGAACGCACCGCCGCTGCCTTTCACGATCCCCAGAGAGGCGGCTTCCTCCACGTAGTCATAGGGATAGCCGTGCTCGTCGTAGACCGGGGGCACGTCGCTGAACGTGGGATTCCCCGGACTGTCGATCGCCTCGGTGTGGAGCCCGATGGCCTGCATGATCATCTTGGCGAACTGAGCCCGGGTGACGTTGCTGGTGCCGGCGAAGAACCACAGCCCGGAGCCTTCTGGGACTTCCTTGCCGCTGATCACACCCCGGGTGAGGAGAGCAGCCACATACGCGTAGAAGGAATCGTTTCCGCCCATGTCGAGGAACTGGACCCCCGCCGGCGGGTCGACGGCACCGCTGCGAGCGAAAGGCGTAGGAGGCGCTCGAGCCCTCGGAGCCGCGGGCCCACACGGCCAGGGTGTGGCGATCGTAGCCGGGAACGGCGGTCACGGTGCCTCCGGTGGCGGCATTGGCCAGGTCGAACCGTATGACTGATGGAGGAAGGATGCCCGCGGAATCCCAAGAGACCAGGGCGGCCTGAAGCGGAGCCCCGTCGGCGCCGTCGACGACAGCCTGGAATGCCGCGCTGGTGGAGCTGCTCGGGAAGTCCAGATAGACCGCGCCGTAGTCGGCTACTTCACCGGTGCCCAGCAGAGGCTCGACCCCCGTGAGGGTCACGGGCTCAGCCGACACGGTGATACCGGCGAAGGAGTAGGGCGACACCTGCGGTGGATGCCCGTCCAGGAAGCCCGCCAAGATCCAATCGTCGAACAAGGAGGCGAACGTGTGGGGAGAACCAGCCGCGGCAAGTGTCGCGTCGATGCCGGAGGCTCCATCCCAAGGCTGCTCCACGAGCGCGCGGATGAACTCGGCCCCCTCCCGCTCGGCGAGATAGCGCATGAACGAGTAGGAGGCGCCGTAGTTGGCGCGCCGGCCCACACCCCAGTCGGTGAGGCTGGTGCCGGGCTCATCGCTGAAGGCGAGCAACTGGCCGTTGACCCGCGAATCGTACCCTGCCAGGTGTTCGGCGTAGGTGGCGAAGCCCTCAGCCAGCCAGACGGGCTCGGGGTCGGGATGCAGCGACGGGTCCAGCACGACGTCCCTGTAGTGCAGGACCAGGTGCGCGAACTCGTGCGCAGCCAGGGCACCGGCGTTCTGCGGCTCTGTCTCGAGCGCTTGCGAGTTGAGGTAGAACATGGCCCGGTGGTTCGAGTGGTTGACACCGTCGGGATCGATGTCACAGGGGTTGAACGACCCGTCGACGGCGTAGTCGTCGAAGTCGTAGACGAGGATCGTCACCTGGGGATCCCCCTCGATCCGGCGGCGGAGCCGTAGGCCTCGACCACGGCGGGGTACACGACAGAGTCAAAGGCCGTCCCCAACGCGTTGACCAGGAAGTTCGAGAACACCTGGCTCTCGTCCACGTAGACGATCACGTGGTCGCCCTCGTACCTCTGCTCGGCCCGGACCTGCGAGTAGGTGTTGGCACCCCAATCATAGGCCCAGAAAGTCTGGGAGGCGGCGGCAACTTGCGCCGAGGGAGCGCTCGTCGTCGGCTCGGCCTTAGCCCACGCCGGAGAGGACACTGCAGCGAAGAGAGTGGCGAAGACAGCGGCGAAGAGAGCCCCTGCCGAGATTGCGCGGGCAACCCTTGCCTGCAACCGGCCTCGGTGACGGCGAGGGCTTGTCGGCACGTTCAGCATGCCGCTCATTATATCTGTTCCATGGGGCATCCCGGCCGGAAGAGTGGTTTACGTGGCCTTTATCCTTCGTCCCGTATAGTCACCTCAGGATCGCGGTGGAAGAGCAGACCCCCCTCTTCTCAGAAGATGACTCGGTCCCCTCCCGGGTCATCTTGCCTCCCTCATAGCGGGTCGGAGCCCTGATCGGGTGGACGGAAGAAGCGGTCCGCCCGGTCGGGGCTCCGGCTTTTCTCCAACCAAGGACCGATATCGAACGACCCACGAGACCAGTCAGACTGCGTCCAGACCTTCAACCACCTGTTCGCGAGGTTGTGTACTATAATGTGTATCGCTTTACACAGCGAGCCTGCGAGGCATACCTTGCGGACCAACATCGAACTCAACGACGAGTTGCTCGACGAGGCACGGCGCCTTACCGGCATCACCACGAAACGCGCCCTGGTGGAGGAGGCGCTACACGTGCTCATAGCCTCGCGGCGGCGCCGCAGCCTACTCGATCTAGAGGGCAAGATCGCCTTCGCGGAGGGCTACGACCACCGGGAGCTGCGCAGGGACGACGGGTGATCGTCGTCGATACGTCGGTGCTCGTGGACTTCTTCCGCGGCGTCTCCACGACCGCCACCGGTCGCCTGCGACGGCTGGAGACCGACCAGATCCCCTTCGCCATCCCAGGAGTGTGTTGTCAGGAGCTTCTGGCCGGCGCCCGCGATCAGAGAGAGTGGCAGCTCTTGGTGTCCCACTTGGAGACCCAGAACGTCCTCTGGCCCGCCGACCCCTGGGCAACCCACGTGGAGGCAGCCCGAATCATGGTCGATTGCAGGGCCCGCGGACTATCCATCCGAGGCTCCGTAGACTGCTTGATCGCCCAGCTCACGCTGGACCACGAGGGGACACTACTCCACTCAGACAAGGACTTCGACCGCATCGCCCAGGTGCGTCCGCTCCGGGTGTGGGCGTAGGGAGGACGGACAGGGGCACCGTGCGAGGCTAACGAGCCGAGTCGAGCACCCGGCAGAGGATGACCGCGACATGCTGCCGCATGATCGGCTCCTCCACCCCGAGAAGGGTGGCCGTGTAGCCCTGGATGATCCCCTGTTCCTTGAGATAGGTGGCCGCCGACCAGTGTGCGCTGCCGCGCGGCACGTCCGCGAAGCCCTGCGTATCCGGAGATAGCGAGCGAGCCTCATCTTCCCAGCCCATCGCACGGCACAGCATGGTAGCCATCTGGTCGCGGCGGATCTCGGCGTTGGGCACATAGTCGGCGGAGGTCACTCCCGAGACCAGACCGGCATTCTTAGCAGCGGCTATCCAGTCGGAGGCGTCGCCCGTGGTCCCGGAGTCGATCGCGACATCGTCGAACGGCCTCTCGGTGACGTTGACGACGTCAATCGGGTCGCCCGGGTTCGTGGTGTTGTAGAGGCCGATGGCGATCTTGGCGAACTGCGAGCGCGTGACCGTCCCCTGGGGCTTGAACAGACCGCTGTCATAGCCGCCCATCAACCCAGCGTCGACCACTCGCGAGATCTCGTCGTGGTAGGGATGGTCGGGACCGACATCGTAGAACTCGCCGGTCTCCAGAGGTTCGCTCACCTCGCCCAAGTAACCGGTGTCTTCCGTGCCGCTGGTGCCGGCGTCGCCGTTGATGGTGAGAATGAGCGTGGAGGGAAGGTTCGACGATCCGATCAACGAACGGAACGAAAGAACCGAGACCGTCGCGGTTCCATCTTCTCCGGTTATGCGCAGAGTCCGAGCGTGGCTTGTGGGATCCACCGTGTCGCGGACTATGACTTCGACAGCGCCTATTGGGCCAACGTTGACGTAGTCGCCAGAGACGTCTTTGAGATGGCCGTTGACCTTGTCGGAGAGGCTGTCGGCCGAGATCGTGTAGCTCCAAGCCCAGCCCGCGTCGTTCGGCGGCGCTTTGAGACTCCAGGGATCGGGCCGGGCCACGAGGTAGGCGGGCTTGGTGCCCGACCAAGCCGAGTTGGTGATGTATCCGCCGGAGTGGCCGGAGAAGTAGGCCGTGATGGGCTGGCCTTGATAGGTGAGGATGAGCCCAGCCGTGTCGGAGGCGGCCTTGGCGATGCCGGGGTACTTGGCCTCAAAGGTGTACCCGCGGTAGCACTGGTCGGCCGAGCTGTCGGAGAGGGTGACACCGCCTTTGGCCACTGCATAGGTGCGGGCAGCCACGGCCTGAGCTTTCACGGCCTCGATGGCTTCGTAGGCGCCTCCGACCGTAGCCCAATCGTATTCCACCTCGGCGATGCTGCGTACATACTTCTCGAGCGAGACCCAGTTGTAGACCCAGAGCTCGCCGGCGTCGTCGCCCTCCTGGACGCGCATGGTGCCCCAGTACTCCCGTGCGTCGTCGACGGTACTCTAGCCGCCGGTGGTCTCGAGCGTGATCTCGACGCGGCCCTCGGAGGCGCCCGTCGCCGCCCGGCACCAACTCGACCATGTCGAAGGAGCCCCGGGCGCTCACCGCCGACCGTCACCTCACCTGGCCCCCGCTGTTGACTATCCCGACGGACTCGCCCACGGAGATGGTCTCCGCGTCGTATGCGGAACCCGAGGTGTACAGACGCAGGGTCGCGGATGACACCGTCGGCTCGAGGTCGACCTGGGAGAAGCTGGTGCCGTTGTTCGTTCGGAGGATTGCCCGAGACACGGACCTTCACGATGGTGCTCTCGGCATTGGCCAGAGGTCCCAGCGTGGTGCCCGGGTAGTAGAAGGCGAGGATCTGGGCGAAGCTGTTGCCCTCACGGGCTCCCTGCCAGGCGCCCCACTGGCTCAGGCCCATGCCGTGGCCGTTGCCGCGGCCTACGAAGATGAAGTCCTCAGCAGGCGTTGTAGCGACCGCCTGCGAAGCAGAGACCGCCTGGGCCGCGGGTGCAAAGACCGCGCCGGCCAAGACCAAAGCCCCGAGGACTGCTAGGAACGCGCCCCCCCTCAGGCTCCTGCTCGGGTGGCGGGTCACTCCGCCCACTCCGCGACTCCGAGAATAGATGCGATCATCGTTCATCACCCACAGTGTCTCAGAACGGCTCGTCAGAAACACTTGGTTCAGAAGTGTATACGGTGGTCGACCACTCAAGGAACTCAAGGATCCCGTCGGCGATGGCTCGAGCGGCCTTCTCCTGGTAGGCGGGGGTCTTCAGGTTCGCCAACTCTTCCGCGTTGTCCATGAAGCCGACCTCGGTCAGGACCGCGGTCATGCAACTGTTCGCCAGCACCCACAGATTGATGGCGTGCTTCTTGGCCCCCCGGTCGACCGAATCGAGAGCCTCGACCAGATTCTGCTGGATTAGGGTAGCCAGTCTCAGCCCGTCCGCGGAATAGATGGCCGGATCTTTGGGGTCGTACCAATAGAAGGTCTCGGTGCCGCCCGCCCCAGAATCGCCGGCGTTGTTGTGGACGCTCACGAAGAGGCTGGCCTGCGCCGCGTTGGCCATATCCGTGCGTTCCTGGAGCGTCGGGTAGGTGTCTCCGGTGCGGGTCATCATGATCTTGAGTCCGGCCTTGCCGAGGTCCTCGGCGACCAGCAGGGAGATGGCCAGGTTCAAGGTCTTCTCGGGCGTGCCATCGAGCGCCGACAGCGCCGGGGTCGCTGCCCCCGTGGCCGGGGTCGACGCAGATGAGCGGCGGTCCATCGGCGTCGGGGCCGGTCGTACGCCGAGTGATATCGACAACGATGCGGTCGCCCTTGCCTTCGGACGGCGCCAGCGACATCACCCGGAAGGTCTGGTAGCGGCCCAGGTCGAGCGTGATGCGAACGGTGCGTGGGTCGTACTTGACTTGGCAGGCGCTCACGCTTGTGACCTCGAGCGAATCGATGGCCTGTGTGAGGGTGCCGGCGATGACTCCGCCGGTGTAGTCGATGGTGAGGATGCCGTCCGCGGAAATGCCCGCGCTGACCGTGTCGGGCGCGCGGGAGAGATCGATGACCACCCGGGTCTTGTCGGGATAGTCGCTCGCGCTACCGCACCTCCTCGATCACCGCCCTCAGGCTGAGCTCGGCCCGAAAGACCACCAAACAGAACTGCGCCCGGGTGATCCCGTCCGCGGGAGAGAAGCAGCCGTTGCTACCCGTGAACAGCCCCCTCGACGCAGCCATGGCCACGTACGGACGAGCGACGGTCGCGATATCCGCCCGATCGGAGAAGACCGCCAGCGCCTCTTCGACCTCCGCGGCGGAAAGACCGAGCGCCGCCTCCTCCCAACCCATGGCCCGCACCATGATGATGGCCATCTGCTGGCGGGTGAGGGTGGAGTAGGGCTTGAAGCGGCCGTCTGGGTAGCCGGTGATCCAGCCCTGCGCGCAGGCGGTCTCCACGTAGGAGCGATAGATGTCGTCGAGATCGGGGAAGGAGATGCGATCGGTGACCAGCGGCACGTTCTTCCACAGCACGAGCATCTTGGTGGCCTGGCCCCGCTTGAGGGTGTCGCCGGGCCCGAAGTTGCCGTTCTGATAGCCGGAGATGATGCCGGCTCCGCTCAAGAAACCGATGGCGTCGTACGAGGGGAGAGATCGGCTCACGTCCGGGAAGCCGGAGGTTTGGGCCTGAGCCGGCGCAGGAGCAAAGACGCTGAGCGCGACGAAGAGGACGGCGACCAAGAGAGTAACGGTCGGGCCTGCGGACTTGATGCCGCTAGCGGAGAAGCCGGCCCGCCGGCCGCTGACCGGTCGAAGGGGCGCCGCGGACAGGGTCGTGTCCCGGCGGAGTATGAGCCTCACCCTCGCCGCTATGACTCCGAACCTCCTCCAACGCGGCGCAGGAGACGGGCCATCACCGTGATCGCCTGGGCGCGCGTGGTGTTCTCGAGCGGACGGAAGCAGTCGTTGGCGTCTCCGCACATGAGACCGAGGTAGTCCACCATGAAGATCGCTCCCTGTGCCCAGTAGTCTTTGGGGACGTCCTCGTAGAGCAGATAGGCGGCGGCGGCGTTGCCCGCCCAGTCGCCGTTGAGATCGAGGTCCAGTGCCCGGCAGATCATGGTGGCCATCTGCGCCCGGGTCACCTTGGACTCGGGCGAGAAGTCGGAGCCGCCGCTGGTGCCGTTGACCAGGCCGAGGCGAGCGGCGATCTCGATCTCGTTGTATGCCCAGTAGTCGACGTCCACGTCGTTGAACGTGGGCTCGGCGTCGGCTAGGTCGGCCGCGCTCTCCAGCTCGCCGGAAGCCATGGTGCGCACCAGATAGACGGCGAACAAGGCCCGCGAGACCTGCGAATAGGGGCGGAACCGGCCGTCGGGCGACTCGGTGACGATCCCGGCAGCCAGAGCCTCGGCGAAGTCGGCGTAGAACCAGTCGGTGGTGAGCACGTCGGTGAAGCCGGGGACCGAGGTGGCGGTCGAGATCGTGGAGGTCGTCGTGGCCGGCTTCGTGGTCGAGGTCGTGGAGGGCGCCTTGGTGGTCGTGGTCGTGGAGGTCGTGGTCGTCGACCTCAGGGTCGTGCTCGTTGTGGAGGTCGTCGTGGTCGAAGTCGTGACCACCGGCCCGCCTCCGGCCAACCACTCCGCCAGGGTGGGCGCCGCCATCAGGCTCGCGTACGGGTCGATGGCGGTGGCTTGTAGCCGCCCAGGTGGAGTCTCGAAGTGCAGGTGGCTGCCGATGTCTTCGGCGTTGCCGCTGTCGCCCACGTAGGCGATGACGTCGCCCTTGTGCACCCGTGACCCGTTGGTGAGACCCGGGGCGTAGGCGTACTGCACCCCGCCCTGCCCGTCGTCGGTGCCGGGGGTGTCGTTGTTGAGGTGGATATAGAAGTAGTCGTTGCCGTCGTCGCCGCGCAACAGGAGGTTGTAGTAGGGGAGGTTGTTGTAGCTGGAGAGCTTGTCCGGTGAGATTCAGCCAGTCGACCTTGCCATCGACGACGGCCAGTATCGGCGTCATCTTCGGCGCCATGAGATCGTTGCCGGCGTGGGTGCGGCCGCCGAGCGCGCCGCGCCGAAGGTGTCGGTCCAGGCGACTGCGTTCCTCGAGTGGAAAGAGGATCGGCACTATCACGGCGTCCGACTCGGCGGCCGCAGCGACAACCGTCGCGGCTTCACCGCTCGCCATGGGGAGTATGAGAAGGGAAAGAACAGCGACCAGCAGAACCGCCGCGACCCAGATCGGGAAGTGAAGCCTTCCGCGCCCCGGTGCGGCGCTGCGAAAGCCTCTTGGCGGCTGCGCCAGGTGTCTCTTCTTTGACCCAGATCCTGTCGCGGCCATAACCATCGTACCTACTTGCTTACGCCGTCAGGCGGATTTGTCCTCCCGCTTCGAGCGCTTCAACACTGCTCGCAGCATGTCGACTGCCTCGGCAAGTTCGGGCATTCTAGCAAGCCTCGCCACCAATAGGAAGGCGACGACGCCCACTGCCGCTCCCGCCACCACCCGCACGGCGTAGCCACCCGTGGCCTCCCTCACGACGCGAGAGAGGGCGAAATCGACCGCCCAGACCGGCGGCCCCCATGACCGCCGAGGCCCCAAGGACTCTGAGCAAAGAGAGGCCGGTCCGCCCGAACCCGATCACCCCGATCTTGCGCCGTAGCAGCCACATGAGCACCAGGAAGTTGATGGTCAGAGCGACCGTCATCCCCAGCGTCAGGCCGCCCACTCCCAGGAACTGCATGAACAGGTAGGACAGACCGATGGTCAAGACCACCGTGGCGACGCTGATCTTCACCGGCGTGCGGGTGTCGTGGTAGGCGTAGAAGACCCGGGTGATGGTGTCGCGCCCGGCGTAGGCATAGAGCCCCAGGCACAGGAAGAGCAGGGCCCAGGCGGTGCGATCGGTGTCGTCGGCCTTGAACTCGCCGTGTTCCAGCAGCAGACCGATGATGCGGGTAGCGCAGGAGAATCATGCCCACGGTGGCCGGGATGAGCAGGAATCCCATGAGACGGAGGGCGAAGTCGAGCGTGGCCTTGACCCGCTCGGGAGCCTTGGCGGCCACCTGCTCCGAAAGGAGGGGGAAGATGGGGACGGTTATCCCGGCGACGAACAGCCCCAGCGGGAGTTGGAACAGCTTGTCCGCGTAGTTGAGGCTGGAGATGGAGCCCTCTTCGAGGTAGAGTACCGAAGAACTGGATGGCGAAGATGCTGACCTTGCCCACCGCCGACCCGATGAGGATGGGCCAGACCATCCCTCCCACCTCGCGCACTCCCGGGTCGTGCCAGTCGATGCGCGGGCGGTAGTGGATCTCCTCACCGCGGAGTCCGGGAAAGAGCACGGCCAGCCCGACTACCCAGCCCGCCACGCAGCCGACGGCCAGGGACGTGATGCCCAGACTGGGCGCAAGTGCGATCGTGACGACCAGCGTGACCACCGTCCCCACCGCCGGAGCGAATGCGGCCAGAGCGAAGCGGCGCAGAGAGTTGAGCATGCCCACCAGGAGCCCGGTGAGACCCTCGAACACGAACCCGATCATGAGGATGCGGAAGAGGAAGACGCCCTTTGTCGATGACGTCGGGTTCCAGACCGGCCCCCAGGGCCAGGATGACCCAGGGCGCGATCGCCGCCAGCACAGCGCTCACCGCGACCAGTATCACAGCGATGATGTTGCCGATGTTGACCGAGAGGTCCCAGGCCTCGTGCTTGCGTCCGGTGGCCAGCCGGTAGCTGAACATGGGGACGAAGGTGGCGGTCAGCGCTCCGACCACGATCAGCGTCAGCATGTAGGGGACCTTGTAGGCCAGGAAGAACGCGTCGGTGTCGCCCTTGACGAAGAAGTCGGCATCACCGCTTCGCGCGCCAGACCGAGTAGGCGCCCCACGAGCGTAGCCGCGACGATGACGAGCGCGGCCTTGCCCACGACCGAGCGGACCGAGCGACCGGGGTCGCTGGGGGCGCCGCCGGAGGCGTCGGCGGTAGCCTCGCTCTCGGCCGGGTCCGAGCCCTCGATCTCCGTGGGTCCGCTCACCTGCGGTCTCGGGCGGAAGCCAGCTGCACGGCCAGCCCGGCGGTCCGACCCGCCTCGGCTCGGAGAGGGGCGACCGCGCGCGCAAGCGCCGCGCGTCGCGCAGGCAGATGGGCCGCCGTGTCCATGATGGCCTCGAGCAGAGACGCGAACGCCGGCCCGGACTCTGAGCCGACGGTCTCGACGGCGCCGGAGTCGCCGCCCTCCAGGTCGTCGACCTCGAACGGCCCACGCGCTCTGGCCGGTCTGTGCGGCGAACGCCCTCGTCTTGGGATCGTAGTCGATGACCACGGCGGGGGTACCGGCGGTGGCGGCAAGGATGCCGCTGTGAAGCCGCATGGCCACCACCATCTCGGCCCCACCCAGCACCGCGGCCAACAGGGCGGGGGAGTCCACCGGGGGGAGGACGTGGGCGCGGCCGGCGAAGCCGGGCCGCGCCGCCAACGTCTCGCACACCGACGGGTCTTGGATCTCGTGGAAGGGCACCAGCAGAACCTCCAGGTCCAGAGCCTCTCCTGCCTTCTCCAGAGCCTCCCCCAGGGCGTCCAGATAGCCGGTGCGCCCCAGCCAGGGCCGAGGACACACGGCCAGATATCGAGTGCCGGGAGTCAGACCATGACCCTGAAGTTCAGCTTGGGCTTGCTCGGGAGAGGCCGGGGTCAGAGCGTAGGCGGGGTCGGGCACCACCTCTTGCACGGGGCCCCGCACTCCGATCTCATAGGCCAGGCGCGCCGAGTCCGGGTCGCGCCAGGTGACGGCCTGCGAGACCGAAGCCGCGCGCGCCACAAGACGCCGGGCGGATCGCGTGTGGAGCGGTCCCAGACCCTGCGCGTACCACATGACCGGCAGTCCGCACGACCGCGCCATCAGGACCACGGAGAGGAAGTAGGGCACCGGCCGCAGCTTGCCTCCTCGAAGCAAGAACGACCTGCCGTGGAGCTCGAAGTCGGCTTCGTGAAGGAAGCTGCCCCCGCCGCTGATGAGCAGATCGGAGGCCTTCATGACCGACCGAAGAAGGCCTGGGCACGCAGGCTCGTGGAGATGGCCTCCAACTCCCGACCTTCGCCGTGGCGCCGCTCGGTGTCCTCCGGGTCGAAGGAGAGCACGGTGAACCGCGCGTCGGGGTCCCGACGGCCGATCTCCTGCAGGATCCCGGCCAGGATGGCCTCGTCGCCCGCGTTCTTCTCGCCGTAGTAGCCGCTGATGAGATACCTCAAGCGCCGCCGCCCGTCTGGCCGCCGCCGCCCGGATCTGCCGCTCCCCTTCTGGCCGCCGTCCGCTTCGCCGGCCGCGGCCCGCCTTCGGCGCGGCGGGCCGTAGTCGTCGGGCGACCACCTGATCACCTGCACAGCGTACCGAGGCAGGACCAGCTGCCGCCGTAGCCGGCGAGGGTCGCGGGCCAGGCGGTAGAGCCACTCCACTCTCGCGCGCTGCGTCCAAGCCGGCGCACGCTTGACCGTCCCGGCCCACACGTCGAAGCTGCCACCGACGCCGAGGCCCACCGCCACGCCCAGACGGTCGCGGTTCCGGCGCAGCAGCACCTCCTGTCGGGGCGCCCCCATGGCGACCAGGAGTATCCGCGCGCCCGACTCTCGGACGGCTTGGACCACACCGGCCTCGTCGGCTGCGGTGAAGTAGCCGTGGTGGGTGCCGGCCACGCGCAATCCGGGGAAGCGTTCGGTCTGCCGGCGAGCGGCCTCTTCGGCCACACCCTCGGCGGCGCCCAGGAAGTAGACGGGAAGCTCTTGCTCGGCGGCGAGTTCGAGCACTCGCTCGGCCAGGTCGATTCCCGCGACCCGCTCGGGCGCCGTCCGCTGCGGGGCGGGCGTTTCAGGCCCGGCGAAGGCATCGATGCTGCGCGCGCCCTGCCTGTCGGCCGCCCAGACGGCCCCGACGCCGTCGGGATAGCGAAAGGTCGGCCTCCCACAGGGCCTCGGCCGCAGCAGGATCCTGCTGGGCGCGGATCACCAACTCGGGATTGAAGGAGACGGCAATGAGCGTCCGGGTGCCGGGCGTGCCTTGCCGCTCGGCCGCTCCGATGGTCCAGCGGGCCGCCTGTTCCAGCGTGACCACGTCAAGAGGAAAGCCGAGCACCGAGATCGTCGGCCAGGGAGGCTCGGAGGCGGCGCTCGGTTGCGCCCCGACCAGAGGAACGGCCGCTGCGTCGACCGACGCCTCCGAGATCACGCTCGCGAGGGACGTGGATTCGCCGAGCGTGGCCGCCGTAAGCCGGTATATCTCCGCGTAGGCGGCGGCTGCCCGCAGGTGCGAGTGATTCTTGACCACGTACTCCCGGGCAGCGGCGGCCATCCGGGCGCCCAGTTCCGGGTCGGCGGCCAGCCGCAGGATGGCCGCCGCCAGAGCCTCCGCGTCGGCCGGCACCAGCAGACCGGTCTCACCGTCGACCACCATCTCGGCCAGACCGCCCACGTCACCCGCGATCAGAGGCCGGCCTGACGCCATGGCCTCCAGCGCCGAGAGCGAGGTCGCTTCCTCCACGTTCTCCGAATGCACCGACGGGACCAGGACGATGTCGGCCAGGCGGTAGAGTTCGCGGATGGAGTCCGGACCCTGCCCGCCCAGCAGACGGACATTCTTCTCCAGATGATTCTCCCGGACGATGTGCTCCATCTCGTTCCGCTCGCCACCCTCGCCGGCATGAAGCAGCAGGAAGCGGTCCCGGTCGGCCTCCGTCATGCTCGCCAACGCGAGCGAGGGATAGACGACGCCGTTCTTCTTCACCAGCCTGCGGGGGCAGAAGAGCACGACCTTGTCGGCGGGAACGTCCCAGGCGGCGCGCTGTTCGCGCCGCAGCTGCTCTTCTTCAGCCGCGTCGGCAGCGGGGGCGAAGGCCGAGGTGTCGATGAAGTTCATGAGCGTGTAGATGGAGCCGGACCGCTCCGGGGCCAGCCCCAGCGCGTGCCGGTAGAGACGGGTGTCGACCGTGACCACTGCGTCCGCCAGGCGAAGCGCGCGCATCTCGGCCCGCATCAGATAGTGATGCCCCATCTTGGAGTCGGCGCTGTAGCCCTCCGACACCGACTCGTAGAACGGGTAGCCGTGCAGCGTCAGCACCAGGGGCACTCCGAACTCGTCGGCCACTGCGCGCAGGATAGGGGATGGAGTAGACCTCCTGGACGTTCAGCACCTCCCAGGGGGAGCCGGCTTTCGACCGCTCGGCCGAGCTCCCGCGCTGTCACCGAGGCGAGCAACCGGGCCCGCGCCTCCGCCGAGTACATCATGCCCCAGCCGCTACGCAGGCGGTTGAGACCCCCGGCCGGCCAGACCACCCCGGCCTTGCGCAGCGCTGCCGGCATCTCGGCGCCCAGATAGAGCGAGTGCGCCTGGTGGCCGAGTTCTTCCAGCCCCCGGGTCAGCATGGCGATGTGCGTGCTGGTTCCACCGATCTGGCCGGGGTCGCGCATGGTGGGGAGCAGTATCCTCACGTTGCTGCCCTCATTCCTCTACCGTCCTACCCGAACGGGCCAGCGCCTCTTCCACAAGCGCTGATATCTCCTCCACCCGATGATCCCAGGTGTTCTCGGCCGCCAGGGCGACTCGGGCCGCCCGTTTCTCGGGTCCGTCCTCGGCGATAGCCTCTCGCACCAGACCAGGGTAGTCCTGAGGTCCACCGGCCACGCCGATGGTGCCGGCGAAACGGTCCAACTCAGGCAGTCCCCCCACGACCACGGGCACACCCGCCGCCAGATACTCGAAAAGCTTCAGGGGGAAGATGTTGCGGGTCAGTTCGCCGGTTCGGTAGGGCACCAGGGCGACGGCCAAGCCCTTGAGATACCCGGCCAGCTCGGCCCGCGGCTTCTCGCCCAAGAGATGGATGTTGGGATGGCGCCGAAGCCGCGCCTCGTCCACCTGGCCGGCCTTCACCGGGCCGATGAGGACGATCTGCCAGGAGGCATCGGCCTGGGCAAGAGCCTCGAGCGCGTCGATGTCGAGCCGGGAATCGTGCATGCCTACCACGCCCAGCCGAGGCGCCGGGATGGCGGCGAGATCGGCGGGGAGCGGGAGATCCGGGTCGAGAGCCCGGTTGAAGACCTCGACGTCGGCGGCGTTGAACACCGTGTAGGTATGAGGGTTGAGGGCTTCGCGCGAGCGGCGAAGGCTCTCCGCGGTGGTGATGACCAGGTCGGCCCGCCGAGTGAGCTCGTCGTCGTAGCCCTTGACCACCTCGGGGGAAACGAAGCCGGGAAAGGCCGAGTGCTCGTCGACACAGTGGTAGACCAGCAGAGAAGCGCGGCGGCCGCCGGCCGGCGGCGACGCGGCGTCGGCAGGGGCACGGCGGCTCAGGCTGGTGCGAGCGGCTCTGCCGGAACCCAGGTGGTCGAGCAGCGCCAGGGAGGCCGGCAGATAGGTCCAGAAGATGTATTCCTCGTCGAAGTACAGCCGGTCCATGGCCCAGCGGACGTAGCGGGCCAGCAGCGCTTGGTTGGCGCGGTTGACGCCCGGGCTTCATGTTGCCGAACGGCAGCAGAGGCGGAGGGGTCAGCGTCCAGAGGCCCGCATCCACCCGGCCCAAGCGCGGGACAGTGAGGTCCAGCGGCGCCAACGGGCCGGCACCTTGAGCGGCGCCAGCATGGTGACCGGCTCCTCCACGTACAGCACCCGATTGGTCTGAGCCAGCCGGTGCATGATCTGCTGCTTGCTGGTCCACATCGCGCCCCAGTCGAGCGACGAGACGCAGACGATGTCTTTTCCGCGAAGCATCCGGACCCCTCTCGTGTGGACCGCTAGTGCCGGTCCCGTGCGACCAAGCAGCGCTCGTACGCCCGGAGCGTCTGCGCGGCGGTCTGCTCCACCGTGAAGTGATCGCGCACGCGCTGGGCGCCAGCCGCGCCCATGCGGGCACGCAGCGCCGGATCGTCCAACAGGGCGGCGGCGCGCTCGGCCAGCGCAGCGGCGAGCGCGCCCCGCTCCAGGTCGCGCGTCACCACGAAGCCGGTCTCTCCGTCCACCACCGCCTCAGCCACTCCGCCGGCGTCGGTCGTGACCACCGGCAGCCCCTGCTCCATGGCCTCCAGGACCGCCATCGACACTCCGCCTTCGAACACCGACGTCACCAGGAATACGTCGAACTCCGCCATGGCCGAGCGGGCGTCGTCCAGCCGGCCGGTGAAACGCACCACGCCGGCGAGTCCGGCCTCGGCGGCGAGCGCTTCCAGCCGCTCGCGCTCCGGTCCGTCGCCCACGACGACCACTTCTACCTCGGGATGGGTTCGGCGCAAGCGCGCCGGCCACCTCCAGAGTGAGGTCGATGTCCTTGACCGCCACCAATCGGGCCACCGTGCCGACACGCGGGCGTCGCAGGCGTCCCCTCGCCGTTCGCGCGCGGTCTCAGCCGGCGCTGTCTCGCCCTTCTCCAAACCAGAGCGCACGGTGAGCAGTCGCCCCGCCGGATAGCCGCGAGTCAACAGTAGCGAGCGCAGGGCATCGGAGACGCAGATGATCCTGTCCACCCCGCCGAGGGTGGCTCGATCGAGTCCCTGAAAGACCCGGGCCAGGCTGCCGGAAGCGTAGTCGAGCCGCAGGTCGGAGTGTACGGTCGTCGAAGAGGCAGGGGCGCGGCCGCAAGGTCCGCATGGCCAGGCGCACAGGCAGGTTCGCGCGCATGCCGTGGGTGTGGACCACATCCCAGCGCGGCTCGGGCGCGCCCGGCGCGCCTGCCGCGTGGCTGCTCGACTCCGTCCTCCCTACCGTCGGGGGTCCGGCGGCGAGAAGGCGCCGCAGGGGCCTGATCACCCGCGGGTCGCGCGCACCGTTCATGGGTAGCACAGTGACGGACAGCCCCCGGCGCCCGGCCTCGTCGGCCAGACCACCCTCGCCCAGACATAGCAGTTGCACGTTGCAGTCCGTGCGCTGCAGTGCCGACAGCAGCGGAAGCAGGTGACTCATGGCACCGCCGGTGTCGCCGCCCCCGATGACGTGCAGCACGTTCAACGGTCTCACGACTCCCCCTCGTTCAGCGCACCGCGTGGCTCCTCCGCCTGGCGCTCCGCCATCGCCTCACTCCCGTCATGCAGAGCGGCCGAGGTCGCCAGACCGCTCAAGAACCAGAATCCGACGCCGACGACGAGAGTCTCCCACACGCTCGCGGTGAAGTTCGCGACGGCCACGGCGACGAACGCCCCGAAGACGCCGGCGCACAGTGCCCGAAGATACGGGTCGCGCGTGGTCCCGTGACCTCTGACCAGTCCCTTCGCTCCCCGCAGCAATATCCACAAGAAGAAGGCCAGAAGGATCAATCCCCCCTCGGCGCCCAGTTGCAGGTAGAAGTTGTCCACCCACAAGCGTCCGTAGCCGAAAGTGACCGCACTCGTCCCGCCAAAGGTCCCTAGACCCACTCCGAACCAAGGGTGGGCCGCCATATGTTGGAGCGCCATCTTCCAGACGTAGAGGCGTCCGGCCGTCAGGCTCTTGGTGATGTACGCGGAACTGAATGCGAACGTCAGCCGACTGACGAAGGCCTGGGGCATCACGAACCAGCCCACGACTGCAACGGCCACCAGCGGGGCCAGGTAGCGGCGGTAGGCCATGATCAGAAGCGCAAGCAGCCCCGCCCCCAGGCCGATCCACGCCCCTCGGCTGAACGTCACCGCCACCCCGCCAAGTTGCACGACACAAGCGACAGCCGACAGCACGCGCCGGGGACGAGACACTCCCCGGGCGAGCGCCAGACTCAGAGAGACCAGCGTACCGATGAGGAGGAAGGCTCCCAGTCCGTTGGGGTTCCCGATGATCGAGTAGGCCCGAGTAGCGATGTCGGTCTCGCGGACGTCCACCCAGCGCGCGGGCATGGGGGCGTGAGTCACGTACTGATAGAGGCCGTGCAGCGCAAGCGCGACACTCGACAGAATGAACACGGCCACGGCCCCCTGCACCCAGCGCCGGGTCTTGGGGAAGAGGAAGCCCAGGAAGTAGAAGAGCAGGGGCTGAAACAGCACCCGCATGGCATAGAGGGCCACGTCGCTGGGAACGTCGCGCACCACCACCGAGCCGACGGCCGCGGCAAAAGCCAAGATGACCGGCAGCGTTATGGGAACGGTCCACAGCTCCCATCGGCGCAGCACGATGACGCACCACAGCAGCAGGACGATCGAGAGCAGAAGAAGAGCGTCGTCCCAGGACGCGCCGATGCCCCCCAGGGTCCCTCGGGCCACCCAATCGAGCCAGGGAAACGCCGCCACCACGACCAGCAAGGCCTCCGGCCGCAAGCAGGGCGAACACCAGCAGACAGATCACGATGGTCACACCGACCACCAGCAGCGCCCCCGCTCCGTAGGTCAGACCAGCCGCCGCCCCGCCAGCCGACGCCAGGACCGCCGCCACCCAAACCGTTGCGCTCCGGAGCGCCCCCCGGTCAGATCCACGGACTGCCGCGGCCGTGCCGCAGATGCTCCCGTCGCGTCACCGGCCTCTGAGACTCCGATCACCGCAACCACACCTCGCCCGACCAGACTCGTTCGGAAGGCCGGGACCAGTCGGGGACCTGCGACGAATATCAGAACTCCAGCCACGAGCACGATGATGGGCGTGACCAACCGCGGTCCCGGAGCCGCCAGGGCGACGGCGGTCGCGTCGCCGATGGCGGTCCCCTGGGCGAGGAGCAGCGCCAGCCGTCCACAGCCCAGCGCGAACAGGCCCGCTCCGACGACGATGACCCAGGCGCCGTCGCCGAACCGCGAGCGCTTCATCTCAGCTTCTCCCGGCTCTCGCCGCCCGCCCGACTACGCTACCGCCCAGCGCGGACCGCAACCACAGGTATGGGCGGGAGATGGCCAGCACGCTCACCGGGTGACCGGAGCGGGCCAGTCTGCGCGAGGCCACGTGCCGCGTCTGGAAGGTCGTACTTTCCGCGAACATCGGGCCCAGCACCCGCGCCAGAGCGAGAAAGAAGCGACCGACCAAGGAGCAGCGAGTCGCCGCCCCGAGCCACTGAGCGGCTCGTCGGACGACGCGATAGGAGAGCGAGTTCCTGACCACCTTCATGGACGCGTCTCCCTCATGACCGGGCCCCGTGAGGGCCGCGCCCGCTACTTGACCGCCTCCTTGGTCCCAGACCACGCCCATGATCACTGTCTGCACTTCGAATCCTGTCCCGACAAGCGTCACCTTCTTGCCCACCCGCATCGGCACGCTGCCGATGCGCAGGGCGGAATTCGCCAGCTGAGCTTCTCCCTCCACAACCACATTGACATCGCTGAAGACCGGAGACTCGAAAGCCTTGAGCTCGCCATCGGGGGTCGAATCCTTCCTTGAGTGCTGGGGTGGCCTCAACCCTCACCACTTTTCCCAGCTTGGTGCCCCCGTCGTCCCTAACGTAGCCTTCGGTCTCCGCTGCGTGCACCAACGTGTCCACCGTCGCCTGCCGGACCTCTTCGACCGTGTAGGTGACCGTCACGGGAACGGTCTGTGAGCTGGTGCTGCCGGTCATCCGCACGACGGCGAACACCACCACGGCCACGATGACCAGCAAGACGAGTAGGTCGACGATGTTCACCTTGCCGAAGATGCGCCCTCGCTCATCCAGAAAGCGGCTCATCGCCACCATCCTTCGGGTAGTTGTGCCGGTGGACCGAACCTCCCGAATTCTATCGGAATAGCCTGGTGCTGCCTACTGCCGCCGCACCCTTGCCGTTCGCGCGGCCTTGGGCTAGAGTCGGCACCTGACCATGGATCACACCGTCTTCATCACCTTCGGAACCCGGCCCGAGGCCATCAAGATGGCTCCTGTAGTGCTGGAGCTACAGCGGCGCGGCGCACTTCCGGGTCATCACCTGCCTCACCGGACAGCACCGCGAGATGCTCGACCAGGTGGTCGACGACTTCTCCCTCCCGGTCGACCATGACCTCAGGATCATGCGCGACCGGCAGTCTCTCGGCCACATCACCTCCGCCGTGCTGAACGGCATCGACCCCCTCCTGGAAGCTGCCAAGCCCGATCTGGTCATGGTCCACGGCGACACCACCACCACCTTCGCCGCCGCTCTTGCCGCCTACTACCGCATGATCCCCGTGGCGCACGTGGAAGCCGGCCTGCGGACCGACAACATCTACAGCCCCTATCCCGAGGAGATCAACCGGCGCCTGGCCGACCGTCTGGCCGAGGTCTACTACGCCCCCACTGCCGCGGCTCGCGCCGCTCTGCTGCGCGAAGGAGTGCGCCGGCGGGACATACTGGTCACCGGCAACACGGTCATCGACGCCCTGCTTGGCCACGGCCGCCACGACACCGCCCGACTGGGACCCGAAGTTGGCCCGGGCCCTGGAGCGTCCCGGCCCGAAGGTCCTGGTCACCGTCCACCGCCGCGAGAGCTGGGGGCTGCCCATGGAGCGTGTCGCCCAGGCCATCAAGCAGGTGTGCGAGAGGCTGCCGGAAGTCACCTTCATCTTCCCCATCCACCTCAACCCGGTGGTGCGGTCCACCTTCCGCGGCGCCCTGGACGAGGTCGAGCAGGTGGTATTCATCGAGCCCCTGTCCTACCGGCCCTTCGTGCACCTCATGAAAGCCGTCGACGTAGTGATCACCGACTCGGGAGGCATCCAGGAGGAGGCGCCCACCCTGGGCAAGCCCGTCCTGGTGATGCGCGACGCCACGGAACGCCCCGAGGGGATCGAGGCCGGGACCGCCCGGCTGGTGGGAACCGACATCGAGGCCATCGCCGGGGAGTTGCTTCTCCTGCTGCAGGACCGTTCGGCCTACGCCCGGATGGCCAACGCCATCAACCCCTACGGCGACGGTCGCGCGGCCGAACGCATCGCCGACCACCTCGAGCATCGCTTCGGCCTTCGCCCCGAGCCGCCCCAAGACTTCGAGGAGATGCCCGGGGATTTCGTCCCATCCGCGAGCTAGGTGTAACGCCCGCAGCCTCCTGGGGCCTGGGTCCATCGGCGCAGGCTCCGCCGTCCGATCCGCCGGCGCGAGCTATTTCTTGCGCCCCCGAGCGATGAGAGCCGCGGCGGCGCCCGCGCCCACGCCGTTGTCGATGTTCACCGCCAGAAGCCCGGGCGAACAGCTCTGCAAGATGGAGTACAGGGCGGCCGTCCCATCCCCGCCCAGACCGTAGCCGGTCGACGTCGGCACACCGATGACGGGGACGTCCACCAAACCCGCCACCACCGAGGGCAAGCGCGCCCTCCATGCCGGCCACGACCACCAGTACGTCGGCTCCGCCCTCCAGCATGCGGGTCAAAGGCTCCGCCAGGCGATGCAGGCCGGCGACCCCCGTGTCGTAGCCCTGCTCCACCCGGCAGCCCATGTGCGTGATCACCAGCGCCGCCTCTTCCGCCACCGGGATATCGGACGTCCCCGCGGTGAGCAGGCCCACGCAGCCCCGCTCCTCCGGGGGTCTGTAGTCGGACGTGTAGGCCGCCAGCGTACCGGCCCTCTCTTGATAGACGAGTGTCAGACCCGGCCACCGGGCCGCGCTCACCTTCCGGGGCACCCGTCAGCGCTCGCCGCAGCGCTTCCGCGCGCTCCGGCTCCAGCCGGGTCGCGAGCGCATAGCCCTTCTCGGCCAGGTAGCAGCGGACGATGGCCTCCAGGTCGGCGTCGCTCTTGCGAGAGGCGTAGATGACCTCCGGCACGCCCTTCCGCAGGTCTCGGTTGGTGTCCAGGCGCGCGAAGTCGCCGAGGTGCGCGACCTGGTGCAGCCGCAGCTTCTGGAGCGTCTCGTCCAGGGTCGCCTCGCCGGTCAGCAGCTCCTCCAGCAGGCGCCGCAGCTCCGGGCTTCGTACCCTCTGCGGCGCTCATAGCCCGTACACCCGTCGCGCATTGCCGCCCCCGACCGCCGCGCGCGCCGAGCCGGAGAGCCTGTCGAGTCCGTCCAGATACCGGCCGGCAGGCAGAAGGGGGAAATCGCTGCCGAAAATGAACTTGCCCGCCCCTGCGCTCGAGACAGCCACTTCATAGATCTCTGGACCGTAGAGATACGGGACAGCCGCCGTATCGTAGTAGACGCGGGCCAACGTCTTCCGCACCTCGGGCATCATCTCGTACAAGAACAGTCCACCACCCATGTGGGCGAACACGATGGTCATCTGAGGACAGGCCCGCGCCAGGGCCAGGCAGGCCTCGGGAGTGAACCGGCCCTTGCCCGGATACTGATGGCCGACCGGTTCGCTTGCGTGGACGAGAAGCGGCAGTCCCCGCTCGCTCAGACACTGAGTGAGAACCGCCAAGCCGCGGCCACCGGACGCCGCCTCGCCGAAGCCCCGGCCCTCCGGCGCCAGTTCGCCGCAACCGCACAGACCCGCGTCGAGGCAGCGCTCCAATTCCGCCCGTGCGCCCGGCGATGGGCGACACGCAGGCCAGGCCGGCCAGGCGCCCAGGGTACTTCCGCACTGCTTCGAGCACGTAATCGTTGACCATGCGGCAGAGACCCTGGTCGGCAAAGGCGAAGCCGACCAGCACTGAGAGGTCCACCCCGTCCTCGTCCATCTGCGCCACCACCTCGTCGGCCGTGGCCATGCGCGCCGCCGGCGAGCGGTACAGGGCGTCGAACCGGGGGTCGCGCCCCAGGTAGGCCTCTCGCTCTTTGATCATCTCGTCCGGGAAGACGTGGACGTGGGCATCCACGAGACCGGCGGCTTCCGCGGCGCCGGAGCCGGCCGGCACGGAGCCCTCGACCGCGCCGGCCGAGGCGGAATCGTCACCTGCGTCAGGCAACGGCTGTGAGGAGGATCGTCTCCACCAAGTCCTCATACGAGATCCCAGCCGCTCGCGCTTGAGCCGGCAGGTCGGAGGTGTCCGTCATCCCGGGCAGGGTGTTGACCTCGACGAACCAAGGCACTCCCGCCTGGTCGACCATCATGTCCACGCGGGCATATCCTCGACAGCCCAGGGCCTCGAAGGCCGCCACCGCCACCCGTTCGGCCTCAGCATAGGCGGACGGCTCCAGCCGCGCGGGCAGGACGAAGTCCGTCAGGCCTTCGGTGTATTTCGCCTCGTAGTCGTAGAACTCGTTCTTCGGCACCAACTCCAGGATCGGGAGCGCCTCGAGCCGGCCGTTCCGCTGCAACACCCCGACGGTGATCTCCCGACCGGGCACGAAACGCTCGGCGAACACCGCCCCGAACTCCGGCCGGCCGCGTCTCGATGCAGACCGCCAGATCCGCGGCGCTCTTGCACTTGGACACACCGAGGCTGGAGCCCTCCTCCACCGGCTTGAGCATCACCGGCAGACCCAGGTCGGCCTCGATCCGGGCCGCGGCTGCCTCGGCGGGCTCGTCCGTGTCGATCTCGCAGTAGTCGGGGGTGGGCAGACCGCTTCCCCGCACCACCTTCTTGGCGGCTATCTTGTTCATCGCCAGCGCCGAGGAGAGCACGCCGGAACCCGTGTACGGGATGCCCATCATCTCCAGCAGTCCCTGGATGGTGCCGTCTTCGCCGTAGCGACCGTGGAGTGCCAGGAAAGCAACCTCCACCCCGGCCTCGTCCACACGCTGGGCCACGTCACGGAGGGCGTCGATGCGCACGGCCCGGTAGCCGCGAGAAAGGAGGGCGCGAAGACAGTTCTCGCCCGAGCGGAGAGACACCTCCCGCTCGCCGGAGAGGCCGCCCATCAGCACGCCGATGGTCTTGGTCTTGAGAGTCTGGGGGTCCATGCGGACACGGGACTGATCGTTCATGCGCGAACTGTACCACAGCCTCCGACCGGTTCTGCCGTCCGGCCGGCAGTGCGGCCGAGCGTCACACCCGCGGCTGCAGCGCTATCCGGCCACCGCGCGCGTCTTCTCGGGCACCGGTACTCGCGGACCCGCCACCCGCCGGAACGCTGCCGTGCTCTGAGCGCCCGCTCTCCGCCGCGTACACGAGGTCGTCGGCGCTCATCCCATCCGAGGGGGCCGACGCCCAACCCACCACGCACTCCACTCTGTGCCCATCGATCAGATGCTCGCAGGCCTTGCGGCCCAGAGTCATGGCGAAGCTCTCCACGTCATAGGGATCGATCCACTCGAAGCACGCTCTCCCTGGAGGCGCCCCTCTGCGTCGGCTCCGCGCCGGTCGCGAACACGAAAGCCACGCGCCCGCCCGGCAGCAGGAAGTGCTGCGCGTCGGGCCCAAGAAGCCGCAGTCCTCGGCGGCTGACCGCCGCGAGCAGGTGGTTCCGCCTCGTCTTCGCCATAGTATGCGTTGATCTCCTCGAAGCGGACGATCCTGAGCAGAACCAGAGGCGAAACGGGTCTGGGTCGTCGCGAAGACCTGGAGCCGCACCCGCAGAGCCCTGTCCAGAAGGGTCTCTCTGCGGCTCGCCCTCGGACCGGTCCGACGTCGCCCCCGGCGTGCAGAGAGCGCGAGTCTCCGGCTTGCCCGGACACTATCGCCTCGTCTGCATCCTGTCGGCCCAGAAGGTGAAGCTCAGCCCGGCAACGCATACCAGCGCGAGGATTGCCTGCATGCCGGCTGCCGAGGTCCACGTCAGTAGAGGCAGCAGGATGGCGACGTCGGTGAGAGCTGAGCAGATAGCCCAGACGGCGGTCGCCGGAGAAGTTGCGCAGCGAGGCGCAGTGCACCACAGCGAATACAGGAATGAGGAAGGCGACGTAGAGGATCCAGACGGGGGCTGAACGGACTCCGGCGAGAGGGGGACAGACCAGTCCGATCGAGAGTGAGGAGGACGAGCCTCGCCCGAGCTTTCTGGCGCTCGGTCACACGCGTAGGCTTGGCTGTCCGCTGTCCTGTCATGTGCGCTCAATTGCAGTATAAGCGAAGTGCAAGCGCTTTGCAATAGAAATTGCTAAATGCCATAAGTGAAATGACGAGCGTCCGCTCGAGAGAGGACTATCGCTGTGAAGGACGACGCCTCGCTGAGCGACGCGGACGTGGGAGGCTGCGAGGCGGCTAGGGGACCAGCAGGATGGGCACCTTCACGTGACGGGAGACGCGGTAACTGACGCTGCCGAGGATGAGGTCCTTGGGCTCGTAGCGGCTCCGTCGCCCCATCACCACGAGGTCGGCGCCGCTGGCTTCGATCTCGGCCAGTATGGTCTCGGCCGGCGGGCCCACGACCACCTTGACCTCCGCGCCCACGCCCATCCGGTCGCAACAGCTCCACGGCCGAGCGCAAGGCATTCCTGGGCCATTCGCTCGACGTACGCCTCGATGGTCCGCTGGTCCATGTTCGCCGCCAGGACGACGTGTTGCGGCACGGAGACAGCGGTGAGCAGCACGAACTCGGCTCCGTCCCGAGCGACCATCTGCGCGGCCGCTTCCACCCCTCGCAGCGAGGCCTCGGTGCCGTCGGTGGCGGCCAGTATCCGACTGAAGATCACGGATGCCTCCAACAGCCGTCGAAACGCGAACACAGGGAGTGGAGGATACCGGGGTCGAACCGGCGACCTCCGCCGTGCAAAGGCGGCGCTCTCCCAACTGAGCTAATCCCCCACGAGCGACGATTTCGGAACCTGCCGGCCAGGAGAGTCGATGGTGGGCCTAAGTGGATTCGAACCACTGACCTCACCCTTATCAGGGGTGCGCTCTAACCAACTGAGCTATAGGCCCATGCGCGGGTAGTTTACCGGCATTCCGATTGATGTCAAGGAAGGCCCCGACCGCACAAGAGCGCCGAGCAAAGGTGAAACTGCGATGCGACAGGCGGGTGACGCGAAGGCCGCTGGGGGTAACCTAGAGAGGACAGGTCCAGGAGGCGAGGAGACCATGGAAGGTTTCGAGAGAGTCACCGTCTACGGCGTCAGCTTCGATGTGGCCAGCAAGCAGCCCATCGTGCTCCTCAAGGTCGAGGGCAAGAACCGCTTCCTGCCCATCTGGATCGGGCACCCGGAGGCGGCCGCCATCCTCATGAAGCTGCAGAACGCGGAGCTGCCTCGCCCGATGACCCACGATCTGCTGGCGACCATCATCGAGCAGCTTTCCGCCAGCGTGGCCAGCGTCCTCGTGACCGAATTGCGCGACAACACCTTCTACGCCGTGCTCAGCTCGAGGCGGGCGGGCAGGAGATACGAGCTGGATTCGCGGCCCTCGGACGCCATCGCCCTGGCGGTCAGGACCGACGCCCCCATCTTCGCCTCCGCCGAACTGCTCGGATGCGAACGGCATCGAGTTCGAGCAGGAAGTCGAAGACGTCGAGGAGGTCGTCAAGGAGTTCAAGCAGTTCCTCGACGAGGTCTCGCCCGAGGACTTCTAGCAGTGGAGGCGCGGCCCGGCGTGACGCGCCGCTCGGACTCGGCGCCTACTCTGGCTTGGCTCTCCCAGGGCGGCCGCCTCGCGCTTGGCCCATCTGCAGGATCAGGCCGAATATCTCGCGCAGACCCTCGTTCGATAGCGGGCCGCGGTTCGCCCGGCACAGGTAGGTTATGACCCAGTCTTCCTGGGCGGGGTCGTAGAAGCTCAGACCCTGGGCCTCCTTGTAGTCCTTGAGGCTCTTGACCAGCTTGATCCGCTTGTTGAGCGCCTCCAGGATCTTGAGATCGTTGTCCGAGATCTGCTCCCGGTAGTGCCTGATGACCGGGTCGGTGCTCGTATCCGCCACGTTGCCCCTCCTCCTCGAGCCCGGATGCGCTTCGCGCCCAGACTCTCAATGCTGCCTACGGTGAGGCGTGTAGGCTACCGCACTCCGTCCGCGGCGACCAGTCCGATCAGAGATGCTGGACGGCATAGGCGGCGCAGCGGCGGACGAAGCGCGGGGCCATGTCCGGTCTGGCGGCCAGATGCACGAACACCCGCGAGCACAGGAGAGAACCCGAGCCGGCCCCTTCGGGCAGATCGCCCGCCCTCGAGCCCCCTCGCACGATCAAGGCGACTCCCAGCGCGCTGCCGAGGTCTGTGATCTCCGGCGTCGGTCAGCACCCAGCCCAGTCACCGTCTCCCCCTTCGCAAGCAGCAGGCTGTCGCGCTCGGCGTCCACCTCGACGTAGGCAGGTCTCTCGCAGATCCCACAGGATCTCGCCCTCGGCGGGAATGACGCCGGCCAGGTCGGAGGTCCGGCCCAGCGAGTCCTGGACCCTGTTGAGCAGCGTCAGCATCCCTCCTCCCAGGGCCATCGTGGGGAGGCCCTGGCCGATGCGTGCGTGGATCTCCCGCAGCAGCGAGGTGTTCAGGGCGATGTCCGGCAGCGCTGCCGGCCAGAGAGTGCCGGCCAGGACGAGACCGGCGGTGTCGGCAGGCAACTCCGTGTCCTCGACGAGATCGAGGCGCCGGACCTGTGCGCCGGCCGAGCGCAGCACTTCGATCGAGTCCCGGCTCCAGGGAGTGAAGCCCTTTCCGCCGGCGACCGCGACCACGGGTCCGTCCACTCCCCGGTCGGTCAGCCAGCTCTGCGAGGAGAGGAAACCCGCGCTGCCCGGCCAGATCGACACAGCCCGTTGACGTCGACCTGGCGCGACACCGCGTCGAGCAGTGTCGACTCCAGCGGAAGTCCCCAGGCTCCCGGCGGGGATGCGTCCCAACCGGGACCGTCTCCGTCGAAGAGACACCCGACCACCGGAACGTCTTCCTCGGCCAGCACCCGCTTCAGGAGCGTCGAAGTGATCCTGGTCGGCGACCCCCGACAGTATGGCTCCGGCCAGGTTGACGTCGGCCAGATGCGATTTCAGACCCGTCAACAGCACCCGGATGCCGGTGCCCCAACCCCGGCAGTCGAGGACCACGACCACCGGGCAGTCGAGCAGCCGGGCGACATCGGTCGGGAGCCAGGAAACCCCCTCCTGCCGGTCCAGCAGTCCGCAGCTGGAAGAGAGCAGCGAGAGGGTGGCGCCCCGGGTGGCGACGTCGTAGAGACCGAGAGCGGCCTCTTCGCCATACAGCGCGGGATCGAGGAAGGCCGCCCCTTCCCAGCGATCCCAGCACGAGGTGGGGCCGAGAGGACCCAGGTGGTGATAGCGGACCTTCTGCCCCCTGGCAGTCGCGATCTCCGCGACCGCCGCCGCGACCGCGTCCGCCAGTCCTGTTCGGTGCGTGGGGACCAGCAGAACCCGCGGTATGGACATCATCCCTCCCCTCTACGTCCGCCTCTTGGCCGCGCACCGCCGCGCTTGCGGAGCGCTACTACCTGCGGCTGATGAGGATGAGCCGCAGCAGCTGCAGGATGGCCATGAGAGCAGCCGCCACATAGGTGAGAGCGGCCGCGCTCAGCACTTTCCTTCGCACCCGTGAGTTCGTCGCCCACGAGGATGCTCCTGTTCTGAAGTTGAGTCATGGCCCGGCGGGAGGCGTTGAATTCCACCGGCAGCGTGACCACCGTGAAGAGCACCGCGGCCGAGTAGAGCAGGATGCCGACGTTCATCAGCAGACTGCTCTGGCTGGCCGAAGATGCCGCACCGACGATGAAGAGGATGATCCCCAGGTTGCTGCCGATGTTGGCCACCGGGACCAGCGCGCTCCGGAGCCTGAAGGCCGCGTAGCCTTCGGCGTGCTGCATGGCGTGGCCCGCCTCGTGAGCAGCGACGCCGAGCGCAGCCAGAGAGTTGCTCTGACCCACATCCGGGCTCAGGGTGAGCGTGCGGGTCCGAGGATCGTAGTGGTCGGAAAGGCGACCTCCAGCTACCTCGATGCCTACGCTCGAAAGACCGGCGGAATCGAGCACCAGGCGCGCTCCCTGGGCCCCGGTGAGTCCCCGGGCCGAAGGCACCTGCGAGTAGCGGTTGAAACTGGACTTGACTTTGACCTGCGCGTAGATGCCCAGCGCAAGGGCCGGCAACCAGCGGCGCGAGAGACCACAGCCAGAACGAATCCATCGATCACGCTCCTTGTTCCCCAGCGGGGGTGACCCGCCTAAAGCCGGGAAGATGATACCAGCAGCGCGAGCCACCCCGCAGCGGGCTGCGGTTCTCGACCAGCCTGTCTAGAGTCGCCCGTCGTCGTTATCCGTCTCGGCGGAGTCCTCGTCGTCTGCGGTGTCGTCCAAATCGTCGACACCCTCTGTGTCCATGGTGTCGTCGATATCTTCGTTGTCCATCAGGTCGTCGGTATCCCTGACGTCGCCCTCTTCACCAGCCTCGACGTCATCGGAGCCATCGACTCCGCCGCCTTTGCCGTTGCCGTTGCCGTCGGAAACCAGTCGGGCCATGCTCGACACCTTGTCGGCGCCGCGGAGGTTCATCACCCGCACGCCCATGGTGTTGCGACCTGTGGTGCGGACGCTCTCCACCGGCACCCGGATGACCGTGCCGTCCTGGCTGATCAGCACGAGTTCGTGGTTGTTGCGCACGGTGGTGACGCCCACCAGGTCGCCACGGTCGGGGCTGTCCTTGATGGTGATGACCCCCTGTCCACCCCGCTTCTGGGTCGGATAGCTGGAGACCGGGGTGCGCTTGCCGTATCCGCCGCTGGTCACGCAGAAGATGTCGGCGTCGTCCTCGGCCACTGCCATGCCCAGCACGGAGTGCCCCGCCGGCATGCGCATGCCGGTGACTCCCATGGTGTTGCGCCCCGTCGGCCGCACGTCGTACTCGTGGAAGCGGATGGCCTTGCCTTCGCTCGACACCAGGATGAGGTCGTCGTGTCCGTTGGTGTGCTGCACCGCGACCAACTCGTCGTCGTCGTCCAGGTTGATGGCGATGATGCCGTCGGCCTTGAGCGAGGTGGCGTAGTCGAGGAAGCGGGTCTTCTTCACGATGCCCTTCTTGGTGGCGAAGGCCAGGTACTTGGCGTCGGTGTAGTCCTTGGTGGCGATGACCGCCTTGATCTTCTCACCCTGGGCGAGCGGCAGGAGATTGGCCACGTGCCGCCCTTTGCTCTGCCGGCTTCCCAGCGGTAGTTCGTGCACCTTCTGGCGATAGATCTTGCCTCGCGAGGTGATGAACAGAAGGAAGTGGTGGGTGGTCGTGATGAAGAGGTGCTCGATGTAGTCGCCCTCTTTGAGGTCCATCCCCATGACCCCGATGCCGCCGCGGTGCTGCGTGCGATAGGTCGACACCGGCAGCCGCTTGACGTAGCCCGAGGCGGTGATGGAGATGACCATCTCCTCCACCGCGATCATGTCCTCGATGTCGATCTCGTCCTCGGAGGGAAGGATCTCGGTGCGGCGGTCGTCGCCGTACATCGTCTGGATCTCGAGCAGCTCCTCCTTGATCACCTCGTAGATCTGGACCTCGTCGGCCAGCAGACCCTCGAGGTAGGCGATGCGCTCGAGCAGATCGCGGTGCTCCTCTTCTATCTTGTGGCGCTCGAGCGCGGTGAGGTTGCGCAGACGCAGATCGACGATGGCCTGGGCCTGCTCGTCGCTCAGCCCGAAGCGGTCGATCAGGCCCATCTTCGCCGCCTCGGCGTCTTCGCTCGAGCGGATGATCCGGATGACCTCGTCCAGATTGGAGATGGCTATCAGCAGTCCCTCGAGGATGTGGGCCCGCTTCTTGGCCTTGTCCAGCTCGAACCGGGTCCGGCGGACGATGATGTCCTTCTGGTGAGCGATGTAGTGGCGGAGCATCTCCTTGAGCGAGAGCGTCTTCGGCACGCCATCGGCCAGGGCCAGCATGTTCACCCCGAAGGTGGTCTGCATCGCGCTGTGTTTGAAGAGCTTGTTGAGAACCACCTTGGGGATGGCTTCGCGCTTGAGTTCGATGACCATGCGCATGCCCGAGCGGTCGGACTCGTCGCGCAGGTCGGAGATCTCCGGGATGTGCTTCTCGCGCACCAGTTCGGCGATCTTCTCGATGAGCTGAGCCTTGTTCACCTGGTAGGGGAGCTCGGTGACGATGATGGCCGTCTTGCCCTGCTTGAGCGGCTCGGTGTGGGCCTTGGCCCGCACCACCACCCGGCCGCGGCCGGTCTCGTAGCCCTCGCGGATGCCGGCGCTGCCCATGATGATCCCCCCGGTGGGGAAGTCCGGGCCTTTGATGAAGCGCATCAGGTCGGTACTGCTCAGCCCCGGGTCGTCGATGAGAGCCACCGTCGCGGCTATGGTCTCGCGCAGGTTGTGAGGCGGTATGTTCGTCGCCATGCCCACGGCGATGCCCGAGCTGCCGTTGACCAGCAGATTGGGGAAGCGGGAGGGAAGAACCTTCGGCTCCTCCCTGCTCTCGTCGTAGTTGGGAGTCCAATCGACCGTCTCGGCGTCGATGTCGCGCAGCATCTCGGTGGCGATGCGGCTCAGCCGGCACTCGGTGTAGCGCATGGCGGCTGCGGAGTCACCATCGACCGAGCCGAAGTTGCCGTGGCCGTCGACCAGGAGATAGCGGATCGAGAAGTCCTGGGCCATGCGCACCAGGGCGTCGTAGATGGAGCTGTCGCCGTGGGGGTGGAAGTTACCCATGACATCGCCGACGATGCGGGCGCACTTGCGATAGGGCCGGTTCGGCTGCATGCCGGAATCGTGCATGCCGAAGAGCACGCGCCGGTGCACCGGCTTCAGCCCGTCGCGCACATCGGGCAGGGCCCGTCCCACGATCACGCTCATGGCGTAGTCGAGATACGACGCCCGCATCTCGTCTGCGATCTCGATCTGCTCTATGCGGCCCTCAAGAGTCTCCATGTGAGCTACACGTCCAGCGTGCGCACGTAGCGCGCGTTCTCGGTGATGAAGTCACGGCGAGGTTCCACCTTGTCGCCCATCAAAGTCGTGAAGACCTCGTCGGCGATGGCGGCGTCATCCACGGTCACCTGCAGAAGCGTGCGCTTGTCGGGGTTCATGGTGGTCTCCCACAACTGCTCCGGGTTCATCTCGCCCAGGCCCTTGAATCGCTGCATGCTGATGCCGGTCCTCCCGATGCGACCCAGTAGCTGTTCGAGCTCGGCGTCGTCGAAGGCGTAGTAGTCCTGGCGCTTGTGCACGACCCGGTAGAGCGGAGGCTGCGCGATGTAGACGTAGCCGGCATCGATCAGCTCCACCATGCTCCGGAAGAGGAAGGTGAGGATGAGCGTGCGGATGTGCGCCCCATCGACGTCGGCGTCGGTCATGATGATGAGCTTGTGGTAGCGCGCCGCGGAGAGGTCGAACTCGTCGGCCAGGCCGGTGCCGCACGCGCTTATCATCGACTGGATCTCCACGTTGGAGAGGATCTTGTTCAGCCGGGCCTTCTCCACGTTGATGATCTTGCCCCGCAAGGGCAGGATGGCCTGGAAGCTCCGGTCTCGGGCCTGCTTGGCCGAGCCGCCCGCCGAGTCGCCCTCCACCAGGTAGAGCTCGCAGGAGGCTGGGTCGCGGATGGAGCAGTCGGCCAGCTTGCCGGGCAGGGTGGTGTTCTCCAGTACGCTCTTTCGCCGGGTGAGGTCACGCGCTTTGCGCGCCGCCATGCGGGCGTGAGCGGCTTGTACGGTCTTGGTGAGGATCTGCTTGGCGTCGGCGGGGTTCTCCTCGAGGTATTCCGCGAACTTCTGGTTGACGACGCCCTCCACGAAGCCGCGCACCTCGGAGTTGCCCAGCTTGGTCTTGGTCTGGCCCTCGAATTGCGGCTCGCGCAGCTTGACGCTGAGAATGGCGACCAATCCCTCGCGCACGTCCTCTCCGCTCAGGTTCTCCTCTTTCTCCTTCAGGAATCCTTTGGAGCGAGCGTAGTCGTTGATAGTCCGGGTGATGGCGGACCTGAAGCCGGACAGATGGGTGCCGCCCTCGTGAGTGTTGATGTTGTTGGCGAACGTGAACACGTTGTCGTTGTAGCCCGCGTTCCACTGCATGGCCAATTCGACCGTCTGGTCGGCCTCCGCCCCCTCGAAGTGGATCACCCGAGGATGGATGGCGTCTTTGTGCGTGTTGATGTGCTTCACGAAATCGACGATGCCGCCGTCATAGCAGTAGGCCACCGAACGAGGCTCGGACGGCTTCTTGGCGGCGACCGGGACAAGCCCGGATTCGCCCGGCGCACCGGGCGTGCCGGCGGGTCCGAAGGAGATCACTCTTTCCGCGGTGAGGTCAAGATCCTCGCGAGCCGCGTAGTCGTCGTCGTCCACTTCGGTCGCAGAGCCTTCAGACTTCTCCGACTTCCTCTCGCTCGTCGACCAGGGTGATGCGCAGGGAACGGTTCAGGAAGGCCACCTCGCGCAGGCGCTGGGACAGGGTGCCGAAGTTGAAGTTGAGATCGTCGAAGATCTGGGGGTCGGGCTTGAATTGGGTGGTGGTGCCGTGGCTGTCGCCGCAGGGGCCCAGCTTCTCCACGTCGGTGACCGGCACCCCCCGGGCGTAGGTCTGGCGGAAGCGGTGGCCGTCGCGGGTCACCTCGACAATCAGCCACTCCGACAACGCGTTGACCACGCTCACGCCGACCCCGTGAAGGCCGCCGGAGACCTTGTAGCCCTCACCGCCGAACTTGCCGCCGGCATGGAGTTTGGTCATGACGATCTCGAGGGCGGGCCGGTCGTAGCCCCGCATGTCCTTGACCGGGATGCCCCGACCGTTGTCGATTACGCGGACCGACGAATCCTCGCAGATCGTGACGTCGATGCTGGTGCAGACGCCCGCGAGGGCCTCGTCGACGGAGTTGTCGACCACCTCATAGACCAAGTGATGCAGACCGCGATGCCCGGTGGATCCGATGTACATACCCGGACGCTTGCGGACAGGGTCAAGACCCTCCAGGACCTGTATGTCACCGGCATCGTATGAGTGCTCTGTCATACCTTCACGACCCTTTCTTCCCCCCGGGTCACGATAGGCGCCCGGTAGACGCGAGACACCCCGCCGCGACACCCTGAAGGCCCTGCGACCGCGGAGCCGCACGAGTCGTGAGAATGCTCCCTGAAGGCTGGAAGAAGGACCGACCTGTCACTGTGGGAAATGCCTACCACGTCCCTCATATGATAGCACACGGGCCTGTCCCTGACCGGTGCGCGGTACGCTCTCAGCGAACATAACCTTGCTCTCCGCGTACAAACGCCGCCTTCATCGCACGTGTGATCTTGTCTCGCAACTCGGGCGCGAGATCGAGGCTCTCGACTGCGGCCAAGGCCTCATTCTGCTCGAAGGTGAGCGGTGACTCAGCGCCCGTTTCCGGCGCTGGATGCCCGGCGGGCGGGGGCACCGGATCAGCCCCCTGAGGCCTCCGCGGGCGCTCATCCCACCCCGCGTGGCGAAACACGATCCGCTCGACCGTGCCCGGCCCCAGCCGCTCGTTCAGACGACCGACGATGGCCTCGCTCATCAGTTGAAGTGTCTGCGCCCAGACGCTGGACGACGCACTGACCACGAGCCTTCTCTGCTTGAGTTGGACCGGCCGTGCATTGGCGGCCACTTCCGGCCCGGCCACTTCGGGCCACACCGCCGAAAGCAGCCGGGTAAGGTCGCGGGGGGGTCCTCCGGGAGCCTCGGTCCCCGCCCCACCCGCGGAGACGGCTGGAGCCTGCCCATCATCGACATCTACAAGCAGATCGCCCAGACGGCTGAACTCGTCGGGATTGCCGGTCACCTGGTCACCCGGCCTGGTCTCCCTCAGGCTGCTCGTCGCCCCCCGTCAGTTCGACCACCACGGCCTCCTTCAGTTCCTCAGACGAGAAGTAGCGCAGATCGGTGGTGGTGATCACCGTCTGGCCGCCCCGCCGCACGAGCGCCACCAGGGCGCTCCGTCTCCCCTCGTCGAGTTCGCTCATCACATCGTCCAGCAGAAGAAGGGGCTTGTGCGGCATGGCGCACAGGTACTCCCACTCGGCTAGGACCAGAGTCAGAAGAGCCGCGCGCTGCTCGCCCTGCGACGCGCAGTCCCGGACGTCGAGCCCCCCACGGGTCAGCCGCAAGTCATCGCGATGCGGCCCCAGATGAGTGTAGGTGCGCTGTCGATCGCCGTCCCGCGTCTCTGCCAGGCGTGCTCGATAGCCCTCTTCATCCAAGCCGGCGACGTTGGTTCGATACACCAGCCTCAGAGAGTCAGGGGAGTCGCCGGTGAGTTCGGCGTGCGTGCGCTGAAAGGAGGCGACGAAGGCGGCCAGCGTCGCTGCCCTGTACCTCGAGACGGCAAGACCGGTCTGGGCAAGGATGCTCTCCCAGGGAACGAACTGCGCACCCTCCGCGCCGCCCCGAAACGTTCGCAGGAGCGTGTTTCGCTGGGCGAGAGCCTCTTCGTACCGTCGCAGAGTCCCGGGATATTCTGGTTCACATCGGCCGGCGAGGGCGTCCAGGTACTCGCGTCTTCTCCGAGGGCTACCCTTGATCAAACGAAGATCGTCGGGCACGAAAGTGCGAACCGGCAACACTTCTCGCCACCGCGAGGAGTCTTCGAGGGGAGCCCCGTCCGCTGTCAGACGTCGTTCACCATCTCGGGAGTAAGCCGCGGCGGCGGTGAGCGTCGTTCCGTCTTGTTCCAGATCGATCTCGACCCGCAGATGATCCTGCCCCCGAGTGATCAGGTCGCGCACCGAGCCCGCCCGCATCGGACTTCCGTCCAGCACCAGAGCGGCGGCCTCCAGCACGGTGGTCTTGCCCGCCCCGTTGGGCCCGACGAGTATCGTCAGCCCCGGCCCCAATTGCACTTCCAGCCCGCTCCGGGAGCGCAGGTTGGTCATGCGCAAGCAACGGACCAACACGGGGTTCAGTCTCGCGATGAAGGCGGGCGCTTGGCTGCCGCCGAGTTCGATTCCCCTGGGTTGCGTTCGTCGACTGAAGGCCCCGCGACGCGAACCACGACCTCAGCCGCATCGTCGCCTACCTCCACGAGGTCGCCCGAGGTCATCTTGCGGCCCCGACGAGTATCGGCCTCGCCGTTCACCCGCACCTGCCCCGTGGTGACGAGCCGTTTGGCATCTCCACCGGTGTCGGCCAGCCCGGCGAGCTTGACGAACTGGCCCAAGGTTATGGGCAGCACGACTTCCACCAGCTGCGGCTCGCTCCCGCGCCGGAGAGCGGTCGGCAGGCGTGGACATGCTAGTCGTTCAAACGGATGGGCATGACCAGGTATAGGAAGTCGTCGCCCGCCCCTTTGACCAAGCCGGGTCGCAGCGGACTGATGAAGCGCAGGTAGACCGGGGATTCCTTCACGGAGGCGACCCCGGCTTCGAGGAACTCGGGGTTGAAGCCGATCGCGATGTCGTCGCCGGAGTACTGGATAGGCATGGCCTCGTGGGCCTTGCCCACATCCTGTGATTCCGCGGACACCGTGAGGGTGTTGCTGGAGAATTGCAGCCGGAGGGGAGCGTTCTTCTGCGCCAAGAGCCCCACGCGTCTCACTGCCTCCAACAACTCATCGTGGTCGATTGTCGACCTCGTAGTCGAACGTCTCGGGGATGAGTTGCTTGTAGTTGGGGAACTGGCCGTCGATGAGACGCGAAACCAGCGTGATCCCACCGACCTCGAACAGCATCTGATTCTCGCTTGGAAGGATGGTGATGGTCTCATCGGAGACGGTGGCGGCGATCTTCGAGAGCTCCATGAGCGTGCGCGACGGCATGATGACCTCGAACGTACCCGATACCGAGGATTCTACCGGAGTCTCTTTCACACTAAGACGGTAGCTATCGGTGGCTACCATCCGCACTGAATGCTTGGATAGATGAATCAGGACTCCGGTGAGAACCGGGCGGGTCTCATCCCGAGAAGCCGACGGGGCTACACGATCGACTGTCTCGACGAAGCCGACCCTTCCGACCGTGAACCGCTCGCCGGTGAATGTCGGCAATTGTGGGAAGTCGACGGCCGGGAAGTGAGTGTAGGTCGAAGAGCGACTCGCCCGCTCGGATCTCGACCTGAGTCTCTCCCAGGCGTTGCTCTATCGTCACATCGCCCGCGGGAAGACTCCTCGCGATCTCACCCGCTATCCGAGCAGGAACGACCAGCGATCCCGCTTCGATCGACTCGACCGGCCAGAGGAGCCTTGATGGATATCTCCATGTCGGTCGCCGAGAGCGTGATGCCCTCCTCGCGAGCCTCGACCAGCACACCCGACAGCACTTGGATCGAAGTGCGTGACGAGACCGCCTTGTTCACGATCCCGAGACATTCAACGAGCGCCTGCTTGGTGGTGACGAGTTTCATAGGAGCTCCTCGGTCGGGGGGACGCAGGTGGGGCGTTGCTTATTACTCTTAAGTTCTTTAGTAAGAAATATAGCGGGTGTAGTAGTCCCTGTGGAAGATGTTAACAACACGAGCGGACACGGCGGACAGCAACGAATGGAGTCACGAGTAGAGGGAAAGAGGTGTGGACAGCCGGTGGATGAGGGGACCGCTGCTGAGGGCTTGCTGGTGAGGGGTGGTTCCACGGGCCGGTTGTCCACACCGACTCCTCAGGCTATCAACAGAGCGCTGTGGAGAAGCCATCATCGAGCACTCTTGACCTTGGTGGTGAGCCGCTGCACGCGGTTGTACATGTCGCGGTCCTCGCGCATGAGTTTGGCGATCTTGTCAACCGCGTGAAGAACGGTCGTGTGGTCACGATTGCCTATGCGTTCTCCGATCTTGGGTAGGCTGGCGTCGGTGAGTTCGCGAGCGAGATACATGACCAGGTGGCGACTGTCCACCACGACTCGTGAGCGCTTGTCGCCGGTGATCTCCGTCACCGAGATGCCGGTGGTCTCCGCGACCGCGGAGAGTATGAGGTCGATGGTGACGCGGGTGGAGGGAGTCTCCGGGATGTCCTTCAAGACCTCCCGGGCCAGGTCGACATCGATGGGCCTCTTGGTGAAAGAGGAGAAGGCCACGACACGGGTCAGGCAGCCCTCGAGTTCGCGGATGTTCGTGGGTACGCGCGACGCGATCAACATAAGCACGTCGTCGTCGGCAAGCACGACCCCGTCTGCGCGCACCTTCTTCCGGAGGATCGCGACCCGGGTCTCGAGGTCCGGAGGCTGGATGTCGGTGATCAGACCCCACTCGAAGCGGGAGACCAGGCGGTCTTCGACGGTGGCCAGCCCCTTGGGATGCCGGTCCGAGGTGATGACGATCTGTTTCTGCGCGTCGTAGAGCGTGTTGAAGGTGTGGAAGAACTCCTCCTGGGTCTGCTCCTTCTTCTGCAGGAACTGGATGTCGTCGATCAGCAGCACGTCGACCGTCCGGTACCTGTTCTTGAAGCCCTCGATGCTGTCGTCGCGCAGTGAGTTGATGAAGTCGTTGGTGAAGGTCTCAAGAGTGAGATAGCGGACCTTCATGCCCGGGATGGTTCCGCAGGGCGTAGTTGCCGATGGCCTGCAGCAGATGGGTCTTGCCGAGGCCGACGCCACCGTAGATGAAGAGGGGGTTGTACTGAGTGCCAGGCGTCTCGGCGGCCGCCAAGGCGGCCGCGTGGGCGAAGCGGTTGGACTGCCCGATGACGAAAGTGTCGAAGGTGTACTTGCTCAGCAAGCCCATGGCTGGGCACGTTGTCGTCTGGGAGGCTCTGCGTGGATTGTGCGGAGCGGCGGCGTTCACGCTGCGGGCCTCGACCATGTTCGTGTCGCTCTCCCCGGGCGGTCTCGGGGTGAGATGCACCGTCGGAGCGCGTATCCTGGCGGCCCGCCCAGGGATCGAGGATCCTGGTTGGAGGATGATTCGGCGGCGAGCGCTCCCTCCTGCGCCGCGGCCCGGGACAAGGTGGGAGACACGACGATGTCGAGGCGGGCCGGTTCGCCCAGCACCTGGGACACCGCATCCGACATGAGGTTGCGGAAACGGGAGTCGATCCAGTCCTTGGCGAAGTCGGAGGCCACCCCGACGGAGTAGGTGCCGTCCGCCAGCCCCAGACCCACCGTCGGCTCGAACCATATGCGGAAGGTACCCTCGTTGACCTGCTGCGAGATGAGCTCGAGAGCCTCCTCCCAGACAGGATCGCGGTTTCCTGTTTCCACCAGCGGTCCTCCCCACCGTCGATGCAGCAGATCTTACTTCGCCTCGGGCGCAGCAATCGTCTACAGCACAGCATCCAGATACGCCAAGCCCCACATCGGTCACCGAACGGTGCCCGGTCTGCTCGGAGGTGACGAAGCCGGCTTCCTCCAGTGAGACGAGGTCTCTGTAGGCGGTCGACGTGGACACGCCCAATTCCTGGGCGATGCGGGTCGGACCGACCGGGGCAAGCTCGACCGCCAGAAGTAGGGTCTTCAATTGGCGCTCGGAGAGATTATAGGACGGGACCGCCGCGGGCGCGAGACGCGTGTTGGGTTGCCCCTTGACTCGGACGGTGACGACAGTCCCTTGCCCCAGGTTGTCCTCGATCTCGAGGACCCCATCCATGGTGGCCAGAGTCTGTCTGACCACTGCGAAGCCAGAGCCGACTCCCCGGATGAAGCGTCTGGCGTAGGCATCCGCCGAGGTGAAGCCGCGGCGGACCGCGGCATCCTTGTCCGGGATGCCTGGCCCTCTGTCGCTCACGCGCACGGTGTTGCCCTCGTCGAGGATGGTGATGACAACGCCGGCGAACGACGCGTGTACTAGGTTCTCCACCAGTTCCCGGAAGACACGCAAGGGCAGCACACCTCCCTGGTCACGGGCCAGACTGTGTGCGCGCACGGCCAGGGTGTCGATCAGAGCGGGCAAGTGATTCTCGGTGGCGGGGTAGTCATCCACAGCGATGACCTGCGGGGGCGAGTTCGGCTCGGCATACACGGCGATACAGGGGTAGATCCGCGACCTGGTTTGCTCCGTTGAGCGGCCTGTCTTGGGTGTGTGTCGCTAGAGCATCGGCGCCGAGCGGGGCGACCGGCTCTGGAGACATCTGGCGAGAAGGCTTCTCAGGGGTCATTGGGCAGATGCCGGCCTCGCGCAAGAGCATTGGGTGGACGTGCCGGAAACTCTCAGCCATTGTAGCGACAGAAGGGTGCTTTTTCCACAGGGTGGACGGTGAAGGAAGTGCGGAAAGTGCAACCCTTTGGTCATAGTGGGGCCGTTGTGGCGCTCGTATGTCACCGTGCCAAGATTGTGGATTTGCAGGGACGAAGTTCGCGGTTATCCACAAGTCCGTCCACACCTGTGGAAAACGTGCAGAAAGCAGAAAGGCGACGGCCGCATACACCACCTTTTCTGTTGAAGCTGGGGAAAATGGTTTCCTGCGGGGACCTGTTCGGTCCCGAATATGACCCTCCCGGGAGCGAGCGAGGACCAGCACGGCCGGCCCGGCCGGAACCGCGCACCCAGGAGGGTGAGAACATGGCTTCGTCGGAGCGTGCGGGAATTGCGCCGGGGGAGGAAGCGCTGGTGAACCGGGCTCTTGATGGGTCGTCCAGGTACGGAGGAGACGCTACTGGAAGCTCCGTGGGGGCGCGGGGGCGAGCGGCCGACAGGGAGGTGCGCCACTTCCGTTTTTGCACCATGGTCCGTGCGCTGAGGGCGGGCAGACGGCCGAACGAGGTGTCAACCTCGTGCGCTGAGGGCGGCCTGGTGAAGGGGCTGGTTCCACAGGCGGTCGTGCAGCGAGCGGATGGGGAGCCCGGAGCGAGCGGCTTTGTCCACAGTTTCCACAGGCGCCTGTGTACGCTTGGGGCGGGGGGTGGTCGGCGCCCCAAGCGGGCGGAGGTCGAGGTCGTGGCGGTACTGGCGGTTGGAGCGGGGTGGATACTCGCGGACGGATGTGGGAGGGCGCCCAACCCCGCGAGGCGAGGAAATGACGCGGGCCGGCGCCGCTCGATTGACGGGCAAGGGGCGGACTTGTATACTTCGCCACCTTCTGCATGTATCGATCAGTTGTGCACCTGTGGTGTTTGATACCTGTGTGGTCTTGGGCGGACTTGACGGCGTGTCCGATGGCGCCGAGCGTCTACGCTGCCAGAGCGATAAGTGAGGGAACGTGAAGAGGACGTATCAGCCGAACAAGCGCAAGCGCAAGAAGACTCACGGGTTTCCGGAGCGCATGAGCACGCGCGCCGGTAGGGCGGTGCTCAAGCGCAGGCGCGACAAGGGTCGCAAGCGTCTGTCGGCGTAGCCTGGGGTGAATCGGTCTCGGGGCCGACTGTCGCGATCTGAGGACTTCACCCGCGTCTATCGCACGGGACGGTCTGTTGCCAACAAGTATCTCGTCCTATACTATTTTGAGCGCCCGGTGCCTGCAGCGGGAGAGGGTGCGAGTGGCCCACGAGTCGGGTTCTCTGTCTCCAAGCGGCTCGGCACCGCAGTCGACCGGAATCGGATCAAGCGTGTCTTGCGAGAGGCCTTCCATGCAGCAAGGCCAATCTCTCAGGGGGAACATGGACCTCGTTCTGATCGCTCGCTCGCCGATCGTCGAGTTGCTCGAGACCGGGGGGTTGAGGGCCGTGGAGGACAAGATGCTGGAAGTCTTCCGCAAGGCTTCCCTGGTCTAGCCCCAGGGAAGATCGGCGGGCATCCTCGTGAAGGTCATCCGGAACCCGGTCAGAGCTCTCCTGGTCTGGATCATCCGCGGCTATCAGAAGCTCATCTCGCCTGCGCTTCCGCGGTCGTGCAAGTACTACCCTTCGTGCTCGCAGTACGCCATCGATGCGTTGAGACAGTACGGGGTCATGCGAGGCGTCGTGCTGGCAGGGTGGCGGCTGTTGCGCTGCAATCCCTTGAGCCACGGGGGCTATGACCCGGTCGAGCGTCAGACGGTGTTCCGCGAGCGGCGCAGCGGAGCGAGTCCTTCCGGGCTTCCCCGCGCGGGCCAAAGACCCCTGAAGGGCACGTCGTCTCTGCTGGTCGCCCTTCTGGTCGGCCTTCTGTTGGTCGCGGCGCTTCTGACGGTCTCGTGCTCGTTCACCGGCGAAACCACCACCACAGCCGGAGTGACCACGACGCTGGCCGGCGCCACGACGACCGTGTCCGACACCACGACTACGACCGTTGCCCAGGTGCAGCACCCGGGTTCTTTTGACAAGATCTCGAAACCTCTGCAGGCGCTCTTCTTCTGGGTTCTGGAGTTCCTGCACAAGACGCTGGGGATCAGCTGGTCTTGGGCCATCGTCCTGCTGACGGTGATCATCCGGATCGTCCTGGTTCCTTTGACCTGGCGGCAGATCAAGAGCATGCGGGCCATGCAGGTGCTGCAGCCGCAGCTGAAGGCCCTGCAGGAGAAGTACAAGGACGAGCGAGCAGGTTCTCAACCAGAAGATGATGGAGTTCTACCGGGAGAACAACGTGAGCCCCTTCGGCTCCTGCCTCCCGCTTCTTCTGCAGATGCCGGTCTTCCTCGGGCTCTTCTACATGCTGCGAACGGCCGGGAGACTGGATCTGGACCCAGCCGAATGGGGCCGGTGGGCAGGCATCTTCGTCGACCCCCAAGTCGGTTGGCTGTGGATCAAGGACATCACCACGTTCGACTATCGGGTTGATGTTCCTCTACATCGCCAGCCAGTTCGTGGCTTCCTGGCAGATGGCCCGGAAGACAGGGGGCCAGCAGAAGATCATTGCCTACGTCATGCCGGTGGTGGTCGGCGTCATGATGTACATCTACAAGTGGCCCGCAGGTCTGTTCATCTACTGGTTCACGTCCAACCTATGGACCATAGCGCAGCAGTTCGCGGCTGAGAAACTGATGCCGGTCCACGTGCCGGCGGCTGTCACTCCGGAGAAGGGGAAGGCGGCCTCGGCCAGGGCGACCGGGAAGACCCCGGCAGCGTCGACCGGGAAGACCTCGGCAAAACCGGCTGGGAAGACTTCGGCAAAGCCGGCTGGGAAGACCCCGGCGACATCTACGGGGAAGACTCCAGCGTCGACCGGGAAGACCTCGGCGAAACCGGCTGGGAAGAGTGGAGGCAAGACCAGTGGCCAAGAGACGGGACAAAAAGGGAAAACAACAGGTAGCAAGAGCCAGCGGCCGGACCGTGGAGACTGGCGGTCCAAAGGGCTCTGGCGGAACTTGATTTCGCTCCCGGCGAGCTCGCCGACGACCAATATGAGGTGACGATCGTCATTCCCCCCGAAGAGGGGTTCATGGGAGTGGGTGCGGTCGACGCCGTGGTCGAGGTCGCGCTGGTCGGCGAGGACTTCGATTTCTACGGTCCCGAGGATGATTCGCAGCCTCCAGAACTCCTGCGTCGACGAGTTCGAGGACGAGGAGTACGACGAGGACGACGAGTTCGAGGAAGACTCCCGGCGGTCGGGGATGCGTGACGAGTTCGAGGATGAAGGCGAAGACAACGCCTGACGCCGCGAGACTGCGGGCGTTCTTGGCGCGGGTGCTGGACGAGATGGGACTTGTCGGCACAGATCCGCATCACAGAAGATGCCGAGGAGCTGCACGCCGAGATCACCGGCGAGGATCTTGGCATCCTCATCGGGCGAAGGGGACAGACGATAGACGCGGTGGAGTATCTGGCCGGTATCGCCGTCTTTGCCGGGGTTCATCCGCGCAAGCACGTCGAGCTGGACGCCGAGGGGTACAAGGAGCGCCGACGGCGCCAGATCGAACGAGTCGCACTGCGCAAGGCCGATGAAGCAGCCAAGCGAGGGCGACCGGTCCAGCTCACCCCCATGACGCCGGCCGAGCGGAAGATCGTCCATCTGGCCCTGAGGGGCAGAAGAGACGTGGTGACCGCCAGCCAGGGTCGCGAGCCCAACCGGTCGGTGGTCATCTCGCCGGTGCGCTGAGAGGCAGGGTCGCATCCGGCTGCCGTTCGGCCGCTGCGGGGCGATGCAACCTGTGGCAGCGGCATGGCCGTGGCGTAGTCGCGCGACCCCTTTTCTGGCATCATCTGCGCTCTGTTCAAGCCGATGCGAGAGCCGTGTGTCCAGCCGCACATGATCGACGAACCATATATGCACGACGCTAGCGCGTTCGAGCCGGTCGCAGCCAGCGACCGAGCGCGAGGACCACGAGGGCGAGGACACGATCGTGGCGTGTCGACCGCGATCGGCCTGGGCGCGATCGGTATCGTCAGGCTCAGCGGTCCAGAGGCGGTCGGCATTGCCGGGAGCGCGTTCCGACCCGCTCGTGGCGAACCTGTCCGCCCCGGCGAGACCTACTCTCTTCTGTACGGGCACGTCGTCGACCCTCGCAACGACGAGGTGGTGGACGAGGCCCTGCTCGCCGTCATGCGCAAGCCGCATTCCTACACGCGGGAGGACGTTGTCGAGTTGCACTGTCATGGGGGCGTCGCCGCGCAACGGGCGGTGCTTCGGCTGCTCGCTGCGACTCGGGCGCTCGCCTGGCGGAGCCAGGGGAGTTCACCCGGCGTGCGTTTCTGAACGGACGGATCGATCTCGCACAGGCAGAGAGTGTCGCGGCAATCATCGCGGCCCGAAGCACCGGGCGCGCTGCGGGCGTCGGTCAGGCAACTTGACGGGGGGCTCTCGGAGAAGCTCCGCGCAGCCAGACGCGATTTGATCGGTCTGCTTGCTCGGATCGAGGCCACGGTGGACTTCTCGGACGAGGATGTGGACTTCCTGGACTGGGGGTCGCTGGCCGAGGGCTTGGCCTCGGTGCAGGCCGATCTGCTCAGGCTCCTGCGGACCGCCTTTCTGGGCCGGGCCTTGGAGCAAGGGCTCCGCACGGCCATAGTCGGCAAGCCCAACGTGGGCAAGAGTTCACTCCTGAACGCCCTGCTGATGAGAGAGCGGGCCATCGTGTCGGACATCGCCGGGGACCACCAGAGACACGGTCGAGGAGTTGATGGAGATCGGGGGCATCCCCATCCACCTGGTGGACACCGCTGGGATCCGGAGTGGCGGCGACCAGGTGGAGCAGCTTGGGCGTGGCTCGGTCGGTCAAGGCCATGGAGCAGGCGGATCTTGTGCTGGCGGTCGTCGATCTTTCCTCGCCACTGGGACGAGACGGACTGGAGCCTGGTCCGCGATCTGGACCCGGCCAGATCGATCATAGTAGGGAACAAGAGCGACCTATGTGCGGTCCGAACGCGATCTGGTCGCCGAATTGGACGGACACGTGGCCGACAGCATCAGACGCGCCAGGGTCGGGTTGGCGTGTTTGTACGGTCTCCGCACTGACAGGGGAGGGCCTTGACGAGCTGCGCTCGGTGATTCAGCAGGTCGTCACTGGAGGCGAAGAGCTCCAGCTCGAGGAGCCGGTCCTAGCTAGCGAGAGGCAACGGACTCTCGTGAACGAAGCGTTTGAGAGCACCCGGGCAGCCCTGGCGGGTTCGTCTGGGGAGATCGGAGAAGAGCTTGTTTGCGAGGACATCAGAGCGGCCGTGCAGGCGCTAGGTCGGATCACGGGGGAAGAACTAACCGCGGACCTGCTGGACGAGATCTTCAGCCGGTTCTGTCTGGGCAAGTAGGGCAGAAGATTGCGCGGATCGGGTGGACAAGGTGCAGACTCACAATCTGGCGGGCTAACTGTCGCGGGCGCATCACGGCGGGTCGTCGTGATCGGCGCCGGGATCTCGGGTTGCGCTTGCGCGGCTGTCCTGGCATCCGCTGGGGTTCGGGTGACAGTGCTGAGCAGGGCGCTCGACAGCGTTGGACGGCCGGAGTACGGGCCCGTGGTGATGGCGGACGGGTGGGAGCGCATAGCCGGCGTGGTAGCCGCCATGCCGCCGGCGTTGCGTGATGCTTGGCTCGATTCCTCGGTGGCCTCGGATACGGGCGCACCGTTCTTCTGCGTCGACAGACGGGTGCTGAGCATCGAGACCAAGCGGGCGTTGGAGGGCATGCCCGGTCTGGAATTCCGGCAGGGGCTCGCGACCGGTCTGCGGACAGGGAGTGAAGCGGAGCACCTGTCGGGGGGTGGCGCGGGGTGCTGCTCGAAGGACGACGACGGCCGGTCGGCGTTGCTGGAGCGGGCGCGAGTGGTTGTAGAAACCGCCTTTGGTGACGACATCGAGGCGGACGCGGTGGTATTGGCCGTGGGGCTGAGCCTCGGAGGTCGTGTCGAGACCGGTGACCACGCGCTGCCAGAGGAGCGCGGAGGAGATGTGTTCGCAGACGGACTGCGCGCGTCGCTTGAACGCTTGGGAGTCAGCTTCCGCGAAGCAACCGTGCGGGTCGGGCCCCGCTTCTCGCGCGCTGAGTGCGAGCACGTCGAAACGGTCGGAAGTCCCGCACTGACCGTGGGGAGACGGGGCGCGAACGAGGCGTGTGGGCGGCGGGAATCGTCCCTCTGCGGACGGCCTTGCGCGCGGGGCAGCCGAGAGTCGCGGGGCCGAAGAGCCGGCTAGTGCGATCGGAGGAAAGGGTGTTGGCCTGGCCGTCGGACTATCCCCCCTGCTCCTCATTGGACGGGCGAACTGGCTGCGGATACGATCCTCGTGTGCGAGACCGAGGAAGGCCAGGTGTTCCCGGTCGCTTGTCCGGACGGTGTGGCTACCGGAGAATTCTACCTCTCGAGTGAGGTGGCAGGGTGTGCGGGGGTGGTAGCGGAAGGTCGCTCTGAGCCCGGGGGCGGGATGTGGGCTCTCGCCAGCCGTCTTGGGTGTAGGTCTGCAGGTCTGGTGATAGCGAACACCAGTCTGACGGGCAGGCTGAACGTGGAGGGCGACGCGACGGCGGCCGTCTGGGTGGCAGGCCGGGCGGGTGGGGCGTCTGACTACCTGGCGAGCGTTGCCTCGGGTGTTCGAGACGGCTGGTGATGTGGTGGCCGCACTTGGCACGACGGCCTTCGGGGATGGCCCGGACATGCGGTGGGAAGCCCCTTGAGGGCGGACCGGCATTTAGGGATCGGGCCGGACGCTCCGGCCACCGAAGTATCGGCGGTTGAAGCCAGGCCCTGAGCGAGGAGGGATCGACGGCTGAGAATACGTTGGCGGCCGGGACTCGAGCCTCGGCCAGCCAGATTCCGGAGTGCCGGTGCCGTGGGGTTGCTGCACGTGCCTGGCCGCGCGGGTCCGCCGGTCTCTCGGCGAGACTGGGTCTATGACGTTGTTGTCGTGGGCGGCGGGCACGCGGGCTGTGAAGCGGCTCTTGCGGCTGCTCGGATGGGCTGTCGGACGGCAATGCTCACCCTGCATCTGGACAACGTCGCGCTCATGCCCTGCAATCCCGCGGTGGGAGGAGTGGGCAAGGGACAACTGACTCGAGAGGTTGACGCGCTTGGAGGCGAGCAGGGGCGCAACACGGATCGGGCCTTCATCCAACTGAAGATGCTCAACACTTCGAAGGGACCGGCTGTCAGAGCGCTTCGGGCGCAGGCCGACAAGCGACTGTACGAGGATTGGATGAAGGTCGTGCTCAGCCGAACTCCGAACCTGGATCTGGTGCAGGGTGAGGCGGTCGCTCTCGATGTTTCACGTGAAACAATCGACGGAGTGCAACTGGCGGATGGTCGTCGGCTCCGCTGCCGGTCTCTCGTGCTGGCGACCGGGACCTTCCTGCGGGCGAAGGTCGTGGTTGGTGACCGGAGCTACCCCGCGGGCCGGGTGGGCGAGTCGCCGGCGCTGCGCCTTTCCGGCAGCCTGCTCGCCGCTGGTCTGGAGCTTGACCGTTTCCAGTCGGCGACACCCCCGCGCATCGACGGAACCACGATCGACCCGAGCCGCATGATCCCTCAGGAGGGGGACCGCATTCCGCTGTCGTTCTCGCACTGGCAGACCCCGGTCCCGCGAAGACAAGTGCCCTGCTATCTCACCCACACCACGCCGGCCACCCATGAGGTTGTCTCCAAGCACCTCCATCTGAGCCCGCTGAAGAGCGGGTCTGTCAGCGGCAAAGGGCCTCGCTACTGCCCCTCCATCGATCGGAAGCTCATCAATTTCCCGGAGAGAGAGCACCACCCTGTGTTCGTCGAGCCCGAGGGCGTGACCACCAGCGAGATGTATCTCCAGGGACTGACCACGAGTCTCCCCGTGTTCGTACAGGAGATGATCATTCGGGCAACTCCGGGTCTTGAGAGGGCAAGGCTCGTCCGGCCCGGGTACGCCGTGGAGTACGACTATCTGCCCCCACAGCAACTGACCCTGGGTCTGGAGTCCAAGACCGTGAACGGCCTCTTCAGCGCCGGACAGATCAACGGCACGTCGGGGTACGAGGAGGCGGCTGCCCAGGGCCTGATGGCCGGCATCAACGCAGCACTTCACGCCCGAAACGAGCCGCCGTTCATCCTGCGAAGAGACCAGGCCTACATCGGTGTGCTCATCGACGATCTCGTCACCAAGGGCGTGGATGAGCCGTACCGCATGTTCACCTCTCGGGCCGAATACCGGCTGCTCCTCCGACACGACAACGCCTCCGATAGGCTGTCGCACCTTGGGCACGCGCTGGGTCTCATCAACGGTGAGCAATTGGCCGCGGTCGAGGAGAAACGGCGCCTGCTGGCCGAATATACGGAGCTGCTCGACGGGATACAGGTTCGGTCGGGGGAGGGCAACGACCAACTCCTCGAATCGCTGGGCACGGCCCCTCTCGAGGAATCACAGACTGCGACGAAGGTGCTGCGTCGGCCCCAGGTGTCGTACACTGACCTTGCAGACCTTGTTTCGCCTGCCGACTGGGATCGGCTCTCATCGGCGCCTGCAGAGGTGGTCGAGCAACTGGACATCCAAGCGCGCTACGAGGGCTACATCCGCCGACAGACGGCGGAGATCAGGCGGCACCGTGCCACCGAGACCCTGGCCATTCCCGGTGGTTTCGACTACTGGCCGCTGGAGGGTCTCACCTACGAGGCCAAGGACAAGCTGAGTCGGATCCGTCCAGGTACACTCGGACAGGCATCGCGCATATCGGGAGTCTCTCCAGCGGATGTCTCGGTTCTGCTGGTCCATCTTCACCGTGCGACTCGAGATCCGGCGGATCCAGCCGCCGAATCCGGCCACTCGCGAATGATCGGGCGATAGACTGAAACTCCTCCACACAGCATCCTATGCCGCCTTTGGTCTCGGCTCGGAGGCGACAGGACCGCCTGGCGGTCTTGGGTGACGTCATCCTGGGCGCGGGATTCAACATCACTGCGATCCAGGATCCGGAGGAGATCGAGCGTTTCCACTTCCTGGATTCGCTTTCGCTGCTCGAGATCGACGCGGTCGCCAAAGCAAGCGACTTGGTGGACCTGGGCTCGGGAGCGGGTCTGCCGGCGCTGGTGCTGGCTCTGGCTCTTCCCCAGACGCGAATCACGGCGGTGGAATCGCAGCGGAAGAAGTGCGCCCACATCGAGACGGCCGCAGGGGCACTCGGTCTGGAGAATGTCAGCGTCTGTTGCCAGCGGGCGGAAGAGTACGGCCGCTCGGCGGGCCAGGGAAGCTCACGAGGTGGCGGTGTCGAGAGCGCTCGCGGCGCTGCCCGTGGTGGCCGAGTACTCGCTCCCCCTTCTGCGCCTTGGCGGCTCCATGGTGGCGATGAAGGGCTCCATCTCAGACCAAGAGCGCACCCAAGCCCAGAGAGCTCTCGGTATACTGGGTGCCGACAGGCTTGACGCGATCCGACTTGCATCCGTTTGCAGGGGCGGAGAATCGATGGGCATATGTGGCCAGGAAGCTCCGTGCTTCGCCCAACGAGTTCCCTCGACGCTCCGGAGTCCCGGCGAAGCGCCCTCTCGGTGGGCTCCCGGTGGTCCCTTTGCACGACGGTCATCCATGACGTCGGTCGTCGGTGAGCGACCTGTGCCGAGCTAGCGGGAGGGACACGACTCTGATCTACGCCATCGCCAACCAAAAAGGCGGCGTGGGCAAGACCACGACCGCCATCAACCTCGCAGCCAGCCTCGCGCAATCCGGCGAGCGAGTACTGTTGGTGGACATGGACTCCCAGGCGAACGCATCCCACGGTCTGGGGGTGCGCGTCCTGAAAGGAGACCCGGCCATCCTCGAGGTACTCCTGGGAGAGTGTAGTCTGACGTCGGTCATCAAGCCCTCGTCGGTTGCCGGACTGGATATTGCTCCCTCTTCTCCCGACATGGCCGGCGCCGGCGTCCTGCTTCCGGCTCTGGAGAGACGTGAGTCCCGCCTCAAGGAGGCTCTGGTCGAGACGGTTGCGGACTCGGGCTACTCGTTCGTCTTCATCGACTGCCCCCCGTCGCTGGGACTTCTGACGGTGAATTCCCTGGTCGCCGCCGATCAGGTGATCATTCCAGTCCAGGCTGAGTACTACGCTCTGGAGGGGTTGGCCCAGCTGATACTGACGATAACGGCCGTGAAAGAACGTCTCAACCCGACTCTCACGATCGCCGGCCTCGTGCTGACGATGATGGATTCCCGGACGACCCTCGCCCGCCAGGTCGAGCAGGAGATCCGGCAGCATTTCCCCAACCTGAGCTTCAAGACCGTTGTGCCGCGAAACGTGCGCCTGGCCGAGGCGCCCAGCCACGGCGTGCCGGTTTCGATGTTGGACCCGCATTGCCCCGGTTCGGACGCGTATTTCGATCTCGCGATGGAGGTTGTCAGCCATGGCTAAGAAGACCGGATTGGGCCGAGGGCTGGCTGCGCTCCTTGGCGAGGGTGGCGAAGGCGTCGAGTCGCTTGGGTCGGAGGTCTCGCCAAGTCATCCGCAGGCTGGTGCGACCGGCGTGATCGATCTTCCCGTCGATGCGATACGGCGGAACCCGCGCCAGCCTCGGCGGGCGTTCGACTCGGCTGCCCTCGACGAACTGGCCACCTCCATAGCTGCAGTGGGAGTAGTCCAGCCTGTCATCGTCAGGGAGGTGGACGGAGAGTATGAACTCATCGCCGGCGAGCGTCGGTGGCGCGCGGCTCAGAGGGCCGGTTTCACCGTCGTCCCTGCCATTGTCCGCGCTGCCTCCGATGTCGAGAGCCTCGAGCTCGCCCTAGTCGAGAATGTGGTTCGTCAGCAGCTCAATCCGGTGGACGAGGCCTATGCTCTGAAGGTGCTGCTCGAGGACCTGGGTGTGACGCAGGAGAATCTGGCCGCGCGGGTGGGCAAGAGCCGGTCTGCGATAGCGAACAAGATCCGTCTGCTCGACCTGCCCTCCGCAGTCCAGGAGTCGCTCGCCAGCGGGGCTCTGTCGGAGGGCCACGGTCGCGCATTGCTCGGCCTGGCGGAAAAGGGCAAACAGCTGCAACTGGCCCGGCGAGTGGTCGAAAAGGGTCTCTCGGTGCGGCAGGTGGAGGACGAGGTCCGCCGTGCATCGGAGGGAGCGAAGCCAGCGAGCGCGAGCGTGCACGCGCAGGCCTTCTTCGACCAGGAGACGCTGGACGACATCAAGGACTCCTTCTTCGGTCTTCTGGGCGTGACGCCGCGGGTCAAGGGCAAAGGCCTCGGAGGCGTCATCGAGTTGCCGTTCAAGGACAGGAAAGAGCTTCGAGACCTGATGGACCGGCTCCGCTCCTAGGAGGCTTCTGAAAAGGGGAGGTCTGGCCACCAGAGCGCACTGAGCAGCGCCGTACGGCATCCTCGGCCGCGTGGGCAGCGCTGCTATCAGCGCCCTCGGGGCTTCGCTTGCGGTCGGAACCGGTCAGGAGATCCCACTCGTCCCACGAACTGTATGGCGCCAATGCCCCCGGTTCGCCGGGCGTGCGGGTGGACGGTCGAGCTATTTGTGGCGAAAGGGGCAGGAATGGACTCGCAGAAGAACAGAGGTCGTGGGAAGTACAGGTGGATGGTCCTCGTGGCGCTCGTGGGAGGTCTGTCCGTGATGATGCTCGTCGGCGGATGCGGGGACTCATTGGAGGGGAAGGAAGGGAGCCACGACGATGAATGCAAGTGCCGTGGCGGCACCGGATACCATCACCGTCCTCGGGAAGGCCACCGTCAGCAGTCCTCCCGACGAAGCGGTACTGACCCTCACGGTCGAGAGTGACGGGACCGACCCGGGCGCAGCCATGAACGCGAACTCAGCCGCGGTCACGAAGGTGATGGAGCGTCTCAAGGCTGAAGGCGTGGAGGCGACGGCCATAGAAACGGCGAATGTGACGGTGTACCCGGTCCGCGCCTACAATCAGCAGACGGGTGAAGAGACGCTGACCGGCTATCGAGCGCAGAACACGGTGACCGTGACCCTGAAGGATGCCGATGCCGTCAGCAAAGTCCTATCCGCGGCGGTCGAAGCGGGTGTGAACAACTTCTCCGGCCCAGTCTGGAGACTGAGAGACGACAGCGCGGCCGTGGCGGACGCTCTCAAACAGGCTGTTGAGAATGCGAAGACCAAGGCGGAGACTCTGGCCGGCGCTCAGGGAGTCAAGGTCGGAAACGTGCTCATGATGAACGAGGGCTCCGTGAGTGTGCCGATTTCCCCTGTCTACTACGAAGCCTACGACATGGCGCGAAGCGTGGCCGGCGCCGCCGTGGAAGCGCCCCCCATCAGCGCGGCCAGCCTAGACGTGACGGCGACTGTGACCGTGACCTACGTTCTGAACCGGTAGGATTCCGAGTCTCCCGAGGAAGGCGGCAACGAGAGTGCGGCCAAATCGAGCGAGTCGCGCTCGTTGCCGACGGTTCTGTGCTATATCATGGGTCCATGGGGTACTCAAGCACAGTCGTGAATGAAGCGGAGTCTGGGATTTGGGCAGTCGTTCTCAAAGCCCACCTGACTCGAGCTGAGAGCAACGACGTGTTCCTCTCGGGGGACGCGATGGTAGCCTGGCCTGTGGACGGCATCCTGTCGAGCGAAGACCCGGTACTGGAGCGCAGCAGCATATTCGTGTCGGAGGTGGCCGCTCGCCCAGAGGGGTTGAGGCTTCGGTATCGTGAACAGGCTCAGGCCGAGCGTGCGGCAGCCGTTTTGCGGGTACAGTTCGGTCAGATCGGAATCGTGGAGGAGATCTGAGTGGACGGACCCAAGGACTCTAGGCAGACCGATCCGCTGCGCGACGCGTTGGCCGGATATCTCACCATCCCGGGTATGAAGGCGGCGATTCTAGTCTCCGACCAAGGTCTGATGATAAGCAGCATCGCCCAAGAGGGTGTCGACACTGCCAGTATTGCCGCCCTGGCGATAGACACGGTAGCGACCGTCCAGCGCTTTGGGCTCCAAGTGCAGGCGGGGTATCTTGACACGATGAGGATCGAGTTCGACAAGCTCACGGTCGTGCTGGCCCCGTTCGCTGCCGACGTGATGCTCGCCCTAGTTGCCACGGCAGGGTCGTTGGGTGCGCTGTCGGGAGACTTGACGCCGGGCCGCGGAACTGCGGTTTCCGGAGGAGGACCTGCCTCCTAAGATCCTGGCCGATGACCAGGTATCCATGGCTACCGAGGTTGACCGAAGCCGTCGATACGGTGACAGAGATGCGCTATGTGAAGCACGCCCCCGCCCAAGAAGTCCCCGCCCGACAAGGCATCGAGTATTAGGTAATACCATCTTACCAGAGGCGCCTCCGACGGATGGCGTTGCTCGTCGGCTTGGGGTGCAGTAGGCACAGGGCCTCCGGTCGACCGCCTACTCGCTCTCCTGGGCCTTGTCGTAGGACCGCTGCCGGCCCGCCAGTTGGCCGCACGCTGCCTGTATGCCGCCGCCCTTGCTTCGTCTGACCACGGCATCGATGCCTGCGCCCAGAAGGGCGGCGCGGAATGCAGCGACCGCCGCGGGAGGAGATGGCTCGAAGAAACCCGAACGTGCCGCCATGACTGCCGCACCGCGCGTTGCTGGGACAGCTGCCCCGTGCGCATCGCGGCCGGTCGTCTTGTCATCGCCGGAGGTTGCCGCGCGGCCTGACCCCGAGACTCGGGGCACTGGGTTCCAGTTGATCAGGTTGACAGCCACCACATGTCCGCGCAGTAGCCCCGCCAGTCGGCGCGCGTCCTCGGCTGAGTCGTTGATACCTCGGAGAAGGACATATTCGATCAGGAGTTTGCGATGAGTGATGTCGAAATGCTCCCAGGCGGCGTCGAGGACCTTGGGGAGGGGGTGTCGGTAGCGCTGGGGGATCAGCAGCGTCCGGGTCTTCTCGTCGGCCGCGTGCAGGGAGAGAGCGAGATTCACCTGGGGCTGGGTCCGACCGAGTCTGAGTATCCCGCTGGGGATGCCCGTGGTCGAGACCGAGATTGCCCTGTGGGCCATACCAAGCCCGCTAGGATCGGTGACTATGCGGATTGAGTCCAACACGGCCTGAAGATTGAGGAGAGGCTCCCCCATGCCCATGTACACCAGGTTGGAGACTCTTCGGGGGTCGTCCGCAGCTAGGGCGGCAGCTGCCCGAACCTGATCGACGATCTCGGCGGCCGAGAGATTCCGCTGGAAGCCCATCGCGCCGGTGGCGCAGAAGCCGCAGCCGACGGCACATCCGACTTGGCTGGATATGCACACCGTCAGATGATTCTGATATCGCATGAGCACTGTCTCGACGCACAGCCCATCGCGCCCTGAGAGGAGGAGCTTGCTGGTGCCGTCGGGAGAGGTCCGCGATCCGGCCAGAGCGAGAGTCGAGGTCCCGAGGGCATCCAAAGCGTCTCTCACGCCAGCCGGGAGCGCAGTGGCCTCGGAGAAAGGCTGCTGCGGCCGGCGCAGCAGATGCTCGCAGACCTGGGCGTAGCGATAGGGAGGAACATCGAGGGCCGTGAGGGCGGCGGATATGTCGGGGCGGTAGAGGGCCAGCAAGTCACGGGGCGTCAGCGGTGGCAGGCCGACTGCTCGTCCGGTCGGCACTCCGGGGCGCTTGGAGGCCGTGGGAGGGGCTTTTCGAGGTCTTCGCGACGTTGGGGCCGCGGTCTTCTTGTCCTTGTTCCGGGCGCCGGGCTCCCCTGCCCTGGATTGTCGTATTCCGGCCATGTCAGGGCCTCAAGGTGGTGGTGTCGCGGATCGGCGTCAGCCGGACCTTCATTGCTCGGGCGACGGCGAGGAACTGGGCGGCGCTGGCCGACTTGAGGGCCAGGGCGACTTGTCCCCACGAATCGCGGTAGATGCCGAGTTCTCCGGATTCCAACTCCCCATAGGTCCGGACTACCCGCGCGGTCCACTCGGGAAGATCTTCCCCGACGATGTCTACGGCGAAGTGCCCCTGCTGCGGAGACAGGTTCTCAAAACGGAGCGCGAGGCCTACGTTGCCGAAACGGTCGACCTCGATCACCTCTGCGACGGCTCCCTCCGGAGATGACCTCCGCCAGCGGCGGCGTGAGGTGGACCAGAGTGGTCGGATCGACGGATGACCCCAAGGGGGCCGGGTCGTTCGTCGCGGCCAGTAGAGCGGCCGTGGGAGCGAATACGTCGCGCCCGTGGAATGTGGCGGAGATCTGGTCGATGGGCAATCCGGCCTTGGTCCGGACCAAGGCCGGATCAAGGAGCCACGCTGAGTCCAGGCCCCCGAGCGCCTCGGCAGCTGGTAGGAGAAGGCCGTTGTCGGGACCCACCAGGGTGTCGCCGCGCACGGTCGTGAGGGCCAGAGCCCGTCGATCCGTTCCGACCCCAGGGTCGACGATTGCCAGATGCACTGCGGGCGGGTAGAGAGGCGCTATCCTCTCCAACACCAGAGCGCCCGCGGCGATGTCGCCCGCGGGCACCTCGTGAGACACGTGAAAGACCCTGGCCTCCGGGCGTAGGCGAGCCACAATGGCCTCACAGACGGCCGCGTATCCTCCCCGCCATCCGGAGTCGCTCAAGAAGGTGATCATGTCGAGTCCGCTCATTGCCCCCCATTTCCTAGCGAGACCAGGCCTCCCGAGTGAAACACGTACTCGGTCATGTGGTCGCGGCCGATGTGCACTACCAACCCCATCTGCGCGGCGGCCCGGGCCACGGTAGCCTCCAGAGGGAGCGAAGCCTCAAGAACATCCTTCCAGACGGCTTCGACTGTCCCGACAAGATGCGTGCTCTGCATGCAGCTTACCTCGACATGGCCATGTTCTTCCAGGAGCATGAGGACGACCGGGTCATCCTCGCGGCCGGGTCGCGTCAAGCGCAGCTCAACCTCGAGTCCTTCGAGGAGCGCGGAAACTCCCGGGACGACGAGCACGCAGAGGCTGTCTTCGTGCCATCCGAAGCGGACCTCCGCGATCCTTGTTGTCTCAGAGCGTTGCATGGTCGAGGCGACGTCCACGGCGAGGACGCCGGCTGCGCTCCATTCCGACGGGTCTCCTTGTCGCGCCGTCGATGGTCGGGGCGAGCATCCCCCTGGGCGGGGCGGGAAGCGCCGAAGGGGCCTGTTCCAGGAGAGGGACGAAGAGATCCATGGGCACCGATTCCCCCAGAGAACGGTAGACCTCCTGCAGACGAAGACGGAATTGGAGGTCCCAGACGTGATCCAGTTCGGTGTGATGGTGGTCGCCGAACCACCAGAACCAGTCGCTGCCCTCGGCGATCAGGACGTGGCGCCAGGCGGCCTCAGGATCCGGGCCGGAGCCGAGGCTGGCTGCGCCCGCGGGCACCAGACGACGACGGGCTGCCGCGGCGAGGTCGCGGGTCCGGTGGAGAAGCTCCCAGGCCGCGTTGTGGGCCCGGTCGCCGCTCCAAGTGCGGAGGTCTCCCCCGACCCAGGATCCGGTATGCAACCAGCCCAGCGATCGCGCGGGAGGTGACTCACGCAGGTGTTCGGAGATCGTCACGCAGCGCAACGACGGATCGGCACTGAGCCCTTCGTAGAGATACTGGAGGAAGTCCCGCCCATCGCGCGGGTAGTACTCCCAGGCGTTCTCGCCGTCGAGGGCGATGGTGACCAGAGGAGGTCGGCTCCGCCCGTCGGCCTGCAAGGGCCCTCGACCGGCGCCGCCGGGAGCCGGGGAGGCTAGAGTGGTGTGCAGCTCGCGCAGCCGACGGAGCAGGTCGGCGGCGGCATCCCGGGAGTCCCACCCGTGGTAGGCAAACCCTATGAGGTCAGACAGCGTGTGGTCTCGGAAGACCATCGCGATCTCCCCGGTCTCCCGCTCGAGACGGTAGGGGCTGTAGAGCGAGGCGGGCTCGAGCGACGACGGCGCGCGACCGTCGCGTCTTCCGCCGGCTACAGAAGCGTCCCTCGGGGCGGCTGCGCCGGACAGCGAGCGCGCCAAGACGGTCTCGTCGGAGATGGTCCAACTCAGACCGGCCTCTATCAGGAGGGGGATGACATCCTCACCGACGGCCTGCTCGGAGCACCACATGCCACGCGGTCGCTCACCGAAGACGCGTTCGTGCTTGTCCAGGGCGCTCAGCACCTGCTCGGCGGCGTCCTCGGGGTGCGCGAAGCGCCTCGGAGGAAGGAGCGTGTCGGGGGCGGCGATGCGGGCGGAGTCGGTGTTGGCCAGCAGAGGAAGGATGGGGTGGAAGTAGGGCGAGGTCGAGAGCTCGATCTGCCCCCGGCCGGCAGCCTCCCGGTAGGCGGGGAGGGTGCGGGCCAGGATGTCGGCCTGGACCTGGGCGATCAACCGCTTGTCATCCTCCTGGAAGTCGCGGCCCCGGCTCACCAACTCGCCGAGCGGCCCCGCGGCCAGGGTCCGGGGGTCGAACCAGGCCAGGTTGAACCAGACCTGCAGGTCGCGGAGTTCGTCGACGGTGAAGGCGCCTGCGCACGCATCCCAGCCGTGGGGAGCCTGTGCCGTCCCTCTTCTGTGCCAGTTCGAGATAGCGGGGATGCGACCGCGCGCGGGGGTGATCGGGGTGCTCGCACATGCGCTCCAGCACGAAAGCCCGCTCGCTCGGGTCGAGCTCCGCAGCAGGCTTGAGCGTGTGCTCCCAGTACACGTCGACGAAGTCGCCGGCGGCGTAGTCCTCCAACTGTTCGACCAGCGATGGGACCAGGTTGAAGGTCTGATGAAGATCGGGATAGGCGGCGAGAGCCTCCACCATGTCCAGGTAGTCCTTGAGGGCATGCATCCGTGCCCAAGGCATCTCGAACGCACCACCACGCGCCGACCGGTAGTACGGTTGGTGCATGTGCCAGACGAAGGCTACATGCAGTGGCTCAGACGTAGGCATCCATCGCCCGGACGAAGTTCGTGTATACACGCTGCTGCTCGGTGAGGATCCTGTCCGGACCCAGATCCCACCACTCATCCGGCGTGAAGTAGGCCGAGACCTCGGCCTCTGAGCCCGAACGGCCGGCCCACTGGATCAGGTGCAGGTTGTCGGACTGCAGGAGCCACAGGGCCAGATCGACGAGGGTGCGGTTTCCAGTCAGCCGGGCCTTGTGCAGGACCGAGTGCATGAGTCTGAAGATGGCCTGCTGCGAGGGGTTGCCCAAGAAGAACTCCATCCCCCCGGAACCGGCCCAGGTGGTGCCGAACTCAGGCAGAGGAAGATCCGGCAGGTTGGCTGCGCCGAACTGGTCGAGCGCCTCGCCAGGCAGGAGACAGTTGACCCCCCGCTTCTTGAGTTGCGCCGGCAGAGCGCGCATGAACTCGAAGATCCCCGTGTCGAGATTGTGGTGCTCGCCGAAGGTCTCGAAATCCCAGCCTATGAACACCAGGTCGCCCCAGGCCTTGCGTAGGTCGGCAGCATACGTGTCGGCGTGCAGAGGATATCCCGCCCAGGTCTTGTTGCTGAAACGGTAGCCGACGTCGTCGGAGAGCTCATGGTGACGACAGAACAGCGCGAGGTTGCGTCCTCCGTGGCAGTAGAGATGGGTCGGTTCCCGCCACTCCATCACCCAGCGCCGTCCGTCGAGCACACCTCCGCGATACCCGGACTGGAGGAGGGCATAGTAGACCTCGTTGTTCATCACCATCTCGGTGGTGTCGGTGACCTGGATCTCCTTGTCGAAGAACTCCTCGGCGTAGGATCTTCCCGCGAAGCATCTCCCTCTGGAAGAGCTTGATATCGATGGCGAAGGCGAAGCTGTGGTACGGCTCCACCCCTACCAGTTCGCAGTTGGGGTGGGCAACGAGCTTGCGAAAGCGCTCGGCCAGACTCTCGATCCCAGCGCCGGAGTTGCCACATGAAGCTGACCGAGAACCCCAGACCGAGCTTGAAGCCATCGTCGAGCATGCCGCCGAACATCTCGGTGGCCGGGTAGTAGCACCAGCGGGCCACCTTGTCGAAGTACCGGCGGTTCATCTGGTCGTCGAAGAGGAAGGGAGCCATGTCACCGGGCTTGGTTCCCGGCGGGATGACCTGCGCAGGCAACTTGATGCGGCGCGGCTGGTGGACGACACAGTAGGTGACGAGGTTCTCGGCCATGGACGTCCTTTACTTGGAGGTCTTGGAGGTCCTCTTGAGGGGGGGCACGGGGTCGTTCCTCGCCGCCGCCTTATTGGCCGTCGGCTGTTCCTTCGCGGTGGGATCTCCCGTCGCTTCGGGCGGCCCCTCTTCGACAGGGCCGTGCGGCTTGACCGAGAGGCGCGCACGGACCGCCTCGCCGCAATATGCCACCGACTGGGCCGGGTCCTGGGAGATCACGGGTGTCTCCACCGGCTGGGTGAGCGGGCGACCCGGCGGAGTGTGTCCTGAGTCTCCATCCGCCCCCGATTCCTCAGAGACGTCTGGGCTCGCCACGCTCTGCTGCGGCGGAGTCACCAGCTGACGCAGCGAGACGTACTCGAGCTTGCCGATCAGGTTCTCAGCGATCACGTTCTCCCAGGTGAAACTCCGGGCCGTCTCCTGGGCGTCGGCGCGAAGGCGGGCGACCATCTCAGGGTGCGCCCGCAGGTAGTCGAACGCGATGTTGATCTCCGCGGGATCGTCGGTGTCGAGCACGACGGAATTGAGGAAGGGCACGGCGTAGTCTTCGCCGGTGGAACCTACGAAGGCGACGCCGGCCGCCGCCATGACCTCCAACCCCACCAGGCCGAAGGGCTCGTGGCCGGAGTTGGCCAGCACCGCATCGGCGCCCGAGTAGAGAAGCGAGATCAACTCGTCAGCCATGAAGCTGGTCACGTTGTAGATGTCGGCCGCGGGTGCCGCCGCCAAAGCCGCGATTGCACCCTCGAGATCTCCGGGCAGATGCACGTCCGCGACTTTCAACCCCTGGGCGCGGGCGTTCCCCAGCACCTCCATGCCGTGTGGCTCTACTCCGCCCCTGATCACTGTGGCGATGTCGTGCCCCCGCCTCTTCTCTTCGGCCAGGGCGTCCATTGCCATGTTCCAGCGCTTGTCGGGGCTGAAGCGGCCGATCTTGAAGACAAGCTCTCGCCCGGGGAAGGCAGCGCGCAGTCTGGTCACCAGCGCTGGGTCGGCGGTGCGGATCCGGTCGCTGGGGATGCCGTTGGGGATCACGAGAGGGTTGACCGAGCGGTCCCACATGACGTGCTTCATGTACCGGGAGACCGTCGTGATCTGGGAGCAGAAGTCCAGCCGTCTCCAGTCGATGCGGTCGAAGCCCATCACGTTGTTGGCGTTCCAGAGGATGATGGCCTTGTCGCGCAGCCCGGCGTCCCACAGGCGGTCGGAGATCTGGCAGGTGGAGTAGGCCGTGTGCCATTCCTCCGCCAGGATGGCGGTGAGCCGCCCGCCCGCCGCGGCCGGACCGACCAGCCGGGAGGTCACAAAGCCAGGCAGTTGCTCGTTCCAGTCGATCAGCTTGGCCTCTTCGCCGTGGTAGACCCCGCCGGGGTAGTCGACCGACAGCCACTGCGACCAGCGATAGAGGGTGAGGTTGTCGACCGGCGACTCCTCCGCGGGAAGGGACGGGTCGCCTACGAAGACGAGGTGCGTGCGGAAGCCCTGTCGGGCAAGCTCGAGGGCCAACTCCTTCATCCGCACGCCCAGCCCGCCGGCCATGGCGTACTGGTCGGGCCCCTCGAAGGAGAGAAGCACGAAGTCGAGCGTGTCCGGCGTCAAGCGGGGAAGGATGACCATGCCGCCTCCTGGGCCAAGTCGATCGTACTCCAGAGTCGCTCCTAGCATACCCAGGTTCTCTGCCCACGATGCACGTTCCGCGGCATTATGCTACTTTGCATGCCTGTACGCTCCCCAAAGGATGGAAAGGCAGGATTTGCATGACGACCAAGTTCTTGCTGTCGGAGGACAGGATCCCGACGGCATGGTACAACCTCGCAGCCGATCTCAGCGTGCCCCCGCCGCCGCCTCTTCACCCGGGAACGATGCAGCCGGCCGGTCCGGACGATCTGGCCCCGCTGTTCCCGATGGGCCTCATCATGCAGGAGATGTCGGCCGAACGCATGATCGACATTCCCGATGAGGTCCGGGAGATCTACAAGCTGTGGAGGCCCACTCCCCTCCTGCGCGCCGCGCGCTGGGAGAAGGCCCTCGGGACTCCGGCCAAGATCTACTACAAGTACGAAGGCGCGAGCCCTGCCGGATCGCACAAGCCGAACACCGCGGTCGCACAGGCCTACTACAACAAGCAGGAAGGCATCACCAAGCTGACCACCGAGACCGGTGCCGGTCAGTGGGGCTCCGCGCTCTCGTTGGCCTGCCAGCTGATGGGCATGGAATGCCTCGTCTACATGGTGAAGGTCTCCTACTTCCAGAAGCCCTACCGCCGGAGCATGATCCGGGTGTGGGGCGCGGAAGTCATCCCCAGCCCCTCGGATACCACCGAATGCGGCCGGGCCATGCTGGCCCTAGACCCGGATTCCCCGGGGAGTCTGGGTATGGCCATCAGCGAAGCGGTCGAGGTGGCTGCCAAGCGGGACGACACTCACTACGCTCTGGGCTCAGTGCTGAATCACGTGATGCTCCATCAGACCGTCATCGGCCAGGAATGTCTCGAGCAGATGGAAATGGCCGGCGCCTACCCTGACTTCGTGGTCGGCTGTGTGGGTGGCGGCTCCAACTTCGCCGGCATCTCCTTCCCGTTCGTAGGCGAGAACATCAAGAAGGGCAAGAAGACCCGCTGCATCGCCGTCGAACCCGCGGCCTGCCCCTCCATGACCAAGGGCATCTACGCGTTCGACTTCGGCGACACGGCCAAGTTCACCCCGCTGCTCAAGATGGACACCCTGGGCCACGACTTCGTGCCGCCGGGCATCCACGCAGGAGGTCTCCGCTACCACGGCATGGCTCCGATGGTGTCGCACGCGCATCAACTGGGTCTGATCGAGGCCCGCTCGGTCATGCAGACCGACGTCTTCTCCGCCGGTATCAGCTTCTCCCGTTCGGAGGGCATCATCCCGGCTCCCGAGAGCAACCACGCCATCGCGGCAGTCAGGCAGTTGGCCGAAGAGTGCAAGCAGTCCGGCGACGAGAAGACCATCCTCTTCAACCTCAGCGGCCACGGCCACTTCGACATGGCTTCCTACGACAACTACCTCGACGGCAAGCTCGAGGACTACGCGTATCCGGAAGAGAAGATCAAGGAAGCGATGAAGAACCTGCCCAAGATCTAGCGGCAGTCGACCGGGATCGTCGGGCGACCGGCGGGTCTCGGGTCAAGAATGATCGTTCGTTTCGGGCGGCGCCCCAGTCGGGGCGCCGCCCGTTTCGCTGAGCGGCGCCGATCCGGCCGGCCAGAGATCGGATCCGGGTGAGAAGTCGAGCAGCGACAGCATCTGCTGGGCGTTGCGGGGCGCGTAGTCGGCGAAGCAGTTGTTGAACATGAGGTAGGTGGTGCCCGCCTCGGCCTGCAGGTGTCGCACGGGCTCCACCCATTCGATCAACTCCTCGGTGGAGTAGAGGTACTTGAAGCGTTCGGCTGCCGAGACCGCGCGGGCGTTCCAGGTGGCGGCGTTCCGACCGTGAAAACGGACGTAGGCGGTTTCCGCCGTGGCCGCGGCAAGGGGCGGCAGCACATTCCGCGCCTCCAGCCGGGGCTCGTCGACACACACGTAGGTCGCGCCGAGTGAGCTCAGGAGCCCAAGGGTCGATTCCAGTTCCTCCGGTTCCACCCAGGAGGCGTGTCTGAACTCCACCGCCACCCTGTCGGGCGCGAGCCGGTCGACGCTCTCGGCTATGTACTCCCGATTGGCCTGGTTGGCGACGAAATAGGGCGGGAACTGCATCAGGATCAGCCCCAGCTTGCCCTCCGCGCGCAGGGGTTCCAGCGCTTCGCTGAAGATCGCGAAGGCCTCATGGCGGAGCGCGGGCGACGGGTGAAGCACGCGCCCCTGGCTGTCGAGTTCCAGTTCGTGCGTGGCGCGCAGTGCCGCCGGGAGGCAGTCGGCCCGTACTCCGTGGCGGGTCAGCATGCCGAAGGCCTTGATGTGAAAGACGAATCCAGGCGGCGTCCTCTCCGCCCAGAGCCGGGTGTTGGCGGGCGTGGGCAGTCCGTAGAAGCTGGAGTCGACCTCGACCGTGTCGAAATGGGCGGCGTAGTAGCGCAGGCGATCGGCCGCCGTGCGCACGGCCGGCGGGTACCAGGCCCGCACCATGGTCGGGTCGGTCCAGGAGCAGGTGCCTACTCGGACTTGTCCGGACATGGCCTAAGGATATACTGGACCGGCCATGAATGCTCCACCGAGCGACAGACCGCGCCTCTTTCTGACCCGACGGATCCCCGAGCCCGGATTCTCGCTCGTGCACGAGGCATTCGCCGTGACCGGCGGTGACGAAGACGAGCCTCTCGCCCGGGACCGCCTCCTTGCCGGCGTGCCCGGGGCCGATGCGCTGCTCAGCCTCCTCACCGAGACGATCGACGGGGAGGTCATGGACGCGGCCGGTGGGCAGCTGCGGGTGATCTCGAACATGGCGGTCGGCTTCGACAACATCGACGTCCCCGCCGCTACCGCGCGGGGCATCCTGGTCACCAACACCCCGGGCGTGCTCACCGATGCCACCGCCGATCTCACCTGGGCCCTGATCCTCGCTACCGCCCGTCGGGTGGCGGAGGGCGACCGCATGATCAGAGGGGGTGGCTTCGAGCGCTGGGGTCCCTTCTTGCTCCTCGGTCGCGCCGTGGCGGGAGCGACGCTGGGGATCGTGGGGATGGGACGCATCGGACGAGCAGTCGCCCGGCGGGGCTTGGGCTGGGACATGAGAGTGCTGTACACGAAGGCCAGCGGGCCCGTGGCCCCGGAGGAGGTACCCGCGGGCGCGCGCTGGGAGTACCGCGCCGAACTGCACGACATACTGCGGGAGGCGGACATCGTGAGCCTGCACGTGCCGCTGGAGCCAGGCACGCGGCACCTCATCGGTGCGCGGGAGTTGGCCCTCATGCGGCCGGGCTCGTATCTGGTGAACACCTCGCGCGGACCGGTCGTGGATGAGGTCGCACTGGTAGAGTCGCTGCGGAGCGGACATCTGGGCGGCGCCGGTCTCGATGTCTACGAGCAGGAGCCTCAACTGGCGCCCGGTCTGGCCGACCTGCCGAACGTCGTCCTTCTCCCCCATCTGGGTAGCGCCACCGTCGAGACCCGCGGGCGTATGGCCGAACTGGCCGCGCGCAACGCCATCGCCGCCGTTCGCGGCGAGCAGGTCCCCCACATGGTCAACCCCGAAGTCCTTTCGAGTATGATGGTCCGATGGAAAAGGTAGGCGGGACAGTGGGTGAAGGAGCGAGCGCTCGGCGGGCAGGCCTTGCCGCTGCCGGTCGTCTGTGGCGGCTCGCCCGGGCTCTGTCACTGGTCATTCTGTTGGCCGGTGCGTGTGTCTTCTGGGTGGCCGCCTGCAGCCCGGACGAAGACGGAGAGGTCGACGGCGAAGTCACTTCGAGCACGGAAGACGGCGCCATCGAGTCGGGCGACATCGAGGGCAGCATCGACGAAGCGATCAAGGTGGGAGACGCGGTGGTCACGGTCCGGGCCTTCCAGGCCACCTTCCAGCCAGCCGTGCCCGAACAGAGACTGAGCGAGCAGACTCCGACCCGGCCGGGTGCGGGCGAGACCTTCTACCAAGCCTATGTGCGCGTGCAGAACACCGCGGTAGTGCCTCTCCGGGTCGATGCGGAGGACTTCGCCTGCGCCGTGGGCGACTCCGTGGTGGCAATCGACCCCACCCGCTCTGGACCCTTCGCGCGCAGTCTGCTCAAGAATACGTCTCTGGATCTCCTTCTCACGTTCCGGGCTCAAGCCGGCTACGAGCCGCGCCTGATCTACACTCCGCCCTGGTATGACGGCGTGATCACGATAAGCCCGGAGACCGAGGAACCACCACCACCACGACCTGAGAGGGCGTCAAGCGCACACACAGCGGCGATCCGCGCTGCAAGGCGTGGCGCACAGTAGCCGGGCCTCTCATTCCATCCGTTAGCGCCAGGCGATCGCTCTGACCGGCGCCCCGTCGGCCCCCACCACCGCCAGCGGCAGGAACGCGCAGGTGACACAGCCCGGCCCCAGGCGGTCCAAGGCCGCAGAGACGCTCGGCGAGCAGCACCCCATGCCCCAGGAGAAGGCGATGGACAGGATGGGGCTCCGCATCCAGGCTGTAAGCGTCGGTGCCTACCAGGCTCGGACCGGTCTCCAGCAACATGTACGCCGCCTCCGCGGTGAGCAAGGCGCCCTCCGTCCAGAGCAGCAGGAAGCCGCCCGTCGGGACGAGGAATGGCTGGAGTCGCTCGGCGAGGAGGGCTGAATCGACGATCCCGGGCCCGCTGGCCTCAGTGGGCCTCGACTCAGACCCGACGCCGGCCTCTGCAGTGCACTCGGCGGGCTCTCTGTCGGTGGTCTCCCCCGGGCTACGGCAGTCGATGATCAGACCCTCGCCCACGAGGCGGTCCAACGGATACTGGTCCAGGGTGGCCCCATCGGCGAAGAAGTGACGCGGTGCGTCCAGATGGGTGCCCGAATGCGAGCCCAGCGAGAACTGCGTGACCTGGTAGCCGTCTGTCTCGTGTGAGCGCATCTGCGCGAACGCCACCTGCGGGTCTCCCGGGTACACGGGCATGCCGGGTTGAAGCGGGAGAGTGAGGTCGAAGAACTCCATCAATGGACTCGCTGTCTCTCGGTCACGAGCTGCGCCGGTGTGCCCATCGCGTCGGGACGGCGAAGCGCCATTCTTCAGCAGCCTGTCAGCGGAACAGGTCGAGCAAGAACACCAGGTCGTCGGTGGAGGTCAAGGCATGGTAGAGCCCGGCGGGCAGGTAGTAGAGCGAGCCGGCCTTGCCTTCGTACTCGGTGTCGCCTATCTGGATGGTGCCCGCTCCGCTCAGCACGTGGATGGTGGCCGGACTGCTGGCTGAGTGGCCGGACATGGTCTGCCCGGTCTTCATCGCGAAGAGGGAGACGTTGGCCTTCGGGCGAGTCGACCAGGGTCTTGCTGACGATGCCACCCTCAGCGAACTGCACCAACTCGTTCAGGTCGCCGATCCAGGGCTGGTCGCTTTCCGGCTGCGTCGCCTTCGGGTCTTCCATGGGTGCCTCCTTCTTCGTGCGGGTCGGCGGCTCTCAGAACGAGTTGTTAGTAGGTGGTCGGCAGGCCCGTGGCCTCCCTCACCTTGTGCATGACCTGTTGGGCCACGGCCCGGGCCCGCATGCCCCCATCCTTGAGGACGTCCATCACGTAGTCGGGATCCTTCTCGAGCTCGCGACGACGCTCGCGGAACGGCGCGAAGTACTCGTCGATCAGCTCCAACAGCCGCTTCTTGACCTCGCCATACCCCATTCCCCCGGCCTTGTAGCGGGCCTCCCACTCCTCCGTCTCGTCCGTGGACGCCAGGAGGCTCAGAAGCAGGAAGGGCGTGGACGCGGAGGGATCCTTCGGGGCCTCGACCGGCGCGGAGTCGGTGACGATCGACATGACCTTCTTCTTGAGGGCCTTTCCCTCGTCGAAGATGCCGATCTCGTTGCCGTAGCTCTTCGACATCTTGCGGCCGTCGATGCCCGGGCACGACCGCGGTCGCGTCGAGGATGTAGGGCTCGGGGATGACGAAGACCTCGCCGAACTGCTGGTTGAACTTGCCGGCGATGTCGCGGGTCATCTCGAGGTGCTGCTTCTGGTCCTGGCCCACCGGGACGAGGTCGGACAGGTAGATGAGGATGTCCGCCGCCTGCAGCACCGGGTAGGCGAACAGGCCGTGGTTGGGCGCGATCCCCTGGGCGACCTTGTCCTTGTAGCTGACGGCCCGCTCCAGCAGTCCCATGGGCGTGACGCAGGAGAGGATCCAGGTGAGCTCGGTGACCTCGGGGACGTCCTGTTGGGCAAAAAGGGCGCTCTGCTGGGGGTCGAGCCCGAGCGCGAGAAAGTCCAGAGCCACTCCCATCGTGTACTCCCGCAGAAGCGCGGGGTCCTGTACCGCCGTCAGCGCGTGGTAGCTGGCGATGAAGTAGAAGGGATCGTTCCCCTCCTGCAGCGTGATGTACTGGCGGAGTGCCCCGAAGTAGTTGCCCAGATGGGGTCTGCCCGAGGGCTGTATGCCGGAGAGTATTCGCACTTTGGTTCCCGCGTCTTCTGGTCGTTCGTGATGCGGCTCGGCCGCGCCACGCCGGCGGCGTGGCGGTCTCTAGTGTAGCCGAGGCGGATATGGGCCGCCACTGTGGTTGCCGCCGCTGCGTAACAGCCGCCTTTGCCGGGTCGCCGCTGTACGCAGGACCTACAAATTTGGTATACCTATATCACAGCACGAAAACGCTCTGATCCGACGGGTGGTCTTCCGGAGCAAGGCCCCGAGGGAGTAGAGTGACGGACGGGGCGTGTCGAGAGGCTCGCGCTCGAGACGAGGAGAGAAGCAGTGAGGGAGTTGGACGTCGCCCTAGTGACCGAGGCGGTGGCCAGACTGGCGATCGACGCCTGCAACTATCTGGGCGACGACGTGGTGGCCTTCTTCGAGGAGGCGATCGAACGGGAGGAGTCGGAGACCGGGCGGGACATCCTGGCCCAGCTTCTCGAGAACGCGAAACTCGCCAGAGACACGAAGCGGCCTCTCTGTCAGGACACGGGCTTGGCCGTGGTCTTTCTTGGAGATCGGCCAAGACGTGCATCTCGTGGGCGGCAGCCTAGAGGAGGCCGTGAACGAGGGCGTGCGCAAAGGCTACACCGAGGGCTATCTGCGCAAGTCGGCCGTGGCCGACCCCATCGGTGCCCGCAAGAACACCGGCGACAACACGCCGGCCATGCTGCACACTCGCGTCGTGCCTGGGGACAAGGTGCGCGTGATCGTTGCGCCCAAGGGGGGCGGCGCCGAGAACATGAGCGCGTTGGGCATGCTCAAGCCCTCCCAGGGTCGCCAGGGCGCCATCGACTTCATCGTCGACACGGTGAGCAAGGCCGGTCCCAACCCCTGCCCGCCCATCATCGTGGGCGTGGGGCTCGGGGGGACGTTCGAGAAGGCGGCCTACATGGCCAAGCACTCGCTGCTGCGCGACGTGGGCTCGACCAACCCCGACCCGCGGCTGGCCGAGCTGGAGGACGAGCTCGAGCGGCGCTGCAACGCTCTGGGCATCGGCCCGGCCGGTCTGGGCGGCACGATCAGCGTCATCGACGTGTTCGTGGAGGAGCTGCCGGCGCACATCGCCAGCATGCCGGTGGCGGTCAACATCCAGTGCCACTCCGCGCGGCACAAGGAGGCGGTGCTCTGATGGACCGAATCATCACCACCCCGCTCACCGACGAGGTCGTCGAGAGCCTGCACGCCGGCGACCGCCTGCTCATCACCGGCATCATCTACACCGGACGCGACGCGGCCCACAAGCGGCTGGTGGAGCTCATCGACAAGGGCGAACCGCTGCCCATCGACATCAAGGGGCAGATCATCTACTTCGTCGGCCCCACTCCGGCCAAGCCGGGCGAGGTGATCGGCTCGGCCGGTCCGACCACCTCGGGCCGCATGGACGCCTACTCGCCCAAGCTGCTCGATCTGGGCCTCAAGGGCATGATCGGCAAGGGTCTCCGCAACGAGGCGGTGAAGGAGGCCCTCAAGCGCGACAAGGCCGTCTACCTGGGAGCCACCGGCGGCGCCGGCGCCCTGCTCGCGCAGCGGATCGTCTCGGCCAAAGTGGTCGCCTACGAGGACCTGGGTCCCGAGGCCATCCGGGAGCTCGAGGTCAAGGACTTCCCGGTCGTGGTCATCAACGACATGTACGGAGGCGACCTCTACATCGAAGGGCGCAAGAAGTACGAAAGGAAGGGAGATTCTTGAGCGCAAAACCTCGCGAGACGGCCAATGTGGGGGCCGGTCTCTGGAAGGCGACCGGCATGTGGGCCTGGCTGCTCTTCCGGATCAGCGGCCTCGTCCTCGTCTTCTATCTGGGCGCCCACATCATCATCATCTCCACCGGCGCAGTTCGGCTCTGACGGCGAGACTTTCAACTCCCTGATGAAGTTCTTCGACCACCCCGTCGCGGTTCTCCTCGACCTGCTTCTGGTGGTGGCCGTCCTCTACCACGCGCTGAACGGAGTGCGGATCATCCTCATGGACTTCGGCATCGGGATACATCGGCACAAGATCATGTTCTGGAGCGCCATGGCGGTGGTGGTCATCTGCTTCGCCGTCTTCGCCTACGTGGCCTTCAGCTACATCGTCAACGACGTCGGGCCTGGAAGCAGACGGGGGTGACGAGTTGAAAGCCGAGACCGTCTCCACGCACAGGGGGGGCATGTGGTCCTGGCTCTTCCAGCGGATCACCGCCGTTCTTCTGATCGTGTGCCTGGCGATCCACCTGATCTTCACGCACATCCTCAACATCGGTGAGCTCGACTACGACGAATGTGGCCGACCGTCTGGCCCACGGCGCCTTCACCGCGGTCGACATCATCCTGCTGGCGGCCGGCATCTACCACGCGCTGAACGGTCTTCGCATGGTGCTCATGGACTACTGGTTCACCTCCCGCAAACGAGCCCTGAGCCTGACCATCGTTCTCTGGGTGGTCGGTCTCGCGTTCATGGTCTATGGAACCTGGGCTCTCTGGCCCTGGATCAGTTAGGTAGGGTGAGACAGACATGATCCATCATGACGTGATCGTAGTGGGCGGAGGTCTTTCCGGTCTCCGCGCCGCCATCGAAGCCAAGAGGGCCGGCGTCGACGTGGCCATCCTCTCCCAGGTCCATCCGGGCCGCAGCCACTCGGGCGCAGCCCAGGGCGGCATCAACGCGGCCTTGGCCAACCATCCCGGGCAGTGCCGACGACACCTGGGAGAAGCACGCGTTCGACACCATCAAGGGCGGCGACTACCTGGTCGACCAGGACTGCCGTCATCCAGATGGCCAAGGACGCCATCGGGGTCATCTACGAGATGGACCACTGGGGTTGCCCGTTCAGTCGCTTCGACGACGGGCGCATCGCCCAGCGGCCGTTCGGCGGCGCCGGCTATCCGCGCTGCTGCTACGGCGCCGACAAGACCGGCCACTACCTGCTGCACACCCTGGTCGAGCAGGCCTACAAGCTGCAGGTCAAGATGTACGTCGAGCAGTACGTGGCCAAGCTGATCGTGCACGACGGCGTCTGCCAAGGAGTCGTGGCCTACGACATGATCCACGGCGGCTTCGAGGCCTTCACGGCCAACGCGGTCGTCATCGCGACCGGGCGGCGCCGGCCGCACCTACAGCAACTCCACCAACGCCATCATCAGCACGGGCAGCGGCATGTTCATGGCCTACCACGCCGGCGTGCCGCTCAAGGACATGGAGTTCGTCCAGTTCCATCCCACGGGGCTCTTCACCACCAACATCCTCATGACCGAGGGCGCCCGGGGCGAAGGCGGCTACCTGATCAACGACTTGGGCGAGCGTTTCATGGAGAAATACGCGCCCACAGCTCATGGAGCTGGCTCCGCGCGACATCACCTCTCGTTCGATCCAGACCGAGATCAACGAAGGTCGGGGCATCGACGGCAAGGGCTACGTGTATCTGGACCTCCGCCACCTGGGAGCGGAGAAGATCCTGGAACGCCTCCCGGGTATCCGCGACCTGGCCATCCACTTCGAAGGAGTCGGACCCCATCGAGGCGCCGATCCCGGTCGTTCCCAGCCAGCACTACTGGATGGGAGGCATCGACACCGACGTGAACGGGGCCACGGTCATGCCCGGCCTGTACGCGGCCGGCGAGTGCGCCTGCGTGTCGGTGCACGGAGCCAACCGTCTGGGCGGCAACTCCCTGCTCGAGACCATCGTGTTCGGCCGGCGCGCCGGAGCCGAAGTGGTGCGCTACCTGGAGGGATTGACCGACAAACGGCCCAACGCCCGCACGGCGTTCGCGGCCGCCCAGATGATGGAGCAGAAAGTCGACGACTTGGGCGCCAAGACCGGCACCGAGGACGCCTACGCGCTACGCACCGAGATGACCGCGGTCATGAAGGAGCACTTCGGCGTGTTCCGCGACGAAGCGACCATGAAGGCCGGTGTGGAGAAGCTCCTCTCGGTCAAGGAGCGGGTCGGGAACATCGGCCTGCGCTGGACGGGAAGCGTCTTCAACCTCGACATGATCCGCACGATGGAGTTGGAGGGGATGATCGATCTGGCGCTGTGCGTCGGCGTGGGGGCGCTGGCAGCGGACGGAATCGCGCGGCGCGCACTTCCGCACCGACTACAACACGCGCGACGACGTGAACTGGCTCAAGCACACCCTGGCCTACTACCAGCCGGACGGCGCCGGTCCGCGTCTGGATTCCAAGCCGGTGACCCTCGGCACCTTCGAGCCACAGGAGCGGAAGTACTGATGCCTGACATCAAGTTTCGCATAAAGCGCCAAGACCCTCGCAGCAAGAAGAACCCCGAGGCCTACTGGGAGGAGCACACCGTCACCTACGAGGGTGACAACCTCACCGTGCTCGAGGGCCTCTTCTACATCCAGGAGAAGTTCGACGGCAGCCTCTCGTTCCGCTACTGCTGCCGGGCCTCGATATGCGGCAGCTGCGCCATGTACATCAACGGAGCCTACCGGCTGGCCTGCCAGACCAACGTGAAGCACCTCGTCGACGAACGTGATCACGGTCTCGCCCATGCCGCACCTCCCGTTGGTGAAGGACCTGGTCGTGCGACATGGACGCCTTCTTCGCCAAGTACGAGTACATCAAGCCCTGGCTGATCCGCAACTCCGACGACCCCGAGAAGGAGACTCCTGCAGTCGCCCAAGGAGCGCAAGAAGATCGACATGCCGATCGACTGCATCCTGTGCGGTTGCTGCTACTCGAGCTGCCCGTCGGCGTGGGGCGAGGAGAACTACCTGGGACCGGCGGCGCTGCTCAAGGCCCACCGCTTCGAGGTCGACTCGCGCGACGAGGCCGGGAAGGAGCGTATGCCGCGCTGGGACAACGAGCGCGGCGTCTACCGTTGCCACACCATCATGAACTGCGTCGAGGCCTGCCCGAAGGAGCTCAACCCGACCGAGGGGATCCAGGGGCTCAAGAAGGCGGCGGTCCGGCGGAAGCTGTTCGGCAAGGCGAAGTAGCAAGGAAGGACAGAGATCGGGTCCGCGCAGTCCCGTGGTGACTATCCCTCGCCCGAGACGGGCAAGGCCGCTCAGCGAGTGAGCGCCTCGGCCCCCGAACACACGGTGATGTCGGTGGGGAGGCGGTCGCGCTGCTCGGATGGTAGATTGCCTAGGGACGAGAACGAATCTCGCCACCGGAAGCGACCATGTTGAAGACCAGGAGGACCCAATGCCTCTCGTCGTCGTGAAGATGCTGGAAGGCCGTAGCGTCGAACAGAAGCGCCGGCTCGTGCGCGAGATCACCACTGTGGTCGTGAAGTACACCGGCGCCCCCGAAGAGCAGGTGGATGTCATGATCGAGGACTACCCTCGCGAGAACTGGGCCAAAGCCGGCACGCTGTTCTCCGACAAGTGAGCAGAGTGAACTGATTCCGCCGCGGACCTCTCGCCTGAGAGGGGGGCTCCGTGACCATCAACATCGATCCGATCATCGGCCATCTGGGGCCGCTGGAGTTCCGCTGGTATGGCCTCATCATGGCCGTGGCCGTCGTCCTCGGCGTATGGGTCCTCTCCCGGGAGCTGAAGCGACGTGGGCTCTCTGCTGAACACGCTCTGGGCATCGCGGTCTTCGGGGTCCCCTGCGGGGTGATCGGGGCTCGCCTGGTGCACGTCTTCGACCATCTGGGCTACTACTGGGAACACCCCGGCGAGATCGTCGGGACCAAGCTGGTGGGGCTGGCCATCTACGGCGTGGTGCTCGGCGGGCTGGTGGGCTTGATCATCTACTGCCGCTGGAAGAAGCTGCCTCTGCTGAGGGTGATCGATTCGACGGCGCTCGCTTTTCCGGTCGCACAGGTCGTCGGAAAGATCGCCAATATCATCAACGGCGACACCTGGGGCTACGCCACCGATCTGCCCTGGGGCTTCGTGTATACGAATCCCGACTCGTTCATCCCCGACGAGCTTCTGGGGGTGGCGACGCATCCCACCCCGGTCTACGAGCAGCTGTGGCTGCTGGCGGTCATTGGGATCTTGCTGTACGCGATACCTCGCTTGAAGATCGACGGCCTCGCCATCCTGCTCTACTTCTGGCTGTACTCGGTGGGTCGCTTCTTTCTCTCTTTCTACCGGGTGAACGACCCCCTCTTCTGGGGACTGCGGGAGGCTCAGGTCATCGCTTTGGTGGTCATCGTTGCTAGCACCACCTCTCGCCTACTGGTTGGTGCGGCGGGCGCGCAGGCGGCCGCCGGCAGTGCCGACTGCCACGACGGGCAAGGGGCAGATGGCCGCGCTTAAGCAGCCCGCGTCCAAGCCGGATGCGCCGAAGAAGCCCGTGCCGAGGAAGACCGCGCCCAAGAAGGCTGGGTCCAAGAAGGCCACCTCGAAGAAGGCCAGGCCCGCCTAGAGGTTGCCCACAGGCGCGGCCGGCGTCGCGCCGCCTACACCCCGTAGGCCTCGGCCAGCAGCGTGACTGGGTGCACTACCTCGATCCCGGTGGCGTGCGCCAACTGCATACGGCAGGTGCTGCATTCGCTCGCCAGAAGGTCGGGGGCGACCTCCTTCACGCGCTCGAAGAGCGGCGCGCCCGTCCGCATCGAGAGGTCGTAGGTGTGCGTCTTCATGCCGAAGGTGCCGGCCATGCCACAGCAGCCGGCCGCCAGGTCGACTACCTCCACCCCGGGGATCTCCCGCAGCAACTCCAGCCCGGGACTGCCGATCTCCTGGGCCTTCAAGTGGCAGGGCTGGTGGTAGCCGATGCGCAGAGGCGTCCCACTCGACGATGTCGGTGACTTCCGCCGGGCCGCCCGCAGGGGGCCCGCGGCCGGGGCAGCCTCCGGATGATCGAGGCGCCGCCGGAGCAGGAACTCGCCCAGGTCGCGGGCGGCATTGGCCACCAGCGAGCAGTCGGGGCTGCTGACGTAGTCGGGGTAGTGCACCTTGAAGGCGAACGTTGCCGTCGGCTCGGCGCTGACCAGCACGGCTCCGTCCTTGACGTACGGCAGGGCCGCTTCGACGTTGAACCGGGCTGTCTCGCTCGCTGCGTCCGAATAGCCGTAGAGCATCTCGGGAATGCCGCTGGCCCGCTGCTCGGGCAGGACCACTCTTATGCCATGGGCAGCTAGGACCCGCTCAACGGCCAGCGCCAGCTCCGGCTCGTTGTAGTTGGCAAAGAGGTCGTAGAAGTAGGCGACGGTCGGGATCGCGGGCGTGCCGGGGGACGATGCAGCGGCAGACGGCGCCGCGCCGCCGGCCCGTTGGGCGAGCAACTCGGCGAATGTGAGTCGGGTGAAGGGCGCCATCATCCGGCGCCGGTCGATACCAAGTATGGGCTCGGCCAAGCGGCGCAGGAAGGGCCGGTTCATCACTCGGTTGGCGACGGGCGCGGCGCGGCTTCCCAGCCGCGAGATCCTCTCAGCGTGACCCAGTACCATCTCCACCGGCGCGGCGCGATGCGTCTGCCGGTACTTGCTCTTGGCTTCCAGCATGAGCTTGGGGATGTTGACGGTCGACGGGCACTCCACAGCGCACATGCCGCACTCGATGCAGTAGTCGGTGACCGTCTTGGTGGCGGCCAGGCCGTAGGTACTCTCCGGATCGAGAGATCCGGTGATGATGGCCCTGAGCAGGTTGGCCTTCGCGCGCGGCGAGGCGTGCTCTATCCGCGTGGCCTTGTACACGGGGCACATGGTCGTGTTGAGCGCGCTCTTGCAGACTGCGCAGCCGTGGCACCTCTCGATCGCGCTCTCGTAGCCCTCGGCGGCGAAGTGCAGAATGGTGTTCTGGGGCAAGGTCGCATAGTCCGGCCCATAGCGGACGTTCCGGAACAAGGTGTCGCTCGCTCCCTGCGGCCCGACCTTCTTCCCGGGGTTGAGTACGTTCTGAGGATCGAAAGCCTTCTTGATACGCGTGAAGATGCCGTAGATCTCGTCCCCGTACATCTCTCGGAGGCGCGGGGTGTGTATCAGGCCGTCTCCATGCTCTCCCGCCATAGTCCCGCGGATGCTGAGCACGTAGGCTGAGACCTCGTCGTAGATGCGTTGCACGATGCGGGCGTCACCAGGGTCTCGCGGGCTGAGCACGGGTCGGGTATGGATGTTGCCGTCGCCCACGTGGCCCACCATGATGGCCTCCACACCTTCGCGGTCGAAGACCTTCTGGAGGAAGGCGATGGACGCCGCCACCTCGGTGGGGTGAACGGCGATGTCCTCGATGAAGGGAAGCGGCTGCCGGGGGCCGGGGTTGCGCTGTATCAGGGCCACCGCCGACTTGCGGATCTTCCAGAGGTGCTCGGTCTCAGCGGCGGTTGTGGCTCGAACGAGGCGCAGGGCGGCGGTCCCCCGTAGATGGCTGCTCAAAATGGCGAACTTCTCGTCGACCTCGTCGTCGTCGCGACCCTCGAACTCGATGAGCAGCGCCGTGTCGGTGTGCTCGGGCAGCATGGTGTCGACCCGGGAATCGTGCTTGCGGACCAGGTCAAGGAAGCGAGAGTCCATGATCTCGACGGCCGTGGGCGATAGCGCGAGGATCCCGGGGACCGCCTCGCCGACTGCGAAGACCGAGGGGAAGTAGGCCATGGCGATGCCGCGTCTGGCCGGCAGAGGCACGAGGTTGAGGGTCGCCTCGGTGACCAGTCCCAGCGTACCTTCCGAGCCCACGAAGAGCCTCTGGAGGTGAGCGAGGCGGGGCGCCGTGGGGGCGACGGCCTCAGTGCCCGGTGCGGTCTCGCGGCGGGAACTCACCTTGGGGCCGCTCTGGTCGAGTACCGCTTCGATGCGATAGCCGCAGGAGTTCTTGGCCACCCGGGGCATATCCGCGAGGATGGTCGCCTGCTTGTCGCGGAGTTCGGGAACAACCGTCGCGAAAGCCCTTCCTGCTGCCGTGCTGTCGGCCAATAGGGCGGCCAGTTCGGGTCCGTCGAGTTCCATCGCCTTGGCCTTGAAGACGCTGGCGTCCGACATCACCACGTCCAGCGCCAGCACGTGGTCCTTGGTGGCCCCGTAGGCGACCGACCGGGCGCCCGAAGCGTTGGTCCCGATCATGCCTCCCAGGCTACAGTGGTTCTCGCTGGAGGGATCAGGGGCGAAGAAGACGCCGTAACTCTGCAGATACCGGTTGAGGGGAGCCATCACCACCCCGGGTTGGACCCTTACCCAGGAGGCATCGGGAGCCACCTCCAGTATCGAGTGCATGTGGCGGGTGAAGTCCACCTGTATGCCTGCGCCTACCGCGGCGCCGTTGAGTCCGAGCCCATCCCGCGCGGAACGAGCGGCAGGCCTCTCTCGGCGGCGTAGCCCACAAGGCGTGCTACATCCTCGGCGTCGCGAGGCGCGACCACGCCCAGGGGCACTATCTGGCTGAGGCCGGCATCGGTGGCGTACAGGCGCCGGCTGATGGGGTCGAATTCGACGTCTCCGCGGAGGAGCGACCGGAGATCGCGGGCTATGGTGTCAGCAGGGTTTGTCATAGGTGTGAATGATAGCGCGAGCAGGCGGTTCGTGAGAGAATGCACGAGGTTCGGGCCGTCCGTGGTCCGGGTGGTCACAGTCTCTGCTCCAGAAAAGGATCCAAGCAGTATGAAACGCGGTGCGTCCGCCTGTCCAGTAAAGGGGGTGAGTCATGCTTGCCATTCTCAAAACGACCCCAACAGGTCTCAAACGATTAGAGGAGTTCGAACCCGGCTCCTGGATCGACCTGGTCAGTCCCACCGAGGAAGAGCTCGAGCGAGTCAGCCGGGAGTTGTCGATCCCGCTCGATCTACTTGTGGGTCCTCTGGACGAGGAGGAGAAATCGCGGATAGACGTGGAAGACGGGCTGACTCACGTCATAGTGGACATCCCGGTCTTGGTGCGGGAGGACGACCAGTTGGGCTACGAGACCATCCCGCTGGGCATGCTCATCCATCCGGAGTACTTCGTCACCACCTGCCTGCGGCCTAACCCTATCCTGGGCGAGTTCGAGCGCGGTACGGCTCGAGGTTTCGCCACCTTCTGGAAGACGCGCTTCCTTCTCCAGATCCTGCAGCGGGTGTCGGCCTTCTATCTGCGGTATCTGGGGCGGATCGACCGTGAGACCGACAAGGTAGAGCGCGAACTGCGCGCGTCCATGAAGAACGCGGAGATCTTCGACCTGCTCAGCCTGCAGAAGTCGCTGGTCTACTTCACCACCTCACTGCGCTCCAACGAATCGGTTCTGCAGAAGCTTTCGCGCACCAGGACCATCAAGATGTACGAGGAAGACGAGGACCTGCTCGACGATGTCCTCGTTGAGAACAAGCAGGCCTCCGAGATGGCCAAGATCTACACCGACATCCTCACCGGCATGATGGGCGCCTTCACCTCGGTCATCTCGAACAACCTGAACCGGGTGATGAAGCTGCTGACCTCGCTCACGATCCTGCTTTCCATCCCCACGATCGTGGCTTCCTACTTTGGCATGAACGTCAAGCTCCCATTTGGCTTCCAAGAATATGCATTCGCCTTTCCTCTGACCATGGCCATCGCCCTCGTGATCGCGGGGACGCTCGCCTTGGTGTTCTGGAGGAAGAGATACCTCTAGGACCGAGGAGAGAGCAGGTTTTCGGGTAGTCGAAACGATGCCCCAGCCCGAGTTCGTTCCAGGCGGCTCGTCAGCCCCACGGGGAGAGCGGTGGGCGTGTCGTGTCGCGCGGCTTGCGACGAGCCCGGGGAACAGGTAGTTCGAGCAGACTGAGCTCGTCGGTCACCTCCAACGTCTCTATGGGCACCACCCGCATCCGCTTGACTCCAAGCAGGACGGCGAAGCCGGCCGTGATGAAGACGACCGCCAGCGGCCCCAGCAATCCGTAGGCGCCTGAGACGGTCTGCACGACCAGGAACCACCAAGCCCGCAACCAGCCCACCCCGTAGCCGACGGCCAGGTAGATGTAGAACACGAGAGGGGCGACCAGCCCCAGCAGCAACACGGGGGCGTTGGAGGTGAGACGGTGTCGCCACAGCGCGCCCGTGTAGACGGGCTCTGCGAAGCACGTGGCCAGTGGCCAAGCCCAGGCCGCGGTGATGTATGGGAGCACCAAGAAGGGGGAGCGGGAAAGCATGAGGATCAGCCCCACCAGGACGCTCAAGAAGCCTGTGCAGAGGCGGGCCATCTCGGTGGTGGCCCTGCCCTCGCGAGGGCGGAAGTAGCCCAGGAACCGGCGGGAGGCGACGAACGCGACCCCGCCGAGCAAGACAAGTATGAGCGTAGGCGCTAGGCGGGGCCGAGTGCTCGGACCGTCGATCGCAGGCACCTGGAACTGATATCGGGGGATGAGACCCACGCGGCCCAGGAGATACCCGATGAGGAAGAGGGCCGCGAGTGGCAGCGCAAAAGACAGGAGATTGCGCAGATGGCGAAGGGTCGCTGCCGAACTGACGCGTGAGGCGAACAGCCAGATCAGAAGAGCGGCAAGCGTGGGCAGCAACATGAGAAAAGCGAGAAAGGTGATGGCCCGCTTGGTGAGATAGCGCCCCGACTTCAAGAGCAGCGCTGTGCCCGGGTCGGGCGGGACCTCGGTGCCAGTGTCCAAGGAGAGAACCAGCCTCTCGATCGCCGCACCTTGGGTCGCCAGACCGGCCGCGGTGGGGTTTCCGGGCCCGTCGTCATAGAGTCTGAGCGAGGCTATCCCCCGGCTCAGGCCGGCCACCTGGTCGCCCTTGGAGAGCGACAACGCGTGGTCGGCCGATTGGCTGAGGAGTCCGGGGAGGTCGAGGGGGATGTCGACTTCGTCGAGCACTCGAATCGCCAGTTGTACGTACCAGCCAGGGGTGGTGTTCTGCGAGGCCGTCACGCCGGCCTTCAGCGCGGTGGTCCGTTCTCTCCCCAATCCTTGGATGGAGAGTATGGTCGAAACGTCCTGCGCCAATTCCTCGTGCGTGTCCAGAAAACGATCGATGCCCAGCCCGCCGGTGGCGCTGTCCTCAGTGGAGAGAAACACGAGGGTCTTCTGGTGAGGGCGGGCGTCGAAAACCTGGATGAGCTCGAGCAGGATAGCCGTGCCGCTGGTGTAGGCGAGAGGTTCGACCTTGACGACCGAGGGCATGTCGCGCGGAGCGGCGATGATGATGGTCTCCCGGCTCGCTCCCGGGAGCACCACGGCGACGTTTCGCAGAGTCACCGTCTTGTCACCCATGGGGGCTTCGAACTCGTCGATGGGCTCAGCCGTGTCCGCGCTGGGGAGCTTCTCCATGAGCCATTCGATGACACCTTCCGAATCCTCAGACCCCAGAGTGCGCTCGGGGTAGAGCGTGTTCATGTCCTCGGCCGCGCGAAATGCGCGGTTGGAGTCAAAGAAAGTCGGACCTGTAGCCAGCTCCACACTGGAGGCAGGAGAGGACACGGAAAGAAAGACCGCCGCGCCCGCCAGCAGTACGAGCCCGGCGCAGACGGCGTAGGCCATCTTCCGCCACTGCCGGACATGGTCGACTAGACGCCGACGTATTGTGAGGGGCATGTGCGACTCCCGTTAGCGTGAGGCCCGTGTGATTCTAAGCCTCAGGCAACGTGGAGGCAAATCAGTACGAAGACCCGCGCTTCTCGGCGATCATTCGCTCGACTATTCGATCTGCGATGACGGCGGCTGGGACGTGGTAGTCGCCCGAGCGAACGAGATCGTGGATTGCCTGAAGGCGAGCTGCACCGGTCCAATTGCCCGCTGAATGCTGGCGGTCGGGGGGATGGTTTTCTCGCTCAAAGGGGTTCATGGCGATCTCGGGTCCTGGTTCTTGACTGGTATTGCTCATGCTATTCTTCCTATCGGCCGAAGTCGCCGAATGGTTTACACGCAGAGTGCAAATTCGCAGCAAGATTGTCAAAATGAAGGGGCCCGGAGATGGCCAACAAGCTGACCAGCATAGAAGAAGCAAGGACTCGTGTACTCGCCGAAGCGCGTCCCCTTGCGGTGGAATCCCGGCCCTTGGCAGACGCCCTTGGCATGGTGGTGGGTGAGGAGATCGTCGCCCCGCACAGCGTCCCTCCCTTCGACAATTCCGGCATGGACGGCTTTGCCGTTAGGGCAGCGGATACTGTCGAAGCAACTGCCGGCTCCCCCGTGCGGCTGATCATCGGCGAGACCATCGCTGCCGGCCATGTCGCCACGCGACCGTTGGGTCCCGACGAGGCTGCGCGGATCATGACAGGCGCCCCGGTTCCAGAGGGGGCGGATGCGGTCGTTGAGCAGGAGGTAACGGAAGAGGCGGACGGTCAAGTGCTGCTGCGCGATCCGGTGAAGCCTGGCAGGAACATCCGCCGGGCGGGCGAGGACGTCGGGGCGGGCGAGCGGGTGCTCGCACCAGGCAGCGTGCTCGGCCCGGCCGAGATAGGCCTGATTGCCAGCCTCGGCTACGCGACGGTGCAGGTCCACCGGCGTCCGCGGGTGGCCATCATCTCCACCGGCAGCGAGTTGGTGGAGGTGGGCCGAGATCTCGGCCCGGGCCAGATCCGCAATTCCAACAGCTACTCGCTCCGGGCTCAGTGCCAGCAGTTGGGGATCGAGCCAATCATGCTCGGTATCGTTCCCGACGACTACGATACCACGAGGCGCCTCATGGAGGAGGGGCTGAAGTACGACGTGTTGCTCACCTCGGGCGGAGTCTCGGTGGGCAAGTTCGACTTCGTCAAGGACGTCCAGGACGAACTCGGCGTCGAACGACGGCTCTGGGGAGTCGCCATGAAGCCGGGCAAGCCGCTGGCCTTCGGCGTGCGAGACGAGACGCTGGTGTTCGGCCTTCCCGGCAATCCGGTGTCGGTCATGGTCTCGTTCGAGCTCTTCGTCCGGCCGGCGCTGCTCCGTCTCATGGGGCTATCGCAAGACCACCCGGCCTCTGTACCGTGCCATCATCGCCGAAGACGTGGTGAACCACGATGGGCGAGTGTACGTGGTGAGGGTTCGGGCCTGGCGGGAGGATGGCGTCTGGCACGTCAGTTCGACCGGCGCTCAGGGATCGGGCATCTTGCGCTCGATGGTGGGAGCGAACGGACTCGCGTTCGTCCCGGGGGGCGCCCGGGGCGTGCGGGCCGGCGAAGAAGTCGAGTTCCTGCTCCTGCGGGAGGATCTGGAAGAGCCGTGATCGAGACCCGTGGCCGGCGCGTGCATGATTGCCGTCGGCTCCCGGTGGCGATACAATGAGCCAATGAGGGACCTAAATCGACAGTGGCGCGGGAGTGATGCAGATGGCATACCCGCGTTGGTGCCATAGGTGGCTTCGGTGAGCCTGGCAGCTTGCGCTGCTGGGCTTTTTTGTTCGTGGTCGTTGTGGTGATTCCCTAGCCTGGAAAGGAGATCTCATGGCCAACCACTTCACCCCCGAGGAGCTGGCGGAGGAGCTGGGGACCGAGACTCGAGACGTGATCCAGCTCTGCGTCAGGGAAGGCATCCCCATCTACAAGGGGAAGATCGATCGCAGTCTCCTTACGGCGGTGATGAAGGCCAAGGGTATCCAGCTTCCCAAGACCCAGGTGGCGACGGTCTAGACAGCTGCGCCTGCCCTCCCGGCGGAGGGTGTCTTCGTCAGAAACAAGCCTCGCGCTTCGGTGACGAGTCTGAGTCCTGAACGCCTGCCGCTGGGCTCGGGTCGGCCTCCGGACCGGGGAGAGGCAGCCTGGGAGTGTGGTCGGTCTCGCAGAACCAGCGACGGATCGCCAGGAGCGAGTCGAGTTCCTTCTGTGGCACTGCCATCGGTGGAGGGGGCGCCCATCGGGGGTCGCCGAGTCCTTCGCTCCCAGAGAGGCCTCGAGCGCTGCGTCGATGTCATCCGCCGACCGTGTCCGGAAGGAGCGACACCGGTTCGCACAGGTCTGCCGTTCCATACCAGGTTCAACCGCACCGAAGGGCCGTCGCCGTTGTTGTCCTGCGGCCACAAGGCGGCAAAGCGGAGACTGCGCGCCTCGGCCAACGACGCGTACGAACGACGTATGCTGAGCAGATGCTCGCACGCCTCACGCAGGTTCTGGGCCTCTTCGTAGCGTCGCTGCCGGGACAAGGTCGCGCACGACTTCCGCGGCGCGTTCGAGTGGGTCGGGAAGATCCACGTCGGCGTGGCCGGTGAGCCACCCGACGATATCCGTCACCAGGGCGTCGTGTTCCAGGGTGGTCTCGGGATCGCCGCCGCAAGGAGCCAGACAGCGAGCGTGGTCTCCGCGCACGCAGGGGCGACCGTCCGGCTGCCGTGGGACAGCGGCGGATGGGGTAGCAGCGCTGAAGCAGGTCGAGCGCGGCATGCAGCCTGGTTCGACCGCGGAAGGGTCCGATGATCAGGGGCTGACGAGCGGGTAGCGCCGGGCGGTCGGAGCTGAGCCACTTGGGCGCCCGGCTGCTGATGAAGAGATTGAGACCGGGGCCAGGGCCGCCCGCCTTGATGTAGGCGTAGGTCTCTGGGCGTGTGCCGTGCAGGTTGCAGGACGGTCGGTGCTCGAGGATGAGCTGCTGCTCACGCACCATCGCCTCGAGCGGTGTGCAGGTCTCATCCCAGTCGATGCGCTCCACCATACGTACGGCTTGCCGGACCTTGCGGGCGTGATCGGCGCTCGCGACGAAGTGCGAACGCACTCTCTCCCGGAGCCGGTCGGCCTTGCCGACGTAGAGGATCTTGCCGTCCTTGTCGACGAAGCGGTACGTTCCCGGGCATTTTGGGAAGTCGCGAGTCAGATACAGCTTCTCCAGAGCGGAGCGCGAAGAGGGATTGGCATAGGCGCGGACCTCGCCCAGGCGGGTGATCCCCTGTTCTTGCAGACGACCCACCAAGGTGACGAAGACATGCCCGGCGGCCTGGGCGTCGGCGAGGGCGCGATGGCAGGCGGCGACCGGGGCGCCCAGAGCGTCGGCCACCGTATGCAGGCGGTAGTTGGGCAGACCCGGCGCCAGCGCACGGGCCAGGGGCAGAGTGTCGATGGCCCCCTCGCCCAGTCTGCGTCCCTTGAGTCGCTGCAGTTCGTAGTTGAGAAAGCCGACGTCGAACGGGGCGTTGTGGGCCACGACCACGGCTCCTCTAAGGAACTCCAGCAGCTCGGGGATCACCTCCTCGATGCGAGGAGCGTCGGCCACCATCTCCTGGGTTATGCCGGTGATCTGGGTGATCATCGGTGGGATGGGGCGCAGAGGGTTCACCAGGGTGCTGAAGTGCTCGACCTCGCGGAACCCCTCGATCCGGACCGCCCCTATCTCGGTGATCTTGCTCGGTCCCGGCACGGGCTCCGGTCGTCTCCAGGTCCAGAGCCACGAAAGGCACGTCGGCCAGGTCAGGGTCCGGGATCTCCCAGTTGCGGAGAGATAGCAGTCCGGTCATGCCCGCGTCCCAGCAGAAGCGCTGGTCGTGGCGGACGAGGGCCCCAAGTATCTCCTGACAAAGCGGAGCGGGGACGCTGGGCGAGGCGATGAGCGATCGCACCGCTTCCACGGCGTCGAGCGGTTCTCCGCGCACCAGCAAGGTCTCGTGGAGTCGGTCGGCCACCGCTCAGTGAGAGCTGCAACTGCATCAGTGGCCGGCTAGAACCCCGGGAAGGAGGGTTTCCTTGAAAAGCCAGACTCATCCTGGAAAATACTAGCACCCTGGGGCCCGGTGGACATGTGGACTGGCCCGGTGGATGCAGATAGCACCAGATTGGGGGGAAAATGCTGGACCGACAGGAGATCGAAGCGATCCTGCCTCATCGGGAGCCCTTTCTGATGCTCGATCGGGTGACGGAACTGGTACCCGGGGAATACGCGATCGCCGAGAAAGACATCCTCGCCACCGACGATGTGTTCAGAGGGCACTTCCCCGGACACCCGGTCTTTCCCGGCGTGCTTCAGCTCGAGGCCCTGGCGCAGACCGGGGCCGTCGCCGTGCTCTCTCAGCCCGAGGCCCGAGGGCAAGATCGTCCTTTTCGCCAGGGCCGACGACGTGCGTTTCAGGCGCGGCGGTCGTGCCCGGCGACACCCTTCGTCTGGAGATGCGCCTCACCAAGAGCCGGGGCGCCGTGGGCAAGGGCGAAGGGCAAGGCCTTCGTCGGCTCCGATCTCGTCTGCAGCGGCACTCTGACCTTCGCGATCGCCGAGCCCTAGTCCATGTCTTCGAGCAGACCCGTTTCCCTCCTGGGGAGACCTGTCACCATCACCGGCCTTGGCGCCTATGTGCCCGACGAAGGTCGTCACCAACGACGACCTGGCCGCAGGTCTCGATACCTCCGACGAGTGGATCAGACAGCGCACCGGCATCAGGGAGCGCCGGGTGGCCGAAGCAGGTCTCAGTTCGTCCGACCTTGGCATCGTCGCGGCCCGGAGGCGCTCTAGCCGACGCGGATTGCCTCCGGCGAAGACGTCGACCTGGTCATCACCGCCACCATCTCGCCCGACCAGATGATGCCGGCGACGGCTTCGCGCGTCGCCCACGAGTGCGGGTGCGCCAACGCCGGCGCCTGCGATGTCTCGGCCGGCTGCACCGGCTTCGTCTACGCGCTGGCCATGGCCGCCGGCGCGGTGGCCAGCGGCCTCCACGAGCAGGTGCTGGTGGTGGGCGCCGAGACCATCTCCGCGCATCCTCGACTGGGAGGACCGGTCGACCGCCGTCCTCTTCGGCGACGGAGCGGGAGCCGCGGTGGTCTCTCCCTGGAGTCGGCGCCTGTGGTTCTGAGGCGGCGCCGGGCCGGGCGGCATCCTGGGCTTCGACCTGGGCGGACGACGGCTCCGGCGAGGAGTTCCTCATGATCCCAGCCGGGGGCTCGCGACTGCCCGCCTCGTGCGCGACCGTCGAGGCGCGTCAGCACTACATGAAGATGAACGGCAGCGAGGTCTACAAGTTCGCCACCCGGGTGGTCGCGCAGTCGGCGGGCCGGGTGCTGGAGCGTTGCGGGCGCGACCGTCGCCGACGTCGATCTGTTCGTGCCTCATCAGGCCAATCTGCGCATCATCGACGCAGCGGCCAAGAAGCTCGGTATCGCCGAGGACAAGGTGTACACGAATCTGCAGAAGTACGGCAACACCTCGTGCGCCTCGATCCCGCTCTGTCTGAGCGGGGCCCGGGCCGAGGGGCGGCTCAAGGACGGCGATCTGGTGCTGCTCATGGGCTTCGGCGCGGGACTCACCTGGGGTGCGTGTCTGATGGAATGGGGCCGCGGCGGCGAAGGACGATGGAGGGAGAGGCTGAACATGGGACGACTGCTCATCCTTTTCCCGGGCCAGGGTAGCCAGGCGCCGGCATGGCCGAGCACCTGTGGGAGTATCCCGTCGCGCGGGAGACCTTCGCCGAGGCCGGCGAGGTTCTGGGCTGGGACATCGGCGAGCTGTGCCGCCACGGGTCCATGGAAGAGCTGACTCGGACCGACCGGACGCAGTTGACCATCCTGACCTGCAGTGTGGCCGTGTGGAGGGTCCTGGAAGCAAGAAGGCGCCTCGTCTTGCGGTGGCCGCGGGCCACTCCCTGGGTGAGTACTCGGCCCTGGTGGCTACCGGCCACATGACCTTCGCCGACGCCCTCCGGGTGGTCGACGTCCGGGGTCGGGGCATGCAGGCCTGCGCCGAGGAGCGCGGCGGGACGATGGCGGCCGTCATAGGCCTGGAGACCGAGGTCGTCGAAGAGATTGTGCGCCTCGCTCGCCGAAGTCTGGCTGGCCAACTACAACTCGCCCGGTCAGGTGGTCATCTCGGGCGCGGTCGAGTCGGTGCGCGCAGCCGGCGAGTTGGCCCAGAGCCGGGGCGCGAAGCGAGTGCTGCCGCTGCCGGTGTCCGGTGCCTTTCACACCCCGTTCATGGCCGGGGCTGCCGAGTCGCTTGGCGGAGGCGCTGGCGCGAGGTGCAGCTTCGTGGCCGGTGCAGCGCGCAGGTTCTTCTCCACCACCGAGAGCTGCGCTATCCGGAGCCGCAGGAGCTTGCCGGTGTTCTGGCCCGGCAGCTGATGTCGCCGGTGAAGTTCGCGCAGAGCATGGAGATGCTGCTGGGCGGCGCGGATGCGCCGGAGTCGGGCTTGGAGATGCGGGCCGGGCAGCGTGCTTGACCGGGCTGATGAAGAGGATCGCGCGCGACTTCCCGATGGTGTCGACCCGGAGACGCGGCGCGCTCCGAGAGCGCGCTGAACGCGATCGCAGAGACAGGGGTGCGAGATGACCGATAGGAGCGCCTCCCTTGAGGACCGGGTGGCTCTGGTCACCGGCGGAGCGAGAGGCATCGGCCGGGCGATCGCGCTGCGTCTGGCTGAGGATGGAGCCAAGAGTGGCTATCGTCGATCTGGCCGACAGCGGCGCCGAGACGGCTCGCGAGATCGAGAAGGCTACCGGCCGGGCGACGACCTTCGTGAAGGCCGACATCTCCAAGGAAGCGGAAGCCGAGGCCGCGGTGGCCGCGGTGGAGGCGGCGCTGGGACCGGTCGACATCCTGGTCAACAACGCAGGCATCACCCGAGACGGACTCGCGGTGCTGATGAGCGAGAGCGACTGGGACGCGGTGCTCACGGTGAACCTCAAGGGCGCCTTCCTGATGAGCAAGGCGGTGCTGCGCGGCATGATCAAGCGGCGGCAGGGGTCGATCGTCAGCATCTCCAGCGTGGTCGGCCGGCGGGGCAACGCGGGCCAGGCGAACTACTCGGCGGCCAAGGCCGGGCTGATCGGCCTCACGAAGATCCTGGCCAGGGAGGTGGCTTCGCGCAACGTGCGGGTGAACGCCGTCGCCCCCGGCTACATCGAGACGGAGATGACGGCCGCGCTGGACGAGAAGGCGCGGAACGCCCTCATCAGCCAGATCCCGCTGGGCCGGATCGGCACGCCGGAAGCGGTGGCAGACGCTGTGGCCTTCCTGGCCGGCGACTCGGCCTCGTTCATCACCGGCGCCGTGCTGCGCGGTCGACGGCGGTCTGGGTATCTAGCGGAAAGGGGAGGTGACGGACATGACCGGCAGCGCCGAGGACTATCGAATACAAGCGGGTGGTTGTCACCGGTGTCGGCGTCGTCTCGCCCGTCGGTATCGGCAAGGCTGCCCTTCCTGGAGGCGCTTCTGGCGGGCCGTTCGGGCGTGTGGCGCATCGAGCGCTTCGACACGACCGAGTTCCCGGTCAAGATCGCGGCCGAGGTGAGGGATTTCGACGCCTCTGGCCTTCATCGACAAGAAGATGGACCAAGCGGATGGATCGCTACGCCCAGTACGGGGCCGCCGCTGCCACACTGGCCCTGGAGGACTCCGGCTATCCGGTGGATGAAGATCCCTACGCGGTCGGAGCGCTGATCGGTTCCGGGGTGGGCGGTCTGGACACCTTCTACGAGCAGATCGGCGTTCTCCTCGATCAAGGGCCCCACCCGGGTGAGTCCCTTCTTCATCCCCATGATGATCCCCAACATGGCCTCGGCCTGCAGCTCCATCCTTCTGGGGCTCAAGGGTCCGGTGAACGCCACCTGCACCGCCTGCGCAGCCGGGACCAACGCGCTTGGGGACGCCTTCTCCCTCATCAGGCGGGGAGACGCCACGGCCATGTTCGCCGGCGGCGCCGAGGCGGCCGTGAACGAGGTGGGCATGTCGGCCTTCGCCGCGCTGCGCGCGCTATCCACGCGCAACGACGAGCCTGAGAGAGCCAGCCGTCCGTTCGATGCCGGGCGCGACGGCTTCGTCATGGGAGAGGGCGGCGGGGTGCTGGTGCTGGAGGAGTTGGAGCACGCTCTCAAGCGCGGAGCCCACATCTACGCCGAGATCGTCGGCTACGGCATGACCGGAGACGCCTTCCCATCTCACCGAGCCCGACGAGACCGGCGAGCCGGCCGGCCTGGCCATGACCAGAGCTCTCCGAGACGCGGAAGTGGACCCCTCCGAGGTGGACTACATCAACGCTCACGGCACCTCGACTCCCCTGGGCGACGTCATGGAGACCAAGGCCATCAAGCTGGCGCTGGGCGAGCATGCCGCCAAGGTGATGGTCAGCTCCAACAAGAGCATGTTCGGCCACTGCCTGGGCGCGGCCGGGGCTCTCGAGGCGGCGGCCACCGTCCTGTGCATGGAGGTGGGCAAGGTCGCGCCCACCATCAACCTGGACGAGCCCGACCCCGCGTGCGATCTCGACTACGTTCCCAACGTCGCCCGGGACGCGGAAGTGGAAGTGGCGATCTCGAACAGCTTCGGTTTCGGCGGACACAACGCCGCGATCGTGTTACGCAGGTGGCATGGCTAAGTACGTAACCATACAGGTCGCGCGGAAGGAGCCGCCCCCGGCGGAGGTCACGGGCGAACGCTGCAAGAAGTGCAACGCCCCGTTGGAGGAGGGTGAGCTCGAGCGGTCTCTGCGAGTGTGCCCACACTGCTCGTATCACTATCCACTTCCCGCGCACGAGCGGGTGGCCCAGCTGGCCGACAAAGGCAGTGTGACCTTCATAGGCGAAGAGGTCCGCGCCGGCGATCCACTCGGTTTTCACGATCTGCGGCCCTATCCCGAGCGGCTGTCCGAGGCGCAGCTCAAGACCGGTCTGACCGAGGCCTTCCTGGCGGCGCTCGTGCGAGATATCGGGGCGTCCGGCGGCGCTTGGCGTGTTGGACTTCAAGTTTCTTGGGCGGGTCGATGGGTTCGGTGGTGGGCGAGCGTTTCTGCCGGCTCGCACAGCTGGCGATCGAACAGCGCAGGCCATTGGTGGTCGTGGCGGGCTCTGGCGGCGCCCGCATGCAAGAGGGGCTGTTCTCTCTCATGCAGATGGCCAAGACGGTCGTTGCCGTGCAGATGCTGGGCAAGGCCGGTTTGCCGTACATCACCATCCTCACGCATCCGACCACCGGGGGCGTGTTCGCCAGCTTCGCCACCGTTGCCGACATCATCTTGGCCGAACCTGGGGCGGTCATGAGTTTCGCGGGGGCCCGGATCATCGAGCAGACCATACGGGAGAAGCTTCCGCCGGGCTTTGGCTCGTCGGAATCGCAGCTGGCGCACGGCCAGGTGGACATGGTGGTCGACCGCAGGGAGCTGAAAGAGAAGCTGGCCCGGTGTCTTTCGTTCCTGGAGGGGGGTGAGGCCGGTGGCTGAGCAGAACGCTCCCCAGTCGCAGCGGAGAACCCCTGAGGCCGCCTGGGAGACTGTGCAGCTCGCACGGCATCAGGAGAGGCCTCAGACCCTCGACTACATCGCGCAGGCTCTACCCGACTTCCTCGAGCTGGGCGGCGATCGCCTGCACGGTGACGACAAGGCCATCGTCGGCGGGTTCGCCACCCTGGGCGAGCATCGCATCGTCCTGATCGGTCATCAGAAAGGGCACACGCTGAAGGAGCGGCAGGAGCGCAGCTTTGGTATGGCTCGGCCCGAGGGCTATCGCAAGGCTATGAGGCTGGCCAAGCTTGCAGAGAAGTTCGGCCTTCCGGTGGTCACACTGGTCGATACTCCCGGGGCCTATCCGGGCAAGGACGCGGAGGAAGGCGGACAGGCCGGGGCTATCGCCCGAAGCATCGAGGTCTTCGCCGGCCTGATGGTCCCGACCGTGACCGTGGTCATCGGAGAAGGCGGGTCGGGGGGAGCTCTGGCCCTCGCCGTTGCCGACCGGGTGCTGATGCTGGAGAACTCCGTGTACTCGGTCATCTCGCCCGAGGGATGCGCGGCCCTGGTGTGGCGCGACGCCGCCGAGGCTCCTCGCGCGGCGGCGGCCCTTCGCGTAGCCGCGGGCGAACTGCTCGAACTCGGCCTGATCGACGCGGTCATTCCCGAACCCACCGGAGGTGCGCACACCGACCACGCGCTGACGGCGGAGCGAGTCATGCACGAGGTGGGGGTCTACCTGGACGAACTCCGGAGGCTTGATGCCGGCGAGCGCCTTCGTCTTCGCCACGAGAAGTACCTCAAGATGGGTAGCTACACGATCGCGAGCGCCAGGTAGGGCGTCCGGGGTCTCGAGCGCACGCTCCGGCCGCCGAAGGCCGCTGTTCACAGGCGCCCGTCCCCGTCCGCATGCGCTGCTAGAATCCAGGCATGCAGGATGAGAGTCTCTTCGCCGCAGGTCTCGAGGCCGATCTTTCGGAGAATGCCCCTCTGGCGGCGCGCATGCGCCCGCGGAGCCTCGACGAGGTGGTCGGGCAGACGCATCTGCTCGGCAAGGGGGCGGCTCTAAGGGTCGCCATCGAGACCGGCACGGTCAGGTCGATGATCTTCTTCGGTCCCCCAGGCACCGGCAAGACCACGGTCGCTCGGATGGTGGCCGAGGTGACCGGCTCGGCGCGCGAGGAACTCTCCGCCGTGAGTTCAGGCGTGGCCGAGGTGCGAAAGGTGATCGAACGCGCCCGTGACCGCCGAGCACAGACGGGTCGAAGGACCGTGCTGTTCATAGACGAGATCCACCGGTTCTCCAAATCCCAGCAGGACGCTCTCCTTCATGCGGTGGAGGACGGCGTTGTGACTCTCATCGGGGCCTCCACCGAGAACCCGTACTTCGAAGTCATCCCGGCGCTGATCTCGCGCTGCGAGCTCTACAGGTTCGAGTCGCTCTCCAAGGAAGACATCCGCCACCTGCTCGACCGAGGTCTGGCGGTCCTCAGAACGTCCTCCTACACCGGCGTGGGTCAGGTGGCGGTCGATGGTGAGGTGCTCGACCTGATCGCCGAGGGAGGTCTGGGGGACGCGCGACGGGCCTTGACCATTCTGGAGCGGGCCCTGGTCCTGGCCGGAGCCAAAGGCCTCCCGACGCTGGATGCAGCCACCATCGAACTGGCCGCTCAGCGGAAGCTGGTGCTCTACGACAAAGGGGCCGACGCGCACTACGACATCATCTCGGCCTTCATCAAGAGCCTGCGCGGCTCCGACCCCGACGCCGCTCTCTACTATCTGGCGGTCATGCTCAGCGGAGGCGAAGACCCGAAGTTCATCGCCCGGCGCCTGGTCATCTTTGCCTCTGAGGACATCGGCAATGCCGACCCCCGGGCGCTCGAGGTGGCCGTGGCGGTATCCCGCGCGGTGGAATTCGTCGGCCTGCCCGAGTGCCGCATCAATCTCGCTCAAGGGGTGACCTATCTGAGCTGTGCGCCCAAGTCCAACGCCTCGTGCTCGGGGATAGAGATGGCACTGGGAGAGGTGGAGGAACACGGGGCTCAGGCGCCCCCGGCCTTCCTGAGGAGCACGGGCTACTCTGGGGCGAAGGCGCTGGGTCACGGCGTCGGATATGTGTATCCGCACAATGAAGGAGGGTACGTGGCTCAACGCCATCTCCCGGAGGGGCTCGGTGAGCGGGAGTTCTATCGACCCACCTCTGAAGGCGAGGAGGCCCGCATGCGCGAGTTCCTGGAGAGGATGCGGGCGCTGCGTCGTGGGGCACCGGGAGATCACAAAGCCTGAGCACTGGTCAAGATTCCACGCCAGAGGCCGATACAGAGAAGGCTACGAGTCACTCGTGTGGCTCTGCCGCCCGAGCGCGGGCCAAAAGCGCCGCGATAGGGGTAGAATTAGGCTGGTCCAGCGGGATCAGCGGACATAGATGGGTGTCAAGGAGGGGAATCGCGATGGATAGCACGGCAAGATTCCTTCTGGGGGGCGCGTTGGGAGCGGCCCTGGGATACCTTGTCTCACAGAAGAGCCAGCAAAGGGCCCATCTGGGACAGGCTGCAACCCTGGAGCAGAAGGCGCCGCCGGCCGCGCAGGTTGAAGCACCTCCGATTCAGGCCGAGCCTGTCCCGTGGGTCGCCCCTGTTGGTGTGGCCGCTCCGGAGACCCCGGTGGTCGAAGCGCCTGCGTGGCTGATCGAGACCCCGGTTGTCGAGCCCCGTCGTCGAACCTCCGGTCGTTGCACCTCCGGTAGCCGAAGCGGCCGTGGTTGAGGCTCCCACGCCTGTGTGGGAACCGGCGCCGAGTTTCATACCTGACTACCTCCCCACCGACGTGTCGCCCACCTCGGTCGTAGAGGCGCCCATCGTGGAGGCACCCGCGGTCGAGGCACCCGTCGCGTGTTCGAAGCGCCCGCACGGTCGAGGCTCCCGCATGGGTGATCGAGACCCCGGTCGCTCAGTCGTAACCTCCGGTCGTTGAAGCGACAGTGGTCGAAACGCCTGCACGCCCGTCGTGGGAGGAGCCTGCGCCGAGCCCCGCACGTGACTTCTTCCCGGTCGACATCCCGGCTGCTCCGGTCGTCGAAGCACCCGAGCCGCTCGCTGAACTCCCCGTGGTCGAGGAGCCGTTGATCGAATCTCGGTCGAGAGCTCCGTGCTGGAAGCGCCCCGCCCGTATGGGAACCCGTAACGAGTTCCGCACGCGAGTACTCCCCGGTCGAGACTCCGCCTGCCACGGTAGACGAATCCCAGGTGACTCAGGCCTCGCCAGTTCTCGAGTGGGAGCCGGTTCCGAGACCCGCGCCCTCCTATTCGTCGGTCGAAACCCCGCTCTTGCCGGTAGTAGAGGCACCGGAGTCGGAACTCGAACCCTCGGCGGTCGAGGTGCCCCTGGCCGAGGTCGTCGAAGAGGTGCCGGAACTCGAGATCCTCGCCGCGCCGGACATCCTCGACGCTCCAATGCCGGGTTCTGGATGGGACCACTCCGCCACAGTGGTGGTGGAAGAGGACAATCTCGAGGATATCCTACCGGAGGCGCCCATCGAGTTCGCGCCGATGGAAGCAGCCGAAGTGGAGCGCCAGCCGATCGAGTCCTGGAAGGAGCCGACTGCTGCCGTCTGGTCCGAGCCGGAGACGGAAGAACTCGAGGTCGAGTCTGTCGAGGTGAGCCTGCCCGAGACTGAAGAACCACCTGTGGTGGATGAGTACATCGTGGAAGCACCGGAAGCGGTGGTCGAGATCCCGCCGGTGGACGATCTGAAGGCCAGGATCGAAGAGACTCGTCGTCGCATCCGACAAGAGCTCGAGCAACCGTTCATGTCGGCCGATGAGGCCGAGGCGCCGGACGACGACTGGACGACAGCGCCCGCGGTTCCCGTGATCGGAGAGGCTGCAGTGAAGGAGCCGGCCGTAGCCGAGTCCGTTGAGTCGCTAGTCGACTCCATGTCCTTCGACGCAGACGCGGAGATGGCGCCAGAGGAGCCCGTGGACTACGACTCCATGAAGGTCCGCATCGAGGGGGTCCGGAGCCGGCTCAAGGCGAAAGCGTTCGATGCCATGATGTCTGGCGAATCGTCGCTGCTGGGACGGGACGAGGAGAACGCCGGGCACAGGCGGCAGGTCTTGCCGGACGTCGACAGCGAGGTCAGCGAAACGATCGAGAGCAGCCTGCGCGAGGAAGAGGTCTAGGAGGCTGCCAGAAGCGAATTCCCGGCCGCCAGACGCGCTGGCGGCGCAATGGGCGTCCTCAGTAGCCTGGAGCCTCCGGGCTCGTCCTCTCCGGGAGGTAGGAAGTCCTCCTCTTGGTGGGCGGCGCGGGGCACGTGCAGAGGCCTGCGGAAGAGATTGCGCAGGTCGGTCCAAGGTGCATCTCGCGAACCTTCGACGATCTCGAGGAACCCCTTGACCTTGGCGTCCAGGTTGTCGACGTGATGCAGGATCAGCGCCTCGATAGTCTTGGGACGCTTGGGCGATCCCCACTCCAGCTCTCCGTGATGGCTCACTATGCAGTGCAGAAGCTGCTGGAGCTTGGCCTCGGGGAACGACGGCAACTCCTTGGCCTTCTCGGAGACCAGCGTGACCCCCTGGATCACGTGGCCCAGAAAGCGCCCCGCATCGGTGAAGTCGATGGCGGTCTCGAACGAGAGTTCCTGCGTCTTGCCCACGTCGTGGAGGAGGGCGGCGGTGAGCAGCAGATCGCGGTCTATCCGTCCGTACTGCTGGCCGACGAAGTCGCACATGTCGGCAACCGCCACCGTGTGCTCCATCAGGCCCCCCAAGTAGGCATGATGGTAGACCTTGGCGGCCGGCGCCGTGGTGAAGGCCTCGTAGAAGTCCGGATCGCCGAAGATGGCCTTCAAGAGGGCGCCGTAGTCGCGATCGTGCACCGAGTCGATGTGGAACTGAAGGAATCCCTTGAGCTCATCGACGTCGCGATAGGTGGAGGGCAGGAAGTCCCGGGCCTCGGCCCCACCGGGCGGCGCGGGCGTGACCCTCGATGCCTCCAGCTGCGGTTTGCCCTGGTACTCGGTGACCCGGGCGTTGACCGACACGAGATCGCCGGCCTTGAGCGCTGGGGTCCATCGCCTCCGTCTCCCAGACCGTGCAGTCCACGGTGCCGGTGCGGTCGCTCACCTTGAGCTTGAAGAAGGGCTTGCCCGCCTTGGTCTGGCGGGTCTCCTTGCTGGAGAGCAGGTAGACGCCCTCTACGGTCGAGCCGGGCGTCAGATCGCAGACGGCGACGCGCGTCGTGCGGTCGGAGCCGGGAAGGCCGGCGTCGAATGACGCTCCCAGGTCAAGTTGATCGTCGTTCACGGTGCCCTCACTCGGAGTCTCTGCGTCAGTCCCATTGTATCCAAGCGGCCGGACAAGGGAGCGCAAAGGCCTGCAGGCTTTCGCCGTTCGTGCTGCGCGGCGCCATCCCGTCTGCTTCGACTCGCCGTCAATGCGGCAGGAAGGGGAGACGACTGGTTCCTCTGACCTTGTGCTTGTAGAAGAAGAGGGCCGGGATCGCCGCGACCCCGATCACGATAGCCGCGATGAGGAAGAACTCGCTGAAGACGGTGTGGGCGGCCGCCTTCGTGGCCGCTGAGGCAGCGTCCTTCATCGCCTGCCACTCCGCGTCGGTGAGACCCGACGGGCCTGACGATGGGGGTGGTGATGTCGGCCGCGAGCGAGTTGAAGCGGCGCACTCCCCAGGAACTGAGCGCCGAGAGACCCACCACCATACCCACCATGCGAGAAACGGTCACCAGCGCCGACCCGGTGGTCATCCACTTCGCACTGACCGAGGAGATGACGCTGGCGCCGATGGGACCTATGACAAGGCCGAAGCCCAGGCCGCTGATCATGAGGTCCCTGGTCATCGCGGACTGGCTGGGGTCGAGCGGCCAGCGGCTGACCAGAAGATAGCCCCCCGCGGCGATGAGGAATCCGAGTACCGCGGTGATCCGGTAGCCCAGCAGGTCGGCCAGCCAGCCTCCGATCACGGCTCCCACGGGGATCATCAGGGTCAAGCGGATGAGCAGCAGGCCACCCTCGATCTCGGTCATCCCGAACAGCGTGTAGGCGTAGAGCGGGATCTCCACCATCCCGATGATCAACGCTGCGCCCACAAGCAGGTGCGCCACATTGGCAGCCGCGAACGCCGGCCGTTTGAAGAAGTCGAGGCGGATGAGGGGACGCGTGTGGTGGCGCTCGTAGAGGACGAAGGCCACGAAAGCGACAGCGCTGACCACCAGCCATGGCCACTTGACCGGTGTCGCGGCTGCCGCGGTGCGGTCGACGGTCTGTGTCCCGGTTCCCAGGCCGATGGTGACGCCGGCCAGGGCCAGCGCCATCAGGCAGGCGCCTGCATAGTCGACACGTCCACGCTGCCACCAGCGCGTCCTTCCCGCGACGGTGCGTCCGGCAGTCGACGTCTCTTCGGGCGTGGGCTCGGCGTACGCTTGCGCCGCGCCGTCTCCCGCGGCGGAGTAGCTCAGCCCAGGCCGAAGCAGGCGCCAGCAGACAGGCATGAGGATGAGGCACAGGGGCACGTTGACCAGGAAGATGAGTCGCCAACTCCACAGCGCGGAGCAGTCCGGCACCGTAGATGGGGCCGAGCACTCCGCCGGCCTCGGCGGCGCCCCCGATGATGCCGAGGACCAGGGCCCGTCGCCCGGCGGGAACATGTCCGCCGCCGCGGCCATGGCGATGGGCACCAGCGCGCCTCCGCCGGCTGCCTGCACCACGCGGGCGGCCACGAAGAGATCGAGATGGCTCAGGAAGACGCAGAAGACGCTCCCCACCATGAACAACGACCAGCGCCACGATGGCCATCGGGCGTCGTCCCCACACGTCGGCCAAGCGCCCGAACAGGGCATGGCCACCGTGTAGCCCAGCAGATAGCCGGTGATGATCCAGCCGGCGTCGTTGAGGTGGCGCACGTCGATGTAGAGCGAGCGCATGATCGACGGCATGACCGTGAGGACCATGGTCTGATCGAGGGCGGCCACGAAGACGGCCGCGCACAGTGCCACCATGGCGAGAATCGCCCGGCGGGGAGCTTCGTGCGTGGTTGCGGCCTCCATGTCGGCCGCCTGTCCGGGCACGACTATTGCGGCGCCTTGATGTCTACGTTGGTGTCGAGGTCGGAGAGGACGATGCTGCGCCAGATGCCTCGGTCCTCGTTGGGGGTCGCCGCTCCGGCGATATCGACCTCGTAGACCAGGCTGTCGTCCACTCCTATCCAGATATCGGTAGGGAAGGGATCGGTGGTGTCACCGCACCGGCGATCGCCTTCACTTCCTCCGCCGCCACCATGCCGCTGATGTGATAGAGGTCTCGTGCCGCCCTTGCTCTCCTCGCCCTCGTACGACGTCTCGGTGATGTGGTCGAGGATCCGGATGGTGCCGGCGTCCGAGGCTGAGCTTGCCCACGGGGCTGTCCGCGGCCGCCATCGACTGCCATTTCCGCGAGAGCGGGTCCTGGATGTAGTGGGTGTCGCCCACGGCCACGAACCCCAGCGACACCGGCAGTGCCGCCCATGGTCGCGTCGACGGTGGCCTGCATGTTGCCCTCGGCGTTCACGTCGCCGATGATGCGGGCGATCTCCAGACCGCTGCCCGGCTCGGCGCCGTCGCGGCTTGTGCACCTCGTAGACGAAGTGGAAGCCCTTGATCGCCTTCATCTTGGCCGAGCGCGGCCGCGAGGACCGCCTGTGGGTCGACATCGCCACCGGAGCCGCCGCAAGCCACGAGGCTGGAGAGCACGACGCAGACAGCAGGGAGGCCAGCAGCACGGCGGCCACGGCGGCTGCGATCAGGGCGGGTGCGAGCGGTCTTCATGGTCTCATTATGAATCGTCGCCAAGGCGCGTACAAGCAAATGACCAGTCGCGAACATGAGGGCTCGCTCCTTGGTACAATGTGCCCAGGTAGGGTCTTCCACGCACCGTAGGGGATGTCCATGACGCCCGAAAACCGACACACGCATCCTAACTACGCCTCCGGCGAGGACTACATCCTCGAGTTTCGCAGCTTCCGCTATGGCTTCAACAGCGTCGACTTCGCCCAGACGGGTCGAGATGGCCGCGGTGGAGCTGGGACTGGTCGAGCCGGGCACTGCTGCACCAAGACGAGTGCGCCGACCTGGTGCAACTGGTCGCGGGGGGCAGCATCGAGTTCCCGGTCAGCCCTCTGGGCGAGTATCTCCTTCAGCGAGGCGACGAGGTGCTGACCCTCCACGGAGAGTGCCTGGTGTACTGGCTGCGCGAGTTGGTGTTCCGCAGCGCCTGGCTCGATCTGCGGCTCATCGAGGGGCAGCTGGAGGTCGCGTTCGACGACGAGACGGGCACGTTCGTCTACTTCCCGGCCGGCCATCGCTCCCGGCGGATCGGCCCACCCCCTCACCCGTCCTGGCGTGAGGTGGCGTACACCCGCTGAGCGGTGCCATGGCTCACGGATCTCTGCAGTCTCTGCGCTTGGCCTTCAAGCGAGCTTTCACCGCGTACTTCCTCGATCTGAACGCTCCCGTGCATCGCCGACCCGACCGTGGCCTTCGCCGCGGCCCGCGAGTATCTGTCCGCGCTGCGGGACCAACTGGGACCGGAAGAGTTCATGCGCCGGCTCGACGACGAGACCACGCACCTGGCCGGACAGGTGGAGCAGGACCTGCGCCATCGATTCCGCGGGAGCGACGACCCCTCCTGACTACGAGGACCTGGAGGACCGGCTGCGCGAGTGCTTCGAGTACGGATTGGGGCAACTTGACGCGTCCGATACGCGTCGCCGGTAGAATAGCCGGCCATGAGTTTCTTCGAGAACTGGCTCATGCCCCTGCTGGAGAACTACGGCCTGCTGATCGTCTTTCTGACGATGGTGGCCGAGAGCGCCTGCATCCCCATCCCCAGCGAGATCGTCGTCCCCTACGGAGGCTTTCTGGCCGCCCAGGGTCACACGCATCTCTGGATGGTCATCGCGGTCGCCACAGTCGCCAACCTGGTGGGGTCGCGCATCGCCTACGCCGTGGGACGCTACGGCGGTCGGGCGCTCTTTCTGAGGTACGGGCGCTACGTCGGGGCGAAGGAGCACCATCTCGAGAAGGCCGAGCGCTGGTTCGAGCGGCGGGGAGAGTTGACCGTCTTCTTCACCCGCATGATGCCGGGAGTCCGCACCTTCATCTCTCTGCCCGCGGGGATAGTCAAGATGCCGGTGGGCAAGTTCTTGCTCTACTCGTTCCTCGGCGTCGATCCCGTGGGACGCCGCTCTCGCCGTCCTTGGCTACGGGGCGGGCAAGGCCGCCGGCGAGGATCCCTGGGGCAGGTTGCAGGAGCAGTTCAGCCGCTACAACCAGATCTTCTACATCGTGCTGGCGGTCGCCGTGGTGGCCTTCGTCGCTTGGGAGGTGTGGCGCTGGCGCCGGAAGCGCGCGCTCGAGGTCGAGATCCGGCGGAGGACTCAGCGCCGGACGCGCCGACGACGAGCTCGGAGGAGTCAGGAGAGCACCTTCGAGAGGAATAGCTTCGTGCGCTCCTCCTTGGGGTTGACGAGAACCTCCTCGGGAGGCCCTTGCTCGACGATCACGCCGCCGTCCATGAGGGCGACCCCATCCGCCGCCTCCTTGGCAAAGCCGATCTCGTGCGTCACCACCACCATGGTCATGCCCTGCGTGGGCCAGTCGCTTCATGACGTCGAGCACCTCCCCCACCAGTTCGGGGTCGAGGGCCGAGGTCGGCTCGTCGAAGAGCATCAACTTGGGCTTCATCGCGAGCGCGCGGGCGATGGCGACCCGCTGCTGCTGGCCGCCGGAGAGCTGTGCCGGGTAGACGTCCAGCTTGTCCTTCAGACCGACCTCGGTCAGCAGCTTCTCCGCCTCAGCTTCCGCCTGCTTCTTGTTGGTCTTCTTGACCCGGATGGGCGCCTCCATCACGTTCTCGATGGCGGTCATGTGCGGGAAGAGGTTGAACCGCTGGAACACCATGCCGATGCTGGCCCGCTGGCGGGAGACGTCACGTGGGTGCATCTCGTGAAGGACGCCCCCCTTCTCCACGTAGCCCATGAGCTCGCCGTCCACATACAGGCGGCCCGGCGTCGATCTTCTCGAGGTGGTTGATGCAGCGCAGCAGGGTGGACTTTCCACCGCCGGAGGGACCCAAGAAGAACGAAGGTCTCCCGGGGCTTCACCTACCAGGTCGACCCCCTTGAGGACCTCCAGCTTGTCCAAAGGACTTCCAGACCTGTTCGGCCTTGACCATCGGTTGCCCGGAGATGGCGTCGGCTTGCCCGCTCAGTTGCTGCTGGGAGGCGTGCCTAGAAGTCCCAGTTTCCCGGCTCATTGATGTCGGGCCCTACTTTCTGCTGTAGTCGTTTGAGTGCCCTCTTCTCGGCCGACTCGGCTTCCTTCTCGCCGAAGCCCTTGCCGAAATGCCGCTCGAGATAGTGCTGCCCGATCGTGAGCAGTGTCGTCAGGAAGATGTACCAGAGCGCAGGCGACGATGAGCAGCGGCATGATCTTGAAGTTCTGCGAGTACGCGATCGGATGTTGGTCATCAACTCCCGGCCGGCGATGACGGCCACGAGAGCGGTGGTCTTGAGCATCGAGATCGTCTCGTTGCCCATCGGCGGGATGATCACCCGCATGGCCTGGGGCAGGATGATGCGGCGCATGGTCAGCGGGAACGACATGCCGAGCGACTCCGCAGCCTCGGTCTGCCCCTTCTCCACCGAGATGATGCCCGCTCGTACCAATTCGGCCGCGTAGGCAGCCTCGTTCAGACCCAGAGCGAGAATGCGACGCCACGAAGACGCCTGATCCACCTGTTTGTGTCCAGCCCTCCGAACACGATGCCGGTGAACGGCAGGCCCGTGAAGAGTCTCGGATAGAGGATCCCGAAGTTGCCCCAGATCAGGATCTGCACGTAGACCGGCGTTCCCCGGAAGAACCAGATGTAGAACCAGGACAAGCCATGAGAGGACGTAGTTCTTCGACAGGCGCATCACCGCCAGAATCGTCCCGCCCATCATGCCGATGGCCATGGCGATGAACGTGAGTTCGATAGTCCGAAGAACGCCGCGCAAGACGAGGTCCTTGAACATCCAGTCCCATGCGAAGTCCCACTGGAGGTTCTGGTGTTCTTCGCGAGGGAGTAGACGAGCGCGACGAAGATGTAGAGGATGACGACCGAGGCGACCCAGCGGCCCCAATGTCTTATTGGGACCGCTCTGATCGCCTCGGGTCGCGTGTCTAGCCCGCTCGGCCCGCGGTTCTTGACCGCCGCGGGCGTGTCCGATCGTGCTGGATCAGCGGGTTTCACCTTGAGCTGTCTGCTACTCCGAACGTGCCGGCGTTGATGGTGGCCGTGTCGATAGGCTGTATGCCGTAGTGGTCGATGATGGTCTTGTAGGTGCCGTCGTCCATGAGCGCCTGCAGCGCTTTCTGGATGGCGTCACGCAGACCGGTGTTCTCCTTGCTGAGCGCGATACCGTCCAGCTGGATCTCCCAGCCTGCCGGAGGATTCGGGTCCATCACGACCTCGAACGTCGCGCCATCGTCGGTGGTCACGGCGATGTAGCCCCCGGTGGAGCTGTCGGTGAGGTCGCAGACGACCTTACCGCTCTGGACCGCCAACAGTGCGGCGGGCTGATCGGGGAACTCGCTGACGGTCATCTCCGCCTTGCCCTCGGCCTTGAACTGCTCGTTCAGAGCGGCCAGCGCATCCGCCTGCGTGGTGCCCTTCTCGCAGCCGACGTTCTTGCCTGCCAAGTCGGCGAAGCTGGTGATCCCCTCGGGATTGCCCTTCAGGACCACCATGCCCGTTCCGTCCATGGCGTAGTCGACGAAATCGACCTCCTCCTGGCGGGTCTTGTTGTCGTACATGGCAGACATGGCGACATCGAGGTTTCCGGCCTGGATCCCGATGATGATGCTGTCGAACATGGTCTTCACAAACTCGAACTTGACACCCATCTTGGCGCCCATCGCCTGCGCGAGGTCATAGTCGAAGCCGGTGAACTCCTCGGTCTCGCCCACGAACATCTCCCACGGCGGATAGGGGGCGTCGCTTCCCACCTTGACCACTCCACCCTTGTACTTGTCGGGCACCACGATGGCGGGATCCGCCTCGATGCCGGCCACGATGGCGTTGATGTCATAGGCTGCCGCCACGGTCGTCTCGGTTGCCGCCGCCGTGGTGGTCGTGGTCTCCTCGTCGCCGCAGGCCGCGACCAACGGGACAAGCACCAACGCCAGCACCAGCAGCGCGATCAATAGAACATGCTTCCTTTTCAACTTACCCTCCTCCTGGATTCGCGTCTGGCGCCGGTGAAGATGTGTCGGCGACACCGGAGGTCCAGACGTGTATGACCATAACCCACAACGAATTGAAGCACGTCGAGTCCCATCCTGTCTAACTTCTGGGCTCGACTGTGGCACGCGGACGGCTGAGAAGCCGCCCCACGCGACCTACGAAGGTATACTTCGCGGCTCGATCATGAGCCCCAAACCCACATCCAATTCGTCCACTCAGGCGCCGGGTGCCGCAGGCGCTCTTCTGCGAAGAGGCCGGCGGCGGCAAGTTGCGCTGCACTCTGTGCCCGCACTTCTGCGTCGTTGCCGAGAATGCCGAGGGTCTGTGCAAGGCTCGCGGAGTCCGCGGCGGCCGCATGGTCAGTCTCACCTACGCACGCCCGGCCACGATCATCAGCGACGAGATCGAGAAGAAGCCGCTCTTTCATTTCCACCCGGGTACCCGAGCCCTCTCCCTGGGCAGCTACGGCTGCAACGTCCTCTGCTCCGGATGTCAGAACTGGCAGATCTCCCACGCCAGTGCCCGCACCGAGACCGCACGCCTGCCGGTGCTGACGCCGGCCGAGGCGGTCGCCATGGCGCGCAAGCACAAGCTCGCCGGCGTGGCCTTCACCTACAACGATCCGGTGGTGTGGATCGAGTACGTGCACGACGTGTGCGCGGCTTTCAAGGAAGCCGGGTCTGTACACGGCGTTCATCACCGCGGCCTACATGACCGAGGCCGCGCTGGACTACGTTGCTCCGGTCGTCGACGCCTTCAAGTTCGATCTCAAGGCCGCGACGGCCGAGGGCTGGGCTCGGCTCACCAAGGTGAAAGATCCGGCGCCGGCTCACGCGGCGGCTGTGCGGGCGAAAGAGCTGCACGGCTGTCACGTGGAGGTGGTCTCCAACATCGTGCCCGAGCTCAACGACGACGACGCCAGCCTCAGCGCCATGGCTCGGTGGGTGCATGACGAACTCGGCCCTGGGACTCCCTGGCACCTGACCCGCTTCATGCCCGAGTTCGAGCTCTCCTATCTCTCCCCCACGCCCATCAAGACCCTGGAGCGAGGAGTCGGTCTCGGCAAGGCGGCCGGGCTCCGTTTCGTATACGTGGGCAACGTGCAGGGTCACGCGGCCCGACACACCATCTGTCCCGGCCTGCGGGCGCACTGTCATCCGGAGGACCGAGCCGAAGATCGAGACCTCGGGGATCAAGCAGGGGCTGTGCGCGGCCTGCGGCGAAGACCTTGGGCTCGTATGGTCCTTGGATTGAGACGTCGGGGGCTTCGCTCTTGTTTAGACGCCTGCGCTTCGCGGGTAGCTTCTCCGCGAAGAAACGTGAGAGTATCTGGCGGACGTGCACGGATCTATCATCGGGGAGAAGATGACCACTCCTGGCAATAGCGGGCATCAGCTCATCTCTATCGTCATCCCCTGCAAGCCAGAGTATGTGGGCCTGTGCCGCCTGGTCGCCGGGGTTGTGGGAGCTCGCGAGGCGCTGGACGAGGAGGTCATCGCCGATCTCAAGTTGGTGGTGACCGAGGCTTGTACCTGCTTTGTTTGGGGACCTGACGGGGGTCCCTCCGGCGAAGACGACCCCAGACAGGCCCGATTCTCTGCGGGTGGACTTCAACGTGATGCCGAGTTCGTGGGAGATCACCATCTCCGACCCCGAGCGCCGCTGCCGAATCCCTCTTCTCGATGGCTGCAACGCCATGAGTGAGGGTGGACTCGGGCTGACCATCATCAACGCCCTGGTCGACTCAATGGAACAGACTGAGGATGAAGGCGGGGGCAGCGTGCTCCGCCTTGTGAAGCAACTGTCGCCTCTCCCGACCGCGTCAGCCTGATTCCTCGCCCATCGGGAGTCCGGTGCTCGGTCTGGAAGGCCGGACCACCGTGCTACACTGAAACGCCATGAGGCTTGCCGGTTCCCGATGCCGATTCTCCCCGGTGGTGGCGGTATTTCTGGCCACCGTGCTCTGCGTGTTCACCTCATCGGCTCTGTTGCTTCTCAGCCCGGTCTCCACGGCCCATGCCGCCGTGGCGCCGCTCACTGTGAACGTCGATCATTCGCTGAGCCTCGTCGACGAGGCGCTTATTGTCAGCATTGACGGCCGGATAGGCGGCTCGCTTGAGGGCAGCAAGCTAGTGGTCCGGGTCAAGGGTCCGGCCGAATCGACTCAGGTGGGGCAGTCCGCCCCCGAACTCCCGGAAGCCCACAAGACGGTGGTCGAGCTTCACTCCGCCTCTTGGCTGGGCACCACCACGACCCAGAAGAGCGCGACGACCATCACGACTCAGGCTGGTACGACGACGACCACGACCGAGGCCGTCCAGACCTTCACGGCGAGTGACCTGGCAGCGGGATGGTTGGATGCCGAAGTTGTCCTTCCTGCCGGTGTGCCCTCGAAACCCGGCGCGTATCTGCTCGTGGTGGAGGTGAAGTCGTCCGGGGAGATCGTGGCGAAGGGACAGGTATGGGTAGGCAAGGTCGCCCCTCGAGACACGCCTCTCGATCTCGCCTTCGTCTGGCCGATCTCCCTCGGAATCCACCGCGATTCAGATGGCATTTTCTATGACCAAGCCCTGGAGCAAGCGATCGCCCCGGCGGCCGACGGGGTCGGAGATCTACGGGGGCTGCTCGCCCTGTCCGGCCGGTACTCTGACTGGAACTTCACTCTGGCGCTTGAGCCCATGCTCCTGACCCAACTCCGCGACATGGCCGACGGTTACAGCCGGCTCGAGGCAGATGGCAGCCTGGCCCAGGGCAAACTGGTCGACGTGGCGGAGGACGATCCCGCGGCTACGAATGCAGCTGAGGTTCTGGCTGCACTCAAGGGCCTTGGTACAGACGAGTCTGTGGATATCGCGGTCTGTCCCTACTCCGGGGCGGATCTGGGCATCCTGGGGGCCCAGGGTTGGCGGGACGGCTTCGAGCAGATCCAGATGGGCAAGCAGGAGATCCAGCAGACTCTGGTTCTGGAAGGGCCGCCCACGGGCGGCTACTCCCCCGACCTTGATCTCACCACAGACAGCCTTTCTTACTACGCCGGAGCCTCCGTGGATCACGTGGTGGTCGATGCCGCTCTGATGGGGCTCCTGACCGAGACCATCGCGCCCGGGACGATCGCCGTGAGGGCTCGAGATGTCAACAATGACAGGGTGACACTCGTCTTTGCCAGCAGCGGCATGAGTTCTCACATGACGGCGCCCTGGGACGCCGGCGTCTTCGCGGCTGCCCTGGCGGCCGAGTTGATCACGAGCAGCAAGGACGCAGTCGTGATCACTCCAAAGATCGAGTTCGCGCTCGTGCCGGATTCGTACCTGGAGAGCATAGGGGAGATGCTGGAGGGAGCGGAATGGATCCGGACTCAGACCCTCTCGGGGCTACTTCGCGAACACGCCCCAGACACGCGCCCGATACTGCTTAGAACCGACGCCGGAGCGCCCAACGGCTACGTCGAGGAGTCGCTGCTCGAGGACCTCCGGGGCGCGCATGCGGTCGTCACGGATTTGGCGGAGATAGCCGACGCCACAAGGGCTCCCGTGGAAAAGGCGCATCGCCTGCTCTTCGTCGCCGAGAGTCGCTGGTGGTCACGGCCGCAGACGAGCCCCAGGGAGGCCACCATCGGACTCGAGTATGCGGAGGAGGCCCGGGCTTTGGCCCAAGGAGAACTCGACAAAGTGCGACTTGTGGAAGTCGGTCCCACTAGGATCGTCGGGAACGAGGGAGGTGTAGTCCTCGCGGTGCAAAACGACGCCGGCTACCCGGTCACCGTCGATTTACGCTTGGAGGGGAACGGCGTGGCTCTTCTCGGTAGCGAATCCATGGAGGTCGAGCTTGCGCCCGGCCGTACCGAGGTGCCGTTGCAGGTGGTGAAGGCTGAGGGCTCCCACACACTCGAGGTCACCGTGTTCGCGGGCGAGAGCACCCTGGACACAGCAAGCCTCTCTATGAGCTTCCTGACGCTGACGACGGTACTGCCCTGGGCGATACTGGCGCTGGTGATTGTGGCGACGGGGGCGTTCCTCGCCGTGCGGCGGCGACTGCGTGACCGCCGTTCCGCCCGAGCAGCCTAGGACGCCGTGTCGCGCGTGACCATCGCGCTCCGGCGGCGAGAGGTCCTTCCTCGGCAGCCTGCCCGTAGCGGCCTACTTGCGTTTGCGCCCGCCGGAAGCCGCCGGGACCTCGTCCGTCCGCTCCTCCATCGGCACGTAGTCCCGAGGGCCGGCGCCCACGTAGACCTGGCGAGGACGGTACAGGGCCGCACCGCCGTCGCGCACCTCTTTCCAGTTCGCGATCCAGCCGGGCATCCGGCCCATGGCGAAAATCACCGTGAACATGTCCACGGGTATGCCCATCGCCCGGAGAATGACTCCGGAATAGAAATCGACGTTGGGATACAAGTGGCGTTCGACGAAGTAGGGGTCGTTGAGAGCCACATCCTCCAGCCGTTTGGCAATCTCCAGCAAGGGGTCGGTGCCCTTCAGCTTCAGTAGCAGTTTGTCGGCCAGATCCTTCATGATGCTGGCTCGAGGGTCGTAGTTCTTGTAGACGCGGTGGCCGAAGCCCATGAGGCGAAGAGGCGAGCCCTTGTCCTTGACCCGGGCGATGTAGTCGTTCACGTCGACCTTCTTGTCGTGCAGATTCTGGAGCATCTCCACGACAGCGGCATTGGCTCCTCCGTGGAGAGGCCCCCACAGGGCGCACACGCCGGCGGCGCAGCTGGCGAACATATTGGCGCCCGAAGAGGCGACCATCCGCACCGTACTCGACGAGCAGTTCTGCTCGTGGTCGGCATGCAGGATGAGGATCAGTTGAAGGGCGGCCACTGTCTCCGGATCGGGTTCGTAGTCGCCGTACGGGAGCGAGAACATCATGTGCAGGAAGTTGCTGCAGTAGTCGAGGTGGGGCTTGGGATAGATGATCGGCTGCCCGATAGAGGCTTTGTAGGCGGCTGCGGCGATCGTGCGGATCTTGCTGATCAGTCGAGCGGCTGAGATCAGCAGGGTCTTGGTGCTCTCCATCTCCATCAGACCCGGCTCGTAGCAACTCATGGCGTTGATCATCGCCGACAGGATGGCCATAGGGTGGCCGGTCGAGGGGAAGCCGTCAAAGTGGTGATAGAGCCCCTCATGGATCATCTCGTACTTGGTGAAGAGATCGCTCCAGGTCTTGAGCTGCTCCCGAGTGGGCAGTTCTCCGTTGATGAACAGCCAGCAGGTCTCCACGAAGGTGCTCTTGACGGCCAACTGCTCGATGGGGATGCCGCGGTAGCGCAGGATGCCCTTTTCGCCATCCACGAAAGTGATGGCTGAGCTGCAAGATCCCGTGTTGAAGTAGCCCTCGTCGAGGGTGATATGACCAGTCCTGTCACGCAGAGACGCGATGTCGATGGCGCGATCGCCCTCGGTCCCCACGATGACCGGGAGGTCGTGTGTCGTCCCGTCGATGGCGAGCTTGGCGGTCTTTGACATCTCTGCTGCCCTTCCTGCTCGATTGTCTCTGCGGGTACCTCTGCGCCGGCGTTCTCAAGCCCTATCGTCCAGCGCGCTGCGAAGCGTCAGGTCACCTCGATAGTCTACCTCCGGCCCCGCGTAGCCGTCGAATGCTAAACTGCCCGATGACATGGAAGAAGCCTGGCACAGTCACCTACTCCAAGAAAAGGCCGATCAGGGCAGTCTGCTGATCCAGGGCAGCCGCGCCTGCGCCTTGGGTGCCCTGGACGCCGGTGTGCGTTTCTACGCCGGATATCCTATCTCGCCGAGTTCGGAGATCATGGAGGCCATGGCCTACGAGCTCCCCCGGTCGGGTGGGGTGTTCTTGCAGATGGAGGATGAGATCGCCTCCATCTGTGCTTGTATCGGTGCCTCGCTCACCGGAGAAATGGCGATGACTGCCACCTCCGGCCCCGGCTTCTCTCTCATGCAGGAAGCCATCGGATACGCGATCATGGCAGAAGCTCCGCTTCTGATCGTCGATGTGATGCGCGGGGGGCCGTCGACCGGACGCCCCACGTCTCCTTCGCAAGGTGATGTCATGCAGGCTCGCTGGGGTACGCATGGCGATCATCCGGCCATCGTGCTGGCAGCATCGAACGTGGCCGACATGTATCGGCTCACCATGGCCGCCGTCCGCTTCGCGCTGCGCTTTCGGATGCCGGTGACGCTGCTGGCCGACCAGGTCGTGGGGCAGATGCGCGAAAGTTTCTCGGAGGAGCTGATCGGTCGATACCGGCTCACGAGCGGCGACTTCGACTTCACTCCCGGCTATATCCGCCCGGACTTGGCACAAGAGGTGCACCGTCCTCACATCCTGGGTTCGGGAGACCACCCGCACGTGACCGGTCTCTACCACGACGAGACCGGGTTCCCCACGAACGATGGGCAGAAGGCCGACAAGTTCCTGCACGAGCTCTACAACAAGGTCGCTCACCATCGCGACGAACTCTGCCTGTACGACGTCAAGAACGAAGGCAAGGGCCAGGTCTGCATCGTGGCCTATGGCTCCTGCGCCCGCACCGCCCGGGCGGCCTGGCGGCTGGCCGCGGAGGAAGGGCTGTCCGTGGAGGTGCTGCATCTCTACACCCTCTTCCCGCTGCCTGTCGAGATCGTTCAGAAGGTGGCTCGGCGAGTGGAGTTCCTGCTCGTCCCGGAGTTGAACCTGGGTCAGTACGCACATGAGGTGCGGAAGATGGCCGAGGCCTGGACGACTGTTATCGGCATGGGCAAGACCGACGGGACCCTTATCAGCCCCCGAGAGATCGTGGACCGGATCTCCCAGCTGGTGGGCAAGTACGAGAGCGTGTGACCTATGACGCTTGAGATAGAGAAGTTCCTTCACACAGAACGCCTGCCGCACATCTGGTGCCCGGGCTGCGGGGTGGGTATCGTCACCGGCGCGTTCCTTCGCGTCATCAACGAACTGGGTCTCGAACGAGACAAGACGGTGGTGGTGAGCGGCATCGGCTGCTCCAGCCGCGCCGTCGGATACCTCGATCTGGGCACGGTGCACACCATCCACGGCCGGGCTTTGGCCTTCGCCACCGGCATCAAGATGGCCCGGCCAGAATTCACCGTGGTGGTCTTCACCGGTGACGGCGACGGAGCCGCCATCGGAGGCAACCATCTGATTCACGCCTGCAGGCGCAACATCGATCTGACCTGCATCCTGTTCAACAACCAGATCTACGGCATGACCGGCGGCCAGATGTCCCCCACCATGAAGCCGGGTGATCGGGCCACTACTGCTCCGTACGGCTCGGTGGAGCCTCCGTTCGATCTCTGTCGGTTGACCGAGGCGGCGGGAGCGACCTTCGTGGCTCGAGGCACGGCAGCCCAGATCCGCCAGGTGGAGAAGTACATCAAGCAGGGCATCCAGCACCCTGGCTTCGCGTTCATCGAGGCCGTGGTGCCGTGTCCCACTGAGTACGGCCGCCGCAACAAGCCGGCGAATCCTGTGGAGATGCTCGAGCTCGAGCGAGACCTGTCGATCCCGTATGCCAAGGCCGTTCAGCTCTCGCCCGAAGAACTGGCTGGCAAGATTGTGACCGGAGTGCTGCACGAGGACACTCAGAAGCCGGAGTTCCAGCGCGGCTACACAGAGATCGTCGCCGGGGTGCAGGCGCAGATCGCCGAGCAGTCTGCCAAAGGCAAGTCGAAGTGAGCGCCGCAGCCAAGGGCGATAGCACTCGGTCGGGAGCAGCGAGCAAACCCGCCGCCGCTTCGTCCGAAGGGGTGCGTTCCGGCATGCTGGCGGAGCGGGACTTCGTCGAGGTACGCTTTGGCGGCAGTGGTGGTCAGGGCATCGTTCTCATGGGAGTCATCTTGGCAACCGCGGGTACCCGGGACGGCCGTTGTGTCGTGCAGACCGAGCTATACGGCCCTGAGGCTCGTGGCGGCTGGAGTCGGAGCGACATCATCATCTCCGACAATCCGATCGACTACCCACAGGTGGAAACCGCAGACCTGCTGGTCGTCCTGTCTCAAGCGGCAGCAAATCAGTATGTCCGCTGCCTGCGCCCTGAAGGCATCCTTATCTACGATGCGGAGAGGATAACCGCGCTGCCCGAGTTCACGGGGATCGCCTTCGGGATCCCCTTCACCCGTCTGGCGGTCGAGGAGACCGGACGGCAACAAACGGCGAACATACTCACCCTGGGAGCCGTCGTCGGGATCACCGGTGTCGTGTCGGTGGAGTCGCTGCGCAAGGCGGTCATGGGCCGGGTACCCAAGGGCACCGAGGAGATCAATACCAAGGCTCTGGGCAAGGGGCTGGCGCTAGACCCGGCTCAATGGCGGAGCGACGGTACCAATGCGGGGTCCTGCCCACCGGCATAGTGATAGGAGCACGGCACGTGATCGTTGCAGGCATAGATGTCGGAGCGAAGAACGTGCACACCGTGCTGCTCAAGGACGGCGAGGTGGTGGCGCGAGCCGCGGTGGCTTCGGGCTTCGACCACGAGGAGTCGGCGGAGCGAGGCCTGGCTGAAGCCGCGAATATCGCCGGCGTGCGGCGCGAGGACATCGAGTTGGTGGCGGCCACGGGAGCGGGGCGCAAGGCGCTGACGTTCGCCGCGGAGCAGCCCACCGAGATTGCTGCCGACGCCCGCGGCGCCTTCGATCTCTACCCAGGGGCACGCACGGTGATCGATGTCGGGGCCGACGAAGCCAGGGCCATACGGCTAGGGGACGGCGGCAGGGCGGTAGACTTCGCCATCAACGAGAAATGCGCGGCCGGCGCCGGCACCTTCGTCGAAGCGATGAGCCGAGCCCTCGAGATGTCTTTGGACGATTTCGCCAAGGCCTCTCTTGACTCAACCGAAACCATCCCCATGAACGCCCAGTGCACGGTGTTCGCCGAATCGGAAGTCGTGAGCCTCATCCACGCCAACACTCCTCCGGGCGATATCGCTAGAGCGGTGCACGACGCCATGGCCAGCCGGGTCTCGACCATGGTGCGGCGTATAGGAGTCGAGGAGCCGGTGGTGCTGGGCGGAGGAGCGGCGCTCAATGTCGGTTTCGTCAAGTCCCTGTCGGAGGCCCTAGGCGGAGTGGACATCTACGTCCTGGCCGATGCCGAACACCTGGGCGCCCACGGCGCGGCGCTGATTGCCTGGGAGGCCGCGCAGCGGCGGTAGCCAGGGGGGCGAGCCGGAGGCGAAGCCCCGAGAGTTCGAGCCGGTGAGCGAAGCGACACCGCAGACACCCGCAGTTCCCACCTCTCCAGAGAGAAGGACAAGGGTGTGCCAACCTGACTGTGAGGGTGCCGAGGGGGCGTAGGGGCCGGAGCAAAGCTTTGCGGTATTCCGCAGTGCTTTGCGGAGGCGCCTACGCCCCCTTGGCCACTAACTGCGAGGCTGATACGCCCTAGCCTGCACCTCGTACATTGAGGCGTAGCGCCCACCGAGCGCCACCAACTCGTCGTGGGTGCCGCTCTCGACGATGCTCCCTTGGTCGAAGATGTGGATGTGGTCGGCCGTCCGTACCGTGGAGAAGCGGTGACTGATGAGGACCACCGCCCGTCCGCCGGCAAGCTCCTTGATGTGCTGGAACACATCCCATTCCGCCTGGGGATCGAGCGCGCTTGTGGGCTCGTCGAAGACCAGTATCTGCGCGTCTCGGACAAAGGCGCGGGCGAGGGCGATCTTCTGCCACTCGCCGACGCTCAGTTCCTCGCCGTCATCGAACCACTTGCCCAGGATGGTGCTGTAGCCGTGGCGAAGGCCGCTGATGACTTCGTGGGCGCCGGCGTCCCGGGCTGCGGCCTCGATGGCCGTATCGGCCTCATCCAGCATCACGTTGCCCAGACGGATGTTCTCGCGCGCGGTGAGTTGGTACTGGGCGAAGTCCTGGAAGATCACGCTCATGTTCCGGCGTAGATCGACCACGTCAAACTGCCGGAGATCGACGCCGTCGACTGTGATCGCGCCGCCGGCGGGGTCGTAAAGGCGGCACAGGAGCTTGACCAGCGTGGTCTTTCCGGAACCGTTGGGTCCAACGAAGGCGGTGACTTCTCCCGGACGGATGGCGAGAGAGACATTCCGCAGGGCGGTCCGCTCGGTGTCGGGATAGCTGAAGTCTACGTTCTTGAAATGGATTCCCTCGCTCATCGGCCGGGGCATCGGTCTTGGCTTCGCCGGGGGGAGGACGCGAGGCTCGAGAGTCATGAACTCGTCGAAGTAGGTGAGGAAGAGGTTGTCCTCGTACAGAGACGCGAAACCGCGTAGCACCGCCTGCAGCGATCCGAGACTCGTCTGGAAGGCTAGGTAGTACGCCATCATCTCGCCTACGGTGATATCGGCGTGGAGGGCCCGCCAGGCTATGTAGGCGAAAGTGCCGAACACTGCCACCACGGCGCAGGCGCCGGCGCCGAGCTCGGCCAAGGAGCGGCGGGTGGTCAGGCCGATCAGCTCGCGTCTCAGTTGCCGGCGCAGTTGCCGATGCCAACTGCGGAAGCGGTCGCCGAGACCGAAGAGACGGATCTCCTTTGCGTGGGTGCTGTCCGTGAGGAGCCAGTGAGCGTAGTAGGACTGCCGCTCCACTTCCGTGCGTCTCCGTTGCCAGGCGTAGAGCTTGCGAGAGTAGAGGAAGCGAACCACTCCGCCAGGGATCGCGGCCCCGAGGACTATGAGCCCCACCACCCAGTGCAGGGTGAGCAAGAGCCCAGCCATCGAAACCAGGGTGACGAGCGCCTGCCCCGTCCCGGTGAGGTTGGTGACGATGCTCATGGGCCGGTGGGGGGCCTCCTGCTGCGCTCGATAGAGCGCGTCGTGATAGCGGGGGTTCTCGTAGTACTCGAGATCGACGGCGACCGATTGAGCGTGGATGATGTCGGTGATGTGGTCGGTTAGGGTCTGTCCCAGAGCCTGGTCGACCATTGTCGCCAAGGAGCGTAGCGCGACCGCAACCAATCCGACGACCGCGGCCAGTCCGATGAGGATCGCTACGTGCCGGTAGGCAGCTCCGGGGTCCGACCCCGCGATGCCGTCTGTGACGGCATCGACGATGAGTTTCATGAGCCAGACAGTCGCCAACGGCAGCAAGCCCTGGAGCACCGTGAGCGCTACGCTGGCAGCCGTCCACCGCGGGGCGACAGACCAGACCAGCTTCAGCGCGCGGCCGAGTCGTAGCGCATCGCGCACTTTGGGCTTTGGCCTCTCCTCTATCAGGGCGGCTCCCCTCGTCGGTGACCTTCTCACCTACCACTATAGACAAAGTGCGATGTCAACGGTGCTACCATCTCCAGGCACGGTTCGAACAGGCTGCCGGGAGGCCGCGTTGGGGGATCAGGCGCGCGACTACGAGATCGCGGGTGTCACGATGCGGGAGGAGAGCGACCTGCCGATCATGGCCGCGGTCTTCGACAAAGAGCCCGCGGTCTTCTGAGTGGAGACGTCTGGCGCAGACACTATGGCTGCTGACCGCAAACGAGCTGGCGGAACGACGCTCAACGAGGAGGTTCACGCCCTTCTCGCCTGCGCCCGGGCAGTTCTCGATCTGAAGAGATTCGGCGCGTTTCGAGTGGCGTTGGACGCTTGTCCCTCCGCAGACCGTCTGTGCGAGGCGGCCGTGACCCACGGCATGTTGGGTCACATCCATCGTCTGGTCATAGCCGACCAGGCGTCCATGGAACCCTTTGCGGGGGACGAGGCCGCACTCGTGACTCCGTCGGTCGACCCGCTGCTTGTCCAACGACTGACCGAACTCCAGAGTCTTTCCGCGCGGCGGAACCTCCGTCAGACCGGCCACCTGCTCCGTATCCTGGAGCATCTGCGGGCAGCCGGCATAGTGGGCATGCCCTTCAAGGGTCCGGCCTGGGCGGAGTGTCTGTACGGCGACATCGCGTTGCGCTCTTGGGACGACCTCGACGTGCTCGTTTGCTACGATCAGGTCGCCGCGTCTCGCGAGGTGCTGCTCGCCCACGGGTTCGTCGATGGAAGCCCCTTCAATCCCAGACTCGCACGCCTGAGGAGAGGTGGGTGGGGACAGATGGCCCTGAGAACACCAGACCAGGGAGTGACCCTGGAGCTCCACTGGGAGGTCACAGCGGGGTTTAGCGCCGGGTCGCTCCAAGCCGATGCGCTATTCTCGCGCGCCGAGCGCCTACAGCTTCTGGGGCGGGAGGTTCCGATTCCCTGTCCGACCGACCGCCTGCTCATCACGTGCCTGAACGGCTCAAGGGATCGTTGGGACACCGTCGAGGGACTACTGGGGCTAGCGGTACAGGTGCGAGAGGCGGGTGGGTCATCTTGGTCGCAGGTACTCGGTGCTGCGCAAGAGTCCGGCTGTCATCGGCGGGTCACGATTGGGATTGCCCATGCGTGCCGCCTCCTAGCCCAGGAGACTCCCCCTGAGATTGAGGAGGCCCTAGTGAGGGACTCTGTGGCCCGTGCTCTCATACGATGGTTGGAGGAGGCTTCACTGGATCGCGGTTCTCCCGATGGCAGGCGGCGCAGGTTGACCGCCATATCTTGGAGATCGGCGACCGAGGATTCCTTCGGACGCGGCCTGTGGCACGCCGCGGTGCGGTTCTTCCGGCCCGGACCGGAAGACTGGGAGGCACTGGCGCTGCCACCTCGGGCGGAATGGCTTCACTACTTGCTGCGCCCCTTCCTGCTCGCCGTTAAATGGGCGAAGCGCCTGTAGTACACTAGCGCGGAGCGTCTCTACAGACCCCGCACAACCGACAGGCGAGAATGGCTGAAATCGAGCGCGAACGGCAAGAGACCGTCAGACTGGAAGACTACCTAAGGATCGCCAAGGGGCGGCTCTGGATCATCGTCCTCGCCGTCGTCGTGGTGGTCGGAATCGCCGTCGCCGTGTCTATCACCACCACCCCTCTCTATAGCGCAGCCGCCGAACTCTCCTACCAGCGCAACGACTTGGCCGCGGCCGTGAGCGGAGTTGGGCTCACTTACGACTACGACCGGGATCGTACCATCGAGAGCTTGGTCGCAGTGATCAACCGGGACAGCTCCTTGGCGGAAGCGGTCAAGAGCCAGCTCAAGTCGGAGGAGGACGCGGGGTCACTGGCCGGCATGGTCAGCGTTAGCACCACGAGCGGGAGCGACTTGATCAGCATCAAAGGGGTGAGCGTCGATGCGGCCCAAGCCGCGGATGTTGCCAACGCCTTCGCCGATCAGTTCGTCATCTATCGCCAGAATGCGGACCGAGCAGCAGTGGCCGAGGCGCGCAGCGCGGTGGAGGAACAGATCGTTGGTCTGAGTGAGGTGGAGAAGGCAAGCGAGTATGGCCTGCTCTTGCAGCAGAACTACGAGAACCTACGCATTCTGGAGTCCATGCAGGATGGAGGCTTCAGGGTGATAAGCCGGGCCAGCGAGCCTGGCGGTCCCTTCACTCCGCAAACCAAACGCAACGTGATTCTCGCTCTCCTCGTGGGGTTGGTCGTTGGGGCTGGACTGGCCTTCTTGATCGAGTACCTCGACAAGCGAATCAACGACGAGAGGACTCTCGAGCGCGCGATCGGTCTGCCGGTCTTGGCCAGCGTGCCGGCGGTGGGGGGGAAATGGAAGAGCGGCAAGAGCGGACAGCGGTCGACCGCGGCCGTGGGTTTTGAGGGGCCCAGGTCCGTAATGCTCGAATCGTTTCGGACGTTGCGCTCGAGCCTTCAGTACTTTGACGCCGAGGGCACCATGCGCACTCTCCTCGTCACCAGCGGGTTGGCGCAGGAAGGCAAGACCGTCACGACCGTCGATCTGGCTATCAGTCTCGCCCTCTCAGGAAAGCGCGTGATCCTGCTCGAGGCCGATCTGCGCCGGCCGATGCTGCACGAGTATCTCAGTCTTGAGAACAAGGTCGGCCTGTCCAGTGTGCTCTCGGGCCAGGCGAACGTGGCCGATGCTCTGCAGCTGGTGCTGATGGAGGCGTTCATCCCTTCGAAGGCTCACAGGGAGCCAAGGGAGTCGGGCGAGACGGTACTCGAGAAGAACCTGTATTGCATGACAGCGGGGCCCGTCCCGCCGAACCCGGCCGAGTTGCTGGGCTCTGCCAAGATGGCCTACGTCGTCTCCGAGCTGAAGCACACAGCCGACTACCTGCTGATCGACACGCCTCCGGTGCTGCCGGTCTCCGATGCGTTCACCCTGGCTCCCCAGGCAGATGCGGTGATCCTGTGCGCAAGGCTGCACTCCAGTACGAGAGAAGAGATGGAAGAGGTCCGCAGCCTGCTGACCAGGGCCGGAGTCCGCGCCATAGGCGTGGTCGCCACAGGGGTCAAACCCAAGAGCCGTCTCTACCGTGGGCGCGGCTACAACTACGGATACGGATATCAGTAGGAGCATGGTGGAGCAGAGAGAATTCTGGAGGTGGAGCGAGAAATCCTGGCAGGCTCCTGACCTCGACTGGCGGACTGCCGCGGCCGTGACTGTGGGTATCGATGTCGGTTCGGTCAGCTCTCAGGCAGTTCTCCTCGCAGACGGCAAGCTCCTTTCCTTCTTCTCCACACGCACAGGCTCCTCGAGCCCCGACAGTGCCGTAAGGGCTTTCAAGGGCGCGAGTACGCCCCTGGACATCACGCTGGACGACGTGGCCTATGCCGTCGGCACAGGGTACGGAAGGGTCAACGTACCCTTCGCCGACCGGACCATGACCGAGATCGCCTGTCACGCCCGGGGGGCCAACTTCATGGCCGGGCCCAGCGTGCGCACCATCCTGGACATGGGCGGACAGGACTGCAAAGTCATTCGGTGCGACGAGCGGGGTCGAGTGCTCAACTTCATCATGAACGACAAGTGCGCGGCCGGCACGGGACGCGGCATGGAGGTCATCGCCGATGTGCTCTCCGTGCCCATCGAGGATATCGGACGGCGCTCTTTCGAGATCGACGAGGAGCCGCCGCCGGTCAGCAATGTCTGCACCGTGTTCGCCAAGTCGGAGGCGACCTCTCTGTTGCGGGCGGGGTGGAGCATCGACCGGGTGCTCGCGGCCTATTGCGGGGCCATGGCGCAGCGGGTAGCCGGGCTCATAGCGCGTATGGAGGTGGAACGCGAGTTCTTCATCACGGGCGGCATCGGCAAGAATATTGGTGTGACCCGGCGCATCGAGCGGCTCATCGGAGTAGAGGCCATCAGGCTCGCCGAGGACTCGGTGCTTGATCCGCAGATCGCCGGAGCTCTGGGGGCGGCTCTCTTCGCCCACTCGCTGCATCGCAAGGCAGAGAAGGAGAAGGCCGCCGCGGACGGGCAGCTGCTGGGGCCGCCGGGACGGCCGCGGGCGCCGGCGGCGCGACCGAGTAGGTTACCATGATCGCCAACTACGGCTACGAAGACGGTTCCGGCTTCTACTACATCACCATCGACGGTGACATATGCGCGAAATGCGACCATCACCGCTGTCTCGCCGCATGTCCCCAGAGCGTGTACGCGGTGGAGATGGACGACTACGATGACTTTGTCGCCGTGGTGGCCGAGGGCGCGAGAAAGCGTCTCCGCGAGCTGTGCTCCTCCTGCAAGGGCCAGAACGGAGGCGCAGGGACTCAGCGCAAGCTGCCCTGCACGAGCGCCTGCTCCGCCGGTGCGCTGCAGCACAGCTGGTAACGGCGGTGGAGCCGTCCCGGGCTGAGGAAGAGCGGGTCGACGGTGACCGTGTGACCGTCGAGGTCGACGGTCAGTGCGTCGCGGTCGGCGTGGACGCGACCGTCCTCGACGCGTGTGATGCCTCCGGACGCTACCTGCCGCGCCTGTGCTACTACCCCGGTCTGGGCTGCCACGACTGTGCCTGCGATGACGATACCGTGGTCGGCGATCAGTCCGCGCCGTCCGGCGGGTGTGGCCTCTGCGCGGTGAGACTCGGAGACGGCTCTGTGGCGCTTGCGTGCGCCACCCAAGCCACTCCCGGGATGGATATCACGACCAGCGACCCAGGGCTACGGGAGCTTCGGCTGCAGCGCCTCGCACTCGTTCTGGCCCGACACCCACACATCTGCCTGACCTGTCCCGACCGTGACGGCTGCGCTCGAGATGACTGCACCTACGGGAATCCGCCGGAGGCTCGCTGCTGCGCCGAGTTGGGCCGTTGTGAGCTGGGCAGGTTGGTGGGGTTCGTGGACGCCGACCTCAAGCTGGCGCGCAGGCCGGTGACAGTCCCTCGTGACGCGTTCACTGAAGGACGCATTCGACGTGAGCCCGGGCTTTGCATTGGATGCGGACGGTGCGTGCGCGTGTGCGCGACGTCGCCGAACGCGGGCCGGGTCCTGGAGATGACGGACGCGATGGGCTCCGGCGGCGTGGCGCGGCCGAAGCAGGGGACCCTTCGCGCGTCTGGCTGCACGTTCTGCGGACGGTGCGTGCTGGTGTGCCCTGCAGGCGCGCTGACCGCTCCCGGGCCAGCGGGCGCCGAATGGCTCGCGAGGCGGCGAGAGAAGAGTGGACTCGCGGCCCCCATGCTTCCACCAGAGGAGAAGAAGGCGTTCACGCCGGCCGGTATGGAGGATGTCCCGCAGGAGGCCGGCGTGTTTCAACTCATCGACCAGAACGGGCAGGTGCTGCGGATAAGCGGAGTCGCCGATCTGCGGCGCGGTCTTGCTCAGGCCCTCGCGGACTCCGACTGTCCGGATGCCGCCTACTTCCGGGTGGAGGTCGATCCGCTCTACACCCAGCGTGAGAGTGAAGTGCTGGCTCGCTACGCGCAAGAGCACGGGCAGCTTCCGCCGGGGAATGGCGCGGATGACGACCTGTTCGACGACTAGGAGGCTGGGATTGGAAACGGACAGGCCCGAGAGAGACGCGAAGACCGTCACCGTGGGGGTGCTGTCCGATACCCACGGGCATCTCTACCCGCGGGTCAAGCAGTTGCTGATGGGCGTCGACCACATCGTCCACGCCGGCGACGTGGGTTCCGCCCAGGTGTTGGCCGAGTTGAAGACCCTGGCGCCTGTCACGGCCGTGCGTGGCAACTGCGACATCGACACCTGGGCCCGGGCTCTACCGGCAAGGGCTGAGGTGGAACTCGGCGGCGTCCGTATCCTGGTGGGCCACATCGCCGCTGGTCCGCGCGCGAAAGTCAATCCCGCCGGGCGGGACGACAGCGCCCGCTTCGCAGCGGTGATCACGGGCCACAGCCACATGGCGGCTAAGGAGACGCGCGACGGTGTGTTGCACCTGAACCCCGGTTCCGCAGGGCCGCGGCGCTATGGCCGTCCACGTACCGTCGCGCGCCTCACCATCCTTCCAGCCTCGACGATCGAGCCTCGTACTCACGCTCAACTGCGGGCCGAGATACTGATAGTCGCGAGCGAGGAGTAGCCGGTCTCCTGTCTACAGACTCCGGGCCACGTGGGCAGTGAGTTCACCCAGCCGGTTCGTGTAGCTGCCCATCTCGTTGTCGTACCAGCCGAACACCTTCACGTGGGTCAGCGGTATGCGATGTTCGCCGCAACCGCCGGGCAGCTTCAGATCGACAAACCCGGTACGGGTGTGAGTCTCGATCGCCTCGATGACCACGGCGGCGTCTTCACCGACCATGTCGGCCGACACGTTCTGTTCTTCGCTGTACTGGATCAGCCCGCGTGCCTCGCCCTCCGCCGCTTCCTTGTAGATGGCGTTGATCTCGTCGCGGTCCACAGAGACGGTGCCATCAGGCAACGCCTCGGTCTGGAAGGTGACGTTGAGGATGATGAGGCTGACGGTGGCCGTGGGGATGCGGACCGAGTCGGCCATGAAGCCGATATCGGCGATCTCGGGCATGACCATCTCGAGCGCCTTGGCGGCGTTGGTGGACGTGATTATCACGTTGTTCATGCCCGAACGGGTCTTGCGGAGATCGCTGGCTCCGGAACTCGGGACGGCGTCGAGGACGGGTTGGCTGTTCGTGACCGCATGGACGGTGCTCATGCCGGCGGTGATCATGTTGCGGGTGAGATCCCGCGCCAGCAGCGGGCGCATCATGTGCGCGAGGGCCGTGGTGGTGCAGGAGGCTGCGGAGACCAGCTTGTGTTTGCCGGGATCATAGTCGAGGTGGTTGATCCCGTGGATAAGCATGGCCGAGTCCTCGGGCAGCGGGACACCTTTCAGCTTGCTCTTGAACGGGGAGCTCTGTACCACCGCACGCGCTCCGGCGGCCAGGTGGCCCCGGAGCGCCCCCTTGGGGTCGTCGGCTTCGGCGTGTGGGTCGCTGAACTTGCCCGTGCAGTCCACCACCACCGACACCCCTTGATCGCGCCAGGGGATGTCCTTCGGATTGCGGGCTTCCCTCAGGAAGACGATCTCCTTGCCGTGGGCCTGGATCAGGCCGGCCGCTTCATCGACGACCCTGATGTCGGGCCGCGCGCTGCAGCCTTCGAGGTAACGATGAAGCGGTCCGTAGGTGCTGTCCTTGCCCACGTACTCGACGATGGACTGGAGGGATTTGCCCACGGGACGGCCTACATTGACCACGAAACGGTCGAAATCGTCGTGGCCCAAGTGGTACCACAGGGTCAGCTTGCCGATCCGGCCCAGGCCATTGATCCCCAGCGTCCTCGGAGCGCTCATCGTTGTGTCCCCTTTCCTGTCTCTTTGGGTTGTTTACGGGTCTCACCGCTACAGCGGATGGGATGCACGTGCCCCACTGGGAACTCGTCCCAGGAAGATGTTGCCGGTGCGGCCGTCTATCGACAGCCAATCGCCTGCCTTCAGCTCGGTTCCGGCCAGTCGCGCCGTCCCTTGGTGCTCCAGCACCTCCAGGGCCCGGCAATCCACCACGGCCGTCTTGCCCAGGCGCTTGGCGGTGACGGCGGCGTGTGACGTCGCCCCGCCCCTGGCGGTCAGCAGGCCGGATACCCGGGTGATCATGGCGATGTCTTCGGGGACGGTATCCGGCCGCAATAGCACGATCTCGTCGTCCGGGCCCTCGGCCAGCAGACGGTCTATCTGACCCATGTCGATGGCCACCCGGCCTGAATAGGCTCCGCCTGCCACCCCCATCCCAACCGCGGCGGGAGGACCGAAGTTCGGTGACGAGGTATCGAAGAACGGCGCGTCGTCCCTCTGCTCGTGCACCATGGCCCGCTTCTGCAGGATGTACAGATCCTCGCCGGAGGCCGACTCGAAGGTGAACTCGATCTCTTGCGGATCGTGCTCCCGCTTGCCGACCAGGTCGCGCGCCACCGTCAAGCAAGGCCTGGTAGACCCCGGGGTAGTCCTTTTCCAGAGAATGCTCGATCCCCTGGTACGTGGGACTGCCCAGGCGCTGGGCCTCGGAGATCGGCCACGGGAAGACCAGGCCGCCCACCAGGTCCTCTCCCTGGCTGCGGGCGGTGAAGTCGCCGAACAGACGCACCTGGCTGCTGTACGGCTCCAGGGGGTTGCGGGTGAAGGTCACTCCCGAGCCCGACTCGCGGCTCAGGTTGCCGAAGACCATGCGCTGCACCACTACCGCCGTGCCCCATTCCGGAGCGACTCCCAGATAGCGACGATAGAGCTTGGCCTCGGGGGAATCCCACGATTCCAGGACCTTGCGCACGCACCCGACCACCTGGCGGAAGGGATCGTCGGTGAACCTCACGCCCAGCTCCCGCGAACGCGCCTTGTACGTCAGCGCAAGTTCGCGCATGCGCTCGGGAGGGAAGTCGAGCTTGCGCTCGATCCCGTAGCGGGTCTTGAACTCGGTCATGATCGCGTCGAAGAAGTCCCGGTCGATGCCCGAGGACATGGCCCACGACTGGAGGAAGCGGCGGTAGGAGTCCCAGGCCGCCCACTCGAAGCCCGGCTTGCGGGAGAGGGCCTCGGCCAACCTGTCGTTGAGTCCCACGTCCATGAAGGTGGACATGAGCCCGGGCATGGAGATGGCGGCCCCGGAGCGGACCGAGAGTGTGAGCAGACGGGCGGGGTCGCCCAAGTACAGGCCGGTCTGCTTCTGCAAGCGGACGACGGCGGCGCGGATGCGGTCGAGAGTGTCGTCGAACAGAGGACGGTAGGCCATCGCGGGCATGGCGCTGAAGAACTCGGTGGACAGGATGAAGCCCTGCGGGACCTGGTGGCCGTACGAGGCCATCTGCTTCAGTCCCAGTCCCTTGAAGCCAAGCGTCATCTGGTCGTCGACGCCGGGTCGGGCTTCGTGGATCGGCGAGACCAGGCGTTCCGGGTCGTAGTTCATCATGCGCGTGAGAGCGTGGTTGCTCAGCCGGCCGGTGAGGGTCGAGATCTGGCGCAAGCACGGCGGAGACGTAGCGGTCGAGGGCCTGCATCCCCAGCGCCGACACCAGGACCTCGCGAAGCACCATCTCGGCGACCGCGTCCAGCGACATGCACCGGGCCTCGCACTGCCGGGGATCGTGCTCGAGCACGGTGTGCAGCACCTGGTCGTGGCTGAGGATGGAGGTGCGGGAGAGCTCGGTGACCGAACCGACGATGAACTGGAACACGTTCTGGTACTGGTGGAAGGTGAAGTTGTGGCTGCCGAAGCCGGACTCGAGCAGACGCAGGTTGGCCGCCAGACTGCGGGAGTCGACCCCGTCGGCGGACAGGGCACGTTCGAAGCGCCGGATCGTCGCGGCCATGCGTCGGAGCGAATCCCGGGTCACGTAGGAGTCGGCGCTCTCCGCGACCAGGTCTTCGAGCAGACGGGCCACCAGGTTCTCCACTCGGAAAGACAGTCCCAGAGCGTCGAACTTGGGCTCGGTGTACGTGCCGTACATCGAAGGGATCCCGGCCGCGATGTGGCGTTTCTGGTAGATGTTCTCCACGGCGGTCGGAGGGGCCGGGCTCAGGATGATCGCCTGAAGACGCTCCAGAACGGTCAGGGCGACGTCGAGCAGGCGTTCCCGGTTGGCCGCGGTGGGCCTCTTCTGCCACGCGCTCAGGGTCTCTGGCGAATCCGGCGCGGGTCGCGGGATCGAGTCGCAGATGGTGGCTCACCGCCGGTCCGATGCCATCGGCCGACAGCGAGTACTTCTGCGCGAGCAGTTGATGGGTGCGGAGCATGAGGGCCACCCGCCGGGCGCCGTGCGGATCCGCGCCCTGCGCACGTGGGAAGCCCGGCCAGCAGTTCCTCGAGGGCCGCCGGCGATAGCTGGACCAGGCGATCGAGAAACGCCTCCGTGTCGGTCGGCGACGACGGCTGCGCAGTCGTCGCGACGGGCGCCGGATCGGTCAGCTTCGCTCGGAGGGCAACAAGCACCTCGTGCGGCTCTTCGGCCCAGTCCCCTTCGCGCAGCACCGCAGCCAGGGTGTTGGCCGACAGATACGGTGTCAGACCGGAGGTGTCGAGGGTGATCCAGTAGGTGAGCACGGCGCGGGCGAAGGCCACCAGACGGTTGGACGACTCGGCGTGGGATTGCTTGCGCAGGAAATGCATCAGCGTGTCATGGCGCCCGCAGATCTCGTCGAGTTCGGTGGAGACCGCCCGAAGCTCACCCTCAGCTCCCACGTCGTTGAAGTAGACCGGGAACGCTCGTAGCAGTTGCTTGGCGACGAAGTAGATGGGGCGGATGTCGGCGTTCAAGAAGCGCGTCACATCGCGCTGGAACAGATCGGTGTCGGCGATGTAGACGCCGCCCAGGCGCAGTTGCACGTTCAGTGCCGCCGCCAGACGCTCGTACAGCGCCGGGTTGGACTCGATGATGTGCATCCAGCAGCGGATCTTGGGCAGGTGGAAGGGGTTGACCACCGTCTCCCATTCGTCGGTCGCTCCCTGGATCTCCGGGTACTGGAAGCGCCAGGAGAGCACGTCCTCGATCAGGTGGTCGGCGCCGGCCACGTTGCCGGCTTCGCCGATGGCCACGCCGATGGCCTCGTAGCACTAGAAGCGCATGAGCAAGAACTGATTCTCGCGGGCTCGGAAGAAGCGGGTGAGGCGGCTGAGGATACGGTCGACGTCCATGTGGCTCTCGGGCTTCATCAGCTGCCGGACGACCGCCAACAGGTCGACCATGACCTCGTTCTGCCGGTAGCCGAGGGTGTCGTCCTTGAGGAAGTACAGGCAGACGGCGAAGCGGTCCTCGACATTGTCGATCCGGAACACCTGGTCGATGGACTGGTCGAGAACGGCGGAGAAGGTGGGCAGCTCGGCCGACAGGAGGTCGACCGTCGTCGCGGTCTCCGCCTTGGCGATCAGCTCCTGCACTCGTTTGGGAGCCAGGTCGGCGAAACCCGCTGCCACGGACTGAGGATCGGTCAGTTCGGCGTCACCCGAGGTGGCCCATTCGGGGATGGGCAGTCGCTCCTCCACACGGTGATATCCGAGAAGCAGGACCGACCGGTACAACTCCGAGAAGACCGGTTCGAGGGCCGGCCGTCGAGCGGCGAGTTGCACCAGGCCGTGAAGGAGCGTGTCCCGCTCCAGGGAGGCAAGCGACTGGCGGGAAACGAAGCGGGACAAGCAGGCGGCCACGTTCTGGAGGGGCTCGTCGTACTCGTCGGAATGAGCCCCGCCCAGAGCGGCCGAACACCAGGTGAGGAGCTGTCGGAGTAGGAGCGATGCCTGTTGCGCCGAGAGTGCCGTGTCGAGCAGGTCGAGGATCAGCTCGGAGAGGAGCGCGAAGGCTCTCGCGCGGTCTTCGGAGCGCTCGAAATAGGTCCAGTTGCGCAGGAGTATGGTCTGGAAGCCGTCGACGAGGAGGTCCACGTTCCGGTAGCCGTGGAAGTACTCGGCCAGGGTCTCGGCCAAGGGAGTCTTGACGCCGTGATAACCCTCCACAGCCTCCAGGAGGGGCAGGTAGCGTTCGGGGATGACCACGGTCTGGGCGGTTCCGGGGAGATTGGCTCGGAGGGCGTCGGAGTCGACCGGTATCTCGATGGGATCCATCAGTCGTCCCGTCCGCCGTCTCCGCGCTCGGTGCTCTCGGCCTCCTCCAATTCGCCCTCCTCCCCCGCCTCAAGATCGAGTCGAGTGAGGAGGACCCGGCAGATGCGCATGCCGTCCACCTCGAGTACCTGGGCCTGGAAGTTGCCCACCTGGGCCTCGTCACCCACACGGGGACGGCGCTGCAACTGCTCGAATACTCGGCCCCCGAGGGTGGGGAAGCCCTCCTCGGGCACGTGCAGCCCCAAGGACTCCTCCAGGAAGTCGACGCGAGCCGCGCCGTCGACCGAATAGCTACCGTCGTCGCGGTCTTCGATCAGCGGGGCCTCGAGGTCGAACTCATCCTGCACCTCGCCGATGAGTTCCTCGACCACATCCTGGATCGTGACGATGCCGGCCGTGCCCCCGTGCTCGTCGACCACGATGGCGAGCGGCGTGCGCGTGCTCTGGAAGCGCTGCAGCGCGATCTCGATGTTCGACGTCTCGGCTATGAAGCCCACCGGGCGCAGCAGGCGACGCAAGGTGGCGTCGCGCGGCGCCCGATACAGGTCCTTCACATGCACGTAGCCGACGATGTTGTCGACATCCTCCTCGTAGGCCGGGTAGCGGGTGTGGTTGGTCTCGGCGATCTCGTCGATGGCCTCGGTCACGGTGAACGAGGTGGGAAGGGCGGCCATCTCGGTGCGGGGCACCATGATGTCGGTCACCGTCTGGTCGCCGAAGGTGAGAGCGCGTCGCATGAGGGTCTGCTCGACCTCGTCGATGTGGCCGACCTCCTGGCTGGCCTCCAGGATCATGCGCAGCTCTTCCTCGGAGTGGGCCAGCTCGCGTTCGGACGCCGGCTTGATGTGGAAGATCTTCAGCACGCCGGCCGCGGAGATGTACATGAGCCAGGTGATCGGTCTGCGTGATCAGGTAGAACCAGCGGAGGGGAAGGGACACGATGAGGGCCGACCGCTCAGCCTTGCGGATGGCGACCGACTTGGGCACCAGCTCGCCGAAGATGATGGTGATGAAGGTCACCAGGACGAAAGCCACCGCGGCGGCCGCTACCGGATTCATCGCCATGCCGAACACATCCGAGAAGGCCTCGGCTCCCAACCAACCCAGGCCCATGCTGGCCACCGTGACTCCGAGTTGAGTGGCCGAGAGATAGGCGTCGAGATGATTGACGATGTGGTTCGCCACCCGAGCGCGTCTGCTGCCCGCGGCGGCCAGCTCGGCCATCCGGGTGTCGCGCACCTTCACGATGGCGAACTCGGCCAAGACGAAGAAGGCGTTGACCAAGACCAGTACGAACGACGCCGATGATCTGGAGCGCGGTGGTATTCATCGGCGGCTCACCCGGAAACCGGGCAATGGGTGAAGGCGGAGAATGCGGGGATCGTCGAGCGTATCCATTTCGCTATCAGCAAGCATAGCATAAGGGACGGCGCCGCCCCGGCGGCGGACGGTCAGCGTCGTCGGGCGTTCGCCTGCAGCACGGGCTCGAGCAACTGCCAGGCCTCCTCGGCTGTCTCCACGTAGGAGAAGATCTCCAGGTCGCGGGGGTTGATGACGCCCTCCTCGACCAAGGCGTTGAAGTCGATGATCCGCTCCCAGTACTTTCTGTCGAACAAGCAGAACCGGAATCGGTTTGATCTTGTGGGTCTGGATGAGGGTCAGCACTTCGAACAACTCATCCAGGGTGCCGAAGCCCCCAGGGAATACGACAAGAGCCACGGCCCGCATCATGAAGTGCATCTTCCTGATTGCGAAGTAGTGGAAGTTGAAGCAAAGATGGGGGGTGATGTAGTCGTTGGGCTTCTGCTCGAACGGAAGGACGATGTTGAGTCCGATGGTCTCCGCGCACACATCGTTGGCGCCGCGATTGGCCGCCTCCATGATGCCCGGACCACCGCCGGTGACCACCACGGCCCTGTAAGGGCCATGAGGCGGCTTGCAGGCATTGGGTTCCGCCCCCTCGCCCGCTGTTCCCGAGATGATCTGCGCCAATCGACGGGCTTCCTCATAGAATCGTCCCTTGTTGACGAGGGCCCTCACAGCCCGCACTCTCTGGGCCGCCCGAGGGTCGTCCGGGTTCTCCTCGGCTGTCCGTTCTGCCTCCTCGAGACACCCGGCGGCGTCCTCAGGGGACGGGATACGAGCGCTCCCGAACATGACCACTGTGGCAGTGATGCCGCGATCGCGTTGGTGTATCTCCGGCTTCAGGAACTCCAGCTGCAGCCGGGTGGCGCGCAACTCGTCGCGCAGCAGGAATTCGGGGTCGGCGTAGCCCAGGCGGTAGGCAGGCGACCTGGTCTGCGGCGTCTCCGGGTCGAGATCGGCGTGCCGATGGTCCTCCTCCGCCGAGGGGAAGGCCGTCGGGGCCAACGGGACTCTCCGGAGAGTCTCTTCGCTCGCGCCTTCGCTCCTGCATCAGTCCCGCTCCTTACGAACCGCCTTGCTCCTTGCGCAGATCGATCACGCGCTGAGCCTTTCCCTCACTTCGCTCGATAGAGCCCGGTTCCTTGAAGGTCACCTTCGTGTTGACACCGATGATGTCCTTGATGTTCTTCTGGATGTGCGTCCTTGAGATCGAGCAGTAGATCGTGCTCGGTGAAAGTGGTGACGTCGTCCAGAGAGAGGATGGCCTCGGCGACTTCGTTGTAGAGCGCCGGCTTGATCTCCACCTGGACCTCCAGGCTGTCCATCGCGCCCTTGCGGCTCACGATCAATAGGTAGTGCGGCTCCACCTGAGGAGACATGAGGAGCACCGATTCCACCTGGCTCGGGAACACGTTCACGCCGCGGATGATGAGCATGTCGTCCGAGCGGCCGGAGATGCGGTCCATGCGGGTGTTGGTACGCCCGCAGATGCAGGGCTCGGTGTTGAGCCGGGTGATGTCGCCGGTGCGGTAGCGGATGAGGGGGAAGGCCTCCTTGGTGAGGGTGGTGATGACCAACTCGCCGGATTCGCCCTCGGGAAGGACCTCGCCGGTCTCCGGGTCGATGATCTCGGGCAGGAAGTGGTCGTCGTTGATGTGCAGTCCCGACTGGGCCTCGACGCACTCGCACGAGACTCCCGGTCCGATGATCTCAGAGAGACCGTAGATGTCGCAGGCTTTGATGTTCCATTTGAGCTCGATGTCGCGGCGCATGTTCTCCGACCAGGGCTCTGCGCCAAAGACCCCCACCCTCAAGGGGAACTTGGTGACGTCGAGATCGAGATGCTGGGCAACGTCCCACAGATAGAGGGCGAAGCTGGGCGTGCAGCACAGCACGGTGGTGCCGAAGTCCTGCATCAGCATCAGCTGCCGCTGGGTGTTGCTGCCCGAGATGGGAATCACGGAGGAGCCCAGCAGTTCCGCGCCGTAGTGAGCGCCCAATCCGCCCGTGAAGAGACCGTAGCCGTAGGCGACTTGGACGATGTCGTCGTCGGTGGTGCCGGCGCACGGCCAGAGAGCGGGCCATGACCTGGGCCCACATGGCGATGTCGTTCGCGGGTGTAGCCCACGGTGGTGGGCTTGCCGGTGGTGCCCGATGAGGCGTGGATGCGGACCACTTCCTTCAGTGGCCTTGCGAAGAGCCCGAAGGGGTACTCGTCCCGGAGGTTGTACTTCCTGGTCATGGGAAGACGCTCGAGGTCGTCGAGCCCGCGCACCTGTTCCGGCGCTACTCCGGTCTTGTCGAGGAGGTCTCGGTAGAAGGGGACCCGATCGTAGACCATCTTCACCAGGGCACCCAGGCGTTGTCCCTGAAGCTGCCTGAGGTCCTCCCGGCTCATGCACTCGTGTTCGCGGTCGAAGATCATGTGAGTTCCCCTTCTACTGTTCCTGCAATTCGTTTGCGCTGCCGTGCGATGGTATAGGCAGCGCGCTCAACCGTCAACCGGGCTCGCGGCGCATGGCCTCTGCTGCAGCTGGCGTTCAAGGTCTCACGACGCTTTCCGCAGAGGCCATGCGCCGCTCGCCTGTCATCTACACGGCGATCTACGCCTTGAACGCTGAGGGGCAGATGTCTTGTAGCAGGCACTCACCACACCTTGGGCGTTTCGCTGTGCAAACGGCGCGGCCGTGCTCGATCAGCAGATAGGTGAGCCGGAACCAATCATCCCGTGGGACGATCTCCATGAGTTCTCGCTCGATCTTGTCGGAGTCGTTGGAGGCGGCCAGTCCCAGCCTCTGGCTGAGCCGGTTGACGTGGGTGTCCACCGCGATGCCCGCGTCCGGGTCGGACGCGAATACGACTCCGGGTAGGCGTTGCCGAGGACGACGTTGGCGGTCTTGCGAGCCACACCGGGCAGCGTGAGCAGTTCGGCCATGCTGGAAGGGACCTCCCCTCCGTAGTCGGACAGTATCTTCTGAGCCGAGCCGATGATGTGCTTGGTCTTGTTGCGGAAGAAGCCGGTGGGCCTGATATCGACCTCGAAGGTCGACCGGATCGGCGGAGGCGTAGTCTTCGATGGTGCGGTACTTCTTGAAGAGCGAGGTCGTGACCTGGTTGACCATCTTGTCGGTGCACTGCGCGGAGAGGATGACGGCGACAAGCAGTTCCCAGTTGTTGCCGAAGTCGAGCACTATCCCTGCGTCAGGATAGTCGTCCCGCAGGCGAGCTATGACCTCCAGCGCCTGGGCCTGCCTCGCGGCAGGCTGTCTTGTCCCGCGCCGTACTGCGTTCGCTCGCCATGCTTGTTGCTCACGCTCCTCTACCATCGTCTGCTTGCATCATACGATATGCTTGCCAACAATGGGCTTGCTGGACTTCTACAGGCAGAGTCCTGCGGGTCGATCTCAGTGCCGGCACCGCCGTGACTGAGCCGCTCAATATGGAGTGGGCCGAGCGCTACATCGGCGGCAAAGGCCTGCTGCTCCGCTACATGTGGGAGTACGTCCCACCTCACGTCGATCCCTGGGCTCGCCGACAACCCCGATGTTTCTGGTCACCGGACCGTTCGCCGGCACCAACGTGAGCACTGCCTCGCGCCTGGTGGTGGGAGCGAAGAGCCCGGCCACCGGCATCCTGAACGACAGCTACGTGGGCGGCTCGTTCGCTCCGGAGATGAAGTTCGCCGGCTACGACCTCATCATCATCACCGGGAAGGCGCCGCGTCCGACCGTGCTGTGGATCAAGGACGGCGAGGTGCGAGTTCGTCCCCGCTGAAGAGAAGTACTGGGGCCTGAAGACCTCCGCGATCGAGGCGGCCCTCCGCGCCGACCTCGACCAGAGACGCCAAAGTGCTCTCCATCGGCCGGCGGGTGAGAACCTCGTCCCTGGGCCTGTCTGAGCACCGACCAGTTCCACAAGGCGGGACGAGGCGGGCACGGCGCTCTCTTCGGCTCGAAGAACCTCAAGGCCGTCGCCGTCCGCGGTACCGGCTCCGTGCAGGTGGGCGATGCCCGCGAGTTCCTGGCCGACATCGCCCGCATCCACGAGGAGCACGTGCTCACCGACTTCAACCTGTGGGCCAACGAAGAGGGCACTCCCATCCTGGTCGACCCGGTCAACGGCGCCGGAGCGCTTCCCACCCGAAACTGGTCGCAGGGGAGTTTCGACGGCGTCGGGGGGATCAACTCGGAGGCCTTCCAAAAGGTCAAGGTGGGGAACCGCGCCTGCTACCAGTGCGCTCTCGGGTGCCGGCAGGTGCACGAGGCCGGGCGGAGTGAAGGGCGAGGGGCCGGAGTACGAGACCATCGCCCTCTGCGGCGCGAACTGCGGGGTCGGCGACATCGAGGCTCTGATGCGGTTCAACCACGAGTGCGACGAGTGGGGTCTCGACACCATCTCCAGCGGGCTCGGTGGTGGCGCTGGCCATGGACATGACCGAGCAGGGCATCGTCGATTTCGGGCTTCGCTTCGGCGAGGTCGACGGCTACGTTGCCGCGCCTGCCCTGATCGCCAAGCGGGAGGGTGTCGGCGCCGAGCTTGCGCTCGGCGCCCGGCGCTTGGCTGCGAAGTACGGGGTCAGCCGAGATGGCCATGGAGGTCAAGAACCTGGAACTGCCCGGGTACGATCCCCGGGGCGCCTTCGGCATGAGCGTGGCCTACGCGACCTCCGACCGAGGCGGCTGCCACATGCGGGCCTACCCCATAGCCGACGAGGTGCTCGAGGGCACTCGGCCCGCGGACAGCCTGGAGGGCAAGGCCGAACAGATCATCAAGGGCAACGTCGACAACGGCTTCATCGGGCAGAACTTCAGTTCGATCAAGTTCAGCGGCATCTGGTGTGACTTCTGGGCGGTCAACCCCGACCAGCTTTGCCAGATGTTCAAGCACGTCTGGAAGCGGGAGTTCACCGACGACGAGATCATGCTCATCGGCGAGCGCATCTGGAATCTGGGACGGCTGCTGAACCTGCGCGAAGGCGTCGAGACCGAACGCCCTGCCTCGGAAGCTCTACGAGGACGAGGTACGCGTTCGCCGAGGGACCGTCGGCCGGCAAGGCCATCGGCGAGCAGGCCCTGGAGGACGCTCATCCAGGAGTACTACCGTCTGCGCGGCTGGGACGAGACCGGGGTGCCCACCGAGGCCAAGTTGGCCGAGGTCGGTGTCGACGTCCGGCTGTAGCCGCCGGTCTCTGCCTCGGAGAAAGGACGCTCGATGCCTCACGTGATGATAAGCAGCAAGAAGTGCACCGGCTGCCACATGTGCGAGCTGGCCTGCTCCGCCTGGCACGAGGGCGCGTACCGTCCGTCGGTCGCTCGCCTGCGGGTTGACGTCGATCCCACGACCACCGCCGTCAAGGGGCACACCTGCCTGCAGACGCCTGCGCCAAGTGCGAAGAGGCCTGTCCCGGTAGGCGCCATCGAACGACAGCCCATCAGGGTCGAGGCCGTGGGCTTGGACCCGGTCGAAGGCTGCGTGCTCAAGGTCAACGAGGACCTGTGCACCAACTGCGGCACGTGCTACGACGTCTGCCCCCAGGGGGTCATCCACGAGCATCCCGACCGGGCGGTGGCCTTCAAGTGCGACCTGTGCGACGGCACGCCGCAGTGCGTGGCCTTCTGCCAGAATCCGCACGTGCTCGGCCGTCGACGTGCGTCTGAGCGAGGTCGAGAAGGCGTCGACGCCTGCGTAGAACCCGGAGTTCGGTCCGCGGCGGAGCTTCGGTGAAGGGACAGCCGTGGCCAAGGCCATCATCAGACTGCCCGTGGGAATCGCCGGCACCGAGGGACCGGCCTGCATGGAATGCGAGGGCCGGACCGTGGCGGAGGCCCTGGCCGATTGCGTAGCCCGCGAGACCGCCGCTGGAGACTCGCATCTTCCGCGAGGATGGGAGCGTATGGGTGGGAGTCTTCGTCAACGGCCGCAACATCCGGCAGGTCGGAGGGCTGGACACGCCGCTGCAGCGACGGTGACGAGATCCGACTTCTCCCGCCCATCGCGGGAGGGATAGCTGTACAATGCGGAGTCCCTGGGATTCGGTCGACAAGCCGGAGGAGTAACATCGGCATCTCTGTTCCGCGGCGACTGGTCATCGGCATCACCGGAGCATCCGGTACGGTGTATGGGGCACGGCTTCTGGAGGTACTCCGCGAGACACCGGTCGAGACCCATCTGGTGGTCAGCGACGCGGCCAAGCGAGTGGCCGAGCTGGAGGCCGGATACGCGCCGGGGCAGCTCGAAGCCCTGGCGGACGTCTCGTATGGCAACGCCGAGACTCGATGCCCCCATCTCTTCGGGTTCTTTCCTGACCATGGGGATGATCATCGCCCCCTGCTCCATCAAGAGCCTGTCGAGCATAGCCCGCTGCGCCAGCGACACTCTGATGGCTCGGGCGGCCGACGTGGTCCTCAAGGAGAGGCGCAAGCTGGTGCTGGTCGTGCGCGAGACCCCCCTGCACCTCGGCCATCTGCGCCTGATGACCGAGGTGACCGAGTACGGCGCGGTGGTGCTGCCTCCCGTACCTGGTTTCTACCACGAACCCAGGACCATCGACGACATCGTCGAACATACGGTGGGCAAGATTCTCGACCAATTCGGACTGGAACATGACCTTTTCCGACGCTGGCAAGGGGGTCCCAGGATTGTCTGAGAGCGACGGCCTACATCATCGGGTCGCAGACTACCTGCGTGCGCACCACACCATGACGATCGCGACGACCGGCCCGGTCGGCGACACGCCTCACGCTGCCACCGTCTTCTACGCCGTGGACGGGACTCTTCGTCTGACCTTTCTCAGCAAGACGGATAGCGTCCACGGTTCGCATATCGAGGAGGGGACTCCGGTGGCGGTGACCGTGACCGAGGTGTATGCGGAGTGGGAGAAGATCCAGGGAGTGCAGCTATGGGGCGACGCCAGTCTCCTCAGCGGCGGCTCCAAAGCAGCGGCGCTCGCGCTCTATCTAGCGCGCTTCCCCTTCGCGCGAGATCTGCTGTCCCAACCTATTCACGCTGATCTGATGAGGGACGTCGGTGTCTACCGAGTGGTCCCGTATCGGGCGGCCTTCACCGACAACGCGACGGGGGTCTTCGGTCGCGAGATGCTCGAACTGGAGACATAGCAGCCGAGTGGAGATGAGAAGGACCGATAGGGCGACCAGCGAGCGTCGCCGACGTGAACGGCGCCGTCGCCTCCTTCTGCGGTGGCTCGTTCTGCTGGCCTGCGTCGCGATCGTCCTGCTGGTCGTGCTGATAGCCGTGCGCGGCTGTGGCGACGACCCGACTGGCGCCGACGGGACCACGACCACCACCACAACCACTTCCGAGAGTTCCGGGCAGACGACGAGCACGGAAGGTTCAGAGACCACGACCACCACCGGCGGCCTCGACATCTCCGAACTGATCAACCCTTCCAGCCCCAACACCACGGTGGCCCCGGGCGAGGGAGACCCTGACGAACCGGGCGACACGCGCAAAGCCGGCAGTTTCTACGGCCCCATCCAGACCGAGTTCGAGGGACTCATCATGTTCCGTGGGAACGCGTCCCGCACCTACTACGGCGAGGGCCCCGTCCCGACCAACCCCCAGATCCTGTGGAAGTTCGGTCCGATGTCGGGTAGCTCGACCGATGGGGCGAATACCTCGAACTGGACCGGCACCGGCTGGACCGGCCAGCCCTGCGTGTTCGAGAAAGACGGCAAGACCTGGGTGGTGTTCGGGGCCTACGACTACAAGATCCACTTCCTCGACGCCGCCACCGGCGAGGAACTACTGCCCCCCTTCAAGGGCGGCGACATCTTCAAGGGCTCGGTCGTGGCGGATCCCGACGGGTACCCCCTCATCTACATGGGCTGCCGGGACAACAAGTGGCGCATCATCGCCATCGATGGGGACGAGCCCACAGAGCTGTTCAATCTCGATGCCGACGAGTTGCCGCGCCAGATCTGGAACGACGACTGGGACTCGAGCGTGGTCATCCGTAACGACTACGCGTTCGAAGGCGGCGAGAACGGCCACTTCTACATCCTCAAGCTCAACCGTGGCTACGACGCCGGCGGCAAGGTGACCGTGGCGCCCGAGATCGTGCTGGACTACCCCGCCTGGACCCAGACGTTGGTCGACAAGAACGGCAGCAAGGACGTGGGCGTCGAGAACTCTCCCTGCCTTGTCGGTGACACCGTCTACTTCTCCAATTCCGGCGGCCTCATCCAGGGACTCGACGTCAGCGCGACCCTGGAAGAACTGCCCGCGGACGAGGCGCCGCCCACCGGCGAGGACGCGTACCCGAAGGTGTTCCACTACTGGACCGGCGGTGACACCGACGCGACCATAGTCGCCGACGAAGAGGGCTATCTGTACGTGTGCCAGCATTCCGACAACGACTACGGTCGGTCGAGCGCTTCCAAAGCGCGCCAAGCGGAAGTGGGGCAGATCATGAAGATAGACCCGCGCAAGAGTGGCGAGGGCGAGAATCCTCTGGTCTGGTCGCAGGAGGTCACCAAGCAGTCGGGCGGAAACTCCGGAGTCTGGGCGACGCCCTGCATCTACAAAGACATGGTCTACGTCCCCACACACGGCGGCGCCCTGCTGGGCCTCGACCGGGCCACCGGCGAGATAGTCTGGCAGAAGACCCTCACCGAGCACGCGTGGGCGAGTTGCGTAGTCGTCGACGGGACTCTGATCGTGGGCGACACCTACGGGGTGCTGCACGCCTGGGACGTGAGCAACACCCGGATCGACCCGCCCGTGGTCTGGGAACTCAAGGTGCCGAGCGGAAGCGCCTTGGAATCAACGCCTGCCGTCTGGAAGGGCAACATCTTCCTGGGCTGTCGCGACGGCTACTTCTACTGCTTCGGTGACCAATAGCCGAACCGCTCTTTGCTCATGAGCTGAACCCTTTCGGCCGATATTCGTCTCAGCGGGATTCCATCGGCGACCATCGAAAGGCCTCTTCTCCAGGCAGTGACAGACACCCCCAACACCTGGAAATGTCCTGGTTGCGGCAAGATCGTCGACCTGCCGGCCGACTACGAGGCTGTCGACGGGCGAGCGGGCGAGCGGTGTCTCGACCAGTTGGCGCAGGCGCTGTGCGGCTGTTGGGTGGCCAGGCTCACCGACGGGAGAGTCACGCGGCTGGTAGGAGCCATCATGGCAGGGGACGAGGCTCTGGCAGCCGGAGGCTGAGGCCCTTACCTACGACACTCCACGGTCTCGCGTTGGCCACATCGGCGGCGCGCAGCCAACCGCGCCGCGCCTCTCCCACTCCGTAGCGCAGGTTCTCGAAGTCACCGGGGTCGTGAGCGTCACTGCAGACGACCACCGTGACGCCCAGGGCCACCGCCCGGCGCGCAGCCGCCGCGGTGAGGTCGAGCCGGTCGGGGGAGCCGTTGATCTCCAGATAGGTGCCCGTCTCGGCCGCCACTCGCGCCAACATGTCGACATCGATGTCGTAGGGGTCGCGGCGCCCCAGGAGGCGGCCGCTGGGGTGGCCGATGGAACGCACGTGTGGATTGCGCATGGCGCCGGTGAGTCGCTCCATGATCTTCTCCTGCGGCTGGCCGAACCCGGAATGGATGCTGGCGGTGACGAAGTCCAGCCGCGCCAAGACGTCGTCGGGTAGGTCGAGGCGTCCGTCGGCCAGGATGTCCACCTCGATGCCGGCCAGGAGACGGATGCCTTCTATGCGGGCGTCAAGCTCGCGGATGGCCTCGATCTGGGCCAGCAGACGCTCGGGGGTCAGTCCACCGGTCATGGCCAGCGACTGGGAGTGGTCGCAGAAGCAGATGTAGTCCAGTCCCCTCCCGCGGGCGGCAACGGCCATCTGTTCCATGGTGGCGCGGCCGTCGGTCCAGTCGGAGTGCACATGCAGGTCACCGCGCAGATCGGGTAGCTCGATCAGGTCCGGGAGCGATCCTGCCTCAGCCGCCTCGATCTCTCCCTGGTTCTCGCGGAGCTCTGGAGGTATGAAGGTCAGACCAACCAGCTCGTACACCTCGGTCTCCGTCGCGCACGTGAACAACCGGCCGGACTCGAGATGCTCCACGCTGTACTCGCTGATCTTGTAGCCTCGGCGCTGGGCGTGGCCGCGCAGGGCCACGTTGTGGTCGGCGCTGCCGGTGAAGTGCTGCAGAAGGTCTGCCGTAGGACTCCGGGGGGACGATGCGCAGGTCGACTCCCAGATCGGTGTGGGTCTTGGCCACCAGCTTGGTGTCGCCGCGCTCGTCGATCCGGGCCAGTTCGGGGAGGGCGGAGAAGGCGTCCATGACTGCGGCCGGCGTGGACGAGGCGGCCACAAGGTCGATGTCGCGCACCGTGGACCGGAGGCGGCGCAGGCTGCCGGCGTAGTCGGCGGCGACCACTTCAGGCAGGGCGCGCAAGGCCTCCACCAGCCGGACCGCCTGAGGCTCGACCACCGCACGGAGACGGCGAAGACCGCCACTCCCGGCAGCCTGGGCCATCCAGGCCTCGATGGCGTGGAGGATCTTCGCCTCGGTCTTCTCTCCCATGCCGGGGATCTCGCGGATGCGGCCCTCCCGGCAGGCGCGCTCGAGAGACCTGATGTCTACGATACCCGCCGCTTCCCACAGCAGCCGGGTCTTCTTGGGTCCCACCCCGGGCAGGTGCATGACGGTGAGCAGTCCTTCCGGATAGCGCTCGCGGAGGCTCTCGAGAAACGCGATCTCCCCGCCGGCCATGAGTTCGAGGACTTTCGCCTCGATGGCCTGCCCCACACCGGGCAGTTCGCGCAGTTCACCGCGCGCAGCCATGTCGGCGATTGAGACCGGGTGCTCCCCGAACAGGGCGGCGGCCTTCTCGTAGGCCAGAATCCGGTAGGTGGACTCCCCAGCCAGGGCAAGGTAGTCGGCAATCGACTGGAACAGCGCCGCCAGTTCGGAGTTCGACGGGATGGGGGCCGCTTCAGCCGCCATGGATGCGGAAGCAGGAGTGGATACGGGGAGTGCGGGCGAAATCCGGGGGAATCGTCTGCTTGGTGATGTCGGCCACCGCAAAGTCCTCAGTCAGCGCCGGATCGAGCTTGAAACGGCGGAAATTGGTGGAGAAGAGCAAGACCCCCTCGGGTGAGAGGAGGCGGGCGGTCGTGCGGATGAGTCCGGCGTGATCACGCTGGATATCGAGTGTGGTGGTCATGCTCTTGGAGTTGGAGAAGGTGGGGGCATCCAAGAAGATGAGGTCGTAGGCGCCGGCCCCTTTGCCGGCGGCGGCCCGCTCCAGCCACTCGAGGCAGTCGGCCTGGACGAAGCCGTGGCTCGATGCCGGAGAAGCCGTTGAGAGACAGATTGCGGCGGGCCCAGTCCAGATACGTGGACGACATGTCCACGGTAGTAGTGGAGGGCGCACCTCCCGCGGCCGCATAGACCGTCGCCGAGCCGGTGTAGGCAAAGAGATTCAGGAACCGTCGCCCGGGAGCGAGTTCGCGGATCAGCTGCCGAGTGGGCCGATGGTCGAGGAAGAGACCGGTGTCGAGGTAGTCGGTGAGGTTCACCTGAAAGCGAAGACCCCCCTCTGCCACCTCGAGGAATCGGCCCTCCTCGCCCAACCTCTGGTACTGGTCCGCGCCCCTCTGTGGACGACGTACCTTGAGCACCACGTGCCCAGGCGGGATCTCCAGGGCCTCAGGCACGACGGCCACGACCTCCTTGAGACGCCGCCGGGCGCGCACCGGGTCCACGGTGCCGGGAGGCGCATACTCCTGCACGTGCGCCCAGTCGTCGTAGAGATCGACGGCGACCGCGTACTCGGGCAGATCGGCATCGTAGACACGGTAGCAGTGGACGCCTTCGCGAGCGGCCCAGCGACGCAGGTGCTTGAGGTTCTTGGAGAGCCGATTCGAGAACATGACCGCGCCAGCAGCGAGCGGGTTCTGAACGCGAGCGTCGCCGAGACGACTGGCCAAATCATGGCTGCCAGAAGGGACTCCAAATGAGTGGTCCGCGCCGGGGGCGCTGTCCCCGCGGAAGAGTCGCGAAGGGGTTTCTCGCGCAGCTGGAGCGGGGATAGCGCCCCCGGCGCGCTCACCGATATGGAAGAGAAGCAGCCTGCATTCGAGAGGGCCGTTGTACAGCACGTTGACACGGTGCGCTCGGAGGCCGAGATGAGCGCCCAGCTGGGGATTGCCGGTGAAGACGGCCGCCTCCCAACCGGAGAAGCCGGCCTTCAGCCTTTCGCCCAGAGTCTCGTAGACCTCGACGAGTTCCTCTACTTCGCCCAGGCGCTTGCCGTAGGGCGGGTTGGTGACCACGAGGCCGCCGGCCACCGAAGGGGGCACTGCGGCCCCATCTGTCTCGGAGGTACCGCTCAGCGTCGGGGCGACGAGGGCGGCCAGAGGGCGCCGTTCGAAGACGATGCGGCCGGCCAGCCCGGCTCTCCTTGCGTTGGCTCTCGCTGTGCCGATGGCGCGCTGCTCGATGTCGAAGCCTTGAAGCACCGGCAGTTGCTTCAAACCCTGTCTGCGACGCTCTTCAGCCTCCGTCACCAGTTCGCGCCAGGATTGAGCATCGATGGCCCTTCCATCCGAGAAAACCATAGTAGTCGCGCAGGAACCCCGGAGCGACGTCGGCGGCCATCAGCGCCCCCTCGATCAGGAGCGTGCCCGAGCCGCACATGGGATCGACCAGCGCCCCGCCGGCCGCGGCGATGCGGAGCCAGCCGGCTCTCATGAGGATGGCGACGGCCAGGTTCTCCTTGAGCGGCGCCTCACCGCCCTCGAGGCGGTACCCGCGGCGATGCAGGCCGTCGCCGGACAGGTCCAGACTGACCCCGGTCTCGATCGGAGTGAGGTGGAGGTTGATGCGGATGTCGGGGCGGGCCAGGTCGACACCCGGGCGTGTCCCCGTGTTCGCGCGAAAACGATCGACGACCGCGTCCTTCGACACGCTGCTCGGCGAAGTGGGTATTGAGGGTCGCCAAAGGCCCCTGCCTGACGGTGGAGGTCACTTCCACCGCCAGGGTGCCGGACGCGCTCAGATGATCTTCCCAGGGCATGGAGTGGACTGCCTCGTAGAGGTCGTCAGGGCTCGAGGCCGCCGGAAACGACGCCAACCTCAGGAGGACCCGGCTGGCCACGCGGGACCAGAGGCAGACTCGGTAGGCCAACGACAGGGGCCCAGAGAAGGAGACGCCGGCGCGTGTCTCTGTGGCGTCGGTGGCCCCCAGGGAGCGAAGCTCGTCCAGCAGCAACCCCTCCGTGTTGCGCGGACAGGTGGCGAAGAAGCCCTGCTCATCGTCTCGGGGGTGGTTTGGCATGGTGACGGAGAGTATAGCCTCAGGGCGTGGATAGAAGGCGCGCGCCTAGCAGCCTCCTCGGGAGCGTCGCCGATCGCCAAGCGGTGCGGGTGCGGGTGGGTGGAGGCGGGCGACAAGACGGCGGGGCGGGGCGCTTCGCGCCCCGCCCCGCCGGACGGTCGCTGCGTGCTATCAGGGAAGTCCTGTCAGGTCTTGACCACGGCCGGCAGTTCCGAGGTGCAATGCGGGCAACGGGTGGCCGCGATCGGAACGGCGGTGGCGCAGAACGGGCAGTCGCGAGTGGTCGCCTCGGCGGGCTTCTGCGTCTTCATGTAGGCCTTCATGATGAAGAACAGCACAAGCGCCACGATGATGAACACTATGATGGCATTGATGAACACACCGTAGTTGATGGTGACGGCGCCGGCATCCTTGGCCGCCTGGAGGTTCGCAAAATCGGCGGGGCCCGTCGGGGCATCCTTGATCACCGCGAACAGGTTGGTGAAGTCGACCCCTCCGAGCCCGAGACCCACAGCCGGCATGATGATGTCGTTCACCAACGAGGTCACAACCGCGGCGAACGCGACGCCCAAGATGAAGGCCACGGCCAACTGCAGAAGGTTGCCTCTGTCGATGAACGCCTTGAAGTCCTTTAGCATCCCCTATCTCTCCTTTGGTCGAATGTTGCCACCCCTACTGCTCCTCTCTCATCCCCACGCGCCCATCAACGCGCCTGTGTCGTCCTGCCAGTAGGGCATCCATACGAGCCCCAGGGAATCCACCGTGATGTCGCTCTTGCGAGGCCGCATCAGCACCGTTTCGAGCGTTTCGGCCGCTGGGTCGATCTGCGACTCCAGAGCGTCGATAGCTTCCTGCTGCTCGGTCTCGAGATCGGCCAGCTTCTGTCTGAGGACCTCGAGAGACTCCTCGGCTCGTTTGACGTCGCCTCCCTCGTCGATGCTGCGACCCACGTCGCGCATGGCGGTCGTGGCCTTGCCGAGAGTGGTGCTGCTGAGCTTCTTCTTGCCCGTGAACATGCTCAGAAGCGTGGCCCCGAAGGAGATGGCGGTCTGCATCTTGCGACCCTTGGATTGCTCGGCCTCGCGTTCCTTGGCATGCTCCGCCTTGAGCACCCTCTGCTCGAGAGCCGCCTTCTTGGTGGCGAACTGCTTCGTGAGCTTCTCTTCCTGCTCATCGCGCTCGGCCTTCGCGCTTCGCTCGAGCCGGCGCCGGAAGTCGTCCTCGGTCTCCCCCGGGTCGGAGCTCAGCTTGAACCCTGCGCTCTTGAACACTTCGGCCGTCTGCGTACGGAACGCCCAATCCGAGAAGTCCGACCCCCAAGACCGATACGAGGCGACCTTGGTCATGGCCGCCGGCATGGGGGCGAAGGTCGCCCCGGGATAGGGTTGACGGTCGAGATCCTCCAGGGTCGCTTCGAGGTCGGTGGCCTTCTCCCAGTTGAGAGCCAGGGCGCTCTCGGGCGCCTCGGCGATGCGGCGGATCCGCTTGGACGAGCTGGCCCCAGTCCCGGTGCTGACGAAGTTGACCGTCGCGGCGGCCAACACCCCTGCCCGGTAGACAAGGCTGGGTCCGGCGGGGGTCGTCGCCACGGAGCGGCAGGTAGTACTGAGGTATCTCCGCGGGGACTTCCGGCGGCAGCGTGGTCGCGGCAAACGCGGTCGACGTGGAGTTCATGCTCCCGCCCGGCGCTCCCGGTGCTCCGGCGCTCGTCATGTCGATGCCCGCTGTCGCGACACCAGTTATCGCGGCGTTCGCTCCCCCGATGGCCACGCCTGTGACGACGGCTGGCGCCGCTCCGAACGCCGCGGCCCCGCCTGCTGTTCCAGCCGCGGCCGGTGCAGGTTGCCGTGCGGCGGCCGGCGGCCGGCGTGGATCCATCAGGGTCTTGATCTGACTCCGCGTGAGTGGGCCGGCCAGGTACGACATGGTCCAGCGGGTCTGGAAGGTCACGGGGGCGTCCTCGTGCACGTTGTAGAGGAGGAAGACCCGCTTGCCCAGGCCGGCCAGGGTCTCCTCCATCTTCTGCCGGTCGAACTTGGCCTCGGTGCCGGCGGCCACTCCCTCCAGGCCCTCGAGGAGGCGGTCCTTGTCGCGCTCGGTCTGCAGACGGCCGATGAACCAGGTGCCCGCGTTGGCGAGGCCTTTGTAGTCCAAGTCGACGGGGTTCTGCGTGGCCAGGAGGATGCCCACTCCGAACGCTCGAGCCTGCTTGAGCAGGGTCAGGAGCGGCCGCTTGGATGGAGGCTCGGCCACCGGAGGGAAGAAGCCGAAGATCTCGTCCATGTAGATGATGGCGCGCAGGCTTCCCGTTCCCGGCTGAGCCCGGACCCAGCCCAGCACCTCGTTGAGCAGAAGCGAGACGAAGAACATGCGTTCCGCGTCGGAGAGGTGGGCGATGGAGAAGATCGTCACCCGGGGCTTCTTGTCTCTCGTGAACAGCATCTCCCCGATGTCGAGCGGCTCTCCTTCCAACCAGGACTGGAAGGTGGGCGCGGCCAGCAGGTTGTTGAGCAGCATGGCCAGTGCGGCTCGGTCCTTGGCCGGGTAGAAGGACTCCAGACTGAGCACGCCGACCTGCTGGAACGGCGGCGCTTGGATCTGCCTGATGAGGCCGGCGAGGTCGAGATCCTGGCCTTTCGACCAAGCGGAGTCGAACAGGCTGGAGAGAAGGATGTGCTCCCGGCTCTGGATGGGATCGGCCGTCACGCCCACCAAGCCCAGGATGCTCGTGGCGGCCGTGTTGATGCGGTCACGGAGCGCCTCGGAGTCGTCGCGTACGGCAGGGGCGGGCGCAGCGAAGGACTTGAGGATGCTCACCGGGAGACCGGCGTTGGAGCCGGGCGTGTAGATGGCGAAGTCCGCGGCATCCTTCAGGCGCTGGATACGAGCCGGATCCTGCCCCCAGTCGGCCAGCCCCTTCTTCCACATCTCGGCCTGCTGCTGGGCGAAAGCCTCGGGAGTCAGGCCCTGTTTGCCGGCCTCCTCCTGGCTCACCCAGGGGAGGAAGTCCTCGGCCGTGAGGCCGGGGAAGGTGAGCATCAGGTTGCTCAGGTCGCCCTTGGGATCGATGACGATGGAGGGTATCCCGTCCAGGGCGGCTTCCTCGAGCAGACCCACGCAGAGCCCGGTCTTGCCGCTGCCTGTCATGCCCACACAGACGCCGTGGGTGACCAGGTCTTTCGAGTCATAGAGAAGAGGTCCGCCGCTCTGCTTCGTTGATAGCTCGTACTCGCGGCCAAGGTAGAACGCGCCCTGCTTCTCGAAGTCGTCCATGGAGCAAAGCTCCTCCAGACAGTGAGGCCCCGGCAGTCTCCACAATATGCCCAACGGTGTGAAAGACACAAACCGGGCGTGTTAGGTCCGCCCGGCGCTGGGTAGTAAGTCAACTACACGTTCGGCGACCACAGGCCTTACCTCCTAAGAACCGAAAGGGGACAAGATGGCCGACAAGAAGGTCGAACGCTCTGGCAGAGAGCGCCCCCTCACCCCCGTGCAGAAGATGAGGTCCGCGCTTTCCGACACAGGCAACGTCAACATGGCCGAGCCAGCCCACGACAAGGGCAAGTCTGCCCTGGTGGACAAGTTCCGTGAGCGAGAGGAGCAGGTGGCGCAGAGAGCAGGCCCTTCACGATCGAGAATCCGTGCCGCCACCCGAGCAGGTACCCCCGGGCCGAGCAGGATGAGCAAGGAACCGCCGAGGCAGGTGAGCCGGCGGAGTCGAAGGGCCAGGTGGAAGGCGGCGATTCATGATCGACAGCGCGGCCGGGGTCAAGGACAAGTTGAAAGCTCTTGCTGCAGCCAAGGCGTCAGGTGCCGCATTCCTGACCGTCACTCTGTCCACCAGCCGCCTCGACGATTGGCGGCTGTTTGCTCCCGCATTCCTCCACAGCGAGTTCAACCGCATCACCAAGGAGAGCGGAGTATCCAAGGAGAACAAACGCCTTCTACAGACCGATCTGGACCATGTGCTCGACGTGCTCATGTACGACGTGACTCCGGCCACCCAGGGTCTGGCCGTGTTCGCCGACGGGGCGGCGGCTTCTACGAGCGGATCGAACTGCCCTTCCGACTGGTCAACCGTGTCGTGATCGAACCCTCGCCCTATATCCGTCCGGTGGCGCACGCCCTCTCGCTTCTGGAGCCCTTCGTGGTGGCGCGCGTGAGCCGGGACGAATCGACCCTGTTCCTGGTGGACGAGTGGGGAGTGGCCCACGAGGACGATCTCGACGGGCCGTGGCTGCGGAGCAGCGACCGAGAGACGCGGCGAGCTGTCCATCAAGGAGTACTACGCGGCTGCTCGTCAGGACAGCCTGGTCGATCTGCACTTCAAGGAGGTCGGGGCCTCACTGGCCAAGTTGCTCGAGACTTCTGGCGTGAGACGGGTGGCACTCTGCGCCCAGCACGATATCGCCAGCGGCTTCCGGCGCACGCTGCCGGCCAGCGTGGCGGCCAAGATAGTGGCGGAGATACCTCTTGACGCAGCGGCCACCACGGCTCAGATGGTGGTCAGCGCCCGGCAGGCCGTGGAAGAGGCCCGGCACGAGGAGATGGTCGCGCTGGCCGCGCGCATCAAAGAGGGCCTGGGTCACGGCGGCCGGGGGGTCTCCGGCTTTGACGACGTGCTCAGCGCGGTGGGCCGCCACCAGGTGCAGACCCTGCTCGTCGATCGCAACTATCGGGTGCCGGGCTGGCGCTGTGTGGACTGCGGCTGGGTCGGCCTGGTCGCGACCGAGCGTTGCCCGGTATGCGGCGGTGCCATCGTGCCCATAGCCGACGCCGTGGGCGAGATCGTCCGGCTTGGCGATCATCGCAGAACGGACAGGTGGAGGTCGGAGAGAACATACCCGGCGTTGGACGAGCTCGGCGGCGTAGCCGGCGTCTTGCGCTACGCGTAGCCATTCTCCTCGGCTGACTCGCAGACGGTATCCGACGCCGCGACTGGCATGGAAGCCGCTGTCGGCGCAAGGCGATGGATTCAAGGTCAGACCTGGTCGCGGCGATAGACTATCAGGATGATGCTACACGACGACCAACAACACGACCGAGATCAGTTGCCCGCAGTGCGGAGCCCCGGTGGTCATGCCCGGGTATGCCGACGCGGCTGTCTGTGCGTTCTGCGGGTCGACTCTGACCCGAGAGCGGGAGCTGGGGGCCCGAGACGACGCGGCCCCGGTCGCTTCCGGCTCTGGAGGATGACGGCCCAGGCTGTGTCCGCTCCGGAAGAGGAGGTGCTTCACTCGGTCCAGTGTTCGCAGTGCGCCGGTCCTTTGAGCGTTCGAGAAGGTCGGCGCATCCTCGTCTGCCGCCACTGTGGGGTGCGCGTGGCGGTGAAGGAGCACGGAGGTTTCTCCCGCTGGTACTTTCCCCCGCGTGTGAACCGGCTCAAAGCCGCTGCTGCTGGGGCCGCCTGGCTTCGCGACTACCCTGGCATCGCCAAGCGGGCGCGTGACGCGCGTTTCGTCGATGCCCGTCTGATCTTCGCTCCCATCTGGGAGCACAAGGCGCTGCTGGCGGGGTGGGAGTTCGGCCACATCCTGCGGACCGAGACCGAGGTTGTCCGTCCGAGCATCTCGGTCGGCTGGCTCGATGTTCGACGAGGAAGAAGGCGGCGGCCGGTTGGAACTCAGGCTGGTCAAGAAGGGGATCAAGGAGCCGCGCCTTCAGGAACGCCGCTTCTACCAGGCGGCCACCGACCTGGAGGCCCTGGGCGCGACACGCCCTCGCTTCACCGGCCGGGAGCTTCTGTTGCCCCTGCTGGCCGGCGAACTGGACCCGGCGGCGACCGTCCTGGAGGCCGAAGGGTCCGGCGAGCGAAGTAACGGCGACAGGGCGGGCGGCGGCGCTTGCAGCCGCTCTCGGGGGCGTCGTCTCCCGACAGTCATCTGTTCGCCTTCCGGGAATCCACTCGCGCTCCTCTACTATCCCCTGTGGGTGGTTCGCTACAGATCGCGGGAATCGTATCTGTCGCGTAGTGGTGAACGGCCGCGACGGAAGCGTGAACTCGGCCGTCGCTCCGGCCGACAACTCGCGGCGCATCCAGCTTCTGGCGCTGCAGGTGGTCGCCATGGCCATCGTGGTCGCCCTTCTCGTGTTGCTCGCCGTCACCCGGGAGACGGGCCGCGTTTCAATGGTGGCCGCAGCCGTGATAGTGTCTGTGATAGGCATACTGTCGATCTGGCGATTCCGCGCGGTGGGGGAGGTGGAATACCACGAACCTTTCTCCGGCTGATCTGGTGCCGCTGCTCTGCGACAACTGTGGGCTTGCCCTTGAGGGCGGTGACGATGCCGCCCTCTTCATCTGCCCGAACTGCGGGTCGGTACATGAGCCGAGCGAAGACGGATTCACCGCGTTCTCCCCCCTGACCGCTTCAGCGACCACTGAGCTGGCCGTGGCCGGAGGGGTACACTATCTGGCGGTGTGGCGTCTGGCTGTCTCCGTGACCGCGGCCTCCGACTCCGCCTGGGAGCGCATCCGCAAGGTCGCTGCGCCCGGAGCCTGCCTATCTCTACGTCCCCGCCTTCTCGCTGATGCGTCCGGTGGTGCAGCGGTTGGGGGTGAGTCTGACGCGAGGCGCAGCCGATGCTGGAGCTCTCCCCGGGGCTCGTAGCGGCCCTGCCGCGGCGCAGAGACCGATGCTGCGTGGGGGCCGGCTTGGAGTCGAATCGAGTGGCGACGCAGCCGGACCCGGCTTCGGCACCTTCTCTCCCGTGGTGGTGGGCAGACGGGATGCCCGGATACTGGCACACTTCGTCTATCTGGCGGTCGAATCGCACGAGGCCAAAGACCTGCGGTCTGTCGACTACGAGCTCGAGGCGGTCGGCGAGGAGCTGCTGTTCATTCCCGCCGTCTGGGATCCTCGCTACATACACGAGTCCAACTGGAGGTTGCTGCTGCGCGAGTTCGATGGTCTGGTAGCGTAGAGTCCGAAGTCCCGACGCGCGGGCTCGATCGGTCACATAGAGCAAAGGGGAGATCATGGCTGGGATCGATGACAGGGTAGAGGAGAGCAAGAACTGGTTCGAGCGGATGATGGAGAAGATCCCCGGCTACAAGGGCTACAAGGAGAAGGAACTGGGGCGGGAGGCCGACAAGATCGAGCGGGTGTACGTGGCCGAGTACGTCGATTCTTGCCTGGGCACGCTGGACGAACTGAAGCTCGACCTCATGAAGAGCGGCAACCTGGAGGGATTGGGAGAAGTCGACGTCATCATGCGCAAAGTGCGCAAGGTGCGGGACCGCATACAGTTCGCCGACTACGGCTATGCCGGCCTGTTCGACACCACCAAGGTGGGCGCGCAGAAGATCGACGAGCTGCAGCGCGTTCGACCAGGGGCTCGAGACAGAAGCGATAGGGCATACGCGACCTCGCCGCGGCGCTCGCCGTCGGCAGCCCGTCGCTGAGCGCCGACATCGGTATCCTGGACGATCGGATCGAAGCATTGGACGCCCGCTTCTCCGAGCGGGAAAACCTCATCACCGGAGCTGGGAGGTAATCGATGGCCCTCATGGATCTCATCGAGTACGTTGACGAACAAGGCGAACGAGATGGCCCATCGCATCCCCGAGCAGGGCTCGGGCGAGTTCAAGCTCGGTTCCCAGTTGATCGTGCGCGAGAGCCAATGGGCTGTCTTCTTCAGAGACGGCAAGGCCTACGATGTCTTCGACGCGGGCCGGCACACCCTGGCCACGCAGAACATACCCCTGCTCACCGTCGATCTTCACCACGCCTCTCTACGGCGACACACCCTTCCGGTGCGAGGTCTTCTACGTCAGCAAGCGGACCTTCACCGACCTGAAGTGGGGCACCGTCGAGCCCATCTTGTTCCGCGACTCCGAGTTCAAGATGATCCGACTGCGCTCCAACGGCATCTACACCTTCCAGATCACCGATCCCAAGCTGTTCGTGGTCAAGCTCGTGGGCACGCGCGGCATCTACACCAACGCCCAGATCGAGGACTTCCTGCGGGGCGTGATCATCGGGCGGCTCGCGGACATCCTGGGTGAGAGCCTCGACTCCGTGCTCGATCTGCCGCGCTACTTCGACGAGTTGGGCGCCGGTCTCAAGGCCCGGATCAGGGACGACTTCGCCCAGTACGGCCTGGCGATCGTCGACTTTCTGGTCAACGCCATCTCGCCGCCCGAGGACGTGCAGAAACGCATCGACGAGCGTTCCGGCATGGAAGCCGTCGGCGGCATGGACCGCTACTTCCAGTACAAGGCCGCGCAGGCCATCGGCGACCTGGCCAAGGGAGGCGGCGGCAGCGGAGGAGGGGGCGGCACCGACATCGGCTCGGCGGCCACGGCCGGTCTGGGCCTGGGCGCCGGCGCCGGCCTGGGCATGATGATTCCCGGCATGCTGCAGCAGGCCATGGCCGGTGGAGCGCAGCCCAAGGTGCGCTGCCCCAACTGCAGCCAGGACATCCCCTACGGCAGCAAGTTCTGCCCGAACTGCGGCGCGAATCTGGCCGCGACGGTGACGTGCCCGAAGTGCAAGGCGACCCTGCCGGCGGGCTCGAAATTCTGCCCCAACTGCGGTCAGAACCTGACGGCTCCGGCCGCGGCTCCGGCGGAGCCTCGAGCGCGCTGCAGCAAGCCGAGAAGGCCGATGAGGCTCCCGAGGGCGACAAGCAATGAGCCATCGGCGTCACCTCTGGGGCTTCGCGCTCCTGGCCGCTTGCCTGCGCCCTGTTGGCGCTGCGTCGCCGGTCCGACGGCCTCGGCCGCGGCCAAGGATTGGCGCATCGACAACATGGACGTGCTACTCGACGTCCAGGAGAACGGCGACGTGATCGTCGACGAGATGGTCACCTTCACCTTCGAGGGCAACTATCACTTCGTCGCCCGCGACATACCGACCGAAAACACGGGCGGCATCACCGACATCGAAGTCCGCGACGCCAACGGTACCCCCTTACCCAAGGGTGATTCGCCGGGGACGTACAGCACCTTCAAAGAGGGCGACACTCTCTACATCCAGATGAACTTCGACCTCACCGACACCTCGTCGACCTGGACCATCCACTATCGGGCCAAGAACGTGGTCATGTTCTGCGACGAGGGCGACGAGCTGAGGTGGTACGTGTTCGACGCCGACACCCCGGTGCCCATCGGGGCGGTCAAGGCCACCGTCAAGCTGCCGGGATCGGTTCCCTCGGAGAGACATGACTCAGGCCGTCCAGGCCGGATATGGCGTGGAGACGAACGTCACCTCGCCGGCCGCCTCCACCATGGTGTATCAGGCCTCAGACATCCCTCCGTACACCAACTTCTGGATCGTGACCGGGTTCCCCAAGGGCGTGGTCAAGTTCACGTGGACGGCGCGGCGTCTGGCGGAATTCCTGATACCCAAGATAGGGTTCCTTCTCCCCATTCTCTTCTTCCTCGGCATGCTCTTGATCTGGCGCCGGCGTGGGCGCGATGAGCCGGCGGCGGTCTACGCCAAGTACGCGAGCCGAGCCTCCCGCGGATCTGTCTCCGGGTCTGGCCGGAGCGCTCATCGACGAGAAGGTCGACACCAAAGAGGTGATCGCCACCATCGTCGACCTGGCCCGGCGTGGCTACATCGAGATCACCGACACGGCGAAAGAGGGAGCAGCACGCAAAGCGGTGACCATCTTCACGCGCCGGAAGGCGCTCGACGATCTGCAGGGCTTCGAGAAGAAGGTCGCGGAGTCCCTCTTCGACGCGAAGCACCCCGACCAGGTCACGACCGCCGAACTGAAGAACCACTTCTACACGCACGTCGAGCCGATCGTCAATCAGGTCTACGAAGACGTGACGAGTCGCAAGCTGTTCTTCAGCAATCCCAAGAAGGCCCGGGAGCGCTGGGTAGGCTATGGTTTCGTCGTCGCGGTCATCCTCGGGCTTCTGACGGTCATCATGGCCATGGCCGACATCTCCGGGTGGGGTTGGTTCATGTTCGGTTCGATCGTGTCTGTGATCATCGTATGGGTGTTTGCGCCTCGCATGCCGCAGCGGACGCCCAAAGGCGCCCAGGAGCAGCGCAAGTGCGAGGCGTTCCGCAACTACCTCAAGGATCTCACCCGGTTCCAGGAGATGGAGACGGCGAAGGAGAGCTTCGAGAAGTACCTGCCCTATGCCATCGCTTTCGGCGTGGAGAAGGATTGGGTGAGGCGTTTCGAAAGCCTGACCGTTTCTTCTCCCGATTGGTATCATCCGCCGGTGATCATTCCCTTCCCGGGAGGCTCCGGACCGGTCGCCACGGGCGGTCTTGGAGGAGGTCTGGGCGGCGGTCTCACCAATGCCGGTGGATCGTCTGGAGGAGGCTTCAGCCTCGAGAGCATATCCGACGGTCTGTTCAGCAGCCTGAGCAACATGTCCAGCGCCCTGACCTCGGTCCCGTCGTCCAGCGGCGGCGGCAAGCGCGGTGCCTTCGGTGGCGGCGGATTTTCCGGTGGCGGCGGCGGTTTCGGGGGAGGCTTCTCCGGCGGAGGCGGCGGAGGCGGCTTCCGCGCAGGATAGGTGGAGAGCGAATCCATACCGGCGCCCGGCCCCGCGGGCCGGGCGTCGGCTGTAGCGATAGCAGAGCAACCAGGAGGAAACGATGCGGACCAGGATTCTCGGGATCGTGCTGATCATCGTCGGTCTGGGAGTCGCCGCCTGGCTGGTGGTCGGCCTGACCGAGGCGACTGGGAGCAAGGCAGGATATGTCCTGGGTCTGGTGTTGTTCTCGCTGCCGTTCGTGGCCGTGGGGCTCTACCTGTTGTTGGCCTCGAAGGGAGAGATCAAGGCCGAGAGCGAGGCGGACAAGGAGCGGACCATCCTCAACGCGGTGATGACCCGGGGACGGGTGGGGGTCGCCGATCTGGCCATCGAATGCAACCTGACCCGCGAGCAGGTCAAGGCCTACGTCTATGACCTCATCGGCAAGGACCTCTTCAGAGGGTATGTGAACTGGGAGAAGGGCGAATTGGTATCGGCTGAGGCCGCTCAGATCAAGGAGGGTAGCTGCCCCAACTGCGGCGGTCAGGTGGAGCTGGCCGGGAAAGGCTTGGTCCGCTGCCCTTACTGCGGCACCGAGACCTACCTGTCCCCGGCCTCGACTGCGGCTGCAGCCGCCATGAGTCCGCCACCTAGCCCGCCCATCAGTCCGCCACCGTACATGCCAACGCCTGCCGGCGCGCCGACAGTGGGTGCCCAGCCGAGTCCGGCTCCGGCCGATGCAGTGACCGGCGCAGTGCCGCCGCAAGCTGCCCCGCCGGACAGCGGCACGACGCAGAGTTAGGACACCACAGTGCGACTGAGCTACAAACTATGGCTTGAATACCGGGGCAGAGCTTTCGGAGACGGCCCTGCGCGGCTCCTGGAGGGCGTGGAGCAGTCGGGGTCGTTGCGCAAGGCTGCTCAGGAACTGGGTATGTCGTACAACAAGGCGTGGCGCATCCTGCACGCGGCTGAGGAGCGTCTGGGTTTCGCCCTACTCGACCGGAGCGTCGGCGGCAGCCTGGGTGGAGGATCGCACCTGACCCCGGAGGCCAGAGATCTCCTGGGACGCTACCGGGCTGTAGCGACCGAGGTGGCCGAGACTCTGGAGGCGGTCTTCCAGCGGCACTTCGCCGGTTGGGTCGACCCTGCGCCGGATGAAACCCCGGATAGCGCCCCGGACGACGCAGCGGACGACGCGGCGGATACCTGAACCACCCCTTGGGGGACTTCCTTCTTCAGCAGCCCTCAGCCCCAAGAGTCTGACGAAACCAGAGAGGCCCGCCGAAGCGGGCCTCTCTGGTTTCTGCTATCTGGTCGTCGGAGACCGGAACGCTGCTAGATGTCCCAGACCCACGAGACGGTTCTGCGGTAGTCGGCATCGGTGAGGGTGCCATTGTTGTCCACATCGAATCCGAGGGACAGGCTGTAGCTCTTGCCCGCGAACGACCCACCGAAGCTGGGCCAGTGGAGATAGCCCTGGATGTCAGTCTTATCCTGGATCGGGTCCACCGTGCCCTTGTCAGAGTCCGACTTGTAGTAGTAGAGCAGGGGGAAGCTGTGCGAGAGATCTATGTTGCCGAGAGCGTCGCCATCCTGGTCGACCACCCTTAGCCGGATGTTGGTCACCGCCGCTGGCGCCCAGTGCTCGTTGGCCAGGGGTAGCCACGTCCCGGCCTGCCCGATACTGGTCCCGTAGAAGTACTCGACCTCCATGGTGAAGTACGTGTATGCGTCCTCGACGGTGTAGTCGTCCTGGGTGTTCGTCACTTTGACGTCGTAGGTGGCAACGGTGGCGACGCCCGGGACGATGACGGAAAGCTGCGTGGCGCTGTTGAGCGTCACATTGTCGCTGTCCACCGTCCTGGTGCCGATCTTGACGGTCGGTTCGCTGCTGAAGCCGGTGCCGGTGATGATCAGAGTGTTGCCCCCGGTCTTGGGTCCATAGGCTTCCGCTGAGCCGTTGAGACCCGTGATGATGGGATCACCATCCGCGGCGTAGGTGAAGCCGTCCGTGTCGAATTCCGCATCGCTGGTCATGTTTCCGACTACGACCACCACGTGCACCTTCTTGCCCTCGGGGCCGGCCGGTGAGGTCGCGACGAGCTTGGTGGAGTCGACATATTCCACATCGGTCGCCTCACTCTCTCCAAAGCGGACCTCGGCGCCGATGGTGAAGTTCTTCCCGAGGATCGTGACCTCCGCGCCACCGGCGGCCAGGCCGGTGTCCGGAGATATGCTCGTGACCACAGGAGCGTTGTACTCGCTGTCGTAGAGGTATTCGTCGTCTACGCTCTCGGTCTCGATACTCGCGCCGTCGGCGTTGGTGACCTTGACCCGCACCTTGTCGCCGTCGTCACCCGGAGGTGCGAGCACGCGGATCTGCGTGGGGCTGACTACCGTGATGTTGCCGTAGGGCACCTGGGTGGTGCCGAAGTGGACCAACACGCCGTCCACGAAGCCCTGACCGACAACGGTCACCACGGCGCCGCCCTCGGGATGCCCGGCGTTCGGCTCGATCGATTTGACCCTGGCTCGGCCGTAGCTGTAGTCATCGGCGGGCGTGTTGGGGCTGGTACCGTCGTCGCTCTGCACCGAGATGTCCGCCACCTCCGTGATGTCGGCACTGGCCAGCAGGGGCGCAGGCGCCTTCACCACGATCTGAGTAGCGGTGATCGACGTGATGTCCGTCGTTGGGACCGCCTTGGTCCCGAACTTGACCGTCACATCCTCTTTCTCGGTGGGGAAGTTGATGCCCTTGACGGTCACCGAACCACCGCCCAGGTAGTTGCCCGCGTTCGGGCTGATAGAGGTGATGTAGGGCCGATCCTCGTCATACTCGAACTCCATGACGTTGCTCTCGCCCTCATCGTTCTCGACGGTCACCTCCACTGAGTCATCATCGTCGCCCGCGGGAACGACCAACGTGATCTGGGTGGGGTTGTCGATTGTGAACTTCGCAGCGGCCAGCGCGTCACGGTCCCAGTAGACCTTGGTGTCGGCGGTGAATCCGGTGCCGGTGATGACCATCTTGTACCCGCCCACGGGCAGGCCGGCCGCCGGGGTGATGGCCGTGATGACCGGGGCGCCGTAGCTGTAGTCGTCAGCAGGGGTGTTGAGGCTGCTGCCTCCGTCAGTGGCGATGGAGACGTCGACCACCTTGATGCCTGCCGCTTGCGCAGGGGCGCCCTCTATCGTCATCCGCGTGGCGGAGTCGAGCGTGATGTCGCTGGAGTCGACCTTCACCGTTCCGAAGTAGACCGCCAGATCGGCGTTCTCATCGGTGGGGAAGTTGGTGCCTTGGATGACCACCTCGTCACCTCCGCCGGCATGTCCGGCGGACGGGGTGAGAGAGGAAATACTGGGGCCGGTCCCCGCGTAGGTGAAGTTGTCGTTGATGGTGTCGGAGCTGGTGCCCTCGTCGTTCGTGACCGAGACCTGAACCTTGGTGCCGGCGGTACCGGCCGGCGATTTGGCCGTGATCTTGGTGGGGCTGTTCACAGTGAGATTGGCCGCGGTCACCGTGGTGAGGCCGAACTTGACCGTGACGTCGTCGGTGAAACCGCTGCCGTTGATCGTCACCGTGGTGCCGCCCGCGGCTGGTCCGGTCGCGGGGCTGATCGAGCTGACGACCGGCTTGCCGTAGGCGTAGTTGTCTGCTGAGGTGTCAGCGCTGGTGCCTTCCGTGGTCGTGACCGAGACTTGCACCGTGGTGTTGGGGGTGCCCTCGGGAGCATAGGCCTTGAGTTCCGTGGCGCTCGTGTAGGTCACATCGGCGGCTGGTACCGCGGTGGTGCCGAACTTGACCGTCGCACCCGAGGTGAAATTGGCGCCGGTGATGGTCACCAGCTCGCCGCCCGCGGCTGCGCCGGCCGACGGACTGAGAGCGGTGACGGTGGGCAACGGGCTGCCGTAAGTGAAGTCATCCCCTGCCGTATTGGCGCTGGTGCCGGCCGAGGTAGTGACCGAGACCTGTACCTTCGCGTTGGCGGTGCCGGGAGGCGAGGTCGCGGTGATCTGCGTGGCGCTGTTGACGGTCACGCCGCTGGCGCTCGCGCCCCCGAATTTGACCGTGGCATCGGCTGCGAAATTGGTGCCGGTGATGACCACCGATGTGCCGCCCGAGGCCGGACCGGTGTTCGGGTTTACGGAGGTGACGGTGGGAACCGCCGTTTCGAAGCCTGAGCCCGCATCCAGCGTGCGCAGAATCAGCACGGCGGCCTGTGCCCGGGTGATGTTGGAGCCCGGGCTGAAGCGGCCGTCGGAGCCCTTGGCGATGCCGCGGGCGGCGAGATAGGCCACATAGGGACGCATCTTGCTGCTGATGGACGAGGAATCGGTGAATGCCGCCAACTCCGTCGCGCCTTCACCTGCATACCAGGCGTCGAAACTGGCGTAGTGCGTCCCGGTCGCGCCGGCTATGAAGCCACGCGCATCCCGTTCGGTCTCCGACAACCAGCGCGCCAGGATAGCGGCTACGTTCTGGCGCGTGATGGCCGAGTTGGGGCTGAACTTGTTGGCCCCGGTTCCGTTGACGAGCCCGGCGCTTGCCGCACCCTCGATGTAGGAGTAGAAGATGTTGCTTTTCAGCACGTCGGAGAAGGTGGGCGCAGCCGGCGTCTTCTGAGCTACCCCCAAGCCGTTCACCGCCATCTTGGTGAACTGGGCACGGGTCACCTGGTTGGTCGGACGGAAGGTGTGATCGGGGTAGCCGTCGGCGACCGAGTCGACCCGAACCGCGGTGACTCCATACAGCGACTGCCATTGGGCATCGGCTATGTCGGTCCATGTGTCCGCCAGGGCCACACTGGGCGCTACGAGCAGTACAGCGACCACTCCCAAGACCAACAGCAGCAAGATCGATCTCTTCTTCATGCCTGAATCCTCCTATTCAACGCAGCGCTACCGCTGAAGCAGCATTGATTCCCGCAGTTCATGGGCATGCGAGCACGACCGCCGTGTAGCTCCACGGCCAGGCCGTCCTACGCACAAGAGCGCGAGCGAACGCCAGAGACGGCGAACCCCGTTCGAGAAACGCTTCGACGTCAAGAGGGAAAGCCCTGTACAAGGACGCCAGGGGCTCGACGTGGCGGGGAGTCTCGGAAGGGCTCGCGCGGCGCAAGCGCGGAAGGAGTGCGGAAGGGTGTGGAACGGGCTCCGGGAGACCCGGCAAACAAAGAGGCCCGCCGGAGCGGGCCTCTTTCGTCGTTGCTATGTGGTCGCTTGGGACCGGTGTGCCGCTAGCTGCTGCCCAGATCACAGAGACTTACTTCGTAGACAGTCGGCGCTGGTCGAGCGGTATCGCTGTCGTTCACAGGTCAAACCCTACCCACACCGTGTAGGTTTTGCCCGTGAACCCGCCGAAATCGTTCCAGTAGAGGTAGCCATCGGAGTCGGTCGTAAGCGCTTTGTGCGGCCTTGGTGTCACTTGTCCGTGGACGACTTGTACCAGTAGAGCAGGGGATTGCAGGCCGAGAGATTCGTGCTGGTCGATCGGGTCGCCGTCTCCGTCGAGCACTTGGAGCCGGAGATCGATCTCGTGTCCGCTGCTCCAAGGTGTCACCGTGAACTCCGTCCAGGTTCATGCCGTTGTCCGTCCGAGTACTCGACGTTGACGGTGAAGTAGGTGTAAGCGTCATCTTCGAGAATGTCGGTGTCCTCGGTGTTGGTGACGGAGACGTTACCCGTCTTCGGCGGTCCGCGGAGCAAGCGCCGGAACGATCACTCGAGCTGCGTGGTGCTATCGACTTCACGTTTCCGACGGACGACACCGTCCTGCCGCACCGATACTTGACCGTTGGCTTGCTGCTGAAACCGGTGCCGATGATGACCACGGTATTGCCACCGCTTGATCGGACCGTAGGCCGGGCTGCGCCGATCGAGATCGGATGATGGGGTCAGCATCCGCGACGTAGGTGAAGGCGTCAGTGTCGTAGTCCGTGTCGCTGGTATTGTCGCCGACCTTGACCTTGACGTGCACCTTCTTGCCCTCGGTGCCGACGGGCGCGATGGCCTGTCAGCTCAGTGGAGCTGACGTAGGTCCACGTCAGTCGCCTGGGTAGATCCGAAGTAGACGTCTGGCGCCGATCGTGAAGTTGCTTCCGCTGATGGTCACCTCCGTGCCGCCGGCAGCAACGACCGCTCGTCGGGAGTGATCCGCTCGTACGATCGGGGCGTCGTAGTCGTCGTCGTAGGTGAACTCGTCGTCGTCGCTGTCACCGTCGGCGCTGGTGCCCTCGGCGTTCTTGACCTTGACTCGCAGCGTCGTCGCCGTCAGTCACCCGCGGGGGCGACACTCGGATCTCGTGGGGCTGACCACCGTGACATTGCTCGTGTCCACCAGAGTCGAGTCGAAGTAGACCGAGACGCCCTTCACGAAGCCGGTGCCGGTGATGGTCACCACGGTGCCGCCGGCGGGATCGCCGGTGTTCGGTTCGATGGATTCGACTCGTGGCCCTGCCGTAGCTGTAGTCGTCGGCGGGCGTGTCCGGGCTTTCGCCCTCGTCGGTCTCGACCGTGACGTCGACCACCTCGGTGGTGTCGTCGTCGGCCTCGACGGGTGCGGGCGCCTTGACCACGATCTTGGTGGTAGTTGTCGAGGTGAGTCGTCCTCGTCTACCGTTCGGTGCCGAAGTAGACCGTGCACGTCGTCCTCATCCGACGCGGGGAAGTTGGTGCCGTTGATGTCACCGTATCGCCGCCATCCGAGTCGCCCGCGGTTGGGCTGATGGAGGTGATATACGGCAGATCCTCGTCGTACTCGAACTCCTCCTCGTTGCTTTCGTCCTCGTCGTTCTCGACCATCACATCGATCGAGTCGCCGTCGTCGCCGGCGGGAACGACCACCGTGATCTGAGTCGGACCGTTGACCGTGAACTTGCGCAGCTGGCCAACGCGTCGCCATCCCAGAAGACCTTCGCATCGGCGGTGAATCCCGTGCCGGTGATGATCATGTTGTATCCGCCCGCGGGGTCGCCGAAGTTCGGGACTGATCGATGTGATGACCGGCTCGCCGTAGCTGTAGTCGTCAGCGGAAGTGTTCGCGCTGGTGCCGTCCTCGGTGACGATGGAAACGTCGACCACCGTGTACTCCGCCACCGGCGCGGGCGCGCTCTCCACGGTCATCTGCGTGGCGGTGTCGAGCTCGATGTCGTCGGGGTCGACCAACTTGGTGCCGAAGTAGATCGTCAGCTCGTCATCGTCGTCGGTGGGGAAGTTGACGCCCTTGATGACCACCTCGTCGCCGCCGCCGGAGTCGCCCGCGGATGGGGTGAGGGAGGAGATGCTGGGACCGGTCCCCGCGTAGGTGAAGTTGTCATTGGTGGTGTCGGCGCTGGTGCCCGCATCGTTCGTGACCGAGACCTGCACCATCTTGCCGGCAGTGCCGACCGGGGACTTCGCCGTGATCTTCGTGGGGCTGTCCACCGTTACATTGGCCGACGTCACGTTCGTTGGGCCGAACATGACGGTTGCGTCATCGGTGAAGCCGGTGCCGTTGATGGTCACCGAGGTACCACCCGCGACGGGTCCGGTCACCGGGCTGATCGAGCTGACAACGGGCTTGCCGTAGGCGTAGTTGTCTGCGGAGGTGTTGGTACTGGTGCCAACCGGGGTAGTGACCAGGACGTCTACCGTGCTGCCTTCGGTCCCGGCGGGGGCGACCGCCGTGAGTTTGGTCGCGCTCGTGTAGGTCACGCTGGTTGCGGCGACAGTGCCGAACTTGACCGTTGCGTCGGAGGTGAAGTTGGTGCCGGTGATGGTCACCTCATGCCACCCGCGGCGGGCCCCGCCGCTCTTGCCGAGAGCGGTGACAGTCGGTACCGCGCTCCCGTAGGTGAAGTCATCCGCCGCCGTGTTGGCGCTGGTGCCGGCCGTGGTTGTGACCGAGACCTGCACCGTCGTGTTGGCTGTGCCGGCGGGCGAAGTCGCCGCTGATCTGGGTCGCGCTGTTGAAGGTCACATTGGTGGCGGCCTTCGTGCCGAACTTGACCGTTGCGTCGGAGGTGAAGTTGGTGCCGGTGATGAGCACCACGGTGCCACCCGCGGCTGCGCCGGTGGTCGGGTTGATGGAGGTGACAGTTGGGACTGTTGCCCCGAAGCTCTTGCCAACGTCAAGCGTGCGCAGAATCAGCACCGCTGCTTGCGCCCGGGTGATGTTGGAGGCCGGGCTGAAGAGGCCGTTGGAGCCCTTGGATATGCCCAGATACGCGAGGTAGGCCACCCAGGGCTTCATCTTCTCGCTGACGGACGACTCTGTCGGTGAAGATCGCCAACTGCGCCGTGCCCTCAGCCGCGAACCAGGCGTCGATGCTCGCGTAGTGGGTCCCGGTGGCACCGACCAGGTAGCCACGCGCGTCCAATTCGGCTTGCGAGAGCCAGCGGCCCAAGATCGCGGCCACGTTCTGACGGCTGATCGCCGAATTTGGGCTGAACTTGCCGCTGCCGGTTCCATTGACGAGCCCGGCCGCCGCCGCTCCCTCGATGTAAGAGTAGAAGATGTTGCTCGTGGGCACATCTGTGAAGGTGGGCGAAGCCGGCGTCTTCTGCAGCTACGTCCAGACCGTTGACGGACATCTTGGTGAACTGGCCGCGGGTCACTTGATTGCCGGGGCCGAAAGTCCCGTCGCCATACCCATCGGCGACCGTGTCCACTTGAGCTGCCGTGACTCCGTACATCTCGACCCACTGGGCGTCGGTGATGTCCGTCCATGTGTTCGCCAGAGCCACGCTGGGAGCCACGAACAGTGCGAACACGACTCCCACAACTAACATAAGCAGGATTGACTTCTTCTTCATACTCGCTTCCTCCTCTTCCATTTCCCGCAGTGCTACCCGGGTAGCAGCAGCGATTCCCGCATCGCGTCGGTTTGTGCAGGCAAGAACCATAGGGTCACGGTCGCCCGGTCACACTACGCAGAAGCGCATAAGGCGAGCGTCAAGAACGGTGACCCTCGTTCAAAACCGCTTCGACGCCGGCGCACAAAGCCCTGCTCATGGGTAACCCTGCGTCCGGGCGCACAAGGCTCAGACAGAGCGAAGCCGCCTGAGGTTCCGCGCCACCCGCCGGCGCGACACGCCCGGCAAAGGAAAGGGGCCCGCCGGAGCGGGCCTCTTTGTGGTCGGTGTCGACCTGATCAGGGCTTTCTGGGAGCCCTGACGGGATCACGCTTGCTGGATCAGGCGTCCTCCCCAGGATAACTGTGCTTCCTCAGACAGGGATCAGATGGCATCGAACACTCCGAGGACGCCGTCGAGATCCAAGCCCAGCCGGACGAAGTAGTACATGGCGCCGGCGGTGCCTTGGTTGCTCCAGTAGAGGTAACCCGCGCCATCGGTAGTAGTGCTGTCAGGCGCAATGACCGTCTTCACGAGGGGAATGAGGACTTCCGCTCGCTCATAGCGGGGAAACACCGCCGAGACATTGGTGCTGAGGAGTGGGTCGCCAAACTGATCCAGCACTCTCACACGCAGGTCGGTGTCGCTGACGTAGGTGGCGGAGAACTGGGTCTGGACGCCGGGGAAGGCTGTCCAGGTTCCGGCGTTGCCCAGCTTGTACTGGGCGGTGTCGACGTCAGCGCCCATAAGGATTTCAGTGACGCTGTTGTCGATGGGGGTCGCAGCCGTGTTGGCTTTTCCGCCCAGGTCAACCACCGTGCCACCAGGCAGGTCAAGAGTCACGGTGCCCGCACTGGTGGCGGTCACGGTGACCGTGTATGTCGCACCAGATCCGGCGACATTTGTGACCGAGCTGGCCGCCGAGCCTCCAACGTTGAAGTCGCCGGCAGCAAGGCCCGTGACCGGTTCACTGAAGACCACTGTGAAGAGGATCTCCGGATCGCTGGTCGGATCGAGTTGGCCCACCGCTTCGTCGACAGTGGCCGTAGGAGCGGGGTCGCTCCAGGTGACCTCGTTGTCGGTTGAGGTCGAGCCGCCGCTAGCGTTGCCGGCGGTGTCATGTGCAACCCCAGCGGCAATCGAAGCAGTGACCGTGCCGTCGGTATCCATCCCACTCACGGCCACGTTGTAGGTAGTGCCGGATCCGGTGACTATTGCGGTCGTCGCTCCGGCGGTACCGCCCAGCGTCACGTCAGCCGCCGCGAAGTCGGCCACCGACTCGTTGAACACCACGGTGAAGTTGATGGGCGACGCGCTGGTGGGGTCGGCCTGGCCCACAGCCTGATTGATGGTGACCGTCGGACCGGTGGTGTCGCGGGTGACGGTGTTGTCGGTCGAGGAGGAGGCGGCGTTGGCCTGCGCGGCTCCGTTGTGGGCCACACCTGCGCCGATCGTGGCGATGACCGTGCCATCCGTGGTCATCCCGGTCACGGCTACGTTGTAGATGGTGCCGGAACCAGTCACGGTCGCGGTCGTCGCTCCGGCACCTCCGCTGAGTGTCACATCACCGGTGGCGAAGTCGAGTACCGACTCGCTGAACACCACGGTGAAGTTGATAGTCGACCCAGCCGTCGGATCAGCTTGCCCCACGGCCTGATTGATGGTGACCGTTGGGCCGACGTTGTTGTAGGTAACGGTGTGGTCGTCCGAGGTGGAGGCCGCATTCGCCTGTGCCGCGCCGTTGTGCGCCACACCCGCGGCGATCGAAGCGATCACCGTGCCGTCTCCGGTCATCCCGCTCACGGCCACGTTGTAGGTGGTGCCGCGACCAGCCGGCGTGACGGTCGCGGTGGTCGCGCTCAGCGGTGCCGGTGAGTGTCACGTCACCGGTGGCGAAGTCGGCCACCGACTCGCTGAAGACCACGGTGAAGTTGATCGGCGACGCAGCCGGTCGGATCGGCCTGGGCCACGGCCTGATTGATGGTGACCGTCGGGCCGGCGATGTAGGTGAAGTTGTCGGCCGAGATGTTCACGCTGTAGCCGTAGACGTTCGTGACCTTGACCTGCATGTTGTGGCGGCGCGTACGGACGGCGACGTCGCAGGTGATGGTGTTCTCATTGACCACCACGACGTCTCGTGGCCGACTTCGTCCCGAACTTGACCGTCGATCCGTCGAAGAAGTTCGTGCCGGTGATGGTCACCGCGGTGCCGCCTGCCATGGGCCCCTGTCCGGGTCTGAGGGCCTAACGGTCGGGACGGATGTAGTCCGCGTCATAGGTGAAGTCGTCGTCGCTGGGTCGGTGTTGTGCCCGCGTCGTTCGTGACCTCTGACGTCCACCGTGTCACCGTCGTCGCCCTCGGGGGCGATCACCGTGAGTTGGGTGTTGGTGGCGTTGACCGACACGACCTCGGCCGAAACGCCACCGAAGGTGACAGTCGAATCGAGGGTGAAACCGGTGCCGGTGATGATCACCACGGTGCCGCCGAGAGGATCGCCGACATCAGGATCAAGTCCCGTGATGGTCGGCTTGCCGTAGGCGTAGTCGTCGGCCGGGGTGTCTGGGCTGGTGCCGTCATCCGTGACGACCTGGACGTCCACCGTTGTACCAGCGGTACCACCCGGCACTTCCACGGTGAGTTTGGTGGAGCTGTTCCGCGTCAGGTCGCCAGAGGGCACCTGTTCGCTTCCGAACCAAACCTCGAGCCCGGCGGTTATGAAGTTGCCGCCGTTGATGGTTATCGTATTGCCGCCCCCAGCGACCCCCGCGTTCTTGCTGAGAGAGGTGATGTAGGGAGCATCGGCGTCGTAGTCGTAGTCCAGCTCGTTGCTCAAGCCTTGATCGTTCCTGACTGTGACTTGGTCGGTGCCGGTGCCGGCCGGTACCACCACCGTGATCTTGGTAGGACTGTCGACCGAGACCTTGGAGCTGCTTACCTGGTCGCCGTCGAAGTAGACCCTCGCGTCGGCGGTGAAGCCTGTGCCGGTAATGATCGTCTTGTTGCCGCCAGTCGTATCACCTGAGGCGGGTACCAGAGAGGTGAGCACCGGCTCGCCGTAGGCATAGTCGTCGGCCTGCGTGTTGGGGCTCGTGCCCTCGTCGGTGATGACCCGAACGTCCACCACGGTGTGGTTCACGCCGTCGGGAGCTTCCACCTCGAGTGTCGTGCCCGAACTGTTGACATCCTCTACCAGGGCCTCAACGGCACCGAACATGACCGTTATTTCGTCCTCGTCGTTGCCGAAGCCGGTGCCTTTGATAGTCACCGTGTTGTTCTCGGTAGCGCCGCCGGCGGAATCAGTGAGCGAGGTGATGACCGGGCCGGTCTGAGTCCAGGTAACCGTATGGTCGGTCGACGTGGAGGCGGCGTTCGTGTTGGAGGAAGCGTCCTTCGCCACACCGGCGGGGATCGAGGCGATCACTGTGCCGTCCGTGGTCATCCCACTCACGGCCACGTTGTAGGTCTTGCCGGAGCCGGTGATGGTCCACCGTCTTCGTCCCGCCGGCGGTGCCGGTAATCGTCACGTCAGCTTTGTCGTCGAAGTCGGTCACCGTCGTACTGAAGACCACGGTGAAGTCGATGGGCGACGTATGGGTCGGGTCGTCCTGACCCGAGGCCTGGTTGATGGTTACCGTTGGGCCGGCGTCGTACGTGACGGTGTGGTCGGTCGAGGTCGAGGCGACATTTGGCTTGCCGGCTGCGTTATGCGCCTTGCCCGCGGCGATCGAGGCGATCACCGTTCCACTCCCAGTCATCCCGCTGACGGCCACGTTGTAGGTCTTGCCGGAACCCGTGACGGTTCCGACCAACGTCCCGGGAGCGGTACCGGTGATAGTCACGTCGCCGGTGGCGAAGTCAGTGACTGTCTCGCTGAACACGACGGTGAAGTTGATGGGCGACGTATGAGTCGGGTCGGCCTGAGACGCCGCCTGGTTGATGGTGACCGTTGGGCCGTCGTTGTAGGTGAAGTTGTCGGCCGCTGTGTTGGCACTGGTGCCGGCCCCGGTGGTTACCGCGACCTGCACCGTGGTGCCGGCGGTGCCGGCGGGTGAGACGGCCGTGATCTGCGTCGCGCTGTCGACCATCCACACCGGTAGCGCTAACGGCCCCGAACTTGACGGTCGCGCCGGCCGTGAAGTTGGTGCCGGTTATGACCACCGTGGTGCCGCCTGTGGCAGGACCGTTGTCAGGATTGACATCGGTGACCGTGGGGGTGAGAACGGCGAAGTCATCGGACTCGTCCAGAACGCGCAGTACCAGCACGGCGGCCTGCGCCCGCGTGATGTTAGACATCGGAGTGAAGTAGCCGCTGGAGCCCTGAGCTATGCCTCTGGCGGCGAGGTAGGCCACTCCCGGCCTGTGAACGGTAGCGATGCTCGCTTGGTCGAAGAACGACGCAAGCGCCGTCGCGCCCTGAGCCGCATACCAGGCGCTCAGACTCGGGTACTGTGTACCTGCCGGACCGGCGATGTAGCCAAGCGCGTCAAGTTCCGCTTCCGAAAGCCAGCGGGCCAGAATGGTCGCCACTTGCTGACGAGAGATAGGCGCGCTCGGAGTGAAGAGGCCCCCGCCAACGCCGTTCACGAGCCCGGCCGCATTGGCTCCCTCGATGTGGGTGTAGAAGATGTGGGTGCGCGGCACGTCGGAGAAGGTGGGAGTCAAAGGCGACAGAACAGGCACGCCGAGGCCGTTCACAGCCATCTTCGTGAACTGACCCCGTGTCACCTGAGCACTTGGTTTGAAAGTCCCATCTGGGTAGCCATCGGCCACCGTGTCCACCTGAGCCGCGGTGACTCCGTATTGCGAGACCCAGGCAGCGTCGCTGATATCCGACCAACTCGCCAGGGCCACCCCTGGGGCGACAAGGACTCCTATCGCAACCCCCAGAACCAGCAGTAGCAGGACCGTCTTTCTCTTCATGCTTCCGACCTCCCATTCCGTGTACTAGTGAAAGCGAATCGACATCCACTCTGGAAACGGATTGTTTGAAGCTTTGAGCGCGGTGTCTACGCCCCCCCGTCCATCGAAATCCCATTCCAGTGCCGAAGGACCATATACCCAAGCATAGCACCAACCAATCGACCTCGGACACAACGAAAACAAGGGCTGCGCGTGTCGAGGAACGCACTCACGGCTTCACGCCGTCAAAGATGGCACGCCGCAGACGGTGACGGATACTGCGACGCGCTTGGTTCCCGTGCGGGCCACGATTTCTGCGTGACCGGTGCGCCGTTGTGGACGCAAGGTATCCCCGGCCGCGGCGGCCCGACTCGAGCATCGATGCTAAAGTCTTGGGGCTCTATGGACCAACGGGACCAACGTCTCTGCACACGATCGACAAGGAGACTCGAGGATGACACTCCGCCAAACCCGCTATCTCGTGCTGGCAGCCGTGCTGCTCTTGGCCGGGCTGGCTGTCTTTGTCTGTGCCTGCGACGGTTCGGCCACCACGACCTCTGCTTCGGGCACCCCGACCACGGCTGCCGGTTCGGATACCCCGACAACGGCTTCCGCGGCAGGGCCACTCGTCAGCGATGGCACGACCAGCACGGTCCCCGAGGGCGAGACCGGCGTCGTCGAGGTGAAGGGACTGATCGACAATCCCATGACTCTGACTGCCTCCGATCTGGAAGATCTGAGCCCTGTTACCATAAGCATCGATGACCCGGCGCTGGGCAAGCAGGACTATCGAGGCGTACGCTTCAGCGATCTGCTCACCATCTTCGGCGTCCAGAGTGACGCCTCCAGGCTTGCAATGACTGCTCACGCCGACGGTTTCGTGACCGAGATCTCCCTTATGGACATCCAGTGGAGCCCAGACGCTCTGCTTGCCATCAGCGACGACGGCAAGGTGAACGTGGTCCTCCCCGGCTTGGAAAGCAAGATCTGGGTCAAGGACGTCATCACTCTGGAATTCAAGTAGCCCCAGGAGGTCGGCCCATGCGCTCTCTCGAGAAGGATCTGGAGGCCGCCCAGGCCTTCCATGGTCACCTATGCCATGGGATGGTTATGGGAGTGCGCATGGCGCGTTACGGCTGTCGCGAACTGGGGATCGACGACCCCCAGTCGTACCGTGACCTGTTGGTCTACGTCGAGATGGATCGCTGCGCCAGCGACGCCGTGAGCGTGGTCGCTGGAGTGACCCTCGGGCGGCGGCGTCTCAAGTGGGTCGACTACGGCAAGATGGCGGCTACCTTCGTCGATCTGGCCACCGAGCGTGCCGTTCGAGTGGCTCCCAGGCCGGAGGTGCCGCACGCCGGGCGGGACACCGATCCGCTGGAACTGTGGAAGGACTGGGCCGACGAACAGCTCTTCACCTGCACTCCGGTGAAGATGACTATCCCCGAGGAAGACAAACCGGGTAGCCCGTCTCACACGGTGACCTGCGAGCGCTGCGGCGAGAAGGTGCAGGACGCGCGCGAGGTGGTCGAGAACGGTGAGACCCTGTGCCGGGCGTGCGCGCGGGGAGCGTACTACCAGGTCTGAGGCGGCGCCGAGCGCCCCGAGACACCCTAGAATTCGATGAAGTCCGTCGTGCTCGTGCTCGAGCCCGGGATCGTCGTGCTGGTGGTTGTGGTCGCCGCTGCCCACTTCTATCACCTTCGGATACATCGGGAATCTGCTGACGAACTTGTCGGTCTTCGAGGTCCCATCCGGCCAGGTGACCGTGCGTTTGACCGTGCACGTCCTGCCCGGCTGACCAGAGCTCTGTATGACGGTCGTCCCGGGACCCAGCGACGTGTTGGTGACGCTGGTCTGGGTCTGGGCCACATTGTCGTAGAAGTCGCTGGTGGTATGGCTCACCTTGCGGCCATCGGAGGTGCCGTAGATGTTGAAGGTCGTGGTGACTCCGTCGGAGACCCCTCGGACCCAGATGTAGTGGTCGGTATCGTTTCTGAAGCGCAAGTTCTTCCCGTCTTCGGGGGTGCCGGTGGCCGTGGCATCTCTGCCCTTTGGATAGTGGCTGATGTAGAGCGAGTGGTTCCATCTCTCTACTATCTCCAGCCCAGCGAAGAACGCGGCGTTGAAGATGGTGGTGGACACCTGGCAGATGCCGCCCCCCAGAACGTCCTCCAGCACACCTTGCCCGACGATGCCCTTAGCCTGTTTGAATCCACGTTCCGCCGTGCGTGGCCCGACCAGCTCAAGGAAGTTGTATACCTCTCCCGGCGCCAGGAACACGTCGCTTGCTAGCTTGGTGGTGAGGCGGACGTTGTGCTGCCTGTCGGAGGTGCCGGCGTACGGTTCGGTGGTGAAGCCACTCAGCTTGTCCGCGATGCCCATGGCCTTGGCTTCCTCAGTGGTCAGCTCGGGCTCGGCGGTCGTCACCGCCGCCTCGGCCTTTCGTCCGGTGGCCTCGAGAGCGGCAGCCGTCAGGGCGACCGCGGTGTTCTCGGCATCGAGCTTCTTTCCCACGACGCCTGGTACGACCCAGGCCTTCGACCCGTCGCTGTCGAAGGTGGCGCTGATCGGCTCCGTCGCTACTCCATCGGCGATATCGGCGAAGAAAGGAGCCATCTTCTCAGCGGAGAGGTAAGGCACCAGCGTAGACACGCCGCCCTGATCCTCAGACGTGAAGTCCATGTACAAGGCGATATCCTCAGGAGACAACGTCCATGTCTTCTCACCGCTGGTCAGCTTCACGGAGGCGCTGACCATGGTCTCAGCCGCCTCGCGCGCGGCCTGGGTGTCGTCGGCCTGGACCTCCGGCTCCTTGACCGTCATCGGTATCTCCAGCTCGGTGGAGTGGAGAGTGAAGAGCACGGCCTTGAGTGATTCGCGCAGGGAGTCCTGATCGACCACGGTGCCCTTCTGCCCTTCGATGACCTTGATCTTGGCGCCGTCGATTGCCAGCCCAGCGTTGACCGGCGGGATGTCGAGCTCCTCGGCGATCGCGCCCAAGACTTCGTCCATCTTGGCGCTGTCGACTGTTCCCGCGAGAGCGATCTCCTCGTCGGCAGAAGTACAGCTTGCAGCGCTTGAAGAGGTCGACCACGAAGTTGCTCCTGCGGCTGACGTCCATGGCTGCAGAGACCGCGCCTTCGATATCGATCTTCGTGCCCACATCCTCGGGCATGACGGGCCAGGTGCCATCGCCGCTTGTGAGGACCACAGGGCTTTCCTGAGCGTCCTCGACCCACCTTGTGAGGGCGGCAGTGGCTTCATCGCGGGTGAGGCCGCCGAGGCTCAGGGTCGAGACCTTGACCCCGGTGTGGACTTTGTTGTAGTAGAGAGCGGAGTCGATTACGATAGCCAGCACCACGATGGCCACGACGGACCCCACGCCGATGAGCACGGCGAGTCGCTTACGGCGCCGCTTGCGTTTCTCCGTGAGGCGTTGATTGTTCAAGAAGGGTCAAACTCCTGGAATTGAAGACAAGACAAGATAGCAGATGTCGTGGGCGCCAAAAAGGTTCCATGGCGATTTGCGGCGATATTAGCCTGTCTTCGTCCTCCAAACGCGGCTATCGATGACCGGCGCCAACGCCCTGGACCGGCTCGACGACGCGGTGGCGCGCGGCCTTGTCGCGAAGGGGCTGGCCCACAGAGTCGCCCTGGCGGGCGAACTTGCAGCGACGTTGCCCCGGACCGGACTCGGAGCCGGCTGGGCTCCTCTCCGGCGAGGTCTTGGCGAAGAGGCTGGGTCTGTCGCGGGCGGCGGTGCACAAGCACGTTGAGCATCTGCGCTCGCTGGGATTCGCCATCGTGCCGGTCGCCGGCGCCGGCTACCGGCTGGAGAGCCCATTCACCGACCTGGTCGCGGCCGAAGCCGTGCTGCCCTTTCTGCTGGAGTCGGCCGATCTTGAGTCCCCGTGGATCGCAGGCCTTCCCTTCGAGCATCTCGGCAGCTGCGAGTCGACCAACCGGGTTCTGAAGCAGGTGGCGCCTTCGTCGCCTTCCGGGATGGTCGTGGTGACCGACGAACAGACCGGCGGCCGGGGACGCCTGGGCCGTACCTGGGTGAGCCGAGCGGGCAGAGACCTGACGTTCTCCGTCCTTCTCCGTCCGTCTCTGGCGCCTGCCCAGGCTCATCTGCTCTCCCTCGCGGCCGCCCTCGCGGTGGCCGAGATCCTCGAGAACATTCCCGGTCTCGAGGGCCGGGTGGGGATCAAGTGGCCGAACGACCTTCTGCTGGGCGATAGGAAACTGTGCGGCATCCTTCTCGAGGGTTCCATGGACGCGGACCGTCTGCAGTGGGCGGTGGCGGGGATTGGACTCAATGTCAACAGCGACCCGGCGGATCTCGTTAGCGGACTCTCCGCGGAGACTCGGACGGAGTGGGTGGGAAAGCCCCAACCGATCTCGCTGCGCGAGCATCTCGGCCGCGAGGTTCCCCGCGGACCTCTGCTGGCGGCGCTGCTGGCTCGTTTGACCGAGCGCTGGACCGGAGCTGCCGGGCGCGATGTTCTCGATGGCATACGGCGCCGTGATGTTCTGTCCGGGCGGCGGGTGGAGGTCCTGTCGGGACCGCCACGGGACGAAGTGCTGGTGGCCGGAGAGGTGCTGGGCATCGGCCCCGAGGGGCAGTTGCTGGTGCGGGACGCATCGGGTGAGACCGTCGCGGTCTTCGCGGGCGACGTGACTGTGCGGGGCGCGGAAACGACGGCGCAGTAAACCCGCGTGGCGCTCATGGTTGACAGCCCCCGCGGATGCTGGATACACTGCGCCCGGCAACCTCTGGGCAGCGAAAGGACGGTGGCATGAACCGGAGTCATAGAGCGACGGCGATCTCGTCATCGACCGCAGTTGCCGAACCGATCCGGCTTTCTGGCCCGGCCGGCGATCCGCGAAGCCAGTCTGGTGACGGCCGGCGTGGGCATCCTGGCGGCCAGCGCATGGCTGTCGGTGCCCTTCTATCCCGTGCCGCTGACCATGCAGACACTGGCCGTCCTTCTCGTGGGCGGCCTCCTTGGTCCCAGGCTGGGCGTCGCCTCAGTGGCGGCCTATCTGGCTCTTGGGATGACGGGCGCCCCCATCTTTCACGGTGGACTGGGTGGGCCGGCCGTCCTGGCGGGGCCCACTGGTGGCTACCTGCTGGGCTTCCTGCCCGCGGCGTTCCTGATGGGCCTGGTCGCGAGTCGCGTTAGGACTACGGTCCGTGGACGGGGCGGAAGCTGGAAGAACCTGGCCGCGCTGGCGGGCGGGGCGCTTTCGGCCGAGGCGGCCATCTACATCGTCGGGGTGCCCTGGTTGGCTCTGTACGTCGGAGGACTGGAACAGGCCGTGATCGCGGGCGCTATCCCGTTTCTTCTCGGCGATGTACTCAAGGCGGCGGTGGCCGTGGGAGCCATCCGTCTGGGCTCTCGCGGGTTCTCTCGCCGGGGGATACTGCCCTTCTAGGTGATATTCTCCCTGCCGACATGCGCGGCAAGGAAAGGGAACGGGCCAGGGCTTGACCGTCCTCGATGCTCTAATACTCGGAATAGTGCAGGGGCTGACTGAGTTCCTCCCTGTGTCCAGTTCCGGCCATCTCGTGCTGGTACCCGAGTTCTTCAACATCCCCGCGCCCACGCTGGCCTTCGACGTACTCGTGCACGTGGCCACTCTCGTGGCTGTGGTCGGGTACTTCTTCCGCGACGTGAGCAACATCGTGCTCTCGATAGTCGCGCCCCGCCAGTTGAAGAGTCGCCAGGAGGTCAAGTACTGGAGGCGCCTTTTTGTCTGGTTGGTGATCGGCTCCATCCCTGCCGGGTTCGCGGGATTCCTTCTCTCCGACTTCTTCGAGGGCCTGTTCGACAGCACTCTGGCGGTGGGCATCTTCCTGGTGGTCACCAGTCTGCTCCTCTGGGGCTCGGATTTCGCCTTGGACCGAGTCGCACGCAAGACGGCCGGACTCGAGAAGATGCGCGCCTGGGATGCTTTCATCGTCGGCTGCTACCAGGCGCTTGCCATCGCTCCCGGCCTGAGCCGCTCGGGCTCGACCATCGCTGCCGGCGTGTTGCTGGGCTTCGACCGGCCCACGGCAGCGCGGTTCTCCTTCTTGCTCAGCATTCCGGCGATCGGCGGTGCCTTCCTGTTCAAGCTCACCGATATCGGTGAGGGCCTGGCTGGGGCCAGTGGGTGGGCCTACGCGGTGGGTGCTATCGCTGCGGGGATATCGGGGTTCCTGGCCGTACGCTTTCTCATGCGCTATCTCAAAGAGCATCGGCTTCGGGTGTTCGCCATCTACACGGTTCTTCTGGGCCTGTTGGTGATCGTGCTCTCCGCTGTGTAGGGAGGAAGCCTTGGGCGAGAAGACGAGGAAGCTGATGCGGCCGGCCTGGTTCTGGACCGCGATGGTCGCAGCCATCTTGGCGGTCTCTCTCATGTGGACGGGGGTGGCCGAAGCTGCCTCCGCCTCTGTGGTCCACGGGGGGTCGGGCGAGCGCAAGCAGATCGCCCTGACCTTCGACGACAACACCAGTGTCAGCCGCGGCGTGGCTGTGTTGCGAGCCCTCCAGAAGAACGAAGTCCCAGCCACCATGTTCCTCATCGGTTCCTCGGTGGCGGGCACCTCTGCGATCAACACCGAGATCGTCAAAGGCATGAAGCTGGGGCTCTTCGAGGTCGGCGACCACTCCTGGTCGCACCCTGTTTTGACAGGGCTGTCCACCTCGGTCATGGCCTATCAGATAGGCGCGGGGACCGACGCCTTCCGGTCGGCAACCGGGGCCCGGACCGTGCCCCTCTTCCGGCCGCCCTACGGTTCCACCAACTCGCAGGTGGCCGCCGTCGCCGGGAGCGAGGGGTTCCGGTACCTGGTGTTGTGGGACATCGACCCTCGGGACTGGGCAGGCGGCTCGGCGTCGGCGATAGCGAACCACGTCATCAGCCACGCCCACAACGGCGCCATCGTGGTCATGCATCTCTCCGCCCCGAACACCGCTGCAGCCATCCCCAGCATCGTGTCCGCGCTTCGGGCCAAGGGGTACGAGTTCGTGACCGTCTCGACCATGTTGAAGGGGGATCGTCTCTTCCTCGACGTGGATGCCGGCTCCGATGCCGGCCGGGCTGTCGCCCGGATGGCGCAAGAAGGCTTCATGAGCGGGTACGACGGCAACTACTTCGGCCCCGGCGACACCATCACCCGAGCCCAGGTGGCCAAGGTGGCTACCTCGGTGGGTGGGCTGCACACCAACGTCGTAGAGAAGGCCGGTGCGCCTACGTTCTCCGATGTCGCCCTGCTGCACGACTCAGCCGGCAATCCTCTCCCCTACCCGTTCGACTACATCGAAGAAGCGGCCGCCGCCGGTCTGGTGATGGGGAGCGGGGACGCTGGAGGGACCATGGCGTTCAGGCCCAACGAGGCCATCAGCCGGGTCCAACTCGCGCAGATCCTGGCGCGCATGGTTCGACAGTTGAAGGGCTATGTTCGCGACGGGGAGACACCCGCAGTGATCACCTTTGCCGATGTTCCCGACTACGCGGTGGCCGATGTGGCGCTGGTCGCGGAGTTGGGGTTGATGTCGGGCTATTCGGCGGCGACGTTCAGTCCCTGGGCGGGGGCGCAGAGGGCGCAGGTAGCCGTGGCCATGAGCCGCTATCTCGATTTGCCCGCTGCGGAACCGGAGCCTACGGAGCAGCCGGGGTCGGAGCCTGTGGAGGAGCCGCAGGTGCAGCCGGCCCCTGAGCTTGGCTTCTAGGCGCGGCCGGGAGGGTGACGGTAACGCACAGGCCGCCGCCCTCGGGAGCCTGGAGATCGACCGAGCCTCCGTGCGCGGCCGCGACCGACTTGACTATGGACAGTCCCAGGCCGAAGCCGCCGGTCTTTCGGCTGCGCGACTTGTCCGGCCGGTAGAAGCGGTCGAACAGCCGGTCGAGATCCTCTCGGCGGGACCACCGGGCCTCCGTTGGCCACCTCCAGGACGGCCTTGTCGGCGGCAGACCAGGTCTTGACCGAGAACCAGCCATCTGGGCAGTTGTGACGCACGGCGTTGTCCACCAGATTCCCGACCAGGCGCTCAAGGAGGGACTTCTCGCCTTTCACCAGCGCGGACTGCAAGTCGAGTTCCAGACGCAGATTCAGTGACTCGGCCTGGGCCGAGGAGCGACCGACCTCGCCTTCCGCTATCTCCGCCAGATCGACGTCGACCATGGTGGGGGAGTTCTCCGCGCTGGCCAACACCAGCAGGCCGTCGATGAGTCTCTCGCTTCTGTCCACCGCATCAGTAATGGCCGCCCCCATCTCCTGTAGGTCCTCGGGGGCGGGGTCAGGGTCGCTGAGAGCCACGTCGATCTCGGTGCGGATGATGGTGAGAGGGGTCCGAAGCTCGTGCGAGGCGTTGGCCACGAATTCCTTCTGCGCGGTGAAGGCCGAGTCCAGACGGCTGAGCATGTCGTCGAAAGTGTCGGCCAGTTCTTTCAGCTCATCACGTGGGCCCTTCAGGGCGATGCGCTCGTGGAGGGTCGATCCCGACAGTCTGCGCGCAGTCCCGGTTATTGCATGCAGCGGTCGCAACATGCGGCCGGCCAACAGCCAGGCCAAGCCAAAGGTGATCACCGTCATGATGCACAGAGCCAGCAACGACCTGGTCCAGAGCTGGCGGAGTGCCTCTTCTTTGAGTTCCCGCTGGGCCTCGGCGATGAGGCGGGAGGTGGGGATGTACTGGTCTTCCTCCTCGCTGTAGATGTACTGCTCGTAACCCCCGGGTCCTCCGGGGAAGCCGGGCCCCCCGAAATCGTGCTCCATCTCCAGCAACTCCGGATCGATGCCGAATTGCTCGGCCACCTCGGCACGGGCCTTCGAGGGCGCTACGGAAAGACTGTCGCGGACCATGAAGAAGTTGATGGCGATGAGAAGCACGCCCGCCAGAATGAACAGGCCGCCGTACCAGAGAGTCAGCTTGAGGCGGATGGTGAGGCCGCGCCTGCGTCTGGTCCGCTCGGGTCATATCTTGTAGCCCACGCCGGGGATCGTCTCTATGAGTGGGGGATCGCCGATCTTGCGTCGCAGCGTCATGATGGTCACCCGCACCACGTTGGTGAAGGGGTCGGCGTTCTCGTCCCATACCTTCTCGAGCAACTCCTCGGCACTGACGACGCGGCCTTCGGCGGACAAGAGCACCTCGAGCAAGCCGAATTCCTTCTTGGTGAGGGAGAGGTCTCGACCGGCACGCTCGGCGGCGTGACGGGCAGGGTCGAGCGTGAGATCGCCGGAGGCGAGGATCGGCGGCACCGGCGTCGCGGCCCGGCGGCCCAGCGCTCTGATGCGAGCGACCAACTCCTTGAGGGCGAATGGCTTGGGCAGGTAGTCGTCGGCTCCCAGGTCGAGCCCGGTGACCCTATCCTGGATGGAGCCTGCCGCAGTCAGCATGAGGATGCGGGCCAGGCTCTGACGGGCGACCAGCTCGCGGCAGACATCGTCGCCATGGACCAAGGGGAGATTGCGGTCGAGGACCACCACGTCGTAGTTGTTGATGGCCGCGTGGTTCAGGGCCGCGCGCCCATCGAGCACTACGTCCACAGCCATGCCCTCGCGGCGCAGACCGCGAGCGACGGTATTGGCCAACCGCTCTTCGTCTTCGACCAGGAGGATCCGCATTGTCTCTCCCATTTCCGGCCCTTGGCCCACGCTGAAGTGATGATACCCTGTCGCATTGTCCCGTCGCACCGAAGCAGCTTCGCCGGTAGTCTACGCGGGGAGTGTAGGCCCGGGGACGTAAAGTGCCCGTAAGAGGGGCAAAAAGGGGGCAGAGGTGTCACGCTTGGGGGGCCGACTTTACGGCCTTCTTATTGAGCACCCTCTATCCTCACGCTCACGTGCACATACCGGGGTTCCGATGGGTCGGACTCCGGGTAGAATGCGGATATCACGAGCATTCGCGGGGAGGAACCAAGGATGACACTCACCAACACGGAGGACGCGAAGACCAGCGTCAGGCCGGCATCACGGCGGAAGTGGCGGAGGGCGGCCGGGATGCTACTGGCCCTTTGTCTGGTGGTCGGGGCTCGGCTTCGGCCTCACGGCCTGCACCTTCGAGTTCGGGGAGAGCACCGACTCCACCGCCCAGTCGGCAACCACTGTGACCCAGCCCACCGAGTCCACGGCGTCCACGGCGACCACGAACACGACCGTGTCCTCCGGCGGCATCGTGACGGATGGCGACGGTCTTGCCAGCCCCGCTCAAGCGGTGAGCGAGATCCTGGGGCCGAGCGTCGTCAACATCACCATGACGGTCAGCAGTCAGGGACCGTTCGGGCAGGCGTTCTCGGGCGAAGGCGGGGGTTCCGGGGTCATCTACACTGCCGACGGGATGATCATCACCAACAACCACGTGGTCTCGGACGACTTCGGCGAGCCCTACGACGATCTGACGGTCACCCTGGCAACCGGCACGAAGCTACCGGCGACGGTCGTGGGGACCGACCCACTCACCGACCTGGCTGTCATCAAGGTGGACGCAGGCATGGAGTTGCCGGCGGCTACTTTCGCGATCGAGGATCCTAGCGTGGGCGAGTATTCCATCGCCATCGGCAGTCCCTTGGGGTTCGAGAACTCGGTGACTTTGGGCATCGTCTCTGCGCTGAACCGCAGCATCGAGATCCAGTCGGCGACCGGCGAGGTGCTGACCTACACGGGTCTCATCCAGACCGACACTCCCATCAGCGGGGGCAACTCGGGAGGCGCGCTGGCCAATGGGAGCGGGCAGGTGATCGGCATAAGCAACGCCATGGTGAGCAGCGATCAGGCTGAGAACATCGGATTCGCCATACCGTCGTCGGTGGTGACCAAGGTGGCCGACGAGATCATCGGCACCGGCAAGGCTACCCACGCGTACATGGGCGTAGGCACCCGGGCCGTGACGGCCGATCTGCAGCAGCAGTTCAGTCTGTCTCGCTCGTCCGGTCTTCTGGTGGCACAGGTGACTACTGGAGGACCGGCGGCCAAGGCGGGCATCCAGCAGGGTGACATCATCGTCGAGGTCGACGGTGAGGAGATGGCCGAGGGCAGCGATCTGCAGGGCGCCATGAGGGACAAGAGGCCCGGCGACAGCGTGCAGGTGACTCTCGACCGAAGCGGCACGATCACGGAGATCACGGTGACTCTGGAGGAGCGGCCGGCGGATCTGTAGGGCTGTCGGGCCTCTGTGTCAGCGGACGCTGAAGCCCCATTCGCCCTTAGGTTCCTCGTCGTGAACCGCGACCGCACGGACGTCTGCCCACCGCGGGCCTCTGCGGGTCCAGGCCAGCATCTCCTCGATCAGCGGCCGCGAGCCCTCGTACACAGCCTCCACCCGGCCGTCGGGGAGGTTGCGCACCCATCCGGACACGCCGAGACGCGCGGCCTCCTGGCAGGTGCTGTAGCGGAACGCAACCCCCTGCACCCCGCCTTCGACGAAAACGTGGACCCGGACCGGCGCGCCTGCGTTCATGGCGCGTAGCCCTGCTCGCCTATGAGCCGGACGAAAGTGCAGCCGAGTATGGACGTTTCGCGAAAGGGGGGCGCGGCAGTCTCCGCGGGTTCCGTTGTCTCCTGCGCGGGCAGTCTCTCGACGAGTCTGAGATCCTCGCTGTGGCCGGAAGTCACTGGTATTACCATCCGGCCATAGGGAACCAGCTGCTCCACTAGGGACTTGGGCACGGAAGGTGCCGCGGCTGTGACCACTATCCTGTCGAAGGGAGCGGCCTCGGGGAAGCCAAGAGAGCCATCACCCGTGATCACGTGCACGTTCTCGTATCCAAGCCGGGTCAGCAACTCCTGCGCTCGGGTAGCCAGCTCGGGATGACGCTCTATGCTCCAAACCTCCGCTGCGAGTTCGGCCAGCACGGCGGTCTGATAGCCGGAGCCTGTGCCGATCTCCAGAACGCGGTCGGTCGGGGCGACTCGGAGCACCTCGGTCATGCAGGCCACTATGTAGGGTTGGGAAATGGTCTGTCCCACGCCTATGGGGAGCGGACCGTCGTCGTAGGCGAAGCTGCGTTGAGCGGAGGGCACGAACAGGTGGCGGGGAACTCTCTCCATCGCGGCCAGCACCCGTTCGTCGGTGACCTGGCGCCTGCGCAGTTGGTCGTCCACCATGCGGTGCCTGAGGCGGGCGAAGTCGGTGTCGTTCAGATCTGCGCCCATCGCTCTGAACCCGAGTCCTTCCGGACCTACCCCTTCAGAATCCGCAGGCCCTTGTGTTTGCGCTTGCCCGTGACCCGGACGCGATACAGCGATCAGTACGAGCATAGCCGCGACGAGCGCTCCGATCAGCGGTACGAGCACGAAGAGCAGTGTCCCGATCAAGACCGCCAGATCCACGTAGACGCTGATGAGGATGATCGACGAGGTCTCGGTGTTCCTACTGGGGCGTGCCGAGCGCCGCGCGTGGTCGGCCAGACCGGCGATGAGCATGCCGAGAGCAGCGGAGACGCCGGTGGCGATCCAGCCGTCGGGGGCCATGGCGATAGCGAACACCAAACCGCCGAGGGCGATCCTGATCGGCCGCATGATCTGGTCGAGAGTGGTGTTGAACATCAAGACCTTCTCGATCACGAGCTCGATTGCGGCGAGGACGAACAAGAGCGCGATAACCCAAGTCTTCTCAAGGAACTCGAAGGGCGTGCCGTTGACGATCGGAGCGCTGGCGAACTCCAGTCGCGAGTAGAGAGCGATGAAGGCGATCGGGAGGAACGCACGGACGCCGGTAAGCACGGCCAAGCCGGCGCCCATGCAAGCCCGTGCATAAATGCTGTTGAAGATGACGTCCATGGTCCAGTGAGTCTAGCACGCGATGCCGGGGCTCCGAAATGGTGTTTCCGGGCGTCTACGCGCCGCGCCGGCAGCGGTCGCGACCGCGCGTGGCCTCCAGAAGCCTCGGTGCTAGACGACTATGTCGCTCACGGGATAGCGCAACTTCGGCGCTCCGGTCTCAGCGGCGTATCCCACCGGCACAATGACCGTCGGAACCAGAGTCTCAGGCAATCCCAGGACCTGGGCGAGTTGGGACGGATCGAAAGCGGTCATCGGGCAGGCGCCCAGTCCCAAGGAGTAGGCTCCATTGACGGCGTTTCCCAGAGCGATATGGACCTGCTCCCGCGACCACGCCAGCCTCTGCTCGGGAGTCATGCCCTCCGAGAGTCCGGTGGCCATCGCCTTCAGGCGTTCGCGCATGTCGTCGGGAACACCCGCGGCGGCCTGGGCCCGGTCGAGCTTGGCGATGAGGGCTGGGTAGTCTACGTCGGCGCACAGGACCAGCAGATGAGAGCAGGTACGGACCTGCTCCTGACCGAACGCGGCGGAGAAGGCCTTCTCCTTGGTCTCCTGATCCGAGACGACCTTGATCTTCCAGGGCTGGAGGTTGATCGCCGAGACGGACAGGCTGATCATCTCCAGCAGCTCGTTGATGGTCTCCTCTGGAACGGGCCTCGCCTCGTACTTCCGGATCGAGCACCGGTTCTTGACGATGTCTCTGAACTCCATGGAACCTCACTTCCAATTCTGAATCATCGGACGGGGAGCAGTATACAAGGAGCACGGCCGGCGAGCGCGAGCGCCTAGTGCGATATCTACCACATTCTCAATGCGACCACGCGCGGCCGGGGTGCTAGAATCTGCCGGCCGAGCGGGGCGTTGATGCAGAGACTGCGTCCATCGCGTCGGTCCGAGCCGGGTGCCGACCCGGCGATCACGTGCCCCCGTAGCTCAGGGGATAGAGCAGAGGTTTCCTAAACCTTGTGCGGGTGTTCGATTCGCCCCGGGGGCATTCAAGTTTTACCTGCATATGGGTCAGTTCGGGTCGACCGCCTTGGCCTCGAAGATATCGATGATCGTGGATCTCCGGCACGGTGAGCTCTTTGCCGGGGTCCCCTTCTCATAGCCCGTACCGGCCGGTCTTGATGATCCGGTTCTTGATGCGTAGGCTTCCGATGCTGCCCGGCTCCATCAAGCTCTCGAGGCGTTTGACGTTTCCCAGCTTCGCCCTCCAACGATAGCTGGACTAACCACCGTGTCGGAGCTAACGCTCGTTTACCCAAGCGAACAGTGCCCACGTTCTGTCAAAGTGGGTGAACGAATGTCCACACGGCGGACCGTGCCGACCCGGACACAGTGACGGGAGTCATATGCCGCAATTGCCGAGCGCCAGATCGTCGTCATGGCCGTCGTAGCTTCTTCGCTCGAGCCATCTTCCAGAGTTACTCGTTGGTCCCCGGCTGCAGCAAACAGGCAGGCAAGGACCGGTCCCAACCACTGCTTCAGAGGAAATCAACCTGAGGACGACGGCACGAGCCTCCGCGGCATCTGCGGATTATGGAACGTGTATCGCATGGATGTTCGGCTCACACGGGAGATAGCAGTGCGAGGTCGGTGGACACTCGTTCACCGTTGTTGACAGGATCTTGATGCCTCTGATACGTTTGCGAACTAGCGTTACCGATGACGGCGATCGAGCCCCGGAGATTGGTGCTGCTGTGGGAGGGAGAGTGTGAAACCTGAAGGCGGTGCAACAGTAGCCCCGAGTTCTTCCACGGCAAGCGCCCACGGAGTTCCGGTACACAGGCGTAAGCGGGTGACAAAGGCCGAAAGGCAAGAGCAGATCGCCGAAGTGACACCGAGACTGGTTGCCCGGTACGGGGTCCACGGCGCAACCATCTCTCACCTAGCCGCGGGGGCGGGGCTGTCGTGAGCTGCCCTCTACAAGTCCTACGCCAACGGGGGCGCGATGTTCGAGGCAGCTTTGGACCTTCTGGTCGAGCGGGTTCCGGGGTTGGTCGTCCCCCGCTCACCGGGCGACACGGTCTTCGAGCATCTCATGGGTATGGGCAGCCAGTTTGGGCCTTTGGGAGCGTCCGTGTTCGAATCCTTCACTCGTTCCTGGTTCCAGTTCACCGCGGCCAGCGGCGCAGGCAAGTTGACCCAGGAGTTGGCCAAGAGGCAGTTCGTGTTTGTTCGGGACTTCGCGATCCTCGTCGAGCAGGAGAAACGCGACGAAGCGTCCGTGAGGATGCTGATATCAATCTTGCAGCATGAAGTCTCATGATGTGGGCGTGGGGGGCGGACGTGGCCCGCTTGGTCGGGCTCGAGCAGGTGATGGGCAGCGCGACGTCGGTCGAGATCTTCACGCGTATGCTCGGGGACATCGCGGCCGGGGAGGTAGCTTGATGGCATAAGGGTCAGGTTGAGGGAAGGCAGCGCAGTCACAGGACGTGACCTCATGAGGAGGGCGCAATGAAAGCAACTAGATTCGCATCTGGGGTTCTGTTTCTAGTTTTGGTGGTGTGTCTCCTTCCACTTCTGGCCGCATGTGGCGGGGACGAAGCGACCACGACCACTGCGGCACAGGCCACGACGACTTCTACCGCCGGTCAGGAGACGACGACTTCCGTCGCCGGTCAGGAAACGACGACTTCCGTAGCCGCCGGGCCGGCCAAGACCTACACCATCGGCCTCGTCCTTTCGCAGTCGGGCGTAATGGCAGCCGCGTTCAACGCTTTCACGGAATCTCTGCCGATTGTGGAAGAACTACTGAACTCCAATGGCGGCTTCACGGTAGATGGCCAGCAGTACAACATCAAGCTGGTCGCAGAGGACGACATGTCGACGACAGACGGCGCGATAGCCGCCGCCAAGAAGTTGATTGGAGAAGGGGTCAAGCAGATAGTTGCCCCGCAATTCATACCCAACAACGCAGCGATCGCCGCAGTCTGCGAGGAGAACAAGATCCTGCGTGTTGTTCCCTCCGCTCCAAACCTAACCGAGTATGCTCCTCCCAACAAGTACTGCTTTGCCGGTCTCTGTCCCGCCGTTGGGATGCAGGCCACTCACGACAAGACTTTCGAGATCTACCCCAACATCAAGAAGATCGCCGTTGTCGCCCTTGACGACCCTGGCATCCAGGACATGGTGGGCAGGGCAAAACAGGACTTCATCGACCGGGGGATGGAAATAACTCTGGACGAGCAGTTCCCAGCCGATGTTCAGGACTTCTATCCGCTGATGACGAAGGCACTCGCTACGAACCCCGATGCCATCGCGGGCGTCGCTGGTGCGCCACCGTATGCCAAGGGCCTTCTGGAATCGATGCGTCAGATGGACTTCGCAGGCCCCCTGCTGACGTCGGCCAACTGGGGTGACCCTGTCCAGATTGCCAAGCTGATAGATCCAAAATACGACACCGATTTCCCCATGCAGATAGCGGACGTGACGAGTGATCTCATGCCACAAATGGTGAAGGACCTCAAAGCCCTATCAGACGCCAAGGGCATGACGATGCAATGGGACTATGCCCTAACCCTGGGAACCGTGTGGACCATCGTGCAAGGAATCGAAGAAGCACAGAGCTTTGACAACGATGCAATAGTGAGCGCCATGGAGACCATGGACTTCGACACGATCTGGGGTCCGGGCAAGATGGGCGGCGCGCAGGATATTGCCGGCGTGAACATCGGTCAGAATCGCTTGATGGTGACACCAGTTCCCTTCAGCCGGATCATGAATGGAGTAGTGGAATTCGAGTGGCTGCCGGCGCCAACGCCAGGTAGCTAGATGACGAACGCCGTGAGGACCTCGTTCCCATGAACAACGAGGTCGTTTCTCGCGGCGGTTTCGGGATCGCACGCGGGTCAGTGCCATTCTTCCGGATCGCAGGCGATCGAGATCGGAAGAGTGACACTGACCCAGAGCAGAGGACCCGCCTTCGCTCCAGCCGGTGAAGAAGGGAGACGGAGCCCCATATGGGGGACGAGTACCCTGGGATATGGAGATACGGCTTTGATGAGGAGTCAAAAAGCGACCTGAGGAGCATGACATGAGAGTCCTGTTCGTCAACATTCCGGCCGGAGAAGAAGACAGCGAGTTCGGGGAGTTCATGAAGTCCGCCTACGTTCCGCTGCTGCAGAGGAACCTGGACTTGGTCAAGCGGGACGACACCGTGATCACCTACCGCTTCTGCGAGTGGGGGAACGCCCACATGGAGCCGTCCTTCTACAGATACATGGATCACCTGGCCTCGATCATGGTCTACCACGCGGCTGCCCGCGCTCAGGATGAGGGATTCGACGCGGTCGTCATAGGCTGCTTTGGAGATCCCATGCTCTGGGAGCTTCGGCAAGCGCTGGATATTCCCGTGGTTGGTCTGGGCGAGTCGTCGATGTTCCTTTCGGCGATGATGGGCCTGAAGTTCGGGATAGTGATGGTTTCTCCGTACAACATTCCCGGGCAAGAGGAACGCATAGCCAAGTATGGTCTCAGAGATCGTTGCGCCGGAATCCGGCCAAGCACCGAGCCCCCCTTGTCTCAGGAGCGAGCGCTCCTGGATGCGCACGAAACCATCGAGGCTTTCACGCGCACGGCGCGCGAACTGATCACCGACGGCGCCGAGGTACTTATTCCTGCCTGCTGCCTCATATCGCCCGCCATGCGCCTGGCTCCTGGGGCCGAGAAGGACTACCCGCATGGTTTGACCGAGATCGACGGTGTTCCCATCGCCGACGTTCTCGGGGATACGATCACGATGGCAGAGACCCTGGCGTCTTTGAGGCGGGCCGGTTCCAGCTGGATCAGTCGCAAGCTCCTGTATGCGCAGGCGACACCGGAAGCAAAGCGGATAGCCAAGGACGTGATCGATGGCAGCGGGCTCAAGTTCTGGGATGTGGTGCCGCCGCATCGCGTCGAGAAACGTCTCGGAAGTTCATAACAGACGTCTCATGATCCACAGAGGACCCGTGTGAATGGGCCTCTGCTATCGAGACCACGAACTTCGGCCCGCCGATCCTCCCCGGAGTGTGCTGACTTGTGCTCAGTACCATCCGAAATCGTCCGCCGCCCCCTTCATCGCCTGAAGGTTGCGGGGAGGCGTGTTGATCGGCACCTCACAGCCCTGCATCAGCGCGTAGCCTCTTGGCGCATGCCTCCCCTTCTCGATGGCCTGACGGCACAACTCGTAGATCTCCCCCGGCGTCCCCGTTTGGAGGATCGCGGGGTCGATGTTGCCGGCTATGATGCAGTTGTCGCCGAAGTACTCGATCGCCGTGGAAATGTCCACTTCCCTGCCGACACTGACAATGCCTTGATCGCCCATGGGCACCTGAGCCCAGGCCGGCAGATTCTGATTCTGTTCGCCGCAGATGTGGCAAAGGATCCGCCCGATGCCCATCTCCAGCACTTTCTGATGCAGTTCGATCTGATAGGGAAGGACCACCTTCTCGAAATGCCTCGGTGAGATGATCTGGTTCGAGGTCAGCGGCTCCCATATCTGCATGTAGACCCGCTCGGTCCCAAACGTGTCGATCCAGTGTCGAGCGACATCCACCAGATGGTCGGTCACCAAACGAAGCACGTGGTCTACCAATTCAGGCTTCTTGATGACCCAGCGGCACAGCCTATCGACCGAGCAGATGTTCCCGGCGACGGTGAACGGGCCACCGACAACCACGGAGGGAGTGATTTGCCGTTCCACTTGGAGACGTGCGAATCGCATCGCGAGCGGTAACATGCCGGCCGTCGCAACATCGGGCAGCGTGAGGTTCTCCGCGTCCTTCTCGTCTTGAACGGCAAAACGCGTGTGCGAAGGGGCTTGCTCGTACTGACCGTCGGGCAGGCTGATTTCTCCGCCGAACTCGTAGCCGCCATAGGAGGCATACCCGAAGAAGGGCTCACTGTCGTAGCCGTATTGCTCTTGCGTCCGCAACTGGGCCTCAAGGCTCTTCTCCGGTTCGCTGTAGACCGAAGAAATCGGATAGCCGACGTTCTTCGCGCAGAATCCGAGGATGAAGTACAGAAGAGGCACACGATCCGACGGCCTGCCCTGCCGCAACGCCTGTAGCCTTTCAGCCGGCGTCATCGACGTGCTGTTTCTCACGCGCGAGCCCTCAGTAGCCTGTTTGCCTCAGGGACCGCCTGCCCCGCGTCGGATGCATAGCCGTCGGCGCCGTAGCTCAGGGCGATGTCATGGCTCAGCGGTGCTCCCCCGACTATGACGGCGACATTCGCGTCCACACCCTTGATCATCTCGATGGCCTTCGGCATGGCGAGCATGCTTGTGGTCATGAGGGCCGAGAGGGCGATGAGGTCGGCGCGGAACCTCTCCTGCTCCTCGGCAAAGCGCCGGAGTTGTACGTCTCTACCGAGGTCGAGCACTTCCCAACCCGCGGCTTCGAACATTATCCGGACCAGGTTCTTGCCGATGTCGTGGATGTCGCCTTCGACAGTGCCGATGATCAGCCGTCGTTTGTTCTCTGAGTCGGCGCTCTTGATATGGGGCCGGAGAACGGCGAGGCCGGCATATAGGGCGTCGGCGCACAGCAGGAGCTCGGGGACGAAGTAGACGTGGGTGGTGTACAGCTCGCCCACCTTCTCCATGGCGGCGGTTAGGCCGTGAGTCAATGCGTAGTAGGCGTCGACCCCCTCGTCCACCACCGCTTTGCTGAGCTCGTCGGCGGCGTCTTCGTCCATGTTCAAGACCGCTTCATAGAGCCCTGATATGAGCTGCTTGGTTCTCTCCGTCGTTGCCATAGAGTCTTCTCCCGTTACGTTTGGACTACCCGCGTGCCGCCGGCCGGGGCTTCATTCCTCACGAGTTCTCAGTACCAGCCGAAATCGTTGACAGCCTGAGTCATCATCCTTACGTTCTCGACGGGCGCCCTCGGCGGCAGGTCACAGCCGGGGGAGAAGATGTAACCGCCTCGTATCTTCTTGCCTGCCTCGATCGTCCTTCTGACTGCATCGTAGACCTCTTGAGGCCCCGCCGTCTGGATGATGGCAGGGTCAAGATTGCCGATGATGATGTCATTGGGGAAGTATTCCGCGGCTCTGTCGAGACTGATCTCAGGCCCAACCCCAATGATGCCTGGGTCACCGAAATCCACTTGGGCCCAATAGGGAAGGTTGTCGTTCTGCTCTCCGCAGATATGAGCATAGGTTGTCTTGTATCCGAGCTCTCTCAGCACCGTCTGGCCCTTCTTGATATCGGGAAGGGCGAACTCCTCGAACTGCCGTGCCGAAATGAGCTGGTTGGACGCCATGGCGCTTCCCCCCATGCCTAGGACCCCGTCGATTCCAAGGATCTCCTTCTGAGCAGGCACCGAAGCGAGGCTCCAAGCGGACACTCTGTCTATCAGATCGTGGGCAAGACCCGGCTTCTTCACCAACCACTTCAGGAACCTCTCTAGCCCCACTATCTGGCAGGCCAGGTTGTAGGCCCCCCCGGCGCCGATGAACGCATTGAAGGGTTCATTGTCCAGTCTCTCGCGGCGGGCGATCTCCCCGAACTGTCTCACCATGGGATTGAATCCCGATTCCGGTCCCGGCCACCGAAGGTTGTAGATGTCTTCATCCTGTTCCAACGGGTGGCGTGTGACCACCGGCGCCTGGTCGTACTCTCCGGTGGGCATCCGCACCTCACCGCCAAACTCCCATGCACCCATCGCTGCGTAGACCATCCGCGGCACGAAGACCCAGCCAAAATCCCGCGCGGTCTTGCGAAGCGCTTGGTAAAGACCCTCAGGGTTCGCATAGGCGTCGACAATGGAAAGGTTGTTGTACAGGACGGCGAATCCGTTGGGCACGAACGGCCAAATGGGGACCCGGTCCGGGGTTTGACGGTCCAGCAGCGCGTCGATCCGCTCTCGTTCCGTCATTATGCCATCGTGGCTTCTCACGTCGACCTCCGTCGCAGTAAGACTTCTGTGCGAACCTCCGCCGCGCCATCCTCCGCCGCTGCAGCAATCATACAGCCGTGGGATCTGAGTCCAGGCTGTTCAGCCTCCACGTGGCCCAGGTGTGAGCGGCAGGGGTGGTTCAAGGCGTCGTTGTCGTGTTGGCCGTCGCGTCGGTGGTCACTGTCTTGGAATTCGCAGTCACGTTCTCGAAGGTGACCCCGCTTCCCAGATCGCTCCCGGTGTAGTTGCCGTTGCGTAGGACCACGTTGTCCACAGAGCCGGCCACCAGGGCAAGCACGGTACCACCGTAGGCGGCGAAGCCGTCGAAGGCGACGTTGCTACCACCGTAGAAGCGGATGACCCCGCTGTCCGATCCGGCGACGAAGGTGCTGTTGGTGAAGCTGACATCGGAGAACCCGGCGCCGATCATGAGCGGATAGCGCCCCGTGGTCGCATCCAGCAAGAGGTTGTTGAAGCTGATATCGCTCGAGCTGCCGGTTTCCAGGTAGAGTTGGAGGCAGTAGCCCGAACCTCCGTACAGGGCGCAGTCGTTGAAGGTGAGGCGGCGGTTCTCCCGCTCCAAGTACATGGCGTGGTCGCCTGTGGTCGCGAGATGCACGGCCTGGAGATCCAGACGAGTGAAGCTGGAATCGTGGACGTACGAGACATACATGGGCATCTCGGTGTCGCGGATCACGATGTCACTTATCTCCCAGCCGCTGGCGACGCTGCCCGAGCCCAGCTTCATGCCATAGACCAGACCCTCGAAGTGCAGGTTGATGGCCTTGCAGTTCTGGGCACCGGGCAGTGAGAGGCCGCTCACGTTGTCGCGGTAGCCACCGGCGCGTAGGGTGAGATCGGAGAGGGTGAGATCGGAGACATTCTCAGCGTAGAGCATGTACTGCCGCGAAGTCTGTGCGGGCATGGTGAGGACGGTCTGGTCCACCCCCGCGCCCTGAAGAGAAACTCGGCTCTTGAGGCCGAGCGGGGCGCTGATCGCGTAGGTCCCGGCGGGCAGCGCCACCGTGCCTCCTGCGGGGCAGGCATCGATGGCCTTCTGGATCGCCTGCGAGTCGTCGCTCACCCCGTCGCCTTGCGCTCCGTAGTTGGAAACGCTCAGAGGGAGCCGGTAGGCCGTCTTGGCCAGCCCGTTGTGCAGGACCTGCGCCACCTCGCCCCGGGTCGCGCCATTTCTCGTGTCCCAATTCGCCAAGTCTTTGATGCCCGTCAGCAAACCGTTGTATTCCGCCCACCTGATGTTCTCCCCGTGCGAGGGGTCCGAGCTTTCCACGAGTCCTTGCCAATCGTCCGGGGGTTGCATCAACAAGGAGCCTGTGGCCCGGGTAATCGTGGTGATCAACTGCATTCGGGTGATCTGGTCGAGGGGCCCGAACGAATCCGAATCGTAACCCGTCATGAGGCCGTTGTTCGCCGCGACGGCCACGAAGTGGTAGGGATAGAGACCCGAGCCGCGTGGGACGTCTTGGAACGAGTCCGAGTCCTGCTCAGTGACCGCGAATCCCACGGCTAGGACGATCATCTTCGCGAACTGCATGCGCTTGACGATCTCGCCGGGGTGGAAGCTACCGTCGGCATAGCCGCTGACTATGCCCCGATCGGCGAGGTCTTCGATCGCACTACGGTACGGGTGGTCGGAAGGGACATCGGCGAACCGGGCGGCGGAGGGAGCGGGACCCACCCGAAACATAATCAGCAGCAGCGCGACAAGAAGAACAGCGCCGACGCGCAGAAGGCGGCGCCCGAGTCGCGTGCGGGCGTTCATGTTTGGGAGATGGTCTCCGGATGGCATGCTCGGTCTTCCTCCGTCTGTGTGATCCCTGGGGAGTCACAGGCAGAGCCATACTATACCTAAGCTGTTCTAGCGGTGACCATGGTCGGCCCTCGTCCCCGCGGTAGGCACCAAGCTCGGCCGACGACGGTTCTCCATTCCGCGCCTCCAAGGAATGCCCGGTACTGCGCGGAAGATGTAACAGAATGGGCTCGAGGCTCGAAACAGGGGGCCACGGCTAGTGCCGAACCAGACTTGTTCTTTATGCGGCCATGAGAACCCGCAAGGGGCGAATTTCTGCATGTCCTGCGGCGCCGTCGTCTCGGAAGGCCAACCGCCTATACCTCAGTACCGTCACGTTCAGCAGCCGCCACGTTCTCGGCTCGAAACCGCGTCTCTCGTGTTGACTCTTGTCTCAACAGGAGTCTTCTTCATCCTTATCGTCGTGGCCGGAGCCTGGGCTCAGGAAGTCATTTCGTACGACGGTCGCAGACCCGAGTTCTCGGGGGTCGCCGTGCTGATCCTTGGCGTGGGCGCTCTGATGGCGGCGGCAGCCTTCGGACTCGGAATCGATGGACTCATCAAGAAGCGGCGGAACAGGCTCTCCGCCATTCTTGGGGTAGCGTTCTCCGTGGGAGCAATCATGCTGGCCCTGTGCCTATTCGCTCTGATGGCGTTCTCCCCGTGGGGCTAGGAGACGGGCGGCGACCGACCGTTCCAACAAGCGGATAATGGAGCCCGGGAGCCGGTAACGCGACGCGTCACCCGGAAGCAGACCACATCGACGGCGGATGGAGGAAGGGGACTGATGGGCGCAGGTGTGGAATACCGCGACTTTCTGGAGTTCGTGAAGACCCGCAGGACTACTCGGGCCATCAAACCCGATCCGGTACCGGACGAGATGGTGACGCAACTGCTGGAAGCTGCCCGATGGGCGCCAAGCGGCTTCAACGTCCAGCCGGCGGAGCTGCTGGTCGTCAGGGACCTCGAGTTGCGGAACGCGGTCAAGAAGATCGTCGAAGACTGGATAGACAGTGACTTCTACGCTCTGGAGGCCACCCGCGAGAAGTGGCAGGGCGCTCCCTGGACGCTCGAGACGCACGGTCGCCTGAACTGCCCGCTCGCCCCGCTCTACGTATTCATCCTCGGCGACACGAGACGCATGGTCGGCCTGCCGATGAACGTCCGTTACGACAGGCAGAAGGGCGAGTCGATCTTCGAGACGTCGCTGGCGAACACGTTCATGTACCTTTGGCTCGCGGCCCACAGCCTGGGATTGGCGGCCCAGCCGGTGTCGACGGTCAAGAGTCCGCGGGTCCAGGGGTTGGTCAAACATCTACTCAACCTTCCGGACTTCATCTACGTCTACGAGCTGCTCGTGGTGGGATACAGTGCCCTGGAGGGCGGCCCGTCGGCCAAACTGACTCGGCATCTCGACGAGATAGCCCACTTCGATCGGGCGAGTGACGACGAGTTCACGAGCGAGGACGATCTCAGAAAGCAGATCCGCAAGCTGCGCGCCGGAAACGTGGCCCGCCACACCGCCGCCGACAGGTTCAATCCGAGGGACTAGGCTCGGCGGCGGAGAACCAGGGGCTCAGCCGCCGATTCCCGAGGCCGGTCAGTAGCTGAAGGTCTCGCTGAAGGTTCGGTAAGGTACCGGCGGCACCGGCACGAACTTGGCCGGCTCGAATGGGCTGTATCCCCGGTATGTGGTCATGCTTGGAGCGTTCGGCTTTGGGAACCCGGGGACATCCTCGAGATTGATGCCCGGCGATTCGAAGAAGTCGTCGACCCAACTCCTCTCGTAGGGCGTGCTGAAGTCCTTGCCCACCCAGAAGTGCCAGATCTTCCACTTGCCCTCTTCGCGAGCGAAGTCGATGCCGTACCTGTCCCAGTGCCAGAAGGCCTGGAGCTTGCCGCCCGCCGGTGCGGTCACCAGTCCGGGCGATATCCACACGGCCTTCGCGGTCTCCCTGTCCTCGGCCACCTCGACGATCGGGGTGGTGAGCGTGTGCAGCAATTGCACGCCAAAGGGCATCCGGGCGTCGGGCGCGGTCTCTACCTGGGGATAGAGGCGGCGCATCTGCTCGAGGTTGGCCTGGTCGAATCGTGCGAAGAAGTCGACGTAGTAGCCTCGGACGGCCTCGAGCCCTTCGTAGCGGCCGTTCAGCACCGCCTCCTCCATGGCGAGTCCGGGGGTCTTCTGGGCCCAGATGGCGTCCATCTCGTCCCCGTGCATGCCGGCCTGGTGGTAGTACTCGTGCAGCGAGAACACATTCTGGATCTCCTGCGCGTCTTTGACCCGCTGCAGGGCTTTGTTCTCTTCCTCCAGCCGGGCGAGGCGCTGCTCCAGTTGGGTGATGCGTTCTTCTGAGCTTTGGCCTTCCACCCGGATACCTCCTGCGGTCTCTACACACGGTAGCAGTCGAGGAGCAGGACCAGCACCGCCTCGCGGCGGTGTGCTATCAGTCCACCAGCAGATCCAGGATGTCGAGGTAGCCCGTCTGCCGCACGACCAAGCCACAAGGCTGACTCTCATCTCGTACGTTCATGAGAGCAGCCCCGAACTGTTCGGCGGTAACGGCCACGCGCCCCCGTGTGGGGTCGTTCAGGAGGACATCCAGCATGCGGCGTTTCAGTTCTCCCTGGCTTCCGGCCTGGTAGCCGAGCGACTCATCGTCGCTGAATCCTCTTACCACGACCCAACGGTCTCCCGATGGTCCGCCCAAATCTGCACCGTTGACCCAAGCGATCACGGGGTGCCCGGCGGCGATCGCCAGCTGCATCGTAGTGATCGGCTCCCACCAATCGGGGCGGACATCATTGTCGACTGAGATCGAATCGAAGAGGAGCCACTCGGACGTACGGAGGATGTCACGAGCGACAAGCCCGTAACTGTTGACGGCTTTCGCCAGATTGTCGGCGGTCAGCATGCCGGATTTGGCTCCTGCACGATGACGTATGAGCTGGATGAACTTGCTACTGCGGAGGTCGGCCGAGCGGGATTCATAGAAGGAGACCACCATGGCGAGACTCGCGGGGCCAGAGTCACTGGGGCTGAAGAGCCTGCCGCGAAGACTGCTCTTCCAGGGCACCGCGAGCTCCGTGGTCCGGTCGCCGTAGGTTAGATCGGAGAAGGCGAAGCCACCCGCATCAGGTTCGGACACTATCCTGACCCAGGCGATGTTGCGTTCATTGGAGGCGATTCCGAGAAACGCGGCGCCGTGGTCGCCGACGATCGATCTACCGGTCAGACCGATCACCTCGTTGGCCGAGTTGTATGCCAACATGAGGAACAGGTATTCCTCGAACGCGTTGGGTTCTGCCACCACCCCCACAGCTTCCTGGGGCGTGTCGAACCGTATGACAACGTCTCCATCAGACTCGAAGACGACGTGCTTGCCCGGTATCTGCGGGTTCCAAGTCCCCCAACCGCTCCCGATCTCACGAACATCCCCAGTGGAATCTAACGTGCCATCGGGGAAAGTCGAGGGCGTGGTCCCCGGCGTATCCAGCGAGAAGTCGTAGACGGTCTGGTCTGTGATGAGCGACGGATCGAGGATGCCGGTGCAGGTGCCCAGAACAAGGAAGGGAAGCCGCGCGCCCGGATCCCAACCGTCGAACGAGGGGAGGAATGGCGCTAGAAGAGCCGATCCCGACTGACTCGAGCCCAGGAGACCCGGATCGATCACCTCTGCGTTGGTTCCCCCGGCACCCGCCGAAGTCGTGGCGAGCGCCGGCGCGACTCCGAGGGCCAGGAGCGACACGAGGGCAAGTACGACAACTACAGCTGCGCGACGTGGAAACGCGATGGTCATGATCTTCTCCAGAGTCGAGTGTCTCGGTGTCCGGGGCGACAGGTTGGGGCCAGCAGAAACCGCTTGAGCGCTCCGTGACCTCGCTGTCTGATTGTATCAGGGCCCAAACGTCCGACCTTTCCGTATCTCGGTAGAAGCAGAGCGGGTCGCGGCCAAGTATAGTCTGAGCATGATCACAGTATTCGTCGATGCCGACGCCTGTCCTGTAACCCGCGACGCAATAGCCGTGGCGCGCTCGCGTTCATCGCCGGTGGTCCTGGTCGCCAACCAGTCCCAGAACCTCGCTCGCTACGAAGGGCGCGTGGGCGTGGAGGTCGTCCAAGTGAGTTCGGGACGAGACTCCGCCGACTTTGCCATGGTGCCCCGGCTGCATACCGGAGACGTCGTGGTGACTGCCGACATCGGGCTCGCAGCGATGGCCCTGGGTCGAGGCTGCTACGTCCTTAGCCCACGGGGCTACCAGTACCTGCCGGCCACCATCGATGCTCAATTGGCGGTGCGCCATGCAGAGCAGCGGCATCGTCGCGCCGGGGGACGGACGACCGGCCCCAGCCCCTTTCAGGAAGAGGACCGCGAACGATTCCGAGACGCGCTCGATCGCCTGCTGACGGACCGCGCCTACCGGATCAACGGCGGCACGACGATCACCGGGCATGGGGAATGATCGACAACGTGACGACTCACCGAACCAAGCAGGAGCGAAGCCAGCGCGCCGTGTCCCCGTCTGCCCACCACGACCAGGAGAGCTCCCTTCGCTTCTTCCACCAAGACCGCCTGCGGCCACCCGTTCAGCGCGGACCCCTCGCAGGGTAGGTCTGGGTCGAGCTCTCTGACCCGGCTCAGCGCCTGCTCGACAACCGCTTCGGCTTCGCCCTCAAGAGCGTTGAACAACCCAGGCCCGGTCAGTGCCTCTTGCTGTGCCAGCGGCGGCGTCTCCCAGACCGAGACGACTCTGAGCTTGGCGCCTCGGATTCCCGCCTCTTCGACGGCAAACTCGAGTGCGACTCCGGCCGATTCCGATCCGTCCACTCCGACCAAGATCGTATTCACCTAGTACTCCCCTTTCGCGACCAGCCCGGTGGCTTCGTGGTTCTCTCCCCTCTCTTCCCCTGCGGCTCCGCGACTAGTCCTTGGCCGCCTCACTGTGGCGTCGCGGCCCCACCATCGAGGCGCCGACCCCGAGGGCGCACAGCACGGCGAAAATGAGGAAGCTCAAGCGGACACTCGTGAGCACCTTCGGATAGTCGGCCGGCTGTATGGCCTGTCTGCCCACCTCGATGGCAAGTATGAGGGTGGCGACGCCTTGACTCATGTTATGCCCCGCGTGCCGCATGGTGGCGATGGTCGCCGATGCTACGCCCACGAAGCGCATCTCCACGCTTCCCATGATGGCGTGGGTATTCGGTGTCGAGAAGAAGCTCATGCCTAAGCCACAGACGCAGAGCAAGACGATGATGTACCAGTAGGGGGTCTCCGTCCCGACGAAACTGAGCCCCAGCAGGCCGAGCACCGACAGCGCCATCCCTCCGGAAGCGACGTATCTGGCTTCCACACGGTCGGCAAGCCGGCCGACCATGGGAGCGGCGACTACCTGGACGAAGGCTCCGGTTACGAGCACGAAGCCGGCCGTTTGCGCATTCAGTCCCCTGCTGTATTGCAGGTACAGGCTCATGAGAAAGATCATCGCAGAGCTACCGGCATAGTTGGCGAAAGTCGCCACGATGGAGAACGTGAACACGCGACTGTGCCGCAGCAGGTCGACGCTGAGAAGAGGTTCGGCCACTCGAGTCTCCCACCAAAGGAAGAGCACCAGACCTGCGATTCCCGCGGGGATCAGCACTATCCCTCGGATGCCTGGAAGCAGCGAGAAACCAAGCAGGACGGCGGTCAGCCCCACCGCGTACAGCACGGCCCCCACGGCATCGAAGGGGGCTTTCTTGGGCTCGCGCCAGTCGATATGGCGCAGCTTCCACAGCGGCAGCGCCACGTTGAGCAGCGCGAGTGAGCCCACGACCAAGAAGAGGCTCCGCCAGCCCAGATTGTGGACAATCAAGCCGCCGAGTACCGGACCGAGCGTGAGGCCCAGGTAGATTCCGGCGACGTTCAGCCCGAGAGCTCTGCCGCGGAATTCGGGCGGATAGGCCAGAATGACCAGGGCGGTCGAAGTTGCCGACCCGATTGCGAGACCCAAGCCCTGTACGGCTCTGAGAACCAGGAGAACACCGGCCGAGGGGGCGAAAGCGCTGGCGAAGGAGATGACCGCAAACACGGCCATGGAGTATTCGAATAGTCGCATGCGCCCATAGAGGTCTGCTACCCGTCCCATCGGTAGCAGGGTGGCGCCGGCCACGAGGATGTAGGAGAGGGAGAGCCAGCTGAGCAGAACCGCCGACACGTGGAATTCTTCCTGGATCAAGGGGAGCGCGATGTTGACGGCCGACGACATGAAGGTGACCAGGAACCCGCCAAGAGTCGCCACGGCAAGTACCATGGTCCGATTCAGCTTGAGCTGCTGCGACCGGCCTGCTCTTGGTTCTCTCATCATTATCAGCCTACCAGCAAGAAGGCAAAAACGCTCCTGCTGGTGGCGCCGTTTGTCGTGCCTTTTACCCGGGCGATATTGACACCAGGGTTATACCCGGGTAGAATGATGACCTCACCGACATGGAGGGAGACAGAGAAGCAGATGAAGCACAGACCAGAGAGTCCCAAGAAGACCGATCGACCCTGCATCGCCTTCGCCGGTTCGGCGTGCATCGCCGCGGGAGACATGCTGGAGGTCGTACTTGAGGCCAAGAAGACCTTGGATGTTGACGATTCGGCGGCCGTCCTTGTGTTCGACGCCGAGAGCAGCGATCCCGTCAATGTCGACTTCCGCGGCACTGCCGAGGAGGTCGCGGCTCGGCTTGTTGCGAGCCCCACCAACCAAGCGGTTGGGGGACCTGCGGCGGATGGCCAGGGCCGGACGCCCGGACGGCCGAAGCTGGGAGTGGTGGCTCGCGAAGTGACTCTGCTGCCCCGGCACTGGGAGTGGCTGAACGAGCAACCCGGCGGAGCGTCGGTGACCCTGCGCAAGTTGGTGGAGACGGCTCGGCGCTCGACCGCGGGCGAAGTCGGGATTCGCCGGGCCAGAGAGGCGTGCTATCGGTTCGCCCACCTGATGGCGGGTGACGAGCCGGGTTATGAAGAGGCCCTCCGGGCGCTGTTCAGTGGGGATCGAGAGCGGTTCGAGGCTCACACCGAGCTGTGGCCCCCCGATGTCAGAGATCATGCACGCCGGCTGGCAGATGTGTCCTTCGCCGGAGTTCAGTCGGATGGTTGAGGACAGCGCTGAGCCAACGTGCATGACTCCCGACGGGCTGGTCTTCGATCTCGACGGCACGCTCTGGGATGCCGCGGCGGCCTCGACCCTCGGCTGGAATCTGGCTCTCGAAGAGATGGGCGCCGTTTCGCGGGTCACCGTTGACGACATCCGTTCGGTCTCCGGAACACCGTTCGCACAGTGCGCGGAGAAGCTCCTCCCTGAGCTCCGCCCTCTGACGGAAGCCGCACTGCGCTCCCTCGCCGCCCACGAACGAACGGTGTTGGAGGCTTCGGGCGGGGCGGTCTACGAGGGTGTGGACGCCGGTCTCCGCGAGCTGGCCACCGTCTACCCGCTCTATCTGGTGAGCAACTGCCCCGACTGGTACCTGGACGCCTTCTTGCGAACCGCCGGTATGAGCGAATGCTTCGCGGGCTGGGACTGTCACGGCTCTTCAGGTCTCCCCAAATCCGGGATGCTTCTTGGCCTGGCCGAGAGACACCACCTGAAGCACGCGGTCTATGTGGGCGACACGCGGGGAGACGAGAACGCGACTGCCGAGGCGGGCATGGAGTTCGCCTTCGTGCGTTACGGGTTCGGTGAGGCGAGCGCGCCGTCTCTGGCCTTCGACAACTTCGACGAACTGGTGGCACATTTTCTGGCTTGTCGACCAGGGTGACGGGGAGACCATCGGTACCGCGACGAGCAGCTCGATAGTTTACAATCTCCTAATAATTAGGAGTCCACAACGACCGGCCGCGAAACGGAGGATGACATGGCTCTTGAGACCATTTTCAGCATGGACGCATCCAGCATCAAGTTCGGGGCAGGGGCGACCCGTGAGGTCGGCGCCGACATGAAGGACCTGGGCGCGCGGCGGGTGATGGTGGTGACCGATCCCAACCTGGCGAACTCCGAACCCGTGGCCATCGCCTTGGAATCCCTCAGGAAAGAGAACATCGACGCTGCCCTGTTCGACCGGGCGCGCGTCGAGCCCAACGACCTGTCGTTCAAAGAGGCCATCGCCTTCGCTACCGAGGGCAAGTTCGACGGCTACGTAGCCGTCGGCGGGGGTTCGAGCATCGACACGGCCAAAGTGGCCAACCTCTACGCGACCTATCCGGCCGACTTCCTGGACTACGTCAACGCTCCCATCGGTAGGGCCACGCCCGTTCCGGGGCAGTTGCAGCCGCTGATCGCCATACCCACCACCGCCGGCACCGGCAGCGAGACCACCGGGGTGGCTATCTTCGACTACTCCGAGATGCACGCCAAGACCGGCATCGCCCATCGCGCCCTGCGGCCGCGGCTGGGCATCGTCGACCCGGAAAACACCCGCACTCTCCCCAAGATGGCCATCGCTTGCACCGCCTTCGACGTGTTCTCGCACGCGATCGAGTCGCTGACAGCACTGCCTTTCGATCAGCGCGAAGCTCCGGACAGCCCCAAGACCAGGCCCTCGTATCAGGGGGCGAACCCGATCAGCAACATCTGGGCGGCCAAGGCTGCCGAGATCGGCTCGAAGTACATGGTCCGTGCGATGGAGGATCCGAACGACGACGAGGCGCGCACCAACATGATCCTAGCCTCCACCATCGCCGGTGTCGGATTTGGGTCGGCCGGCGTGACGCTGCCGCACGGGATGTCGTACCCGATCTCCGGCCTGGTTCGTGACTACCGGCCGGAAGGCTATCCTCAGGACCACGCCCTCGTCCCTCATGGCATGGCGGTGATCCTCGGGGCGCCGGCGGCCTTCAGGTTCATGGCGGCGGGCAACCCCCGGATGTTCCTGCAGGCTGCTGAATTGATAGGCGCGGATACTCGCGGAGCCGGACCGGACGACGCCGGAGAGCTCGTGGCCCAGGCGGTCATCGACGCGATGAAGAAGGCGGGCATGCCCAACGGTCTGCGAGCCGTCGGCTACACGCCCGACGACGTCGAGGCGCTCGTGGAGGGTGTACTGCCGCAGCACCGGGTGACCAAGCTCTCGCCGCGGCCGGCGACGGCGGATGACTTTCGCCAGATGTTCCTAGACTCCATGACCATCTGGTAGGGGCTGCGTCGGAGGGTCATCACAGGCTTACTATCAGTGCCCGAGGGGGCAGAGGGGGTCTCCCCTCGCTTTGGACGCGACGCTCCGCGAAACGCTCCGGGATACCCCCTCTGCCCCCTCGGGGGCCGTCAGTCAGGGCGACCAACCTCCATCGCTCTCTGATAGGAGGGTCGGGAGGGTTGCCCTTCGCTCTTGCGCTGCGCTTCGCGGAACGCTCTAGGGCTGCGCTTCGCGGGACGCTCGGGCTCGCTCCGCGGACGCCCCCTGTCGCTTCTGGGCGTCGTCTCGGGCGAACTTCCCGCGCTTCGGGCAGGGGGGCCCGGACTCCTTCGTCTTTCGCGAAGTTCGTCGCCTAGCTAGCGGGTCGTCTGGGGTTCCTCTTGTTCGACCGTCGGCGGGTGCTCGGGCATCTTTCCTCGCACCAGAGACGCCAGCACCGACAGTGCGCTCACGCCCGTGAAGATCGCGAACGTCAGGCGCACGGCTACCAGTACGTTGGGATAGTCGCCCGGCTGGATGTCGTGTCGGCCCACGATCAGGGCCATTATCAGTGTCGCGCCCGCGGTGCTGATGGCCATGCCTACCATTCTCACGGTGCTGATGCTGGCCGACGCGAAGCCTGCGTATTGGCGCTCCACGCTTCCCATGATCGAGTTCTGGTTGGGCCCTGAGAAGAAGGCGTAGCCGAGCCCTAGGACGGCCAAGGCCAGCACGATGTACCAGTAGGGTGTGTCCACGCGCAGGAAGCAGAAGAGGAGGAGGGCGACGGTGCACAGGGCCATGCCAGCCGACGCTACCCAACGGGGCTCGATTCGGTCGGACAGCCGGCCTCCGAACGGCGCGATCAGGCATTGGAGTGCCACTCCCGCTATCAAGACCAGGCCCGCCGTGTCCGGGTTGAGACCTTTGATGAACTGCAGGTAGAGGCTCATGAGGAAGGCCATGGCCCACACGGAGGAGTAGCTGATGAGCGCCGTCAGGTTGGAGAGGGCGAACACTCGGTTGTGGCGGAACAGATGCACCGGGAAGACTGGGCTCCGCGCCCGCGTTTCCCACCGGATGAAGAAGGCCATGCCGGCAATACCGGCCGCCACGAGGATGAACCCCCGTGTCTCCGGCAGCCATGGCAATCCGAGCAGTAACGCCGAGAGCGCGACCGCGTACACGCTCGAGCCCGTCCAGTCGAAGCCGGCCATGCCCCTCTCGCCTGACTTCCACTCAGTCCGGCGAAGAAGCCATAGATCCAAGGCCAGAGTGAAGAAAGCGAAACAGCCGGAGACCAGGAACAGGTTGTGCCAGCCTATGTGGTAGACGATCACTCCGCCGATCAGCGGTCCCGTGGTCTGTCCCAGGTAGGCAGCGGCCACGCTGATACCCATGGCCCAGCCCCGTCTTCTCGGGAGGATATGCCAATGCCACCATGGCCATGGAAGTGCTGAAGATCATGGAGCCGCCCAGACCCTGGGTGACTCGAAAGAGCAGCAGTGGTGTGTAGGAGTCGGCGAACACAGCGCCCATCGAGCCGATCGCGAATACCCCGAGCCCGACAAGGAAGACGAGACGCCGACCGAGGCGGTCGCCCATCTTCCCGAAGGGGAGGATGAACACGGCTGAGGCCAGAACGTAGGCGAGAGGTAGCCAACCGAGGGCCACGGCGCCAAGGTGGAATTCGGTCTGGATCGACGGCAGGGCGACGTTTATGGCCGTGGTCATGAAGGCCGCCACCCATGCGGCCAGGAAGTTCACCAGGAGGACGTGGCCGGGGCGCGCGGACGCGGCGGCCCTCGTGTCAAGCAGGCGGGGGAACAAGACCTACCCTGTGCGCGTGGAAGGTGGCCAGCCCCATCCGGACCTTCGTGGCTCGTGGTTTGTCGGCATGGCTCATAGTCCAAGTCTATCGCGCCGAGGCCGATTAGAGCTGCCGGGTAGCTGACAGGGACCGTGGGACGCTCGCCTGGGCTATCGGTGCAGCCTTACCGGGGCGGTTGTTTGTGTCTAGCGCCCTCCGGGTGTAACATGCATCCGAACAGTGTTCAGAGAAACGTGCATTGTTCTACTGAACGATTTGTGTTCGGTGAAGACGGGGTGTCAGATGGAATCGGAGACCGGTCTATCGCGGCAAGAGCGGCGGCGGTTGGATACTCGAGAGGAGATCCTGGTCGCGGCGCGCGAGCTCCTGCTCGAGGTTGGTCCGGAAGCGCTGAGCCTGCGCCAGGTGGCGCGCCGGGCCGATTTCAGCCCGGCGGCGCTCTATACCTACTTCTCCAGCCGGGACGAGATCGTCGTGGCTCTGTTCGCCGAGTCCTTCGGAGCGGCTGGACGCCTATCTGCGACGAGTGCCTGCCGATCTGCCTCTGCAGGAGCGGGTCGTCGAGCTGGGGATGGCGTACATGGAGTTCGCCCGCGACAATCCCATGGACCTGCGCTGCGTCCTCGCTAGCCACCTCTCAGGAAGGTCTGCCCTCTTCGAGCGGCACCGCCGTTGGTCTGGGGGCGATGCGGCTCATCACCGAGCCGTTCAGCGAGGCGATGGAGCAGGGAGTCTTCGGTGCGGATCCCGTTCTGTCACCCGCGGAGGCGGCGTACGGGTGCTGGGCGTTGGTGCATGGGATGGTCTCGATCAGCGGCGATAGACTTGACCGAGGTAGCAGATGAAGTCTCGGCCGATCCTCGTCGAGTGCTCGAGACCTTCGTCAGTTTCCTCATGTCGTCGAAATCGAGGTAGAGGTCATGTTCGAGGCGATCGGAAGATTCTCATACCGGTTCCGATGGATCGTCATCGGTATTTGGATCGTCATCTTCGGCGTCAGCCTTGCCGCGGCGCCCTTCCTGGAAGACGTCCTGACCGGAGGCTTCGCCGAACCCGATCCGCACCTGCGCAGCAGGCGGCTGCCGTTATCCAGGAGAAGTTCGCACAAGGCCCCACGACTCTCCTCGTGGTGTTCAAGATCGGGGATCTCGAGGCGACCAGTGCCGAGTTCCAGGCGGCGGAGAAGCAGGCGCTCGACCGATTGGCAGGAGGAGCAGATCCCCGGTCTGGAGAGCATCCAGACCTACGCGAGCACGGGCAGCGCTCTCCTGCTCTCCGAGGATGGTATGAGCACGGTGGCGGTGCTCAACTTCTCCGCGACCGAGCAGGCCGTCCAGGGCCAGGTGGGTCAGATTCGCGAGGCTCTAAGGGCTACCGTGCTCGATACGTACGTGACCGGCGAGCCGGCCATCTATGCCGACGTCTCCTCGTACTCGTTCCGAGACCTGCGGAAGGTGGAGATCTACGGCCTGCCGGTGGCGCTCATCGCTCTCATCCTGGTCTTCGGCAGTCTGGTCGCGGCGGCGCTGCCGGTCATCATCGGTGGGGTGGCGGTGACCGTCACGCTGGGCGGGATGTTCCTCATGGCCCAGGTCACCAGCATGTCCATCTTCGCCATGAACGTGGCGACGCTGCTCGGATTGGCCGTGGCCATCGACTATGCCCTGTTCATCGTATGGCGGTTCAGGGAGGAACTGCACAAAGGGGCCTCGGTCAAAGAGGCGGTGGTCGTCACCACCGCGCGTGCAGGTCGCTCGGTCTTCTACAGCGGCGCCGCGGTCTTGGTGGGCGTAGTCGGCCTGATCTTCTTCCCTTCGCCGGGGATCCGGTCGCTGGGCATCGGGGGCGCGCTGGTGGTGTTCTTCTCAGTGGCGGCCTCGGTGACGCTCATGCCCGCGCTCCTGGCGGTGGTCGGTCGTCGGATCAACTCGATCCCCGTCATCAGGCTTCACGAGGCTCACGACAGCCCTCGTTGGAGACGCTGGGCTCGGATCGTACTGCGCTGGCCCTGGGTGTCCATCGTCGTCGTCCTGGTGCTCATAACCCTGATAGCCTATCCGGCGGCTACGATGAAGACTCAGATGACCTCAGCCGCGACGCTTCCTCCAGAGGCGGAGTCCAGGCGGGGCGTTGAGATACTCGACCAGGACTTCGACCGGCAGGCGCTTTCGCCCACCATGGTCCTGCTGTCTGGGAAGGTGACCAGGAGCATCGACGTGACCCGGGCCGCTTCCCTCTTCATGTATGGGCAGCAGATCCTCGCACTTGACGGGGTTGCGTCGATACAGAGCCCCTTCACCATCGGAGGCCTCGGCGACTCCACAGCCCTGGCCGCGTTGTGGCCCCAGTTCGAGCAGTTGCTCAACGACCCCGACGGCTTCGTCGTGCCCGCCGAGGGGATCACGCTGGAGTCCGGGACAGACCATAACGGCGGACGAACTCGAGCAGTTCAAGATGCTGATTCAGTCCACTGTCGCGCCCGGCGCGGTGCTCTACCGCGTGGTGGCCGAGGACGGCCTCGCGACGACCGCCGTCGACGATCTGGTGAAGAGCCTCATGGAGTCGACGGCACCCGCCGGCTTTACCGTTCACGTTGCCGGAGAAGCGGCCTTCAACTACGACTTCTCGCACGAGCTGGATATCTGGTTTCCGTGGGTCATCGTCTGGGTGGTGTTCACGAGCCTCATCGTCTTCGCCCTGCTGCTTCACAGCGTGGTGCTGCCGGTGCTGGCCGTCATCGTAAATCTGCTCACCATCGCCATGAGCTACGGCCTGGCTGGTTCTGCTGTTCCAGGGCGACACCTTCGAGAGGATCCTCCGTTTCACCTCGACGGGTGCCATAGATTCGGTCAACAGGGTCTTGATGCTGTGCATCCTGTTCGGTATCACCATGGACTACGCGGTGTTCATGCTGACGCGCATGCACGAGCGGTGGCACCGGACGGGGGACAACCGGGAGAGCGTGACCATCGGGCTCGTGCGTACCGGACGGATCATCGTGAGCGCGGCCCTTCTCGTGGTCATCGTTACGGGAGCCTTCGCCTTCACCAACATCGGGACCACCAAGGTGCTGGGTCTCGGGATCGCTCTCTCGATAGTCGCGGATACCGTGCTCATACGGCTCACCCTCTTGCCCGCCGTGATGGCCTACTTGGGCAGCGCAAGTTGGTGGTGGCCGGACTTCCTGAAGCGAAAGCGCGGAAAATAGGGCGACAAATGACCGCAGGGTGGACCCACGCTCCGGGCCGAAGTGTCGCTGCTCGATTGATCGCAGCCACGTGCCGTCAAACGCAGTCTGCTAGGCCGGCAGCAACACCGAGAAGGTCGAGCCCTGGCCCTCTTCGCTCACGAGCTCAAGGCGCCCGCCGGCCCTGTCGGCGAGGCGCTTGACTATCGCGAGGCCGAGGCCGCTGCCTTCCAGGCTACGGGTCTCGGGGCGCTTCTCGCGGAAGAACTCGGTGAACACCAGGTCGAGGTTGTCCTTGCTGATGCCGATGCCGGTGTCCTTGACGTCGATCCGCACCCATTCCCCGTCGTGACAGGCGCGCACGCTGACGTTGCCTCCGTCTCGGTTGTACTTGACCGCATTGCCGACCAGGTTGGTCAGCATCAGTTCGAGATCATCGGCTGGGATCAGGACCGGGGGCAGACCGGGCTCGATCTCCAACTGGGCGGTGATGTTCCGGGCGGCGAGAAGCTCGGCCTGAGATCGCCAACACGGCGGCTACCACCGGCTCGATCTCCACGAGTTCCGGTTCGCGAGAGGACTGGGCCTGCTCGCTGCGAGAGAGCGACAGGAGGTCGCCGATCAGTTGCACCAGGCTGTCGATGCGGTCCTCCGCGCGACGCAACATCGGCAGATAGCTCTCGATGTCGTCGCCCAGGCTCTTGTCGGTGGCGACCTCGACCAGACTCCGCACCGCGCCCAGAGGGGACTTCAGCTCGTGGACCATCGTGCGGATGAAGCGCTCCTTCTCCATGGCCAGACGCCGTATCTGCGAGATATCCGACAGAGTGAGGATGCGCCCCAGGGCGGATCCGTCATCGGCCCTGAAGGTCACGATGCTGGCCATGTAGTTCCGCTCTCCGATGGAGAGCTGACCGATGGTGCGGTCCTTCAGGGGAGCGGCCAGTTGTTCCGCAAGCGGCGCGAGCGGACCCTCGAGCAGGAGATCGACCGCCGGGCGGCGCAGCATGTCGCCTTCCGTCGTCTCCAGGAGAGCGGTCATGGTCCGGTTCGCCAGCACGACGTCGCCGTCGCGGTTGACCACAAGCACGGCGTCTCGCAGGGAGGAGACGAGCGAGTGAGTCTGGGTCTTCTCCTCCGCCAGCGCGAGCAGTCCGGCCTCATGCTCCCGACGGAGACGCTCGGCCTCGGTGCGGGCCTGCTTGTGCCGGACCAGGGTCGCCACGACTCCGATCAGGTCGTCGGGCAGGAACGGTTTGGGCAGAAAGAAGTCCACTCCCTGACGGGTGGCGGCGATAGCGGTGTCGATGTTGGCGTAGGCGGTGATCATGCACGTCATCAACTGCAGGCCGTTCTTCTTGATGGTCTGTAGGATGGTCAGACCGTCGATATCGGGCAGGCGGTAGTCGAGAAGCGCGACGTCGTAGTCGCCCTTCTCGCAGCAGCGCCAGCGCTTCTTCCCCGGTGGCCGCTTCGTCGACCTCGTAGCCCTCGAGATTGAGGATCTGGCGGATGCCGGAACGGACGCCGTACTCATCGTCGACCACCAGGATGCGTGCTGCACTCATCGTGGGCCCCTTCCTTGCCGTCTGTCAGGCGTCCGGGGAGCCGGCGGGCTGACCGTCCCCGGCGCCCAGGAACTCCTCGGCCACAGCCAACAGTTGCTTGCCGGTGGCCGGCTTGTCGATGAACCGGTCCAGACGCGACCAGGCAGGCAGTCCCTCACCCTCTTGATCGAAACGCTCCCCGGTCTCCCGGGCGACGCCGCTCAACATGACCACGGGTGTGTTGTCGAGGCGTTCGTACTTGCGGATCTGGTAGGCGAGCCTGAAACCGCTGTCGTAGTGCTCCATCATCAGGTCGAGGAAGATGATGTCCGGCGTCGTCGTCTCGAGGAACTCGAGAGCTTCCCGGCTGCTCTCCGCCGTGTGGACGGTGTGTCCGCGGCTGCCGAAGTACGCGGCCTGGGCATCGAGGAAGTCTCGATCGTCGTCCACGAAAAGAATGTCCCACTGGGAACTCATTTGCTGCTCCTCTCATCGCTGGCGTGGGCCATGGGGATCTCCACGTGGAACGTGGTGCCGACCCCCGGCTCCGAATCGAACCATATGTTGCCGTTGTGCATCTTGACGATCCCGTACGAGATGGGAAGGCCGAGGCCGGTCCCCTTCCCGATGCTCTTGGTGGTGAAGAAGGGCTGGAAGACCTTGTCCTTCGCTCCGACGGAGATGCCGGTCCCCTGGTCGGAGACGCTGAAACGGACTCTGCCGGTATCAGGCATCGCGCGGGCCGAGACTCTCACCTTGCCGACGCGGCCTTCCATGGCTTCGACCCCGTTCTTGATGAGGTTGACCAGAACCTGGGTCATCTGATCGCGATCGAGGTCGGCCTGCAGTCCTGGGGTCACGTCGACCTCGATCTCCACTTCGCGGTCGGGATCGGGCGATAGGTTGCAGGCTGCCCCATCGGCGGCCAGCGCGACCAGTTCTTCCACCGATACCGACTCGATCCGAACCCGGCTCTGGCGGGCGAAGTCGAGCAGATTGCCGATGATCTTCTTGCAGCGCTCCGATTCGTCGGCCATGAGTTTGAGGTCGTGGCCGAGGTCGTCGCGATCCTCCAGCTTGCGCTGCAGGATGTGGGAGTAGAGCAGTATGGTGCTCAGGGGATTGTTCAGTTCGTGGGCGACGCCTGCGGCCATTTGTCCCATGGAGGCCAGCTTCTCGCTGTTGATGAGATGGCGGTGGACGTCGCGCAGGTTGCTCCAAGGAACGTTCAGCTCGTGACAGACTCGCTCAGCCTGGTCGATGATGAAGGGTAGGCACATGGTCTCTTCGGCCATGCCCGCGTACACCGCGGTCGCCTTGGCCCGGCAGGTGGGGTAGCCGCAGGCGCCGCAGTTCAGCTCGTCCTTGGGAAAGAACTTGTTGGTGTGGCCGAGGATGTCTCGGAGTTCCTCCTCGGTGGGTCCCTCAGAGCGCTGGTCGGAGGACTCGAAGCGGCGCGACAAGTCCAGCCGGCCGCCTTCCGGTTCGAAGCTGGGGAGGGTGCCCTCGCTTTGCCGCCGAAGGCTGTCTGCCGCGAACTCCGTGACCCTGCGCCGGCGGAGAATGCCGGGCTCATTGCTTTCCACCCCGGGTCCCGCGTAGCAGCCATTGCACATCAGCGCCTCGACCAGGAGGGTCTCCTCAGGGTCGTCCTTCGGCAGCCCGGCGAGTGTCTCAACGGTCTCGTCCTTGCCACTCACGACGATCAGCCGGGAGTCGAGTATGCCGTTTCCGATCCCGGCGCTTTCGAGGAGGCCGCCGGGGATCGGGTAGATCCGGGCATTCCCCGCATGGGGAGGATCGAAATCGCCGGCCGGGGCTTGAGCCGGGTCGACACCCCGGGCTGCGAGCAGTCGATGGGTCTCGGCGAGAGTCAGAACCTCGTCGACGACCTCGACGATCTGGTTGTCGAGGATCTCTGCCTTCTTGGCCACGCAGGGGCCGATGAACACGCAGCGCACGTCCTGGCCGTAGCGCTCTTTGACCGCCAGCGCCGTAGCTACCATGGGTGACACGATGGGCATGATGCGGCTGGTCAATTCCGGATGGTACTTGCGTACGTATTCCACCACTGCCGGGCAGGCGCTCGCGATATGGATGCCGGTCGGGTGTTCTTCAAGGTAGTCGTGGCACGCTTGGTTGACCAGATCGGCGCCGTAAGCCACCTCGACCACATACTTGAAGCCCGCCGCGCGCAGGGCCCCTATGGCCTGCGCCGACGGCACCGAGAACCCGACCGGGAAAGAGGGGGCGAGCAGCGCCGCGGCGTCGCTGCCACTATCCAATATCGCGAGGGCACCCTCGACGCCACTCGTATACGCCTTGGCGCCTTGCGAGCAGACCATGGTGCAGTTGCCGCAGCTGATGCAGCGTTCGGTCACCACCGAGGCTTGGCCGTCCTCGATGCGGATGGCCTTGGCCGGGCAATCCCGGACGCAGGTGTAGCACCGTCGGCAGTTCTGCTTGATCGTGGTGATGATGCCGGTCATCGTGCTCCCGTCAGTGTGCGTCGCCGGTGTGAGCCGTCTGAAGGGCGCTCGCGTTCTCGTCGGCGAGCGCGGCTTGACTGCGATCGGTGTAGTGCCTGTGGAGCAACCGGTGGGAGACCTCGCTCAGCGGCCTGCCCAAGTGCTCTTCATAGAGGGCCTCCACGCTCTTGTTCTCGTGCGAGTAGCGTACCTCGGCTCGGGCGTCGGCGTCGTAGATACGTGCCATCCGCTTGCTCACGTCCTTCATCTCGCCCCCGTATGGCTGGCCTCCTCCTCCGGAGCAGCCCCCCGGGCAGGACATGACCTCGACGAAGTGCGCACCCGACAGAACCTCATCAAGCGCCGAGCGTAGACGACCCAGTCCGTTCACCACCGCCAACTCAAGGGTGGTGTCGCCCACGTCGATCGTGAAACGCTTGACCCCGTCCAGACCTCGCGCCTCGGTGAGCGGGCCCGCTGGGGCCTCGGCTCCCACCAAGGTGGCTGCCGTCCTCACCGCTGCTTCCATCACGCCGCCGGTGCCACCGAACAGCCGGGCCGCTCCCGTCGCCTCAGCGAAGGGGGGATCCAGGGGCGCTCGCGCCTCGAACTTGTCAAAGTCGATTCCGAAACGATCCCAGAGCGCGCCCAACTCCCTTGTGGTGAGCACGTAGTCCACGTCGCCGAGGTCATTGGCTTCGTACTTCTTGGCGGTGCAGGGCATCAGTGAGACCAAGACCAGACGCTTGCCTTCCAGGCCGGCGAACTTGGGATAGATCTCCTTGATCAGGGCTCCCGCCATCTGCTGGGGAGACTTGCAGGTGGACATGTGGGGTATGAGGTCGGGCCGGTGGAGTTCGACATAGTTGACCCAGGCCGGGGAGCAGCTGGTGAACATGGGGAGAACCCCGCCGCCCTGGAGGCGCTCGACCAGCTCGGTGGCCTCTTCCATGATCGTCAGGTCGGCGGCGAAGGCCGTATCGAACACCGCGGCGAACCCGATCTGCTTGAGCGCAGCGGCCAGGTGCTCCAACATCACCGTCACGCTCGCGGGCTTCCTCCGGCCTGCAGCGAGGGTGGCCGGAACCGCCGGGGCGATCTCCACCACGACCACGGTGTCAGGGTCGCCCAACTCGGCCACCACAGCGTCCACCTGGCTACGCTCCATGAGGGCACCCGTGGGACACACGCGTACGCATTGACCGCAGTAGGTACAGCCGGAGGCGTTGATCCCCGGGTAGAAACCCGGCCCTACCTGGGTCCGGAATCCCCGGTCGATGAAGTCGATGGCCCCTATCCCTTGGATATCGTGGCACATCGTCACGCAACGCCCGCAGAGGACGCATTTGTTGGGGTCGCGCCAGATGGCCGGGGAGGAGATGTCAAGATGTTGGTTCTTCTTCATCCCCACGTACTGTCGGGGACGGGCTCCCAGTTCCTGGGTGAGTTCGGCCAGCTCGCAATTGCCCGACCGATGGCAGACCAGGCAGTCTTGGGGATGATTGGCCACCATCAACTCCACGATAGTCCGCCGTGCTTTCAGTATGCGAGGAGTATGTGTGGATACGACCATGCCGTCGGTCGCGAGGAGCGTGCAACTGGTCTGGAGTTTTGGCGAACCCTCGACCTCCACCACGCACAGGCGGCAGGAGGCCGACGGGGACGGGGCCCAGTCGAGAGAGCAGAGGTGGGGGATGTGGATACCGGCCCGGCCCGCGACCTGAAGCACGGTCTCGCCCGGGTCGAACTGCAGCTCTTTGTTGTTGATCTTGATGCTCACGGTCACCTCTCAGACGACTAGGGAGATCGAGTGCTTGGGACACGTGTCCACGCACGCTCCGCATCCGATGCAACGATCCACGATGATGTAGTGGGCGTTCTTGCGCTCGCCGATGATGGCGTCGGATGGACACGTCTTCTTGCAGGCCATGCAGCCGATGCAAGTCGAGGTGTCGACTGCGTAGGTGCGCAGTCCCTGGCAGACCTGCGCCGGGCAACGGTCTTCCATGATGTGCGCTTCGTATTCATCGCGGAAGAAGCGAAGGGTCGAGAGCACGGGGTTGGCCGCCGACTGGCCCAGACCGCAGAGCGAGGTGTCCTTGATCGTCTCGGCCAATTCCTCCAGGTGGAGCAGGCCGCGGAAGCGTTCCAGGCGGCGGATCTCGTCTCCCACCGGGCGCTCGGTGAGGGCCACAAGTATCTCGTGCATGCGGGTGGTGCCCTCCCGACAGGGGGTGCATTTGCCGCACGATTCGTTCTGGATGAATTCCATGAAGTACTTCGCCACGTCGACCATGCAACTGCGTTCGTCCATGACGACCAAGCCGCCGGAGCCCATCATGGCCCCCAGTTCTTGGAGCTTGCCATAGTCGGCCGACACGTCCAGCAGGGCATCGGGGATGCAGCCACCGCTGGGACCGCCGATCTGCACCGCCTTGACCTGGTGACCCTCGGGGGCTCCGCCACCGATGGTGTAGACCACCTCGCGCAGCGGGATCCCCACGGGTACCTCGACAAGCCCAGTGTTCCGCACCCTGCCGCTGAGAGCAAACACCTTGGTGCCGGCAGCTTCGCCCAGGCCCAGATCGCGGAACCAACCCGGCCCGTTGCGTAGTATCCCGGGCACATTGGCCAGAGTCTCGACGTTGTTGAGCACGGTGGGCATGCCGTGGAGGCCGGCGACCGCCGGGTACGGCGGTCGCGGCCGGGGCATGCCCCGTTTGCCCTCGACGCTGGCCAAGATGGCGGTCTCTTCACCGCAGACAAAGGCGCCCGCACCCTGCTTGATGGTTATGTCGAAATCCGTGAGGCTGTCGAGAATGTTCTCTCCGAGCAGTCCGGCCTGCCGGCACTGGACGATGGCGTCCTGCAGCCGCTGGATGGCCAGAGGGTATTCGGCCCGGCAGTAGATGTAGCCCTTGGTTGCCCCGATGGCGTAGGCGGCTATCAGCATGCCTTCCAACACTCGGAAGGGGTCGCCTTCCAGGACAGCTCGGTCCATGAAGGCTCCAGGGTCGCCTTCGTCGGCGTTGCAGATGAGGTACTTCTGGGCGGCTGGCGTGTTGAGGGCGATCTTCCACTTCTGCCCGGTGGGGAATCCCGCCCCACCTCTTCCGCGTAGACCCGACTGGATGACGGTCTCGCACACTTCCTCGCGGGTCATGCTCGTGAGTGCCCGGGCAGCTGCGGCGAAGCCGCCGACGGCCAGGGCTGAGTCCAGTGAAGCGGGATCGATCAGACCGCAATTGTCGAGCACGTTGCGGGTCTGCCGGGCGAAGAAGGGCGTATCGGCGACCAGGGGTACGTCCGCGAACTCGGGAGCGTCTCCGTAGCGGCCGTATAGGAAGCGGTTGCGCAACTCACCTTTGGCGAAGACGGCTTCGAGGAATTCCTCCACGTTGTCTGGGTTGAGGTCGCAATATGAGAGGCGGAGGCCGTCCCCGTGCTGCATGTCGACGAAGATCTCACGTTGGCAGTAGCCTCCGCAGCCGACCTCGACCACGGTAACGGGCAGCGAACGATCTTCCACGTAGGAACGGGTCTTCTCGATGAGGCTCAAAGCGCCGTTCGCCCGACCGCAGGTGCCCGCTCCTACGAAGAGGATGGTGCCGTCGCCTCCGCGGCGCGCTCTGCCCAGACGGTCCGCCCGTATCGCGCTGCAGTTTGGGTCTTCATGACACAGGGGGCCGGTCTGGATGCACGCCACCAGGTCGGTGCAGGGTCGACCGGGGGAATGGGTACACTGGGCGCAGCACGGGTCGATGAGGACGTTGCGGTTCATGACAGCCTCGCTTCGGGCGAGAGTGCATCCAGGAGGGCATCGAGCTTCTCGACCGTGAGATGGCCGTGAAACTCGCCGTTCAGTTTCATCACCGGGGCGATGGAACACGCGCCCAGACAGGCCACGCGGAGAACGGTGAAACGTCCGTCCGCGGAGTTGCCGTCAGGACGCAGCCTGAGTCGACGCTGGAGGTGTTGGGCGAGAATCAGGCTCTGTTTGACATGGCAAGCCGTTCCTCGGCAGATCTCGATCACATGCTCGCCGAGTGGAGCAAAGCGGAACTGGTTGTAGAAGGTGGCCACCCCATAGACTCTGGCCACCGGGATGTCCAGGGCCGCCGCCAGTTCCCTCATGGTCGTCTGCGACAAGAAGCCCTCTTTGGCCTGGAGCTCCTGAAGCATCGGTATCAGGAGGTCCCGCGACAGGTCGTCTCGTCCGGCCACCATCGTCTGAACGGAACTCACGACCACTCCTCCTCTGTAGACCGAGGCGTGCGCCCCTCTTCGACCCGCTTGAGCAACTCCTCGATGCGTTCGGACAAGTCAGTCAGTCGCACCGGCTTCTCCATGAATGTGTCCGCCGGCCACTCCTGGCCCATGAGCGACGCGACGACCTTGTCGCGCACGTCTCGTTGGACGTTGAACCCGGAGAGCATGAGGATAGGGATATCCCTCGTCGGGCCGTCGGTCTTCAGGGCGCTGGCGAAGACCATGCCCTCTTCGTCGTAGTCCATCATGACATCGAGGACGATCAGGTCCGGTCTGTCGCTCACGATGCTCGCGTACGCTTCCTTGCCGTTGCCCGCCGTAGCCACGGCAAAACCGCGGGAGGAGAGAAACGCCTCAATGGCCGCGACCAGATCGCGGTCGTCGTCTACAACGAGTATCTTCTTCGTTCGCATGGCTCCTCCCGTAGGGTCCGATTACTGTTACCTGGTCGAGTTATCAGTAACTGTTAGGCTGTTCACAGTGAATGGATTCACAAAACTGCACAAAAAAAAGCACCGATCCTCTATTGGTCGCCTTGCCGGCACAGAAAAGACAACTTCTCAAGCTTGGCGGAGATGTCGATAGGCTCAACGAAGCAGTTCGCAGGAACGGTGGTCATCTTCGGCACGAAGTTCAAGAAACCGCGAACGCCCGCGGCCGCGGCTCGCTCCATGACTGATTGGAGCCCTTCAGCCCGCGCGGCCAGAATGAGCATGCGGACGTCCATGGCGGCGATAACGGTCTCAAGCTCGTCCAGTCCATGGCAACGGCGACCGGCGAACGTTCTTCCCGCCTTCTCCGGATCCGAGTCGAATGCGGCAGCGATGTGAAAGCCACGTTCCTCGAAGCCCCGGTAGGAAAGAAGCGCGCGTCCGAGGTCGCCGACACCCACGAGCGCGACGTTCTGGACCTCATCGGTGCCGATGATCTCACTGATCGTCCGGGACATGCTGTGTACGTCGTAGCCGCGGGCGATGTTGCCGAAGCTGCCGAAACTGGCCAGATCGCGGCGGAGTTGCGCGGGCGTGACACCCACCAGCGCCGCCAGCTGGTGGGAATGGATGAACTGGACATCCTCGAGGCTGAGTTCTTCCAGCATGCGGCGATACACGCTCAGGCGTTCCACAGTGCGGAGCGAGACCTTCTGCGCTCTGTCGGTGTGTGGTGCCATTGGACAGTCACTACTCCATCACTGTTAGCCTTTGCACAGTGAAGTATGTCACAGTAGGAAATATGCTGTCAAGTGCTTCTGTGCAGACAGCTTCCGAAGCTATGGCTGCTAGGATGGTGACGCCATGGTGAGCGAAACCGCTGCTGTCATTGCCATAGTTCCCGCGCACAACGAAGGTCCGAGGATCGGTCCGGTGGTTTGCGCCCTGATTGCGCAGGGTCTGACCGTGATGGTTGTGAACGACGGGTCGACGGACGACACCGAAGACGCGGCGCGGGCTGCCGGCGCGCGAGTGCTTTCGCTCACGCCCAACCGTGGCAAGGGAGCGGCTCTCAAGGCCGGTTTCCGAGAGGTACTGGGCGACGGACTGACCGCGAACCCGGCCGAACCGCCGGCTTCTGCGACCCCGCGCTGGGATGCCATCTTGACCCTGGACGGCGATGGGCAGCACGATCCGGCCGAGGCGCCGGCTCTCATCGCAGCCTGGTCGACGGCCGGCGCGGACCTGGTGGTCGGCGCTCGCGACTACGAAAGCATGCCACCAGTGCGCTGGTTCACAAACAGCGTCAGCCGGGTGCTGTTCTCGCGGGCTGTGGGGGAGAAGATCCCCGACAATCAGTCGGGCTACCGCCTCCGCTCACGAAGGTTGGCCGAAGCAACACTCGCCAGCCCGGAGCAGGGCTTCGCGTTCGAAGTGGAAGAGATCGCCATCTGCGTGGGGCGGGGATACAAGCTGGCCTGGGTGCCCATCAAGACCATCTATGGCACAGAGGTCAGCGACATCAAGCCCTGGAGTCACTTCGTGAGCTTCATCCGCGTGACCCGGCGGGCCCGCCGCCGCGTACGGCAAGAGCGGCGGATGTCTCGCCCAGGCGGACACTAGTCTGTGCCGGGTCTGCGCCCAGGCGGCGCCTAGTCGTTGATCTGGCCGCGGATGGCGTCTACCGGATGCGACTCGTTGCCGATACTGACATAGGCCTCGCCCTCTTTGATCAGAGAGATCAGATCTGCGACGGTCTTGCCCTGGAGTGTGCCGACCAGGTCGGCATCAATGATCACATCCTCGGCTGTCCCACCGGCCAGTAGGCCCTCGAAGCGGCCATCTTCGGTCGGACCCGCGAACAAGGTGTAGACGGCCGTACCGGAGGTACCGGGAGCGCCCTCGTAGATAGCCGCGACGCTCGGATTCGTTAGCGCGCTGGTGACCCGCAGCTCATAGGACAGCTTCTCTGTCTCTGCGTCGTAGGTGAGGGTGAGCGTTGCCGCTGCTTCCGTCACCACCGAAGGCACCGACTCGGCTCCTGTGAGCTCGGCCGTGTAGATGCCCGATACCAGCGTGGTCTCGGTCTGATCGTCGGTCGTGGTGGTGACGACCGTGCCGTCATCTCCGCTACACGTGATGACGAGGATGAGGACCAAGACGAGCAGAGCCAGCACGACGATACCAAGGGCCATGCGGCGTCTCTGAACCTGCTCCGCCCGGCGTTGACGCGCTCGCTGTCTTTCGGCGGGGTCTATCTCAGGTTGCATGCGAGTCCCTCCGTAGGTCGGAAATCACGTTCAACCAGGACAAGAGTAGCGTATCCGAATAGCGACGGTATCACGGATATCTGATTCTGTCGTCCTTGTTGTAGGCGGTGCTCCAATCCAACAGGGCAAGGTGCTTCCGTTCCAGGATCTCGAGTTCTTCTTTGGGATCGTAGTCTGGGTCGTCTCTGGGCTCTACCCTCTCTAGTACTTCGACTACGAAGCTATCCCTGCCGAAGGTCTCCAGATCACGCTTCATCTCGGCATCGCGGCACATCGCCATGTCGAGCTCGAACGTCACGCGGTTGAGAGGCGCATGCAGGTCGAGACCGGATCCCAGCAGGACGCGGCCATTTGCTGTGTTGACGACTCTGAACACCCCAGGCTGCTTGGTGCGTTCCTTGTAGGTCCTACGCAGCAACGCGCGCTGGGCCGGTGTGTCTTTGGCGCCTTCGGGACTCAATTCGTCTTCTCCTTGCAGTCACTGCAGTGGTCCTACACGTTTACCAGTCTGAGGGTGGCGCGTCAAGCCCGTAGGTACAAGGGTGTAGAAGTGGCCGCCCGGCCCAGAGGTGCGGTGGCCGGGCGGCCCTCGGCGACGCGGGTTCGCCGATTCGAGCTACGGACCTTTTGGGGGGTGGTCCGGGCAGCTCGTTGGTATAGGACGCTATCAGAGCCAGCATAAGGAGCGCATAAAGCGGTTCCGCGGGTGTGGGGGATCTTCGGACGCTCGGGCGTTGCGCTGGGAGGAAGCCGGGGCTATATTCAGACGGCTGGGGCCGGCTGCTTGGTCAGGCCATCCTGCCGAATAGGTCGGAGCCGACGGATGCCGAGTCTAGGATCACGTCTACGAGACATGCTGCGGAGTCTGGTTGCGAGGCTCTCGCCTGAGGCGCGGTTGCGGGACGCGGAGCCGCGCGAAGCGGGCTCGCGTCGCTCAGCCAACGGCGCCTCCTCGTTCCATCTCTTCTGGGAGATGCCGAGCGGATCCGGCTCGCAGCCGAGATTGGTCGAGGTGTCCGCGGTCCTCGAGGTGGTGGCTCCACCCCGCGACCAGGCTCTGTACTTCTGGGCTCTCCAGGTGGATTTCCTGCAAGGCCGCACGGTCTGGGGAGGCGGCCACACCGGTCTTCAGTGGAACAAGCGTTATCCGGAGCACACCGCGGTCAACTGGGGCGGGTATGCCTCGATGGAACGCAGCACCGGAGTGCTTTCGGGCACCGATTCGACTCTTGCCGGCTTCGCTGACGATCTGAATACGCTGGCCTATCCGTGGCAACCGGGCCGTCCGTATCGATTCCGCGTGTTTCGCTCTCCCGATATCCCGGGCGCGTGGCGGTCGGAGGTGACCGATCTGGAATCGGGGATCGCGTCCACCATTCGCGATCTCCTGCCGCCTCCGGGTCTGGAGGCCTCCGACTTCTCTCTCTCGCGTCCCATGGTGTGGTCGGAAGTTTTCGCCGACAGCGACGCGCCCTCGGTCACGGTGCGATGGAGCGGCCTCGAAGCGGTGGATGAGACCGGAGCGATTCTTGCTCCCGAGGCGGTCCGCGTCAACTATCAATCTCTCGGAGATGGGGGCTACCCCAATACCACCGTCGCGTTGGACCGGGACGGGGGGGTGTTGCAGATCACCAACACTCCCAGGGTCACCGGGCAGGGAGCCAGACTGGCACTTACCGGCCGGCCCGGACCTCCCTTATCTGCAGCCTCCTAGAACGAGTTGTTGGGCCACACCGTCCGCGCGAAATCAGCGCGCGCGCCCCATCAGATGGCCACCGAGCCCAGTAGCCCACAGGAGGATGGGATACGCCACCCAGCGTTCGACGCCGCCGATGCCCATCCCGGCGAGAGGGCTGGAGTCGCCCATGAACATGTGGAGCAGCAGTGTCGCCAGCGCCACTACGCCCAGTAGGACTGACAGGTAGGAGAAGGGCGCTGTCTCTATCGTCAGTGAGACGATGGCTGCGACTCCTCCGGCGGTGAACGTCAGGAGCGCGAACATGGCGTGGACGTTGCCGTGGTCGCCGGGGAAGACCCCCACTCCCAGCGCTCCGATCCCGAAGAGGGCGACCAAGACCGGCGCCGTCCAGCGTCCGAATCCCCGCTGCACACAGAACGCCGCCACCAAGACCAGCGCACCGCACACCATCATCGTCGTGTTGAAGATGGTGGCCGACGGCTCCTCGATCACGCTGTTCGGTGGCTCGGTGGCGCCGAGGTCGCTGATCGCGTTCTCGGAGGTGCTGTAGCCGGCGGGATAGAGGGCCTCGGCGGTGATTATCCCCATGAACCCCACAACGCCTACAAGGAAAAGCAGGAATCCCGCTACGGCGAGATACCGGGGTCGTATCCGCTTACCATCTCTACCCGAACGGCGACCGGCCATGGGGGCTTCCCTTCTCGTCGATGCGTCACTCTTCATAGACCAGACGTCCCTCGATCTTGCGATCGACGTTCTGGTTGGACAGCAGCCACTCCTTGAGCACGGTCTGGGCCGATGTGGCGGCCACCCGGCTGGGAGCCGCCGCGGTGAGGTCCTCGGGAGCAAGATCCAAGTATGGCTTGACGTTCTTCGCGTGGTAGCCCTGGAGGATAACGGTGTAGGTCGCTTCATCCTCCACGGGTATCCCGTTCACGTTCAGGGATACCAGGCTGCGGGCCGCGTTCGAGTACACCGCCCGCACCCCCGTGTTCACCTGGTAGCACTCGCCTTCGCCGTCACGGTTCTCGGGTCGCATCCAGTGATTGAACGCGCGCTTGAGCACGGCCCCGGTGATCGTGTAGCGGGTGAGGGAATCGTCGTAGGGGAAGCAGGAGATGAAGTCCATGAGGGTGACCGCCGGCCCCATCTCCTTGACCCGCACCGACCCGGCCCCCAGAAGCACCACATCGCTTCGGGTGCCCTCGGCCAGGGCATCGGCCAGCAGGTTGCCGAGGGTGCTCTCTTCCTCTCGCAAGGGGTGGGTGAGTGTCTGCGCGAACTTCGTGATGACCGCGCCGTACTTGCGATCCACCACCGACTTGAACGACTCGATGAACTCGGCCATACGCGCGTCGGGCTCGGCAATGTGCTCGTCGATAGGTATGAGCTGCCACTTCCAGTCGACGATGGAGTTGGTGTCGTCGTCCACAACGATGTCGAAGCGTCCGATCTGGTTGGTGCCCGTGCCGGCCTGGACGATGAGGATGCCGTTGACCTCGGCCGGCTGGGAGAGCACCGTGTGGCTGTGCCCGCCGATGATCATGTCCACCCCCCACTCGGGGCGCAGCATGGCGGCCAGTTCCTTGTCGGACTCGAAGCCGATGTGAGTGAGCACGATGGTCAGATCGATGTCGTCGTTCTTGAAAGCGTCGCAGATCTTGCCGACCTCCGTCCCCGCCTCCTCCAGAGTAACGAAGGTGCCGATCAACTCGTCCATCTTGAGCGAGTCCATGACCTTCTCGGTGAGGATGCCGGTGAACAGGATGTCGAAGCCGGCCTTGGAGATGATGTGGTAGGGGCGCATCATGCGCTTCTCGAAGGGCTTGATGTACAGGTTGGCGTTGACGATGGGGAAGTTGGAGATCTTCTCGAGAAAGAGCAGATGCGGCAGGCCGTAGTCCACCTCGTGATTGCCAAGGGCCACCACGTCCGGAGCCAGGTAGTTCATGATCTGCATGGTGGAGGTGCCCTTGAAGTCCGAGTCGATGATTGACCCCTGCACCATGTCGCCGGAGATCACGTAGAGGACGTTCTCTTCCTCCGCGCGAACCTTGTTGATGTAGCCGGAGAGAAGAGGGAGTCCGCCGACGAGATCTCCGCCGCCCGCGGCCTGCTCGGCGAGAAAGTCTCCGTGCATGTCGTTGGAGTGAAGGATGGTGAACCTGCGGGTAGTGCCCATCTTCTTCTCCCCATCGCTAGGGTTGGCGCTGCTTGGGGCTCCCGGAGGTAGTTGCGAGGTCGCAGAGGACCGGGCCGCCCGCGCTCATCGTAGCATCGAAGCCCCGCCTGACGGCTAGGGCTGCGAAGACAAGGGCTGGCTATTGAGCAAGGGCGTGCGGTAGTACCAGGGCTCGGTGGCTGTCGCGAGCGTGCCGTTCACTGAGCGGCATCGATCGGTCGCCACCTGGTTCGGACGATCTGGCGAGCATGCAGCTCCCTCTCGCCATATCCTCCAGATAGCCCAGCAGCCTGTCGGGTTCCATGGGCACCCCTATGAAATACCCCTGGCCGCAGTCACACCCGAAATCCGTCAGCACCTGCAGCTGCTCGCCACTCTCGACTCCCTCGGCCGTGACTCTCAAACCGAGGGTATGAGCCAGAGCCGTGAGCAATCGCACCACTTCAGCGTCGGTGTTGCCGCGGACGATCTTGGAGACGAAGGCCTGGTCGATCTTGAGTTCCTGCACGGGGAAGGTGGTCAGATGCTGGAGTGAGGACCAGCCGGTGCCGAAGTCATCGAGGCAAAGGCGTATCCCGAGGCTCTTCAGTTCCTGCATTACCTGCTTCGACCTGATGGGGTCGCCGATCAGCGCCGTCTCGGTTATCTCGAGCACCAGAAGGTCTGCTGGGATGCTCCAATAGGCCAGGCGGTTCACCACCGTCGAAACGAAGTCGGGCTCGACAAGCTGCCGGGGGGAGAGATTGAGCCTCACCGGTAGAGCCGCGGCGGGATTGCCCGGCGACTGCCACCCGCTGAGCTGGCCGCACACCTCTTCCAGCGCCATCACGCCCAGTTTCACGATCAGGCCGCTGTTCTCGGCGACGGCGAGGAACTCGTCGGGGCGCAGCGTGCCTCGGCGAGCGTGACGCCAGCGGATGAGGGCCTCCAACGAGTGGATGCTTCCAGTCTTGAGGTCGACAATCGGTTGATATGCCAGCGAGAAGTCCCGTTGCCTAAGGGCGACACGAAGGTCGGTCTCGGCGTTGAGTGTCGCCATGACCGACTTGTGCATGTCTTCGTCGAAGAAGCGGTGGCAGCCTCTGCCCGCCTCCTTCGCCTGATACATGGCCGTATCCGCCGCGCGCAGGAGGTCCTCCGGACTCTCGTAGGAGGGATCCCATATGACGACGCCAACGCTCGAGGCGGCGGCCATTTCCTGCTGGCGGAAGTAGACGGGCGCCCTCAGTTCTTCTTGTATCCGTTCCAGGACGGGCAGCAGGTCGTGCGCGCCTGTGATCATCGGTAGCAGGATCATGAACTCATCCCCGCCCATGCGCGCGACGGTGTCGGCCTCGCGAACGCAGCGCTTCAGCTTGATCGCGACACTGCGCAGCAGAACGTCGCCGGCCAGGTGACCGATGCTGTCGTTGATCAGCTTGAATCGGTCGAGATCGAGGACCATCACCGCGAAGAGAGCGTCGCCGTGTCGCCGGGCCTGATGGATGGCGTCGTCCAGTCGGGCCATGAACAAGGCGCGATTCGGCAGCCCGGTGAGGCCGTCGGTGAGAGCCTGGCGCCGCAGGTTGTCTTCCATGAGTACCCTGTCGGTCACATCGCGGAGCGCCACCAGACGTCCCACCGTCTGATCGTTCCGTGTGAGTGGGGACCATTTCACCTCGTAGTGGCGCCGGTCGCCGTTGTCCCCGATCTGCAGCTCCGCTCGGCTCGCGCCTGCGGCGGAGGAAGGAGTCATCTGCTCCCAGGCCTCCCAACAATCCGCCAGCGGCCGGCCGAGTATGCGCGACAATGGTTGACCGATGAGAGTCTGGGCCGACTTGTTCAGGTCGACCACGCGGTCGTATTGGTCGACCACCAGCACACCGTCGGTCATGTTCTCCACCAAGGCGTGCCGGGCGACCGGGACGAGGTTGAAGAAACGGACGCGGAAGAGACCCCCGGCGACTGCGATCCCGGCTACGACGATAGCCAGCGGCGTGAAGTCGAGTGAGGACATGATCCCCGGAACGATCCCGAAGGCGAGGTGCCAGCCGGTCGCAAAGACGCTGCCGGCCACCAGGGCGATCGCCTGTCGCCGGTAGATGGCCGGTGCGGAGAAGGCCGCCGTTGTCAGCACCACGACGGCAGATATCACAAGAGCGTAGCCGTAGACCGAATGAACCCAGAACCAGGCACCCCAGGTACGTCCCACCACGGGAAAGGGACCGCTCGCGTCCAGCCAGACCGTGGCACGCATGAGGTGATGGTATCCGTCAGTCCACAACAGCGCGAGAGTGAACACCGGCATGGCGCAAAGCGCCACAGCTGCGCCGGAAGCTCAGCCAGGTCCGACGTCCCGCGTATTCAAGCGCCATGACCAGCCAAGCCACCGGCATGAAGCAGATGGACAAATACTGGAGATTGGCCCAGAAGAGCTTGGCGTCGAGGCTGTCCGCCAGCAACTCGACGATGTAGCACATGGCCCAGCAGGCCGCCAGAATGACGACGAGCGCGAAGGGACGCGCACCCGGCAAAGAGCGGTTATGCCAGGCGTACCAGACGAGACCGCCGGCGATAGGGACAGCGGTACCGAGCAGCAGGAGGCCTGATGTCAATTCAAGGTTCACAGGTTTGTCTCACGCAATAACATTGTGTCGGCAGAAACGGCCTCAAACTGAAGCAGAGGACGGTATTCGGAGACTCGTTCCGCCGGCCCTGAAGCAGGTCGGCAGTCGCGCGACCGCACGGGTCAGCTGAGGTGTGGTCGTCCTGTTCTCGGCGGACCGGTGTCGAGGCGATGAGTCGAGAGGCGAGACGAAGCTAGGAGAGGATGTCCTTGCGTCTGAAGATGAGCCAGGCTATGCCGGTCATACCAACGATCCAGATCACGAAATTGATGAGCGCATCGCGCAGTGGGCCCCAATCAACGGGCTTGTTGAAAAGCTCCGTCCAGGCGCTGAAGTGACTCGTGAACAGATACGGTTTCATGAAGTCGAAGACAGGGAGGTTGCCCAGGACGATCATGATTATCACCAGGACCATCCCCGCAGCCATCGCCGTGAGCCCGGAGTCGGTGAGGGTGGAAAGGGCCACGCACAGCGACACGACGGCCATCATCGCGATCAGGACGAAAAGGTACGCGAGGAACAGCAGCCACATGCTCTCAGCCACGCCCACCGTCCCGCCGGACAGAAGGATCATGGGCTTCACCCCGAAGATGGAGCCGCCGGCCACAAGCGAACCCAGCCCCATCAGGGCGAGACCGACGGCGACGTACAGGTTGGCGACGAACCACTTGGCAAGTAGCAAGGCACCACGGCGTACCGGCTGCATGAGCACCGTCCGCAGTGTGCCCTTCTCGGCCTCGCCGGCGATGGTCTGGCTCCCGGACACTGAGGCCAGCAAGGGCAGCAGGAACGCGGTCATGACGAAGAGCGTACCCATTGCGACGTAGAGCCCGTTTGACGTGATGAGGCTGAACACGAAGTCCGCACCTTGCTGATCGGGGTCCGCCCGTCCTCCTCCTTCGTCGTTGACGAAGCGCGTGATCACTGTGATGAGCACGGGAATGAGGAACAGGCCTGCCCATCCGAAGTAGGTGCGTTTCTGGAAGAGGAGCTTGGTGAATTCCCGGCTGATGTGACTCACGACCGTTCCTCCGTGTCATCGTGACTCGTCAGCTCGAGGAACATGTCTTCCAGACTCTGCTCGGCAGCGGGGACTACTGCCAGTACGTCTATCTGGTCGGCCACCAGTCGGCGCACCATCTCGGGCACGAAACCCTCGCCCGCCTCGAGCACCAGGTATCTCTCATCCTCTTTGATGGCGGAGGCGGCGGCCATCCCGCGCAGCACCTCGAGGGCTCGCCCTTGGTCGCCTGTGAGGACCTTGACGGCGTTGCTGGTCGGATGGAGCTCCGCTACCGGTCCCTGAGCCACCAGCCGTCCTTTGCGCAAGATGGCAGCTCGATTGCAGACCAGTTCGACCTCGTGGAGCAGGTGCGAGGAGAGGAACACGGTGGTTCCCTGGCGACCCAGTTCGCGGATCAACTCGCGCACGTCCTTCATGCCCTGGGGGTCGAGGCCGCTCGTCGGCTCGTCGAGGATGATCAGGTCGGGTCGGTGGATCAAGGCGAGCGCGATGCCCAGACGCTGGCGCATGCCATGGGAGTAGCCGCCCACCTTGGATTGGCCGCGCTCCGAAAGGCCGACCATCTCGAGAACCTCGGTGACACGGGCCTCGCTCACCTCGCCGTTCATCCGGCCCAGCATTCGCAGATTTCGGCGCGCCGTCAGGTTGCCGTAGAACACGGGGTCGTCGACAAACCCGCCCATGTGGCGGAGTGCCTCCTGCCGGTTCTCCGGAACGCGGTGCCCGAGGACGCTGACATAGCCGCTGGTTGGGTACGTCAGCCCGAAGATCAGGCGGATGGTCGTGGTCTTGCCGGCTCCATTTGGCCCTAGAAAGCCAAAAACGTCGCCTCTGCGCACGGAGAGGTCCAAGCGGTCGACGGCTCGCAGCTTCTTGAAGTCCTTGGTCAGTCCGTGCGTAGCCAGCACCACATCCTGGTCGGAGTTCAGGCCAGGACTTGGCTCGATGGGCTCGCTAAGTTGAGCGTCTACAGGCACGACCTGCACTGTACCACGGGATGAAGCGTTCAGGATGAGTTCAGGAAAGTGGTGCAAAGATACGGACATGGAGTCACACAGCATTGCTCAACCCCCCTCCTGAGCTGTGGCCCCAACCCTGTCCGGTGGTTGTCGGACCCGATTCAGGGCGAGACACCACCACGCCCACACGGCGGAGACGGCGTATGCGGCGTTCGGCACAGCCGAACGCCGCGCCCGCCGTGTGAATCCTAGCTAGTCCCCCTCCTTCTCGCAACTGCGCCCGCGAATCGCGGGCGCAGTTGCGCTTGTGCGCAGACGTGCGGCGGGCCATACTACTGGCACCATGATGGAGCCCCGCATCTTCGTTCTTGAAGACGATCCTCAGATGCGCTCCTTGCTCGTGCGTGGCCTGCGTGAGGAGGGCTATGAGGTGCAAGGGTACGCCACGGGCTCGGAGCTCCTCAGCAAAGTGGCCGAGCTCGTTCCCGACCTCTTTGTCATCGACATCGGACTGCCCGACACCGACGGACGTGACGTCTGCCAGGCCATTCGGGCTCAGGCCATTACCGCGCCGGTGTTGTTCTTGACGGCTCGCGATTCTCTCACCGATCGTCTGTCTGGCTTTCACGTGGGTGGAGACGACTATCTCAGCAAACCGTTCGCGTTCGCCGAGCTCCTTGCTCGCCTGGAGGCGCTCATTCGCCGGAGCGGCACCGAACGGAGTGTTGAGACGGGCGGGCTCATCCTCGATCCGGCCAAGCATGCCGTGACCTGCGGAGAGGAGACAGTCCCCCTGACTCCCACCGAGTTCCGTCTCTTGGCCAAGTTGGCCGCTTCGCCCGGCGAAGCGATACGTAGAAAGGCCCTGATAGAGACAGGTTGGTCTCATGGCGCCGTCGTCTACGACAACAGGCTCGATGCCTATATCGCCCGTCTCCGGCGGAAAGTCTGCGCTCTTCCCGGGGCTCCCCAGATAGTCACTGTGCGCGGCGTGGGCTACTCGCTTCAATGAGGCGCTGGTTCTCGCGGATGGGGGTGCGCGCCCGCCTGCTGCTGGCGGTGTTGGTGACTGTCGCCCTTGCCCTGGTCATCATGACCGTGGCGTTCAATCTCCTGCTGTCGGTGCTTCTCGACTCCGATGTCGATAGGAGGCTGAGGGCCATGGCTGAGGACTTCGCGGGAGCCATCAAGCAGACCGCCGCGGGGTACGAGGTGCCTGACCCTCCCAACAGGGAGCTGACCTCACAGGTCTGGGTGTTCATCGGTGGTAAGACCGCCCGGGGTCCGGAGATCGAACCGGCCATCGAGGCAGCAGCGAAGGCCCTGGACGGTCAACTGGCGCAATACAGCGATGTTCAAGAGAAGGACGTGCGACTGTACGGGGTCCCTCTGTATGACCCGCCAGGCGAGGAGCGCATCGGCACCATCGTGGCGAGCCTGTCCATGGTCTCCTATTCGCGCACCCAGCGTCTCACTCTGCTGTCCACCGCGGCTCTCACCGCCGTCCTGCTCATCATCGTCGGGTTCGTTGGGAGATGGGTGCTGAACGCCGCCTTCCGGCCGGTCTCCAAGATGACCTCCGAGGCCGAAGCCTGGAGCACGGCCGACATCGACCGGCGTTTCGATCTGGGAGAACCGCACGACGAGGTCACTCAACTCGCCCACACCCTGGACGGCATGCTCGATCGACTGTCGGCCGGTCTGCGGCGCGAACGGCGCTTCTCGGCCGAGGTGTCGCATCAACTGCGCACCCCGGTGGCCAAGATCAAAGCCGAGGCCGAGCTGGCTCTGCGCCGGGAGCGCGATCCCGCCTACTACCAGGAGGCCCTTTCCTCCGTGTCGCAGAGCGCCGATCAGATGGCGAGCACGGTGGAGACTCTGCTTGCCGCGGCCCAAGAAAGGGGCAGCTTGGCGCGGGGTCGGGCTGACGTCGGGCGAGTGCTTGCCGATCTGGTCAAGTCGGTCGGTGTGCTGGCCGGCGAGAACCACGTGGAGGTGCGAGCCGAGCCTCCGACCCGCAACCTGCGCGTAGGGGTCGAGGGAGACATCGCCCTCCAGATCATACAGCCGGTGGTGGAAAACGCGTGTCGGTTCGCACGGTCCAAGGTCACTCTCGGCGCGGACCGCAGCGGCAAGGAGATCCTGTTCACCGTGGAGGACGACGGTCCCGGGGTCGCCGAGGAGGAACGAGAGCGGATCTTCGAGCCGGGCGTGCGCGGGTCGGCGGCCGAGGTGACGCCGGGCGTGTCTCGCGGGGCCGGGTCTGGGCCTGTCGCTGGCCCGGCGGTTGGCTCGGGCGGCGTCCGGCGACGTCGAGGTGATCCCCGGCGCTGCCGGAGCGAGGTTCGTCGTTCGCTTGCCCTGCGGCTAAGAACTCGTTTCGGAATGAAGCTTCGCCACCAGGGACGCGCGGGCAGTCGGCCAGGACGCAGGAAGCGTTCGTAGCGGCGCACGGACGCGCCCGAGGACGACGAGTGTCGTCGAGGGCGCACTCGGCGCCCGATCTGCGAGCGTAGCCGACTGGCGCATCGGTACCAGAGTATGTGACTCGCCTCCAGCGGAACTCGAGCCGACTGATGCCACGGCACCACTCGCAACGTGTAGTCGCCGGCCGGACGAGTGGCGGGCAACACAGCTCGGAAGCGCATACGATCCGGGAGAGCGATCTCCATCCTTGAATGGGCCCAGTTCGGTCATGAGGACATGGCGCTCCGGCGCGCCTCCCTCCAACGCCTCGGCGTACAGTTCGACCAATACGGCTCCCGGCGGTATCTCTCCCAGCACCACCTCCGCCTTGAACGAGTGCCGATCTCCGTGAGGTCCGGCCTCTGTCTCGACCGAGTAGCCAGAGACGGCGATCTCGCTCCAGTGCTCGTCGAGCAGTGAGCGCCATGCCTCTATACTCGCCGCGAGTCCGGGCGTCGGTGCGTCCGAGGCGGAGATGGCCGTCCGCTCTCGGTAGGCGGCCGCGGCGGGCAGGTAGTACTGCTCGAGGTAGTCCTGCATCATCCGGTTGGTGGAGAACTGCGGCGTCAGGCGGGCCATGCTCTCCCGGACCCGGGCGATCCAGCGGCGCGGTATCCCTTGCTCGTCGCGGTCGTAGAACTCGGGGATGATCTCGTTCTCCAGTAGATCGTAGAGACGCTCGGCCTCGATGGCGTCCCAGGCTGGGTCGGAGTCGTGCTCCAGGCCGTCACCGAGTGCCCAGCCCACCTCGGGATCGTAGGCTTCCGCCCACCAGCCATCGAGCTCGGAGAGGTTGAGGCCGCCGTTGACGAGCACCTTCATGCCGCTGGTCCCGCTTGCCTCCCAGGGCCGGCGGGGGGTGTTGATCCAGACGTCCACGCCGTGCACCAGGTGTTCGGCCATGCCCATGTCGTAGTCGACCAGGAAGATGATGTGTGGCCGAACCGTGCACCGGCCGATGAAGTCCGTCCACTGCCGGATCATGGCTTTGCCCGCGGCGTCCGCCGGATGGGCCTTGCCGGCCAACACCAGCTGCACCTTGCTGCTCTCGCCGCAGAGCAGGCGCTCCAGCCGGTCGGGATCGTGCAGGAGGAGATTGGCCCGCTTGTAGGTGGCGAAACGCCGGGCGAAGCCCAGGGTGAGCACGGCCGGGTCGCACAGGCAGGACGGGTCGGAACCCAGGCTCTCCAGACTGCCGGCGACCGGGCCCTGCCGCTGCACGTGCTCGCGCGCGACCGCGATGAGCCTGCGCCGATTGGCGTCGCGGAAGGCCCACAGTTCCTCGTCGCTGACCTTGCGGATGAGGTCGCCCAGGCCTTCGAGACCGCCCAGCCAGCGTTCCTTGCCGCAGGCCTTGGTCCAGAGAGCGTCCGCCGCCTCCGAGTCCCAGGAGGGGACATGGACTCCGTTGGTGACGTGTCCCACCGGTACCTCAGGACGGGGCCAGCGTGGGAAGAGGCGCTGGAACAGACCTCGACTCACCTCGCCGTGCAGCCGGCTGACCCCGTTGATCGCTCCGCTGCCCCTGATGGCGAGGTAGGCCATGTTGAATGGCTCCGCGGTCCCGCCGCCGCACCTGCCCAGGGCGAGAAGACGCTCCAGCCCGATGCCGAGTTCGTCCGCGTAGCCTCCCAGGTACTCCGTGACCAGCGCGGGGGCGAAACGGTCGAAGCCGGCCTCGACCGGGGTGTGGGTGGTGAAGAGGTTTCCGGGTCTCGTGGCGGTGAGAGCCACCTCGAAGTCGAGTCCCCGGTCTTGCATGTGACAACGCGCCCGCTCCAGCACCGCGAGGGCGGCGTGTCCCTCGTTGAGATGGCACACGTCGGGCTCGATGCCCAACTCGCTGCAGCAAGCGCCAGCCGCCGATGCCCAGGATCATCTCCTGCTGCAGCCGCATCTCCGCGCCGCCTCCGTAGAGCTCGCTGGTGATGCCTCGATCGGCCGGGCTGTTCATCAGGTCGTTGGCGTCGAGCAGGTACAGCTTGACCCGTCCGGCGCGGACCTCCCAAGCGCGCAGGTGCACGCTGCGCCGGGGGAACTGCAGGGTGACGGTGACCCACTCGCCGTCGGCGTCGCGGAGGGGCATGATGGGGAGCTGGCCGGGATCGTTGAAGGGAAAGAACTCGATCTGCTCGCCGCTTGGGTTCAGCGCCTGCCGGAAGTAGCCCTGCTGCCAGAGCAGGCCGACTCCGACGAGCGGCACGCCCAGATCGCTGGCCGCCTTGAGGAAGTCGCCCGCCAGGATGCCGAGACCGCCGCTGTAGATGGGGAGGGCCTCGCTCAGGCCGAACTCCATGCTGAAGTAGGCGATGGGGCCGAGGGGGGCCGCCGGCAGTCTCGCGCCGCCACCCAGCGGACCGATGATGCCCGACGGAACCGGCGCGGCGTCCGGGCGCGCCGCGCCACTCGCCCCGTCCTCGCTTGGAGACGACGCCGCGCCGCTCAGTCCGGCTGCCTCCGGATAGGTCCGTTCGAACCAGGACTGAGCCTCGAGTGTCTCGCGTCTCGAGCGTCAGGTGGTGGTCGAGCAGCTTCAGGAACTCGGGATCGGCGGCCTCCTCCTCCAGTCTGGTCTGAGAGATGGTCTGGAGGATGTGCCAGGGATTGTGAGTGACCTCCCACAGCTCGGGAGCCAGGTGCTCCCACAGCTCGTCGGAAGCGTGGCTCCACGACCAGCGCATGTCGAGGGCCAGATCCAGGAGTCCCCTGAGGGGCTCTGGGACGGTGGGCAAGGCGTATCGAGGCTGGGCGGTCATCAGGACCTCCTGAGGCTCTGGGAACCCTTGTCGTGGCAGACTCCCGGGAGCACATTCGGGTAAGCTGCAACAAGAGCGATGGTATCCCAGAACCGACATCCTCAATCCTCTGACGGACATCGCGCCTGTGAGAGGAGACTCGGCGAGTTGGCCGGGCTCTACGGTGTGCAGACCCGGTATCGCGACGCGCGGGGAAGGCAGTGCGAGTCGCCGCGGGAGAGCATACTTCAGGTGCTGAGCTCTCTGGGAGCTGGGCCCGGCGACGCCGACCGCCGCCGCGATCTCGAGCGCGTGCTTGACGTTGCCATCAAGGCTCGGAAAGCGGAGCTGTGGCGCCGGGTGGTAGAGCCGGTGCTGATCGCCTGGGACGGGATGCTGCCGTCGTTCACCGTCCGAGTGCCGGCAGCGGCGCGGGGGGTAGCGCAGACGGCGGGCGGAGCGGGTGTGTCGAGCGCCCAGGGTCTGAAGCTCACCCTCTTCTTGGAGGGCGAGGGCGAATCGCAGTGGGAAGTGGGCCCGACCAAGCTCAGGGTGCTGGAGGAGGCTGTCTTCGAGAGAAGGCGCTTCGTCGCCGTCCAGGTGCGGGGTTGGGGCCGCACAGCGGCAAGGGGCGGGGCCGCTTGGACCTGGAACGATCGGTTGGCCGGGGGGACTACCCCTTGGCTATCACCGGCTGAGGATCGAGAGTGGAGATCTCGCGGTCGAGACGACACGTGATCTCGTCTCCGCGTCGGTGCTGGACTCCAACCGCAGGTGCCGTAGCCGACCCCGACGAGCGGGAACGGGCGCAGGAATGGGGCGTGTTCGCCCCCCTCTACGCTCTGCGGAGCGAACGCAACCTCGGGGCTGGAGACCTGGCCGACCTGCGAAGACTGTGCGAACAGACCGGAGAGGTGGGCGGGAGCATCGTGGCCACTCTGCCGCTGCTCGCCGTCTACCTGGACCAACCCTTTGAGCCCGCCCCCTATCGGCCGGTGAGCCGGCTGTTCTGGAACGAGTTCTACCTGGCCGTGGATCGGACGGTGGAGTGGGAGCGTTGCGAGACTGTCCGGGCGGCCGGAAGCTCTGTTCGGGCGCTTGAGAGCGCAGCCCGGCTAAGAGCCGAACCGCTGGTTGACTACAGGGAGACCATGCGTCTCAAGAGACGGGTGCTCGAGGAGTCGAGCCGGCGCTTCTTCTCCGACGGAGACGGCGCCCGGAGACAGGCGTTTCTCGAATACGTGCGGACTCACCCCGATGCTCAACGATATGCGGCCTTTCGGGCGGGTATAGAGGCCAGCGACGGGGCTGGGACGCCGGACGGCCGCGAGGTGGCGTTCGAGGCGGTGCTCGAGATGGCACCCGAGGTGGCCCTGAGATCGCACCCGAGGCGGTGCGTTACCACCTCTACTGCCAGTGGCAGATGGAGGAGCAACTGACCGCACTCTCACAGCCCGAGGTGAGCTTGATAGACGTGCGCGACGGCAGTGCCGGACGTGCCTCCGCCGCTCTCCTGCTCGATCTGCCCGTGGGAGTGCATCCCGGAGGATTCGATCCCTGGCGTTGGCCCGGTCTGTTCGCGCCGGAGATGTCGATGGGAGCGCCTCCCGATGGATTCTTCTCTCTGGGTCAGGACTGGCACTCCCCGCCTCTTCAAGCCCGAACAGGCCAGAGCAGGATGGCCATGGGTACTTCGCCCGTTGTCTGAGGCACCACATGCGTCACGCGCGCTATCTGCGGATAGACCATGTCATGTCTCTCCACCGTCTGTTCTGGATCCCCGAGGGGGCAGAGCCCGCGGATGGCGTGTACGTCAGCTATCCCGCTGACGAGCTGTACGCCGTGGTCTGTCTGGAATCACATCGCAACCGGACGATGGTGGTGGGCGAGGATCTGGGCACCGTTCCGCCGGGGTTGCGGGCCAGCATGCAGCGCCATGGTCTGTCGCGCACCTGGGTCCTGCAGAGTTCGCTGCGCCCACGAGCGGCGCGCCCGGTGAGGCCGGTCCCGCGCCATGCCGCGGCGTCTCTGGGCACTCACGACATGTTCCCGTTCGCGGGGTTTCTGCGTGGTGACGACATCGCGGCCCGGGTGGCGACGGGTCAGCTCGGCAGAGAAGGCGCGCGCCGCGAGAGCGCAGCGCGCCGCCGTCTTGTGGCCAGACTGGCAGATTCGCTGCCGGCGGCGGCGAATCGCGCCGCGGCGGACGCCGGATGGGTCACGGAGCCGACTGCCCCATGCGAGGTCGAACTACTGCAAGCCGCGATCGAGTACATGGCCGCCAGCGAGGCCGCCTTGGTGGTGGTCAACCTTGATGATCTACTAGGAGAGACCAGGGCGCAGAACCTGCCGGGTACGGGAGCCGAATTGGACAACTGGCGGCACAAGACCGCGGGATCCGAGATCGACGTGCGGCGCGCGATCGTCGGCGCCGCCCGCTGGTGGGCGGCTGCAGCGCCCTAGGAGCTCTTGCGGGCCGAGGTCTTCCCGTCGCGGGCAGATTGGTGATAGGCCGCCTGTGGCTTGCCACCGCATATCACTATTCCCAGAGCAGGAATCTCGGCTCGAGCCAGGAGTTGCCGCACCTGGGTCGCCTCGGCCGTGGTCTCCTTCCCCAGAGTGCTGGCTAGAACCACCGCGTCGACCGCCTGCGCAAGCACCAACGCGTCCGACGCCACCAGCATCGGCGGTCCGTCCAGGATCACGTAGTCGGAGATCCCCTGCAACTCGGCCAGCACGTCTCCCAGTGCCTCGGACTCCAGGACTTCCGTGGGGTTGGCGGGCAGGGAGCCGCTGGGGAGACAAAGGAACTTGGATATGGCGACCTCTTTGCCCCCCGACTTCTTAGCCAGACCCATACGAGGACTGGCGAACGGGGCCAGATCGACGGCCTGGATCTTGCCCGACCAGGAGATCTCCGTCTCCAACAGCGCGTCTCCCAAGCCTTGGTCGTTCGGGATGCCCAAGTACCTGTGGATCGTTGGATTGCGTAGGTCGGCATCGACGAGGATCACCCGATCACCCGAGAGCGCCATGCCTATCGCCAGATTCGCGGCCAGCCTACTCTTGCCTTCGCCTGGCGCGGTACTTGTGATCAGCACCGTCCTTCGGTTGTCTCCGAATCCGAGGACCTTGAGGTTCGAACGCAGCATCTGTATGGATTCCAGAAGGGACTCGTTGCCCTGTGCGAAGCCCACTGCCGATTTGCCGACGGAAGAGGTGCCGCTCTGCTTGCGGAAGACCAGAGGAACGGTACCGAGGACGGGGAGCTCCAGAAGGTGTTCGAGCGTGGACTGGTCCTTGATCCTCCGGTCGAAGTAGTCGAGCAACGAGGCCACGATCAGGCCGAGGAGCAATCCGGCCCCCAGGCCGATCAACAGGTTGCGGAAGGGCCGCGGGAAGTAGGGAGAGGAGGGGACCGCTGCGTTCTGGAGGACTTCATAGTCTGCTACCTGCATAGAGAGCACTAATGCGAGACTCTCCCGCTGTTGCTTGAGGGCGATGCCGAGCTCGGATGCCGCCTCCTCGGGGGTCAATGAGTCGATGCGGGTCTCCAAGAAGCTCCGTGCCTCGGTCAGCGACTCCTCGATCTCCTCTTGCCTCAACTTCACGAACTCGTTCGCGAAGGCGTTGGCGATATCGGCCACCTCGAGAGGATCCGAACCGACGGCCTTGACCTCGATAACGTCTGGTCCAGGGTCGGAGGTGACTTCGATGGACGAGCGGAGATCCTCCGCGCTCCTCGAGCCCCCCATGGCTTGGCTGACCCGACCGGCGAACGGAGAGGTCGTGAGTATCAACGCTTCGGCTGAGATGTTGTGGGCGAGTTCGGGGTTGCCTGAAGAGGAGAGCGCCTGAGATGCCAGTTGCGCGTCACGGGGTGAATAGGACAACTGCGAAGTGGCGCTATACCTGGGCTCCAGGAGGAGAGACACACCAAAGACGAGTCCGCCTACCACTATCATCGTGAACAAGACGGCCCACCAGCGTTCGCTCAGGGTCGTCACGAAACGCGCAAGACGATGGGGTCTCTCGTCGGGGCCGGCAGGGGCGCTCATTCGTTCCAACTCTCCCTCTTTGTAAGCATTGTAGAGATTATCGGACGCTCGCCAGATGTCTATAGTACTTCTCTCAACGCCACGACCGCCAAGCGATTGCAGCATGACGGACGACCCGGATGTCTGAGCGCACCCACTGAACGTCAAGGCCCGGATCTCTCCGGGCCTTGGAACGCTGGTCTCTGTCTCGACGCCCGATCTGGCGGGTGTCTGTCGCGCGCAAGCGGAGTCGCGCGGAACTTGTTCGAGGAGGCTACTTCACTGTGACCTGAGAGCTGGCGCTTCCGATCTCAACCCCCGCCCGGTCATAAGCGATGGCCTTGAGGGTATGGACACTCCCGGAGACGAGATACCTGGTGGTCCAGCTGAACGAGTACTTGGCCAGGTAGTCGGTGGCCAGCTTCTTGCCGTCGACATAGAGGACCACCTTGCCGATCTTGACCGAGGAAGTGACCGAGGCGCCGACCGTGACCCGGCCCTTGACCACCGAACTCCCGTCAACGGGACTGGTGATGACGACCTCAGTGGAACTCTGCGGAGCTTGGACGGTGGTCGAGGTGGTGGGGGCGAGGGTAGTCGAGGTGGTGGGGGCCACCGTAGTCGAGGTGCTGGTGGTGGTCGTGCTCGGCGTCACCACCGTGGTCGTGGTCGTCGAAGTGGTGGTGGTGGGAGCCGTGGTCGTGGTGGGAGCGAGGGTGGTCGAGGTGGTGGTGGGAGCCACCGTAGTCGGGGTGGTCCCGCCGGAGGTCACGTTCTCGAAGGTGACCCCGCTACCCAGGTTCTTGCCGGTGTAGCTGCCGTTGCGCAGAACCACGTTTGAGACCGTGCCCGCCACGGCGGCCAGTTGTGTGCCACCGGAGGCGGCGAATCCGTCGAAGGTGACGTCCGAGCCGCCGTAGAAGCGGATGACCCCACCGTCAACTCCGGCCACGAAGCTGCTTGAGTTGAAGTCGACATCGGAGAAGCCGGGGCCGATCACCATGGGGAATCGTCCGGTTCTAGAGTCCAGGGAGAGGTCGTTGAAGGTGATGCCGCTGGAGGTGCCGCCCTCCAGCCACAACTGCAGGCAGTAGCCCGAGCCTCCGGAGAGGTTGCAGTCGTTGAAGGTTAAGTTGCGGTTCTCCCGCTCCATGTAGATGGCGTGGTCTCCGGTGGTCGTATAGAGACGTACGGCCTCCAGATCAAGACGGGTGAAGCTGGAATCGTGCACGTAGGAGATATACATGGGCATCTCGGTGTTGCGCACGACGATGTCCGATACTACCCAGCCGCTGGCGGTGCTGCCGGAACCCAGCTTCATGCCGTAGACCAGACCCTCGAAGCTTAGGTTACTGGCCCGGCAGTTCTGAGCCCCGGGCAACAGAAGACCGCTCACGTTGTCGGCATATCCACCGGCCCGGAAGGAAAGACCGGAAAGGGTGAGGTTGGAAAGGTTCTCGGCATAGAGCATGTACTGACGCGTGGCCTGGGCGGGCATGGTAAGGATGGTCTGGCCCGCCACCCCGGAGAGGGTCACGTTGCTCTTGGGACGGATGGTCGAGCCGATACGGAAGGTGCCGGCCGGGAAGGTCACGGTGCCACCGGCTGAGGCGGCTGCGTTGATGGCCGACTGGATGGCGGTCGCGTCGTTGGTCACCCCGTCACCCTTGGCGCCGTAGGTGGTGACGCTAAGCTGGCGGCGCTCGCGGGGGCGGCCAGGGCGGCCAGGGAGACTAGCAGGGCTAGGGACAGGGCTGCGACTACATAGATTGCTCGGCGACGGTTGGTCGAGGTGAATACGGATAGTGTGGCGTGCTGGCTCATCTTCTACCTCCAGAACCAGGCCTGACCCGGAAAGATCTTGGGTCTCCGACCATGGGTCTGGAGACTTCGGCAACCCGGCTAACTCCGATGGAGCCCCGTGGCTTTGCGTCCTCACCTCAAGGTGAGTTTGCCTTTTCGTGTCTGGCCAACTTGTTGTCCTACAGTGCAAACTATCGGCGAATCGCGGGTTGCGCTTTAGCGAAAAGAATCTACGCACACGGTAACCCGCTGTCTGAGCGGAAGAAGCCGGTCGGTCTCCGGTAGGGGTGCAGGCGTCCGCCTGGGGCGCGGGGGTGGTGAGGTGGCTGAGCCGAGTCGGCCGACGAGAGCGAAAGCCTATTTGTCGGCTGGGCGATCGGCTCCCGTGCGATCAAGGATCTCCATATAGTGCTCTACGACCCGATCTGCCCAGACGTCGACGTTGAATTCCGCACTGACGAGCCGTCTGTTGTCGGAGGAGTGTGTCTCTCGTTCACTCGGGCTCCAGTCGAGAACCCTGCGGATGGAGGAGGCCAGCGCCGCGCTGTTGCCGGACTCGAAGAACACCGCGCCCTCGCTCCGGTGAGCCCACGATACGCCGGGGATGTCGCTCAAGATCACGGGAAGACCATTGGCCATCGCCTCGACTGCGGCGAATGAGAAGCCCTCGCTTCGGCTGGCAGACACGAAGACGTTCGCGGCCAGGTACAGGTCGGCCACATTCTCGATCGGCCCGATGACGCGAAGCCACGAAGGACGTTGTTCACCTATCCTCCCGAGGACAAAGCCCTGCAGCTTCTCTCGCCCGACTATACCTAGAACCACGCTCGGATCCTCTCGCGTCAACTCAGCCGTCGCATCGATGGCGAGGTCAGCCCCTTTGTTGACCGGTTGGATCCCGAACATAAGGATGAGGCGGTCTGTCTCGGCGATCCCCAGCTCCGCACGTACCTGGGCCCTGCTCCTGCTGGGTGTGGTCGCGCGGGCAAGATCGATGCCGTTGGGTATCGTACGCACGCGTTCCCGCGGGGTGCCTGCCTTGATGACGCCGTCGAACACCGACTCCCAGACTGGGATGATCCAAACAGAGCGTCCCATGCGCCGATACTTGATGAAGTCTCTGATGCGGCGGGGGAGCGAGGATGATGCCACAAGCTCGGAGTGGACGTGCCACACGAGCTGGGGTCTTCTTCCGCGCATCTTCGCGAGGCGCACCGCCAGCCAGGCCGCCACGTCATAGTCGGAGAAGTGGGTGTGGACCAGGCGAGCTTGCTCTTGCGAGATGATCTTCGAGAGCATCCGGGTGATGTCCCACATGGAGGTGTCGGTCGGGAGGAACCGGATCTGCCAGCCGTCCGCAAGCAGGTCCTTCAGCCAGGCTCTCTCACGAGCAGTCTCCGGAAGCGCGAGCACGAACCCCCAGCCTTGCGCTTGACACAGTTCGCGCAGCCGGGAGAGAGAAGCGACGAAGTTCCCCCTGTATTCGGGAGAGAACCGGGCGACATGGACGATCGACTGCGTGGCGTCTTGATCGGACTGGACATGTTCACTAGTCACGTTCGGTCTCCCTGCCGAGGGCATCGGTAGAAGTGGATCTCCAGGCCTCGCCGCGCTGCCGGGGCTGCTCTCTCCTAGCGTTGTGGATAGGGAGAGGCTGACTGCAGCACGTTGACGCGGTCGATCTCCTCCTTGGAGAGGCCGACCTCCTTCTCGAGCAGGCCCGACACTCGTTCCCAACTGAGCCTGGCTAGCGCCTGCTCCTCCTGCCAGAGAGCCTCCTCGCGAGTCATCTGGCCCGCGTTGATCATGTTGCAGTAGCCCAGGCAATCCTTCGTGCATCCTATCGTCTTCACGAAGAAGAAGTTCACGATCTCGTGAAGCCTGCAGTCCGTCCTCCATGTGGAGACGTGGTCTGCGGGCTTTTCCCAACCCAGTTCCTGCGAGATGACCTGTTTGATCCTCTGGCGCTCCCATGGGATGTAGTCGAACACGCTGATCTCCCGGACGCCGGGATTGACGAGTCTCGGGCCGCTGCGCGAGACTCGCGGGTTGCCGCTCACCGAGAACTCCAGCCGTTGTCTGAGGCAGAGGTACTCGGTCTTGTAGAAATCCAGGTCCCGTAGTCTCTTCCACCTGGACGGAAGCATACCCGTTCCCATGTTCTCCCAGATCCTCTCCGTAGACTCCGCAGTAGACGTACCCCAGAGGATGATGGGTATGCCCAGTCTCTCCGCCTCCCTGTATGCCACGGACTTGTACCCGTATGAGCATTGCCGGCACAGGGAGACCATCATGGCGGCTAGGCCCAAGGGGATCGCGGTCTCAGTGTTGGAGTGCACTATCTTGGCGGCCAGGTCCGCCTTCGACCGAACCACCCGGAGATCGACGCCCAGCGTGCGGCATGCGTTCTCCATGTTCATGACTGCCTGGGGGTTTCGAAACTCGTTGTCGAAGTTCACAGCGAGGGGATTGAGTCCGTATACTGCCTTCGCCAGGTAGAGGACGTAGCTGCTGTCGCGACCCCCGCTGAGCGGAACGAGGCTGTCGTAGCCGGCGGGCCCGGGGCGCCCATGCGCAAGGAACTCCTTGAACGCAGCCTCGCCAAAGAGAGCAGCCGGAGCATAGCTCTGACACATGAAGCATACGCCGTCCTGATCGAACGACAGCCCTGGAACTGAGTCGGGCAACGCGCAGGAGGTGCATCGTTTCATGAGGTCTCCTCGGAGAGCTTTTGAATCGCCGCGTGCCAGCTGTGGGCCTCGCTCGAGAGTTGAGGCTCAAGCCCACGAGCCTGATGTGCGATAGAAGGTAATGTTGACATGATGAGTAATAACTACAAATACGCCAGCCGTCAAGAGGAGAGAGCGGGAAGATGAGCTCATTTTCGACCGATGATCGCTCGGAAGATCGCTCCAACGATCTCGATCTCTCACAGGTGCTGCGTGTCCTCAGGGAGCGCAAGTGGATCATCATCGGCCTGGCGGTCCTGGCGCTCGCGGCTTCGCTGGTGAACTCGTTCCTGCGCACGCCTCAGTACAGGGCTACGGCGAAGGTCATCATGCAGACCGCGACTCTCGACAAAGCTCTGTTCGGCACGCAGGTCTTCCAAGTCTATGACCAACAACGTTCGCTCGAGACTGCCGCCGACCTGGTCAAGCTGACTCAAGTGGGCGAAGCGGTGAAGACACAGTTGGGGTCGAATCGTTCCGCGCTGTCACTGACGAAGATGGTCACCGTGACCACCGCGGCAGCCGCGGATGTGATCAGCATCGCTGTAGTGAGTCCGGAACCCTCCGAGGCGGCTGATGTCGCAAACGCCTTCGCTCAACAATTCATCCTGTATCGCCAGGAGAAGGACAAGGCTACTCTCCGGAGTGCAAGGGAGCAGATCCAGGCTCAACTCGACGCGATGACCGAGGAGCAGCAGGCATCCACGAGCGGCGTCACGCTTGCGGAGAAGATCGAGGAACTTGCGGTCTTGGAGGCCATGCAGACCGGCGGGTTCGAGACGGCGCAGGAGGCCACGCCGCCGTCCAGTGCCTTCTCTCCGCGAACTCAGATGAACGCGGCCATAGCGCTGATCATCGGCATCGTGGCCGGACTTGTGGTGTCCTTTCTCCTGCATTTTGCCGACAGGCGTATGAAGGACGAAGAGACGATCGAGCGGGAGTTGGGAGTCCCGGTCATTGCGAGCATCCCTCTGATCGGAAAAGGACGGGTGGGAAAGCACAGATCACGAGAGAACGTAACGGTTGGGTTCTCTGACGCCGGCTCCCCCACTCTCGAGGCGTACCGCACGCTACGGTCGAATCTCAGGTTCTTCGAGGTGACGCGGCCCGTGAAGTCCATCCTTGTCACGAGCCCCTTGCCCCGCGAAGGCAAGACGGTGACGACCATAAACCTCGCCCTCACATATGCGATGTCAGGATTCCGAGTGATAGTCGTCGAGGGCGATCTCCGCCGGCCGATGCTTTCGGAGTATCTGGGCCTGAAGGGTAAGCTGGGCTTCAGCAACCTGCTCTCCGGCACGCACACTACTGCCGAGGTAGCGCAGGTGATCGATAGCAGTGCGCTTCTGCCTCGCGAGGTCAGCCTTCCTGGATCGGAGGCCGCCACCAAGCCCCGTCTCTGGAAGGACATTCTCTTTGTCGCCGCGGGCCCACTCCCGCCCAACCCTGCCGAGCTCCTTGCGAGTGAGGTGTGCTCGAGCACCATCCGACAACTGGCGGCGACGTGCGACTACCTGATAATCGATGGCCCGCCCGTCCTGTTGGTATCTGATGCTCTCGAGCTTGCGTCAAAGGTGGACGGGGTCGTGCTGGTCGCAAGGCTCCGTTCGACGAAGATCGAGGAGGCCAGGAAGACCCGCGATGGGTTGGAGAAGATGGGCATCAAGCCTCTGGGCGTGGTCGTTGCCGGCGTAGCCAGGTCGAAGTCCTACTACCGCCAGTATGGTGGCTACTACAACAGCGCAACCTGAGGCTGAGGCCGGGGACAACTGCGCAAAGCCACGGAGTGTCGCCGGCTTCTCCGACTGCGAGGTTCAGTCTGTCTTTGGACGAGGTGGTACATGCATAGACTTAGCCTAGGCCTGCTCGCGCTTTTCGTCTTCACCATCTCCTGGGGGACCGTCGTGAGTTCGCTCGTCGACATCCTCTGGGGGGTGGCACTCGTATGCGCTCTGGTCACGTGCATGCTCCAGGGCAGGATCAAGCGGCCCCCGGCACTCCTCTATGTTGCCGTGGGTCTCGTCTTATGGCAGCTGGTGACTTACTACTGGAGCGTCGATCCTTCCTCCAGCCTGGCCAGAGTACGGTTGATGCTGTTCATTCTGGCGATGGTCTGGATGGTCACCGAGGTCTGCAACAGCGAGCGAGAGAGGCTGCTACTGGCCCAGGCGTTCGTGCTGGGCTGCTTTGTCCTCTGCGGGGTCATCTTCTACGCGTTTGTCTCTGGAGGAACCACTCAGGCATTCCGCTACGTGCCCAGCTACCTCAATCCCAACGACGCAGCCGACCTGCTCGCCGCTGGCGTGGCGATTGCCTTGCTGCTCATAGCCTCCCGACCGGGGAGGTTGCTGCAATGGGTCAACATCGTGTTCATCCCCCTGGCCTTCGCGGGTGTGTTCCTGACGGCGTCCCGAAGCGGGTTCATCATCGCTTGCCTGGCTGCGGCGGGCATCTTCTTCGTGCTGCGAAGCATCAAACCCGTGCTGCGCTTCGCCTGGGTGGCCGTCGTGTTGGCTGCCTTGGTGATGGGCTTCTACGCTGTCGCCGGGAGCGAGAGTCTCGGCTGGAATCTGGAACGCATGACCTTTCAGACCGACACGAACTCCCTGGGCACACTCACGGGGCGGACGACGATCTGGTCGGCGGGGGCCGAGCAGTTCAAGGAGCATCCCATCATAGGGGCAGGCGCGGGGACGTTCGGTCTCGCCGTCCGCGATGAGCTTGGGGCTACGCGCGCCGCGCACAACGTGTTCATCGAAACCGCGGTGGAGACGGGGGTCATCGGGTTGTGCTTTCTCGCTGCCGCCTTCGCTGCCGCGGGAGCGCCGGTTCTGCGACGCCGGGATCACCGAACCGGGATCCGAATGTTGCTTCTGCTGGTGATGATCGGCACGTGCCTGGTGGCGAATGTTAGCGCGCGGTATTCTCTCTGGTTCGTACTGGCCTTGCTCGCGAAGACCGGGGCCGAGTGGGGCGCGCCAACTGAGGCCATTTGCCTTTCGGAGGCGCCCGGCGCGGCACTTGTTGGGCTTGGCAAGAGAAGGGGGGTAGGGTGTCGCCGTTCAGATATGGTCTGAAGCCCCCACCTCTCATGGCCCGTTTCGGCCGCGGCTCCCTGGGCGGTCTTCGACTGCCTTTCTCGAAGGTATTCCACGCCTACTGGTGGGACGGCAGGAAGAACTTCGGGGATCTCGTGACGGAAGCTGCCCTCGATTGGCTGGGAGTCAGGCATGTGGTCAACGTCCGCAGGTCTTCCCGCGACCACGGACCGGCTCTCGTGGGAGCCGGGTCGATCCTCCAGGACCTGCGCTACCCCTCTGGCGTGGTTTGGGGCAGCGGATTCATCACTGACGACTTCCTGGGAAGCAGCACCGGACCGTCGGAGCCCCTGGAAGTGCTTGCCTTCCGTGGACCTCACAGCAGGGAGATCGCAAAGGTGCTGGGATGGGAGACTCCGGTGGCCTTCTGCGATCCGGGGCTCTTGGTGTCCATGATGTACAAACCCCAGCCCAAGCAATACGAAGTAGGGTTTGTTCCTCACTATTGGCATCTACCGAGTGTCGATGAAGGTGAGGGCCTGGATAACGTCAAGGTCATCGACGTATCCCGGGGTGTTTCGGCCGTGGTGGCGGAGCTGTCGGCCTGCAAGGTGGTGATATCGACATCGCTTCACGGGGTTGTGACGGCGCACGCGTTCGGAATACCGTGGGTATGGGCCAAGATGGAGCCGGCCTTGGTCGGAGACGACTTCAAGTTCCACGACTTCATGGAGGGAATGCGGGTCTCCGCGGACTCCGTCCACATCTCGCCGGAGGACATCGCGAAAGGCGGTCTTCTGGAACTTGCGAAGGACGCGCGGCTTCCGGATGGCGAGCATGTGCCGACCAAGCAGAAGGAACTCCTCACGCTCCTGCAGGCGTGCAAGAGCGTGAGCAAGCTGCCCCTGATGGAGGAACGCCTGGGCATGGAGAGTCAGACTTGATCACAACTATCCGCCAAGCACTTCACCTCATCGGACGGGGACAGCGCACTCGTTGGCTCCTACTCCTGGTGTTGTCGGTCGCCAACAGCTTGCTTGAGGTGGTTGCCGCGGCACTGGTCTACGTTCTTCTGGGTCTTGTGGCAGATCCCAGCGGGACCGTCGACATGCCGTTGATCGGCGACATTCGCAGCATCTTCGGAGACACCGGGGAGAAGACTATGCTCCTTACCCTCGTCGGGGTGATGATCGGGTTCTTCCTATTGCGCGCGATCTTCTCGATGGTCTCCGAGTACATCATGGCCCGTGTCATCAACAACGCGGCGGCACGATTGTCCACCAAACTGGTCAGAGGCTATCTGAGTCTTCCCTATTCCTTCCATTTGCAGCGGAATTCCTCGGAGCTGATCCGGAACGGCCATCAGGCAGTACTGGAGGTAGTGGGTTCGGTCTTCGGCCCTCTGGTGCGCTCGACCTCGGAGATCGTGATGGCGATCGGTATCCTGATTCTGCTGGTGTTGGTGTCGCCGCTGGGCACAGCCATCGCGATCGTCGTCGTGGGAGGCTCCACCGTCATCCTGCTCTTCTTCGTCCAACCGCGGCTGAAACGGCTGGGAGCGACAGCGCACGCGATGCACAAGGACACCCTCAAGTCATTGCAGCAGTCCTTTCAGGGTGTGCGTGACATCAAGGTACTGGGCAGGGAGGAGTACTTCTCCGAAGCCTACGGCCGTTCGAACCGTCGTCTGGCACGCATGTCGTACCTGAGTCAGACTCTGAACCAGCTGCCCAGACTCGTCATAGAGACCTCTCTGGTCTGGTTCATCCTCATCTTCTTCGCCTTCACCGTGGCCAGAGGATCCGAGACCGAGGGCGTGCTCTCGCTCCTGGGACTCTTCGGATACGCGGGGTTGCGGCTCCAGCCGTCGTTGCAGAAGATCGTCGCCGGTTTCAACAGCATCAAGTTCTCGACGGCGCGAACGGATGACGTGCACCGGGACCTGAGGTTGATCGAAGACTACTTCGCTGAGAGCGAGTCGGCGGGAGGAGCCCTCTCCTTCAAACACGAGATCGGCATGGACGGCGTCTCGTTCAGCTACGAAGGTACCGATTCCCCCGCCCTCGCAGATGTCAACCTGACCATCCGGCGTGGCGAGCAGATCGGCATCTGTGGTCCTACCGGCGGCGGAAAGAGCACTCTGGTGGACCTGCTCGCAGGCCTGTTGTCACCCAGTGCCGGGCGTGTGACCGTCGATGGCAAAGACATCGCCGGCAAGACGCGTGCCTGGCAGCGGAACCTCGGAACGGTTCCGCAAATGGTCTTTCTGATCGATGACTCGCTTCGTCGCAATATCGCTCTTGGAATCCCGGACTCCGAGATCGACGAGGTCGCGGTTGGAGACGCCGTTCGGCTCGCGCAGTTGGAGACCTATATCGAGGCTCTGCCTGAGGGGCTCGACACCGTGGTGGGCGAACGAGGCGTGAGGATATCGGGGGGCGAGCGGCAGCGCATCGCCATCGCCCGGGCTCTCTACAATCGCCCGCAGGTGCTGATATTCGACGAAGGGACGTCCGCTCTGGACAATGCCACGGAGCAGGAGCTCATGAATTCGTTAAGGCATCTACGTGGCGCTCACACGATCCTGCTTGTGGCGCATCGTCTGTCCACTGTCCGCGATGCCGACCGGGTCATCTTCGTTGAGAACGGGCGAGTCGCTGGGATCGATACGTTCGATGGGCTGCGCGAGAGCAGCGAGTCCTTCCGCCATATGGCGTCGATGAGCTGAGAGAGTAGGGCAGGTCGCTGGCTCGGTCTGCAGACCACGCCGGCTCCGCGTGGCGCATCCTGATCGCTTCCAGTACCTCTTGGATCAGCTGTCGCCTTCCTTGGAAGAGACCGCTACTCGCCGCTCGCGTCTTCTTGTTGTCACGGCGGTGTACCAAGCCCGGATCTTCGTGCTGGCAGGCCGTTCGACCAGGTACGTTATCCCCGTCGCGATGCCGAAGATGATCACCAGGGCGCAGGGTACCGCGAAGAACGGACTCACATCGACCGAGTAGAGCCAACGCAGGATGACGTAGCCGATGTTCTGGTGGACCAGATACAGCGGATAGGAGATCGCTCCAAGGAACAGGAGCGGTCGCACGGCCAAGATGGAGAGCTTCCCATACACGAAGACGTAGAAGACGGCGAAGAAGATCGCGGCCGCGATCGTGAGCGACCGCTCGCCCGCCTGGCTTTGTATCAAGAAGGAGAGCAGGATGATCGCGTGGCTGCGCCAGGTCGCCTGGTTGTTCCGTATCCTGTAGAACATGATGCCGGCTGTGAAGAAGCCGACGTAGCCCCCAAGCAAGAGCGTGTCGGCCCCTGGGATGTGGATGCCCAGATCGGTCACAAGGTGATGGACGAAGGACGCCGCCAGCCAGACGATCGCCAGCACCTCGACGTGCTTGAGTTGCTTGATGGCGAACATGACGAGCATGATTGCGTAGAACGTCAGTTCGATCTGCAGAATCCAGTAGACGCCATCAACCGAGGGTAGGCTGATGAACCCCTGCAGCATGGTCAGGTTCACAGCGGCCTCTCCGACAGAGACCTCCCGCCCGGGGAGACCGAAGAAGGTCACCACCAGGAACGTGAGCAGGACCGCGACCCAATAGGCTGGATAGAGGCGGGAGAAGCGCGAGACCACGAAATCGAGCGGCCGGCGTGTCCTCTCGAGGGTCATCAAGATCACGAAGCCGCTGATCATGAAGAAGAGCAGAACGCCATGTCCGCCGACGGTGAACGACGGCCACGCGGGGCTGGGCTGCGCGATAGACCTCTTCGAATCTCGCCGTGAGATGGAACAGGACCACTGCCAGGGCGGCAAGGCCGCGCAGTGCGTCCAATTCCAGCAGGCGTCCGGATCCACCCGGAGCAGCCTTGCCGATCCGACCCATCATCCGCCGCCCATCTCCCTTGTTGAGCGATCCGACTGAGGCAGGGCTCGTCCTTCCGCTTGAAGAGGCGAGAAGCCCGCGCCGAGGGCGATGATACCGGAAACGATATGGGCGGGTGAGGCGGCGGCCACGATCCTCCGAGGCGTGAAGCGGTGCTGCCGTCTGTAGGGCTACGCGATGGTGGTATTCTCTTGGAAGTTCCAGCGCCTCCTGGCTATCCAGGGCCGTCCCGATGGGAAAGTGAGTGCCTTGTCCGATCTGACGGTGTCCATCGTAATACCGACCTACAACCGGGCGCGCCTCCTTGAGCGTGCGCTCGGGTCAGCGGTACGCGAGTGCCGTCCCGGCGACGAGATCCTCGTCGTCGACGACGGGTCCACCGATGACACTGAAGCAGTGGTGCGTGCTTCCGGTCCGGCTGTGCGCTATCTCACCGGCGAACACCGTGGAGCCGGAGCAGCCCGCAACGCGGGTATCAAGGCCGCGACCGGGGATCTCGTGGCCTTCTTGGATTCCGATGATGAGTGGATACCGGGAAAGCTCTCTTGGCAGCGTACGGTGCTGGAGCAGTTCCCCGATGTCCTGTTTCTGTTCAGCGACTTCGGGCGGGTCACACGAACGAACGAGCGTCTCGGCCATCAGCTGTCTCAAGTAGCGGACCGACATGGCGATGTCCGCCCGTGGAGCAGCATCCTCGGGCCGGGCATCTCCTCAGCGACCATCGCGGGGATGCCCTCGTCCACGCCGCCATTCATGCTCCACGTGGGACGACTCTACGAGACGCTCATCCACTTCTGGTGCGTGTGGACTTGCACGGTCATCGCGCGCAAGGACGAGGCCGGCGATGCGCTGCATTTCGCGGAAGACGTTCCCACCTTTGAGGACTTTGAGTGCTTCGCCCTGCTGGCAAGTCGCGGTCTCGCCGGCTACATGGACTGTGACACTGCATGGAATCATGGTCATTCGGGCGCGCGCCTGACGAACGCGGACCAGGCAACACGGGCGGATGTTGCCGTGAAGCTCACGGACCGCGTCTGGGGGGCGGATGAAGAGTATCTGCGCCTGCACCGTGACGAGTTCGAAGCCGTGCTGGATGCCCATCGTTCGGAGAAGGTCCGCTATCTGCTGAGCGAGGGTAGGCCTGGGGAGGCCAGGGAGGAACTCGCTCGCTTCTTTCACAGACCCTCGCTCTACGCCCTGCTCAGCCGTCTGCCGGGTAGATCACTTGCCTGGCTGATCGGCATTCGTAGCCGCCTGCATCGGGCCTCGGCGGATGCAGAGTCCTGACGTCACCGGCCCGCCCTGGCGGGTCGTTGAATACCGCGGCCGCCCTGGGCTAGAACGGCTTGAGGCCGACTGGAAGCGGCTGTATGCCACGATGCCGAAGCGGGCGAGGTACCACTCCTACGAGGCTCACCTGGCCTTTCTCACACGTTTGTGTGCGGAACCCGACAAGGCCAGGTATCTGGCACTCACCGATGGTCAGGACGTTCGGGCCATATGCCCACTGCAGGCCGGGCACAGCGTTGTCCTTGGGCCGGAAGGTACGCACCTGGTCCTTGCCTTGGCATTCGCACTGGCAAGTCTCAGATGTGGTCGCTCCCGAGGACGAGGCGCGTCGTATGCTCGTGCCGTCGGTTGTCGCGTTTCTCCGTCGAGACCCCGAGAGGCGTTGGTTGTTGAAGCTGGGTCCACTGCCGGCAGGCTCGGTGCTGTGGGACGGACTACGGGGCCTCGGTCCCACCGAGCGCTGCGTCTACCCATCGAGATCCTCGCACTTCTTCGACTGCACGGTGCCACATAACGAGTTGCTGTCGAAGCTCCCCAAGCGATTCCGCCGCTCGTTGCGTAGTGGCTATCACGCGCTTGAGGCGCTCGAGGGGGTGCGTTTCGCCTCGGTGGCCGGCGATGGAGACATCGAGGCGGAGCTTGATGCCTTCTTGGCCGTCGAGGCGTCCGGCTGGAAAGGACAGGAAGGGAAGGGTTCGGCCATTCGGCTGCACCCCGATCTTGCCGGCTTCTACCGTGATCTGGCTACTGCGTCGCCCGATAGCGGAGATCTGTGCGAGATCAACAGCCTCTACATCGAAGGTCGCTGCGCGGCCTCGCAGTTCTGCGTTCGGACGGGCGGAGACTACGCGATGCTCAAGATCGGCTATGACGAGACCTTCGCCGGGCTACGCCCAGGTCAGTTGCTGCTCGACAGGACGTTGGAGCGATGCTGTACCGACGAGGGGATCAGTCGTCTGGACCTCTGCAGCGACTCCGCGTGGCATGATGTTTGGAAGCCCGACGAGATGCCCATGCAGGTCGCGCACGTGGCGATAGGCCGTTTGGCCGGCCGTCCCACCACGTCCTATCTGAGCCTCCGCTATGGACCTGCGCGCCGTGTCGTTCGCCGATTGCGACGCGGGATGAAGTGAGCGACGCCGCCGGCTCCTGCGGAGCGGCGACAGGCTCGATGACTCTCCCTATTGCCAGTTGGCGCCGTTTCCGGCAACATTGGGTCGTTCGCCGTCTTCACAGAGCTGATGAGGGTTCAGCAATGTGCCAAACCGATGGAGGTGGAGTTATCGCTTCTTCAGAAGCTGGCGCGAAAGGCTCCGCGGCTGTGACCCAGCGGAGGCGACGAGCGGGTTGGCGGCGCCGGAGCGTTCGCGGCTTCGCCAAGGCTGTGCTCTCGGTGCCCTTGGTCCTCTACTTCCTCGCCAACAAGGAGATCGGGCGACAGTACGGCATCGGACTGCTGGCCAAGATCTCTCTGGTACGCAAGTTCCGCAGGAGCCATAGGAAGCTGGGTACGCAGAGTCAGTGGCAGGAGCATCTGGAACTGGCCGCCTCCCTCCTGCGGATCTCGCCTACCGTCAAGGGCGACGTGATCGAGTGTGGGTGCTTCAAGGGGGGTAGCTCCGTCAACCTCTCGATCGTCTGCTCACTGGTGGGGCGGAGACTGGTCATCTGCGATTCGTTCGAGGGCCTTCCCGAGCCGACAACGGAAGACAGGACGCAGTATTCGCTATTTGCGGACCACTACGATGTCTACGAGAGAGGGCTGTTCTGCGCGCCGTTGGAGGAAGTGAAGGCCAATCTCGCCCGTTTCGGTCGCTTGGACGTGTGCGAGTTCGTCGTGGGCTATTTCGACACATCGATGGTCGACCTTGGCAGGACGTATGCGCTGGCGTTCTTCGATGCGGATCTGGTCGAATCGCTCAAGCCGTGTCTTAAGGAGATCTGGCCGCATCTTCAGGAAGGTTGCAGGATGTACGTCCACGAGGCGAGGAGCATGTCCTTGGTCTCGCTCTTCTTCGACCGGCAGTGGTGGAACGAGAACCTCATGACCAATCCGCCCGGCCTCGTGGGCGCGGGCACCGGCTTGCCCTTGCTCCCGATCGTTGGGTCAGAGCTGGGTTTCGCCCTGAAGGGTGCCGTGGGGAGCGGTGACAGCGGATGCGGCCCGGCCTAGCCGGTCGGAACCTGCGCCTGTCCGTCCGGAGTCACGGCCGACTGCGACTCTGTATCCCTCACTCTCAGCACGAGGGCCTTCATCAGGCGTAGCCGGCGCGACTTCATGCCCTTGTGGAAGAGCCAGAACTGCGAGTGCGGCAGAAAGGACTTCGTCCAGGAGAGCTTGTACTCGTACATCTGTCCTGCCATGTCACATCGCGAGATACCGATCTCGGACAGGTCCTCCAACAGCCGGGACAGCAGATATACACCGGGAGAGGCTTGCCTGAGTTCCAAGTCGTAGTCGGTCGCAAGCCCTGTCACGGTCTGGCCACTCTGAACCACAGCGTTGAAAGCCACCGGTCTATCGTCGAGCGTCAAGATCTTGACGTGGAGCCGGTCTCGGAAGGAGGGGTCCTCGGCCAAGGCGCGATAGAAGGCTTGGTGCGCCGATCGGCTGGCCAAGTCAGATCCAGTGGCAGCCTTCCAGCTCCGGCCACTGATGGCGAAGCAGATCTCCAGCGCGTCGAGCAGCTCATCTGTCCCATTGCAGGTGCGTACGTCGATCGTACCGCGCTTGGAGAGGCGGCTTCGCGAAGCCTTGATATTCTCGCGCTGCTTGGAACTGATGCTCTTGAGGAACGTCTGGAACCCCTCCGAGAGATCGATGAAGGGCGACTGACGGTCAGGGATCTCGATGAACTGCAGGCGTGAACCGGTGAGAGTCGTCCTCCAGGCGTCCAGAAGGGGGCCTTGGTGAGGCACGTTGGCCAGAATCGCGAGATCCCACTCCTTGCGGGAAGACTCGATCAGACTCCAGAGCAAGTCCAGGCCATCGGCAGCCTCTGGGGCGACCAGGAACTGTGAGCGCGGCGTGATTCCGTTCTCCATGAACCGCAGCACTCGACACTTCTGCCTCATGGCCTTCGCCTCGACCACCATCATGGGCGCGGCGGCGATCATCCGGTTCTCGCGCCAGACCGTCGGGACGAACATCAGCGCTTCCGCGCCGAACGCTCTCCACCAAGCATCCAGCCACTGGTGGGTCAGCCAGGCACACTCGAGCTCACTCCGCTCCAGCAGATCGTTCCAGTCGGTTTCCAGAGACGTGGAAGGTCTCATAGTCACGGATGATGCGTCTCTCCTCACCGAGACCGTGGAGTGAGCATGGCTGCCGTCGACGTCATCTGCTACCGACCTCCCTGCAGGGGGCGCGTGTCGAGTCGATGTCGTGATCGGACCTCGGCTGCCGCATTGGACAGAGTCATGCTGGTGCTCCCTTTGTGCTGGATGAAGGCCAGGAACGCATCGAGCCGGCGAAGGACCAGCCGCACAGACTCCTCGGTCGGCGTCCGGTAGCTGCCTGCGGGCATGAGTTCTGTGGAATGTATCATCATGACTGCGACGTCGGACTCCTTCATCTGCTGGTCCCAGGCGCGCTCCAGATCTCTCTGGGTGTGTTCGAAGTGTGCCGGATGCAGCCACACCGGTTGCGGACGGAAGACACCTCCTGCCGGTCATCTTGCTCACAGCTCGGGCCGGAAGGGAGTGATATGGACCGCGCAGACCGGGAAAGCGGCGCAGTGCCGCGCAGGTGGTTTCGATGGTGATCGGAATCTCCAGCAAACCCGCGGTGCCGGTCCCCGCGATCAAGAACGGTCTTGACGGGTGAGAGCGGAAATCAGGCCCGCCTGCACCTCCTGGCAGACCGGGATGTGTGGTCCATTCCGTGCGCGGGGTGACCGAGGAGTCGACGGTGTATCCCAGCGTCGCAAGAATGCTCGCGGTGGAATCGCCGAATCCGTACCGACCGGCCCGGAAGGCGGTCGGGCGTGTTCCCATGCCCTCCTCGATCTCTCTGGTCAGGGTCTCGAGCTTGGCGCGGGCAAGATCGTCGGGCAACTCACTGATGAACGCGTGACAGGGATCGTTGAAGCGCAGCCCCGCCTGATCGCGAGAAGGGCGGTGTGGTCCAAGGGTGAAGGTGGGCCCCGATCTCCGCCTCACCGGTCGTCGGCCCACCCACGAAGGAGTGCCTGCGCGACGGGATCGGCAGCGATCTCCGAAGTGACGAGGTAGGTCGGGGCGACCCCGTGCTCCCGGCAGACGCGCTGAAAAGGCTCCCAATAACGCACGTTCTCGGTGGTCAGGGGAACCCCATGTGACCACTGGTTGTCCGCTTCGGTGTCGACTGTCAGGACGAAGATGATTGGCTTGCTCCTTGAGATCGACGAATGGTCAGCCGGTCGCTCTACGATATGCATACCGCATGACCTGGCGCCATTGCTCACTGACCGTCTCCCAGGTCCTCGTGTGGAGCATGTCCTCCGCGTTGCGGAGACCCATCTCGCGTATGTAGTCGAGATTCTGGGAACACCACTCGAAAGCAGCGCGGAAGGCGTCGGGAGTGCGGTCCACGATGAGACCGTTCACGCCGCTCTGCACCAGTTCGGGGACGATACCCACGTCGACGCACACAGGGAAACAGCCGCAGGCCATGCCCTCCACCAGCGGCAACGGGTCGCCCTCAGCCGTGGAGGCCACACAGATGACATCGATGGAGTTGTAGAAGCGCGCCATCTCCGTTCGGTCCACGTTCCCGCCGGCAATGAGTAGCTCGAAGTCCCGGCCCGCGGCCGGACGTATCACGTCCTTCAGCCCTTTGGAGGAGTCGCCTATCCTGCCTACCCAGCCGAGGCGAAGCTTCCCCTCTCGCCGTCCGTTCGCCGAGAACACCGCCGGGTCGAAACCCTTCTGGGCCAGGAACACCCTCCTGTGAGGAGCAAGTATCTCCTGCAGCCGTCTCGAGGGCACGGCCAACGTCCCCGCGTCGGTCAAGTACTTGTCCACCATCTGGGCGGGAGTGAACCTATCCTCCCAGCGATGGCTGCTGACCTGCTTCACGATCCGCCTGGCGTCTTTCACATACTTGTGGTGGTAGGTCGCTCCCCAGAAAAGCACGTAGATGATGTCGAACGGCCGTGTGGAGAGGTCGGGCCGTTCGGAAACGTATTCCACGCGGACTTCGAACTCGTCGCTCAGGAGCTGGGAGACAGGAAGGGCAGACGCGTCGTGAGCCCAATCCGGCCTGTCGGCGAGGATGACGACGCGGGGCTTCCCGCCGTCGGGAGTCGCTACTGGTGAGTCGGTGGGGATCGGTTCCAACGGGTCCGGGGCAGGGAGTACCCCGTCGTCTCCACCTCGGAGGAATCCTGCAGCTCGGCTCAGAAGAGTTCTGACTCCTATCATCAGCAGCTCGTCGGGATAGGAGCGCGGCCCTCCGCACTCCGAGATATGCCTGACATCTTCAACGAATCCATCCTAGCCTCGCCCGTCTTGTACCACTATCCGAGTATCGTCCTCAGTCGCGCTCTCCTTGACGGCCGTCTTGCTGGCGGCCGATCGGGCTAGAGTCGCATCGCCGAGTAGAAGCGATCGAGCGAGTCTCGAACCCTGTCGGCGTTGTGAGAACGGAGGACCTCCAGGCGTCCCTGCTCGCCCAGTCTCGCTCGGAGTTCGGGCGATCGGGACAGCTCGATCAGGCGCCTGGCAGTCGCGGCAGCATCGTCGAGCGGCACAAGCAGGCCATTCTGTGACTGCCGGATGATCCGACGGAGATCTCCCGCCGGGGTGATCACGACCGGAAGTCCCATCGCCATGGCTTCGAGGACGACGTTGGGCGTGCCCTCGCTTGCGGCGAGGTGGACGAAGATGTCCGCATCCTGGTAGCTCTGAGTCGGATCGGGCAACTCGCCGCGAAACTCCACACCGTCACCGAGCAGCCCGAGGTCTCCGGCTTGGCGGACAAGATCATCACGCGCAGGGCCGTCGCCGACTATGATTCCCTTGAGCCGGGGTTCCACCGCCCGGCTCGCCGCGAGGGCCTCCAGAAAGACGTCGAGACGCTTGTTGGCGTCCAGTCGGCCGACAGCCAGAGCGACAGTACGGCGTGGGTCACCGTCCGATCGGGCGGTGCGAACGATGGGACCCGGAGAGGTCACCAGGTTGGGCACATACTGCAGCAGCGTTCCCGAATGCACGAAAGGCCTCACTCGGTCCAGGGCTTCGCGTGAGTTCGATGTGAAGTGCCTCACGATCCTCAAGGTCGGTCGGCGGTAGGGAGCGCCGAGCGCACGCAGATCGGCTAGCCCATCACCCCTGAAAGACGAGGCGGGGCGGGCATTCACGGAGACGGCCGCGGCTATCGCAACAGGGGACAGATAGCAGCTGAAGGCATGTATCACATCGGGTCGGTTCTTCCTCGCGAAGGAGACGACTCTCTGGATCCTTCCAAGCACGTTCCGATCTCGACCCACCGCGGTCACTAGGACATTCAACTCCTCCAGGGACTGGAGCCGCGCCGCCTGTGCGGGTGAGAAGGAGACCACGGAGACGTGTGCGCCGAGGTCCTTCTGCAGTATCTCGGCCCAGGCGACGAGCTGCTTCTCCGCTCCACCGAGCCCCAGGGTCGCTATCAGGAACAGGATGTTCATGGATCAGCTAGGCCGTGGGGGCCGAGGACGAACGGTGGCCGATGACGCGAGCCGGGTTGCCGGCCACCACGCTGTATGGTTCGACCGGTTTGGTGACGACCGAACCAGCACCGATGACTGCGCCCCTGCCCACCGTGACGCCTGGAAGGAGGATGACCCTGCTGCCGATCCACACATCATCCCCTATCTCGATCGTTCTGGTCGGGTAATACCCCTGCTCGCGGATCAAGACCTGGGAGTCGGCGAACGCATGGTTTTGGGTGAGAAAGAGGACGTCTTCGCCCATCAGGACATCGTCTCCCAGCGATACGCTGTGCGGGATCCCAGCGCGTATCCCGATACCCGAGTTGGCGCCCACCCTGATGCCTCTGGCAAAACCGATGAAGGCTCTGCGTTCGATGTTCGCGTTGCGACCGCAGTAGTCGAAGAGACCTCGGCAGCACCAGCGTCGCAGACGGCCGGGAATGCCCCAGAGGCGTCTGGAGACAGGAAGCCACTGCAGCACCCCGTAGTACAGTGCCAACAGGAATGTTCTCTTCATTCAGTCGCGTTCCATGTGGGTACCAGCCGTGACCTTCTCAGCCATGATACATAAGGATACCCGGTCCAAGGCCGCCCTCCTCTGTGGACCTGGCCTGATATCTTGGACGAGACTGAATAGACTGCACTTCCGAAAGGACCGTAGGGCTACATGCTGGGCACTGCTGGCGGTGGGAGTGCCTTGGTCGCTACTCTAGGAGAGTCATTGTCGGGGCTCCGCTAATGCGTGTCGTGTACGTAACAGCCAACTTCCCCTATGGCGAGGGAGAGGCCTACTTCGAAAGCGAGCTGACGGAGCTCGGTAGGCAGGGGACACGAGATCCTCGTAGTCCCTCGGTCCACTCGCGGTTTTGCCCTCAACGTCATCCCGGGGCATGGCTGGCAGGCTCTGCCCGGCCCTCTTGTCTCTCCTCGGATCGTGCTCAAGGCCTGTGCTGTTCTCGTGCGGCGGCCGAGGCGAGTGGCCGCTGCGGTCGCCCTCTTGGGCGATCGATCCCATCTTCTTCGCAACCTCGCGGTGGTTCCGAAGGCCATATGGCTGGGCGACCTTGCCGAGCGATGGGGAGCCGACCACATCCACGCGCATTGGGCGAGTACCACCTCTACCATGGCCATGATGGCCTCGAAGTCGAGCGGCATCCCGTGGAGCTTCACCGCCCACAGATGGGACATAGACGACGGGAATCTCATCGCCTCCAAGGTGGGTAGCGCCTCTTTCGCCCGGGTGATCTCGCGTGCCGGACTCGCACTTCTCTCGCAGCAGGCCCAGGAGCGCGACAGAGCGAAGATCCACGTCATCCACATGGGTGTGGAGGTTCCGGAGGTCAGCGCGCCGCTCGTCGAGAAGACCCCCGGAGCGGATCGCCCTTCCATGATCTGCGTCGGCCACCTGAACGAGGGCAAGGGTCACTCGCTCTTGCTCGACGCGGTCGCCGGACTGATCGCCAAGGGACTGGCGACCTCCTGCTCTTGATCGCCGGCGATGGGCCGTTGATGGAAACGCTCCAGGAGAAGGTCGCTTCGCTGGAGATCGGGGAAAATGTGCGTTTCCTTGGCCATGTGGCTCATGACGGGCTGCTGTCCTTGTATGCATCAGGAGCGATCGATCTCTCCGTTCTTCCTTCGTCATTTGAAGGAATCCCGGTCGCTCTTATGGAAGCCATGAGCTACGGCATACCGGTGATCGCGTCCAGCGTGGGAGGTGTGCCGGAGTTGTGCGGCGACGATTGCGGCGTCCTCATACCGCCGGAGGACCGCGGAGCGCTTGCTGAGGCGATCGAGGCTCTCCTGGCCGACAGGGAGCGCATGGCCTACCTGGGAGAGCGAGGCAGGCGGCGCGTGATAGAGGAGTTCGCTGTGGAGAAGACCGTGGCCAGGCTGGCTTCACTGATGGCAGCTGCGGCGAGCGGGGGAGGTGCCTGTGCTGAGTCTTGATAGGGTAACGCCGGGGTCTGGTCCGTCGGCGGAGACGTACTCGGACTGCATGGTATTCCAGACCGATGAATGGCTGAGCTTTCTCGAGGAGACCCAAGGCGGCCGACGTGTGGTCGCGCTGGTCCGTGACGGGAACACGGTGGTGGGGAGGTTCACCGGTCTGATCGTCACCAAGCTGGGTGTCCGTCTGCTGGGCTCTCCCTTCCCGGGCTGGACCACCGCGTACATGGGTTTCAATCTCGAGCCGGAGGTTCCGCGAATCGAGGCTATGGCTGCGCTGGACGCATTCGCTTTCAAGGAGCTTGGCTGCCTCCACTACGAGTTCATGGACAGGAGGATCACGGTCGAGCAGGCAGACCAACATGGATGCCGCTACCGACTGTTCCGTGGCTTCCAGATGGATCTGACCCGGACGGAAGACGAGCTCTTTGGAGCCATGCATCGCAAGATCCGCCCGGAGATCAGGAAGGCGGAGCGGGCCGGGGTGGTCATCGAAGAGGCGCGGGACGATTCGTTCTCCGACGAACACTACCTGCAGGTTCAGCAGGTGTTCCAGAGGAAGGGGTTGAAGCCGACCTACGATGCCAACAGGGTGCCCGCGCTCATAAGGCACCTGTTACCCACCGGAAGACTGCTGCTGCTCCGAGCGCGGGAACCCGAGGGACACTGCGCTTCGACGCTTCTCGTCCTGGGTTTCAACGGGCAGGCGTACATATGGGGAGGGAGCAGCCAGAGGAACCTCAACGTTCCCCATCGTAACGAGGCTCTGATATGGCACGCGATGCGGTACTGGAAGGCCAAGGGGATGACGGTCTTCGATATGGGCGGCGGGGGGGAGTACAAGAGACGATATGGCGGCGAGGATATCGCCATCCCATGGATCAGGCAGTCCAGGTACGCGGGTCTTGAGCACATCCGAGAGGCGGCACGCCGGTCCTATGGACTCCAGCAGCGCCTGCGAGGCGGGCTCGCTCGTCGGTTCGCGGGAGATGAAGCGGCGGGTGGCGAGGGGTAGTCTACGAGTGGGCCCACGCCCGCCCGGCCGGCGGCCTCTTAGTCCTTTCCTGTGACCAGAGCCCACACCGTGCCGACGATCAGCCCGATATCAGTCCACACAGTCCTCTTCTGTATGTAGTCTAGGTCGATGGCCAGCTTGGCGGGCATCACCTCATGGATGTAGTGGCTCTCCCAGTCTTCCCCCGTCAACTGACTGGCTTCGTCTCTGTATTGGAGCGAAGCCGGGCTGGTCATCCCGGGCTTGGCCTCAAGGACGGCGAGTTGGTCGCGGGAGTACTGCGCCACGTAGCGGGGACTCTCCGGGCGTGGGCCCACGAGGCTCATCTCTCCCTTCAGGATGTTCAAGAACTGCGGCAGCTCGTCCAGCTTCCATTTGCGGATCACTTGTCCCACGGGGGTCACACGGGGGTCGGCCGCAACTGTGATCGCCGCGCCTTGGGTCTCTGCCCCCACGGCCATCGAGCGGAACTTGAACAACTTGAACGGACGCCCCCGCAGGCCCACACGCGTCGCTCTGAACAGAGCGGGGCCGGGGCTCGTCAGCTTGACCGCGAGAGCTACTCCCGCGAGAAGAGGCGACGCGAGGCAGAGACCGACCACGGCTCCGACGACATCGAGGCAGCGGATGGCCGCCGAGGTGCTCCCACTCGGGAGGCGCACGCGCAAATCCTGGTCAGACGCGGAAGGTGGCTGTGACATCGGTGACCGCATGGATAACATCCGCGACGTCATCATCCGTCATGGAGCTGTAGATGGGGATCGAGATCTCCCGCAGGTACTCAGCGACCGCCACCGGGAAATCTTCGGGGCGGAAGCCATACGTGTCCCTGTAGTAGGGATGGAGGTGGAGAGGGATGAAGTTGACGGTGGTGCCGATATTGCGCGCGTGCAACTCTTCGATGAATCGATCGCGGCCGATAGCAAGGCGATCCGGCTCGATTCTCAGCGTGTACAGATGCCACGAGTGCTTCATCTCGGGGAGATCGAGTCGGGATCTGCAACGCTTGCCATGTCTTCGAAGGCCTCGTCGTACTGCTTGGCTATCTCCGCCCGCCTGTCGCGCATCATGTCCAACCGAGCCAGTTGCGCCACCCCCATGGCTGCCGCGACGTCGGTCATGTTGTACTTGAAACCTGGGCCGATGATCTCGTAGTACCAGGAACCGCTCTGCGCGTACCTGTTCCAGGCGTTCTTCGAGATCCCGTGGAGCGACATCAGCCTGCACCGCTCCGCCAGCGACTCGTCGTCGGTGCAGATCATGCCCCCTTCGCCGGTGGTCATGGTCTTCGTGGCGTAGAAGCTGAAGCAGACGAGATGCGGAGATTCGCCCAGGCCGGGGCGCCGCGAGCCGATCGGGGTGCCGCGATAGGCGGCCGGCAGGGAGTGGGCCGCGTCCTCGATCAGGGCCAGGTTGTGCGCAGAGGCAAGGCTGTCGAGGGCGTCGAGATCCGCCGGGAGCCCGGCCACGTGCACAGGGATGATGGCCTTCGTCCGAGGATTGATCGCCGCGGCCACCTGGTCCGGGTCCATGTTCAGGGTATCCCTGTCGATGTCCACGAACCTGGGGCGAGCGCCGAAGTACCTCACGACCTCCGCCGTCGAGGCAAACGTATACGTGGAGGTGATCACCTCGTCGTCCGGACCGACGCCTATGGCCTCGAGGGCCAGATGTAGGGCCGCGGTGCAGGAGTTGACCGCGACGGCGTGAGCAGCCTCCACCTTGGCGGCGAACTCGAGTTGCAGCCGCTGAGTCATGGCGCCGGTAGTGAGCCAGCCGGAGTCCAGAACCTCGCCTATCAACCGGAGTTCTGATCCGTCAAGATCCGGTCTTGAAAACGGGAGGAAGACCTCTCTCATCGTGACTCCGATTCGTTCGCTTCTCTGTCGGTGCGTTTGGCGCTTTCCATCAGAACTCGCCAGTTCCCCCACAAGAACCCCGTGCCGTAGCTCAGGTGCAGGGCCGCGAAAGCAAGGGATAGCGTGCGAAGATGGCGCCAATCGGTCCGTGCGGCCACACTCACCGCGGCGATTCCGGAAGCGCATCCGTAGGCCAGCAGAGCCGCGCATAGCATTCTGCGCATGCTCCGTGAGAAGGGCGAGAGGACGACTCCGACAAGGAGACAGGCCACGAAGAGCCCGGGCACGAACTGACGCGCGCTCATCTGGCGCGGATGCTTCTGGAGCACTCGGACCTTCCAGAAGCCATAGCCGAAGTACTGCCGCCAGAGCGACCTGAGGGTTGCCCGGCTGTAGTAGCGCGAACGCACATCGGCCGCCAGCAGCAACCGGCCGCCAAGCTTGCGGATCCGGTAGTTGTACTCATCGTCCTGGTTGCGCACCAGCGTCTCATCGTAGGGTCCTGCTCTCTCCACCACCTCGCGGGTGTAGGCGGCGAACGGAATCGTGTCCACCAGCATGGTCTTGCCCGTGGCTGTGCGAAACGCTGAACCACCCACGCCGAAGCGCGAACTCATGGCGATGGCGATGGCCTCGGATGCCCCGTCTTCCCCGATCGTCTCCACGCTGCCGCCGACGCCCTCCACACCATCCTCGAGAAGGTGTCGCACGCAATTCGACACGTAGTCCGTCGCGATCTCGCAGTGCCCGTCCACGCGCACGAGGATGTCTCCCGAAGCTGCCTTCGTGGCCAGGTTGAGGGCGGTCGGAGCGATGAGGCCGGGGTTGTCCAGCAGTCTCACGTTCGGGTGGCTCGCCAGCATCCCCTCGACGATCTCCCTCGTGCCATCGGTCGACATGCCGTCCGCCACCAGTACCTCAACCAGGTCGGAGGGGTAGTCTTGGGCTAGGACGGCCCCAAGGCTGCGCGCGACGTAGGCAGCCTCATTTCTCACGGGCATCATGACGCTGACCCGGGGAAGATGAGTTCTATCCACTGCGGCCTGGCTCACCGTGGGCTCCTGGTGCCCGCGGCCAGGATCCGAGTCCGGATCGTGTAGTAGGAGTCCCCCAGCAGCTCCTTCATCAGCTTCTTTGAGTTCCAAGACAGCCACTGAGTGGCGCATGGCCCGCGTCTTCCCGCGGCGAGCGCCGCCGCTGTTTCTGCGTCAGTCGTGGAACGTATGGCGTATCGCCCGACCACTGTGCAGTTCTGGACACAGCGGGTCACCAGCACGGGCTCAGAGGTGAACAGAACCTCGACCCCTGCTTCGGCGGCTGCTGCCGCGACCTTTGAGGAGTATCCCCCGCCTGGGACAGCTGCCGTCTTCACGGGTTCACCCAGAACCTCGCCCAGCCTCTCCAGGCTCTTTCGCCATTCGCGGACGATCCGCTCGTATGGGAGGCCGGACATGGGATCTGGATGGGAGACCGAATGCGACCCTACGACGTGACCCCGGTTTCGCAGTTCGGATATCTGCCGAGCGTTCAGGGAGCCACGAGCCCCTATCCACGAGCTCACTACGAAGAAGTAGGCCCGCCACCCATAGGACTCGAGGATGTCAGCTGCCTCGAGCGCGCTCTCAGCCCCATCATCGAAGGTGATGGCCCATTGAGGCACAGCGGCAGCGGCCGGAGGCCCGATGCTGGTAGAGGGCGCTGTCTTGACGCCGGCCGCGATGGCCTGCATGTGCTGAGCCAGGGTCTGCAAAGAGACGTCGTAAGAGCGTTGGCTGGGCGAGGCCAGGTTCGGGCCGTTGCCGACACCGTGGTACATCAAGCCGTGCGCGCGCGAGCCTCGCATATTCATTTGCTATTTCCACTCGTTCACTAGCAGTATCGCGTTCTGCACCTCACTGGCGAGCGGGTTCCGTTCTTTCGCCGCTTCGAGGAAGACCCGCGCCAATTCACACAATTCCCTTGCTGACATGCTTCGGTAGCCGGCCGCGGTTTCTTGAGTGATCGCAGTAGCGGCTAGGGATCCCGCGGCCTTTCCGGGCGCTGGAGGAGGGGTGGCCGAGCCCGAGAGTGTCGACCAATCCTGAATGCCTGGAACCGTGGGGATCAGCGTGGCGTAGTCGATCTCAGGGTCCAGCCCGGCGGCGTACTCAGTCGCGAGGAGGAGGTTGAGCGTCATCACGCCCGCACGGTACGCGAGCGACCATTCGGCTGGCTCCTGCGCGATCGCCACCTCGAGCCTGTCGATACTCAGGGCGAGGTTGTCAAGAACCGCCCCTGCTCGATCAGCGCCGTCAGATAGCGCCGCGGCAGCGGCCGCGTTCGAGTAGATCCTGGCCTGCGTGACAAATGGAGCGGGATCAGCTGGTTGTAGCCAACTGGCCGACCCGGCTCGGGCCACAGCCCGGACCCCATCGGTGCGCGCCAGGGCAAGCGCAGAGTTCTGATACTGGAGGGAAAGGTACGGCAGGCCCGCAAGCACGAGGATCACGAGTGCCATCGTCACCGTAGCAGCCCTGAAGACCTGGGACAGCAGCCCCGCAGGCTGCATCCGCTCGAGGGAACGTTCCCGCCGGTCGGCTCGGCGCTTGCGGCGGCTGGTCCCAACTGCGCGCTGATCCGAGCCTCGATCTGCGGTCACAAGGGCGTCGTCTCGAGTGGCCATGATCGTGGGCGCGGCATCCGGCATGAGGCCGGCCTCCTCCGGCTCCGACCTGCGCTCCTCGGTCTTCGACGCGCCGATCCTCAGCCATCGATTGGCGCGAGGCCACAACACTCCCGCCCTGTGATCCACGCTGGCTACGCCCGCTGCGACGAAAAGCACCGCGGGAATACTGACGCCGGCCATCTGCCAGAGCCAGTCGACGCTCGCATGCACGAGCCAGTACGCAGCGCCGGCCAGAAGGGCCATCTCCCAGCCGTATACTCCGGAGTGGGTTCCCCAGCGTGGATTGCAGCAGCGGGCTGAAGCCCCCGTTGGCTGCGATGTGTCCGCGTTTCTGCGGCGTCGTAGCCAGGTCTCCCTCGCCCCTCGCCAGCCGGCAGTGCAACGTGGCCACAGGATTCCCCCCATCGCCAACAGTATCCCGCCGAAGACGAGGACGCCTCCCACCAGGCCCGTGTCGCCCAGAACCTGCAACTCGAACGAATGTGCCTGCTGGGGCTTGTAGGTCTCGGCAGTACGCAGACGATCGTATTCGAACACGAAGTTGTCTGCTCCGACACCGAGTAGCGGGGAACCTTCGAATTCCTGCCACGCCACCTTCCAGATGCCTACCCTGCCACTGGAGGAGAGATAGGTGAAGCGCGACGAACTAGAGGACTCCGACTGACCAGCGGTCTGTCCGGTGAATTGCTGCCATGTCTGCGACATCCACTTGAAGGGACCACCCACATCGCTCGTCAGCGTTATGGAGCCGTAGACGAGACCTGCCACGGCGGCGATTGTGACCACGGTACCGAAGATCGCCTTCATCCTCCGGCTCACCTTGATCCATCTCTCCAGAAGCGCCAGGATCATCCCGATGAAAGCCCCTGTGACCGAGGCCACAACAAGCGTGCGAGCTGCAAGGCCTCCCCCGATGGACTCGGCCCCTTCGAGCCAGTAGCGATTGAGGTTGGGGAACACGTACACCGTGAGCAGCGCCGGGACCAGCAGGTAGAACAACGTGCGAAGCCGGGCCGGCGAGATCACGAACATGAACACCAGAGATATGGCAAGGCTCCAGATTGCTCCGCGAGATTGAGTGAGAAGGGCCAGTCCGAGCAGGCCGGTAGCGAGACCGACGGCGACGCCTCTGACGGGCGCTCGCTCTTCCGGACCCGCGGCCAACCACATCAGAGGCCAGAAGGCGATCAGAAACAGGGCGGCGGCGTTGTTGGTGTAGGCGACCGGATAGAAGAGCCGATTCCCCTCAAAGAGGCCGGCCGCATCGCTGCCGGACCAGAGTCTCCAGACGCAGATGGCGAGGAGAAGAAGGGCCGCCGCCATGAGCAGATAGCGAAACGCCCGTCTTGCTGCGGGATCAGTGAAGTAGACGAGAGCCAGGGCAAAGACGAGCAGGTAGCTGAAGGTGCGGCCGCTCTCCATCCACACCCTCGTGGTGGAGTCAGCCCAGAGGGCCGAGAGGCCGACCCATAGGCTATAGCAACCGAACAAGGCCAGGAGCGCCAGAGACAATTGCCGCGGCCGGCGAGGATACGCCCCCAGCAAAGACACAACCAAGCCGAAGAGCCCCAAGGCCAGACTGGGCAGCAACCAGTGGCGGGCCATATACCCACCCGATGAGAAGGCGAGCCAGAGCCACAGGCCCACCAGGCCGGCGACAGGAGCGACCCAGACACTCAGGACGCGCCGACTGCTCCCGTCCTCAGGAACGGTGCTGCCGGCGGACGACACTCCCTATCACCGACCCTGTAGGCAGGTGACTACGAGTGCTGTGATGATTTCCGCGGCCTCGAGAGAAGCCGGAGCGCTATTCCGCCGCCAACGAGGACGACTACCACCATGCCGGCGATCATCATCTGGAAACCGGTGAACGGGAAGGTCTCACGCTCAAGGAGGTCCATGATCGCATCGTCGAGGCGATCCGTGATGTCCTTGCTGCCGTACATGGCTATGGTGGAGTCATCCAGGTACGCGCGCAGCTCGTCGTCGGTGTAATCCCGAGTGAGCTTGCCATTCTGCGCAAAATCGTCGTAGATCTCCTGCGGAGTCCAAGCCATCGCCGTCGCAGACAACAGGAGCGTGAGAACCAGAGATCCCAGAACCAGAAGAATCACTCTTTTTGCCATTTGTCCCTCCTTGAGCCCCTCAAAGGTGTTCATTTCATGCTCCCACATCTATCTATCGTGCAGCAAGTGGAACACCTACAGTTACCGATTCTACCCGCAGTCTAAACCACAACCTTCGCTTTCTCAAGGGATAGTTCCCCGAATGGAGCATAGTCGGGCACGCAGGTCACGAGAGCGGCGACGATAGCACGGCGGTCTCCGTGGTTCTCGGCAAGCTCGATCAAGTGCTCAAGACGGAGCTCGAACCCTTCTTGGTTCCCATTGGGCGATGGGGGGCCGACCTTGGCGAAGACCCTTTTCACGAGCGGATGCGTGGTCGTGATGGCCTCCTCAAAGGGATAGGTGAGCCGCTCGTCGAGCTTCTCCCCGGGCCGGAGACCCGAGAACTCCACGCCGAGTGAATGCGCCTCATCCTTCCAGTAGAAGTCGATCATCCGCTGGGCCAGATCGACGATGGATACCGGGCTGCCCATCTCAAGGATGAAGGTGTTGAGACTGCGCCTGCGGTCGAAGCCGTCCTCGTCCAGCATTATGGCCGCCTGCAGCACCAGCTGGACGGCTTCCTCGATGAGCATGAAGTAGCGACTCATGTCCGGGTGGGTGATGACCAGAGGGCCACCAGCCTCGATCTGGCTCTTGAAGATGGGAATCACACTACCCTGGCTGCCCAACACGTTGCCAAAGCGGACCGACGCGAACAGTGTCTGGGGATGGCGCTCGCTGAGCATGCGGATGATGAGCTCGCCGGCCCTCTTGGTGGCGCCCATCACGTTCACAGGCTCCACCGCCTTGTCGGTAGAGATGTTGATGAAGCGCTCGGCTCCGTAGCGGGCTGCCATCTGAGCCACCTGCATGGTGCCCTTGACGTTGTTGATGACGGCCTCGTCCGGGCTCAATTCCATCAGAGGCACGTGCTTGTACGCAGCGGCGTGGAAGACCAGTCGCGGTCGATGGAGGGCGAAGATCTTCTCGAGTTTTCGCTTCTGGAGGATGCTGGCTGGGTAGAGGACGTAGTCGCGGAAGCCTACGTTCTGAAGGCTCTCGTGCAGGTCGTAGAGTGACGACTCGTCGTGATCGACCACCACCAGTCGCCTGGGGGCGAAGCGCGCGATCTGGCGGCACAGCTCGGAGCCGATGGAGCCTCCCGCGCCGGTCACCAGGACGGTGTGACCCTGTATGTACTCGGATATGGCTCCCACGTCGGTCTCGACATTGGGTCGACCGAGGAGGTCCTTTATGTCCAGATCGCGGGCGTCGCGCAGGCTGACCGTGCCCGAGACCAGTTCGGCCAAGCTGGGCAGGATCTTGATGGGCACACCCGCCGGCTTGCAGAGACGGTATATGGAGACGATCTCCTCCGCGCTCGCCGACGGGATGGCCACGACGATCTGCGTGACCCCGTGCTTCTCGACCACAGCGGGAGCATCGGCTACCCGACCGAGCACGGGGTGTCCCTGGATGCTCATGTTCTGCAGGCTCCTGCGGTCGTCGAGCAGACCCACCACCTGGATATTCAGAGAGGGTGTGCGCTTGAGTTCCCGGGCCAGCATGTCGGCGGCTTGCCCGGCGCCCACAAGCAGAAGACGCTCGGCTGCCTGCTCGGGTCGTTGGGTGACCTCAAAGAAGACCCTCCGTACAAAACGTACGCCAATAGTGAAGACGATGGTCGCCACACCGCCGCCGATCACCACGGACCGAGGTATGAGATAGCCCGAGCCTCCCGCCGCAAGGGGCCAAGCCACCACCAGGGTGAAGAGCACCGCCACAGCGAGGATGCCGGCCTGACCCACCCGTACCGCCTGGGCCAAGCTCATATAGCGACTGACGATGCTGTAGACGCCGGCTATCCAGTTGATGCCGAGGTGGACGAGGACCGCCATCCCGGCGAATATCGCGAAGTCGGCACTCCACACTCTCCAGTCGGCGAAAGACCAGGCATAGCGGAAGTTCAGAACGAGGTAGTAGGCGAGCACGATGATGGCGACGTCAACCGCCACGGCCAGCAAGTGGCCCACTCTTGGTCGAGCTAGAAGTTTGGTGCCCATATGCCCACCCTACCCAGACAGTCTCGCGTGCGGTCCAGAAGATACCTCAGTCGCGCCCATTGCTAAACGAGTTCCACATAGAGTATCGGCGTACCTGCTCAGTTGCTCAATAGCGTAACCGAGTATCCGTCGTCCAAGTCCAGAGTCGGAGCGAGTGGGCATTGACAGCGTACGCGGGGCAACGTACCGTGTAGGCGTGGTCGGATTCTAACAGAGGAGGCGCCGTGGTTGATGTTGTGAAGACTTGCGCGAACTGTGGCAACACCCAGACGACCGGCGACTTCTGCGAGAAATGTGGCACCCGCATGCCGGCCGCGGCCCCAGTCGCCCCAGCGGCCGCTGCAGCCGCGGCAGCCTATAGCGCACCCAGACCGTCCACGCCCCCACCGGCCGCTCCTGCCGGCTACGCGCCTCAGCCGCAGTACGGTGCGGCTCCGCCGCCGCAGTACGGGTACTCACAGGAGCGGGGAGGCTGGAGCCGCCTCTTCGACTTCTCGTTCCAGGGGTTCGTCACTCCGGGCACGCTCAAGACGCTGTACGTTATCAACCTGGCGCTCATCGTGCTGTACGTGCTGTTCAACATCATCTATGTCGCGATGGCTGGGAATCGATTCTCGGTCATCGCGTTCTTCATCTCGTTGTTCATCGGACGGCTTCTGGTTCTTCCTCAGCCGGATCATATTCGAGTTGATGGAGACGGTCATGCGCATCCGCGACAAGATCGCCAAGAGCAAACGCTGAGTGGACAGCCGGTCCGGCGACTTCGCTGCCGGACTGCTGCACCACGAGACTGAAGAGGCCGCCCCTGCGGGCGGCCTCTTCGTTGCTCCGCGCCGACGATCGCGGTGACGCAGGCGATGCGGCTCAGCCCTTGGCCAGAAAGACTTCCTGTGAGCGCTGCACCACCCTCACACCCTTCGTACCTTCGGACTGGATCACCTTTCGCAACCCCTGCACGAGAGTAGCCGACTTGCGACCGGTATTGGCGATGGCAACGCACTTCTCGCCACTCTTCAAGAAGTCGGCGAGGATCTCCTTGTAGAAGCTTGATCTCTGCCTCATCGGAAGAGGCCGGGGAATCAACTCGAATCCCTTACCTTTGATCATGTCTATCCTCACTTTCTTGTGCACACCCCAATACAACCAAGCATAGCACGTGGCGAGTCGAGTTGAGGCTGACAGGAGACTCCGTCTTCGCGTGACAGCGTGGGTGAGTGAAGAGTGGCCAAGGCACACACCCATAGCCACATGATGAAGCTCGTTGGTATCGAGAGACCGATGGAGTCAGTTATGCCGAAGGTGATATAGGCGACCATCGAAGCCAGTATGCCCAATGACACGACGCGGCTGAGGTGAGGCTCGCCCTTGCCGCCGATAACCAACAGCAATGCTCCTCCAAGCAGCAGTGCAAGTCCGAACGCACCGACAGCCCCCGTCCCAAGAGCTGTGTCCAACAAGAGATTGTGGGCCTGCGACACCGGGTAGCTGAGCCCGACGGTCTGGTATGGGTATCGAGAAGGCATCACCTGGTTGAATACGCCGAGTCCTATCCCGGTGAAGAAGTGGTCGTGTATGCCGCTCAAAGCTGACGACCAGATGTCCAGACGGGCCACCAGCTTGGTGTCGAGGTTCTCGTCACGCAGGAAGAAGTGGACGATGCGCCCGATCTGGCCTGAAGCGAGCAGGCCCAAGGCCACGATCGCGAGGCCTGCTCCCCAGGCCCACACCCAGCGACTGGTCCGCACGACCAGCACCAGGAGGACGGCAACTGCCAGTCCGGCCAAGGCGGCTCGGGATCCGGTGATGAACACTCCGACAAATCCGGCCATGGCCAGGAAGATGGCGGGCCAGCGATATCTTGCTTTCAGCGAGCCGGCAGTGGCGACGGCAGCGGCAAAGGCAGCGCAAAGGGCCAGCATTCCGCCGGTCTGGTTGGGGTGCAACCCCCCTTGGGTCCACCACCACGGGAGGGAGCGGATGGACGGGAGCGCCGCATAGACGCTGTTCAGCCACGACAGCTTGTAGGTCGGCCAGCGGCTGGCAAGGAGCGTGACAAACAGTGTGACAAACCCTATGCCCAAGAAGAACCACAACAGGTGGCCGGGTCGGAGCCTCTGGGTGACTGTCGCCAGGCACGGGCCGGTGACCAGAAGCACCAGGCTCACGCCCAGTAGAGCGAGTGCGACCCAGGGTAGACTGGCGGTTCTGTCCGGAGACGCCCAGAGGGACGCGATCAGCGCCACGCCCATGAAGGCCGCGCCACAGCGGATCAGAGCGAAGCCGGCCCGGTTGGTGGAGGAGGCGTCCGGCCGGCTCACGGCAGGGTCTCCATCATCTCGTCGAGCGAATCCAGCCGGTTGGTCAATGGTTCGGCCTGAGGCGCTCGACGGAGGCCCTCCTCGTAGGCGATCCTGGCCATAGCCGGCTGGTCCAGATCCAAGTAGCAGTCGCCGAGGAAGGCGAACAGGTAGGGATCGTTGGTTTCTGTTTCGGAGGTCTGCTTGAGCAAGGGGAGGGCCTCCTCGGCCGGCAGGCTCATGTACGCGGCTATCGCGTATGCCACGGCGATCTCCAGATTGGCCGGCAACTGCTCGGTCGCCTCCTCATAGACCCTAAGCGCGGACATGTTCATTCCCTCGCTCTCATACCAGGCGCCGAGGGCTAGATAGGCGTCGGGGAAGAGCGGGTCTATCTCGATGGCCTTTCTGAGCATGGCGGTGGAGTGTCCTACGTCGCCAATGAGCCGATACACGCGCGACGCCAGCACGCATACGGAACCCGTCAGGCTGTCCTCGGTGGCTTCGCGCGCGAGGGTGCGGATACGGGCGAGCACCGTGCTCCTGGTCTCCTCGGAGTCGGGAGAGTCCGCGGGAGCGGGGCCGCTCTCCGGCTGCTCCGGCAGCGTCTGGGCAAGCGCGAGGGCGAGATTGAGGTTGAGCGACTGTTCCGTCATGGCGCCTGGCGAGGTCACGGCGGCCTTGTCGTGCGCCTCCTCCAGGACGGTGACGGCCTGGTCCGGCTGGCCCGCGCTGAGGAGACCCCGCCCGATGCGGAATAGGGCTGTGACTTGCTCGGCCGAGAAGACCATGAAGTGCTCAGCCGACGCGTCTGCGTTGCCGAGCAGCAGACGTTCCGCAGTCTCCCGCTCCACCGCGGCGTCGAGGCTCGCCTTGGCCAGGCTGTACTGGCGGGCGGCCGCTTCCTGCTGTCCCGATTCGAGGTACGCGTCAGCCCTGGACATGAGAAGGTTGCTGGCGTCGATGCTCTGGTAGGCTTCTCGAGCCTCGTCCCAGTGTCCGGTCGATGAAGCGACCTCGCCAAGCCACAATTGACCCCAGCGGTCGAGTTGTCCCATGTCAGCGGCGCGCGCGAGTAACTCGAAGGCGTGGTCGGAGGGCGCAAGGGCGGCGGCAGAGCCGTATGTACGCCAGATGGGGATTTCCCGGGCGTTCGTGTGAGGTTTGCGGGCGGCGGCCGCCGCCAGTCTCTCCATACTCCTCTGGAAAGCCTCAGTGTCGGCAGGCCAAATGCCTCCAGCTTCGGCTAACAGGCCCCGGTTGACCAGGATACCGGCGTCATTGATCACCCAGGCGTCGTGCAGCGGCGATAGGGCCAGAATGACAAGGATGCCTGTGACTCCCGCGAGAACCCAGCCGCGTGTTCCCAGAATCACGCCTGCTGCACTCGCGTCCCCACCCCTTCGTATGTGAACCCCAACTCCGCCAATGCCGCTCCGTCTAGGGCGTTGCGCCCATCGATGACGACCGGTCGGGCCATCGTCTTCTTGACCGTGGTCCAGTCAAGGCCGAGGAACTCGTCCCATTCCGTCACCAGTACCAGGCATCGGCGCCCTCGAGGGCGGCCATTGCCGAAGAGGCGTAGGCCATCGCGGGAATGGTCGCGCGCATGTTCTCCGCGGCTATGGGGTCATACCCGACGACCTGGACGCCCTCGGCCAGCAGCCGGCTGGCCAGGACGATCGATGAGGCCTGGCGTATGTCGTCGGTATTGGGCTTGAAGGCGAGACCGAGCAAAGCGATGCGTTTCCCGCGCAGCTCCTCTCCTAGGTGCCGCTTCAGCTTCCCGATGACCCGGCGCTTCTGGAGCTCGTTCACCTCGATCACCGCGTTGAGCAGTTGGAAGTGGTAGCCGGAGTTGCCCGCGATCTGCTTGAGGGCGGAGACATCCTTTGGGAAGCAGCTTCCGCCGTAACCGATCCCGGCCTGTAGGAAATGCGGCCCGATGCGACGGTCCATGCCCATGCCCTTGGCGACGACCGTCACGTCGGCGCCGGTGGCCTCGCAGACGTTGGCGATCTCGTTGATGAAGCTGATCTTGGTGGCCAGGAAGGCGTTGGACGCGTACTTGATCATCTCGGCGGATGCCACATCGGTCGTGAGTACGGGCCGGTCGATGCTCTCGTAGAGCTCGGCGACTCGTGCGGCGACGCCGGCATCGTTGGCGCCGACCACGACGCGATCGGCATGCATGAAGTCGTCGATGGCAGTCCCCTCGCGGAGGAACTCCGGATTGGAGGCATAGCCGATGTGTCGGTAGCCGCGCTGAGCCAGCTCGGCCTGGACCAGTGCTCCGGTTCCCACCGGGACGGTCGACTTCGTGACAAGTACGTGCTCGCCCTCATCGGGGGGAAGGTCGTCAATGGCCTGCCAGATGCGGGAGAGGTCGGCGTCGCCCGAGGCTGTGGGCGGGGTATCGACACAGAGGAAGACGAACTCACCGGTCTTGTACGCGTAGACCCTGTCGGTGGTGAACTCGATCCGTTCTCGGTTGGCCCCGATGAGTTCGGTCAGCCCAGGCTCGTAGATGGGGACTCCTCCTTCGCGAAGAAGGCGGATCTTCTCTTCGTCGACATCCATGGCGACGATCTCGTGGCCCAACTCGGCCATACACGCCACCGTGACCAGACCCACGTATCCCGTGCCGACCACGGTCAGCTTACTCACGCGCAGGACCTCCTGGGTTCTCAGGCGATGCGAAACCAAGCGGCGAACTCATGCCGGGCGACGCAACGCCGGCTCGGGCAGCCGTCGGATTGCCTCGTGCATAGTCTAGCAGGCTGCTGAAGAGGGACGTCTGCCGCCAGAGCGCGATGGGCACACGCCCTCCCGGCAGGCTGCTAACTCACTCCAAGGAAGCCCAGAATCGCCCGGGTGAGTCCCTCGACGATCTTCTCTTGATAGGCGGAGGTCGCGAGCAGCTTGTCCTCGGTCGGATTGGTCATGAAGCCGATCTCGGGGAGGATAACCGGGACATCCGACCAGTTGAAGCCGGTCATGTCGCTGCGGGCGTCGATGCCGCGGTCGTTGGCGCCGGTGGCGGCGATCAGCTCCCGCTGGGCCAGAGCGGCGGCTTGCTTGGACGCAGCCGCGATATCGTCGGTCCAGCCCTTGATCGAGGCCGGGTAGAGCACGTGGATGCCTGCGGTGGAGGAACTGTCCGATCCGTCGGCGTGTATGCGGACGAACAGATCGGCTCCAGCCTCGTTGGCGATCTGGGCCCGTTCGATGTTGGAGATGTCGACGTCTTGCGTGGTCCGAGTCATGACGACCTCGATTCCGTGCGCGGTGAGGGAGTCACGCAGCTTGAGGGCGACGGTGAGCACCAATTCGCTCTCGGGGGTACCGGTGACCACGCCGGCAGTGCCACTGCTCACCTTGGCCTTCGTCTCGCTCGAGCCGGGGCCGACCGGCTCTGTTGAGGAGTTGCCTCGGGCCTGATGTCCGGGGTCGATGACAACCACCTTGCCGGCGGGACGCGGCTTGGTGGTAGAGGTAGTCGAGGATGTCGAAGTCGTTGTGGTGGGCTGCGACGTGGTCGTGACTTGGGCAGTGGTCGTCGTGACGCTGCCCGAGGTCGTGGCGGTCGGTGGTCGTCGGGACTTCTCCGGTGGTGGGGGCGCTCGACGAGGCAACAGAGGTAGTCGTCCCCGCGGGCAGAGTGGAGGAGGTCACGCCGACATCCGCCTGGCCTCCTGAGCCACGCATGGCCAGGAGCACCACCGCGGTCACAAGAGCAATCAGCGACGAGTCCTCCGAGCCACGCGGTGAGCAAACGCATGCGCCTTCGCCGATCGCGCCTGGTCTGAAAGCGTTGGATCAGCTCCCGAGTCTCCTTGTCTCGGGCGGGCGGGCGGGTCATCAGCCGGGATACGTTCGGTCGTCGAAGGGGCCGGCCTGCGTAGCCAGGGCCTCTTTGGCGAGAGACATCGCCTCAGGCGCCGACGACGCGTACCAGACACCCTCGGTTCCCTCGTCGTTCTGCAGTCGCCAGCCGCCGACTATCACCACCGGCCGGCCGATCTTCGCAGCCAGCCCGATCTCGGAGAGCGTCCCGTAGCCTCCCCCGACGGCTATGACGGCATCGCCGGAGCTGACCACGGCGAGGTTGCGAGCATGCCCCATTCCGGTGGTGAGCACGTAGTCGAGGTAGGGATTGGCGAGCGCGCGATCATGCCCGGGAAGGATGCCGATGGTCGCGCCCCCGGCCTCCTTCGCTCCTCGGGCGGCGGCCTCCATGACTCCGCTCAGTCCCGCCGCACACCAGAGTGGCGCCCTCCTGGGCTATCAGCCGTCCGAGTTGCTCGGCAACGGCGTAGTCGTCCGGTCCGCAGAGACCGCCGCCGATCACGGAGATGTACTCGGGCTTCATGCCGCTAGGATAGCATCGCCCCCAGGCAGCTGCGCAGGGCTGCCTCCTTGTCGAGAGGCTCGTTCCAGTTGCCGCATTTGGGGGACTGGATGCAGGACGGACAGCCGCTTTCGCACGGGCAGTCCCGGACGAGGTTCCTCGCGTCGCGCACCCACTCGGAGAAACGTTCGAAGCCCTGGCGAGAGATGCCCACTCCGCCGGCGTGTCCGTCGTACACGAAGATGGTGGGCTGCTCGGTCTGGCTGTGAACGGGGGTCGACAATCCGCCGATGTCCCAACGGTCGCACATGGCGAAAAGCGGCAGCAGGGCGATGAGCGCGTGCTCCACGGCGTGGATGGCGCCGGGGAGGCGGACGAGCGCATCATCGGACGAGAGCATCTCGGGCGGGATGGTGAACCACATCGCTTCCGTCACGAACTCCTGCCTGGGTAGGTCCAACTCCTCAGTGCCCAGCGCTTCGTCGCTGCCAAGCCGCTTCTTCTGGAAGGCGACCACCTGGGTGCTCACCGCTATCTCGCCCAGGTGCAGAGTGAGACGACCATGGGTGGTCTGCAGGCTCTCACTGATGATGCGCGTGTCGGTCTCGCGCCGCGGGATGGTGTGATAGGTGTCCCAGAAGGGGCGCACCAGAGCCAGTCGGTTCTCCAGGTCGAGCCTGGTGACCAGATAGGTGTCGCCCATGTGCAGGTAGACTGCTCCGGGATGCAGGGCCGAGAACGCGGTCTCCGCCCCCTCGGTGCCGACGATGTCGCCCGTCTCTTCCTCCACGATGGTGTACTGCTCTCCGGCGGTGGAGCGAAGCCCGATCTTGGCCGCGGGGAAGCCAGTGTCGCATGAGTACCAGGCTCCGCCTTTGTGCCGCAGCAGTCCCTCCTGGACACCTCGCTGAAGCGCCACGGGCATGCGAGGACCGAAGAACCGCTGATCGTCGGCCATCAGCGGGCTCTCGTAGGCGGCCGCCGCCAGATGGTGCCCGTGGATGAACGGGTTGGCGAAGTCAACGGTGGCGGCTTCCACCTCGCGCTGCAACAATTCGTCGGGGTGGTTGATGAAGAACTGCTCCAGAGCGTCGTTGCCCGCGACGAAGATAGCCAGGCTTTCGCCTTTGCCCCTGCCTGCCCGGCCCCACTGCTGCCAGAGGCTGGCCATGGTCCCCGGATATCCGACGGTGATGGCCGCGTCGAGGGCTCCGATGTCGATGCCGAGTTCGAGCGCGCTGGTGCTGACCACGGCAAGCAGGTCACCTCCGAACAGCATGGTCTCGATACTGCGGCGCTGTTCGGGTGTGTAGCCGGCCCTGTAGGGCGACACGCGTTTGGCTAGTTGGGGGTCGGTCTCCTTGAGACGGTCGACCGTCTGCTGGTAGATGGTCTCGGCGCTGCGCCGCGACTTGGTGAAGCAGATGGAGCGGATCCCGGACCTGATGAGAACGCTCAGCAGTTCCGACGCCTCGTTGCTCGAACTGCGTCTGAGGTTTGATTGGCCCTCCACCAGCGGGGGCTGCCAGAACACGATCTTGCGGGCACCGACGGGCGCCCCGTCGCCGCTGATATGAGAGACCTCAAGCCCTGTGAGGTGCCGTGCGTGTTCGCGCGCATTCCGGATGGTGGCCGAGGCCAGGATGAACCGAGGTTCGGCTCCATAGAACGAGGCCACCCTCCGCAGCCGCCTCAGCACGTTGGCCACGTTGCTGCCGAACACTCCTCGGTAGGTGTGGGCCTCGTCGATGACCACATACCGGAGGTTGAAGAAGAAGTCGTCCCAGCGCTCGTGCCGAGGCAGAAGACTGACGTGGAGCATGTCCGGGTTGGTGAGAAGCACTCGGGCCTTCTGCCGGGCCACCTGCCGGGCGGCCGTGGGGGTGTCGCCGTCGTAGGTGGCCACCTCGACCTGCTTGCCCGCCAGCATGCGGAGACGCCGCAGTTGGTCCTGAGCAAGGGCCTTGGTGGGATAGAGATAGATCGCCCTCGCATGGGGATCGCGGAGCAGACCGTCGACCACGGGCAGGTTGAAGCAGAGGCTCTTGCCGGACGCCGTGCCGGTTGTGACCATGAAGTGGCTGTCGCTTTGAGCAGCCTCCCAGCACTCGGACTGGTGCGTCCAAAGACGGGTGATGCCCTGAGCGGCCAGAGCGTCGGCGAGCTGCAGATGCAGGTCGGCCGGAAGTGGGGCCGACTTGCCCGGACGTCCGGGCAGGACCGTCTGGGCCTCGACCTGAGCGAATCGGTCTGGGGAGAGAAGATCGAACAGCTCTCGCGTCATTCGCGCCTGCCTTGAGAATAGCGCGGCCAATCGAACCACCCGCCTCCGCCTCCGTCATTGCCGTTGTTCCGGGAAGCGTAGTCGCTCTGAGCGGGCGCTGACATACAACTAAAGGCGTAGATTGGGAAGCTCGTTGGAGTGGATCAGGTCGTCCGAGCCGGCGTCTGTGTCGAGGCCGGCCTCCGCACGCAGAGTCACCACCACGATCTGCGGCCGGGCGAACAGACGGATCGGCGGGATGGTGCTGGTGCCGACTCCGTTCGAGATTATCACCGTGGTTGCCTCGGTGGTCACCATGCCTGTTCGGTACTTTCCGCCGAAATCGGAGGGGACGAAGGGAGCCCAGAGACCGAACACCGTGACCTGGCCACCGTGCGTATGTCCTGAAAGCACAAGATCGACGGCGCCGAGCGGGAGTCCCTCCGCGAAGTCGGGGTTGTGGGAGACGAGGAGCACGAGATCGCTCTTGGAGGTCCCATCTACGACAGGGTCGAGTAGCGGATCGTCCACGGAATAGTCGTCGACCCCACCGACCCGAATGCGCTCTCCCTCCTTCTCGACCCACACGGCCTCGTCGCGCAGGAGGGTGACACCAGCGTCGTCGATGGCCTGGATGACCGGAGCGGGACCCGTGCCGCCGTCGTCATAGCTGCCGTAGTCGTGGTTGCCGAGCACCGCGTAGCATCCCAGGGGCGCCTGCAGTCGCTCGAGTTCGTCGAAGCAGGAGGCGGCATAGTCGGTGCTGATGTATACGTAGTCGCCGCCCAGCACGATCATGTCGGGCTCCAGCGTGTTGACCTGCTCCACCAGCGAGCGGACTCTGCCTTGCGAGAAGAACGGACCGCGGTGGATGTCGGCGACAAGCACTATGCGGGTACCGTCGAACTCCGCCGGCAGATCGGGACTCGAGAACGTGTACTCCTTGACCTCAAGCCAGTACGTCTCGCCGTATCCATACGCCAGCAAGGCGACGATCACCGCGAGCAGCGCGACTGCCACCCGAAGCAGTCTCCTCCGGCGTCGTCCCTTGAACAGCCGCGGTCTACCGGACATGCCGGGTCAGGCCGGCGCTAGGAGGCTGCTGAAGAAGCCTGCTAACGGGGCACGCGGATCAGGTCGCGCTCGGCCAGCAACTCCGCGATCTGTACTGCGTTCAGGGCCGCACCCTTGCGCAGGTTGTCGGAGACCACCCACATGTTCAGAGTGTTCTCCGCGGTCGGATCGACTCGGATGCGTCCCACGTAGGTGTCGTCCTGGCCCGAGGCCACGATCGGCATGGGATAGAGCTTGTTGGCGGGGTCATCGACCAGCCGGACGCCGGGGGCAGCGGCCAGCAACTCGCGGGCCCGCTCAACGCTGAGCGGACGGGCGAACTGGAGATTGACCGCCTCAGAGTGACTGTTCTGCACGGGCACCCGCACGCAGGTGGCTGTCACGGCGATGCTGTCGTCGCCCATGATCTTCTTGGTCTCGTCCACCATCTTCTGCTCCTCTTTGGTGTATCCGCTCTCGAGGAACACGTCGATGTGAGGCAGGCAGTTGAAGGCGATCTGGTACGGGTAGACGTTGATCTCCGGCGCTTCGCCGGCGAGGAGTCGCTCGGTCTGCTGCATCAGCTCGTTGATGGCTTTGGCTCCGGTACCCGACACCGCTTGGTAGGTGGAGACCACCACCCGGGTGATCTTGGCTTCGTCGTGGAGGGGTTTCATCGCCACCACCATCTGGATGGTGGAGCAATTGGGATTGGCGATGATCCCCTTGTGCCAGTCGACGTCGTCTGGGTTCACCTCGGGCACTACCAAGGGAACGTCGGGCTCCATCCTCCAAGCGGACGAGTTGTCCACAACCACGCAGCCGGCATCGCGAGCGATGGGAGCGAACTTCAGAGAAGTGCCGCCACCAGCCGAGAAGAGGGCCAGGTCGATATCCTTGAAGCTATCGGGAGTGAGCTCTTGGCAGATGACCTCGCTGCCGCGGTAGTCGAGGCTCATGCCGGCGGATTTGGCCGTGGCCAGGGCAACCAACTGCTTGACGGGGAAGTCCCGCTCGGCCAGTATGCTCCGCATCGCTCGACCGACGGCGCCTGTGGCGCCGACCACTGCTACCCGATATTCCTTGCTCACGGCTCCTCCTTGCCCTGCTGACAGCTGAGAGATTCTAGCATCCGCACGGTTAGGCCGAGCCGATCGACCTTCGCCCGAGCCGCGTCTGCGGCGGCGGACAACCACCACCAGGCGATCGTCTCCCGGCAACGAGGACTGGTGGAAATCGTTCGATGCGGCGCACACCGAGCGGGCGATCTGCTGGGGGTCGCGATCCGGCATCGCCTTCACCGTGCGAGCGACGCCGTCCTGACCGAAGAAGCTGTCGCCACGTCGGGAATCGGTGACCCCGTCGGTGTAGATGAGGAGGAGATCTCCTGCCGGCAGATCCTGGGAAGCCGCCGCGAAGCGCCGGCCGGGGAAGATGCCCCAGCGGCGGGTTGTGGGGTGCGTCGAGCTCGACGGCGCCCGAGGATGTGACAAGGAGTGGAGGGGGGTGCCCGGCCGAGCAGGTGCTCACGACTCCGCTCTGGCGATCGATGAGACAGGCCACCGCGGTGACGAAGCGCCCGTTTGGCAGCTGGCGTGTGAGAGTCTCGCTGGCCGCGCTCATGAAGGCCCCCAGGTCGGGCGCGATGTCGGCCTGAGCCTCGATCGTGTACCTGGCTCTTGCCGCCAGGCCGACCGCGTCGACACCCTTGCCGGAGACGTCGCCCACCAGCACGAGCGCGCCGGCCTCGCCCAGGTCGAGCACGTCGTAGAAGTCTCCTCCCACATGCGCCAGCTCGGTGGCCGAGGTGAAGCAGACTCCGATATCGAGGCCGTCCACGGCCGGAGGAACGGCAGGGAGAAGCGCCGTCTCAATAGTCTCCAGGACGGCCTGCTCCCGCTCTCTCGTCTTGTGACGGAGCAGGGTATCTCCCGCGAGCCGGCAGGCCGCCTCCACGACCTCCGAGGACCTGCCGAAACAGTCCGGACGCTTGTCGGCCAGGTGGAGAGATCCGACCATCCGGCTTCCCGCACGGAGCGGGAAAACCGCGAGGGATTCGTACAGCTCTTCCATGCATCGTCCACGGAGTCGTCCCAGTTGGTCGGCGGTGAAGTCCTGGGCGAGAGTGCCGATCCTGCCCCAGGAGAAGGAGCCGCCCTCCGTGTAGAAGGGGAGGGAAGTATCGACGGCGCCCGTGGCCACTCGACCGCAGATGCACTCGGCGCCGTGGACCACCGTCTCGTCGCGGGCGAAGGCGTCGTCTGCGCCGTCAACCACGCATCCGGCAAGCCAGGGAACTCCCCCATCTTCCTGCAGAAGGCGGAGGATAGCCGATTGGCATCCGGTGAAGGTCCGAGCCCAGCGGGTGAGATGTTCGGCGGCGTCCCTGAACGAGCCGGCCTGGTTGAGGTCCTCGAGGACGGCGGTGAGTTCCTGGAGGTCGTTCATGGGTCGATTGTAGCCAGGAGCCTGTCGGAAAACCAAGCCGCGGCCCCCAGGACGCACTGTGCGGCACGATAGCGCGTCCTCGGTCGTGTGGCTGCTAGTTCGGACGGAATCGCCATACGGCGACCGCGGAGAGCACCACGATCCATATCCACACGATGCCCAGAGGCCCGAGGACGTCAACAACCCCCCAGCCCTTGAGGGTGATGCCGTGCAGCACGTCCATGAGCCAGGCGGAGGGTAGGACGTGGGCCACCCTGGAGAAGCCGGCGCCGGTGACCTCGAGCGGGAACCAGGCTCCTCCCAGGGCGGCCAACAACAGGGCGGTGATCACCGTGGTGGCGATGACCGCCTGCTCGGTGCGGAAGAGCGACGCGATGAGAAGACCGAAAGCCGCCGCCAGCACCGAGAGGGAGATCATGGTGATGAACAGGGCGAGCGGACTGTTGAAGTAGTCCACTCCAAAGGCGAGTTGCCCGACCAAGATGAGCAGGAGTCTGCTGGAGGAAGGTGAGGATCGACCATGGCCAGCATCTTGCCGCCGATGATCTCCCGGGCGCGGACGCCGGCGGCGCTCAAGCGGCGGAAGCAGGCCGAGTCGTCTCTCCAGCACGACGGTGCTGCTCACTCCCAGCAGACCGAACAGGACCCAGTTGACCAGGGAGCCGGTCGAGGACTGATTGAACCCTCCGGCCTCCTCTGCGGCGGCGCCACCGTTGTCCTTTGTGGTCACCTTGATGGCTGGGGACGGCGAGTTGAGTCTCCACCATGGAGCCGGCGGACTCCAGCAGGTCGTCGTCCAGGGGGCGGCCGGTCGCGGCGGCTACCTGTTCGGCCGCGGCTGTCGCGGCGGCTCGGCTGGAATTCGACTCGGACAGAACGCTCTCCACCGCCTGCCACACCGACTGGGCACCGCTGGAGGTCTCGACGCGCACGAAGGTCAGTGCCACGGATTGACCGGCCGCCGCGGCCGCGCCGTATCCCTCGGGGATGATCAGCCCTGCGGCCACCTCTTGATCCTGGACGGCGGCGTCGATCTCGGAGGCGGTCATCGCCTCCAACTCGAGCAGGGGAGAGGCCTCCAGTCTCTCGACCAGCTGCTCGGCGGCCGGACTCCCGTCGGCGTCGGCGATCGCGAGGGGCAGGCCTTGCTCCCCTTCGTCACCGCTTGGGATGAGCAGTCCCAGAAAGACCGTGAAGATCACAGGCAGGACGATGGTGAAGAGCAGCGCCAAGCCGGTCGCGGCGGTTCTGGAGCAGTTCCTTGGTGGCGATGTGCCATAGGCGGTTCATGCGTACCGTCTCCTGAAGAAGAAGGTGGCGAGGGCGAAGAACACCACGGCGAAGGCCAGCGCCGCGACCACCGGCAGGGCGATGCTTCCCCAGGACCCGCCGAAGAGCAGGTTGCTCCACCCCTCCATCAGCCAGCCGATGGGGCTGATCCGCCGAATGGCCGCGAACGTGCCGCCGGTACTGATGGTCCCAGTGAAATTGCCGCTCATCAGGCCGAGGAAGACGAAGATGGCCGAGCTGACCGCGCCCGCCTGGGCGGGGGTCTTGGCGAACGAGACCGTCACAAGCCCGAGAGAAGCGGCGACGAGCGCGCTGCACAGACGTGAGCACGGCCACCGGCCCCGGCTCTCCCCAGTCGGCTCCCAACAGCAGCCAGCCGGCCAAGATGAGGACCACCGCCTGCACGAGCACCACCAGGAACACGCCGATGTACTTGCCCCCCAGGATCACGCTGCGCGGCGTGGGGGTGGTGAAGAGCCGGGAGAGCGTGCCCTGCCGGTGCTCGTCGAGGATGCTGCGCGCGGGAGTGGCCGCGCCGAACAGCATGAAGAACAGCATCATGCCGACCAGCACCTGGCTGGCGACGTTGGGGCGCTTCTCCTGGTCCGCGCCCTCGCACGACCGGGGTGCGCTCGGTCGATCGTGACCGGTGCTTCGTGTTTCGGCGTCGTGGGCGAAGGACGTCGGCGGCTTTGGAGGCCACGTCGGCGAGTTGCGCGGCGTCGGTGACGCCCAGGGACGCCGCCAGTTGGACGGCGGTCGCGGCGGCCGCCCGGGCGCCGTTCAGGGACTGCACCACCGAGTCCACCACCGCGGTCGACGATGGAGGGGCCCGACGGTGAGCGTCGGGTCCTTGTAGATCTCGCACCTCGGCCGTCGGCCGGACCGGCGCCGGTCGAGCGTTGACGACAAGCCGGACGGGATGATGACCGCCACGGCGGCGTCGCCGTCGTCCACGGCTGCGCGGGCCGCCTCGGGGGTGTCCGACCTCGGTGACGGCCAGGAGGTCGGCCATGTCGGCGACTGGTGAGCGCGGCGGTGAGCGTGGCGCCGGCGGCGGGCATGCCCGCCCCGGCGCCCTCGTCCTGGATCGACCACCACGGTCTTCACCGCCGCGATGGAGAAGTTGTCGCCGGAGCCGAAGGCGGAGCCCAGAGCGAGTGGCCAGAACGAGCGGAGCGACCAGCATCATGGCCAGGCCGGCGATGTCTGCGGTAGATGTGGCGGATGTCCTTCCAGGCGATGCTGAGTGCCCGCATCATCTAGTGCTCCGCGCCTCGCCTAGTCCCGCAGCGCGCGGCCGGTGAGGTGCAGGAAGACCATCTCCAGGTTGGGCTCGGCCAGGTTGATCTCGGTGATGCGGGCGCCGGCCGCTCGGGCGCCGTCGAAGAGCTGCGGCATGAGCGTGTTGGCGTCTTCGGCCAACAGCCACACGTGCCCGTCCTCGGGCTCCGAGACGCTCGAGACACCGGGCAGATCGCGCCACTGCGCGGCCAGAGTCTCGGCGTTCGCGATCCAGCGCCAGGTCGATGCGGGTCCGCTCCCCCACCAGGCGCACCAGCTCGTCCTGCGTGCCCACGGCGATCATCGCGCCTTGGTCCATGATGCCGATCCGGTCGGAGAGCTCCTGGGCCTCTTCCATGTAGTGAGTCGTGTAGAGCACGGTGACCCCCGCGGCGTTGAGGTCCTTCACCCCGTCGAGGATGGAGCGGCGGCTCTGCGGATCGATGCCCACCGTGGGCTCGTCGAGATAGAGGAAGCGGGGCTTGTGCAGCAGGGCCGCGCCGATGTTCACCCGGCGCTTCATGCCCCCGGAGTACTTGCTCGACCCGGTCCTTCTGCCGGTCGACCAGGCCGATCAGCTCGAGCACCTCGTCGACCCGCTTGTTCAGCGCCGCGCCGCTCAGGCCGTACATGCGGCCCCAGAACAGCAGGTTCTCCCGGCCGCTCAGGTCGTCGTAGAGGGCGATGTCCTGCGGGACGACGCCGATGAGCGCCTTGACCTTCTCCGGCTTCGCGGGTGACCGAGAACCCGCCCACCCGCGCTTCGCCGCTGTCGGGCTTGAGCAGGCAGGAGAGGATGGAGATGGTGGTGGTCTTGCCGGCGCCGTTGGGTCCCAGCAGGCTGAAGATCTCGCCTTCTTCGATCTGGAAGGAGACGTCGTCCACCGCGACCGGGCCTTTGGGTGGATCGAACTGCTTGCGAAGTCCTTCGACCACGATCGCTTCCACGACCACCCTCCCCGTGTCGTCCGTACCCGATCCTCTGCGAAGCCGTCAGAGCTCCTAGCTGAAGACCTCCTCGCGGCTCGCCATGCCGTCGTGCAGCTTGAAGGCCGCGTGCAGGGCCTTGACCGCCGTCTCGGCGTGCTGCTTGCGGATGACGCAGCTGATCTTGATGGAGCTGGTGGAGATCATCTCGATGTTGATGTCGTTCTCGGCCAGCACCTCGAACATCTTGGCGGCGATGCCGGGGTAGGTCTTCATGCCGGCGCCCACCAGGGTGACCTTGGCCACGTCCTTGTCGACGTCGAACGAGGAGAATCCCAGCTCGTCCTTGAGGGCGCTCGAGGACCGTGGTCGATCTTGGGCAGGTCGGCCTCGGAGGCCGTGAAGGAGATGTCGGCCGCGCCGTCGCGCGGAGACGTTCTGGATGATCACGTCGACGTTGACGTTGGCCTTGGCCAGAGCGGTGAAGACCCTGGCGGCGATCGCCGACCTTGTCGGGCAGGTCGTGGATGGTGACCTTGGCGTCGTCGAGAGCGTAGGTGACGCCGGAGATGATCGCTTGTTCCATGCCTTTCTCATCCTGTCCTATCAGTGTGCCGGGAGCATTGGTGAAGCTGGAGCGCACCCACAGGGGCACGTCGAAGCGACGGGCCACCTCGATGCTGCGGAGCATCATCACCTTGGCGCCGCTCGCCGTCAGCTCCAGCATCTCGTCGTTGGAGATGAAGTCCAGCTTGCGGGCCTCGGGGACGACCCGCGGGTCGGTGGTGTAGATGCCGTCCACGTCGGTGAAGATCACGCAGGCCTCGGCCCCGAGAGCCGCCGCCAGCGCGACGGCGGTGGTGTCGGAGCCGCCGCGGCCCGAGCGTGGTGACGTCCTGGTCGGTCGAGACTCCCTGGAAGCCCGCCACCAGGACGATCTTGTCCTCGTCGAGCGCCTTGCGGATGCGGTGCGGGCTGGATGTCGAGGATCTTGGCCTTGGTGTGCACCGTGTCGGTGACGATGCCGGCCTGGGAGCCGGTCAGCGAGATGGCGTCGTAGCCCAGCTCGTGGATGGCCATCGCCACCAGAGCCGCCGAGATGCGCTCGCCGGTGGAGAGGAGCATGTCCATCTCGCGGGCGGGCGGGTTCTCGGAGATCTCCTTGGCCATCTCGATGAGCTCGTCGGTCGTGTCGCCTCGGGCGGACACGACGGCGACGACGGGGTGCCCCTGCTTTGCGGGCGTCGACGATGCGGTTGGCGACCCGTTTCATGCAGGTGGCATCCGCCACCGAGCGTCCCTCCGAACTTCATCACGACGATGTTGGTGCGCTCGGCCTTGCGCTCCGGTCCGCCGATGACGACGTACTGCGAGCCGAGCGCGTCCTCAGTCGCTGGTGGTCTGGTCCTGCATGGGCTGCTCTTTGTCCGCCACCTGGATCAGTGCTCCGCTTCGAATGGTTTTACGGGACGGTGAATTCTAGCCGATGATTCTAGCGGATTTCTCGCAGGTTGTCGGAAGGACGTTTCGCCGCCAGGCGCGATGGGCACGCGCCTAGAGCTCGCGCCGTCCCGTCAGGCTCGGCCCAGGGTGACCTCGTCGGCGTACTCCAGGTCGCCGCCCATCGGCAGGCCGGCCGCCGGCCGGGTGATGCGCAGCGTGCCCGCCGCGGTCGAGGGGCGGAGTTCCTCGGCGATGAAGAGCGCGGTGGCTTCGCCGGCCATGTTGGGGTTGGTGGCCACGATCACCTCGCGCACCTCTCCCGACCGCACCCGCTCGAACAGCTCGGCCAGGTGGAGCTTCTGCGGACCGATGCCGTCCAGCGGCGAAAGGGCCCCGCCCAGGACGTGGTAGAGGCCGCGGTACTCGTGGGTGCGCTCGATGCTGATGATGTCGCCCGGCTCCTCGACCACGCAGATGATCGTCTGGTCCCGTCCGGCGTCCAGGCAGATCAGAGCACAGCTCCTGCTCGGTGAGGTTGAAGCAGCGGTCGCAGAAGCGCACGGTCTCCTTGACGTCGATGAGGGCCTGGGCCAGAGGCAGCGCGTCTTCGGGGGAGAGCTTGAGCAGATGGAAGGTCAGGCGTTGGGCCGTCTTCGGGCCCACACGCCGGGCAGCTTGCTCAGCTCGTCGATGAGCTTCTGGACGGTGGGGCTGAACATGCGCTACGCTACCGAGCCACCCGAGGTGCGCGGTGCGAGGCGGCTGGCGGCACCGGTCAGAAGGGCAGACCGGGGATGTTGAGGCCCGAGGTGATGCCGCCCATCTTCTTGTTGGCCAGCTCCTGCGCCGAGCGAAGCGCTTCGTTGGTGGCGGCCATGATCATGTCCTCGAGCATCTCGACGTCCTCGGGGTCGACCGCCGTCGGGATCGATCTTGATGCTCTTGAGCTCGATGGCGCCGGTGACCTGGACCGTGACCATGCCGCCGCCCGCGGAAGCCTCGACCATCTCGTTGGCCAGGTCTTCCTGCATCTTGGCCATGTCGGCCTGCATCTTCTGGACCTGCTTCATCATCTTCTGGTAGTTCGGGTTCACTGGCGTCTCCTCGGCTCGTCTAGCGCGTGGGCCCGTCGTCGATGACCTGGGCGTCGAACTCCTGCTTGAGCACCCGGATCAACTCGTCCTTGCTCAGGATTCTAGCATCTTCCTCCGGGCTGCCGGCTCGGGCGCGGGCTCCTGTCGCCAGCTTGGTGGTGATCGCGGAGCTGCCTGCCCGTCACCTCGCGCAGGGCCTCGGCGATGACCTGGGGATTGTCCCCGCGGGCCACCTGATTGGCCTGGAAGCTGTAGCCGGCGGGGAACTTGATGACCAGTTCGTCGCCGTCGAGACTCTCGGGCCGGCCTTCCCCCAGCACCGCGCGAGAGTCCGGCCTGACGCTTCTTGACCGCCTCGAGGACCACCGGCCAGGCTCGCTTGAGGTGGTCGATGTCGGGCTGCACCGTCGGCACGAGGCGCGGGTCGCGCTCGGCCACTGCCGGCGTCGGGTGGTCGGCTCCGGGACCAGGGCTATCGCGGGCGGCTCCGGCGCCTGGCTGAGTCGTCGCGGAGCCGTCGGCTCACGCGCCGGCGGCCGGCTTCTCTGCCGGCACCGAGCGCAGCGCTCGTCTTGCGCCGCATCGGCCGCGGCCCTCGGCTGCGATGCCGAGCCGGAGCCTCGCGGAGCCCCCGGCGTGCTATGGCGGTCATCTTGATCAGCACCAGCTCCAGCTCCAGTCGCGGGTCGGAACCCTGGCGGATGGAGCGAAGCGCCTCGCCCAGCAGGTCGATGAAGGTAACGGTGCGCGGCGTGGAGACCCGCGCCGCCTGGCTGCGCAGCCTGTCCAGCTGCTCCTCGGTGGCCGCGATGCTGGCCGGCATCTCGGCCGTGTGCTTGACGACGTACACGTCGCGCAGATGGCCGAGCAGGTCCTTGATGAACTGGGTGTAGTCGGTGCCGCCCTGGCTCAGCCGCTCGACGAACAGCAGAGCGCCCTTGCGTGTCGCGCTTCGCTGACCAGATCGACGATCTCGAACAGCAGGTCGTGCTGGACGATCCCCAGGATGTCGAGGGTCTCCTGCAGGGTGATCTTGCCCCCGGAGTAGGTGGCGAGTTGATCGAGGATGCCGATGGCGTCGCGGAAGCTGCCCGCCGCCGCTCGGGCGATGACCGTGAGCGAGGTCTCGGCCACCTCGATGCCCTCCTGCGCGGCCACGCTCGCGAGCACGCTCGACCACCTCCTTCACCGACGGCCGGCGGAAGTCGAAGCGCTGGCAGCGGGAGAGGATGGTGGCCGGCACCTTGTGCGGCTCGGTGGTGGCCAGGACGAAGACGGCGTGGACCGGCGGCTCCTCCAGGGTCTTGAGCAGCGCGTTGAAGGCCTCGGGCGTGAGCATGTGCACCTCGTCGACGATGTAGACCTTCATGCGGCCTTCCACCGGCGAGAAGTGCACCTTGTCGCGGAGGTCGCGGATATCGTCGATGCCGCGGTTGGAGGCGGCGTCCATCTCGACCACGTCCATGGCGCTGCCCCTGCGGATGGCCTCGCAGTGGGGGCAGGTGCCGTCGGGCGTCGGGGTGGCCTTGCCCTGCCCGGCGTCGCAGTTGAGGGCCATGGCCAGGATCTTGGCGGTGGAGGTCTTGCCCGTGCCGCGCGGACCGGTGAAGAGATAGGCGTGGCTGACGCGGTCCTGCTTGATGGCGTTGACGAGCGTGCGGGCGACGTGATCCTGCCCGATGATGTCCTCGAAGCGTGCCGGCCGGTACTTGCGATACAGAGAGACTGACATGCGCCGGGTGACTCCTTCGTCGTTAGCTCGAAAGAAGTGGCGCGATTATATCAGTCGCCCCGCCCCGCTCCTTCGGCGTCTCCGCCCTCGTCTTCCGCCTGCGCGCGGCGCAACACGCCGTAGTGATCCTCGCGGATGGCGTCCTCCAGGCTCTGCACCTGATCCTCGGGAAGATCGAAGTAGTGGGCCATCCGATGGAAGATCTCGATGGAGGTCTCGAACTCCTCAGGTACCACGTCGCTGGCACCCAGGGCGTAGAGCGGCTGCACCTCAGAGAGGAAGCGGGTGCGGGCGATGATGTGGAGCGAGGGACACATGCGCCGGAGTTGGGCCACGATGCCGCGGGTCGCGACCGGATCGCCGATGACTACCGCCGCCGCCCGGGCGCGCTCAGCACCGGCCTGAGTCAGCACCGCCTCGTTGGTCGCGTCGCCGAAGTGAATCGGCTCGTTTCGGGCGACCTCCTCCCGCACGGTCTGAGGGTTCATCTCCACGATGGCGTAGGGGAAGTCGAACTCGCGGGCCGCCCGGGCGAGGTTCTTGCCGTTGATGCCGTAGCCGATGATGAGCAGGTGATCGGAGTGAGCGTGTCTCCTCCGTCGATCCCGACACCGCGGCCGGCGATGATCCACCGGGGCAGGTGCAGCCGCTCCATCAGTCGGTAGACCCGCGCGCTCTGGCTCATCACGATGGGAGTCACCGCCATGGTGAGCACCGCCACGGCCAGGAAGCCTTGTCGCAGGTCCTCGGGGAGCAGCGAGTTGCCGGTAGCCACGGCCGCCAGCACGAAGGAGAACTCTCCCACCTGGCTCAGAGCCAACCCCGTTCCGAGCGATGTCCGCAGGGGGTAGCGCAGCGCCTGGACGGCGACGGTGCCGGTGATCGTCTTGACCAGCATCAGCCCGATGGCCCCAAGCAGGACCATCCACCAGTGGTCCGCCAGAAAGCCGGGATCGAGGAGCATGCCGATCGAGACGAAGAAGAAGCTCACGAGAAGGTTGCGGAACGGCATGACGAGACCGAGGGAGTGATGGCCGTACTCGGACTCGGAGATGATGAGTCCGGCAAGGAACGCGCCCAGGGCAAGGGACAGGCCCAGCCAGGCCGAGAGGGCGGCTACGGCGAAACAGATGGCGACCACGACCATGAGGAACAGGTCGGCGCTGCGGCTCCGGGCCGCTTCGTAGAGCACCCGCGGCACGATCCATTTCGCGAGGACGACGACCAGCACGACCACACCCACCGCCACGGCCACGAGGACCGGTGCGCTCATCGAGATATCGGGTTCGTCGCCCCCGAGCAAGGGCAGCACCAGCATCATGGGGACGACCAGGATATCCTGGAAGATGAGGATGCCCAGCACGTTCCTGCCGAGCGGAGTGTCGACCTCGGCCCGCTCCGTCATGGTCTTGAGCACCACCGCCGTGCTGCTCAGCGCCACCAGCATCCCCAGGACCACGGCCTGAGCGGCCGACAGACCCAAGGCGAAGCCGACCCCGGTCCCGATCGCCCCGGTGAGGACCACCTGCAGTGGTCCGGCGATGAACAGCACCCTGGCAAGACGCGCCATCCTTCTGAACGACAGCTCGAGTCCCAGAGTGAAGAGGAGGAAGATGACCCCGATGTCGGCCAGTTCCTCCACGCTGTCCGGGCTCTTGATCAGCCCGAAAGCGTTGGGACCGATGAGGACTCCGGCCACGAAGAGGCCGACGAGGGTGGGGAGTCGGAGTCTGCTGAACAGAAGCGTGACCACGACCGCCACGACCATGACGATGATGATGTCGGTGAGAATGGCGGGCATCACCGGTCCATCACTTGCAGCCTCAGGGGACAAAAAGGACCGTGCACCCACCTTCGAAGACGAACCTCCGAGCGCCCACCGGTAGCCGGCTCAAGCCAAGCCACCCCACGGCACATGGAAGAGTCCGCTTAGGGCTGCTACCTCCCGGTCCTGACCCGGTTCACGGAGTTCCATTGCGCGGGACCCGGCCGTCAACACCACTGGCCGGCGTCAGACCCCACAGGCCCGCTCCTAGGGTGGGAATTCAGCCCCGCTAAAGCGGATTGCGGGTACAGGGCACCGCTGGCTCCCCACCTAGCACGGTCGCCTGGGAGTATACAGCAGGCAGCCGGCCTCTCAGGAGTACGTGGCCGAGGAGAACGTGGTGCTGCCCTCGGTCAGGTCCTTGGCAATCAACTCTCTGACCTGCTCCAACGCGGCCTTGTTGTTTCCCGTGGCCGCGGCTATGCCCTTGTCCAGAGCGGCCAAGGCCCCTTCAAGGTCTCCCTTGTCCCAGAGGAGCCGGGCCTTGAAGGCCACCAGCTCCGCACCACCGTCTCCCGTGGCCGCGGCTATGCCCTTGTCCAGAGCGGCCAAGGCCCCCTCGATGTCCCCCTTGTCCCTCAGGAGCCTGGCCTTGACGGCTACCAATCCCGCACCGTCGTCTCCGGTGGTGGCGGCTATGCCTTTGTCCAGCACAGTCAAGGCACCGTCGATGTCTTCCTCGTCAACGAGTATCTCGGCCAGGCCGGAATACACGTCGACGAAGTCCGTGCCCGCGTCGATCGCCGCATTGAACTCGGCCTTGACCTCGTCCCACAGAGGATCCAGCTTGGTGACGAACTGGCTGAGGAGCAGTCAGAGCCTCTTCGAAGTCGTCGGAGGGTGCCCCCAGAGTCGCGACCACCGTACGCGCGTCGACGAGTATCTGGGTCACGGACTCGGAGCCGAGCGCCTCACCCTGATTCAGCGCCTCGTAGACATCCCTCATGGCTACGTCGGCCGCCTCCTTGAAGCCTTGTTTCTTGGCGGCGTCCGATTCCACGCTGTACTGATCGATGGAGTCCATGCAGCTCAGAGCCTGGGTGCGGGCCTTCAGGCCGTAGAAGAGACCGAGCCGGGGATCGTCGTCCGCGGCGCCTACCTCTGTGAGGTAGTTGGCCAAGGCGAACTGGGCTCTGTAAGACCGCTTCAGCAGCGTCTGCGTGCCGGAAAGCGCGTCCGGCAGGGTGGTGGTGGTGACGCTGTCACTGGTCGCGGTGGTGGAGCTGGAGTCAGAGACGGCGGTCGTCGACGGGTCCGTGTCGCCCGAATCGCAGGCGGCGATGACCATGGACAGGGCGACAAGCAGCAGCAGAACGACCAGCACCCGAGGCGCTGGCGACGTGCGGATTCTCACAACGGTCTCCTCTCGAGAAAATGGCGGAGTGGGAGGGATTCGAACCCTCGAGACGAGTTAACCCCGCCTACACGATTTCCAGTCGTGCTCCTTCAGCCAACTCGGACACCACTCCGCGCCGCGTATCCGGCTTCGAGCAAGGCGCGATTATAGCCTACGGCCAAGGGGACTGCCTGCCGGCGCCGAGCGTCGCTCACACGGTCGGACGGGGGAGCGGCTAGGTGGAGGTCGTCGAGGGGATCGTCGTGGGGGCCGACATCGACTGGGTCGCCGCGTCGAGCAACGGCGCCAGTTCGACGACGAACTGCCCGAGGAGTGCGGCCGTCACTTGAGGTGCGTCTGAAGGAGGTCCCATGGTCGCGATGATAAGCCGTGCGTCGGCCAGGGTCTGCTTGACGGTATCGGCTGCGATCTTCTGGGCCTGATTCATCATCTGGTTGAGCTCGGGCATGGTGTCGTCGGCTACCTCCAACAAACCGGCGTCCAGCGCGTCGAGACAGCTCAGCGCCTGAGTGCGGGCCTGCAGCCCATAGAGTATTGCCCTCCGGGGATCGTCGTCGGCGGCCTTGTCCTTCGTCAGATAGGCCGCGAAGCTGCGTTGGATGTCGTAGTTGTCTGCCAACTCCCTCTCCGTGGCGGAGAGACTATCGGTCAAGGTCGTAGTGGTGCCCGCGTCCGAGAGGCTGGTGGTGGGCTGCTCCTTCGCCTCCGGACGAACAGCCGGCGACGACCAGAGACAGCCCGGCGAGGAGGAGCAAACAGAGGGCTGTCAGGCGCGTTCTCGGCAAGCGCGCGCTACATTTCTACGGCCAGGTGGGCTGTCCGCCCACGATGACCGTCCAGATGATCAGTGTGAGGCCGGCCAGGAAAGACCCGGGAACTATGAACGCCCCGATAGGGTCGCGGGTGACCTCGGAAGGCGGGAGGCTCCACAGGCTGACCGCGCTGAGCGCTGCGCTGGCGACGATGGCGAGGATGATCTGTCCTCCACCCACTCCCATGTAGAGGATCACGAAGCCGTAGGTGACCAAAGAGCCCAGCACGAACAGCAGTCTCTCGGGTCCCGAGATCCGCTGGCCCGCTCCCTGGCCGATGAGCAGGATGGCCATGCTCGCCAGGAAGAAGCCGATCCCGAGCAAGAGGTATCCGACCTTGGTGTCGAGGAAGGCGATCTTGGCCGCGAACTCGCCTTGGGCGAATATGTCGGGCATAGCCCGCCGGATGGCATGGCCGGATATGTGGATGCCGTGCCCGATCATGCCGACGCCCAGGCCCACCCAGAAGAGCCACGCGAACGGGCTCGAGACGGTCGAGTACACGTTGAGCGTGCCCCGGGCGGTCTGGCTTATCACGAGGAAGAGCCGGGTGAACGCGAACGCGCTCACGGCCGGCAGCAGCGTGAGGAAGATCAGGTCGACCAGCGGTATCGCCCAGGAACCATCCGGGACCTTCGCCCCAGCTCTCAGACCCTGAAACAACTCCCAGGCCAGCAGGGATATCATCAGCCAGAACACGCTGCGGGCGACCGGGGCGGTCGCTCTTACCTGGCTCGTGCTCACTCTCACTCGGTCTTCAGCCCCTCATGATCGATGTTCGAAAGGCGCCGCGCCGCGGTCATTCTATCGCGCCGGGCAGGTTGGCGGGGTATCGACGTCGGCTCGCCTCACACGATGAAAGGCAGAAGAGCCTTGCGCTCGTGCGGATAGTCTGGGAACTCCTCCTTGTACCAACGGTGCGTCTTGATGGCGCGTGGCGCCAGATTGGCCACCGTCCACACGAAGAAGGCCAGTGCCCCCAGGTTCCAGCAGGCGAGCGCCCAACCCGCCCATTCCATCATCTCGCCCAGGTAGTTGGGGCAACTGACGAACCTGTATCCGCCGCCGTGGGGGATCTTGTAGCCGGTCTCGCCCCCGGCGCGCAGCCCGATGAGCACACGGTCCGAATGCTGGTTCAGAGCGAATCCGACCCAGAAGAGGAGCGCCCCGAGGATGAACCGGGGGTCGAGCAGCCAGGACGCCTGCAGTTCCGGCCCCAGCGAGAAGAGGTAGCGGCCGTTCAGGTAGCCGTTGCCCACGTTGAAGACCGCTGCCCATCGCGATGACCGAGACGGTGATGCTGGGCCGGCTGCTACGCACCCGGAAGGGATAGATGAGCGAACGGTGGGCGTAGTGCGCGATCCAGAAGACCACCAGCACGAGGCTGACGGGGTTCGACTTGCGGTCGCTGAGCCCGTAGAGGACGAGGAAGGTCGATAAGAACCGGCGTCTCCATGAGTATCCATCCCCAGCGTGCGCTGATCCGGGGACCCCATCCGCTGCGGGTGAAGCGTCCGTACGGTGCGTTCACGAAGAAGAGCGCCACGAACGTCACGACGGCAAGAGCCATCCAGGCTATGACGAGCCAGTGGTAGAAAGTCGCTTCGTTCATCGTCAGGACTTATACCATCTGGGGCGCCTCGCCGCACGAACCGCAGCGGGCCGTGCAGCTGCGCCTGGCACCCTCCGGCGCGGGCGTGTACCCTGACCGAGATGGAACAGATCATCAACGTCATCGGGCCCACCTTCTTCGCCATCGCGCTCGGCTATCTGCTCGGCAGAGTGACTCATACGGCCATCGGGCCGCTCATCGACGTGGCCATGTTCGTCGCCACGCCCTGCCTGGTCTTCGTCTCCATGTACTCGAGCACCATCCTCCTGGGCGAGGCCGCCCGGATCTGGGCGTCCTGCCTGCTCGTCATGGCCGGGACGTTCGTGCTCGCCTGGCTGGCCTTCGGCTTCCGCCACAAGGGGCGCTCGGCTCTCTACCTGCCCATCATCTTCGCCAACGTCATCAACATCCCCCTGCCCATCCTCTATCTCGCCTTCGGAGACGAGGGCGTGGCGCAGGCGGTGCTCTTCTACATCCCGTACAGTCTGCTTCTCTGTTCTCTCGGGATCTACCTGGCCTCGGGCAAGAAGGGGCTTAGGCAGGGTGTCGGGGCCGTTCTGCGCACGCCGCTCATCTACGCGGCCGTGATCGGTCTCGTGCTGAACTTCACAGGAGTCGCGCTGCCGGAAGCCGTGACCACGTCGTTCCAGTCTCGTGGGGCAGGCCGCGGTGCCGCTGATGCTGCTGGTGTTGGGCATGAGCATCGGTCATATCCGGTTCGCGCAGATCCCCCTGACCCTGGCGGCGAGCGTGATCCGGATGGGCGGGGGGTTCGCGGTCGGGATGCTGGCAGTGTGGCTGCTGGGCTTGACCGGGGTGCCGCGGGCGGTCGTCCTCTTCGAGGCGGCGATGCCCAGCGCCGTCGTGGTCTCGGCGCTGTGCACCAAGTACAAGAACGAAGCGGAACTGGTGTCGTCGATAGTGCTGACGACCACCCTGATGGCGTTGGGGGCCATACCGGCCCTGTTGTACTACCTGACCTAGGGAGTTGGTAGGATATCTATCCCGCTTGGTGCGGCGGGCGGATGTCCGCCGGGGCGACGAGCCGGTAGGGCTGGATGAGGCGCGGAGGACGGCAAGGAGGCCGGAGGCAGTGACAGACCGTGGGAGCCATACGTCCGGTCCTGGGCTCTACCTGCGCGACGGGGGCGCGTTTCGGCTGGCCGCGGTCGTCTTCGACTTCGACGGTACGCTGACCGAGCCGGACGCGATCGACTTTGCCGCGATCCACCAGGCCATCGGGTGTCCTCGGGAAATCGGGCTGCTCGAATTCCTCGCGGGCATGGACGACCCAGAGGAGAGGCGGCAGAAGGAGGCGGTCCTTTCGACCGCTGAGATGGAGGCGGCCCAGCGCTGCCGCGTCAACGAGGGGGCCGGGGAACTGGTGGCCTTCTTACGCGAGAGTGGCATCCCCCTGGCCATCATCACGAGGAACAGCCGCGAAGCGATACGAGGGCGTCGGAGAATCTCCTGGGCATCGATCTGGCCGCCTTCGCCGTCGTGGTGACTCGCGACATGCCCTTGAACCCCAAACCGTTTCCCGACGGGGTCGAGTTCGTCGCTCGCGAGTTGGGGGTGGACGTGGGCGATCTGCTGATGATCGGAGACCATGCCTTCGACGTCGAAGCCGGGCGACGCGCCGGTTCGTTGACCATGTTTCTCCAGAACGATCCGCTGGAGCGCTCCCCCGATGGCGGCGCCGACTTCGTGGTCAAGTCGCTCGAAGAGGCGCGCCGGGTCATCCGCTTCGGCCTTCCGCTGCCGACAGGCAAGTTGCCCGCCGACCTCCTTGAGCAGACTCTGGCCGGCATCGCTCCCACCGATCCGGCCGTTCTCGTGGGCGCGGGCATTGGCGAAGACGCAGCGGCCATCGACGTTGCCGAGGCTGAGGTACTGGTGCTTGCCTCCGATCCCATCACGCTCGCGCTCGACTCGATGGCCAGCTACACGGTGCTGGTGAACGCCAACGACGTCGCCACGAGCGGGGCTACTCCCCGATGGTTGCTGAGCACACTCCTATTCCCTCCGGGGTCCAGCGCGTCGGAGGTCGCGGCCATGACGCGAGACATCCAACAGGTGTGCGCGAGCTGCGGCGTGTCCTTGTGCGGCGGGCACACCGAGATCTCGGACGCCGTGACGCGGCCGGTGATCGTCGGGACCATGGCGGGAATCGCCCGGAGAAGCGAACTCGTGGACAAGCGGCAGATGCGCGAGGGCGACCGCATCCTGTTGACAAAAGGGGTGGCCATCGAGGGCACGGGTCTGATCGCTCGGGAATTCGGCGAGCGGCTGCTCGAAGCGGGGATGACGGTTGCGGAGATCGCTGAGGCGGGCGCGTTCTTGGAGAGGATCGGAATCCTCGAGGAGGCCAGGATCGCACGCTCGTTCGCGGGAGTGACGGCTCTGCACGATGTCACCGAGGGTGGTCTGGCGACGGCGGTCACGGAATTGGGGGCAGCCGGAAAGCGCCGATTGCGCCTCCAGCTGGAGAAGATCCCGGTCTACCCGCAGACGGAACGCATCTGCGCACACCTGGGTCTCGACCCGTTGGGGCTGATCGGGTCGGGGAGCCTGCTCATCACCGTTTCCGCCGCCGATGCCGCTCCCCTGTCCGCCGCGATAGCCGCCGCCGGGATCGAGGTCGCCGAGATCGGAGAAGTTCTTGGCGAAGGTGAGGGCATCGAGGCCCTGAGGAATGGCGTTGCCGCCGATTGGCCTCGCTTCCAGCGAGACGAGGTGTCCCGCCTGGAGACTCCATTCAGAGCGAAGCCCCGGCCGCCTAGTCCGCGCCGGGAGGCTGCTGAATAATGAAGTCCCGGCCGCCAGAACGCACTGGGCGGCGCAATACTGCGGCGCTGACCCATGCGTTCCGCTCCCTGCGCAATCGAAACTACCGGCTCTACTGGTTCGGGCAGTTGGTCTCGATGTCGGGTAGCTGGATGCAGGACGTCGCCCTCAGCTGGCTGGTGCTCGCTCTGACCGATTCTCCGGTCGCTCTGGGTCTGGCCATCACGATACGTTTTCTCCCCGCCCTCTTGTTCTCTGTGTACGGCGGAGTATTGGCCGACCGCTTTCCCAAACGGCCGACCATCGTAGCCGCCCAGGCGATCCAAGTCTTTGTGGCGCTGGCATTGGCGATTCTCACGTCGACCGAACTCGTGACCGTGACTATCATCTACGTGCTCGCTGGGTTGCGCGGTTTGGTGGACTCCATCGAGGGACCCATCCGTCAGGCCTTCGTGCCCGAGATGGTTGGCACCGAGGACCTCCCGAATGCGGTCGCGCTCAATTCCACCCTGTTCAACAGCGCCCGAATCGCCGGTCCTGCGATAGGGGCGGTAGTCATGGGAGTCTTCGATGTGGCGACCTGCTTCTACATCAATGCGGTGAGCTTCCTGGCGCTGATCGCGGCACTGCTTGCCATGCGTACCAGCGACCTTCATCTGGCATCCCGTCCGCGGCGAGAGAGCTCTCTGCGTCAGCTGGCAGAGGGATTCCGGTACGCGCGGTCGACTCCCGAAGTGGTGGTCATACTCATTGTGATGGGGACCATCGGAGCCTTCGGCCTCAACTTCATGACCCTCCTGCCGCTGGTCACCAAATACATCCTCGGTTTGGGAGCGTCCACTTTGGCCCTGCTCACGACGACGATGGGAGTCGGGTCGGTGGTCGCGGGGTTGGTCGCCGCCTATCGCGGCAAGCCGAGCCAGCGCCAGCTACTTTGGGCCGCGAGCGCGTTCGTCATCCTCTTGCTGGGCGTGGGGCTGTCGGATTGGCGGACCGTCACCACAGTCCTGATGTTCCTGATCGGCTTCGTCGCGGTGCTGTTCATGACCTCGGCGAACACGCGGCTGCAGCTGGGCGTGCCGGATCACCTGCGGGGCCGGGTGATGGGGATGTACATTCTCCTTTTCATAGGGACCACGCCTATCGGAAGCTATCTCATCGGCTTCATGGGTGAGCACCTACCGCTGAGTACGAGCGAACTCGAGGTGAAGGCCACCGTTGTCTGCATGGCCGGTCTTTGCGCGATCGGCGTGGCGGTGGGGGCATTGTATGCCCGGCGCGTGAAAGGGCGTGACGAACCGGAGAGGGTTGAGGACGCGGAATGAACAAGCGCCGGAAGGATCGCGCAGGCCCCAGCGCTGTCGGCCCTGGCTTTGCTGGTCGCGATCCTGCTGAGTGTGGCCCTGGCGAGCCTCGGCTGCGACGATCCCGATGCCGGTCTGACGGGAGTCGGAGATCCCTACTTCCCGCACGCCGGCAACTCCGGCTACGACGTCTTGTCGTACGAGATCTCGCTGGCGGTCGACCCGGCCTCGGAGGGCATTGAGGGCGTTGTCGTCATCTTCTCCGAGACCACACAGGATCTACGGTCTTTCAGTCTGGACCTCGTGGGGCTGGAGGTCGGCGGGGTGACGGTCGATGGGGTGAAGGCGGAGTATCGCCGGGAGGGGCAAGAACTGATCATCTCGTGCCCGGAGCAGCTAGGGGCGGGAGCGACCTTCTCCACTGAAGTCTCGTACTCTGGGACCCCCGAAGTGATTAAGGACGCTGAGTCGTTCTCCATGGGCTGGCAACACGTGGGCGACGTCACCTACACGCTGGACGAGCCACAGGGAGCCGCTACCTGGTTCCCTGTGAACGACCACCCGTCGGACAAAGCTACGTACCTGTTCCGGATCACTGTGCCCAAGCCGTACGTGGCGGCAGCCAACGGGGTGTTGGTCGACACCATTGCCGAGGGCTACGACCGGACCTTCGTGTGGGAGATGAAGCAGCCGCTTGCCAGCTACCTGGCCACGGTCAGCGTGGGGGGTGCACGCTGAGCGTTCGCCCCGAACGGGGTGCCACGCCGACTACTTCGCGGCCGAGTTGGCGGAGGAGGCCGCGGCAGCGTTCGCGCGCACCGGGGAGATGTTGGCCTACTACTCGGAGCTGTTCGGTCCCTACCCGTTCGACGTCTACGGCGTGTTGGTGCCGATGTCGAGACGGAGCCATGGAGAATCAACGCTGTCTCTCTTTGGCTGTACGGCAAATACCATCTCCTCGAGACGCTGGAGCCGTTCCTGGTGGGCGGCGACACGGTCGCTTCCTCCACCTACACCACCTGCGAATTTCTGCCCCCGCCCGAAAAGTTTGAGGCCGGCCTGCAGGATTACGCCGGCATCATCGGGCTGGGCGCGGCGGCCGAATACCTGCAGAAGGTCGGCTTCGATGCCATCCAGAAGCAGGAGCTGCTGCTCAACGAGGCCATCACCGCCGGGATCCGCGACCTTCCCGGTCTCAGGCTGATCGGCCCGGCCGACCCCAAGCTGCGCGGCGGGATGGTCACCTTTTACCATTCAAGGCATCGACTCGCACCGTGTGGCGCTGATGCTGGATCAGATGGCCAACATCCAGGTGCGCTCCGGGCAGCACTGCGTGCACTCCTGGTTTCAACGCGCACCAGATCCCGGGCTCGGTGCGCGCCTCGGCGTATTTTTACAACACCCTGGAAGAGGCGGCCCTGTTCGTCTCCAGCTTGCAGAAAGATCAGAAAGGTGCTCCTAGCCATGTTTTGCATCTCGCTTCGTCGTCCTATCGATCCTGGGTATTTTCAGCGCCACCAACCGCGCCCTGGCCAAAGAAGCCCTGGACTGCGTGTTCCGCCGGGTCACCTTCCGGCCCTGCACCACCGGCTTTGACGAGAAAATGAAGGCCAAAATCCTGGGGACGGTCATCACCCGCTCCGAGACGCGCCGCCCGCTTGATCAACAAGAATTTCGAGCTGCTCTCCTGGACCTTCTTCGTGCTGCTGCTCGCCAGCAGCATCTGGTCGGTGCGCGGGGTGTACCTGTTCTACGTCACCGGCAACTGCAACGGCC
>CAVQNN010000010.1:0-19011 GCA_963714175.1 uncultured Actinomycetes bacterium | reverse complement strand
CGGAAGCGAGCAGAGGGGCGGGAATGCGCCGTATCAAGCCAAGACACCAGCGACAGCGTTATCGGACCGCGCTTCGAGCCGCTTCGAGCGCGAGGCTGACAACCGCATTGTGCGCCGTGGCCATTCTCCTCGCTGCCTTCGTCGGCGCCTGCGACCAAGGCGATGCTACCTCCACGAGCCAAGGCGCTGATGGGACCCCCGGTACCTCGCGACCCGTGACCTTCACTACCGATGATGGCGTGGTTCTCGGTGGGCATCTGTTCGGCACTGGGAGCAAGGGGGTGATCTTGGCCCACATGTATCCGGCCGACCAGACCAGTTGGTACGGCACCGCCGAGAAGCTTGCCGCCCAGGGTTATCTCGTCCTCACCTTCGACTTCCGCGGATACGGCGAATCCGAGGGAGACAAGGCGATCGATCGTATCGACCGCGACGTGATGGCCGCGGCTCAGGAGATCACCAGAGCCGGCGCCACCGAGGTGGTTCTCGTCGGAGCATCGATGGGCGGCACCGCCTGTCTGGCGGCGACCTGGGAGATGGTCTTCGCTTCCATGATCTCCTCGCAATATCCCCCGCCCTACTCGACTCCCGTGCTTGGCGTGGTCAGCCTGTCCGCTCCGGTCGAGTTCAAGGGCCTTTCGGCCGAGGAGGCGGTCCCGATGCTCAGCTGCCCGCTGCTCTTCATCGCGGCGGAGGACGACGTCGGAGTCGAGGGAGCCGAGGCGCTGGAGCAGCTCACTCGGAATCAGGGCGATCTCCAGATCGTGCCGGGGGGCGACCACGGCACCGATCTGCTCGAGGGCGCGGCAGCGGACGAGGTATGGGCCCTCCTAGGCGGCTTTCTCGCGGAGAACCTTCCCCTAGACGCGTCCCTGCCCTAGACCTCCGGCGTACGCGGACTGCTAAGCCTCCGGCGGGCGGAACCTCTCGGCCAGATCCCTCCCCCAGGCGCGGATCGCCGTCCAGTCACGGATGTCGTTGGTCGGCAGCTTCTTCAGGCCGGGCACCACGTTCCAGGGGAATTTCAGCGCCTCGGGGTCGAATCTACCTCCGAAGAGCTTGACCTCCACCGGCCTAAGCCATGGGAACCTCTCGAGTTCCTTGTCCAGTTGACCGCGCGCCTCGTCCCACTCCTTCTCCACCTCATTGACGGGGCCAAGGGCAAAGACCGCCACGGGCCGACCGATCAGCTCGTTCTGGTGCTGCTCGAGGAAGCGGATGGCATCCTTGTGCCACTTGTACATGTATAGCGCCGCCCCCACGACGATCGCGCGATAGTCATCGAGCGACTTCACCTCGCGCAAAGGCCGGATCTCGACCTCCACTCCCGCCTCACGCAGCTCAGAGGCGACCGCCTCAGCTACCTCCTGAGTGGAACCGTACCGGGTGGCGTAGGCTACGAGGATCGATCTGTGCATGGCAGCCCCATCCTACACCAGAGGCTCAACGACCCGCCACCAGGCGCTGGCAGGATTCTGCGTGTTATGCTGCGGATATCCTGACTGCCATCGAGAACGCGTGAAGCGACGAGAGAACGAACAGTCAGAATGACGTGAAGCGAGGCGACATGATCGAGGTCCTTCCCGCAGACTCGGAGAACGAAATGCTGTCTGAGGACGATCTTGAGGCCCTGAGACAGGCCAAACGGAGGCTGGAACATCCCAGCCTCACTGCCAAGATCTCCGGCTTGGTGGGCAGGCCGCTCGAGAGCGGCTTCAAGATGCTGCCGAGCAGGTGGAACAAGACCATCGGCTCGGCCACCGAGACAGCTCTTCTCAAGGGCCTGGAGTTCTCGATCAAGACCATGGACCAGACTCAGTCACACCGGTCGCGCGACCGCCTGCACAAGGTCCTCGCCATAGGCACCGGGGCGGCGGGGGGAGCCGTGGGAGTAGCAGCCCTGCCTGTGGAGTTGCCGTTGTCGACCTGCGTGATGCTACGCTCTATCGCCGACATAGCCCGGAGCGAAGGCCACGACATATCCATGCTTGAAGTCAGACTGGCATGTCTGGAGGTCTTTGCGCTGGGAGGCGGCAGTGCGGCAGACGACGCGAGTGAGAGCGGCTACTGGGTGGTTCGGGGCGCGCTCTCGAAATACGTCTCGGAGGCGGCGAGCCATCTCGCCAACAAGGGTCTGACCGACAAGAGCGCGCCGGCTCTGATCAGGTTGGTGGCGCAGATAGCCTCCCGCTTCGGGGTAGTGGTGTCCGAACAAGCCGCCGCTCAGGCGATCCCGGTCGTTGGTGCCCTGACCGGAGGAGCCATCAACTACCTGTTCATGAACCACTTTCAGGACACGGCCAGAGGGCACTTCGTCGTGAAGCGGTTGGAGAAGAAGTACGGGACCCTTCTGGTGCAGCGGGCATACGAGGACCTGGCGATCTAGCCCAATATTTGCCGCAGTCCTTCGCCAAGTGGCGTCATGGGACTGCTAGACCGCGGCGGTTGCGTCCGTGGAGGCGGTTTCCTTCCATCTCCTGACCGCCCAGTTGAAGATCAGGGTGAACACGAGAACCGCGAGCGCGTTTCCAACCACCATGTAGGCAGCGATGTCCTGCACGATGTCAGCCGCCTTGGAGTACGGATCGACGATCCACAGGATGAGCCCCATGTGAACCCCCTCCATCACGGCGGCGAAGAGCGTGGTGGCCCACACCGGTAGCGTCGGCTTACGTCGCCAGAAGATGAAGAGTAGGCCGCCCAACACACCGGACAACCCGGTTGCGATGGCACAGGGCACGGCGGTGGTCCCGCCGATAGCGAAGTAGCGGTGCAGGCCGCCGATGAGCCCCGCCCCGAGTCCGATCACGGGACCGCCGATGAACCCGGCGATCATCGGGAAGGTATCGCGGATGTTGGCTATGGCTTCTGATGGCAGAACGATCCCCGAATACGTGCCGTAGATCGCCAAGACACCGAGACCGAGGATGAGCACCAGGTAGTGAAGGGGCTTCAGCGCCCTTCGCGCTATGCCCGCAAAAAGCCCAGAACGGGTGAGGAGGTAGGCCATGAAAGCCACGACGATCAGCTTCTCAACGACATCCAGCGCGGAATGAACGAAGTCCATGTTCACAGTTCCTTTCCCGGAGTCGGCATCACAGCCCTACGACAGTCTACTCATCCCTCCGAGTCTTCGCAAGCGGCGATGATTTCGTCGCTCTCGCCCGCTCCAGCCACTGAGTCCGCGTCGCCGCCTCATCGACCTCGGCGACCCCCACGTCATCGTCGACCTCGGCACCGACGAGGGACAGGAGATCGCCAACGCTTTCCGCCGGTATCTCCTCGACGTCCTTCAGCTTGCGCTCGATCGACCGGCTCTTCCGCGCGGCGTCCTCGATGGTCGCTCGAGGCCTGGTCGAGCTTCTTGTGCACCTTCTCCAGCAGTCCCCCGAACTGTCCGAACTGAGTCTTCACGGCGCCCAGCAGTTGCCAGACCTCGCTGGAGCGTTGCTCGATGGCAAGCGTGCGAAAACCCATTTGCAGACTGTTCAGGAGCGCCGCCAGCGTTGTCGGGCCGGCGACCACCACACGACACTCGCGCTGAAGCGATTCCGCCAGACCCGGCCTGCGAAGCACCTCGGCGTATAGACCCTCTGTAGGCAGGAACATGATGCCGAAATCGGTGGTCCGTGGAGGATCGAGGTACTTGCCCTGGATCTCCTTGGCCGAGAGCTTCACTCGGGCCTCCAGCCCCTTGAGCGCCTGCTCCACGCCCGCGGCATCTCCTTGCCCCTGAGCCTCGAGCATCCGCTGGTAGTCCTCCAGTGGGAACTTGGCGTCTATCGGCAGCCAGACGGGCGCGCCGTTCCCACCGTCCTGGCCGGGTAGGCGAATCGCGTACTCCACCCGCTCCCCGCTTCCCGGCTTGCAGGCCACGTTCGCCTCGTATTGATCCGACGTCAACACCTGCTCGAGGAGCATGTTCAACTGCACCTCGCCCCAGGTGCCACGCGTCTTGACATTCGTCAGCACCCGCTTGAGGTCGCCCACGCCGGCCGCGAGAGTCTGCATCTCCCCCAGACCCCTGTGCACGGCCTCCAGCCGTTCGCTCACCTGCATGAACGATTCGCCCAAACGCTTCTCAAGGGTAGCCGTGAGGCGTTCGTCGACCGTCTGACGCATCTGATCGAGCTTGGTCGAGTTGTCCTCCTGCAGCGACCTGAGACGGGTGTCGACAGTCGCGCGGAGTTCGAGCATGCGCTGTTCGTTCGACCCCGTGAGTGTTACCAGTTGCTCTGCGAACGTGTCGAGTTGGCTCCTCTGCTGCGATCCGAGCAGGCCGATGCTGTTGACCGCCGAATCACCCCAACCCTTCACCACGCTCGCGATCTCCTCGCGCACCTGTTGCGCGCTCCGGGCCGTCTCCTCTCGCCCGCGCTCCATCTCTTCACGCAGCAGGCGTTCCGCTCTATCCTGCCCGCGTTCCATCTGCCTCAGCGACGCGCCCACTCCCCCCTGACGATCGCGGCGAAGAATCGCCAGCAGCATGACGACCACGATCACCAGGAGAACAACCGCAACGATGGCCAGCGCCTCTAGCACGCCACACCTCCTAGAAGACTCACTGAAAGCCCTCGGTCAACAGCCGCTTGAGCACCGCGACCATGGCCAGTGTGTCCAGCCCGCAATAGGCGAGAAGGTCAGTGCGCAACTGCTCCCTCTCCGCGTCGCCGGTCTCGGGGGCGGTGATCCGTTCGTAGGCCTCCATGGCCTGCAGACCGCCCTTGAGCCCCAGCGCCTCGTAGCTCAGGTCTGGAGCCAGCACCGGCGTGATCGCCTTGAGAGAGCGGCTGCCGTGGAAGTCCAGGTGGTAGCAGGACGCCCTCACTATGGGCAGAAGATCGACGATACGGACATCGATGGCCGACAGGCCCTCCGCCAGATCGGGGAAGTCGCGGGCCAGCTCCTGCAGGCGACCCGACTCCATGCTCTTGTTGTAGACAACGACGGAGCCCACCTCCCCAACAGCGGCCATCAGAGACTCGGCGAAGTCCCGGCGGGGATCGCCGCAGCCATCCGCCAAGAACTCCTCGTGCCGCAACGTCCCATCCTCCTCCAGCACGTGCAGGGACCACTGGAAGGGGATCTGCTGCCACGGGCGCATCCCCGCGAAGATCGGCAGCCCCGGCATGTACGTTTCGAAGTCCATGAACCAGAGGGGGAAGACCATCTCCTCGACCAGGCCCGGGATGGCGCCGCACTCGAAGGCTATACCGCCGGTTCGGGCCGCCTCCACCACCAGGGGGTATCGGTCAGCCAGTCCCGGGAAATCCTCGGGGATGTCGCGCAGATCCATTATGCCGGCCGCCTCCAGTGCCCCTTGCAGAGCACCGGAGCCGGACCCCAGCTCGTACAACGGGTGAAGCGACGCGCCCACCGAGCACACCTGCCGGTAGTAGATGCATTCCTTGCAGGCATTCTTCAGCGCGACGCAGGGCGGCTCGGCCTGTGCCAGATCCACCCGCATGGACTCGAGACACTGGGAAAGGTTCTCCGCCACCCACTGCCTCGCTTCCTCCGTAACGTCGTCGCTCGCGAACAAGGAGCAGAGAGCGTATTCGTCCTCGCCCGGCTGGACGTACTCCGGATTGAAGTGCATGAGAGAGACGGAACGGACAGCGAGGCCGCTGCCCTCAAGGACCGCTAACTGAAAACCAACGTCGGGGAGGTGATAGGGCTTGACCCCGCTGGTGGCCTTGACCTCGATCAGGTCCACTTCTCCGTTGCCGACCTTGCGCAGCACGTCCACCCGGCACAGCAGCCCCTCGGTGGCGAAGGCGCCCTCGAATATGTCGGTGACGGTCTCGTCCTGCATCGCCGCCGCGGTCTCGGCTCGCGCCCGATCCAGGTCGAATACGTGTTCGATCAGGCGTCCGCCGGGGAAATACTCCCGCGCCCGCTGACCAAACCGGTTGCCCTCCCCCATCAGATGCATCGTCATCCAATCGAAAGGGTCGGCCAGAGCCTTGAAGCGGTTCCGGTGGCACGACATGTAGCCGCGCTTCGGGCAGTCCATGTAGTCGGTGAAACGGGACTTGGAGATGCCTGGGATCATGCCGCCCGCCCTTCACGTTGCATCCGGTGCGATATCGTCTGTACACAGTGTGACACCCCGGTCGGACAGGGACACGCATCGGACGACTTTCACGTACCGCGCCGGACTTGGCCGCAGGAGCAGCGGGCCAAGTTGCCCTATGCGAGCATCACACGGGCGGCTCGACCGCGTGCGCGTCCCCGACCTGGACCCCAGGCAGTTACGATTTCCTGCATCGCGGGAGCGGCTTGAGCTGGCCTGGGAGTTGCTGGCACAGTTGCCCTAGAGCAACGCGGAGCGCCCCCTACCGCCGCTCCTCCAGAAACCGCTCGGCCACCCCAAGCTGGCCGAAGAAGGTGAAGGTATCGGCCACATCCGCGTGCTCCGCGATCAGCCCATCTTGCATCCGGAAGATGTCCACCACGTCGAAACTCAGCTTGTTTCCCGTGGCCTCCTGGCCCAGCCACTCTCCGCCGGTATGGGTACCGGTAGTGGTACTGTAAGCCATGACGATGTCACCATCGACGACCATGTTCTTGAGCGTGTATTTGAAGTCGGGCACCGCGCGGAAGATGACGTCGAAGAACTCCAGGAAGCCGGCCTTGCCTTGCGGGCAGTCCGCGTTGTGCTGGATGTAGTCGTCGCGCATGTACTCGTCGATGCGGCTCATGTCGTGGTTGATGAACACGTCGTTGTAGAAGCGGGACACGATGTCCCTGTTCTTGCTTTCGTCCGTCATATCAGCCTTCTTGTCCTTTCGCGTGCACCTGGCAGCCCGTCCCTGAGAGCATTGCACTGCCAATCTCAGTCCGCGGACCTCGCGGTCCTATCCAATGAGCCACCGTAACACCGTCGTTTCATCCTTGTCAAATAGACTCGTCCCAGTCAATGACTCACGCCGTCTTACTGACTGACACGAGGGCCGTGCTATCATTGAACGGCATATGGCCGATCGAACAGACACCACCGCGACGCAACTCGTCGACACAGAAGGCACCACCGCCTTTGCCAACGGGACTGGAGACCTCGGCGACTCGCCCATCGGGACTCTGGAGCGGGGACTGCTGCTCCTTGAGTTGTTCGACGCGGACAACCCGGAGATGTCGCTCGGTCAGTTGCGGGACAGAGCGGGTCTGCCGAAGGCGACCATCCAGAGGCTCATGAAAACGCTTGAGGCCCGGAAGTGGGTAGCCTACGAGTCTTCCTCCCGCAAGTATCACCTGGGCGCTAGCGTTCTTCGTATCTCATACCTGGCCGCATCTCACTCAGAACTCGTCCGAGTCACCCATCCCTTCCTGATCAGGCTGGCCGAAGAGACCAGGGAGACAGCGAGCCTATGCGTGTGGACCGATCTGGGACCGCTTCTACTTGACAACGTCCCGACCCCTCGCCCCTTCAAGCCGGCGACCAACTACGGAATGATCCTCGGACTGAGCACGGCAGATGCTCAGGTTCTTATCGCCTTCGGGCCCGAAGAGGCGTGGGACCGGCTGCTCGCCAACCCCTTCGAGCAACGCACCGAACTGACGGTCACCGACCCGGATAAGCTCCGCGAGCGCTGGCAGACCGTGAGGCAAGAAGGCGTCGCGTTCGACAGGGGAGAATGGAACATCGAGATTCCCGCCGTGGCCGTGCCCGTCTTCGACCGGCAGGGGCAACTACGTGGCTCGTTAGGAATCGGGCCGCCCGTCGAGCGATCCGGCGACGAAGCGATGTTGGGGTACGCCGAAGCTCTGAAGGCCGCTTCCGCGGAGATCTCCAAGAGACTCGTCTAGTCCCCCGTTCGCTACTGCTCCAGAGGCCAGAAGACCTCGGTCACGTGCTTGCTCAGATCCGTCTCTTCCGGTCCGGTCAGGTACCGCTCCCACATGGTACCGGCCAGCTTCAGACCGTGAACCTCCGCATACTCCTGGATCGCGCTATACGCGCTTCCGATCTGGTCGTAGGGGCCCGTGTGGACGGTGAAGGCGACCTTCCCGCCGGGCACCCTGCTCGCCTTGATACTACCCTTCGCGTCCTGGGGGAAGAAGACACCGCGGACTGTGAATGCTATCTCTACATCCACCGTGTCTTCGGTCCAACCGTGGTAGATGGCCAACGCCCCTCCAGACGGCTCGACTCCCTCGGCAGTGAGAGCCGCCATGATCTGGCCGAACCCTCTGCCCATCACAGCGGGAAGCTCGGCTCATGGGGTAGGTGCCCCGCACGCTGGCCAGGTGCTCCGGGGCGACTTCTTTGACGATCACATCGTAGCCCATCGATCCCCTCCTCCTGCGGAGAACGCTCTCGACGACAGCAATCTGGGGCTGGGCGCTCTACTTACGCAGCCAGGAGCAAGGTGGCCTGAAACCAGTCCCAGGTCTCACGCTACTACTATTCCGCTGGGAAGTGAAGCGGTGCCGATCCGCGCCGCCAGGACGCGCGAACCGACGGCCGGGCGCCGCTACGAGAACAGGCGGCACTCCATGCCCAGTGCCTCGGCGGCCCGGGCCATCACCCTGTCGGCCGTCGCCAGTGCGGTGACGCCGGACGCTTTCATGGTGCCGAGGTGCAGGGCGTCCAGAGTGGTGAGCCCGATCTCCGGATGCGCCCCAAGCAGCGACTCCGCCATGAGGAAGGACTCCACGGTGTGAGGTACCAGCTCAAGATGCCCCGCCACGATATCGCCCTCAAAGGTGGCAAGGATCTTGCCCTGGGTCTCGGCGTCAAAACGGCCTTCTCGCGTGCGCCTGGCCATCAGCGACCGCATCTCCACCTTGGTCAGCAGGCTGATGGAGACCGGGCTTACCTCTCGCAGATACTCCTCCACCTCCTCGGAGAAGGCCTCGTTCACATACCACTTGGCCAGAGCGCTGGTATCGAGGTAGACACTCATTTAGGCATCCCCGACACAACTCGCGGCGTAGACCCGGATGTGGCATCTGGCGTAGCCTCCGCCCGGCCCTCTCGGTCTGCCCTGACCAGAACCTCACTACCCACCTCCATGCGAGCCATGCTCGCGCGCAGCCCAGCGTGGCTGGGAGCGCTTCGACCTGGGTTCAGAGGCACTACTTTCGCAATCGGTCGGCCGTGGCGGGTCACCAGCACCTCGCCGTCACGCTCCACGATGTCCCCCAGCGAGGAGAGTGAGTCTCGAAGCTCTCTCACCGACATCTCGCGCATGTGTCCCCTTTCCTCCTCACGACCTTGCACCCAGAGGGCTTTCGACCATTGTGCCACAATATGTGCTCTTGTGACACACAGAGCCTCAGCAAAAGGCGACGCCCGCGGACTGCCACCTGGTACTGTGGCCTACGCGGGCGTCGCCGAGTGCGAACGTCACCGAGTAACGCGAGGCGACTCCGACGGTCGGCCCTACTGCACGTTCAGCGCCTGACCGACGGTCTCCCCTCTCCAGTCCGGAGTGTAGTAGGAGTACGCGGTCGAAGCCGCCCCTTTCCCGCGCACCGGGTAGAGAGCGAGTGCCTGGAAGCTGAAGCTCACCGTGTCGCCGGGGTTCATGTCCTCGATGTACACGATCACCTTTCGGCCGGCCAGTTCGTACCGCTTGATGTTGGGATTGTTGAGAAGCGCCTCCAGTGAGTCCTCCACCGCGGCGAAGCCGGTCGGCACCGACACGTCCAGCACCGTCATGCCTGCCTTGATGGGCTCCGGCGGATCGAAGGTCACCGACACGTCGATGTCGATCAGGTCGTTGACCGCCACCTGGCCGGTCCCGTAGTCCACCTTGATGTCGAAGACGCTCTGGCCCTCGGCCGCCTGCGGGAGGTTGTAGCGAAGGACTCCCTGGACCACAGCCTCGCCCTTGCCCACCGCCTTGACCTGCACGGAGGCATTCGCCGGAATCTCCACCACCTGCGTGACGTCGAAGTTCTCCGGTGTGATCTGGATCTCCTCGGTTACGCTGCCGGCGGTGATCGTCACGGTCATGTTGGTGTCGGTCGCACCCAGGGTCGCGTATTCGGTGAGGGCTTGGAGGGCGACCACAGTATCCTGAGTGGTCCCGAATCCGCCCTGGCTGTTCCGCTGCCCGACCAGCCACTTGGCGGCCTGAGCGGCGTTCACCCGGTCGTTGCTCTCGATGAGCGCGAGTGCGGCATACCCGGTCGCCTCGATGTCGAGGCTGGGGAGCATCTGGTCGATGATCATCGGTCCATCCTCCAGGCGAGGAGCTACGCCACCCGGCTCATCCGCGATCAGGGGCCACACCGGAGCTCCAATGGAGCCCATTCTCGTCTTCGATCGCCTCGGCCATGAGCGTCTTCATGGCCTGCCCAGCCTGTGCGCTTCCGCCAAGTTGAAGAGCGTAGGTCGTCAGGGCCAGGGCGTACGGATCGGTGATGCTGCCGAGCCTGCCCTCCAGATAGTCGATGGCCTTGCCCGCCTCGTCGGCGTATCCAGCCTCGAGCAGCGCGATGGCCACGTAGGCGGTCAGGGTGTCTTTGCCCTGCACCCCGCCCATCATGTCGCCGTGGCACACGAAGCCGACCGACTCGAAGGAGCCGTCCGCCTGCTGATGTCCGGTGATCCACTCGGCCGCTTCGGAGAGGACCGCCTCGTCTATGAAGGTGAGGTCCTTGGCTTGGGCAAAGGTCTTGAGAACGAAAGCGGTGAGCCACAGGCTGCCCGATTCGTCAGACTCGCCGAAGGCCGAGAAACTTCCGTCCGAGTGGCGATAGGTGAGCTCGCGCTGGTAGCCGGTGATCAAGAGCATCTCCGCTTTCGCCTGTATCTCGGGCTTGAGCTGCCGGGTCCCCTCCAGGTACTTGAGGATGAAGGCATCGGGGGCGAAAAGGATCATGTTCTGTTCCCCGCAGCCGAACGGCATCTGGAGAAGCTGGTCGAGTCCCTCGATGGTCTGAGCCAACAGGCTTCCGGTGACGGCCACGTACGCCCGCGACGAGTCGGGGACGATCTGGACATCGGGGAGTGCGAGGCTCAGGGCGCGGGACTGTCCGGCCGGGACTACTACGTTCTCGACCGTCTCCCGGCTGACGCCTTCGGGCTACAACGATCATGCTCTTGATCACGGCGTCCGCCGCTTCGGAACTACGGGCAGTGATCTTGACCAACTGGGTCCCGATGGTCGTCGGCCTGATCGTGAACTCCGCGCTTCCGATGTCGCCGCCGGCCACGGTGACTGTGGTCTTCGCGTCGTCGAGCAGCGTGAACCAGTCGGCCGCCTCGATCTCCACCTGGATGTCCTGAGGAGTATCCAGGTAGTTGTAGAGGGCGATCTTCACCGGGAACTCCTCTCCGCGGATGGCGGAGTACGGCAGGTCGGCCTGCAGGAAGAACGGCTGGAACACGGTGAGCGACGCCTCGGCGATCCCCAGACCCTTCTCAGGAGAGAGGGCGACCGCCCGCAGGTCCCAGGTGGTGATGGAATCGGGCGCTTCGTAGGTGAGGCTGGCCTTGCCCGAGTCGTCCGTGACGGTCTCGGTCCAGATCCAAGTCTCGGGGAAGTACTGCCGCACCCGCTCCACCTCCGCCAAGCCCTCGGAGCCGCTCTGGGTGGTGTCCTGGCCGGCGGTCGTGGTGGTCTCGGTCGACGCGTTCTTCGCGCCATCGAAGGCCATTTCGCCCCCGAGCGCCGGTGCCATCTCGTCCCACATCATCCGGGACTCGATTTTCTTGCCCTCGGGCACGTCCTTGTTGGAAAGCACGATCAGACCCGCGTCATTGAAGGTGTCTTGGGCTCCGGGGATGACCGTGGTGCCCCCCATCCACTCGGCCTCGTGCAGTTCGGCCTGCGGCTGCATGTAGAGGGCCTCCAGCTCGGCGAAGACCTGCTCCAGATTGAGCCGGTTCTCGGCCAGGATGAACACGGAGTGATCGACCGCCACCAGCCCCACCTTGGCCCGGCCCTCGGTCTGGACGTCGATCTTCACTTCATCGCCGGGCTCGACCTCGGTATCGTCGAACGACGCGGTGACCGTCTGCGGATACTCGCCGGTCACGTCGAAGGGCAGAGAGTCCGCCGCCAACTCGCTGTTCGGCAGGATCTGATAGACGAGCAGTTTCGCCGCCGGCGCCATGGCCGGTGTCACCTTGAACGAGATCTGATCGTCAGCGCTGCTGGTGAAGACCACGCGGCCGCGGGAGACCACCTCGTAGTAGAAGGTGCCGGCCTCGGCCGTCGCCGCCACGTTGAAGGTCGCCGTATCACCCACGGCCAGATCGAGATCGCCCTGCTGCTGCACATGGACGAAACTGCTGGATGGTGAATACGACGCCCCCACCTCAGACCAAGCGTACTTGTCGCCGGAGCTGGCTTCAACGGTCATGCGTACCGCACCCTCCGGAGGGGTGACCTGCAGCAGGCCCGTCCCTCTCTTGGTCTTGACCGTCTCGGTCACCTGGCCGCCGACCTGGCTGTAGTCCTCGTCGAGGTAGTAGATGCTCACAGCGACCTCGGCTTCCACCGGTTCGCCGCCGGGGGTCTCGGTCACCACGAGGAAGCTGAACGGCAGAGCCGGCTTGAAGGCGGTGCTCTCCGCGATGAGTTCGATGTTGAGAGGCGAATCCGCGACGGTTATCAGTTCGGTGGTGGTCTGCTCGTATCCGGTGGCCTTCTCCACCACGGTGATGTCGAGCCTGACGTTCCCCAGCCCCCCGGCCTCGGGGACGCCGGCCACGTACCCGGCCGGCTCGATGCTGAAGTCGCCCTCGCCGTTGATGGTGCCGGTGAACGTGGAGTACTCCTCCCATTCACCGACGTACCTAGAGGCGGTCACCTTGAGCTGGCCCTCGACCTCCCGGCCGTAGCTGTACTTGCTGGTGACGTGACCGCTGATGGTCTCGTCCACCAGGTACCAATCCTTCGCCAACTCCGCCGTCACCTCGTACTTGGGCAAGACGTACTCCTCCACCCGCACGTCCAGCTCGGTGGAGGCGTCGCCCGCGTAGGCTGTCAGCTTCCACACACCCAGATTGGGCTCGGTCGAGAGTGGCAACTCGGTGGTCACCGTGCCGTACTCGTCGGTGTTCACGGTCTGCTTGAAGATCTTGATGCCTTTGGCGTCCTGGACCTCCACCGTGGCCCCGGTCTGCACCGGCTTGAGCTCGGAATCGAGCGCCACCAGACGGACCTGGATGGTCTGCCCCGGCTTGTAGATGGGCTTGTCGGTTTCCAGGAAAAGGAGCGTTCCTGCTTGGATCTGAACTGGGGTGGTGTCGGAGAAGCCTTGTCCCGCCACCCTCACCTCGTACTCGCCAGGCTCCACGGTCGGCAGGTCGAAGGCCACAGTGCCGGTGCCATCGATATTGGCCCCACCCGTGGCGATGGTCTTGCCCTCGTCGAGCACCGTCACCGTCACTTGGCTGCTGGCGGACTCCTTCCCCGCGAACAGGGTGAACGAGAAAGAGGCCGTCTCTCCCGATCTCAGAACGCTGGGAACCAGAGCGACGTAGCCATCGACCTTCGTGGTCTCAGGCTGGGCGGTATAACCACACCCCAACACTGCGGGTACCAGCAGCCCCACAAACAGTAGCGCGGCTAGAAACCTCAAGCGACTCATGACCCACCTCCCGGAGTTGACACGCGCTCTGACGCGGCACGACGCTCGCGCGTTTCCGTCTGCGTGCAATCAGCCGGCCACGGAGTGGTGCTGACCACACCGGTGCGCTGATAGACCCAACCGCGTTTTGGCCATCGGGTCGCGACTACGCGCTGTGCTGCGCCTTGGCCTGTACGATCCGCAGGTTGTACAGGGCCGAGGGGAAGTGGGCGCCGCCGAGCATCCCCCAGAGATCGTTCATGGCGTCGAACTCCATGGGACGGAGGGTGAAGAACAACCTTTCGATACCTTCGGGGAACGGGTTATCGGGATGGGACTCGGCGCTGGTGTACGCAGGCCTTTCGTGAAACAACCGGATCGTCTTGTAGAGATGGCGGAGGCTGGTCTTGTATTCAGGGAACCGGAACGAGAAGAGGAGGGCAAGTTCGACCAATTCCAGCAAGTCAGGGCGCCTGAGGCCGGTCCCCTGATGAGGGCTCACGCGGAAATCGACGAGACTGATGACCGCGCCCTGGGCACTGAACGTGTCGGATAGGACCCGCGCACTCTCGAGCATCACTTCTTCGTCCGCCAGAGCCAGACGATAGCGCAGCTCCCGCCGGATATAGTCGAGTACCTCTTCCATCTGTCACTGCCCTTCCGCGCCGACCGTTCCCTGGGACAGCCGGGGAGACCGCTATTCGCCCCGGACAGTCGAAGTATAGACCGTCCACTGGGCGCGGCCTCGCCCTGAGGTCCTGACCTCAAGCACTTGGGAGCGTCCCCTCACCCCCTCGCCCGTGGTATCGGTGAGGAGCATCAACGCACCGACCATGGCGCCTCCTTGACGAGCAGGTTTCAGCCATCCGGAACTGGATACAGACGGCTCAAGGTGAGCCCCGCCGGTCCCTGGCGCTTGCGCAGAACGTAGGCCCAGATCCCCGAGCTTAGGATGCCGACCTCCATCTCCAGAGCGATCTCCGGGAGCCACCGCAAGAGCTGCTGACGTATGTAGTCGTGAGAATAGCTGCGGTGCAGAAAGTCGGCGCCGCAGAGCGTCTCTTTCGCCTCGACCACGCCGTCAGCAGCCGGCCACACCGTGAAGATGGCATCGTCGCGCGCCACCCGCACCAACTCCCGCACCAACGGACCGATCTCGGGGAGATGGCCGAGGACTTCGAAGGCGACAGTGACAACGAACTCCCCGTCCGCGAATTGGAGGTCGTAGCCGTCCCCATCGAGAAAGCGCGCCTCGGGATGCTTCCCCCGGGCGATCGCCAGCATCTCCCGCGACACGTCCACGCCGACATAGCGCTCATTGGGGATGAGCCCGGGCACCAGGCGTTCGTAGATCAGCCCCGTGCCACACCCGACCTCAAGAACGTCGACGTCCGGCGTGGGGATGTAGAGAGAGCAGAGACGGGTCAGGGCCTCCCGGTGCGCCTTCTCTCGCGCGCTGCCGGTCCAGTAGGATTCGATGGTCTGCGCGACTCCCTTGTCGTCCCAACGTTCCCAGTCACGCTTCTCGCGCGTGACATCGGTCCGCTCCGGCGACGCCCGGAACCACGTTTTCCAATCGGCCGTGACGCCCTCCTTCTTCCCGCGTAATCGTTCTGGGACCATTTCAAGCACACAACGGCTTCCGCAGGGCAAGCCAGATAGGGCCGACGGCGGGTTAGTCGCCAAGATAGCAGAAGAACGGAGGCCCCGAAGGACCTCCGTCTCGCAGCCTCGTCATGAACCGGTCAAGGCTATTTCTTGACTTCGCTGCTCCAGGCTTTGACTGCGTAGCTCCAAGCACTGCGATAGTAGCCGATGGCCGCTTCCGCCCCCTTGCCGTCGCCCTGGCGGTCTCCCTGCAACAGGCACTTCTTCGCCGCCGCGATCTTGCTGGCATTGCCGCCCGCGGCGACGGCGTCCTCTATGGCTTCAGATGCAAGCAGCCGGTCGGCCTCCACCAGGTCACTGAGCGCCGAACTGACGCCCGGGCAGTGGGCCCGGAGCAGGCTTCGAGCCGCGGCGGATTCGTAGTCGAAGACCCGCGTCCCCGACGATTTCTGCAGGTGGAACTGGTCCTGCCAGAGTGCGGGGTCGAGCGACTTGGCGATCGAGTCGGCGGCCGCGCTGACTTTGGACTTCTGCGCCGGCTGGAGACCGTCGGCGAGCAGCTTCTCGAGCTCCGAAAGCGCGTGGCTCTTCAGGTAGTAGGGGGACCCAACAGCGCGCCCGTCCAGCCGGAAGGCCGCGTCGTAGTACTCCCAACAACGACAAGGAGTGCCACTCGGTGCCAAGACCGAAGTACCCGCTCGGGTTGATGATCTGGGAGGCGTACTCATTTGTGGTACTCGTCATATACCAGAAGAAGTTCGTCATATCCGATCCCATCGTCACATAGGGCACCAGCCACCAGTGACCCGCCGGCAACTCGATGGGCTCTGCAAGCGTCAGCAGCGCTGTCCTTGGCTCGCCATCCCCTGTCGATGCAGTGCCATCGATCGTCACCTGCGCGTCTGTCACTGGCAGGGTGAGGGTCCAAACGGGCGCGCTCCCGCCCCACGGATTGCCGTCGGGCACGCCTCCGTCATCGGCGTAGATCTGCCAAGTGAGCGACGTGGCGGCGGAAAGAGCGGTCCAGTTGACCCACCACTGGATCGAGATCGTATCTATCTCCCACGGCACCTCGTTCACGAAGTCATCGGCCACGGCGGCGGTCAAAGTGGGAGTAGTGGGGTTCTCCTGGCTGAGAATGGAGTTGTCACCGAGAGGCTGCAACTGGTCCCACAGAGCAAGGCCGGTGACGCTCGCGTTGGACGTTTCGCCAGGCTGCCACATCTCCAACGCGGGACCCGTGACCTGTCCGCTGCGCGCGTCAATGGATGGGGAGGCCAACGCCATCCCCGGCGCCAGAACCAGTGCAAGCGCCAACGCCAACAACAGCGTCAGAATCACGGTGCGTCTTCTCATGGTTTTTCCTTTCCGGAGGCGATTTCCACCAAACTAGTCCACTATGAGCGGGTACAGGGGGGAATTCAAGGCGAGCGCGTCGGGTCCTGCCGCATCCGCTAGACCCAGCCGTGACACCCTCCTTCTTCACAGGCAATCGTTTGGGAGCCATTCCAAGCGCATCGGGGCTGTCTCGAGACCTGGGGGACCGAGACGGCGGCGTGGTGGACCTGGTGGAGCATTGGCCGTGGGAACAAGCCGGAATGAGGCTCCTGGCAGAAAGCGCGGAATGCCCCCGCTATGCAAGAATGGTGACCACCGTCCGCCAAATTTGGCACCGAAGAAGGCTACTGGAGTCTGTGGTTGCTTCGAGATATTGAGGAGGAGGGCCGAAGCGCATGGCTGGCGTTCCCGACAACAGAGTGGTGAGTACCATATGCCGGGAGTGTGGCCGCGGCTGCCCCATGCTGGTGTATGTGGAGAATGGCCGGGCGGTACGGGTGGAACGCAGCACGAGGCCCGGGGGAACTCCGGAGAGCCTCTGTGCCCGGGCCTCGGCCGGTCTCGAGCGCCTCTATTCCCCCAGTCGCCTGCTGTACCCGCTTCAGCGGACCGGCGAGAGGGGCGAGGGCACATGGCGCCGCCTTTCCTGGGAGGAGGCGCTCGACGCGATCGCCGGGAAGCTCGCCGCCGCCAAACACGAGTACGGCGCGGAATCGGTCTGCCTGGCCAAGGGCATCTACGGCCGTAACGCCGACTACGTCTCCCGATTGGGCAACGTGTTCGGCACGCCCAACGTCACCAGCATCGACAACACCTGCTACGTCCCCAGCGCCGCCGCGCGTTTGATGACCTACGGCTTCGACGGCACGCCGGATCTGGCCGGTGGCCCGCAGTGCCTCCTCTGCTGGGGGAATCACGCCGATCCTCCACTGAGAGAGGGGGCGAGCCTCATCGTAGTCAACGTGCTCGAGACCGCAGCGGCCAGGCGGGCCGACATCTGGCTGCGACCCCGGCCCGGCACCGACCTTGCCCTGGCCCTGGGCTTCCTTCACGTCCTGGTCACCGAGAAGCTCTACGACGGGGACTTCGTCGAGCGCTGGACGGTCGGATTCGACCGGCTGGCAAAGCACGTCCAGGCCTACCCCCCGGAAGCAGTCGCCGCCATCACTTGGGTACCGGCCGAGAAGATCGTCGCGGCCGCGCGTCTCTTCGCGCGCAGCCGCCCTGCTTGCCTCTGGAACGGCAACGCGAGTGAGGACACCTACAACAGCACCCAGTGCGCTCGCGCCTTCGCCATCATCCAGTCCATATGCGGCATGCTGGATATCCCGGGCGGCACTGCCCACGTGGAGGGAACCATCCTTGGCGAAGGCACCGACCGCAACGTCCTTCGCCACCTGCTCCCCGCCGAGTCTGACCGCAACAAACTGGGCGCCGACGCCGGCTACTTTCCTTCCTGGGAGCCCTGGGACTCGATCGCCTGGAAGCCGGTGGAGATCCATCCCCAGCACGTGGTGACGGCCATCCTCGAAGGAAGACCCCTATCCGATCCGGGCCCTGGGCGTCTTCGGCAGCAACCCACTGGTCACATGGAGCAACTCCCGCCGGGTGTACGAAGCCCTTAAGAAGGTGCCGTTCCTTTTCGTGGCCGATCTAGTCATGACCCCGACCGCGGCGCTGGCCGACATCGTCTTGCCCGCCGCTTCCTACCTGGAGACCGACGCCGTGGTGGTCGCCCACACCGATTCAGGCGCGGTCTGCCTGGAGCCGCAACAAAAGGTTGTCCAGGTGGGCGAGTGCCGGTCGGACCTGGAGATGCTGAGCGGACTGGCCCACCGGCTGGGACTGGGTGAGTACTTCGCCGTAGATCTGGAGAGCCTGCTCGACGACTATCTTGAGCCCATGGGCCTGACCTTCGCCGAGTTGCGCCGCCACCCAGGCGTGGTCTCCTCCACATCGAGGTACCGCACGTATCTGGACAGGGGGTTCAGCACGCCCTCCGGCAAGGTGGAACTCTATTCCAGCCTCTGCGAACTCTGGGGATACGAGCCGCTCCCGGTCTACCACGAGCCCGAGGAGACGCCCCTTAGCGCCCCGCGGATGCTGGCCGAATACCCGTTGATCGTCACCAGCACCCACGAGGCCAACTACGTGCATTCCCAAGACCGCTACCTGACGGAGATTCGCCAGAACAAGCCGGAACCGCTCACGGTCATCCATCCCCAGACGGCCGCCGACCTCGGGATCGCCGAGGGCGACCTCGTCTACATAGAGAACAAGCGCGGCCGCATCCGGCAGAAGGCCACCCTCGACGCGGGTATCGACCCCCGAGTGGTGAGTGTGGGCTACGGCTGGTGGTTCCCGGAACGGGGCGAGTCCGAGTTGTTCGGCTGGTATGAGGCCAATCTCAACCTCCTTACCGACGACGCACCGCCTTACAGCCCGGAGATCGGATCCCCCAAGATGAGGGGATTCCTCTGCAAGCTGTACAAGGCGGATACCTGACCGAGCAGGGCGTCTTCAGAACCCTAA
>CAVQNN010000009.1:0-36035 GCA_963714175.1 uncultured Actinomycetes bacterium | reverse complement strand
ATCACGCCTCCAGTATGGTCTAGCCAATGATCCTGGCGACTATCTCACGACCTTCACATGCAGACAAGGCGGTTGAGCGAACCACAGAGCGGCGGAGCCGTGGTGTCGCGGAACCAGCGCGAGGCGCATCCGGTGGGCGTGGCGACGGCACGGATCGGTCAGAGGCCGTCCTCCTTCTACAACTCCTTGAGGAGGATAGGCTCATGCCCGGGCACGATGCAGTCCCGCCCGCCCGTTCCCACCAAGGCCATGACCTTGTGGCAACTGTCGTACCAGTCGTAGTAGTTGTAGACGATGGAAGGCGGCATGAACTGGCCGTATACCGCGGGTGCAGGAGTGATGTCGTAGATGACGCCGTTCAGATCTTCGAACTTGGTCAACTGGGAAAAGCCGTTGAAGTAGTGGTGCCAGTGGTCGCCGACAAGGACGCGAAGCCCCTTGTCTGTATGGACGACGACGGATTGACTGCCCGGGGTGTGGCCGGGGGTCTTGAGAAGCCTTATGCCGTCGGCCAGCTCCAGATCGCCGTCCACCATGGTGCAGTCCATGCTTCTTAGGTCCTCTATGGCGGCCGGATCATAGTCCTTTCTGAACTGCATCACCGGGAGCGGATCCAAGAGGGTCTCCCACTCATCCTTCTGGAAGATCAGGCGCGCGTTTTCGAAGAGCTTGGTGTTGCCCGCATGGTCATTGTGCAGGTGGGTGAAGATCACGGTATCGACATCCTTGGGGTCAACTTCCGCGGCGGCCAACGAAGCCAGAAGGTGATCGGCGCCACCCTCCGCGGGGAGGCCTCCCCAGGCCTTGCCGTCGACGATGAACTTGTCAGAGATGCCGGTGTCGACGAGAACGGTTCTGTTGGCGCCGACGAGGAGGAACGCCAAATAGGGACCATCATATGTGATGTCCAGGTCCAACCCCGGGGTCACGGCGCTCTTTGGCACGGAGAGCTTGCCGGCATACAGGGCTTTCAGTCTCCATTGCATCGGCATCACTGTTCTCCTGTGGATTGCGGGCGGGATGCGATTCCACCATGTACTACGCGGGCTTCAATGTCAAGACATGAATTACGGTGCTGACGTAATTCATTTGCATGAAAGGCGGATAATGGTTAGTATGTACAGGGCTCCACACGTGTCAGGTGAGCCGCCGTTTCGGGGAGGTCGAAAGGTGCAGATGCATGGAGGGGGGTCGAATTGACGGATTTCGGCAAGGTATTGCGGACCAAACGCCGTCAGCGCATGATGACTCTTCGAGAGCTATCGGAGAGGACCAAGCTTTCCGTGAGTCTGCTGAGCGAGATCGAGCGCGGCGTCGCTCAACCCTCGATGGCCTCCCTCAAGAAGATCTCCCACGCCATGGGCTTCGGTCTATTCGATTTTGCCGAGGAGAACCACCGGCCCGAGGGGACGACGCGCGACAACTCAGACCTCGTTCCTGCCGGCAGAACCTACATCAGCGACGTGAAAGTGGTCCGCGCCAATCAGCGGAAACAGGTGATGGACCCCACCCACTCGCCGTTCGTCTACGAGCTTCTGACACCCGATTTCAACCGCCAGTTCGAAGTGCTCCTTCTTCGCTGGGAGCCGGGTTTCTCATCGGGGCCGGACCCCATCATCGATTCTCCCGGCGAGAAGTTCCTTCTCGTCATGAAGGGAGGCGTGGAGTTCCAGATCGGGGACTCGGTGGTGCGGCTCTCTGCCGGGTGATTCAGCGTACTATCCGAGCGACATGCCGGTCTTCTTCCGAGTACTTGGCGAAGAGGCATGCGAAGCAATAGGGGTGGCGACCCCCCCGACCTTCTAGCGCGGACCACGATCTCGTGCGACAAGCGAGAGTTGCGTCATTCGGTCCAGTTACGGTGCAAGCGTACTTATTCTATTGACAGCGACATATGGGCATTGCTAGTGTGGGTCCAGTCTGTGGTCCACTGCGGGCCAGCGGGGGGAATCGGAAGACATCCAGGGCGACTCTCTGTCGGGGCTGAAGACCGGATTTCGGCGGTAACAGAACAGGTGAGAGGACGAGTGATGACCGCATGCTGGAGTATTTTCCCAATGAGCCTGTCTGGAATTTCTCTCTGGCGCTGGCCCTGCTTGCCGGCGGAAACATCCACGAAATAGACGCGGCGATCAGTCCTCTGAGGGCGCTGCCCGATTGCAGGACAGTTGAAGCTCAGGAAGCATGGGCCGAGAAGTGGGCGTCACTCGGCACGCGGCTCGAGGGGCTTGCCGAGCGTGACGAAGCCGACGGGAATCTACTCAGCGCCGGTCGCAAGTACCTTACCGCCAGCGCCTACTACCTTGTCGCAGAAAGACAGATAAGTCGTCTCAGCCCGACGAAACTGGCGACTTACGAGAAGGTGCTTCACTGCTTTCGGAGGGGGATAGAACTGGATCGTTCCCCCGTGGAGTTCGTCGAGATCCCCTACAAGGGCACTTCACTTCCAGCATTGTTCATCCCCGCGACGACTCCAGGGCCGGCTCCCTGCATGATCCATTTTGATGGCGCAGACGCCATCAAAGAACTGCTGTACTTCGTGACGAAGGATGCATACCGGCGCCGCGGCATCGCGCTCTTGATCGTTGATCATCCCGGAGTCGGAGAGGCGCTCAGGCTACGCAATCTGTACACCGGCCCCGACACCGAAGTGCCGGCCGGGGCGTGTGTGGACTACCTCGAGAGCAGGGCGGATGTCGACCCCGACAGGATCGGCATCGTCGCCTTGAGCCTGGGCGGGTACTACGCTCCGCGGGCGGCGGCCTTCGAGAAACGACTGAAGTGTTGCGTTGCCTGGGGGGCGGCGTGGGACTTCAGCATCGTCGTGGAGAAGCTGGCCGCGGAACTGAAAGACGATTCCCTATTCAACTTCCAGTTTGCCTGGATCACCGGCCAAGAGACCCTGGAGGGCACGCTGAACGTGGCTCGCCAGATGACCTTGGAAGGGATAGCGGACAAGATAGACGTGCCCCCTTCTCGTGGTGCACGGAGAGAGCGATCGGCTCCTGCCCATCGCTATTGCCGAGAAGACGATCAACGAAGCAGTGAACAGTCCGATTCGCACACTGAAGATCTTTACTGCTGCGGAAGGGGGGGTGGAGCATTGCCAAGCCGACGATGGGCAGATCGTCTCTGAGTACATCTCGGATTGGGTCGCCGGCATTCTGGGGGGCGATCGCAGCGGCGTGGAAGCATGACACAACGTACGCGTTAAGTAGCGATCTATCGGAAAGTGGGGGGACATCATGCAAATAAGACGGTTTCGCTTTCTTGGAACGATTCTCGTGGTCATTCTTGTTCTGACGGGATTGCTGGTGGCAGGCTGCGGCGGGACTGAAGAGGCGTCAACAACGACTGCAGTCGCGCCCGCAACCACGGCTGGGCCCGCAACCACGGCTGCGCCGCCCACCACGGCTGCGCCGGCAACCACGACCGCGCCGCCCACCACGGCTGCGCCGGCCCAGGAGGCCATGAACCTGACCTTCTCCTTCGGAGGACCGAACAAGGGAGCTTTTGCAGAAACGAACCAATGGTTCGTGGATGAGATCGCCAAAGCGCTCGGGCGATGCGATCAAGGTCGAGGTCGCCTGGGGTGGCACTCTGATCCCGCAGGCCGATACCCTTTCGGGGGTAGGCAAGGGTGTGGCCAACATGGGGAGCGCCATGGGCACCTCGGCGGAACCCAACTGGACCACACTGTCGCTCTCTGGCGCCGGGCAGGACGCGTGGGCCATGGTGATGGCGACGCATGACATGGTCAACACCAACCCCGCAATACTTGAGGAATTCACCAAGGTCAACGTGGTCCCGACGCATCGGGTACTTCCCGGGCACGCCGATCATGGTCCTGAAGAAGGAGCTCAAGACGATCGACGACATCAAGGGTCTACGGATCCGGGTGGGTACGCCTGACGAAGGCGCCGCAATGGCCGCGTTGGGTCTGGAGCCGGTGCAGGTCGGCATGATGGAAGTGTATGAGTCCCTCGACAAAGGCGTGATCGACGGCTGCCTGATCACCGTAGCCTGGGCGGATACCATGAAGCTTGGAGAAGTCGCCAAGTACTGGTATCGGTTCGAGAACAACCTGGTCGGTGGGGCCGTCACCAACGTCATCAACGCCGACACGTGGGCCAAGTTCACCCCCGAGACTCAGGAAATGATCAAGCAGGTGGCGTTGGAATACGGCACCAAGTATGTCAAGGCGGTGATCGATCTAGAGGCCGCGGTGCTGGAGCAAGTGAAGACCGGCCTCAAAGTCCAGTACCTCATGGTGCCGGCGGATATCGACGCTGCATACCGGACCGCCATCACGAAAGCTCACGATGACTGGTTCGCCAAGTACGCGGCGGAAGGCAAGGACGTCAAGAAAGTCTGGGATGAGTACCAGGGGCTTCTCGCGAAGTACCAAGCGGAAGTCGCCGAAAAAGGATATCCCTGGGCTCCCAAATGAGCACCAAGGCTTGAGTCTAGGCCAGTAGGTGAAGATCCTGCGTATGCGGTCTCGATCAGTCTTGCCCGGTGTTGATTGACCTTGCCCGCATACGCAGCACACACACTGTGAAACTGAAGCTGGGCTACATGGGGGACAGGTTGCCGTGAAACCACGCACACTGCTAGACAGACTGAGCATGGCTCTGTGCGCCATCGCGTGTGTAGCAATCGCTGTAATGATGCTGCTGATGATGGTTGACGCTATAAGTCGCAAGACGTTCGGCAGCATTCCTGCTGCGTATCCCTCCACGGTTGCGCTCTTGACCATAACTCTCTTGATTCCTCAGGCATACGCGGAGATGCGTCGCAAGAACATCGTCGTCGATCTGGTGACCGCACGGCTCAAGCCGAGGACACAGGCCGTGCTCGGTGTCGTGATGACGAGCATGGCGGTGTTTGTGTTTGGCGTCTTGACCTGGGCGGGCGCGCAGAAGGCATGGGAGTCGACTCTGGCCAGAGAGGAATGGATGGGCGTGATGATGTTTCCGGCATGGCCTTTCCGATGGACCGTCCCGATCGGGCTGGGACTGTTCACCCTGCAGTTGGTCGCCACCCTGGCCGACTATGGGCGCAAGACCCGGGGAAGGGGTTAGCAATGGAGTGGGCTATCGGCCTAGCCGGATTCGTGGCGATACTCGTTCTGATGGGTCTTGGAGCCCACGTTTCCGTAGCGATAGGTCTGCCCGCCATCGTGGGGTTGTTCATTCTGCTGGGAATGCGGCCGACATTCGAGGTGGTATCGACACAGCTGTTTCGTTTGGCCACCGACTATTCGTTCACGGCAGTTCCGCTGTTCTTGTTGATGGGATACGTCGCGATGGTCTCGGGTATCACCGGACGGGCGTTCGATGCAGCCGCCGTTTGGACTAGACGAGTTCCCGGAGGATTGGCTGTGGCTGCGTGCATCGCCTCCGTGCCTATCGGAGCCTGCATGGGCTCCGGTGTGTCCGCGACGGTGGCGCTGAGCAAGATGGCCATCCCGGAGATGATCAAGCACAAGTATGACAAGTCGCTCGCGGCGGCCACCATAGCTTCCGCTTCGACCATCGATGTCCTGGTACCGCCGAGCGTCATGATGGTGGTGTACGCGGTCTACACCGAAGCCTCATTGCGAGAGATGCTCATTGCCGGGTATCTACCCGCACTGGTCTCGATAGCGTTCTACATAGCCTACATACTTGTCAGGGTGAGACTGAACCCAGGGCTGGCGCCAGAAAAGCCAGTCGGTGTGCTCTCTTGGCGCGAACGTCTCAGGGTGACAAAGGACTCGTGGGCTGTCGTCCTGCTGTTTCTGGTGTTGTTCCTCGGACTGTACTCGGGCTACTTCACCGCGACAGAATCGGCGGCGGTGGCGGCGCTGACCGCCTTCATACTCATGGCCGTTCTGCGTAAATTCAGTTGGTCCGCTGTGCGCAAGGGTTTTGTCGAGGCCATTGAAACCTCAGCAGTGCTGTTCTTGATCCTCATGGCATCGACGGCCTTCGTAGTGTTCATCGGTGTGAGTGGGCTTCCCCAAACGATCAGTGACGCCATTGTCGCTGCGAACCTCTCGCCTTATGCATTTATCGCACTGATCATGATTCTCTATTTGGTTATGGGCTGTTTCTTGCCCGCAATAGCAATGCTGTTGCTCACTATTCCGATCTTCATGCCCGTTATGGATCAGCTAGGTATCAACTTGATATGGTTCGGGATCCTGTTCATCAAGATGAGCATGATAGGTGCGATTACACCGCCGTTCGGGCTGTCCCTGTTCATCGTGAAGGGAATCATGGGAGACGAACTCAGCTACGGCCAGCTGTACAGAGGAATATGGCCTTTCGTGGCAGTCGAGCTTGTGAGCTTGACTGTACTGATCGCGTTTCCGGCGATCACTCTGTGGTTGCCGAATGTGATGCTCGGAGCGGTAGAAGGCCACGGGCTACTCCGGACAATTTGGAGCGGGCGTGGCATCTTGCTCGAGGCACTGCGAAGCCCTGCAAACGAAAACGATGGCAAAGGATGACGACAAGTATGAGCAAGACCAGCGGGTCCGCCTTTCTGGCCCAAGCGGTAGAAGGATACGGCCTGACCCACGTGTTCATGGTGCCTTACGCGTTCACAGAGGCGTTGGCCGAGATGGAGGATCGGAATGTGTGCCGGGTGTCGGCGCACAGCGAGTTGGCGGCCGTATATATGGCCGATGGGTACGCTCGCGCCTCTAGACGGCCTGGGCTCGTCTTTGTGCAGGCGGTGGGCGCCGCGAATGCTGCTGCTGCCCTGCGCGAACCGCACCTCGCTTCCTCGCCCGTCATCCTGTTCACCGGCGGGCCCCACCCTGACACGAGATACCGTCACCTGTACCAGGAGATCGAGGACTTCCCGATGTTCGAACCGGTGACGAAATCCAACGTGAGAATGGAGAGCGTGCATCGCCTGCCGGACTTGCTCCGCCAGGCGTTTCGCACCGCCACTACGGGAGCGCCCGGCCCGGTGCACGTGGAGGTACCCGGCCGCTTCGGCGAGGCGATGGAAGGCGAAGCCGATCTCAGCCCCCACTTCGAGCAGGCGTTCGGACAGTATCCTCCGTATCGTCCCGAGCCTGAGCCGGGGGCTGTTCGCGAGGCGGTGCGAACGATCTCCTCGGCCCAGCGCCCGATCATCGTTGCCGGTGGCGGGGTCATCAGTTCGGGGGCGGCGTCGGAGCTGGTGGGATTCGCCGAAGCCCTCTCGATCCCGGTTGCCGTTTCCCTGAACGGCAAGGAGGCGATACCCGACTCACATCCGTTGTGCCTTGGCGCCGCCGGCACGTACGGACGATGGAGCGCGAATGAGGCGCTTGCTGAGGCCGATCTTGTCCTGTGGGTCGGCAGTCGCGCGGGTGGGCACGTTTCTGACAATTGGCAAGCCCCTCGTCCCGGAACAGCGGCGATCCAAGTCGACATCGACCCGGCGGAGATCGGCAGGAACTACCCGGCGATAGTCGGTCTGGTGGGAGACGCGAAGGCGACCCTGGTGCGGTTGATCGCCGAGGTGAAGGCGACACCGGAGGGGCGCGTACGCCCTGGACAACACGAATGGCTCCAGAGAACGCAGGCTCTTCTAGCCGAATGGAGGGCTGAATGTGAATCGCATGCCAGCCCGGACGCCGTCCCCATCAGGCCCGAATACCTGTGCAAAGAGATCTCCGAAGCGCTTGCGGCCGACGCCGTGGTCGTCACTGACACCGGTCACTCGGCGATATGGGGCGCTCAGATGATCAACCTGACCCAACCGACCCAGCGCTATATCCGATGCGCTGGCACGCTCGGCTGGGGCTTCCCCGGTGCGATGGGAGTGAAGTGCGCCCTTCCGGAGCGGCAGGTAGTGGCCTTGATCGGTGATGGCGGATTCTACTATCACATGGCTGAGATGGAGACCGCGGCCCGGCTGGGCATCAACGTCGTCGTGGTCGTGAACGACAACTCCTGCATGAGCCAAACGCGGGAGGGCTTCGATGCGGCCTATGGTGGGACGCAGCGCGGATGCGCCCATCAGATGTGGCGGTACGGCCAAGTCGATCTTGCCGCGGTGGCCGAGATGATGGGCTGCGTCGGCATCCGGGTCGAGGATCCGGCCGAGCTGCGGCCGGCGCTGGCTCGGGCCTTGACCGCCGGGCGCCCGGCCGTAGTCGATGTGGTCGGTGACATGTTCGCGCTTCCTCCGGGGCCGTGGAGGAAGTCTTGAGCGGGCAGGGGTGCCGAACCGGCGGCGGAGACGAGCGCGCCCAAGTCCGGACCGACGATCCGATGGTGAGGATCACGAGCATGCCCTTGGGGCTAGAGGTGAACGAGGTCATGGCCGGGCTCAGCGACGATGTCTCGCGTGACACCGGTCTCGACAAGAACCTGATGACGTACTACTGGCAGACCTTCGACGCCGTGTACTGCCCCGCCCTCAAAGACGCGATCGTGCAGCATCCGGTCTTCGTGGACCTGTATGTCCCCGGCTTCATGACCGACGAGGTGATCGCCGGCTTGATGATCAGCCTGGCCGCTTCTCTGGAGAAACGTACTGCTATCCCCAAAGAATTCGTGTTCATCCATACCCACGTGCCCAAGGAAGGCCACATCTACATCGCGGGGAACGTCGCGAAGTGGGAGAAGCTCCAATCGGGCGGTCCACAGGTCCCTTCTCCCAGGGGATAGGTGGCGCCCAACACCAGTGAAAGGGATCGCGAACCATGGAAGATGTCTTGCTCGCCTTGGCCCAGTCCATCGTCGAGGGCGATATCGAGAATAGCCGTCTGTTGACCGCGGAGGCTCTGGAAGCTGGACTACCGGCCGAGGATGTCTTGCAGAGGGGACTGATCCCGGGGATACGGACGACAGGCGCTCTGTTCGGGGCCGGGGAGATCTATCTGCCCGAATTGCTGGTGTCCGGCTTGGCCATGGAGTCTTCGGTCAAGGTGCTCGAGCCGGTCTTCAGCCGGAACCAGTCCGTTCCACGCGGCCGATTCCTCATCGGGACGGTCGCCGGGGATCTGCACGATATCGGGAAGAACATCGTCATCATGATGCTCAAGGGGAGCGGGTGGGAAGTGACCGATCTGGGGATCGACGTTCCTCCCGAGACGTTCTGCGAAGCAGTCCAGACAGGTGACTACGACATACTCGGTCTGTCGGCGCTGCTGACGACGACCATGGAGAGTGTCGTGTTGACGATGGACGCCCTGAAGGAGAACGGTCTGCGAGAGAAGGTACGGATAATCATCGGCGGCGCCCCGGTGGACCAGGTATTCGCCGACGAAGTGGGTGCCGATGCCTATGGGGCTGACGGATGGGATGCGGTGGTCAAGGCGGAACGACTGATCGGGATCCAGTAGTAAAGGAAGAGCACAGATGACCAGAATGACCAACCGGGAACGGTTCATAGCGGCGCTGAGAGGCCAGGAGCCGGATGTGGTGCCGCATTTTGACGGCGTCGACCCCAAAGTGATGAACGCCATCCTTCCAGGCGCCTCTCACGAAGAGTTCGTCGAGTACTTGGACATTGACGCCATCGGGAGTCTGGACAAGAGCTACAGCTGGAGCTACGAGACCGTCGATGCGGCAAAGAACGTCAAGCGCGATCACTGGGGCGCTCTCGTGCAGTTCGGAGCGGAAGTCGGCGGCCACCCCGTGGCACCCGCCATCGCTTCGGAAGGCGATCTGGACCGCTACGTGCCCCCAGACCCGGATGAGTCGTGGCGATACGACTACCTGAACCGGCTGCTGAAGAGATTCAAGGGGGAAAGAGCAGTCTTCGCCCATGCGACCGACGTGTTCAATATCGCCTCCGACTGGCTGCTGGGGGCTGAGAAGTACTACCAGTACATGATCACGAAACCCGACTTGGTCGACAGAGCCAACGAGATCGCCTTGAACTACAACCTCGGGTATCTCAAGAACTGCCTCGAACTCGGTGTCGACTTCGTGTTCATCACCGGGGATTTCGCCATGACCAAGGGCCCCTTTGTGTCCCCGAAGCATACCCGCCGGTTCATGACACCTGCGTTGAAGAAACAGGTGGATCTTGCCCACAGCATGGACGTTCCAGTTCTGAAGCACACGGACGGGAACATCTGGAAGATCCTGGACGATCTGGTCGACACGGGCATAGACGGGCTCCACCCCATCGATCCCATCTCGGGAATGGATCTTGGGGAGGTCAAGGAGCACTACGGAGACAGGCTCTGTTTGGCCGGCAATGTCAATTGTGGCCCGACCCTGAGTTGGGGGACCGTCGAGGAAGTGCGCGAGGAAGTCAAGTCGTGTATCCGGAAGGCGGGCTACGGCGGCGGATACATCTGCATGTCCAGCAATTCGGTCCACTCCGGTGTGAAGCCTGAGAACTATGTCGCCATGGTCAAGGCGATCAGAGAATTCGGTCAATACCCACTGGATCTTGATTGATGACAGAGGACGCTCTGGAAAGGCTGCTCGCAACCTACATCTCGACAACCCGTTTCGAGGATCTCAGTCTCGGGGCGATATCTTCAGCCCGGCGGAGCACCCTCGATACCCTGGGCGCCATGCTGGCAGGTTCCTCCGGACCGGAGATCGACATGCTCGTGTCTATCTCGTCCACTCTCAGCGGCACCGGTGAAGCCCGACTCGTCGGACGTCCCGAGAGGGTGTCTCCGCGCGACGCCGCGTGGTGCAACGGGGCGATGGCCCGCGCTCGGGAGATCGATGACTGTGTGGATTTTCTCCCGGTGCATCCGTCCGCCTCAGCGGTCCCTGCGTTGCTTGCTCTCGCTGGGACCAGACGCATCACCGGACGGGACTTCCTGACCGCTCTTGCCATCGGCCAGGATGTCAAGATCCGAATGGGGCTGACCGTTCGAGCAGGACGCCGTACAAAGCGGGCGGAACAACATGTTCAAGATCTTCGGCCCGACCGCGGCCGTGGCAAAGGCGCTCGGACTCGATGCGGTGCACACGCACCATGCACTGGGGATCGCCTTCTCCTTTGCCGTCGGTGACGGTCAGTGTGCTTTGGACCCGGAAGCCATGACCCTGCCGCTGCAGCAGGGCATCGTTGCTCAGGGCGCCCTGCTTTCCGGGCTTCTGGCGGAAAGAGGGTTCACCGGCGCAAGGGAGTTCTTGCTGGGAAGGTTTGGGTATCTGGTCGCGTACGAGCCGAATCCCAGGTTGAACTACCTTTCAGAAGGGCTGGGGAAGGAGTTCTATGGAGAACAGATCTCGATCAAACCTTTCGCTTCATGCCGGGCGACGCATCCCTCCATCGAACTCGCACTCGATCTGAGGAAGAAACATCAGATCGAACCCGAATCGATCCGCAGCATCACCGTGTGGACCAATCCGGAAGTGCATCTGCTGGCCGCCTCGCCTCACGGATCCAAGATCCGGCCGGCCTCGGTACACGACGCCCAGTTCTCCGTCCAGTTCACCGTGGCCGCGGCTCTTACCCACGGGGACGTGTTCTTGAGAGAGATGTCGCCCAGCGCCATATCGGACGAAAGGACTTGCGGTCTGGCCGAACGGGTTCGGGTTCATCCGGACCCCTCACTGAGAACTGGTGGTCTCCTCGGCCGGACGCGCGTGGAAATCAAGACGAGAGGCTCCGCCACCCTGACCGGAGAGATAGAGAAGCCCAAGGGCGGTCCGGAGTCCCCCATGACATGGGAGGACTGCGTGGCGAAGCTGGTGAAGTGCGCTGCTTACGCCCAGCCATCCTCCGGACGCCGGACAACTGGAAACGTTGATCCAAAGCATCGAGAACCTGGAGGAGATGCCGGATGTCTCGGCATTGTCCGAGTGCTTCTCAGGGAGTGGGGAGTGGGGGGCATGAGAGTATTTGGCGACATCGCCCGGCTGGGCGCCAAGAGACATCCCGACAAGCATGCCGTCGTCAAGGACGACGCGTTTCTCACCTTTGGCCAATTGAACAGTCGCGCCAACCAGCTGGCGAACGGCCTTCTGGCATTGGGAGTCAGGCCGGGGGACCGGATTGCCATTCTGTCCCAAAACTGCCTGGAATTCGTCGTTGTCGCCAGCGGCGTCGCCAAATGTGGCGCCGTTCTGGTACCGGTCAACTTTCGCTACAAGAAGACCGAACTGGTGTACCTGACTCGGAACTGCGAGCCGAAACTGCTGTTCTTCAGCCCTGACTTCAAACCGCTCATCGCGGATGTCGTGAACGAAATCTCTCCGTCCATACGGCTGGCCACCCTTTTCGGGACTCCTCTGATTCCGGGACTTGATCTGGATGGGATCATGGCCGGACAGGCAGCCTCCGAACCCGCCGTATCCGTGGATCCCGATTCGGCGCTGATGATCACCTACACGAGCGGTACAACGGGTACTCCCAAGGGGGTGCTTTCGTCACACCGCGCCACGCTCAACAACTACCTGGGAATGGTGGTTGAAGGCGATCTCCAACCCACGGACATCACGCTGGTCAACCTCCCTCTCTTTCATACCGGCGGGATGCACGCACTGCTGCAGCCGACCCTCTTTCGGGGCGGAACGGCCGTGATCATGGCCGGACAATTCGACCCGGACCGCGTTCTCGATACGGTCAGTCGCCACAGGGTGACTCTGACCATGTGGGTGCCGACCATGCTGGCGATGCTGACCCAGCATCCGAATGCCGCGGCGTACGATGTTCGGACGCTCACAAAGATATGGTACGGGTCATCGGCGATCACTCCCACGGTGCTGGAAGCGGCCATGGACTTGTTCAAGTGCCGGTTCTACCAATGGTACGGACAGGCGGAGACCGGAATGGTGTCGGTACTCCGTCCAGAGGATCACACCGACCATTCCCAATACACGGGTAGGGAGATGTTCAACGCCGATCTCAGGATCGTGGACGAGGACGGGGAGGACGTTCCGGAAGGCGAGGTGGGAGAGATCATCAGTGCCCGGGAGAACCTGGGCATGATCGGATATCACCACTTGGAGGCGAACCAGCGCAGCTCCATTGAGAACGGCTGGATCCACACGGGCGACCTGGCCAGGGTAGAGGGAGATGGCTTCTTCACGGTGGTCGACCGAATGGGCGACATGATCATCAGCGGTGCGGAAAACATCTATCCCAAAGAGATCGAAGACGTCATTTCACGCCATCCCGGGGTGCGGGAAGTCGCTGTCATCGGGATACCGGATGCGATATACGGCGAATCCGTGTGTGCTGTCGTGGTCTGCAAGGATGAATGCACCATAGAACCTCAAGAGATCATCGATTTCTGCGCGTCCAGGATCGCCGGGTACAAGAAACCCAAACGGGTCGAATTTGTGGAGAGCCTTCCCAAGAACGCTTCAGGCAAAGTGGTGAAGAACGTCGTGCGCGAAACCTACTGGGTAGGCCATGAGAAGCGGGTTTGACGTCAATTGGCATGTTGATGGTGAAACGGCAGTCTAAATAGAGGAGAACGAGTTGTTGAGACTGGCCAACAGAGTTGCTCTGATCACGGGCGCCGGTGGAGATCTGGGCCGTGGAATGGCGATCCGTTTTGCCGAAGAGGGCGCCAGCGTCGTCGCAAACGACATCAATCTGGAGAAGGCTGAGGAAACGGCCGAACTAGTGACTCGCGGTGGCGGCAAGGCGATGGCTTATCAGGCGGACCTCACCGTCTCCGCGCAGGTTGACCAGATGGTCGCCCGGGTGATCGCCGATCTCGGTCACCTGGATATTCTCGTGAACAACGCCGGGGATATCCGGGATGCTTTGGTGACGAAGATGAGCGATGACGATTGGGATTTCGTCCTAGACCTGAACCTCAAAGGGAGCTTTCTTTGCGCCAGAGCGGTCATCCCCCACATGATCGAGCGGGGGTCCGGGAAGATCGTCAACATCGGCTCGATGGCGTACAAGGGCATGATCGGGCAGGCAAACTATGTTTCGGCCAAGGCGGGGATCGTCGGCTTGACACAGGCGTTGGGGCTTGAGTTGGCCCGATACGGCATCAACGTGAACTGCGTGGCACCGGGGATCATCGATACACCGAAGAGCAAGACGCTGGACGAAAAGGTACGGGACCGTCTGATCCGAGGCACTCCGATGCGGCGGATGGGAGAGATCGTCGATATCGCCAACGCCGCGCTCTTCTTTGCGTCAGACGAGGCGAGATTCGTCACACGGCAGGTCCTTCACGTGAGCGGCGGCCAGGAGGGGTTTTAGCCATGACACGGCCCCTTGAGGACGGTCAGGTGGAAGAGCAGTGGGTCCCGGTCGAATCCGGACTGTTCCGATACCCCTTGACCGAAGGCGAGAAGCCGGCCTTGCTGGCCAATCGATGCACCCGATGCAAGAAGGTGTGCTTTCCGAAGCGACGGCTTTGTTCCGCCTGCTTTGCGACGGACATGGAAGAGACTCGGCTCGAGGGACGGGGGGTCGTCTACAGCGCCACGGTGGTTCACATCGCCTCGCCCACCGGTATCAGCGCCCCGTACGCGTACGGCTATGTGGACATGGTCGCTGACGATATCCGCCTGTTCGCCTTGTTCACCGGAGATCGACCTGAGACGTTCCTCTCGGGCCGTGATGTGGACCTGACACTGGGGCCGGTTGCGGTCGACGGCCTGGGTCGAGAGGTGATCGGGTATCAATTCAGGCCGGTGCCGGAAGCAGACTGATCCGGAGAAGACCGGCGGTTGTGAGGGGGAATCATGCGGGAAGTCTTCGTTGTCGGGGCCGGAATGACCCGGTTCGGGAAGCATCTGGATAGGTCATTGAGGGATCTCGGATTCGAGGCCTGCCTCGGCGCGCTTCAGGATGCATGCGTCACTCCGGACAGGATAGAGGCCGGTTACTGCGGCAATGCCCTGGGGTCCGCTCTCCAGGGTGAAACGGGTGTAGGGCAGAACGTCTTCTGGGAAGCGGGCATCAACCGCATTCCCATCGTCAATGTCGAGAACGCCTGCGCGTCCGGCTCAACGGCGTTCAGAGAGGCATGGATGGCCGTCGCCGGCGGATTCTATGACATGGTGATGGTCGTCGGGGTCGAGAAGACCGTCATGCCCAAAGGGACGATGCTGAATGTGGGAGCTGGGGAGTTGGAGACCCGGCTGGGGGATGTGTTCCCGGGCTATTTCGCCAATATCGCCAACAAGCATATGGAGCGGTATGGGACCACCCGGGAACAGATGGCGAGGATATCGGTCAAGAACCACTACAACGGGACCCTGAACCCATATGCCCAGTTCCAGAAGCCGATGACCGTGGAGGAGATCCTGCAGTCTCCCATGATCGCCGAACCCCTGACTCTGTATTCCTGCTGTCCGAACAGTGACGGCGCGGCGGCCGCCATACTCTGCAGCCGCGACAGACTACCGAGAACAAACGCCCGCCCCGTCAAGGTCGCCGCATCGGTACTGACGACCGGGACGTATGACAACAAAGCGGATATCACCTCGCTGGGACCTGGAGATCCGCGCCGCCGCCGAGGCCTATCGGATGGCATCCCTGGGCCCGGGGGACATGAACGTGGTGGAGGTGCACGACGCCTTCACCATATGCGAGATCATCCACTGCGAGGATCTGGGCCTGTGCGCGCCCGGAGAAGGCGGCCGGCTCATCGACGAGGGAGCCACTGAACTGGGCGGAAGAATCCCGGTGAACCCGAGCGGCGGACTTCTGTCCAAGGGTCACCCTGTGGGCGCCTCCGGTGTCGCCCAGATCGTGGAGATCGTCTGGCAGTTGAGGGGTGAGGCGGGAAAGCGACAGGTCGAGAATGCCCGGGTCGGACTAGCCGCGATCATGGGGGGCAGCAAGGAGGCGGATACCCGCGCCTGCACGGTCCATATCCTGACCCGCACCTAGCCCGGCGGGTCCTCCCCTCCGCCGCCGAGTCTGCCCATGGCGTCACGGCCTTTCAGAGCGCCATCCCGATCGCCGTCGCGGTCCCCGTGTACAGCTGCTCCCGCTCCGCGTCGCTCATGGGCTGGTCGTCCAGGAAGCCGGTGCAGACGTCCATGTCCTCGAACGGGTAGTCGCTGCCGATGACCATGCGGCCCGGCGCCGATGGCCGTCTTGGTGCAGGCGAAGGCCGCCGGCGAGTAGTTGCCGCTGGTGGAGGCCAGGAAGTTGTCGAGCAGGTACGCGCTGGGCAGGCGCTTGAGCGTGGGCGCCACCGCCGGGTCGGGGCGCACGTGGCCCTGGAGGTAGGGGCGGTCCACCCGGTCGAGCATGAAGGGGAGGCCTTCGGCGTAGTGGCCGAGAATGATCTGCAGCTTGGGGAAGGCGTCGAACACGCCGGCGGTGATCAGGCGCATGGCCACCAGGGCGGTCTCGGCGCCGAAGCCGAAGGTGGGGCCGGCCAGCGCCATGCCGTAGGTCTGGAACTCCTTGATGATGGGCCAGCTGGGGTGCAGGTACACCGGCACGTCCAGTTCCTCGGCCTTGCCGAGCACCGGCCAGTAGCGCTTCTCGTCGATGAAGGAGTCGCCGAAGTTGGAGTGGGTGTTCCAGCCGCGGAAGCCCAGCTCCTTGACGCAGCGCTCCAGCTCCTTGCAGGCTCCATCCGCGTCCTTGGGCGCCAGGGTGGCGTAGCCCAGGTAGCGGTCGGGGTGGCGGGCGATGGCCTCGGCGAGAGCATCGTTCGTCTCCCGGGCGATCTTGGTGCCCAGGCTCGGCTCGAAGGGTTCGGTGCCCGGCGCCGCCAGGGACAGCACCGCCACGTCGATGCCCGCTTCGTCCATGCCGGCGGATGCGGCCCTCGTCCATGTCGAGCAGCTTGTCGAGCAGCCCGTAGCCCAGCCAGGAGCCGGGGGCGGGTTCCATGCGGTACTTGAGCTGCGGGTCGTCGGTCAGCCGGGGATAACCGGCATTCTTGCGAAGAGCGTCCACCCACGCTTCGGACGCGAAGTGGTTCTCGATATCGATCCTCTTGGTCACAGCGGTCCCCCTTGTGCGTATCACTGACCGCCCGAGAGTATCAGGATGTCGGGGCCCCGGCGGCGCCGGAGCGCTGGGCCGTTGCGCCGCCGTGCGGCTAGCGCATCGCCATCCGGTCGAGCAAGCCGAAGAGCAGGTCCGCGCAGGCGTCGAACGGGACGTCCGGGGCCAGCAGGTCGTGCGCAGACGTCGCCGCGGGCGCGGGCCACCTCCACCAGCTCGCCCAGGGTCTCCCGGGTCTCCTCGAGGTGGAACTGCAGGCCCGATGACCCGCCCGTCGTCGTAGCAGAAGGCCTGGTTGGGCGTGGCTTCGGAGAAAGCCGCGTGGGCGGCGCCCGGCGGGATGGAGAACGTGTCTCCATGCCACTGCAGGGTGGTGAAGCGCTCGGGGAAGTGGGCGAACACCTCCAGCTGCCGCCCCGCCTCGGTCAGCTCCACCTCGTGCCAGCCGATCTCCTCGAACGGCGCCCGGGTCACCACGCCGCCCAGCGCGTCGGCGACCAGCTGTCCGCCCAGGCAGATCCCCAGCACCGTCTTGCCGGCGTCGATGCAGGCCCGGATGAACCGCTTCTCGGCCGGCCAGCCACGGATGCGCGTCGTGCTGGTAGATGTTCATGGGCCCGCCCATGACCACCAGAAAGTCGAGACCCTCCGGAGCGGGCAGGGCGCCCGCCCCGGAGGGCTCGTCGTACATCAGGGTTCCGGTGATCTCGTGGCCGCGGCTCTCTGGCCCAGTCCTCGATCCAGCCTACGCGCTCATACGGTACATGCTGGAGGTAATGGATCCTCACGCGGCGAGTCTACCCCAGCCTCGAGGGCGTACGGCCGCCGCGGGGCCACCTTCTCCACCCGCACCGCCACCGGGGCGCCGCGCTGGGCCATGCGGGCCTCGCGCTCGGCGCGGCGGGCCTCCCGGGCTTCGAGGACCAACTGCCCGTCCTCGACATCGAACTCCTTCTGAGTCGACCGGAGCACACGCCACTTCTCGCGGGCGTTCTTGACCATGGCCTTGTAGTACTTGAAGTGCCAGCCCAGGTGGAAGAGGGAGATGAACGTCATCACGATGCCCGCTTCCACGTGCCAGAACAGCAGGTTGATGGGCCAGTTGAAGAGCGGCGCGTAGTCGAGCTGGAAGGCGAGGATCGTGCCGAAGATGCCCGTGATCAGGAAGGTGGCCGCCAGGAGGACGTTCCAGATCTTCCGGTGGGTGGCCATCTTGATGCGCTTGGTCTTGTAGAGGAAGAAGCTGACGCCGTAGATGAGGAAGAAGCCGATGGCGATGGGGCTGACCAGGTAGTGGGTCAGCAAGGTTCCTCCTGTCGTGCCCGCTGCCACCGCCACTGAGGCGGAGGCGCTCTCGGCGGCCGCAATGGTGGCGTCTGCGGCGTCGCTCGTGCTGCCGCCCGAGGACGGGGTGGTGGTGGACGTGGTCGCGGAGGTGATGCTGCTGGCGAGTAGCGCGGTGCTCGCGCCGCCGGCGGCTAGCGTGGCCGCGGAATCGCTGGAGCTATCGGCGGTCACGGAGGCGGTGATGCCGCCGCTGAGGCAGGCGCCGCAGCCCGCGCAGGGCCCGAGCGGGCAGTCACCCGTGGGCGGCTCGCCGGAGGTGGTGGTGGTCACGGCCAGCGCGGTGGTCGTGGTGGTGTCGGCCGCCGGCTTCGATTGCGACAGGTCGCAGATGCCGTCACCGTTGGTGTCCACGTACTGGCGGCATGCGCCCGGATACGGATCGTTCACGAGACCCTTGGGGCAGTTGTCCCAGGCCAGAGCGCCGGTGGGGAAGACGAACCCATACGACACGGCGAAGAGAGCCAGGCTGAAGACTGTGGCCAGGACCGCGATCTTCCTCTTTGCGACTTTTCATCGTCCAGACCTTTGCTTTGGGGGCCGCCTTCCGGCGCGCTCGCCCATGCAACTCGGCTGGCGTCTCGAGGCGTCGACCCTGTTGACGCTTCGGAATGGTACCGGCCGAAGATAAGACGAACATAAGAAACAGCACTTTGTTGGGGTACATTACGAAACCGTCATGGGGCGGGCGCTTGTCGCCGCGGCCGATTGCCGTCCGACCGGCGAGCTGGCGCGATGGGCCCGTCCGAGAAGAAACAGTCGGCAAACGACGCCGTTTTCGTTGACACCGGGGAGGGGGAGGGCTACAATCCTATCCTCTTGATGAGGGCCGTTAGCTCAGTTGGTAGAGCACCGGACTTTTAATCCGATGGTCGATGGTTCGAGCCCATCACGGCTCATTAGAGTGGCCCCGCCGTGGCGGGGCCTGTTCTTTGTGGTGGGCCCCTCGTAGCAGCCGGATGCCGCCCGCTACTCGCCCACCGAATAGCAGTCGTCCGCTGCGGCCCCCGCGAACGCCTTGTGGTCGGCCAGCCACTGGTCGGGGTCCAAGAGGATGGCCGCGACGGTCCGCGTGATCAGGGGGATATCTGGGCTGTAATGTCCCGTGGCGTCGCGGTCGGTGACCCAATCCGGGGGAGTGAAGCCGAGCGCGATCATTTGGTCGGTCTTGATGCTGCTTCGTAGACGGATGAGGTCGGGCAGAGCGTCGAGCGGGATGTTGGTCTTCACGTTCTTCTTGATGGCGGCGGCGATCTTCGGGAACCTCAGCGTGAGAGTCGCGGCGCTTTTCTGGTGGAGGAGGCCCATGAGGACGCAGCGTTGGCGACCCATGCGGACGTAGTCGTTGCTGTCGCTTCGGTTACGGGCGAAGGCAAGGGCTTCGAGACCGCTGAGATGGTTGATGCCCGCCTCGAATACGTAGGATGTCTTCCCTTCACCCTCCCCAAGGGGGAAGTAGGTGATATGCATGGCCTTCGTCAGGTTCACGTCCACCCCGCCGAAGGCGTCGACCAGGTCGACCAGGCCCAGCATGTTGACCACCACGTAGTAGTCGATGGGCAGCCCCAGGATCAACTCCGCCGTCTCTCGGATGGCCTCGGCGCCTGGGTCCCCTCCGTCCGTGGCGATCTCGGGATGCTTCTGGGCGGCTCCGTAGAGGCCGTTGAGTATCTCGGGGAAGCTTGTCATATTGAGCGCTTCCGCGGTCTTCGGTCCCAAGGGGGTCCGCTTGACATTGCGGGGGATGCCGAACATGGCCACTCTGCCCGTGGCCAGGTCCAGTGTGGCTACGTTGATCGAGTCGGCTCGCGCGCCCTGCCGTCCGTACCCTTCGTCAAGACCGATCAACAGCACGGTGATCCGCTCATCGCCCCCAAGGTCGACGGCGCTGGTCGTCGTGGTGGCGCCGCTGGTGGACGTGCTCTGCGACGTCGACGGGGCTTCGGAGGTCGACGTGGAGCTCGCGGAAGAACGGTCCGATGTCGAGGTGGAGCTGGAACCCGGGGTCGTGGATGTGGTCGGGGCAGAGGGCGCCGCCGTTGACTCGGTGGAGCCCTCATCGCCGTCGGTGAACACGGATGTCAACAGGTCACGCGATACCAGGGTGTAGTAGCCGGCCACCACGTGAGGCGCCAAGGTCAGCGCGAGGATCAGCGCCAGGCCACCGACGATCACGGTCATGCCGGTGCGCGAGGGTCGCGCAGGCCCGCGTGTCTCCGCCTTGGGGGTGCGCCAGGCGTCGATCACCGCAACTAACCGCACGAGCATGATGACGAGATTGACCACGAACAGCCCGAGCAAGACGTCGGGCCGCACCACCCAGGAGAGGACGGCGTCCGTCCCTCGGGAGAGGAGGACCACCCCGGTGAGCGTGACCACGATGAAGAGGCCGAGCAGGGCAAGACCCCGACGCCTGAACCCGGCAACGAGTTGGCCCACGCCAGGGATCACGGCGGAGTAGAGCGCCCGCAGGAGGCGACCGGGGTAGCTATCCTGACGACGGGTGGTGTCCACGTTGGGCTACATCCTGACGACGAAGCTCGCGTCAACGCAGATGGCTGAGACGCTCATCTACCGCACCGCCCGATACCCACCCCTGACGCCTCTCGGGCTGAGGACGACCTGCCACACCTGGTTGCGTCTCACTCTGAAGCTGCCTGCGCAGGACAGCAGGTAGTACGTCCACATCCGGTAGAAACGCTCGTCGTACGCATGCTTGAGCGAGTCCCAACTGCTGACGAAGTTCTGGTTCCACGCCATGAGAGTGGGATCGTAGTTCACTCCGAAGTTGTGCCAGTCCTCGAGGACGAACAGGCCTTCCGCGGCGGTCGCTGATCTGCGCCGCCGACGGGATCATCGAGTTCGGGAAGATGTACTTCGCGATCCAGGGCTCCGTGATCCGGCCCGACTTGTTGCGCCCGATGGTGTGGAGCAGCATGAGGCCGTCGTCTGCGAGCGATCTGCGGGTCACCTCCATGAAGGTGCGGTAGTTGTTGACCCCCACGTGCTCGAACATGCCGATGGACACGATCCGGTCGAACGACCCGGAGACGCTCCGGTAGTCCATGAGTTCGAAGTCCACGGGCAGCCCCGCCGCCCGGTCTTCGGCGAGGTCGATCTGTTCGCGCGACACCGAGACGCCCGTGACGTGGGCGCCGTACTTCTCAGCCGCGTACATCGCGAAGCCGCCCCAGCCGCAACCGATGTCGAGGACCCGCATCCCGTCGCGCAGATCCAGCTTGCGGCAGATCAGATCCAGCTTGGCTTCCTGGGCCTGGTCGAGGGTGGCGGCCGATTCCCAGTAGCCGCAAGAGTAGTTGAGACCCTTGTCCAGCATCTTGACGAACAGATCGTTGCCGATGTCGTAGTGATGCTCGCCGATCTCGAACGCTTTGGTGAGCCGCTGCGGATTGAGCACCCTGGTCTTGAAGGCGGCCCACAGTAGAGCCTTCGTTCCTGCGGATTGCTTCTCCAGCCCCGCAGACAGGACGCGTTCGAAGAACTGGTCCAAAGCCGGGCAATCCCACCAGCCGTCCATGTAGGCCTCGCCGAGGCCCATCGTGCCGCCGCCCAGGACGGCCGAGTACAGCCTCGGGTCGTTCACCTTGATGTCGAAAGGTCGACCGCCGTCGATCTGCACGTCGGCGAGATCCAGCATGCCCTGCACGAGCCGTCGCTGCGAGTCGTTCTTCATGTCGATCCTTCCCTGGCTACCCAACTGCCAAGTATGCATTCCGGAAGAGCCGGAGCCACGGGCTGGCGGCGTGATCCCAGTCGGCCGGCACCCACGGCCACTGCCGGCGCTGGAAGCAGCGCTCGGGGTGGGGCATGATCGCCAGGTGGCGACCGTCCGGCGAGCAGAGCGCGGCGATGCCCAGGGGCGCTGCCGTTGGGATTGTACGGGTAGGTGGTGGTCGCGGTTCCCGCTGGGGTCGACGTAGCGGACGGGGCGCCAGCCGGTTCTGGACGATCCAGTCGAGGGTCGCCGGCTCCGGGACATGCAGATGGCCCTCGCCATGCGCCACCCAGACCCCGAGCACCGAGTCCTCCATGTCCTGCAGGAAGATGGACGGGCTCTTCTCGATGCGCACGGTGGTGAAGCGGGACTCGAAGCGCCCCGAGGAGTTGTGGATGAAGCGCGGCTTGAGCTGATCGGCGAGGTCGAAGCCGGGGATGCCGAGCAGCGCCATGAGCTGGCAGCCGTTGCACACGCCCAGCGATGACGGTGTCCGGGCGGGCGAAGAAACGGTCGAACTCCTCGGAGAGGCGCGCGTGGTTGCGGATCGACCGAGGCCCAACCCTTGGCGGAGTCGAGCACGTCGCCGAATGAGAACCCGCCGACGAACGCGGCCGCTTGGAAGCCGTCGAGCCCGATGGCGCCGGAGAGCAGGTCGGTGGTGGTGACGTCCCACGGCTCGAAGCCCGGCGGCCAGGAATGACGCTGCCATCTCGCGGTCGCCGTTGCTGCCTTCCTCGCGCAGGATGGCGGCGCGGGGCTTGCGGCCTCGTGGTCGTGGCCGGGCGTCGGCGCGGCGCCGTGGCTCGCGCCGGCGTCTGCCGGCGGCCGGCGCGTCTGCCGGGTCGGCGTCAGGGTCGAAGGTCAGGCGGTACGGCGCGGTGCCCGGGGCCGACTGGTGCGACCGCCACTCCGCGTCGGCGCACTCGGGGTCCCGCTGCAACCGCTCGAGCTGGTAGCTCGTCTCCTCCCAGGTGGCGTGCAGCCCCGTGACCGGCTCGTCGAGGACCACGGCGCCGTTGAACTCCAGCGCGGACGACCCGGTCCTGCACCAGGCCGAGCGCCGTGGCGCCCACCCCATGCCGGGCGATGATCTCCGACGCCCGCTCCTCGTCGGCCACTTCTACCACGACCCCCGCCTCTTCGGAGAACAGGGCGCCGTAGAGGTTCTCGCCGGCGAGCCGCACGTCCAGCCCCTGTTCCCGGCGAACGCCATCTCGAGCAGCGTGACGATCAGGCCGCCGTCGCTGACGTCGTGGCAGGAGGCGATCGCCCGCGTGGCCACCATCTCTTGGACCGCCTCGAAGAGGGCCCGCAGGCGCGCCGGATCGTCGATATCGGGGGCTTCGTCGCCCAGTTGCGACAGTACCTGCCCGAGCGCGCTCCCCCCGAGACGATGCTTGTCGCCCGCGGAGAGCAGAAGGAGCTTGTTGCCGCTCCTGCGCAGGTCGGAGGTCACGCGGACGTCCACATCCTCGACGAATGCGTAGGGCGCCATCACCAACTGCGCCGGTGCCTTGACCAGCGCCGCTTCGCCATCCGGGCCGTAGCCGTAGCTGGCCATGGAGAGGCTGTCCTTGCCGCCGTCGATAGCCATGCCCAGCGCCGTGAGGATCTCCCGCAGAGCGCAGGCCGCGTCGTAGAGCCAGGCGCCCTCGCCAGGCTGCTTGACCGCGAGCATCCAGTTGGCCGAGCACTTGATGCCGGTCGATGCCGGATATCTTGACCCCGGCCAGGTTGAGCAGCGCTTCCGCCACCGCCATGCGGGCGCCGGCCCCGGGGCTGATGAGTCCCTTGAGCGGCTGTTCTCCCAGGCTGACGGCGGTCCCCGAAGGGTCGGCATATGTCTGGGCGATGAGCGCGTAGTCGGAGAGGGGCAGGTGCCGCGGCCCCACGAGCTGGCGCTGGATGATCAGGCCGGTGACGTCTAGGTCCACCTTGTTGGTGAGGAAGCGCTTGGAGCCGATCGACGGCAGACGCAGAACGAGGTCCAGCACCCGGCGGAAGTCCGATTCTGGGGGGAGGACCAGGGGCGCCAGTTCCCGGGCGGCGTGCTCGAAGTCGAACCGCTTGGGCGGCAACTGTCCGAGGATGTCGTCCAGCGGCAGTTCCACCGGCTTGCTCTGGTTCGCGGAGTCGTACAGGACGAGTACCCCATCGCCGGTCACCCGGCCCACGACGGCCACCGGCACGTTCTCGCGCGCGGAGAGCGTCTCGAAGATGGGAAGCGAGGCAGGCGCTATGAGCACGGCGTTGCGCTCCTGCGATTCATTGCCCCAGATCTCGAGCACCGACAGGGTCTGATCGCCCACGGGGATGGCCCGCAGGTCGATGACGGCGCCGGCCGGCTCCACGATCTCGGGGAGTGCGTTGCAGTCGCCGCCGGCCCCCAGGTCGTGAGCGTTCAGGATGGGGTTCGCTTCCCCCAGCTCCTGGCACGCCCGCATGAGCCGGTTGACCCGCTGCCCCATCTCGGGGTCTCCGCGCTGGACCGCGTTGAAGTCCAGGTCCTGGAGGTTCGTACCCTGCTCCATGCTGCTCGCCGCCCCGCCGCCCATGCCGATGCGGTAGGCCGGTCCGCCCACCTGCACCACGAGCATGTCCTTGGCCGGCTTCTGCTTGACGATGTGCTCGTCTCTGATCTGCCCGGCTCCCGCGCTGTACATGATGGGCTTGTACCAGGAGCGATACCCGTCCGGCAGACGCAGCCCGAAGCTGCGCGTGAACCCATAGATGAGCGGCTCACCGAAGCAGTTGCCGTAGTCCGAGGCGCCGTTGCTGGCCTGGATGAGGATATCGAGCGGAGACGCCAGATCGGAGGGGTGACGGTAGCCGTCCTCCTCCCAGGGGAGGGAGTAGCCGGGGATGTGCAGGTTGCCCACGCAGTAGGCCGCGCCCGACGCGCACACCTGCCCGCCTCGTCCCACCGCTTGATTGTCGCGGATGCGGCCGCCTCCGCCCGTCGCGGCGCCCGGGTAAGGAGCCACGCCGGAGGGGAAGTTGTGGGTCTCGGCGGTGAGCGTGGGATGCAGGAGGGCGCTCGTGTGTGCGAGCGGCGACGGTCCCAGCGGGTCGGAGGCCACCAGAAGGTCCACTTCCTGGCCGCGGATGGCCGAGCTGTCGTCGCAGAAGGCGATCACCGAGTTGGGTCCGGAGCACTCCAGCGGCTGCTTGACCATCTCCATGAGGTGCCTCTCGGGCACACGCTCACCATCGACCCAGAGTTCGCCCTTGAACACCCAGTGCCGCGAGTGCTCGGAGTTGGCCTGGGCGATCTGGAACAGTTCGACGTCGGTGGGATTCCTGCCCAGGCGCTGGAAGACGCCGGAGATGATCTCCAGGTCGGCGGCGTCCCAACCGCAGCCGTACGCTTCGCTGAAGGCGATCAGCGCCGGCACGCCCTCCTCCATCAACGGGATCTGCGCGACGGGCGCGGGGGCCAGGCCGGACTCGAAGGAGGTCAGAGGCTCCCGATAGGGCATCTCGTGTCATGCGGTCGTAGAGGAGGGCGAGCACCTCGGCCGCCTGCGGCTCGGTGAGCTCCGCGGAGAGTCCCAGGCGGGTCGAACGCTCGATGCGCCGTACCCCTGCGACCCCGGAACGCCGGCAGATCTCGACGGCAGCGGACGACCAGGCGGTCTCGAACTCCAAGCGGGGGCCGTACTCGAGGATGGTGGGATGGCTACCTTCGATGAGACTCACGGGCCCGAACCGTTCCGGCTCGAAGGTCTCCGCCAGCAGATAGTGGACGATGGCCAGATCAGCGGCGGCGAGCGGCCGGCCGTCTTCCTCGATGTAGAAGCAGGACTCGGTGGTCACCGGTCCGATAGGCCGTCCGACGATGCGCTCAGCCGCCGATGCAAACGCGTCTATCCGCGCTTGAGGCAGGCCGGGTGTCCGAAAGAATCGCAGCATCGCAGTCGCTGAAGACCTTATCACGTGAGCAGTCGGGTGTGTTGGGCGGGGATGCCTCTTAAGGCGGAGCGCGGAGCCCCACCGTGTTTACCAATGGGGAGCAGAGGCATATAGTTGAAAATCGATGTCCCACGTTGAGCAGGGGGGTTCACATGAGCGACGGTTCATACAGTCGCCGAGAATTCCTGAAGATCGCCGGGCTGGCTGGTGCCGCCGTCGGCGCTGCAGGTGGGCTCGGCGGAGTCCTCGCCGCGTGCGGCGGCACCACGGAAACGACCACCACTGCCGCCACCGTAGCGACCACGACCACCGCCGGTGGTTCCAGCACCACTGCCGCGACCGCGGGGAGCACCACCACGGTGAGCGCCGGCGGCGAGGCCGGCCGCGAGGTCAAGATCGGGTTTGTGGCGCCGCTCACCGGCGCGCTCGCCTCGTTCGGGGTACCGGACAAGTACTGCGCCGACCGGGCCACCAAAGCCTTTGGTGACGCTACCCATGCGGCGACGGTAAGACGCACAAGGTCACCATCACCCTCAGGACAGCCAGTCCGACTCCAACCGGGCTGCCCAGGTGACCGGCGACCTCATCAACAACAACAAGGTCGACATGATCGTGGCGGCGTCTACGCCGGATACGACCGCGCCGGTATCCGCGCAGGCCGAGGCGCTGGGGACCCCCTGCCTTACCTGCGACACGCCGTGGGAAGCCTGGCTCGGATCGAGGACTCAGGGCAACCTGGACGCACGCTTCAAGTGGGCCTATCACGTGTTCTGGGGCGCAGAAGACGTGGGCGCTTCCATGCTCGATGCCTGGAAGAACATCCCGACGAACAACGTCGTCTCGATGATGTTGCCCAACGATGCCGACGGGAACGCTCTGCGGCCGCTCTACACTCCGATCTTCGCGAATGCCGGCCTCACCGTGGTCGACGCGGGCGCCTTCCAGGACCTTTCCGAGGACTTCAGCACGCAGATAGCTCAGTTCAAGAAGGCCGGCGCCGAGATCGGCATGGGCCTGTTCCTTCCGCCCGACTTCACCAACTTCTGGAAGCAGGCGGCCCAGCAGGGGTACAAACCCAAGATAGCCACCTACACCAAGGCCCTGCTCTTCCCGCAGTCGGTCGAGGCGCTGGGCAGCATCGCCAACAACCTGAGCACTGAGATGTGGTGGTCACCGAACCATCCGTTCAAGTCCGAGTTCCTCGGTCAGACCTGCAAGGAGTTCGCGGCTGACTTCGAGGCGACCGAGAAGATGCAGTGGACGCAGCCTTTGCTGCACTTCCTGGTCTTCGACTGGGCAGCCGACGTCCTCAAGCGCACGACCAGCGTGGACGACAAAGAAGCCATCATCACGGCCGTCAAGGGCACCAACCTGATGACCATCGCCGGCAAGGTGGACTTCACCGAACCGGTGGCCGGGGCGGCCTCGATGAAACTCGGCCCCTGCCACATCGTCAAGAACGTCTACAAGTCACCGCTGGTCCTTGGCCAGTGGCGCAAGAGCGACAAGTACCCGCTGAGCGACCCAGGTAAGGGCTTCGACCTGGTCATCGTGGACAACGTCACCGACCCGGACGTGCCGGTGGCGGGGACTATCGAGCCGTACACGGGCTCCTGAGAGAGATGCTGTGAGCGGCGCGATCAGTGGGTGCGCCGCACTGAGTTCGACCGTTTGGCGCGGCGGCCCGGGGGAACCCGGGCCGCCGCGCGGCTCCTTGGAGTGCTGCGCGCTCGGCCGACCACGAGGTGCGGCACGTTATATTGCAAACATGATGGACTGCATGATTCATTGCGTTGCCACAATCAGGAGGGCGCCCGCCCGCCAGTCCAGCCACAACAAAGGTAGTATGTTCAGCGCGCGAGGAGCCTTCGTCATCGGGCTTGTCACTGGTGGGCATGGGCAACTACCACCAACTCTTCCCGACGGCTGGGTGCATCACCTGGAACAGGATTGAGGGGGACCCGAAATGAGAGCAGCCTTCATTGTGGCGCCACGGCAGTACGAGATCCGCGAGATCCCGACTCCCAAGATCACCGACTGCGAGATGCTGGTCAAGGTGGAGGCCTGCGGAGTCTGCTCCAGCGACATGACACCTTACAAGGACTCGTGGGGCGCGGAGATGAAGGAGGCCAACCCCTTTCCGCGCCGCGGTGGGCATGAGCCGGCGGGAACGGTGGTGGAGGTCGGCAGGCTGGTGAAGGGTTTCAAGGAAGGTGACCGGATAACCGGCTACTTCACCGACGAAGCCTACAGCGAGTATGTGGCCGTCGACCCCACCCATTTCGCCACCCATCGCGCCCACGGCATGATCATCGAGAGGATCCCAGACGGCGTCCCCTTCGAACACGCCCTCGGGGAGCCCCTTATGAGTTGCATGTCCATCGCGCGCACGACCACGCCCGAGTTCGGCGATTTCGTCTTCCAGATAGGCGCCGGCTTCATGGGCCTGGGCATCATCGCCGGGGTCTCCTCTCCCAAACTCCGCGAGTACATCGTCGCAGATCTGGACGACAGCCGGCTCGAGCTGGCTCGGCAACTGGGCGCCACCATCACTCTCAACCCCAACAAGGTTGACGTGGTCGAGGAGGTCATGAAGATCACCGGCGGCCGGGGCGTGGACGTGGCCATCGAGGTGGTCGGCCACCCGATAGGCATCAAGATGACCGGCGACGTCATCAAGACCAACCGGGGCAAGGTCATCCTGGTGGGCTGGCATCAGGCCCCGAACACGTACGAGCTGTTCAACTGGATCAAGTGCCCCATCATCTACAGCCCCCAGGGCATCGGCATGTCCACCAACCACCAGAGCGAACTGGAGCGGGCCATGTGGGCGCTGGAGAAGGGCATCTACCCGATGGACAAGCTGATCACCCACACGTACAGGCTCGAGGATATCGGCCAGGCCTTCGAGGACAACCTGGGCCTCAAGCCCGGCTACATCAAGGGCGTGGTCATGCCGTTCATGAGGTAGCAGACCGCGACGAATACAGGACGCCACAGGGCCCCGCGAGAGCGGAGCTTTCTGTTTGCCTGGCGACATGGGCTTCCCCCTAGGCCTCTACGGGGGTCGCGACGCCGGTGCCCAGCCGTGAGCGAGCGAGGAATCGGGTCGGGTCGAGTCGTATTTACTGACTGGGTCGGTCCTGCCCTAGTTTCGGGCAGGCACCTTGTCTTGTGAACGATCAAAGCTCGCAGCGGAGGGCTTCTAGCCGATGGGCGACAGCGACTTCCATTCAGGCCTCAAAGACGCCTACCAATTGAGCGGAGCCGAATTGACGGCGATCGAGACTCGGCTGGTCGATCTGCTGGAACAGGCTCCAGGTCGCTCCGGGCTGGCCACTGTGCTTCTGCCGACGGACAACCCCCTGTCCGATTTCGTCAGGACCTATGAGGCAAGCGTGTTCGGCGCCGAAGACTACGACTTCTTCGCCGGAATGAAGCCGTACGAACGTGACTCGCTCTTCTTGGTCACCGTTGACCTGGAGAACAAAGTAGTAGCACATGTCAAAAGGATCGTCAGAGCCAGAAGAGGACAAGTGGGCTTACGAAGCCAAGGCCTGACAGGGATAGAAGTAATTGATGACAGATTGACAGCCACTGACAACTTTGAACAGACCGACCGTACGAGAAATAATGGATTTCCACAAGATAATTGACATAAACAGATGCTTCAACTTGACCTCAAATATCCAAACCGGTAGATGCCAGCCGAGTTGGGAGAAGCCCTATAGTCTTATAAGTTACAAGGCCGTATTCAAAGTCACAGTAGCACTTGGTATAGAGCACATTTTTGCCTATATGAACCGACTCGCCATACGCTCACTCGGAAGAGTCGGCGTTGAGTTCGAGAAGCTTGCGGGTAAGGACTTTCACCTGCCGATGCCCGGCGAGCCGGGAAGATACGATTTTAAGTATGAAGCGGTCTGCATTCCATGCGACCCTCATAACCAAGAAGCTTTCATGCAGGAGGACCCGGAGAGGCCGTTCACGAGACTGATAGCGGGGCTCGATGTGCCGCTCTATCAGTTGGACGGTCTCGATGCTTCTTTGTTGACCGTCAGTTGGTCGAAGCGGTCACGAGGCTGAGCTTCTGCTGGCTCAAGGAGGCGGTCACTTCGAGGAGTTTGTCGGCCGTCACCGGACGCGAGAAGAGGAAGCCCTGCACCGCGTCAACACCCAAGCGCAGCAGCCGGCGGGCCTGTGCGGAACTCTCGACTCCCTCCGCGACCGTGGTGATCCCAAGGGATCGGGCCATGGCGACCACGGCCGCTATCTAGTGCGGCGTCCGGCGTGTCCTCTTGGGCAAGACTGCTGATGAAGCTCTTGTCTATCTTCAGCATGGTCACCGGCAACCGCTTGAGGTAGGCCAGTGACGAGTATTCAGCGCCGAAGTCGTCAAGGGCCACGCCGACTCCCAGGCGCCTGAGTCTCCCCAAGATCGCCGTTGAGGCGAGCGGATCCTGCATGGCCATGGTCTCGGTCAGCTCGAGACACAGGGAAGATCCGGGAAGCCCGTGCCTGGCCAGGAGATCCGCGACGCGATCGACGATCCCTTCATCGCGCAGTTGAGCGCTGGACAGGTTGACGGACACGTAGATGCCCTCCATCTCGGGGGCGTAGCGACACCACGCCGCCAGCTGGCTCACGGCTTCCTCCATGACCCACGTGCCGATCTCCGTGATCATCCCGTTCTCTTCGGCGATCGGTATGAACTGGGCCGGGGAGAGCACGCCTCGAGTGGGGTGGGCCCAGCGCACGAGCGCTTCCATACCCACGCTCGGTCCGCGAGGCAGGCGGACGATCGGTTGGTACACCAGACGGAGTTGGTTCAGCGAGATGGCATTGCGCAGATCATTCTCAAGCTCCACTCGCTCGGATACCTCATCGCGCATCGACTCGTCGAACACGGCGACCTTGTCTCTACCCGCTTCCTTGGCCTGGTACATGGCGGTGTCGGCGTCACGAACGAGAGCTTCGGCCGTGGCATGGGGATCGTCGCCCGACGCGAACGCGAGGCCCACACTCGCCGAGGTGTAGAACTCGATGCCGTTCAGGACGAAAGGATCTTTGAGGGCAGAGGCGGAGTCGGTTCGCCAGGTCCATGGCTTCTGAAGTGCTCAGCACGTGATCCAAGAGGATCATGAACTCGTCCCCACCGATGCGGGTCACAAGGTCGGTGGGCCTCACATGCGCCTGCAGACGCTTGGCCACTTCGATCAGAAGATCGTCTCCCCGACCGTGGCCGAGCGTGTCATTGACCAGCTTGAAGCGGTCCAGATCCAAGAAGAGAAGGGCCACCTGCCCGTCGTCCACGGAAGCGCGCGTCAGCATCCTCGATAGGTGCCGCTCCATCATTCGGCGGTTGGGAAGGCCGGTCAGATCGTCGTGGTCGGCCTGATGCACGAGGCGCGCTTCCGACTGGGCCGCGACGCGCAGAGCCTGCACGATCCGAAGAATAACGGCGCCGATCAGGGCGAAGAACAGAACGAACATGACCCACCGGTCCGCCGCGGTGAACGCGCGGTACCTTGAGGTGAGCACGGCCGTGACCATGAGAGCTCCGGCCACCAGGGCAGCCCTGCCCGTCGAGGCCGTAAGGTGCGTCTCTGGGCCGGGTTCCGTCAGTTCCCGCATCGAAGGATGCAGGGCCATCGCCCCGGCGCCCAGAAACGCGATCAGATACGGCAGATCGAGGAACCGCTGGGGGAGATGCAGCAAGTTGATGTCGGCGAACATGTAGATACCGTCGCCCAACAACATGAAGGTCATGGCGCCGACGCAGAGCCAGAGCGCTGTCCCGCGCTTCCCGTCCGCGTTGAAGATGATTCGAAGCGTCACCACCACGAGGAAGATGGACATCGAGGGGTAGGCGGTGAGTACCATCTTGACCAGAATGGGCGCCTGCCCCTGCGAGAGGACGGGCTCGACCGCGAACGCCCAGGCGAGGGATGCGAGAGCGAGAGCCGCGATGAGGCCGTCCAGCACGACGCTGCTTTGCGCGGCGCCTCGCACTCTGCTATGTGAGAAGCCCATGAGGCCAAGCGCGAGCAGCACGTAGCCTGGCAGGGCGATCATGTCCGGGACGAGAGACCTGGTCGCGGTCAGGTTGCCGAGGGGTTGGAAAGCGCCTTTTGCCGCATTGTTGGCCAGGAAAAGCACGAACGCCACGACCAAGCACGCCCACGGCCAGACCATGCGAGGGCCGCCGGAAACGGACCGACATTATGACCGCCGCTATGGTCGCGACGCCTAGCACGAGACCGACTATCGACCCCGCCTGAGGGAACACCATGGCTGCCAGTATCGCCAAGCCGCCAAGCGACAAGTAGGCCAGCGTGAAGCGGTCCCGGCCGAAGGCCGCCCACATGAACGGCCGCCCCGGGAATCTGCTAGTGGAACTCTCGAGTGCCCCGATCCTCTGCACCGCACAACCTCAGCAGGTGGAACTCGCCTGCGGAGTCGCCAACCCAATCGAGTGATACATGTACCAAGAATCGGCGAAAGGACAAAGACACTTGAGCAGCACACGCCGCATATCGCCCTTCCAGCCAAGGAATGGACCAAGGAATGGGGCCAGATGGAGTCGTATTTATTGACCGGGTCGTAGTGCGATAGAACAAAGTGTGTTAGGACGGATCCTGTGAACGACTTCTCCCTGCCGGCCGTATCGAACGTCGAGGAGTTGGCAGCCGCCGCTTCCCGCGTCGAGCTTGTGCATTGCTCTCCCGGGTATCTCCGATCTGGCCCCCATGATCTTCAGACAACGGCTGGTGATCGAAGGCACCTGCCGGTGGCCGATAGTCGAAGATCAGATCAAGAGGTATCTGAGCAGGTTGTCCGACGTTTGCGGCATGCGGCTGCTCGTGGAACCAGTCACCCACCTTTCTGAGAACTACGGGTGGGCCGGTTGGGTCCATTGGGAGAGTTCAGGGGCCCATTTCTACGCCTGGGACACACCCATGCTCTTCTTCAGCGTGGACATCTACACGTGTAAGGAATTCGACGCTGAACGGGCGTGTGAGTTCACGAGAAGCTTCTTCCAAGCTCCGCAGGCTGTGGCGATCGCCTTCTGACCGCGCGGAGCGAGGAGCCATGTGATCCGCTAAGAGCCAGGGGGAGGACCATGAGGCGGTACGGCGAGAACAACCGGATGGGCATCGAGGGCAAAGTGGCTGTGGTGACGGGGGCGGCCTCGGGCATCGGCAGGGGGGCTTCCCTCGTGTTCGCCCGCGAAGGGGCGAAGGTGGTCGTCACCGATGGGGTCAACATTGAGGGCGGCCACGAGACGGTCCGTTTGATCCGGGAAGCTGGGGGCGAAGCCACGTTCGTCAAGTGCGACGTCTCCCAGGAGAGCGACGTCGAAGCGATGGTGGCGAAGACGGTGGAGTCTGTACGGCTCGCTCGATTTCGCCTACAACAACGCCGGCGTCGGCCCAGACGGAGTGCGCATCCCGATAGAACCCATCGTGGGATCGTCCACCGAGTTGTGGTTGCGTCACCTGGATGTGAACCTCACTGGTGTCTACCTCTGCCTGAAATACGAGATGAGGCAGATGGGCGCACAGGGGCGGGGCGCCATCGTCAACTGCTCCTCCGCCCAGGCGTTCCGTCAGATCCCCGGATTTGCCGGCTACGGGGCCACCAAGACCGGCCTCGTGGCGCTGACCAAGGTGGCGGCCCTCGAGGGCGCCAAGTCCGGCATCCGGGTCAACTGCGTGTGCCCCGGCCCCATCGCGCACACCATGCTTTCGGACAACATCTGTTCGTCGGCGGAAGGGATGCGGGAGCGGATGACTGAGATGGTCCCCCTGGGCAGGATGGGCGATCCCGAAGATGACATGGGTGAGGCCGTCCTGTGGCTCTGCTCGGACGCGGCGTCGTTCATCACCGGGGCCATCGTCCCCGTGGACGGAGGTCTGGCGATCTAGGGCGGCCGGGACGACCGGCCCGCGAGCCGATAGCCTCCGACGACGGTAGCCTGCTATCTTTGCAGCATACTGAATCTCGTTCGGGAGGCTCCAGATGTCCCAGTCCGTGCGGTTCTCCGTCGTCAACCCCGAAGGCCGGCTCGTCCAGACGGTGGACGGCGCCCGTCCGATCCGCCTCGGCTCCGCTCGCGCCGAGACTCGACACCCTGGACGGGAAGGTCGTCTATCTCGTGGACACCGGCTTTGGCGGCAGCTACCGGTTCATGCAGCAGCTGCAGCGGTGGTTCGGCGAGCACATGCCGTCCGTCACCACCATACGCAAGCGAAAGCCCGGCAACGTGTTCGCCGACGACACGGACGAGCTCTGGGAGGAGATCAAGACCAGAGGCGACGCCGCCGTCATCGGCGTAGGTGGCTGACCCGGTTGTGCCGCGGCGGTCGCCGCGAGTAGCAGCAAGCTTGAGCGCACCTACGGCATCCCCACCGCTCCCCTCTCCACCCATCCGTACGCGGGTCACGTGCAGAGAGAGATGAGGTCGCTCGGGGTGACCTTGCCCTTCATCTACACTCCGCACCCGGTGGTCAGCATGCCGCCGGAGACGCTGTACGGGTATCTCGAGGGCGACGACCCGCTCACGGGCAGGCGCGTCATCGACGAGATCGTCGACTGCGCTCACCAAGACGCCCAGCTACGGCCGAGGCCGGCCCCGTCTCCCTTGCCCTCAGAAGGAGCCGGCGATCGCGAGACGCTGGTCGGGCCCGACACCGAAGACAACCTGCAGCGCCTGTTCTATGAGCGAGGCTGGACGGACGGGCTGCCGGTCATCCTCCCCACCGAAGAGCGGGTCGAGAACATGCTCACCGGTACCGGCCGGCCCCGTGACGAGCTGGTCGGGGAGATCTTCCTCCACGACACCAAGGAGATGCTCACGTACACGGTCTTCGACATCGCGGTGGTGGCGGTCATGGCCGGGGCGCGGCCGGAGCACCTCCCGGTGATCCTGGCCGTCGCCGCGACCAAGCAGTCGTCCCTCACGCCCTCGACGACGCCCTTCGGCAGCATGCTGCTGGTCAACGGGCCCATCCGCAACGAGATCTCCATGAACTCCGGGCTCGGCGGCCTTCAGTCCCGGCAACCTGGCCAACGCGGTCATCGGCAGGGCCTGGACCCTGATGTCCATATGCTGGGGCTTCGGCCGGCCCAAGGTGACCCTGTGGAGCTCCCAGGGCAACGGCTTTCTCTACAACAACATGTGTTTCGCCGAGAACGAAGAGCGGAGCGTCTGGGCGCCGTTCCACGTGCAGAAGGGCTTCCAGCCTGACGAGAGCGTGGTCAGCGTCTTCAAGGGCTGGTTCGTCATGAACAGCCTCCACGCGGCCGCCACAGCGCACCGTGGGGGAGGAGATACGACCTGCAGCTCAGCGTCATCCCTGCCCTGCACTCCAACGCGACCATCCTGATGGACCCGCTGGTGGCCCGGCAGCTCAAGGAGCTCGACGGTTTCGAGACCAAAGAGGACTTCAGCCGGTGGATATCCCAGAACGCTCTGATCCCGGCCGGAAGATACTGGGGCACCGACCACATCGACATGCTGGTGGCGCCGCTGGCGGACGCCGGGGAGGAGCCGTTTGCCTCCTGGAAGAAGGCGGCGGACGACGAGCTCATACCCCACTACCACGATCCGGAGAGGATCAACATCGTGGTGGTGGGGGGAGAGACGAGTCCGGTCTGGAAGACGAGCGACTACGGGTGTTGGGGCTCGGCGTCGGTCGACTACTGGCGGCCGGGGCAGGCCAGGACGAGCGGCGGCGGAGTGCGCGGACGGCGTCTGCGGCCTACCCGACCCGGACGTCGAGTACGACGACTAGAGGGGAGACACCAGCACCGATAGGCCAGAAGTACCTTGGCGGGAAAGGACTCGTCGTCTTTCTCGCCGCGCTCAGCGCTTTTCCGGCATTGTCCACCGACTTGTACTTGCCGGCTCTTCCGGGCATGACGGCGTACTTCGGCGTGCCGGAGTATCAGACCAACCTGACGCTCATCCTGTTCTTCGTCTTCTATGCCGGCACTTCGCTCATATGGGGTCCCCTCAGCGACCGCTACGGGCGTAGGCCCGTGCTCCTGGTGGGTCTACTCATCTACGTGGCCGCCGGGGTCCTGTGCGGCCTGTCTGCCAACGTCTTTCAGCTGATGGCGTTTCGCATACTCCAGGCCGTCGGGGCGGCGGCTGCGAGCGGTACCGCCACGGCGATCG
>CAVQNN010000008.1:0-12453 GCA_963714175.1 uncultured Actinomycetes bacterium | reverse complement strand
CGTTTTCGTCGAAGGCGAGGTGCAGGGGGTTGCGTTTCGCGACAGGCACCTGCCAGGAGGCCGCGCGTCGCGGCGTGTCCGGATGGGTGCGAACCTCCCCGACGGCCGGGTGGAGGCCGTGACGAGGCCTCGCGGCCGCTGATCGAGGAAATGCTGGCCGGGACCCGCAGAGGCCCGCGGTGGGCCGACGTCCGCGGTCGCGGTTCACGACGAGGAACCTAAGGGCGAATGGGGCTTCAGCGTTCGCTTACACAGAGGCCCGACAGCCCTACAGATCCGCCGGCCGCTCCTCCAGAGTCACCGTGATCTCCGTGATCGTGCCGCTTCGGTCGAGAGTCACCTGCACGCTGTCGCCGGGCCTCTTGTCCCTCATGGCGCCCTGCAGATCGCTGCCTTCGGCCATCTCCTCACCGTCGACCTCGACGATGATGTCACCCTGCTGGACGCCCGCCTTGGCCGCCGGTCCTCCAGTAGTCACCTGTGCCACCAGAAGACCGGACGAGCGAGACAGACTGAACTGCTGCTGCAGATCGGCCGTCACGGCCCGGGTGCCTACGCCCATGTACGCGTGGGTAGCCTTGCCGGTGCCGATGATCTCGTCGGCCACCTTGGTCACCACCGACGACGGTATGGCGAATCCGATGTTCTCAGCCTGATCGCTGCTCACCATGGCGTTGCTTATGCCGATCACCTGCCCGCTCCCATTGGCCAGCGCGCCTCCCGAGTTGCCCCCGCTAATAGGAGTGTCGGTCTGAACGAGACCCGTATATGTCAGCACCTCGCCGGTCGCCGACTGGATCTCGATGCTGCGGTTCAGCGCAGAGACGATGCCCAAAGTCACCGAGTTCTCGAACCCCAAGGGACTGCCGATGGCGATGGAATACTCGCCCACGCTAGGATCCTCGATCGCGAAAGTAGCCGCCGGCAACTCCATGCCTGCGTCCACCTTGATGACAGCCAGGTCGGTGAGTGAGTCGGTCCCCACGACCGTCGCCGGTAGCTTCGTGCCGGTTGCCAGGGTGACCGTCAGATCGTCGTAGGGCTCGCCGAAATCGTCCGAGACCACGTGGTTGTTGGTGATGATCATCCCGTCGGCAGTGTAGATGACCCCGGAACCCCCGCCTTCGCCCGAGAACGCCTGCCCGAACGGTCCCTGACTGCTGACCGTCATGGTGATGTTGACGACGCTCGGCCCCAGGATCTCGCTCACCGCTTGAGCGGGGCTGGCAAGACCATCACCATCCGTCACGTTGCCGCCGGAGGACACGGTCGTGTTCGTGGTCGCCGTGGACTCTGTGGACTCTGTGGACTGGGTCACAGTGGTTGCCGGCTGGGCAGTGGAGTCGGTGCTATCCCCGAACTCGAACGTGCAGGCCGCAAGGCCAAAGCCGGCCCCGACCACCAGACAAAGGGCCAATAGCGTCCCCGCCGCCCTTCGCCACTTCCGCTGGGATGCCGGTCTGACGCTGGTCTTCGCGTCCTCCGTGTTGGTGAATATCATCCTTGGTTCCTCCCCGCGAATGCTCATAATATCCGCATTCTACCCGGAGTCCGACCCATTGGAACCCCGGTATGTGCACGTAACCGCGAGGATAGAGGGTGCTCAATAAGAGGGCCGTAAAGTCGGGCCCCCAAGCGTGACACCTATGCCCCCTTTTTGCCCCTCTTACGGGCACTTTACGTCCCCGGGCCTACAATCCCCGCGTAGAATGTCGGTGCGACGGGACAATGTGACAGGGTATCATCAGTTGAGCGTGCGCAAAGGGTCGGAAATGGGAGAGACAATGCGGATCCTCCTGGTCGAAGACGAAGAGCGGTTGGCCAATACCGTCGCTCGCGGTCTGCGCCGCGAGGGCATGGCTGTGGACGTAGTGCTCGATGGGCGTGCGGCCCTGAACCACGCGGCCATCAATAACTACGACGTGGTGGTTCTCGACCGCAATCTCCCCCTGGTCCATGGCGACGATGTCTGCCGCGAACTGGTCGCCCGTCAAAGCATGGCCCGCATCCTCATGCTGACTGCGGCAGGCTCCATCCAGGATCGGGTCACCGGGCTCGACCTGGGAGCCGACGACTACCTGCCCAAGCCATTCGCTCTCAAGGAGTTGGTCGCTCGTATCAGAGCGCTGGGCCGCCGGGCCGCGACGCCGGTGCCGCCGATCCTCGCCTCTGGCGATCTCACCCTCGACCCTGCCCGTCACGCCGCCGAGCGTGCTGGTCGAGACCTCTCCCTCACCAAGAAGGAATTCGGTTTGCTCGAGGTGCTCTTGTCCGCCGAAGGCCGCGTCGTCAGCGCGGAGGAGTTGCTCGAGAAGGTATGGGACGAGAACGCCGACCCCTTCACCAACGTGGTACGGGTGACCATCATGACGCTGCGACGCAAGATCGGCGATCCCCCCCTCATAGAGACGATCCCCGGCGTGGGCTACAAGATATGACCCGAGGAACCAGACGCAGGCGCGGCCTCACCATCCGCCTCAAGCTGACTCTCTGGTACGGCGGCCTGTTCATTCTGGCGGGCGTGCTTCTCATTGCCATCAACTTCTTCATGGTCCGCGACAGTCTTTCCGTAGCGCCCTCGAAGGCCCGTGCCGAGGTGGCCGAGCAATTCGGCATCGATCCGGAGTTGTTGGAGATGCAGCACGATTTTGGGGGGCCCGGCTTCCCCGGAGGACCCGGGGGGTACGAGCAGTACATCTACAGCGAGGAGGAAGACCAGTACATCCCCACCTCCCGCCTCATCGCCGAGGCCCAGCGGGAACTCAAAGAAGAGGCACTCCGCCAGCTCTGGACCACATCGTTGCTGGCTCTGTGCATCATGACGGTGATCACCTTTGGCCTGGCCTGGCTTCTGGCCGGCCGCATGTTGCGACCGCTGCATGCAATAACCGGGACTGCGCGCAGACTGTCGGGGTCGACCCTCCACGAGCGCATCGCCCTGAAGGGCCCACGTGATGAGCTGAAAGAACTGGCCGACACTTTCGACGACATGCTCAGCCGTCTGGACTCGGCCTTCACAGCGCAGAAGGAATTCGTGGCTAACGCCTCGCACGAGCTTCGGACCCCTCTCACCATCATCCGCACCGAGATCGACGTGGCTCTCAGCGACCCTGACCCCGCCTCCGAGGACTTACAGGAGATGGGGGCGGCCATTACTGATGCGGTAGACAGAAGCGAGAGACTCATCGACGGCCTGCTGGTGTTGGCCAGCGCGGAGAACTCCCCTACCATGGTCGATGTCGACTTAGCGGAGATAGCGGAAGGCGAGGTCGGCCGCTCCTCGGCCCAGGCCGAGTCACTGAATCTGCGTCTGGAACTCGACTTGCAGTCCGCGCTGGTGAAAGGCGAACGATCGCTCCTTGAGCGCTTGGTCGGGAATCTGGTAGACAACGCCGTGCGTCACAACTGCCCAGATGGTTGGTTCTCGGTCAAGACTGGTCTGCCGCCGACAAGGCCGTCCTGGAGGTGGCCAACGGAGGCCCGATGGTCCCCCGAGAGGATCTCGACCGCCTGTTCGACCGCTTCTACCGGCCGGACAAGTCGCGCAGCCGAAAGACCGGCGGCTTCGGCCTGGGACTGTCCATCGTCAGGTCGGTCGCGGCCGCGCACGGAGGCTCGGTCGAGCTCCAGGCTCCCGAGGGCGGCGGCCTGTGCGTCACCGTCACCCTCCCGGCTGCGCCTAGAAGCCAAGCTCAGGGGCCGGCTGCACCTGCGGCTCCTCCACAGGCTCCAACCCCGGCTGCTCCGTAGGCTCCGGTTCCGCAGCAGGCAAATCGAGATAGCGGCTCATGGCCACGGCCACCTGCGCCCTCTGCGCCCCCGCCCAGGGACTGAACGTCGCCGCCGAATAGCCCGACATCAACCCCAACTCCGCGACCAGCGCCACATCGGCCACCGCGTAGTCGGGAACATCGGCAAAGGTGATCACTGCGGGTGTCTCCCCGTCGCGAACATAGCCCTTCAACTGTCGAACCATGCGCGCCAGGATCTGCGCGAGTTGGACCCGGCTGATAGCCTCGTTGGGCCTAAACGCCATGGTCCCTCCAGCGTCCCCGCTCCCCATCACCAGACCGGCGGCGGCCGCTTCTTCGATGTAGTCGAACGGGTAGGGGAGAGGATTGTCCGCTGAGTCGTGTAGCAGGGCGACATCGGAGAACGTAGGCGCACCGGCCTTCTCTACGACGTCGGTGTGCAGCCCACCCACCGAGGCAGCCACCTTGGCCACTTGGGCTCGGGTGATGGTGTCGCCGGGGCCGAAGTAGTTGCCGTCGTACCCGCTCATGAAGCCTTCTTGCGCCATCCGGGCGACAGCCCGGCCGGCATCGGAGCCGGCATCCACGTCGAGGAAGAGACGATCCCCCTTCAACATGGTCGAGACGGTCACGAACTCGTACCCCTTGGCCCGAAGCGCGGACACGATGCTGGGGATGGCTGCAGCGGTGTTCGGGGCGGAGAGATGCATGACCACGATGGCGCCGTTGTGGGCGTGGCTGATGACGTGGTTCGCTATCGCCGACGCCGAGCCGCCTGCCCAGTCCCGAGGGTCGATGTCCCACAACACCAGGTACCGGAACCCCTCGCTCCCGGCGACGGCGGCCACCTGCGAGTTGGTGGAACCGTAGGGCGGCCGGAACAGGGGCACGGTCCGGGCCCCGGTCGCCGACCGGAAGGCGTCGGTCCCGCCGCCTATCTGATAGGCCATGGCCGAGGTGGACAGCCCTGTCAAGACGGGGTGCGACCAGGAGTGGTCGCCGACCTCGAAGAGCCCGAGCTTCATGCCTTTGACGATCTCGGTGTTGATCGCCGAGGTGCCCGCCACCGAGGAACCGATGAGGAACATGGTGGCTGGGACTTCGTTCTTCTGGAGGGCTCGCAACACAGCCACGCCGCGGCTGACACTGGTGTTGTCGTCGAAGGTCAGGGCGATCTGCTTGCGCTCGCCCGATCCCCCGTGGACCACAGAGGCGGAGGCAGCTTCGGCCACCCCCGTCCACATGAGAGAAACCGCCAAGGTGGCTGCGACCATCGCGGTCCAGAACCAGGCCGGCCGCATCAGCTTCCTCGTCTTCTCGCCCAAGGCTTCCTCCCTACACAGCGGAGAGCACGATCACCAACAGGCCCAGAAGAACCGTGTAGATGGCGAACACCCGAAGCCGATGCTCTTTGAGATAGCGCATGAGAAAGCGTACGGCCAGGAACCCCGATATCCCCGCCGCGATAGCGCCCACCGCGTAGGCCCACCCACTGGCCCCAGCGAGGCCGTCGCCGATATCGGTGAGCTTGAACAGGAAGGCACCGCCGATCGCCGGAATGCTGAGCAAGAAGGAGAACCGCGCTGCCGTGGGCCGGTCGAAGCCCAGCAACACGCCGGCAGCGATGGTCGAGCCCGAGCGGCTCAGGCCGGGAGCGATGGCAAGCGCCTGGTAGCAGCCGACGATGAAAGCATCCCAGGCGCGCATCTTCTCGAGTCCGGCCGTCTTGCGTGCGACTCGGTCCAAGGCGAAATCCGAGCCCCAGAGGAGCAGACTGGTGACCACCAGGAAGATGCCCACCGCCAGAGTGCTGTCGAACAGGCCCTCGAAGAAGTCGGAGAGAAGGAATCCCGCGAACCCGGCGGGGATGGAGCCGATCACCAACCAGACAAAAAGGCGCCTCCACTGCTTGACCTCCTGGCGACTCTTCAACTGGCGGGGCGCGACTATCGAGAGCACGATGTTGCTAACATCGCGGAAGAAGTACCCGACCACAGCCACGAGAGTGGCCACGTGCACGAGTACGTCGAAGGCCAGCGTGGGCGCGGGGATGTTGAAGAACTCGGGTACCAGCACGAGATGGCCGGAACTGGACACAGGGAGGAACTCAGTCAGCCCCTGCACTATTCCGAGTATTAGAGCATCGAGGACGGTCAAGCCCTGGCCCGTTCCCTTTCCTTGCCGCGCATGTCGGCAGGGAGAATATCACCTAGAAGGGCAGTAACCCCCGGCGAGAGAACCCGCGAGAGCCCAGACGGATGGCTCCCACGGCCACCGCCGCCTTGAGCACATCGCCGAGAAGAAACGGGATAGCGCCCGCAATCACGGCCTGTTCCAGTCCTCCGACATACAGAGCCAACCAGGGCACCCCGACGATGTAGATGGCCGCCTCGGCCGAAAGCGCCCCGCCCGCCAGCGCGGCCAGGTTCTTCCAGCTTCCGCCCCGTCCACGGACCGCAGTCCTAACGCGACTCGCGACCAGGCCCATCAGGAACGCAGCGGGCAGGAAGCCCAGCAGGTAGCCACCAGTGGGCCCCGCCAGGACGGCCGGGCCACCCAGTCCACCGTGAAAGATGGGGGCGCCCGTCATCCCAAGAGCCAGATAAGCCGCCACTGAGGCAACGCCCAGCCTGGGACCAAGGAGACCGCCCACCAGAAGGACGGCCAGTGTCTGCATGGTCAGTGGCACGGGATAGAAGGGCACCGACAGCCATGCGCTGGCCGCCAGGATGCCCACGCCGGCCGTCACCAGACTGGCTTCGCGAATCGCCGGCCGGGCCAGCAAGCCAGACCGGTTCGGCAACTGCGCCGACGACGAGACCGCCGTCGCTCTGTGACTCCGGTTCATGTCACCGTCCTTTCGCTGCCAGAGGTTGCCCGGCGCAGTGTATCCAGCATCCATGGGGGCTGTCAACCATGAGAGCCATGGCGGTTTACTGCGCCGTCGCGTCCACGCCCCGCACAGTCACGTCGCCCGCGAAGACCGCGACGGTCTCGCCCGACGCGTCCCGCACCAGCAACTGCCCCTCGGGGCCGATGCCCAGCACCTCTCCAGCCACCAGCACTTCGTCCCGTGGCGGTCCCGACAGCACCTCCACCCGCCGCCCGGAGAGAACGTCGCGCCGCCTAATGCCATCGAGAACATCGTGCCCGGCAGCTCCGGTCCAGCGCTCGGTCAAACGAGCCAGCAGCGCCGCCAGCAGAGGTCCGCGGGGAACCTCGTGGCCGAGATGCTCACGCAGCGAGATCGGTTGGGGCTTCCCCACCCACTCCGTCCGAGTCTCGTCGGATAGTCCGCTCACGAGGTCAGCCGAGTCGCTGTTGACATTGAGTCCAATCCCGGCCACCGCCCACTGCAGACGGTCTGCGTCCATGGAGCCTTCGAGCAGGATGCCGCACAGCTTCCTCTCGCCCAGCAGAAGGTCGTTCGGCCACTTGATCCCCACACGGTCCTCGAGGCCCGGGATGGTTCTCGAGGACCTCGGCCACCGCGAGGGCGGCCGCGAGGGAGAGCAGATGAGCCTGGGCAGGCGCCAGAGACGGACGGAGAAGGACCGAGAACGTCAGGTCTCTGCCCGCTCCGCTCACCCAGGTGCGGCCGAGGCGACCCTTGCCGCCGGTCTGTTCGTCGGTCACCACGACCATCCCGGAAGGCGACGAAGGCGCCACCTGCTTCAGAACCCGATTGGTCGACTCGCAGCTGCCGAGATACTCGAAGGGCAGGCCTGCGATCCACGAGGACTCAAGATCGGCCGACTCCAGCAGAAAGGGCAGCACGGCTTCGGCCGCGACCAGGTCGGTGAACGGGCGCTCCAGCCGGTAGCCGGCGCCGGCGACCGGCACGATGGCGAATCCCAGCGAGCGCAGATGCTCGACGTGCTTGTGCACCGCCGCCCGCGACAGACCCAGCCTCTTCGCCAAGGCCTCGCCGGAGAGGACCCCAGCCGGCTCCGAGTCCGTCCGGGGCAGCGTCGCTACGAGTTCGCCCGCCAACGCGACTCTATGGGCCAGCCCCTTCGCGACAAGACCGCGCGCCACCGCGACTTCCAGCCGGTCTAGGGCGTTGCCGCCCGTCATCGGTAGCCGCATTTGGAGGACGAAGTCAGGCCAATATCGCCGCAAATCGCCATGGAACCTTTTTGGCGCCCACGACATCTGCTATCTTGTCTTGTCTTCAATTCCAGGAGTTTGACCCTTCTTGAACAATCAACGCCTCACGGAGAAACGCAAGCGGCGCCGTAAGCGACTCGCCGTGCTCATTGGCGTGGGGTCCGTCGTGGCCATCGTGGTGCTGGCTATCGTAATCGACTCCGCTCTCTACTACAACAAGGTCCACACCGGGGTCAAGGTCTCAACCCTGAGCCTCGGCGGCCTCACCCGCGATGAAGCAACCGCCGCCCTCACAAGGTGGGTCGAGGACGCGCAGGAAAGCCCCGTAGTCCTCACCAGCGGCGATGGCACCTGGCCCGTCATGCCCGCGGATGTGGGCACGAAGATCGATGTCGAAGGCGCCGTTTCTGCAGCCATGGACGTCAGCCGGAGGAGCAACTTCGTGGTCGACCTCTTCAAGCGCTGCAAACTGTACTTCGCCGACGAGGAGATCGCTCTCGCGGGAACAGTCGACAGCGCCAAGATGGACGAAGTCTTGGGCGCGATCGCCGAGGAGCTCGACATCCCGCCGGTCAACGCTGGGCTGGCCATCGACGGCGCCAAGATCAAGGTCATTGAAGGGCAGAAGGGCACCGTGGTCGATCAGGAATCCCTGCGCGAATCACTCAAGGCCGTGCTCTTCACCCTCCACTCCACCGAGCTGGAGATTCCGATGACGGTCAAGGAGCCGGAGGTCCAGGCCGACGATACCCAGGCCGCGCGCGAGGCGGCTGAGACCATGGTCAGCGCCTCCGTGAAGCTGACCAGCGGTGACAAGACATGGACCTTGTCCCCCGAGGATATCGCCCTGTACATGGACTTCACGTCTGAGGATCAGGGCGGCGTGTCTACGCTGGTGCCTTACCTCTCCGCCGAGAAGATGGCTCCTTTCTTCGCCGATATCGCCGATGGAGTAGCGACGGAGCCGATCAGTGCCACCTTCGACAGCGACGGGTCGAAGGCCTGGGTCGTACCAGGCGTCGTGGGAAAGAAGCTCGATGCTGAGAACACCGCGGTTGCCTTGACGGCTGCTGCTCTCGAGACCACCGGACGGAAAGCCGAGGCGGCGGTAACGACCGCCGAGCCAGAACTGACCACTGACGAAGCCAAGGCCATGGGCATCGCGGACAAGCTATATGGCTTCACCACCGAACCGTATTCCGGCACGGCCGACAGGCAGCACAACGTCCGCCTCACCACCGAGTTGGCAAGCGACGTGTTCTTGGCGCCGGGAGAGGTCTACAACTTCCTTGAGCTGGTCGGACCCCGCACGGCAGAACGTGGATTCAAGCAGGCCAAGGGCATCGTCGGGCAAGGTGTGCTGGAGGACGTTCTGGGCGGCGGCATCTGCCAGGTGTCCACCACCATCTTCAACGCCGCGTTCTTCGCTGGGCTGGAGATAGTGGAGAGATGGAACCACTCGCTCTACATCAGCCACTATCCAAAGGGCAGAGACGCCACGGCCACCGGCACCTCCGAAGACGGGAAGAACTTGCGCTTCAAAAACGATACCGACCACTACATCTGGGTCCGGGGGGTCTCCGACGGAGTCACCACGACCTTCAACATCTACGGCACCTCCGATGGCCGCAAGGTGAGCCATACCACCAGCGACTTCTACGACAATGTGGCCCAGACCCAGACCAGCGTCACCAACACGTCGCTGGGTCCCGGGACGACCGTCATACAGAGCTCTGGTCAGCCCGGCAGGACGTGCACGGTCAAGCGCACTATCACTTGGCCGGATGGAACCACGAAGACCGACAAGTTCGTCAGCAGATTCCCGATGTATCCGAAGGTGATCGAAGTGGGCAGCGGCACCACGACCACCAGCACGACGATCCCAGGCTCGAGCACGAGCACGACGGACTTCATCGAATTCTAGGGTGCCTCGTGCGGCGCGCGGCGCCGCCTCGCGTCAGACCTGGTAGTAAGCTCCCCGGGCGCACGCCCGGCACAGGGTCTCGCCGTTCTCGACCACCTCGCGGGCATCCTGCACCTTCTCGCCGCAGCGCTCGCAGGTCACCGTGTGGGACGGGCTGCCCGGTTTGTCTTCCTCTGGGATCGTCATCTTCACCGGAGTGCAGGTGAAGAGCTGTTCGTCGGTCCAGTCCTTCCACAGTTCCAGCGGATCGGTGTCCCGCCCGGCGTGCGGCACCTCCGGTCTGGGGGCCACTCGGACGGCGCGCCCCGTAGCCAGATCCACGAAGGTAGCCGCCATCTTGCCGTAGTCGACCCACTTGAGGCGCCGCCGCCCCAGGGTCACGCCAGCAACCACGCTGACAGCATCGCTGGCGCAGCGATCCATCTCCACGTAGACCAACAGGTCACGGTACGACGGGGGGTCGTCGATCCCCAGCTCGCGACAGCCGTAGCGCGCCATGCGCACTCCCATGACCATGCCATGGCATAGGTGGCCGTGGAAGGCCTGGGCGGCCTCCAGATCCTTCTCGAGAGAGCGCATGGGCCGACCTCCTTGGGCTACTTGAATTCCAGAGTGATGACGTCCTTGACCCAGGTCTTGCTTTCCAGGCCAGGGAGGACCACGTTCACCTTGCCGTCGTCGCTGATGGCGAGCAGAGCGTCTGGGCTCCACTGGATGTCCATGAGGGAGATCTCGGTCACGAAACCGTCGGCGTGAGCAGTCATTGCGAGCCTGGACGCGCCACTCTGGACGCCGAAGATGGCGAGCAGATCGCTGAAGCGCACGCCTCGATAGTCCTGCTTGCCCAGCGTGGAGTCATCCACGCTTATGGTGACAGGGCTCATGTCTTCCAGATCGGAGGCAGTCAGAGTGATGGGCTTGTCGATCAGACCCTTAACCTCGATGACGCCGGTCTCGCCCTTAGGGACCGTGCTGGTCGTCCCATCGCTCACGAGTGGCCCCGCCGCCGAAGTCGTTGACGGAGTATCCGAACCGGCAGCCGTTGTCGGGGTATCGGAACCGGCCACGGTGGTCGGGGTATCCGAGGCGGAGGTCGTGGTAGCCGAGCCGTCGCAGGCACAGACAAAGACAGCCACCCCGGCCAAGAGCAGCACTGCTGCCAGGACGAGATAGCGGGTTTGGCGGAGTGTCATCCTCGAGTTCTCCTTGTCGATCGTATGCAGGGACGTTGGTCCCGTTGGTCCACAGAGCCACAAGACTTTAGCATCGATGCTCGAGTCGGGCAGCCGCGGCCGGGGACACCCTGCGTCCACAACGGCGCACCCGTCGCGCAGAAACCGGGGCCTGTCCGGGAACCCAGCACGTCTCATATCCGTCACCGACTGCGGCGTGCCATTTTTGACGGCGTGAAGCCGTGAGTGCGTTCCTCGACACGCGCAGCCCTTGTTTCGTTGTGTCCGAGGTCGATTGGTTGGTGCTATGCTTGGGTATATGGTCCTTCGGCACTGGAATGGGATTTCGATGGACGGGGGGGCGTAGACACCGCGCTCAAAGCTTCAAACAATCCGTTTCCAGAGTGGATGTCGATTCGCTTTCACTAGTACACGGAATGGGAGGTCGGAAGCATGAAGAGAAAGACGGTCCTGCTACTGCTGGTTCTGGGGGTTGCGATAGGAGTCCTTGTCGCCCCAGGGGTGGCCTTGGCGAGTTGGACGGATATCAGTGACTCTGCTTGGGTCTCGCAGTACGGGGTCACCGCGGCGCAGGTAGACACGGTGGCAGATGGCTACCCAGATGGGACTTTCAAACCAAGTGCACAGGTGACACGGGGTCAGTTCACGAAGATGGCTGTGAACGGCCTAGACGTGCCTGTTCTGTCGCCTTTGACTCCCACCTTCTCCGACGTGCCGCGCACCCACATCTTCTATACCCAGATCGAGGGGGCCAATGCAGCCGGGCTTGTGAACGGCGTTGGCGGGGGTCTCTTCACTCCGAGCGCGCCTATCTCTCGTCAGCAAGTGGCGACCATTCTGGCCCGCTGGCTTTCGGAAGCGGAACTTGACGCGCTTGGCTACATCGCCGGTCCGGCAGGTACGCAGTACCCGAGTCTGAGCGCCTGGTATGCGGCTCAGGGTGCGACGGCGCTTGCGTCGTTCTTCGACCAAGCGAGCATCGCTACCGTTCACAGGCCGGGAGTGGCCTACCTCGCCGCCAGAGGCATAGCTCAGGGCTCCAGCGGCTACTTCACTCCGATGGCTAACATCACGCGGGCGCAAGCCGCCGTGCTGGTACTGCGCGTTCTGGACGAGTCCGATGACTTCACCGTGCTCACCCCCACCGTCACCGATGTCAATCCTGACAATGGTCCTGCCACGGGCGGCACCACGGTGGTCATAACCGGCACCAACTTCACGGCCGGCGCGACAGTCAAGTTCGGGGCCGCTATCGCTACCGCCGTGGAGGTCGACAGCGCAACACAGATCACGGCCATCTCACCCGTCGGCACCGCCGGCACCACCGTGCAGGTCGCGGTAACCACCGGGGCCGGCACCAGTGCCAACACAGCGGCCGACAACTTCACCTACAACGACGGCCCAACGGTCACCATCAACCAGGCGGCGTCTCAGGCCGATCCGACTCATGCGTCGCCCATAAACTTCACCGTTG
>CAVQNN010000007.1:0-197670 GCA_963714175.1 uncultured Actinomycetes bacterium | reverse complement strand
TGGTCCTTGCCGGCGCTTCCCCGCATGTCCCAGCGGGTACTGGCCGCGATCGCCGGTACGGGTGCTCGGGTTTGTGCGCTGGCAATCGGCCTCCCCGGCCGTCGGGAAGCGTCGCGAAGCGCCTGATCGGGCGCGCGCCCGCGGTGGAGGGAAGTGACGGCCCCTCCAGCTACCGGCCGCGGGCTGGAGCGTCGAAGACGCCAGCTCCCGTCGGGCCACCTCGATCGACGATCGCGGCTGCCACGGCTATCGGTGCGCTGTGGCCGTGGACCCGGCCTATCATGTGGACCTATGCCGTCGTCATCGCCCTCAGCCGGGTCGTGCTCACGGCGCATTTTCCGAGCGACGTGATGGTCGGCGCCGTCGTCGGGGTCGTCGGCGCGCTCCTGGTGCGCGACTGGTTCGCGATGCGCGGGCTCGCCTTCGTGCTCGGCGCGGATGGCACGGTTCGACCTTGCCCGGGCCTTCGCTCGCACGCATCAAAAGGGTTGCCCGGCAGCGAACGGCCCCATAAGAAGCTCGCGCCTGATCCGAGGGACGCGAGCGGCTACGTCGCGGTCACATCGGGCATATCATGAACGAAACGTCTGAAGCGCGGGCGCCGCCCGCGTCCCGTGCATCGTTCCGGTACGGAACGAGGCCGGAACCTATCCCCGCTGATCGCCGAAAGACCGCCAGCGCACTCGGCGACGATCTCAGCTTCGAGGTCATCGACGTCAACGACGGGTTCGAGCGATCGCACCGCAAGCGAATTGAACGAGCCGATGGCGAGCCGCCGATGGCTGCGCCAAATCACGCACTCAGGTAATCATGCGGACAGTCGGCCGCGGTACGCACCGGCGTGCGGCATGCCCGGGCGGACGTCGTCGTCGACCCTCGACGGTGACGGCCAGACAATCCGGCCTTCATCCGGCGCTGTCACGCGCTGGCTGCGGGAGCCCCGCGGGTGGGCCTTGTCGCAGGACAGCGGGCGGCCGCGAGCCGACGGCTCGGACAAGTTCCAATCGCGGCTGGCCAATGGCGTGCGCAGCGCCGTGCTGCGTGACGGTACCCGCGACACCGGCTGCGGCCTCAAGGCGTTCCGCCGCGATCTCTTTCTTGCGCTGCCCGATCGACGGCCTGCACCGGTTTCTACCGGCGCTGGCTCGGCGGGAAGGCTACGACGTCGCATATGTTGACGTGGTCGACCGCCCGCGTCACGCCGGCACGTCGAAATTACGGCATGTGGGATCGGCTCTGGATCGGCATCCTCGATCTCATGGGCGTGTGGTGGTCTATCCGCCGCCGGCGCGTGTGCGACAGGTCCTGGAGGTGAAACGGAACGCTCGATCAGTCTCTCACAGGAAGTCGGCAACTACCTGCACGACGTCTTCGTGGCCGAAGTTCGACCGGTGGGCGCGAGCCGGGCTACATCGCCCGGAGGCGACGTCGACCATGCGTTTCGTGGTGAGTGGGTTCGGCCTCGAGGCGCGCGGGAAAAATGGCGATGCCGATCGCCTTCTGGTTCTTCCGATCGCGGCGGCGTGTGCTGTTCGCCTATGCGCTGACGTCGCGACCCGGTATTCATACTGGGGCAGGGATCGGTGTCTTGTCCACGCGAGCAATCGCTATTTCGAACTGCGCGATCGTCGCCATGTGGCAGCTTGATGTGAACGGGGATCGTCCCGACGATGGGCGATGCCCCTATTGCTGCACGGGCGCGAGTGTTATGCTGCAAGGGGAAACGGGCGCTCTTCTCGTGTCACATGCGGGAGGCACCGATGACGCTGAGTGTCGCAATCACATCCGGACGCAGTGCCGCCGGTTCGATCGAGGTGATCCCAACCGGCGCGGCGCTCGGCGCCGAAGTCAGGGGCATCGACCTCAGGCGTCTTGACGAAGCGGCGTTCGCGCGCGTCGTGCAGGCGTGGCACGATCACTCCGTGGTGCTGGTTCGCGATCAGCGGCTCAGCGACCATGAACTGATCGCGTTCAGCCACCGCCTGGGCGATCTCGACTGGGCGCCGATCCAGGAGACCGGCCGCCGTTTCGTCGAGGGCCTGCCGGAGATCTACATCGTCTCCAACGTCAAGGTGAACGGCGAGCCGATCGGCAGCCTCGGCGACGGCGAAGCGGTGTGGCACACCGACATGTCGTATCTCGACGTGCCGCCGAAGGCGAGCATGCTCTATTCGCTCGAGGTGCCGCCGACCGGCGGCAATACCTCGTTCTGCACCATGTACGGCATCTACGAGGCGCTGCCGGCAAGCTGAAGAACCGCATCGCCGACCTGAAGATCAAGCACGACGGCACCTACAACAGCGGCGGCTATGTGCGTCAGGGCGTGACGCCGACCGACGATCCGCGACTCGCCCGGCGCGCGTCCACCCGCTCGTGTGCAGCCATCCCGACACCGGCCGGCGCATGCTCTATCTCGGCCGTCGCCGCAACGCCTATCTGGTCGGGCTCGGGCTCGCGGAATCGGAGGCGCTGCTCGACGAGCTGTGGGCTTCGTCGATCGGCCCGAGTTCGCCTGGGAGCATGTCTGGCGCGTCGGCGATCTGGTTCTGTGGGACAACCGCTGCACCATGCACCGGCGCGACGCCTTCGATCCGAACAGCCGGCGGATCATGCACCGCACCCAGGTCAAGGGCGAGCAGCGGCCCGCGTAACCCCGGGCGCGAGGCAACCCATGAGGCTTCCTCGCCGGCAATTCCTCCGCCTCGCGCTCGCTGCGGGGCCGCATGCGGCGCCGCGTTCCGCGGGCGCAAGGTTATCCCGACCGCCCGGTACGCATGATCGTTCCGTATGCGCCCGGCGGTCCGACCGACGTGATCACCCGCCTGGTCGCGCAAAGGCTGACGGACCATGTCGCAAGGCAGTTCTTCGTCGAGAACGTGGGCGGGGCGGCGGCAATATCGGTACGGGCCGCGCCGCCAAGGCGGCACCCGACGGCTACACCGCGCTGGTGGTCAATCCGAGCTACGTGATCAATCCCACGCTCTACGACAAAGTCCCCTACGAATTCGAGAAGGACTTCGATCCGGTCACGCTCGTGGTCGCCACGACCCTGGTGATCACGGTCCACCCGTCGGTGCCGGCGCAGACGGTCGACGACCTGGTCGCTCTGATCAAGGCCAATCCCGGCAAATACAGCTACGCTTCGCCGGGAACCGGGACGCCGGGACATCTCGTCGGCGAGCAATTTCGGCTGTCGCTCGGCCTCGACCTCGTGCATGTCCCCTTCAACAGCGCAGGGTTGGCGGTCGGCTCGTCGGTCGCGGGCCATACGCCGATCTGCTTCGCCTCGCCGTCACCGGCCGCGCAGCAGGTCATCGAAGGCAGGCTGCGCGGGCTCGCGGTGACCAGCAAGACACGGTCGCAGGCGTTGCCCGACGTGCCCACGATGGCGGAGGCGGGCTATGCGAATATCGCGGGCGACAACTGGCAGGCGGTCGTGGTTCCGTCTGGAACGCCGCGCGAGATAATCGCCTTCCTTCATCGCGAGATCGTCAAGATCATCGCGCTTCCGGATGATCAAGGAGCGCCTGGCGGTGCTCGGCTTCGAACCGGTCGCCAGCACGCCGGAGGAATTCGCCGGGCGCGCGCGAGGTCGAATTCGAGACCTGGGCCAAGGTGATCCGGGCGTCCAGCATCAAGGCGCAGTGACTAGTGCGGCGAATTTGAAGTTCCTATCATATCGCGGCAAATTCGATTAGGAACTTCAAATTCAAAAGCCGCACTAGAATCATAGAGTTGCTAGTGCTCCTTTGATTCCGAAGTTCGCAATCGAACTCGCCGCGATATGATGCGAACTTCGGAATCGGAGCACTAGTCACCGCGCCGCGGCGAGCGCGGCGAAGCCGCGCTCGAGATCGCCGATCAGATCGTCGACGTCCTCGAGTCCGATGTGGAGGCGCACCGTCGGTCCGCCCGGCGCCCATTTCGGTCGCCGTGCGGATGCGGCGTGCAGTCGAACGGAATGGCCAGGCTCTCGAAGCCGCCCCACGACGCGCCGATGCCGAACAGGCTGAGCTCGTTGAGGAAGGCGTTGACCGCCGTCTGCGCGACCGGCTTGAACACGATGCTGAACAGCCCGCTCGCGCCGGAGAAATCGCGCCGCCAGATGGCGTGGCCGGGACAGCTCTCGAGCGCCGGATGGAGCACGCGCGCGATTTCCGGCCGCGCTCGCAAGCCAGCGCGCGACCTTCAACCCCGCCTGATGGTGATGCGCGAGCCGCACGCCCATGGTGCGCAAGCCCGCGCAGGCCGAGATAGATGTCATCCGGGCCGACGCAGAGCCCGAACGCATGCACCGTGTCGCGAGACGCGGCCAAGTCGCCGCGTTGGCCGACACGGTGCCGAGCATCACGTCGGAATGGCCGCCGATATATTTGGTGGCCGGCCTGGATCGACAGGTCGACGCCCTTCTCGAAGGCGCGGAAATAGAGCGGGGTCGCCCAGGTATTGTCCATCAGCACCACCGCGCCCTTGGCGTGGGCGGCGGCCGCGATCGCCGGTATGTCCTGGATCTCGAACGAGAGCGAGCCCGGCGCCTCCACGAACACGGCGCGGGTGTTGGGCTGCATCAGCGCGGCGATGCCGCCGCCGATCAGCGGATCGTAATAGGTCGTGGCGATGCCGTAGCGCGTGAGCACGCCGTCGCAGAACTTTCGCGTGGGCTGGTAGACGCTGTCGGTGACCAACAGGTGATCGCCGGCATTGAGCACCGACAGGAGCGCGGTCGAAATCGCCGCGAGCCCGGACGGCAGCAGCGCAACGCCGGCGCAATCCGGCCCTTCGAGCGCGCGCAACGCGTTCTCAAGCGCCTCCGACGTGGGCGTGCCGCGCCGTCCGTAGAGGTAGCGGGAGCGGCGAGCGAGGAAATCCTCGGCGGTCGGATAGAGCACCGTCGAGGCGTGATGGACCGGCGGATTGACGAAGCCGTGATTGGCCGGCGGGTCGCGGCCGCCCACCACGAGCCGCGTTGCCGGCTTCAAGGGCGGGTGCGACGGGATCGGCTTTGGTCTTCTTGGTCATGGCTCGGTTCTGCAGTGTGGGCTTGAACTCGCGCGCGCCTGATGTGGCGCGCGGCCAATCCGCGACATCGGTCATGGCCTCACGCCGCGCGAGCGTCAACCCCTTGACCGCGGTGCCCGATCGTTCTGAGATAGCGGCGAGACCACAGCGGGTCGGCGCATGCGGTTGCATCGGGCACGCGACGCCGGCCGGAGGACGCCAGCGCGCACCAAAATGGTGGCGTTCAAAAAATATCTTCCAAATCACGCAGGTTGCGGTCCAAACTGGATAAGACCGTCCCATGAAAGGCTGTTCCATGAAACGCGCAATTCTTCGTGCTCGGTGCGACCTTCGCGCTCGGCCTTTCCGTGCGCCGGCGTCACGCCCAGACGCTCAAGGCGGTGAAGGATCGCGGCTCGCTCATCTGCGGCGTCAGCCAGGGCCTGCCGGGATTCTCCAATCCGGACGACAAGGGCAACTGGACCGGCTTCGACGTCGATTTCTGCCGTGCGATCGCGGCGGCGATCTTCAACGATGCGACCAAGGTCAAGTTCACGCCGCTCTCGGCGAAGGATCGGTTCGAGCCGCTCAAGACCGGCGATATCGACGTGCTGTCGCGCAACACCACCTGGACGCTCGTCGCGCGACGTCTCCTATGGCAACTTCGCCGGCGTGACCTATTACGACGGCCAGGGCTTCATGGTGCGCAAGGCGCTCAAGGTCAATTCGGCGCTCGAGCTCAACGGCGCGTCGGTCTGCACGCAGACCGGCACCACGACCGAGCTCAATCTCGCCGACTATCTTCCGCGCCAACAACATGAAGTACGAGGTCATCGCGTTCGGCACCGCGGACGAGACCATCAAGGCCTACGAAGTCGGCCGCTGCGACGTGTTCACGACCGACGTCTCGCAGCTCTACGCGGAGAAGCTCAAGCTCACCAATGCCAACGACCACGTCATCCTGCCGGAGATCATCTCCAAGGAGCCGCTCGGGCCGCTGGTGCGCCACGGCGACGACCAATGGTTCGACGTCGTCAAGTGGACGCTCTTCGCCATGCTCAACGCCGAGGAGCTCGGCATCTCCTCCAAGAACGTCGACGAGGCGCTGAAGTCGAACCAGCCCGAGATCAGGCGGCTGCTTGGGCGTCGAGGGCAACTTCGGCGAGCAGCTCGGCCTGACCAAGGACTGGGTGGTGCGCATCGTCAAGCAGGTCGGCAACTACGGCGAGAGTGTTCGAGCGTAACGTCGGGACCGGGCTCGAAGCTCGGCATCAGCCGCGGCCTCAACCGGCTGTGGACCAAGGGCGGCATCCAATACGCGCCCGCCGATGATTCGTGCGATGGCGGGCGCGGTTCCGAGTTTGCCATGGCTCCGGCTCGATGACGGCAGCCGAGCGGCGGCTGGCCTTGCTGACGGACGGCGAACGCGCTCCACCGGCTGCCGCGGGTCGCCCTCCACAACAACCCGAAGTTCCGCGCCGTCTTCTACCAGCTCGTCCTGCTGGCGGCGGTGCTGTGGTTCGGCTACGAATTCGCGCTCAACGCCAAGGCCAATCTCGACGCGCAGAAGATCGCCAGCGGCTTCGGCTTTCTCGACAACACCGCCGGGTTTCGGCGTCAACCAGTCGCTCATTCCGTACAGCGAGTCGGATACCTACGGCCGCGTCTTCTTCGTCGGCCTGCTCAACACGCTGCTGGTCGCCGGCCGTCGGCATCGTGCTCGCGACCGTCCTCGGCTTTCTCATCGGCATCGCGCGGCTGTCGCCCAATTGGCTGCTGGCGCGGCTCGCCGGCGGCTATGTCGAACTGATCCGCAACCTGCCGCTCCTGTTCCAGATCCTGTTCTGGTATCTCGCCGTGCTCGGCACGCTGCCGGGACCGCGCCAAAGCATCTCGCTGCTCGGCGAGATTTTCCTCAACAATCGCGGGATCATCGTGCCGCGCCCCGGTCTTCGGGGAGGGAGCCGGCAATGGTCGTGCTCGCGGCTGTTGCTGCTCGGCGTGATCGCGGCACGATCGTGCTGCGCATCTGGGCGAAGCCGTCGGCAGGATCCGCACCGGCCAGCCAGTTCCCGGTGCTCTGGAGCGGCTCGGCCTGATCGTCGGGCTGCCGCTTGTCGTCCTCGTGCTGCTGGGTTTCCCGATCGGTTTCGAGCTGCCGGAACTGCGCGGCTTCAATTTCGTCGGCGGCATCCGGCTGATCCCGGAATTCGTCGCGCTGCTGATCGCGCTCACGACCTATACCGCCGCCTTCATCGCCGAGGTCGTGCGCGCCGGCATCCTTGCGGTGCCGCGCGGCCAGACCGAGGCGGCGTTCGCGCTCGGCCTGCGGCGCGGGCTTGACGCTGCGCCTCATCGTCGTGCCGCAGGCGCTGCGCGTGATCGTGCCGCCGCTCACCAATCAGTATCTCAACCTGACCAAGAACTCGTCGCTCGCGGTCGCCGATCGGCTATCCCGACCTGTTCGCGGTCTTCGCCGGCACCACGCTCAACCAGACCGGCCAGGCGATCGAGATCATCGCCATCACCATGGCGGTCTATCTCGCCATCTCGCTGCTCACCAGCGCGCTGATGAACTGGTACAACGCCCATATCCGGGTGGCGGAGCGCTGATGGCGGACGGACGTCGCAACCGTCCTATGTCCGCCGCGCGCTGGTCGGAACCCGAGCCGCCGCCGGTGGCGAGCGGGGGCGCGGCTGGCTGGCCGCGCGCACGGCTGTTCGACGGCGCCGTTCAACACCGTGCTGACGATCGTCAGCGCGCTCCTCATCGTCGTCGTGGTCTGGCCGACCGTGAAATTCCTGCTCATCGACGCGGTCTGGACGGGCGCGAGCCGCGTCGATTGCCTGCCGGAAACGGTCGGGCCGCGAGGTCGGCGCCTGCTGGCCGTTCATCACGGCCAAGTTCGCCCAATTCATGTACGGCTTCTATCCGCAAGCGAACACTGGCGGGTCGATCTCACCTACGCGCTCGGCGCGATCCTGCTCGTTCCGCTGCTCATTCCGCGCGTGCCCTACAAGGCGCTCAACGCGATCCTGTTCTTCGGCGTCTTTCCGGTCGTCGGCTTCTTCCTGCTGGTCGGCGGCGTGTTCGGCTTGCCGCATGTGGAGACCCGCGTCTGGGGCGGGCTTCTCGTCACGCTCGTGATCTCGTTCACCGGCATCATCTTCTCGCTGCCGCTCGGCATTCTGCTCGCGCTCGGACGGCGCTCCGAATTGCCGATCGTCCGCACGCTCTGCGTCATTTTCATCGAGTTCTGGCGCGGCGTCCCGCTGATCACCGTGCTGTTCTTTGCGACCTACATGCTGCCGCTCTTCCTGCCGGGCAATTGGAAGATCGACGGGCTGCTGCGCGTGCTGATCGGCGTCGTGCTGTTCGCGGCAGCCTACATGGCGGAGGTCGTGCGCGGCGGCCTGCAGGCGATCCCGCGCGGCCAGTACGAGGCGCGCGATGGCGCTCGGGCTCGGCTATTGGCGGATGATGGGCTTCGTCATCCTGCCGCAGGCGCTGCGGCTGGTCATCCCCGGCATCGTCAATTCCTTCATCGCGCTGTTCAAGGACACGACCCTGGTGCTGATCGTCGCGATCTTCGACCTGCTGGGCCAATTGCGTGCGGCCTTCGCCGATCCGACCTGGGCGACGCCGGTGACGCTGTTCACCGGCTTCGCCTTCGCCGGGATGATCTATTTTCTCGTCAGCTTCGGAATGTCGCGCTATGCGTTGTTCATGGAGCGGCGGCTTGAACACCGAGCGGCCGCGTTGAGACATGGTCGAGAGCTTGGGCGACGGAGCGTCAAAACCGAACGCCGGAGCGGATCGACCCGGCAGCGTCGTGCTCGACATGCGCACGACCGAGAACGAGGTCGCGATCGAGATCATCGGCCTGAACAAGTGGTTCGGCGAGTTCCACGTGCTGCGCGACATCGATCTCAAGGTCATGCGCGGCGAGCGCATCGTCATCTGCGGCCCGTCGGGCAGCGGCAAGTCGACGCTGCTTCGCTGCATCAACCGGCATCGAGGACTGGCAGCGCGGCCGCGTCATCGTCGACGGCATGGAGCTGACCGACGGACCTCAAGAAGATCGACGAGGTGCGCCGCGAGGTCGGCATGGTGTTTCAGCAGTTCAACCTGTTTCCGCATCTGACCGTGCTCGAGAACTGCACGCTGGCGCCGATCTGGGTGCGCAAGATGCCGAAGAAGGAGGCCGAGGAGATCGCGCGGCATTATCTCGCGCGCGTGCGCATTCCCGAGCAGGCGGACAAATATCCGGCCCAGCTCTCCGGCGGCCAGCAGCAGCGGGTCGCGATCGCGCGGGCGCTGTGCATGCAGCCGAAGATCATGCTGTTCGACGAGCCGACCTCCGCGCTCGATCCGGAAATGGTCAAGGAGGTGCTCGACACCATGGTCGGCCTCGCGCTCGACGGCATGACCATGCTGGTGGTGAGCCACGAGATGGGATTTGCGCGTCAGGTCGCGAACCGCATGGTGTTCATGGACGCCGGCCAGATCATCGAGATGAACGAGCCCGAGGCCTTCTTCAACCATCCGCAGCACGAGCGCACCAAGCTGTTCCTGAGCCAGATTTTGCACTGAAGTGACCGTCGCTCACGGGATTTGCGGATGAGCTCGTGCCCGCAGTGACCTGTTGCAGTGCACCAGCGGCCCGCTCGGCCTTCTTCCAGGCGTCGATGCCGCCCTGGATATGGCAGGCCGATGCTGAGCCCGGCGTCCTGCGCCGCCTGCACCGCCATGGCCGAGCGCTCGCCGAAGGCGCAGTAGAACACGATGCGCTTGCCGGTGGCGCGGGCCAGCTCGTGCAGCATGCCGCCGGGGCGGATATTCTCCTGCAGGTCGGGGTAGGGCGCGTGCAGCGAGCCCGGGATGACGCCGTGCTTCTCGCGTTCGGTGCGCTCGCGCAGATCGATGAGCGCCACGTCGGGCCGGCCGACCAGCGCCATGCGCCTCGCGCGGCGCTGACCGCCCAGCCGCGCCGCGCGATCTCCTCCTGCGCAAGGCCGACGCGCATGTTGGCCGGCACCGCGACGTCCATCATCTTCGGATTGGGCAGCTTGAGGTTGTTCATCAGCTCGACATATTCGTCGACCGACTTGACCTGCAGGCGCGGGTTGAACGCCTTCTCCTCGCCGATGGTCGAGACCGTCTCGCCCTTGTAGTCGTGCGCCGGGAAGACCAGCGTCTCGTCCGGCAGCTTCAGCAGCTTGTTGAAGATCGACTCGTACTGCGCGCGCGGGTCGCCGTTCTGGAAATCGGTGCGGCCGGTGCCGCGGATGAGCAGCGTATCGCCGGTGAACACGCGGTCGCGCATCAGGAAGCTGTAGGAATTGTCGGTGTGGCCGGGCGTGTAGAGCACGTCGAGCGCGAGGCCCTCGATCGTGAGCTTGTCGCCCTCGGACGAGCCGCATCGACACCACGTCGACCTTGCTGCTGCTCGCCCATCACGGTGATGCAATGGGTGCGGTCGCGCAGCGCGCCGAGGCCGGTGATGTGGTCGGCATGCAGATGCGTGTCGACCGCCTTGACCAGCCTGAGGTCGAGCTCGTCGACGAGCTGGAGGTAGCGGTCGACCTTCTCCAGCACCGGATCGATGATCAGCGCCTCGCCGCCGCGCCGGCTGGCGAGCAGATAGGTGTAGGTGCCCGAGACGCTGTCGAAGAGCTGGCGGAAGATCATGGCCCTGCCTCGTCGATTTCGGGATTCCGAATGCCCTGGATGCACGCTGCGGACAATATAGATATGCCAAGCCCGCTAAGAAGGGGCCGGGCGCCCTGCTATTCCTCGTAGATCATCTTGCGCGTCATGCCGCCGTCCACCACGAAATTGGCGCCGGTGACGAAACCCGAGCGTTTCGCGGTCGAGCAGGAAGGCGACCATCTCGGCAATGTCCTGCGGCTTGCCGACGCGTCCGGCGGGATGCTGGAGCGTGGTCCTTGCGCCGCAGCTTTGCGTAGTCGCTGGTCGCGATCCAGCCGGGGCTGACGCAATTGACCCGCACGTCGGGGCCGAGGCTGATGGCGAGCGCATGGGTCAGCGCGAGCAGCCCGCCCTTGGAGGCCGAATAGGATTCGGTGTTGGGCTCCGACATCAGCGCGCGCGTCGAGGCGATGGTGACGATCGCGCCCTTGGCTGCGCGCAGCGGCCGCTCGCGCCGCGCGCGCCAGCAGGAAGGTCGCGGTCAGGTTGGTGTCGAGGACGCGCGCCAGTCCGCGAGCGACGAGCCGGCGCATCGGCTTGCCGCATCATGATGCCGGCGTTGGACACGAGCGCGTCGAGGCGGCCGAATTGGTCGAGTGACGGCGCGCACCGCGCGCGGCACGGTCTCCTCGTCCGCGACGTCGCCTTCGATGGTAGCCGACGATCGTGCCCAGCCGCGGAAGTAGCTGCGATTGAGCCGCGATCTCCGGCAGATCGACGCGCCGCACGCGCCAGCCAGTCGTCGAGCAGGTGGTGCGAGATCGCGCGGCCGATGCCGTGCGCGGCCCCGGTGACGATTGCGACCGGAGCCTTGGATCGCGCGCGCATGGATCAGGCTTTCGGCTCGACCGGCAGATCGTCGCGCGCGCCCCATTCCGACCATGAGCCGTCGTAGAGCGCCTTCGGCGGCCTTGCCGAGCGCGTCGAGCGCGAGCCAAAGCGTTGCGGCGGTCACGCCCGAGCCGCAGCTCGTGATGACCGGCTGGTCGAGGTCGACGCCGCCGGCGGCGAATGCCGCTCTGAGCTTCTCCGGCGAGGCGAGCCGGCCGTTCTCGACCACGGTCGGTCGAGCGGCACGTTGAGCGCGCCCGGCATGTGGCCGGAGCGCACGCCGGCGCGCGGCTCCGGCGCCTCGCCCGCGAAAGCGGTCGGCCGGCCGCGCATCGACCACCTGCGCCGACTTGCTTGCCAAGGCCGTCTGCACGGCGTCGAGCGATGCGACGACGTCGGCGGGTTCTGCGCGCCCTGAACTGGCGTGGCGCGCGCTGGGCGGCCCCGCTTCGAGCGGCCGGCCTTCGGCCTTCCATTTCGGCAAGCCGCCGTCGAGGATGAACACCTTCTCGGCGCCGAACAGCGCGAAACGTCCACCACACCCGCGGCGCGCCGAACACAGGCCGGCGCCGTCATAGACGACGATGGTGTCGGTGTCGGCGATGCCGAGCGCGCCCGACGTCCGCGCGAACTGCGTGGCGTCCGGCAGCATGTGCGGCAGGCGGATTGGAATGGTCGGCGATCGCGTCGATGTCGAAGAGCACCGCGCCGGGAATGTGGCCGGCGAGATATTCGGCCGCGGCGTCGCGCTTCATGCGCCGGCAGGTAGAACGAGCCGTCGACGACGACGATGTCGGGCGCGCCGAGGCGGTCGGCGAGCCAGTCGGTGGTGACGAGCCAGCGGGCTGGCGGGTTCATGCGGCATGGTGATCGGCCTGAGCTGGACGGTGCATCGCTTCAGACTGCGAGCGGCCGGCTACGCAAACGCAATCCGCACGCGCCGGTTCTGCTTGCCCTTCTTTTCGATCTGCGTCACCCGCACGTCGCCGATCTCGTTGGTCGCTGCGCACATGGGTGCCGCCGCAGGGCTGCAGGTCGTATCCGACGATCTCGATCAGCCGCACGCGGCCGGTGCCCATCGGCGGCTTGACCGACATGGTCTTGACCAGGCCGGGCGCTGGCGTCGAGTTCGGCGTCGGTGATCCAGCGCGAGCGCACCTCGGCGCCGGCCGCGATCATCGTCGGCGAGCTTTGCTGGTGATCTCGTCCTTGTCGAGGCCGGCCTCGGGAATGTCGAAGTCGAGCCGGCCGTCGGCGTCGCCGACCGAGCCGCCGGTGACCGGATAGGGCAGCACCGCCGAGAGCAGATGCAGCGCCGTGTGCATGCGCATGCGGGCGTAGCGCAAGTCCCAGTCGATGGCGGCATGCACGGTCTCGCCGATCTTGAGACTGAGCGCCGGTCGTGGCGGCCGGCAGATGCGCGATCTCGGTTTTCCCGGGATCGGTGTAGCTCGCGTTCGCGATCGGGATGGCGTCACCGGTTGCCGTCGTGAGCGCGCCGCGATCGGCGGGCTGGCCGCCGGAGGCGGCGTAGAACACGGTGCGGTCGAGCACGATGCCGCCTGCTCGGTCGAGCCCGACCACGGTGGCGCTGCATTCCTTCAGATAGGAATCGTCGCGAAACAGGCAGTCGGTGGGCATGGCATGACTCGTGAATGCGATATCCGGGTATCAGATTCGTTCGTACGGCACCTTCGACGCTCGTGCGCCGCTCCAGCCATTCCGGCACCGGGCAGGCCTCTTCCGCGCAGGAATTCCGGATTGAACAGCTTCGACTGATAGCGCGTGCCGTAGTCGCACGAGGATCGTGACGATGGTGTGGCCCGGGCCCCAGCTCCTTGGCCAGCCGGATCGCGCCGGCGACGTTGATGCCGGTCGAGCCGCCCAGGCACAGGCCTTCGTGCTCGAGCAGGTCGAAGATGATCGGCACCGCTTCCTCGTCGGGGATCTGGATAGGCGACGTCGACCTTGGTGTCGTCGACGAGGTTCGCGGTGATGCGGCCCTGGCCGATGCCTTCGGTGATCGAGGTGCCCTCGAGCCTTCAGCTCGCCCGTGCGTGTAGTAGCTGTAGAGCGCCGCGCCCATGGGATCGGCGATGCCGATCGCGATGTCGTTCTTCTTCGCGCCTTGAGCGCCATGCCGACGCCGGCGAGCGTGCCGCCGGTGCCGACCGCGCAGATGAAGCCGTCGACCTTGCCGTCGGTCTGCTCCCAGATTTCCGGGCCGGTCGTCACGATAATGGGCCTTGCGGTTGGCGATGTTGTCGAACTGGTTCGCCCAGATCGCGCCGTTCGGCTCGGTCTTGCGCAGCTCGTTCGGCGAGGCGGCCGGACGACCTTCACGTAATTGTTGGGGTTGGCGTAGGGCACCGCCGGCACCTCGACCAGCTCGGCGCCGCACAGCCGCAGCATGTCCTTCTTCTCCTGGCTCTGCGTCTCGGGAATGACGATCACGCGTGCGATAGCCGAGCGCGTTGGCGACGAGCGCGAGTCCGATGCCGGTATTGCCCGCGGTGCCCTCGACGATCAGCGCCGCCGGGCCTGCAGCTGCGCCGCGCTTCTCCGCGTCCTGGATGATGTGCAGCGCGGCGCGGTCCTTGACCGACTGGCCGGGATTCATGAACTCGGCCTTGCCGAGGATGGTGCAGCCGGTCGCGGCGGAGGCGCGCTTGAGCTTGATCAGCGGCGTGTTGCCGATGGCTTCGACGATTCCGTCGCTGGTCTGCATGTGAGGCCGTCCGCGTTCGGAAGGGGTCGGAACCTAGATGACGAACTTTCGTTCGACAAGCGCGCTAGTGTCCCGATTCCGAAGTTCGCATCATTGTGCAGCAGCCTCGTTTGCGAACTTCGGAATCGAAGGACACTAGCAACTTATTGATCTAGTGTGGCTTTGGTTCAGAAGTCCGCATTTCGGACTCGCTGCAAGAATGATGCGACTTCTGAACCGCCACACTAGCGCGGAGGTCATGTCTCGGTTCGATTGCGGCAACGAGCGCCACGCGCTCGAGACGCGACCCGCGTGCAATCCTTGCAAGCTATCTCGCCTCCTCGACCAGCGTCAGCGTTCCCGGTCCTTCGCCAACGATGAGGACCCAGGCTTCCTCGTCCTTGGCGCCGTCCCAATGCACCTGCTTGCCGAAATGCGTGACGAAACTGCCGCTCGGCATGGCGACCATATTGTCTTTGTCGACTTTGTTGCCGGTTGCGACCCACCACGTGCCTTTGACCACGGTGATGAAGCGATCGTTGGGTTGGAAATGCGGCTTGCTGAAGTTGCCCGGCTTGAATCGATTGAGAACGACGTACAGCCCGCTCTTGGTCGGATCACCCTGCAGGACGACCTGGTTGGTGCCTGCAGCGCCGGTCGGGTCGCGCCACTTGTATTGATCGGGCAGAGTGTAGACGACGGCAGCGGGGTCTAGACCCGTGAAACGGCCGGTGGCGAACTCGACTTGAGTGCTTGTCCCAGGGCCATCGCCGACGATCAGCAGCAAGGCATCCTCGGCCTTGGCCCCATCCCAATGCACCTGCTGGCCGAAATGTGTGACGAAGGTGCCTGCCGGCAGCGGAACGCTGTTATCGGGATCGAATGTCGCTCCGCTGCCCATCCACCACGTCCCGCCGAGGACGGTGATGAACCGGTCGTTCGGATGGAAGTGCGGCCGGCTGAAATGGTCGCTCTTGAGCCACTTGTTGAGCACGACGTAAAGTCCAGCCTTCGACGGGTCGCCCACGAGTACCGAGTTTTGCGAGCCGGCGGCGCTTGGTGGATTCCATTTGATCTGGTCGGGCAGCTTGTAGGCGAGCGCCGCGGGATTAAGCTCGGCCGCATCGCCGGGCATCGCCAGGCCCAATGCAAATGCCGCAGCGGCGAGCAGCAGGCGGCACAGCCTCACGTGAGCGGTCATCCTTTTCTCCCTATCGGCAGCCTTCTTGAGCTGGAAAGCATAGTCCTATTGGATCTGGCGGCAAAGCGACGATCCCGCGCGTTCCCGGAGCGATCTTCCGCCGTGAGCTGCCAGCAAAGGCTCGAGCGCAACCGCAAGCGGCTCGCCCTTTTCTCCGCGGCCATTGTCAGCCCCCGCATTGGCGATTAAGAAATCGCGTCACCCCTTGCGGGCGCGGTGCCTCAATATGGGCGGCGATATCATCGTGAAGGAACGATCATGAAAAAGCTCAGTATGATTGGGATCGTCGGTGGTGCCGCGTTATTGGCGGCGGTGCCCTTGTCGCTTCAGTGGTCGCAAGTGGGCCCTGCGGTGCCACTGCTAACGGTGTCACACGCTAATGCACAGTATTATGGACCCCGTCGGCACGTTCGCCGGGTCTATCGTCGAGCCTACAGACGTGCCTACGGAGGATATCCTTCCTCCTACGGAGGATATCCTTCCCCCTATCCTTCCTCCTACGGAGGATATCCTTCCTGCCTCGGACAATATCCCTGTTAGATTTACGGTTGGCATCAGTGATCTCCGCAAAGCTATCTCATTTTGCTTGCACACCGATGCCGTAAGCGGTGAGCGTGTCTCACTGGCGGCGAACCCGCCGCAGCTCTAGCGCTTCGGACCTGACCAGGTGTAGCCGGTCCCGTATGGCGTGCCCGGAAACGGATTGGGTCGGCAAAAGCCGCCGCGGCCGCCGCCGCTGTCGTGCTTTTCGCCATCGCGTGGTACGCCGGACGATCCCGCGGGTGAGGTGCCGTCGCCGAGCGTCACTCCGCCTTCCACGGGATGATGACGCGCTCGAGCTCGTTGAGGGCGAGCGTGATCAGAAAGCCGATGATCGCGATCACGAACAGGCCGACATACATCTGCTCGACCGCGAACGTGCTCCAGGCGCTCCAGATCAGATAACCGAGCCCGCTCTTTGCGCCCACCATTTCAGCCACCGCGATCAGCACGAGCCCGATGCCGATGCCGAGCTTGAAGCCGGTCATGATCACCGGCAGCGCGCCGGGGAGCGCGATAGTCCAGAACGTGTTCCAGCGGCTGGCTTTGTAGTTCTGTCCGACGTCGAGATAGATCTTGTTGATTTCGAGCACGCCGGTCGTCGCGTTGATCACCACCGGGAAGAACACGCCGACCGCCACCATGAAGATCTTCGAGGCCTCGCCGAGGCCGAAGATCAACAGCGCCAGCGGCAGGATCGCGCTCTTGGGGACCGGATAGGTCGCGGCGATCAGCGGATCGAACAGCGCGCGGATCGGCCGGTTGAGTCCCATGGCGATGCCGAGGACGAGCGCGGGCACGCCGCCGATGATCGCGCCATAGAGCAGGCGCTGCATGCTCACGGCGGTGTGGGTGACGAGCTCGCCCGTGCGCAACATCTCGATCATCGTCGACACCACGCTCGAGGGAGCCGGAAAGAACCGGGTATCGATGAAGCCGAAGCGGGCACAAAGCTCCCACAGCACGAGCAGCGCGAGCGGCGAGATCACGTTCAACAGTCGGTCGCGCGTGCGCGCCGACATCTTCAGAAGCTGGCCTGCGACCTCGGTCGAGATCGTTTGCACGCTCATGATTTCATCTCCTCCTCCTGCTGGCGCGCGCGGTGGACCTCCTCGCGCAGGCTCGACCAGATGTGCGCGATCAGCTCGCCGTATTGCGGCGTCTTCTGCAGCTCCATGATGTTGCGCGGCCGCGCGAGCGGCACCGGCACGAACGTCTTCACCTTCCCCGGCTGCGCCGTCATGACCATGATGCGATCGCCCAGGAACACCGCCTCGTCGACCGAGTGGGTGATGAACACCACCGTCTTCTTGTGCTCCTCCCAGATGCGCAGCAGCTCCTCCTGCAGCAGGAGCTTGTTCTGCGCGTCGAGCGCCGAGAACGGCTCGTCCATCAGCAGAATTTCGGGATCGTTGGCGAAGGCGCGCGCGATCGACACGCGCTGGCGCATGCCGCCGGAGAGCTGGTGCGGATAGTACTTGGCGAAACGGGTGAGACCGGTGCGCGCGAGATAGTGGCCGACCACCTCCTTGACGGTCGAGGCGACGCACGTGCCGCATCCTGAGGCCGTAGGCGGCGTTGTCCCAGACCGTCATCCAGGGAAAGATCGAGTCGCCCTGGAAGATCATCGAATTCACCGGCCGCTGCGAATTCGGCGTCTCGATCTCGATCGTGCCGGAGGTGACGAATTCGAGGCCGGCGAGGATGCGCAACAGCGTGGTCTTGCCGCATCCGCTCGGGCCGACGATCATGAAGAACTCGCCATGGGCGATGTCGACCGAGACGCCGTCGACGGCGATGAGCTGCCCGAACGTCTTGCACAGATCGCGGATGCGGATGGCCGGCGGATCGGCAGCGGTTCGGCGGCTTCGAGCCTGGCGAGCGGACGGGTCATGGATGGTCCTTGGAGCCTCAATTTGCCGAGCGAAGCGCCGTTCACAACCGATTATTTCGCGCCAATGGGTCGCGGTGCGGCATCGACCGGTGCGGTGTGCGTCGAGACCAATTTTTTCGGCGCGCATCCGGGACCATTGGGCAGCCTCCCGCAACCGCACGCTGCGAAGGCACCGGCGCTGCCCACGGCTTTCAATTTCGCCGTGCGTATTGAACAATCGGCAGCAAGCAAATGAGCATGACTCATCAAGCAGACCGGTGCCCGGTGCTCGCGCCATATTCCTGGAGACAGGCTCCAATCCCCAATTGGCAGAGCAAGTGGCCACAGAGACCGGAATCACAGTGGTGACCGAGCTCTACAGCCACTCGGTCACGGAGGCCGACGGCGCCGCTCCCACCATCTGGACACGACGAGGGCCAACACCTTGGCGATCGTCGAAGCGCTGAAGTAGGCCGATATCCTCCGGATGGTAGTATGCGAATGCGAAGGGAGATACCGCATGGCAGGGATCTGGAAGAAATGTAGGTGACGCGTCTTTCCGGGAGGCAGGTCTGCCTCCGAGGAGAGCGCTCAACCTGGATCCGCCCCTCGCCTGAGCGCACTGCTTCTGGGCTCGCGGGCTGGGACAGATCCGCCCGCGACCGAAGGAGGTGCGCGATGTCTGCTGACAACCATCGAGCGGCCGTCGACCTGTTCGAATGCGGTGACCGAGTGCGGCTGCGCCGCCAAGGTGCCGGCGCAGGAGCTGGCCGACATGCTTCGCGGCGTCGAGGTGCCCGACCAGCCCGGCCGTGTCTCGTCGGGCCCGACACGCTCGACGACGCCGGGGTGTACCGCTTCTCGGACGAGCAGTGCCTGGTGCAGACGGTGGACTTCTTTCCGCCGGTCGCGCGCGATCCGGAGGACTACGGTCGGATCGCGGCGGCGAACTCGCTGAGCGACGTCTACGCCATGGGCGGGAAGCCGCTCACCGCGCTCGCCATCGTCTGCTTCCCGTCCGAGCTCGTGAGGCGAGGGGTGCTCGGCGCCATCACCCGCGGCGCGAGCGAGAAGCTGCGCGAGGCCGGTTGCGTCCTGCTGGGCGGGCACTCGGTGCTCGACCCGCAGCTGAAGTTCGGACTGTGCGTGACCGGCGTCGTCCATCCCGGCGAGCTGCTCACCAACGCCCAGGCTCGTCCGGGGGACGTGCTGGTTCTCACCAAGCCCCTCGGCACGGGCGTCACCATCATGGCGATCCGGGCCGGCATGGCCAGCGCGGAGCAGGAGCGCGCGGCGAACCGCTCGATGGCGGCGCTGAACGCGAAGGCCGCCGAGCTGGCCAGGCGCTGCGGAGCGCGTTGCGTGACGGACATCACCGGCTTCGGCCTGCTCGGGCACGCGATGCAGCTGGCCCGCGCGAGCGGCGTGGCGCTGGAGATCGGCGTCGACGGCGTGCCGCTGCTCGACGGCGCGCTTGACGTTCGCCGAGCAGGGGCTGCTGTCGGCCGCCGCCTACACCAACCGGGACTACGTCGGCGACGCCGTGCGGTTCGACGACGACGTGACGCTCCCGGCCCGCGACCTGCTCTTCGATCCGCAGACCTCCGGAGGCCTGCTCATCTGCTGCCCGCCCTCGCGGGTCGCGGAGCTCCTCGGCTGGGCTCGGGCGGAGCTCGCCACCTCCTGTGGCGTCGTCGGCCGCGTGGTCGAGGCGGCGGGAGGACCGCTCATCACGGTCCGCAGGAGCGCGGGCCTGTCCTCGCCCGGCGCCGAACGCGGAGCTCGCGGCCATGATCTACTTCGACAACGCCGCCACCTCCTGGCCCAAGCCCGACGCCGTGCCGGCGGCGATGGAGCGCTTCCTGCGCGAGTGCGGCGCCAACCCCGGCCGCTCCGGACACCGGCTGTCGATCGAGGCGGCGCGCGTCGTCTACGAGGCGAGGGAGCGCGTCGCGCGGCTCTTCGGCTTCGACGACCCGCTCTCGGTGGTGTTCACCAAGAACGCCACCGAGGCGCTGAACCTCGCGCTGCTCGGGCTGCTGGCCCCGGGCGACCACGTGATCACCAGCGCGATGGAGCACAACTCGGTGATGCGGCCGCTCCGCGTTCCTCGAGGAGCGCGGCGTCTCGTGTCACGCGCGTCCCCTGCGCCGGCGACGGCTCGCTCGACCCCGGCGACGTGGCGCGGGCGATCTCGCACGCAAGACCCGGCTGATCGTGCTGAGCCACGCCTCCAACGTGGTCGGCACCCTCTGTCCGATCGAGGAGATCGGCAGGCTGGCCGAGGAGCACGGCCTCCTCTTCTGCGTCGACGCCGCCCAGACCGCCGGGCGCCTGTCCCATCGACATGCGCGGCGATGCGCATCGACCTGCTGGCCTTCACCGGCCACAAGTCGCTCTACGGTCCGCAGGGCACCGGCGGGCTCTGTGCATCGGCGAGCGCGCCCGGGATCGGATCAGCCCGCTGATGTACGGCGGCACGGGCAGCGCGCTCGGACTCGGACGCGCAGCCGGAGTTCCTCCCCGACCGCCTCGAGGCCGGGACGCTGAACGCCGTCGGCCTGGCCGGGCTCGCGGCCGGCGTTGCGTTCGTCGAGGCGCAGGGCGTGGCAGGCGATCCGCGAGCGCGAGCGGGCGCTCACCGCTCGACTCATCGAGGGGCTCGAGGACACTCCCCGGGTCCACGTCCTCGGAACGGGCGACGCGGAGCGGCAGACGGCCGTCGTCTCGTTCAACATCGAGGGATGGAGACTGCTCCGAGGTCGCCTGCGCGCTGGAGGAGCGCGCTGAGATCTGCTGCCGCGCCGGCCTCCACTGCGCCCCGATGGCGCACCGGCAGCTCGGGACCCTTCCCGAGGGAGCCGTCCGCTTCAGCCTGGGTCTGTTCAACACCGAGGCGGAGATCGACACGGCGCTCGACGCGCGTGCGAGAGCTCGCGGTGCAACCCAAAGGAGGCATGCCGTGAAACAGACCGTGGACGCTCGTGGGCTCGCCTGCCCGCAGCCGGTCGTGCTGACCGGCAAGGCCATCGTCGGCGCCGAGCAGGTGACGTGATTGTCGACAACGCGGTCGCCGTGGAGAATGTCACGCGTCTCGCGCGACTCGAAGGGGTTCGCGGTCGAGGTCTCCAGAAAGGCGGACGGCATCTATCTCGACCTTCATCGGGAAGGCGCCCTGGTCGAATCCGTGGAGGAGACCGTTTTTGCCTGCGTCGCACCGCAATCGGCGGGCGGGCCCCTCGTGGTGTTGGTATCGTCGGACTCGCTTGGCCGTGGCTCGGACGAGCTCGGGGAGCGACTGATGAGCGCGTTCTTCCATACGCTCCTGGAGATCCCGCAGAGGCCCGACAAGGTGGTGTTCATGAACTCGGGCGTCAGGCTGACGGTGGAGGGTTCGCGAGCGCTTGACGACCTTCGCGAGCTGGCGGGGCAGGGTACCGAGATCCTGGCGTGCGGCACCTGCCTGAGCTACTTTGAACTCACGGAGATGCTGGCGGTGGGCCAGATATCGAATATGTATGAGATCGCTACCGTGCTTCTGGAGGCGGGCCGGGTTGTCGAGCTGTGAGTCCTCGAGCGTATTCGGCGTAGTCTTGTTCCAGTCGGCGCAGGGCGCTATCCGCGCGGAGAGAATCCTCGTCGATGCCGGGGTCGAGCACAAGCTGATCCCGGTGCCGCGCAGCCTGAGCTCGAACTGTGGGTTCTGCCTGAGGTTCACCTGGACCGACAAGGACCTTGTCGAGGAGTTGCTGTCGGGCGTCGACTTGGGTGTGGAGCAAGTCGTGGCTCTGTGACCTGGGGCGGGCCTGGGGGTGCGCTCGGCCCCACAGGTCTAGCGCGCGGCATAGCGCAAAGAGAACGGAGGCCCCGAAAGACCTCCGTTCCGTATCCCTATCTCCTGAGTAGCCCGACTACTTGAGTTTTCCGCCAGCTGCTATCGCGTACTTCCAGGCATCGCGGTACGCGTTGATGGCCTGTACTGCCCTTCTGGAGTCATAGCGGTAGCGGTCGCCCTGCTGTAGGCTCTTCCGGGCGGCTGCGATCTTGGTGGAATTGCCGTGCCCGGCCACAGCGTCCCCTATTGCTGCAAGGGCAAGCAGCCGGTCGGCCGTCACCAGCTTGCTGATGACCGATTGCGCCCCGGTACAGTGTGACCGGAGCAGACTCTCGGCCGCGGCGGCTTCGTAGCCGAAGACCTGCGTCCCCGACGATCTCTCCAGATGGAAACCGTCCACCCAGAACGCCGGGTCAAGCGACTTGGTGACCTGACCGGCGGCCTTGTCGAGCATGGATCTCTGCGCCGACTGGAGGTCGCCGGCCAGCAGGCTCTCGATCTGGGTCAGCGCGTGCTGTTTGATGTCGAGTGGGATCCCACCATATACCATGTCATCAAGCGCATAGCTCTCGCGCCATCCGTCGTCGTTGTAAGCCGTGAGACGGACTTGGGTGAACGGGGCGTCGGAGACAATGCCCCAGAACTGATCGTCATAGTAGTTCGGGATCACTCCGACGGTCTCCCATGTGTCGCCAAGAAAGACCTCGAGATGCGATCCCGGGCCGCCGGTCCAATCGCTACCGACGTACCAGGTTCCACCCCACGCGCAGATGGGTTCGGAGAAGGTCCAGGTGGTCTGGTCGTCAGTACCGTATTCCGGCCGGTCGAACCAGTAGCCTCCCACGTTTATCGAACCTTTGTCCGATTCAACGCTGACGTCCGCGTTCAAGGTAGCGTCATTGAAGTCCTCTGTCTCCCACGAACCCGCGGCGGCTTCCCAGCCCGCCTGGTCGTCGGCATAGACGGCCGTGGTGGCGGCTGCGATGCTTGTTGGGACCAGCACCATCACCAGAACCAGCACCACCCCGAGGAGCGAAGCTCGAACAGAACGTTTCACGCTACCCTCGCCTTTCTGTCGTGTTTGCCTGCGGTGGGTCTCATGGTTCAAGGCCCTGCGCTCCATCATAGCGGGCGACTCTCGCAGCTGCCACCGGAATCGACGAGAAGCTCATCCTCGGCTGGGTCAACAAGGCCGACCTCTTCCACATCGCTTGACAATGAGCCCGAGGCGGTCGTACGGTGTTGGGCATGCTGGCCTGTTGGGCGGAGAGCCGCGCGTGCAAAAACGCCGGAGGCCGACATGCGTTACTCCGGCACAAGAAAGGGACGTTGAATACGATGGCTGAGAAGTACGAACGACTGCTCTCCCCTGGCAAGATCGGTCCGATAACCACCCGCAACCGCATAATCAAGACCGGCGCGGGCATGCTCATGTGGCACGAGAGTGACACACACATGCGACCCGAGGTGCTCGCGTTCTACGAACGCATGGCAAGGGGGGGCACAGGCCTTATCGTGGTCGAATCGCCGACCGTGGACTACCCGGCGGGAGCGCGCTGGCGCAATCGCTATCGTATGGACGACGATCGCTTCATCGAGGGTCTCAAAGAACTCGCCGAGGTCATTCACAAGCACGACTGTCCGACCTTTCTGCAGATGAACCACGATGGTCCGTGGCAGTCGCATCTCGCCTTCGAGGGCGACCCGATGTACGACGGGCCGCCTCTCGCTGCCTCACCGGTGGTCGCGCCGTGCCCGACCGATTTTCACAATGAGATGCCCAAGGAACTCACTATCCCCGAGATCGAGGGCTTGGTGGACAAGTTCGCTTCGGCGGCCGAGCGGGCCAAGAGGGCGGGGTTCGACGGAGTAGATGTGAACGCCGCCAGCAGCCACCTGCTGCACAATTTCCTCTCGCCGTTCTGGAACCGGCGGCACGACATCTATGGCGGGTCGAGCGAGAATCGCAGCCGGTTCCCGTCCCAGGTGATCCAGGAGATCAAGCGCCTCTGTGGCAAGGACTTCGCCTGCACCGTCATCATCAACGGGCTGGAGGTGGGCCAGGTCCTCGGCTACGACGACAGCACGATGCTCACCCCACAACTGGCCCGTGAGAACGCCCGCTGGCTCGAAAAGGCGGGGGCCGATGCCATCATGGTCCGCAGCCATTGGCTGGGCTACCACGTTCCGGGGTACCTCCCAGATCTGCTCTTCTATCCTGACACGCCCATTCCGCTCGAGAAGTTCCCCAAGGAGTACTACGCGAAGCAGCAGGGCGCGGGCGCCAACATCCTCCTGGCCGCGGGTATCAAGAAGGAGGTCTCGATCCCGGTGACGGTGGTGGGGAGGCTCGACGCGGACCTGGGCGAGAAGGTTCTCGAGAACGGCTGGGCTGACTTCATCGGCATGACCCGGCGACTTCACGCCGACCCCGACTATGTCAACAAGTTGCGGGAAGGCCGGCTCGACGACATCGCTCCCTGTACGGCTTGCGTCAACTGCCTGGGCACAAAGGCTTGCCGTATCAATGCACTCCTCGGCACTCCCTACACCGACATCGAGAAGGCGCACAAGAAGAAGAAGGTGCTCGTCATCGGTGGCGGCCCGGGCGGCATGGAAGCAGCTCGGGTCTCGGCCATCCGTGGCCATGACGTGACCCTGTACGAGAAGGCGCCCAAGCTCGGGGGGCTCCTTCCGATTGCCGCCATCGTCAAGGGCAACCATCCAGAGGATGTGCCGCTGATCGTCCAATACCTGGAGCGGCAAGTGCGGCAGCTGGGCGTCAAGGTGGTAACCGGCAGGGCAGCCGACGTGAAGACGGTCGAGCAACTCAGCCCCGACGTGGTCTTCCTGGCCACCGGCGCCAGCGCAACCATCCCCAAGATCAAGGGCGTTGACCGGCCGAATGTGGTGAGTGGCGCCGCGCTGCACAAGCAGCTCAAGTTCTACGCCCGCTTCTTCAAGCCCTACACGATGCGGTGGTTCACCAAGTTCTACCTACCGTTGGGCAAGCGCGTAGTCGTCGTCGGCGGGGCCCTGCAGGGGTGCGAGTTGGCCGAGTTCCTGGTGAAGCGGGGTCGCACCGTCACCATCGTCGAGCAGGCTGACCTACTGGGCGACGGCATGATCGACGCGATGCTCGGCAACCTGATGACTTGGTTCGGCAAGAAGGGTGTCGGCATGATCACCGGCGTGAAGGAGTACGTGGAGATCACCGACAAAGGCCTGACCATTATCACAAGCGACGGTCAGAAGCAGACGATCGAGGCTGACACCATCGTCTCGGCGCTGCCGCTGACCGCCAATGACGATCTATTGCCTATGCTTCAAGAGCGGGTGGCCGAGGTGTATCCGATCGGTGACGCCAGCAAGCCGGGCCTGATGCGTGACGCCATCAGTGCCGGCTTGCGGACGGCCCGAACCGTGTAGGAGGCCTCGACTGCTGAACATTCACGGCAATGGCGTTCTGGTGGGGTCGGCGCCAGGACCGGTCACATACGCGCCAGCGGTATTGCCAGCACCATGGAGTAGCGACGAGACCTCGTGCCATCAGGCCGATCCCCAGCCAGCGCGTGGAGGTATCCGGCGAAGCCCTCGCCGCGAGACACTCGACTCGAGGCTCCGCCAGGCCGCAGGACGTGCCCTCGCGACGCGCTGGTCCGGATAGTCGAGGCTGCCGCGCATGCGCCCCTCCTGGGGGACCGCGCAACCGCGGGCGGTCTCGCATGCGCCATCGGGTCGACCCTCGAGGCGATCCGGGCTGCACCGGACCATGACCCGGGACGGGGACTCCGCCCGATCCCGAGTATGCACCCGTCGAGGCTTGGCCTGACGCAGCTCCTTCGAGCGGACACCGAGAGGGTGAACACGGATGTGCAGCTCTGTGGGAATCAACCCCGGCGACTCGGTGCAGACGCAGTGGTTCGCCGAGGCGAACATGTCCTTCTTCGGGGCTCCGGCAGTCATATTTCTCTGCAGCTACCCAGGCCTCGAACCCTGGTCACTGTTCGACCTCGGCGTGCTCGCTTCAGGGCATCATGCTTGCAGCCGTGGACACAGGCTTAGCAGCACCATTCCGGCATTTTCTTTCATCTCATATCCGGACGTGATTCGGCGGAACCTCGAAATCCCTGAAGACATGAGGATTGTGCTCGGAATAGCAGTCGGCTACGAGGACGAGACCAATCCGATCAACCGCTACTGCAACGAACGTAGGCCTATCGAAGACGTGCTGAGGATCAGAGGATAGCCGCCGTGCCGGCTCGCGCCGGGACATCCAAGGGACACAGCAAGAGCCGGGATGGACCTGTCGCGGGCTTGGGGCCGCCCCAACTGAGCGGCCCGGTTGGGCGCTCACCGGGGCCCTCGCCCTCGTCATGCTCGCGACCGTTCTCGTGACCACGGAAAGGCACGAACATCCAGCACAACCACGGGCAGCTGGCACACACTCATGCTCACTGGCCGGACGAAGAGCACCGGCGCTAGTTCCCTACGACAAGCGGTCGTTGGCAGGAATGGCGAAGCGGCATGGGAGTCGAACCCACCCTGGACGGGGCTACCGCCCAACACCGGTTTTGAAGACCGGGCCGGTCACCGGACCGAACGCCGCTCCGCGTCGCGGACTCCGAGGCTGCGGCCCCGGATCCGCACGCATATTCTAGCCTGCCGACCTTGTTAGTGCGGCGAGCCGGTCGCCGACCGGTCGCCGCCGTGGCCGTCGGCGTCGGCGCTCGCGCCCCGGGCCTCTACCGGCGGCGGCGCAAGCGCCGCGCCTCCCCGACTCTCAGAGTGAGGCCCTCCGAGTCCATGTGCTCCAGCAACGCCTGGGTGTAGCGGCGCGAGGTCCCCAGCAGATCGCGGGCTTCGGCCAGGGTCAACTCTCCCGAGGCTTCCATGGCGGCCGCGATGCGGCCGATGAGGGCCTCCAGCCGGTCGGGCGGGTAGTAGAGGTCTTCGCCCACCTTGACAAGGCGATCCTGGCGCACCAGGGCGTCGATCATCTTCTGGGCCTCGCGGGAGGCGAGACCCGCCGCTTCGGCCGCCACCGTCACGCTCGGTGTCTCGGCGGCGCCGGGCGCATCCGCGCTCTCGACCACGAACTGCTGCAGCAGGCGCTCGACGGCCTCGCCCTGCGCGCCGCCCGCTGCCACCGCCGCCCCGGACCAGCAGGTATCCGTGTTCGGTCTGGACCGCCTGACCGGCGGCCTGCAGACGTTCCAAGAGCGGCATCCAGGGCTGGGGTCTTCTCGCCGCCGGCCAGATCCCGCCTCAGCTCACCCAGAGTCAGGTAGGGGTTGAGCGCATCCTTCTCAGCCTTGGCGCGAAGCGTGGCCAGGGCGGCATCGGTCAATGCGAGCAGCGAGGGGCCGTGGAACAGCCGGACGTTCGCTCCGGGCGCGGCGCCCTTGGGGGTGGCCGCACCGTCTGGGTGACCGTCGCCGCGGCCTGGCGGTCGCCGTCGCGGAGTCGGTCGCCGACGCGGCCCGGTCGCCGCCACGGCCCGGTCGCCGACCACAGCGCGGCCATCGGCCGTCAGGTCGGCGATGGCAGCGCGGATCTTGCCGGCAGCAAATTGCCACAGGTAAGGACTCACTTCGAGTCCCCCGCGGGTCAGGTTCAACGGGAACGATTCTTGGAGAAGAAGAGCGGCGATCGCGTCCGGCGGTCCCTGCTCGAGGAGGGTCAACCGATCGTGCCAGCGCGGTCCGGTGCTGTGTTTGTGCGGAGCGGGGTCTATCACGCGGCCTCCGCCGATGGTGCTCACCGGGGTCACCGAGCGGAGGATGAACTGATCGCCCGGATACACCAGAACCTGCTCCTCGAAGCGCATCTGAGCGTAGCAGGACTCGCCCGGCTCCAGGCTCTCCCGGTCGGCCAGCACGACCTTGGCCAGGATCTCGGCGGTGCCGTGGTCCACCCGGTTGCGCGAGACCCGCGGCAGCGGACCGGGGGCGTCGGAGAGCAGGGTCAGACGCACGTCGGCGAGGTAGGTCGGCTCGATGGCGGGGTCCTTGACGATCCACTGCCCGCGGTCGACCTCGTCCCGGTCTATGCCGGTCAGGTTGAGCGCCACCCGCTGTCCGCCGGCGGCCGCGGCCACCTCCCGGTCGTGCACCTGGATGCTCCGCACCCGCACGTCGCGGAGCTTGGCAGACCCCCGTCGGCTCCGCGGGCGGAAGGACGGCGACAGTGTCCTCGGCGTCGATGCTTCCCGACCACAGGGTCCCGGTGATCACGGTCCCGATCCCCTTGAGCGAGAACACGCGGTCCACGGGCATGCGGGTGGCGGGATAGGCGGCGCGCGGCGGCACCTGGGCGCCCACGCGGTCGAGCGCGGCCAGCAACTCGGGGAGCCCCTCGCCGGTCACGCCGCTCACCGGCACCACGGGCGCTTCCGCGTATCTGGTGGTGGCCAGGAACTCCTCGATGTCGGCGGCGACGAGTTCGGTCAGCTCCGGATCGGCCATGTCGATCTTGGTCAGCGCGATCACGCCCGCCGGGATCCCCAGCAGCTCGATGATGCGCAGATGCTCGCGGGTCTGGGGCATGACGCCGTCGTCGGCAGCCACCACCAGCATGAAGAGGTCGATGCCGGTGGCGCCGGCCACCATGGTCTTGACGAAGCGCTCGTGGCCGGGCACGTCGACCACGCTCAGGTGACGCCCGCTCGGCAGGGTCAGCTCGGCGTAGCCCAGCTCGATGCTGATGCCGCGCTCCTTCTCCTCCTTCAGGCGGTCGGTGTCGCGCCCGGTGAGAGCCTTGATGAGCGTGGTCTTGCCGTGATCGATGTGTCCGGCGGTGCCCAGGGTGAGAGGGCGGTCGGTCGCGGGCTCCGTCGACGGCGCCGTCTTGCGTTCCGACCCCATGCCGGGCCTAGTCCCGACCCTGCGACTCGGCCGGAGCTTCCCGGGAGGTGGCCGGCATATCCGGCGCCGGTGTGATCAAGCGGCCGATCGCCCAGGCCACGCTCTCAGCCACGGCCTCGAGTTCGTCCTCGTCGAGCGCCATCACGTCCAGGAGCAGGCTGTCCTGGGCCACCCGAGCCACAACTGGGAAGGGGGCCTTGCGCAGTTCTACGTCCAGCGAAGTGACAGTCGGGGTGGCCGCGAGGGTGGCGTCGGTCTCCGGGAAGCGTATGCGCACGACGTGCGAGGGGAGGTCGACCAGCGGCATCGAGCCACCGCCCGCCCGCGCGGTCGACTCCTCCACCTCCAGGATGAAGCCGTCGGTGCAGCGACGCTCGATGGCCGTCTGCAGAGCCACGGCCAGAGCGGCGCGCTCCTCCGAGGTGCGGCTCAGGTAGTGGAGCGTCGGTATCTCGCGACGGGCCCGATCGGGGTCCTGGTATATCTCCAGCGTGGCCTCCAAGGCCGCGAGGGTCATCTTGTCCAGTCTCAAGGCTCGAGCCACCGCATGCTTGCGGAGCCGGTCGACCACCTCTTTGCGGCCCAGGATGATGCCGGCCTGCGGACCCCCCAGCAACTTGTCGCCGCTGAAGCAGACCACATCCACGCCCGCCCGCAGCGACGCGGCCACGGTGGGCTCGCCCTGGAACGCATCCAGATCCTGCAGGGCCCCGCTGCCAAGGTCGTCGGCCACCAGCAGACCCCTGCGCTGGCCCAGTTCGACCAGTTCGGCCAGCTCCGCTTCTTCGGTGAAACCCAGGATGCGGTAGTTGGAGGTATGCACGCGGAGCAGCAGGGAGGTCTTCTCGGTGATGGCCGCCTCGTAGTCCTCGATGCGGGTGCGGTTGGTCGTTCCCACCTCGACCAGGCGCACGCCCCCGGCCCGGATGATGTCGGGGAGGCGGAAAGAGCCCCCTATCTCCACCAGTTGGCCGCGAGAGACCAGGGCTTCCTTCTTGGAGCCCAGAGCCATCAGCAGGAGCAGCACCGCACCGGCGTTGTTGTTGACGACGAAGGCCGCCTCGGCGCCGGTCAGCCGGGTGAGCAAGGCCTCCACGTGGGTCTCCCGCACGTCCCGCGCGCCGGCGTCCAGATCGTACTCGAGGTTGCTGTAGCCGCGGGCTACGCCGACCACGCGCTCGACCGCGCTCTCCGCCAGAGCCGAGCGGCCCAGGTTGGTGTGGATCACCACTCCACTGAGGTTGGCCACTCGACGAAGTCCGGGGCGCGACCACGCCTCCAGGAGCGCGGCGGCTTCGGCGACAAACGTCTCCGCGTCGGTACCGGCCGCGGCGGCTTCGCCCTCTTCCGCGGCGGCTCCGCCTTCCGTCGCTCCGCCATCTTCCATGATCGCGCGGCGTGCTTCCTCGACCGCCGAGCGCACGGCCTCGACGACCCGGGTCCTGGGGTACAGCTCGAGCAGAGCAGCGGCGGCCGGGTGGCTCACCAGCGCCTCCACCGAGGGCAGTCCCCTGAGCGCCTTCTGTCTCGCCTCGTTCATCGCTGCTTCCAGTCCGTCATGGTCCCGCCGAGCCGCAGCAATTCTACCAAGTGCCCAGGTCGTCGGACTTGCCAAACGGCCAGATTGCTGCTTAGGTGCGGGCAAGTGATTCTCACGGGGAGAAAGCCATGACACGATTCCTTGCACCGGATGCTGTGGCCACCGTGCACCTCGTGGTGAACGGAGAGCCCTACACATCTCCGTGGAGCCTCAATGGACGCTCCTGCACGTGCTTCAGGAGAAGCTGGGCCTGACCGGGACCAAGGAGTTCTGCGGCGAGGGGGCCTGCGGCGCCTGCACGGTCATCATGGAGGGCAGGCCGGTCCTCTCCTGCATGATGCTGGCCATAGAGTGCGCCGGCAAGACCATAGAGACCATCGAAGGCATCGCCAGGTCGAACCATCCGCTGATCGAGGCCTACGTCAAACACAGCTGCATGCAGTGCGGCTTCTGCACTCCCGGGTTCGTGGTCACCGCCAAAGCGCTCCTCGACCGCAATCCCGATCCCACGGTGGACGAGATCAAAGAAGCCATGGTGGGCAATCTCTGCCGGTGCGGGACCTATCCCCAGCATATCAAGGCCATCCTGGAGGCCGCTTCCGTACTGCGGGGGCGGCTCAGTGCTGCCGGGAGCTTCCGCGCCACAGGGAGGCCGCCGTCTCGCGGGGAGGTGACGGCCGTGGGCAATGACGAGAAGCAGAGGATGCACGAGCTCTTCGACAACGCGCGGGCCGACAAGTACCCGCTGGAGGAGTTCCGGAGCATCGGCAAACGGGGGGTGCGTCGCACCGACGGCTACGACAAGGCCTCCGGGGCGGCCAAGTACACCCTGGACGTGCAGCTGCCCGGGATGCTCTACGGACGTTTTCTCACCTCTCCCTATCCCCACGCGCAGATCGTCGGCATGGACACCTCGGAGGCGGAGAAGTATCCGGGCGTGCGAGCGGTGCTGCGCTACGACGATCCCGAACTGCCCGAGGGAGCGGCGCTTCACGGGCATGAGCTCAACAGCTATCCGCCGCTGCCCCGCATAGCCCATTTCCAGGGAGAAGAGGTCGGGGCCTTCGTGGTCGCCGACAGCGAGGAGATCGCCGAGCAGGCCTTGGGGCTGATCCGGGTGGAATGGGCAGCAACGCCCCTTCGTCCTCGACGTCGAGGAAGCGATCGTGCCGGGCGCCCCGCTGACCAATCCCGAGGACAATCCCGAGAGCAACTCTGGACCCCGGTGGCGCATGGATCGAGGGGCACGGCGACGTAGAGAAGGGCTTCGCCGAGGCGGACAAGATCATCGAGTTCAGCTACTCCACGGGGCAGAACACCTGGGTGGGCCCGGAACGGCCCTGCGGCGTCTGGAGATGGAACGGCGAGTACGCGGAGGTCTGGGTCAAGCAGCAGCGGCCTCACATCTGCAAGCGGTCCATCTCCACCTGGTTCGGCGGCATCCCCATGAACAAGATCGACCTCCACTGCCTGTACCAGGGCGCCAGCTTCGGCGGCTGGAGCCAGATGGGCTGGAACCTGGGCGGCACCTACTGCGCGGCCGTGGTGGCCAAGCGCACCGGCAGGCCGGTGAAGTGGTTCTTCAACCGACGCGAGGACTTCTACGGCGGCGAGATGGACGCCGGAGTGTTCCACTTCAAGGTGGGAGCCAAGCTCGACGGGACCATCACCGCGGTCGAGGAGCGGGGGGTGGTGGTCAACCAGACCATGCTCGTGTTCGGCATCGCCAAGCACTTCATCGAGAACACGAAGATCCCTCACGTCTACGGCAGGACGGAAGGGGCATGGGTGAACAAGGGACCCAACGTCCCCACCCGCTGCGAGCAGAACCTCAACAGCTACGCGCTCGATCTGGTCACCAACCATGTGGCCGAGGCTCTGGGACTCGACCCCATCGACGTCGCCCTGAAGAACGATGGCGCCGAAGGCCACGACATCGAGTGGCTGAACGAGCGCAAGGCCGAACTGGGCTTCCCGGTGAGGGACAGCCTGAGGGAGTGCGTCGAGAAGGGCAAAGCGGCCATCGACTGGGACAACAAGCGGCACGCCGCCGGTGCCAAGCGCCTGCCCAACGGCAGGATGCACGGGATGGCCTTCGCCTGGACCCACGAGTGGGACGATTCGGCCGGCACCGGCGAAGTGGCGATGTACATCGAACGGAACGACGCCACGGTCACCATCCTGGGCTGCCGGGCCGACGGCGGCCAGAACGCCGAGACCTCCTACTGCCAGATCGCGGCCGACGAGCTCGGTTTCCGCGTGGAGGACGTCCGCTTCAAGCACCAGGACGATGCCGGCTTCTACACCATGACGCCCGACACCTCCACCAACCTCACCGTCAACGGATGGGCGGTGCGGCACGCCGCCCGGATGCTGAAGCAGAAGATACTCGAGACGGCCGTCGCCCCCCGGGGAGTGACCCAGTTGGGCGGCTTCCCGCCGGCCTTCCCCGACAAGCGGGCGGACGAGCTCGACATCAGGGACGGCGTCATCTTCGAGAAGGCCGACCCCTCCAACCGCATGACGGTGGCCGACTTCGTCGGACCGTCGGGAGCCGCGGGGCCTCTGCTGTCGCGGCACGGCGAACCTTTCCTGGCCGGGAAGGAAGGCCTGGCCTATCCCATGCGGCTGACGCCGCCCTTGTTCGAGCATGCCTGGCAGATCCAGCGGGGCACCTACCTGGGCGCCCGGGTGCGCTTCTGCCGTCAGGCTCACTTCATGGAGGTGGAGGTCGACCCCGAGACCGGCGAGGTCGACATCACCAAGGTGGTCACGGTCAACGACGTGGGCAAGGTCATCAACTGGGACGGCTGCGAAGGCCAGGCCTACGGCGGCGCCTACATGGGCGTCGGCCGAGGCCGCACCGAAGAAGTGGTCCACGACCGCCGGACCGGCGTCATGCTGAACGGCAACCTCCTCAACTACAAGATCCCCACTCTGATGGACATCGGGTCCATCGACACCATCCTGGTGGAGACCGGCATGGGCTACGGTCCCTACGGCACCGTCGGCATCGGCGAAGACGTGGCCACGGTCGTGCCGGTGCTCATCGGCCCGGCCATCCAGAACGCCATCGGCGTGTGGGTCGAGGGGTATCCCAGCAACACCGGACCGGGTGCTCAAGGCACTGGGCAAGGCTTAGGAGGGGGTGCCGAGATGAAGACATTCAGGCACGTGAGCCCCGAGTCGATAGAAGAGGCCGACCTCCATCCTGAGCGAAGCCGCCGGGAAGGCGCGCATCATCGCGGGCGGCACCGATCTGCTGGGCGAGATGAAGGACGGCATCCTGCCCGAGGCCGGATACCCGGAGATCCTGGTCAACATCAAGAACATCCCCGGACTCGACTACATCCGGGAAGAGGACGGCCGGCTCGCAGTGGGGGCGCTGACCAGGCTGGAGGATCTGGCCACAGACGAGACCGTCCGGAGGGACTACCCGGCGCTGGCCGAAGCCGCGCGGAAGACGGCGTCTCCGCACATCCGGGAGATGGGCACCGTCGCCGGCAACATCTGCCAGAACAACCGCTGCTGGTACTACTGGGTCGCCGGACAACGCCTTCAACTGTCTGAGAAAGGGCGGCAAGGCCTGCTACGCGCTGCCGGCGACGCGCGATACCACTCCATCTTCGGGGCGGCGCAGAGTGGGGTCGACGGCATGCACGCGGGGCTGTCCCAACAGCATCGACATCCCCTCCTATCTGGGCAAGATCCGGCAGGGCGATCTGGACGCGGCCTCCCGGATGGTGCTGAGGGCCAACGCTCTCCCCGCGGTGACGGGAAGGGTCTGCCCGCACACCTGCGAAGACGAGTGCGCTCGCGGCGAGTTCGACGAACCGGTCTCCATCAGGGAGATCGAGCGGTTCGTGGGCGATCACATCCTGGCGAATCTGGACCGCTTCTACGGAGCGCCCTCGCGGGAGACCTCGAAGCGGGTGGCGATCATCGGTTCGGGGCCGGCCGGGCTTTCGGCCGCCTACTATCTGCAGAGCCGCCGGGCACGACGTGACCGTCTTCGACCGCATGCCGGAGGCGGGCGGCCTGCTCGCCTACGGGATACCGCCCTACCGCCTGCCGCGGGAGGTCCTGCGCAAGCAGATAGAGGGCTCTGGAGAAGACCGGAATAAGGTTCAGCCTCAGGGTTACTGTCGACAAGGACAGGTTCGCGGAGCTCGCCCGGACCTTCGACGCGGTGTTCGTGGCCTCGGGGGCCTGGCAGGAGACGCAGGCCGGCATCCTGGGCGAGGACTGCCTGCAGTCCGGCGTGGAGTTCCTGCGCGGCTCCGAGAGCTCGAGAAGATGGCCGGGAAGACGGTCGGGGATCATCGGTGGAGGCAACACCGCCATCGACGTGGCGCGCTCGCTTCTCAGGGTGGGAGCCCACCCGGTGGTCTTCTACCGGCGCACCAAGGACGAGATGCCCGCCCTCAAGGATGAGGTGGAGAAGGCGGAGGAGGAAGGGGTACGGTTCTCGTTCCTGACCCAGCCGGTGGGAGCGGAGGCGGAGGGCGGCGGGGTGAATCTGACCTGCTGCAAGATGGAGTTGGGAGAGTTGGACGAGAGCGGCCGGCCGCGCCCGGTGCGCGTGGAGGGCTCGGAGTATGCCGAGCGGTGTGACGTGGTGGTCAAGGCCATCGTGGAGAAGCCGGACTACTCCTTCCTCCCGGAGAGATTCGTCGACGAGAAGGGCAGGCTCAAGCTGGACGAGGCTGCAGATGGGCCATCTCCGGCTGGGCATTCCCTGGGCGAGGGCGTCTTCGCCGGAGGCGACTTCGTCACCGGGCCCGCGACGGTGGCCAAGGCGATATGCGCCGGCCGCGACGCGGCCCGTGCGATAGACCGCTATCTGAGGGGCGGGCCGAGGCGGGGGCCGAGGGAGCCGCGGGAGCCGGGGAAGCAGGGCGGAGGAGCCGGTCTGCACCTTTGCCGAGGCCTTCAGCGGTTCCTGTCTGGAGCCGAGCGGCAGGGTCGAGGTGCCGGAGCTTGCGCTCAGCGAGAGCCTGCGGGGACTCGACGTCGAGGAGACCAGCACGCTGGACCTGGCCGCGATCGAGGGAGAGGCGAGCCGCTGCTTCAACTGCGGTTGCGTGGCGGTCAACTCCTCCGATCTGGCACCGGTGCTCATCGCCCTGGGCGCGAGCGTCACCACCTCGCGGAGAGTCATCGCCGCCGAGGACTTCTTCTCGGTGGGAGTCGATACCAGCACCGTGCTGGACGACGGCGAGACTGGTGCTGAAGGTCGAGATCCCCAGGCCGGGCGCGGGCACCCGGTCGACGTTCATCAAGTTCGCGCTGAGGAAGTCCATCGACTTCCCCCTGGTCAACTGCGCGGCCGCGATCGAGGTCGAGAACGGCGTGGTCAGATCGGCCCGGATCTGCCTCAACTCGGTCTACGGACTGCCTTTCAGAGTCACCGGGGCGGAGGCGTACATGGTGGGCAAGTCCATCGACGAGGCGAGCGCCGAGCAGGCGGCCGCCATCGGGATGGAGGGAGCGGTGCCGCTCCTGACGAATCGCTACAAGATCCAGATAGCCCGCGCGTTGGTGAAGAGGGCGATACTGGCCTGCGCGTGATGAGCGTCAGGGTCAGGATCTTCTATCCCGAGCTGCAGCGGCTGATTGGAGACCCGGGGGAGACCCGGGCCGAAGGAAACACGGTGGGCGAGTGCCTCGCCGACCTGGTGAAGCGGCATCCGGAGGCTGGGAAGCTGCTCTTCGACTCGCGCGGGGACCTGCTCAAACGTGTGTACGTGTTCGTCAACGCGGAGGGGATGTACAAGGCAGAGTTCGCCAGACCGGTCACCGAGAAGGACGTGCTGATTCTGGCAGTGCTGGCGACGGGAGGGTAGGTATGACCAGAGTGCATCAATTCGTAGTGCAGCAATGACCAAACGCCTGCCCCTCTATCTCACCATGTTCGTGAGCGGCGTCATCTGGCTCACGTTCGGGCCGCTCCTTGACTCCATCATGAGCGACCTGGGGATACCGCTGGCGCAGGGCGGCTTGCCGGCGACTACCTTCTTCTTTGGGGGCATACTCGGCGTGATCTGTCTCAATGTCTTCCTCGCGAGAGTGCCGATCAAGCAGTGTCTCGTCGGGGCGGTGGTACTGGAGACCGTGGGACTCGCCGCTACCGCTCTTCTGACGCGGGGATTGTGGTCGTTCGCCTGTGCCTACTTCTTCGTCGGTTTCGCCTGCATGATCCTCGCGGGCATCCCCGGGATGTGGGTGAGCGTGCACGTGAGAGAGAAGGCGGCCTGGGCGCTCAATCTCCTGGTGCTGTCCTCGGTCGTGGCCATGACTCTCACGCCTTTGGTCCTGGGGCTTCTCCTGGGCGCGGGGGCCAGCTGGAGATGGGTCTATGTTGGCGAGGCCGTGCTCACCTTGGCGCTAGCGGTGGCGATCACCGTTCTTCCCATCGCCGATATCCCTGGAAGAGAGAATCTGCGTTTGCGGCAACTCAAGGCGGTTGTGTCTCACAATCCTCGCCTATTGGCTGCGATTGGGGTGGCCGCCTTTCTCTACATGGGGACGGAGATGACTCTGAACACGTGGCTGCCGAAGTTCCAAGTCGACGTGTTCGGAGCGAGCGCGTCGACGGCGAGTCTCGCGGTGACGTTCTACCTGGTCGGTCAGATAATCGGGAGGGCGGCCAGCATACCGGCGACCCGCCGCTTCCTTCCGTCGACGTTGCTGCGCGTGTCAATGGCGGCGATGGCCGTCTTCCTCGTCGCGTTAGCGCTGTCGCCGAACCGGGTCACATCGATCGCCTTTTCCTTCGGCGCGGGGCTCGCGGCCTCCAGCAGCATCTCGCACGTATCGAGCTACTCGAGCAAGTTCCCTCTCTGGTACGCGGGAGTGGTGTTCTCGATCTGCTCCATCTTGGCGGGCGTGGGGGGCATGGTGTTTCCCTACATCACCGGTCCGGCGGCTGCTGCCTGGGGATTCCGGCCTGCTTTCGCCGTGGCCGCCGCGCTGGCGCTCATCGTGGCGGCGCTGGGGTTCGCGTTGCGGAGGGCGTCGGGGGAGGGGCGGCAAGAGCAAGAGACCGCCGCTGGCCGGAGCGCCTGATCGATCGCCGAAATAGCCTGCCGGCTCACGAGGCGAGGGTTTGTCCGCTATCCTAGGCGGCACGCTCCTCGACCATGACGCTATCGTATGCGACCATCCGACTAGGGAGGCACTGAAATGGCGATACCGTCTTCCAGTTCTCTGGTTACCGCACTGGATCCTCGTGGCCAACCTACGAACGTAGTACAGCCGGCCCCGCTGGCGCCTCGCCTCGACTCACTTGAAGGCAAGACCATCCAACTGATCGACATCGGGTTCGGCGGAGGATGGGAGTTCCTGGAAGCGGCGGTCGACTGGTTCGCCCGCAACATGCCCAGCGTGAAGACCGTGCTGAAACACAAGACCGGCATCATGTTCATGAACGAGCCCGAGATGTGGGCCGATGCGAAGAAGAACGCCGACGCGGTCATCTTCGGGGTAGGCGGCTGAGACGGCTGTGCGGCGAGTGTCGCCGCCCACTGTCGCGAGCTGGAATCCAAGTACGGCGTCCCCACCGCGCCGATATCGAGCGCCCGTTTCGCCGGCTACCTGGCCATGGATGCGCAGAATCACGGCATGAACCTTCGCTTCAGCTATGCCCCGTATCCGTTGGTGGGCAGGCCGCGGGAGGTCCTGCGCGGATTCGCCGAGGGAAACGACCCCGTCACGGGCAAGCCCCTCATGCCGCAGATCGTCGACGCCCTGACCGAACCGCTCACCGAGGAAGAGAGAAACCCGAAAGCGGCGCCGGGTGCGCCGAGACCCAGACTGCTGAAGCCCGACAAGGAGGAGAACCTGCACCATCTCTTCCTGGAGAACGGCTGGACCGACGGGGCGCCCATTGTCCTACCCACCGAGGAACGCGTCGCCCGCATGCTGACCGGGACTGCCGCCGACCCCAGCGAGGTAGTCGGCCGCATGACGGTGACCATCGATCAGGAACGGTTGGAGTATACGGTGGAGAAGGTGGCCGTGAACGCGGTCATGGCGGGCGCCGGTCCCGAGCATCTCCCGGTGATTCTGGCGTTGGCGGCCAGCCAAGAGCCCTCGATGCCGAGTTCTACGACGTCCTTCGGCAGGATGGCGGTCGTGAACGGGCCGATCCGGGACGAGATAGGCATGAACTACGGTCTGGGAGCCCTGAGCCCCTTCAACCACGCCAACACCGTCATTGGGCGGGCTTGGACCCTGATGGCCATCAATCTGGCCGACGCGCGCCCTGGCGACACCTTCATGGGATCGACCGGCAACAACATGAACTACAACAACATGACCTTCGCCGAGAACGAGGAGCGGAGCGCCTGGGAGCCCTTCCACGTGCGCCAAGGCTTCAAGAAGGAAGAGAGCACGGTCAGTATCTTCCAGGGGTGGAGCGCCATCAACAGCATGGGGGCGGCCGGATGCTGCCGTCCCGCGCACGAGGAGACGCTCATCATGATGCAGGCCTTTCCCTGCCTCATGGGAACGCTGACGCTGGTCATGGACCCGCTCGTGACCAAGCATCTCAAGGAGCAAGGATTCGACCATCCGGACCAGCTCTCCAAGTACCTGTCGGAGAACTTCAAGATGACGGCCGGGCAGTTCTGGGGGTCCGATGTCTGCTACTCGCTGGTGGAGCCGAGCGCTCGTTCGGGGGTGGAGCCGTTCGCCTCCTGGTTGAAGCTTCCCAAGGACGAGCTGATCGCTCCCTACACTCGTCCCGAGGCTATCAACATGGTGGTGGTCGGCGGTGAGACTCAGGCTCTCTGGCTCACCACCGACATGCGGCACACGCAGACGATGTCGGTCGACAAGTGGCGGCCGGAGGGCGGGGTCTTCAAGGAAGACGAACAGACCAAGCGCCGCCGCGAGGCGCGCCAGAAGAGGCATGCCGCGGAACTGAGCCGCACCGGATACTGACGAGCGGAATGACGATCAAGTACGCTCCTCGCGAGCGTTCGTAGCCTCATGGCCGAATCCGAAGGCGAGGCGATGGTCGCCCCACCGCGGTCCTGCGCACCCAAATGTTTCGTGACATACTTCTTGAGGTCTACCTTGCTTGTTGCCAGACCGCGCTTGATTGAAAGGGATGCGAGACATGTCGGAGTCCGATAGCCCGAAGTACCTGGTCAGCCCGCCGGCCTACGAGGTCGTGCCCGCCTTCGAGGTGGCGGGGCGCATCCCGGCCATGACCCTGATGAGCAACAACCTGATCCCAGGGTCGAACATGTATGTCGAGGCCGGTTGGATACTGGCGATGCCCGACCCCAACCCGCACATCCTCGAGCACACTCACGACTATGACGAGATCGTCATGCACGTGGGGACCGACCCGAGCGATCCGGAGGATCTCGGAGGGGAGATCGAATTCGTGGTGGATGGCCGCCCGCTGACGATCAACAAGACCTCTTCCGTATTCGTGCCCAAGGGTGTTCCGCACGGCCCCCTGACCTGGAAGAGCTTCACCAGGCCCCACTTGGAGATGACGATCATGATCGGCGCCGGCAGTCTGAGCGAAGCCGATCCGGGCGGCCATCAGGAGATAATCCAGGGGGATAAATGACCGAATCGGAGTACGGCAAGTACATCCTCACCGAGGACCTCATGCCGCCCATGCCCGAGGCGATGGTCAAGGCGATGGACGATCAGGCGAAGGAAGGGAAGATACTCGACCGGACGATGCTGCTGGGCATCATGAACTCCATCGTCCCGGGGTGCTCGCTGTTCGCCGGTTGCGAGATATTGTGGGGTCTCCCCGGCGGCAAACCGGTCGATATCGAGATACCCCACGCCCACGACTTTGACGAGGTGATCGGCTTCGCGGGTACGAACAGGAACTATCCCCGTGAGTTGGGCGGGGAGATCGAGTTCCTCATCGGCGGAGAGCGCCACACCATCACCAAGACGTGCCTGATCTTCGTGCCCAAAGGGGTGAATCACTGCCCCGTCACGTTCAAGAGGATCGACACGCCCATCTTCATGTTCGAAGCAGCGAACGATCCTGAATACGTGAAGCAGTTCTAGATTCACACCCTGGACGGAGAGGATTGGCTCGTGAAACTGACATACGACCAGATCGCGCAGTTGGTGGACGACTACTTCGAGGCCTTCGAGAAGTACGGGCAGGATCCCGACAACATCCACCGCATGGACGATTACTTCTCCAAGGACGTCGTGTACGATCCCTACATCGCGCTCGTGGGCAAAGTCATCGGGCGCGACGACTGGTATCACGTGCTCCTGTCGCATCCTTCGGGCATCGAACGGCTGACGCCTGAGGACATCGTCATCGACGAGCGGCGCCAGATCTTCGTCGCGCGGATAAAGACAGAGCTCATCGACCGCGACACCCAGGAGATCCTGGTGACCAAGCGCTACTTCGTGCGCTATCCCCTCATCGAAGAGGACGGGCGGATGAAGATCGCGCGCCTCGACTTCTTCTGGGAGGTCCTGGCGCCCGGCTCGATGGAGATCGACGACGTGTTCGAGCGGGACTGGAAACAGAACCCGGGTGGGCCGCAACGCCTGAACGGGTGAACTACGAACAGAACGTGACGAAAGAGGGTCATCGCATGGAGAAGCAGTTCAGCGGCAAGGTAGCGGTCGTGACCGGCGCGGCGTCGGGCATCGGCAGGGCGGGTGCCCAGCTCTTCGCGCGCGAGGGAGCGAAAGTCGTGGTGACGACCCGCTCCAACGTCGCGGGCGGCGAAGAGACCGTCAAGTTGATCAAAGACGCCGGTGGCGAGGCCACCTTTGTGAAGTGTGACGTTTCGAAAGAAGCTGACGTTCAAGCGATGGTCGAGAAATGCGTCAGCCTCTACGGCCGGCTCGACTACGCGTTCAACAACGCCGGCATCGGGCCGGACGGCGAGCGCGTCCCGGTGATGAACATCGTGGACACCACCGAAGAGATCTGGGACAGCACTCTCGACATCAACCTCAAGGGCGTCTTCTTCTGTCTCAAGTATGAGATGAGGCAGATGATCGAGCAGGGGGGCGGCGCAATCGTCAACACCTCTTCTGTGGGGGCGATCAAGCCGGTGCCGGGGTTCTGCGCCTACACGGCCAGCAAAGCCGGCCTGAACGGCATCACCAAGACCGCCGCCCTGGAGGGCGCGCCGCACAACGTGCGCATCAACACGATCATGCCTGGACCCACCCAGAACACTCTGCTCTTTGAGTACCTCACCGGTGCCGACCCGAGCATGAAGGACGGCATGCAGAGCGTGATCCCCCTCCACCGTATCGCCTTCCCGGAGGACATGGCCGAGGCGGTCGTCTGGCTATGTTCCGATGCCGCCAACTTCATCACGGGCCACTGCCTTCCGGTCGATGGTGGCATGACCGCGTCATGACAGCCTCCAAGTACGAGAGATACGTTGTCCGCAAGCCGCTTCGAGCTGCGGCTTACCCTGAGGTCAAAGGGCGCCAGGCGCCGATGGTCTACCTCAGCAACAAACAGGTCCCCGAGGCCGACTACTACATCGAGCTGAGCTGGGTCCATGGGATGCCGGAGGGCGATCCGCAGGCGGCGGAGCGGGTGCTCGACCACGACCAGCTCTTGTTCCACATCGGCATGGACCACCGCACCCCGCAGGTCCTCGGCGGCACCGTGGAGTTCTATCTCGGCGGCCAGCCCATCGTGTTCAACACCACGACGGCCATCTTCATCCCCGGGGGAACGCCCTACGGTCCCCTGACCTACAGGGAGTTCCAGAACCCCCACGTCCAGCTGTCAATAGTGCTCGGAAGTGGCGACCCCTACGCGGGCGTCGAGCGGGCGGGCGCGGCCGGAGTCGGCGGCATCGTCCCGGCCAAGGGCCTCGTCCCCAAGAAGACGCGGGACTTCGACTTCGAGCAGTACGTGGTCCGCAGCCCCATGAGGGAGGCGGGCCCTGACTACATCGAGGGCCGGCAGAACCCCACCATGACCTACATGAGCGGCACGCAGGTCCTGGGGGTCAAGAACTACGTCGAGTTCGGGTGGATCTGGGACGTTCCCAGCTCTCCGCTCCCCAAGATGCGGCACGACAACTACGACGAACTCGTGCTGCACTTCGGCAGCAACCCTGACGCTCCCGAAGATCTGGGCGCGACCATGCAGTTCGGCGTCGGTGAGGACACGTTGGAGTTCGACAGTACCTACTGCGTGTTCGTCCCAAAGACGCTCGAGCACGGTCCCCTGATATGGAAAGAAGTGCGCAGGCCGATGATCGAGCTTGCCATGATGTTGGGCGCGGGCAAATGGGCGGATGGATGGGAAGGCAGTTTCTTCGACCTGCCCTAGAGTCACCAGCGGGGGCCTGCAGGGTTCTTCCATGCTTCCCGGACAGAAAGGGACTTCAACAATGACCGAATCGAAGTACGGCAAATACGTTATCACCGAGCGGAAGCTCGACTCTCGTGACATCGCCCTGCCCGCGGGGGTCGACCCGGCCTCGTTGTCCGACACGCCATCGCACTTCAAGCTGATGAGCTTGGACGACGTCGTGCTGAAGGGGTCTCCCTACTGCGAGGTCGTCTGGATGTGGCCGGGAGGGAGTGACGTCTACCCCGAGACCGCCGAGCCCGACTCGCACGCCCATGAGTTCGACGAAACCCTCGGCTTCTTCGGCACCGATTGGGAGAACCCCTACGAGCTGAACGGAGAGGTCGAGATCTGGATAGGCGACGAGAAGTTCATGCTCACCCGCAGCTGCCTCATCTTCGTCCCCAAGGGCACCTACCACTGCCCGCTGGTCATCCACAGGGTCGACAAGCCGATCTTCCACTTCTCGAGCGGTCCTGGAGGGGCCTACGGTCAGGAGATAGCCGAGAAATGAGCGACGGCGAGGCGCGCGTGCCCATGTCGAGTCCGGTGGGCGACCTGAAGAACGTGATGGATGTGTCCGGGCTGAACGTCATCGTGACGGGAGGCAGCGGCGGCATAGGCGGAGGGATATCGCAGGCGTTTGCGCAGCGTGGCGCCAACGTAGCCATTCTCGACATGGACGTGGAGGGCGGCAGGGCGGCGGCCGAAGACCTGGGGCGGTTCGGCGGCTCCCACGTGTTCGCCGAGTGCGATGTGGCAGACCGTGGATCGGTTCGCACGGCTGTCGACAGCGTGTTCGCGGCCTTCGGCCATGTCGACGTGCTGGTGAACAACGCGGGCATCTCCCTCGTCAAGGCGTTCCTCGACATGGACGACGACCTTCCCGAGTGGCACCGCGTGATCGACGTGGATCTTCACGGGCCCGCCTACATGATCCACGCGGTGGTGAACCGGATGAGGGCCGCCAAGCGGGGCGGGCTGGTGATCAACATCTCGTCCACGGGCGGCGCCACCTGCTCGGGGTCCAAGCAGATGCCCCTGTCGGGATACTCGGCCGCGAAGGCGGCGCTCAATCACATGAGCAGAGAGTGGGCCGTGGAGTTCGCGGAATATGGCGTACGGGTCAACTGCATCATGCCCGGTCCCACGCACTCGCGGCTGGACGCCCAACTCACTCCCGGGCATGAGAGACATGATCACGCACAGCATGCTGACCGGGCGCTTCGGTGAGCCGTTGGAGATCGGCGCGCTCTGCGTGTTCATGGCCTCAAGGGAGGGCGCGCATCTGAACGGAGTGGTCATGCCTCACGATGGAGGATTCCTCTGCGTCCACTAGGTTCGGCGATCTCTCAGCGGAGTCGCCGTGGTCGCAGCCGTCCGATGCCGTTGCTATCTCCGGGCCCCACAGACTAAGATTGAGCCCCACGACAACGCCGCGTCCGGCGCGAACCGTCGTGGGCACTACCTCGCGAATGGATGGAGGATACCGTGGCTGACGCCATAAGCGCAGATGTCATCGTCATCGGCTCGGGTGTCGCTGGGCTGTGCGCGGCGCTCAGCGCCGCGGAAGGGGGCGCCAGCGTCGTGGTCTGCGAGAAGCAGCGCGGTCTTGGCGGCACCTCCAACTTCTTCAAAGGCATTTTCGCCGTGGAGAGCGACATGCAACGCGCGAGGTTCATCACGTTCACCCGCGACGAAGCCTTCAAGAACATCATGGAGTACAGCCACTGGCGAGCCGACCCGCGCCTGGTGAGGGTGATCGTCGACCAGTCCGCCTCGACCATCACCTGGTTGCAGAAGCAGGGCGTCGAGTTCGTCGACGCGATCAACAATCTGCTTGACGCCCCCCGGACCTACCACGTGGTGAAGGGCATGGGAGAGGCGGTCGTCAAGGCGCTGGCCGACCAGGCGAGGGCGCAGGGGGTCACCATCCGCACCTCCGCTCCGGTCAAGCAGATCCTCAGGTCGGGCGGACTCATAAGCGGTTTGGTCCTGGAAGAGGACGGACAGGAGATCGAGGCGAGCGCCAAGGCGGTGGTCATCGCCAGCGGTGGCTACGCGAACAACAAGGAATGGATCAAGAAATACGCGGGACTCGACCTGGACGTCAACGTGGTCCCGGTAGGCAACGTCGGGAAGATGGGAGACGGCATCCGCATGGCTTGGGAGCTCGGTGCCGACAACACCGGCATCGAGGTGCTCGAGCTGTTCCGCGTCGGTCCGGTGGGGCCGGGATACGAGTCGAAGACCCCCGCCGAGTACGTGGCGGTGCAGCCCGATCTCTGGGTGGACGCGAACGGTGAACGCTTCTGCGACGAGAGTATCGGCTTCTACGAGACGTCCATCGGCAACGCCAGCTGCCGCACCAAGCAGTGGTGCAACTACAGCATCTTCGACAGTGGCGTTGTCAGCAGGCTCATGGAGAACGGCATCGACAAGGCTCACGTCATGGAGTTCCCCCCGGGCTCGCGGCTGCCCGATCTGGACAAGACGTTGGCGGCGGTCATCGAAAGCGGCGGTGGCGAGGTCTTCGAGGCGGCCTCACTCGGCGAGTTGGCCGAGAAGATCAAGGTGGCTCCGGCGACCTTGCAGAAGTCGGTCGACCAGTACAACGGGTTCTGCGAGAAATGTCACGACGACCTCTTCGCCAAGGATCCGAAATACCTCCGACCCCTCAGGGGCCCGCGGTTCTATGCGGTCAGGGCGCGCACCATCTGTCTGGGGACGATGGGGGGCATCAAGATCAACGAGCGCTGCGAAGTGGTGGACACAAAGGGCAGTGTCATCCCGGGACTCTTCGCCGCCGGGTACGACGCCGGCGGGATGTATGGCGACAGCTATCCCATACGGCCCTCCTCGGGGCTCAGTTCGGGCTTCGCCATCAACTCCGGCCGCATAGCCGGGGCAAACGCTGTACGATGATCCTCATACCTCGGACGCTGGACGGCGCGCGCACCTAGCGGGCGCCGCAAACACCTCACCACGGAGACAAGAACAACATGAGTAGCAAAATGGGCAGGGCGATGGTCACCTTCGGCAAAGGTTTCCCGTGGGAGATCAAGGAGTATCCGATCCCGGATCCCGAACCCGGCGCGATCGTAGCGAAGATGACGATGGCCTCCGTTTGCGGCACCGATGTACATATCTACCAGGGTGATTTCGGCGGCCCAGCCGGTGTCAGGCAGAAGCCTTCGATATCGGGACACGAATTCGTGGGTCGCGTGCACAAGCTGGGCGCGGGCGTTAGCACCGACACCGCTGGTCAACCGCTGAAGGAGGGCGATCGCGTGGTTTGGCCCCCTTCGATCGTGTGCGGCAGATGCCCCGCCTGTCTTAGGGACGTACTCCCGTGCCCCAATCGGAGGAGCCACGTCGGCACCACCTCCGACGACTGGCCACATTTCAAGGGAGCCTTTGCCGAGTACTACTACTTGAGTCCCGGACAGTGGATATACAAGGTGCCCGATGCCGTCCCCGACGTGGCCGCGGTGTACGTTGGCTGCGCGGCCGCTACCGTCGCCTATGCTCTGTCCAAGGTCTGCTTCCCCATGGGATCGTGGGGCGTGATCCAGGGGGCGGGGGGGCTGGGACTCAGCGCTGCGCCTATGATGAAGGACCTGGGTGCGCGGGTCATCGTGATCGACAAGATGGCAGACAGGCTGAAGCTGGCCGAGTCCTTCGGCGCCGACCAGACCATCGACTCCACCGAGTACACCACGCCCGAGAGCAGGATCGCCAGGGTGAAGGAGCTGACCGGCGGGAGAGGGGCCGAGGTGGTGCTGGAAGTCGTGGCCGCGGCACCGGAAGCGGTGCCCGAGGGCCTCGAGATGCTCGATTTCGGCGGGACCTATCTGACCGTGGGCCTGGTGGGGCCGTACAAGGTCAACATCAGCATGATGCCGTTCATTGAGAGAGGTGCGCGTCTCATCGGCTCGACGCAGTTCAAGGCCTCCACCATGCCGAGCGTGCTGGATCTCATGGCGAGGACCATCGACAAGTACCCCTGGGACAAGATGATCTCGCATACCTTCAAGCTGGAGGATGCCGAGAAGGCCATACAGCAGGCTGCGGAGGGCAAGGTCATCAGGGCCGCCATCGTGATGGACTGAGGGGCTGCCGATTCGGCAACAGTCAAGCTAGGAGTCAGCCTTTCTTCCGCCGCTGGTGCGGGAGGCGAGGCGGCATAGGTCGCCACCAAACGCTGCAGGATCCGGTTGGACGCGCCTTCGGTGATGAACTGGTCGACGCCCATGAGCCGCGCTATGTCCTCTCCCCAGGCGTGCAGGAGGAGACTCCAGGCGATATCGGCCGATTCGACATCGTCTGCGATGCTCCCCTGGCGTCTTGCCCGCTTCCACCAACTCCACGAGATAGCGGAAGTCCTTCTGCTGCCTCTCGATGATCTGTTTGCTGAGAACGGTCTCTCGGTTGGAGGCGATCAACTGAAAGAACGGGCGGACAAACGTGTCGTACTCGGACGAGGACCATGACGAATGGATCTCGCCCATGTGGACGAAACGCGCCGGAACATCTGGCCCGGATGACTGCATGATCCACGTCCGAGGACCGCTCGCCCATGGCGGCCAGGGCGGCTTCGAGGACCGCTTCCCGGTTGGGGAAATGCTGGTAGAGCGCGCCCCTGGCTATCCCGACCGCCGCCGCTATCCGGGAGACCGTGGTCCCCTGGACCCCGTACTTTCCGAGCAGGTGGACGGTCGCCTCGACGATCTCCCGTTGCCGTTCGACTCTTGGTCTTTCGAACGAATTTCTTGCTACTCTCTGGCATTGACAAGGCTCCGAGCCGATGTTACGTTGTTGAACACGCGTTCAGGATAACGCATTCTTGGATGCAGCAAACGAGGGAGTGACCGATGAGCGATATTCCGAAGACCTGCAAGGCCGCCGTTCTGGAGGAATACGGCAAACCTCTTGCAGATCCGTGAAGTCGAGATCCCCGAGATCGGCCCCAAGGCCATCCTGGTCAAGGTTCTCATGGCCGGCATCTGCGGCACCGACGTGCACCAGCAGCGGGGCGAACTCACCATCAAGAGCCCGCTCCCCAATATCCAGGGACACGAGACCATCGGCCGTATCGTCTCGCTGGGCGAGGGGCGCGTCAAGGACGCCGCCGGCGAGGAGATCAAGGTTGGCGACCGCATCATGTGGGCCCACGCGGATTGCGGTGAATGCTACTGGTGCAACATCGCCCGCGACCCGGTCCTGTGCGCCAAGCGCTCCGGCTACGGCTGGGCTCCTCCGGTCGCGCTTCGGGGCGGATTCGCGGAATACGAGTACATCACTCCCGCGACCAACGTGGTCAAGGTGCCGGACGAACTCACCGAAGAAGAGGCTGTGGGTGTCGGCTGCGCCTTCCGTTCGGTCGTGGGCGGTTTCGACCGCTTCGGCAAAGTGGGGCTCATGGAGGACTTCGTCATCCAGGGCTGCGGTCCGATCGGCCTCTACTCAACGGTGGTGGCTCGCGAGAGCGGCGCCCGCACCATCATCGTCGTGGGCGCCCCGGCGAATCGCCTCGAGCTCGCCAAGAAGTGGGGCGCGGATCACGTCATCAACATCGACGAGCACAAGGACCCCGAGGAACGCCGGCAGATGATTCTGGAGCTCACCCAGGGCAGAGGTCCGGAGAACGTGGTGGAGGCCTCGGGCTATCCCGCCGGCAGTCGCCGAGGGCCTGGAAATGATCATGAAGGGCGGCAAGTACCTGATCCTGGGTCAGACCTCGCTCGCCGCGACGCCCATCGTCGTCAGCCGCATCAACGAGAAGGGCCTCACGATCGTGGGCAGCGTGTCGGCTCACATCGTCCACTTCTATCAGGCGCTGCAGTTCATCAAGAGGAATCGTGAGAAGTACCCGTTCGCGGAGATCGTGAGCGGCACGTACAAGCTGGAAGACGTGAACGATGCGCTGGCCAACATGGCATCCGGCAAGGAGATCAAGTCGGTCATCGACAATCGCGGGCGCTAGAGGCCACTGAAGCATGACGTTTCGTCACCGAGGGCGCACTGTCAAGCCGGTCAGTGCGCCCTCGGTGGCCTCGCTCCTCAGCGGCCCAATTGGGATCGCCATCAACACCAAGAACCACGTCCGCGAGGAGAACGTACATGACATTCAAGCCGTTCCTTAGACCAAACAAGATCCTGGCTGCCCTAGAGAGCGGCGACGTCGCCCTGGGTATGCAGATGTACACCCACGATCCGGATCTGGTCGAGATCGTGGGCTACGCAGGCTTCGACTACGTGATGCTCGACATGGAGCACAACCGCACGAATCCTGAGACGATGGTCAGCCTGATCCGGGCGGCTGAGGCATCCGGCTTGACGCCCCTGGTCAGGGTGGGGGCGAACGATCGCTTCCTCATCCGGTCGGCGGTCGAGTCTGGGGCTCAGGGGATCGTCGTGCCCCACGTGAAGACGGCGGAGGAAGCCAGGGCGGCCATGTCGGCCAGCCACTATCCGCCGGAGGGGACGTGCGGCATCTGCCCCGCCGTCCGCGCCTCAGGCTACTCCCAAGAGAATTGGGAGGAGTACATGGCGGCCTCGAACCGTCAGATCATGTTCATCCCTCTGCTGGAGGATGTCGAGGCCATCGACAACGCCGAAGAGATCATCGGCCTGCTGAAACCGGGTCGCGACGGAGTCGGGGTAGGAGGGGCGGACATCGCCAACGCCATGCTCAAGGAACCCGGAGAGCGGGTGCAGTGGGCGCATCCCTATCTGCAAGACGCGTATCTGAAGGTGAAAGCCATCTGCGAGGAGAAGGGCATCCCCATGCAGGGGATGGCGTTCCCCACGTCCGACCGCGCAGGCGTCGAAGCGGCCAAAGCCAACGGCTCGAGGATCATTCTCTTCTATCCCGACAGCCACATCTTCTTCACGGCCTGCCGCAACATCATCAAGGACGTCAGGGGCTAGGAGGCTGCTGAGGCACGAAGTCCGGGCCGCCCAGGCGGCCGCACACCGCATATCTGAGGGACGAGGTCAATGAAGCTGTTTGTCTTCGACGGAGGGCGCGTCCATCTGCCCGACCTGAGTCACCTGACTCCCGACCGCAACTTCGGGAAGCCGGTCACCATGCCGATCCTCATGTTCCTGATCGACCATCCCAAGGGACTGGTGGTGGTCGATACCGGTGTCGACACCGATGTCCCAGGCGACCCCTTCTTGGAGGCGGCTCCGGAGCTGCGCATCGATAGGCAGATGAGGCGCCTGGGCTATGAGCCCGGCGACGTCAAGTACGTGATCCTGACTCATCTACACTTCGATCACATGGCCTGCATGACCCTCTTCCCCCAGGCCACCTTCATCGTGAGGAGGTCGGAACTCAGGGCCGCCTGGTGGCCGGACTCCTACCAGGGGGGCTACGACTTCGACGGTCTCATGCGTTCCCGGAGTCTCAACTACCTCCAGCCGTCTGACAACGAGTCTCTCGACGTCTTCTTGGACGGGTCGGTGATCTGCTTCGACACCAGAGGCCACACCGAGGGCCATCAGTCTGTGCTGGTGAATCTGCCCAGGTCGGGGAGGATCGTCCTCGTCGGTGATGCGGTCCAGGTGGCCGAGAACCTCACCGACGGCGTGCCCCCGGGGGTGTGCTGGAGCAGCCAACTGGCCGTGCAGGCCATGGAGAAACTGCGTCACATGCAGGCCGAAGGTTCGCTTCTCATCTTCGGGCACGAGCTTTCTCTGTTGGATACGCTTATAATCTCACCCAACTACTACGATTGAGGTGGGGAAGTGGCAGATCAAGAAGGACAACCAAGCGCTCCCGCGCAGGCAGATATCTTCGACGGCTGGGACAAGCTTGACTGGAAGGCGCGCCGCGAGCGGCGTTTCCAGCGCTGGCTCAGCGCCCCCGGTGTCGAGTTCCAGAGCGACTCCGCCCGGCAGACCTACCGCGAACACGTTCAGTTGCTCATCGACGCCATCCAGCTCAAGAAGCCGGCGCGGGTGCCGGTCACGACCTCGGCCGGCTACTTCGTGGGCAAGTACAGCGGCCTCACCAAGAAGGAGTCCATGTTCGACTACGACAAGGTGGCCAAGGCGCTCACCAAGTACCATGAGGACTTCCGGCCCGATTTCCAGACCGGTTCGGTAGCTCCGGCCAAGGTCTTCGAGTTGCTGGGCCTGAAGCTCGTCGACTGGCCCGGTGGCGGCTTGTCTGACGACACCCCCTGGCAGTACATGGAGTCCGAGTACATGGGGGCGGACGAGTACGACGCCCTCATCGCCGATCCCGAAGTGTACTTCCGGCGTTCCCTGCTGCCTCGCTTCGGATCGGCCTTCGACGCCGATGGCGGGACTCCCGCCTTTGACCGACTTCATGGAAGCCACCACCATGCTCTTCGGGCTCCTGCCCTTCGCCGACCCGAAAGTGGTCGAGGGCATGCAGCGGATGGCCGATGCGGCCCGGGAGTGCCTGAAGTACTTCATGACCACGGGGGCGGCCAGTGCCGACGCGGCGGGTCGTCTGGGCATACCTCACTCGGCCGGCGGCCTGGCCAAAGCGCCCTACGACATCCTGGCCGACACTCTGCGCGGCACCAAGGGCATCATGGTCGATCGTTTCCGGCAGCCCGACAAGATCCTTGAGGCGTCCGAGCGTTTCGTCCCGCTCGTGATCGACTGGGGCGTGCGCCAGACGCGCGGGGGCAGCGCTCCGCTGGTCGTCTTCGTACTGCACAAGGGTGCCGACAGCTTCATGTCCGACGCCGACTTCCGCACCTTCTACTGGCCGACGCTCAAGGCCGTGATGAAAGGACTCATCGAACAGGGCATCGTCCCGGCGATGTTCGCCGAAGGCGGCTACAACAAGAGACTCGACGTCATCGCCGATCCTGATCTGCCCGCGGGCAGCGTCCTCTGGATGTTCGACCAGACCGACATGAAGGCGGCCAAGCAGGCGCTGCGCGGCCAGGCCTGCATCGCGGGCAACGTGCCCACCGCGCTGATCGCTCTCAGCACGGTGGAGGAGGTCGAGAAGTACACGACCGACATACTCGACGCCTGTGCCACCGACGGCGGCTTCATGCTTCAGAACGGGGCGGTACTCGACGACGCCAAGCCGGAGAATCTGAAGGCCATGATCGAGACGGGTCGCAACTGGAAAGGCTGAGCGCAGACGGCCGAGGGGTTCGCTGCTGCGACTTGCACCCCCCGCCGCTTCGCGTCGCTCGGGTTGCCGCCTCGCTTCGCGCTCGTCCACCCTTCGGGGGTGCAAAGCTCCGCCGCGCACCCCTCGGCCGTCTAGTCTCCTTGAATTGAGGGGCGCCGTTCGCGTATGAGCGAGACGAACGCCCCTGCCACCGTGAAGCCGGCCCCGGCGAGCATGGCATCCCGGTAGCCGGCCGCGAAGGCTTGGGCGTTTTCGACCCCTGCCCTTGCACCAAGGAGGATCACCCGTCCTCCCTCCGGACCTAGGTGCGAAGCTGCGATGGCGCCCAAGACGGCTACGGATATTCCCATGCCGCAGAAGCGCGAGGCGGCGAACATCCCCGAGGCGACTCCAAGTTCGGAGCGGTCGACCGAGCCCATGATGGCGGAGAAGTTGGGCGTACTGAAGAGGGCGATACCCAGTCCCAGTGTGGCCGTGGCCGCCAAGACCTGCGAGAGCGGCGTGGAGACGGAGAACACGGCGAGCTGCACCATCCCGGCTGCGGTCACCAGCATTCCGAGCGCGGTGAGTCCCCGCGACCCGAAGCGATCGGCCAGTCGGCCGGAAAGAGGTGTGAGGAGGGACAGCACCGCGGGCTGAAGGAGCAAAACAAACCCCGCCAACTGAGCCGACCTGCCCTGGACGACCACCAGGAAGACGGCAGTGAAGATGGGCACTCCGTAGGCGGCCGCCATGTAGAGGATCGAGGCCAAGGTCATGGAGGTCAGCACGCGGCTGCGTCTGAAGAGCCCGAGATCGAGTATCGGGTCGCGCGTCCGGCCCTCCACGTAGACGAAGACCACGGCGAGAACGACGACCGACGCCAGTGGCCCGATCACCGCCCAACTGTCCCATCCCCATAGCGGCGAGAAGATCAAGGGCACGAACAGAGCCGAGAGCAGCAGGCCCAAGAGGGTCGCCCCACGGATGTCCACGCCGCCACGTCCGGTCGACGGGGCGGCGCCTTTCGACCCACCCTCGGGGGTCACCGCCCGGCGCGCAGCGGCGTCACGATCACGCTTCTCTGCTCCCAGCAGGCTCCATCCTGCGATGAGGGTGATGGCGACCACCGGGACCTTGATGAGGAAGACCCAAGGCCAACCCATGTGAGTCACTATCAGGCCGCCGAGCGGAGGTCCGAGGGTCTGTCCGACGGTGGAGCCCAGCATGTTGAGGGCGAGCGCTCGTCCGCGCTCTTCGGGGGGAAAGACAGCGGCCACGATAGCGGCGCTGGTGGTCAGGACCATCGCTCCCCCAATGCCCTGGAACACTCGGGCGACGATCATGAACACGCCGTTGAACGAGAGCGCCACCGCGACGGAGAAGACTCCGAACGCGAGGGTCCCCAACCAGTAGAAGAAGTATGGCCCTCGCTTCTCTGACCAGCGTCCCACTGGGATGAGGAACACGGTAACGACGAGAAGGTACGATGCCTGCACCCACAAGGCTTCGCTGTAGGTCAGTGACACGTCCTCGGATATCGCCGGGAGGGCGACCGCCAGGATGGTCGAGTCGAGGGCGGCAAGGAATATTCCGATGGAAGCGATGACCAGGACCCGCCACCGCATCCGGCTGAGTTCGGACTGGATCTCAAGCTCTGGCATAGGCTGAAGCCCAGCTCCCTGCAGACGTGTCGCCTTCACGACGTGGGTTGATCGGCCAGCTGTCCGGCAGCAGCCTCATCGCCGCCTCGGCTGGCGATGGCCTCGTCAGCGGCGATCCGCGCCGGACACCTCTGCTTCACGGGATCCAGGCGCAGCGTGACGAAGAAGGTCACCACCGATACTCCGCAGGCTATGAAGAAGGGCACCTGGTAGCCGACGAAATTGAGGATGAAGCCTGCCACGACCGGCACCACGATGGCTGTGGCGTGAGAGACGGTCAGTCCCATGGCCAGACTGGCCGAGAGGTCTTGGGGAGCGCAAATCTTGCGCAGGTAGGTCGAGCCGCCGATGAAGGCCACCGGCGAGATGATGGTGTAGACACAGTAGAAGACGCAGGCCAGAATCACTGTGTTGGCGAGAGCGTAGCCCGCGAGCGCGACGATGAAAGCCACGTTCACCACGGAGAGCGCCCGGCGCTCGCCATAGCGATCCACGGCCCGGCCAAGCCGGTGAGCCGTGAGGACGCCGGCGAAGGTGACGGCCAGCATGACGAGGGATATGTCCTGCACCTGAAGGCCGAACCGGTTCACCAGCACCCATGCCCCGAACGAGAAGAAGATCTGCTGACGCGCCCCGTCCAACAGGCAGATCCAATAGTAGAGGCGGTAGTCGCGGCTCCACACGAGCGGGACCCGGGCGGGTGCCGTCTTGCGCAGTTCTCCCTCGTGGAGGTGGGGGAAGCGCATGACCGCAAGAGCGCCGATGAGGGCTACGCCCCCTAGGATGATGAAGGTCGGCCGGTAGGAGAGCCAGTCGAGCTTGAAGATCACGTAGATCATGACGAGGGCGGCCAGGGTGCCTCCCTGTTGCACCGCTCCCAGTCGGCCCATGATGGAGCCGCTCTTTGCCGCGGTCGTCAGGGTCATGGTGAGGGCGGTCTGAGTCTGGAACACCGTGTGCATCCCGAAGCTGGTGACAAGTACCCAGGGAACAACCGTCCAGAAGCCGCCGGCGAGAGAGAAGAGCGCGTAGCCCACGGCCAAGACCACCAGGGCGCCGGCGGTCAGTGTCTGTAACGACATGCGGTAGAAGATCGCGGTCAGGAAGATGATCACGAAGCCGCCGATCTCCCGCACCGCCATGATGTACCCGAACTCCGGTCCGGAGAGCTGGAGCACGTCGTTGAAGTAGTTCGTGAGGACGTTCGAGTGCGCGTTCATGGCGAAGCCGATTGCCGCTGCCATCACGGCGAGCATGATGAAGCCACGGCCAGCCGGGGTTCGCCACATCTCTCGCACGCAGCATCCTTTGCCGCCCTGATTGGGCTGGGAAGTCGCCGATTCAGGGAAGGCCCTGCAATCCCGCGCGGCTCCAGAATTGTATCGCATCCCAGGCATCTACGCCGTGTCGTTCGGCTCGAAAGCAGACCGGCTCGACAAGGGGTGGGTTGCTGCGTAAGCTGGCTGACGGGAAAGGGCGTGAACAACGTTCCGTAGGCGGAACACCACGATTCCCGTGAAGAATGGCCGCGACCAGGATACGACGCACACAGATCCAAAGGAGGTGTCGGCAGGTTATCTAGGCGGGGTACCAGTTGATGCAAGCATCAAGGCATTGTGGCATAGGGTTGCGTTGACACAGTCTGATTGCAAAGGAGAGGGGTTCGATGAAGAAACGGGTACTCCTAGGAGGGCTCCTTATCGTGCTGCTGATCGTCGCCATGGCAGCGGTTGCCTGCGGCGGCGACGAAGAAACCACGACTACAGCCGGGCCGGCCACAACCGCGCCTGCGAGCACCGACACCACAGCAGCATCCACTGAGACCACGGCAGGGTCCACCGAGACGACAGTGGCAGTCACGAAAGAAGATGTTCTCAAGATCGGGGCCATTAGTTCCGCTACCGGCGACATGGCAACGGCGTTCAAAGCCATGTATGACTCTGTCGGCCCCACCCAGGAACTGCTGAACGAGGAAGGCGGAGTCACGGTGGGCGACACCCACTACAGCATCGAACTCACCTTCTATGATGACCAGTCGACGACTGCCGGCGGGGTTACGGCCATTAACAAGCTCATCGGGGACGGGGTCAAGTACGTGTCTCCGCCCATGTTCATGCCGGTCAACCTGGCCATTGCCGATCTCTGTGAACAGAACAAGATCATGCGCGTGAAGTCCTACGGGGCGGGGAACGCCGAAGTCAACCCGGAGAACCCCTTCATGTTCTTCAGCTGCGCGGGCGTGTCGTATGAGGCATCCTTCTACGACTATGCCCTCGCCAAGTATCCGAACGTGAAGAAGATCGCGGTCATCACGCCTGACGACCCGGGTGGCACGACGTACAATACGCTGCTCAAGGAGATCTACGCGAAACTCGGCATCGAGATCACATACTGGGAAGTGTATCCGCAGCCGAGCTTTGACTTCTATTCGATCCTGAACAAGGCCTTGGCGACGAATCCAGACGCCATTGAGCAAGTCTACGGGATACCGCCGTGCAGTTCGGCCCTTATCAACCAGGCGCGGGAACTCGGTTTCACCGGTCCCATCTTCGGCTGCTGCACTTTGGGTGACCCGAACATCATCTATTCCATGCTCACGCCCGATTACTCGTACGACGTCTTGAGCGCCTCGCCGGACGTGAACAGCGACCTCATGACAGATAGGGTCAAGAAGCTGGGCGAGAAGATAAAGGCCGCGGGGGCCAGCTTTGAGCTGGACAGCCTACATCTACTTGATGCCTGCTCCTCCATAATCGCCGGCGTCAAGGATGCGCAGAGTATCGACCCGGTGGACGTCGTCGCTGCCATCGATGGCGGCATTGCCAAGAGCTTCGAAGGCTCCTACGGACTGTCCACGTGGGGTTCCTTTCCGGATGTCTACGGCAACAGCCACTGTGCTGAGCATCAGAAGATGATGTCGATATACACACCGGAAGGTATCCAGTTCGAGTGGGTCAAGTAGCTGATCGATTCTGACGGCTGAATCACGAATCTGAGACTTCAGCCCGCGTCAGGAATAGAGTTGCGGCAGAGAACCGGATGCAAGTGCAATGGCTCTCTGCCGCAACTCCCGAAGCGGGATGCGCTCTAGTGACGGAGAAAACCCTTGGGTGATGCGAGCGTCCTACAAGCTTTTCTGAACGGTCTGACGTTCAGCGGCCAATACATTCTGGTGGCTCTGGGGCTGACCCTCGTCCTCAGCATCATGAACATCGTTCAGCTTGCTCACGGCGAGGTGTACATGATCGGCGCCTACGTCGTCTACTACTTCGCCGCCAAACTCGGACTCAACTTCTACGTATCGTTCCTGATTGCAGTCGTGGCGACCGGGGTGCTCGGGATCCTTCTCGAGCGCTTCTTCCTCCGACCGTTCAGAGCGAGGCCGGACAAGGCTATGGTCTTGACGGCAGGCTTCATTCTCGTGTTCCAGAACCTCGTGCTGGCACTGGCGACCGGCACTCCGAAGACTTACAAGACTCCATATGAGGGGGCGGTGCTGAATATCGGCGATTCCGCTCTCTCGGTGGAGAGGGTGGTCATCATCGTCGTCGCCTTCGTGCTGATAGCAGCTCTCTTCGCCTTCATCAGATTCTCGAAGAACGGGCAGGCGATGGAGGCGATCTCTCAGGAGCGAGAAGGGGCGGCGCTTCAAGGCATCAGCGTCGACCGTCTTTCGGCCATCGCCATGTTTGCCGGATGCGCCTTGGCGGGCATCGCGGGGGCGCTGGTGGGGTCCCTGTTCAGCCTCCTCCCGACCATGGGCGGCACCGTGCTGATCAAGGGGATCACGATCATCATCCTGGGCGGACTCGGCAGCATTCCGGGAACCGTGCTCGGCGGCCTCATCATCGGCTTCCTGGACGGCTTCATTCCGCTGTTCACGACCCAGTACGTAGCCAGTCTCATCGGCTTCGTCATCGTCATACTCATCCTACTCTTCAGGCCGCGCGGCCTGATGGGGCATGAATCGCCATGAACAAGACCAAACCCTCCCGGTTCGCGATCACCGGCATATTGCTTGTCCTGCTGGTGGTGTTCGGCGTCTTCTACAGGGACGACTACATCCTGCATGTCTTCATCCTGGTGATGATGAACGTCGTCTTGGGCTGCTCCTTGCGTCTCATCAATCTTTCCGGACAGCTCTCTCTGGCTCACGGTGGGTTCGTGACCCTGGGCGCCTATACCTCCGCCGTGCTGCTCGTCAAGACGGGCTTGTCCTCCACGTGGCTGGCTCTGCTGGTATCGGCAGTCTTGGCCGCCGCGATCGCGGTTCTGATCGGCATCCCATTCAGCAGGCTCAAGGGCATCTACTTCACGATGGTCGGCATCTTCTTCGTGCAGGTGATCATCCTGACCGTTCAGCAGTGGCGCAGCGCTACCGGTGGCGCAAGCGGTCTTCAGGGCGTCCCGGCTCCCGATTCTTTCCTCGGTATCGAGTTCGCGTCGAAGACCTCCTTCTACTTCCTCGCGTTTGTGTTGATGGTGGTCTCTCTGCTCATACTCTGGGCTATCGAGCACTCGCGGATGGGGTTGACATTCCAGGGGATAAAGCAGGCGGATTCGCTGGCTGAGAGCCTTGGCATCAACACCACGTTCTACAAGGTGGCGGCCTTCGCCCTCGGTGGCTTCTTCGCCGGGCTCATGGGCGGCTTCTACGTTCAGTACGTTTCCGCCGTGGACCCGACGGTGTTCGGCTTCCTCCCCACGATCTATATGCTGATCTACGTGATCGTGGGTGGTGAGGGCAGCTTCATTGGACCAATAGTCGGGGCGGCGCTTCTCACTGTGCTGCCCGAGGTGGCACGGCCACTCAAGTCGTGGATGCCCCTCCTCTTTGCGGCCATTCTCATGGCGATCATCTTCCTCATGCCGGAAGGGTTGGTCGGATTGCCGAGGAGGCTGACTGAATCTCTTCAAGAAAAAGACAAAGGAACAGCCCGATGCTGCAAGTTGAGGGACTGACAAAGAATTTCGGCGGTCTGGCGGCTGTGAGCTCGGTGGACCTGACCATCAAACCGGGCGAGCTCGTGGGGCTCATCGGTCCAAACGGGGCAGGTAAGACCACTGTCTTCAATCTGTTGACGGGATATATCCGTCCGTCGGGAGGCAGGGTCACCTTCGAGGGGAAGAACCTCACCGGCAAGAGGCCGCACTATGTCGCGAGCAGGGGGATCGTCCGCAGTTTCCAACAGGACAACATCTTCGCGGACTTCACAGCCCTGGAGAACCTGGTTCTGGCGGCCCATCTCCACTCGGGCGTCAATTCCTGGCAGACCATCTTCAAGACGCGGGCTTCCCGGCGCGCGGACAGCGACATTCGGACGAAGGCGGAGGAGACTCTCGAACTGGTGGGCATCGGAAACCTGGCAGACTCCCAGGCCGGATCTCTGGCTCATGGTCACAAACGGATGCTGGGCATCGGTTTGGCGTTGATGTGTCAGCCCAAACTGCTCCTTCTCGACGAACCCCTCGCGGGCATGAACATCGCCGAGGTGGACGACACCTTGGCCCTGGTGCGCAAACTATGGGAGGGCGGACTTACGATCCTTTTGATCGAGCACAACATGCGGGCTGCCATGAGTGTGTGCCAGAGATTCCTCGTTCTGAGTTTCGGCAGAAGGATCGCTGAGGGGACCCCGGACGAGATCAGGAACAATCCGGAGGTCGTCCAGGCCTACCTAGGGACGGCGGCCAATGCTGCTTGAGCTAAAGGATGTCTCAGTCTATTACGGGACCGCCATGGCGGTCACCGACATCAGCCTGTCGCAGGAAGAAGGCAGCGTAGTCAGCGTGATCGGGGCCAACGGGGCGGGGAAGAGCACCATTCTCAAAGCCATAAACGGGCTGGTGCCGCTGCGCTCTGGCACGATCGAGTTCGACGGAAAGCGTATCGACGGGTCCCGCACCGACGCGATCGTCAAAGCGGGTATCGCCTGCGTCCCCGAGAGCCGGAAGCTGTTCCCCTACATGAGCGTGCAGTCGAACCTGAACATGGGCGCGTACTTGCGCAAGGACAAGCAGGGGGTCAAGGAGGATCTGGAGGATGTCTTCGCCCTCTTTCCCCGGCTGAAGGAGAGACTGCGGCAGAAGGCGGGAAGTCTCAGCGGCGGAGAACAGCAGATGCTGGCCATCGCCCGGGCGCTGATGTCCAAGCCCAGGCTCCTGATGATGGATGAACCATCGCTAGGACTGGCTCCGATCATCATCGACACCGTGGCCGACACAATCCTCGAGATCAACCGGAGAGGCGTGAGCGTCCTCTTGGTGGAGCAGAACGCGGGGTTGGTCAGCAGAGTGGCGCAGCAGTGCTACGTGATCGAGGTCGGAAGGATAGTGCTGGAAGGGGACATCAAGCAGATGATGTCGAACGATTCGGTCCGGAGGGCGTTCCTGGGCTGAGTCTCTCGTGTTCTCTAGAGCAGCCGGCCTGCCGGCAGACTGAGTTCGAAATTCAGCAGGAGCATGGCCAATGACGAAGAACGCTCGCCAGAGCGACCCGCCCAGCCTGGGTGTCACTCTGGCTGGGGTGCGCTTCCGGTCGCCCATCGGACTCGGTCCGATAGGCGGCGGCAGTCACTTCGGCAAGCCCGAGGCGGACAGTGAGCGCGAAGGCGAAGCGAGCCTGAGGTTCTTGCTCGAGCATGTTCGAGCCGGTTCAAGCTGCCTCTACCTGAACATCTCCTACCTGACCGAGGCGACGCTGGGCAAGCTGCTCGAGGGGACAGATCCGACGGATCCGCCGCGTTCCACGCCGGCCTGGGGGGAGAGGTTCCTGAGAGCGGCATACCCCGGTAGTGCCCTACGGCGTGGAAGGTCTCTATTCAACGGTTTCTCCCGGGCCGAGCACTCCGAGCATCGAGATGGTAGAAGCCGGCGCTCGTGTCGCAGAGGAAGCTGATTGAGGCCCTCAAGGAGCGAGCTGCCGGCCGACGTTCCCATCATCGGTGGGGTGGTGGGGTGCGGCGGTTTGCCCGATGCCTATGTCGACGCGGCGCTGAAGTGCGAAGAGCTGGGCCTCGACCTGGTAGAGCTGAACTTCCACTGCCCCCTGCAGGCGGGCATGCGAGGTGGGGTGGATAACGCCCTCGAATGGGATCTTCCCCCCGTTCTCCCAGGGGGGCCTGATGGCCGAGCACCCAGACGTGGTGGAGGACGATCGTCAGAGCAGTGGTGGCTGCGGTCAAGATACCGGTGGGAGCCAAGTTCTCGGCGGAGGTGGGGTTCCCGCGGATCGTGGACATGGCCAGACGGGTGAAGGCCGCGGGAGCGAAGTACATCCATGTCGGGGGGGCGGCGGTGGGCATCGCTCCTCCGGACATCTACAACGGGGGCAAACCGTTGTGGCCGTTCATCGACGGCAACCCCTTCTGTCTCACCTCCGGGTCCTGGATGCGGAGGGTCTGCTACAGGGACGTGGCGGCCGTCGCCAGATTCGTCCCCGGCCTGGATATCGTGGCATCGGGCGGTCTGGTGACGCCGGAGCACTGCGTCGAGGCCATGATGCTCGGGGCGACGGTGACGCAGCTGTGCGCCGGCGTGATGGAGCAGGGGAGAAGCCTGCTGCGGCGGAGCAACGCGTTCCTGCAGGACTTTCTGGCCGAGCAGGGCTATAGCGGCGCGCAAGAACTGATCGGGCTGGGCCAGCCCTACATCAAGTACCCGGAAGACGTCGACCTGATGCCGCGGCCAGATAGTCAGCGTCGCTCGACGAGGCGAAGTGCACCCGGTGCGGGCACTGCATGAACAACCTCTGCCTCGCGATACGGTCGGAACACGGCATAATAGTGGTGGATACGGACAAATGCACCGGTTGCGGCGCCTGCACGATCGCCTGCCCGATGGACGCATTCACGCTTGCGCCCAGAGCGAGTCTACCAATGAGCATCGGCGACCCGAACCGGCTTGACAGACGATAGGAGAGCACCTATGATGCGGCGATGGACGCTATGCTGAACTCGATACCGTCTAGTGAACTGCAGGGAGCTGGATACCACCGAGCGAGGGGGGCAAGGAGTCCTACCTCCAACTGGTGCCCGCGGTAGACCAGTCGATCCGGCTTCTCTTCGCGCTGGCCAACACCGTGGGTGGCGAGGCCTCTCTCACCGAGCTCTCCAAAGAGGTCGGCATCAGCAAGAGCAAGGGGCTCGCCATTCTGAACACGCTGCGCAACGCTGGGCTCGTGACGCGCAACGAGCGCACCAAGAACTACCGGCTGGGGCCGAACATCCTGCTGCTCAACCGGGCGTTCGATCAACAACACCGATCTGGCGCAGGCGGTCATCCCGTATCCTGGAGGAGCTGGCCGCCCAGACCGGCTGCAGCTTCCACCTGGGGGTCGTCTCCGGCGAGACGCTCTTTGTCGTCGCGCGGCGGCACGCGCCGGGCGGCACCTACATCGCCGTCGACGTGGGACATCGCTACCCCTTGACCTGGGGCGCTCACGGCCGGGCCTATCCTCGCGACGCTGTCCCCCTGAGGAGTTCGAACGGCGCCTGGGACAGAGCTCCATCATCCAGGCCGGCGAGACCGACCGAGACGGCATCGACGGGAGGTCCTGCGAGCGCAGGTCGAGGAGGCCCGCGAGTCTGGGCTACGGGATGAGCCTGGGGACGACCTGGTCGGGGCTCAACGCGATCAGCGCCGCGATCACATCGCAGGCTCCCGGACATGTCCGACGGGCGGCGCGCGGTCGCCTATCCTCGTGGCCGTCGGCACTTCTCGGCGGAACGAGCGCACGAGATCGGCCGGCGGATGCTGGTTGCGACGGCGGAGATGAGCCAGAAGCTCGGCCCGATGTTCGGGGCCATCAACCTACACTTCCCCCTCTCGCGTCCGCTGTGTCTTGTAGGCGACGCGAGGCGCTCGGGACCGACACGGAAAGAAAGGACATCATGACAGACTCCAGCCGCGACGAGGCCAGACCCGACGCCACACAAGACTTCGTCGACAACTTCCTGGGCACCCGCTACGAAGACCTCCCTCCTGAAGTGGTCAAGATCACCAAGGACCAGGTTCTCGACTTCTTCGGGGTCGCCTTGGGTGGATCGGGCGAGGCGGCGGTGCCCGAACTGCGCGATCTGGTGCTGGAATGGGGAGGCGCCCCGCAGAGCACCATCTTCAAGTGGGGGGACAAGGTCCCCACGCCGAACGCCGCCCAGGTGAACGCCACCATGGCCCACTCGCTCGACTTCGACGACGTCCACGAGGACGCCATCATGCATCCCGGGCGTGGTGGCCATCCCCACGGCGCTGGCCATGGCCGAGTATGTGGGCGGGTTGAGCGGCCGCGAGTTCATCACCGCCGTCGCGCTGGGCACCGACTTCATCTGCCGTTGCGGTCTGGCCACGCGGCCGGGCGAGAGCATCCACCCCTACGGATGGCACCTCACCACCCTCTACGGCTATATGACCGCCGCTTTCGTGGCGGCCCAGCGTGATGGGCATGGACGACGAAGGCCATGACCAACTCGGTGGGCATCGCCTATCACCAGTCGTCGGGCAACGGCCAGCCGGTGAAGGACGGGGCGCACACCAAGCGCCTGGGCCCGGGCATGGCGGTCCGGGGCGGCATCGCCTCGGCCATGATGGCCAAGCGCGGCATCACGGGCGCGCACAACTGCCTGGAGGGCAAGGCCGGACTGTACAAGGTCTATCACATGGGAGCCTACTCGCGGGAGCAGTCTCATTGACGAGCTTGGCACGCGCTTCGAGGGCATCAACGTGTCCATCAAGCCCTATCCCTGCTGCCGGGGCGTACATGCCTTCTGCGATGCCGGCCTGGCGCTGGCGGCCAAGTACGATATCCGCCCCGACGACGTGGAGAGCATCCTCATCAACTGCGGAGAGGGCACCTACGGACTCCTGGGCTCGCCCCTGGAGGTGAAGGCGACGCCCGCGCAACCCGGTCGACTCCCAGTTCAGCATCGTCTGGGGAGTGGCGACGGCCCTGGCCCGCCGCCGCGTGACCTTGGACGACTTCACCCCGGAGGCCATCAAGAGCCCCGACATCCTTGCTTTCACGGCCAAGACCGACGTGCAGATCGACCACGACTTCGACCGCGGCGACGTGGGGATCGAGCCGGCCCGGGTGCGCGTGACCATGAAGGACGGCGGCGTCTACATCGAGCAGGTGCGATCTGCCCACGGGCAGCTCCGTCGCGGCCGCTCTCGTTCGCCGACGTCGAGCGCAAGTATCGGAGTCTGCTTGGAGCACGCGGGCCAGCCCATCTCCGCCGCGAACGCAGATGCGTTGGTGGAGAACGTCGCCCGGCTTGAAGAGTTGCAGGACGTCCAAGACCTGATCCGCCTCGCGACCTAGGACAGGAGGGCAGCGGCAGGTGGGCTACTACATAGGAGTCGACGGAGGGGGGACCTTCACAGACTGCGCGGCCATGGACGAGGAGGGCCGCCTGTACTTCGCCAAGGCGGCGACGACGAAGGAGGACTTCGCCGTCGGCATGTTCGACGCCCTGTCGGCCTTGGCCGACGAGTGCGGCACAACCGTGCCCGACCTGATCGCCTCGACCGAGCGTTTCAACCTCGGCACCACGGTAGGCACCAACCTGCTGGTCGAGAGGCGCGGCGCTCCGACGGGGCTACTCGCCACCGCCGGCCATGGAGACGCGATCCTCATCATGAGAGGCACCGGCCGGACCGCGGGACTCGAGTTGGACCTCCTGTTCCATCCGCAGGCGACCCAGAAGCCCGTCCCGCTGGTGCCACGGGCGTTCATCAGGGAGATCGACGAACGCATCGACTGCATGGGCGAAGAAGTGGTGCCGCTGGACGAAGAGGCGGTCGAAGCGGCCGTGCGCAGCCTCGTGGAGGACGCCGGAGCGACCACCATCGCCATCGCCTTCCTCTGGTCGTTCAAGAACCCCGCTCACGAGCTGCGGGCCAGGAGATCGTGCGCCGGGTGGCGCCCGACGTGTACGTGTCGTGCTCCCACCAGGTGGCTCCGCGCATGGGCGAGTACGAGCGCACCGTGGCCACGGTCATAAACAGCTATGTCGCCCCGGCGTCGGCCGCCTACTTCAGGCGGGCCGCTGATCGCCTGCACGAGTCCGGCTCAAGCATCCCTTGCTCATCATGCAGATATCGGGCGGGGTGCTGCCCGCGGACAAGGCGGTCGAGATCCCGCTCACCTCCCTTGGTTCCGGGCCGGTCGGCGGTCTCATGGGCTCGCTGTCGCTCGCCCGCGGACTTGGCCACAAGAACATCATCGCCACCGACATGGGCGGCACCTCCTTCGAGGTGGGCCTCATCATCAACAGCGAGCCGCTGGTGGGCGAAGAGAAGATCATCGACCAGTACCGCTACAGGCTCCCGCAACTCGAGACGACGTCCATCGCCTGCGGCGGCGGCAGCATCGCCCGGGTGGATCCGTTCAGCCGCTCGATCAGAGTGGGCCCGGAGAGCGCCGGGGCCGACCCCGGTCCGGTGTGCTACCGGCGTGGCGGCACCGAACCCACAGTCACCGACGCCGATGTCGTGCTCGGGCTCCTTTCGGCCGACAGGTTCCTGGGCGGCCGCATGCCCCTCGACCGCGAAGGCGCCCTGCGGGCGATCGCCGGTCTGGGAGAGCAGATCGGGCTGGGGCCCGAGGAGGCGGCCGCCGGCATCCTGCGGATCAACAACGCGCGAGCGGCCGAGCTCATCCGCCAGCAGACGGTGGTGCGGGGCTACGACCCGCGCGATTTCGTGGTCTACGCCTACGGCGGGGCCGGTCCGCTGCACGCTTTCGCCTTCGCTCAGGAGCTTGGGGTCAAGGGCGTCGTCATCCCGCTTGGGCAACGGGGCCTCCACGCTCTCGGCCTACGGTTGCTCCACCTCCAATCTCGTTCTCAACATCGAGAAAGAGCGCGTGTTCTTCGCGCCCTTCCCGGCGGACGAGCTGAACACCCTGATGGCCGATCTGGAGAGGCAGGCGCTCGACTCCATGGCCGAACTGGGGAAACCGCGCGAGGAAGTCGAGATCGAGCGCTACGGCCTCATGCGCTACAGCGGTCAGTGGCTGCACAGCCTGCTGGTGCACATACCGCCCGGCGAACTCACGGCCGATATCCTTGCCGGCGTGGTCAACGACTTCCGCTCGATGTACGACTCGCTGTATGGCCATGGCGCCGGCGTCGTGTCGCAGGGTGTGGAGTTGGTAACCTCCCGCGTCCACGCGGTCGTGCGTCTGCAGCGTCCGGCCCAGGCTGTTGAGAAGTCGTTCACGAAGACCGTCGCCACGGCGGGCCGCTTGGGCACGCGCGAGATATTCTGGCCCGACCGAATGGAGCGGCTCGAGAGCGAGGTGTTCGACGGCCGCGAGATCCGCTACGGCAACCGCATTGCCGGGCCGGCCGTGGTGGAGCTGCCCTATACGTCCGTCGCAGTCGGGGTCGACCAGATGCTCGAGTGCGACGCCTTCGGCAACTTCCTTCTGAGGTTGGATCAGCCGCACGCCCACGCCTCGACCTACACAGCGGCCCACGGATCGGCCGGGGGGTCCCAATCATGAGCAACAAGACCACCGAGAACATGGTACGGCCGGACGGTGCGGGCACCGTCGGCGGGGGTCCCGAGATCGTCTGGGACGGCATCGTGCGCGGCTATGCGCCGCCGGACGTCCTCTCCATCAGCCCGAAGCTTAGACTGCAGACCGCTCAGGATCCCGAAGTCGATCCCATCTCGTACGAGGTGATCCGGAACAGCCTCCAGAACATCAACCTGGAGAACGGCAATACCATCCAGAAGCTCAGCATATCGCCCATCACCATGATCAATCGCGACTTCCAGTGCGCGATCCTGACCGAGGTCGGCGATGTCATGTTCATGGGCCCCTATCTGATGTATCTCGCCAACACGCTCGGCATCATGACGAAGTGGGTACTCGAGAACCGCAGCGAGAATCCCGGCATCGAGGATGGCGACGTCTTCTTGTGCAGCGACCCGTATGTGGGGAGTTCTCATCAGCAAGACACCGAACTGTCCTCGCCGATCTTCTGGGAGGACGAGCTCTTCTGCTGGGTGGCCAACTCCGTGCACTACAGCGACGTGGGCGGGCCGGCCCCGGGCAGTTTCTGCCTGGCTTCTCAGACCATCTGGGAAGACCCGCCGCTCTTCCCGCCGATGAAGCTGGTCGAGCGGGGCAACCTGCGGGTGGACATGGAGCAGCTCTATCTGCGCCAGTCCCGAGTGCCGGCCACGGTGGCCATGGACCTCCACGCGGCGCTCGCCGGCCTGACCGTCGCGCGGCAGCGCATCCTGAAGCTCCTCGAGCGCTACGGGGCCAAGACCGTGAAGGCGGTCATGCAGAAGACCCTGGACGCGAGCGAGCGGGCCTTCGTCGAGAAGCTGCGGATGATCCCCGACGGACGCTGGTCGGAGCGCATCTACACCGAGGCAGCGCTTCCCGGCGACAAGGGCATCTACGTCAGCCAGGTGAACATCACCAAGACGGGCGACTACCTCTACGTCGACAACAAGGGGACGTCTCCCCAAGTAGGTTCCATCAACAACACGTATGCCGGGTTTCGTGGGCGCAGTGCTCGCCCCCCTCACCCTCATGCTGGGTTATGACCTCGGGGGTGTATGCGGCGGCCTCAGTCGGAGGGTCAAGTTCCGTCCGCTCCCCGGCACCATCACCTGTGCCGACTACCCTGCTCCCATCAGTGGCGCGGGCGTCTGCAACATGCCCATGGTCGTATCGACAGCGACCGGCGCAACGGCCAAGATGGTCGCCTGCGCCGAGCCTCCCCTGCGGGACAAGGCCCTCGGCATCGCCGACGTTCACGCGTACGGCGGGTGGATCTTCAACGGCATCAACCAGCACGGGCAGTTCTTCATGGCCATGCATTCCGGCATGGCGCCGGGCGCTATCCCCGCCTCACCGGGCCGCGACGGCATCGACACCGGCGGACAGGACTGGGTGCCCGGCATGGAAGCCTCGAACGTCGAAGACAACGAGATGTCGTGGCCGGTGCTCACCCTCTTCCGCCGGGAGAACCGCGCGGACGCGGCCGGAGCCGGCCTGTACCGAAGCGGAGTGGGCGCCGAGGAGGCCTGGATCATCCATGGCACCGACACTCTCGACACGCAGGTCTACAACAACGAGAGCTTCGTGAAGTGCCAAGGGCTTCTGGGAGGCAATCCGGGCGGCCGGGCCTTCTTCCGGGTCAAGCGGGGTACCGACGTCGCCGCACGGCTCGCGCAGGGAACCATCCCGCAGAGCGTGGACGAGGTGTCGGGCGAAGAGATACCGCTCTACTGGAAAGGCATGCCCGTACAACTCGACACGACCTCGGTGTGGACGCTCAACCTACCCAACTTCGCCGGCTACGGCGACCCGCTGGACCGCGATCCGGCCGCGGTCAGCCGCGACATCGCCGGAGGGCAAGACGTCTGTCGAAGACGCCTTCCGTGTGTACGGGGTGGTCGTCACCAGCGATGGAACGGTCGACGCCGAGAAGACCAAGGCGGAACGGGCGGATCGCAGAAGGCAACGGCTGGAGGATGGCCTACCCGCCCGCGAAGTCCGCGGCCTCGCCGAGCAGCTCGAGGGCTCCGAACGCCGGGCGATCAGCCACAAGCTCGGTACCGTCCAGACGTCCGGTGGCGCTCGTTTCGCATGTACCTGCGGCCAGGATCTGGGTCCGGTCGAGGCCGATTTCAAGGATTCGTGCAAGGTGAAGGAAAGCCCGGCCGACTCGATCGGCCCGGGGTATCGTGTCCTTCGCCACGGACATCGCGGAGAGGATGTGCTTCAGGGAGTTCTTCTGCCCGGGGTGCGGTGCGCGCCTGGGGACAGAGGTAGCTCGGAGAGACGACGGCTATCTCTGGGATATCGAGCTGCGGCCGTGACCGGCCGCCGGCTCCGTGCTAGGATGTTGAACGCACGTTCAAGATAGACGTCGAAGCGGCCAATAGTAGAGACAAGTCGAGGCAGAGAAAGGGAGACCGCGATGTTGTTAGAGAATCGGGTGGCCATCGTCACCGGTGCGGCGAAGGGCATGGGGCGGGCAGTCGCGGAGGGCTTCGCCAAAGAAGGCGCCAAGGTGACCATCGCTGACCTAGACATGACGGCCGCCGCGGACGCCGTGCGGGCCATCGAGGCGGCGGGTGGGCAGGCTCTGGCCGTCAAGTGCGACGTATCGAAGAGCGACCAGGTGAAGGCCATGGTCGACGCCACGGTGGCCAAGTTCGGCAAGCTCGACATCCTGGTGAACAACGCCGGTGGAGTCATCGGCAAGCACGGCAAGCCCACCAACCTGGAGGCGCTCACCGAGGAAGCGTGGGACACCGTCGTCGACATCAACCTCAAGGGGATATTCCTCTGCTGCAAAGAGGCGGTCCCTCACATGAAGGCCAACGGCTACGGCAAGATCATCAACTTCTCGTCTCTGGGCGCGATCAGCCCGCCGGACGCCATACCGCACTATCACGCGGCGAAATCGGGGGTCGTAGGCCTGACGTACGACATGGCGGCCGAGTTGGCGCCGCACAACATCTACGTCAACGCCATCATGCCCGGACCGTTCCGCACGCCGTTCTTCGACACGGTGCTGGAGTCGAAGGACCAGAAGGAGATCGACGCCTTCTTCGCGGTCATGGGCAAGGTCGCGCCTCTCGGTCGCATCGGCGATCCCCAAGAGATGGTCGGGCCCTGCGTCTTCCTGGCCTCGGAGATGTCGTCGTATGTGACGGGCGCGGTGCTGCCTGTCTCGGGCGGCCTGCCGCTCCCACCCAACAGCTAGAGTCCGCCCTGCCAAGCCGGCGATAGACGACACGAAAGCAGCATCGGGAGTATGACAGCATGACTGAAGAAGCAAAGACCGAGCAACCCTGGGGAGGCATGACCTGCAGGATTCTGCGGGTCGACCTCTCCAGCGGAAAGGTCACCACGGAGGAGAGGGACGAACGCTACTACCGCAAGTGGATGGGCGGCTCGGGACTCATCACCCAGATCCTCCTCACCGAGGTCCCGGCGGGCGCCGACGCCCTTGGCCCCGAGAACAAGCTGGTGTTCGCCCTCAGTCCGGTCACGGGCACACCCGTCTACGCCACGGGGCGCAACGGCGTGGGGGCGAAGTCACCGCTGAGCGGCGGGATCGCCCTCTGCCAGGCCGGCGAACACTGGGGCGCCGAGTTCAAGAAGGCGGGCCACGACGTGCTCATCGTGGAGGGCAAGGCCGACAAGCCGGTCTATCTCTTCATCAAAGACGACGAGGTCACCATCCGCGACGCCGGCGCATTGTGGGGTCTGCTGACCAAGGAGACCCAGGCGGCGGTCCGGGAGGAGCTCGGCGACCAGAGGGTCCGTGTGGCCATGATCGGACCCGGTGGAGAGAATCTCGTGCCCTTCGCCTGCATCATGCATGGGCCCTTCGACGCAGCCGGCCGCGGAGGCCTGGGGGCCGTCATGGGATCGAAGAACCTCAAGGCCGTCGCTGTTCGCGGTACCGGCCGCGCCGCGTGTTTTCGATCGCGAGGGCATGAAGGCCTTCAACAACTGGTTGACCAAGGACCACTGGGCGCACTTCTGGATCCAGCAGGTCCTGCCGGAGTTCGGCACCGGGGGACCGGAGATGGAGGGGATGGAGGCTATCGGCCACCTTCCCGTGCACAACTGGAGGGGCGGCCCGTTCGCCGACGGGATCAAGAACGTCCACGGCGGAGCGCTCAAGGACAAGATGGGGCTCGCCCAGGAGGGCTGCTTCGGTTGTCCGCTGCGCTGCAAGAAACGGCTGCAGTCCGGAGCGCCCTACTTCGTCGACCCGGAATACGGTGGTCCTGAGTATGAGGCCATGTGCGCCCTCGGCACCAACCTCGAAGTGGACGACGCGGAGGCCATGGTCAAGGCCAACGAGGTCTGCAACGCCTATTCCCTCGATGTCATCTCCGTGGGCAACACCCTCTCGTTCGCCATGGAGTGCTTCGAAAAGGGCCTGCTGACCCTCGAAGACACCGGAGGGCTCGATCTCCGCTTCGGCAACGGACCCGCCCTGGTCAAGTGCGTGGAGCTCATTGCCAAGCGCGAGGGCATCGGCGAGTTGCTGTCTCTGGGCTCGGCCGAGGCGGCCAAGAGGATCGGACGTGGAGCGGAGGCGTTCTCCGTGGAGATCAAGAGCGTCCATCCCGGCATGCACGAACCGCGCCTGAATCCCGCGTTCGCCCTCGGTTTCATGGTCAATCCCAACGGAGCGGACCACTGCGCCAACGTTCACGACGACATCTTCGCCGCCGAGCACGGGATGAAGGACTTCAACATGATGGGCTTCTACGAGACCGTGGAGGCCCTGGACATCGGTCCGCGCAAGGTGGCGCTGTTCAAGGTGGGGCATATCCGCGAGTTCCTCAACGACTGTCTGCTCACGTGTCACCTGGCGTATGTCGGGGTCACCTACAAGACGCCCGTCGAAATACTGAGGAGCGTCGCCGGATGGGACGTCAGCACGGCCGAGCTCATCCGCAGCGCCGAACGCATTCTCACCGCGGCCCGGCTGTTCAACGTCAAACAGGGTCTGACCGCGGACGACGACCGTTTGCCGCCCCGGTTCTTCGAGGACAAGACCGTCGGTCCCTTCGTGGCCGCACTCGATCGCGACAAGATGGACAAGGCCAAGAGGTACTACTACACCCTTATGGGCTGGGACGAGAACGGGGTACCGACCCCGGAGAGAGTCGAGGAGCTCTATATCTATGACTGATAGGACGGCGGACCGGGCGCAGAACGGGCTAGCCGGCGTGAGACTGGAGGAAAGGCTTTGATCAAGGTAAGACAGCAGCGCATGGACGAAGATCTGTTCATGGAGAAGCGCAAAGAGGTGCTCGCCATATGGCCCACCGGCAAAGAGGTGGACCTGGAGGAAGCCGTCGCCTACCAGAAGGCGCTGCCCGACAGCAAGCGGTTCCACAAGGTGCTGAAGAAGTACCACGACGAACACCGCATGTCGCTCTTCCCCCGGCAGGGCACCCCGCTGGTCGAGGATGAGATCGCTATGATCCGGTCCCTGAACGAGCTGGGTATCCATCTCCTTCCGTTCACCACCGACAGCTACACGCGCAACCTGCAACTCGACAAGGTCGAGAAGGGCTTGGAGGAGAGCAAGCGGACGGGCAAGGCCGCCCTCAACGGCTATCCCCTCATCAACCACGGCGTCAAGACCAACCGCAAGGTCGTAGAGGCCTGCGACGGGGCCCTCGACCCCCGCTCGTCCCGCATCGGCCAGGCCCTGGTCGCCGAGATCGCCTTCGCCTCGGGCATGAACGCCTTCCCCAACAGCTTCTTCGGGTGGATCGCGGGCTACGACAAGAAGGCCACCGTGGAGGAGTGCATCGAGACGGCTCAGTACTCCGGGCGCCTCATCGGCTACTACGCCGATCATGGCGTGATCATCACCACCGACGCTCACGGTTGGCTGCCCAACTTCGTCATCCCCATGAGCGTCAACATCGCCACGCAGATCATCGAGGCCCTGGTCTCGGCCGGGCAGGGCGTGAAGAGCATCTTCCCCCAGGCGAACATGCAGGGCTGCCTGTTCCAGGACCTGGCCGACATGCGCTCTCTGCCCAAGCTCATGCGGCACTACCTCGACCGGTTCGGCCACACCGACGTCGACATCCCGGGAGTGTTCGGGAGTCAGTCGCCCCTCTTCCCCTTCCCGCAAGACATGGGGAGCGCCTTTGGCTACATCGGCTACACGGCGGTAACTGCAGCTCTTGGCGGCTGCGACGCCGTCTCGGTGAAGACCGTGGACGAAGCCGCCGGCGTGCCCAGCATGGATTCTCATCGCGAGAGCTACCGAGCGGCTCAGTGGATCCTCGGGGTCATGCAGGATCAGAACCTCGAGATCGACAACGCCACGATCGACCAGGAAGTGGAAGTGACCACCGCTGAGGTCACGGCTATCCTCGACAAGGTCATAGAGCTTGGCGACGGCGATATCACCGTCGGCACCATCAAGGCGGTGGAAGCAGGCGTGCTCGACTCGCCCATGTCCATCAACATCCATGCCGCCGACAAGGTGCTGGGCATCCGCGACCAGCAGGGCGCCTGCCGCTATCTCGATTTCGGCAACCTGCCCATCCCAGAGGACATCAAGGACTTCCACCGCCAGAAGGTGGCCGAGCGGGAGAAGGCTGAAGGCCGCAAGATGGACTACTACGCCTCCATCGAGGATTTCTGGGCCATCAGCAAGAGCAGGCTCAAGGGTCTGCCGAAAGAGCAGGGCTGACCGCACCGAAGTGACGAGCGGACCTAGCGACGAATGGAGACGCTGAGATGAGACTGGACGGCAAGGTCGCTATAGTGACCGGAGGCGGAACCGGCATCGGACGGGCAGTGGCCGAGCGCTTCGTATCCGACGGGGCGTACGTCTGCATCACCGGCCGGCGGAGCGAGATGTTGGAACAGGTGGCGTCCTCCTTGCCCGCCGAGTGCGTGAAGACGTGTGCCGCGGACGTGAGCGATCCGGCCGACGTGACAGCGTGTCGTCGAGACGGCGCTTTCGTTCGGTCGGGGCCTCCACATCCTGGTCAACAACGCCGGCGTGGAGCAGGATATGGCCGGTGTCGTCGATCTCGATCTGGCCGTGTGGAATCGCGTCATCGAGATCAATCTGACCGGGCCGTTCCTCATGATGAAGTCGGTCATCCCCGCGATGATCGAGGCGGGCGGCGGTTCGATCATCAACATCTCCTCCCTGGCCGCGCTCGTGAATCCTCCCCGCCTGCCTGCCTACTGTGCCTCCAAAGGCGGGTTGGTGAGTCTCACCAAGCAGGTCGCGGTCGACTACGGCGTGAACAGGGTGCGCTGCAACGTGGTGTGTCCCGGCGCGACCAAGACCGACATGATGGTCACCGCCATGACCCCGTTCGCCGAGAGTTGCGGTCTGACGGTAGACGACGTGCTCGGCACCTTCTCTCAGGACGTCCCGCTGCGCCGGGTGTCGAACCCCAGCGAGATGGCGGGCCTTTGCAGTTTCCTCGCGAGCGACGACGCGGCCTTCCTCACCGCCGCGGTCATCCCGGTGGACGGCGGCGCGGTCGCGGTGGACATCTCGGGGGCCGCTATCAATCAGCTGGCTGCCCAAAGATTGGGCACACGGAGTGGCCCCGCATGAGCACCCGGCGGGAGGACTAGCCATGTCGGTCAAGATCAGGCTGGTCGGTGACCTGCGGAGATTCACGGAGTCGGAGAGCATCGAGATCGCAGGTGGCGAGCGCAGCCTCGGCGCGGCTTTGGACGAGCTCGTCAGACTGAATCCCCGCCTGGGCAAAGAGCTCTTCGATGAGAAGGGGAGGCTGCACTACGCGATGGTTCTCGTGGCGAGCGGCCGGACCGCCGTCTGGCCGCGAGACAAGGACATGATGATAGAAGACGGCGGTGAGTTGATGCTGACGCGGTTTCATGCCGGCGGCTAGCTGCAGCCGGGCTGGCCGGTTCCGGTGAGGACAGGGTGGAGGCCTAGTGGCGACTCCGAAAGGGGGTTCCTGCGTAGGATCAGACACTGCGAAAAGGGCGCAGAGAGAATGAATCGGAATCGTGCTCAATGAGGGGAGCGAAATGAAGAGAACGAAATGGGTCGTAGGAGCGCTGCTTCTGGTGTTGGCGCTTGGCCTGCTGCTCGCGGCCTGCGGCGACACCGAAGAGACCTCGACCACCGCTGCACCGGCAACCACTGCCGGACCCGCTACCACCTCCGGGCCGGCTACGACCGCGGCTCCTGGCTCCAGCGACACCACCGCGGGGGCTCTGCCGACCGAAACGTTGAAGGTCGGCGCCATACTGCAGCTCACCGACTGGTACTCGGTCGTTGACGCCGGCGAGAAGGGCGACACCGAGTTTGTGGCCAAGATGATCAACGACGCCGGCGGCATCAAGGCCGGCGGCAAGGCCTACATGGTCGAGCTCATCGAGGAAGATGGCAAGAGCAGCCCGGACGGTAACGTCGCCGCTGCCAACAAACTCGTGCTCGATGACCAGGTCAAGTTCTGCCTCGGTCCGGCCGCGTTCTTCAACGTGGTCACCTCGCCGATCTTCGAGCAGGCCCAGGTCCTCCACGTCGCAAGCTACAACGCGCTCCAACCGGGCGAGATGGATGCCAGCACTCCACTCGAGTTTCTCGGCATGGACCCGGTCGCGCAGCAGTCGCTCAACCTGAAGCTGCTGAAGCAGGAAAGGCCCGAGGTCAAGACCATCCTCCTCTGCATGGAGGACCAAGCTTCAACTCCGTACTTCGTGCCCCACTTCCAGGCGCTGGCCGAGCGCATGGGCTACGAGCTGGCGAACAACGGCGAGGCCCTCCTCTTCTCCACTCAGGCTGAAGACTTCAGCCCCATCGCGGCCCAGGTGAACCAGATCGATGCCGACGCCGTGTGGTTCACAATCGGCACTCCGCCCGCGTACTGCAACATCATCAAGGGCGCCCGCACGCTGGGCTACGACAAGCCGTTCGTGTTCAGCCAGTACCCGCCGACCACCGTCGCCCTCCTCGGTGCTGAGGCCGCGACGAACATCCTTCACACCTTGGCCTTCGCGTATCAGGCTCCGGGCAACCCCAAGATCCTGGACGACATCTTCGCGATGGGCGACACGCAGCGCCAGTGGTTCGGCATGATGCCGAACAGCCTCTACATGCTGAAGTACGCCATTGAGGCTGCCGACAGCATCGAGCCGATCAAGGTGAAGGAAGCTTGGGAGAAGATGACCGAGATCCCGAGCATCTATGGCACGAGCAAGCCGTCCGGCAACGAGCTTTACGGCCTGACCAACCACGCCTGGATCTACCCGTCCTCGACGGCGGAAGTCACCAACGGCCAGATAGAGTATCTCGGCTGGATCGATCCGGAAGTGACCCCGTAAGGGCGATAGCGCTCAACTGACAGAACAACCGAGCTGATGGTGCGTGGCAACGGCCACGCACCATCAGCTCCCAACTATCCGGGCAAACCTCGCAGGGACTTCACTGATAGGAGCCATGGAAACCGTAATCCAAACCATAATCAACGTGATCATCCTCGCGGTGGTCTACATCCTGATGGGGATGGGATTTGCGTTCATCCTCAACCTGCTGGGGATATTCAACCTGGCCCACGGCGCCATCTTCATGGCTTCCTCCTATGGCTGCTATCTGCTGGTGACCAAGGCCGGTTTTCCCGGATTCGTGGCCTTCCCGTTGACCGTCCTCGTCGCCGCCGCACTGGGCATAGTCGTCGAGAAGTTCTTGTTCAGACCTTTCAAGGCCGACTTCAACCGGACCATGATGGTCGCCATCGCGCTTTCGACGATCCTCGTGACGAGCTTCAACCTTCTTATGGGCACCAAGGTCGTCGCCATCCCGGCCTTCATCGAAGGCACCACGGGCAGGCCGCCGTTCGCGGTTCAGAGCGACCGTATCCTGGCCTTTTGTATCGGAGTGGTGATCCTGGTCGCGATCATCGTGTTCGTCAGCCGGTCCCGTAGGGGGGCGCAGATGATGGCGGTGACCCAGAACAGAGAGGGTGCCGCGCTCCAGGGCATCCGTTTCAGCCAGGTGGCCGCGATCGCCTGCTCGGTCGGTTTCGGCTTGGCCGCGATCGCGGGCGTATTCATGGGCACTCTCTACAACCTGGACCCCTTCATGGGCGACAAGACGCTTATCAAGGTCCTGATGCTCGTGATCCTCGCCGGCGTGGGTAGCTTCAAGGGCATCTTCTACGTTGGAGCACTGCTTGGGTTGCTCTATGGAGCCCTTCCCATGGTGCTTCCAGGAGCCGTAGTCGACGCGGTCGCGTCGGTCCTCGTGCTTGCTCTGTTGATAGCCAGACCGCAGGGTTTCTTCGGTCATGAGGAGTCCCAGCAACCTACCTCCGAGCCTGGAGGGTCCGTTGCCGAGCGAAAGTCATCTGAAGCAAAGACGAAGAGGAGTCGATGGGCCGGCCCGAGCATTGTAGGCCTGGTGGTCATCGTGCTGGCGCTGCTTCCGCTGGTGCTCTCCGGCTCCTACTACCTCCACATCACGATCCTTGCCATGGTCTATGTGGTGGTGTCGAGCTCGTTTCGAGCGATCTCGATCTCCGGACAGTTCAACATCGCCCAAGGCGCCTACATGGGCATCGGGGCGTATGCCGCCGCCCTGCCCTCGGTCTGGCTGCATTGGCCGCCCTACGTGACCCTTCCGTTGGGGGCGGTGGCCGCGACCATCATAGGAACGCTGCTGGCCTACCCCTTCGCCCGCCTGAGAACGATCTACTACGCCATGGGCACGCTGTTTCTCGGCTACGTGGTCATCAACCTGTTCACGGTCGGTGGCAAGTGGACGGGGAGCAACAGCGGGCTGGCGGGTGTGCACCCCATCTTCACCAACCGCACTCACTACTACTACATGTTCCTGGGCCTCATGCTCTTTAGCCTGATCTGCCTCTACCGCTTCGAGTTCAGCCGGCTGGGCGTCACGCAGAAGGCCGTGGCCCAATCTCACCTGGTCGCTGCAAGCGTAGGTATCAGCGAACGGCGGACCCGCATGCTGGCGGTCGCGTTCGGTTGCTTCTTCACGGGTCTCGTCGGCGCTGGGTACGCGCACTACCAGATGGTGGCCTCACAGAGCAGCTTTGGCCTTTCCGCCACTCTCTGGATCATCATGTACGTCCTCGTCGGCGGTATCAACAGCTTCTGGGGCCCGACCATCGGCGTGTTCATCCTCATGTTCATTCCCGAGTTCTTCCGAGACCTGAAAGGCTGGCTGCCGTTCGTCTCGGCAGGCATATTGCTCATCATCGCCTTCACGTTGCCTGAGGGCATCGCCGGCATACCGAGGCTGATCAAAGCCAGGTTCTTCCCCGGGGCGGCGGCTGAGAAGGAGGTGAGCCAGGATGCTTCTTGAGGTCAAAGGGATGACCAAGAGGTTCGGCGGGCTGAAGGCCGTCGGTGACTTCGACATCAGCGTCGACGAAGGCGAGATAGTCGGGCTTATCGGGCCGAACGGGGCCGGCAAGTCGACCCTCTTCAACCTCATCACCGGGGTCATACCTCTCACGAGCGGTTCGGTCACCTTCAAGGGCAAGGACATCACCGGCAAGGAGCCGGCCAAAGTGGCAGCGCTCGGGATCGGCCGCACATTCCAGCTCAACCCGCTCTTCCCCGAATTCACCGTGCTCGAGAATGTCACGTCGTCGTTCTACATGCACCCCAAGTCGAGTCTCGTAGACACCTTCTTCAACACGCCCAAGTACCGGCGAAACGAAGCCTTCGTCCAAGAAAAGGCTCGCGAGATCTTGGACGTTGTCGGGTTGTCCAACGAGGCCGACGAACTGGCGAGGAACCTGGCGCACGGGCACCAGAAGATGCTCGGCGTCGCACGGGCGCTGGCTACCAACCCGACACTCCTGCTTCTCGACGAGCCCCTGGCCGGAATGAACCCATCGGAGATCCAGTACAGCCTCGATGCCATCCGCGGAATGCGCGAGCACGGCATCACGGTGCTGATCGTCGAGCACAACATGCAGATCCTGAAGCTGTGCGACCGCGTGGTCGTCATCAGCTTCGGCCAGAAGATCTGCGAGGGGCTGCCGGAAGAGGTCAGGGCCAACCAAGAAGTCATCTCTGCCTACTTTGGTGCGGACTATGTTTGCTGAGATCAAGAACATATCCGTGTACTACAACAAGTCGCTCGCCATCAAGGACGTGAACGTCCAAGTACCGGAGGCCGGCGTGGTGAGCATTATCGGCGCCAACGGAGCGGGCAAGAGCACGATTCTCAAGTCGCTCGCCGGTCTCGTACCGATCACCGAAGGCGATGTGGTCTTCAAGGGCGAGAGCATCAATGGGCTCGAGACGGCGGCCCGGGTCAAGAAGGGCATCGTCCTCGTGCCCGAGGGACGGCAACTGTTCCCCTATCTGCCGGTGATCACGAACCTGAAGCTGGGCGCCAGCTTGCGGTCCAAAGACAAGGCTGGCGTCGCCGAATCGCTCGAGTACGTGTTCGAGCTGTTCCCTCGTCTGAAGGAGCGGCTCAAACAGAATGCTGGGACGCTGAGCGGCGGCGAACAGCAGATGCTTGCGATCGGGAGAGGTCTGATGGCCGGTCCGCAGTTGCTGTGCCTCGACGAACCGTCGGTGGGTCTTGCGCCCATCGTAGTGGAGCAGGTGGGCGAAGTGATCCGAGAGATCAACAAGAAGGGCATCAGCGTGCTTCTCGTAGAGCAGAACGCTCATCTGGCCCTGGGGGTCTGCCAAACCGGCTATGTGCTGGAAGTGGGCAGGGTGGTGCTCGCAGGAGACGCCGAGACGATCAAATGCAGCGACATCGTGAAGAGGGCCTACCTGGGTGGCGAGGGAGCGTAGTACCAAATGATATTCTGTAGTGGGCGGCTAGTTGGCATGCGGCCGTCCTACTTGGTGAACGGACAGGGCGAACGCCTCGAGGCGATCCGAAAGGAGGTATCCAGGCGCAGGGGCACTTTCGTTTGGCGAAAGCAGTAGAAACGAGACCGATCTGTGAATCGCACTTGATGAGGGGATTGAAATGAAACAGTCAAGATGGGTCCTGGGTGCAGTACTTGTGGTACTGGCACTGGGGCTACTTCTCGCCGCGTGCGGTGGGGAGGACGAGACCACCACCACTGCGCCCCCGGCCACCACGGCCACCACGGTCGGCACGGACACTACGGCCACCACCGCGCCGGCGTCCACCGACACGACCGTGGCTGCTCCTATGGAGACGCTGAGGATCGGCGCCATCCTGCAGCTCAGCGACTGGTACTCGGTCGTCGATGCCGCCGACAAGGTAGACCTCGAGTATGTCGCGCAGATGATCAACGACGACGGCGGCATCCAGGTCCAGGGCAAGGGTTACAAGATCGAGCTGGTGGAAGAAGACGGCAAGAGCAGCCTCGACGGGAACACAGCCGCCGCCACCAAGCTCGTTCTGGACGAGAAGCTCCAGTTCGTGGTTGGCCCGGGAGCGTTCTTCAACTTGGCCACCACCCCGATCTTCGAGCAGAACAAAGTCCTGCACGTCGCCAACTACAACGGCCTCAACCCGGCCGAGATGAACGCGAACACCCCGTACGCGTTCCTGGGTCTGGACCCGATTACCCAGCATTCGACCACTCTGAAGGCCCTCCGGGAGTACTATCCCGACATCAAGACCGTGACCTTGGCCTCCGAAGATGCGACCTTCGATGCCTTCAAGCCGCACTTGCTGGCTGCCGCCGACAGGGCCGGTGTGACGCTCGCGGGCGATCCGGTGCTCTTCGCTACCAACGCTGAGGACTACAACCCCATCGCCGCGAAGATCAAGGCCCAGAACCCGGACGCCGTATGGCTTGCCATCGGCATCGACCCGTCCTTCTTCGGCATCATCAAAGGACTGCGCGCGCTGGGCTACGAAGGGCCCATCGGCTTCCCGATCGACGCTCCGTCGGCGATTGCCGCCCTTGGCGACGCAGCGACCGGCCTCGTCGGCGTCCTCAGCAAGCAGCTCGCCGACCCGAACATGGCGCCGGTGATGAAGAGGCTGCTGGAGATGGGCGATACCAACCGGCACATCTTCGGACTGGCGCCGAACGCCCTCTACCTCTTGAAGGGTGCGATCGAGGCTGCCGACAGTCTCGATCCGACTGAGGTCGCCGAAGAAGTGGGAGACGCTGACCAGCCTCCCGACGCTCTACGGCGACGGCTTCCCGAGCGGGAACGAGCTGTACGGTCTAACGAACCATGCGTGGGCCAATCCGATCCCGGTATGCCTGGTCAACGACGGGCAGGTCGAGTACAAGCCCTGGATGATCCCGGACGTGACCCCGTAGCGCACACAAGCTAGCTGACAAGTAGAACGAGCCGGCCGGTGTGGACGGCACCGAGCGGTTGCTCGAGCAGGCGCCGCACCGGCCGGCTCTCAACTCAACGACGGAACAAGCGACAGACGATATGATTGGTTGAAATAGTGGAACTCGTAGTCCAGACAGTAATCAACGTGATCCTGCTCGGGATGGTCTACATCCTCATGGGCATGGGGTTCGCGTTCATCCTCAACTTGCTGGGAATCTTCAACCTGGCCCACGGCGCCATCTTCATGTCGGCTGCCTATGGCTGCTATCTGCTGGTGGTCAAACTCCACTTTCCCGGATTCGTCGCCTTCCCGCTAACGGTCTTGCTGGCCGCTGCCTTTGGTGTTCTGGTGGAGAGGTTTCTGTTCAGGCCCATGAAGGCCGACTTCAACCGGACCATGATGGTCTGTATAGCCCTTTCCACGATACTCGTTACCACTTTCAACCGGTTCCTGGGCACCAATGCGCTCTCCATCCCTTCGTTCATCAACGGCACGACCAAATTCGGACCGTATCCGGTCGAGACCGATCGGATCTTGGCCTTCGGTATCGGCGTCGTCCTACTGGTCGCGATCATCCTGTTCGTGGATCGTTCGCGTTGGGGGGCCAGGATGCAGGCGGTCACCCAGAACAGGGAAGGCGCCGCATTGCAGGGAATACGGTTCAGCCAGGTGGCCGCGATCGCCTGCGCCGTCGGTTTCGGGCTTGCCGCCATAGGCGGTGTATTCACCGGCGCGCTGTACAACCTCACACCGTTCATCGGTGACGTCTCGCTCATCAAGGTACTGATGCTCGTGATCCTGGCAGGGCTCGGTAGCTTCAACGGCATCTTCTACGTCGGTGCTTTGCTGGGCGTGCTCTACGGGGCGCTGCCTGTAGTCCTGAACGGAGCAGTGGTTGACGCGCTTGCGTCGATCATGGTCCTTGCCCTACTAGTCATCCGGCCCAAGGGGTTCTTTGGTCATGAGTGAGATAGAAACGGCCACTGCAGAACACCCGGAGGCGGCGAAGAAGCAAGGGGCATCTGGAGCCAAGGCACGGCGCTGGGCCGGCGTGAGTTCCCTGGGCGCTATCGTCATAGCGCTCGCGCTGCTGCCATTGGCCATAGCCGGGTCCTACCACATGCACGTTCTCATCCTCGCGTTCGTATACATCGTCGTCTCAAGCGGCTTCAGGACGATATCCATATCCGGGCAGTTCAACATCGCTCAAGGCGCGTTCATGGGCGTCGGTGCCTATGCCGCGGCGATCCCCGGGGTCTGGCTGCACTGGTCGCCGTGGATAACCATCCCTCTCGGCGCCGTCGCCGCCACCATCATCGGCAGCATCATCGCTTTTCCTTTTGCGCGTCTGCGCACCGTCTACTATGCGATGGGCACGCTCTTTCTGGGCTACGTCATCATGAACCTCATCACCGCGGGCGGAAAGACGACCGGCATGAGCACCGGATTGGGCGGGGTACAGCCTTTGTTCACCAACCGGACGAACTACTACTACCTGGGCCTCGGCTTGATGATCGTCAGCCTGGTGTGCTTGTACAGGTTCGAGTTCAGCCGCATTGGCGTCCGGATGAAGGCCGTAGCTCAGTCTCACCAGGTGGCGGCGAGTGTCGGCATCGGGGAAAGGGGCAATCGCATCCTGGCGGTCGCCTTCAGTAGTTTCTTCACGGGTCTGATAGGCGCCTTCTACTGTCACTACACAGGCGTCGCGTCGCCGAGCAGCTATGGTCTTGCCGCGACGCTCTGGATCATCATGTACGTGCTTGTCGGCGGTTTGAACAGCTTCTGGGGCCCCTCGGTAGGTGTGCTGATCCTCCTGATCGTTCCGGAGTTCTTCTTCCGCGGTCTCAAGGGCGATCTGCCCTACGTCACGGCCGCCATACTCCTCATCATCGCGTTCCTGTTGCCGGACGGCATCGTCGGGTTGGTAAGACTGATCAAGGACAAGATCGTGACGCGCTTCACCAGGAGCAGGCCGCCCGACACGCCAATTCCTGCTGGCCCGGACTCCGTTCTTGACCAGGCTGTGGAGGAGGTGAGGACCGATGCTTCTCGAGATTAAGGGACTGACGAAGCGATTCGGCGGCCTGAAGGCAGTCAACGAGTTCGACATCGATGTAGCCGAAGGCGAGATCGTCGGTCTCATCGGCCCGAACGGCGCCGGCAAGTCGACCGTCTTCAACCTGATCACCGGGCGTCCTGCCGGTCACGAGCGGCACCGTCATGTTCCGCGACACCGACATCACCCGCAGCCAGCCGAATCAGGTGGCCAAGCTGGGCATCGGCCGCACCTTCCAGCTCAACCCGCTGTTCCCGGAGTTCACCGTGCTCGAGAACGTCACTTCGTCATTCGACCTTCACCCTCGCTCGAGTCTGGTGGACATCTTCTTCAACACCCGCAAATACCGGCGCAACGAGAAGTTCATCGAGGAGATGTCTCAACAGATCCTGGAGATCGTGGGTCTCTCGAAGGAGGCAAACGAACTGGCGAGGAACCTTGCCCACGGACACCAGAAGATGCTCGGAGTGGCTCGAGCCCTCGCGACAAGGCCGACGCTTCTTCTGCTGGACGAGCCACTCGCCGGCATGAACCCGTCGGAGATCCAGTACAGCCTGGACGCCATTCGCGGGATGCGTGACAACGGCATCACAGTGCTGATCGTCGAGCACAACATGCAGATTCTGAGCCTGTGCGACCGCGTGGTGGTCATCAGCTTCGGCCAGAAGATCTGCGAAGGTCTGCCCGAAGAGGTCAGAGCCAACCAGGAGGTCATCTCCGCCTACTTTGGAGCCGACTATGTTTGTTGAGATCAAGGATGTGTCGGTCTACTACCACAAATCCATGGCCATTGAGGACGTCACCGTGAACGTTCCCGAAGGCGGCGTGGTGACCATCATCGGAGCGAACGGCGCGGGCAAGAGCACGATCCTCAAGTCGCTGGTCGGGCTGGTGCCCATCCGGACGGGTCAGATCCTCTTCGATGGCCAGGACATGCAGGGACTGGAGACGGCCGCCAGGGTCAAGAAGGGCATCGTGCTGGTTCCCGAAGGACGGCAGCTGTTCCCCTACCTGCCCGTTCAGACCAACCTGAAGCTCGGCGCGACCGTGCGCAAAGACAGGGCTGGTATCGCGGACTCCATGGCCTACGTATTCGAGCTGTTCCCTCGGCTCAAAGAGCGTATGAAGCAGAATGCGGGGACCCTGAGCGGCGGCGAGCAGCAGATGGTGGCCATCGGACGCGGCCTCATGGCGAATCCTCGTCTGCTGTGCCTGGACGAGCCCTCCGTGGGGCTCGCTCCCATCGTGGTCGAGCAGGTCGGCGACGTCATTCGGAAGATCAACAGTGAAGGCATCAGCGTTCTTCTCGTCGAGCAGAACGCGCACCTCGCGCTCGGTGTCTGCCAGACCGGCTACGTGCTCGAGGTCGGCAGGGTGGTCTTTGCGGGCGACACCGAGGCGATCAGATGCAGCGAGATCGTCAAGAAGGCCTACCTGGGCGGATAGGGAGCGAAGGCGTGCCGCAGATGCGATACCGGAACATGGGCAAGTCGGGCCTCAAGCTTTCGACTATCGCCCTTGGCACTCTTTGGTTCGGCAACAAGGTGGACGAACCGACCGCGGTCCGCAGTAGTCGACCGCGCGCTGGAGGCCGGCATCAACTGCATCGACACAGCCGACATATACGGCAAGGACAGGTGGGACACGCCACAGCGGGGACCATCTGAGGAGATCGTCGGACGAGCGCTGAAGGGCCGCCGCGAATCGGTCGTTCTTGCGACCAAGGTCGCGGCGGTAACCGGGCCGGGTGCGAACGACAGAGGGCTCAACCGCAAGCACCTCAGGCAGGGCATCGAGGAAAGCCTGAGGCGGCTGCAGACCGACTACGTCGACATCTACTACCTGCACGAGCCCGACTACACGACCCCGATCGAGGAGTCGCTCGACACGCTCAACGACCTCGTGCGCGAAGGCAAGATCCTCTACATCGGTCTGTCCAACTTCTACGCGTGGCAGGTGTGCAAGGCTCTCTGGTACACCGACAAGCGGAATCTTGCCGGCATCGATTGCATACAGCTGGTCTACAACCTGGTGGCTCGCGATTGCGAGATCGAGATGACCAAGCTGTGCGAGGCCGAGGGAGTCGGCGTCAACGTATGGGGTGTCTTGGCTGGTGGCATGCTCACGGGGAAATTCCTCGAGTACGACCCGAGCAAGCCGCCCCCGGCCGGTGTCAAGCCGTATCCGTCGACCTGGGAACCTCGGTATTTCAACGCGGTGGCCAGGCTGAAAGAGATCGCCGGCCCGAGGAGCCTGTCGCAGCTCTCCCTCGCCTGGATGCTGCAGAATCCTGCCGTGAGCTCCGTCGTCTGCGGTGTGTCTTCGGTCGAGCAGTTGGAGGAGAACCTCGGCGCGCTCGACCTCGAGCTGACCGCGGGCGATCTGAAGGCGTGCGACGAGGTTTGGCAGGCGCTCAGGCCGCCGCCGACTATGTTCTATGCGAGGGGCTACGGCATCGACTTCGGGTAGGCCCTCCGCGCTCTCTGGAAGTGGGAAACACCAAATCAAGAGGATGGATCATGAAGATCATCACGGCCAAAGTCCATGTCAAACCCGACAAGTGCGATGAGTTCATCGCGGCCTACAAATGGATGCGGCCGCTGGTGATGAAGGACCCCGGCGCCATCCTGTATTCGCTCAACCGGTCGGCCGAGATCCCGACTGACTTCATCTTCTACGAACAGTATGAAGACGAGGCGGCGATCGGGTACCACCTGTCGACCGAGCACTTCAAGAAGTTCGGCGCCACCATCGAGCCACTCTTCGCGGCGCCGGGCGAGATTGGCCACTGGGTCGAGGTCGTCTGATCGTGACTTTGGGGCGCGCATTCGAGCTGACAGGGGAGGCCGTCATCGCCGAGGTGCAGGCTGCCGGGCTGCGTGAGAGGGGCGGCGCCGGCCGGCCGCTCGCGGAGCGGTGGCAGGCGGTTGCGGACGCCCCCGGGGAGGGCAAGGTTGTGATCTGTAACGCCGTCGACGGCGACCCGCGGTCGCCGGTCGCGCGGTTCGTGTTGCAGACCAACCCTGAAGCGGTGCTCGAGGGTCTGCTAATCGCCGCCCACGCGGTCGGCGCGGTCGACGCTGTCGTGTGTCTCAGCGCCGAGTGCGGTGACGAAGCCGCCGCTCTGGAGAAAGCCGCCTGCGAATTGACTAGCGGGGCGGTCTGCGCGGCTGTGCGCGTAGAGAAGGTGCCGGCGTCGTTGGTTTCAGGCGAAGAAACGGCCCTGATCAGGGCGCTCGAGGGGAGGCAGGCGCTGCCCTACCTCCGCGCCAGCGGCGACGTGGCGGGAGTGGGCGGCGCGCCTACCCTGGTCGAGACCGCCGAGACCCTGGCCGCAGTCGCGGCGCTCTTCGCGACGCCGGCCGGCGTCGCGGCGGCGAACAAGGTGATCGCGGTCTTCGGCGACGTGAGCGACCCGCGAACGCTTGAAGTGCCGCTGGGCACGACCATCCGCTCCGCGCTCGAGCAGGCCGCGGGTGGGCCGGTCGATGCGGTCGCCATCAAGGCCGTTCAGTTCGGCGGGCCGGCGAGTAAGTTCCTGACCGGCGACGCCCTCGATACACCGATCGACTACGAGGATCTGGGGCGGCTGGGCGCGGCGATGGGCTGGGGAGGCATCGAAGTCTTCGGGGCCGGCCGCTGCGGAGTGGAAATGGCGCGAGACGCGACCGCCCGGCTCCACGAGGAGTCATGCGGCAAGTGCGTGTTCTGCCGGGAAGGCACGCGCCAACTGCTCGACCTTCTGAACGACGTCGTCGAGGGCCGGGCGAACGAGGAGAAGATGGAACTGATGCGCGAACTGGGCGAGGCCATGAAGACCGGCAGCATCTGCAGCGTCGGCTGGGGCGCGGCACTGCCGGCGTTGAGTGCCCTCGAACTGTTCCCCGGCGACTTCATGGCCCATCTTGAAGGCAAGGGCTGCCCGGAGGCCGGGCGATGACCGGCGAGACTGTGAAGCTCACCATCGACGGCTCCGAGGTCTCGGCTCAGGCTGGCGACAGCCTGCTCCATGCCGCGCTCGAAGCCGGTATCTACGTGCCGCACCTCTGCGACCATCCCGACCTGCCGCCGGGCGGTGTCTGCAGGCTGTGCGTGGTCGAGGTGGAGGGCACTGACGGCGTGGTGGCATCGTGCTCGACGCCGATCGCCGGCGGAATGGTCGTGCGCACCCAGTCGGACGAGATCACCCGCCTGCGGCGCCTGGCCATGGAGTTGCTGCTGGTCGGGCACCCGCCCGAGTGCGGCACCTGCCAGAAGTACCTCAATTGCGAACTCCAGTCGCTCAAGCAGTATCTGGGAGTGGAGGAACTGCGCGTCAATCGGCGACCCAAGCTGCTGCCCGTCAACAGCCGCAATCCGCTCTTCATCTACGATCCCAACAAGTGCGTGCTCTGCGGCCGTTGCGCCCGCGCCTGCGGCGACCTGCGCCAGGTGGGCGTGTTGTACTACAAGAAACAGGGCAGCGAGTCATACATATACACACGAGGAGGGTGCGGCGCTCGCCGAGTCGGGCTGCCGCTTCTGCGGGGCTTGCGCCGAAGTGTGCCCCACGGGAGCGATCCAGGACAAAGAGGAGTTGATCAGAGACCAGAACCGCAAGGCCGCTCTGGTGCCGTGCAAGAGCAGTTGCCCTGCGGAGATCGACGTTCCCCGGTACGTGCGGGCCATCAAGGACGGGGAGTACTCGCAGGCCGTCGCCATCATCCGCGAGAAGGTCCCGTTCCCGGCCGTGCTCGGCTACATCTGCGACCACGTCTGCGAGGACGTGTGCCGCAGAGGCGAGATCAACGAGCCGATCTCTATTCGAGACCTGAAGCGTTTCGCAGCCGAGAACGACCAGGCGGCGTCGTGGAAGCTGAACACCGCTGCAAAGGATGACACCGGGAAACGGGTGGCCGTTGTGGGCTCCGGCCCGGCCGGGCTGACCGCCGCCTATATCCTGCGGCTGCAGGGGCACGAGGTCACGGTCTTCGAATCACTTCCCGAGGCGGGAGGCATGCTGCGGTACGGCATTCCGGAGTACCGCCTGCCGCGCCGAGTGCTCGACGCCGAGGTCGCCGACATCGAGGAGGCGGGCGTCGCTATCAAGACCGGCACGCGGGTGGAGTCGATCGACGCGCTCCTCACCGAGGGGTACGACGCGGTGCTCGTCGCGGTGGGGGCGCACAAGGGAACGAAGCTGCGCGTACCGGGAGCGAACAGCCAGGGCACGCTGGTGAGCACCGATTTCCTGAGAGCCGTCAACCTGGGAGAAGCGGTGGCCGTGGGCAAGAAGGTGGTCGTCCTGGGTGGCGGCAATGTCGCCTTCGACTGTGCCCGTGTGGCCAGGCGCCTGGGCGCCGATGAGGTCCTCGTCGCCTGTCTGGAATGCCGGGCCGACATGCCGGCCAGCGCCGACGAGATCGAGCAGGGCGTGGATGAAGGCATCGCCCTCGACCCCTCGCACACCTCGACTCGCATCGTGAGCGACGACGGCAAGGTGACCGGGGTTGAGTTCCTCGACGTGGAGAGCTTCTGCTTCGACGAGAACGGGGTCGCGCAGATCGAGGTGATCGACGATTCGCGGCACATGGTGGAGGCCGACACCGTCATCTTCGCCGTAGGTCAACGGCCGGAACTGCCCGAGGAGTTCGACCTCGACAAGACCGACCGCGGGCTGATCGAGTTGGACCAGTTCACCCTGGCCACCAGTCGCGAGGGAGTGTTCGCCGCCGGTGACGCAGTCACCGGCACGGCCTCGGTCATCAAGGCGATCGCATCGGGCAGAAAAGCCGCGGTCGCGGTGGACAAGTTCCTTGGCGGTAACGGCCGGATCGACAGGAAGCTGGCTGCGCAGAGCGAGCCGGAGCCGGTGTTGGGACCCTGCGAGGGCTTCGCCGGGCTCGACCGTGTGGCGGAGGTCTGCCTGCTCCCCGAGGAGAGACTGACCGGCTTCTGCGAGCTGGTCAAAGGCCTGGAGGAGGGCGACGCAGGCTACGAGTCCGCCCGATGCCTCCAGTGCGACCTGCGCCTCAAAATCAAAGAGGTGAAGTTCTGGGGCAACTATTGAGGGCTCGATCCACATCGGATCGTGCCTTCGCACCTGGCAAGGCAACGTAACGAGAAGGGAATGACGATGGGTTCCGTACCTGCACAGGCTGATGTCGCTGTCATCGGTTCCGGGGCTACCGGTCTGGCCGCCGCCCTCACGCTCGCCGAAGGCGGTGCGAAGGTGGTCGTCTTCGAGAAGCAGCGCTCTCTCGGGGGCACATCGAACTTCTTCCAGGGCACGTTTGCCGTCGAGAGCGACATGCAGCGCGAGCGCTACGTGGACTACACGTGCGATCAGTGCTTCAAGAACACCATGGACTACAGTCATTGGCGCGCCAACCCCCGGCTGGTGAGGGCCATCATCGACGAGTCGGGCCCGACCATAAGCTGGCTGCAGAGCCAAGGCGTGGTTTTCGTCGACGCGACCATCAACATGCCGGAATCGCCGCTCACCTATCACGTCATCAAGGGCAAGGGTGAAGCGGTGGTCAAGACTCTGGTCGACCAGGCCAAGAGCAAGGGCGTGGTCTTCCTGCCCGGCACTCCCGTCGTCGGCCTCCTCAAAGAGGGCAATCGTGTCACCGGCGTCATAGCCGAGTCCGACGGTGACGAGGTCGAGGTGGCGGTCAAGGCGGTCGTAGTCGCGAGCGGCGGTTTTGCCAACAACAAGGAATGGATCAAGAAGTACACAGGCTACGACTTGGGAGTGAACCTGTTCCCCGTCGGCAACACGGGCAAGACCGGCGACGGTCTGCGCATGGCCTGGGAAGTGGGTGCGGCAGAGGAGGGCACGAGCACCATCGAGATGTTCCGGGTGGCGCCGACCGGCGACGAGTTCGCCATGGGCTGCAACCTGGAGCAGGCCTCCGCGCAGCCTGATCTCTGGGTGACGGCTCGCGGAGAGCGGTTCTGCGACGAGACCATCACCTTCTGGGATACCCCTCTCGGGAACGCTCAGGGCAGGTATATGAAGGACGGCTGCACCTACAGCGTCTTCGACGACTCGATCATCGAACGGCTGATGGAGAGAGGTCTCGACAAGGGCGTCAGCGTCGAGATCCCTCCCGGTTTCAAGCTCACCGATCTACGCCGGGAGATCCAAGCTGCAATGGACAACGGCAGCACGGAAGTGTTCGCCGCCGATTCACTGGAAGAACTGGCTGCGCAGATCGGAATCGAGCCTGTCGCGCTCAAGGCGACGGTGGACGAATACAATCGACTACTGCGCCCAGGGCCATGACGAGCTGTTCGCCAAGGACCCTCGCTATCTGCGTCCCTTGCTGGGTCCGAAGTTCTACGCCACGCGGGCCCGCACCGTTTTCCTCGGCACCATGGGCGGCATCAAGGTCACCGGGAAGCTCGAAGTGCTCGACAAAAAGGACAATGTGATTCCCGGGCTCTACGCCGGAGGCTTCGACGCCGGCGGCATGTATGGCGACAGCTACCCCATCAAGAGTTCGTCCGGACTGGCTTCGTCGTTCGCGCTCAACTCCGGGCGTATCGCCGCGAAGAGCATCTTGCGGTATCTCGGAGAACAACTGGAGCAACCCGTCTCGTGATCGATAGGTGAGCTGCGGCGATATGGGAGCGGCGAGCCATGCCGCGGGATCAGGGTATCGTGGCTTGTCCGATAGCTCAGGCGGGCTGACCTCCTGCGCCCAAGTACTGGGCAGCCAACTGATTGATGGCGGCCCCCGAGATGTCCACGGCGACCGCGCCGCCGTCCACCGGGATGACCGCGGCGGTGAGGAAGGCCGCGTCGTCGCTGGCGAGGAAGCTGCAGAGCCCCGCCATCTCGTGAGGGCTGGAGACGCGGCGTAGCGGGATATCCTGAGAAAACGTACGGACTACATCCTCGACCGTCATATCGCAGGCTTGGGCGACCGGCTTCATGCCACCAAGGAACATCTCGGTCATCGTGGCCCCGGGACAGACCACGTTGCAGCGCACTTTGTTCACACCGTAATCCACGGCGACCTGTTTCGACAGGCTGACCAACCCGCCCTTGGAGGCACAGTAGGCAGGCAGGCCCCCCAGGTTGACCAGCGCAGCCAGGGAGGAGATGTTCACGATCGAACCGCCGCCCGCCTCGATCATCGCGGGGATGACCGACTTCATCATGAGGAACGGCCCGGTCAGATTGATCTCGATGACGCGATTCCACACGGCCAGATCGAGGTCGACGACACCAGCCATCGGCTGTTCTGTGCCGGCGTTGTTCACCAAGATGTGAAGGCCCCGACCGAACGAAAGCGCTGTCTCGACCACCCGGTCTACGTCTGCCGGATTGGTCACGTCCGCGGCACACGTCTTCACGCACTCAGCGGGCAAGGAGGACGCCACCTGCTCCAACATCTCGCTCCGCCGGCCGGTGATGCAGACGCACGCCCCGTCGGATACGAAGCGCTCGGCCACTGCCCGTCCGATGCCGGTTCCGCCTCCGGTCACTATAGCGACCTTGCCGTCTAGTCTCATCTCAATGCTCCTCGGTGACTTGGTGTGTTTGTCCTTGGCTCGGCAGACCCTTGAGCCTGCTCTTGCTGATGGCCCAGAAATCCTCGATGGAGGCGTAGTAGTCCATCTTGCGGCCTTCAGCCTTCTCCCGCTCTGCCACCTTCTGCCGGTGGAAGTCCTTGATGTCCTCTGGGATGGGCAGGTTGCCGAAATCGAGATAGCGGCAGGCGCCCTGCTGGTCGCGGATGCCCAGCACCTTGTCGGCGGCATGGATGTTGATGGACATGGGCGAGTCGAGCACGCCTGCTTCCACCGCCTTGATGGTGCCGACGGTGATATCGCCGTCGCCAAGCTCTATGACCTTGTCGAGGATGGCCGTGACCTCAGCGGTGGTCACTTCCACTTCCTGATCGATCGTGGCGTTGTCGATCTCGAGGTTCTGATCCTGCATGACCCCGAGGATCCACTGAGCCGCTCGATAGCTCTCGCGATGAGAATCCATGCTGGGCACGCCGGCGGCTTCGTCCACAGTCTTCACCGAGACGGCGTCGCAGCCGCCAAGAGCTGCAGTTACCGCCGTGTAGCCGATGTAGCCAAAGGCGCTCCCCATGTCTTGCGGGAAGGGGAAGAGAGGCGACTGACTCCCGAACACTCCCGGGATGTCAACGTCGGTGTAGCCGAACCGGTCGAGGTAGTGCCGCATGAGCTTGGGCAGAGAGCGCATGTCGGCCAGGTCCTGGAACAGGCAGCCCTGCATGTTCGCCTGGGGAAAGATGCTCTTCACACCCTGCCCGGCCGAGACCAAGGCCTCGATGATCTGCGTGGCGATGTTGACGCTCATGGGGATGACGAAGTTGGGCAGCCAACCGTGAGCGTCGGTGGTGATGATCACGCCATGATCGGCGTAGTAGCCGATGAGGCGCCCGGAGTACTGAGCGGTCTCGATGCACTCCTCTACGGTGGCCTTCTTGTCGTAGCCCGCGATCCACCCGAAGAAGCTGTTGGGATAGGCGTTCATGCCCGAGGCGAAGGCGATCTCGGCGACCAGGGCTTGGCCGATGCGGGATGAGCGGGGGTCGAGGGCCCCATCGCAGGCCTCTACCACCTTGCGATTGGTCTTGACGCCGTGGTTGATGAGGGGATAGCCGTTTAGAGCGGCCTTGCCCGTCCGCTTGCTCTCCTCCAAGCCCTTCTCGACCTTGTCGAGCTGGAGGTTGCGTGTGTAGCTGTCGGTGGTGAACGGAAGGAGATGGATACCCAGTTCGTTCAGGGACCGGATCATAGCGATCTCATCATCGACCAGTGGAGTGCCCTGCCGGGGGAAGAGCGACATGCGGTGTTCGTCGTGGTACTTCTTCAGCACCTTGTGAAACCGCTTGCTGTCGGGTAGCGCCTTCTGGTAGGCGATGGCTTCCTCCAGATCCACCTCTTTGCCGGTGGGCCATATGGCGAGCACCTCTTTGCGCTTCTCCATGAACAGGTCTTCGTCCATGCGCTGCTGTCTTACCTTGATCAAAGCCTTTCCTCCAGTCTCACGCCGGCTAGGGGGTTGTTGCACACCCGGGCCGCGGTGTCACCTAGTAGCTCACCTGTTGCTACCCTCCTGTCCTAGGTCGCGAGGTGGACTAGGTCTTGGACATCCTGCAACTCTTCAAGCCGGGCGACGTTCTCCACCAACGCATCTGCGTTCGAGGCGGAGATGGGCTGGCCCGCGTGCTCCAAGAGACTCCGATACTTGCGCTCCACGTCGGAGAAGGAGAGCGGGTGAGACGGAGCTCCCGTGGGAAAATCGACCTGCTCGGTAAAGACCCCGCCGTCCTTCATGGTCACGCGCACCCGGGCCGGCTCGATCCCCACGTCGCCGCGGTCGAACTCGTGGTCGATCTGCACGTCGGTCTTCGCCGTGAAAGCAAGGATGTCGGGGCTCTTGATGGCCTCCGGGGTGAAATCGTCCAAGGTCACCCGGTGGCGGGCCAGAGCCGTCGCCACTCCCCACACGATGCTGAACTGGGAGTCGACCGGGTTCCGGGGCGTCGCCTTCACCTCTAGGGGCGAGCCCAGGAGTCCATAGGTGCCCTCTCCACAGTTGATGAGGATGCTCTCCACATCGTCCGGGCGGATATCGTACTTGGCCGCCAGCGCCAGTCCGGCATCGCAGAAGGCATGTACGCCCCGGCAGCAGGGATAGGGCTTGATGGAGACGTTGATGCCCTCGAAGCGCGTGCCCAGCTCGTCCAGGAGACGCTCTCGCGAGTAGGCTCCCATGTGATAGACCTTGTACAGTCCGGCCTTGCCTTCCAGGCAGTTGTGCGCGCCCGTGATGCCGCGCTTGGCCATCATGGCCGAGGCGATGCCGCCCCGGACCGCCATGCCCGGGCCCAGGCGCTTGGTGTGCGCCCCGTCTTTGACCGGCTGGCCGTTACCCGAAGACTGGTGGTAGGCGATGCCCACCGAGTTGGTCATGGCGTAGTCGTCCATGCCCATCACGCGGGCGGCTACGAAAGCGGCGGTCATGTATCCGTAGAGAGTGGTGAGATGCCATCCGTAGGGAAGCTTGCTCTCGCCGGGCCTGGTGGCCAACCCGCAGCGGCAGATGAAGTCGGTGCCCAGCGCGACGGCGGTGATGAACTCGCGGCCGCTCAAGCCGCCCACATACTCGGCCATGGCGAGCGCCGTGGGGATGGCCACCACCCCGGGATGCATGATGGCGTCCTCATGGACGTCGTCGAAGTCGAGCGAGTGGGCCATGGTGGCGTTCACCTGGGCGGCGTTGGGCGTGGGGACCTTGTCCCCCCACTTGAAGATGGTGCTTTGCCGGGCGCCTCCCCATTCCAGCACCAGATCGCGCAGCTCGGGCACCGCCGCCTCGCCTGATCCACCCAAGGCGACCCCGAAGAAGTCGAGGACCTGGTCTTTGGTGATCTTGACCACCTCAGGAGGGAGGTCTTCATATCTGGTGCCCAGGAAGTTGGCGACGAAGTCTTGTGTGGCGTCGGGTCTGGCCTCGTCGCGGCTGGAGTCTGTCATGAGACTCTCACCTTTCTCGAGTCCTCCATCATAGACTTGAAGGTCTCCAGCTTGGCTTCATACTGCTCGTGGTTATAGGAGCGCGGGTCGAAGTTGTCCCATTCCACCATGAGCACGGGTATGCCGAGTTGCTTCAGGATCTCGTTCCTGAGGATCATGCCGTCTCCCACAACGTACCTGCAGCCAAGGTGATAGTGGTTGAGCACCCCGTCGACCCTGAGCTGCCTGCACATGTCGAGGACGATCGCTACCCTTCCGCCGAGCGGTTGGGTGAACGACCCATGTAGGTGCTGCACGATCACCTCATAGGGATCTTCCGGATTGACGATCCCAGCCCCAGAACTCATCAGTTCAGAAGAACCGTGAAAATCGAACGCCACGATGGCTAATGCCTGTCTGATTCGCCAGGTATTCCCATCTGGGGTCGGAGTGATGATGCGGGAATAGCGCAAGCACCCGAGGCGCGCCCTTCGGCGTTGCTCCTATTCCCCTCTGGCTTCTGTCGAGCAATTCCTCGTACAAGGTGTCGAGGACGTCGACCGCCTCCGCAAGCTCGTTCCCTTTGAACGAGACACAACCAAGAGCTTCCAGCAAGTTCAGATGAGTGGACCCGAGAGGTACGGGGTCGCTGCAACGAATCAGGTCAGAAAGCCTGCCCATGGCCTGATTGTAGGTCTTTCTTCCCTCCAGGACGTCCCATAGCATCTCATCAGTTATCTTGAAGCCCGTTTCTTCCTCGATTCGCCGACAGGCCGCCCGGGTGCTCTTCGCAGCGAAGACCGTGGCTCGCATTGCGTCGGGATACTCCCGGAATTCTCTGTCCTCGCACGCATCTACAAAGCACGCGGGTATTCCGTAGACCTGCTCCAGCAGTTCGTTCACCTTTGGGCTGGTCTCGCAGACGAACCCAGATGTGATTGTCAGGTTTGGCTTCGGGATCATGCCCAGGCTGATCAGGCCAACCCTGGCCTTGACCATGCCGCAGTGCGCTACCGTGCCCGCTTGAAGCCATTGCTTTTCCGCAGCCTCGAGAACGGGGACAAACTCTGCCGAACATGCAACCCATGACGATCATGAAGGTTGTGTTCGGGCTCATGAACCCGACCTCCGTGGAGTTGCCCATGATCGCCGACCCGAGAATGTCCATCTGCGGCAGCATGCAGGCGTGCACGATTCGCTCTCTGCCGTCCTCCCTCATCAGGACTATGTTGCAGAGGTCCTTTACGAAGATGCCCATCAGCCTTCGGATGCCCTGCAGATCCATGTCGTAGTACGTGGTCATCCGACCCTTTGCGACTTCGACATCCTCAGCGGTTAGTCCCAATCGGGTGAAGACCTGCTGAACGCGGGGTAGGAGTTCTCTGCTCTCGGGTTTGTCGAACCCACACAGTTCTAGTAGCTCAAGCATCGATGGGTTCTCCTTGCAGCATCTCGACGAAGGCCGCCAACCTAGTCCGCAACGGTCCTGAATCGAGGGTGTGATAATCCGATTCCACTATGAGCGTGGGGATGCCGTGCTCCCGCAGCGCCATCTGGAAGTAGTACCCCTCCTCGTCATAGAACTCGCAACAAAGGAGTTGGTACCAGAGCACTCCGGAGACGTTGAAGTCCCGGATCAAGGCAAGACTGAACTCCAGTCTCTCGCGTATCGACCCTCTCATGAAGGCAGCAGGCCTCTTGTCGATCAGGTATCCACGGGCAAGAGCCTCTATGGGATCTCCGGTCGCCTCTATGCTGTGCCAGTAGTCCCTGACGCCCTCGAAGATATCCTCGATCACGATATCGGCTCCGGCGGTGTCAACCATCTTCAGGAGGTCGTAGTCCCCGAATGCCAGATTCGGCCCCATAAGCAGTAGTCTCGGTCGTGCCACATCGGTGGGAGGAGCTGCGCCGGTGGGGTCGACTGCACAGATGGCCTCCAACGCGTCGATCATTGCGACCGGATCCGCGTAGAAGGAAGCATGGTTCAGTCGCACGAAGTCAAGAGCGCTGATTCCTTGCGGGGTTCCGCCCATCTCACGGGAGCCGAGGCGCTTCTGGCTCAGTTCCTTCAGGAGTGCTCGCAAGCGGTTGTACACTCCCACAGCCTCAACAAGCTTGTCGTCGGTGATGGTGCTGCCAGTGAGGGCCTCAAGCCTCTCCTTCAGGGCTATCAGTCGGTCTCGGTAGTACTCCAGCTCGAAGTCCTTGTCGTGTTCATAGGGAACGCCGAGCTTGAACACCTGGGGACCCTCGTAGTACTCCCAGATATCCCCAATCTTCTTGACGTGCTGGCAGGTCGAGGGAACCACCAGTAGATCGAGCGCGCTGTAGAAGGGGTCTGTCTTGAGCAGCATCTCCCCGATCTGCGCCCTGGCAAAGGGGCAGATCACGTTGGGCACGATCGATAGCGCTTCGTCCGCAGCCCGGGCGCTACCTCCGCTCGCAAGGCAGAGAGGGATCGCTCCCGACGCGTAGATCAGCTCCTCCGGCACATATCCTCCGGGGAAATACCCGACTACTTTCGTCCCGTCGGCTCTAGCCTTCTCCAGCGCTTCCCGTCTGTCTTGTAGCAGGGAATCGATGTATGTTGCGATCATGCTTGCTCCCTTGTATCAATCGCGACCTGCGTGGAGTCTTTCGTCACAACTCCACAGCTATGTTGAACGCGTCATGGTTGGCCTTGAAGACAGTGCCGACTTTGTGACAGTCGCCCACGAGGTAACTCTCGGGAACGACATCGAGCAGAGGCTCGACTGCCGATCGGTCCGGCTGTAGGCCGAAGGCCACGACTACCGTATCCGCGGGTAGCTCCTCCACGGTGCCGTCGGGAAGAGTCACGATGACGCCGGTGTCCGTGATGGCGTTCACCGAGCCCTGCATTCGTTCGATGCCGTTGTCCTTCATGAGTCCGAAGAGGGCTATCCTGACGAGATCCACGGCGTCCAGGCAGAGGGCATCCTCCGGCAGGACGTCCACCACTGTGACCCTCTTACCTGCCATGGCCAGACCGGCGGCGCATTCGGAGCCTGAGAGGCCGCCGCCACATACCACTACTCTCGCGCCGGCCGGTTTCGTCCCCAGATCGGCCTCCGAGACGGTCATGACATGGGGCAGGTCGATCCCCTCGATCCCCGGCGTGACAAACTCGGCGCCCACAGCCACGATGACGGCGTCTGGCGCCTCGGCGGCGACGGCGTCAGGGGTGGCCTCTTTGCCCAGCACGATCTTGGCGCCGGACTTGTTGGTCGTACGGATGGCCCAGTCGATATACGCTCGGGCGGTGTCCTTCTGGGGCAGGGCTGAAGCCTCGTAGAGACGCCCACCCAGCTTGTCTGACTTCTCCCACAGCGTCACGTCATGACCGCGTTCGCACGCCGTCCGAGCGGCCGTCATGCCGGCGGGACCGCCTCCGATCACGAGCACCCGCTTCTTCTTCCGGGCCATGGGGATCTCACGGTACTTGAGCTCGCGGCCGGCCTGGGGATTGACCGCACAACGCAGGGGAGTGCCAGTGAGCCCTCCGTAAGCGCATTCCAAGCAGCGTAGACAGGGGCGGATCTCGCCTGCTTGGCCACGCTTGGCCTTGGTGACCAGGTCCTGATCGGCGATGAGCGCCTTGGCCATGGCGACGATGTCAGCCTTGCCCGAGGCCAGGATCTCCTCGGCCTCCTCGATGGTGGTGATGCCGCCCACAACGGAGACGGGGATAGTGATGCCCTGCTTGATCTTGGCCGCGGTCTCCACGTTCAGCATATGAGGGAGGTGGTAGCCCGCCATCATATACACGCCGGTCTCCGGGAAGATGAAGCCACCGGTGGAGATAATGACCATATCTATGTAAGGAGTGGCGGCGTTCAGGAACTCTATGCGCTCCTCCAGGCTGACGCCGCCGGGGACGCGCTCGTCGCCGCTCAGCCGGATCTCGAGGTTGAAGTCCTTCCCGGCCTCCTCACGGCAGGCCGCAAGGACTTCCAGAGGGAACCTCATCCGGTTCTTGGGATTGCCGCCGTACTCATCCGTGCGCCGGTTAAGCAGAGGGGAGAGGAAGGAAGCAAATAGGTTCATGTGTGCGCCGTGGATCATGGCCATGTCGAAGCCGGCCCGCTTCACCCGGCGTACACAATCGACCCAGTGCTGCTTGACCTCGTCCATCTCCGCTCGGTCGATCTCCTTGGTGGTGCTCGGGTTATGGAGGCCGGGAATGACCGAGGGGGCGAAGGCCGGACCGGCAAGCAGGGCAGGGTCGCTGACGGCGCCGGCGTGGGTCAGTTCGATGGAGAGCTTGGCCCCGTAGCGGTGGGCCTCGTCCGCGAGGAGCGATAGACCGGCGATGTCACTTTCTCGAACTACCGACAGACAGCCGTAGAAGTCGCGGGCTCTATCGAAGTCGATGGGCGAGGAGCCGATGGTGACAAGTCCGACTCCCGAACGAGCCTGAGCGCCGACGAACTCGACCAGGTCGTTGGTAGAGGTACCAGTATAGGCATCGGCGTGACGAGACACGATAGGAGAGAACTGGATGCGATTCTTGAGCGTCATGCTGCCGATGGTGATCGGCTGGAACACATGCGGGTAGTTGCTGGGTAGTGACACCGTCGTACTCCTTTTCATGCTTCTCGAGGGACCGCACGACGTACCGAGCAACGTGCCGTCCGTAGTTGTAAGACCGGCGCAAGATGTCTCCGTGCGCGGGCCGCCCGATTCTCTGTAGCCTGGTGCATCCACCGACCTAGATCAGAGGGCACTCTCGGTCGCAGGGCTCCACTCACCCCACAAACGCCCTCCGTACCGAGTCATTGTCAACGAGGTCCCTCATCTGGCCTTGAGCGACAATCTCGCCTACCTCTAGTACGTGGGCTTCCTGCGCCACCTTCATTACCAAGCCTGCGTTCTGTTCCACGAGGAGAATCGCGACGCCGCTCTTGTTGATGTTCACGATCGTCATCGCCAGATCATTGATCACCATAGGTGCCAAACCCAGCGACGGTTCGTCCATCATGAGCAGTCTCGGCTTTGCCATCATCGCCCGAGCAATCGCCACCATTTGCTGCTCTCCGCCGCTTAGACTGCCGGCTCTCTGGCCCAGTCTCTCTTTGCATCGCGGAAACAGCTCGAAGACTTCCTCCAACTTCTCCTTTATGGCCTTCTTGTCTCTCTCCAGATACGCCCCGATCTTGATGTTGTCGGCGACGCTCATATAGGGAAATAGTCTTCGACCTTCAGGCACACATACAACGCCGTGACCTACGATCGTCTCAACCGGGAGGCCATCTATTCTCTCGCCGTCGAACTCTATCTCACCGGAATGCAATCTCACCAAGCCGGCTATTGCCTTGATAATGGTGCTCTTTCCGGCTCCGTTGGCTCCTATGACGCTCACAGAAGCCCCCGCTGTCATACCGAAGGATATGTCTCTCACTGCTTCGGCTGTCCCATAGTGGACTGTTACATTACGCAGCTCAAGCAACATAGGTGTCGTCCCCAAGGTAAGCCTCGATTACGGATCGATTTGCCCGTATGTCCTCTGGTGTGCCCTCAGCAATCTTCTTTCCAAAGCTGATGACCACTAGTCTCTCGCACAGCGACATGGCTGCTTTCATGTTGTGTTCAATAAGTAGGACACTTGTTCCGTTTTCCCATAGTCGCCGTATCACGTTGAGAGCGTCCAGAACCTCATGTGCGTTCATTCCCGCTAGAGGCTCATCGAGCAACAGCAGCTTCGGTCCTGCTGCCAAGGCTATCGCAATACCCAGCAGGTTCTTGTGTCCGTGAGGGAGCGTTGCTGCAGTGGTGTCCTTGACATTCTCCAAGCCGACCATCGTCAGGATCTCGTCACAGCGCTGCAGAACGTTCCTCTCCTTGGCACGACTCCTCCGAGTGTGAAGCGCCGATCCCCAATAGCTGATTCCGGCCTTGAGGTTGCACGCCAAAGCCAGGTTCTCCTGGACGGTGTAGTCGGAGAAGATGTTGGTTATCTGGAAGGTACGGACCATGCCCAGCGCCGCCACGGAGTGCGGCTTGTGCCCGGTGATGTCCTTGTCTTCAAACATGACCCTTCCGCTCGTTGGCCGGTGGGCTCCGGTCAGAAGATTGAAGACCGTTGTCTTGCCGGCTCCATTCGGGCCGATCAGACCGACGATTTCCCCCGACTCGACGCCCATGTCGAGTCCGGATACCGCGTGCAACCCGCCAAACCTCTTAGTTAAGCCCTCAACCCTGAGCAGCACGTCCGCTCCTTCGCTCCCGGAATTTACTGATCGCGGTTCTTGTGCGTGCTGGGAGGCCGACGAGCCCCTCAGGCATCAGGAACACGATCAACAGCAACACAACGGCGAAAAGCAAGGGCTGGAACCTGGAGAAGGCTCGAAGGAGATTGTTCGCCAGTGTCAAGACAGTAGCGCCAAGGATCGGCCCAACAAACGAGCCGCTTCCCCCCACGACCATATAGATCACGGCGTAAAGCGTGAACGTGAAACCGAACGCAGAGGGATTGAGAGCCTGCATGTAGTGCCCGTAGAACGCGCCGGCAAGCCCGGCAAAGAGCGACCCGAGACCAAAAGCCAGAACCTTCATGATTCGAACATTGATGCCGACACTCTCGCATAGGGTATCAGTCTGCTTTATGCCTCCGAATACCAAACCCAATCGCGAATGCTCAAGAAGATAGAACACGATCAAGCAGACCACAGAGACGCCAACCATCACGTAGTAGAATTGTGTTCCAGAGCCGATGCCGCCTGGCCAGGGGATGTCAAACAAACCGTTGACGCCGCCGGTGAAACTGCGCAGGTTGAGCACGATGAGGGTGACGATTTGTGCGAAGAACAAAGTCACCATGGCAAAATACATGCCCTTCAGCCGCACGAAGGCAAAACCAAAGCAGCAAGCCACAATAAAGGCAGCAACGCCGGCTATCACGAAACCTGCCCATGGCGACACCCCGTAGTGGATAGTCAGGAGAGCCGACAGGTAACCGCCCAAGGTCATCATAGCGCCGGTCGCAAGCGAGAACTGCCCGGTCAAGTTGATGAGACGGACACTACAGGCAACAATGATATTTATCCCGCACACAACCAGCACCTGCTGACCATATGCGCCGGAGAAGATGAAGGGAAGTATGCAGACTAGTACTAGTATTGCGACCACGAGCGGCGGCCGCCATGCAGGTCTGTTGCGCTTTTTACTTTGACTCATGGCCCATTATTCCTTGCGGACGAAGCAGCAGGATCAGAATAACCATTGCGAATGAAATGACACTTGCTGCGTATCCGGATGTGTAGAGTGGCACAATCCCATCGACCATTCCAATGATGAAGCCGCCGCAGACGGCGCCGCCGAGACTTCCAAGGCCTCCAAGAATTATCACGCCGATGCCCTTCATCAGGGCAAAACTCCCCATCGTGGGGGAGACGCTGAAGATCGGGCTGACCACAGCCCCAGCGATGGCCGCCATGCCACAGCCCAGACACATGGCTGTGGCGGAAATGCGGTTGATGCTGATGCCCTGCAAGCCCGCGGCAACTCGGTCTTCAGAGATGGCGCGCATTGCCGTTCCGGTCTTGGTCATCCTGACAAAGACGAAGAGAATCGCCACCAGTAGGACCGCGACGAGTACGATCACAAGTCTGTCCCAGGAGATCGTGGTGCCAGCCAACTGCACGACGCCGGGGAACGGACTCTTAATGCTCTTGGAAATGCCTCCTGCTATGGTCAACATGACATTCTGCAATGCCAGCATCAACCCTATAGAGACTATCATGGAACGGTCTTGATCCCCTTCAAGGGGTCTGAACCCGAAGCGCTCCACCAGTATGCCGAGACCACCAACGACCACCGTGGCCAGCACCAGGGAGAGGAAGAAATTGAGACCGAGACTCGACATCATGTAGTACATGCAATAGGAGCCGATCATGTAGAACTCGCCATGAGCCATGTTGACGATGTTGACGATGCTCAGAACGAGTGTCAGCCCCAGCGCCACCAGGATGTATATCCCAGCCGATGATAGTCCATTTAGTATGCCCTGCCCTACTACACCCATACGGGACCTTGGCTCCCTTCAGTGGAATCTAGGACCTAGTAGTACCTCGTGGTCAGCGCCATTCTTCCGAACTCGAGCGTCAGTGCTCCGGAAGAATGACGCTGACCCACGCACGATCCGCATCACCGTGGGAGACAGCCTCGATGCCCAGTCGAGATTCTCACGGTGTTTGTTGCCTAGCTAGCCGGCGTCGGCGCCGGCAGCCACTCGAACTCGATCTTTCCATCCTGTATCAGACTGAACGGAATGGGTGTATTCATCAGACGATCAAGACCGATGTTCACGCCGGCGATGTCAGTCGCACCGACCATTTCGCCCGGTCCGTAAATCGTGTCGAACTGCATGGTTTCCATGACGCTCACCAGTGCATCATTGTCAAAGCTCTGTGCTTCTTCAATTGCTTGCACGATAGTCCACACGGCTCCCAGGAGCAAGGCGTAGTCCATCTGCATCGTCATGCCCTTGGCGTCTGACAGGGCCTTGAGTTCCTTCATAATGGGTTCCATGAGGTCGCTGCTGACATCCGGCTGCTGCATCGGGAAGTCGGTAGCGTATTGCGGATCTATGAGTTTTGTAAGTTGGACGGGGTCACCCCAGCCGGCTGAAGTCAGCAGGGGGCCGGTGAAGTCCATCTGACGCATCGACTCCAGAAGACCCTTGGCATACGGCGGCGCACCAGCAACGCCCGCGATGGCGTCGGGGTTCGTGGCGAGAGCCTTCGTTATCAGTGGATAGAAGTCCTGAACATCTGCCGGGAACTGCTCGTCCAGAGTAATCTCGATCCCCCGGTTGAGGAAGTCCTGTTTCGCCCTACCCACGATGTCCTGGATGCCAGGATCATCAAGGGCGACAACGGCGATCTTCTTGATATTGGGGTACAGCTCGAAAGTCTTGTCGTGAGCAGCCTGCATACCGACGGCGGTGGAGATAGCGGCAAAGCAGTAGTTGTTGGGGGGACTGTACTCGGTCAGGTTCGGACCGATGCTGACAACGCGCAGGATCTTGTTCTCCTCGCAGAGCGAGGCAATCGCGGCGTTGCTCGGTATGAACTGCGGGGCAACTATCTGCTTGACCCCTTCTCCAATCAGCTTTTTGGCGGCGGCAATCGCGCCGTCCGTTGTCGACATGTCGTCCTCTACAACAAGCTTGATGAGGTACTGCTGACCATCTACGGTGAATCCGCCCTTAGAATTAAGCAGTTCTTCCACAAGCGGCATAGCTTCCGTCACAGCGTTGAACGAAGCTGCCATGACGCCGGACACCGAATGGATGAGCCCGATCGTGTATGTCTGGGCCTCCGCCGAGGCGGTAGTGTCCGTCTGTCCTCCGGCGGTGGTCTCCGTCTGTCCTCCGGCGGCAGTAGTTGTTGTAGCCAGTCCTGCAGTGGTCGTTGTCGCTTCGTCCCCGCCACATGCGGCCAGGACTGGAAGGAGACCTACCATCAACAGTAGAAAAAGAACCCCGCATGCAAATCTAGTGGCTTTCATTTCACCCTCCTATGAGGTCACGCCCCGTGGCTAAGTTGCCTTCCCAGGAACTGATCCTTATGCCATCAATCTACCTCCCGAGTTGCGATGTCCCCGAGCATGCGCTTGAAGATCTCGACCGATGTCTTGCCGCCGATCACCTGCTCGAGCCCGACCAAGCGGGCCACGTCCGCCCCCCACGCCCACATCATGAGGCTCCACGCTACTAGGTTGGTGTCGACATCCTCGCGGATGCTCCCGTCGCGCTTCCCCTCCTCAATAAGGACGGCGAAGTCCCGAAGGAACATGAGATGTCTCTTGGCCAACTCCTGGGTCAACTTGCCCGCGCCGCTGGCCGCGGCGAACTGAAACCAGGGACGAGTGAAGGATTCGAATTCGGACACCCCCAAGGGCCCAAACTGATTGCCCATATCCATGAGATGTTCGAAGACGGTGTCCCCCGAGGAGCGGGCGACCCAGCGGGGGACCCGCTCAATCAGAAGGTCCAGTGCCGCCTCGAGCATTGCTTCCCGGTTGGGGAAGAACTTGTAAAGAGCAGCCCGCGAAAGTCCCACGCCTGAAGCGACACGGGAGATGGTCGCGCCGTTGACTCCGTAGCGGGCGACCAGCCTCAGCGTGACTTCGGCGATTTGCTTCTGTCTTTCCGGCTTTGCCACTCGCGTGCGCTTGTGTGCGGGAACGACAACGGGAACGGTGTTGGCAACCGCCTGAGACGATCTAGTGGTGTTCGTTCGACCACCTTTGGGTGTCACACCTGTCCTCCAACCGCATAGCCTGTCCCTGGGGTACCCCAATACCGCCTGTTCGCCAACGTACCAGAGGCATCGAACCTTGTCAACAGCGGTGAATGAGCGTACACTTCACAGGGTCGCCATGGGCGTCTGCGCAAGCAGATGCTCGTTCGATGTACCGAGGAGCGGACGCGTCTTCGCCCGTCGCTTCGGTGCTCGTTCCGCAATCCTCGGCGCCATGGGAAAGTCCGGACAGCCGGCTGACCAACGATGGAGAGGCTAGGTGGTCCTCGAGGGAGGCCCTCTGGGACATCGAACCATCTTCTGACCCGGCTGCCACGAAGGTGAGGATCATGGACCAGACTGTTGAGAGAACCATTAGGTCGTTGAAGAAGAGACAGCTTGTGGGCTGGGCGGCCGAAGATGCCGCGGAGGCTCGTGACATCGTCCTCGGGTTGGTTTCCCCTGGAGCAGTGGTCGGGACAGGCGATTCCACGAGCGTGCGGCAGATCGGGGTAGTAGAGGCGCTTGAGACGAGGGGCAACCGGGTGATCAACGGGTTTGTTCCCTCGAACGAGATCGCAGATGTTCATTCCCTATTTGAGCGCTCCTTCTGGCCTATGCTAGAAGCAACGCTCTGCGATGTCTTTCTGACAGGTAGCAACTCCCTCACCGAGGATGGCAGGCTTCTGAACGTGGATGGAGCCGGTAACCGGGTGGCCGGGATGTTCTGGGGACACCCCACCAGCGTGCTGGTCGTGGGCCGGAACAAGATCGTGAAAGACCTCGATGAGGCACTGGACCGCGTGAAGAACGTGATCGCGCCCGAGCACCTACGGCGAAAGGGCGCACCCACGCCCTGTAGCAAATCCGGACGCTGTCACGACTGCCTCGGCCCCGCAAAAGTGTGCGCCGTTACGACCATCATCGAACGGAAACCACCTCACACCGATATCCACGTAGTTATCGTGAATGAGGACCTGGGTCTGGGGTGGGATAGATCATGGCCCGAGGATCGAATCAAGAAGATTGTCGCTCGCCATGAGGAGTTCATGGCGATGTGTCCCTTGCCTGCCTGCCTACTGCAGCCGGGGACCAACGAAGAACTCTGGAAGATGGCCAGGGCGAAGAAGTTGCGATGGCCACAATAATGGTGGACGCGCGTTCACCAGTGTTGACAAGCGGCGGGCACATTTGTTACGTTGGGTGAACGGGCGTTAGCTCGACACGAGAGTGAACCCAGCTAGTCTTGCCACGGCCCGTTCAAACACATGGCCTGGGGTCGCGGGCGGGCCAGGTGGAATACACTTGCGGCAAGTACGTCACTTCTATCGTTGGAGGACGAAGGTGGGAAAGGTCAAACGCCTCGAGAGCTTGATGGAGCCGGGCAGCATCGGGAGCCTGCGCACCAAGAACCGGATCATCAAGACCGCCGCGGGTACGGGCTATGCCGACAAGGATGGCAATCCCACGGACAGGATGGCCGATTTCTACGCCGCGATAGCCAAAGGCGGTGCCGGCCTGGTGATAGTGGAGAATTGTGCGGTTGAGTGGCCGAGGGGTGCCCACGTAGTCCCCACCGGGTTTCGTCTCCACGATGAAGCCTGTGTGCCGCTGCATGCTCGCATGGTGGCCGAGATCCACAAGCACGACTGCCCGGTGTTCGTGCAGTTGATGCACGCTGGACCTTGGTTCGCCAAGCTGCCGGGGTTGGGTCCACAGGAGCGTATCACGGCCTCCACCATCAGCGAAGAGGACATGCCGCCGAGCGTATGGGAATGGGTGCCGGGCAAAGAGCTCACCGTGCCGGAGATCCACGATGTCGTCGATATCTTTGCGCACTCAGTCGAACTGGCTCAGAAAGCCGGATACGATGGGGTGGAGATTAACGCCTCCTTCTACCATCTCATCAACTGTTTCCTCTCGCGTTTCTGGAACAGACGTCAGGATGAATACGGGCCCCAGAGCATAGAGAACCGGACGCGGTTCTACTGCGACATCATTCGCGAGGTGAAGAGACGCTGCGGTCAGGAGTACTTGGTCGCCGCCAACATCAACGCGAGGGAATTCGGCCTGAAGGACGGCACCACCCTTGAGGAGGCGAAGGCTTTTGCGCCGTATATCGAAGCGGCGGGAGCAGATATCCTCCAAGTGAGAGCGTCAAGCTACGGGCCCTACCTCGAGATGCTGTTCCCCGAAACGCTCCTGTATCCGGAGATCCCGAACCTCGACCTGGGCGAGCTGGACGTGAGTCGGGGGGGAAAGGGCATGTACCTGAACATGGCCGCCGCCGTGAAGCAGATGGTCCGCATCCCGGTGTTCTGTGCCGGTCGGTTCGACCCCGAGCTAGGTGACCAGGCTCTCAGGGAGGGCAAGATCGACTTCGTCGGCATGACGAGACGCCTGATAGCGGATCACGAGCTGCCCAACAAGGTCGCTGCCGGGCGTTTGGAGGACATCCGTCCCTGCTGCGGCTGCTGTTACTGCGTCGAGACGCGCAAGGACGACGGACCCCAGAAGTGCCGGGTCAACCCAGCGTCTGGGAGAGAGCGGGAATATGAGATCGCGCCGGCCGCCAAGAGGAAGAAGGTACTGATTGCCGGCGGCGGACCGGCCGCGATGGAGGCAGCGAGGGTGGCGGCCCTAAGGGGCCATGAGGTCACTCTCTGCGATAAGGCCGCTCAATTGGGCGGACTTCTCCCGATTGCAGCGGTGGTCAAAGACCATGAGCAGCAAAGCCTCCTGGACCTCGTCAGCTACTACAAGACCCAATTCTCCAAGCTGGGTGTGAACGTGGAGCTGGGCCGCGAGGTTGATCGGGTGCTGATCGACAAGACCAAACCTGATGTGCTCGTCCTCGCGACGGGTGGAAAGACCGTTGTTCCCGACATACCGGGCGTGGGCAACTCCAAGGTCATCGACAGCGCTGTTCTCCATCGTCAGATCAAGCTTGCCTTGAGATTCTTCGGGCCCAAGCTGTTGGGACGGCTCACTAAGACATATATGCCCGTTGGAGACAAAGTTGTCATCGTCGGTGGCGGCGTGCAGGGCTGCCAGCTTGCGGAGTTCCTCGTCAAACGAGGGAGATCGGTGACGATCGTCGATACGGCCAAGGTCCTCGGTGAGGGCCTCCCCTATCTGACGCCCCTTCGGTTGCTCAACTGGTTCGGAGATAAGGGTGGGGTCGCCCTGCCGGGAGTCACATACGAGAAGATCACGGACCAGGGACTGGTGGTCGTTACCTCTGACGGGAAGCGCAAGACCCTCGCGGCGGATAGCATCATCATGGCCCTGCCGCTGGAGCCTGACGCAAAGGTCGTCAAGCTCCTGGGCGGCCAAGTGCCCGAGGTCTACCAGATAGGTGACAGCAGAGAGTTCGGCTACATGCATGGTGCGTTTGCCGCCGGCGCAGAGATCGGACGTGCGATTTGAGCGGCTCAGTCCGCTCGGCGGCACCAACGCTTTCGGTGCCCGGGTATTCCGTCCCTAGAAGGAGGCTGGTCGTTGTCTAGAGTGTCTGGCGTACATCACGCTGCGATCGGTGTGAGAGATCTGAAGACCATGTTGGCCTTCTACCGAGAACTCATGGGCTTCACGGAGGTATTCGCCGAATTCGGTGAGTCGGAGCAGGAGATCATGCGCGAGGTGACGAGGTCTCCCCGGGCTGTGTTCTCGGGAGCGACTCTCCAGCAGAAGGCGGGAGGAATCATGCTGGAGTTCATTCAGATGGTGGAACCTGCTCCCCGACCTATCCGTACAGACTCTCGCTATGGCGACATCGGCGTGGCGAAGATAACGCTCGCGACTGCTGATGTGACAGGGACTTGGGCAAAACTGAAGGATAGGGTGGGCTTCTGCTCCGAGCCGAAGACGACGGTGATCCCTGGGCGGGGCGAGTATCAGTTCGTCTACTGCAGGGACCCGGAGGGAAATCTGGTTGAAATTGCATCAGGGATTTCGGGGACGGAGGAGATGTTCGGCGGAGGTTGTTCCGTGGGCATCGGTGTTTGCGATCTCGAGCGCTCTGTGTCCTTCTACCGGGATTTTCTAGGTCTTGCCGTGGTGGTGTGTGATGCTCACGAGAGCTTTTCGGGCCTGGTGGACGAGGTTGCAGGAACGGTCGGCACTCGCATCCGTTCTTGCCTGCTCTCGGCAGACGTACGGGGCGGAACGATGGTTGAACTCTTCGAGGCCCTTAGCCCTAGGGGCAGATCGATTCCTTTCTCGACTCTCTGGGGAGACTTCGGCTATCTCCAGGCCGCTTTCAACTGCGATGACGTGCATGGGATTGCCGCGGATCTGGCGGCGGCGGGTGTGGATCTCCTCTGCGCTCCGAAATTGCTGGAAGGCGGTCCTTCAGAGCATCCGGGGGAGTTCGTGTACGCGCGCGACCCCGACGGAATCCCCATCGAGTTCTTGTTGGTGCCGGAGTAGACGGGTCCAAAGGGAGCGGGGGACAAGGATCCTGATGGTCCAGACACGAGGGTCAGAACATCAGGATCTGCGTGTTTCTGGAGCTGGTGCTCCAGCGGCGGTCGGACATCGGCCGTCAAGGTGAAGTGTAGATGTGGACTGGCAGGTCGGGAGGTTCTGTACATGCAAGCTGACAAGAAGAAGTTCGATATCGGAGCAGACAAGCAGGTCATCAGAGGGACTAGCCTCATCGGGCCGAAAGACTCCGGTGCCCCTACCCTAATAGATGTGAAGGACGGCAAGATCACAAGGATCAGGCCTCTTGACTACGAGTCGAAGTACGACAAGAAGGACTTCAACGTCTGGAAGATAGAGGCCAGAGGGAAGACCTTCGAACCCCCCATGCGTTCGGTGGTCGGTCCCCTGGGCCACGCGTACAAGAAGCGGGTCTACTCCAAGAACCGGGTGCGCTATCCCCTGAAACGGGTGGATTGGGATCCCAACGGCGAACGGAACACGCAGAACCGAGGCAAGAGCGGCTACGTGCGCATCTCCTGGGACGAGGCGGCAGAGCTGGTGGCCTCCGAGCTGAAGCGGGTGGGACAGAACTACGGCCCGGAGGCGGTCCTTTCCCAGGCCGACATGCACGGGGAGAGCAAGCACCTCAGCCCGAGCCACGGCTGCGCCAACCGACTCCTCTCCCTCCTGGGCGGCTACACCATCCAGATGCGCAACCTGGACAGCTGGGAAGGCCAGAACTGGGGGGCCAAGCACGTCTGGGGTTGCGAGCCGGTAGGCGAGATGATGCCGGCCGCCAACCTGTATCCCGACATCGCCGAGCACGGCGAGCTGCTCCTCTTCTGGGGCTGCGACCCGGAGACGACGCCTCATCCCATCCAGGGCATGATGGCGAGCCGCCTCTGCTACTGGCTCACCGAGATCGGCCTCAAGTCGGTCTACATCTGCCCCGACCTCAACTACGGCGCCGCGGTGCACGCCGACAAGTGGATCCCCATCCTCCCCAACACCGACGCGGCTCTTCAGCTGGCCATCGCCTACATGTGGATCACCGAAGGCACCTACGACAAGGAATACATCGCCACCCACTCCTACGGCTTCGAGAAGTTCGAGGACTACGTGCTCGGCAAAGAGGACGGCATGCCCAAGACCCCCGAGTGGGCCGTCGGAGAAGTGCGGTGTGCCCGAGTGGACCATCAAGGCCCTGGCCCGGGACTGGGCCAACAAGGTCACGAGCCTCATCCACGGCAACGGCGGACCTGGCATCAGAGGCCCCTTCTCCTCAGAGCCGGCTCGTCTGGAGGCCATGCTCCTCGGCATGAGCGGCCTGGGCAAACCCGGGGTCCATCAGGCGAAGATGATCGAATGGTCCATATGGCGGAAGTGGTTCCCGCTCCCCTATCAGGGAAAGATCCAGCCGATACTTCCGATGTTCACCGAGCAGGTCCGTCCGGCAGGCGCAACAAGTGTCAGCGATGGCATGATGCCATCCTACCCGGGTGATCATCCCGAGCTGCGGCGACTTACAGCACCTATGACCAATCCTCCGCTGCAGGCGATCCCCAAGTGCCTGGTGCACGACGCCATCCTCAACCCGCCCGTCAGCTGGTGGGGCCTGCATGCCTTCCTGGAACCGGTCAAAGAGCAGTTCACCGAACACACCTTCCCGGCCCCCGGCTGCTCCGAGCTCCACATGATCTGGACCGACTCCCCCTGCTGGATCACCTGCTGGAACGACTCCAACACCTACATCGAGGCCCTGCAGAACGACTCCATCGAGTGCATCGTGGCCCAGCATCCCTGGCTGGAGAACGACTGCCTCATGGCCGACATCATCCTGCCGGTCACCACCAGGTTCGAGATGCTCGACATCGGCAACGATCTGGGCAGCGGTGTCTTCACCTCCATCTTCCTGGAAGACCACTGCATCGACCCCGTGGGCGAATCGCTCTCAGACTTCGACATCGTGGCCAAGATCGCCGAGAAGCTGGGGCTTCACGAGGAGTACACCCTGGGCAAGACCACCGAGGAGAAACAGAAGCTCGCCTTCGAGGGCTCCGGCATGGACGGGCTCATGTCCTGGGAGGAACTCAAAGAGAAGCAGTACTTCGTCATCCCCTGCAGTGAGGAGATCAAGGACCAACCGCCGGGACTGAGCCAGTTCGCCAAGGACCCGAAGAACAACCCGCTAGACACTCCGACCGGTCTCCTGGAGTATTCCTCGACCGCTATCGAGAAGCACTTCCCCGACGACCCCGAGCGTCCGCCGGTGGCCCACTGGATCGAGAAGAGCGAGAGCCACGACGAGCGCCTGAGCAGCGAGCGGACCAAGGACTACCCGCTCCTCTGCATGTCCAACCACCCGCGGTGGCGCATGCACGCCCAGGGCGACGACATCACCTGGACGAGAGAGATCCCGACCATGAAGATCAAGGGTCCCGACGGCTATCTGTACGAGCCCGTGTGGCTCAACACCGCCGAGGCTGAATCCAGAGGCATCGCACACGGCGACATCGTCAAGATCTACAACGAGCGGGGCACCGTCCTCGGCGGCGCCTACGTCACCGAGCGGCTCATGCCCGGCGTCGCCTACATGGACCACGGCGCGCGCTGGGACCCGATCATCCCCGGCAAGCTGGACCGGGGAGGGGCCATCAACACCATCACGCCCCACAAGGTCACCTCCAAGAACGCCACCGGCATGGTGGTGAGCGGCTTCCTCGTGGAGGTGGCGAAGGTGACCGACGAGGAGATGGCCGGCTGGCGCCGGGACTATCCCGAGGCCTTCGACAGGAACTACGACCCCGCGACGGGCGTGTCCCTCTCCGGCTGGCTTACAAGAATAGAAAGAGGAGACGATGGCAAAAGCATTCGTGATAGATGTGGGGAAGTGCTGCGGTTGCTACAACTGCCAGCTGGCCTGCAAGGACGAGCACGTGGACAACGACTGGACGCCCTACGCCAAGCCCCAGCCGGAGACGGGGCAGTTCTGGATGAAGATCGAGGAGCACGTCTGCGGCACCATCCCCAAGGTGAAGATGCACTACATCCCCACGCTCTGCAACCACTGCGACGACCCGGCCTGCATGAAGGCCTGCCCGGACGGCGCCATCGTGAAGAGCGACGACGGCCTGGTGCTCATCGAGCCGGAGAAGTGCACGGGCTGCGAGGACTGCGTGGCCGCCTGTCCCTACGGCGTCATCTACTTCAACGACGAGTTGCTCGGTCGCCCAGAAGTGCACGGGCTGCGCCCATCTCCTCGACAACGGCTACAAGCTGCCCCGCTGTGTCGAGGCCTGCCCCACCGACGCCCTGCGCTTCGGCGAGGAAGAGGACCTCAAGGACCTGATCGACGGGCGCCGTGGTCCTCAAGCCCGAGACCGGCTGCCGCCCCCGCGTCTACTACCGGAACATCCCCGGCAAGTTCATCGCCGGCACGGTCTACGACCCGATCGAGAAGGAGGTCGTCATCGGCGCCCGCTGCCTGCTCACCTCCGGCGGCAAGCTGGTCGAGACCTTCACCGACGCCTACGGCGACTTCTGGTTCAAGGACCTCGCCGTCGGCACCTACGAGCGTGAGCATCGAGGCCAAGGGCTTCGAGGGCAAGTACTTCTCCGACTCTCGTCCACCGCCAAGGACGTCAACCTGGGCGACATACCGCTCACGAGGAAGTAGGCGGGTTGAAGACGACCGACGGCAGGGTCCGCAGTTGGCCTGCACGGCAGGCGTAGCGATCGAAGAATCGGGGGAAGCAGATGAGTCGCTGTTCCAGCAGAAGTCGATGTGGTTGTCGCCGGCTCGGGCGCGACCGGTCTGGCGGCGGCCGTGACCCTGGCTGAGAGGCGGAGCGACGGTGGCCGTCTTCGAGAAGCAGCGCGCTCTGGGTGGCACCTCGAACTTCTTCCGCGGCACCTTCGCGGTCGAGAGTGAGATGCAGCGAGAGCGCTTCATCGACTACAGCCGGGACGACGCCTTCAGGAACATCATGGAATACAGCCACTGGAGGGCGAACGCCCGCTGGTGAGGGCGATAGTTGACGAGTCGGCGGCGACCATAGCCTGGCTCAAGGACCAAGGGGTGACGTTCACCGGCCAGATGAACATGATGCCGGGCGTCGCCCTCCACGTATCACGTCGTCGAAGGCACCGGCGAAGCGGTGGTCAAGGCCCTTGTAACCCAAGCGAAGAGCAAGGGCGTTCAGATCCTGCCCGGAACGCCGGTCACTGACGCTTTCCAGGCGAGGAGGCCGCATCAACGGCGTCGTGGTGGACGACGACGGTCAGGAGGTGGACGTGACAGCCGCGCGCGGTGGTCATCGCGACCGGGCGGCTACGCCAACAACAAGGAATGGCTCAAGAAGTACACGGGCTACGACCTGGACGTGAATCTGTTCGCCTGGGGCAACACGGGCAAGATGGGCGACGGCATCCGCATGGCCTGGGAGGCGGGCGCAGCGGAAGAGGGAGTACGGTCCCTGGAGATGCTGCGGGTCGGACCGGTCGGCCGCGAATTCGCGCTGGGCTGGCAACGATATCGAGGTGGTGGCGTTGCAACCCGATCTGTGGGTCACGGTTCGCGGCGAGAGATTCTGCGACGAGAGCGTCGCCCTGTGTGACACCAACTCCGGCAACGTGAACGCGCGCTTCAGGAGCGACGGATTCACCTACAGCCTCTTCGACGAGTCGATCGTCGAGCACCTGCTCGAGCGGGGTATCGATCGCAGCCTGGGTCTGATGTTCCTGCCGGGGTACAGGCCGGCGAACGTGAAGAAGGAGATACAGGCGGCTCTCTCGGGCGGCACCAAGGAGGTGTTCGTGGCGGACTCGCTGGAGGAGCTGGCTCGGCTCATCGAAATCGACCCGGTGACCTCTGCGCGCCACCGTGGACGAGTACAACGACTGCTGTGCCAAGGGCCGCGACAGGCTGTTCGTCAAGAACCCCAAGTTCCTGCGCCCGCTGCTCGGGCCCGCGGTACTACGCCGTCAAGGTCCGCACCGCCTTCCTGGGGACGATGGGCGGCATCAGGATCAACGAGAATATGGAAGTGCTGGACAAGAAGAACGCGGTGATCCCGGGACTGTACGCGGGCGGCTTCGATGCCGGTGGCATGTACGGCGACAGCTACCCGATCACCGCCTCCCAGGGCCTCTCCTCCGCGTTCGCCCTGAACTCCGGGCGGATCGCCGGGCAGAAGTGCGCTCGAGTATCAGCGGATCACCGGTCGCGAGAGCGCCGGTCCCTCAACAGTGGGGGAATGCTCTCCCCGTCTACCCCCTCTACAAGGAGGATGTCGCTATGGCCGGACGGCTCGAAGGCAAGGTAGCGCTGATAACAGGCACCGCCCAGGGAATGGGGAGGGCGGCGGCCCTACGCTTTGCCCAGAGGGGGCGCAGAATCGTGGGCTGCGACATCAATGTCGAGGGTAACCGGAGACCGTGAGCCAGGTGCGCGAGAACGGCGGCGAGATGATCTCGCTGGAGCCGTTGGATCTCTGCGATCCGGACGCTGTCAAGAGCCTGGTGGACCTGACCGAGGGGACCTATGGCCGGCTTGACGTCTTGTACAACAACGCGGCGGCACCGCGCTTCGCTTGGTTGACCGAGATGTCGCGAGAGGACTGGCAGTTTACGATCGACAACGAACTGAGCCTGGTCTTCTACCTGGTGAAGGCGGCCATTCCCTTGATGATCAAGTCCGGCGGCGGGTCCATCGTCAATGTGTCCTCGATCGCCGGCATAGCCGGGCAGCCCATCGGTGTGTTTGCCCACGCCGCAGCCAAGGGTGGGGTTCTGGCCGCGTCCAGGTCGATGGCGCGCGAACTCGCTGTTCACGGCATCCGTTCCAACGCCATCGTGCCTGGGATGATCGTGAACCCAGACAAAGACGGTGGATTCGATGAGGAGTTGAAGGTGAAGGATGAGGTCCCACCGAGGATACTCCTGGGACGCGTCGGCAGACCGGAGGATGTCGTCAACGCGGCATTGTTTTTTGCATCGGATGAGTCCAGCTACGTAACGGGAGCTTCCCTCGTTGTCGATGGAGGTTGGACAGCTTGGTGAGTAAGGTAACTGGGCGGCAGTCGATGTCCATATTGAGTGACCTGGAAGCGATCGTCGGACCGGATAGGCTATCGACCTCGGATGTCGTCTGTCTGTCCTACGCGTACAACGCGATCCTCGGGAAAGAGGTGGTGAGAAAGCCGGATATAGTCGTGATGCCCCGCACGACCGACGAAGTCTCCGGCGTCATCAAGGCCGCCAACGAGCATAGAGTGCCGGTCACGCCCAAGGGTGTCGTGGGCGCAACCGGACATGGTGGTCCTCTCAGGGGTGGCATCCTCCTTGATCTCACCCTCATGGACAAGATACTGGCAATAGACCCAGTGAACATGAAGGCCGTCACCGAAGCAGGCTGCAGCTTCTTCAAGCTCTCCCAGGAGTTGTTCAAGGTCGATCTGATGCTGCCGACCGCGCCTTACGGTCCCGGCCCGAACGTGGCAGCATCGGCTATCACTCCGGTGAACGCTTTTGGCGAGACGAGATACGGCCCGAACATCAATCTAGTGGAGGGGTTCGAGGTAGTCCTTCCCTCGGGAGAGATCACGAGGGTCGGTTCGATGGCCTACGCGGACACGGAATTCGGTCCGTACTACCGGTACATCACGGGTCCTGACCTCGTCGGTCTCTTCACCAGATCCAACGGGGCCTTCGGCGTTGTGACGAAGGTCGCCTATCGATGCTTGAGAAAGCCGAAACTGTGGGCCTTCCACTCGTACTACTGGTCCATGGAGAAGATCCAGGACGTCGCTAGGGCGCTCATGGAGTCGACTGCCGTAGAGACCTTCGGTGTCCACCTTATGGACAGATGGTGCTGGGTCAAGATCAACGAACTGGATCTGCCCGCGGACTGCCAGTTCCTTCTCCTGTTCCTCCTCAACGCAGAGAACGAGCTGGAGTTGAAGGGCAAAGAACAGACCATGACGGAGATCTGCGAAGGGTGCGGGGGCACCTTCTTCCCGGGCTTCGCAGAGGACTTCTATACGCGATGGCCGACCCATTTCTTCTTCATGGAGATGGTCCTTCCGCCCAGGAAGAGCCTGCCGGCCAGGATGCCGCGGCGCTACATGTACATCTTCGACGAGCTGGTCTATCCGACGTCGTGGCTTCCCGAGGCCTACGTGACCATCCGCCGGCTTCTCGGAGAAGCACGGGCTGGGCGGGGCGGAGCACCCCGTCGGGTTCTCTGGTTTCCCAATGAATGCTCAGACTCTCTCCGCGCACAGCTGGGGAGGCTTTGACGACAGCGACAAGGAGCTCATGGAACGCTTCCATGCGTGTCGGGCGGAGTTCAGAGAATGGTTCGGCAAGAAGGGAGGCGTCTTCCAGATGAGGATCCCTCCTCTCGTGCCTGAGTATGCCTGGACGAATCAGATGGGGGCCTTCAATCTCCTCCGGACCATCAAGTCCGCCCTCGATCCCAACGACATCATGAGCCCCGGCACCTTCGAGCTTGGGGAGGTGTGACGTGGAAACGCAGAGACGGAGGAACCTGCGCGATTTCATGGACAGCTGGACACTGTGCCAGCAGTGCGGCACCTGCAACGCGCGCGCGCCGATCATTCCCCACAACTGGCGGGAGTTACCGCCCGCCGAGTGGTCTTCGCCCCATCACCGATGCCCCTCGTTCGAGTACTTTGGCTTCCGCGCCTACAACGCTCAGGGACGGGGCCTTCTTGCCTCGCTCTTCTTCGACGATGAAGACTTCCCTATCACCGATGACCTCATCAAGATCGTCTACACCTGCACCAGTTGCGGCGCATGCTCCGATATCTGCAAGGCGGTGGACCCCTTGACCGCCATATGGGCGCTCCGTCAAGAGCTTGTCCGTCGTGGTGCCCGACTTCCCGAACCCCTGGACAAGATTCATACGAGGATCACGCAGTCAGGGAACATGTTCGGGTCGATACGACCAGTCCAGATCGGAGACCTGCCTTCTTCCGGGGCAAACGTGTTCTTTGCCGGTTGTGGCGTCCGCTCTTCCCAACCGCAGATCATCGAAGCGGCAGCCGCCGTTCTGAAACGGGCCGGGATGGAGGTCGCCTATCTCGCAGACGAGGAGCGATGCTGTGGTTTCATCCCGGGCTATGACGGTGCCGGGGATTTGATGGAAGAACAGGCTCTTCAGAACGTCGAGGCCCTGAGGAAAGCAGGGGCAGAAAGGGTGATCGTATCCTGCGCCCACTGCTACCGTGCTCTCAAGACCGACTATCCCCTGATGGTTGGAAGTCTTCCCTTCGAAGTGGTTCATTTTTCCGAGTTGCTTGCCGATCTTCTTGAGAAGGGGAGAATACGGTTCGACAACGCGGTCGAAGAACAGGTGACCTATCACGACCCCTGTTTTCTTGGGCGGCATTCGGGGATCTACGATGCTCCCAGGGCGGTGATCGAGGCAGTACCTGGTGTCCACCTGAAGGAGATGGGGAGGAACAGGCGGTGGTCCTACTGCTGCGGATCGGGCGCGAAGATAAGCTCGGCCTGCTATCCGGAGTTCGGCGCAGCGGTGACGCGAGAGCGCCTGCAGGAGGGCGAACAGGCGGCCGGCACGATCGTGACCGCCTGCACGACCTGCGCCCTCCGGATGACCAGGGGCGCACGAAGGGAGGGGATAGATGTGCGAATATCCGATCTATCGGTCTTCGCGGCGAAGGCTCTAGGGATCGAGTTGGGTTCGTGAGATGGCCACGTGGAGTCTCACGATCTGACATAGTCTGTGTGGCCTGCGGCCCATTGCTTCGGTGGCACGCGGTCGGAGGGTCACGTGGCCGCACGACAGAGAAAGGTTGATAGAAGATGTCAGGTAGCTGAAGTTGACGCGGTTCCACGAAGGTGGCCGGCCAGGCTCACACACTGCGGTTGGTCGGGCCGAAATAGGCCTTTTTAACCGTCTGGATAAGGTTTCGTGGAGGTTTCGACTTGACAAAGGCCTGGGAGTTGGCGAGAATACGCTTAGCATAATACAGAACACTGTTCCGTATACGGAACAAGCCTAGATACCATTGCAATACCTGGGCCGCACTCGCGAAGGGAGACAGAATGACACCTAAACCATCGACCATCGTTCCAGTTGTCACCGGTACGATTGACCCAGAGGCCGCAAAGGAAATCAAATCCGCGGTCGTCATGACCCCCCGCCTCAAGCACCTGAAGAAGGAATGGGAAGACTCTGCTCCCCAGGTCTACGTTGACGACACCCTGTTGTTCACCGAGTCCTGGAAAGAGACCGAGGCCATGCCGGTCGACTACCGCTGGGCGAAGACGTTCCAGAAGAGACTTGAGAACTGCCCCATCCTGATCCGCGACCCCGAGATCATCGTCGGCTCGTCCACCAAGTTCATCCGTGGCAACAACGTCACCTGCGCCATGAAGCCCCGCGAGATTCTCGCCATGTGCGAGAGCGGCAGCTTCGACCGCAAGCTGAGCGACATCTCCTCGACGCTGATCGATCCTGAAGACCTGAAGAAGCTCAAGGCCGACGCCGAGTACTGGGTCGAACACATGAACCCGGTCAACTACGTGAACGCCGCGTTGGAAGACGAGCTCGGCAAAGAGCACTTCAACCTTCTGTTCGATCATGCCATGCTCTTCGAAGGTCGCGCCGTCCGTGAAAATCCCGACCGCGGTCTGTTCCAGGGCAACGGCGCCTTCGGCGGCGGCGTGGTGCAGCCCAACGGCGACGTGCTCAACAACGGATTCAACTACGTCATCGGCCTGGCCAAGGCCGAGATGGAGAAGATGAAGGCCGAGGGCTTCGGGGAGATGCGTGCGAGCGCCAACGCCCTGCGCAAGTGGTACTTGCTGAAGTCCGTCGTGATCATGTTCGAGGCCGTCATCACCTTCGCCAAGCGGCATGCCGACTTGGCCCGCGAGATGGCCGCCAAGTGCACCGACCCGGTCCGCAAGGCCGAGCTCGAGAAGATCGCCGAAGTGTGCGACCGTGTCCCGGCCGAGCCCCCGCGCGACTTCTGGGAAGCCGTGCAGTCGGTCCGCTTCATGCATCTCGCGGCGTGGAAAGAGTCCTCTGACCGCGCTGAAGTGCCGGTGGGCCGTATCGACCAGTTCTGGTATCCGTACTACAAAGCCGACATCGAGAGCGGCAAGATCACCCGCGCTGCAGGCCGCCGAGCTCATCGGAGCCATGTGGCTGAAGATCCGCGAGGTCGAGAACCTGGTCACCATCAAGCGCGAGCATCGCGCAGCCCCGGGCAGCCAGCTTCCCAACGTGACTCTGTGCGGCCGCGACAAGGACGGCAACGACCTCACCAACGAAGTCTCGTGGATGGTGCTCGAGGTCATGGCTCAGATCCATTTGTCCGAGCCCGCGGTGTACGTGCGCTACCACGAGAATCAGGACGAGAACTTCATCGTCCACGCCTTGGAGTGCAACCGGGAGTTCGGCGGCGGCAACCCCGCCTTCCTCAACGACGAGATGGGCACCCAGCGTTACCTCGACCGAGGCGTGCCGATAGAGGACGCCTGCAACTGGAACGCGTCGGGCTGCCTCGGCTATCACCTGGAGTGCTGCGAGCATATGGCCGGCGCCCTCAACCTGGTGCAGACCAAGGTCTTCGAGGTCACCCTCAACGACGGCCTCGACCCGCGCACCGGACTGCAGGTCGGCCCGCACACCGGTGACGTCCGGAACATGACCCTGGAGCAGATCTATGAAGCATTCCTCGTCCAGGAGGACTACTTCGCAGACAGAATGCGCGACCACTACTTCATCTGGTGGACTACCGAGAACGCCAACAGCCCGATGAGCGGATACCGGGCCGGCATGCTCTACCGCGACTGCATCCCGGCCGGGCTCACCTCCCGCGAGGGTGGCTGCCGCTACCCAGAAGGCAAGGCCTCGTGGGTGGGCGACAAGGGCATCTGCGACGTGGGCGACTACCTGACCGGCATCGAGTACCTGGTCTTCGACAAGAAGATGGTCACTATAGACCAGCTTCTCGAAGCCATGGCGGCCAACTGGGAGGGTCATGAGGACATCCGCCAGATGTGCCTGAAGGCTCCCAAGTACGGCAACGACGACGACTACGCCGACAAGTGGTACATCCGCGCGTCGCGCGACACCCAGAAGATCCTGCTGAGCCGTCCCGACCCCATCACCGGTGCGAAGCCCATGCTGTTCAAGGGTGCTGCTGCCGGTCACGTGACCCAGGGCAAGGCCATCGGCGCCATGCCGAACGGCCGCTTCGCCGGCACCCCGATCTACGACGGCGGCACCTCGGCCATGGCCGGTGGCGACGTCAACGGCCCGACGGCCCTCATCCTGTCGGCCACCAAGTACCCGACTCCGTACGAGTGCGCCGGTGTGGCCCACAACATGAAGTTCTCCAAGGCCGTGCTCAACTCGCCCGAGAAGCTGAGCAAGGTGGGTTCCCTCATCAAGACCTACATGAAGCGTGGTGGCTGGCACATCCAGTTCAACATCCACAGCGCCAAAGAGCTCATGGCAGCGCGCAAAGAGCCCGCGGCCCACAAAGACCTGCTTGTCCGCGTGGGTGGCTACAGCGCCTACTTCGTCGATCTCCCGCCGGAACTGCAGGACGAGATCGTCGAGCGCACCATGCACGAAGTGGGCTGATACCCAGACCCCCTATGCCGGGAGCGCCGCCATTCGGCGGCGCTCCCATTAATATGAGAACGAGGAGTGAACGGTAGTGGCAAGCGTTACTGGGACCGTGTTCAACATCCAGAGATACAGCATCGACGATGGTCCGGGAATCCGGACTACCGTCTTTTTCAAGGGCTGCCCACTAAGCTGTGTGTGGTGTTCCAACCCGGAGTCCCAGAACCTTGCGCCAGAACTGATGCACCGGGACTCCATTTGCAAGCGCTGCTATCGTTGCGTCGCCGCGTGCCCCGTCGGGGCGATAGCGGTGGGCGCCAACGGCGTCGTCATCGATCGTGAGGTATGCACAGTCTGCGGTGACTGCGTTGAGGCGTGTCCTCACGACGCCATGCGGATCACCGGCAAAGAGATGACGGTGGACGAGGTGTTCGAGGTTGTCGAACGCGACATCGACTTCTACCGCGACTCCGGCGGGGGGATAACCCTCTCGGGTGGTGAGGTTCTTCTCCAGCCTGAATTCGCCCTTGCGCTGCTGAAGCGTTGCCGTGAGGCCGGGCTGCACACCTGTGTGGATACGTCGGGACAGGGCAGCACGGAGGGTCTGATGAAGCTCCTCCCCTACGTAGACCTGTTCTACTTCGACATCAAGCACCTCGACCCCAAGGTGCACCAGGCCCAGGCCGGGCGTTCCAATGAGGCCATATTGCGCAACTTCGCCGTGGTGGCCGAGAGCGATGTCCCCCTGGCTGTGCGCGTGCCCGTAATCCCGGGTTTCAACGACACGAGCGACGCCATCTCCGACATCGCGGAGTTGGTCGCCACTCACGCACCGCGGGCGGTCGTGCACCTTCTGCCCTATCATCGCTATGGGCAACAGAAATATGAAATGCTTGGCCTGGACTACGAGCTGGCGGCCGCGGAGACGCCCTCACAGGAGTTCATGCAGGCCGCTCGCAGGATCGTTGAATCTCGCGGTCTGACTTGCGAGGTTGCTGCATAGCGCAGGCCGCGAACAATCTAGAGCAAGAGAGGGAATGATGGAGGACCATCTGGGCTGCGTCATCACGGGCACCATAGGCGTCGACGCTCACGTTATCGGGACGAAAGTCATCTCACGGGCGCTCCGTGAAGGAGGCTTCAAGGTCGTGGAGCTGGGGGCTCAGACCCCGGCCGAGGAGTTCATCATGGCCGCTCAGGAGACCGCGGCCGACGCAATGATGATCAGCTCCCTCTACGGCATGGCCGAGATGGACCTCGACGGCTTTCGCGACAAGTGCACGGAAGCCGGTCTGGGAGACGTCCTGCTCTACGTGGGGGGCATCCTCGGCGTTTCGCGTCGCGATTTCTCCGAGGACGAGGCCAAGTTCAAGCAGATGGGTTTCGACCGAGTCTACCCACCCGAGACCGATATCCGGCAGGGCATCGCAGACCTGAAAGCCGACCTTGCCCGGAAACGGGCCGAGCGTCAGTAGCGCAAGCCCGCGTGTCCAGCCGGTAGGTCGATAGCAGTGGGAAACACCCGGCTCTTCGTCGATTTTGGGAGCACCTTCACCAAGGTAGTGGCTCTGGACCTCGAGGCTGAAGAGCTTCTTGCCCGCGTTCAAGTGCCGTCGACCGTCGATCACGACATCACCGTCGGTCTCGAGGAAGCCCTGGAACTCCTTTCGGAGCGAGTCCGCATCGGAGAGACAGAACGGCACCAGACGGTCGCCTGCAGCAGCGCAGCGGGTGGCCTGAGGGTCATCTGCGTGGGCCTTGTGCCTGAGTACACGACCGAGGCAGGCCGCAGGGCCGCTTTGGGAGCGGGGGCCAAAATCGTCGGCTCGTACTCTTTCGAGCTCTCCCAGAGCGAACTTCGGGAGATCGAGGAGGCCGCTCCGGACATCGTGCTTCTGACCGGTGGCACCCAAGGCGGCAACAAGAAGGTCATCACTCACAATGCCGCCATGCTCGCCAGGACTGGGGCCGGCGTCACCAACATCATCGTCGCCGGGAACAAGTCGGCGTATGACGACGTGGCCGCGCTGTTCGCCGGGTCGGGGAAGAACGTCATCTACACCAGCAACGTCATGCCTGAGATCGGCGTGCTGGAGGTGGAGGCGGCCAATCAGAAGATCAGGGAACTCTTCATCGCCCGCATAACCGAGGCGAAGGGCATCAGCCGGGTGAGGAGCATGATCGCCGACGTGATAATGCCCACGCCGGCGGCTGTTCTCGAGGCCGCTAAGCTCCTGGCCGACGGCGTCCCGGGGCAGCCGGGGATCGGGGAGCTTCTCGTGGTGGATGTGGGCGGAGCGACCACGGACGTCTACTCTGTGGCCAAAGGGACGCCGACGGCGTCATCGGTGAGGTTCTTGGGGCTTCCCGAACCGTACGCCAAACGGACAGTGGAGGGCGACCTGGGCCTGTTCCACAACCTGGACACTCTGATGGAGATAGCCGAGTCGGACGATGTTCCGGAAGGTTTCGACGAGTTGGTGGCAGCCATGCGCCGGGAAAGCAGCGTACCGTGTGGGGAGGAGCAGACCGCTTGCCACCTCCTGCTCACCAGAGCAGCGGTGCGGTCGGCGGTGAATCGTCACGTGGGGTCGCTGAAGACCATCGCAACTCCCGACGGCGACGTCGTGGTGCAGCGGGGCAAGGATCTGACCCAGGTGGGTTGGGTCGTGGGCGCCGGCGGGCCGATCTCGTTCTCCTCCGACCCCATGCAGGTGCTTGAAGGGGCCGTGTTCGAGAGCGACCTGCCCATGCTGCTCAAGCCGAGGTCGCCGGAGATGCTTCTCGACACCGACTACATTCTCTTCGCCCTGGGTCTGCTCGCTCAGAGCGAGCCCGCAAAGGCGCTTAGACTGATGCAAAGGTACGTCATGCCCCTGCATGCTCGAGATCCCCAGTTGACCGGGGTGTCGGGATGACCACTGGAGACGGGAGGAGTATGGAAGGTAGGGGTGACGACATGGGGATGAAGCCGACATACGAACAGATCGTGGAGTGGATGAAGGAGTACTTCGCCACGTACAATGACAAGGCGCAGAACGCCGACACCATACACGCGATGGACAAGTACTTCGCTCCCGATCTGACGTTCATCCCCTACACGTATGTCTTCGGCGGGCCGGGCAATGCGTTCCGGAACAGAGAAGACTTCTACGACATGCTGACCGGCCATCCGGAAGACTACGAGAGGTTCGTGGTCCACGACGTCTTCGTCGACGAGAAGCGGATGGTATCGGTAGCGTTTCTCCAGGCCACCATCTACGACACGGCGACCAACGCAGTGAAGGTGCAGAAGGACTACCTGCCTCTCTACGAACTGATCGTAGACGGCGAGGGGGCTCTCAAGATCAAGACCATCCGGTTCTTCTGTGAGGCTTCGCCGCCCGAGGTGGAAGCCGCGGCCTACACGGTAGACAAGTCCAAGTGGGGAGCTTGACTCCAACCACTTTACCAATGCAAGGAAGGGATCCTGTGACCGACAATCCCGCGTACAAGAAGCTACTCGAACCCGGCCAGATCGGGTCGGTGACCACCCGCAACCGGATCATCAAGACCGGGGCGGGCGTGATGATGTGGCACGAGGACGACATCGTCATGAGAGACGAGGTCCTGGCCTTCTACGAAGCGATGGCGAGGGGAGGCACCGGCCTCATCATCGTCGAGTCCCCGACCGTCGACTACCCGGCGGGCTGCCGCTGGCGCGAGCGCTACCGTCTCGATGAAGACAGGTTCATCCCGGGCATGGCGCAGATCGCAGACGTGATCCACAAGCACGGCTGCCCCACCTTCATGCAGATGAACCACGACGGCACCTGGCAGGTCCACCTGCCCTTCGTGCCCGACCCTCCGTACTCAGGTCTGGCCTACGCCGCTTCCGAAGTGGTCGTGCCCTGCGAGTCCGACTTCCACAACGAGGTCCCTCATCCTCTCAGCATCCCCGAGATCGAAGTCGTAGTGGACAAGTTCGCCCAGTGCGCGCTTCGGGCGAAGAAGGCCGGCTTCGACGGCGTGGACATCAATGCCTCGAGCAGCCACCTGCTGCACAACTTCCTCTCGCCCTTCTGGAACAGGCGCACCGATGAATACGGCGGCAGCGCCGAGAACCGCAGCCGTTTCGTCTGCCAGGTGGTGCAGGAGATCAAGCGGCTGTGCGGCAAGGAGTTCGCGGTCACCGTCTGCATCAACGGCCTCGAAGTCGGGCAGATATGCGGCATCGACGACAGCAAGTGCATCACCAACGAGACGGCCAAAGAGCACGCGCGCTTCATCGAGAAGGCCGGCGCCGACGGCATCATGGTCCGGAGCCACTGGATCGGCTACCACGAGGCGGCCTACCTCTGCGACGCGCTCTACTACCCCGAGGCTCCTATCCCCCTGGAGGACTTCCCCAAGGAGTACTACACCGAGGGCAAGGGTGCCGGCGCCAACATGCTTATCGCGGCGGGCGTCAAGAGCGTGGTCAACGTGCCAGTGATCGTGGTGGGCAGGCTCGACGCCGACCTGGGGGAGAAGATCCTCGAGGAGGGCATGGCCGACTTCATCGGTATGACCAGGCGCCTGCACGCCGACCCCAACTACGTGAACAAGGTCAAGGAAGGCCGTCTGGACGACATCGCGCCGTGCACCGGCTGCGACAACTGCCTAGGGACCCAGCGCTGCAGGATCAACGCTCTCATGGGTTACACGTTCAACACCATCGAGAAGGCGGGCCAGAAGAAGAAGGTCGTGGTGATCGGCGCCGGTCCCAGCGGCATGGAAGCGGCGCGGGTGTCGGCTCTCCGAGGCCACGACGTGACGCTCATCGAGAAGCAGAACATCGTGGGGGGCCTACTGCCCATCGCGGCGATGGTGAAGGGTCCGCACCCGGAGGACGTCACCCTGATAGTGAAGTATCTCAGCGGGCAACTGCGCAAGCTGGGTGTGAAGATCAAGCTGGGGCAAGAGGCCGATGCAGCGATGATCCAGGAGATGAAGCCCGACGTGGTCTTTGTCGCGACCGGTGCCCAGCCGACCATCCCCGACATCAAGGGGATCGATCACAAGAGCGTGGTTGCCGGCGGCGACCTGCATCAGATGCTGAAGTTCTACTCGCGTTTCCTCACGCCCTACACGCTGCGTTCGCTCTCCAAGCTCTACATGCCCAAGATCGGCAAGAACGTAGTGGTCATCGGCGGAGATCTCCAAGGCTGCGAGCTGGCCGAATTCCTGGCCAAGCGTGGGCGCAAGGTGACCATCGTTGAGAAGGCCGACGAGATCGGTGTAGCTATGGTCCCTGCTCTCCTCGGATACCTCAAGATCTGGTTCAACAAGAACGGCGTGACTGTGATGACGGGCGTCAAGGAGTACCTGGGGATCGACGACCGGGGCCTGACCCTTGTCGGCAAGGATGGCATCAAGCAGACCTTGAAGGCCGACACCTTTGTCTCGGCGCTGCCGTTGACGCCCAAGCCCGACCTGGTGGCCCAGCTGGAGGGCAAGGTTCCGGAGGTCTACGCTGTTGGCGATTGCACGCACCCCGGCCTCATCCGCGAGGCCATCAACGCCGGCCTGCAGACCGCCGTCAAGGTGTAGGAGGCGCTCATGACGAAGGCAAGATACGGGTACATGGGCAAGCTGCTGTTCGTCGACCTGACGAACAGCACGTGGCATGAGGAGGAGCTGTCGGAGACGATAGCCCGACAATTCGTCGGCGGCTACGGCGTTGGCGCACGCATCATCATGGAGCGGATGAAGCCGGGGGCGGACCCGCTGGGTCCGGACAACATCTTTGGCATCGGCACGGGGCCGCTCACGCTGTCCGGTGTCTACGCCGCCTGCCGTTTCACCACCATGGGCAAGTCGCCCCTCACCGGTTATTGGGGTGACGCCAACTGCGGGGGCGATTTCGCCAATGCTTTCAAGGGGACCGGCTACGACCTCGTCTTCTTTGAAGGGAAAGCGGAGCACCCGGTCTACCTGCTCATCGACGACGGGAAGGTCCAGATCAAAGACGCCCGCCATCTGTGGGGCAAGAACACCGCGCAGACGGAAGAACTTATCCGCCAGGAGAACGCCAACAGCCGGCTCAAGGTGGCCTGCATCGGCCCGGCCGGAGAGCGTCTGGCCAGGATCGCGGCCGTCATCAACGACCGGGGGAGGGCGGCGGCCAGGTCCGGTCTGGGAGCGGTCATGGGTTCGAAGAATCTGAAGGCTGTCGCGGCTACAGGGAGCCTGAGGCCCGAGCTGGTCGACAAGCCCAAGATCCAGGCCCTCATGCGGCAGACGATGAAGGAGTCCAAGGAGAACCCTTCCGGCATGTTCTACGGCCTCACCCACGGCGGTTCCGCCGGCGCCATGGTCGCCCATCTGAATGACTCCGACGTGCCCATCAAGAACTGGAGCGGCAACAACGTCGACGATCTCCCTCAGTTGGACTGGGACTCCGTAGCCCTGCCCGCCATACTCCCGTATCTCACCAAGAAGTATGCGTGCACCGCCTGCCCCATCGGGTGCGGCGGCTACGTCACCGTGGAAGACGACAAGTACTCCGTGCGCGACGCGCACAAGCCTGAATATGAGACCCTGGCCGCCTTCGGCACCATGTGCCTGAACACGGACATGAAGTCCCTCATCTATGAGAACGAGCTGTGCGACATGTACGGTCTCGACACCATCTCGGCCGGCAGTACCCTGGCCTTCGCCATCGAGTGCTTTGAGAACGGCCTGATCACCAAGGCCGACACCGACGGTCACGAGCTCACCTGGGGCAACAGCGACGCCCATGTGCACGTGCTCAAGAAGATGTGCGTCCGGGAGGGTATCGGAGACATCTTGGCCGACGGGGCCAAGTGGGCCGCCGAGAAGATCGGCAATGGAGCCGAGCAGTTCGCCATGCACGCGGGCGGCGAGATGCTCGCCATGCACGATCCCCGGTGCTTCCCCGGGTGGGGCGCCACCTACGTCTCCGATCCGACGCCCGGCAGACACACGCGGGGAGGCACGGCCTTTGCCGAGCACGGCGGCGTGAACGAGATCATCTACGCCGGCTTGGGTGTGCCGTTCAAGCTGGACCGCTACGATCCCACCGACAAGGGCAAGTACCACGCTCTGGTCGCGGCTTGGCAGCACTGGGCGAACACCTCGGGCGTCTGCATGTTCGGCATCGACAGCATGCCCATGGATTTCGTCAGCTGTATCAACGCCATCACCGGCTGGGGCCTCGACTACCCCGAACTGGCCGAGACGGGCAAGCGGATTGCGACGCTCCTCCACGGCTTCAACGTCCGCGAGGGCTTCAAGCCGAGCGATTTCAGGCTTCCCGAGCGGGCCCGAGGTAATCCGCCGTTGCAGGCCGGTGAACTAAAAGACGTTACCATAGATTCCGAGGGCCTCAAGAGGCAATACTACGAGGCCATGGGCTTCGACCCCGAGACCGGGGTGATCAGCAGAGATCGTATCGTCGAGCTCGGACTCGACGACGTGCTGTAGCGGGTGTAAAGGTAATCAACCCTCAAGCGGGAGTTGAATGATGTTACTCGAGAACAAAGTAGCGATAGTCACCGGCGGAGCCAAGGGCATGGGCAAAGGCATCGCCCTCAAGTTCGCCAAAGAAGGCTGCAAGGTGGTCGCCTGTGACCTCGATCTTGATGGATGCAAGAGCGTCGCCGGCGAGATCACAGCCGCGGGCGGCAAGGCCCTTGCTTTCAAGACCGATATCACGAAGAGCGCCGAGATAGCGGAGATGGTCAACGGCACCCTCACTGAGTTCGGCACCATAGACATCCTCGTCAACTGCGCCGGCGGTGTGCCGGGCACGCACGCGAGCGGTGCGACCGGCACCTTTGACGAGGCGGAGTTCGACAGGATCATCGACCTGAATCTGAAGGCTCCCTGGATGATGACCGAGGCCGTGTTGCCCACCATGAAGAAGAACCAGTCTGGCAAGATCGTCTTCATCGCGTCCATGGGCGCGGTGTCGCCGGTCGTTCCGGTGCTTCACTACCACGCGGCCAAGGCCGGCACGATTGGTTTGTCGCTGAATCTGGCCTTCGAGCTCGCCCCGCTCAACATCCGGGTGAACACCATCGTTCCCGGGCCGATCGAGACCACCTTCTGGGATTCCTTGTTGCCGGCCGGGCCGGAGCGCGACACCTTCTTCAAGGCGCTGGCAGAGCACGAGGTGCCGCTCAAGCGGATGGGAACCGCGGATGACATCGCGGGTGCCGTTCTCTTCTTGGCCTCCGACCTCTCGGCGTTCGTCACGGGGCAGACGCTGTGCGTGGCAGGCGGTCAGCCCATGCAGTCGCACAATACCGTTTTCAACATCGAGAGATATCTGAAAGGTCGGGGACTGCTATGAGCGATCTGAAAGGCAAAGTCGCGCTGGTCACAGGGGCGGCCGCCAAGAGGAGCATGGGCCGCGGGATCGCAGTCCAGCTGGCCAAGGACGGCGCCGACGTGGTCGTCGTCGACAAGTACGCCGTGCCCAAGAGCATCTGGGCTGAGGACGAGGACTGGAAAGGCCTCGACGATGTGGTCGCCGAGATCCGGGCCCTGGGCCGGAAGGGTGTGGCTATGACCTGCGACGTGAGCAACAGCGCCGATGTCGATGCCATGGTGGCCTGGACGCTCGAGGAGTGCGGCAAGATCGACATCCTGGTCCACTGCGTGGGCGTGCGCGGCCCGGTGCCCATCCCGATCGTGGACCTCGACGAAGCCACCTGGAAGATGCTCATCGACATCAACCTCACCGGGGCGTTCTTGGTCTGCAAGGCAGTGGCCAAGACCATGATCGCCGAGCCCGAAGGCAAGAAGATCGTTCTCGTCTCGTCGATGGCGGGCGTCGGCCCGTACCCGGGCGGAGCCGGCTACGCGGCCTCCAAACACGGGCTGCTTGGGCTGATGAAGACCCTGGCGCGGGAGTTGGCGCCGTACAAGATCAACGTCAACGCCATCAATCCCGGTGGTTTCGACACCAACTTCCGCGACGACAGCGTCGCGAAGCAGGCCGAAGACCGGGGCATGAGCGTCGCGGAATCGCAGAAGGCCGGCACGACCGGTCCCAGCGGGCAGGCGGGCCCGCCGCCCATCCCATTGGGCCGGCTCGGTACCCCTCAGGACATCGCGGACCTTGTGTCGTTCCTCGTGTCCGATCGTGCGAAGTACATCACCGGAGAAGACGTGAATCTCTCCGGAGGTGCCAGCTAGCTCGAGCCACCTCGGCCGAGCCGAAGAAGGAGAGCAGAGCATATGCCACAAGAAGGACCCTATACGCTGCGGATCCTCCGCGTCGATCTCAGCACCAAGGAGATCACCGAAGAGCTGATCGACGGAGAGACGACCGAGAAGTACGTCGGAGGCACGGGCCTCGCCATGAAGTATCTGTGGGAAGAAGTCCCGGCCGGCGTGAAGTGGTCGGACCCCGAGAATCTACTCACATTCTTCACCGGACCCTTGGCGGGCACCCGCGTCTGCGGTTCCGGCACTTTCTCGGTGACCACCATGGGGGCCTGTACGGGCATGGCCGGCACGGCCCAGGCCAATGGGTTCCTGGGCGCCTTCATGCGGCTCAACGGGATCGACGGCGTCATCGTCCAGGGTGTCGCGGACAAATGGACCCGCCTCCACATCCAGGATGGTACGGTCCACATCCTCGACGCCGAGCACCTGCTGGGCAAAGACACCTGGGAGACCGAAGACGCCGTCAAGGAGGAGACCGAGGGCAGGTGCAGCGTCTACAGCATCGGTCCGGCAGGGGAGCACCTCGTCCGCTTCGCGGCGATCGTCGGCGACCGCGGCCACGTGGCGGCGCACAACGGAGTGGGCGCGGTCATGGGGTCGAAGAAGCTGAAGTGCATCTCAGCCGTGAAAGGCGACGTGAAGCCGCGGGTCGTGGATCCGGAACGCCTGGTAGCCAAGGCCAAGGAGCTGGCCGCGCTCACCAAAGAGGTCGATCCGGGCCTCGTCCAGTTCGGAACCAACGCCGGGCTGACTCCGCTTGCCGCCATGGGAGCCCTTCCCATCAAGAACTACACCACCAACGTGCTCCCCGAGGGCAACAAGTACGTCCCCGAGTATATGCGCGCCAACTTCAAGTCAAAACCCTCCGCCTGCTGGGCATGTTCCATCGCCCACTGCCGCATCATGGAATTGACGGAAGGACCGTACAAGGGATTCGTGGGAGAGGAGCCGGAATACGAGGGAACGGCCGAGATGGGTCCCTTGATCGGGCTGACCGAACCTGCCGCCACCTTGTATCTCTGCAACATGGTCGATCGGCTGGGGTTCGACGTCAACGAATCGGGCTACATGATCGCCTGGCTCATGGAGTGCTACGAGAAGGGCTACCTCACCAAGGACGACTTCGACGGCGTGGAGATGAACTGGGGCGACGCGGAAGCGGTCGACACCATGCTGCGCAAGATCGCCAATCGCGATGGCTGCGGTGACCTCTTCGCGGAGGGAACGAAGAGATCGGCCGAGAGGGTAGGGGGAGAGGCCCAAGACTGCTGCGTCTATACGATGAAGGGAGCCTCGCCCCGCGGGCACGACCACAGGGGCCACTGGTCGGAGTTTCATCGACACGTGTCTTTCCAACACAGGTACCATCGAGACGGGCGGCCACCTCTTCACGCCTCCCAACCTGGGCCTGGAGCGGCTGAAAGACCGCTTCGATCCCATCGGTCACTCCACCCTGAACGCCAAGCTCAACGGCGGGAGGAACCTCGAGGACTCTCTGGGCATATGCCGTCTGTGCACTCCGAATCTAGCCCTCACGCTGGAGATCATCAATGCCGTTACCGGCTGGGAGTGGGACGTCGAGAGCGCGAAGGAGATGGGTCTTCGCATCGTCAACCTGATGAGGATGTTCAACTTCCGGCACGGCCTCAACAAGGAGATGGAGGCCCCGTCGGTGCGGTACAGTTCCACGCCGACCGATGGTCCGGTGGCGGGCATAGGCATCCGGGAGCACTGGGACGCGATCCGGGACAACTACTACGAGCAGATGGGCTGGGACGTGGCGACGGGCAAACCTTTGCCCGAGACGCTGGGAAAGTTCGGTCTAGAGGAGCTGGTTGGTCAGTACGCATAAGGGGGGGCGGAATATCACTCACCCACTACAAGAGGATGGCAGAATGAGCAACGACAAGACGGTCTTGAAGGGCCTGGGACAGTGTTCCTTCACCAGGAACGGCGACCCGGCCGCGATCGACGTGAAGGACGGCAAGATACTGCGTATCAGGCCCCTTCACTTCGACGACAAGTACACCAAAGAAGAGATCAAACCCTGGAGGATAGAGAAGGACGGCAAGGTCCTCGAGCCACAGCTCAAGAGTCACCTTGCTCCCTACATGCTCGCTTACAAGAAGCGCGTCTACTCTCCCAACCGGATCCTCTATCCCCTCATCCGTGAGGACTGGGATCCCAACGGCGAGCGCAACGTCGAGAACCGCGGCAAGAGCAAGTACAAGCGGATCTCCTGGGACGAGGCGACCGACCTCATCGCCGCCGAGATCAAGCGGGTGCGCGAGACCTACGGCCCCTACGCGGTCCTCTGCCACGGCGACGGCCACGGCGAGACCAAGATGGTCCACGGTCCACATTCCTGCCAGATGCTGCTCATGGAGAAGGCCGGCGGTTACACCCAGGCCATCCGCAACGCGGACAGCTGGGAGGGTTGGTACTGGGGCGCCGAGCACGTATGGGGCGAGGGTGCTCAGGGCCATAGCACCGACGCCGACAACGTACTCTACGACATCACCAAGAACACCCAGATGCTGATCGCCATCGGCTGCGACCTCGAGACTACCCCCTGGGGATTCGGCGGGCAGTTCCCGAGCAACGTCTGCTACTTCTGGAACGACCTCGGCATCAAGCAGATCTCCATCGCCCCCGATCTCAACTACTACGCCGGCGTCCATGCCGACAAGTGGATCCCCATCCTGCCCAACACCGACGCCGCGCTCCATCTGGCGATCGCGTATACGTGGATCGCTGAAGGCACCTTCGACAAGGCCTACGTCGACACTCACGTGGTCGGCTTCGAGCCCTTCCGCGCCTACGTGATGGGCGAAGAGGACGGCGTTGCCAAGACCCCCGCCTGGGCGGCCGAGAAGACCGGCGTCTCAGAGTGGACCATCAAGGCTCTGGCCCGCGAGTGGGCAGAGAAGACGACCTCCACCCTTCACTACTACGGCGGCTCGTACATCCGTGGACCGTACAGCCACGAGCCGGCGCGTCTCGAGCTATGCCTCGTGGCCATGCAGGGCATGGGCAAGCCCGGTACTCACGTCTACAACAAGATGGCCGACGGGCTCACGCAGCTCGACATGCCCCGCCCGGAGATCCTGCTCAAGCTGGACGTCATCCGCAGCCAGGTATGGAGCGGACGCCCCTTGCTCAACGTGACTCCGCAGCTCATCCCGAAGACGCAGTTCCATCAGGCCATCCTGGACGGCACCTGCACTTCCTGGGGCAACACCTCGCTCTACGCGCACATCGAGGACCAGTTCAAGAAGTACACCTATCCCATCCCCAAAGAAGAGGGTGGCAGCGAAGTCCACATGATGTGGATGGACAACCCCTGCCGCAGCACCTGCTGGAACAACAGCATGGAATCCATCCAGGCCTTCCGCAGCCCCAAGCTGGAATGCATCGTGGTCCAGCATCCCTGGCTGGAGAACGACACCATCTACGCCGACATCATCCTCCCCATCAACACCAAGCTGGAAGAGGACGACTTCGGCCAGATCTCAAGCGCTTCGCCCATGAACGGCATAGCCCTCGAGAAGAAGGCCATCGAGCCCCTGGGCGAGTCGCTCAGTGACTATGAGGCGGCCGGCGAGGTAGCGAAGAAGATGGGTCTCTTCGAGGCCTACACCGACGGGATGACCATCGACGAGAAGATCAAGTGGGGCTACGAGGTCTCCGGCGTCGCCGATGTCATTTCCTGGGAAGAGCTGGAGGAGAAGGAGTACTACTACATCCGCACCGAGGACGACTGGGAGAAGTACCCGGCCGGCATGCGGTTGTTCTACGAAGATCCTGAGAAGTATCCCCTGAAGACCCCCACGGGCAAGCTCGAGTTCTACTCGCAGCGCTTGGCCGACTACTTCCCCGACGACGAAGAGCGGCCCCCGTTGCCCAAGTGGATCGAGAAGGGCCCCAGCCACGACGAGCGCATGTCCAGCCCCCGGGCCAAGCAGTATCCGCTGCTCCTGGTGAGCAACCATCCCCGTTGGCGGACCCACGCCGAGAACGACGACGTCACCTGGACCAGAGAGATCCGCACCTGCAAGGTCAAGGGCTACGACGGCTACATGTACGAGCCTGTGTGGATCAATCCGATCGACGCGGCGGCTCGCGGCATCAAGGATGGCGACATCGTCAAGCTCATCAACGAGCGTGGCACCGTTCTCGGCGGCGCGATCGTGTGGGATCGCATCATGCCGGGCGCGACCTATCAGGACCATGGCGCCCGTGCCGACATGATATGCACCGAAGCCGGCAAGTCCGTCGACCGGGGTGGGGCCAACAACCTCATCTCACCGGCCAACGGCACCTCCCAGAACTGCTGGGGCATGGCCACGAGCGGCTACCTGGTCGACGTGCAGAAGGTCACCATGGCCGAGATGGAAGCCTGGCGTGAGCAGTATCCCGCTGCCTTCGAGAGGGACTACTCCCCGGCGGCCGGGCTGCGCTACATAAGCTGGATCAGAGGAGAGGAATAGCCGTGGGCAAGAAAGCTTTCGTCATCGATATAGCCCGTTGCAACGGCTGCTACTGCTGCCAGATCGCATGCAAGGACGAGCACGTAGGTAACGACTGGACTCCCTACGCCAAACCCCAGCCCGACACCGGCCAGTTCTGGCTTAGGTTGAACGAGTACATCCGCGGCTCCGTGCCCAAGGTGAAGCTGCACTATGTCCCCGTGCCCTGCCAGCACTGCAAAGCCGCCCCTTGTCTGGAGTCCTGCCCGGTCGAGGGCGCCATCTACAGACGTGAAGACGGTCTCGTCGTCGTCGACCCGGAGAAGTGCACCGGTTGCCGGGAATGCCTGCTCTCCTGCCCCTACGACGCGCTCTTCTTCAACGAAGACCTGAACATCACCCAGAAGTGCACCGGATGCGCTCACCTCCTTGACGAGGGCTGGACCGTGCCCCGCTGCGTGGATATCTGCCCCACCGCTGCCATCAAGTTCGGCGACGAGGAAGACCTCAAGGAGGACATCGCCAAGGCCACCCTGCTGGGTGTGGCCGACGAGACCGCTCCTCGCGTCTACTACTTGAACATGCCCAAGAGGTTCATCGGTGGTCTGGTCTACGACCCGGCCGCCAAGGAGATCGTCAAGGGAGCCCGCTGCACCTTGGTGGGCGCCGGCGGTGAGAAGCTCGAGACTCAGACCGACGGCTTCGGCGACTTCTGGTTCGAGGGACTGAAAGAAGGAACGTTCTCTCTCACCATCGAGGCTGAAGGCTTCGCTCCCATGAAGTATGCCGCGCTGGATACCAGCGACGACATCAACCTGGGCGAGATTGCGCTCAGCAAGTAACAGTACCCGGCTGTCAGCCCCCCGACATAAAGGGGATGACCACGACACGGTCGCCGTTCTGCAAACGGTAGGCGGGCTTTGCGTGCCCACCGTTGACCAGAACGGCTTCCGTGTCGCCGGGGACCTTCAGACTCTCCAAGAGATCGTCAAGAGTCATGCCGTCCGTCAGCGGCACCTGGATCGTGGGCCGGCCCGGCCTCGCGGGAAAGGTCTCCACGGTCACCGTGCGCTCTTGCTCGATCGTCATGGCACTCGACTCTCTGATTCGGACGTGCTCGCGCATTCGGAGTTTACCGGATGGCGCGACGAGACTCTCGGCCTGGAGGATTCCTCGCGCAGCAAGGAGCCGGTTGTAAGACACGCATCGGAGCCACTGTAAGAAGGAGCGGGCATCAATGACGAGCGAAGATGCAACCGAAGCGGGTGTCGTAGAGAAGAAGATCGTCTGCTGGGCCTCACCCGGCTGTATACATCAGTGCGGGTTGATCGCCACGGTGAAGGACGGCAAGCTCGTCGGTCTCAGGGGCAACCCGGACTATCCGACCCCGAACCACGGTTGCGGCGACAGGATGCCCCATCACACCAAGTGGCTCTACAACTCGGAGCAGCTGCTCCATCCTCTCAAGCGAGTGGGGGAGAGGGGCGAGAACCAGTGGGAACAGATCCCCTGGGATCAGGCCCTCGACGAGATAGCAGCCAAGCTCGCTGACCTCAAAGAGAAGTACGGGCCGGAGACCCTGGCCGTCCACGAAGGTACCTACCGCAACGACATGTACGGCCTGCGCACGCGCTTTCTCAACCTGTTCGGCAACCCGTCGAACATCGGTTGCGCGGGCACAATCTGCCGCTGCAACACGGTGGCCATGAACTACGCCCTCCTGGGCATGACCAACGCCCGGCCGAAACCGCCGAACCTCAAGTGCCTCGTCATCGACGGCTGTGCCCTCAGCGAGACGGCCCCCCTGGACTTTCAACGGCTCAAGCAGGTGCATGGCGAAGGGCGACCTCAAGCTCATCGTCATCGACCCGAGAAAGACGGCGGCCGGCAGATTCGCCGATATTTGGGTGCAGCTGCGACCGGGCACCGATACGGCGCTCTTCTTGGCTTGGATCAACGTGATCATCGAAGAGGGGCTATACGACAAGGAGTTCGTGGACCAGTGGACCTTCGGCTTCGACGAGCTGCGCGCTCGGGCGGCGGAGTACACCCCCGAGAGGGTGGCCGAGATCACCTGGGTGCCGCCGGACGTCATCCGCGAGTCGGCCCGCATGTATGCGACCAACTGGCCGGCCGGCTTCCATTGGGGCGCGGCCACCGACATGCTGGGGCGCAACTCCGTGCGGGTGGAGCACGCCAGGGTCTGCCTGCGGGCCATCACGGGCAACCTCAAGATCGGCGGCGGTGATGTCATCGTCGGGCCCGGTCCCATCATCGGCGGCAAGATCGGCGTCCGCGACTCCATGCTCACCATGCCCGAGCGGATCAGCCCCGAGATGCGCAAGAAGCAGCTCGGTTCCGACCGTTTCAAGCTCATGGGCTGGCCGGGGTATGAGGCCATAGCTCCCTATCACGAAGCCACCTACGGGATCCCGTTCCCCACGGCCGCTCACAACTTCGTCGCCGTCCAGCCTCTGATATGGAAGGCGATACTCGAGAGAGACCCCTACCCGATCACGGCCATGATCACCTGGGGCAGCAACTTCCTCTTGAACGGCGGCGACGTCAAGACCATGTACAAGGCCACCAAGAGCCCCAATCTCGAACTGCACGTGGTCATGGAGCACTTCTTGACGCCCACGGCGATGCTTGCCGACTACGTGCTGCCCATCGCGAGCAAGTTCGAGAAGCCCATGTGTGCCACTCACGAGGACTTCGCGCCCAACATCGCCTGCGCGGAGGCGGCGGTGGAGCCTCTGGGCGAGCGCCATGGCGACTTCCACGTCTGGAAGGGGCTGGCGGAGCGTCTGGGCTTCGGCGAGCATTTCCCCTGGAAAGACGAAGAGGAGCTGGCCGACTACCGGCTGGCGCCTCTTGGGCTGACGTTCAAAGAGGTCGCTACGCAGAAGTACTTCGTCCGCAGTGACGAGCCCTGGACCTACGACACCATCAACCCGCGCACCGGCAAGAAGACCGGGTTCGCGACGCCGTCGGGAAAGGCGGAGCTCTACTCCAACATCCTGGAGACGCTGGGCTACGATCCGCTGCCCTTCTACGAGGAGCCTCCGGAGAGCCCCATCAGCACTCCCGAGGTGGCCAAGGAGTATCCCTACATTCTCATCACGGGCGGCAACTTCCGGCCCATGTTCCACTCCGAGAACCGGCAGCTCGGCATAGGCACGCGTGAGCAGTACCCCGACCCCATCATGGACATCAACGAGGAGACAGCGCGGGAGTTGGGCATCGAACAGGGCGACTGGGTCTTCATCGAGACCCGCCGGGGCGTGATAAGGCAGCGGGCCGCGTTGACGGACGAGATCGATCCGAGGGTGGTCAACGTCCAGAGTCACTGGTGGTTCCCGGAGCGACCCGCCCGGGAGCCCTGGCTGGGCGGCCTGTGGGAGTCGAACTGCAACGTGCTCACCAGCGCCGACGACCCCGACACCTTCGACCAGGTGACCGGCGGCTGGCCGCTCCGGGCGCTGCTGTGCAAGATCTACAAGGAGGAGGCTGTCGGTGAGTCCCATGCCAGCTGAAATCGATGTGGTGGTAGCCGGTTCGGGCGCCACCGGTCTGGCCGCGGCCGTGACCCTTGCCGCGGGTGGCGCGACGGTGGCGGTCTTTGAGAAGCAGCGGGCTCTGGGGGGTACCTCAAACTTCTTCCGCGGCACCTTCGCCGTCGAAAGCGAGATGCAACGGGAGCGCTTCATCGACTACAGGCGCGATGAAGCCTTCAAGAACATCATGGAATACAGCCACTGGATAGCGAATGCCCGGCTGGTGAGAGCCGTAGTCGACGAATCGGCGGCGACGATAGCCTGGTTGCAGGACCAGGGCGTGGAGTTCACCGGCGAGATGATAAACATGCCTCGTGTGCCGCACACCTATCACGTGGTCAAGGGCACCGGCGAAGCCGTGGTCAAGGCTCTCGCGACCCAAGCGAAGAGCAAGGGCGTCCAGATCTCGCTCGGAACGCCGGTCACCGCGCTCGTCAAAGAGGGCGGCCGCATCCAGGGGGTGATAGTCGACGACGACGGCCAGGACGTGCAGGTGGCCTGCAAGGCAGTGGTCATCGCGACCGGCGGCTATGCCAACAACAAGGAGTGGATCAAGAAGTACACCGGGTACGACCTGGGGGTGAATCTCTTCACCTGGGGCAACACGGGCAAGATGGGAGACGGCATCCGGATGGCCTGGGAAGCCGGCGCCGCCGAAGACGGAGTGGAGGTCCCTCGAGATAATCCGGGTGGGACCGGTGGGCCCGGAATTCGCGATGGGCTGTGGTGACATCGAGGTCGTGGCCGCGCAGCCGGATCTCTGGGTGACCGTCCGCGGGGAGAGGTTCTGCGACGAGAGTGTCGCTCTCTACGACACCAGTTGTGGGAATGTGAACGCGCGCTTCAGCAGTGACGGTTTCACGTTCAGCCTCTTCGATGAGTCGATCATCGAGTGCCAGCTCGAGCGGGGCATCGATCGCGGCCTGGGCCTGCTCTTCGTGCCTGGATACAAGCCCACGAACGTGCACAAGGAGATCCAAGCCGCGGTCGAGGCCGGCAGCAAAGAGGTCTCTGTGGCCGATTCGCTGGACGAACTGGCGCGGATGACCGATATCGACCCGGCGGCGCTCCGCGCCACTGTGGACGAGTACAACGGCTACTGCGCTAAGGAGCACGACAGGCTGTTCGCCAAGGACCCCAAGTTCCTCCGGCCGCTGGTCGGTCCCAAGTACTATGCGGTCAAGGCCCACACGGCCTGCTTGGGGACGAAGGGCGGCATAAGGATCAACGAGAACATGGAAGTGCTCGACAAGAAGAGCATGGCCATCTCTGGCCTGTACGCCGGTGGGTTCGACGCTGGGGGCATGTACGGCGACAGCTACCCCATCCAGGTCTCCTCGGGCCTCTCCTCGGCCTTTGCTTTGAATTCCGGCCGGATCGCGGGCAGAAGTGCGCTCAGGTATCTCGGACGCGGTGGGGACCGCGTGTCATGATGCCGAGCTCTACGGCGACGCGCAACTCTCGATGAGATCGGGGCCAAGCTCGCCGGCCTGAAGACGTAGTACGGGGCGCAGACCCGCGCCCTCCTGAACCTATCGCGGCAATCAGTATCCCGCGCGCTCCTCGGCTGCGGTCAAGGGCGCCATGCCCCCTGCCGGTTGTGCTTTCGACCTGATCGGCTCGCAGTCCTATCCGAGACACATCACCCCTTGGGTTGAGCCGCCAGAGCGATGAACAACCCCAGCACGCTACCTAGTAAGGTTTGCCCACGAAATAGCTAGATAGGTTGTTTGCAAGCCTGGCTAACAGACGGTACTATGGGCGTCGATGCCTATCTTTGGTTCACCCGATGCTGTTGGTCGCGCATCCTGCGACCGTCGCTGCACGCGGCTGGCGATGCAGGGTCTCTGCGTCCGTCCAGGCGAGGGAGGAGGTGCCTGACCGGGTGTCGATGAGCAGGTGACAGGAGTATCCAATCCAGGGAGGGAATATGAACAGAAGTGCAAGCAGGAGTACAGCGTGGATCGCCTTGCTTGTGGCCGCGCTGATCCTGGTAGCCATGCTCGGGATCGCCGGATGCGAATCTAGCGACGAGACGACGACTACAGCCGCCTCGACCGAGACCACCGCAGCGCCGAGCACCGGCAGCAGCGACACCACGGCGGCGACCACTGCAGGACCGGCGACCGGTACGCCGTACAAGATCGGCGTCCTTACGAACATCTCAGGCGATCTCGGATTCCTGGGCGCGTTCATCGTCGACACCATGAAGATGGAAGTGGAGTTTCTGAACGCCAATGGTGGTGTCGATGGCCATCCCCTTGAGCTGGTGATCGAAGACGACGGCATGGATCCGACGAAGGCCGCGGCGAGCTTCGCCAAATTGGCCGAAGACCCGGAGATACTCGCGATCACGGGCACGTGCATGGCGTTCTTGGTACCCGGGCTCCAAGCGCTGGCCGAGGAGATACAGATCCCGTATATGGCGGCCTGTCCCTCGCTCCCGGAATTCCGGGAGCTGAATCCGAAGTACACGTTCCACATCGGGGCCGACGAGTTCGCGAATGCCTCCGCGCTTCTCGACATATGCATGATGAAGGGCTACAAGAACATCATCTGTATCGCCAACAACGACGCTCTGTCGTTTGTCATCGACAACGAGTTCATCAAGGAAGCAACGGCCGCCGGTCTGAAGGCGGTCCTCCTCGAGGACACCGTTGATACTGGCGCCGTGGACGTCACCCCGCAGGTGAACAAGCTCAAGGCCCTCTTCGACAAACAGGGTGCCGACGCGATCGTCAGCACCGTCTGGCCGGCCTACACGGGCACCTTCCGGAAAGCCATGACCGCGGCCGGGCTGGATCTGCCGATGGTCTGCTACAGCGTGACCGCCGACCCGTCCACACTCGCCATGGCGGGCGAGGAACTGAACGGCCTCATGGTGCCAGGCCCCAAAGTCCAGGCTGTGTCTTGGCTGCCCGACAGTGATCCGCAGAAGCAGGCTGTGACTGAGTTTGTGGCCCGCTATCAGGAGAAGTTCGGCACACTCCCCGGCCAGATCGCGGTTAGTGCCGCGGATAACGTCGTTTGGCTGGTCGATGCCCTTAAGACCTCCGGTGCCGACCGCGCCAAGCTCCGCGATGCCCTCGCGGCGGTGGATGGCCTTGTGGGTCCGTTCAGCGTGCGCACCCTGGGCGCCCCCGGAGACAACTCCGGAGCCCAGCAGACCTTCACCCCAATGGTGATCGAGAACATGCAGTTCGTAGAGTTGAAGTAGTCATAGCGACTCAGGCCATAGTCACCTAATGATCATCGAGAGCGAAAGAGGCCGTACATGAGTTTCACCTCCTTTTCCCAGATGGTTATCGCCGGTCTGGTGGTGGGATCGGTGTACGGCCTCATCGCTCTCGGGTACGTCACCATCTACCGGTGCTCCGCCGTGGTGAATTTCGCTCAGGGCGTCTTCGCGATGCTCGGGGCTCTCATCGCTATCGAGCTGGTCCGCGATCAGCACCTGTCATACCTGCTCTCCGCCGTGATCGCGATCGGAGTCACTTCGATACTCGGGGTTCTCATCTTCCTTCTGGTCGTCGACCGCGTCCGTACTGAGCTGGTGGTCTCGCAGCTCATGGCCACTCTCGGGGTAGCCATGCTCATCCAGGGAACAATGCTCGTCCTGGGTGGGGGCTATCCGCGCCAGCTGCCCTCGTTCACCTCGGATACGCCCTGGAAGGTTGCCTCGGTAAGCATCCCGCAGCAGGGCGTCTGGGTCATCCTCATCGCCGTGGTGGTCGTAGTGGTCCTCTATCTCATCAACAATCGCACCATGTTTGGCAAGAAGATGACTGCCACCGCGACAGATCCCATGGCGGCCAGTCTGGTGGGTATCTCGCGCCGGGTGATGATCAGCTGGGCCTTCTTCATATCGGCCTTCATCGGGTCGGCGGCCGGTCTTGCCCTAGCCGCCATGACGCCCATGAACTTCGCCTCTGGCAGCGCTTTTGGCTTCAAGGGCTTCATTGCCGCTATTCTCGGTGGTTGGGGCAAGAGCTCGGGCGCGCTGGTCGGTGGCATCCTTCTGGGTCTCTTCGAGACCTTCGGCGCCGCCTGGCTGCCTTCCGGATACAAGGACGCAGTCGCCTTCATTCTCTTGCTCCTCGTCATGTACTTCCGTCCCTCGGGCTTGCTTGGCTCGTCCCTTGTGGAGGAGGTCCGATGAGCCCGCTGCAGTGGCTCTCTGGCCGAGGCGCACGCGTCCGTCTTGTCTTCGTCGTGATCATCGCGGCTTGGCCGCTCATCTTCGGCAGCGGGTTCTCGCTGTCCGTCATGACCTCGGCCGCCCTGTTTGCCATCGTATCCTTGGGATTAGGTCTTCTGCTTGGCCAGGCCGGCCAGATCTCCCTGGGACAGGCGGCCTTTTTCGGTATAGGCGCGTTCACGGCCGCGCTACTCTCCCACAGTCTCGGCGTGGCTCCCTGGATCGGAGTGATCGCCGGGACGGCGCTTGCCACCGTGGTGGCCCTCGTCTTAGGCCGCCCGATCCTCAAGCTCAAAGGGTACTACCTCGCTCTGGCCACCCTGGGTCTGGGCGAGATCTTCGTCGTCATCGTCAGGCAGCACAAGCACTTCTTCGACGGTACCATCGGGATCGTCGCTCTCCCCGACTTCAGTATCGGGGCCTGGTCCTTCTCCTCATATCGCAGTCAGTACTATCTTGTCTGGTTTCTGGTGGTGGTAATCCTGCTCGTGACTGAGCGCGCGTTGCGTTCCCGGGTCGGCCGGGCGCTCAGGGCGCTTTCCAGCAGTGAGACTGCTGCCTTCACCCTGGGGGTGCGAACGGCGAGCTGGAAGCTCCGGACCTTTGTCATAAGCGCAGCTGTGACCGGCCTAGCCGGAGGGTTCTATGCCTTCGTGCTGGGTGCGGTGCAGTACAGCAACTTCACGGGTCAGCTCTCTCTCATCGTCATGATCATGGTCTTGGTGGGCGGGGTGAGTAGTCTGCTTGGCGCCGTGATCGGCGCCATCATCATGTCGTGGCTAAGCTACGCCTTCACGGGCTTCGCAACCTATCAGACCGCCCTCTACGCCTTGGTGCTTCTCCTGCTGCTCCTCTTCCTCCCCGGCGGACTGGTCATGGGCATCGAGTCGCGGTACCTGGAGGCGCTCCGTCGGCCCTTCAGTCGGCTGGTGGGTCCGCTGCTCGAACGAATGCCAGGCGTGGCTCGCCGGCGCGTCGGCGCAGCCGGGCTGGACCCTGCGATGGTGGAGAAGGGGCAGTCACCAGGGGCGGTCACGGCGGCCATCACGCGCTGGAAAGAGGATGCCACCGCCGGGTCGGGCCGCGTTGCGTCGGATACCCCGACCGACTCGGAAGACTTCATGCGCCTGGATGGGATCACCGTTCAGTTCGGTGGAGTGGTAGCCGTGAACGAGGTGTCGCTGTCGATTGCCGAGGGCAGCATCACTGCTCTGCTCGGGCCCAACGGGGCGGGCAAGACGACCGTGTTCAACGTGATCAGCAGCCTTCAGAGGCCGACCTTGGGCCACGTGTTCTTCCATGGCCAGGCGATCGAGCGCATGCACCCGGCCGACGTGGCGAGGCTCGGCCTCGCGCGCACCTTCCAGAACTTGCGCTTGTTTGCCAACATGACTGTGCTGGAGAACGTCATGGTGGGTCGGCACCGGCACGAAAAGGCCGGGTTTGTGACGGCGGCGCTGGGGCTGCAGAAGCGGGAAGAGGCGGAGTCGCGCAAGCGGAGCCTGGCAGCTCTGGCTGTGGTTGGGCTGGAGCATCTTGCCGACTGGCCGGTCACCGCTCTTCCCTACGGGCAGCAGCGCCTGGTTGAGATCGCCCGGGCGTTGGCCACCGAGCCGCAACTGCTGCTTCTCGATGAGCCAGCGGCAGGTATGAACGCCACCGAGAAAAGCCATCTCGTCGAGAGGATAGCGGCCATCCGCGACGCGGGGGTCACGGTGCTCTTGGTCGAGCACGACCTCACCATGGTCATGGGTATCTCCGACACGGTGAACGTGCTCAACTTCGGCAGGCTCATAGCGAGCGGCGCTCCGGCCGCGGTGCAGGCCGACCCGGCCGTCATCGAGGCCTACCTTGGTGTCAAACACGGCAACGAGTACGGCACGCTCGACTCGGAAACCGTAGAAGCCGTTCGTGAGGCCCACGAGGCACGTAGGGCGGGCGGCGAGCCCGTCCTGGATGTTCGGAGCGTCCATACCAACTATGGGTCGATCAGCGCCATCCGGGACATCAGCCTACGGGTCTTTCCGGGCGAGATCGTGGCCGTGCTTGGCTCGAACGGCGCCGGAAAGACCACACTGCTCCGTACTATCTCCGGGCTTCTGCGGCCGCGCGAGGGCACGGTCTTCCACGAGGGCGCGGACATCACCAGGCTGCGTGCCCAAGAGATCGCCGCCAGGGGTGTCGGGCAGGTGCCCGAGGGTCGGCACGTCTTCGGCCCCCTCAGTGTGATAGACAACCTCAAGGTGGGGACCTGCTGCCGCAGCGACAAGAACGGCATGCGGGAGGATCTGGAGTGGGTCTTTGAGATATTCCCGCGACTGGCCGACCGACGGACGCAGCTGGCCGGCACTCTCTCTGGCGGCGAGCAGCAGATGCTGGCCATTGGGCGAGGGCTCATGGGACGGCCCAAGCTGCTGCTCCTCGACGAGCCGTCGATGGGGCTCGCTCCAATGATGGTCGAAGCCATCTTCGAGGCACTCGTCAAGTTGAACACGTCCGGCCTTACGATGCTGGTCGTCGAGCAGAACGCGAAGCTGCTTCTGTCCATCGCCGACCACGCTTTCGTGCTACAGAGCGGCCGCATAGCGCTTAGCGGGACGGCTGCCGAACTGGCCTGCGACGACAGAGTCAAGGCACTCTACCTAGGGCACGCGGACGCGGCTTGCGTCGACAGCGCCGGTCCTCAGTAGTGCACCTGGCCGGAGGACTGCTCCGCAGACACCCGTGATTTGACAAGGCTGGCGTCGATAGCTAGACTGCGATAGTGAGTGCAGAACAGCATTCAGCATGCAGAACTCCATGGCAAGGACGTCTAGCTTGGGCAGCGGAGCGAAGGGGTCAGAAGGTTACGGGGCGCTACAGCTGACCTATCCCCACTCGCCCTCAGGCAAGATGACCCGCGCGGCCGCACACCAGATTCGTTCGGTCATCGTCGGCCACCCCCCTCGCTCGACGAGGCTGAGACCGTTCATGGGTAGCGAGCACCAGGCCATACGTCCGGGACGTCCGCGCCCCCCAATTCTTCTTGTGTCGACGACTTCGGGAGCTCGAGGCGGACCGTCCCCTTGGCCTAGCCGGCGCGTGTAGACAAGCGCGCCGGCGAACAGCATAGTCGAACGTGCGGACAAGATGGCAGCTACCACAGGAGGTTTCCGCGCATATGGCTGCTGACAAGAAGAAGATCGACATCGGGGCGGACAAACAGGTGATAAGGGGCTCGAGCCTCATAGGGCCGGCTGATTCAGGTCCCCCGAGCCTCGTGGACGTCAAGGACGGCAAGATCACGAGGATCCGCCCCCTTGACTACGAGATGAGCTATGACAAGAAGGATTTCAACATCTGGCAGATCGAGGCCAGAGGGAGCACCTTCGGGCCTCCCATGCACTCTGTGCTCGGCCCGATCGGTCACACATACAAGAAACGGGTCTACTCCAAGAACCGGGTGCGCTATCCCCTGAAACGGGTGGATTGGGATCCCAACGGAGAACGGAACACGCAGAATCGAGGCAGTAGCGGCTACGTGCGCATCTCCTGGGATGAGGCCGCGGAGCTGGTGGCCTCCGAGCTGAAGCGGGTGGGACAGAAGTACGGCCCGTCGGCAGTCTACGCCCAGGCTGACATGCACGGCGAGGGCAAGCACATCAGCCCCAGCCACGGCTGCATGAACAGGCTCCTTTCCCTGCTGGGCGGCTACACGATCCAGATGCGCAACCTGGACAGTTGGGAAGGCCAGAACTGGGGCGCCAAGCACGTCTGGGGTTGCGAGCCGGTGGGCGAGATGATGCCGGCCGCCAATCTGTATCCCGACATCGCCGAGAACGGCGAACTGCTCCTCTTCTGGGGCTGCGACCCCGAGACCACCGGTCATGCCATCCAGGGCATGATGGCGAGCCGCCTGTGCTACTGGCTCACCGAGATAGGTCTCAAATCCGTCTACATCTGCCCCGACCTCAACTACGGCGCCGCGGTGCACGCCGACAAGTGGATCCCCATCCTTCCCAACACCGACGCCGCTCTTCAGCTGGCGATCGCCTACATGTGGATCACCGAAGGCACCTACGACAAGGAGTACATCGCCACTCACTCCTACGGTTTCGAGAAATTCGAGGACTACGTGCTCGGCAAAGAAGACGGCGTGCCGAAGACCCCGGAATGGGCGTCGGAGAAGTGCGGCGTGCCGGAGTGGACCATCAAGGCGCTTGCCCGCGACTGGGCGAACAAGGTCACGAGCCTGGTCCACGGCAACGCCGGACCGGGCATCAGGGGCCCCTTCGCCTCGGAGCCGGCTCGGCTGGAAGCCATGCTTCTGGGCATGAGCGGCCTTGGCAAACCCGGAGTCCATCAGGCGAAGATGATCGAATGGTGGATCTGGCGCAAGTGGCTGCCACTCCCGTATCAGGGCGTGGTCACGCCCGAGCTCGCCATGTTCGCCGAAGTGGTCCGCCCGGCGGGCGCCACCGGCCTAGGCGACGGGATGATGCCGGCCTACGATGGCGACAATCTCGAGCTGCTCGAGCTCACAAAGCCCATCCCCAATCCTCCGCTGCAGTCCATACCGAAGTGCATGGTGCACGACGCGATTCTCAACCCGCCCATCAGTTGGTATGGTCTGCGTGCGTTCCTGGAGCCCGCCGAGGACCAGTTCGTCGAGCACACCTTCCCAGCGCCCGGATGCTCCGAGCTCCATATGATCTGGACGGATTCACCCTGCTGGATCACCTGCTGGAACGACTCCAACAGGTACATCGAGGCCCTGCAGCACGACTCCATCGAGTGCATCGTGGCCCAGCACCCCTGGCTGGAGAACGACTGCCTCATGGCCGACATCATCCTGCCGGTCACCACCAGGTTCGAGACGCTCGACATCGGCAGTGACCTGGGCAGCGGTGTATTCACCTCCATCTTCCTGGAAGAGGATTGCATCGACCCCGTGGGCGAATCGCTCTCAGATTTCGACGTCGTAGCCAAGATCGCCGAGAAGCTGGGGCTGTGGGAGGAGTACACCGGCAAGAAGACCACCGAGGAGAAGCAGAAGCTCTTCTTCGATGGTGCCGGAATGGAAGGCTGGGTGACCTGGGAGGAACTCAAAGACAAGCAGTACTTCGTCATCCCCTGCAGCGACGAGATCAAGGACCAACCGCCGGGACTGAGCGAGTTCGCCAAGGATCCGAAGAACAACCCGCTAGAGACTCCGACCGGACTCTTGGAGTATTCCTCGAGCGCTATCGAGAAGCACTTCCCCGACGATCCCGAGCGTCCGCCGGTGGCCCACTGGATCGAGAAGAGCGAGAGTCACGACGAGCGCCAGAGCAGCGAGAGGACCAAGGACTATCCGCTGCTCTGCATGTCCAACCACCCACGGTGGCGCATGCACGCCCAGGGCGACGACATCACCTGGACGAGAGAGATCCCGACCATGAAGATCACGGGTCCCGACGGTTATCAGTACGAGCCCGTGTGGGTGAACACCGCCGAGGCTGAATCCAGGGGCATCGCACACGGCGACATCGTCAAGATCTATCAACGAGCGGGGCACCGTCCTCGGCGGCGCCTACGTCACCGAGCGGCTCATAGCCGGCGTCGCCTACATGGATCACGGAGCGCGCTGGGACCCCATCATCCCCGGCAAGCTGGACCGCGGGGGAGCCATCAACACCATCACGCCCCACAATGTCACCTCCAAGAACGCCACCGGCATGGTGGTGAGCGGCTTCCTCGTGGAGGTGGCAGAAGGTCACCGATGAGGAGATGGCCGGCTGGCGCAGGGACTATCCCGAGGCTTTCAACAGGAACTACGATGCCGTGACGGGCGTGTCGCTCTCCGGCTGGCTTCAAGAATAGAAAGAGGAGACGATGGCAAAAGCATTTGTTGTCGATGTGGGGAAGTGCTGCGGTTGCTACAACTGCCAGCTGGCCTGCAAAGACGAGCATGTGGAAAACGACTGGACGCCCTACGCCAAGCCGCAGCCGGAGACGGGGCAGTTCTGGATGAAGATCGAGGAGCACGTCTGCGGCACCGTTCCCAAGGTGAAGATGCACTACATCCCCACGCTCTGCAACCACTGCGACGACCCGGCCTGCATGAAGGCCTGCCCGGACGGCGCCATCGTGAAGAGAGACGACGGGCTGGTACTCATCGAGCCGGAGAGGTGCACGGGCTGCGAGGACTGCGTGGCCGCCTGTCCCTACGGCGTCATCTACTTCAACGATGAGTTGCTGGTCGCGCAGAAATGCACGGGCTGCGCCCATCTCCTCGACAACGGCTACAAGCTGCCCCGCTGCGTCGAGGCCTGCCCGACAGACGCCCTGGCCTTCGGCGAGGAAGAGGAACTCGCGGATCTCATCGCGGGCGCCGTGGTTCTCAAGCCGGAGAGCGGATGCCGCCCCAGAGTCTACTACCGCAACATCCCGGGCAAGTTCATCACGGGTACGGTGTACGACCCCGTCGAGAGAGAGGTCGTCATCGGCGCGCGCTGCCTGCTCACCTCCGGCGGCAAGCTCCTCGAGACCTTCACCGACGCCTACGGCGACTTCTGGTTCAAGGACCTCGCCGTCGGCAAGTACAGCGTCAGCATCGAGGCCAAGGGCTTCGAGGACAAGTACTTCTCCGATCTCGACACTGCCAAAGACGTCAACCTGGGCGACATGCCGCTCACGAGGAAGTGACCTTCGATGGCTGATAAACGGATAAACACCGATGGAGACAAGCAGGTCATCCGCGGCGGTGGCCTCATGGGAAACGGGGACTCGGGACCGCCGACCCTGGTGGATGTCAAGGACGGCCGGATCACGAGGATCCGACCCCTTGACTACGAATCGAAGTACGACAAGAAGGACTTCAACCTCTGGAAGATGGAAGCCAGAGGGAAGACCTTCGAGCCCCCGTTGCGGGCATCGGTCGGCCCCATCGGGCTCGGCTACAAGAAGCGGGTGTATTCCAAGAACCGGGTACGCTACCCGCTCAAGCGCGTCGACTGGGACCCCAACGGAGAACGCAATACCCAGAACCGGGGCAAGAGCAGCTACGTGCGCATCTCCTGGGACGAGGCTGCGGAACTGGTGGCTGCCGAGCTGAAGCGGGTCGGAAAGACCTACGGCCCGGAAGCGGTCTACTCCCAGTCCGACATGCACGGCGAGAGCAAGCACCTCAGCGCCAGCCACGGCCACAACAACAGGCTCCTGTCGATGCTGGGCGGATACACCATCCAGATGCGGAACCTCGATAGCTGGGAAGGGCAGAACTGGGGCGCCAAACACGTCTGGGGATGCGAGCCGGTAGGCGAGATGATGCCGGCCGCCAATCTGTATCCCGACATCGCCGAGAACGGAGATCTGCTCCTCTTCTGGGGCTGCGACCCGGAGACCACACCTCATGCCATCCAAGGCATGTTGGCGAGCAAGCTGTGCTACTGGCTCAGCGAGATAGGTCTCAAGTCGGTCTACGTCTGTCCCGACCTCAACTATGGCGCGGCTGTTCACGCCGACAAGTGGATCCCCATCCTCCCCAACACCGACGCGGCGCTGCAACTGGCGATCGCCTATGTGTGGATCACCGAGGGCACGTACGACAAGGACTACATCGCCACCCACGCCTACGGGTTCGACAAGTTCGAGGACTACGTGCTCGGCAAAGAGGACGGCATTCCCAAGACCCCCGAGTGGGCCTCCGAGAAGTGCCGCGTCCCCGAGTGGACCATCAAGGCGCTGGCCAGAGACTGGGCCAACCAGGTCACGAGTCTCATCCACGGCAACGGCGGGCCCGGCATCAGAGGACCTTTCTCCTCCGAACCGGCTCGTCTGGAAGTCATGCTCCTCGGCATGCAAGGTCTGGGCAAGCCCGGCGTCCATCAGGCGAAGATGATCGAATGGTGGATCTGGAGGGAGTGGTTCCCGCTCCCCTTCCAGGGCAAGATCACGGCCTGGCTTCCCAACTTCGTGGAGCTGTGCCGCCCGGTGGACTGCTACGACGGCGCGGAGATCACGCCGCCCATGTATCTCGGGCCCAATCAGGAGATGCGGGAGATATCCAAGCTCACCGACCAGCCCCCTCTGCAGGTCATCCCCAAGTGCCTCGTGCACGACGCCATCCTCAACCCACCGATCAGCTGGTGGGGCCTCCATGCTTTCTCGGAGCCGACGGAGGAGCAGTTCAAGGAGCATACCTACCCGGCTCCCGGGTGCTCCGAGATCCACATGATCTGGACCGACTCGCCCTGTTGGATCACCTGCTGGAACGATTCGAACACGTACATCGAGGCTCTGCAGAAGCCCACCATCGAGTGCATCGTGGCCCAGCATCCGTGGCTGGAGAACGACTGCCTCATGGCCGATATCATCCTGCCGGTCGCCACCAGGTTCGAGATGCTCGACATCGGCAACGACCTGGGCAGCGGCGTGGTGACCTCCATGTTCCTGGAGGAGGACTGCATCGACCCTGTGGGCGAGTCGCTGTGCGACCACGACGTCGTGGCCAAGATCGCGGAGAAGCTGGGACTCTGGCAGGAATACACCCTCGGCAAGACCATGGAGGAGAAACAGAAGCTCTCCTTCGACGTGTCCGGCATGGACCAGCTGGTCTCCTGGGAGGAACTCAAGGAGAAGCAGTACTACGTGATGCCCTGCAGTGAAGAGATCAAAGACCAGCCGCCCGGCCTGAGCGAGTTCGCGAAGGATCCCGAGAACAACCCGCTCACCACTCCCACCGGCCTCATGGAGTACTCCTCCAGTGCCCTCGAGAAGCACTTCCCCGACGATGCGGAGCGCCCGCCGGTGCCCCACTGGATCGAGAAGAGCGAAAGCCACGACGAGCGTCTCAGCAGCGAGCGGACCAAGGATTACCCGCTCCTGTGCATGTCGAACCACCCGCACTGGCGGATGCATGCTCAGGCCGACGACATCACCTGGAACAGGGAAGTCCCGACCATGAAGATCAAGGGTCCCGATGGCTACCTGTATGAGCCGGTGTGGATCAACACCGCCGAGGCGGCCTCGAGAGGCATCGCACAGGGCGACATCGTCAAGATCTACAACCAGCGCGGGATCGTGCTTGGCGGCGCCTACGTCACCGAGCGGCTGATGCCCGGTGTTGCGTACATGGATCACGGAGCGAGATGGGACCCGATCGTCCCCGGCAAGCTGGACCGCGGGGGAGCGATCAACACCATCACGCCGCACAAGGTCACGTCCAAGAACGCCACCGGCATGGTGGTCAGCGGGTTCCTCGTAGAGGTGGCAGAAAGTCACCGATGAGGAGATGGCCGGCTGGCGCAGAGACTATCCAGAGGCTTTCAACCGCAATTACGACCTCGCGACCGGTGTGTCGCTGTCGGGCTGGCTCGTAGAGTAAGCAAGCATCCACTCAGGTGGATCGGCGAAAGGAATGAGGCAACGAGTGTACACGTGCAAGTATCCGCATCTCTTCTCGCCGATCCGCCTGGGGGATACCCTCTTCCGCAATCGGCTCTTCGCTGCACCGGTGGGCTACGAGTATCTGTCTTCAGAGAAGTATCCGCTCGACGAGACCATCGCCTTCTACGAACGCAAAGCCCTTGGAGGCTGGGCGACGGTGAGCGTCGGCTCGGCCGCGCCCGACAGCAAGCGAGGCGTGGTCGGGCAGAGCGACATCTATCTCGACGACCCGGAGGCGCTTCCACCCGTCTACCGTCTGGCCTCGGCCATCTCCAGGCATGGAGTGGTCGCGGTCATCGAACTGCAGCACACCGGGGCCAACTCCTACTACTCTGCAAGGCATGGCCACCAGATCTACGGGGCCGTGGACGGGCAGAACGCCCTCGGACAGTTCGTCCCCGCGATGCCCGAGGAGATCATCCTGGAGACGATCGAGGCCTTCGCCAACGGCGCGGCCTTCGCCAAGCACTGCGGCTTCGGCATGGTGACCATCCATGCCGGTCACGGCTGGCTACTCAACCAGTTCCTGGATCCCAACGTGAACGATCGCAAGGATCGGTGGGGCGGGAGCCTCGAGAACCGCTGCCGCTTCCTGCTGGCCATAGTCGAGCGCATCAGGCAGATGTGCGGCCGCGGGTTCCCCATCGACGTGCGCATCAGCGGTTGCGCCTGCTATGAAGGCGGATACGGCATCGACGAGGGCGTCGCGATCGCCAAGCAACTCGACGGCAAGGTGGACCTGATCCACGTGTCGGCCGGCGGTCACGAAGTGGCCGGAGGTCTTCACCGTCACCCATCCCAGCATCTTCCTTCCCGACGGCGCGAACGTCGTCTACGCGGCCGAGATCAAGAAGCACGTGCAAGACCCCGGTGGGTACCGTCGGGGCCCTCGGCGACCCCGAGCTCATGGAGGAGATCATCGCCTCCGGCAAGGCAGACGTCGTGCTGGCCGCCCGTGCCATGATGGCCGACCCCGACCTGCCCCGGAAGGCGCGGGCGGGCAAGAGCGACGAGATCAGGCCGTGCATACGCTGCTTCGAATGCTTCGCCGGCATCACGACGAAGCGCCAGTACCGCTGCGCCGTCAATCCGGAGATCGGCTTCGAACAGGACTCCAGGCATGCCCTGCCTGCCACCGCCCCCAAGACCGTTCTGGTCGTCGGCGGCGGCGTCGCCGGCATGCAGGCGGCGCTCACCGCCGCGGAGCGCGGGCACAAGGTCATTCTGTGCGAGAAGGCCGAGCGTCTGGGCGGCGTCCTCAGGTGCGAGGAGAAGGTGCCTTTCAAGAGGCTGCTCTCGAGCTACCTCGACTATCAGGCGAGGATGATCAGCCGCGCGCCCATCGACGTGCGGTTGAATACCGCGGTGACCCGGGAGGTGGCCGAAGCGGCCGGCGCGGACGTCATCATCGCGGCGCTCGGTGCGCACCCGTGTGTTCCGCAGGTCCCGGGCATCGACGGCCAGAATGTCCTGGGCGCCGAGGAAGCCTACTATCATCCGGAGAAGACCGGGCACCAAGGTGCTTGGTCCTCGGAGGCGGCTTGGTCGGCATCGAGTTGGCCATCTATCTCTCCACGCTCGGGCGCGAAGTGACGATCATGGAGATGATGGAGACACTGAGCGACGGCGGCAATCCGGTCCACGGCCTCGCCCTGATCAACGAGATAGAGCGGTACGGGATACAAGTATCAACCTCGACTAGAGCCATAGAGATCGGCGAGAAGGGCGTCATCGGCGAGTACGTGGGGGGCGCCTACACGCTACCGCCGTGTCCGACGGTGCAGGCGGCCGTGCTGCAGTCGAACAGCTTCGGCAGAGTGGTGAGGGCCGACGCCGAGGTGGGGAGCAGGAAGCTCTTCGAGGCCGACACGGTGATCTACGCTGTGGGTCGTCGGCCGCTTCACGCCGAGGCGGACGCACTCCGGTTCTGCGCTCCCGAGTTCCAGCAGATCGGCGACTGCTTCGTCCCCAGGAACATGCTGCAGGCCACCCGCATGGCTTTCGCCGTCGCGCGCGACATCTGATCGGCTCTTCACCTGCTCTCGACCAGACGACAAGAGGAGATGGCACACGAGTGAGTGAGAGACTGGAAGCGACAAGGGCGGCGATCTCCGCCCTGCAGGCCGAGCACAGACTCAGAGAGATCGTCCCTCTTCTGAGGCAGAGCGTCGAGTTGACCCGGCTGGAGGCCGGCGACGATTCGCTGGCCTATGTGGCCGCGCTGAACGAGTTGGGCTCACTCCTGCGAACGCTCAAGGAGCTCGACAGCTCGGAAGTGGAGTTCTTGAAGGCCGCCGAGATCGAGGCCAAGGCCAGGGGCAGCGAGGGTGCCGAGTACGCCACCTGCATCAACAACCTCGCCGGCACATATCGTCTCAAGGGCGACTTCGCGAAGGCGGAGTCACTGTTCGCGGAGGCCGGCGCGATCTACGAGAGAGAGCTGGGGGCCGAGCACTTCGCCTATCTCAGCGTCCTCAACAATCTGGGCTTGGTGTACCAGGACATGAAGAGGTACGAGGAAGCCGAGGAACTGCATCGGAAGGCGCTGGAGGTGCTCCGGAGGGGCGGCAAGCGGAACACCACCTACGCGACCACCATCAACAACCTGGCCGCGGTCTCCATGGCGACGGGGAGATATGACGAAGCCGCTCGATTCCTCGAAGAGGCGCTCGAGCTCTACGAGCAGTCCGACGGCAAGGAATCGGTGCTCTACCTCACCGGCTTGAACAACCTGGCCGCCGTCAACTACATGAGAGGCGCCTTCAGCCAAGCGGAAGAGCAGTACTTCGCAGGCCCTGGCGATCATGGAGAACGTCTTCGGAACCGACCACCCGGACTGGGCTCGGACGAGCAAGAGTCTGGCGCGGACTCGCGAGAGGATGAAGGAGACCGAAGGGGAGGAGCGGACATAGCCGGTGCGGGCATGAAGGGTCTGGAACTCGCCGAGCGATACTACGAGGACTGCGGCCGCCCCCTGGTGGCCGAGTACTTCGGCGCCTACCAAGGCAGGATCGCCGTCGGTCTGGTGGGAGAGGGCTCGGAATGCTACGGATTCGACGACGAACTCTCGCGCGATCACGATTGGGGACCGGGCTTCTGCATGTGGCTGGCGTCGAGCGACTACGCGGAGTTCGGCGCGGAGCTCCAAGAGCGTTACGACGCGCTGCCCAAGAGCTACGGCGGTTTCGAGCGCAGGGTCGAGGGCCCTTACGCCGGGAAGAGGACCGGCGTCTTCGAGATCAAGGATTTCTACCGCCGGTTCATCCGCTACGACCATGTTCCTGCGAGCCTGGCGGAGTGGAGGTCGTTGCCCGAGACCTACCTGGCCACGGCCACCAACGGCAGGGTGTTCGTCGACCCCCTGGGCGAGTTCACGGCCTTTCGCGAGGGGCTTCTGGCCTTCTACCCCAGAGACGTGTGGCTGAAGAAGCTGGCGGCACGTTGCGCCGCCGCCGGCCAGACGGGACAGTACAACTACAAGAGGAGCATCGATCGGGGCGAACCGGTGGCGGCTCACTGCGCTCTGAGCCTCTTCGTTGAGGCGGCGATCTCCGCGATCTACCTGCTCAACAAGAGATACAGGCCCTTCTACAAGTGGATGCATCGGGGCCTGAAAGAGCTGCCCACACTGGGCGAGCCCTGCTACCGGCTGCTCGCCGAGCTCTGCGCCGATGGCGGCCAGGTGGGCCGGGACGGCCAGGTCGGGCAGGACGGCCAAATCGGCATCCGGGGCTCCGCGGACAGGGTGCGAGTGATCGAGGAGGTCAGCGCTCTCATCGTGGCGGAACTGGTCGTTGAAGGCCTGAGCGACAGTGAGAGTGACTTCTTGCTCGACCACGCTCACGCGGTGCAGGCGAACATAGAGGACAAGGCGTTCAGAAACCTACATGTAATGGTGGAATAGGGAGATCATGAGCACGGATATCGATCAACAAGTGATGCAAGAGATCCTGGACATGGAATGGGAGATGTTCCATTCGGTGCAGGGTATCGACGGGCCCGCTGCCTGCCAGCAGGACCGCAAGACGTTCGAGACGATGCGCTCGAGTCAGATCTCGGCTTGGAACCAGGAGATCGCCGAGAGCTACCTGGAAGACTTGATGCGGGCGAATGAAGCCGACCGGAATCTCATGACCGAGAAGTACGCGCGCATGATGGAGTACACGTCCCCTTGCGAGTTCCGGCGCATCGGCCCGAGTCTGCCCTTGCTGGACGCGGAGGCCGAGGCTCTGATAGAACGGCTCTCCACTCTGTCCGTGGGCTGGATGGAGGAGCTGGCGGCGAAGTACCCGTACGTGGGAGCGCAGGGCCGACCCATCCGCAACTCGGGGGACAGCAGTCATACCCCGTCGTTCGAGACCTACAACCGGGGAGAGCTGGCCACCTACGGCGTCAAGACCCTACAGCTCCTGGAAAACCACTATCTGAAGATGGTCGCGGAGGGACAGAATCCGGCCGAGGAGATCCTGAGACACACGGTGGAGAAGTACGGCTACGCCTCGCTGGAGAAGGCCGAAGCCGCGCAGAAAGCGCGCGCGGAAAGGCGAGACGCCTAGGAGGCTGCTGGAGACAGAGGCTGGAGCGGCCGACTGCTCGTGGCGAAGAAAGGGCCCCTCGGACATGTCCGAGGGGCCCTTTGAACGCAGTGGTGAAGCGACTTCGTTATTGAACGGTGATCGAGGCCACCTGACCGGCCCACTTCTTGCTATCGGTCACCTGGTCGGCCGTCTGGCTCACCAGGCCGACGCGCAGCGCGCCGTCGCCGGACGGGAGAGCTTGGCCGTCGACGGAGTAGTACAGGATCATGGTGACGGTCCCGACGATGGTCGTGATCGGCTCACCCGTGGCCGGATTGTACATGGTGACTATGCCGTTCACTTCGTCGGCGGTGAAGTCGGATTCATATCCGTCGGTGGCGACCACTTTGACTGTGGTGCCGCCACCCACCAGGGCCATCAGGTCCTTGATCGCCACACCCTTGTACAGCTTCGGCGCGGTGATGTTGCCGACCTTGTTCTTGAAGCCCCCGTAGCCCTCAGTAGCGGTCATGGCTTTGAGCTCGGCCATGGAAAGCTCGACGGTGCCGGTGGAGCCGGTGATCTTCAGGACCTTCCCGGTCTTGTAGAAGAGCTGGGAAAGGATCTCGGCTGCTTCACCGCGGGTGGCGTTGGCGGTCAGGTCCCACGTGGCCAGGTCGGCGATGCCGGCCAGCATGCCGTTGTACTCGGCCTTCTTGACGTTGGCGCCATGACTGGGATCGGTGTAGCTGAGGACCCCAGCGTACTCGGCGGGCGCCTCAGTCAGAGCAGCACCCGCTGCGCGCACGGCTATGCTGATGACCTGCTGCCGGGTCACGCTGTTGTAGAAACCGAACGTACCGTCGGCGTAGCCCTGAATGATGCTGTTGGCGGCCGCCACGGCCACGTAGCTACCGGGGTACAGCGGGTTGTTGACCGGGTCAGAGGGGGCCGGTGTGTCCGGGAACGTGGAGACGTCTGCCGCGCTCACCGGGAGGCCCATCGTGAGTACCGCCATCTTGGCGAACTGCTGGCGCTGCAGCGGACTATCGGGTTTGAAGGTGCCGTCCGCGTATCCGCCGATAAAACCGCGTGACGCCAGGTTGATGATGCTGGCTTCGTAGTCGTGATCCTCGATGTCTGAGAACTCGACGGCCGCCGAGGCGGGAACCGCCACTCCAAGCACTAGGACTAACGCGACCAACAGTCCCAAAACGATTCGCATCTTGCCCATACTGACCTCTTTCTCCTGCGTTGCTTTTCCAGTGCACCTCTGGAGCACTAGTTCACCCTGAGTTCAATCACCATCCTGACCCACATGTCGCTGTCGGTCACTTGGTTCTGCTCGGAGCTGACAAAGGCGATTCGGAGTGGGCCCTCGCTGGAGCCGAGCGATCCGCCTCCCTTCGCAGTAGGCCACTATTGCTCTCACGCTGACCCCGCTGATCTCCTCGCCGGTCGCGGGGTCGTAAGTGGTGACCGCTCCCGCTACCTGGCCGGCCGACAGTGTTGCCGCGTAGCCGTCGGAGGCCACCACAGTGACCGAGCCACCTCCGCCGACGAGCTCCATGAGCGACCGCAGCGACACCCCTTTCCAGGAAGTGGGGGCTGTGATGTTGGCCAGTTGGTTCTTCCAGCCTCCGTAGCCCGACGTGGACGACATGGCCTTGAGTTCGGCCATGGACAGCTCTTTGGTGCCCGATGGGCCACTGACCTTGAGAACGGTCTTGGCCTTGGCGGTGGTCGTGGTCGGCTTGGCGGTAGTGGTCGTCGACGCTTTGGTGGTCGTGGTCGGCGCCTTGGTTGTGGTCGTCGCGATGGCGGTCGTAGTCGTCGAGGCGATTGTCGTCGTCACCTCAGCGATTGTCGTGGTTGAGATCGACGTGGCGGTGTCATCGCCCGCGGCAGTGGTGGCGACAGCGGACGTGCTCGTGGACGCCACAGAATCCGGGGCCGTGGTCGAGCTTTGCCCGGCGCTCGAATCCGTGACCGAGACTGTAGTGGGCTCACCGGGGGATTGGTCGCCTCCGCAGGCCCCCAGCGCAAAGGCCAGGGTCATCGCCACCAGGATGGCCGCGGCGAACCGGAGAATCGGGCGGTGTTTCGCGATGATCAGCATCGTACTCCTCGAGTAGTCGAGACCCCCGTTCCCTCTTCTGCACCCGGGCCGCCCACGGCTGGCTTGCCTCGGTCCGGTCAACTTCCCGCAACAAAAAAGCGCCCCGGAGGGCGCGCGCAGAGAAAGCTAGTGCGCGCTCTCCTTCTCACAATGGAGGGCGCGGACGTTTCCATCCGTGCCTTTGGGCCGATCGCGGCCACTGCGACTACGCACCCTAGCCTCACGGCGAGGCCTTAGGTGCAGCAGCTCGGAGAGACGTGACGTCTCGTCCATACGAGTACGTCGTATGTAGCTTGTCATACGGCCCGCGCGTCTGTCAAGCGCACGCGGGTGAACAGCGACAGCACACACAATACACGCACTGCATATGATACGTCTGATATGCACACGGTGGGTGCTATCTATACTGCGCGAAGTACTACGGCGTAATACTGCATATAGTACTACATGCAGTACATATGACAGTGTGATCCAGGGTTAGGTACTATAATGGGAACAGCCTGAAGATGGGAAATACACGTCAAGGAGCTTGGACTTGGATACATCGACGAGCGGGAGGCCGGCGTTTCGGTCTCTTATGTGGGCCATAGCCCTGCTACTGGTCGTGGGCGCGCTGGCCCTACCCACCGGATGTGGCGGGGATGGGGACGGTGCCGGGGACGGCGGCAGCGCGACCACGGCCGTTGGCGCCGGGGGCGGCGACAGCGCTCTCACCGTTATCGGCCCCGAAGGAACGAAGGACTACACCCTCGACGACCTCAAGGATCTGCCTGTCACCGAGGGCTACTGGGGGATGAAGAGCTCTACCGGTCGGATCACCACGCCGGTGGTGACCAAGGGCGTGAGTCTCGACGACCTGTTCGCGGACGTGGGCGGTCTTCCGGACAACATGGCGGTCGGCGTAACGGCCAAAGACGGCTACGAGATGACCATGTCGGTGACCCAGTTGAAGTCGGGCGATTTCATAACCTACGACATGGTCACCGGAGACGAAAAAGAGGTCGAAGGGCCTCTCACGGTCATCGTCGCCTACGAGTACGACGGCAAGCCCTTGGATCTCCAGACCGACGGACCTCTGCGCTTGGCGATGGTCAGCCCGGAGAAGAATCAGGTCACCGATGGCCACTGGTCGGTCAAATGGACGAACAAGCTTGAGGTGAAGGCGATCGAGCAAGAATGGACCCTGATGCTGAAGGGCGAGTTGACCGAGGAGATGGACAGAGCCACGTTCGAGAGCGGCGCGGCGGAGGGCTGTCACGGGCAGAACTGGACCGACGCGGACGGGAACAAATGGACCGGCATCCCTCTGTACCTGTTGGTCGGGCGCGTGGATGACGACGTTGCCCACGAAGGCCCCGCATACAACCGCGCGTTGGCCGAGGCCGGCTACCAAGTCAAGATCACGGCCGCCGACGGGACGAGCATCGAGGTCGCCAGCACGACCATGTACTACAAGAAGGACATCATCGTGGCGTACCAGCTGAACGGCGCGGCTCTTCCCGAGGAGTACTGGCCACTACGCCTCGTGGGTGAGGGGATCGACGCGGCCGACATGGTGGGACAGATCACCGAGATCGAGGCCCTCGTTCCGGCGAAGTAGGCTGTATATGCGCGGTCAGCGACAGATCCGGGCGTCCCTGCGGGGGCTGTGCGCTTTGGCGCTCGTCGCGGCGATTGCCCTGCCGTGCCTGGGCTGCTCCGACTCGGCCGGCGACGACGGAGCCGACCAAGGCAACGGAGGTAAGGCGACTCTTCGCGTGCTCTTCGCCGGCAGTCTGATCATCCCCTTCGCGCAGTTGGAGAAGGAGTTCGAAGCCGCCAACCCCGAGATCGACGTCAACATGGAGGGGCACGGCAGCATCCAGGCCGTCCGCATCGTGGGCGACCTGCACGAACAGGCCGATCTGGTGATCACCGCCGACTACCAGCTCATTCCGATGCTGCTGTATGAGGCGCAGGATCCCGATTCCGGTCAGCCCTACTCCACCTGGAGCGTCATGTTCGCCACCAACAAGATGGCCTTGGCCTATGCGCCCGAGAGCCCCTTCGCCGACGAGGTGAGCGTCGACAACTGGCCTGAGATCATCAACAGGGAAGGGGTGCGGCTGGGCATGTCCGACCCTCGTTTCGACGCCAACGGATATCGCGTGCTGATGACGGTCAAGCTGGCTGAGCGCTACTACGATCGCCCGGATCTGTTCGCCGAGACGTTCGGCGGGGTCTTCCGGGTGCCGGTGAGGGTCACTGAGTACGGCGGAGCGACGACTCCGGCGACGGTACCCTCATCACCGTTCCCGAGGTGCTTGAGACGAAGAGCGGTTCACACGTGGTCCTCCGTCCCTACAGCGTCAATCTGCTCCCGCTGCTGAAGTCCGGGGATATCGACTACGCCTTCGAATACGAGAGCGTGATCAAGCAGCACGGCTTGGAGTACGTCTCCCTTCCGCCCGAGATCGACCTGAGCGACCCGGAATACGCCTCCACCTACAGCGCGGTCACCGTGAAGCTGGACTTCCAGCGCTTCGCGAGTGTCAAGCCCGAGTTCGCCGGAGAGCCCATAAGGTACGGGGCCACCATCCCCATCAACGCCCGGGAGCCGGAAGCGGCCGCGAAGCTCCTGGCCTTCCTTCTGGGACCGGAAGGGCAACGCATCATGGCGGAGAACTACCAACCCATGATCACGCCTGCCCTCAGCGACAATCTCGACGCCCTACCGGAGTCTGTCAAGGCCCTCTGCGTTTCCGGCGACTGACGCGGCGACGGACGAGGTCTGTCCATGAACCGAATACGGGTGCTCAGCCGCATGGACTGGGTCTTCTCGTTTGTGGGCCTGCTGCTGGTTCTCTTCATACTCGTGCCCCTGGTGGCGACGATCTTCGCCTCGAGTCCGGGCGAGTTCGCAAAGGGCGTGGCCGACAAAGGTGTGCTCAACTCACTGTGGTTGACGTTCCTGGCCGCGTTCGTAGCCACGGTGATCGCGCTTGTCTTGGGCGTCCCTCTCGCCTACCTGCTGGCCCGCAGGGAGTTCTGGGGGAAGAGCCTGGTCCAGGGGATCATCGATCTCCCCATCATCATCCCGCACACGGCTGCCGGGGTGGCTCTGCTCATGGTGTTCGGCCGGAGGGGGTTGCTGGGAGAGCCGCTCGCATCGCTCGGTCTGTATTTCACGGAGAACTTCGCCGGCATCGTCGTCGCCATGCTCTTCGTCAGCCTGCCGCTGCTGGTGGAAACCGCACGAGAGACGTTCTCGCTGGTGGATCGGCGCCTGGAGGGAGTGGCGCGCACCTTGGGAGCGAGCCCGTGGTCGGCTTTCAGACGGGTCACCCTGCCCTTGGCGTGGCGCGGGATAGTGGCCGGGTCGGTGCTCATGTGGGCTCGGGGGATAAGCGAGTTCGGCGCCGTGGTGATCCTCGCCTACAACCCCAAGGCGATCTCGGTGCTCATATACGAACGTTTTGCCGGCTTCGGCCTCGACGCCGCGCTGCCGGTCACGGCTCTGTTGCTGATTCTGGCGCTGGTGATACTCGTGCTGATCCGGGCGGTGCTTCTGCCCAAACGGAGGAAGGGGCGGACCCGGCCGGAGGGGTGAAGGATGATCCGGCTCGAAGGACTCCGCGTCCGGGCAGGAGACTTCTCGCTCGCCATCGACGACCTGGCCATCGCTCCTGGTGAATACGTCATAGTGCTGGGCCCGACCGGGTCGGGTAAGACGGTGCTGCTCGAGACGTTGGCCGGTCTGCGCCGGCCCCAGGAGGGCCGGGTGTGGTTCGGCGAGCGCGACGTCACGGGCGAACCGCCGGAGAGCAGGGGAGCCGGGCTCGTCTATCAGGACTATGCGTTGTTCCCGCATCTGACCGTGGCCGGCAATATCGGCTTCGGTCTCAGGTCGACCCGGACGCGTGCTGTGTCCGCCGTCGAGGGGGCGCAGCACGTGTCGGGCAGTGGTCAGAAGGGCAGTGGCCGGTCGACCCGCGGCGGAAAGGGTGGCGAGGCTCGGGTGCGTGAACTGGCCGGTTTGCTTGGCATCGACAACCTGCTTGATAGGTATCCCGAAGGCCTTTCCGGCGGGGAGCAACAGCGAGTCGCGCTTGCCCGCGCGCTGGCGATAGTGCCGGATGTGCTCCTGCTAGACGAGCCTCTCTCCGCGCTCGACGGTCCGACGCGGTTGGAACTGCAAGCGGAGCTGAAGCGGGTGCACCGGGAACTGGGGGCCACGGTCATGCATGTCACCCACGATCTGGACGAGGCTCTGGCCCTGGGCGACCGAGTGGCGGTGCTCATTGGCGGGCAACTCCGTCAGGTGGGGGCTCCTCAGCAGGTGACCCGCGCACCGGTGGACACGGAGGTGGCCCGTCTGCTCGGTCTCACAAACGTCCTTGCCGTCGCTTCGATCGACGAGGAGGCCCGCGATGTCCAGAGCGGAGACGCTCACGACGGCGGTCTGGCGCAAGACGGGCGCGCTCCCTGTGCACGGAGGCGCGTCCAGCTCAGCGGAGGTCCGGAACTTGTCGCGGAGGGGCGCCTGCCGGCCCTCTCTTCGGATCGTCGTTTCGTCGTAGTCAGGGCGGATGAGATCGCTATCCAGCCTCTGGGAGACCGGTCCTGGGACGTGCGCATGGCGTCGAGCGGGAGCGGGGCCCCGGAGAGTGGCAACGTGCTGGACGGCACGGTCAGAGCGATACAGGTTCAGAGCGTGCACACCTCGATCGAGGTGGAACTCTCACCGGTCGACGCGTCGGACAGACCGCTGGTTCTCACGGTGCACGTTCTTCGTCCCCAGGTCGAGCAGATGGCGCTGGCGGTCGGTTCACCCGTGCGGTTGCGGATCGCGCCGCCGGCCGTTCACATATGCTCTGAGGGGGTCGGATCTGGGGCTTGAGTGATTTCTGCTCCTCTCGAGAACTTCTGTGCGGCCTGCGGACAATACTGAGTGCCATGGCTGAGCACTCATACGCAACAGAAGGAGGTGCCGCGATCAGCAACCCGACCCTCACCGGTCTCAGCGGCTCCGATTCCGCCGTGATCGCTGCCTCGCTCGAAGTGCCCGCATTGTTCTCCGCCATCTTCGAGAGGCACTTCGATGTGGTGCACCGGTACATCCAACGACGTGTCGGCGTAGATCTCGCCGATGATTTGGCGTCTGAGACCTTTGTGGTCGCCTTCGACAAGCGGGCGGCCTACGATCTCGAGCGGCCTGATGCACGCCCTTGGCTACTGGGCATAGCCACCAACCTAGTCTTCGGACACTGGAGGGCTGAGCGGCGACAGTTGAGGGCCGTTCAGCGAACCGGCTGCGTACTGCCGTCCGAGGAGGCGACCGAGAACTCGTCTCCGCGCTTGTTCTGCGACGCGGATGTCGCGGCGGCGCTGACCAGACTCAACGTCCCGGATCGCGACGCGCTCCTGCTTCTTGTCTGGGGGGATCTCAGCTACGAAGAGATCGCCATAGCCGTCGACGCTCCCATCGGAACCGTACGTTCTCGCATTGCGCGGGCGCGGCAGAGTCTGCGCGCTTCGATCGAGCCCGTCCGAGCACCCCGTGCCTTGACCGAAAAGAGGAATTCCTGTGGATGATCTGGATCTGATGTACCTCAGAGATGTCGTCCCGCCGACGTGCGAACCGACGCCGGCCGTGCGCAGCAAAGCGCGCGAAAACCTGCTTGCCCGCATAGAGGGGTCTGCCGAACCACGCCTGCACGCGCGTGCCGGCCGAGCCGGCCGCGAGTGGCGCCTTGGCCACTACATGCACTTCAGCCCGAGACTGGCTGCCGCCGCAGGGGGGGTAGCCGTGGTCTTGATCGCCGGCGGGGTGCTGTTGAGCGTCGGTCTGCCGGGTGGCGCGACGGCGTCGGCTGCCCCGATCCTGCGCGAGGCGGCGGGGATCGCCCTGAAGCAGCCAGCACCGCCTACCCTTGCCGAAGGGCAGTACCTCTACGTCAAGTCCTTCAACACCGATCTCACGATTGTGAACCGCGGTGAGGAAGACTCCTATACAGCGCTGTTTTCCACCGACCGCGAGGTCTGGATGGGGCAGCAGAGTGTTCTCCGCACCTCAGCCGCTGGTGAGCCTCAGTTTCCCACCGAGGCGGACCGGCAGAGTTGGATAGACGCTGGAAGTCCGGACCTGATCGGAGGAACCGCGGAGATGCCTCTGGGCGAGGCCGCCCCGCTCGATCTGCCCACCGACCCAGACGAACTCTTCGACCGACTTAAGCAGGAGGCCGAGGGCGCCGGCCCCGGTCTCTACGAGGAGATGTTCGTCCTCGTGGGCGACAATCTCCGCGAAAGTCTTGCGTCGCCCGAGCAGCGTGCCGCGCTGTATGAAGTCGCGGCTCGGCTCCCCGGGGTCATACTCGTCGGCACCGTGACCGATTCCGCCGGCAGGGAAGGGGTGGCCGTCAGCATGGACGACGACCAAGCTCACATCCGCTGCACGCTGATCATAGACACGGATACGTCGGCGCTGCTGTCTGAGGAAAGGATCGCCCTCGAGGGATTCGATCTCGGTTTCCCCGTCGGCTCGCTGATTGGCCGCGACACCTATCTGGTCACGGCCGTGGTCGGGTCGAACGAAGCCCGCCCCGGCGCCTCCGAGTAGCGCGGCGACTGCAAGGTGGGACTGCCCCGAGGCCGCTTGGCAGACGGGTCAGTCCCACCTTGTCTCACTGTCTGTTGACTATCAGGTGTCATATGCGACCCCGCCGACCTCATAGAGGATGGACGCGCCGTGCGCACCCTCCCACATGGTCGACCTCTGGATGACCTTCCCGTGGTCAGGAGTCGCCAGTGGCTTGCTTCCTCTTGCCGCGAGGGACCCTGCTCCCTCCGGTCAGGAAGAGCGACAGGGAGCGAGTGCTTTCGTAGGAATCGAAGAAGAGCAGCTTGACCATCAAGGTGAGGGGGACAGAGATCAGGGCACCCACCGGACCCAGGATCCAGGCCCAGACCACCAGCGAAAGAAAGACGGCGAGGGTACTAAGACCCACGCTTCTGCCCATGAAGCGGGGCGCGAGCATGTTGTCCACGATGGTATTCAGGATGACTATCGTCACCACCACGAGCACCGCCCTGAGAAGACCGGTCTCGAGCAGGGTGACGAAGAACGGCGGGATGACCGAGATGATGAAGCCGATGTTCGGTATGAAGCTGAGCGCAAAGAAGAGCAGACCCCAGAGCAGAGCGAAGTCGACACCGAAGGCGAAGTACACGGCGGTGCTTATCACGGCCGCTATGGCCGCAAGCCAGCCCTTGGTGAAGATGTAGGAGCGGGTGACCTCCCCGAATTCTTTGAAGCCGTGCTCGAATCTTCTCGAGAGCTGGAGTCTCTGGTACATCTTGCCCGGGAATGTGTACACCTGCGACAACATGAAGATGACGATGAAGACCATGAGAACGACGTTGCCGAACGCGTCGACCGTGGTCGTCAACACAGACGACACCCAGCCCATGATCCGCTCGGGAGTGAGCATGTCGGAGAGAAGGCCGCTCGTGTCGATACCACGACCCGCCAACCATGTGGAGGCGTCATCCATGATCGTGCCCAGATTCTCCTGGTAGACGATGAGTCGCGAATCGAGTTGGCCGACGTACGAGGCCAACGTCCCCACGAATACACCCGCGATCGCCAGGAAGCCCACAAGGACGATGGCCATGGTCAGCCAGGAGGGGACCCCCCGGCGTCGCAGCCAATTGAGTACCGGCGAGAGACCCATGACCACGAACAAGGCCAGCAAGATCGGGTTGAGGATGTCGGCGGCGTAGCGCATGCCGACGATGATGATGACCACGCAGGCGAGAGTGACGAGCAGGTTGGTGGGGTTGGCGGGGGAGGGACGCGTGCTGTCACGCTCTGCGCCGGCTGCCACCGCACCCGCGTCGTTCTTCGCGGTGTCGTCTGCCCTAGCTTCGTCTGATGATCTTGAAGGCATCGCGCCGTCTTTGCTCATCCGGAACGCCCTCTCTTAGAACTCGTTTCAGAGTGAAGCCGGCGGCCACCGAGTGCGCCCTGGACGGCCGTTTGCCACTGATAGATACCATACATCCGCATGCGTCGCTAGGTTGCTGGCCGGACGCCCACCACCGGTGAATGGGCGGCAAGGAGAATGCCGCCTACTGCCGCAATGGGGGAGACCCGGGCGAACAAGTGATACTCTTACCCGCGAGGAAGCGTTCCTGCCCAGTGGTGGCTTGCCGCAGTTCTCCGCGTATCGCAATCCTACGAATAGCTACTTTCGGCGTCTGGGGCCGATATCACGCCCTTCTTCCCGAGCTATCCGCCCCTTTCGTCTCCGACCTTCGATCTCTAAGAACTCGGAAGAGCCGTTTTGTGCGCGCCATGCTCGTCGAAGATGAACCGAAATGGAGGCTGCAGGTGAGGGGTAAGAAGGAGGTGCGCTACGTCGTGTGCCGTCCCAAGTATCCGGACGACCTCGAAGGCGAGCGAGAGAACCTTGGTTGGCACCCCTTCCTGGAGTTGGCGAAGAGCCAAGCCGACCGGACCGGCCCCGGCACCTTCGTCGATGCCGAAGGGGGCACCCTGTACGTCGACGGTCCCCATGGGCGGCGCATGCTGTGGGAAGTGGAATGGACAAACCGTAACCTCTACGAGGGCCGGAAGAAGAGAGTTCGACCGCCCGAGGCCGTTGCCCCCGATTCCCAAGCGCCTGCAGCGGATATTCCCCTCTAGCAACTCGTTCGGAATGAAGCCGCGGCCACCGAGTGCGCCCTGGACGGCACGATGCGTCGTTCTCGGGCGCGTCCGTGGCGCTGCTACGATCGCACCAGGTTCGGAGAAGCTGGTAGCCTTGTAAGGTGTGCTCGATCTGTTCGGGCATGAGCGAGGCCAGCGGAATCCAGTGGCAGGAGACAGGGACATGAAGGTGAACCACGCGCCCGGAGAGCCGTGGCTGCTCCGCGCGAGGCAGCGGTGAGGCCCGAACAGGCCCGTCCGCGGACGGGCGCACTATGAGCACAGAGGTCGAGCCGCTCGATCTGCCCGTGCCCGACGCTGGGGTGGTGCGGGGCCTGCGCAAGGGCGCCCTCGGCGGACTGGTGTTCTTCGCCGGCATCGGCACGATGGCCACCGAGATGTGCGCTTCGCGGCTGCTGGCGCCGTACTACGGCTCCTCCACGGTGATATGGGCCAACATCATCGGGCTCATCCTCATCGCGCTTTCTTTTGGCTACGTGCTGGGGGGGAAGTTGGCCGACCGGCGCCCGAACCCGCGGGTCCTGGGGATCGTGGTGCTGTGCGGAGCCGTCCTCACCGCTGCTGTTCCCTTTGCCGCCCGGCCCTTCCTCAACATCACCATAAACGGCATAGACTCGGTGTCGACCGGAGCGGTGATAGGCTCGTTTCTCGCCTGCGTCGTGCTCTTCGTGCCCTCGGTGCTCCTGTTGGGCATGGTGACGCCCTTTGCCATTCGCATTGGTATCCGGGAGATCGACAAGGCCGGTTCGACGGCCGGCCGCATATTCGCCCTGTCCACCGCCGGGAGTCTTCTGGGCACGTTCATGCCTCCGCTGGTGACGATCCCTCTCATCGGCACACAACGCACTTTGTTGGCGGCGGCGGCGCTGATCGCCGCCGCCGCCGCCCTTCTCCTCGGCGTCCGCTGGCTGGTGGTCGCCGTCGTTCTGGCCGCTCTCATCGCCATCCCTCCGGGAGCGGTGAAGGCTACCGCCGGGCTCTTGTACGAGAGTGAGTCCCGCTATCAGTTCGTGCAGGTGGTGGAGAGGGGTGAGAAGCGCGTCCTGTTCTTGAACGAAGGGTACGCGGTCCATTCGATCTGGCGCCCGGACACGGTGCTTACCGGTGGCGAGTGGGACATGTTCCTGGCCGTTCCGCCGCTCCTGGGCCGTCCCGTGGAGCACGTGGCCATGCTGGGCAACGCCGGGGGGACCACCGGCCGCGCCTTCGGCGTCTACTACCCCGAGGTGTACTACGACGGAGTCGAGATCGACCCGCAGGTGACCGCGGTGGCGCAGCAGTACTTCGGCCTGGCCGACAATCCCCGTCTCAAGGTGATAACGGCCGACGCCCGGCCCTTCCTGCAGGCGACCGATCAGAAATACGATCTCATCTTCATCGACGCGTACCGCCAGCCCTACGTCCCCTTCTATCTGGCCACGGCCGACTTCTTCAAGCTCTGCCGCGACCGCTTGACTCCCGACGGGATCGTGGCCCTGAACGTCTCCACAGTGCCGGGAGACGACCGGCTGTCGCGGTCCATCGCCGGAACGCTGGCCACCCAGTTCCCTCTGGTGATGAAGTGGCCGGCCTTCAACTTCAACCAGTTGGTCCTGGGTTTCTCGACCTACGAGGATCCGTCGGTGCTCGCCCAGAGGGCGGAGACGGCTGCAGCCGATCTCCTGCCGGTCACCGAGCTACTCACGAGCCAGTGGGCGCAGGTGGCGCCGATGGCCGACTACTGGACCGATGATCGGGCGCCGGTCGAGTGGATCACCGATCGCATGATCGTCAGCTACGGCGCCAGCGGCAAAGACCGCGGCGAGCAGATGTTGCCCACGGCGCCGTGAAGAACTGGGTAGGGCTGGGCCTCTGGCGGCGAAACGTCCCTCTTCAGCAGCCTGGTTGCGTTCGGGGCCATTCCGGCCGATAGACTCGGAGGAGAAACACCGCGAAAGGAGCAGCAATGGCGCTACTGGATGACCTCGTCGCCAACGCTTCGTACTTCCCCGCTCGACTGCAACCCCAGAAGGACGGCAGCCTCGCCATGGAGGTGGTGGTCGCCGAGCGCAAGGCTTTTCTCAGCAAGAAGACTCTCACCTACAAGTGCAAGCTTCGAGTGGACGACGGCGCGCGCGTCCGTCACGTTCTGGGAGATGCTGATGGAGAAGGGCTCCGGTGTATCGGGCGGCGGCGACGACATGTCCCCGGGTTTCGGCTTCAAGAAGGAGACCTACAGCACCAAGGGCAAGGAGCTCTCCGGCACCATCGAGGAGGCCTCCAGGCTCTTCGGCAAGGACTTCGACTACACCTGGGACTACGCCGTGGTCCGCCGCATGGTGAGCGGCGCCGCGGCGGCCGCCGGGTACAGCTTCAACGTGGTGCTGAATCCGAAGTCGGTGTGACCGTCGGCTACGAGCCACCTTCCGAAAGAGCCAAGCATGATCAAGACGCTCATCTTCCATCATCTGTCCGACATGAACGATCTCCCGGCGGCGGAGCGTTGGTTCTACCGCTACCACATACCTGAGGTCCTGCGGAGCCACCCCCTTGCCTACGTGAGCTACCGGGCCGTGCCCGCGCCACCCGGAGCGGAAGACTACGGCTACATGAACTACAAGGTGCACGAGAACGTGAGCCGCGGCCCAGGCAACGAGCCTTTCGGGCTGCTGAGCATGACACCCGAGGTGGTCCCGTTGAAGGTGATCATGGTGAACGTACCCAATATTCCCACCGAGGATTTCGTGGGCGCGAAGCAGTCCTTGGACGACAAGACCATCCTGCGATGGATGACAGTCTTCAGGTATCCGGAGGGTGTCAGTGCCGAGGAGGGCGACGACTGGTACGTCAACGTCCACGCCGGCGAGGTCATGCAACAGCCCGGTCTGACGCGTTTCTTCAGCTACCGGGTCATTCCCAGCCAGGTGGCCGTCCGGAAGGGCGCATCCACCTTCCTGCACCCGCAGTCGTCGGTCTCGTCCAACTGGCATCGGGTGTCGGAGCAATGGTACGAGAACAGCAACGGATGGGTGGATTCGATCATCAAGTCGCCGCCCTCGTACACGAAGCCGGCCTGGGCCAGATACCACAGGTACCCGTTTCTGGAGCCCGACGTCGACTTCGCCAGCACGTTCCTTCTGGAGAGGCCCACCGACGACTGGCTGAGAGAGGTGCGTCCGTTCTACCTGTGAGTCGCCGCGTGCGCGGGGATGCGAGACGGCGAAACGAGTCGCGGCTCGACCTGCCGCTGGTAGAAACAGAAACGCCGGCCCGAAGGCCGGCGTTTCTTGTCGTCACTATCGTGGCGAGACCAGATCGCCTGCGCGTGTCTGGTCAGCTTGTGGAGATCGCTGCTACCAGCGATTGCCCCCGCCGCCGCCACCGTAGCCGCCGCCCCGGCTGCCGCCGCCGCCGAAGCCGCCGCCGCCGCCACCGTAGCCGCCGCCACCGCCGTAGCCGCCCGAACGGGGAGCACGAGGAGCTTGTTCCTTGGCCACGTCGACCTTGAGGGCACGGCCGTCAAGCTGAGTGCCGTCGAGAGCAGCCTTGGCCGCCTGAGCTTCCTCAGCCGAACCCATCTCCACGAAGCCGAAGCCCTTGGGGCGTCCGGAATCGCGATCGGTGATGAGGTTGACCGAAGCCACCTCGCCGTGAGCCTCGAACAGAGTCCTGATGCTCGCCTCGGAAGTGCTGTAGCTTAGATTGCCTACATACAGTTTTGCCGAATTCACTTGGTCCTCCATGAACGGAGTTATATTGCGACAATCGAGAGGAGGACTGGAGACTTGGCGGGGAGATTCATAACTCGGCGCTGCGCCTTGAGCATGTTCCTAACGAATGTTCGGCCGCAGTATAGCATAGGGGACTCGGTGTCAAGGTCGCCTTTTCGGTGGTCTGTTTCACGAGACCTGGGTGTAAGGTTTTGTCCCCTTCCCATCCAGGAAAGGAAGAAGGAGATAGCGATCTCCGGGTGGGTGCCATCAGACTAATGGAGGAAGCGAGAAGCACATGAACAAGGTGCGTCTGAGAGTCAACGGCGTCGAGCATCAGGTAGTCGTCGACGGCGACCTTACTCTGCTCGACCTGCTACGGGAGCAGCTTCATCTCACCGGCGCGAAGCAGTCATGCGACAAGAAGGGCCAGTGCGGGGCGTGCACGGTCATCGTCGACGGCAAGGCGACGCGGTCGTGCCTGACCAAGGTAGCCAAGCTGGACGGGGCCGAGGTCATCACGGTCGAGGGTCTGGGCACGCCGGCCAATCCGCACCTGATCCAGGAGGCCTTCGTGCTCTCGGGGGCCATCCAGTGCGGTTTCTGCACGCCGGGCATGATCATGGCGGCCAAGGCCCTTCTCGACGAGAATCCCGACCCATCCGCTGAGGAGATCAAGCACGCCCTCCGGCGCAATCTCTGCCGCTGCACGGGCTATGTGAAGATCATCGAGGCCGTCGGAGCTTGCCGGTCGTTTCCTCCGCGGCGAGACTACGCCCGACGCAGTCCGTCCCGATCCCAACGGGCCCAAGATCGGTGTCTCGCATCCTCGACCCTCGGCAATGATCAAGGCCTGTGGAGTGGCTCAGTTCAGCGCCGACATCATCGTTCCGGGAGCGCTCGAGCTGGCAGGGGTGAGGAGCCCGCATCCGCACGCGCTCATCCGGAGCATCGACACCTCGGTTGCCGAGAAGATGCCCGGGGTGGTGGGCGTGGTGACCGCGAAGGACATCAAGGGCACCAACCGTCTGAAGTATGTCGCGGCCGATCGCCCGGTCCTCTGCGAGGACAAGGTCCGCTACATCGGCGATGCCGTAGCCGCGGTGGCCGCGCTGACCCGCGAGCAGGCGATGGCGGCGGCCAAAGAAGTCAAGGTCGACTACGAACTGCTGCCGGTGCTCGACTCTCCAGAGGCGGCGATGGCCGAGGGGGCTCCGCAACTGCATCCCGACTCGCCCAACGTCTGCTCAGTGCAGCCGTCAGATCAAGGGCGACGCGGCCAAGGCTCTGGCGGAGGCGGCCGCTGTGGTCGAGGCTCACTTCAGCACGCAGATCAACCACCAGGCGCCGATGGAACCCGAGGCCTGCGTGGCCTACTTCGAGGGCGAGGGCGACGATGCCCAGCTCGTCGTGATCGGGCGCAGCATCAACATCCACAAGCATCTGGAGATGCTGCAGGAAGCCCTTGGCTGGGAGAACATGCGCTACGAGGAGGCCTTCGTCGGGAGGCCAGTTCGGCATCAAGCTGGACATCTCCTCCGAGGGTATGGCCGCCGCGGCGGCCCTCGCCCTCCGGCGCCCCGTCCGCTACATCCCCAGCCTGGTGGAGTCGATGCAGATGACCTCCAAGCGCCATGCCGTCCGACGTGACGTCACGCTGGGCGCCGACTCTCAGGGCCTCATCACCGGCTATCGGAACCACTTGATCGTCGACAACGGTGCCTACTCCTCCAACGGACGTGGGTCTGCTGGGCCGCATCCTTTGCATGCTCTCCGGCTCCTACAACATCCCCAACATCGACGCTCTGGCGAAGCTGGTCTACACCAACAACCCCTGGGGCTCGGCCGCCCGGGGTGCCGGGCCGCCGCAGAGCAACTTCGCGCTGGAGAGCGCGGTCGACATGCTGGCCGAGAAGATGGGCATCGACCCGCTCGAATTCCGCCTGCGCAACTCCCTCCAACTGGGTCAGACCAAGTCCACGGGCCAGCCGGTGGAGGAGTGGCCGTTCCCGGGCCTGTGTGAGGCGATCAAGCCGCACTACGAGAGGGCCCTACGCGAGGCGAGCGCGCACCGCACCGGCACCGTGAAGCGCGGTGTGGGCCTCGGGCGCCGGCTCGTTCGGCATCGGCGCCGCGGGCGACCAGGGCGTGGTGGCGGTGGAGCTGGATCCCGACGACGGCGTGACCGTCTACGGCGCGGTGGCCGACCCGGGCGAGGGCAACGACTCGATGCTCAGCCAGCTGACGGCCGACTTCCTCGGCCTGCCTCTCGACAAGGTCCGGCTGGTGACCCGCGACACCGACCACACGGCCGCGAGCGGGCCCGCGGCGGCCAGCCGCCTCACCTACATGGCCGGCGGAGCCCTGATGCTCGCGCTGGAGCAGCTGAAAGCGGCCATGGACGAAGCGGGAGCCACGACCTACGAGGAGATGAAGAAGGCCGGCGCCAAGACGCGCTACGTGGGCATCAGAAAGACGCAGCGGGTCGGTCCGCTCGACAAGGTGACCGGACAGGGTCCGTCGTTCGAGTCGGAGGTCCACGCAGTGCAGTTGGTCGAGGTGGAGGTCGACACCGAGACCGGGGAGGTCAGGGTGGTGAAGATGACCACCGCCGTCGACGCGGGCACGGTGCTTCACCCACTGAATCTCATAGGCCAGCTCGAGGGCGGCATGGACATGGGCGTCGGCTTCGCGCTCCGCGAGCAGTACGTCGCCGGGGAGACCAAGGACTGGCTGACCTTCAAGTTCCCGACCATGCGTACGGCCTTCGACATGGAGACCGTGATCCGGGAGACGCCGCGCAAGTACGGCCCCGCGGGAGCGGTCGGGGTCGGTGAGATGACCATGGTGCCCACGGCGCCGGCTGTCATGAACGCCATCTACGACGCCTGCGGAGTGCGCATCGTCGATCTGCCGGCGACACCCGAGAAGATCAAGGCGGCGCTGGGGGATGCAGGCTAATACGGGAACAAGCGTCGGGGCGGGAACGCCGCCGGAGACGGACGAGTTGCGACCGGAGTTCCGCGTCGTCGCCGGCCGGAGGATCCTCTTCGACCATGAGGGCTTCTTCTGGCAGGCCGACGACTGGAGTCGCGGACGCGGCCGCCGAGCTTGCCGCCAAAGCGGGCATCGCCAAGTTGAGCGACGGCCAGTGGCGGGTGATCGAGTTCTTGCGCGAGTTCTACTTCGAGAACGGCCGGTCGCCGCTGAATCGCAAGCTGTCCGCCGGAGTCGGCATGAGCCTGCTGGAGCTGGAACGGTTGTTCCCCGGCGGGATCAAGTACGGAGCCCGGCGTCTTGCCGGCCTTCCCAATCCGAAGAGCTGCTCCTAGCGGAGGGGAGAGGGTGCACTTGGACAGGCCGCTGATCTATCTCGACAACGCCGCCACCTCCTTCCCCAAATCGAGGGAGTTGCTGGAGAAGATGGTCGCGACCTACGAGTCTCTAGGGGTCTCGCCCGGTCGCGGCACGTACGACCTCGCAGTGGAGGCGCTCGACTACGTGACGGACGTGCGTCGCCGGGTGGCCAGGTTCTTCGGTGCGCCGGACCCGGAGCGGGTGGTGTTCGCAGCGAACGCCACCGACGCCCTCAACCTGGCCATCCAGGGACTCGTCGGCCCCGGGGACCATGTCGTCTCGACTCGCTTGGAGCACAATTCCGTCCTCCGGCCCCTGTTTCACCTGAAGGAGCGGGGATGGATCGAATACGACCTGGCCGGCTTCGGTGCCTCGGGATTGGTGGATCCTGGAGAGATCGAGCGCCTGTTGCGGCCGAACACCCGGCTGGTGGTGATCTGTCACGGTTCGCAGGTCCTGGGCACGGTTCAGCCGATAGCCCGCATAGCCAGGATGTGCCGCGGCAGAGGCATCCCCTTGCTGGTCGATGCGGCCCAGACGGCCGGACAGGTACCCATCGACCTGGGAGTGGTCGGGGCGAGCGCGGTGGCGTTCACAGGACACAAAGCACTGCTGGGTCCCTCGGGCAGTGGTGGCCTGGTGTTCGCGCCCGACCTGGAGATATCTTCGACGCGCTTCGGAGGAACCGGGATAGACTCGCACAGCCTCCGCCACACCCAGTCCTTCCCTCATCGTCTGGAAGCGGGCACCCTGAACCTGCTGGGGATCATCGGACTGTCCGTCGGCCTCGAGCAGGTGGAGAGCGAGGGCGTCGAGCGGACTCACGCGAGGGAGATGGCCCTCATCCGGCGGCTACGTGAGGGTCTGTGCGCGCTCCCGGGCGTGACCGTGTACAGCCCGCCGCCTCGGGACGGTGATCTGCCCGTGCTTACCTGCAACGTCGAGGGATTCGAGCCCGACGACGTGGGCGCCATCCTGGACGGCGACTACGGCATTGCCGTGCGGGCCGGTCTTCACTGCGCCCCGCTGGCGCACGCCGACCTGGGAACGGGGGAGCGAGGCTCGGTGCGCTTCAGCCTAGGTCATGCCAACAGCGACGCCGATGTTGACGCGGCCCTGGCGGCCATGGGGGCGATAGCGGCGAGCAGCTGACTCAGTCCTGCGGTCGCGGCAAGAATGTCGTGCGCATGCGCACCAGCCTTATCAGCCACCGGGGGATCACCGCGGCGCCGAACGCCATGAGTTTCGCCGACAACCCGGGCAGTATCAGCCCTCGACGCCGGAGCATCCCGCGGATCGCTATCTTGGCGACGTGGGCGGGGTCTTTGACCACGCCGAGCCGGGCCGCGGTCTTGCCCGGGCCGGCGCTACATCCGTAGAGTTCGGTCGCGACCGCGCCAGGGGCCAGGCAGGTGACATTGACTCCCCAGGGACGCAACTCGTCACGCAGCGCCGCGGCGAAGTTGCGCAGATAGCGCTTCGAGCTTCCGTAGTAGGTGATACCTGGGAAGTCGCTCCATGATGACGCGCTCGATACGAAGAGGATGTGTCCGTGTCTGCGGGCCCGCATGTCGCGCGCGAAGTGAGTCGCCAAGAGCGAGGGTGTGACCACGTGAAGCTGGAGCATGGTGTTGGCCTGAGCCGGGTCGGCGTCGGCCGCCTCACCGAAGAAGAACATCCCTGCGTTGCTGATAAGGACCTCCGCCTCGAGACCCAGGCGCCGCACCTCTTCATGGAGGGCGGAAGCGGCTTCGGCACGACCAAGATCCATGGCGATGGTGTGAGTGGAGACGCGATACTGGGCGGCAAGCCTTTCGGCAGCCGCTATCAACTCTGGTGCTCTGTTGCTCACCAGCACCAGGGAATATCCACGACGCGCCAGTTCGCGGGCAAGCTCCAGCCCAATGCCGGAGCAGGCTCCGGTGACCACGGCCCATGTGTTCGCAGGTTCCACACCGACATCATACCGGAGGGCATCCCGCCGGTATCGGCCTGGACCTTCGCGTACCTCCGCGCTGGCTGGCTATCAGCCTGTGTCAGTGCCTGACGACTCGCCGGGAGCGGCTCTGCGGGGTCTGTCTCCTCAGCCAGACCTCACATCCTCCCGCGCCTATAGCCAGTATGGCGAGGATCATCAAGTTTCCCATTGCTGACCTCCTCTGGCGAACAGCGTACTCTCACAGCGTCCAAGTCGCAAGTCGCGTTTTTCCTGCCTAAATCCTTCGCCATCCGGACCCAAAAGCCCTACCAGGCTGCCGGGGAACGGAGGAGCCTTTTACTTCTTCTCGGGCGCGGCGGCAGCAGCTTTGGGCACCAGCGGGATGGGTGCTACGCCGGCCAGTTCGCCGATCACGTTTATCAGCTGGGTATCGGCCGGGACAACCACCTTGGCGTTCGAGACGAGCGACCGTTCCACCGCTTCGAGCTTCCGCAGGACCTGGGCGTTGCCGACGAAGTACCTCTCGGCCGCCTCGTTGACCAGTTGGATGGCCTGGGCCTGGCCCTCAGCCTCCAGGATGCGCGCCTGCTTGAAGCCCTCTGCCTTCTTGATCTCGGCGCGGCGCTGCCCATCGGCCTGCGTCTCGGTGGCCGTAGCGAAGTCCACGGCTGCGACCTTTTCGTTCTCGGCCTTGACCACCTTGTTCATGGTCACCTGCACGTCCTCGGGCGGATCGATCTCCTTGAGTTCTGTGCGTAGGATCTCGATGCCCCAGTTGGCCGTCTCCGCCAGCAAGGTGCTGCGCAGCTCTTCGTTGATCTTGCCGCGCTCGCTGTTGGCCGATTTCAGCGTCAGCGTACCGATGATGTTTCGCAGCGTGGTGCGGGCCAAGTTGACGATCTGGAACTCGTAGTTGGCGACGTTGTACTGAGAGGACTTGACGTTTTCCTCATCCGCTTTGACCTTGAGATAGACCTGAGCGTCCACTCGGGCGTTGAGGTTGTCGTTGGTGATGATCATCTGCGGCTGGGCTTCGACCAGCATCTCGCGGACGTCCACCCGGAACATCCGCTCCACGAGGGGGATGATGAAGTGGAACCCCGGGTTGGCGTAGCGGTTGTACTTGCCCAGTCGCTCCACCAGCCCGCGATGGGTCGGTCGAACGATCCTGATCCCCGAGAGGAACAAGAGCACGACGACAACCACTATCACTATGATTGTCACGGTCATGGGATAGCCCCCCTTTCGATGAATTCCGGTGACGTCCGGTTTCGACGTCGCCCAGCGCCGCATCGCGCCGCTCAGCGTACCCCATCCTAGAGGTTTGACCGGTCCACGTCAAAGACGTCTACACTGGTGGAGGCGCGCGGTCGGCTGGTGCCGCTCGCAGGGGGCCGCGATCCACATGCTGCCACTCGAAATGGAGGGAAGTCATCAAGTTGTCCGTTCGCCAAGATCTCGAGAACGAGCGCGCCGTCGCGCCGGCCGTGGAGCCTGGAGGCGAGGTCCCGCCGGCGACGCCGGCCGCTGGTGTCTCAGCCGGGGTTCGCAGCTACCGGCTGCCCCTAGCGGCCTTGCTCGTGCTCGCGCTGATCTGGGGCTACAACTGGGTGGTCATGAAGATCGGCCTGGAATACGTCCAGCCCTTCACCTTCTCGGCGCTGCGCACCTTCTTCGGCGCGGTTTCGCTCTTCATCCTGCTCCCGCTTCTGCGGCGCCCTCTGAGGCCAAAGGCCCTGGGGCCCACGGCATTGCTTGGTGTCCTGCAGACCACGGGCTTTGTCGGTCTGCTGACCTGGGCATTGGTCAACGGCGGCGCCGGCAAGACAGCCATTCTCACCTACACCATGCCTTTCTGGCTCCTGCTCATGGCCTGGGTGGTACTGGGTGAGAGGCTCAAGGGGTTCCAGTGGGTCGCGGTCGGCCTGGCTCTGTGCGGGCTCATCTTGGTCCTGACCCCGTGGCGGCTGCGCGGAGGCTTCAGCGACCTTCTGGCCGTCGGTGGTGCGCTGTTCTGGGCGGCCAGCGCCGTCTACGCCAAAGTGCTGCGGAAGAAACACGAGGTCGACCTGCTCTCGCTCACCGCCTGGCAGATGCTGCTCGGCGCCATCCCCCTGATCATCATTGCCGCGGCCGCCTGGACAGGTCCGCCGCAGTGGACCGGCACGTTCATCTTCGCTCTGATCTTCAACGTGATCTTCGGCAATGCACTGGCGTGGATCCTGTGGCTCTACATCCTCGATTCGTTCAGCGCGGGAACCGCCGGGCTGGCGATGTTGCTTACCCCCGTGATCGGCATAACGTCGGCCTGGATCCAACTGGGCGAGCGGCCCGGTGCTGTAGAGGGCGCGGGCATGATCGCGATCGTGGGAGCCCTGCTGCTGACCGGGCTCTGGGAGATTTCCAGGAGGCCGCCGAAGAACAAAGCCACGGCCGCCAAGACACGCTGGCCGGCGCGATAGCACGTCCTCAGTCGCACAAATAGCGCTGCTACTTGCACTCCCTGCGTCCTTCTCTCGCGCGTGGCAACCGGGTTGGCCGACTATTACATTGTGACTAGTGCGATGGCACCTCTCCCTCGGTCTTCGTGTACTTCGATGCGATCGAGGTGTGAACGAAGAAGATCGGCTTGCCTACCCTCCTGAAGATCAAAGGACAGTGAATCATGCCCTTGGGGATGAAGACGCTGCACGGAGCCGTGATCCTATGGATCTCCTGCTCTGGACCCAGGCCGATCTCGATGTCGGCGTCCAGCTCCTCCATGCGATCGGGGTCGAACGACATGAAGTGAAGGTACATGTCGAAGTCGTGTGTATGAGGGAACTCCTCCATCACACATGGTTCTTCCACCTTGAGGAGGAAGAAGCTGACGTTGGATCCATAGTCCTCGTCGCCGCTAAAGTCGTATGAATCCCACTTGTCGCGGCGCAGCGGCTTCTCTACGACGTACTGCCCATACTTGGTCTCGGCCATTGCCGTTCCCTTCCTCGTGGCTATGGTTCGGGAATCTGGTTGGCATGGGGGGCGGATGCCCTGCCCATACCAAACAGAGGTGAGAACTATCTGATCGACTTCGGTTGCGGGTGACTGCGGTACTGACGTCCTGAGCATGCAGGTTGTACGTGGCGAGTTAGTCCTGCGTCCACTGCATGGTCTCTTCAGAAGTAGGCGTCGTCTCTTCGGTCTTCTGTCGTTCTCTTGCGCCTAGCCCCGGGGCCGCTTCCAGTCCCTCTCGAAGACGTCGTCGATCTCCAGGGACCCGACCGGCAGGATCTCCCAGAAGAAGTCCAGGCGCTCGATCTTCATGGTGCCCTCTTCCTCTATCAGGGGGTAGCGGCAGAGGTAACGCTTGGTGAGCAGCAGCTCCTGGGTATCGCGGTCGATGAGATCGGTCTTTATCTGAGCGACAAAGACCTGCTGCTTCTCGTCGATGACCAAGTGCTCAGGGGTCAACCGTTCGATCCCGGAGGGGTGCGAAGTAAGCACCTTGTACCAGTTGTCCCGGCCGGTCACCTTGCCCACATAGGCGATAAAGGGGTTGTAGACGACATCCTTGGAGAAGTACGTATCCATGCGGTGGATCTCGTTGGGATCCTGGCCGTAGCGGTTGAAGGTCGCGAAGTACTCGTCTATCCAGGCAGCAAGCTCGTCGTAGGTCATCGCCATGGATCCATCCTCCGTCTCTGGTCTGTGGCTAGAACAACTTCACGTAGTTGGGGTCGTTGGCGGCTTCGAACATGAAGATGGGCGTATCGATGCGCTTGAGGGTGATGGGGCAGTGCTCCACCCCCTTGGGCACGAAGATGAGACAGGTCTTGGTGACGGTATGCTTCTCTCCACCGATCAGGACCTCGATCTCGCCGCCCAGGTCCCGCGGGTAGTTGCGGTTAGTGCCGCCGAACCCTATCACCTCGTCGAAGTCATGGGTGTGCGGTATCTCGATGTCGACCGGTTGACCGCCGGGGAGGCCCCACAGTATCTCGCACCCTACAAAGAGCGAGCACCCGGGGACGATGGAGTCCATGATCCCGAGCAGCATCGTCCTATCCAGTGTCTTGCCTTCCTCAGCCTGATCATCCATCGCCTTGACCATGGCGTCGGGCATGGGGGGCATGCGGTCCTCAGTGAGAAAGTATTTGCCATACTTGGATTCGGTCATTTCTTCTGTCCTCCGGTTTTCTCCTGGTGACCTCCCGGATCGGCCTCGCTCAAACTGCCGGCGTCGATCATGATCGTCATCTCCAGGTAGGGTTTGGTTAATCGCTTCAAAGTCAGGGGGCCGTGCTTCCGATGCAGGGGTTGGGATGGGGCACGGCCACTATCCAGCCCGTCTCGACGTACATGTCAGCCCCAGGGATGAGGTTGTTGCTCATCAAGTGGGTACGCGACCGACTGCCTCAAAGGCGGGTACAACCTGGTGGGCCGGTTTGCTCACCAAGGTACTTCTCATTGTCAGATCGCGGCATGCTCTTGTGTACTCCTTCCTGTGGTCTTTGTCCTAGCAGAATCCGTGCCTGGGCTACACCGATTCAGCACCGGCGTCCTCACTCGCCCCCGCTACCCGCCCAGGTAGGCCCTCTTTACTATGTCACTGCACCTGATGGCCTCGCGGTCGCCCGACATCACAACCCTGCCGACCTCCAATACATAGCCGGTCTGACAGACTCCAAGCGCGAGATTCGCGTTCTGCTCCACGAGGAGAACACTGATACCGCGCTTGTTGATCTCCCTGATCACATTGCCGACCTGCTCGACCACGATAGGAGCGAGACCGACAGAGGGCTCGTCCAGGCAGAGCAGACGTGGGTTCGCCATCAAGCCTCTCCCGATCGCGAGCATCTGCTGCTCGCCGCCGCTGAGAGACCCAGCGTTCTGCTTCAGCCGCTCTCTGAGGCGGGGAAAGAGCTCGAAGACGTAGTCCATGGACTCGGCTATGCCGGCTTTGTCCCTGCGCACAGTCGCCCCCAACTTGAGGTTGGTATACACAGGCAGATAGGGGAACAACTGCCGCCCTTCGGGAACGAGAACGATGCCCCTCTTGACCCTCGCGGCGGTTTCCAACTCGTTGATGCTCTCGCCGTCGAAGACTATCTCGCCGCTCCGGATTGGCACGAGGCCCAGCAGGGACTTGAGGATCGTGCTCTTGCCGGCGCCATTGGCCCCGATGATGCTGACCACTCCGGCCTCGGGGATGTTGATGTTGACGTCCTCGACCGCCATGGACTTGTTGTAGTAGACGGATATGTTCTGTAGCTCAGCAAACATAGTCAGCTCCAAAGTAGGCGGAGATGACTTCTGTGTTGGCCCTTACCTCATCCGGCAGCCCCTCGCAGATCTTCTGGCCGAAACTGATGACCACCACGCGGTCGCAGAGATTCAGGATCTGCATGTTGTGCTCCACTATGAGTACGGTGATCCCGTGGTCGCGCATGCCTCGGATGGCATCGAGGCTGTACTGGATCTCCGAAGGGTTCATGCCTGCCAGTGGTTCATCCAGCAACAGGAGCGTGGGATTGGTGGCGAGGGCTCGGGCCACCCCAAGCATCTTCTGATGCCCGTGGGCCAGGTTCTTCGCCATGTCGTTGGCCTCTTTCGACAGTCCAACGACCTTGAGTATCTCGTGGGCCCTCTCCTTGATGAAGGCCTCGTTACGACGGTACTTGCGAGTGTTGAAGAAGACGTCCACCAGGCTAGAACGAGGGTGCAGATAGAACGAGGAAGTGACGTTCTCAAGCACCGTGAAATCGGGGAAGAGAGGGTTGAGCTGGAAGGTGCGACCGATACCCAGGGCCGCCACCTGGTCAGGCCCTTTGCGCGTTATGTCCTTGTCCTGAAACATGACCGTTCCACTCGTCACGGGCAGAACGCCGGTGATGAGATTGAAAACGGTCGATTTGCCTGCCCCGTTCGGGCCGATGAGACCTACGATCTCGCCTTCACCAACATTGATGCTGAAGTCGTTGACCGCGGCCAGTCCGCCGAATTTCTTCGTCAGTCCGTCAATATCGAGGAGCATCGGCGCTCACCTCCCCCCTGCGCCCGCGTTTGGAGAGGCGATCGCCGATCAGTCTCGGCAATCCGGCGATGCCCTTCTTACGTAGCGTGAACGCAATGACGAGCAGTATGGCTGCCGATACGAAGGGAAGATAGCCCTTGAGGTCGCGAAAGAACTCCGGGATGATGAGCAGCATGACCACGCCGATGGAAGGACCCCAGAAACTACTGATTCCCCCAACTAGGACATACATGATGATCCACAGGGTGGCCGACAGCGCGAAGCTTGAGGGCGCGATCGCCATTTGGTAGTGAGCGTAGAAACCACCCGCCAAGCCTGCGAAGAAGCACCCGAATCCGACCGCCAGCATGCGATACCGTCTCTCGCTTATCCCCACGCTGGCGGCCACCCGATGGGACTGGGCGACAGCCTTGAGCGTGACCCCTATTCGACTGAACTCGAACCGGTACAAGGCCATGAGGCTGACGATCACAAAGGCCAGCAAGACATAGTAGTATGAGACCCGCGAGCCCTTGAACAGCGGCTCCAGACCACTCATGCCGCTAGTGCCACCGGTCCATTTCCCCCCGGCCGTGAACAGGTTCACGACGACCACTCCCAGGAAGAGCGTGCCCATGGCGTAGTAGATAGCCCTCAAACGCGCGAACGGGAAGGTCAGCAGGCAACCCACCGCCATGGCCGCTATCCCGCCTAGGATAATGGTCAACCACGGCGACCATCCCAGCCACATCGTGGCCATGCCGGAGATATAGGCGCCAACGCCGAAGTACGCAGCATGGGCGATGGAGAACTGGCCGGATATGGTGATGGCACGAAAGCTCGAGGCTACCACGACGTAAATGAAGGCCATAATCATCACGTGCAGCCAGTAGCCACCAGAGATGAAGATCGGCAAGATGGCAAGCGCCACAAGCAAGACCGCCAGACTACCGCATTTCTGCCACTTGGACCTCTTGCCTGAAGCGGCAGAGCCTGCATCGGGCGATTCTTGCCCACTGTTCACGCTTTCAGATTCATCATGTCCAAAGAAACCCTGCGGTCTTATGAGGAGAAGCCCAAGAATGAGAACTGAGGCCGTTGCGTCGACGACAACCCCAGGAAGCACGATGGGCAACCCGGCATACATCGCTCCCATGATGGCGCCCACGATGAAGATACCCTTGAAGCTACCTACCCCCGCCAGGATCACCAACATCAACACATACACTAGGCTCTGATCGCCCATATAGGGACTCAAGTTATAGAGTGCTCCCGAGAAGATTCCAGCGATCCCTGCCAGCGCGAACCCCACGGCGCAGGTAGAGGCGGCGATACGGCTGAACCGTATCCCTTGCAGAGCTGCGCCCTCACGGTTCTGAGTGATGGCCTGCATCTGCTCTCCCCATCTGGAATACCTGACGAATAGCATGACCACGGTCAAGATAACCACGCTCACGACGAGAGCAAATATCCTATCGTTCTGAACCAGATATGGGGAGACCCCGGTAGTTCCTGGAATGAATGAAGGGATAGCGATCTGCTTGGTGCCCAAACGAAGGTTGAACGTGGTCACCAATACCGTCGATATCACGATGCAGATCATGGTCGTGAGGTCGAAATCACCCTTGAAAGGACGGAAGAGAAACCTCTCCACGATGATTCCCATGATGGCAACCACAATGATTGTGACCGGAAGCGCGATCCATCCACTTAGATGTGCCTTGGTTACCAGCAGATAACATATATAGGCGGACACCATGTAGATTGATCCATGTGCCAAGTTGAATATCCCCAACAGGTTGAGGATAAAGGCAAAACCCAAGGCCATTAGAATATAGACGGCCGCAAGGACCACCATGTTGATTCCTGTTTGGAGCCAGACTTCCATATCTACGTTCGATCCAGTCCTCGGCGCAGTTTGTTGGAGTATTTGGGGGCCGGCTGGGATGAGTCGGGAGTCCTTCTCATACCAGCCGGCCCCTTAGCCAGCAGATCTACTACGTCACGGGGTCGGGTCCGGCGTCACCCAGTCCACCTGGGAAAGCTGCCCGTCCACTATCTTGGTGACCGCGCATCCGTACACAACCGCGTGATTCTTGAGACCATACGTCTCGGTCCCGCAGAGGACTCCCTCTCCGTACAACGTGGAGACCTTGTCCATGGACTCCCATGCAGCCATCACGTCTTCGGGCACTATGCTGTCGGCGGCCCTCATGGCCTCGACCAGTACCCAGAGAGCGTTGGGGGTCATCCCAAACCACTGCAGGTCGGTGCTGCGAGCGTCTAGGACTTCCTGCAGGAGTTCAGGATTGCCCGCATCGTCATCCATGTAGCTTTGAGTGTTCAGAATGTTTGTAGAAGCCTCCGGGCCAACGATAGCGAGGGTGCTGGGGCCGTAGTTCGGGAAGACGACCGGCTTCGTGTTCCCTAGCGCCCGCAGCCCTTTGACAATGTTGCCGTAGGCGGGCGGAGTGCCCAGCGGGAACCAATAAGCGTCGGCTCCTTCGATGGCGTTGAGCTGCACGGCGATAGGATTGTAGTCAGTGGCTGAGTTGCTGAACAGGACCAGGTCGCCTACAATGCTGAACCCGTTGTCGGTTACCGTCTGCTTCCACATGTCGAGAGTGTAATTGACGGTATCCTCGTCAGCGGTGGCCATCGCCACGTTCTTGACATCTGGGTATTCGCGCTTCAGCGCCTTCATAGCCGCGGAGGATGAAGCACACGGACCGTTGCTGCCCAAAAAGGCGTACGGCGTGTCCTTGTTCATCTCGCCAGCAATAAAGGTGTTGTACCCGGCGACATGCATCACCTTCTCCGCTTCGAAGATAGGCGAGGTTGCCGCATTGAAGAAGGCGCTCGGCCCGATGACGAACTTCACCTTGTCATCGTACACAAGCTTGTTGGCGGCGGCGGTGTTGCCGTCCAGAGTGCTCTTGCCGTCCTGCGTCACCAGTTCGATCTTGTAGGTCGTACCCTGAATGACCAGGGGGTACTTCGAGTTGATCAAGTCGGCAACAACTTGAGTGTCACCTATCTCTCCTGCATCTACCGCGGAGTACCAGTCCGTTAGCTGAAAGATGCCTCCGATCTTGAGAGTCTCAACCGCCCCGGAGGCCACCGTGGTCTCAGTCGGTGCGGCCGTAGTCTCAGTCGGCCCGGCCGTGGTCTCAGTCGGCGCGACCGTGGTGGTCGTCTCCTCTCCTCCGCATGCCGCAAGAAGCAGGCCTAGCACAAGTACCAGAAGCACTGTGCCAACGGCCCATTGCGATTTCTTCATCTCGCTCCCCTCCTCGAGTGCGATCTAGAACGTTCTCGTCTTTGCTGGTTTCCGCTCTCCATATGAACCCTGACCTGAATACCCCCTTTCGGATTTGCTCGAGGATCTTCTTCCTACCTTCCGATCACGACCAGCCCGGCAAGGGTACTAACCGCCGCTGGGGAACCGCCTCAACAGTAGCTCACGACCATTCTCTGTCAGCCCGTTTCTATCTTGCGGCCAAGCGCGACGCCCACTTGCCGCTGAGTGGCACCTGAGAGTGCAACCTGCCCCGATCATCGAAGAGCTCCTTTGCGGGACGAGGATGGCGCTGGGCAAGCTCCTCTCGAGTCGCACCGAGACTGCGCCCGTCCCCCTCGATCTCCACGAGATGACGGCTCTTACCGTGAGGAACGGCCCGGTAAGGTTCACCTCGATGATGCGGTTCCATAGGGCAAGGTTCTGCAGTCGCCTAGGCCACAGGAGGCGCAATGTGGAAGTGCACGTTGACGGTCTGAAGCAGCAAGTCGAGCTTCTGACTCATTTCTGAAGCCACATCGATCATCCTCCGGCCAATCTCATGCGCTCGTTCGGTCGAGAATGCGCCGATAGCGACTAGGCAGGCGGCCGCCTGCCGGCCCCCGGGCATACTAGGTGACTCGATAGTAAGCACGGTGCTGACGGCGTTCAGTCCCGACCATGTCGTCCCCAGGCTCATCCCGTAGCCCAGTCTGCGGGCAGCCTCGACCTGCGCCCCCAAAACGTCGCTGTCGATAACGTCTCGATCCGTCGCGCCGGCCCGAAGGAGGGAGTTGTGTCCCAGGCGACGCTCGAGCTCCTCAGGGGACAGCGTGGCCAGGTACGCCCTGCCGTGAGCGCCCCAGGTCAAGGGGTAGAGGGTCCCGAGGTCGATGGGCAGGTACATGCCACTTGGCGCCTGCCGCCGTGCGATGACGAACAGTGTTTCGCCAGAGATAGCTCCAAGATGAACGCTGCCGCCGGTCCAGGCAGCCAACTCCTCGAGGTAAGGGATCGTTTCCCGCGCCAGGTCGGTGCTGTTGGCGAACGCTCGGCCAAGCAGCAGGACGTTCGTCCCCAGTCGGTAGTCCTTGGTACGGTCGTTGCGGGTCACGAACCCGGCGTTGCGCAATGTGTTGAGGATGGCAAGCGCCTTGCTCCTACTGATGCCGATCTCATTCGCCAACTCGGTGAGCGATGCCTCGCCGCCTGTCATCTTGGCCAGCGAGAGAAGGAGGCGGAGCGCCTGGTCGACGGCGGGCACCAGCTGGAGATACGAATCTTTGCCGCCGCCAGTGTCGGCCTTCTTCGTCGGTTGTTCGCTATGCGGTAACGGCTTCAGTATGGCGTCCATAAGCCACATCCTAGGAGATACGCCTTCGCCTGTCAAGCGATCGAATTGCCTCACCCAGAAGGTCCTCGAAATCCATTCGTTGCCTCAGCCAGGCAGGTACTTGAAACCGGCTGCCGATTTCTTGCCTCAAGAAGCGATCCCTCAAGGAGTCCGGGCGAGAGGGAGGGAACCGGCCGATGGCCTTGCGCAAGGTGTGGGCAGTCCTCGGGGCCCCTTGCGGCAAGCGGCTGGCGCCGTATCTGCCTGAGATCGTCCCGGTGCCGGAAAGCTTCGGGGAGTTGCACCTCACTGCGGAAGCCCGGACTGAGCTGATGACCGTCTCGGCCGCCACCATCGACCGCCCGCTCTTCAGGGACCGGCGATCGTTTGCACTCAAGGGCCCAGACCATCTTCCGGAAACTTGAGATCAAAGAACCTGCCGAAATGCAGGAAATACGGCCCCCCGGCCAAGGTCTCCCAGCTCCTTCTGGAACCCCAAGAACCATAGATACACGGCGCCCTCGCGCTGAGTTGCTGCCAGACACGTGGACTCGGCGACTGACCACTCTGATATTGGTTCCGCATGTCTCTGGTGCGTCGGAGCCCGCCTCCCACTGGGAGCGCGGCTAAGAGCCGCATAGATGATCCGAGGACTGCTCCGAAGGTGCCGTCTGCCCACGTCACTCCCTCTAGGCTAGGAGCGTGTCGGGCAGTCACGCTTGGCTGGTCGCTCCGGCGATGACCGCGCCTGGGCGAAGCAGGGCTATCGCGATAGCGTCCTTGTGCACGTCCAGCCTGCTGTAGGTAGGCGAAGTAGTAAGTTGTACATGGCCGGCCTCCTCGTCTTGCGTGTGGCTTGGCTCGAGCACTCCTCGATCAATCCACGTATACCTGCGACCGGGTTGGCCGGCTATTCCATTGTGACTAGAGGAAGAAGATCGCAGTCACCACGGCAAAGATCGGGATGAGCACCGCTATCGAATAGCCCATGTATCCGAAGAACGAGGGCATCTTGAGGCCCGACTTCTCCGCGATACATTTCACCGCGAAGTTGGGCGCGTTGCCGATATAGGTTATCGCTCCCATCATGACGGCCCCACACGAGATCGCCGCCAGGAAGTCGGCGGGGGAGAGACCGAGACCGGGGACTATCCCCGAGGCGGTCAGTGCGCCCACGGTGTCGACCCCCACCTGTCCCTGCGCCACAGAGGTGAAGGCCAGGTAGGTGGGAGCGTTGTCAAGGAAGGCGGATAGTCCGCCGCTGGCCCAGAAGTAGTGCCAGGGCTGGGTCAGTCCGATGTCTCCGCCGCGAGCCTGCAAAAGGGCGAGGGCGGGGATCATGGTGGCGAAGATGCCGGCGAACAGCACGGCCACCTCGACAATGGGGCCCCAGTGGAAGTGGTTGGATGCACGCGGGCCCCGAGGTCCCAGCTTGAGCGAGAGCACGGCCAGGATGACCAGGATCACCTCGCGGACGAAGGGAAAGTGGATGGCCTCGCCCGCGCGGCCCAAAGGCCCGGAGAAGAGCACCGCGACTATGACCAGAGCAAGGAAGACAAGGTTGATCTCGCCCTTGAGCCGCATGGGGACGTAGTCCTGCTCGTCCATACGTTTGGCCGGCTCCGGTTCCTTGCGGTAGTAGTACGTCTCGAGCGCCAGATAGGCCGCGAGCACCAATCCCACCACCAGCAGCCACTCGGCCCACAGGTGCAGGGTCCAGGCGAACGGCACTCCCCGCAAGAAGCCCAAGAACAACGGAGGATCGCCGAGCGGGGTCAGCAACCCGCCCACGTTGCTCACGGCGAAGATGAAGAAGACCACCGTGTGCCGCGCATGGGTACGCTCGGAGTTCGCCCGCAGCAGCGGTCGGATGAGCACCATGGAGGCACCCATCGTGCCGATGAAACTGGCCAAGATGGCGCCGACGGTCAGAAAGGCGAGGTTGTGCCGCGGGGTGGCGATCAAGTTGCCCGTGAGATAGATGCCGCCGGAGATGGTGAAGAGGGCGAACAACAGGATGATGAACGACACGTACTCTTCGGCAGTGTCGGCCGAGAGTTCCAGGCCCAGGTGACCGAAACGAGCGATGAGATAGACGACCGTGGGGACGCCCAGCACAAGCGCCACGATGGCCTTGTTGCGGTTGCAGTCAAACCAGCAGCCGCAGGCCAGTGGCAAGATGGCGACCGCGAGCAACATGCACGCGAAAGGTGCCAGGGTCCAGAATCCTAGTTGTTCTCCAAGCTCGATGCTCGCGCTCACACGATCTCCCTCTATGGGCCAGATGCAAAACGGTGCGGTACAGCTTAATACGCCGAGGGTGTCGATGCCAGCCTTGTGTCGACGAGTCGGCCGGGGGTCGTACCGTCTCGATGCGTCGTCGTCCTTTCAAGATAGAATGGCACCGCGACCAGAGAGAATGGGGGTGGCGTGGGCAAGTACACGGAGGCGATGACGCTCGAGCAGCGTTTGGCGCGGATCGAGGCCTATGTAGACATCCAGAACCTGATGTCTGCGTACGCGTTCTATCACACCGCAAACCGACACCTGGAATGCGCGGAGTTGTTCGCCCTAGACACCGGCGACACGTGGGCGGAGATGGTCTGGGGCCGGTACTGCGGGCGAGAGGGCATCATGAAGCTGTACCCCGGCTTCCATGAGTGGCTCGATGGCGATCGCGTCGGCAAGATGCACGTCCACACTCCTTGCCAGCCCTACATCGAGGTGGCCGCCGACTGCAAGACCGCGCGCGGCATCTGGGTGGCTCCCGGCCACGAGACCGGCGCACCGGACGCAACGACGAACGAAGCGGCCTGGTGCTGGATGAAGTACGACTGCGACTTCATCGTCGAGAACGGCAGGTGGAAGTTCTGGCACATGCGGACCCCGGGCATCTTTCTCACGCCCTTCGACACGCCATGGACCGCCCGCGGCCCCGAGACCGGCGAGAGACCAGGACCGCCGCTGCCGGAGGCGTTCCTCCCGGACGAACCTCCCGTCGGGCCGAACTGGGAGTACTCCCAGGATAAGGTATATCCCACGAACGATCCTGAGGTGCCGCCGCGCTACGCGACCTGGTCGGAGCGGGAGTGGCCCAATAGAGACAACTCCCGGGCCGCTCCGATCTCTCCTCTAGCAAAGAGGGAGGAGCGATGAGCGACGCCAGCCTCCAGATCCTCGGTATCGCCGGGAGCCTTCGTGCCGGTTCGTTCAACCTTGCTCTGCTGCGCGCGGCGGGCGAGCTGCTCCCTCCGGGTGTGAGTCTCGACACGGTCACGTTGGGAGACATCGCTCCTTACAACGCCGACGTCGAACGTGAAGGCGCCCCGGATCCGGTGACGGAGTTCAAGAGTCGGATCATCGTCGCCGACGCGCTTCTCATCGCCACCCCCGAGTACAACTACTCCATACCCGGCGTGCTCAAGAACGCGCTGGACTGGGCTTCCCGGCCGCCGAAGACCAGCTGCCTGCGGGAGAAGCCCATCGGCATTATCGGAGCGTCAGGCGGCGAGAGTGGCACCATGAGGGCTCAGCTTGCTTTGAGGCAGATGTTCGTCTTCACCGGCTCCTTGGTCATGGTCCAGCCGGAGTTGCGGGTGCCGAACGCTGCCCAGAGATTCGACGCCGAAGGCAGGCTGATCGACGAAGAGTTGCGCGAGCGCCTGCGCGCCTTCATCGTCCGCGCTGGTGGATTGGGCCCACCTCATAGGGGGGGCCAGACCCTCATAGGTCTCGTCCAGCTGCGCACAAAAGCCTGTGCGACTCTTCCCGAGACCTATGAGGGTCTGGCCCGTCAGTCATTTTCTTGGGCGCTCGCTGTCCGCACTCCCGGCCGGGCTCGCTTCGCCTCGCGTCGCTCATCTCTGGTGGGCTCGCTTCGCCTCGCTGTCCGCACCCCCGGCCTCGCTTCGCCTCGCGCCGCTCATCTCGGTGCGCTCGCTTCGCCTCGCTGTCCGCACCCCCGGCCGGGCTCGCTTCGCTCGTCGCCCTCAGCCCTCTGTCGCCCTCGGGGGTCTTCTGATCAGGTCGTAGATCTGCTTGCCGCCCGAAAGCACGGCCAAGGCCAGGGCCAGCCAGAGCAGGTAGACCGAGACGGTCACCCACGTCGGCAGGTCGAGTATCCCTGAGACCAGGAATAGCAGCAGAGCGACGCTCTGCACGATCATCTTGATCTTTCCGAAGACATTGGACGAACGGACGCCGCCCTCGCGCGCCAGGATACTCACCCCGATGGCGGTCACGACCAACTCCAGGGCGATGAAGCCCAGGATGATCTGCACCACCAGATAGTGATGGCCGATCCAGGCCAGGACGGCGGCCACCAGCAGTTTGTCGGCTATCGGGTCTGCATATGTGCCCAGGACCGTGATCTGATCGCGCGCGCGGGCCATCGCTCCGTCGATGAAGTCGGTGCACATGGCCGCGACGAACACCCCCAGGGCCCACCAGCGCAGTTCGAGGTAGAGGAGCACCAGGATCACGGGGATGAGGACGAAGCGGGCCGCCGTCAGGTGATTGGGGCGCACCCAGGTGGGGAAGGCCCAGAGGAACGTCTTTCCGACCAGGCGATCCATGGAGCGTTGGACCGCGGGCTGGCTCTTCTTCTCCGCGGTCACATCCTGGGTTTGAGGCGGTAGGAGTCTGCTCGGGCTTCATTGGGGAATCGTACCCGGCAACGCTGCTTCTGTCGACCGTCGGCTTGTGGCTGGCGGTCGGGTTCAGTCCCCGCACTCCACTCGAGCGGGACGCCGCCCGCGCGCTCTCTACCTCCTGGCGCTACACCCCCGTCTCGATCTCGCACTTGCGTCTCGGCCAGGGGACCACGAGCAGCGAGATCAGGATGAGGCCGATCCCGGCCATGATCAGAGCTCCGCCGGCTCCCAGGGCCAGATTGGTGAGCCCGAAGGAGCTTGTCGCCAGATACAGGTAGTTCTCGAGGTTGATGGCCTGTGAGTAGGTGAGCTGCTGTGGATCGGTCGGGTCGTAGCGCTCGTCCCCGAGAAGGTCACCATACGTCGGTGCTATCTCGTGGCGGTGTGACCGCACGATATCGCCGGCCCGCTTGGCCTCTGAGGCCGTATCGATGACCTCACCCTTGGCGATGTCGGGATCGGGCACTCCCAGAGTGATCGCCTCCGCTCGCATCTGATCCTTCATCCAGCTCTGAGTCGTCCCCCCGATGACCATGAACGCGATCCCGATGGCCACGCTCGCCAATCCGAGGACGATCACCAATACGCCCAGTAGACTTTTCCAGTTCTTCATTCTTCATCCCCCGTTCTTCACGAAGATGCTGAGCCGGACCATCCGCCTGGGGCGGTGCGTCTATGTGAGCTTCGATACCCGAAGCGCTGCATAGCAAACCGTCGCGCGGCCGAGCCTGGAGGCGGCGGTGTTATGATGAATCCCGGCACTTTGTTGCCAACCGAACGATCGATCGCGCAACTCCGGGAGCAAAGACTATGAAGACCCCCGATCTCAGCCTGTCCGACCTGGGCTCGTACTTTCCCGACGATTTCACTCCCGAGCAGAGGGCCAAGGCTCAGACCATATTCCTGAAGGAGCTTGCAGCCTCCAGCCACAAGTTCTACCGGGGCAAGACCGTCACCATGCCCAAGGCCGGCATCTACGGCTTCAACTGGTTCAACGTCTACTACACGCCTGGCGTATCCATGGTCTCCACGACCATCCGCGACAACAACGACGCCTCGTTCGATCTCAGCAACCGCGGCAACCTGGTGGCGGTGGTCTCCGACTCCACGCGGGTGCTCGGCGACGGCGACGTGACTCCTTCCGGCGGCCTGGGCGTCATGGAGGGCAAGGCCTTCCTCATGAAGTACCTGGGCGGCGTCGACGGCGTGGCGCTCTGCGTCAACAGCTACAACAAGGCGGGCAAGCACGACCCGGACAAGATCATCGATTTCGTGAAAATGCTCGAGCCTTCCTTCGGTGCCGTCAACCTGGAGGACATCAGCCAGCCCAACTGCTTCAAGGTGCTCGACACCCTGCGCGAAGAGTGCGACATCCCCGTCTGGCACGATGACGCCCAGGGGACGGCCAGCGTCACGCTGGCCGGGCTCACCAACGCGCTCAAGGTGGTCGGCAAGGAGATGAAGGACGTCCGCGTGGTCCTCATGGGCGCCGGCGCCGCCAACAGCACCATCGCCCGGCTGATCCTCGCCGACGGGGCCGACCCGGACAAGATGGTCGTGTTCGACACCAAGGGCGGCCTGCACAAGGGTCGCGACGACGTGAAGGCCGACACCGCCTACTACCGCAAGTGGGAGATCTGCGAGGCCACCAACCCGAAGCGCATCGAGACCGAGGCCGAGGCCTTCAAGGGGGCCGACGTCGTGATCGGGGCATCTCAGCCCGGCGCGATCAAGCCGGAGTGGATCAGCACCATGGCGCCCAAGGCCATCGTGTTCGCCTGCGCCAACCCGGTGCCCGAGATCTATCCCTACGCGGCCAAAGAAGCGGGCGCCTACGTGGTGGCCACCGGGCGAGGCGACTTCCCCAACCAGGTGAACAACTCCATCGGCTTCCCGGGCATCCTCAAGGGCGCGCTCCTGGTGCGGGCCCGCAAGATCACCGACGAGATGGCCATCGCCGCCGCCCACGCGGTGGCCGACTTCGCCGAGAAGAAGATAGGCATCAACCCCGACTACATCATGCCCACCATGCAGGAGACCGAGGTCTTCGCCATCGAGGCGGCCGACGTGGCCATGCAGGCCATCAAGGATGGAGTCGCCCGGGTCGAGCTGTCGTGGGATCGAGGTCTACAACACGCACTCTGGCCGACATCAAAGAAGCTCGGTCGATCATCGACCTGCTGCAGAAGCAACGATTTCATCAAGACTCCTGATCTGAAGATGCTGGAAGAGGCGCGCGACAAGGCGGTCGCCGCGGTGAGTTAGTATGAGGTCACGTGCGGTGATGCCTGGCGCCCTGGGGGCGATGACCGGTGATGCCAGGCTACGAAACGGGAGGTAAGGCATGTACCCGCTGGGTTGCTCGGGCGTGGATTGGAACGGAGACTGGGGCTGGGGCGCGGGGTTCTTCCTGTGGTCGGTGTCCGCGATCTTGCTGCTGGCTGTCTTCGTCATTCCCTGGTTCTTCTTCCTGCTCAACCTGAGCAACCTTCTTGAGCGCGTCAGCGACCGCAACCGTGCTATGCCCGCGGGCCACGTGTGGTTGAACTTCATCCCGCTGTTCAACCTCGGCTGGTTCATCTACACCGTCGTGAAGGTCAGGGACTCGGTGCGCGACGAGTATCAGGCCAGGGGGTGGGCCCCCGAAGGCGACTTCGGCTACAACGTCGGTATCACGGCTGGGTGCTTGTCCATCGCCAGCCTCGTCATTGGGTGGATTCCGCTCGTCGGCTGGGTGGTCAGCGTCGGCACGGTAGTGTGCTGGATCATCTACTGGTTCAAGACCTCCGACCTCAAGAACCGACTGGGGGCCAAGGACACTTGGCGTGGCACCGCGGCTCAACCGCCGTACTCCCGTCCGCCTGCTGGACAGGCTCAGTATCCGGGACAGGCACCATATCCGGGGCAGAGCCCTTATCCTGGGCAGACACCTTATCCGGGACAGAGCCCATATCCGGGGCCGGCCCCCTACGCGGGCCCGACCGCGACCGGTCCCTATGCGGCTCCGGTGACGCCGCCGGCCGCCGCCGCTGGTGCTGCCGCGGGAGCCGAGGAATCCGGCGCGCCGGCTGCGCAGGCGCCCCCCGCATGGCCGTCAAGTGAGGACAGCGGAGCGGTCAAGTCATGCGCCGCCTGTGGATCACCTTACGACGGGAGCGACAGGTTCTGTCGGTCCTGCGGGCTTCCTCTGCCGCCGGGCTAACAACTCGTCCCAGAGAAAGCCACGGTCACCGAGTGTGCCTCCCGGGTGCAGCGATTGCATCCGCCATCCCCAGTGCTTCCGGCGCGCTCGCCGGGGATCAGTCCTGCTCGTTGAGAAAGTGCCTCTCCGAGCGGTCGAGGGCGATATCGCAGGTGATCTCGTAGTTGATGGTGTCGAGCCGCTGCGCCACCTCTTCCGCGGTGATGCGGTCGTCGCCGTCGGCCCCGATGAGCGTGACCATGTCGCCGACCTTCACGCCACTGTCTGTTCCCACATCGACCCCGAACGAGTCCATCGAGACGCGGCCTACCATGGGGTAGCGGCGGCCGTTGATCAGCACTTCGCCGCGATTGCCGAGAGCTCGGAAGACGCCGTCGCCGTATCCGATGGGCACCAGGGCCACATCGGTTGGACGATCGGGACGGAAGGTGTGCCCGTAGCCCACTCCCTCTCCTGTCGCCACCCGCTTGACGAGCGCGACCTGGGACTTCCACGCCAGGGCGGGCAGCAATCCCTTCGGCGATGGGATCCTCCTGCCACGGCGAGAGGCCATACACGGCGCAGCCGCAGCGGACCATGTCGAGGTGCGAGTGCGGGGCGTAGACGGTGGCGGCGCTGTTGGCCGCGTGGGCGACGACTGCCGGCCACTCCCGGCGCACCTCTCTCCACGGCCGGCAGGAACCTGCCCAGCTGGAAGTCGATGGTGGCCGGATCCTCCGTCACGCAGGCGAAATGGGTCATCACGCCGACCAGGTCGATCTCCGGGATGCCTCGGATGGAGTCGAGAAACGAGCTCGACCTCGGAGGGGAAGAGCCCCTGGCGATTCATGCCGCTGTCGATCTTGAGGTGCACGCGCGCCTTGAGGCCCGAGCCTCGCAGCGTCGGGCAGAACGCTGGCCATGTGATCGCTGACCACGGCGAAGTCGACGCCCTGCCGGGCCATCTCCTCGTACTGGTCGAAGCTGTAGAGCGGGCCCATGACGAGGATGCTGCCGTCAAAGCCGGCGTCGCGGAGAGCGACCGCCTCCTCCGCCGTGGCGACGGCCACTCCCTGCGCGCCCGCCGCCACCACGGCTCGGGCCACCGGGAGGGTGCCGTGCCCGTAGCCGTCGGCCTTGACCGCCACCAGCATGCGACTGCCGGGCGAGAGCATGCCGATCAGGTGGGCCACGTTGTGGCGGATGGCGGCCAGGTCTATGAGTACGCTGCTTCGCGGAGAGGTCTTCATTGGCGACAAAGCCTAGCACACGGACTGCCGAGCCCTGCGTCTGGCTCCTCTCGATCGATCCTTGGTCGAAATCAGGAGGATGGCGACGTCGTCGGCGAAATGGCCGCCGCTGGCCGTCTCTATCTCGGCCATGAGCGCGTCTATCGCTTCGCCGTCGAGAGTCGGGGCGCTGCTTGAACCGGCCGGGCGCGGCGCAGTGTCGACCAGAGCGAGAGGCGTTTCTTGAGCCGGTCTTCGCCGTAGCGCTGAGAGGCGCCCGGCGCCACTCGGGCGTCGATAAGACCGTCGGTGTAGCAGAACAGAGCCCACCTCTCGGGGAGCGGGAAGCTGCGCAGCGACCAGGCCGGCCCCCTGTCGAATCCCAGGGGTGAAGCGGGGATGGTATCCAGGGAGTAACGCTCTGTCGGCGACCAGGAGGGGCGGCAGATGGCCGGCGTTGACCAAGGAGAGGGTGCGGCTCTCTGGGGTCGATCTGCCCGACGATGACGGTGGCGAACGCATTCGGCTCCTTCTTGTCGGCGAAGAGAACCTGCCGCATGACGGATACGATCTGCGGGATGCTCTGCTCGGCCAGCACCAGGGCCTTCCAGGTCGAGCGCAGAGTCGCTCCCAGGGCGGCGGCGTCGGGTCCGTGGCCGCTCACGTCGCCGATGACGAAGCTGCAGCCGCCCGTCCCTGGTCAGGAGTCGAGCCCACGAAGTCTCCTCCCAGGCGCAGGCGCTGCTCACCGGTGCGGTAGCGGGTGACCACGTCGAGAAGAGGGTGATCGATCGGCGTCGAGGGGGAGAGGCTGGCCTCGAGCCGGGCGTGCAGGCGTTCAGCCGAGGCGTTGGTGAGAGCCAGCGCCACCTGGTCGGCGAACCGCTCGACGATGACCAGGAAGCTGCTCGTCGGGCTTCTCGCGGGGCTCGCTCCCAGTTGAGAACCAGGAGATTCTGAGGACCGCGCTCGTCGAAGCGGGTGGGCACGTACAGGGCGGAATGCGTGCCCGCCTGGCGCACGACCTCCTCCGGCCAGGGCCGGATGGAGCGGCTCGGATCGTTGACGTCGGGGACGAAGGTGGGTGTGCGCGAACGCATCTCGCGCCACCAGCGGCATGTCTTCCGTGAGCGGGAAGGTCTTACCCCGACTGAGCGACTCCAGTCGCGGCGCGCTGTCCAAGACGCGTAACCTGTCGCCCTCCACCCGGTACAGAGAGGCTCCGGAGCAGTCGAACGTGTTGACTGCCGCCTCGCAGATGGCCTGAGCCACCTCCTCCCGGGTGCCGGTGATGTGGAAGGTGGGGGCCAGAGCGACGACCCGTTCGAGCGTCTCGCGGAGAGTGTCGGCCTGCCGTCGAGCCTCGACCCGCAGCGCGTTCTGCCAGGCGATGGCCGCCTGGTCGGCGAAGCGCTGCATGATCGCCAGGAGCTCATCTGCCGGCCGCTCGATGGTGTGGTCCCAACCGAGGGAGAGGATAGCCGCGACCCTATCGGGGCTGAAGATGGGTACGCGAACGGTGGACACGATGCTGGAGTTCGTTCTGGAGGTGGAGAGCTGTTCCCCTGAGGCGTGTCTGGCGCACGTCGCGGATGAAGGAGGGCCGACGATCGGCCAGCATGCGCTCGAGCTCGGGGAGGTCGCTGAGTGCCAGTTTGAGCCCGGGAGCGATGCGGTCGGTCGGAGGGGCAAGGGCGAAGAGGACCATCGAGTCCTCCTCGACTGTGTAGAGTCGCGCACCGTCCGCACCGAAAGTCTCCACGGCTGTCTCGCAGATGGCCCGGCAGACCTCGTCCAGGTCCTCGCTCTCGTAGAACTGAGGGCTGAATTCCAGGACCCGTTCCATCTGCTCTCTCGCATGCAAGGAGCGGCCCAGGGCCTGTTCCAGCGCGGCCTCTCGGCGGGCCACCTGGCGGCGGAGGTATCGCACCACCAGCCCGGTCGCGACCGCGGCCCCGCACCAGACGACCGCCGAGATCAGCGCGTTGGCAGGGCCGTTCTTGTGCGAAAGTTCGGCCAGGAGCGCGAAGGAGGCGGCGACGCCCACCAGGGCGGAGATCGAGGCCTACCAGAACGCCACCCAGGCCCGCCGCCAGCACGGAGATGAAGACGACGCCCGCCCCGACGGGATCGAGGGGATGGATGGCCGAATCGACCCGATGGACACCGAAGACCACGATCACTTCGAGCACGACCGCGACCGCGAGCACCAGCCAGCGGTAGCGCTGGAGACGGCTGCTGGGCGAGAGAAGAAGATCGCCCAGCGGCCGTATTGTTTCCTGTTTTGGACCGGGCCGGCATCGTCCTCAGGCTATCAAGCCGGAAAGCCACGAGCAAGCCGCATGGACAATGCGAAGTCACGGTTTACCGTCAGAGCTTGTGTGTTAGCATCTCCCGGCTGTGGGCCGCGCGTCGGGCCGAACAGCGCCGGGCGTGGTCGCTGCAGCGGTGGTCGCAGGAGCAGTGGCCGCCACAGCGCCAGATGTGCCCCCATCGTCTAGCGGCCTAGGACATCGCCCTTTCAAGGCGACGGCGGGGATTCGAATTCCCCTGGGGGCATTTCCCATCTCTGGGCGCCTGGGCGCATAGCTCAGTGGGAGAGCACCTGCCTTACAAGCAGGGGGTCGCAGGTTCAAATCCTGCTGCGCCCACTTGCTCGGTGCTCAAGACGTGCGATAATCTCGCAGCTTGTTCGCGGGGGTGTAGTTCAGTTGGTCAGAACGCCGGCCTGTCACGTCGGAGGTCGCGGGTTCGAGTCCCGTCGCTCCCGCCTCAGGATCAGAGCTGGACACCGCGGTCGTAGACCGCGGTGGTTCACGCTGGCGGGATAGCTCAGTTGGTAGAGCACATGACTGAAAATCATGGTGTCCCCGGTTCAAGTCCGGGTCCCGCCACCTAGAAGTGCCTGCTACTTGCATTACTTTGCTCGCTTCCAGCATTG
>CAVQNN010000006.1:0-16090 GCA_963714175.1 uncultured Actinomycetes bacterium | reverse complement strand
GAATGTTCTGATAACGATTCCTCCCCCGGAGGGATACCCCTATTGGCCGAGAAGGATCGATAGAGCGCGCGTATGCCCTCCCCGCGTCGCCAAGCTGACGGCAGACAGGCCGTTGGCGTTGGGGCCGCAGTCAGCCAGCGTAGAACAGATCACGACAGAGGATGCATGCCGGAAGCCAGCTCTCTCATAGGCGCCTCGGTCGTCATGACTCCGTCGAACGTCAAGAGATAGAACCTGATCATGCCGCTCTCGGGAAGAGGATAGGCCCAAGCGGGTGAGCACTCGAACAAGAAGTCGCCGGCGCAGCCTATGAGCCTTGCACCGGCGTTGCTGGGCAACACCCCAAACTGGACGCCCGGGAAGGCTCCACCACTGATGCCGGCAGCTTTGCCGCAGTCGTGAACCGAGTGATCGGTCAACAGGCGCAGTATCATCGCCTTGCCGCTGGCAAAGGCTTCTCGCACATACTTGACCTTCACTTCCTTCATCACGCCCCCAAGCCCATCGCAACCTTAGCGCGCGCCCCGAGACGAGAGAGACCGTTGACGGTTCGTCACCCACCACCCGTGAATCTCGCCAGCGATCCCTCGAGACCTTACCTAGCGTATCCGCCGGCATCGCCCACGATGTAGTGAAAGATTGGTCTCTTCACATTCCGGAAGATCATCGGGCAATGCTTCAAGCCCTTCGGCACGTAGATGATGGAGCTCTTCGTGAGCGTGTACTTCTCGTCGTCCAGCCAGAACTCGACTTCGCCGCATAGGTCCTGAGGATCTTCAGGGTTGGTCCCGAACACGGTCACGACCTCATCGAAAGCGTGCGAATGAGATTTCCCCTCCATGACGATCTCTCCGGGCTTCGGCCACACCCAGGCACTTTCAGTGAAGAAAGGAATACCGCTCATTTCCTTCTCATCTAGCTTGTACAAGAGAGTGCCAATCTCATCTCTCTCTGTGTTGAAATCGCTCATCACTAACTTCTCATACTTCATTTCGCTCATGTATACCGCTCCTCTTGAGACCCGAATACAGCAGGTTGACGCTCGACGGGCAGTAGCGCTTTGTTCTCACGATACGGCACTGGGCGTCTATTCAGCAGTCTATCGCACTGGCGAGAGCATCCTCATGGTGTAACCTTGCCGGGATGCATCCGCTCAAGATAATCTCGGTGATCTTCGGGGCCCTCTTGGCTCTTGCGGGGGTGGCCTCTGTGACATCGGGTGGCTTCGTTCTTGGAGTACACCACTTTCACAGCGCTCCCTCTGGGTTCTTCATGACGTCCAGCGAGACGGTCGGCAGCGACGGGTTTGCGCTCACGGCTCCCGACATAAACGGGCAACTCGCGGCTGGGTGGGAGCGTTGGGCCCTGTCGCGGGCGGGCGCTACCATCCGCGTGATCGGCTCATCCAGGCTGCCCTCTCCGGTGTTCATAGGCGTCGCACCGACCGCGCAGGCCTCCCAGTACCTCTCCGGGGTCGCCCGCAACCGGATCACGAGCGTCGACCTATCGGCGGGGTCGGTCAACTATGAACACGTGAGCGGCAATGCACTCCCCGCCCTTCCCGAAGAACAGAGCTTCTGGGTGGCCAAGGTAGCTGGGACCGGGAGTCAGACTCTGGAATGGGCGCTCCGAGAGGGCGACTGGGCGGTGGTCATCATGAACGGTGACGCGAGTGCACCGGTTGCGGCCGACGTGACGCTTGGGGCACGATTCGGAGTGGTCTACCCACTTGTCGCGGGGTTGGCTACGGCAGGAGTCGTATTGTTGGCCATCGGAGCCACTCTCATAGGGTTCGGATCGCGATCCCGGCGGATGGCATCAGAGTTCCCACGAAGGGTCGCCTAGCAGGCTGCTGAAGAAAGACGTTTCGCTGCCAGGGCGCGATGGGTACGCGCAGTACAAGGACGCAAAGAGCGTTGGTAGCAGCGCTATTCACGCGACTGAGAACGCCGTATAGGTGCCGCCCAGTGCGTCCTGGCGGCCGGGACTTCGTTCTCACGGCCGCCCAGTGCCGATGAGGAACCACTGTCCGCGAGACGGCGTCTCAGCGGCGACCGTATAGAGACTATCGGGGGAGGAACAGTGGCAACCAGTAATCTGCTCAACAAGAAAGTGGTTCTGCCGGTGATCGTCCTGGCCGTCGCCTTGGCGCTGGTCTGGGTGTTCACGGCCGGCGGCGGCGTTTCGAAAGCAGCGGAGGGGGCAGACCTAACGGGCGCGCTCATCAACACCATCGTCGTATCGGGCATGGGCCAGGCGACCGCGATGCCCGACAAAGCGACCATCAACGTGAGCGTGCAGAACGACGCGGCAACCTCGGCCGAGGCGCTCGACGCCAACTCGAAGGACATGCAGAAGGTGCTCGACCGGTTGAAGTCGGAAGGCATCGCCAGTAAGGACATCGAAACCGCCAACGTGGCGGTGTATCCCAACTACACGTACGACGACAAGACCGGGCAGCAGACGCTCGCCGGATACCGTGCCGAGAACAGCGTCACGGTGACCTTCACAGACCTCACGCTCATCGGCAAGATATACGCGGCTGTGGTCGAGGCCGGTGCAGACACTGTATATGGCCCTAGCTGGGAACTGACCGATAACAACTCGGCCGTCGCTGCAGCACTCTCACAGGCGCTTGCGAACGCTAAGAGCAAGGCCCAAGCCATAGCCGCCGATCAGGGTGTGAAGCTCGGCGACGCGCTGATCATCAGCGAAAGCTCTTCCTCGCAAGCCTTCCCGATCTACGAGAGGTCTGAGTCCGCCACCGACTTGGGTTCCGGTGTGACTCCGCCGACGATCGCCCCGCAGAGCATGGACGTGAGTGCAAGCGTCACCATCACCTACAGGATGACCCACTGACACCGGACACGCGGCCCGGAACTCGAGGGCCGCGGCGATTGGACCATCTCATATCGACCCGGCAGGCCCCGCGCAGCGGGCCTGCCGGGTCGCCTCATGCACTCGGCCGCCGCTCCGCCGCCGGTTTGTAGGCCTCCGGACGCAGCTGCGAGCCCAGATGCCCGTTGCCCTCCCGGTTTGCATCCTGTACCCTGTGACCCGTCTGCTGACCGACCATGCAAGAGCGCTATGACAGACAGCCTGCAGCGTCAGTCCCGACGAAGAGCGCAACAGCTGCCGAGCACGGATCACGGCCCCTTCTTCCTGCGATGGATAGCTGCGCTGGTGGTCCTTGTTGCCATTGCCGCGGCGGCCATTGCTATACCTCTTGCCTGCGCGGGCGGCTCCGAGACCGCCTCCGCCTCGTCGTCCACGACCATCTCGTCGCTTGCCGGCAACTCGACAGCGGGGTCGACCAGCGCTATGAGCGCCTCCGGCACCATCACCGCTGCTCGTGCCAAGGAGATCGGCGCCAACGAACTCGGCCGCATCCCGGTGCTGATGTACCATCTCATCGGTACCGGGCAGGGCTATCTCACGCCCGATCAGCTTCGCTTCCATATCGCCCTCCTGAGATCGCACTGCTTCTACCCGACGACCATCAAGGAGATGGTGGAGGGCACCATGGACATCCCCGCTGGGAGGTCCCCAGTGGTACTCACGTTCGACGATTCCAGCCCGGGTCAGTACCGCATCCTCGACGACGGGACCCTCGATCCAGACTGCGCCGTCGGCGTCTTGCAGGCCGAGGTGGCCTGGGGCGATTGGGCGCCGAAGGCGACGTTCTTCCCGCTACTCGACGTGAATCCGGGCAATGTCCTCTTCGGTCAGCCGGAGTTCGCCCAAAGGAAGCTCCAAGACCTGGTCAAGTGGGGCTACGAGATCGGCAGCCATGGCCTGACCCATGCGGACTTCTCCGAGGCCACCGCCGACAACGTCAGGAGGGAACTCGCCAACTCCCAGGCACAGTTGGAGTCTCTCATCGCCGACGGCTACAAGGTATTCACCGTCTCACCCCCGTACGGCGAGTACCCGAGCGATCTCTCGCTGCTCCTGTCCGGCGAGCACGAGGGGAATAGCTATGCCTACCAGGCGGTAGTCATGGCCTGGGGCGAGAGCTCTCCGTCACCCTTCTCCAGCGAGTTCGACGTCACTCACATTCCGCGTATCACCGCCGCGGCCCCTGAATCGGTGAAGAAGCTGCTCAAGTATTGGAACACCCATCGCCCGCTTCTCTACATATCGGATGGGGACGCAGACACGATCTCATTCCCGAGAGAGGCACCTGCCGAACTGGGAGCGCTACATACGGATTTGGACCTGAGGGTCGTGGAATACTAGAGCCCGTCTCCACTCACGGGAGCTTGGCGAACTCCTTCAACGGCGAGTTGCGGAGTTCCTCTTCCGAGAGGTAGAGCTTGCCCTCCTCGGTCACCCTGATGATGTTCTTCTGTCCGAGCACCCGCATAGCCTGGGGTTTGTAGTCCCGGGTCTTGCCCATCCTGTGCAAGAAGTCCGCCCGAGCTAGGCCAAGCTCCGCCTCCGTCGTCGCCTTCTCCGGGCTGGTCGCCCCTCGGGCGCGAAAACGGGAGACAACTTCCCGCATGGCCTTCCTCGTAAGGAGGCTCTGCAAATAGAACACAAGGGCCAAAGCCCCGATGAATAGCGCTATGAGCACCAGTATCGACGTCGCTCCTCTCACCTGCCACCCGCTCCTTCCGCCCCGGTGATATATCGACATATGCAAGCTATCACGTTCATCCCCAGCGGGGAGGTCATATCGCCGGGGGGCGCCGTCGCCGGCGCCCCCCGGCGTCTCAGAGCGCGGGGTCCTGAAAAGCTGTTGAGAGACTAAGTCCCGGCCGCCAGAACGCACTGGGCGACGCGATACAGTGTCCTCGGCAGCCTGCTAGGCCTCTGCGACTGTTGCCCTCGATGGGACCCGCTCAACCGCGCGCTCGGTCGTGCGCAGCATCACGATCACGGTCGGTTCTCGACAGCTACGTCTACGGCTTTGGACGGCAGCAGCTGAACATGTCGGTCGGCAGCGGCGCGTCGCTCGAGGAGATGGCCGAAGCGTTCATGCGAGCGATACCGCCCGACGAATTCCCCTACCTCACCGAGATGGTGGTCGACTGACTACGACGACAACGCCGACTTTGGCTTCGGGCTGGACCTCATCCTGGACGGGCTGCAGAGGGTCCTGGAATCACGGTAGCCCGGAGTCACCGCTCTACGAGAGCCTGGAGCGATCCCTACGCTGAGTACCTGCGGGCATTCCCCACGATGTAGTGGAAGATGGGTCTCTTCACATCCCTGAAGATCGTTGGGCAATGCTTCAAGCCCTTCGGCACGTAGACGATTGAGCTCTTCGTGAGTGTGTACTTCTCGTCGTCCAACCAGAAATCGACTTCGCCGCATAGGTCCTGCGGATCTTCCGGGTTGGTCCCGAACACGGTCACGATCTCATCGAAATCGTGCGTATGGGCCTTCGCCTCCATGACGATCTCTCCGGGCTTCGGCCACACCCATGCACAATCAGTGAAGAAGGGAATGCCGCTCACCTTCTTGTCGTCGAGCCTGTACAGGAGAGTGCCGATCTCGTCTCTCTCCGTGCTGAAATCGTTCATTATGAACTTCTCGTACTTCTTCTCGCTCATGACCTTTCTCCTTCACGTGCTCTGTCGTTCACCTGTCACAATAAGAGCCGCCTGTCTGGTTTCGAAGACCCGCACGTTCGGATGGACGAGGAGCCCTTCGTCTCCCAGGAGTCGGCGGACCTCGACGGTCGGCCCGATCAATCCCAACCATCCTCGCCCGCGTAGAGCCTGCACCCAGTCGAGCAGGACCGAGAGACCGGCGCCGTCCACGTGGGTGACCTCGCTGAGATCCAAGAAGACGATGTTGTGGCGGGCTTCGAGCCTCTGGCGCAGAGCTGCTTCCAGAGCACCGCACGTGCTGTGGTCTATGGTCCCAGCCGCCATGAGCATGGGAACATCTCCCAGCACGGCATCCTTCAGTTCCATTGCCACCTCGTTCTTCGAGCGAGACACGCGGGCGAAGACGGGCCCGCGGCTCCAAGACTACTACTGGACCATTCTAGCGCGCCGTTCTCGCCCGAGCCTGGAGTCTATGCGCTAGGGTCTCCGCTAGAATGGCTCGGGCAGCCGAAGAAGACGTGCTGCGGATTGAGTGACAACCGCCAATTGAGTTCACAAAGGGTAGGTTCTTGAATAGGGGGGTCATCGTGAAGAAGCATGCAGTCGTCATCGGGATGGTTCTTGTTGCCGTTCTCTCGCTCACCCTCGCGGCGTGTGACGGGAGCTCGACCGGCTCCGGCGGCGCCTCCAGCGCGACAGACAACTCAGGGCCTCGGCTTGTCACGGCTACCGGCGATGCCGAGGTGAGAGTGGCGCCGGACGAGGTCGTCGTCACGCTCGGTGTGGAGACTGAGGATCCAAAGCTCGATATGGCGAAAAGCCAGAATGACGACATCGTCCGGCAGGTCCTAGAGCGGCTGCAGGGGTTTGGGATTGCCGCGGAGCACATCCAGACAGAGTACATCGGTATCAGCCCCACCTACGACTACTCCTCTTCCTACAGCGTCCCGCGCCTCAAGGGATACGGCGTGCGGAAGACGATTGTGGTCACCTTGAGCGACCTGTCGAAGTTCGAGGACCTGCTCTCGGGCGTGCTGGAGGCCGGCGCGAACTATGTGCACAACGTGGAGTTTCGGACGACAGAGCTCCGTAAGTACAGGGATCAGGCCCGCGCTCTGGCCATCCAGGCCGCGAAGGAGAAGGCGACGGCGCTTGCCGGAGAACTGGACCAAGGGCTTGGGGAGCCCGTGACGATCACCGAGGAGCAGAACTCCTGGCAGTCCTGGTATGGCTACGGCTGGTGGGGCGGTTCGGGCCAGAACACGTCGCAGAACGTGGTGGTCGAGACCGGGTCGAGCACGCTGGAAGAGGGGGCCACCGTCGCGCCGGGTCAGATTACGGTGAACGCCCGGGTATCGGTGGCTTTCGCTCTCGAATAGGAACCGGGGTGCGCGGGCGGGTGTGCCGCGGGTCGGTGCACGCGCCGGCTGGAGGGCCCTCGGTTGCCCCTCAGTCCGGTCGCGGGCCGATCGCTCCTGGTCGAGCCCGCCCTGGCGGAGGCGTTCTTGTACAGCCCGCCCTCCCACCACTGCCGGGTAGCGACGGTGGAGTGGGCGCTCCTCTCGTAGTGGCTACCGGCCTGTATCAGCTCCAACTCCTCGATGCGGGCCCTCAGGCCGCCGCCGTTCATGGTGGCCGCCATACATCGTCCAGCCGTTCACCGCCGGTGCGTTCCAGCTCGAAGACCGTCTCCATGAGGCTACCCGGGAGCAGGAATGCATTTGAGTATCGCTCTAGCCTCCAGCACTTGCCCGAGCGTCTAGTCCCGAGTCCGTGACCGAATGGATGAACTGTCGCCCCCGCTACCGATCTGCTACGCGCCGGACGCCAGCTGTCTCACCGGCCGCCCTTCGATGTAGCCCCGGTATCCCATGGGATTCAGTTGAAAGCGGGGAGCGTCCTCGTCGGCCCACTCGTAGCCGATGATATTCGGGTCGTAGCTGTTCATCACATTCCAGAGCGAGTTGATCGCTTGCTCGAAGTCCTTGTCTTCGAACGGCTCTCCCTGGAAGACGAGCATCTTGCACGGCGCCAGCTCGATCATCCGGTAGCCCTCCGGCACGGGGCCGGCGTAGTCCGCCGACACCTCCACACCCATCACGTATGTCGACGTCCCCTCGGGCCGCAGGTTCTCGGGCAGCCAGAGGCCCATGGGCTCGTGAATGGCCTCGCGGATGGCCTTCAGGTGGTCCCACACATCGCAGCCCATTTCCTCGCAGTATGCGAAGTAGTGTGTCGCCTCTCTTCCCGGAACGAAGAGGAGCTTGCGCCGCGGCCGCTCTAGGATCTGGACGAACACCGTCTTCGCCTGCTCTTTGTCTTTGACTGTCTCGGCCATGCCGTTCATTCCTTTCTGTCTGTCTCGATAGACCTCGGTCGCCGGTGCGGGGTGGAAGAGGTGGGCCGACCAGGCGACATCCTGAAGACGAGAGGGCGGAACGCCGAACTGCCGGGCGAAGGCTCGCGTGAAGCCCTCGTGCGAGTCGAAAACAAAGTCGAAGGCTACGTCCATCACGCGCCTCTCCTCCTTGCTCAACTCCTCAGCCGCAGCCGAGAGGCGCCGCATGCGCAGGTATTCAAAGGGTGTCCGGCCGGTAATCTCCTTGAACATCCGCGCGGAGTGGTACATCGAGTAGCGTGCGGCCCGCGCCAAGTCCGCTAGGGTCACCGGTTCGCCGAGGTGATCCTCGATGAACTCCTGCATGCGCCGCACCGCTTTTCGCTGCTCCCACTCCGTAGCCACTCTGTCTCCTTTCGTGAGATCAGAATACCCGTGTGGTCTCGGGACAACTTGACCGCCGTTGCGGATTGGTCGGTCGATCGACACCGCGGCCTCAAGACTTCGCCTCGGGTCGTGCCCCCTTGCGGTTGGGAGTGTGTACTATCAAGACTGACGCGCCCCTGAACCCGGCAGATCTGCCGGGTTCAGGGGACGGAGCCAAAGGAGATCCCGTGGCCTCACAGCATTCGCGACGCTGGGTGCGACCTCTCGTCGAACTGGTGCTCACCCTCCTGTGGGTCGCTGTCGCCGGACTCGGCGGCCCGTATTTCGGCCGCATGCGACTTTACCGCCCTGCTTGTCGGGAGTGGCGGGCAGTGACAGCCAATGGACGGCGTTCGAGTTGGCGAAGGTGCTAGCTAGGTCCCGTTCAGGTCGTCAATCAACCGCCTAATCAGACTCGAAAGCCCCGGCGCCGCCGGCCCAGTGGCCAGATCAGGGGGTTTGGCCGCCCCATCACAGCGCAAGTAGACCGCCTCCAGGTGGGAAATGGCTTTTCGTGTGTTCCCTCTGCTCAAGTAGGACTCGGCCTTCAGGAGCGTGCTGCGAAGCCTGTCGAGACGACGGTCGGCGGTTCTGCCCGGTGGGTTTCCCGCCAGGGTGCCGTCGGCCGCCGTGGCCTCGAAGTAGTCAAGTACATCGTCAATCGTTACTGTGAGTGTGGCCAGCCAAATCTCAGCGGCCCGTCCGTCTGCAGCCGTCCAAACCACTCGCCCGCCGTCGATCCCTGGAGAGTAGTCTGCGTAGGCATTGTGGGTCACCTGGGTCGTCTGGCTGGTGACCGCGTTGTAGAGACAAATCTCTCGGTCATCTCCGTCGTAGCCGTTCCACACAGCCAGCCCGCCGTCGATCTGGGGGTAGTTGTAGCTAGGGACGGCGGAGTCGAGTTGTGTGGTGCGGTTCAGCACGGCGTCGTACAGGTAGATCCGGGAGGTAGTCGCCCCCACACCATCCAGCGACTCCCAGACCACCCGCCGGCCGTCTGTCTCGGGATAGACATCGATGTAGGCATTGTGGGTCACCTGGGTCGTCTGCTCGGTGGCCAGGTCGTACAGATAGATCTCATAGTCTTGGACTCCACTGCCCCCGTACCAGACCACTTGTCCGCCCTTGATTTGGGGAGTCACGTCGGTGTAGTCGTTGTCGGTCACCTGGGTCGTCTGGCCGGTGGCCGCGTCGTAGAGGCAGATTTCGTGGTCATTCCCGTCGTAGCGCTCCCACACAACCAATCCGCCGTCGACCTGGGGACGGTAGTCGGCGTCGTCGTTGTCGGTCACCCGGGTTGTTTGGCCGGTGGCCACACTGTAGAGATAGATCTCGGCGTCATAGATCGGTCCGTCATCCTCGCCTTGGTGCGACCAGGCCACCAGTCCCTCGTCGATCTGGGGTTCGAAGTAGCCGAAAAGGAGGTCGGAGGCCACCAGGATTGTCTGGCCGGTAACCACGTTGTAGAGATTGAGCTCGTGAAGGTCGGTCTCCGCGAACGACGTCTTGGTCCACACCACATACTCTTCGTCGATCTGCAGGTTGTCATACGAATACGGGCTGGGGGAGGCCACCTGTTCAGTCTGGCCCGTGGCCAGGTCGTAGAGGTAGATCTCCCATAGATGAGGTGTTCCCCACTCATCAAACGCACTTTCCCTGTCCCACACCACTCGTCCGCCATCGATCTGCGGACCGTAGTCGCCATAGTCGTTGTCGGTCAATTGCTGCGCCGGCCAGCTCGCCAAGGCGGGGTAGGGTAGGCCCAGCAGCGCGACCAGGGCAAGAGCGCAGAACAGAGCCAGCGCTAGAATGTGTTTGGCCTTCATCAGACCCACCCCTCCTCGGGAAGACTGATGCCTTGAGGTTTGGCGAGCAGAAAGAAGGGGCAGCCAGATGCCGTTCCTCGGCAACCCGGCTGCCCCTTCAACTCTCCGGGCCGATGGCTTTGCGCCCCCGCCTTACATCGGGTTTGCCTTTATCGAGAAGCAGCCCGACGGTCCTAGCGTCTGGCCCCGCTTGAAGGACCACTCTAGAACCGTAGCCGCTCTATGTCAACGCTTGCAGTGTAGTGTCTTGTCGTTGTGGTGCCCACTTCTGCTACGCTGGTCTGGTCGGAGCAGAAGGAGATCCCATGGCCTCGAAGCCTTTGCGACGCTGGGTGCGACCTCTAGTCGGTCTAGCGCTCACTCTTCTGTGGGTCGCTGTCGCCGGACTCGGCGGCCCGTATTTCGGCCGCATCGGTGAGGTCGCGACGAACGACCAAGCCTCATACCTGCCCGGCAGCGCCGAGTCCACGCAGGTACAGAAACGGTTGACCGACTTCTACGGCGGCGAGACCATCCCGGCCGTTGTGGTGGTAGAGCGCATAGGCGGCCTCACTTCCGAGGACCAGGCTTGGCTGGCGGCACAGTCCGCGCAGCTGCCCGATAAGGTCGGTGCGATCACCGGTGCCGTGTCGCCCGCCATCCCGTCCGAGGACGGGATGGCGGCGCAGATGTTCGTGCCGTTGTCCGCCGATGGTGAGTTGAGAATCTCCGTCGGCGAACTGCGCACGGCCCTCGAGGGGGACTCCGACGGACTCAGCCCTAAGAGGGCCCCCGAGGGCCTCGAGGTGTACGTCACAGGCGCCGCCGGGCTGAGCGCCGATCTGGGAAACGGGTTCGCCGGCGTGGACAGCCTACTGCTCTTGGTGGCGGTTCTCGCTGTGCTGATCATCTTGGCCTTCGTCTACCGGTCTCCCATCTTGCCTATCATGGTGTTGCTCGCTTCGATGAGCGCGCTCTGCGCGGCCGTGGTGACCAGCTTCTACCTTGGCAAGGCGGGAGTCTTCAAGATCAACGGCCAGGTGCAAGGGATCCTCTTCATCCTCGTTATCGGGGCGGCGACCGACTACTCGCTGTTGTACGTCTCTCGCTTCCGGGAAGCGCTGCGCGGGAACGATTCGGTTTGGAGTGCGACCAAGACTGCCTGGAGGGGATCGGTCGCGGCCATTCTGGCGTCCGGCGGAACCGTGATCGCGGGGCTCCTCTGCCTGCTCCTCTCCGATCTCGCGTCGAACAAGGCCCTGGGTCCGGTGGCCGCTCTTGGCATCGTGTTCGCGGTACTGGTGGCTCTCACGTTCCTGCCGGCTATGCTCTTGCTGTCAGGTCGCGTTGCATTCTGGCCGCGGCGTCTGGACCGTATCGAGGGATGGGCCGGTCAGAACTCTAAGGGCGTCTGGGCGCGGGTAGCCGACCTCATCCACACCCGTGCCCGGCTCATCTGGGTCGTCGTCGGGATCCTGCTGACGCTCGGTTGTGTCGGGCTGGTCGGCTTGAATGCGAGTGGGATCCCGGTCAGCGAGTTCGTGCTGGGCGAGTCGCAGGCACGCGACGGGCAGAACGTTCTCGCTACCCATTTTCCCGGCGGGTCGGGGCAGCCCGTGATGGTGATCGTTCCGGAGGCGAAGCTTACCGAGGCTGTCGCGGTCGCACTCGGGAACACGGGCGTGAGCAGCGCGTCGGTCGTCTCAGGGGATTCGCCGAGCGGTTCCATCCCCATCCCCACTCCCGCGGAGGGGCCGTTCGCTCGAGCTACGCCAACCATCGTCGACGGCGACGTCATGCTGCAGCTCACCCTCGCTAACAAAGCTGACTCTCTGGAGGCGGAACGGACGGTCACCGACCTTCGTATCGCACTCCGCGCGGTCGACCCCTCGATCATCGCAGGCGGGTCGACAGCTCTCGATCTCGACACGAACCTGACCAGCACGCGAGACCGCAACCTGATAATCCCGGTGGTGCTTGTCGTGATCACCCTGATCCTGATGGTGCTACTGCGCAGTATCGTGGCACCGCTGCTGCTGATGGTCACCACAGTGCTCAGTTTCGGCACGGCTCTAGGCATATCCAGCCTGATCTTCAACCATCTGCTCGACTTTCCCGGAGCGGACCCGTCGGTCCCGCTCTACGGATTCGTGTTCCTGGTCGCTCTCGGCATCGACTACAACATCTTTCTGATGACGCGTGTACGCGAGGAATCGCTGGCGCACGGAACCAGGGAGGGCGTGCTGCGCGGACTCGTCGTCACCGGTGGAGTGATCACCTCGGCAGGAGTGGTTCTGGCCGCGACTTTTGCCGCCTTGGCAGTGATCCCGATCTTGTTCCTCGTGCAACTCGCATTCATCGTCGCCTTCGGCGTTCTGCTCGACGCGCTGGTGGTTCGCGCCCTGTTTGTGCCGGCGCTGGTGCACGACGTCGGCGATAGGGTCTGGTGGCCGTCAAGGCTTGCTCGTCGCTGACCGAAGAGCTGCGCGTGACCTCCAGCGCGGAGCGGGTGTGGGCTGTACGTCGCTGATAAGGAAGGTGCCCCTTGTCGTCGTGCGCCGGCGGCAGAGACGACCGCGGGCACCACGGCCGCGAAGAGGGGACCGGGCTAGCTCATGAACGGCATGACCACGCCCTTGATATAGCCGGGCTTCATGCCCAGGTTGTCTTCGAAGGCCTGGCCGATGTCCTCCAGCCGGTACTTGTGGGTGACCAGCTTCTCCATGGGATAGATGCCCTTCTCCAGCGCCCACATGGCCCGTTCCAGCTCGCTCTGGTAGTTGGTGGACATGCCGATCCCCTGCGGGCTGTAGATGATCGGGCACTTGATCCAGTTGAACAGCTCATAGGTGTCGGGCGCCTGGTGCCAACCCACGAGGATGACCTTGGCCCGATTGGTCTTGATGACGTCGCCGGTCATCTTGATGCCTATCGGATGGCCGACGACCTCGATGGCCACGTCGACTCCCTGGCCCTTCGTCAGCTTCATGACTTCCGCGACCACGTCCACCTTCGAGGGGTTGAGCGTGATAGTGGCCCCAAACTCCTTGGCGAGCGCGAGGCGAGAATCGTCGAGGTCGGCGACGATGTATTCGCGCAGCTTGGGAGAGGAGACCCCGGCGATGATCCCCAGGCCCATGAAACCGGCGCCTATCTGGAAGACGTAGTCCCCGAACTCCGGCGTGGTGGTCCGCGCGATGGACATACAGCTCATCAACGGCTCGCCGAGCGCGTATTCGAAGGGGATGCCGTCCGGGATCTTCTCGATGATGTAGCCGTGTCCGCGGTGGTTGACGGGATGGGTAGGATCGACGGCCACATATTCGCAGTAGGCGTCGTCGGCGAAGTAGCCGGTGATCCTGTCGCCCACCGTGAAGCCTTTCACCAGCCTGCCGACCTCCACCACGGTCCCGGCCGGCTCGTGCCCGGCGCGGCGCGGGAAGGGATTGGCCTTCTTCATCTCCTCGCTATAGGAGTCTTTGTAGGCGGTCATGTCGCTCGAACAGACTCCGCACGCTTCGATCTTGACCAGCATCTCGCTGTCGGTTATCTGTGGGGTCGGGATCTCGCGTATTTCGTACTGGCGGGGCGCCACAACGAACGCTGCCCTCATCTTGGGTGCTCTCCTTTGGGTGCGTGACGCTGTCGGCTGGCCGGCGATTACCGCCATGTTGGGATGATAGCGCCGACCCGCTGGCTGTGGATATCTTGTTTCGTGTTGTGATCGCCGACGACGTGTTAGAGGTACGAGCCTGGTGTTGGCGTCCGAACCCTAGAATCCCACGGGGTTCAGCCTTGGCTTCCCGAAGGCGGGTCGATAGCTATTGCGGCGCCGAAGTCGAGGAAGTCGGTAGTCGAATAGTCAGGATACTGGAGTTCGAACCAAGCCAGCTCACCCGGAGTCAGCCCCGCGAGCGCGCTCTGCGCGGTGTCGTCCAGCTCAACCGGCAAGGGAGGCAAACGATGAAGATGCACGGACCACCAAGACTCGGCCGTGATTGGCTCTGGGTTGGCTTTCTGAAGCGGAGAGGGGGGATTCGCGCGTCTTGTTCCGCAAGCTGCCGTCCTCGCCTCGCCGTCCGGCTCAGGTCAGACCGCTCGCTACTCGACAGTCCAAAGGGACTGTCTCGCTGGTGAGAGCCGGAGAGTCTGCCACCAGAATGTCACCGAGTTTGCTTCACGTCGCCGCAAGAGGGGGCTTCCTCACCCGGCTGACGGCCTACATTCCGGACGCCAGGATCGTGCTTAGCGATCCCCTACCGCTTGCCCCGGGCCCCGAAGAGGATTTTCCCTTACTCGGGGCCTGGGGCAAGCGTATTGGTACGGCACCTGTGCCTCCGGAGAGCGCTCCGGCTCTAGTTGGCGGATAGCGCCTCTTCTATCTCATCCGGCCGGTCCGGTCGAGGGTCTGGTTCGGTAAACACAAGCATCCGCCCCTCAGCGACAGGGATGACTGAACGACATAGCTCTCGGCCAGATCTTCGGCGCTGCGCGTCGCGTTGTCGCTATCCCGCCACTCAGCCTCGAGACCCCGCTCCTTCAGAACCTCCACGGCGTCCTTCACCTTCATGTCGTATATGTGGCTCCCAAAGAGAGCCTCGCCAGGTGCCTCGGCTCCAAGCGCGGGCGAGGTCGAATATGATTCGCCAGGCACCGCCGGACGGCCGACCCAGAGCGTCAGACTGCTGTGGTAGTCGAGCGGAACCGAGACGCCGGGGATCGGATCGGCCACTCCCGACGCACGGCAGGAACTCCTCTGTGCCGTCGCCACCATCGGATGCCACAAGCGTCCCCACCATCGAGGGCGAAGCACTGACGAAGTCGATCTTGACGTCCAACCCCAGCGATGCAAGCTCGTCTTCGACGACTTTCGTGTCCTCCGCCATCTTGGTGAACCAAATGACGTACCGTCCGTCGACCGTTTGCACCTTCACCGCGGCCTGTGCCGTGCCGCTGCCCGGCAGTCCGGGTAACACCGTCATGCCGATGACGAGCGCAACCGCGACGACTCCAACGGCTGCGGAGGCCATTGCCAGCCGCCGTCGGGTCCAGCGAAGCCTTGACCGGGGCGCTCGGGCGGTCGGACGATCGTCTCGCGTGGGCTCATTGTTCATGGCTGCCTCCAGAATCGAGCTGTATCGAATCGATCCCTTGACCGGGGGCGGGTCGGTAATTGCCGGATCAATTCCGGACAGAGCCTGCGCAAGCTCGTGTCGTTGCCGGTCATAGCCTTCCTCCTTCCGGTGACAGGGATTCGCCCGGTACATGTCCGGTCCCCAGGTTCTCTTTCCGCGCAACTCGCGGGCCAACCTGCGGCGAGCCTTGTGAAGGCGCAGAGAGACCGCATTGCAGCTACAACCGAGAATGTCGCCATCTCCCCGATGGACAGTCCGTCCCACGCCTGCATGATGATTAGGTCGCGCTCGTCCGCCGACAACGCATCGAGGGCCCGCCGCATGTCCGCCGTGGACTCCGGCGTTACGTCTGCGGACAGCTCCCTCTGTGGTCGTCTCGGCGAGGCGAAGGCGCACTCTCTCCTGACGTTGGGCTGAACGCTGCTGATTCGCCAAGACGCGACGGGCGACTCCGAATAGCCACAACCGTGTGTCCTCACCGGGCAGTTCATCACGCCTGCGCCAGGCAACGGCAAAGGTCTCGGCGGTTACATCATCAGCGTCGTGGCCGGACCCGCATCGTCTCCGCGCGAACTTCCAGATATCGGCGAAGTGGGCTTCGAACAGAGCTACATATCTGGTGTGCGTTTCCGACGGATCCAGGGTGATGGGATCGATGCTCATACTCTATTCATGTCCGGTCACGGCAGAATCTTTCCTGGCTGTTCATGATATGCCGGATCGGGGGGTGCTGACCGTGTCTCGGCCCTGTTCTCTACCGCGCCCCCACCGCGGTGGTGCCTCTCTCTGCGCGCACTTGGCTCGCCTTCCGTGGTTGCTTCAGGCCGA
>CAVQNN010000005.1:0-26821 GCA_963714175.1 uncultured Actinomycetes bacterium | reverse complement strand
CAGGGCTGGCCGGAGTGATAGATGCGTCGCAGGTGGCCTCGGGCGATCCCTTGAGCGGAGGGCCCTACGGGCTGGTCGCCGTCGCCGGCGTGGCGTTGGGAGGTACAAGTATCTTCGGGGGGAGTGGATCAGTGTGGCGAACATTGATCGGCGTGGCGCTATTCGCGCTGATCACGAACGGCTTCAACATTATGGGACTCAACCCGTACTATCAAGACATCGCGAAGGGCGCGCTCATCATCTTCGCGGTCGCCCTCAGCGCAGCCGTGGATCGCAAAGTGGCGAACTAGCGGAGCCACCCGGCCGGCTCGAAAAGGCCGAACTATCCATCTTCACACCAAGGAGGCTCTCATGGCTGGAACGGTCCCCGCGGGCTGGTACGACATCACGCTGGTTATGAAACAGGGCATGCACAATCTGGTTCTGGATCCGCAGAAGCCCAAGATCTATCGGCTTCACGAGGCGGCGCTCGGCTCGCCTGTGACGATCACCATGCTGGAGATCCTCACCCACACGGGTACTCACATCGACTGTCCGCTTCACTTCATCGCCGACGGCTCCACGGTGACGGATATGCCGCTGGACGCGACGCTGGGAACGGCTCGGGTGATCGAGATCGAGGATCGGGTGAAGATCACGCCGCAGGAACTCGAAAAGCACAACATCAAAAAGGGCGAGCGCATTCTCTGCAAGACGGCCAACTCGCCCACGGTCTACGAGTCGAAGGAATGGATCGAGGACTACGTCTATCTCGATGGGGACGCGGCCAGGTATCTGGCAGAGAAGGAGATCCGTCTCTTCGGCATGGATGCCATAACGGTGGGCTACTACAAGGACGACGCGAGCATCCACGCGACGCACCGGGCCCTTCTCGAGGCAGGGATCTACATCCTCGAAGGCTGTGCCCTCGGAGATGTGCCACCCGGCGAATACGAACTGGTCTGCTTGCCGCTGCGCATACTGGCCGGCGACGCCAGCCCCTGCCGCGCCATACTGCGCCCGCTGAAGTAGGAGGAGCGCTTCACCCGTTCGGGTGATGCCCGCGTGGATCATGGCGTTCGCGAGGTCTGTCCCGTCACGATTGACATCGGCACCTTCGGCCCCTAGTCTCTGCGGAAAGCAAGACACGTCCTGAAGGCCGCTGAAGAAGGAAGTCCCGGCCAGACGGGTCTTGAGAAAGCGAGTGGCTACGTGCGGCATCGACTCCGTGCTGGGACATGACTAGGAGACCGAGCCTCCCCTCCTGGGTGGGATTTGCCCTGGCCTCCTTCCTATGCTACGGCGTCACCAACTCGCTGCTGGGCGCCATCTACGAATGGAGCGACCGCAACCCTGAAACCGCGGTCACCGCACCCTTCGTTCTCTGGATCACCATGGGGGTGGTTGGGCTCGGCGCCGCCGCGGTCTTCAAAGCGACGGGCCGGGGCTACAAGGGACTGCCCGTCCCGTCGGTTCGTCTGGATCGCCGTCGCGGCAGGCGTCACGCTGTCGGCGGCCATGCTGACCCTCAAGCTCGGACTGGCGAGCGATCCCGACGCCAAGGGGCCCATCGTGGCCATCAGTTCCACCAACGCCATGATCGTCGCCCTGGGCGCCTGGTTCGTCCTTCGGGAGAAGCTGAGCAGGTGGCAGTTGCTCGGCATGGTTGTCATCATCGGCGGCATCATCGTCATGGCTCTGGGTTCCGGCACTGGGTCCAGCACACGCGGCCTGCTCTTCGGTCTTGCGACCATGGTGCTTTTCGGCATCACCAACTTCCTGCTCAAGTACGCCGGACATCACGGCAGCGACTCGGTCACCACCACTGCCATCCTGTGGTTGTCGGCCGGGGTGTGCGGTGTTCTGGCTATCGGCTACTGCCTGATCGGCTACGGTCGTCTACCCGGCCTGGAGCACGCCTCTCTGATCCTGTGGGCCGTCATGGCCGGCGTCACTCTGGCTCTGGGCATGTTGTTCCTGAAGCTGGCCGTCACCAAGGGGCCCGGGGGACCGGCGACGGCCATCACCGGCTCCAACTCCATCCTGGTGGCGCTGTTCGAGTTCCTGGTCTTCGCCCACATCCCGCCCATGCAGAAGCTGATCGGCATGGGCGTCGCAATCGCCGGCATCGTCGTTCTCAGCCTGGGAGGGGGCCGCAGGGCTCTGGCGGCCGGGAGGGCACGACTCCTCCAGAGTGAGGAGGTCCGGCGCCGGGACGGCAAGCACCGACTCTGAGCCTGTGCTGCACTGCTCAGCCTTCAGCAACTCCCGTCCCTGGCGCCGTAACGCATCCATCAGTTGGTCGAGGTGGTCAGCCGTGGTGAGCGGGTTGATGATCGTCACGCGCAGAGCGCCCACGCCCTGGTGCTTGGAGGGCACGATGTAGAACTCGCCCGACTCGATGAGGCGGCGGCGCAGCTCGAGCTGGAAGTCGCCGACGCGTTCGCTCGGGGCGTCGCGCAACTCGGCCGGGATGTGACGGAACACCACGATATTGCATTGCGGTTCGTGCAGGGGGACGAAGTCCTCAGCGGCAGTCAGCTTCTCGTAGAAGGTTCGGCCCAGGGCGAAGGTCACGTCGACCATGTCGGCGAATAGTTGCCGCCCGAACAGCGACCACACGCCCCACAGCCCGAAAGCCGCTGCCCGCTTGGTGCACTCCACCGTTCTGATGCCGCTGTCGTATTCGGCCAGCCCGGGCGCGGCTGGATCGAAGAGGTAGGGAGCGTCCTGCCGGAACGCGTCGAAGCCGTGGCTCTTGTCGCGGTAGAGCACGAAGGCGCAAAGGGCGGGCACGAAGAGCATCTTGTGGGCGTCCCAGACCACACTGTCGGCCCTTTCCAAGCCGGCCAGGAGGTGCCGGTGCCGATCACTGAGCACAGCCGCTCCGCCGTGGGCGGCGTCGACGTGTAGCCACACCTGATGGCGCTGACATACATCGGCGATGTCGTTCAGTGGGTCGAAGGCCCCGATCGGGGTGGCGCAGGCGCATGCCACGACTGCCACGATGGGCCGATTCTCCGAACGGAGGCGGGTCAGTTCCTCGTCCAGCCGCTGGGGATCCATGCGCCCCCGCTCGTCCAGCCCGACGCGCACGATCTGCCGGCTGCCCAGGCCCAGGATGCCAGCCGCTCGGGCCACGCTATAGTGAGCGTCGGCGTGGGCGAGGAGAACCGGCGGGCCGGGCCGCAATGCGGGCGCCGACTCGGAGCGCGGGCTGGGCGGCGAATCGGCGACGGCCAGCCCTTGGTCCCAGGACTCGCCCAGAGCTACGTTACGCGCGGTCAACAGGGCCGTGAGGTTGGCCAAGGATCCGCCGTGCGTGACGGCTCCGGCGAAGGAGTCGGGCTTCCAGCCGATGGCTTGTCCGAGCTCACGGACCATGGCCCGTTCCACCGCCGTCGCCCACGGGCCCATCTCGTAGATGGCCATGCATTGATTGGTGACCGAACCGACCGCGTCGAACAGGCCACCGAGCGGCACGGGCGCCGGCACCTGATGGCCGATATAGCGGGGATCGTGCAGGTTCAGCCCTCGCTCGAGCATGATCTTGACCAGGTTGGAGAAGCGATCGGCTGTGTCGGCTGTAGTGGCCCCGGCGTCGACGTGGCACGTCGATGGGGGTCGCATCGGCCAGGGCAGCGGAGCCCACTGACCCGCACAGCACCGCCGACGCCTCGCGTATGGCCTCAGACGGCTCAGCCCACGGCAATACCGGTCCGTCCGAGCGCTGGGCACGCGCCAGGTTGGAGGCCAGTAGATCGGCCAGACGATGGCCGGCCTCTTCCAACAAGTCTGGGTCGTAGGCCGCCGCTATGCGCTGCCGGGCTGCGGTCAGGTCATCTGGGTTCGTGGACATCGTGCGAGCTGCCTCTGCCGTGGTGTGTGGAGCACGCGTATTGTCCGTCGCCCAGCGGCGTGGTGCAACGTCGGGTGCAATGTCCTTGATTCGGTGTGTTCGGGATGCGGCGTGACCACGCCGCGAGACATCAGCCTCAGCCGTAGGGACGGCCCTCACCGCTGCAGCCCCACCTCGGGTCCAAGAGCGGGCCGTTGCGCAGGTAGCTCGCGAAGGTCTGGCGGACCGACTCCGACCCGCACTCGGGGCAGTGCTTCCCCTCGTTCTTGAGAAGGTTGTCCGCCACCACCTGAAAAGCGTGTTTGCACGCGCTGCAGACGAGATCGACCTTAGACCTCTTAGCCATCAGCACACCGCCACTTGGTCGGCGACCTGGGTGAACACGCGGCAGACCTGGCTGCAAGCGCCGCATTCGGTGCAGAGATCCTGATCTATGCGGGGCGCGGAGTAGATGTTGTCCTGAACGATCGCCTCCACAGGACAGCGTCGCACCGCCGGGCAGGCGTGGTTCTGCGGACAGGCGAGGGGATTGGTGATGATCATTGTTCGAGTACCTCCACTTTGTCGGCGAACTGACGAGCGAGGATCTCGTCGATGAGCGCGCAGGCCTGTGAGAGTCGCGGGTCCACGACTTCCCAAAGCACCCGTGCTCCCTGGCGCGAGCGCTTCACCAAGCCTTCCCGCTGAAGCAGGGCCAGATGCTGAGAGACGTTGGGCCGGCTCACTTCCAGCGCTTCGGCCAACTCACTGGGGGTGCGGGGCCCCGCGCACAGCAGATGCATGAGCTCGTGACGCGTCGGGTTGGAGAGTGCCGCGAACACGGCCGCGTGCATGGCGTAGCGCTGTCGATCCTCGTTCATAGTTCCATTATTGCACGATTGCGCAATTTAGAAACATGCTATGGCCGAGTTTCACGATCCCGGCCTCTCTCCCGTCTCGACCGCCTCGGAGCTTGTTCCATCTCCACCGGCTCTTCGGTAACATAGAAATGTCGTGGAGCACTTGGCTTTGGGGACCCTTTACGTGTTCCAGAGGGATACGGAGAAAGGGACGACCCAATGAAACGGTTCGCACTGACCCATTTGCTCATGAAGCGCACGCGCACGTCGCTGGTCATGGGGGCGATAGCCTGTCTCCTGGCGGCAGTCGTGGTTGTGGCGCTTTCGCAGGCTGCCGCTGAAGGGTCACCACTCGCCGCCCAAGCTCAGAGCGAATTCCCGGATGTTCCCAGCTCACATCCCTACTACGTTGCCATCAGCACCCTGGCCGAGTTCGAGATCGTCGGAGGCTACGTCAACGGCAACTTCGGTCCCGACGACTTGGTCATGAGGCAGCAGTTCGCCAAGATGATCGTGCTCGCTCTGGACCTGGAGGTGAAGGAAGACGACTTCCCGAGCCCGGCGGCCCCCTTCGTGGATCTCGGCGCCGACGCGGGCTCCAGCCCCTATCCCCATGAGTATGTGGCTGTGTGCGCCCGCAACAACATCACCAAGGGCACGGATGCCACGCACTTCGCTCCCCTCGACAACATCACCCGCGCTCAGTTGGTCAGCATGGTGGTGAGGGCCGCTGACAGCCTGGCCCCGGGCATCCTGGGCCAAGGCTCCGCCGGGTGGACGGGCCAGCTCTCCTACGGCGACCCCACTCATGGGGCCAACATCATGAAGGCCGAATACAACGGGCTACTGGTTGGCATCCGGGGCTCCGGCAGCACTCTGGCCGGCTGGAACACCGCGGGCGCCGCCACCCGTGGCGAGGTCGCCCAGATTCTCTTCAATCTGCGAGGCGAGCTCTCCGGGAACCCGACCACGACCACCAGCACGAGCACCACCACGACCACTGTGAAGCCGACCACGACCACCACTCAGTCCACCACCACGACCACCAAGTCCACGACGACCACGACGACCGCTACCACTCCGACCAGCGGTCCGGCCCTAGTGGTCGCATCGCTGCCGAGCGTCATTTCCTGCACGAAGTGGGGCGACAACGGCTGCCAATGGGACTACACCGTGACCTTCACGGAGAAGAACGGCGTCCCGGCGACCATTGAGCGGATCGGCCGGCGATACATACAGCAGGATGGAGACATATGGGTGTCCTCATCCGGTGAATGGTTCGACAAGACCATCGTCATGAACGGCAATGGAAGCAACACGTACTCCTCCTGGGTCAGAACGACCAACGGTGGCGACTCCGATCTCCGCGGTGGGACGTTGGTCGTGAGCTACTCCGGCTCTGACGAGAACGGCTATACGTTCTCGGGGAGCGTCACCGCCACGTTCGCCTACACTCCGTAGCCAAGCCAACATCGCGGGTCACAACTAGCCGCCTCCTGGCGTCCGCATATCCTTTGCCCTTGACTATTACGAACTTAGTAGTATGCTGTGGTTAGCAACAACGACTACTGCGAGGTCACATAGTGCTACCAGGGCTCGCTATTGACTACAAGGGGTTGCCGGCCAACCGGCAGCCATCGGTCCCGGAGTAACGGAGGCTGAACTGTATGACACCTACACCATCGACACCAGAATTCGACGAGGATACGCCGGAGGTCGTGTCGGCCAGTGTCCGCAAGTTCCAGAAGGAACTGAGTTCGGGCATCGTGTCGCTCGCTCTTCTGGCGCTCCTCGCTCACGCGGACAAGCCGCTCTATGGATATCAGATCGCCAAGGAACTCGAGGGCGTCGGCGGGGGACTGCCGGTCAAACAAGGGACGCTGTACCCGGTGCTGCGCTCGCTCGAGGCCGGGGGACTCCTCTCCAGCGAGGTGGAACCTTCGGTATCGGGCCCGCCTCGTCGCTACTACCGAGTGACTGAAGAAGGCAGACAAGCAGTCGGCCTTTGGCAGGGATCGTGGATAAAGACACGCGAATTCGTCGACGCCGTTTTGGAGGGGCATCGTGGCAAGTGACATCGAGACATATCTGAAGGAACTACAGGCGGCGTTGGCCTCGGCCGGGGCGGACCCGGCGCTCGCTCAGGACGCTCTCTTCGACGCCGAGGAATACCTGCAGGCTGCGATGGCGGTGGGGGGCAAGGTGGGTCGCGGAACCGCCACCTACGAGACACGCTTGATTGCCGCGGTCCAGGGCTATGGAACTCCGGAGGAAGTGGCGGCGGCGTATGTAGGGGTGCCGGTGAGTGCTGCTCCCGGGCTGGTACCAGCGGCCGTGGCGCCGGCTGTGACGGTCGCCGAGCCTTCGTTTGAGATGGCCCCGGTGATGACCGCGGCGGCTCCGCCGTCGACTGCACCTCAAGTAGAACCTGAGCTACAGGCAGCGCCGACTGTCGAGGCGGACGCGGCTGCGGGTGTAAGCGATGCCGCGTCGAGGGGCGCCGCAGTCGCGGCGGCGCCGATACCCCATTTCTGCCGCAAGTGCGGCCTGGAACTCCACCCCGGGGCCAGCTTCTGCGTCGGTTGTGGGACTGTCGTCGAGGCTCCGCCGGCGATGGATCCGGCGCGCGCGGCCGACACCACCGCGGTGCGCGAGGCGCCTGTAGCGCCTCTGGCAGCAGCAGCAGCAGCGGGGATGCCCGCTGGCACTGTGACTCCGCCGCCGTACGCGGCCGGCGCGGCCGCGGCCGCTGCACCAGCCGCGGCGCCCGGTGCCCTACGCCAGATATTCGGGGTCTTCGCCGACCCGGCCGTCTGGAAGGCTCTGGTCTACATGCTCATCTCACTGGGCACGGGGATCGTCTACTTCACTATCGTGGTCACCGGGATCTCTATGTCCGCGGGGATGATCGTGTTGATCGTCGGCATCCCGCTGCTGCTATTAGTCCTGGGACTCGTGCGCGCAATGTCGCTGTTCGAGGGACGGCTGGTCGAAGTGCTGCTGGGGACACGGATGCCCCGCCGGCCCCGGTCGACGCCGCCGGATATGGGCTTCTTCCAGCGGATCGGGTTCTGGCTGAGCGACGGGCGGACTTGGGCCTCCATGGTCTATATGGTTCTCATGCTGCCGCTGGGGATCGCGTACTTCACGATCGCGGTGACAGGACTCTCGGTTGGAGTCAGCCTCATAACGTCACCGATCTGGGCATGGTTTGGTGATCACACTTTCATCATCAACGGCGTCGTCCACAACTGGTGGGACTACAATTGGTTCCCAGCGTGGGGGATTCCGATCGCCATGATCACGGGAGTGGTCGTGCTGATAGCCATGTTCCACGTGATCAAGTGGATCGGGCGTGGACACGCTACCTTCGCCAAAGCGATGCTCGTGCGGTTGCCCTCGTAGGTCTCTGTCCTCCCGCTCTCCCGTCGTCCGGGCTGAAGACTGCAACCGGGCCGCCCGCCTCTCGTCGAGGGCGCGGGCGGCCCGGTCCTTTTGTGCAGGTTGGTTGGGCGTCGGTGCCGCGCTGCCAGCCAGGCCGCGCGCTTGTTCCAGGGTCACGGGCCGTGCGAAGCAGGGGCGCCGGCAGTAGACTGAGAGGAGTCAGCAATCCCCCCGGTCCGCCGCATGTGGACGGTCAAGGAGCGACTACATGCCCAGCTTGGAGTACGAGCGCTTCATCCAGTCCATGAGAAAGAGGCGTTCACCGGCAGGTGTCGAGAAGAGCCTCGAGGAGACGCGCAAGAGGATGAAGCGCTTGACAGCGGCCCGCCCCGCCCCTTCCTTTGCCACCTACTCGCCGCTCGTCCTCAACGGGGTATACACGGAAGTTACGTCTCTGGGCACGGGCCGGCCGAGCAAGGCCGTGATGTACCTGCACGGAGGGGGCTTCAAGCTGGGCTTTGTGGAGGACGACCGGAGCATCACCGCCGAACTGGCGCGGCGCACCGCTGCGAGCGTCATCGCCGTTGAATACGCGTTGGCGCCCGAGAACAGGTTCCCGGCTGCGTTCGACGATTGTCTCTCGGTCTACAACGGGCTGTTGGGGGCTGGATATCAGGCCTCCGACATCGTGCTGCTGGGAGTATCGGCGGGCGGAAACCTCGCGCTTGCCGCCACGCTGGCCCTGAAGGATATCGAGCTCCCGCTGCCACGGGCGGTGGTGGCCGTCTCGCCGGCATCCTTTCTAGACGGGACGACCGGCGATCACACCAAGGACGCGACCAAAGACGCGGTGTTCGGCAACAGCGGGACCCCGCAAGATACCCTAGCGACATATGCGCCCGATGAGGATCCACGAGATCCCTACATCTCGCCTCTATATGGAGACTACGCAGGGTTCCCGCCGCTGCTGGTGATCGTGGGCGAGCACGACATCAGGTATGAGGATGCGATGCTGCTGGCGGACAAGGCCAGAGCCGCGGGGGCGGAGGTGGAGCTGACCGTCGGGGAAGGCATGTTTCACGTGTACCCGATGTTCTTCGACGCGTTCCCGGAGGCGGACGCGGCGTTCGGCGACATGTGTGCGCACATCAGTCGGTATCTGGCAGAATGAGACGAGTTGTAAGACAGTGAGGCTACCCAGAGAGGACGGCACTATGGCTCCCCAGAGGACCGACAAGTACATCGTGAGCGAGTTGAAGGTGCCTGAGGAGGTGCAGAAGACTGCCGCCGAGTACGCCAAACGTGCGACTCGCATTCTCTGGCTCGACGACAGCGTGGTCGAGGGCGCCTTCCAGATGAACACCGCGTGGTACATCAACGCGGCCATCTCACTCGACCAGCCTCACACCCACGAGAGCGACGAGATCCTCGGCTTTTTCAGCGGCGATCCCGAGAAGCCCTGGGACCTGGGGGCCGAGATCGAGCTCTGGATAGACGGCGAGGAACACATCATCACCAAGAGCTTCATGGCCTTCATCCCGGCGGGCATGAAGCACTGCCCACTCAGGATCAGGCGCGTCGATCGGCCCTTCTTCCACTTCTCGACCGTCACGGGCCCGAAGTACGAGCTGACTCCAGAATCCTGACTGCTGAATCCTGATCCGTCTCGACGGGCGGCGACATACCGCCGGGGGTGAGTCTGAACCCCGGAGACGCCGGACCCCCACGCGGGTCGCCCCGCCCGTCCCGGCGGCCTTCTAGGTCAGAGGTGACTCAGTTCCAAGACCCTCCACCCAGGCCGCCCCGAGCGCTTGCGCGGCTCGGGCTAGACGGAGGTCGGTCGTGAGGAGCCCGCACCTCATCTCTTCCGCGAGCGCGAGGTATTGCGCGTCGTAGGCATTGGACTGCCCCAGACGGGCCGACCAGGCCAGCGCCCGCGCGTGCAGTGACGAGGCGGGTGTTATCGGCCGGATATGGATGGCCTCGATGAACTCGAGGGCCGCGGCAGCCTCCGGCTCATCCAGTATCTTGCGGGTCACTGCGCGCCGCAGCGCCGAACACACCTCATATTCGAGCAAGGCCGGTGCGAAGAGCTCCTCCCGAGCCTGCCTGAGCGAGCGGACTCGGTCGGCAGCCTGGGCGGAGAAGGGGAGGGGCAGGACGAGCGCGAGCACCACCCCCGCGTCTACGACCATCACGGCGCGAGCTCCCCATCGCGCTCCTCACGCAGTTCGTCGAGAAAGGAAGCCGCGAGGCAGCCATGCACGTCTTCGATGCGCTGCCTCAACTCGGAGAGCCCATCCAGCGCGGCCAAGGACCTCCGCACCGATTCTTCCTCGGAGGTTCGTGCCAGGTAGTCGGCCACGGCCTCCCGGACAAACTCGGACATGCTCCGGCCGGAGTCGCGCGCCAGCCTTTCCAACTCGTCATGTTGGTTGTCTTCGAGGAGTATCTGGGCGCGGTAGAGGCTCATAGCCCGGAGCATACACCTACACACTGCACTACACAATGACGGTGCGATCGACGACTCGGGCCCGCTCTGCGCGGCGCGCTCCTCGGAAAAGGGCGATTGTTCCGTTGACTATTGACTCAGTGTATACACTGAGGGTATACTGCTGGTCATGAGCGTTTCACGTGCACTTCTCGGGCTTCTGGAACAGGAGCCAAACCATGGCTATGAGCTGAAGCGGCAGTACGACCACTACTTCGGCCATGACAAGCCACTGCCCTACGGCCAGGTGTACAGCACCCTGGCGCGGTTGGCGCGCGACGGCCAGGTGTCGGCTGGGGGCCACGCTCCGGGAGAGGGACCCGAGCGCAAGCTCTACGCCATCACCGACGAGGGCGCTGCTGCCGTTGACGAGTGGCTGACCATGCCCGAGCCACCCGAGCCACATCTACAGACCGTGCTCGCGGTCAAGGTGGTGTTGGCACTCCTGCTCGACAGACCGGCCGACGCCTACCTCGACACTCAGCGACACGCCCATCTCGCTCGCATGCGCGAACTCACCGCGCTGCGCAGAAACGCACCTCTCGCTGAGGCGCTGCTCATCGACCACGCGATCTTCCATCTTGAAGCCGACCTGCGCTGGATAGACCTGACGACAAGCCGGCTCGATCACCTGACCAAGGAGATAAAGCGATGACTGTCCTGACTGACGACCCTGTCGTCCTGACCGCGACCCCGTCCGACCCGATACTTGAGTGCAGCGACCTGCACAAATCGTTCGGACAGACCCCGGCGCTGCGCGGGGCCAGCTTCGCTGTGCGAGCGGGGGAGATCGTGGCCATCATGGGTCCGAGCGGCTCGGGGAAGTCGACGCTGCTTCATTGTCTGGCCGGCATCATCACTCCAGACTCGGGAGAGGTGAGTTTCAGCGGGCAGCGGGTCGATCAGCTCTCCGAAGGACGGCGCAGCGAGCTGCGCCGGCGCACCTTCGGGTTCGTCTTCCAGTTCGGTCAGCTGGTGCCGGAGCTGATCGCCGAGGAGAACGTCGCTCTACCCCTGCTTCTCGCGGGAGTATCGCGAGGTGCGGCGCTTGCCTCCGCAAGAAAGTGGTTCGACCCTCTGGGGCTGAGCGGGCTGGAGGGCCGGCGATCTGGGGAGCTCTCCGGTGGGGAGTCCCAGCGGGTGGCTCTTGCTCGCGGCCTGGTGGCGCAGCCGGTCGTGTTGTTCGCAGATGAACCGACAGGCTCTCTGGATTCCCTCACCGGCGAGCTGGTCATGGAACTGCTCGTAGACAGCGCACGACGGCAGGGGACGACCGTGGTGATCGTGACCCACGAACCCAGAGTGGCTGCCTATGCCGACCGCGAGGTGATAGTGCGCGATGGGCGGGTGGCCGATCCGTTGGCCGATCTGGGTGCGTCCGCTCACCCGGGCGTCGACCCGGGCGTCGACCCGGGCGTCGGCATGGGCCTCGACCTGGCCGTCGGCTTGGACGGGGACTTGGGCACGGAAACAGGCGTCGCCGATCTCGTCCGCTCGTCGTCCTTCCGGGCCTCCCGATGATCCGCCTGGGACTGCGGTTCACCCTTCGAGGGGGCCGCGAAGGGCAGGCGAGACTCATCTTCACTGCTTTGGGCGTGGCCCTGGCGGTGGCGCTTCTCTCCTTCACGCTGGCCGGCTTCAACGGCATCAAGGCGACCGACGCCCACAAGGGCTGGCTGCACACCAGCGGGGAGAACCAGATCCCCAGCGTCGACGAGAGTACGTCCGATCCGCTCTGGTGGCGACTCGCCTACGATACCTACGCGGGTGAGGCCCTCACAATCGTGGAGGTGGCCGCGACCGGAGCGGCGTCACCGGTAACGCCCGGCCTGTCCCAGTTGCCCCGGCCCGGGGAATACTACGCCTCGCCTGCTTTGGCGGAACTGCTCGCCGAGACTCCCGCGGAACTCCTGGGCTCGCGTATCCCGGCCGACTCGTGGGCGTGATAGATACCCCAGGTCTGACCTCGCCCGACGCGCTCACCGCGGTCGTGGGGCTCGCTCCCGCGGAACTCGAGGAGACCGCCATGATGGTCCGCAGCATCGAGATGGCGCCCGCCGAGCACGAATACGGCGAGTTCCTCCAGATCGTCCTCGGGATCGGAGCGGTCGGGTTGCTGCTGCCCGTACTCGTGTTCGTGGTGACGTCCACCCGTCTGGCCGCCGCCCGGCGAGAGCAGAGGTTCGCCGCTCTCCGACTGGTAGGCGCGACCCCGTCTCAAGTCGGCATCCTTGCCTCCATGGAAGCCGGGGTGGCCGCCGGAGCCGGCACGCTGCTGGGTTTCGCTCTCTTCTGGATCTTCCGGCCTCTGGTCGCCCGCATACCTTTCACCGGGCATCCGTTCTTCACCGGCGACCTGCGTCTGGGATGGATGGCGATCGCGGGGGTCCTCGTTGGCGTTCCTCTGATAGCCGCGGTGGCGAGTCTTGTGAGCCTGCGGCGGGTGAACATCTCCCCACTCGGCGTGACCAGACACGCCATTCGGCCGCGCCCGCGGGCTTGGCGTCTGGTGCCTGTGACCGTGGGGTTCATCCTCCTGGCTGCTTTCGGTTTCATCGAAAGCGCCCACGCCTGGACCCTTCTGGCCGTCGGACTGTTCGCGCTGATCACTATCGGGTTGATGGTGGCCGGACCCTGGCTGACCATGATCGGTTCGCGCCTGCTTGTCCGGTTGGCACGAAGCGACTCGACCCTCATCGCGGCTCGCCGACTCGGCGACGATCCCGGGCGGGGGTTCAGGGCCATCAGCGGTCTGGTGCTGGCCGTGTTCGTCGGGACGGCGTTCGTCGCGATAGTCGGGACCGCCATCGACTACGGCGAGGGCACGTTCCGTGTGCGTCAGCTCCCGCCAGAGACGGTCGTGCAGGCTCTCTATGATCAGCCCGAGTACTCAGCGAGCGCTTCGTCGTCGTCTCTGATCGAGGATCTTCGCGGTCTGGATGGGGTGAGGGCGGTCGTACCCGTATGGGCTCCGGTCGGTACCTCGGAAGAGGAGGAGACAGTCGCCTCTATCGGCCTGGTGGCAGCGGAAGACTGGGATCGACTTGGAGGGCAGGCCTCGGTCAGCGGCGCCGACGGTGTGGTCACCGTCGCCATGGACTCTCTTGTCCAGGGGTACGTCGAAGAACACGGGGCGCCTTCTCTTGTGGCCCCGGGAGGCCACTCTGCCTCTGATCGTCTGGGGATGGTCCTCGTGGTGACCGATGGGCTGCAGGCCAGCATCGAGCGGGTCCGCACCACTCTCGAGGTCGCGCTGCCGGTGGTGAATCCGCCATACACAATCGGGGAACTCACGGAGTCCGACGGATTTCTGCTCACCATGTTGGGGCGCATGGTCACGGTCGGGGTCATCTTGTGCCTGATCATAGCCGGCTGTAGCCTGGCCGTCTCGGTCGCGGGAGGTCTCGTGGAGCGGAAGCGGCCGCTAAGCCTTCTGCGCCTCTCGGGAATGCCTCTCGGCCACCTCTACAAGGCCGTGATCCTGGAGGCCGCGGTCCCACTGGCCCTGGCGGCGGTGATGTCGGCCCTGGCCGGCTTCTTGGTGGCCGCCCTCATCCTCTCGAGCACAGGAGGCACGGAGGGGTTCGTCCTAGCGGCCCCCGGACTCAGCTACTACGCCATGATGATCGGGGGTCTGTTGGCGGCACTTGGAGTGGTGTGCGCGACCTTGCCTCTGCTCGGCCGGTTGACCGAACCGTTGACCGTACGGATGGAGTAAGGGGGCCGGGGCGTTTTCGGGCTCGTGGCGCGAAGCCGACCACGTGGCTCAGTCTGTCGTCTCGGCGGGAGGGCCCGTCTCCGGCGGATGCCGTTTGTAGAGGATCACGCCACCCTGATCGTAAGTCACCTCGAACTCGCCCGAGGCTATGACCTCCTCCACGGCCTCGGTCGACTTGTCGTCCATCTCGCCGGAGACCAACACATACTGAACCCGGGCCACTCGGTCCGGCAGGCTCTCGTTCTGACTACTCTCGTCAGCCCAGTTGACGGCGCGCCAGGGGCAGGGGAACTCGTAGACTTCGACTCTGTGGTCCAGATGGGTGACAAAGCGGAAGTCCGTGGAAATGACGGCATCGTCCGGGATCAACGCCATGGCCTCATAGGCGGCCTGGGTGTACTCGGTCGGCCGGTCGATCCATGGTCCCGGGTCGCGCGACCCGGGCACCGGGCCCCAGAGCCACAAGCTGACCATCGCACCGACCAGCATCACGCCGACCACCCCCCAACGCAGGCGGCGGGAGCGAGCGTTGGCGATCCCGAAGATGGCCGCAACCAGGAGACCGGGCACCACAAGGGTCCCGTAGTGATGTTGCAGGCTCTGCTGGTAGTAGAAGGTGCTGAGCCCGTTGGCCGCGAGCGGCAGGATCACAGCCGCCAAGGTCGAGGGTGAGAGCCAGGGGAGGAAGCCGAGGGGGGCGAACACCTGCAGGTAGTAGAGGGGACGGCCCGGGCCGAAGGCCGCGGTCAGAACGCGCCACGGTCTGGTCACCAGCGTGTGTAGGAAGCCGCCAAGGCCGCCGAACGGGATGCGGGTGGCGTGCGACGACACGTAGGCCGCCAACGAGCCAGTCCCACTCATGAGTGGCAGTAGAAAGCGGAAGTTGACGAACAACCATAACGCTCCCAGCACGGTGGTTCGCAGGCCCACTCCGCGGTCGTAGCGGAACGCCACCCAGATTCCCAGTCCCAGCACCAGGAGGGGAACATCCTCCTTAACGAGCATCAAGAGAACGATGGTCACGAAGAAGGCGCGCCAGCGCCGGCCTATGACGAAGAGGAAGGCCAAGAACACCAGAGGCACCTCGAACGAGTCGGGATGGAATTGCTCGAGGTTCGTCCATCCCAGGTAGGGGTTGAGGAGGTAGGCCCAGGCGACGGCACCGGCCAACCACTCACTGCGCAGCAGCTTCCTGGCGACCAGAAAGGCGGGAATGGCCGCCAGACCGAGCGCCAGCGATTGGGCGACGAGGAGCACGCTCGCGCTGTGGAACAACCAGTAAAACGGCACCATTACGAGCATGATCCAAGAGAGGTGGTCGCCGAAATAGTGGTTGCCCGAGATGGTGACGAACGGGCTCTCGCCTCTGCTGAGTAACCAGACGGCTTGGTCGTGGATGCCCAGGTCGAAGCCATATGTGCCGAACTCGCGGTAGTTGCAGATCGACCAGGTGAGGTAGAAGGCGATGTAGGCGACGACACCCACCGCCAGCAGCACGCGGGCGCCTCGCGAGCAGCGGATCTCCCGCGACGGGCCCAGCCCTGAGATATCGCAGTCGTCGCTCAACCCGCCCCCGATCCCCTCGTACGCACCGGGTAACTGTATCGGGCGCATCTTCGCCTGTCCAGGGATGCGCGCACCGGCGGTATACTCGGAGCGCTGTCCACGATCTCGGAGGGAGATTGACATGGCCTTTTGCAAGTCCTGCGGCAGTCCTCTGGAAGGAGCAGGCAAGTTCTGCGTGCGTTGTGGACAGCCGGTCAACGGCCCAGAGGTCATCGCCCCCGAGGCCGCGGTGGCCGCTCCTCAGATAGCCTACGCTCCGCCTACCGGCCCGCCGCCCACGGCGACCTACGCGCCTCAGCAAGAGACCTATACTCCGCCGCCGGCATATGTGCCGCCGTCTACCCCGGGACCGGCCTACGCGCCGCCTCCCGCTCCAGGGCCTGCCTACGGCCCGCCCTCATATCCTCCGGCGACCTGGGCGCCTCCGGGGTCGCAGCGCCAATGGAAGTGGCTCTGGATCGGCCTTGCGGCTCTGGTGGTGGTCGCGACTGTCGCGGCCGTACTCGTGTTCGTGGTGTTCAAGGGCGGGGACGGCGCGGCCACGGCGCCCGAGAAGACCGTGGAGCGGCTCCTCACCGCGATGGAGAACAAAGACCTGGACGCATTCCTCGATCTGATGGACCCGTCCATGAAGGAGAGCCTGGGCACCGGCGACGAGCTGGAGGCGGCACGGCAAGAGATGATGGAGGGCATGTTCGACTTCGATTCGATGGAGTTCTCCAATATCAAGATGAGCACGGAGGAAACCAGCGAGACCACCGCCACGGTCTCGATCGTCGAGGGCACGGTGAGCATCACCGATTCCGACGGAGAGGTCGAGACCGACGACATCGACGAGGAGACCGATCCGGTCACCTTCGATATGACCAAGATAGACGGGAAGTGGTACATCGACTCCGGGACGTTCTTCTAGCATGCGCGCGCAGCGACTCCGTCGCCTGTAGTCGCGGGAATCGTCGGTGACGGTGTACGGCGGCATCGAAGGCGGCGGCACCAAGTTCGTGTGCGCCGTGGGCACCGGGCCTGACGACCTCAGGGCCGCCGTGTCTTTCGAGACCGGGTCACCGGACGCGACCATCGGCCAGGCGATCGCCTTCTTCCTGCAGCAACAGCAGGAGGCAGGCGGACTCGAAGCCTTGGGGATCGGCATCTTCGGTCCGGTGGACGTGCGGCCCGGGTCCCCGAGCTACGGTCGCATCCTGCGCACTCCGAAGCCGGGGTGGTCCGATGTGGACATGTTGGGGCCGCTCCAGAGAGCACTCGGCGTCCCGGTGGTCATCGACACCGACGTGAACGCGGCCGCTCTGGCCGAATGGAGTTGGGGCGCGGCGCAAGGGTGCGATCCTGCTCTCTACCTGACCGTTGGGACCGGCATAGGCGGCGGCGCGGTGGTGGGCGGACGGCCGCTTCACGGGCTGCTGCATCCCGAAATGGGCCACATCCACGTCAAACGCCATCCCGACGACTCTTTCGCTGGCCTCTGTCCCTTCCATGGCGACTGTCTGGAGGGTATGGCGTCCGGCCCCGCTCTGGAGCGGCGCTGGGGGGCGAGCGCCGAGACCCTTCCGCCCGATCACGTGGCCTGGGACCTCGAGGCCTACTACCTCGCCCAGGCGGTGACCGCCTACATCTACTCACTCTCGCCGCAGCGGATCGTGATGGGAGGGGGCGTCACGCGCCAACCGGGGCTGCTCTCCGCGGTGCGGGAGAGGGTGCGCGACATGCTGGGCGGGTACGTCCGGTCGGAACTGGTGACAGACAGGATGGAGGAGTACATCGTCGCACCGGCTTTGGGTGACCGGGCAGGTGTGCTTGGGGCGCTGGCCCTGGCACGCGCGTATCGACTGACGCCTCCTTGACATGTGTGCTATCCTGCCGTTAACACTCGATAGGTGCATACTCTTCAGGCCAAGCGCCGAGCCTCTCAATCTCCCCGCCCAGTCTCCAGTCTCTCCCTTTCGGCTGTCGTAATGTAACTCCATATTGGAGGCTGTAGTGAATTCAGCAAAACTGTACGTGGGCAATCTCAGTTATGAGACGTCCGAAGCAAGCATCAGGACGCTCTTTGAGCCCCATGGTGAAGTGACCTCTGTCAACCTGATCACCGACCGCGACTCCGGACGCCCCAAGGGCTTCGGCTTCGTGGAAATGGGATCGGCTGAGGAAGCCCAAGCGGCCAAGAACGCCATCGACGGCACTCAGGTCGACGGTCGCGCCCTCAAGGTAGACGTTGCCAAGGAACAGGTGCCCCGTGCTCCTCGTTCAGGCGGCGGCGGCTACGGTGGTGGCGGCGGCGGCGGCTACGGTGGCGGCGGCGGCGGAAACCGCTGGTAGTAGTCGTCTAGCAGCGACTCTCGGGGACGTCGGCCTTAGGGCCGGCGTCCTTTTTTTGTGGACCGAAACCGTGCGAGCCGTGGGGCAGCGCGGAGAGGACGGCCGTCTGTTGCGGATTGGGGCGGATGCCCTATAGTGGGTGGAGGGTAGAGCCAACCGAGCGCCGGAGATGAATAGGGGGGCCATGCCGAATCAGTCCTGTCCTTGGTGCGGCAATCAGAACCCGCAAGGGGCGGGCTTCTGCATGTCCTGCGGCGCCGGGCTCTCGGAGAGTCAGCCGTGGACACAGCCGCAATACCAGCAGGTTGAACGGCTGCCGCACTCTCGGCTCGGGATTGTCTCTTTCGTGTCATTTCTTGTCTCAACAGCGCTCCTCATCATCTTTCTCGCCGCTCACACCTTTTGTGATGGACAACGCAGCGTGGGACCTGGGTCTGGGTTTCCTCATGCAAGCAAGCGCTGCCTTGTTGATGGCAGCACTCGTGCTCGGCATCATCGGGCTCGTTCAGAAGCAGCGGAATAGGCTCTTCGCCGTTCTTGGAACGGTCCTCTCTGGAGGAGTGGTCGTGCTGGTTCTCTTGTCTTCGCCAATGTGGTCCCTCCTCTGTGAGCGAAGGTAGCTCTCTTCGGCTATCCAGCTCGGCCGCTGGGTTCCGATGGTATCGCGCACAAGCAAACACTCGACGGGGAACGAGGTCTTGCCGGCTCGTCCCTCCATTACGGTTCCCGATGATGCAGTGGGGTGCATTCGAGGGAGGTCGATGGCTACTCGTTTGAACAAGGCCCACATCGTTGCCATAGTGGTGGTTGCGCTCGTTGTGGGGGCCGTGGCTGGCGTGTTCACGTATCGCATCCTTGAGTCTCGTTCGCATCCCACATGGAACTCCTCCGACAATGAGATGATCGGCGACTTTCGAAGCGCAAGGTGAGCCGCCCCGGCTTGAGTGGAGACCCGACTGCTTGAGTCCGGCCGCTTCGGCTACGCCGACGCCCAGAGAGCCGCCCTGAATCACCGCGGACGAACATGGCGAAGATGCCCCGCCTAATCTGAGCTACACGTCACCGAGGGGCCTGGAAGTACCTCGTCGTCAGTCCCTCCAATGCCTTCTGCTTACACCCGAGCCACAAGTCGAACAGGTCCTGGAGATCGGCTGCGCTGGATTGGGTCCAGTACTTGATCAGCTTGATCTTCAATTCTTCGTTCTCGTCGAGCACCAGGTGATAGTGAGCGCTCGCCTGCAGCGGCGGCCACGTCTTTCCCGTGAGTTCATCGCTGAACTGTATCTCGAACTGCACGACTACTATCAGCGACCGGACATCGATTGCGTAGTAGTTCGGAATCAGTGCTTCATGAAGACCGGGGTGAACGAAGGTCATCAAGAGCCCTTCGCGGGACAGCGGCACAGACACGAATGCCGGAGGGGTGTACATCCAGAACTCGAAGTCATCGGTGAAGTACTCTCTGAGATTGACCACCGTCTCGATAGGACCCTGGTTCTTGTTGCAGGCAGCAAAGTAGCTGTCAAACCACGCGACGGCGGTTTCGTAAGTGAACTCCATTGCTTTTCACCACCTGATAGAGTCTCTGAGCAGTCTTGATACCGATGGTACAAGCGGCTTTGTCCGTGTGTCAAACAGCTGCCATGGACCGAGCAACAGTCCTTCCTGTGCGGTGGATGACCCTATAGTGAGCAGCAAGCGGAGCCAACCGAGCGCCGGAGATGAATAGGGGGGCCATGCCGAACCAGTCCTGTCCTTCGTGCGGCAATGAGAACCCGCAAGGGGCGGGCTTCTGCATGTCCTGCGGCACCGCGCTCTCGGAGGGCCGGCCGTGGACACGGCGGCAGTACCAGCAGGTTGAGCGGCTGCCCCACTCTCGGCTTGGGATCGCGTCTTTCGTGGCGGGTCTCGTCTCGGCAGTGCTCTTTTTCGTCGGTCTGGCCGCCATACCTTTTGCGATAGACAGCGCAGCGTGGGTCCTGGGCGTCCCTATGTGCGCAAGCGCTGCCTTGTTGATGATGACTGCACTCGTGCTCGGCATCGTCGGTCTGTTTCAGAAGCAGCGTAATAGGCTCTTCGCCATTCTCGGAACCGTCCTCTCCGGAGGAGCGATCGCACTGGCTCTGGTCTTCGTGAGCGTCACAGGGGGGCCTCCCTCCGACGACGAGATGATCAGCGACTTTCACAAGCACAAGCAGGACTTTGTCGCCTTGCTTGAGATGTACCAGACGGACCCAGCTCTTGAGGAGCACGCGCCTGGCATGAAGAGCGAGGATGTGTCGGGCCCAAGGTTCAAGGAGTATCTGGACCTGAGGAACGGGCTGGGTATCCTCGAACCCATCGGGCCGGGACGGGACGGTGGGGTGGAGTTCACCACCTCAGGTTACGGGAACTTCAATGGGGGCTGGGCCAAGGGCTACGTCTACTCGAGCGGACCCCTGGCGCCTTTGGTGGATGACATCTCCGAGTCGGATCCAACCGGGCGGTCGGGTCGCCTCTATCGCCGCATCGAGGGTGACTGGTATCTCTACTACGGTTGGACCTCCTAGATTCTCTGACGCCACTGCCCCGATACGCTCTCATCTTGTGCGGCCACGCAGCTGGTGCTTTTCAGGAGGGCGGTTGCCGCCGGCATCGTGGGACAGCTGATCTATGACCTGGGCAACAAGCAGTGGGACATCCCCAAGCTGCGGGAACTGCTGGAGACCATCCTGCCCCAAAAGGCCAGCCTTCGACAACTATGAAGTGGAACACGATTTTTCCACCATCGGCAGGCGCATCATGCTTCTGAATGCCCGGCAGATTCAACAGAGGGTCGGGAAAGGAGCGGATCATCCTCCTGGCCATCGAGGACATCACCGAGCGCAAGGAGATCGAAGCCGGTCTGGAAAAAACCCGCAAAGAACTGGAAGTGATCAAGAAATCCGCGGATGAAGCCCTCGAATACGCCGAGAGCATCATCAACACCGTGCGCGAACCCCTGATCTCTCTGGATCAGGATCTGAGGGTGGTCACCGCCAGCCGCTCCTTCTATGAAGTCTTCAAGGTAAACCCCGAAGAGACCGTGGGACAGCTTATCTATGACCTGGGCAACAAGCAGTGGGACATCCCCAAGCTGCGGGAACTGCTGGAAACCATCCTGCCCCAAAAGGCGACCTTTGACAACTATGAGGTGGAACACGATTTCTCCACCATTGGCAGGCGCATCATGCTTCTGAATGCCCGGCAGATTCAAAGAGGGTCGGGAAAAGAACGGATCATTCTGCTGGCCATCGAGGACATCACCGAGGAGCCTTCATGCGCCAGAATCTGCCTCGCCCTGCTCAAGTACTGGTTCTGGCCCAGCAAGAATCCTGGCCGGCCTGGTCTGAGCCGAACCGTTGCCCGTGCCCCGGTCCGGTGGGAACGCCGAGTGACGGGTTGGCGGGGGGTATCAGTGCGGCCCTTATCGCCATTGTTGGGTACGCGGGCGATACGCTCGCGTGGGGCCACTGGTCTTTGGTCGGAGTGGTTGGCCTGACGGTACTGGCTGACGTGCTCCCGACACACTTCCTGTCGAAGACACGCGGGAAGGCGGTCACGGGCGTTTCGTCGACGCGAGCGAATCGGCCGGGGCCCGTCTCGGCTACTCCCGCGATGAGTTGCTCACAATGTCCGTCTTCAACGTCACCGTCGGCCTGTCGGTTGAAGCCTGGTCGGACCATTGGCTGGAGCTTTGGGAGCGTGGATCGCTCACCTTCGAGCAGCAATATCAGGCCAGGACGGGGGAGGTCTTTCCCGTGGAGGTCTCCAGTACAGTCTTCAAGCGTGAGGGTCGAGAGTATTCGCTGGCCATTGTGCGCGACGTCACCGCCCGCAAGCGCGCCGAACAGCAGCGCCTGGCCCTGGAGCGCCAACTCCAACAGTCCCAGAAGCTGGAGAGTCTGGGTGTCCTTGCGGGTGGTATCGCCCACGACTTCAACAACATCCTCACGAGCGTCCTCGGTAACGCCGAGCTGGCGCTCGGCGAGTTCTCCCCGTCCGCTCCTGTCCGTGGGAACCTTCTGGAGATCACGGCCGCCTCTCGCCGGGCCGCCGCGCTGTGCCGCCAGATGCTCGCCTACTCCGGGCAAGGCCACTTCGTCATCGAGCCCATCGACCTCGGCGCCCTCGTCGAGGACATGCTCGAGCTGCTGAAGAGCGCCATCTCCAAGAAGGCCGTCCTCCATCTCGACCTGCCGAAGGATCTGCCCCTTCTTGAAGGAGACCCGAGCCAGCTCTGCCAGGTGATCATGAACCTGGTGATCAACGCCTCCGAAGCCGTCGGTGAGCGGGGCGGGGTCATCACCATCTCCACCGGGGCCGGGAGTGCTCGGCCGAGTACCTGCAGGACCTACGCGCACGAGAACTCATCTCCCGGCCTCTACGTCACCCTGGAGGTGTCCGACACCGGCTGCGGCATGGACGCCGAGACGCAAGCGCGCCTCTTCGAGCCTTTCTTCACCACCAAGTTCACCGGCCGGGGCCTGGGTCTGTCCGCCGTCCTCGGCATCGTGCGCGGACACAAGGGCGCACTGAGGCTCGAGAGCGAGCCGGCAAAGGCACCACCATTACGGTTCTTCTGCCCGCCTCCGACGCCAAGGCGAGAGCGGCTCGCCGGAAGACCAGCGCCCCGATCGCCGACTGGCAAGGAAGAGGCACCATTCTGCTGGTGGACGACGAGAAGAGCATCGTGACCTTGGGGCGGTCATGCTCTCTCGGCTGGGCTTCGCGGTCCTTACCGCCGCCGACGGCCACGAGGCCCTCGCTGTCTATCGCGAGCACATGGACGAGATCGCCCTAGTCCTGCTCGATCTCACCATGCCGCGCATGGATGGCGAAGAGACCTTCGGCGCGCTGCGCGCGCTGGACCCAGGAGTGCGGGTCATCATGTCCAGCGGTTACAGCGAGCAGGACATGGACACCCGCTTCGCCGGCAAGGGCTTGGCGGGGTTCGTGCCGAAACCCTACACTCTGGCGGAGTTGGCTGAGCGGCTTCAACGGCGCTTGCCGGCTGAGGGTCACGGGGCACTGAAGGACGCCTGGGCTGGCCTTTGGGCTGGCGCCCACCTCTCGCGGCGTTGTCGGCGACCCTGAAGCTGGCAAGGCACGACGACATGTTGTCGGTCTCTGGGGTACATTGTGGACCGCGAACGACCCACACATCGGAGAGCCAACAATGGAAGCCAGAGTCCATCCGCTGCGGATGCAGGCAGTTCAGACGCCCATCATCCCCAGCGTCGCGGCCTTGATCCGGGACAATCCCGGGACCATATCCCTGGGACAGGGGGTCGTCCACTATGGCCCGCCCCAGGAAGCGATCGACCAGATCGGCCCGTTTCTAGCCGATCCCGAGAACCACAAGTACAAGCCGGTGCACGGGATCCCTTCCCTGATCGAGGCTATCACCGCCAAGCTGCGGGCCGACAACGGCATCTGTCTCGATTCGCAGAATGCGATCGTGGTGACGGCTGGTGCGAATCTGGCCTTCGTGAACGCGCTGCTGGCCGTCACGGATCTCGGAGACGAGATCATTCTTCAGACGCCCTACTACTTCAACCACGAGATGGCCATCACCATGGCCGGTTGTCACCCGGTCCCGGTCGATACCGACGAGCACTACCAGCTTCGGCCGGAAGCCATCCGCCAAGCGATCACCCCCAGGACGCGGGCCGTGGTCACCATCTCGCCCAACAACCCCTCCGGAGCAGTGTACGACGAGGCCGCCCTCCGCGAGATCAACGACATCTGCCGCCGGCACGGGCTCTATCACATCAACGACGAAGCCTACGAGTACTTCACTTACGGAGACGCGCGCCATTTTTCTCCGGGATCGATCGAGGGAAGCTCCGGTCACACGATCTCGCTCTTCTCGCTGTCCAAAGCCTACGGATTCGCCAGTTGGCGGATCGGCTACATGGTCATACCGACGCATCTGTTCGAGTCGGTGGAGAAGATCCAGGACACCCTTCTCATCTGCGCGCCGGTGATCTCGCAATATGCCGCGGTGGGTGCGTTGCAGGCGGGGCGCGAGTACTGCCGTTCGAAGCTGGAATCGATCGCCGCGGTTCGAGAGCTGGTTCTCCGGGAGTTGGAGAGCGTTCGGGATATCTGCGCGGTCCCAGCGGCCGAGGGCGCCTTCTATGTGCTGCTTCGCGTGAAGAGCACGATGGAGCCGATGGCGCTCGTCGAACGTTTGGTACGGGATTTTCGTGTCGCGGTCATCCCAGGAACCACCTTCGGCTTGAACGAGGGATGCTATCTGCGGGTGTCGTACGGAGCGCTCACGGAGGAGACCGCGGCCGAGGGGATGCGACGACTTGTCAGGGGACTGAGGAGCACAACATGAGGAAGACGGCGGTCGGTGTCGCGCTGCTGGGCGTACTGCTTGGTGCGTCGATGCTTGGGTGTCAGTCAACAGGGGAGCTGGGAGAGGGCGAGGATGTCCTGTTTCAGTACTCTACCCTCGGTTCGCTCATGGCCGGCGTGTACGATGGCGACATGACCTACGCCCAGCTCAAGCAACACGGTGATTTCGGGCTGGGGACGTTCAACACTCTCGACGGCGAGATGATCGAAGTGGAGCATCAGGTCTACCAGATCCGGGCAGATGGAGTCGCCTATCCGGTCGACGACGAGATGAAGACGCCTTTCGCAGTCGTCACGTACTTCGAACCGGACCAGACTGTGGAAGTGGCCGACTCGATGGACTACGCCCACTTCAAGACCTACCTGGACGGCCTGTTGCCTACGGAGAACATCCCCTACGCCATCAGGCTCACGGGCACATTCGCTTATGTCCAGACCAGGAGCGTGCCAGAGCAGGCAGAACCGTACCCGCCGTTGTTGGAGGTCATGGAGACACAGCCGACATTCGAGTTTCGCGAGGTCGAAGGGGTGATGCTGGGGTTTCGACTCCCGAGCTACATGGCACAGGCCAACGCACCGGGCTATCACTTCCATTTCCTGACCGCGGACAAGAAGGCCGGCGGACACGTGCTGGAGTTCCAGTTGGAGGGGATAGCCGCGGAGATCGACGCCACGGATGAGTGGTACACCGTGTTGCCGGGAGACGATGCATTCTACGAAGTCGATATCTCGGACGATGAGTACCAATGATCCCTGGACGGTGTCGCTCAGAGGGCACGGTGACCCGAGGCACGACGGCGCCCAACCGGCTGCGTCGCGTGGACCGCTGGATCGCCGCCAATCAGGCCCCGCTGCTCTGGTCTGCCGAGCGAGCCCCCCTGGTAGTCGACCTCGGCTTCGGCGCGTCGCCGGTCACGACGGTTGAGTTGTACGAACGGTTGCGAGGTATCCGGGCGGATGTGGAAGTGGTGGGCTTGGAGATCGATCCGACCCGCGTGGAGGAAGGGGCTCGGTTTCTCGCCGAGTCCGGCCGGCCGGCGGAGTGCCGTGGGTTGACCTTCGCGCTCGGCGGGTTCGAGCTGCCGGTGGCGAGGCCGCCGCTGCTGGTCCGCGCCTTCAACGTGCTCCGACAGTACGACGAGGAGGAGGCCTGGCGGGCATGGGATCGGCTCTGCGAGGGTCTCGCACCGGACGGCGTGTTGGTGGAAGGCACGTGTGACGAGATCGGCCGTCGCGCCGTGTGGGTGACCCTGGGTCGCTCCGAGACTGCCGGATCCCGCCTCCGACGTGAGAAGAAGGGCCGGGCCGGTCGGTCCGGGTTTGCCGAACCCCTTACCGTCACGTTCGCCGCCCGCCTGTCCACCTTGCCCTGTCCCTCGGAACTGGCCGAACGGCTGCCCAAGACGCTGATCCACCGCAATGTCCCCGGCGAACGGATCCATCGATTCCTCACGGATTTCGACCGTTCCTGGGAGGTCGCGGCTCCGCAGTCGGTGTTCGGGCCGCGGCAGCGCTGGATCGCCGCGGTCGAGCACCTATCGTTGACCTGGCCGGTGATCGCGCGGCCGCCCGGCGGGGGCCGCGCCCGCTGGCGGCTCGGTGAGGTCACGCTCCCCTGGGCGGCCATCGCGCCGCGCTGACCCGGCCGGGCCCCATTGCCCCGGGGGCTGACCCGGCCGGGCCGCCCATCGCCCCTGCGCTTTCGGTTGAAGCGCGCTATTGTGGCAAACAGTTCAGGAGAGCGTCGCCGGCGATGCACCGGAGCCGGCGTTCCGGCATGGGGGGGTCGATATGTACTGCAGCGCATGTGGAAAAGAGATGCCCGATGATGCGCGCTTCTGCCGCAACTGCGGGACTTCCGTTGGCCTTCCCTACGTAGGGGCTGAGGGCCCCGGCCCGGCCTCGACAGGAGCCGCGTCCGCGGCCGAGGCTGCTTCGCCAACCCCGCCTCCGTCACCAACCCCGCCTCCATTGCCAATCATTCCCCCGCCTCTTCCGGCGTTCAATGCCCCGGCCTATCCGCCGCCTCCTCCGCGGGGCAGGAGCCGTCGGGGCTTGTGGATCGGCTTGGCCGCGGCAGCCATAGTGGTGATCGCGGCAGCGGTGGCCGTGCCGCTGCTGCTTACCCGGGATGGGGATGACGAGGTCGCGGTGACGACGACAACGGAGGTACCGAGTCGACCACCACCTTCACCGCAACAACGGATATCAGCGAACTCGAAATGTCGACCACCTCGACCACCACTGCCGTCGAGGTAACGGGC
>CAVQNN010000004.1:0-5723 GCA_963714175.1 uncultured Actinomycetes bacterium | reverse complement strand
CGCGTTGCGGTCGAATTGCGGGGTGAGCGCTTACCCGCTACAATGCGCGCCCAGAGGGTGAGCGCTTGCCCCGAACAACACTGGAGGTCAAGGTGTCAGTGATACGGACCGACAAGCTCAGTCGGCACTTTGGTGATGTGGTCGCGCTCCGCGAGCTTGACCTGGAGATCGCTGGTCCGGGGGTGATCGGTTTGGTCGGCCCCAACGGCTCCGGCAAGTCGACATTGATCAGACTGCTTCTCGGGCTGATCAGGCCGACGAGCGGTGGGGCGACCGTCTTCGATTCGCCCATCTCCCATCCCGGGAAGTATGCGCACCGGGTCGGAGCTCTCATAGAGAGCCCCGCCTTCGTTCCCTCGCTCTCGGCACGAGCCAACCTGCGCTCGCTGGCGCGTCTCCGCGGCATCTCCAACACCCGGGTCGATGAGGTGCTTGCGATCGTCGGCCTACTCGATCGGAGCAAGGAACCGGTGAAGAGGTTCTCGCTAGGCATGAAGCAGCGGTTGGGGATCGCCGCTGCCTTGCTCCCCGACGCCGAACTCCTTGTGCTCGATGAACCGACCAACGGCCTCGACCCTGCCGGCATCGTGGAGATGAGGCAGCTGCTGCGCTCTCTGGGAGACCAGGGACGAACAGTGATCGTATCCTCCCATCTCTTGAGCGAGATCGAGGCCGCCTGCGACAGCCTGGCCATCGTCCGCTTCGGGCAACTCCTCTTCTCGGGTCCCCTCGCTGACCTGGTCTCCCGGGCAGGGGAGAGCATCGAGATCGCGCCGGAACATCCGGCCGACGTCGACGGCCTCGCGGAGGCCCTGCGAGCCGGGGGCTGGAAGGCATCGGTGGTACTGGACGAGGTCCATGTTTCGGCCCCGGTCTCCAGGTCGGCCGACGTCAACCGGGCCGCGGCCGAAGCCGGGATCGTCCTGCGCGTACTGCGGCCGCGCGAAGCCAGCCTGGAGGAAGTGTTCCTGCGAATGACCGGCACGGAATCGGGTGACAACGGCCGCCCGGCGACCCAACTGGAAGAGGTGGCGTGATGCTGGCGCGAGTTCCGTTGCGAATGGACCCGACTGATGAGCCGCAACTACATCCTCGGGGGTATCGGCCTGATGGCCGCGTTGGGACTCGTCGTGACATTCATCGTCTTCTTCACCGCGACCGCGGACTCGGGGGTGACGATGCCGGGCGGCCCGAGCGTGTCGGTGTCAACGCTGGAGGCCCCCGATGGCATGTTCGCGGGACTGAAGCTGGCGTCCAACATGTGGGGACTCGTGGCCCTCGTGGTGTGGGCCATCTTCGCCTCTTCTGACTACTCGAACGGCCTGATACGGCTGCTCGTCCAGGCCCAGCCCAACCGTCTGAGACTGCTCGGTGGCAAGGTGGTCGCCCTCGTGCTGTTCACGTGCATCGCCACCCTCGCGACAACCCTCCTCGTGTTGATCGCCTCCCCCGCTGTAGCGGGAGCAACAGGGATATCGGCGGAGGCGTGGCGCACGGATATGGCCCAGACCCTCCTCAATGGCTATCTGCATCTGACTCTCGCGGCCCTCATGTGGGGGTTCGTCGGGCTCTTCGTCGGAGTCATGACGCGAAGCACGGGACTCTCCATCGCCGTGGGGATTGGCTACCTACTGGTGTTCGAGATGGTGCTGACTCTATTGCTGGACAGTGGGGCCAAATGGCTTCCCGGATCTTCCTTCGGGACCGTGGCGGCGGGAGGGACAGATGACATGTCATTCGCCACAGGCCTGATGGTGGCCGTCGGATATGTGGTCGTCACGCTCGTGATAGCGACGGTCACGTTCCGGCGGCGGGACATCACAGCGTGAGCCGTGCCAGACGAGCCGAGACGGCCTGAAGGAGGTCCCGTGAATCCGACGCCAACAGATACCCGTCCGACCCGCCAGGCTCTGATGGACGCAGCCCTCGCGGTATTCGTGGAGCGCGGTTTCGCCCGGGCCACCACCCGTGAGATCGCCCGTAGAGCCGGGCTGTCCGAAGGCACCATGTACCGGCACTTCACCGACAAGTACGAGCTCTTCCACCAGGTGTTCTTCGCTCTCGTGCTGGACGCCGGGGAGGAACTCAGACGACTCCCGGAGCGCGCCGGTCAGAACACGGTGCGCGACAACCTGGAGTACCTGTTCGTGTTGGCGGGGCGGATGCAGGGAGACTCTGTCGTCGCTAATGGCGTCCACGTGGGCCGACCCCGACCTGGGCAGAAGCTTCGACTCCTACGTGCGCGAGCAAGTCGCCCCGAGGGTTTCGAGCGACCGGAACCGGTTGCGATCGTGGCTGAGTACATCCGGGCGGAGCAGGAACTCGGCAGGATCAGGCTCGACGTGGACGCCACGGAGGCGGCCGCCGTGGTTGCGTCCATACCGTTTGCTGCCGGGATGGAGCGAGCCCTGTGGGCCAACTTCGCGCCCGCCGGAGGGCCGAGCGCTCACGGGGACTTCCCCGTTCCGGCGGCGGGTGCTCTGGATATCCTGGCTCGAGGTCTGACCCCGTAGGCGCTTCGAGACGGGGTTTTTCGACCCGTCCCGACCTAGCGCGCGCTGACTTCTTGGCCACCGACTGGCGCGGCCGGAAACGTGCCTGCTCACCGTGACTTCTGTCGCAGAAGTGCAAAGTCCGCCTCTTCGACGAGATCGTGGTGGACCCGGCCAAGCGGTCACGGATGCCTGCACGTGAGCGTGTGCGCATCCGCTGGCGGTAACCCACTTCGTCCATCTTGCTCTTGACGCGCCTGCCCGCGAGTTCCAGGCCTTGATCCTGAAGAAGTCCGCCTCATTCCAGTCTTCGCGACCAATCGTCCGGAAAGGGCTGCAAATGGGCCATGTTCTTAGAAGGCCCGTTTGGCCGACAAGAAGAGACCGGCATACCCTGGTTCAGCTACACTGACACTAACCGTCGCCCGACGGCCGGAGGCTGGGGGAAACCGCGAAGCGACCGCCGTATTGAGAAAGCGGGCTGACCTCGTCGCGGCCATGATCGGGCCTTCAGAGAAGTGCAATTGAAGCACGCTAGGCTCGCGGAGGACCCGGCCTTCACGAGCGGCCGGCGCTGGCCCGTCCTTCGGAGGAAATCGTCAAGCTCGGGGCTGAAGGAGGATACATTGCTGCCAGACGACATTCTTCAATTGACCCGTTCACGCAAATCGACGAGGGCTCCGTTCGACCGGAGTCTTCCCGTCACAGACGAGGAGTTACGAGCGGATCCTTGAGGCAGGTCGCTGGGCGCCGACCGCGCACAACATCCAGAACTACGAAATAGTCGCCGTGCGCGACCCCGACGTACTTAGGCCGCATCGGTAGGATAGAGTTTGTCGTCCCTCCGGAGTTCTTGCGGGAGAATCTCAAGAGCGTTGTTCTTCTCGGAAGCGGAATGGGAAGCAAAGAAGGACAGGCGTGCTTGCGACTCAGGTGCCGCCCGAGTTTCTTGTCCCGGGCCGCGAACTGAGCGAAGACGAGCAGGCATCGCTCAACGCCAAGTTCGAAAGCTCATAACCGCTACTTCCTGCCTCCTTGTCGTCCTGTACGACCGCAGTCGGCCGGCGCCTGGGTGGACGGGAGACGATATCGGTCTGATCAGTCTGGGCTTTCTGCTCGAGAACATGTGGCTGATGGCGACGGCGCAGGGCGTCGAGTTCAGCATCATAAGTATTCTTGGCGAGCCCCCTGCGGCGAAGGAGATAGCCGCAATACTCGGAATCCCAGAACATCTATCCATCATGTTCGGCATTCGTCTCGGGCGCACTGCTACAACGCTCGATCCCGGGCCGAGGATGCGGCGGAGCATCGACGACTTCTCCCACCTTGATCGATACGGAGAGAAAGGTCCACGCGGACAATCCTTCTCGAAGACCGGACAGTAGCCCCCGCTCATAGACGCAGAACTGCGAAGTCCGCCTCTTCTGCGTTGCGGTCCACCGCCGTATGACCTCGAGACCATTGGGCACGTTCTAAGACTTCTATTTGCCTCTCACGCCTCTGCCTGCGAGTTCCAAGGCTCTTGATGCGGAAGAAGTCCGCCTCTTCCGCGTTGCGGTCGACCGCCAGGATGAAGCTCGAGACCTTGGAGCCGCCGTTCACCTCCTTGACCTCCACGTCGGTGGCCAGACGGCCGATCAGGTGCACGCTGTTCATGGTCCTTCCTCCTCTTGTTCGCCCGTCGTTGCCCCGGCGCTCCTGAGAGCCTCGCCCCGGCGGTAACCCCGGCCGGGGAGATGCAGCGTAACGGGACGGAGCGGACGGGGCGAATACAACCAAAGGTGGAATCGCTGATGGAGGCCGACCAGATTCTCGAGCCTCGCCTGCTTCACCCGGCTATCGGCCTAGCGCTAGCGTCTGGCCGGTCGAATGTGAGAAAGTACGGGGCAGATATCGACACGAATAGGGACTTGCCATGGTTGTCTCTGGCGCACCCGCCGCATCGGACGACACGAGAGCCTTTGCTAACGACCGGTACCTCCGGAGTCTGCGGCTCAGCGTCTTCCTCACGTGCTTTCCTTTCGGCATGCTGCTGTTCGGCGTGCCCCTCATCGCACGCGAGATGGGAGCCGGCCCTCTCGCGATCGGTGGACTCTTCTCGGCCTATGCGGCGATCGTCGTTATCTCCCAGCCCCTCATCGGACGCGGGCTGGACCGTCTCGGCCGACGGCCTTTCCTGCTCGCCGGCTTGCTGGCCTATGCCCTATCGAGCATGGTCTTTGCCCTCGCATCGGGGGTGGGCGGTCTGTATCTCGCCCAGGTCGCGCAAGGTGTGGGATCGGGTCTCACGTGGCTTGCGGCTCTGTCCGTCGTGTCCGACCTAGCGCCTGTCGACGGTCGCGGGAGGGAATACGGACGGATCGAAGAGGTGGGTTTTCGCGGCACCCTCGTGGGGTCCCTCGTAGGCTTCGCGCTCCTACGTTTGCTCCACGGTGACAGGATCGGAGGGGAGCTGACGCTGGCCGGCGGCTGGCGCTTGCTCTTCCTCGGGTACGCTGCTGCCACGTTGGTCGCTGCAGCGATCGCATGGCGAAAGATCCCCGAGACGCTCCGTCAACACGAGAGCCGCGTCGACGAGACACCTGAGGCTGCCGAGGATCAACGGGCGTCCGGGCGTGGGGCATGGCGCCTCCCCGGCCAGCTGTGGATCCTGATGGGGATCGTGGTGTTGACGGCGGTCGCCACCGCCCTCCTGGGCCCGGTCCTGATGCCCTACCTGTTCGACAACGTCTCCACCAGCATCCTGGGCCTCGCCCTCGCCTTCCTGCCGGCAGCCATCGCCGGGTCGCTGCTCCCCTCGCGACTGGGTGGCATCAGCGATCGCATCGGACGGCGCCCACCGATTGTGGCCGCGCTGGCGGTGGCCGGTCTGGCCGCCGCCGCGGTCCCCTTCGTGCGGTCGCTCTGGCCGCTGGCCGTTCTGTGGTTGCTCGAGGCTGCGGCCTTCGCCGCCGCGACGCCCGCCGAGGAGGCACTGGTGATCGACGTTGCAGACAGCGCCCACCAGGGTTCGGCGCTGGGATACTACACCGCTGCGGCTGCGTTGGGCGGGGTGATCGGTCCGCTCCTGGGAGGCTGGATCTACGACCGCTTTGGCGCCGGCGAGGCTTTCGTCACCACTGCTTTGCTGCTGGTACTTGGCGCGATCCTGATCCTCCTGCTCGTGCGCGAGCCTTCACGTCCGGTGGCCGGGGGGCGCCGGGGAGCCCAACGTGATAAAGTGACAACGAA
>CAVQNN010000003.1:0-1367500 GCA_963714175.1 uncultured Actinomycetes bacterium | reverse complement strand
TAACACCTCCACTTAACCTTCCGGCACCGGGCAGGCGTCAGCCCCTATACATCGTCTTTCGACTTAGCAGAGACCTGTGTTTTTGGTAAACAGTCGCTTGGGCCTAAACTCTGCGGCCTCCTCGGGCTAGAGAAGTCAATTCTTTCACCCTAACGAGGCGCCCCTTCTCCCGAAGTTACGGAGCTATTTTGCCGAGTTCCTTAACCATAGTTCTCCCGATCGCCTTAGTATTCTCTACCTGCCCACCTGTGTCGGTTTTGGTACGGGCACACACCATAGCTCGCTAGAGGTTTTTCTTGGAGGCATAGGATCAGCAGCTTCCCGGCTAATGCCAGTTGACGTCACGCCTGGGGCTTATGTGGTCCCTGGATTTCCCTGGGGACCGCCTTACACGCTTGTCCGTGGTCGACCAACGCCACGGTCTGCTTACCTTTCCCCGTCACCCCATTGCTCAAACGCTTGGTGGTGGCACTGGAATATTAACCAGTTCTCCATCGCCTACGCCTGTCGGCCTCGGCTTAGGACCCGGCTAACCCTGAGCTGATTAGCATTGCTCAGGAAACCTTGGGCATTCGGCGGGCGAGTTTCGCACTCGCCTTTCGTTACTTATGCCAGCATTCTCACTTCCCATGCCTCCACGGCTGGCTTCCGCCGCCGCTTCACCGGCATGGGAACGCTCGCCTACCGATCGAGCGACCGAAGTCGCATCGATCCCATAGCTTCGGTACGTGACTTGAGCCCCGTTGGATTGTCGGCGCGTGAACACTTGACCAGTGAGCTATTACGCACTCTTTCAAGGAATGGCTGCTTCTAAGCCAACCTCCTGGTTGTCTGTGCACTCGCACATCCTTTCCCACTTAGCCACAATTTAGGGACCTTAGCTGATGGTCTGGGTTGTTTCCCTCTCGGGTACGGAGCTTAGCCCCCGCACCCTGACTCCCGCGCTCTGGACTGACGGTCTTCGGAGTTTGTCTGAGGTCGGTAACCTTTAGGGGGCCCCTAGCCCAAACAGTGCTCTACAGCCGAAAGTAAACACGCGAGGCTATACCTAAATATATTTCGGCGAGAACCAGATATCTCCGGGTTTGATTAGCCTTTCACTCCGATCCACAGGTCATCCCCCCCGTTTTCAACCGAGGTGGGTTCGGGCCTTCACGAAGTCTTACCTTCGCTTCACCCTGCCCATGGATAGATCACCCGGCTTCGGGTCTACAGCATGCGACTAAAACGCCCTATTCAGACTCGCTTTCGCTACGGCTCCGCTCTCGCTTAACCTTGCCGCATACCATAACTCGCTGGCTCGTTATGCAAAAAGCACGCCGTCACAGCCACGAGGGCTGCTCCGACCGCTTGTAAGCACACGGTTTCAGGTTCTATTTCACTCCCCTCCCGGGGTGCTTTTCACCTTTCCCTCACGGTACTAGTCCACTATCGGTCACCAGTTAGTACTTAGCCTTGCGGAGGTGGTCCCCGCAGGTTCCTACCGGATTTCACGTGTCCGGTAGTACTCAGGAACTAGTTAAGGAAGAGACCGACATGTCGCCTACGGGGCTCTAACCCCCTGTGGCCCGGCGTCCCAACCGGTTCGGCTATATCAGTCTTTTGTAACTTCCCGGATCGGATGCAGCCGATCCAAAACTAGCCCTACAACACCGCACCTGATACACCTGCATGCAATCGCGCAGGCGCGGTTTGGGCTCGTCCCGTTTCGCTCGCCGCTACTCAGGGAGTCGATGTTTCTTTCCTTTCCTCGGGCTACTTAGATGTATCAGTTCGCCCGCTTACCTTCTCCTAGCCTATATATTCAGCTAGGGATGACCAGACATTGCTCTGGCCGGGTTTCCCCATTCGGAAATCCGCGGGTCGAAGGCTGTTCAGCGCCTCACCGCGGCTTATCGCAGCCGTCCACGTCCTTCATCGGCTTCTGGTGCCAAGGCATCCACCGTGTGCTCTTAGTATCTTGACAAATAAACACTTTACTTCATTGCCACTATGCAGATTTCAAGGTACGCGCGGAGCCGTGCTCCACGGACAGAAAGGACCGCGTCACAAAGAAGCGCGGTCTTTCAAAACTGAACAGCGTTGCCTCCAGAGCGCACGATCAGGCGCTCGTGGAGCCAGGTCGACGTAACTTCCAGGTTTCCGCATCCACCGCTGCACCGATACGCTTACGCAATCGGGCCTCGCGGCTTAATGGATGCAGACCTGCGGTGTTGATCACCGCAAATCCCTAGAAAGGAGGTGATCCAGCCGCACCTTCCGGTACGGCTACCTTGTTACGACTTCACCCCAATCACCAAGCCCACCTTCGACGACTCCCTCCCTTGCGGGTTGGGCCACCGGCTTCGGGTGTTCCTGGCTTTCGTGGTGTGACGGGCGGTGTGTACAAGGCCCGGGAACGTATTCACCGCGACGTTGCTGATTCGCGATTACTAGCAATTCCGCCTTCATGGAGTCGAGTTACAGACTCCAATCCGAACTGAGACCGGCTTTAAGGGATTCGCTCCACCTCGCGGTATCGCAGCCCGTTGTACCGGCCATTGTAGCACGTGTGTAGCCCTGGACATAAAGGGCATGAGGACTTGACGTCATCCCCACCTTCCTCCGGTTTGTCACCGGCAGTCTCGGATGAGTGCCCAACTAAATGATGGCAACATCACGACAGGGGTTGCGCTCGTTGCGGGACTTAACCCAACATCTCACGACACGAGCTGACGACAGCCATGCACCACCTGTGTACGCTCCCCGAAGGGTCGGTCACCTTTCAGATTCCTACCACGTACATGTCAAGCCCAGGTAAGGTTCTTCGCGTTGCGTCGAATTAAACCACATGCTCCACTGCTTGTGCGGGCCCCCGTCAATTCCTTTGAGTTTTAGCCTTGCGGCCGTACTCCCCAGGCGGGACACTTAATGCGTTAGCTTCGGCACCGAGGGAGTCGACACCCCCGACACCTAGTGTCCATCGTTTACGGCTAGGACTACCAGGGTATCTAATCCTGTTTGCTCCCCTAGCTTTCGCGCCTCAGCGTCAGTACTGTTCCAGAGAGCCGCCTTCGCTACCGGTGTTCCTCCTGATATCTACGCATTTCACCGCTACACCAGGAATTCCACTCTCCTCTCCCAGACTCTAGCAAGCCGGTTTCCAATGCACGCTTGGGGTTAAGCCCCAAGATTTCACATCAGACCTGACAAGCCACCTACGCGCTCTTTACGCCCAATGATTCCGGACAACGCTCGCCACCTACGTATTACCGCGGCTGCTGGCACGTAGTTAGCCGTGGCTTCCTTTGGAGGTACCGTCAGCCCTTGGGCTATTAACCCAGGTGCCTTCTTTCCCCCTGACAGAGCTTTACAACCCGAAGGCCTTCTTCGCTCACGCGGCGTTGCTGCGTCAGGCTTTCGCCCATTGCGCAAGATTCCCCACTGCTGCCTCCCGTAGGAGTCTGGGCCGTATCTCAGTCCCAGTGTGGCTGATCATCCTCTCAGACCAGCTACCCGTCGTAGCCTTGGTGAGCCGTTACCTCACCAACAAGCTGATAGGACGCGGGCCCATCTCAAGGCGGAGGCCGAAGCTACCATTTGGTCGGCTCGCTTGCGCGAGACGACATCGCCCGGTATTAGCACCGGTTTCCCGGTGTTATCCCAGTCCTTGAGGCAGGTTGCCCACGTGTTACTCACCCGTTCGCCGCTTTCCAGGAGCCGAAGCTCCCTTCGCGCTCGACTTGCATGTGTTAGGCACGCCGCCAGCGTTTGTCCTGAGCCAGGATCAAACTCTCCATGAAGTATTGCGATACGGACCGAAGTCCGGATCTGACTATTGGAAAGCTGAATTAGCTCTCAAAAGTATGTCACGCGACCGGTAGGTCCAGTCGCGGACGGGGTTTGAGAATCGCCGTCCCACTAGAAGACGACTATCTCAATGATTCGTTGCTGACAGACCGGACTCAACTAAAAGTCCAATCTGACAACGCTGTTCAGTTTTCAAAGACCATTGCGCTCTTAGGCGCGGCCGAGGAGGTTAGCATCCTACGTCACTGGCGTCAACCCGCCTCGCAAACGTTTTTCTGCTCACCTCTCCCCAGCGGAGAGATCCCGAACACTTCCTCACAAAAAACAAGCCGCCCCGTCTCACGCACGAGCGGCTCAGAGGGCGGCGGCTAAACGATTCTGCCTATCCGCGCGTCCTCACCCGGTCGCTTGTGCTGTCGAGGAGTAGTCGGTTCATCGTGAGGACGGTAGTTTAGTACCTGCCGATACAGGAGTCAATAGGCCTGAGGGCCGAATCTCGGATTTATTCCGCATTTGAGCCGTCTATGAGCCGCATCGCCAGCTGCCATCTCGACCACATCCTCCTCGGAGACTCCGCGCCCGAACACGCCGTACCACCGCCCGCCGTCGCTCCATTGCACCAAGACACCGCCGTTCACCTCATATAGGGTCGCGACGTTGCCGGCGACCGTTCCCGCACTCTCGCCGTCAACGTCGCCCACGTCCCCGCGGAAGTTCTCGAGGACCACGACCCACCCGTCGCCATCGGAGAAAACAATCTGAACCTCTTGGTCGATTTCGCCCTCGCCGGACACGCGGGGGTTGGCTATAGCCGGCCCGTCGTACTCAGATGGCACCTCGATCTCGACGACGGGCCACCACTCCGGCGCCATAATGACGCCACTCGGTAGCTCGTCGAGTCCGTAGACAGGCATGGGCGCCAATGCTTGTGCCAGGTCGGCGAAGACTCCCTCCGCCTCGCTACCACCTTCCGCTGAGACGCCCACGGATGCGGTGGTCGACGATGATCCGTCTTGTCCGCAGCCAACAACACCGCCGAGCACTCCCAGCAGGCCCAAAGCGCACACCACGCCGACCGCTACGGCCCATACGTCCTTGTGCCCTCCCATACTCCCTCCCTTGTCAGCGCCCAGGCACCGTCCAAAGGGATGCTAGCGGGAGACCGACATGGGTGCCTGCAACCTTGGTCGTACGATGGAGATCTGCGTCCGCCACATGACCGTGGCCGGACTGCGGACGGGCGGCAGTGATCCGCTAGGCTAGATGATCCTGAGGAACTTGCGCTTGCCTACCTGCAGAACACGACCGCGCAAGTCGGCAGGATCCAGCTCCGCCTGCGGATCCTGAAGCACAGTATCGTCGAGTCTTACCCCGCCCTGCTCTACCAGACGACGGGCTTCTCCATTCGATGAGGCCAGCTTCATCGCCGTGAGCAGCCGAGGCAGCCATACCTTCCCCTCCTGGAGTACCTCTGCAGGGAGCTCCGCCTCGGGGATCTCGGCCGGCCGATCTTTCTCTCTGAAGACCCGATCGAAGTGCGCACGTGCTCCGGCCGCCGCCTCAACCGAGTGGTAGAGCGTCACCAGCCGCTCAGCGAGATCGCGCTTCGCCTCCGCGGGGTGGTAGGACCCGTCCCGCAGGCGCCGCTCCACATCTTCCACCTCGCGTTTGCCCGCCCCGGTCAGCAGGCTCCAGTAGGTGACCATCAGAGTGTCCGGGATGGACATGACCTTGCCGAACATGTCGTTGGGAGGCTCGTCTACCCCGATGTAGTTGCCATAGGACTTCGACATCTTCTGTTCGCCATCCGTGCCCACCAGAAGAGGCACGGTGAGGATGCTCTGGGGCGTCATGCCGTGGGCCTCCATGATGGTACGACCCATGAGCAGGTTGAACTTCTGATCCGTACCGCCAAGCTCCACATCCGCCCGCACAGCAACGCTGTCATACCCCTGGAGCAGCGGATACATGAACTCGAGCATGGAGATGGGTTCGTTTGCAAGGTAGCGACGCGAGAAATCGTCACGCTCGAGCATACGCGCCACCGTTACCATGGCGGTTAAGTTCAGCACATCGTTCATGCGCAGCGGGCCCAGCCAATCTCCGTTGTGTGTGAGTTCGACCTTGTCCATATCCAGGACCTTGGCCGCCTGCTCCACATAGGTGAGCGCGTTGGCGTTGATGACCTCATCCGAAAGCCGCGGCCGGCTCTTGGAGCGACCGGAGGGATCTCCCACCTTGGCTGTGTAGTCGCCGATGATCAGGACGGCTGTGTGGCCGAAGGCCTGGAACTGAGCCAGCTTTCGAAGGACGACGGTGTGGCCCAGATGGATGTCGGGAGCGGTGGGATCGACGCCGAGCTTCACCCGAAGCGGCCGGCCGTCCGCTCTGGCCTTGACCAACTGGCGGAGCAGCTCCTCCTGAGGTAGCGCGTCTACGCTCCCCAGCAAGAGCTCTTCGTATTCCTCTCGTACCTCAGCAGGTATGTCCACGGGCGTTGCCAAGCCCTCCATCCTCCACCTCCCGGCCGGGAGGATACCATGGTCGATGCCCGCCTGGTGTAACATCGGCGAACGATGGCACGAGACTCCCCTCCACCGAGAAGACAGCCTCCCCGTCGAGGACGTCGCGTCCTGAAGGGCACCCTGTTCGGATTGCTGCTCCTGATCGTCGCTCTCTTGTCGATGCTCGCCGGCTTCTACGTCGCGGTGGCTCGTACTCTTCCGACCCTCCAGCTGCCCCAAGACATCTCCTCCGATCAGACGACGAGGATCTACGACAACTCCGAGACCCCGGTCCTGCTCGCGGAACTGCATGGGCAGGAGAATCGCGACATCCTCTCCTCCGATGAGATCCCTCAGCTCATGAGAGACGCCGTAGTCGCAGTGGAGGACGAACGCTTCTACGAACACGGCGGAGTCGACTTCATCGCCATATCTGAGAGCCCTTTGGGCGAACGTTACCCACGGGGAGATCGTCCAGGGCGGCTCCACCATCACACAGCAACTGATCAAGAACGCCTTCATAACCGACGAGCAGACCCTGGACCGTAAGTTCCGCGAGGCCGCGCTCGCCTACCAGCTCGAGAAGAAGTGGTCCAAAGAGAGAATCCTGGATGAGTACCTGAACATCATCTACTTCGGCGAAGGCGCGTACGGCGTAGAGGCCGCAGCTCTCACATACTTCGGAGTGCACGCGGCGGACCTCACACTGCCGCAGGCCGCGCTCCTCGCCGGGCTCCCCAAAGCGCCCTCGGCATATTCGCCTCGGCGCGACCCCGAAACCGCCATGTCTAGACGGGATATCGTTCTGAACAAGATGTACCAGCAAGGCTACATCACCAGCGAAGCACTGCAGGAGGCCCTGGCCACCACCCTGCAGTTGGCCGACACTGAAAAGGACGACGAGGTCAACGTCCCCTACTGGGTGGAGTTGATACGGGAGCAATTGGTCTCTCACTACGGTTCGTCGACCGTTCTAGGTGGCGGGTTACGCGTGTACACCAGCATCGACATGGACCTTCAGGCGGCCGCAGAGCAAGCCGTGGCGGATATCCTCGATCAGCCCGGCGATCCGTCGGCAGCACTGGTGACCATAGATGTCCGCACCGGTGAGATGGTGGCCATGGTCGGAGGCTCGGACTTCAGCGTGCTTCAGTTCAACCTCGCCACCCAAGGGAGACGCCAACCCGGGTCGGCGTTCAAACCCTTCGTCCTTGTCACCGCTCTCCAGCAGGGTCTCAGCCCCGAGACCATCTACGAGTCGGGCCCGATCACGATCGACTTGCCCAGCGGTCCTTGGGAGGTCTCATCGACGGACAAAGGACCGCTCACCCTGACCGACGCGACCGCCCAGTCGTCGAACGGCGTCTATGCCCGTCTCATCATGGATCTCGGCGCCGACTCGGTTGCTCAGACCGCGCGGGAGATGGGCATAACCACCTCTCTGGGCGATGATCCCAATCCCGCCATCGCTCTGGGAGGATTGACCACCGGAGTCAGCCCTCTGGAGATGGCGATGGCCTACGCGACCCTTGCCACGGGTGGCGAGCGTCTGTCACAGGAGATCGACTTCGACCCCGAAGAGACCGGCCGCCCGATCACCATCGTGCGCGTCACAGACTCCGAGGGAACCATTCTTGACCAGAATTCGGCCGTGCGTACCCGAGTACTTGACGCCGGGTTGGCTTCCATGGCCACAGCATGCCTCGAACTGGTCGTCACCTCCGGCACCGGCACGGCCGCCGACATCGGCCGGCCTGCCGCCGGCAAGACCGGGACCACTCAGAACTACGCCGATGCGTGGTTCGTGGGATACACACCTGAGTTGGTCACGGCCGTCTGGGTCGGCTATCCCTCGGACCAGAAGCCCATGACCGACGTCCACGGCATCCGCGTGACCGGGGGCTCTCTGCCTGCACAGATCTGGGCGGCTTTCATGAAGAAGGCGCTGGAGGACGTTCCCGTCTCCGATTTCCTTTCGTCATCGGGCGAGGAATGGGTCACAGTGGAGGTGTGCAGCGAGTCCCATCAACTGCCCGGCGAGTACTGCCCGAGCCACCATCAACATGCTCTTCCGCGCCGACGAGCAGCCCTTCGATACCTGCTCGATCCACGTACCCCAGGAGATATCCGTCCCTGACGTCACCGGGCTGACAAAGGATGAGGCGTTGAGTACTCTCGAGGCCGCCCACTTTGAGGCGGTCACTTTCGACGACACGCAATCGCCTCAACCGGCGGGTACTGTGGTCAGCCAGAGTCCCGCGCCCGGCAGTCTCCTCATGCAGGGAGAGCCGGTGAGTCTCTTCGTTTCTACCGGCGAGGGCCTCACCACCGTTCCGGATGTCGTGGGCCTCGATGTTGCCGCCGCACGTATCGCGCTCACCGAAGCGGGCTTCACCGTCGGCGAGACGCTCGTAGCCGACGAGGCAGCCGCCGGCACGGTCTTGTCTCAGGATCCCGGCGCCGGAGGTATGGCCGCCTTGGGCTCCGCGGTCGCTCTGCTTGTGAGCACGGGTCCGGTCGAGCCTCCACCGGAGTGAGTGGGCGCCCCAGCAGCCTCCTAGGCCCGGCTGATCCGCGTGAACCCTGAACACGCGACGATATCCACGCCCTGTCTTTCGAAGTCGTCGACGATCAGGTTCATCCCCAGCGAGTCCGATGCCACGTGGCCGGCAATGACCACGTTCATGTGCTCGTCCTTCGCCTTCTTGCGATGGTCCTCGCCCATGTGCATTCCCACGATGGTTCCCACGCCGGCCGCAGCCAGTTTGCTGATGGCGTCCACCGGTCCGGACGTACCCCCGGTCATGTCCACCATGATCTTGCCGGTGCGCCTGTCGGCGTCGCCCTCGTAGATGACCGGGCCGATGCCCTGCAACACGGCCTCGCGGTACTCGGGAATGGACTTCAGCACGTCAAGCAGTTCCTCCACAGTGCTGTCCGTGCCCAGTTCGTCGCAGCGTGTCTGGACGAATCTGTTGACCTTGTTGTCTGCCGGGGTATGGCAGCACATGAAAGCCAGGTCGAGGAGGCGAGCCGCCGAGAGCGCTCGTTCGTTGTTGCCCGGATGAATAGCTCGCATGATCTCGGCCATGCGGTCGCTCATCACCGCGTCGCCATAGGCGATCGAAACACCGAACTGGCGCCATATGTCGGCCTGAACCCCCATGACCTCCTCGAGACGAGCCACGGCCCTGCCCTCAGGATGGTGCGCCAGAAGTAGATCGATGGCCTATCCCTTTCGCGCGAAGAGCGTGGGCGAGCAGTACCTCACCGACCTCCAGATCGATGCCCACGAGCATCTTCGAGATCTCTTTCTCCGGATCGCCCACGAGGATCCGTGTATCAGCGAAGGGATTGACTAGTGTCTCTTGGTCGAACTCCCACTTCTTGTGATCAGGTAGGTCGTCGAACGTCTTGCGCGCACGCTCGAGCAGGCGCGACACCCCGTCTTTTCCTCTGACGTCGGCGCCGATACCTTCCCGGTACGCCGTCTCATATATCTCGCGAAGTCTCATCTCCGCCCCCTTTTGTCACCCGCACCAAGCGGCTTACATACCGGCTGCCGCGCATATAGTACCTGAGTGGGAGCTGCTCCCCCCGAGAGATGCCCACCCGCGTGGTGAACGCGACCTCCGGCCGCTCTCCATCGTCCAGGACGAACAGTCCTGAGGTCTCACCGAGTTGCAGCCCGTTAAGCCCCAGATGCAGGCCCAGGGCCTGCCCGACCCGCCCTGGACCGCACGAAAGTTGCCGTCCGTCCTCGGAGTCGACGCCCCGATTGCGGCGCAGATGCTCGACTGCTCCGAGGGGCTCAAACGAGCGGATCAGAACGGCCGAGGCGACGGATTCCTGATCGCAGACCAGGTTGAGGAGAACGTGCACGCCGTAGCTTCGGTACACGTAGATGGACCCGGGTGGTCCGAACATCGGGTCGTTGCGCCGAGTACGTCCGCAGGCGGCGTGACAAGCCGGATCGCCCTCCGGAAGATACGCCTCCACCTCGGTCAGACGTCCCCCTCCGACTCCCTCCGCCCACAGGAGCTTGCCGATGAGGTCGCGACCGACTGTGTCGGATGGTCTGGCGAAGTAGTCGGCTCCGAGAATGCGTCCCGGGGGCAGCATCATGGTCAACCAGTTGGTGAAGTGGCCTCTTGTTGCAGCGTCTTTAGGACTTGGCGCGCCAGATTGATCTGTTCGACTACCCGGTCCGGTGCCGTCCCACCGGGGGAGATCTTGGCCGCCACCACGCGGTCGAGATCGACCACCGCGTAGTAGTCCTCCGCAAAGAGCGGACTCAGTCCCTGCAGTTCGTCCAGCCCGGCCGCCGAGAGGGGTCTGCCGGTGGTGGCCAGCAGCGCCACGAGTCTGCCGGTCAGCCGGTGTGCCTCGCGGAAGGGCACGCCTTTGCCGACGAGATAGTCGGCTACGTCGGTGGCCTGAGCGTAGCCGCCTTCCGCCGCTTGGCGTCCGCGTTCACGGTCGAAACTCAGTCCCTCTACCATCGCCGTCATCGCGTCCAAGCACATGTCCAGCTCTTCCTTGCTGGCGAATACGTAGGGCTTGTCTTCCTGCAGGTCGCTGTTGTAGGCCAGCGGAAGGCCTTTCAACACCGCACCCAAGCCCTGTAGCCGCGCCAGAAAGCCCGCAGCCTTCGCCCTGACCAGTTCCGCCCCGTCAGGATTGCGTTTCTGCGGCATGATGCTCGAGCCCGACGTCCACGATTCGGGGAGCGAGGCCAACCCATACTCCTGGGTGCTCCAGAGCACCATTTCCCCAGCGAGACGCGACAGGGTGAGCGCGCAGTTGGCGGCTATGGCGAGGTAGGAGAAGGCCACGTCACGTGCCGCCACGGCATCCATGGCATTGGGAGCGACCCGAGAGAAGCCAAGCTCCCCGGCCACCTGCCCCCGATCGAGAGGATAGTTCACCCCCGCCAGAGCTCCAGCTCCCAGAGGCATCCACGAGCACCCCCGCCACTCGTTCAAGCGCTGCCAATCCCGCTCCAGAGCGAAGAAGTACGCAAGCAGGTGATGGGCCAGCAACACCGGCTGGGCCCGTTGCATGTGCGTATAGCCGGGTATCACAACGTCACTGCCCCGCTCGGCCTGGGCCAACAACGCCGCCATGAGCGCGGCCACCCGCCGCTGATGCTCCGGTACCGCCGCGCGCAAGTAGAGATGAAGATCCAGTATCACCTGATCGTTTCGGCTCCGCCCGGTGTGCATCTTTCCCCCGACCGGGCCGATCAGTTCGGTCAGGCGGCGTTCGATAGCCATGTGGATATCTTCATCTGCCAGTTCCCAGGAGAAAGCGCCCTCCTCGACCTCCCCGGCTATCTGGTCCAGCCCGGCAAGTATCTGGTCGCGCTCCTCGGTCGTAAGGACGGCGATATCGGCAAGCATGCGGACGTGAGCGCGTGACCCCGCGATATCGAACGGAGCCAGAACATGGTCGAAGGGTATGGAAGCGTGCAGCCGCTCGAACAGCGGGGCCGGTTCGCTCTCGAACCGGCCGCCCCACGCACTCTTCGCTCCGTCGCCCACTCCGGACCCGTTCACTCCAGAATCAGCCCCGGAGCCGCTCGCTCCGGGGACGCTCACGGCCGTTCCTGCCGCTTGCGCGCCCACACTTCCACCGGCAGTCCCCACAGCCGGATGAACCCTACCGCGGACTCGTGGCTGAAGGTATCGCCCGACCCGTAGGTGGCCAACTTGCTGTCGTACAAGGAGTTGGGGGAGCGTCTCCCGACCACACGGCACGAACCCTTGAAGTAGCGCAGTCTGACATCTCCGCTCACGTACTTCTGGCTCTCTGTGATGAACGCACGCAAAGCCTCAGCCAGGGGGCTGAACCAGAGCCCCTCATATATGAGCTCGGTCAGTCGCTGATCGATGCCGGTCTTGAAGCTCTGCATTTCTCTGGTCAACGCGAGATCTTCGAGTTCCCGATGCGCCATGATCAAGGCCAGGGAGCCCGGCACCTCGTAGACCTCTCTGCTCTTGATGCCGACCAGGCGGTTCTCCACCATGTCCACCCGTCCGAACCCGTGAGCTCCACCAATCAGGTCCACGGTCTCGACCAACTGCACGGGGTCCATGGCCTTGCCGTTCAGCGACACGGGGATACCGGCCTCAAAGCCAATCTCGATCTCAACCGGTTCGTCGGGCGCGAGCTTCGGATCGGTAGTGAAGGCGAACGCCTCTTCGGGCGCCGCCGCCCAAGGATCTTCGAGTTCGCCGCACTCAATGGCGCGACCCCATAGGTTCTCATCGATCGAGTACGGGTTCTTCTTGGTGAGGGGCAGATTGATGTTCCGAGCCGCGAGGTAGTCCATCAGTTCGGGGCGAGTCATGTTCCATTCACGAGCCGGGCCCAGCACGGTGATCGATGGGTCGAGGCAGCGGGACGACACGTCTATCCGGACCTGGTCGTTGCCCTTGGCGGTACAGCCGTGAGCGATCACCTTCGCGCCCCGCTCCTTGGCCAGCTCCACCATCTTCTTCGCGATCAGCGGACGCGAAAGGGCCGAGTGGAGCGGATATCTGCCCTCGTAGAGTGCGTTCGCCTTCAACGCCTCGAAAGCATATTCGCGGAGGAACTCCTCCTTGGCGTCGATGACGATGGAGTCCACTGCTCCGGCTATCAGCGCCCGCTCACGGAGGGTCTCGATGTCCTTCATCCGCCCCACGTCCACCAGCGCCGCGATGATCTCGTACCCGTACTTCTCCTTCATGTACGGAACAAGCGCGGAGGTGTCAAGGCCACCCGAATACGCTAGAACACACTTCTCGCTGCTCACTTGCTTCATCCTCCTAGTTCTTTGAGGTACGTACAGACGGCCTCAGCCGACTGCTGGTCTCTACTGACGATGATCACGGTGTCGTCTCCGGCCACACAGCCCAACACCGACTCGTGGTCGAGATCGTCTATCACCCTGCCCATGCCGGGAGCCGCGCCCGGATCGCAACGCACAACCACTATGTTCTGCGCCAACTCCACGCCCCGGCCGAAATCCTTCAACATCCTCGCGCATGCCCCCGGGGGGTCGGGCCGTTCGTCCACGACAGGGGCGAACGCATAGCGGATCTGTCCTCCGCGATCCCTCCCCTTCTGCAGACCGATCTCCCTGAGGTCACGGCTGATCGTTGCCTGCGTCACCTCGCACCCGGCCGCGGCCAATTCGTCCACCAACTCCTGCTGGCTGGCGATGGGTCGGTCGCGAAGCACCCGGCGTATGAGGTACTGCCGCTGCCTCTTATTCATCGCGCCCGCCGCCGACGAGAAACGCCATGAGCGCTTTCTGCACGTGCAGCCTGTTCTCGGCCTCGTCGAACACGACCGACTGAGGACCGTCCATGACTCCATCGGTGATCTCGTCTCCCCTGTGAGCAGGAAGACAGTGCATCACGATGGCGTCCGGCCGAGCTTTCGCGAGAAGCGCGGCGTTGACCTGATAGGGCCGCAGGGCTTCCACCTTGCCCGCGTCCTGGTGCTGGCCCATGCTGATCCACACGTCGGTGTAGAGAGCGGAGGCGTCGACAACCGCAGCCTGGGCGTCTCTCTCCACCCACACTCTGGTGCCGTTCGCTTCAGCCAGGGCGACTATGGCCGCCATTTTGCCCGCCGGAAGGTCACATCCCTCGGGGACGCTCAGGCAGACGTCTATCCCAGTCATGGCTCCAGCTTCAGCCAGAGAGGCCGCCACATTGTTGCCATCGCCCAGATAGACGATCTTGCGCCCCGCCGCCGAGTCGCCGAAACGTTCCTTGAAAGTGAACACATCGGTGAGGGCCTGGCAGGGATGATCATCGTCGGTGAGCGCGTTGATCACCGGCACGGAGGCGCTCGCAGCCAGATCCACGACGTCCTTCTGGGCGAAGGTCCGGATGACGATGGCATCGACATACCGCGAAAGAACCCGCGCAGTATCCTCGATGCTCTCCGACTTGCGCATCTGCATCTCTTGCTCGGACATGTACAGAGGCATCCCGCCCAACTGATGCACGCCCACGCTGAACGATACGCGCGTGCGGGTGGACGGCTTCGCCGAAGATGAGCGCCACCGTCTTTCCGGCCAGCACCGAGCCCAGCGGGTTGCGTTTCCAGGCAGCCGCTTGGGCCAGAACCTGTTCCACCTCGGCCTTGCTCAGATCGGGAACGGTCAGGAAGTGTCTGACGTGCACTTTTCCCCTCCCCTACATCCTAGGACTTTCGTCGGCGGGAACGATCTTCGTGCCCAGACCGGCGTCGTCGGTCATGATCTCCAGCAGCACCGAATGTGCGATCCGCCCGTCGATGATGTGAGCGGCGCGCACCCCTGCCTCCAGACTGGTCAGCACAGCCTCCAACTTCGGGATCATACCTTCCGATACCTTGCCGTTGGCTATCAGATCGGTCAGATCAGCGCTGGTGCACTGCGACAACACCGAGGTCTTGTCTTCGACGTCGGTCATGAGTCCGGCGACATCGGTGAGGAAGATCACCTTCTCGGCTTTCAAGGCTGCCGCGAGCGCTCCGGCGACCGTGTCGGCGTTGATGTTGTAGCTCTCTCCGTGAGGACCGGCCCCAACGGAGGCGACCACCGGTACGTAGTCCGCTTCCAGAAGAGTGATCAACTCGATATTGACCTCGGCCACCTTGCCCACAAGACCAAGATCGAGAACAGAGCCGTCCTTGCCTTTCTTGATCAGGGGCTCGGCCTTCAAGAGCCAACCGTCGTCTCCGCAGAGACCGACGGCGGGCGCTCCCTTGCTGTTGATGAGACTGACTATCTCTTTGTTCACCTTTCCCACCAGGACCATCTTCGCCACTTCCATGGTGGCCGGATCGGTGACCCTCAGACCCTCAACGAACTTCACGGGCAGATCGAGGCGCTTCATGTAGGAGCTGATCTCGTCCCCGCCCCCGTGCACGATGATCGGCCGGATCCCCACGTAGCGTAGGAGCGCGATGTCGGTGGCGAACTCCTCCTTGAGATCGGCCGAGCTCATGGCGGCGCCGCCGTACTTGATCACCATGGTGCTCCCGCGGAACATGCGGATGTACGGGAGCGACTCCAGAAGTGTTTCCACCCGCTTCTTGTATATCTCTCTCATGCCAGCTCTCACGTATGGTATTCGGCGTTGATGGTGATGTACTCGTGTCCCAGGTCGGCAAAGAACAGTTCGGCTGAGGACTCGCCCAGTCCCAGGTCGAGCCGGATGTCTATCTCCGGCTGCTTCATACCTGCCACCATATCGGCCCGGTCACCCGGCGATACAGCGCAGGCCGTCGAATCCTCTACCACCTTCACCCCGCACAGCCACAAGGCGGCATGCGGCACAGACCGGCTGGGCAGGGCCGCGCCGGCCGCGCTGAGGATTCTCCCCCAGTTGGCGTCCTGCCCGTTCATGGCCGTCTTGACCAGGGACGAACCGGCGATCGCCCGGGCCACTCTGATGGCGGTCGCGTCCGTGTCTGCCTGCTCCACGCGCAGGCGCATGATCTTGGTCGCACCCTCGCCGTCCGCCACCATCATGAGCGCGACCCGCAGGAGCATCGCATCCAGTGCCGACGCCAGCTGGGCAAGGGCGACCTCGTCCGGGCGCACCGCCGACGCCCCGCTCGCCAGGAAGACCACCGAGTCGTTGGTGCTCATCTCCCCGTCGACCGTTATCCGGTTGAACGACTGCCCGACTGCGCCGCCCAGGAGGCTTCGCATCTCTTCAGGCGTCAGGACTGCGTCGGTGGTAACGACGCACAGCATCGTCGCCATGGCCGGCGCGATCATTCCGGCGCCCTTGGCGCAGACCCCCAGCTTGACCATTCCGGCGGAGGTCTCCACGTCGAGGGCGCAGATCTTCGGGAAGCGATCGGTGGTCATGATGGCCCGGTTGAATCCCGGGCCTCCGTCGGGCAGCACGGCCTCCGCCGCCTTCTTCACTCCCGCGGCGACGAGATCGGGGTCCACCTGCACACCTATGATGCCCGTGGAGCCCACCGCCACCCTGTTCGCCGGCAACCCCAGGGCCTCCGCGCAGGCTGCCTGCATGCCGCGAGCGACAGCAAGTCCCGCCGCGCCCGTGCCGGCGTTCGCATTCCCGCTCTTCATCACGACCGCGGCCAAGCCGGTCGAGGTCACACTCGTGCGCGATTGACGACCACCGGCGCCGCCGCGAAAGCATTGGTGGTGAAGACGGCCGCCGAAGCGGCCTGGGCACGCCACTCGGGCGCCACAGTGACGACCCCCATATCCGGGCGTCCGCTCTCCTTCAGCCCGGCCACCACCCCGCTGGCCAGGAATCCCGCCGGATGCGTGGCACCGGGTGAACCGTCCTCGGGCTCGACCAGCCGCACACCCTGCGGCAGCGACCAAAAGCGAGACTCAAATGGAGATACGACGACCGGGTGTGCCGGCCCGCCGCCTGTGGCACTCATACCGCCCTCCCCAACCCTGCTTTCTCCGCAAACCCAAACATGCAATTCATGTTCTGCACCGCCTGTCCGGACGCGCCCTTGACCAGGTTGTCGATCGCGGTGAAGACCTTCACCAAGCCGGCGCTCGCGTCCTCGCGCACGGTCATGCGACAGAAGTTCGTCCCCTGCACCTCAGATAGACTCGGAACGTGATCGGTGACCTCGACGAACGGCTCGCCTTCGTAGAACAGCCGGTACTTCTCCACCCAGGCCTGCGTCCCCTGCAGTCCATTCCGTGGCTTGAAGTATATGGTGCTGATGATGCCCCGGTCTACCGGCAAGCAGATGGGGCGTGAACGAAACCGGCCGTGGCCTGCCCCGCCGCCAGGCTCAACTCCTGGGCCATCTCGGCCGTGTGGCGATGGCCAACCTCGCTGTAGGCCCGGAAGTTCCCGGTCACCGCGCAGAAGTGGGTCTTCTCCGACGGGGTCCGCCCCGCGCCCGACACACCCGATTTCGAGTCGACGATCACGGAGCCGCCGTCGATCTCGTTCGCTACCGGAAGTAGCCCCAGCAGCATGCCCGTCGGGTAGCAGCCCGGATTGGCGACCAGCCGGGCACCGGCGACCTGCGCCCGATACACCTCAGGCAGCCCGAAGACTGCTTCGGCCACCAGATCTGGCCGCGGGTGTTCGAAACCGTACCACTTGGAGTAGTCCGCTGGGTCCTTGAGACGGAAGTCGGCGCTGAGATCCACGACCCTGCATCCGCCGTCGACCAGCTCCGCGACGACCCGGTGGGCCTCGGCGTGCGGATAGCACACGAAGGCAACATCAGAGCCCGCCAAGGCCTCGTCTGAATACGGCGCGTAGATCCCCTCGACCCGCAGGTGCGGAAAGACCTCGCTCACCGTTCGCCCCGCGTACGACTTCGACGTGAGCGCACCCAGTCGCACTTCCGGATGCCCCGCCAAGATGTCGGTGAGAACAGCGCCCGTGTATCCGGTTGCCCCTACGATGCTCGCCGTGATCACTTTCAGGCCTTTCACTAGTCATTCGCACTTCGCACGCGGGTGCGACAGAGCACGACCTCCTGGCCGCTGATGCATGACTATACAGCCACGTGCAAACGAATGCAAGCATTCCGTGGCACCCGACCCAGAACGGCCTAGGCGAGTCGCCCGTTCCCGTGCCCACGGCTCTCAGGCTCGGAGTTCCGCTCCCAGCTCGCCTCTGACCTTCTCCACCATCCGCTCACGCAGCGTGTTGACCTCGGCTTCGCTGAGCGTGCGATCCGCGGCCCGGAAGCTGAGGCGCAGAGCAAGGCTCTTCTTTCCCTCTCCGACCTGACTGCCTTCGTAGACATCAAAGACCGCGACGTCCTCCAAGAGATCTCCGCCGGCCTTCCGCAGAACCTCGATCACCGTCGCAGCCGGCACGCTCGTGTCGATCACCAGGGCGAGATCCTGCTCGACCACCGGGTACGCCAGCAGATCGCGGAAGGTGGCTGATTCGGGGCAAGCCGCCAGAAGAGCCTCGACATCCAACTCGGCGGCCACCGCCGGCCCGCGCAGATCGTATGCCTGCAGCACCAGGGGATGCACTTCGCCCATCCAGCCTACGAACCGACCCTCGCCGTCGCGTATGGCCGCGCTCCTGCCAGGATGCAGAAACGGCTCATCCGCGGGCTCATAGGCGACAACGCCACCCAGTCCGGCGAGCAGTCTCTCGACGAAGCCCTTGCACAGGAAGTAGTCGCAGGTCACACCGGAACGAAGCCAGGAATCTCCCTCCCATTCGCCGGCAACAAGGATGCCGACATGAGTCCTCTCATCGGGCAGCACCTCGCCAGAGGCGCCGAAGACCCGTCCCATCTCGAAGATGTGCACCCGGTCCTCACGCACGGCCGCGTTCTTCTGCGCGGTGTCGAGCAGACCCGGCAGCAGCATCGTCCGCATCTGCGCCTGGTCGTTGCTCAGCGGGTTCGAGAGCCTCACGCCCGCACGCCGTCTGTCGTCGGCCGCCAAGCGCAGTCGCTCGGGCCATTTCTCGTCAGCGAAGCTGTAGGTGATCACCTCAGAGAGTCCGGCGCCCACCAGCATGTCCTCTATGCGCCGCATCCGGACCTGCATCCGGCTGAGTCCGCCGTGGCCTTCGCGCCGCGGGGGCAGAGTCGAGGGGATGTGCTCGAGACCGTGTATGCGGGCGATCTCTTCGATGAGGTCGATCTCCCGCTCCAGGTCGGCCCTGAAGCTGGGCACCGCCACCGCGAGGGACTCGCCATCCTCGCTGACATCGCAACCCAGGCTCGTCAGTATCGTCACGATGTCGGCCACCGCGACCTTGACACCCAGGATCTGCTCGACGCGCGCCGGGCGCAACTTGAGAACCGTCTCGGGACGAGGATCGCTCCGCACATCGATGGTGCCCACCGAGACCGTTCCGCCGCACAGTTCCACGAACAGGCTGCAGGCCATGTCGAGGGCCAGCGGGATCATCTCGGGGTCCAGGCCCTTCTCGTAGCGCGTCGATGCTTCCGAGCGCAGACTGAGCGCAGACTCGGTGCGCATGATGGACGGTCCCGAGAAGTTGGCCCCCTCCAGGAGGATATCGGTGGTGTTCTCGGTGATCTCGCTCTCGAGCCCACCCATGACACCGGCGACCACGGAGGCTCGCTCTGCATCGGCGATCACCAGCATGTCATCGGTCAGCACCCGCTCCTCGTTGTCGAGGGTCGTGAGCTTCTCGCCGGGATGGGCGCGACGCACGACTATGCGTCCACCACGGATGGTGTGCAGATCGAAAGCGTGCAGAGGCTGCCCCAGCGCCCACAACACGTAGTTGGTCACGTCCACCACGTTGCTGATGGGACGCATCCCGGCATGGCTGATGAGGGCCTTCAGCCACAGCGGCGATTCGCCCACCGTCACGCCCCGGATGACCCGGCCGGCGTACCGCGGGCACAGATCGGGGTCGAGAACCTCGATGGCGATGTCTTCGTCCACCGTGTGCTCGCCCCAGGGGTGGACAAAGCTCAGATCCTCGTCGAAGTCGGCCCCGGTGATTGCGGCGATCTCCCGCGCCAATCCCCGTACCGAAAGACAGTCGGGCCGGTTGGGCGTCACTTCCACTTCCAGCACCCGGTCGGTCACCGCGAAGTGATCGACCAGCAGTTCGCCGGCCTCCCACTCATCGGGCAGGACCATGGTACCTGGGCTCTTTGCCGCCAGCCCCAATTCCGCCTCCGACAGGATCATTCCTGCCGAGGCGACACCGCGCAACTTCGCGTCCTTGATGCGGGTACCGTCGGGCATCACGCCGCCCGGGAGCACCACCGCCACCGTCTGTCCGGCCGCCACGTTCGGCGCTCCGCACACGATGGTGCGGGCAGCCTCCCCACCCACGTCCACCGTGCACACAGAGAGCTTGTCGGCGTCGGGATGGCGCCGACAGTCGAAGACCTTGCCCACGACGAAGCGGCTCAGGTTCTCCTCGTCGCCGGGGACTCCCACCTCGGTCACTCGCTCGACCTCGGTGCCCGTCAGGGCGAGACGCGAGGCAAGCTCGTCTATGTCCATCTCGATGGACACGTACTGTTTCAACCATGAAAGCGGCGCTTTCACCTAGGTCTCCACTCAGAACTGGCGCAGAAAGCGCAGATCGTTCTCGAAGAACAGACGCAGGTCGTTGACTCCGTGCTTGAGCATCGCGATCCTCTCGATCCCCATGCCGAAGGCGAACCCCGAGTAGACCTCAGGGTCGTAGTCCACGAAGCCGAACACGTTCGGATCGGTCATCCCCGCCCCCAGGATCTCCAGCCAGCCGCTCCTCTTGCACAAGCGGCAGCCCGCACCGTCGCAGAACATGCACGACACGTCCACTTCCACCGACGGCTCGGTGAAGGGGAAGAAGTGCGGACGCAGCCGAACCTCGCGGTCCGCGCCGAACATCGCCTTCACGAAGGTCTCCAGCGTCCCCTTGAGATCCGCCATCGTGATGTGCTCGTCGACCACCAAGCCTTCGACCTGGTGGAACATCGGGGTATGGGTGGCGTCGGAGTCTCGCCGATACGTCTTGCCCGGAGCGATGATGCGGACCGGAGGCCGCTGCTTCTCCATCGTCCGGATCTCCACCGGCGAGGTGTGCGTGCGCAGCACCACGTCGTCATTCACGAAGAAGGTGTCGTGCAGCGACCGAGCGGGATGATCGGCGTGTAGTTGAGCGCCTCGAAGTTGTAGTAGTCGGTCTCGATCTCAGGACCGTCGGCGACCTCGTATCCCATGGCGACGAAGATGTCCTCGATCTCGCGCTGGGTCTGGGTGACGAGATGGAGATGGCCGAGCGGTGAGCGCCAACCCGGCAGAGTGACGTCGATATGGTCTTTCCCGAGCCCATGCACCAGTTCCTGGGTCTCCAACTCCACGCGCCGAGCCTCGACCGCCTCCTCCAGCGCCTTCCGGATGAGATTGCCCACCTTCCCGACCTCGGGACGCTCCTCCGCCGGCAACTCCGGGATGGTACGGAGGAGCAGGACCAACTCAGCCTTCCGGCCCAAGAAGTGGACCCTCGCGGCCTCGAGCGAGGCGAGGTCGGCGGCGGAGGCGATCGCCTCACGGCCGGCCGTGTAGATGCTCCTCAGATCGGCCCGCGATACCTGCTCGAGAATGGGGTCGCTCGCTGTCATGGCTCCTCCTTCCAAGCAGTCAATCCTAACGGACGGTGACTCTATTTGCCACTGCGACCGGTGTCCGATCCCGGCTCAATTCATAAGCGAATATGGTGGCCGCCATCGCCACGTTGAGCGAGTCGAACCGATGCTGCGGGATGCTCACTCGTGCGCGCACCCACCCACTCCGACCCAGGCCCGGTACGCTCCGCCCCGAGCACGACGACCGTTCCGGCCTTGCGGCCAAGACCTCGCAGGTTGTCTCCCTCGTGCGGGTCGGCCACCAAGACCTCGGGCTTCCACGTCCTCCCTGCTCAAGCGCGGCGAACCTCGCCCGCAGGTCCGAGGCAGATACCTCGGTCACCACCGGAAGCGAGAACTGCGCGCCCATTCCGGCCCGCATGGCCTTGGGTCCGTACGGATCGGCCGTTCCCGGGGAGCAGATCACCCCTCCAGCGCCAAACGCGACGGCGCTGCGAATCAGCGTTCCCACATTGCCCGGGTCGCCCACCCCATCGAGAAAGAAGGTCACCCCCTCTTCGAGAGGAAGGTCGGCCAGACTCCAGCTCGGCTCCGCGCACATGAAGATCACGTCGACCCCGCCGCCCAGCGAGCTGGCATAGTCGAGGGTCTCCTCGTCGCAGATGCCCACGTCGATGTCGCGCATCGCCGTGCAGGCGAGGGCGCCGGCCAGATCCTTGCGCACCAGCACCTCGCGCACATCCGCTCCGGCCTCGACGGCGGCGCGAAGGAGATCCATCCCTTCGCCCACCAAGCAGTCCACGTTCGCGGCGATGCTTCTTCTTCTGAAGCTTGCGCGCCAGCTTGACGCTATGATTCTGCCGCCCGGCGATGTCGCGGATCACGGTGAGTTCTCCGCCCGAGGGCAGCGGAGGCGAGCCTAGCTCGCTCCCAGGGCGTCCTTGGCCCGAGTCGGCGAGACTGGCGAACACCTCAGGCTCACGCACCGCCAGATCGGCGAGGATCTTGCGATCGACCTCGATCTCGGCGACCTTGAGCCCATGGATGAGCTGGTTGTAGCTCATGCCGTGCTCTCTGGCCCCGGCGTTGATGCGGGTGATCCACAGGCGGCGGAACTCGCGCTTGCGCGCGCGGCGGTCGCGGTAGGCGTACGTGCCCGACTTGATGAGCTGCTCTTTGGCTCGCCGGTAGGAGGACTTCTTCAGCCCCCAATAGCCCTTCGCCTCGTCGAGAGCCTTGCGGCGCTTCTTCTGGGCGTTGATGCTCCTCTTTACTCTGGGCATGGCACTGTCCTCCTAGCGGCCCAAGAGACTGCGAAGCCGATTGGTATCCGACGCGACGATCTCCGAGGTCTTGCGCATCTTGCGCTTGCGATTGGCCGATTTCTTCGTCAGCATGTGACTGCCGAAGGGGCGCTGATGCAGAAGCTTGCCCGTCGCGGTGACGCGCATGCGCTTCTTGGTTCCCTTGTGAGTCTTGTTCTTCGCCATTTCTGTTCCCTTCATCCACGCACGAGCAGGCTCGTGACCCACTGGAGTCGTTTCAAACTCAGCGCCCGAGAGTCAATCTGTCGGACGGCCCCGCGGATCAGCTCCGCTTGGGGGCCAGCATCATGACCATGTTCCTGCCGTCGAGGTTGGGCTCGGACTCTACCTCGCCGATCTCGGCCAGATCCTCGGCCATCCGCCGGAGCAGCCTTTCCCCCAGATGAGGATGGACCAACTCCCTGCCGCGAAACATGATCGTCAGCTTGACCTTGTCTCCCTTTTTCAGAAAGCGCTCGACGTGACCCTTCTTTGTGTCGAAGTCGTGGTCGTCGATCTTCGGCCGCAGCTTGATCTCTTTGATGCTGATCGTCGTCTGCCGCTTGCGCGCTTCCTTGGCCTTCTGCTCTTGCTCGTACCTATACTTGCCGTAATCCATCACCTTGCAGACCGGCGGGTTGGCCATCGGAGCCACCTCGACGAGGTCGAGGTTCAATCTGTCGGCGTAACTCAACGCCTCCGGCACTCCCACGATCCCAACCTGCTCGCCGTCCGGCCCGATGAGCCGAACTGCCTCTGCGCGGATCTTCTCGTTGATGCGAACGATGTCGGCTATGTTGCCCTGCACCTCCCCCGGTGCTACCGGTTAGAGACCATACCTACATACGCAAAAAGCGGTGTGTCCACCGCTTCCCAATGCAGCCGCGCGGCACCATGCCGCACCGCTCTCTCTATAGCCTGACCTGCGTACCAACAAGGCGCGAGGTGGGAAGGGTGGCTTCCTCTTTATGCAGCCGAGCAGTATAGCCCAAGCACCACGGCCACTCAAGAGCAAGATGCAACAGCCGGCGGGCTGCACTCCTCGGCGATCTTGGCTGTGGCGTCGGCCAGAGCATAGGGCTGGGTGTCCTTGCTGCCGCGGGTCCGGAGCGTCACCGTACGCTGCTCCACCTCGCGGTCGCCCACGACCAGCATGAACGGCACCTTGGTCACCTCGCCGTCGCGGATCTTCTTCGACACCGATTCGGAGCGCAGGTCGACCTCAGCCCGCAGCCCGGCGCACTCGAGCGCCCGTTTGACCTCGCCCGCGTAGTCGGCGTGTCGATCGGCCACGGGCACCACCACCGCCTGCACCGGAGCAAGCCAGCCCGGGAAGGCGCCCCCGTAGTGCTCGATCAGGATGCCCAGGAAGCGTTCGAGGCTCCCGAAGACCACGCGATGCAGCATGACCGGGCGGTGCCGCTGGTTGTCCTCGCCCACGTAGTCCAGGTCGAGGCGCTCAGGCATGGCGAAGTCCAACTGGCAGGTCGCGCACTGCCACGTCCGGCCCATGACGTCCTCGATGTGGAAGTCGATCTTCGGACCGTAGAAGGCGCCATCCCCAGCGTTAAGCACGTAGGGCAGTTCAGCGCGCTCCAAAGCAACCGTCAGGGCGCTCTCAGCCGTCTCCCACATCTCGTCGGTGCCGATCGACTTCTCCGGCCGAGTGGATAGCTCCACGTGCACCTTGTCGAAGCCGAAGGTCTTGTACATCCGGTAGATCAGAGCGATGACACCAAGCACCTCGTCCTCCACCTGCTCGGGGAGGCAGAAGATGTGGGCATCGTCCTGAGTGAAGACGCGTACGCGGAACAGTCCCTGCAAGCACCCCCGACATCTCGTGCCGGTGCACCTGCCCCAGTTCGGCGATACGCATCGGGAAATCGCGATAGGAATGCTGCTCGCTCTTGTAGACGAGCGTGCCCCCGGGGCAGTTCATGGGCTTCACGGCAAAGTCGACGTCGTCGATCTTGGTGAAGTACATGTTGTCTTTGTAGTTGTCCCAGTGACCGGAGCGTTCCCAGAGGGTGCGCTCCAGCATGATCGGGGTCCGGATCTCCTCGTACCCCGCGGCTGTGTGCTCCCGCCGCCAGTAGTCGAGCAGGGCGTTGATCACCCGCATCCCCTTGGGATGGAAGAACGGGAACCCGGGCCCCTCATCGTGGAAGCTGAACAGACCCAGTTCGCGGCCCAACTTGCGGTGGTCGCGCTGCCGGGCCATCTCCATGCGCTCGAGGTACTCGTCCAACTCCTTCTTGCTGGGGAAGGCGGTGCCGTAGATGCGGGTGAGCATGGTGTTGTCGCTCTTGCCCCGCCAGTAGGCGCCGGCCACGGAAAGTAGGCCGACGGTCCCGATGCGGCTCGTGTCGGGCACGTGCGGACCCCGGCACAGATCGAGGAACTCGCCCTGCCGGTACACGCTGATGGTGGCATCCTCCGGCAGATCCTCGATCAACTCCAGCTTGTAGGGCTCGTCGGAGAACAGGGCGAGCGCCTCTTCCTTGCTCACCTCACGCCGTTCAAAGGGCGATGCGGAGGCAAGCAGGCGCTGGATCTCCTCGGTCAGGCGGGGAAGATCGTCCTCACCGACCGCCTGAGGGAACTCGAAGTCGTAGTAGAAGCCGTCCTTGATGGCCGGACCGATGGCCACCTTGGTGCCGGGGAAGAGTCTCGTGGCGGCCTCGGCCAGAACGTGGGCGGCCGAGTGGCGGATGACGTCGAGGCCTTCCGGGGAGGTGGAGGTGATGATGGCCACGTGATCGCCCTCGGCGACAGGGCTGGCCAAGTCCACGACCTGGTCACCGATCTTGGCGGCCACTGCGACCTTTGCCAGCCGCGGACCGATGCTACCGGCCACGTCGGCTGCCGTGGCTCCATCTGCCACGATGAGATCTGATCCGTCGGGAAGTACTACCTTCATGGACCCTCGCAACCAAGCTGTGGCGGGACGGGATTCAACGAGTGGGCGCTGAAGGATTTGAACCTACGACCTCTTCCGTGTCAAGGAAGCGCTCTCCCCCTGAGCTAAGCGCCCGTCAGGTCGGTCATGATACAGCCGGCTCACTCGGCTGGCAAGACCGGCGGCGGCCATTCCCTCTCGCGGACACGAGACAGAGCAAGTCCCGAGTGACCTCGCTTTTCGTCTATCAACGGCTCTTACTTCGTCCCCCGCTTCACTGTACTCCGCGGTCATTTGTCTCCGCGTTTCCTCTGCGGGTCCCCTTGTAAGCTCCTCAGACGCTGCGTCTGACCTCTCGGGACTCGGGGGGAGTGTTCCCCCACGATCCGAAACCCAAACACGCGAGCGGTCCAAGCCACATTGGAGACAGAGAGCACCCCGAACACCGTCGCGATCTTTCGGTCCGGGGTCAGGAGAGCCAAGGTGCCGCTTGGCAGCTACTCAAGGAGGCGACGACCGGAATTGAACCGGTGTAGCGGGTTTTGCAGACCCGTGCCTAGCCACTCGGCCACGTCGCCCTGAGGGGACAAAAATGGAGCGGATGAAGGGATTCGAACCCTCGACCTTCTGCATGGCAAGCAGACGCTCTAGCCAACTGAGCTACATCCGCCCGAACCTGGCGGCCGGTGGATTATAGACCAGTTTTCCGCTGTTCGTCCAGCGCCTTGTTGACCAATGCGTCGGCCCGGGTGTTTTCTTCCCTGTCGACGTGGCGGATGGCGAAGGTGCGGAACGCCGCCGCGCGCTGGCGGGCAGCGGCGTGGAGCGGCTTGAGTCCCTCGTTCTTGACCTTGTACTCGCCGCGCATCTGCTTGACCAGAAGCTCGGAGTCCGACGACACCTCGACCTGCGTAGCGCCCATATTCGCGGCCATCTGCAGAGCGGCCAGCAGGGCCCGATACTCGGCCACGTTGTTGGTGCCGACCCCGATCACCTCGCCGAGCGTGTCCAGCAACGTGCCCTCCGGCGTCCTCCACCACCACGCCGATCGCGCTGGGACCTGGATTTCCGCGAGAACCACCGTCGATCCACATTCGCACCGATCCACCGCCCGAACCTCCGCTGGACACGGCGCCGCGTTCTATTGGCCGCTCCTTGGCTTCATCGAGGCCGCCGCTCTTCCTGCCGCTATCCTCCGACACCCGTTCCCACGGAGACCGCCACTCCTGCGAGATCGACACCGTTACCCCCGATCCGCTCAATTCTTGCGCCATTTTCCCGGTCCAACGCCGGAACGCCCACCACTCGAAGTCACCGTGGGGCACGTCGATCAGCGAGAGCCCACCTCTCGGCCACCTGGTCGGCGTCGTGATAGCCCACATCGCCCGTGATCAAGCACCTCGCACTGCGCCGCCGCGGCTTCCAACAGGCTGCGGCCGCTGCCCGGCAGCACGCCCACCCGCTTCACCATGCGCTGCTCCGTCGCCGCTCCACGCCACCCCGCCCACCTCGAAGACCTGGGCGACCCGCTCGGCGAGCGCGCGCACCGAGAGCGGCTTCGGAAGCATGCCCACCCGCCCCAGGCCGGCTGCGGGCAGCACGTCCTCAACCGGATAGATGTCGAAGGCGGGCTCCTCGTAGGGATGGGCGGCCACGAAGGCCTGGATCGCCCTCGGCAAGCCTTCTGCGCGGCACCACCGTCTCCCAGCGCACCTCGGGTGTCCGCTCCGGACGTGACCACCTGTCCCACCGCGGGATGGCTTCCGGGCCCAGGTGTGAACCAACCGATGCCCTCACGCGGCGAAGGCGCAATCCTTGTAGTTCCCGATGCCCCCCGCGCCCGTAGCGAACACGGCGGCCGCCACCGCCTCCACCGCGTCCGCCGGGACGAAGCCCACCAGCTTGTACCATCCGGCCGCGGCCGGCTCCAGCGGGACCATCCCCTGAAGCCCCAGGGCGTCGCCGGCGATATCGGCCAGGCCGCCCGGAGCCGAATCCAGGTTGGTGTGACAGGCGAACAGCGTCATGTGCTCCTCCACGAGACGGCGCAGCAGTCTCTCGCGGGAGTGAGACTCCACCAGGGAGCGCACCGGCGCGAACAGGAGCGGGTGGTGAGTGAGGACGGTGTCGTACCCTCCGGCCAGGGCTTCGTCGAGGACCGGCCCGGTCAACTCCAGGGCCACGAGGATCCGGCACACCGAAGCCCGCTCGTCACCGACCAGCAGGCCGGAGTTGTCTCCCGGCTGTGCGAGCATGGCGGGAGCCAGCTTCTCGATGACGTTCCGTAGATCGGCTACCAGCACGTCTTCTCCCCTCAAGCGCGCCAAGTGGGGCAGTGCACGATCGCGATGCCCCGCAAGGCCCGGGTTGCTCTACTGCTGACCGGAGCGTAGAGTACCGAGCCCGGTACACCACAAAAGGCCCCCGCACCGCGCGCCAACGCAGCCGGAGGCCAGATCAGGCACCTATTAGGAGGTCCTGACATGAAGCAGCCTACCACCCCCACCACCCCTACCGCCACGCCCCCCGAGCCCACGTTCAGCCTCACCGAGGCCGCCCGTAAGCTCGGCCTCGCCGACCCGCTCTATGCCCGCCGCGCCGCCCGATCGCTGTGGGGCGGCACCCGCACCGAGAAGGGTCCGTGGAAGCTCACTGCCGCCCAGGTCAAAGAGGTCGGCGCCGAGGCCACGCGCATGGCCCAAGAGGCCGCCAAGGCCAAGGCCCCGAAGGCCGCCGAGACGGGCCCGAGCAGTGCCGACTCGAAGCCGATAGCCAAGAAGTAGGCCCACTACCCCTAGACTCGTAACGGGCGGTACGTCGCATGACCAGGCGCTCCCGCCCTTGCTCTGGTAGCCGCCCCGCGCGTCCGGTGCCCGGCCGTCGCTTGCGGCCCAACTATCCAGTTTGGCCAACGTGGCGGCGTCCTTGCGGGCCTGCTCGTCGATCTTCTCGGCTTCAGCCAGGCGGGCGGCCCCGGTGCCCATCACGGCGTTGTAGCGCAAGAGTTCGTCGGTCGTCATGTCTCGGTGCTCTGCCAGTGCCTTTTCAAGCAGGCCCCGGGCTTCCCCGAGCGCCAGTTTGGCCTGATCGAGCACCACTTGCTTAGTACGCATCAAGTCACCCCTTTCGGGCGTCATAAGTATGGGGTTCCACGGCCCGACCGCCGGGCGGCCCGCCCCGTCTGGCCCTGAAGGGCCGGGGTCGTATGGCCTGGCGTGGTCCGTTGCCTCGTCGGGGCTCCTTTGGGTTGGTTTCCCCATTGGCCCTCCGCTCGGCTCCTCTGCCTTGCCCGGCACGGGGTCCTCGGCATTGGCTCTGCGGCTGATCCGGCAAGCCCGACTCTACCACTACTCGCCGGGGCATGTGGACCCCTCCTCCAGGGCGGCCCGCAGCGCCACGAGCAGCGACCGGACGGTGAGGCGCTCGGGTATATCGCCGTCATCGCGGCCGCGATCGGTCCACATCAGCAACGAACCCACGATGTCGCAGACGGCCAGGAACAGGGCGGGCAGTTCGCCCATGGTCACTGTCTTCAGCACGGCATCGAAAGCATGGCGATCGTCGCAGGCGGCAAGAAGCAGGCCGATCAGGTCCTTGTGCGGCTGCACGCTTTCGGGGGGCTGTTCAGTTGGCATGGCGAACCTCCTTAGATTGGGCTTTGGGGGGGAAGTAGCGAAGACTTGGGGGGAAGTAGCGAAGACTTGGGGGCGCGGGACGGAAGCTACCCGCATGGTTTTGGTCGGGCGTTTTGCGTCGTGATGCAGACGCCCTTACCCCGTCGGTCATCGTCAGCACGGCAACTACACCGACCACTCGCTCGATCGACTGCGCTCGGCCTCTGCCTTGGCGCGCTCGGCCTGCCGCTTCGCCTCAGCCTCACTGCCGCAGAAGCCCATGGCCATGCACCGGCCGCACCACCAGACGCGCCAGACCCACACGGGTTGTGCTGGGTTCGATCGTGCGCCTTCCACGATCTGCACGTTCATGGGGCGTCCGGCCTCTGGCCGGCAAATCGGGGGCCCAAACCCTTACACTGCAGATTACGGCTAGTTGCAGGCATTTCTTCTCCTTGTTGCTCCTAGGTGTAATAGTTGTAAGGCCCGGGCCATATAAGCAGCTCAACCAGCGTATTCACGGGTCTATATGGCCGGGGTATTACAACCCTTACAACCCTTACACTTCGCTCGGCGCATCCGATGCTTCTGCCAGCCTGATACCGCAGCGCACCAGCGTGCGCCCTGCTCCTTCGTTTCGGTACCCTCGTTCTCCCAAGCTCTTGCCAAAGATGGTCCCGTTCACGGGCTTGTCACCCAGTTGCTCACACCAGTACTTGTAGTCGTTGTACAGCGCTCCTCCCTTCTCAGTGGCCCCCTCCTCGACCACACAGCGCTCGACGATGTAGGCCCCGATGTGGTCCTCCTCAAGCCGATAGCGTTCGGTGGCGACGCGCACACTATCGGGCGGCTGCAGACCCTCCTGTTGCCACATCAGGCATCCAACCAACATCCAGTTCAGAATGCCGGGGGCCTCGCCCTCCAGCTTGTCCCGCAAGGCTAGGTCTTGGTCCTTCTTGTCGATGATTACCGGAAAGTCCACCAACAATGGTCGCCGCCAGATGCCGTGATCGGTACCGCTGATGCGGGGTTTGTGGTTGCCGTGTATCCATATCTTGTGGGTGGGCCAGAACTCGAAGAAGTTGCCGCGCATGAAGCGCGCGCTGATCTTGTCTCCGCCGGTCAGCTGCTTCACCCGGGGCTCGTCCAAGGCCCGGTTCTCCTCGGTCTCGGTGGCGATCACCAGGCGCTTCCCCAGCAGATCGGCAAGCTCGGCCGGATGTCTCTCCCGGCTCCGTTCCAACAAGCGGGGGCGGCGGTGTGCGCATAGCCCGCCAAAATGTGCTGCACGATACTGGTCAGGGTGCCCTTGCCGTTCGCGCCGGGGCCGAACAAGAACCAGAAGTGGTGCTCCACCGCCAGGCCGGTCATGGCGTAGCCCACGCTACGCTGCAGAAAGTCGCGCACCCGATCGTCGGGTACCACCTGGCTAAGAAAGCGATCAAAGGTCGGGCACGTAGCCTGGGGGTCGTAGACCACCGGCGAAACGATGGTGATCCGGTCGTCGGGCTGGTGGGCCCGCAGCTCGCCGGTGTGCAGATCGACGGTCCCGTTGGTGCAGTTGAACAGCCAGGGCTCGGTGTTCCAGTGGTCCGGCTTCACGGCCAGCAGGTGGCGGGCCGAGTCGATCATGGCCTGCTGACGGCCCCGCCCTTCAGTGGCCACCGCGCGCTTAGACAGCTCCTCGCGCATGTGGGCGGAACCGGCCGCCGCCGCCTCGGCGTAGATGCCCCAGGTTCATCGAACGTTCGCGCGGCTGGGTGACAGCCCAGAACGATATACTCCGCCTTCGCGAACAAACACGGTGCCCTCGGCCAGGGGGCGGTCGATCTGCCTGACCGGGTGCCGCAGCGCCAGGGCGGCTCCCTGATTGGGTACGGTGTGCGGCTCTTCGTCGGCGAACCTCTGGCGGTGTGGCAAGAGGAGATAGCGGCCATGGCCCGGCTGCTGGTGTTGTGGGATGCGGTCATGCTGCCAGATGCGCGGCTGCTGGCCGAGGTGGTCGAGTGGCGTGAGAACCCCCGCCAGGTAATCATCCACCCTCACGGCCGCACCCGGCCTGTGTGGCGCAAGGTGGCCGACGAACGCGACCTGGCTGGTCATGCCCCCCACCTCTTGGACCGCTGGCCGCTGGGCGACACGCGGGAGCCCGTGCGCTACTACGTACACCAGCAGGTCAACCACCAGCTAGCAGCCCACGTCAGCCCTGTGGTGCTGCCCTACGCGGAGGACGACGGGTCGCGAATAGTCCACCTGCCCGACTCCCTGCTGGCGGCCCTGTACGTGCTGTTTGCGCTTGAGGTCGCGCAAGCGAAGCCAACCGCCCTCTGTGAGTACAGCGGTTGCCCGCACGGCCGGGTCTTCACCCCCACTCGGAAGAACCAACGGTACTGCCACCCCGAGTGCAAACGAAACGCGTCATACCACCGCGTAAAGGACAGGAGACACGAGCAGCCATGAGTAAGCAACGTGGCCACAACGAGGGTTCGATCTACTTCGACTCGACCCGCCAACGCTGAACCGGTGTGGTGACGCTGCCCACCGGCAAGCGCAAGTTCTACAGGGGCCTCACCCGCGATGCGGTGGCAAAGGCCGTGACAAAGGCTCTGCGAGATCTGCAGCTCGGCGTGTATCCCGCCGACGACAAGATCACGGTGGAGCAGTACCTCAACCGCTGGCTGGACCAGACGGCGAAGCCCACTGTGCGCTACAACACGTATCGCGGCTATGAGCAGTGCGTGCGCTGCCACCTGATACCCAAGCTGGGCAAGTACAGACTGGCCAAGCTGACCCCCGATCACGTGGAGACTTTCTGCGCCGAGGCCCTTAGCAGCGGCCGCGTGCTGCGCGAGAAGAAGCCCAAGAAGCAGCCCCGGAAGAAGCCGGACGGCAACGAGCCGGTGGAACAGGCACCGCCACAGCCGCCACCGCCGCCGCCCAACACCACGCTGTCACCGCGTACCGTGCAGTATTGCCACTCGGTGCCGCGGCTGGCCCTGAAGACGGCCGTACGGCGTGGACTGGTGGCCCGCAACGTCGCTAGCCTGGGCAGATGCCCCCAGGGTGCCACGAGAGCCGGTGCAGCCCCTAACGATCGACGAGGCCCGCGCCTTCGTCAAGGCGGCCCGCCCCGATCACCTGGGCCCTCTGTACATCACGGCTCTGGGCCTCGGCCTGCGCAGGGGTGAGGTGCTGGGCCTGCGCTGGCAGGACGTAGACCTCGATCAGCAGCGGCTGTGGGTGCGACAGGCCCTGCAGCGCCAGAAGGGCACCGGCCTGGTCGCGGTGGGCCCAGCAGGACTCGAACCTGCGACCGGCCGATTATGAGTCGGCAGCTCTAACCAACTGAGCTATGGGCCCGGGACGAGGGTCATTCTACCGCACGATTCCCAACCGGTCCGCCAGTCCTCTCCAAGACGAACACGCCGTACCCGGCCCGCAGGTTCGGCCAGAAACGCGCCCGGCCCCATCTGTTGAAGTAGCAGTGGCGCACGATCCTTATCCCCTGCTCGCGCGTGAACACCCGAAAATCCTTGATGCTGAGCGAGTGGATGTTCGGAGTGTCATACCACTGGTAGGGCAGAGACTTGGTGACCGGGGCCCGGCCGGTGAGGAGCAACTGGAAGCGCGCCTTCCAGTGGGCGAAGTTGGGAAAGCTCGCCACCACGAAGTGTCCCACTCGGAGTGCCTCTGCGAGCACCGCCACCGTGTCGTGAGCTTCCTGGAGCGTCTGGCTGAGGATCACGTAGTCGAAGCTGTCGTCGGGATAGTAGGTCAGACCCTCATGGAAGTCGCCATGGTGCACCGTCAGCCCCTTTGCCACGGCCTCGTACACCCGCTCGTCGACCATCTCGATGCCGGTCCCCCGCACCCCCTTGCGGTCCACCAGCAGCTTGAGCAGCGTCCCCTCGCCGCAACCGAGATCGAGCACCCGGGCCCCTCGAGGCACCGCGTCCGCGATGAACTCGTAGTCGCGCCGCAGACCGTCGGCGGTCATCGAGGCCCTCCTAGCCAAAGCGCAGCCCCCTCAGCCTCGCCGTCGTCTCCAGAAAGTGCCAGACCATGCGGTTCAGGTCTTTGTTCTCCAGCAGGAACGCGTCGTGCCCGTAGGACGACTTCATCTCCAAGTAGGAGCAGTCGAGGCCGTTGCCCTTGAGAGCCTGCACGATCTCCTTCGACTGGTAGGGCGGATAGAGCCAGTCACTGCTGAAGGCGATCACGAGAAAGCGCATGTCCTCGGGGAGATCGCGGAAGGTCTCCTCCAGCAGGCCGTGGCCCTCCGACAGATCGAAGTAGTCGAGGGCCTTCGTCACGTACAGATAGGTGTTCGCGTCGAAGCGGCGGGTGAACACTTCCCCCTGATGGCGCAGGTAGCTCTCCACCTCGAAGTCCATGGTGAAGTCGTATCCCGGCGCGCTCTTGTCGCGCAGGCGGCGGCCGAACTTCTGATGCATCGACTCGTCGGACAGGTAGGTTATGTGCCCGATCATGCGGGCCACGGCAAGACCACTGTCGGGAGCCTCGCCCGAGTAGTAGTCGCCGCCCTTCCAGTTGGTGTCGCTCATGATGGCGAGCCGGCCCACCTCGTTGAAGGCGATCTGCATCGGCGAATGCTTGGTGGTGGCCGCGATCGGGATGCAGGAGGCCACCGCCTCCGGGTAGGCGACAGCCCACTGAAGCGCCTGCATGCCCCCCATGGAACCTCCGCTCACAGAGAGGAGGCGCTCTATCTCGAGGTGGTCGATAAGCAACTTCTGGGCCCGCACCATGTCGGCCACTGTCACCACGGGGAATTCGAGCCCGTATTCCTTCCCCGTCGCCGGATTGATGCTGATCGGCCCGCTGCTGCCCTTGCAGCCTCCGATGACGTTGGAGCAGATCACGAAGTAGCGATCGGTGTCGAAGCCCTTGCCGGGCCCGATCATGGTCTCCCACCAACCGGGTCTGTCGTCGCCGGGATAGTAGCCGGCTGCATGCGCGTCGCCCGAGAGTGCGTGAGCTATGAGAACGGCGTTGGAGCGATCCTCGTTGAGGCGCCCGTAGGTCTCGTAGGCGATGGTCACCGGCTCCAGACTCTCTCCGGAGTCAAGCGGCAGCGAGTCGAAGTCCACCGACCGGAGTTCGACCTCTCCTACCGAGGCGCCCAGCGCCTTCTCGCTCACCAGATAGTCGCTCACCCTGCTCCCCGTGTCTGCACAGCTATCCGCGGTATCGATTCGTGATGGGGAGGCGCCGGTCCTTCCCGAAGGCCTTCGGAGTGATGCGGACGCCCGGCGCAGCCTGCCGCCGCTTGTACTCGTTGCCGTCGATCATCCCCAACACCCGCTGCACCACAGCCCGATCGATACCTCCCGCGGCGATCTCGTCCACACTGTCGTCGTTCACTACGTAAGCATCGATGATCCGATCGAGTATCTCGTAGGGCGGGAGCGTGTCCTGGTCGGTCTGGTCCGCCGCCAACTCCGCCGACGGCGCCCGCTCGATGGTCGATGCCGGGATGGGCCCCGCCTCTGGGCCCAGGGAGTTCCGGTAGTCCGCCAGCCGGTAGACCAGCGTCTTCGGCACGTCCTTGAGCACCGCGAACCCGCCGGCCATGTCCCCATAGAGCGTGGCGTAGCCAACAGCCGTCTCGCTCTTGTTGCCGGTGGTGAGAACCAGCTAGCCGAACTTGTTGGAGAGCGCCATCAGCAGGTTGCCGCGAATACGGGCTTGGATGTTCTGTTCGGTCACGCCAGGAGCTTGCGCATCCAGATAGGGCGCCAGGCTCTCCAGGTACGAGCCGAACAAGCCCTTCGATGGGGATCTCGTAGTAGTGAGCGCCCAGGCGCTCCGCGGTCTCGCGGGCGTCGCCCTTGGTTCCCGCGCTCGAGTACCGCGATGGCATCGAGACTGTGTGGACTCTGTCGGCGCCAAGAGCGTCCGCCGCCACGCACGCCGTCAAGGCCGAGTCGATCCCTCCGCTGATTCCCATCACCACCGCCCGGAAGCCGTTCTTGCCTACGTAGTCCCTCACCCCCAGACAGAGAGCTTCGTACACCTCCGCGACAGCGTCCAGAGGCTCGTGCACCGGTGCGGCGAGCCCGGTCTGGGAGGGCACAGCGCTCTCCACCCTGACCACCTCCAGTGCCCACGGCTGCGGCCCACCGAGGCCCGCGTCATCCGGCTCCGAGGAGCCGGGCCCTGAAGCCCGGCCCACCCCTCTGGCTGCCTTCGTGACCTCAGGGTCGAGGTCGAAGACCAGGAGTTCTTCCTTGAACTGGGCCGCGCGTCCGACGACAGTCCCCCTCGGGTCCAGCACCAGGCTTTGCCCGTCGAAGATCAGCTCGTCCTGGCCGCCGACTCCATTGACGTAGCACACGTAGGCCTTCGCGTCTCGCGCCCTTTCAGCCAACATGGCCTCGCGTTGCCGGCCTTTGCCCGAGTGATACGGAGACATCGAAAGATTCATCACAATGCTGGCGCCGCCGGCATCAGCGGCCGCCTCGCCGGGACCATTCGGCTCCCAGATGTCTTCGCAGATGGTGATCCCCAACCTCATCCCGGCCATCTCCAGGACGGTCACCCGGTCACCCGGCGCAAAGTAGCGCTTCTCGTCGAAGACCGCGTAGTTGGGCAGCCAGATCTTTCGGTACCACCCGACCACCGTCCCCCCGGTCAACATGGCGGCCGCGTTGTAGACAGCTCCACACTCCTGGAGAGGGACCCCCACAAGAACCACCGTTTCCGGGCAGGCGGCCGCCACTTCATGCAAAGCCTCGCGGCAGTCGGTGAGGAAGTGGTCCTTGAGAACCAGATCTTCGGGTGGATATCCGCAGATGGCCAGTTCAGGAAAGGCCACAAGCGCCGCCCCCGCGGCCTGCGCTCGCCGCGCCTGTTCGATGATCAGCTCCGAGTTGCCCTTCAGATCCCCGACGGTCGGGTTGATCTGCGCAAGTGCGATCCTCAACTGGCACTCTCCAGCATGTCCAGAACCTCTTTCGTCTTCGCCTCCAACAGTGTCTTGTCTCCACGGGTCTCGACATTCACCCGGACCACCGGCTCGGTGTTCGACATACGCACGTTGAACCGCCAGGTCGGGAACTCGACGCTCAGCCCGTCCAACTCGTCGATCCCAAGAGCCTCCGATCCGTAGCGCTCGCGGGCCGCCGCCAGGGCGCGCGCCGGGTCGCCGATGGTCAGATTGATCTCGCCGCTGACCGGATATCGCGCGATCCGTTCGTCCACCATCTCCGACAGCGCCCGGCCCCGCTCGCTCATGGCCTCGGTGACCTGGAGCCAGGGGATCATCCCACTGTCGCAGTACGAGAACTCCTTGAAGTAGTGGTGGGCCGACATCTCCCCGCCGTAGGCCGCGTCCACCTCCCGCATCTTCTCCTTGATGAAGGCGTGCCCGCTCTTCGACACGACGGGTATCCCGCCGGCCGCCTCGCACCATCTCCTCGGTGTTCCAGACAAGACGAGGATCGTTGATGATGTTCGCTCCCGGGTGCCGCTTGAGCGCCTGCTCGGCCAGCAGACCCACAAGGTAGTAGCCCTCTACGAAATCGCCACGCTCGTCGAAGAAGAAGCAACGATCGAAATCACCATCCCAGGCTATGCCGAGATCGGCGCCGTTCTCCACCACAGCCTTCGCAGTGACAGACCGGTTCTCGAGCAACATGGGATTGGGTACCCCGTTCGGGAACGACCCGTCGGGTTCGTGGTTGATCTTGATGAATTCGAAGGGCAGGGAGCGCTCAAGCAGATCGACGACCGGCCCGGCGCCACCGTTGCCGGCGTTCACGACCACCTTCAGGGGCTTCAGTTTCGCGACGTCGATGTACGTGAGCAGGTGCTCGATGTAGCTCGGACGCGTGTCGGCTTGAGCCAGAGATCCGCCCGGAATAGTCGCGCCGTACCGCCCGCCCCCGTGACCGTTGCCCGCCAGCCTGAGAATCTCCATGGCGGTTTCCTCGATCTCGATGAGACCGGTGTCGGAGCTGATGGGGCGCGCTTTGTCGCGCGTGAACTTCATGCCGTTGTAGTCACGGGGATTGTGACTGGCCGTGACCATCACCCCACCGTCCAATCCCAGCGAGAAGACGGCGAAATAGACCTCCTCGGTACCGACCAGGCCGATGTCGACCACCTCGACTCCCGAGTCCACCAGACCACGGCACAGCGCCTCGGAGAGCTCCGGGCTGGTCAGCCGTATGTCGTGTCCCACCGCCACCCTTCTGGGATGGATCAGGCGAGCATACGAACGCCCGATGACCTCCGCCAGTTCGGGGTTGAGTTGACTGGGAACCCTGCCGCGCACGTCGTACGCCTTGAAGCAATCCAGATAGTCGCCGCTCTTCATCGCCGGGATCCTCCAAAATCGGTCAGCCGGTACGTTTGCATGCGGTAGGTCCATTCCCTATACTACGCGAGGTCTTCGGTCCTCGGTAGCTCAATGGTAGAGCACCTGACTGTTAATCAGGGTGTTGCAGGTTCGAGTCCTGCCCGAGGAGCCATTTCTTTCTTCTCAGCAGCAGAACTGGATCTCTATATGGCAACGCGGGGGGACGGAGGCACGTTGGCCGAAGCGCTCACCGTGTTGGAGCGATGCCGACACAGCTACGACGTCTTCCCGGACCGGGAGCGGACCCAACCATTCGGTAGCGGCGCAACCTGCGCTTGGCCTACCTTGGATCTGCAGATCGAGAACCGGACGGCTTGGCCGTATCGGCTTTCGGTCGCCGTGACTGACACCCATCTTCTGGGTTCGTGGACGACCGACGTGCCGCTCACGGACCGCTACGCGATTGAGGAGCGCGAACATCGCTTCACCCACGAAGGGCCGGGCGTCTACGTGCGGCGGAACGAACTCTGGCGACTCACGAGTCGTGAGGGAGAGACGGAACCATCGGAGGAACTGGTCGCCGAGAACGCAGCGCTCATGATGTACGCGCCGTTTCTTCCCCCAGCCGACGGTACCCAGGCGAAGATCTGATAGCCTCTACGCCGCGACGCTCAAGGTCCTGATACCAACCGGTTCGGTTGGATCCTCTTCGGCAGCGACCTCGCATCCGCACTCCGGGCACACGAGCAAGTCACCCTCTATAGGCTCACGCTCGGAAAACACTGTGAGCTGCCGACCCTCTCCGCATGGCGTCAGCCTCTCCAGCGGTCGCCCGCAAAGCGGACACGCATCGCCGGGACCCAGACTCAAGAGACAAGCCGCCAACGTCTGCGCGTGTGGATGGCCAGATGATGCGTTCATCACAGCCTCCTTAGTACTCCGGTGACCTTGCCAACGATCCTGGGGTCCTTGGTAAGAATCGGTTCCATTGCATCGTTCTCCGGCTGAAGCCTGAAATGATCGGCCTCGCGGAAGAAACGTTTGAGAGTGGCCTCGTCTTCGAGCATCGCCACCACTATGTCCCCGTCGTCGGCATTCGCCTGTTGCCTGACCACCACGATATCTCCATCTAGGATGCCGGCCTTTATCATGGAGGTACCCTCGACCCGCAGCGCAAAACATCCGTCTTTCTGTCCCAGAAAGTTGGGGATGTCAATGGACTCCTCGATGTTCTCTTCCGCAAGGAGCGGGGCCCCCGCGGCGACTCTTCCCACCAGAGGGATTCCCATCGTGATGGGCACATATCGGTCAGCGACGTTGCCAGCGGACCCGTCGATGGAGACTGCCGAAGCCTGGCCGTCTCCACGCCTTACGACCTCCAGAGCCCTCCGCTTGGCGCTGCCGCGACGAATGTAGCCCTGCGCCTCCAACGCGCTGAGATGACCCTGCACAGAAGCGGGAGAACACAGCCCGACCGCCAATCCGATCTCCCTGACCGTGGGCGGATAGCCTTGTGTCTTGACAGCGTCCTCAATGACCTGCAGGATGCGCTGTTGCCGCTCGTGGAGTTCCATCGTCCTCTCCCGGTGAACATTCGTTCGGTCGCGAGGAGTATAGAACAATTGTTCGCCCCCTGCAAGTGCGACGCCGCGTGTGTTGACTCCCCCATTCCCGGGCCCTATACTCACCGCTGCTCCTCACACTCGTCCGAGTGGCGGAATTGGCAGACGCGCTAGGTTGAGGGCCTAGTGAGTGCATAACTCATGCGGGTTCAAGTCCCGCCTCGGACACTCCCCTCCGTGGTTCTCCTGTCGCGTGTTTGGGTAGACTTGTACCGTTCGGGTGCCGGCTGAGTCCGGCGCCTCCACAAACAACCGGAGGACCGCATGGTCAGAGTCCCTAGAGAACTCACGCCCGCCGACGTCTACAGAGCCTGCGATGTCTCCAGGCTCGCTTTCGACACTACAGCCGACCTACCCGAACTCACCGAGATAATCGGCCAGACACGGGCGGTGTCTTCCGTCGCCTTCGGCATGGGGATAGACAACGACGGCTACAACATCTTTGCCGCCGGGCCGACCGGAACAGGCAAGGCCAGCACCATCCACGACTTCCTTTCCAAGAAGGCTGCCTCCCGCCCGGTGCCGGACGATTGGGTCTACGTCCACAACTTCACTCAACCGCACCGGCCCAATGCCATCCGGCTGCCTGCCGGGAAGGCCCGAGAATTCCGCAAGGACATGGAGAAGCTGGTAGAGGATCTGCAGGCGGCCATAACCCAGGCCTTCGAGGGCGAGGAGTACGAGAAGCAGAAACGCGCCATCGCGCAGCAGTTCGGCGAGCGGCAGGAGGAGAGCCTGACCGCCCTGGGCCAGAAGGCCGAGGCCGGCAGTTTCACCATGGTGCGTACCCCGTCTGGGTTGGCCTTCGTCCCCAAGACCGCCGAAGGCGAGACTATGTCGCGCGAGGGCTACGAGGCTCTCGCGACCGACGAGCAGAAGCGCATCGACGACGGGATCGAAGCCCTCAACGAGGAGCTGCAGCAGGTCATGCGGCTCGTTCGCCAGGACGAGCGGAGTGGCCGCGAAGCCGTGCGGGAGCTGGACCGCGAGGTGACCACCTTCGCAGCCAAGCATCTGATAGACGAGATGTGCGAGCGTTGGTGCACCGCGCCCGAGATGGTCGAATACCTGAATGCCGTCCTTGCCGATGTGGTGGAGAACACCGACGACTTCAAGAAGTCCGATGAAGAAGCGCCGGTGATGTTCATGGGCATCCCGGTGTCGGCCAAGCAGAAGGGTGAGGGTGCCTTCCGCAAGTACAAGATCAACGTGCTGGTCGACAACTCCGCCGAGACCGGGGCTCCTGTCGTCAAGGAGAGCAACCCCGTTCTGCAGAACCTGGTGGGGCGCGTCGAGCACCAGGCCCAGTTCGGTGCACTGGTGACCGACTTCAACATGATCAAGCCCGGCGCTCTTCACAAGGCGAACGGCGGCTTCCTTGTGCTTGAGGCGCGCGAACTCCTGACCAAGCCCTACTCCTGGGATGCGCTCAAGCGCACTCTCAAGACCGGCGAGATACGCGTTGAGGACGTCGCTCAGCAGATGGGGTTCGCCACGACGGCCACCCTCGACCCCGAGCCCATCCCCTTCAAGGCGAAGATCGTCCTGATCGGGGAGCCCTTCATCTACTACCTGCTCTACACTCAGGACCCCGATTTCGAGGAGCTCTTCAAGGTCAAGGCCGACTTCGACATGACGGTCGACCGCACGGCTAGGAACGAACAGCTCTACGCGCGCTTCGTGGCCAATATCTGCCGCACGCGCGACCTCGCCCCCTTCTCTCCCGATGGCGTAGCCCGCGTGATCGAGCATTGCTCGCGCCTCGTGGAGGATCAGCGAAAGATGACCACCCGCTTTCTGGACGTGGTGGACCTTCTCACCGAGTCCGCATATTGGGCGAAGCGCGGCCGTCGTGGCAGCGCCGAGATCGTGGTGACAGCCGCCGACGTACAGAAGGCCATAGACCAGAAGGTGTATCGCTCCAACCAGATCGAGGAGCGGGTGCACGAGATGATCGCCGACGCCACCGTACTACTCGACACCACCGGAGCGGTGGTCGGCCAGGTCAACGGCCTCTCCGTCTCTTCCATCGGAGACTACATGTTCGGACGGCCCAGCCGCATCACGGCCACGCACCGCCTGGGCGACGGCGAGGTGGTGGACATCGAGCGCGAGGTCGACATGGGCGGCCCCATCCATTCCAAGGGAGTGCTCATCCTCTCGGGCTATCTGGGATCCAAGTACGCCTCCGACCGTCCGATGTCGCTCACCGCCCGGCTGGTCTTCGAGCAGTCGTACTCCGGGATAGAGGGCGACAGCGCCTCGTCAACGGAACTGTATGCCCTACTTTCGTCGCTCTCGGGCGCCCCCATCCAGCAGCGTTTCGCCGTCACCGGCTCGGTGAACCAACGCGGCCAGGTCCAGGCCATCGGCGGCGTCAACGAGAAGATCGAGGGCTACTTCGCCGTCTGTGCCGCCCTCGGTCTCAAGGGCGACGAGGGGGTACTGATCCCCAAAGCCAACGTCCGCAATCTCATGCTGAGCGAACGGGTCCGCGACGCCATCGCCAAGGGCCGCTTCCACATCTTCCCGGTCTCGACCATCGACGAAGGGATAAGCCTCCTCACCGGTCTGCCCGCGGGTACTCTGGGGGCCAAGGGAACCTATCCCAAGGGTTCCATCAACCGTATGGTGGTGGACCGCCTCGCGGCACTGACGCAGACCGCCCGTGAGGCCGCGCGTGGCAAGGACAAGGACGTCGCCCCCGCGGCTACGCCCAAGAGGGTGCCGCTGACTCCGGCGAAGACCAAGGCTAGCAACTCGCGGAAGCGGGCGCCGACCGCCGCGCCGCGACGGTCTCCAAGACACACGAGGCGACGCCTCCCCCGGGGAGGCGTCGCCCGCCTTCTTCTCGACAAGGCGCGCGTTCGCGCGCCGGCCTGATCGCTTATGCCAGGCGCTCTATACGCACCGCAGGTGCGCCGGACCCTTTCCGTCCCAACAGCCGCGTCACCGGCGAGGTGGCGCTGAAGCCGGGCAAGAACACGATGCCCTCCGGCACCCGCGACGTCAACCGCACTCCCACTTCGAGGGCCGTGCCGTCATGGACTGCCACCCGCACTGTGTCGCCTGCACTCAGGCCCAACCTTGAGGCGTCGCTCGGGTTCACATCCAGGGTGACTTCAGCCATCAGTTTGGTGAGCCCCGCCGAGCGGCGGGTCCGCACACCGGTCCCATGATGCTCGCGGGCCGAGCCGGTGAGCAGCGTGAACGGGAAGTCGGCGCCCGTGACCGTCGGTGAGACGCCTTTCTCCACTGCCGCGAACACGGCCTTGCCTTTGGCGAACTGTTCGGTGTAGAGGATGGGAGTTCCCGGGCAGTCGGTAGCCAGACAGGGCGCCGCCAGACACTCCTGCTCGAGCTTGTCGTAAGACACCCCCTTGTACGAGGGCACCACTTCCGCGATCTCGCGCATCACATCGACGGGAGCCGCATAGGCCCAGTCCGCCCCCAGGGAGTTGGACAGCGCCTGCACTATCTTCCAGTCGGGCAGACTCTCTCCCAGCGCCGGCACCGCGGGCCGAACCCGCTGGACGAAGCGCTCGGCATTGGTGAATGTACCTTCGTCTTCGCCGGCGACGGCCGCGGGCAAGACAACGTCGGCGTACTGCGCCGTGTCGGTGAGGAAACTGTCCTGCACCACCAGGAAGTCGACCCCGTCCAAGGCCTTGCGCACGCGGTTCTCGTCCGCCAGTGCGAGAGCTGGGTCGGCTCCCACCACGTAGAGGGCCCTGATGTCTCTCTTCTCTATGGCGGGGATCATCTCTCCAACCGACAGACCGGGCGCCGTGGCCAAGGTGCTGCCCCAAGCCGCCTCCAACCGGGCAACCGTCTCGGCGCAGGCCAGCGAGATCCATCCGGGCAGCTTGGTCGGACGAACACCCATGTGAGCCAAGCCCTCCGAGTTTGCCCCAGAGCGCAACGGCAGGAGTCCCGTGCCCGGTCGCCCGACGTTGCCGGTCAGCAGCGCCAGGTCCGCCAGAGCCGACACGGTGGCGACACCGCCCGGGCCCTGCGTCACGCCCGGACCGTAGATGATCGCCGCGGCGCCGGCTTGGCCGAAGGCCGCGCCCGCCGCCCGCAGCAGGTCGGGCTCCACCCCGCACGCCGCACCTTCGGCCTTCAGGTCGATCCCGGCCAGCGACTTCTCGAATGTCCCGAATTCATCGGTGCGCCCCGTGATGAACTCGGCGTCCTGCAGACCAAGATCGAGGATATGCCGCATCATCGCGCGCAACGCGGCCAGGTCGGTTCCCGGCTTCACAGCCAGGTGCAGCGTGGCCTTGCTCGCCAATTCGGTCGTACGCGGGTCGATCACGATCACCGTCTTGCCACCGCGCAGAGCCTTGATGACGTCGAGCGCCAGCACCGGGTCGGACTCCGTCAGATTGGCGCCGACCACCAGCACGACATCGGCTGCCCCCAGGTCCTTCCGGGAATTGGTGGCCGCGGCCGAGCCGAAGACCATCCCCAGCGCCTCCTCAGACGCAGCCTGTTCGCCGTGATCTATCGTGTCCACGTTGTTCGAGCCGACGACGGTCCGCATCAGCTTCTGGACCAGATAGCCGGTCTCGTTCGTGCAATGCGTGCCGCAGATCGCCGCGACGGCCTCGCCACCTGCGTCGGCCTTCACGGCGGAGAACTTCTCCTTCACACGTCCCAGCGCCTCTTCCCACGACGCCTCGACCAGATCGCCCTTGTCGTTCCTGACCAAAGGCTTGGTCAGCCTATCGGGGGAATCCGCATAGCCCATGCCAAAACGGCCCTTGACGCAGAGATTGCCTTGATTGAGTCCCTTCTGCACCTCGGACGCGACCCGTACCACCTTGCCGCGGTAGCTGTGCAGCACCAGGCGACATCCGTCACCGCAATAGGAGCACGTGGTGACCGTCTTCTCGGTCTGCCACTGCCGCGCTCCCTCCGGCGCCCTCTGCCCCACGATGGCGCCCACCGGGCAGGTGCTCACACACTGCCCGCACGACACGCAATCGACCTCCTGCAGCGGAAGACGGTAGGGCGTGTCCACCTCGCTGTCGTAGCCTCGGTTGAGATATCCCCAGCAACCGATGGACATGACCTCGCGGCAGATCCGCACGCAGCGGCCGCACAACACGCAGCGAGCGCCGAAATGCGCGATGTTGGGATGGTCGCCCGGGTTCCCGGCGACCGGCGCGCGCCACCCCCACGGGACCATGTCGACCAGGTACTCGTACGCGTAGTCCTGCAGACGACAATCACCGGCCGCCTCGCATACCGGGCAATCCAGCGGATGGTTGGTCAGCAGCAACTCCAGAACGAACTTGCGTATCTTGCGGATCTTCTCGGTGTGGGTCTGAACCTTCATGCCCTCGCGCACCGCGGTGCCACAAGCCGCCATCGGCCCCCGGGCCCCCTCGACCTCCACCAGGCACATGCGGCAGGCCCCGTAGGGCTCCAGGCGAGGATCGTGGCAAAGGGTGGGTATGTCGACCCCAGCGGCCTGAGCCACTTCCAGGATGGTCTGGCCGGTACGACCTTGGACCTCCTGGCCATTGAGGGTGAGTTTCACCATTTGCACCCCTTTGGTTTCAGCGGCGGACATCAGGACCTCCTCACGGCGTCGAAGCGGCACTTCTCGTAGCAGGCACCGCACTTGATGCACAGTTCGTTGTCGATCACATGGACTTCTTTTCTCTCTCCCGAGATGGCCCCCGTCGGGCACACCCGCAGACAGGCCCGGCAACCGGTGCAGGTCTCAGGATCTATCGCGTACGTCACCAGGGCGGTGCAGATGCCCGCCCGGCATTTCTTGTCGATGACGTGCTCTTCAAACTCATCCCGGAAGTACCTGAGAGCAGTGAAGACCGGGTTCGGCGCGGTGCCCCCCAGGGCGCACAGTGAACCCACCTTGACCTGCTGCGCTATCTCCTCGAGGAAGTCGAGGTCGGCCAGCGTGCCCTTCCCGTCGCAGATCTTCGTCAACAGTTCGAGCATGCGTTTGGTGCCGATGCGGCAAGGCGGACACTTGCCGCAGCTTTCATGCTGCGTGAAGCTCAGGAAGTAGCGCGCGGTATCAACGATGCAGTTGTCTTCGTCGATGACGATCATTCCGCCCGAGCCCACGATCGCACCGGTCTGGTTGATGGTCTCGTAGTCGACGGGAAGATCGAGCAGCGACTCGGGCAGGCAGCCGCCGGAGGGGCCCCCCATCTGCACGGCCTTGAACGTCTTGCCGTTCTTGATGCCGCCGCCTATGCCGAAGATCACCTCTCGCAGGGTCATGCCCATGGGAACCTCGGCCAGGCCTGTCCGGTTCACCTTGCCGGCGAGCGCGAACACCTTCGTGCCCTTGGACTTCTCGTATCCACGGGCAGCGAACGCTTCGGCTCCGTTCGTGATGATCCAGGGGACGACAGCGAGCGTCTCGACGTTGTTGATGTTGGTCGGGCGCTTCCACAACCCCGACTCGGCCGGGAAGGGAGGCCGCATGCGCGGCATGCCCCTGTTGCCCTCGATAGACTGCATGAGCGCGGTCTCTTCACCGCATACGAAGGCGCCCGCACCCTCCTTCAGCTTGATGTGGAAGGAGAACTCGGAGCCCATGATGTTGTCGCCGATCAGCCCCCGCTCTTCGGCGGCCTTCATGGCGATCTTGATCCGGCGAAGGGCCAGCGGGTACTCGGCCCGCACGTACAGATAGCCGATCGAGGCCCCGATCGCGTAGGCTCCTATGGCCATTCCCTCGAAGACGGCGTGCGGCTCGCCCTCCAGAGCCGAGCAATCCATGAACGCACCCGGATCGCCCTCGTCACCGTTGCAGATGAAGTACTTGACGCCGTCGGGCGAGTTGTAGCTCGCGGCGAACTCCCACTTCTGCCCGGTGGAGAACCCGGCGCCGCCTCTGCCCTCTCAAGCCCGACAACCTGATCTCGTCGATCACCTCTTCCGGCGTCATGCTCGACAACACCTTGTAGAGGGCCTGATAGCCACCGGCCTCGAGATAGTCGTCGATGTCCTCGGGGTCGATGATGCCGACATGCCGGAGGGTGAGTTTCTCCTGTTTCTCGAAGAAGGAGTCGTATTCGGTGGGCCCGTCCTCAGTCCGGACGAGCCATTTGGTGATCGGCTCCCCTCCCAGGATGTGCTGCTCGATGATCTCGGGGACCATCGCCGGCGTGACCTGGCCGTAGGTGACCTTGTGCGTGGTTCCGTTCCGGCGCAGGTGGATCTCCACGAGGGGGTCCATAGCGCACAACCCCTGGCAGCCCGTTCCCGTGACCGAAGCGGAGCGTCCGGAGCACTTGTCCTCTCGCGGGCGGATGACGGCCATTATGTCCGTGCCCGCCAAGCCTTCCTCGAACGCCTTGAGCACCTCCCGGCTCCCGGCGGCCACCCCGCCCGTTCCCAGACAGATACGAACATCCGCCTCGGGGATCGTGAGGCGGGGGTTTTGCGGCTCGGGCTTGACCAGCGTACCTTCTCCCGCGGGCATCACGCCTCCGTCCCCCCATCGCCGTTCGGGGTCGCGCCGGTCATCGCCGCGCCGTTACCCTCGACCTCGGCCTGGAAGGCTTTGACCACCTGCACCGCGGTCTCGGGTGTCAGTTTGCCGTGAGCACGGTCGTCGATCATCACCACCGGAGCCATGCCGCACGCCCCCACGCAGTGCACCTCTTCAATGGTGTAAAGCATGTTCTCGGTGTTCTCTCCGGCCTGGATGCCCAGATGCTTCTCGACTTCCTCAGATATCCGCGCGGCGCCCGACACGTGGCAAGCCGTGCCGTGGCAGCAGCGGATGGTGTGCTTCGCATGCGGGGTCAATCTGAACTGAGAATAGAAGGTGGCAACGCCAAGAGCCTTGCCGAGAGGCTCACCGGCTGCCTGAGCCACCCGTCTCATCACATCCTGCGGCAGATAGCCGAAGATGGCCTGCGCTCCCTGCAGAAGAGGGACGAGTGCACCCCTCTCACCCTTGTAGTGCTCGACTAGCTGGGCGAATCGTTCTTCTGGATCTTGTTCGTTGACATCGCTGCCGATTGTTTCTGTGGCCATTCGACGAGTCCCTTGTGTGTCCGAATCACTTCATTTCACGTCTGACACAGAATACAGAGATTGGCCCCTCAATGCACTATGACGAGCACAACCCGCCCTTGCTCCCCCGTCGGATGGCACTAGCCAGACTCTCACCCGCGTGAAATGAGCTCCTCACGAAGGGAGCCGCGTGGACCTGCAGTCCAAGGGCTTCACCCCACTCCCGATAGCGGTCGAATACCTCCGGCCGCACATACTCGACCACTCGGGCGTGATCCTTGGAAGGCTGAAGATACTGGCCGATCGTCACCACATCCACGCCGGCGGCGGCCACATCGTCAAGGAGTGTCCTCACCTCTTCGGGCGTCTCCCCCAGCCCAACCATCCATCCGGTCTTGACCACCCCGCTCCCCTGTGACGCGGCGTGCCGCAAGACCGCCAGGGAACGTGAATACTGGGCCTGGGGCCGAACAGTCTCGTACAGCCTCGGCACCGTCTCGAGATTGTGGTTGAAGACCTCCGGGGCTTCGGCAAGCACCACATCCAGATGCTCAATGCACCCAAGGAAGTCGGGAGTCAGCACCTCGATGGTAGCCTCCGGGGCCTGCGCCCTGATGGCCTTCATCGTGGCCGCGTAGTGGCCTGCACCCCCGTCGGGCAGGTCGTCGCGGGTCACCGAGGTGACCACCACGTGACGCAAGCTGAGTTCCGCCACGGTGGCGGCTACGCGCTGCGGCTCGCCCGGGTCCAGAGCCTCCGGTCGCCCCGTTGCAACCCCGCAGAAGGCGCAACCGCGGGTGCACACGTCGCCCATGATGAGGAAGGTGGCGGTGCCGCGGGCGAAGCACTCGCCAAGGTTGGGGCAGAGCGCGCTTTCGCAGACCGTGTGGAGACCCTGTCTGCGCAGCAGGCTCTCCATCTTGCGGAGCGGAGCCGCTTCCGGCAATGGCTTCTTGAGCCACTCCGGCTTGCGTCCAGGCGTGTCCTTTCCCCGCGGGGTATCCATCGCTCGCCCTACAGCAGCGGATCAGCGGAGTTCAACAGTTCCTGAGCGCCTTGCACGGCCATCCGCATGACCTCTCTCAAAGGAAGCGCGACTCTGGCCGAAGCAGCGGCCGCATCCTCGTACTCGGGCGCCAGGCTGACCAGACGCCCTCCCATCGACCCCACTTGACTCCCACCTGCGCCCCGGCGACCGTCACGATCACGGTGCCCCGCGTGGCCAGTCGGCGAGAGACGAGCTGCCGCCGGACGCCCAGCGTTCCGGTCTGCTCGAAGATGGCCGTCGTCACGGCAGCCTCTTCGGACTCGTGAACGAGCACATGCAGGATGACTCCCGGCCTGTCCTTCTTCATCTGAGCGGGCACGGTCCATACATCCAGCGCACCCATGGCTCGAAGCGCCCGGACCGTATGGCCGATCACCTCCGGTGAAACGTCGTCGAGATTGGTCTGCAACTCGACCACCCGGTCGCCATCGGGAGGTGCCGCGCCCTCGACCTCCGGCTTGCCGCCGGACTCGACCCTGCCGCCCAGCACCACCCGTAGCACGTTCGGGCCGTGCTCCAGCTTCATGGAGCCCGCTCCATACCCCACCCTATCCGGTCTCATGGCGGGCATCATCCCCTGGCGCGCCCCCAATTGCCCCACCAGCAAGCGCCGGTCGGCGTGGTCAGCTCCCGCATCTCAGGACCGCCCACGATGTCGTATCCGTCCAACAGTCGTTCCGTAGCCGGAGCGGGAACGCCCATGCGGCCGTGCGCGATCTCCACCGTCCCTCCCCCCACCGGGATCGTGCCGACCATCACCTCGTCCACGCCCAGAGCCTCGACCAAGGCGAAGCACTCCGACCACATCCACCAGCGTGTCGACAGCTCCGACCTCGTGGAAGTGGATCTCGTTCCACCGAGCACCCGTGGATCGCCGCCTCCACGGCTGCCAGCCGGCGAACGGCCTCCGTCGCCGCGGTCCGCACCGTCTCCGAAAGCGAGCCGCGCCTATGATCTCCTCCATGTCCGCCAGGTGCCGCAGCGGGGCGAGACCCTCGTCCCTCACCTGCACGCGGGTGCACGCCACCCCCCACTCCACATCGCGTGTGACCTCGATCACCGCGGGGTCGAGTCCCAGAGCGCGTCCACGCGTCTGCCGCAGCTACGGCCTCCAGCCGGCCGTCCTCGCGGTCGGTGTCCAGGAGAGCGGCCAGCAGCATGTCTCCGGACATGCCCGACCACGGGTCGAGATACAGAATCGTATGCACCATCACCTCGCTCCTTACGCGCTTGTGGTTGCATTCTCGCATGCCACCTCATACACTGCAGAGCGTACGGTTTGATGCCGCCCGCATCCAGGCAACCCTCGAACTCCGGTGTGAGACAGTGACCCAAAGGCGACTCGCTGACTACATAGGACTCACCGTCCGCCGGCTTCGCTCAGACCGGGACTTCACTCTGCAGGCCCTCGCCGACGAATCCGGAGTCTCCAAGAGCTACCTGGGCGACATCGAGAAGGGCCGCAAGAACCCCACCACCGACGTCATCGAGGCCATCGCCGAAGCCCTGGGAGTACCGGCGCGTGAGCTCCTCTACCACGCCGCGCTCGACGACGAAGACCCTTTCCTGCAGCCGGAGCAGCTCAGCCTGGAGGATGTGGCCGAAGAAGACGCCGAAACTCGGGAGCTCTCCCACCTCGTCCGGCGCATGAGGCCGACCGACCGCCACCTCCTCCTCGAGCTGGCCCGACGGCTCTCCCGCTAGCTGGCTCGTGCCAGCCAGCCCGCCTGCCCGCCCATCGGCGCCGGGCCCCTCACTCAGTACGCGCCCAGTTCCTCGAGCCGCTCGTCGTCGATGCCGTAGTAGTGGGCGATCTCATGGATCACCGTGTGCCGCACCTTGTTCCCTGATCAGGCTTCTCGTCCGGCCCAGCACATGAGCCTCGATGGGCTTCTGGTAGATGGTGATGCGATCGGGGAAGGCCATGTAGTACGCGTCGTCGATCGGTCAGCGGGTACCCCGTGGTAGAGGCCCAACAGCGACGTGCTTCGTCCCGGGCAGGCAACCCGACCGACTCCAGCTCCTCGCGAGTCGGCCACTCCTCGATGTCGACCTGGACGTTCTCCAGCCGGTCGAGGAACTCCTCGGGCAGCGATTCGAGAGCCTCCGAGACCAGGTCTGCGAATGCGTCAAGATCCATCGGTCACCAACCCTTGCTCGGTCAGACGGGCCAGGAGCGCCCGCGCCGCCGCGCCCCGGTGCGAGACGCGGTCCTTGTCCTCCGGTGAGGCCTCGGCAAGTGTCACCGTCCCAACCGTCCGGTTGAAACACCGGGTCGTAGCCGAAGCCGTCTGTGCCCCGCGGGGCCAGCGTGATCGTCCCCTCGACTGATGCCGTCCGCCTCGACCGAGACGGCCGGAGTCGTCGCGGTCGCTTCTCCGACTCGGAAGAAGCAGACAGAGCGAGCAGACGAAACGCGCCTCTCGGTCCGACCGCCCGGACAGCTCCCGGAGAAGTCTGCGCTACGTTCTCCTCATCGCTCGCGCCCTCGCCTGCGAAGCGAGCCGACAGCACGCCCGGGCGACCGTCCAGAGCGGCGACTTCCAGCCCAGAGTCGTCGGCCAGCACGGCGATCATCCCTCCGAGGGCCTGGAACGCCGCCTCGGCCTTGAGGCGCGCGTTGGCCGCGAACGTCGGACCGTCTCCTCGGGCAGCGCCACCGAGTCGGGCATCGTCCGCACGTCGAACGCATCACCCAGCAGGCGCGCGAACTCCCGAGCCTTGCCGGCGTTGCTGGTGGCCAACGACGAGCGCTGTTCTGGTCACGGCTTCGGGGCGCTCCCCGTGATGGGGACGTAGGCCCGGGTCATGACCTCCATCTGAGCTTCCTTGATCTGTGCGATCCCCTGCTCCGCCAGACCGAGCAGCTCGTCAAGAACGCTCCGCTCGAACGGCTCGGTCTCCGCCGTAGCCTGCACCTCGATCAGGCGCCCGTTGCCGGTCATGACCACGTTCATGTCCACCTCGGCGACGCAGTCCTCTTCGTATTCGAGATCGAACACCGGCATGCCACCGACCACCCCCACGCTCACCGCGGCCACCGAGTCGTTCAACGGAAGAGCGCGGAGCAGCCCCGCTGTCGACGCCCGCTTCAGCGCGAGTGGAGGGCCAGGATAGCCCCCGCTGACCGCCGCGCAGCGAGTGCCGCCGTCGGCCTCGACCACGTCGCAGTCGATGTACACGGTGTGGTCGCCCAGAGCGGCCAGGTCGACCACGGCCCTCAGGCTCCGGCCGATGAAGCGCTGGATCTCGACCGTCCGGCCGTCCTGCCGGCCGCGCACGGCCTCTCGCGGTGTCCGGTCGCGGGTGGAACTCGGCAGCAGCGAGTACTCCGCCGTCAGCCACCCTGCCCCGCTCCCCCGCCGCCAACCCGGGCACTCCGTTCACCACCTGCGCCGAGCACAGCACGCGGGTGCCGCCCAGCTCCATGAACACCGAACCGTCCGCTGTGCGTCACGAAATCCGGTGTGATCTTGAGAGGCCGCATCTCAGCCGGTCCGCGTGTTCCCGGTCTGCCGCCGTTGCTCATATCTGACTCACCTCCCGGATGGGTAGCTGAAGGAAGCGGGCACCCACTTCCCTGAACTCCTCGGTGTCGCCGCTGGCGAAGAAGCGATAGTCGCCCTCCCGCCCCTCGTCGTTGCCGATGCCCTTGCGCACCAGGATCTCGCCCACTTCCCGCGCGGTCTCCTCCGCGGAGTTGATCAGGGCCACCTGCGGACCCAACAACCGCCGCAGCATGGGAGTGATCAGCGGGTAGTGAGTGCATCCCAGGATGACCGTGTCGACCCTCGACTGCCTTCAGTGGAGCGACGTACTCCCGAGCGGCCTGCTCGGTCTCCTCTGAGAACACGTCGCCATCCTGGATGAGCGGTGCCAGCCGCGGACACGCCACCGCGAACACCTCCAAGACCGGCATCCAGCGATTGCAGGGCGTTCTGATAGGCGTTGGAGCGCACGGTGGCCTCAGTAGCCATGACCCCGATGCGCCGCTCACGCGTGGCCTGCACCGCCGCGCGTGCTCCCGGCATGACCACCCCCACGATCGGAGTCGAGAACGAGGCCTGCAGCTGCGGGAGCGCCGCCGCGGCGGCCGAGTTGCACGCCACGATGATGAGCTTCACGCCCAGGTCGATCAGGGCCTGGGCGGCCGCGAAGGCCAGCCGGCGCACCTCGGCCAGCGGCTTCGGCCCGTAGGGGAAGTTGGCGGTATCGCCGAGATAGACGAAGTCCTCGTGAGGGCAGATTGACCAGGCACTCGTGCAAGACGGTCAGACCGCCCACCCCCGAATCGAACACCCCTATTGCCCGCCGGTCGGCGATGTGCCCGTCTGTCTCACTCATCGTCGGGCGATTCTACCAGACCCTCGCCCTCCTCCTGCCTGGTCGACCACCGCACGCGATGGATGGCCGCGTTGATCTCCCCGCCGGCGAGGATCATGAAGCCCGATCAGGAACGCCCAGAACAGCAGCACGATCGCCGTCCCGATGACTCCGTATGTGAGCCAGCGCACCTGGAACACGTTCTGGCTCAGGAACCACGACAGTCCCGCCGACACCCCGATGATGGCCGCCACCGCGAACAGAGCGCCGGGCAGCACGCTGTACCATCTCTGCCTTCTGCTGGGGGCCAGATAGAAGAACGAACCCAGAGCTCCGACAAGGAGCACGAACACCACCGGCCAGCGCAATCCGACCCAGAGCGCGTGGAGGATGGAGTCGTATCCCACCTCCTCGCCGATGACGTCCCCCAGCCAGGACCCGAAGACCAGGAGCATGATCCCGGCGGATATGAGAATCGCCCCGGCTATGGCCAGGCCGGCCGCCACCGGGCGCCGGAACCAGGACCGCGTCTCCTTGAGCCCGTAGGCCAGATTGACCGCCTTGATCAGCGTCATGACCGCGCCCGATGCGCTCCACAGCGTGAGAACGAGACCGATGGAGAGCAAGGTGGCGCTGCTGACGCCCACCTCGTTGAACACGTTCTCCTCCACTATCTGGTAGAGCCGGCTGTCCTCGGTGATCAGGTCGGCAAGGCCTCCCAGCAGCCAGTCGCTCAACTGGGCAGTGCTCGGGATGTAGGCGGTCAGAGCGCGCAGAAACAGCAAGAACGGGAACAGGCTGAACAGCGCGCTGTACGCGACCTGCGAGGCCAGACCCAGCAGTCGTGCCGGTAGAGCCCGTTCGCGACCTCTCCCAACACCCCGACCAAACCCGGCGCCCCAGCGCCGAATCCTATTCAGCATGGAGTCTTGTGCCCGGGTTGCGGAGTGAGTAGCTGGGGATGATGGTGTTCAGACGGGTGACCAACCGGCGATCCACAAGCGTGCCCAGCGCGTCCTCCAGCGCGGGGGGCTCGACCGACACTCTCGATCCCAATTGCCTGAGCGTCAGTCCTGTCCCTGCCGTGCGGAGACACTCGAGCACCGCGCTCGCCTCGTCGCTCAGTTCGGGTGGAGGTGTGGTCTGCAGCGCGTACTCCCGGCTCACCTGCGAGTCTGACTCCTTGTCGCGGTGTTGCGGAGCGCCTGTCTGCGGCTTCACGTCGGCCTCCTTCCCCATGTTCGCGTCGTTGCCGCCGCGATTCTACAGCAAGATTTTGCCCGTCCTCTTTCACGGCTAAACGTTGACCATCTCGTCCTTGCCGCTTGCCGCGGAAGAAGAAGAGCGAGATGGCGATCATCACCGCCGACACCAGCCAGATCACCGCATACTCTCGCCCTCGTACTTCCCTCGCGAGGAACCTGCCCGCGAAGTCGATCGCTCCTCCGGCGATCAGGGCGCGATGATGTTGGCGAATCCGCGCATCATCGAGAACATCCCCGTGAACTGGCCGATGTGCTCCTTGGGCATCAGTCGGATGAGAATGGCGTAGGGCAGCGTGAGAACGATCGACCCCCCAAGACCGAAGATCGGCAGGAAGATGAAGGCCCACTTGATGTCGGTCATGAAGGCGCCGAGGATGCAGCCGCCCAGATACACCCACAGGCCTATCCGCATGACGCGCGATCGACCGTACTTGTCGGCGAGGTATCCGCTCGCGATACCCGCCACCATGTAGGTGACGCCGACCAACCCCAGCAGCAAGACCGCCCACCTGCGTCTGTGGAGCCCAGCGTGTAGAGGAAGTACAGCATGATGAAGGGACGAAGCGCCGCCAGGGTCGACTCCCACAGAAAGCTCGCCACCATGAAGCGCTGGATGCCCTTGTTCTGCCCGAATCGACTGCCAGACGCGCTTCACCTCGCCCCAGATGCTCTCGCGCGGCGGCAAGCGGGACCGATCAGGCTCGGGCTCCTGGATCTTGACCACCGTCAGGTAGGTGAAGACCATGATCAGAAGCGCCGCACATGATGAACGGCAGCGGCTTCCATCGGTAGAACAGCAGCCCGGCCACAACCATGCCCATGAACATCCCACCCCCGCGCATGAACGACTGGTACCCCTGCACCTTGCCGTGGCTGCCGGAGGGCGTGACGTCGGGCAGCAGCGACTGATACGGCGACGTGTAGAAGTGATAGGCGGCGAAGAAGACGAACGTCGAGACGGCGATCGACACGTAGCTCGGCTGGAACGGCGCCAGCATCAGAGACGCGGCCATGAAAGGAGCGGCGAAGATCATGAACGGCTGCCGGCGGCCCCAGCGCTTGGTCCAGATGCGGTCGCTGATGACCCCGACCCAGATCGGGATGAGCGACGAGAAGATGCCTTCGCCGCCGATGGCGAAACCGATCAGCGTGGCCTGACCGGGACGGTTCCTGAGCATGTTCTGAGAATGACCGGCAGGTACGTGGTGACCAACGACAGCGCCGTGGCGAAGCCGAGGGTGGGAAGGGTGAGAACGAGCATCGAGCGGACGCCCATCTTCTCCCCGCTATTCACTCGGCCTCATCCCTCACTACCCTCCAGCGGCGAATGGCTCGCCCTCCCCCCAGTCATTGGGCCAGGGTGGATTCTACCAAAGGGGTCGGGTAGTCCGAAATGGGAATGCCGGGAGGGCGTGCCGCGGCATCCGCTCTCGCGGATGCCGCGGCGTCTCGTGCGTCAGCGCGCGGCGGCGTAGTTGGCCGCCACGAACTCCCAGTCCACCAGGCTGGCGAGGAAGGTCTCGACGTACTTCTGCCGCAGATTGCGGTAGTCGATGTAGTAAGCGTGCTCCCACACGTCGACGGTCAGGAGGGCCGTCTGCCCGTGCTTGAGTGGCAAGTCGGCGTTGCCGGTCTTCACGATCTTCAGCGCGCCGGCATCCGCCACCAACCAGGCCCAGCCGGACCCGAACTGGGTCACGGCCGCCTGCGTGAACTCCTTGGCGAAAGCCTCAAAGGAACCGAAGGCCGCCTCGATCGCCTCGGCCAGCTTGCCCGTCGGCATGCCGCCGCCGCCCGGCTTCATGCACTTCCAATAGAACGAATGATTCCAGACCTGGGCCGCGTTGTTGAACAGACCGCCGTCCGCGATCAGGATGATCCGCTCGAGATCCTCCTGACTCTCGTAGGTCTGACCATCCTCTTGGATCAGTCCGTTGAGATTCGTCACGTAGGCGTTGTGATGCTTGCCGTAGTGGTATTCGAGGGTCTCGGCGCTCAGAAAGGGCGCCAACGCCTCCTTCTCGTAGGGCAGATCGGGCAGCGAGAATGCCATGGCTGTCTCCTCCTCAGGGCTCCTAGTTCTCATCGGCTCGTACCCCGGAGAGTCGTGGCCCGAAACCTATCGCCCCGCTCGCGACGATCTCATGGAAGCCCGCCGCCTCGTCAGCCGGCCAACCCCTGCTTCCACAAGAACGACTTCACGAGGCCAGACAGGCGAGGCTCATCGCGTTCGCCCAGCTCATAGGTTATCTGCACCACGGGCTTGTTGAGCTTCAACAGACTGCTGAGCGAGAAGGGGGTGGCGCTCACCACCACGTCGGCAGGCACGGCATTGATTGTCGCCTCGAGGTCCCGCAGCTGCTCGGCGTAGTAACCGACGGCGGGAAGAATGGGGCCGAGATGAGAGTACTGGGCGAACGTCTCGACGAGCTTGCCCTGCGCGTACGCACGTGGGTTGATCACCTGGCCGGCATCGAACTCCCGCACCGCTTCCATCCCCGCGCCCGAGGACATGCCCCCGTGCGTCAGAGTAGGCCCATCCTCCACGACCAGAACCTTCTTGCCCTTGATAGCCGCGGGGTCAGAAGCACTGATGATGGAATCCGTGTACACGATGACGGCGTGGGAGTTGACCTCCCGGATATTCGCCGCCACCTGTTCGACGTGCCCGGGCAACGCGCTGTTGACCTTGCTGATCACGGCTATGTCGGCGCGGCGCAGGTTCATCTCCCCCGGGTGGTAGGCCAGTTCGTGGCCGGCCCGCATGGGGTCGACTATCACGATCTCGAGATCGGAGCGCAGGAAGGAGAAGTCATTGTTGCCTCCGTCCCAGATGATCACCGAGGATTCCTTCTCGGCCTCCGCGACTATCGCCTGGTAGTCCACACCAGCCCAGACCACCAAGCCGCGGCGGATATGAGGCTCGTAGTCCTCGCGCTCCTCGACCGTCGCTTTCTGAGTATCGAGGTCCGCCATCACCGCGAACCGCTGCACCCTCTGAGCGACGAGATTGCCGTACGGCATGGGATGACGTATGACGGCGGGTTTGACCCCCTCCGCCATCAGCAGGCTCGCCACAAAACGCGACGCCGGGCTCTTGCCGGCCCCAGTGCGAGTCGCCAGCACAGCGATAACCGGCACCGAGCACTCGATGGCGGTGCTCCTGGGACCCAGCAGGGAGAAGTCGGCCCCGGCGGCCAGGACTCGCGAAGCCTGATGCATCACGAATTCGTGGGACACATCGCTGTACGCGAACACCACCTCGTCGACCTTCTGCTTGCGGATCAGGCCGTCGAGCGTGCTCTCGAGAACGATAGGGATGCCCTTGGGGTAGTACTCCCCGGCCAACTCCGCGGGGTAGCGCCGGCGCTCGATTCGAGGGATCTGGGTTGCCGTGAACGCCACCACCTCCACGTCGGGATTGTTGCGGAACACCACGTTGAAGTTGTGGAAGTCCCGTCCCGCGGCGCCCATGATGACCACTCGCTTCCGACTCATCGCCGCCCTCCTGTCCGCTTCTGCGACTCCAGTCGCTCGCCCGTCGGCGAAGCCTCATTCCGAAACGACCTCTTGTGCATTCTATATGGCTGAGGCCCCTCCCGTAAGGAAGGAGCCCCCGCGGTAGCAGCCCTGTAAGCCGGATTCTGTCCCGCGGCTGCTGGGCAATGACGCTTGCCCATCGCGTTCCGACGGCGAGCGTCATTGCCCAGCAGCCGCATGGGTAACCATCTATCTATGGCCGGCCGTTGCCGGACGGCTCATGCGGCCAACCCGAAGGCTTCGGGCGAGCAGCCCTCAAACGCCTCCCTATTCGGCCTTGCACCGGGTGGGGCTTGCCTGGCCGCTGTGTCACCACAGCGCCGGTGCGCTCTTACCGCACCATTTCACCGTTGCAGCCGGACATGCCGGCGTGCTGTGTAATTTCTGTGGCGCTTTCCCTGGGGTTTCCCCCGCTGGACGTTATCCAGCACCCTGCTCTACGGTGTCCGGACTTTCCTCAAGGACCCGCACTAGGCGACTCCGTGCGGCTACCCGGGCTGCGCCCAGAGTATACCCCTTTATGCAGCTGACCGTCAGACGCCTTGAGCAGTCTCCTGGTCCGACATCCTGTCTCTCGGAGATCGGGAAACGCCTTGGCGAAGTGGCAAGCCGCCTGATGTCCATCGCGCGACCGAGCTTGAGCGGAGGCTCCTGCTCCGAGCAGATCGGGAACTGGGCGATAGGGCACCGGGTGTGGAAGCGGCAACCGCTTGGAGGATCGATGGGGCTGGGCACGTCACCCTTCAGGATGATGCGCGCCCGCTGGTGCTGTTTCTCAGGGTCGGGGACCGGCGACCGCCGACAGCAGAGACTGAGTGTATGGATGGTTGGGCGTGTTGTACACCTCTCGCCAGCCGCCCAACTCCACGATCTTGCCCAGATACATGACCGCCACGCGATCGCAGATGTGCCTGATCACCGCCAGGTCGTGGGCGATGAAGAGATACGTCAGCCCGAACTCCTCCTGCAGTTCCTCCAGCAGGTTGATGATCTGCGCCTGGATCGACACATCCAGGGCCGAGACCGGCTCGTCACATACGATCATCTTCGGCCGCAACATGAGAGCCCGGGCTATACCCACACGCTGGCGCTGCCCACCCGAGAACTCGTGCGGATAGCGGTGGATGTGCTCAGGGCTCAGGCCGACCGTCTCCAGCATCTCTTTGCAGCGATCCTCGCGCTCCTTGTGGGTGCCGACGCCGTGGATCACGAGCGGCTCCGACATGATCTCGCCGAAGGTCATGCGCGGATTGAAGGAGGCGTAGGGATCCTGGAAGATGAACTGCACGTCTCGCCGGTACGCCTTGAGACGCTTGCCGTGCAGCTTGCGCACGTCGGTCTCCTCGAACTCGATCTTCCCAGCCGTGGCCTCCAGCAGCCTGTTGATGCATCGACCGGTGGTCGACTTTCCGCAGCCCGACTCGCCCACCAGACCGAGAGTCTCGCCTTCGTCGACCGCGAAAGAGATGTTCTCCACCGCCTTCACGGTCTTGCTCAGCCGCGACAGGATCACCCCCTGTCCCACGTGGAAGTGCTTGGTCAGCCCTTCGACCTGAAGAAGAGGAGCCATCTATCGTCTCCCCACCACGCAACCAGCAGATTGGGCCACGAACTCCGAGTCGCCGGAGAAGTGACAGGCCGACGAATGACCTGGCTCAATCTCAGCAAGATGCGGCTCCTGGCAACGGCAGGTGTCTCGCGCGTACGCGCAACGCGGGCTGAACGAGCATCCACCCGGGAGATTGATGAGACTCGGTGGCTGTCCCTTGATCGGACAGAGCTTGCCTTTGTCGTCGACGTCGTGGCGAGGCAGACTCTCAAGAAGACCCCACGTGTAGGGATGGAGTGGCCTGTAGAAGACATCGTCGGCCTTGCCGTATTCGACCGGTCTGCCCGCGTACATGACCAGCACGTGATCGGCCATATCGGCGACCACACCCAGGTCGTGGGTGATCATGATGATCGCGGACTCGGTGCGGGCCTGAATCTCCTGCATCAGTTCCAGTATCTGTGCCTGTATGGTCACGTCCAGCGCCGTCGTCGGCTCATCGGCTATCAGGATATCGGGGCCACAGGCGAGAGCCATGGCTATCATGGCCCTTTGCCGCATGCCCCCAGAGAACTCGTGGGGATAGTCGCGCGCCCGGTCGGCCGCTTGGGGTATGCCCACCCGAGTGAGCAGTTCGACGGCCGCGGCCAAGCTTTCCTTGCGTCGACGAGCCCTTGTGAAGTCGTAGTGGTTCCGCGATCTGCTTGCCGATCCGGTAGACCGGGTTGAGGGAGGTCATGGGGTCCTGGAAGATCATGGCGATACGGTTCCCGCGCAGCTTGCGCTGCTCCTTCTCGCTCATCTGCAGAATGCTCTCGCCCTTGAAGCGGATATCCCCGCTTACGACCTTTCCCGGAGGCTCCGGGATCAGCCGCATGATCGAGAGCGCGGTCACCGACTTGCCCGATCCCGACTCGCCCACCACCCCCAGCGTCTTGCCGCACTCCAGGGTGAAGCTCACCCCGTCCACGGCCTTGACGACGCCGTCACGGGTGAAGAAATGCATATGCAGATCGTCGACTTCCAGCAGAGGCGGCAACTACTACTCCTTCATCTTCACATCGAGGGCGTCGCGCAGACCATCGCCAAGCAGCACGAAGGCCAGCACGGTGGTTATGATCGCGATACCCGGGTAGATCATGAGCCAGGGCGCAGTGAACATGTAGCCCCCGGCTTCTGCCAGCATGCTGCCCCACGAAGGTGCCGGCGGCTCGGACGCCCATCCCGAGGAAGCTCAGGGCCGCCTCAGTCAGGATGGCGCCACCTATGCTCATGGTGGCGTACACGATGATCGGCGCGATCGCGTTCGGCATGATATGACGGAAGAGAATGCGCCGAGTCGACGCGCCCATGGCCCGCGCCGCGTCCACGTACTCGTTCTCCTTGACCGAGAGTATCGAACTGCGGAAGACGCGGGCGATACTCGGCCACCCCAGCAACGCCGATGGCAATGAACACGTTCTGCAAGCCCCTGCCCGAGAACGGCCATCAGCGCGATCGCAAAGAGCACGTACGGGAAGGCGAAGAAGATATCCGCCGTCCGCATGATGATGGTGTCCCACATCCCGCCGTAGTAGGCGGCGAGCGCCCCCATGATCAATCCGATGCCAACCATGATCGCGACCGCCACCACTCCGACGATCAGCGACACCCGAGCCCCGTATATGATCCGGGACAGTGATGTCGCGCGCCATCCTGTCGGTGCCGAAGGGGTGATCCCACGAAGGTGGCTGAAGCGATTGCGCGCTGGCCGTGGTCGTGTCGATGTCGATCGGGTCGCCCAGATACCGCGGCACCCATAGATCCGCGCTGATGGCGATCAGGATGATGATGGCGATCCAGATGAGCGCGCCAACGGCCAGCTTGTTCTTGCGCAGTCGCCGCCAGGCATCGGCACGCAGGGTGCGGCCCTTGCCCAGCTCCGAGATGGGCACCGGGACCATTCTCCGCGCCTCTGGGATCGACGGGCGGCGTCAAGAACGTGTCCTCGTGATGGCGGTTCTTCGTGGCACTTCTGTCCCTACTTCGCGGCCCGGCCGTAGCGGATGCGCGGATCAAGGAACGCGTAGCTGATGTCCACCAGCAGGTTGATGAGCATCACCAGAAACACGATGATGATCACCCCACCCGTGACGATGGGCCAGTCGCGCGTTCTGGATGGCATGGTAGATCTCGCAGGCCGATCCCAGGCCACTGAACACCGTCTCGGTGAGGATGGTCCCCCCGACCATCGCACCCAGGTCGAGGCCGAGGAAGGTGACGACCGGGATCAGGGCGTTCTTCATCCCGTGCCTCCAGATGACCTGCCGGCCGATAGTCCTTTCGCCGCCGCGGTGCGCATGTAGTCCTGGCCCATGACCTCCAGCAGCTGGCTACGCGTGATACGGGCCGCGTACGCCGTCGAGACCGAGGCCAGTGTGAGCGCAGGCAGGATGTAGTGCACCCAGAAGGGGAAGTCCCTCGAACGACATGCCCGAGACCGGCAGATAGGGCAGGCCCCACTGCTTGAACTTGACGCCGAAGAGCACCTGGAAGCCCATGCCCAGCCAGAACACCGGCACCGAGACCAGGATCGACGTGCTCAGAGTGACCAGCATGTCCCAGAACGAGTACTTCTTGACCGCCGAGAGTATCCCGGCCGCGAGACCGATGATCGACTCGATGATCAGCGCGACAAGCGCCAGCTTGAGCGTGTTCGGGAACTTCTCGAACAGGATGGTGGTCGACCGGACGCTTCTTCTGGTACGAATCTCCCAGATCGCCGTGCACCAGATGATCCAGGTACCGCCAGTACTGGACGTAGAGGGGCTTGTCCAGCGCGTTCTCCTTGACGACCTGCTCGTACAGAGCCGCGGAGATGGCTCTCTCCCCCGTGATCATGCGAACCGGGTCGCCGGGGACGATGGCCGGTGAGCGGAGGATGAACAGGATGATGGTGACCCCGATGAACACCGGGATCATCTGCAGGATCCGCCGTCCGATGTACGTTAGCAACTGCTCCTCTGACTCCCCTGCGGCGTGTACCGCTTACAGAGCGGCAGGATGCCCGATTGGGCATCCTGCCGCTCGATCATACATGTACGCCCGTACTAGTCGATCGCTCTCGTCCGACTACTGGGCTGTCCCCGCTTCCAGCCAGCAGGACACGAAGTCGCTCAGGCCCATGGCGCTGTAGGTGAAGTTGTGCAGCCGCGTCGGAGCCGACACGGCTGTGAGCGTAGAAGGTGATCGGGACCACCGGGCAATCCTCGCCGGCGATGGTCACGACTTCCTCGTACTTCGCAATACGAGCGTCAGTGTCGGTGATCTGGCGAGCCGCGTTGATGGCCTCGTCGAACTTCGGATTGTTGTACTTCGCGTAGTTGTCGGCAGAGGTGCTGACAAGGTTCGAATACACGAAGTTGTCGATGATCGGGTAGTCGGCGATCCAGCCGCTACGACCGATCTGGTAGTTGCCGTTCTGAGCCTTGTCCCAGTAGGTCGGGCCGTCACTGGTATCGAACTCCGCCGTGATCCCGATGGCCTTGAGGTCGGCCTGCACCAAGGTCATGATGTCTTCATGCCCGGCGCCGGAGTTGAACGACAGCTTGATGGTCGGGAAGCCCTCGCCGTTCGGGATACCCGGCTTTCGTCAGAGCCGCCTTGGCTGCTTCCACATCGTACTTGGAGTACGGGCCAGGCGCCCTGCCACGTAGCCCGCGACACCCGGCGGGATGAAGCTGTCCGCCGGCTTCCTGACGCCCTCATAGGCTATGTCGCAGATGGTCTGGCGGTTGATGGCCAGAGAGAACGCCTTGCGCACGTCGGGGTTGTCGAAAGGCGTCTTCTGCGTTGTTCAGCAGGATGTAGTAGATGGCGAGCTCGGGGCCGAGCAGCACCTGCTTCCCCGGGTTGCTGGTGTAGCCGTTGTCGGACACCCCGTACGAGGTCTTGGCGGCCGATACGTTGCCCGGGGGAATCTGGGTGAAGTCGATGGTGCCGGCCTGGAATTCCAGATAGGCAGTCTCGATCTCCGCGAAGATCTTGAAGTCGATGCCGTCGATGTGCGGCTTCGTTCCGGAGTAGTCCGCGAACTTCACCACCTTGACGTACTGGTCGGCCACCCACGGCTCGGACATCATGAAGGGGCCGTTGCCGATCGGCTTCAGCGCGTAGGCAGCCGCATCCTTCTCTACTTCCTCTTTCGGGATCGGGCACAGGCACGGGTGTCCGACCACGTACTCGAAGTCGCCGTAGCCGTAGCTCAGCGTCACTTCGAGGGTGTAGTCGTCGACGACCTTCACGCCGGACAGCTCGGTGGCGGTGCCGGCCTGCATCTCGTCAAAGCCCTTGACTGCCGACAGGTGATAGGAGATACCAGACTCGTTGACCGGGTTGCAGATGCGTTCCCAGGCGTACTTGAAGTCGCCGGCAATCACCTCGCGGCCGTTGTGGAACTTGGTGCCCTTCTTCAGATGGAAGGTCCACACCGTCGCGTCTTCGTTGGCCTCCCACGTCTCGGCCACGTCGGGCTTGAGCTCGTTGGTGAGATAGTCGAACTGCACAAGGCTGTCGAACACGGCCTGCACGATCTCGACACCCTCGGATTCGAAGGCCTGCGTCGGCTCGATGAAGGACGGGCTCCCGAGCTCGTAGACTAGCGTGCCGCCGTCGACGGGCTCCCCGCCGCCAGCCACCGTCGTGGTCGCGGGCTCCTCATCGCCGCCGCACGCGGTCACCGCGACCAGGACTCCGATCAGCACAAGTATCAGAACCAATCCATATAGAGAACGTTTGTGAAGTTTCAAGATCTTCCCTCCTTGATTCGTTGACGCCCCACGCCCACCACGCCCCAGTTGCGCTCACCGCACCTCCTCCTCACGACCGTGCGACCCGGACGATGTACCGCGTGCCCTCAGACTCCTACACTATGTACGCAAGAGCGATAGAGACGACGAAGAAGGCCACCGCCACGGCAATCGTGAGACGGTCGAGATTCTTCTGCACCACGCCGCTGCCGCCGAAGGAGCCGGCGCCCCCGAAGGTGGTGGCCAGCCCCGCGTCCTTCCCAGAATGAAGAAATATCAGCACCAGCAGGCCTACACCAAGAATGGCATCCAGTGCAACCAGTACATACGTCACTTCAGATTCCCTCTCTCCCGGATTCTACAAACCTGTCGGCCACCGGGCCGTTCACTTCTCTATTGCTCACAAATTATCAGCCGAACGGGCCGATTGTATACGCATTGTCCTTATTCATTCCACGCACAGCGCACGCCCGGTCATCTCCGAAGGCGCTTCTAGAGCCAAGAAACACAGCACCGTCGGCGCGACGTCCGAGAGGCCCGCTCCCTCGCGCAGACTCGCCCCGCGGTCCAGCAGTACCAACGGGACCTTGTTCGTGCTATGCGCCGTGCTGCCCTCGCCGCCACCCAAGATCATCTCCTCAGCGTTGCCGTGATCCGCGGTCACCATGACTCTTGCTCCCAATTCCCCGAGCACCCTCAGAACCCTGCCGAGACAGCGATCGACGTACTCGATCGCCTCCACAGTCGCGGCCAGGTTGCCCGTATGCCCTACCATGTCGGGATTGGCGAAGTTGAGCACCACGAAGTCAACGGGGTTCGCCGCCATGGTCTCCTCGAACGTTCGCGCTACTTCGCAAGCGCTCATGGCCGGCTTCTGGTCGTAGGTCTCCACGTCCTTGGGGGAGGGAATGAGCTTTCGTTGTCTCCCCCGGAAACGGCTCCTCCCGCCCGCCGTTGAAGAAGAAGGTGACGTGAGCGTACTTCTCGGTCTCGGCGATGTGCAGTTGCGTCAGCCCGGCCTCGCTGATGACCTCCGCCAAGACGTGAGCGCGGCTCCTCCTTCGGGAAGGCCACCGCCAGTCCAAGGTTCGGGTCGTATTCGGTCAGACCGACGAAGTCGACCCGGGGCGGCGGTCCCCCGCGGTCGAACCCCGCGAAATCAGGTCTGCGTGAGAGCGGCCGACAGTTCGCGCGCCCGGTCCGGCCTGAAGTTGAAGAAGACGACGCCGTCACCGTCGCGGATGCGCGAGTCCGGGTCGTCGGACACCACAGTCGGCAAGATGAACTCGTCGGTCTCGTCGCGGCCGTATGACTCCAGGACGGCCGCCCGGGCGCTCGCGGCCCGCAGCCCTCGATCGTGGACCAGCGCGTCATAGGCCAGTTCGAGCCGCTCCCAGCGTCGGTCTCTGTCCATCGCGTAGTAGCGACCGGAGACGGTGGCGACAACACCTAGCCCTTCGGAGTTCAAGAACCCCTCCAGTTCATCCACGTAGCCCTCCCCGGCGTTGGGAGACGTGTCGCGACCGTCCGTGAACGCGTGGATGAACAGCCGCTTGACCCCGCGCTGACGCGCCATCGTCACCAGCGCCTTGATGTGAGCCACCGCGGAGTGCACACCGCCGTCGGACAGCAGGCCCATCAGATGGAGCGAACGCTCCCGTTCCACGGCTCCGTCCATGACGGCGACCAAGCGCGGCGTTCTCGAAGAAACTCCCGTCGTTGATGGCCCGGTTGATGCGCGAGAGGTCCTGATAGATGATCCGGCCCGATCCCAACGTGAGATGGCCGACCTCCGAGTTCCCCATCACTCCCGGCGGTAGACCCACCGCCTCGCCGCTGGCCTCCAGCAGCACGTGCGGGTAGGTCGCCCAGAGCGAATCCCAGACCGGCGTGTCGGCCAGCGAGATGGCATTCCCGGGGCCGGGCGGCGCATAGCCCCACCCGTCGAGGATGATCAGCGCGGCCCGCCGCCGCTTCTCGTGGCTCTCGGCAGACACGCTCGACTACGGCTTCTCGAAGTGCACGATGCGGCTGAACGACCCGACCTGCAGACTGGCGCCCCCCACCAGCACGCCGTCGATGTCCGGCTGCGCCATCAGCGCGTCGATGTTGTCGGGCCCCACGCTCCCGCCATACAGGATCCGAACCTCTTCCGCAACCTCCACCCCCAGCGTCTCCGCGACCTCGTCGCGCACGAAAGACACGGCCTCGCGCGCCATCTCCGGAGTCGCGGTCTTGCCCGTGCCGATGGCCCAGACAGGTTCGTAGGCCACGACTATCCTGTTCCCATCTTCCGGGCGGACGGAGGCCAGACCCAGCTCGCACCTGTCTGTCGAGGACCTTCTTGGTCGACCCCGCCTCGCGCTCGTCCTCTGTCTCGCCCACGCACATGATGGGCAGTCAGTCCGCGATCGAGGGCGGCCCAGACCTTCTTGGCCACCCATTCGTCGGTCTCTCCGAAGTAGTGCCGCCGCTCAGAATGGCCGATGATGGCGGCCTTGACCCCCAGCGCGGCCAGCATGGCGGCCGACACCTCGCCGGTGTACGCCCCCTCCCACTCCCAGAACACATCCTGGGCCGCTATCGAGATGCAGGTGCCCTCGGCAGCCTTGACTGCCTCACACAGCCCGGTGAAGGGCGGAGCCACCATCACCTCGCGGTCGCTCACCTCGCCGAGACTCCGGGCCAGTTCGCGGACCAGGGCCACGCCCTCGTCGCTCGTCTTGAACATCTTCCAGTTCCCGACGACCAGCGGCACACGAGCCGGTTTGGCTCTCGTCATCAGGCCTGCTCCCTGTCCATGAGAGCGATGACACCTGGCAGTTCCGCTCCCTCGATGTATTCGAGAGACGCGCCGCCGCCCATCGACACGTGATCCATCTTGTCCGACAGGCCGAACTTGTTGACGGCGGCCACCGAGTCACCCCCGCCCACCACGGTCACCCCAGGACAGGCAGCCATGGCCTCCGCCACCGCCCGCGTTCCCGCAGCGAAGGGGGCCATCTCGAACACGCCCATGGGTCCGTTCCAGAAGACCTCCCCGGCGCTCGCGATCGCCTCCGCATACGTCCTCGCCGTCTCCGGGCCTATGTCGAGCCCCATCCAGCCGTCGGGGATGGCATCCACCGCCACCACTCGGGTGGCCGCGTTCTCGGCGAAGTCATCCGCCACCACAACGTCCGTTGGCAACACCAGCTCACATGCGACGCCGGCAGCCTTCTTCAGAGCCTCCGCCGCCACAGCGACGCCTTCCTCCTCCACCTTGGATGCTCCGACCGACAGACCTTCCGCCTTGAGGAACGTGAAGCTCATCGCCCCGCCGATGAGGACTCGATCGGCCAGATCGAGGAAGCGGTCGATGACCTTGATCTTGTCGGTGACCTTCGCTCCACCCAGCACCACCACGAAAGGCCTCTTCGGCTCGGCCAGAAGGCCATGAAGAGCGTTGATCTCCTTCTCCATCTGGAAACCGGCCACCGCCGGCAGCACCGAGGCCAGACCCGCGGTCGTGGCGTGAGCCCTGTGAGCGGCGCTGAACGCATCGTTCACGTACACGTCACCAAGGCGAGCCAATTCGCTCGACCAGGGTGGGGTCGTTCTTCGTCTCACGAGGATCGAAGCGGGAGTTCTCCAGAAGCAGCACGTCACCGCGGTTCATGACGGCGACAGCGGCCTCTACCCCTGGCCCCGACAGCTCGCTCAGCTTGCGGACCGGCGCGCCCAGCAACTGTCCCAGCCGCATCGCGACCGGGTCGAGGACGAACGCCGGGTCGGGAGCGCCCTTGGGCCGGCCCAGGTGAGACATCAAGATCACTCGGCAACCCTGCTCGCGCAGGTACTCGATGGTGGGCAGAGCGGCGCGGATGCGCGTGTCGTCGGTGACTCGCCCCTCCTTCAGAGGAACGTTGAAGTCCACCCGCACTAGGACGCGCTTTCCCGCGACATCGATGTCGCGGACCGTCTTCTTGGCCATCTCGCTCCCCTTTCTCGGCTGCCTGTTCGCTAGAACAGGCGTTCGCACAGATCGACCATGCGGTTGGCGAAGCCCCACTCGTTGTCGTACCACATCACCACTTTGGCCTGGCGCCCCATGACCATGGTGAGCGCCGAGTCGAAGACCGAAGACTGTGGATCGCCCACGATGTCTGAAGAAACGATGGGCTCGTTGGTGTAGCGCAGGACTCCGGCCAGAGGCCCCTCGGCGGCCGCCTTGACGGCCGCGTTGATCTCATCCACCGTAGCTTCCTGCTCCAGAGTGACCACCAGATCGACCACCGACCCGTCCGGTATCGGCACCCGCAGGGCGAAGCCGTCCAGCTTGCCCTTCAGTTCCGGCAACACCAGACCGATGGCCTTGGCCGCCCCCGTGGAGGTGGGGATGATCGAGAGCGAGGCGGCCCGCGCGCGCCTGAGGTCTTTGTGGGGCAGGTCGAGGATGCGCTGGTCGTTGGTGAAGGCGTGGACGGTGGTCATGAACCCCTGCTCGATGCCGAAGGAGTCCAGCAGCACCTTCACCACCGGAGCCAGGCAGTTGGTGGTGCACGACGCGTTGGAGATGATGTGATGGCGCGCAGGGTCGTAGTCCGGGTCGTTGACCCCCATCACCACCGTGATGTCCGGGTCCTTGGCCGGAGCGCTGATCAGGACCTTCTTGGCCCCCTGATCCAGATGCAGGGAAGCACTCGCCCGCTCGGTGAAATGTCCGGTGCACTCCACCACGACGTCCACCTCCAACTCCCGCCAGGGAAGCAGCTTCACGTCGGCGATGGACAGGACCTTGATCGACCTGCCTTCGAAGATGATGCTGTCGTCGGTGTGAGAGACCTCGCCCGGCCACACCCCGTGGACGCTGTCGTACTTCAGCAGATGGGCCAGGGTCGCCGCGTCGGTGAGATCGTTCACGGCCACCACTTCGATATCCGCCCCTCTCTTGACCGCCGCCCGGAGAAACAGCCGGCCGATACGTCCGAACCCGTTGATCGCAACTCTTGGTGCTCATCTCAACCTGCTTCCCGCGTCATTTTCGCCTTGCGACTCGTTTCAAAATGAAGCCGCGGCCACCGAGTGCGCGCTGGACGGCACGATGCGTCGTTCTCGGACGCGTCCGCAGCGCTGCTACGAGCGCTTCCTGCGTCCTAGCCTCGCACTCGCCCAGCGCGTCCCTTGCGGCGAAGCTTCATTCTGAAACGAGTTCTTGGTCCAGCCACCTTCGGCACCTGGATTCTACCATGAGCCCTTCTCTCTCCTGAGCTTCTAGCCGCCTCGGCCGACTCTCGGCGGCCTGCACCAGACGGCGTAGACGGTGGTTCACGGCCGACCGAGTGAGGCCCTCATCTCCGACCTCGGCCAGCTCGCTCAGATTCAGGTAGGGGTACTGCATCCGCAGGTCGGCCATCTCGCGCAGGGCCGACGGCAGGGCGGCCAGCCTGCCGGTTCGCTCAAGAAACGCGATGGCTTCCATCTGCCGTGAAGCTGCCGCCCCGGTGCGGCGCAGGTTGGCCGAATCGCAGTTGGCCAGCCGATTGGCCCGGGACCGCACCTCCTTCACCACTGCCTGCTCTTCCACCTGCAGAGCGGTCGCGTGTGCTCCCGCCAGAGCCAGAAGTCCGGCCACCTCATCCCGGCCCTTGAGATACACCACGTAGCTCCCCCGGCGACTCCTCTGCCCCGGGTGCAACTCGAGTTCCTTGAGCAGTCTGGCCAGATCGTCGCAGAAGGTCTCGTGGGAGGTGATGATCTCCAGATGCGCCTCCTTCTGAGGCGAGTTCGCCGATCCGGCCCCGATCAGGCATCCACGCACGAAAGCGTTCCGGCAGCAGCTTCTCTTCACCAGACGCCTGGAGATGCCGGGCTGGAGCTCGAAGCTGTCGCTCAGGACGCCCATCTCGTTGAGAGCCTGCAGCGCCGCCGGCGAGCCCTTCAGATGCACCTCGTAGACCAACCGCTGCCCAAAGCGCGGCTCCCGGCGGGTCAGCAGCTCTCCTTCCGCGCCAACGGCCTTGAACTGAGAATAGGCCATCTTGGCGGCCGCCTGGACGGTGGTGGCCAGTCGTATCTCGTAGCGCTCCTCGTCCGTGGTGCCGCCCCGGATCAGAAAGGTGCCGGCGGTGTGCACGAACCCGGCGACAGCCGCCATCCGGCAACACGGCTGCTTCTCTTCCACCCGGGCGAGCTCCTCTCGGAAAGCCCGCGTGAAACCGCTGTTCAACGTCATCCCGTCCTGTCGACGTCCCGATGATGGAGGCTGACGACCAAGCGTAGGGTCATCCTCCAGACGGCGGGCGAGTTCCTCGGCCAGCGCCACCGACCGATGGCGACCACCCGTGCAACCCAGCGCGAGGACCAGCCTGCGCTTCTGCTCCGCCATGAACCCCGGGGCCATGAAGTGCACCAGCTCGACCACCCGCTCGAGAAAGGCCGTCGTCTCCGGGCGCCCCAACACGTAGTCCCGGACCGCCTGGTCCAGGCCGGAGAGGGGACGCAGCTCCGCCACCCAGTGAGGATTCGGCAGGAAGCGGCAGTCGAGCACCATGTCGGCCTCATCGGGCAGCCCGTACCGGTAGCCGAACGACTCCACGCTCACGAACAACTGGTCGCTCAGCTGGTCGGCCAGCAGCATCTCCTCCAGGCGCCGCCGCAGCTCCCACGGAGACAGACCGGTGGTGTCGATGATCACGTCGGCCTGCGCGCGCAGCGGGGAGAGAAGCTTCCGTTCCCGCGCGATGCCCTCGAGCAGGTTCGGTCGACAGCGGATGCGGTCTGCCGGGTGGCCTGATAGCGGGCGACCAGCGCCTCGTCGGTGGCCTCCAGATAGAGCACCCTGTAGCGAGATGCCCGACTCCCGCAGGTAGTCGAGGGCTTCGTCCCAGTTCCTCGAAGTACGTCCCGCCGCGCGCGTCGAAGACCAGAGCCACCCGGTTCACCCGGCTCCCCTCCAGCGCGAAGAGCTGGCAGACGTCCCGGCAGCATCTGCGGCGGGAGATTGTCGATGCAGAAGTAGCCCGCGTCCTCGAAGGTGGCCACCGCCTCCGACTTGCCCGCGCCGGACAGACCGGTGATCAGCGTCACGTGGAGTTTCTGAGGTCCGCCGCGGCACTCATCCGGCCCTGCCGAACCCGGTTCTGCCAGCCCCCGTTCTGGCGGCGCCTCTGGGTCCCCCGAACCCCGGCGCTGCCGAGACCCCCGGCTGGCCGAGCCCTCTCCCGGCCGACGTAGTCCGCCTCGTGCGTCAGCAGCCGCTCCTTCCAGGCCGGATCGTTGCCGTAGTTGCCCAGGCTGCCGTCGGCCCGGATCACCCGGTGGCAGGGGATGACGATGGGGATGGGGTTGGTCGCCATGGCGTTGCCGACCGCCCTGGCCGCCCGGGGAAAGCCGGCCATCTCGGCCAGCGTCGCCGTAGCTGACCGTCACCGCCGGGGGCACGGACAGCAGAGTCGCATACACCGCCCGGTCGAACGGCCCGACTGGCAAGTCCCGTCCAGGGGGATCTCCTCGGCGTCCAGGCCAGCCGCTCGCCGCGGAAGTAGGCCTCCAACTCCCCGACCCAACGGTCCAGCGCGGTCCGGTCTGCCGAGCTGACTTCGCGCCTCCGCGTCGCCATGGCCGCAGGCTCGCCCAGCGCGATGTCCGACATCGAGCCGTCGGCGCCGCGGACGCGCCCATCGGCGGAAGATCCACGCCGACCAGGCGCCCGCTTTCCACGGTCACCATGCCCTCCCCCCAGGGAGTGCAGAAGTCTGCCGCTCACGCACGCCGATCTCCAACTCTCTAGCCAGTCTTGTGCACATATGCGTATATCTCCCTCGCCACCTTGCCCGGCAAACCGGGGACCGCCTCCAGCTCCTCCCTGGTGGCCTGCAGGAAGCGCTCCGGCGACCCGAAGTGCTGCACGATGGCCCGCTTCCGCTTCTCCCCGATCCCCGGGAGTTGGTCCAGCAGCGACACGGTCGTCTGCGCCGCCCGCTTGCGTCCGATGGAAGCCCAACGCGAACCGATGGGCCTCGTCGCGCACCCGCTGCAGCAAGCAGAAGCCCCGGATCGTCCGCCGCCAGATCGAGAGGGTCCGCCGACCACGGGCACGAACACCTCCTCCTCCCGCTTGGCCAGCGAGATGACGGTCACGGCCGCCTCCAGACCCGCCTCGCGCAAGCGCCGCGATCGCCGCCCCAAGTTGCCCCTTGCCTCCGTCGATCAGCACCAGGTCGGGCACCGCCTCGAACGAGGGGTCGTAGGGCAGGTCGTCGGCGCCCCGGGTGGAAGACGTTGCCGGCTCGTCGCCGGAGGCGTCGGGCACGGGACTCGGCGCCGCGCCACTGCGACCTCGGGTGAAACGTCGGACAAGCGCCTCGTGGATGGCGCCCACATCGTCCTGCCCCGCCGTCGACCTGATGGCGAACTTGCGGTAGTCGCTCTTCTTGGCCACTCCCCCCTCGAAGACCACCATCGAGGCCACGATGTTCTCGGCTCCCAGGTTCGAGATGTCGAAGCCCTCGATGCGCATGGGCGGGCCCTCCAGACCCAGCGCGCTCTCCAACGCCGTCAGCGCGCCCAGACGACGCTCCCGGCTCCGCTCCTCGCGCAGCCGCTCGTGAGCCAGGGCCAGCGCGGCGTTCCGGTCGGCCAGCTCCTGCAGCCGCCGCTTGTCGCCCCGCTCCGCCTGGCGTACGTCGACCTTCGTCCCTCGCAGTCCCTCCAGGAAGGCGGCCAGTCTGCCTGTGTGGCTCACGCCCCCCGGGACGATCAGTTCCGCCGGCACAGCGGAAGCGGTACCGTAGTACTCGGCCACGAAGCGTTCGAAGACCTCCTGTTCGTCCGCTCCCGCCACGTTGACGAAGGTGAGGCTCCGCCGGTCGGCACAGCTTGCCATCCCGGGTGATGAACACCTGCACGTTCGCTCCCCAGTCGTCCACCGCCAAGCCCGTGATGTCCGCCGAGCCCAGCGAGCTCGACTCGATCTGCTGCCGCTCCAGCACGTGCCGCAGCGCGTCCAGTCGGTCACGGAACACCGCCGCGCTCTCAAAATCTTGTCTGCCCGCGGCCTCCTGCATCGACCGCTCCAGCCGAGCCACCACCTTGGTCTCGCGCCCGCTCAGGAAGTCCACCACCTGGTCGATCACAGCCCGGTACTCAGCGGCATCCACCGTCCCCGTGCACGGGCCCGGGACAGCGCTGGATGTGGAACTGCAGACAGGGTGAGCCCGCGCGCCGCCCGGGCTGCCCGCCCCGGCAGGTCCGCACCGGGAACACTCTCCCCAGAGCATCGAGCGTCTCCCGCACCTTGGCGGCGCTGGAGAAGGGCCCGAAGTAGAGGTTGCCGCGCCGGTGCGGCTGCCGCGTGAACATCACCCGCGGGAACTCGTCCTCCGCGGTGATCATGATGTAGGGGTACGACTTGTCGTCGCGCAGCCGGATGTTGAACGGCGCGCGGTGTTGCTTGATGAGGTTGTGCTCGAGAAGGAGCGCCTCCACCTCGTTGGTGGTGACGATCCACTCCACCGTGGCCGCGCGGCCCACCATCTCGGTCACCTTCGCCGGAAGACGACCGGCCTCGTCGCCGTCGACCGCGGGCAGATAGTTGGCCAGGCGCTTTCGCAGAGAGAGGGCCTTGCCCACGTAGAGCACCGCACCGCACTCGTCCCGGTAGAGATAGACGCCGGGAAGGTCCGGAGAGTGCTTGATCTGCTGTTTGAGCTCGTCGGTCGTGCTCATGGTTTCGAGAGTGTACCCCACCCCTGCAGGCGCGGCGGGTGGCGGTTCCACTCATCAGGCCCAACCAGGCGCAGTGACGGCCCCTCAGGGCCCCTCGGCGGAGAAGCCGGCGGAGCGCATGTTATACTTTCGCGCCTACGCATCTCGGCCGGCGAAGCCCGCTCCGAGGCGCAGATCGCGTCGGTTCTCAACTCTTCCGGGGAGGTGAAGTGGCACTCGCAGGACTGCCCATCGAAGAACGCGAGATGATCCTCGATCTGCTCTCGCAGATCCGTCAGCGGATGCTGACACCCGAGCAGCTGCGCGAGTGGGACGAAGAGGAGATCTTCCCCGAGGCAGAGATCCGCGAGTTGCTCGGACCCGACATCGGCCTGCAGTTGCTCTTCTTGCCGGAGGAGTACGGCGGTCTGGGCGGCGGCGCCCGCGACATGGCGGCGTGTCTGCGAGGCGCTGGGAAGATCTGTCTGGGAGTGGCCACGGCGTTCCTGGTGATCCACCTGGGGAGCGATCCGATCCTGGTGGCGCGCGACGGAGCCCCAGAAGCAGAAATGGCTGACCAAGGTGGCCGAGGGCGCGCTCGTCGCCTACGCGGTCACCGAGGCCGAGGCTGGGAGCAACCTCTCCAACCTCAAGACCACGGCGACGCCTGTTCTTGCGACGACGGAGAGGTCACCGGCTATCGCATCAACGGCAGCAAGCAGTTCATCTCCAACGGAGGCTTCGCCGACTTCCTGACCGTTCTCGCCCAAGCGCCCGAAGGGCCGTCGTTCTTCGTCGTCGAGAAGACCATGGAGGGCTTCTTCCCCGGCAAGCCCGAGCAGAAGCACGGCATCCGCAGCTCGAACACGGTCGCCCTCACCTTCGACAACGTGTTCGTCCCAGTCGAGAACCTCGTCGGAGGAGTGCCCGGGCAAGGGCTTGGCGCAGGCCAACGAGGTCTTCGGCTACACCGCCTGATGGTGGCGGCTCTGGCTCTGGGAGCAGGCGTGGCGGCGCTGGAGAAGGTCATCGCCTACGCGAAGGAGCGGGTCCAGTTCGGCTCCCCGCTCATCGAGAAGCAGGGCTACACGCACAAGCTCATCCTCCCCTTCGTCGCCCAGCTCGAAGCCGCCCGCGCCTACATCGAGGAGGTGGCTGCCCGCCTGGACGCCGGCGAGTCCGATCTCCAGGCCGAGGGTTCGATCGCCAAGCTCTTCGCGACCGAGGTGGCCAACGCCTGCGCCGACGCCGCCATCCAGGCTCTGGGCGGCTACGGCTACGTCAAGGAGTACGACGTCGAGAAGATCAAGCGCGACGTGAAGATCACCACCATCTACGAGGGCACCAGCGAGATACAGCAGCTGATCGTCAGCACCTTCAGATGGCGCGAGTCGGTCAAGACCAAGGGCGCTTCTACGAGGCTCTGGCGGAAGCGCATGGACGGAGCGCACGCGCAGCACCCGAGCATCAAGGCCGACGTGGTCGCCGGCATCGTTCGCCTGTTGAACCGCCTGTTCGAGGAGGTCCACGAGGCGAAGGCGACACGCCAGCAGCACATCATGTTCCAGCTGGCCTCCCTGGCCTCAGTCGCAGAGACCGGCGCGGCCCTGGTGAGCAAGACCGTCCAGGATGATGACCGGGGTGATGGGCTCGCCTCCGAGAAGACCGAGTATCTGGAAGCCTGCGCACGTGTCAACGCCGGGTTGGCCGCGCAGAAGGCCTTCAGCATCGCGAATGAGATCCTTCTCGGATCGGGCCGTTGGTCTGCCGTCCGAGGCTCAGGCCATTCTTGAATCCTCCGGATTCGACTACGCGGCCTCTCAGGTGAACCTGATCGTCGACATGGACATACTGCGAACCAAGATCTGAGTCGCCCCCCCGGCGACCTCCAAGGACTTCCAAGGACGCGCAAGGACCTGCAAGGAGATGGCGATGAACGACATAGGAGCCCTTCTCAAGAAGTTCTCCGACGCTCACGGCCTATCGGGCTACGAGGACGAGGTGGCGGCCCTGCTGGTCGGATGAGATGACGCCGCTCGTGGACGGCGTCAGCATCGACAAGATGGGCAACGTGATCGGCATCCGCGCCGGCGAGGGCCCCTCCGTCATGGTGGCCGCCCACATGGACGAGATCGGGTTGATGGTCTCCCACATCGACGACGACGGCTATCTGCGGGTCGTCCCCGTGGGCGGATGGTCCGACCAAACCATTCTCGGCCAGCGGGTGCTGATATCCACGCGCGATGGGAAACGCATCCCAGGAGTGGTCGGATCGAAACCACCTCATCTCATGGACGCCGAAGACCGCAAGAGGATGATCAAGATCAAAGAGATGTTCGTGGACTGCGGAGCGACCGGCGTAGACAACGCGACCCTGCTCGGCGTGGAGATCGGCTCGCCCATCACCATCGACCGCGAACTGCTTCCTCTCGGCGACGGCCTAGTGACAGGCAAGGCCCTCGACAACCGGGCCGGCTGCGTGATGATGGTGTCGGCACTGAAGATTCTCAAGCGCAAGAAGGTCCGAGCCACCATTCAGGCGGTCGGGACCGTCCAGGAGGAGGTCGGCCTCAAGGGCGCCCGCACCAGTGCTTTCGGCCTCGCGCCCGATGTGGCCATCGCCACCGACGTCACCATCCCCGGGGACCATCCGGGCGTGACCAAGAACGATTCGCACGTCGTCATCGGAAAGGGCCCTTGCATCACCATCATCGATGCCGCGGGCAGGGGCGTCATCGCTCCGCGTCCGGTGATCCGCTGGCTGCAGAGAGTCGGCCGAGGGTGCCTCGCTGCCCTACCAGTTGGAAGTGGGCAACGGTGGCAACACCGACGCCACGGCCATCAGCATCAGCAAGACCGGCATCCCCTGCACCGTGGTGACCGTCCCCACGCGCTACATACATTCGCCGGTCGAGGTCTTGTCGCTGCGCGACCTGGAGCAAGGCGCTGAGCTGATCGCAGCCGCGATCCAGTCGGCGCACCAGTACTTCTAAGCAGCCTTCCTCAGGCGTCTGCGACTGGCGCGCCCGCAGGGCGCGCTCCCAGGCGGCGGCCGTCTTGTGCAGGTCGCCCGCTATCGAGGGTGGCACCCGGCCCTGGATGCGCACGTCTTCGTCCCGATACTCGAAGTCGACGGTGCCCCGTTCTCTCACCCGGGCCAGTAGTTCGCCCGCCGAGTAAGGCACGGCCAGATCGACCTCCAACCACAGGTCGGCCAGGACCTTCGCCATCAGCGCCCGCAGTTCGTCGATGCCGGCTCCGGTGAGCGCCGACACCTTGACCGTGTGCCGGTCGTCACGGCCGAGTATTCCAGCGGGAACACCCCGCCCCGACCCTGGAGGAAACCCGTTGCCGAGACCCGCGGCACTGCCGGTCCCGGATCCTGGCGCCTGGACAGTCTCGGCCAGATCGGCCTTGTTGAGCACCACCACTCGCGGCTTGTGACCTGCGCCCAACTCGTCCAGCACCGTCCGCACCGTGCGTCGATGCTCGGCGGCGTGCGGATCGGCCAGATCGACCACCTCCACCAGCACGTCGGCTCGGGTGACCTCCTCCAGCGTGGCTCGGAAAGCGTTCACCAGCTGATGCGGCAGCTTGTGGATGAAGCCCACGGTGTCGCTCACTATGACCGTCTGGCCCTCGTGCAGGCGCACGCGACGAGTGGTCGGGTCGAGAGTGGCGAAGAGCTTGTCTTCCACCGCCGCGGCCTCCTCGCCCACCAGCGCATTCAGCAGGGTGGACTTGCCCGCGTTGGTGTAGCCGACAATGGCCATAGTGGGCAGCAGGCGCCGCTCGCGGGCCCTGGCCGCCGTCTCCCGTCTGAGGCGCACCTCTTCCACGCGTTCGCGGGTCTTCTTGATGCGCTCGCGTATCACCCGGCGGTCGGTCTCGAGCTGCGTCTCCCCGGGGCCTCTCCGTGTCCCGATGCCGCCGCCCATCCGCGAAAGGTGGGTCCACATCCGAGTCAGACGGGGTAGCTGGTACTCCAGCCGGGCCAGATCGACCTGAATGCGGCCCTCATGCGTGTGGGCTCGCTGGGCGAAGATGTCGAGGATCACGGCGCTTCGGTCCAGCACCTTCACGTTCAGCAACTCCTCCAAGGAGCGCTGCTGCTTGGGCGACAGCTCATCATCGGCCACGATCATGGTGAACTGGGTGTCGGCCTTCGCCTGCTTCAGCTCCTCGGCCTTGCCCTTCCCCAGATACCACAAGGGGTGGATGGCTTCCCGGTGCTGCGTCTCCCTGCCCACCACCTCCCCGCCGGCGGTCTCGACCAGGGCAGCCAACTCCCCCAGAGACTCCTCAGCGCTCCAGCCGGCGTCATCCCCGGTATCGACCGCGATCAGGTAGGCGCGTTCCACCTCAGCGGCGGTCCCCCCTCCCTGCTCCTCCGGCGCGGACTCTCGCCGGGAACCCTTGCGTCCGGCTCCGTTGCTCATGCCGCTCCTCGCGTTCGTTTGCCCGCGACCTTCGGTTTGCCCGCAGCCGCCGGTTTGCCCGCGGCCCTCGTCTTGCTCGCGACCTTTGGTTTGCCCCCGGCCGCCGGTCGAATCGCTGGGGCCGCAGCCGGTAGCAAATGCCTCAGCACCTTCCCGGTCTCGCTTGCGGGATTGGCGCAGACGTCCTCAGGCGTGCCCTCAGCCACCAACTCGCCCCCGGCGTCGCCCCCCTCGGGCCCCAGATCGATGAGCCAGTCGGCGCACTTGATCACGTCCAGATTGTGCTCTATCACCAGCACGGTGTTGCCCGCGTCCACCAGACGCTGCAGCACTCCGAGCAGCGTCTCCACGTCGGCGAAATGCAGACCGGTGGTGGGCTCGTCCAAGATGTAGAGGGTGTTGCCGGTCGCGATCTTGGCCAACTCCGTGGCCAGCTTCACGCGCTGAGCCTCGCCGCCCGAGAGTGTTGTCGAGGGCTGCCCCAACCTGACGTATCCGAGACCCACATCGGCCAGCGTCTGCAGGCGCCGCTTGATCTTGGGCAGGTTGGCGAAGAACTCCACCCCCTCCTCCACCGTCATGTCGAGCACCTCGGCCACGTTCTTGCCCTTGAAGCGCACCTCCAGGGTCTCCCGGTTGTAGCGCTTGCCCTGGCACACGTCGCAGGGCACGTAGATGTCGGGCAAGAAGTGCATCTCGATCTTGAGAGTCCCGTCACCCTTGCAGGATTCGCAGCGTCCGCCTTTGACGTTGAAGCTGAACCGCCCCGGCCCGTACCCACGCACCTTGGACTCCTGAGTGTGCGAGAACAGCTCGCGGATGTGGTCCCACAGACCCGTGTAGGTGGCCGGGTTGGAGCGCGGCGTCCTCCCGATCGGCGACTGGTCGATGTCGATGACCTTGTCCAGCTGCTCGATGCCATCGATGCGGTCGTGGTCCCCGGGCCGAACCGCCACTCGGTTGACCAGATTGGAGAGGCTTCGGTAGATGATGTCGTTGACCAGCGTCGACTTGCCCGAACCTGAGACCCCCGTCACGCAGACGAACGCACCGGTCGGAACCGTGATGTCGAGATTCTTCAGGTTGTGCTCCCTGGCGCCGCGAACGACGAACTGGCCGCGGCCTTGCCGCCGGCAAGCCGGAACCGTGATGGCACGCTTCCCCGACAAGAACTGACCGGTCACCGATCGGGGGTCGGCCAGGATGTCGGCCAGGACGCCGCTCCTGACCACCTCTCCCCCGTGTTCGCCCGCTCCCGGGCCCATGTCGACGATGTGGTCGGCGGCCCGCATGGTCTCCTCGTCGTGCTCGACCACGATCACCGTGTTCCCCAGGTCGCGCAGCCCTAGGAGCGCATCGATGAGCTTGCGGTTGTCGCGCTGATGGAGGCCGATGGAGGGCTCGTCGAGGATGTAGAGCACGCCCACCAGGCTCGACCCTATCTGCGTGGCCAGGCGGATGCGCTGCGCCTCGCCCCCCGACAGCGATCCCGCGCTCCGGCTCAGGCTCAGGTAGCCGACGCCCACGGATTCGAGAAAGCTCAGTCGCTCCCGTATCTCCTTGAGCACCCGGGCGCCGATCAGTTGCTCCCTCTCGGTCAGCTGGAGCCCAGCCAAGAACTGGACGGCGCCGCTCACAGAAAGCATGCTGAGTTCGTAGATGTTCAGTCCCCCGACGGTGACCGCCAGAGTGGACGGCTTCAGCCGCTTCCCCCCGCAGTCCGGGCAGGGTCGGTCGGCCATGTACTGCTCGATCTTGTCGCGGATGTAGTCCGAATCAGTCTCCCTGTAGCGTCTCTCCAGGTTGGGAACTATCCCCTCGAAGTCGGTCATGTAGCTGCGTTTGAAACCGGCCCGGTTCTCATACGTGATGTACAGCCGGTCGCCCTTGGTCCCGTAGAGGAAGATGTCACGTACTTCTTCGGGCAGATCGCGCCACGGGGTCGACATGTCGATCTCGTAGCGGGCGGCCACTGCCTTGATGACCTGGTCGTAGTAGTTGGAACTGGTGCTACTCCAGGGCAAGAGCACCCCTTCGGCCACCGACAGCGAGGAGTCGCCCACCAGTAGCGCCGGGTCTATCTCCCGACGAGCGCCGAGACCGAGGCAGGTCTCGCAGGCCCCATGCGGCGAGTTGAACGAGAAGATGCGCGGTGCCATCTCCGGTAGCGACACCCCATGCTCCGGGCAGGCGAGATTCTCGGAGAAGAGAAGGCTGGTGACAGTCCCGGGGCTGGACGCTCGGCCCTCCCGCTCGTCCGCCGTGCTCTCGCCGCCACCGCTACCGCCGTCGCCAACGCCATCACCGCCACCGTCGCCCGAGCCCGCGCCTCTTTCGTAGACATCCACCACCAGCAGACCGGCCGCCTCCGACAACGCCGTCTCCACCGAGTCAGACAACCGCCGCCGCACTCCGTCCTTCATCACCAGCCGATCGACGATCACGCTGATGTCGTGGCGGATATTCTTGTCGAGTTCGGGGGGCGCCTCGTCCGTGCTGTACTGCTGCCCATCGATCTCCACCCGGGTGAAGCCCTCCTGCCGGATGTGCTCCAGAATGTCCTTGTGCCAGCCCTTCTGTCCGCGGACCACGGGGGCTTTGATCACAAAACGGGTGTCGGGCTCCAGCGCCAAGATCTGGTCGACTATCTGCTCCTTGCTCTGACCTTCGATGGGCCGGCCGCATATCCAGCAGTGCGGGTGCCCGATACGTGCATAGAGTAGCCGGAGGTAGTCGTAGACCTCGGTGACCGTACCCACCGTGGAACGCGGATTGCGCGAGGTGGTCCGCTGGTCGATGGAGATGGCCGGGGATAGGCCCTCGATGGAGTCGACGTCGGGCTTGTTCATCTGACCCAGGAACTGACGGGCGTACGACGATAGGCTCTCGACGTAGCGCCGCTGACCCTCGGCGTAGATGGTGTCGAAGGCGAGGCTCGACTTCCCGGAGCCCGAGAGCCCCGTGATGACTATGAAACGGTCGCGCGGGAGAGTGAGGGAGACATCCTTGAGATTGTGCTCCCGAGCCCCCACGACAGTGATCTCGCTAGCTCCCATGGAGAGGGATTCTAGCAGGTGGCTCGGACGGGTCAGCGGATGGGAGATCAGGGCCGCCGATGACCCGTGGGAGAGTGTGACGGGCTTGACCCAAATGCCGGGCAGGCTATAGAGTCTCGTCAATGTCGACCCGACGGGGGGAACGTCCGTGGCTATCAGAGACTCGCGACCGAGACCAAGGGAAGTCTCGATAGCGCTGCTGCTCCTCGCTGTCTTGTGGGTGGCCGAGACGGCCTTCCTCGCGTGGTTCTCCTTCGTCTCGCCGCCGCTGGTCAATGGACGGCAGCCTTCCTGGCAAACCGCGCTCATACGTATTCGTCCTAGTCGTCGGTTTGACCGGCGGTCTACTGGCGGCTCTCGCCTGTCGCCGGCGCTGGGCTTACGTAGTCACGATCATCCTCTACGCGTCCTCGCTGATCTCTTCGGTAGGGTCGTCCGACCTCAGGCGGAGCTTCGATGACGGCCCGCTCATGGTCCTCTTGTGGCTTGCCACCTTCGCCGCATACGTCGCGGCGGTGGTCCTCCTGCTGCGCCGCCCCGGGCGTGAGTGGTACGGGTTCGTGCGAAAGGCATGACGCTTGACGTATGACGCGCCGCGTTATACCATGACTCCGTGATCAGGTCGTTCGCAGACGCCGAGACCGAAAAGGTGTTCCGCCGCGAGTTCTCGCGGAAGCTGCCGAGTGACATCCAGTCGGTGGCGCTACGAAAGCTGAGGATGTTGAACAACGCCCATACCGTCAGCGACCTTCGCAGCCCCCCGGCGAACCGCTTGGAGGCCTTGAGCGGTAACCGAGAAGGCCAGCACAGCATCCGCATCAATGACCAATGGCGCGTGTGCTTCGTCTGGCAAGACGGCGACGCGATCGACGTAGAAATCGCTGACTACCACTGAAAGGAGGTCAGCCATGAACACGCACAAGCTCGCACCAGTGCACCCGGGCGAGGTCCTCCTGGAGGAGTTCCTCAAACCGCTCGACCTCAGCCAGAATCGTTTGGCGCTCAACATCGGCGTGCCCCCGCGTCGCATCAATGAGATCGTTCTTGGCAAGCGTCGGGTGACCGCGGAGACGGCACTTCGGCTCGCCCGCTATTTCGACACAACGCCCCAGTTCTGGCTCGGGCTCCAAACCGACTACGATCTCGACGTCGCATCGGACCAGCTGAGCGAGCGCTTGGATCGCGAGGTCCACGCGCGCGCTTCGGCGATCTAGTCCCATCGAGTGACGGGCGCCATGACTCAATCTGACCCCATCTTCGCCGACCGTATCGCCGACGTCCCGCGCTCCTTCATCCGCGAGATCCTCAAGGTCGCCCTGGATCCCACCGTGATCTCCTTCGCCGGAGGGCTTCCCAATCGCGAACTGTTCCCAGTCGAGGCGCTCAAGAAGGCCGCGTGCGACGTGTTCGATACCGAGGGCCGGGATGTCCTCCAGTACTCCACCACTGAGGGCCACGTCGGGCTCAGGGAGTACATCTCCAAGCGCTATCGCGAGAGAGCGGATCTGGAGGTGCCGGTCGAGAGCATCCTCATCACCAACGGCTCTCAGCAGGGCTTGGACCTGCTGGGCAAGACCCTCCTGAACGAGGGCGACGCTGTGGTGATCGAGGAGCCGGGATACCTGGGTGCCATTCAGGCCCTGTCGCTCTACAGACCCAAGTTCTTGCCCGTTCCTCTAACCCGGGAGGGGATGGATCCCGACGGACTCCGAGCCGCCTTGGCCCACGACCGGCCCAAGTTGATGTACTCGGTGCCGAACTTCCAGAATCCATCCGGGGTCTCCTATTCCGCGCAGAACAGGCAAGAGCTGGCCGATATCCTCTCGGGGACCGATACGTTGTTGATCGAGGACGACCCCTACGGCGAACTACGATTCGCGGGAGAGGACAAGCCCAGTTTCAAGAAGCTGCTCCCCGAGAACACCATCCTTCTGGGATCGTTCTCCAAGACGCTGGTGCCCGGACTGAGACTCGGATGGATCGTCGCTCCACCCGCGTTGATGCACAAGCTGATCACGGCCAAGCAGGCGACCGATCTTCACACCAGCCACTTCACGCAAAGCATCGTGTGCCGGTACCTGCGCGACAACGACGCCGACCAGCACATCAGCCTGATACGGGACGTCTACGGCCGGCAGTGCCAAGCGATGCAGGAGAGCATGCAGAGGCACTTTCCTCCGGAGGTCACCCACACTCAGCCGGAGGGCGGCATGTTCCTCTGGGCCGAGCTGCCACACGACCTAGCGGCCATTGACCTGTTCGACCTGGCGGTCCAGGACAAGGTGGTGTTCGTGCCTGGCGATCCCTTCTATGTCCGCGGCAGCAGACACAACACGCTGCGGCTGAACTTCTCCTGCAGTGACGTGGACACGATAGAAGTCGGTATCGAGAGGCTGGGCAAGGCGATCCGCAAGCTGGTGTGAGAGGCCCGCGGTCCCTACGGTCGCCCGATCGTCGCCAACCGCGCCCTCAGCGTCCTGATCGTATCGCGCTGAGCCTCCAGCGCCGGGTGCTCATCCGAGTCCACCTTGCCGTGGAACAGGGCCAGATTCATCTGCGCGCGCATAAGCTGTTTCAGCACCGCTCCGGAAGCCGGTCCTCTCGTCCGTTTCATCGACTTCACCATCTTGCGTCGCTTCCGCGCGCTCTGCAGAATCTCGAACTCCTCTTTGGTGACCACGTCGGTGCCGACTTCGGTCGCGATGAGCCGGCGAAAAGCCTGGTCTTCACGCCTGTGCGCGAACACCCACAGAAGCACCAGCAGAGCCAAGAATGGCACGCCCTTGAAGATCAGCGCCAGGACAAACGCCCCGGTTCCCTGGCTCATGAGCGGCTCCAGCCAGGGGGAGTTCCACACGAAGTGCGCCGCCCACGCGATCACCGCGCACAGGCCGAAGATGGCCAGACGATTGCCCCGCGACCTGGCGCGCCGCGTCACGAAGTAGGCGAAGCCGAAGCCCATCACGCCTGTGAACAGCATGTGGCTGTAGAGCCCGGAAAGGACCACCCGTAGGAAGTACATGCTGACGACGGGGCCCACCTGTCCGCCACCTGACTCCGAGGCGGCCATCATGAAGTACTGGACGTTCTCGATCACCTGAAAGCCCAGCCCGATCATGGCCCCGTACACCAGACCATCCATGACGCTGTCGAACTCGCTGCGCGCGATCAGGTAGATCATCACCAGACCGGCACCCTTGTAGAACTCCTCGTTTATGGGGGCCACGATGGCCGCACCCCAGGAGTCGACCGTCACGGCCGGCATGATGTGCTGCAAGAAGCCAAACATCCACGAGTTGGTGACCGAGGCGAAGGTCAGCGCGACTATCCCGCCCCATAGAAGAGCAATGACGATCAAAGAGGCGGGCTCCGGCTCGAACTGGTCGAACCTGTAGATGATGAGTCCCGCCGGGATCGCCGTCGCCGCCAGCAGCAGGACCGATAGCATCCAGGCCGCGGGATACGCGCCCATGTAGGCCATCTGCTCCACAGCCACCAGCAGAACGCTCCCGGCCAGGAGCATTATGAAGAGCCAGAAAGCAGGCTGCTCGGCAAGCCGCGGCGGCGCTATCCCAACGGGTACCGTGCCCGCGGGTTCGCCGGTCACCGCGGCACCACCAAGGTATCCAGCATCGTGTCAAGGTCACCCTGCACCTTGGTCAACTGCCCCGCCGAGGCTGTCGCCAGCATCACCACGGCTACACCACCCGAGGTAGCGACCACCAGCTCGTTCTCCGGTCCCCAGTTCTCCGATGATCCCGAGAAGATGACTACCAGGCCAGGCACGTCGCCTGCCACCATGGTGCTCGTTTTCGGCAGGACTCGAAAGGATTCGAAGTCCGGCTCGAGACCCTCCAGTGTTTCGTTCAGCAGATCGTCGTTGCTGCCCTCGTACGGCTCCGCAGAGAAGGCCACGTACACTCCCGAACTCTGGAGAGAGACCGCTCCCTCCCCCACGACCCAAGCCTCGGCGGCGGAATACCAGCCATCCGCCGGAGTGACGACCACTCCCAGGCCCAAATCGACGGGCACTTCCACGTTCGGATCATTGGGAGACGCGATCTCCGCCATCAGGAACACGATGAGCATCCAGCCGAACATCGCGCCGATCAGTATCAGCGAGCCCCGCCGTGACGAACGCTTCGTGCTCGCGACCGGAGCGGGGCGCGGTTGGGCGCCGCGCGTCGCGTAGATGGGTGTGTCGCCTTCGCTCATCCCTGCGTCCATCGCCCCTTGTCCAGAGTGGCCTTCGGTGCACCACTTTAGCAGGGTTGTGTTCTGCTCCGCGCGGCTCAGCAGCCATCAACCGCGGACCGTGGCCGTCGCCTATGAGTCCGGAGGTCTAGCCACCATCCCCGGTATCCGCCGTCTCCTGGATATAGCGCGTGAGATACCGCTTCATTTCCGCCGACCTGACCCAGATTCTTCGATGCTCTCGGTCCGGCTCGTCCCCCGCGATCACCAGCTCAAGATCATCGTTGTCCTGCCACCAGACAACGCTGTATTCCAGCCCATCCAGAAGCGCAACCTTGAGACTCGCGCGGGGCATACCCTCAGTCGCCTCGCCTCGCCACCTGTGGAGACCGTTCATGAGTGCAGCCAACTCCGCCCGCTTCGAGGGATCCGTCAAGTCGATGGGATGCTCCACAGCGTCAGGGCTGAACCGGCCGTCGATCTCATGAGTGATGACAGATGCTGAGGCGAGATCCTGCTCCTCGATGGATACCGGGCCCACGTAACAGTAGCCCAGCACGCCGGCCAAACAAGCCAGCAGAAGGACGCCAAGGATCACGAGCTTCGTCGTTCGAGAGCGGTAGAACTTGGTCACGACCCCCCCACAGAATAGCCCCCATGTCCATCCAGCCCGCCAAACCCACGTAGCCAGTGCGACGCACGCTCGCGTGTCTGCATGCCTTATCGACGGAGAACGGCGCGAGGATTAGGAGGCACGGGTTCTCACGGTTGTTCAAGCGACATCGCTGGTCCCTCTCCCCTCTGCAGTGGCTTTTGGCATAAGATGTGCGGCGAACTGAAGGACGGAGTCCTGTCTATGTCCTTGGGCCCCGTACTGCTGCCTTGGCCACCGACTGAAGGAGAAGAGGATGCGCCGGAACGTTACCTTCCTGAGCAAGGGACTGAAGTGCTCCGGGTGCCTATACGTGCCCGATGACCTGACCCCGGGGAAGCAGTCGCCGGCCGTCATCATGGGCCATGGTTTCAGCGGAACCAAGGACATGTACCTATCGAACTACGCCGAACCCTTCGCTGCCGCTGGCTTCGTGACCTTGACCTTCGACTACCGCTACATGGGGGAAAGCGAGGGCGAGCCCCGCTGCCAGCAGTTCCCCTGGGATAATCAAGAGGACTACCGGAACGCCATCACCTGGCTATCAAGGCAGCCCGAGGTGGACCCAGAGCGCATCGGAATCTGGGGCACCTCCTACTCGGGTGCTCACGTGACCCAGGTGGCCGCCTTCGATCCCCGGGTGAAGGCCGTGGTATGCCAGGCAAGCGGCACTCTCGGCGCGCTCGATGCCTTTGGAGCGCTCCTCGGCCGTGAGGCTCTGGACGGGCTTGTCGCCATGCTCCTTCAGGCCCGCCTCGCGAGCTACCCGGACGGACCGGTCGCCTACATTCCCATCTGCGCCCCGCCAGGACAGCCGGCCACCACGAACGACCCGGAGATGTGCGAGTTCTTCATGACTGCCCAAGCAGAATGCCCCCTTTGGGAGAACCGCACTACCGCCGAGACCATGGAGAAGATGTTCGAGGCCGATCTCACCATCGCCCGTACTCTGGTAGCCCCGACCCCGATTCTCGTGGTTGCCTGCGCTAAGGATCCCATGATTCCGCTGGCCCTGGTCCAGGAGAAGATGGCCACCATGGGTGATCCCAAGAAGCTGGTGGTACTCGACTGCAACCACCACCAGATCTACAACACGCAGCCCTACCTGGCCCAGGCCCTGGAAGCCGAGATCGCCTGGTACGTGGAGCATCTGACGTAGACGGCCCCGAAGGACCCCCGTCGGCTGTGGGTCAGACTCCTGGGTAGAGGCCCCTAGCTCCGAAAATCCTCCCCCATGGGCGCGGCTGCTACCGCATAGATCCCTTCGAGAGGGAGCGAAGCGCCTCGCGCCGCGGCGGCAGAAAGCACCCCGCGAATGGAATCCGCGTCTTTCGCATCCCACTCGCAGTAGAACTTACCTTCCTCCGGCAGATACCAGCTTCGAACCCAATAGGCGTCGGCGGTACAGCTGGCCTTGACCGCCCTCCCCACCGGCGTTGCCGCCTCCATATCCATGCCTCCACCCACGGGGTGAACGGCGACGAACTTGCCCATCGAAAGCCTCCCTTTCTCCTAACCCGGTGATCTCCCGGGCCGCGATCCTACTGATGGGTTCACTCATGCCCACCATGAAGGTCGCCCAATGGTGCGTCCACGGGAGCGTTGATGTGGATGCTGCTCACCAGATGGCCCATGGCCACCTCCTCCTCGGGCAGGCTGGTGCCCGAAAAGGGGACTCATGCGCGGGTGATGGGCTCGTGCCGGGGCCCCCTGCTGGCGGCCTTCCCGATCTATGAATGGAGAGATTCCCTTTCTCCGTACAGCTTGAGTATAGGCCGATGCCAACCGCGGTCAATGGGAGAGCAGGGTCCCCGACCACCGGCGCACGACAGAGGCGCCCCCGCGCTAGGTGGCGAAATGAACGATCATCCCGATCGTCCACACCGATCCGGCAAGAGACACCATGAGGAACTCCACCACCATGCCGATCCCCATGGCCTTGAGCGCCTCGCCGCTCGACTTCAGAGCCGGCCTGGAGTCCCCTTGTCGCACGTACTCGCTCACGAACAGACCGGCGGCGAAGCCGATGAAGAGACCGGCCACAGGAATGACGAACATCCCCACGATGCCCGCAAGCGCCGCTATCAGTATCGAGCGTCCCGGGATCTTCTGCTTCTTGAGTCGACGGCCCGTCAGTATGAGGCTGGCCGACCAGCCGATGCAGGCCAGCAGGGCCGCGACCCCCGCCGCGGTCCACGACGCGGCCGACCCGAGCACCCATCCCCACGCGATCACCGTGACCAAGGGCTATCGGGCTGCCGGGCAGGATCGGGTAGATGGTGCCGAACACGGCGACGGCCAGGAGAAGGCCGGCGACTACTGTGACGATGATGTCGGTGGTCATGCCGCTATTCTACGAGGTTCTCAAGCCCTGGACGGCTAGCTGATCCGCTTGGGCCGAGGAGACGATCGTATCGCCAGGTACGCAAGCGCAACCAGAGCCAATGCCTGGACGACTTTGATAGCGATGCCCCACTCTTCGTACGACGGCGTGCGGTCCGGCGCTATGAGGAAGTAACCGACGAGGCAGACCACCTGAAGCACCGCGCCGAGGATGTACACGATCCTGCGGCTGGAGGTCAGCAACAGGATCGTGCCGAGCAAGAACACGGCGCCGGCGGCGATCAGTCTGCCGTCACGGCCCCATAGCTCCTGTACGTCGCCATAATGCAGCACGTCGAGCCCCATTAGCAGGTATAGGACAGCTGACACAACTACCATCAAGGCGGCAAAGTAGAGCGCTGCTCGTTTCACGGTCATCCTCCTCGGCTGTTGTCGCCCCGCGGCCGGGCTGCAAACCGTAGGCTCCAATTGGTTCTGGCGGTTGATCTGGTGTGCTAGTAGCTCCATAGTACTACGGACTTCATACTAGTCAAGCCCAGACAGTTGCTATCTTCCGAGAAAAGCGTCAACCGCCATCATCGTCCGATGACCAAGGGCAAACAGAAGGAGCCCTCTTTCGAGGGCTCCTTCGACTAGGTGGAGGTAAGGGGACTCGAACCCCTGGCCTCAACGCTGCCAGCGTCGCGCTCTCCCAACTGAGCTATACCCCCACGGCAAGCGGCCACGGATTATAGCCTCTGCCCCGGCCCGGCGCAACCGATCGCCAGGCTATCCGCGCCGCAATCCGGTCGGACGCGCCTCGTCCGCGCGCCTATCCGGTCGTGGCCGACGTGCCGCGCGCGCCATCCGCGGCGCGGCCCCTACTCCACCGTCTCGACCGGCGCCTGCTTCCACAGCACGTCGAGCCGATAGAACTCCCGCGCCTCGGGCGTGAACACGTGGACCACGAAATCCAGGTAGTCCACCAGGATCCAGTCCCCGCCGGCTGTCCCCTCGCTGCCGTTGGGCAGAATGCCGGACTCGGTCTTGAGCTTGAAGCCTATCTCCTCGGCGATGTGCCGCGTCAGCCGCGCGTTGCGGCCGGTGCACAGCACCAGGTAGTCCGTGTAGGTGACCAGCTCGTGCATGTCGAGGATCTTCACCTCGTCGGCCTTTGCGTCCACCGCCGTCGTGGCCGCCAGAAGAGCGCGCCTGTGTATGAGTTCCAGGTCGGCTCCGTCGGCCGGGGGCTGGGGGCGCTCCCGCTGTTCCAGACTCTCGAGATCGGGGACGGTCCCTTCGTCAGGCACGACGGCTTCTTCATCGACCATATCTACTCTCCACTTCTTGTGCTCACTGCTATTCTCTACTCCCACTCGATGGTCGAAGGAGGCTTGCTGGAGATATCGAGCGCCACCCGGTTGACTCCGGGCACCTCGTTGATGATGCGCTGCGAGATGACGCTCCAGCAGGTCGTAGGGCAGACGGGCCCAGTCGGCGGTCATGGCGTCGTCGGAGGTGACCGCGCGTATGACGATGGGATAGGCGTAGGTGCGCTCGTCGCCCATGACTCCCACGCTGCGGATGGCCGGCAGCACCGCGAACGACTGCCACAGCTCCCGGTAGAGACCGGCCCGCTTGACCTCCTCCATCAGGATGGCATCGGCCTCTCTCAAGATCTCCAATCTCTCCCAGGTCACCTCGCCGATGATGCGGATGGCCAGCCCCGGTCCCGGGAAAGGCTGACGCCAGACCATGTCCTCGGGCAGGCCCAGCTCTTCTCCCACCACGCGCACCTCGTCCTTGAACAGCATGCGCAGCGGCTCCACCAGCTCGAAGTCGACGTCGTCGGGCAGGCCGCCCACGTTGTGGTGCGACTTGATGACCGCCGCCGACTTGGTCCCCGACTCGATCACGTCGGGATAGATGGTGCCCTGCACCAGGAACTTCGCCTTGCCCAGCTTGTGCGACTCGTCCTCGAAGGTCCGGATGAACTCCTCGCCGATGATCTTGCGCTTCTGCTCGGGCTCGGTGACCCCGGCCAGCTTGCCCACGAACCGCTCCTGCGCCTGCACGTGCACCAGCGGCACGTGGAAATGCCGGCGGAAGGTGGCCTCCACCTGCTCGGCCTCGTTCTTGCGGTTGAGTCCGTGATCCACGAAGATGCAGGTGAGTTGATCGCCCACCGCCTTGTAGACGAGCAGCGCGGCGACCGCCGAATCGACTCCGCCCGACAGCCCGCACACCACCTGCTGGTCGCCCACCTGAGCGCGTATGCGCTCCACGGCCTCTTCGATGATGGAGACCGGCGTCCAGGTCGGGGCTATGTCACAGACCGTGTAGAGGAAGTTCTTGAGAATCTCCTGTCCGTGTTCGGTGTGGCGCACCTCAGGATGGAACTGGACCCCGTACAGCTTCGTCACCGGGAGCGGCCATGGCGGCCACCGGCATGTCGGGGCTGGTGGCCAGTATGCTGAAACCCGGAGGCACCTCCACCACCGAGTCACCGTGGCTCATCCAGCACGAGAAAGCTCCCGGGAGATCAGCGAACAAGGCCCCGTGCTCGTCTACGGTCAGTGGCCTGCCTCCGTACTCGGCTCGGCCTATCCGTGCCACCTTCCCGCCCCTGAGTTTGGCCATCAGTTGCAGGCCGTAGCAGATCCCGAGCACCGGCACGCCCAGGGAGAAGATCCCCGGATCGACGGTGGGGGCATCGACATCGTTGACCCCGCGCGGACCTCCCGAGAGGATGATGCCGGCGGGCTGCCTGGCCTGGATCTCAGCCAGGGGTGTGTCGAAAGGAATGACTTCGGAGTAGACCCGGCATTCGCGCACGCGCCGGGCGATGAGCAGAGTGTACTGGCCGCCGAAGTCGACGACCAAGACCTTCTTGACGACGTCCACGTTAGACTTCAGCAGTGACCTCCTTCAGTTCCACAGCACCTATCAACCTCTCCACGTCGGCCGGCCAGAACACGCCCGCCCCGTAGCGGATCAAGTTGGCGGCGCCACACGCGAGACCGAAGCGCAGGCACTCGGCCGGCGAGTCGCCCTCCAACAGCCGTACGGCGAAGCCCCCGGCCAGGGTGTCGCTCCAGCCGAGCGGAGAGATCACATCCACGGCCGGAATCGTGCCAACGAAAGTGCGGCTACTCTCCCCGTCGGCCATCTCGGCCACGCAACCGTAGCGGTAGCTTATCACCACCGAGCCCCCGCCCATGTCGCGCAGGGTCTTGGCCGCCTTGATCCGGTCTTCCTCACCGCTGAACTCATACCCGATGACGTTCTCGGCCTCGACCAGCTTGGGGAACACGTAGTCGGGGTGAGCCTTGATGCCGAGTCGCAAGGGCTCGCCGTATGTGTAGAACAACGACTTGAGTCCCAGCTTGCGGACGTGCTGGATGAGGTCCGCGTAGCAGTTGTCCTCCAGCCCTGGAGGCACGCTGCCCGCGAACACCACCAGGTCCACCGCCTTGCCAAGGTAGTCGAGCTTCTCGTGAAGCATGCCGAACTCCTCAGGGCTGATCTCCGGACCCTGCTCGTTGATCTCGGTCACCACGTTGGTCTCGGGGTCGACCACCGCCGTCGAGATGCGCGATTCGCCCGCCACGCGCACGAAGTCGCAGAGGATCCCCTCGTCGTTGAGGTCGGAGACGATCTGGTCGCCCTTGCGCCCCCCGATGAAGCCCGTGGCGATGACGGGCCGGCCGAGCGCCTTGGCCGTTCTGGCGACGTTGATGCCCTTTCCGCCGGGCTGCATCACGGTCTCGGTCGCCCTCTGACGGAATCCGCCCTGGAAGTTGGGCACGATCATGGTTCGGTCGAGAGCCGGGTTGAGAGTCACTGTAAGGATCATCGTCGCTTCGCTCCTCTGCTCCCACGATTCAAAACAACCCACCCAACCATCTACCAAGACGGCTGAAGTAGTACTCGATCTTTGTGCCGAGCGTGGTCTTGCCGAACGACTGGGCGGCCACCAGGTCCACCGTCCCCACCACTTCACCCTCGACGGTCAGCGTGACCTGCCCGAACACATCGCCTACCTCCACCGGCAGGACGAGCGGCTCGTCCAGCACCACCGAAGTGGTGACCGAGTCTTTCTTGTACAGCTCCATCTCCACTGCCGCGGCAGTCACCAACTGGACGGTACCGTCCACGTGATAGGGGACTTCCGCCTCCGCCACCGCGACTCCCTGTTCGAGAAGGGTCACGTGCCGGTACTGGGACAGTCCGTACTCCATCAGGATCTTGCTCTCGTCGAAGCAGACCGAGGTCGACGGCTGTCCGAGCACGACACTGATCACCGAGACGCCGTCTCTTGTGCCCGAGCCCACGAAGCACTGCTTGGCCTGAGGAGTTAGGCCCGTCTTCATCCCCGTCACCCAGTCGACCTTGCCCAGCAGCTTGTTGGTGGTCTCGAACACGGTCGGCTCGTCCCGGCCGGGGAGCGAGACCGAGTATTCCTCTGTAGCGACCATCTTGCGGAAGGTCTCGTTCTTCACGGCGTACCGGGCGACTTTGGCCATGTCCCTGGCCGTGGAGTAGTGTCCGTTCATGTCCAAGCCGTTGGGGTTGGTGAAGTTCGTGTCTCCCATGCCCAACTCCGCCGCCTTGGCGTTCATCTCCTCGACGAAGGCCTCCACGCTGCCGGAGCAGGCCTCGGCCAGCGCCACCGCCGCGGAATTGGCGCTCCGCACCAGAAGCGCATACAGCAGCTGCTCGACCGTGAGGACATCGCCCTCCTTGAGCCACACTTCCGGTTCGGTGGTCTGCGCCGCCTTCAGCGACACCGTCACCGGCGTCGACAGGTCCATCTGCTCAAGGATCAGAATAGCGGTCATGATCTTCGTGGTCGAAGCCATGCGCCGCTGCACGTCGGCATCCCACTCGTAGAGCACCTTGCCGGTCGCCGTGTTGACTACGATGGCCGATGGTGACTCGATCTTCGGCGCGACGACCGCGAAGTCGCCCAGGTCCTTCGCGTCAACCGTGAAACTGGCCGTCTGGGTCTCCGTGGTGGGAAGAAGGGTGGTGGCAGTCGGGGCGCTCACCGCGACGCCGACCACGGTGAGACTCACGACCGCGAGCACGATCAAGAAGGCGAGGAGCGGATACAGACGCCCCCATCGAGCTGCCGGTCCAACCATGGCTCTCACGGGACGATCAGCACCGTGGCTCGCGTGGTCGGAGCCTGTTCGGACCCAACCCGGCTCTCGTGCCCTTGGACGACTCCCGCGAACACAAGACCGCTGACTACTGCGATGACCACGAGCAGCGTCACCAGCGGGAGTCCCAGACCGTAGATGACCTCTCGTTGACGGAACCCTCCGTGCGACGACTCGAAGCCCTCGGTGTCGAACCCTTCAGTATCGAAGCCCTCATTGTCGAAGCCCTGGGTGTCGTACTCATCCACGCCCCGCCGCCTTCCAGAGCGCCGCTTTCATCTCCTCCGCCTCGCGCCGGGCCGCTTCCCTCCACGACATCCCCGGGCGCTTGCCGTATGCGTAGAGGATACCGCGAGCGGAGTTGACCACCGATCCGGTCCCTTGCGAATCGAACAGGGCGCCCAGATCCTCTGCCCGCGCTCCCTGAGCGCCGTACCCCGGGATCAGCAAGGGCACGCCCGGCATACGTAGCCGCAGATCCGCACCCTCCTGTGGATGCGTGCCGCCGACAACTGCGCCCACGGCCTTGTATCCCCGCTCGCCCTCGGTATCGTGGCCCCAGGTGTTGACCAGCTCCGCGACCCGATGGTAGAGGCATTCCCCGGAGGGCAGAGTGAGGTCTTGGATCTCGGCCGAGCTGGGATTCGAGGTCTTCACCAGCACGAAGACACCCTTCCCGGCCTCCCGAGCCCTCAGGAAGAACGGCTCCAAACCGTCGGAGCCCAAGTAGGGATTGACAGTCACGGCATCGGCACCGACGAGGTCCAGGTGGGCCTGGGCATAAGCCTCGGCGGTGGACCCGATGTCGCCGCGCTTCACGTCGGCGATGACCAGGTAGCCCATCTCCTTGGCTCTCAGCACGAGGTCCTGATACAGCTGGTAGCCAGGAGCGCCCAAGGCCTCGAAGTAGGCCACCTGGGGTTTCACAGCCACGGCATCGTCGCGCACGACGTCGAGCATGGCCATGAGAAACTCCCGATAGCAGGCCGCCCGCATCTGAGCCTCGCCGGCGTAGTCCTCCAGTCGGTGTGCCTCTCGGACCTCAGGAGGCAGCAGCCTGTAGTCGGGATCGAGGCCGACCACCACGTGCGACCGCTTGCTTTCCACGGCCTCCAGCAGCCGGTCGGCGAAATTCCTCTCGCTCAATCTAGTTCACCTCATACAACTCGGTAGATCGCCCCCCAGGCGACTTACCGGTCCAGAAAGAGAAAAGGGCCGCATTGAGCGGCCCTAGTGTTTCATCTCGTGGCCTCAGGATCACTTAACAGCGTTCTTGAGGGCTAGACCCGCGCTGAACTTGGGGACTTTGGTCGCCGGGATCTTGATCTTGGCCTTGGTCTGCGGGTTGATCCCCTGCCTTGCTTCGCGGCTCTGCACGTAGAACTTCCCGAAACCGGTGAACTGAACGTCCTCCCCCTTCTTCAGCGATTCGCTCACCACTTCCACGAACGCGTCCACCACGGCAGCTGCATCTTTCTTAGTGAGACCACTCTTTGCTGCAAGCTTGTCCACAAAATCAGCCTTGGTCACAGTTTCCTCCCTTTGTCCGCAGGGTACGCACCTACCTTACCAACGCTCAGAGCCCCACACAAGCGGCTTTCCTCAAGCTTTCTCAAGCCTACACGGAGAATATCACGCCTGCAACCGCTCCGGGGAAATGCCTAGCTCGGAAGATGTGAACAGGGGCCGGAGAATCAGTCCGCTCGCCGCGGCGGCCTCGGTTCCCCCCTCTTCCCGGTCGACGACGCAGAACAGGTCCTCCACGATCATGCCCGCCTCGCGCAATGCCTCGGCCGCCTGTATGGCCGCGCCTCCCGAGGTCACGATGTCCTCGATCACGGCGATCTTCTCCCCCGGCTGGAACCGACCCTCGATGCGCTTGCTGGTGCCGTAGTCCTTGGTCAGCTTCCGCACCAGGAGCAGCGGCAGGCCGAGCTCCAGCGACAGACCCGCGCCCAGCACCACACCGCCCAGTTCCGGCGCCGCCAACCGGTCGTAGCCCGAACCGGAGGCCAGCTGGTTCCGCACCATCATGGCCATCTCGTAGACGATGCCCCGCAGCACCTGCGGTTCGGTCTCGAACAGGTACTTGTCCAGGTAGTACTTGCTCCTCTTGCCGGAGCGAAGCACGAAGTCGCCCTTTAGAAAGGCCACGTCGAGCAACGATCTTCCAAGCGCCTCTTTGTCCAATGTCCCTCCTGCCCCGTCGTCCCTCGTCCCTAATCCCCAGATGTCAGACGCCCGAAACCGCGACGCCCTCCACCGCCACCGAAGGCGTCCGTACGCTGCCGTGCAAGGGGATCCAGCGGTCGTCGCCGCCCACGTCACTCACCGAGCCCAGAAGATGAGCAAAGTCGGTCGCGATGGTCACCTCTCGCACCGGGGTCCCCAGACCTCCACCCTCTATCATCAGTCCCGTCGCCCCGACGGATATCTCACCGCTGATCGGGTTCACACCCGAGTGCAGCCCGGCCACGCTGTTCACATACAGGCCTTCGCCCACCCTAGACAACAGGTCGGCGAGACTGCCGGTGCCGCCCGCCAGGATCAGATTGGTCGCGCCCACTCCGGGCAGCGTCCGGTACGAACCCCGGCTGGCGTTGCCCGTCGATAGCGCCTCCGCCCCTTCTTTACCGGCGGTATAGCTGTTGTGCAAGTACGATCTGAGAACCCCGGCCTCGAACAGAGCCGTCGTCTGATGAGCGACACCCTCCGCGTCGAAGGGGTTCGTAGCCATGCCATCAACGGCCAGGCCATCGTCGAGAACGCTGAGCAGGGGCGAGGCCACCATGGCCCCCAGCTTGCCCGCGAACACCGACCGCCCCTTCTGGACCGCATCGGCGCTGAGAGCCTGCACCACGCTCACCAGGAGCGCGGCCATCACTTCGCGGTCGAACACCACGGTGTACGACCCGGTCGCGCAGGGACGCGCCCCCAGCAGGGCACGCGCCTTGTCCGCTGCTTCCTTGCCCGCCTGTTCGGCCTCCAGATCGGCGGGCTCCCTGCCGGTGCTGAAGCCGAGTCCGGTCTGGCGCTCCTTGTCGCGCCCCGCGTGAGCCACCACGTAGGTGACGCAGAACGACTGCTCGGCTTCCGCTTCGACCCCCACGCTGGAGGCGATGCCGATCCGCGCCTCCTCGTCGGAATAGACACTCTCTTCCACAAGTTCGATGTCGGCGCCCGCCAGGGCCGCCGCTTCGGCCGCCATAGCCAGTCTCGTCTTCTCCTCCAGACTGGTCGCGGATAGACCGGGGCGCCACAGGCCGGGAATTGCCGCATACGAACTCGGAGAGGCCTGCGGCAGGTGCGCGAATGGGTCGACATCCGCCGCCAGAACGTTGTCGGCCGCCTCGGCCAGCACGCGGTCGAGACCACTCGCGGAGAGGTCGGCGGTGAAAGCGTAGCCCACCCTTCCCCCGCCGATAGCCCTCACGCCCAATCCGCGCGGTTCGGCCACGGTCGCAGACTCGACCTCGCGGCCGAAGACTTTGATGTCGACCGTGCGCCCATACTGAACGTAGACCTCCAGGTCGACCCCCAGCCGGCGCCCACGCGAGAGCGCCGCGCGAGCGACCTGCAGCGGAGAACGAGAGGCACCGCGTCCCTGGGTCCCGGTAGGAGTCATGACAGGCTGGTCCCTCCCACCGTCAGTTCGCGGATTCGCAGCGTAGGCTGCCCTGTCCCGACTGGGGCGCTCTGCCCTTCCTTGCCGCACATCCCCGCCTTGACGTCGAGGTCGTCGGCGATGACGTCGATCCCCTGGAGTACTTCCGGCCCGTTGCCGATCAAGGTCGCGCCCCGCACGGGAGCCGTGATTTTCCCTCCCTCGATCAGATAGCCCTCGGCCACGCCGAACACGAAATCACCGGTGGCGGGATTGACCTCTCCCCCGGACAGCGACTTCGCGAAGAACCCGCGCGGCGTATCGCCGATGATCTCGTCGGCCGTATGAGGGCCGGTGCCGAAGTAGGTGTTGGTCATGCGCGGGTAGGGCAGATAGCGGTAGTCCTGCCTGCGCCCGTTGCCCGTCAGGGGCAGGCCCAACCGGGCAGCTCGAAGCCGATCGGTCATGTAGCCGGTCAGAACGCCGGCTTCGATGAGCGTCGTGCGCGCGCAGGGAGTGCCTTCATCGTCGCATCCGTTGCTCCCCCACATGCCCGCTCCGACACCGTCGTCGTAGGCGAACACGTGCTCCCCGGCCACCTTCTCCCCTACCTTGCCTTCCCAGACACTGCTCTTCTTCAGAATGTAGTCGGCCTCCAGACCGTGGCCACAGGCCTCGTGAAAGAGCACGCCCCCGAAGCCGTTGGCCAGCACCACAGGCATGCGTCCAGCTGGGGCGGGGCGCGAGTCGAGCATGATGAGTGCCTGCTGGGTGGCTTCGGCAGCCAGAGCCGCTACTGCCTCCTCGTCCAGCAGTTCGAAACCGCCGTGATGGGCGAGAGTCTCGCGACCGATCTGGATGAGTCCGTCTCGCTCCGCCATCACCGTGATCCCGAACATGACCCGGGTTCGATCGTCCGTCGCCAGAGAGCCATGGGAACCCGCGATCCAGACCCTCTGCCGGTTCTCACCGTACGCAACCACGACCTGTCTGACCTCGGACGAGAGCCCGCGAGCCGTTTCGTCGGCCAGGTGCAGGAGCCGGGCCTTCGCCGGAGCGCCGACCAGTGCCGGATCGGTGCCCACTCGTTGTCCCTGGACAGCGCGCTCCTCGCTCAGAACTATCGGGCTGGTTCTCCGTCGCGAACCCGACCCGCTCAGCTCACCGGCGAGCCGCACCAGGGAGCGTTCGTCGACCGCGTCAACGTGACCGAAGACAGTCGAGGCTCCTCGTATCAGCCGCACCGACGCACCCAGGTCGCTGCCCGAGACGGCGTTCTCTATCTTGCCGTCCTCAAGCCGCAGCGTCAGAGAGTGCCGCTCCTCGACGAAGAGGTCGGCCATATCGCCGCCAAGGGCCAGGGCCCGCCCGAGCACCTTTCCCGACAGCTCGGGGGTCGGGCCCTGCAGTATTCCTCAAGAGAGCGCATCATCGTGTCTTTATTCGCATGTGTCATCGGCGTCTCGCGTTCTCTCCGATCACCGGACGGCCAGTTTGGCAGCGTACATCATTGCCCCAGGCGAGTAAAGAGCCCGCCGCACACAAGAGGCAGCCCCGAAAACGCTGCGGGGCGGGCGCCTACCGGGTCAACACCCGAGTAGACACCCGCCCCGCCGGCGTTTCTGGCAAACAGCCCGCGACTACAAGCCGCCGACCCCTAGGTCAGAGGGATATCTCCCAGATTGATATCGAACTCGGTGGTATCCAGACCGGCGAAGGTCTTGACCTTCTTGCCGCTCTTGATCTCCAGATCGTAGAGGCCGTCGTCGATACCCTCGAACCAGAAGTCACCATAGGCATCGGTCTCAGTCGTGAGGGTCTTGCCACCTTTGGCCTTGAGCGTGCAGGTGGCTCCGATGACCACTTCTTCTTCTGTGGGCTCGTACACGGTGCCGGCGATGAACTTCTTGGGCAGTCCGATGTAGTAGACCCGGGGCTCGACCTTGCTCTTGAGCTCCGGCCTCCACACCTCACCCTTGGCCATGAGCTCCTTGGCATCCTTCTCGTCCATGAGCTGAATGGCCAGGGTCGGGCAGGCGTCGGCGCAGCGGGGCTCGACCCAGCCGTCGTCTAGAAGATGGGCGCAACCCGTGCACTTCTGGGCGATGTTCAGGTCTTCGTTGAACCAGATCACATCTTCGTAGGGGCAGGCATCCACACATGCCCGGCAGCCGGTGCACTTGACCGGGTCGACGATGACCAGGCCGTCTTCACGCTTGTAGAGCGCTGCTTCCACCGGGCAGGCCTCGATGCAGGGGGCCTTGTCGCAGTGCATGCAGAGATGCGGGCGGTAAGCCACCTTGACCTTGGGCACCGTGCCGCGGACCTTCTCCTTGACCTCGATCCAGAACTGACCGATCTCGGGCTGCGGTTTGGCGATGGGGGTCCAGTCGTTGGCTACGTGCTCGTCCTTGCAGACGATCTGGCAGTTATGGCAGCCGTTGCACTTGGTCGTGTCGATAACGAAGACTTTCTTTGCCTGCGCCATGACTACCTCCCCTCCTTCAAGATCCAGCCGTTCATGTTCAGGCCGGAAGCCGGGTCGTAGTCACGCTCGAACGCCTCCGGATAGTTCATCCTCCATTCTTCCATCTGGGCCATGCTGACCCTCTCCACCTCGGCCAGGTAGCCACTGGTGGCCTGGCCGGCGGCGTGCTTGGAGGTCAGACCTTCGGGCGCGATCACGTTGATGGCGCCGCCGCGGTCGAGAGTGAAGGGGATGATGAAGTCGGCTCTCGCGCCGTGGTCGATCGAGAGAACTCCCGGCATGATCCGCTCCCATACCAGCGCGCCGCAGAGTACGCCGCCCCTCTCGTTGAAGACCTTCACGATGTCGCCGTTCTTGATACCCCTCTTCTCCGCCTCACTCGGGTTCATCCAGCACGGCTCGTACCAGTAGCCGTCCCAGCCCCGGATCTTGCCGGTGATCGCCTCTTTGGTCCAGGGGATGTCGTCGCACTGGGCGTGCACTCTCCAGCGACCGTGGTTGGACATGACCAGCAGCGGGTACATCCGAGCCCTTGTGCTCGAGATGCGCTCGTCGTGGGTGATGCCCTTCTCGATCCACTTGGGGATACCGGGGCGCTCTTCATCGTTGGGGAACGCGTTCTCGAGGCTCTCCGACCAGAACTCGAGCTTGCCGGTGGGCGTGGGTATCGGGTTCTTCACCGGGTCCTTGTAGAAGTCGTACCACCCGGCCGTGTGTTTCTGCCAGTCGGTCTCGTACGGCACCACGAAGTAGTCCTTCTCCTGAAACTCGTCCCAGCTCACGATCTTGTCGAAGAGCATGCCGTCGTATACGCCCTTGATGAGCTCGGCCTCGCTGAACCCGTCGGTGACAGCGTCGAGCATGCCCATCTTCTCGGCCACCGCGCACACTGCTTCGTAGTCGCTCTTCGACTCGCCGACCGGCTCGATGGCCTTGCGCATGTTCACCACGGTCTGGAAGCTGTCGCCGTCACGCAGGTTGAGCATGATGTCGTTGACTTCGAAGGTGGTGTTGGTCGGCAGGATGATGTCGGCGGAGACTACGTCGTTCTCCAACCAAGGATGCTGGGCGACGACGCACTCGATCTTGGGGTCCCTGACGGCGGCCATGATGTCGCCGCCGAAGCCCCAGCAGGTGACCCGGCACGGGGTGTCGGTCCACATCATGTGGAACTCGGTGCCGCCCTTCTCCTTCTCGATGGGGTAGGTGTACTTCTTGTACTGGTCGGAAGTCGGCTCTTCGTGGCCGCCGGTGCCCCAGAAGTCCACCGGTGGATTGCGGATGGCCTCCTCGATGAGGGTCTTGGGTATGAGTTGCTTGCCCCAGGCCTGCGGAGTGCCCCGATGCGGCTTGAGCAGCCGGTCGCCGACCGGCGACGTGGCCAGGTTGTTGAACATGTCCATGTACTGCCGGCCGGCTCCCAGGATGTTCCGGGGCATGCCCAGGTAGGCGATCTGCGACTGATGGACGCCCGGTTTCCCGAGGCCCTGCATGCCGAGAAGCACGACCTCGAGACGGGCCGGTTCGTGCGAATACGGGCCGCGAGCCATGCCGCCGGCGAAGTAGTGGCCGATGGTCACGGTCTTCTTGGCCCAGTCGCGCGCCAGAGCCTTGATGGTCCAGGCCGGTACTCCGCACTTGGGCGAGGCCCACGCCGGGGTCTTGGGGACTCCGTCTTCCTCACCCATGACGTAGGCTTCGATCTTGTCGAAACCGACCGTGTGGGTCTTCACGTACTCCTTGTCGTACGTGCCCTCTTTGATCCAGATGTACATGATGGCCAACTGGAGGGCGGCGTCGGTGTTGGGGAGCACGGGGATCCACTTGTCGGCGTGGATGCCCACCGAGTAGTTGACTTCGGGGCAGATGTAGACCTGCTTGAGGCCGATCTCGTTCCAGAAGAAGAGTAGCCGGCTGGCAAACTGGCCGCGGAAGCCCCACGGAGTGGTCTCCGGGTCGCCGCCCCAGACGACCACCATGTCGGCGTTCTGGGTGATGTCGTTCACGATGTTGTCGGCGGGGTTCATCATCCCGACCAGGCCCTTGCCCCAAATATGCCTGGCCCCCCAGTACCAACCCTCCCAGCTGTCGGGGTTGCGCACCTGCTGGGTGAAACCGCCCAGCTTGTCCAGGAGCAGCGTGGAGCAGCCGTGAGGCGCGTGGATGAACTTGCACTCGCCATGGCCGTCGCCCTGCACCAGAATGGCCAGCGGGCCATAGGTGTCGCAGATACGCTTGACCTCGTCGGCCACCAGTTGGGCCGCCTCGTCCCAAGAGATGCGCACGTACTTGCTCGTGCCACGGTTCTGCGTATTCCTCTCGCCTTTCGGATCCCAATCGACCCGCTTCATGGGGTACTTGATCCGGTTGGGCGAGTAGGCCCGCTTCTTGTAGGCGAGGCTCCACGGGGCGGGGGCCGACTTCAAGATCGGCTCGAGAGTCTTGCCGTTCTTCTCTATCTTCCACGGGTTGAAGGTCTTGGGGTCATACTTCTCGTCGAAGTGCATCGGCCTGACCCTGACGATCTTGCCGTCCTTCACGTCTACGGCGCACGGCACAGCGCCGTAGATGCCCCCACTCAGCCCCAGCGACTTGAGGACAGTCCTCTCATTGCTGGGCGTACCCTTCTTCCTCACTGCTGGTTCCTTGCGCCCGACTTCCGACTCACCCTTCTCTGCTGCCATCTAGTCACCCCTTCTCGAGTGTTGGGAACGACTACACAAGGAAGGACCACGTCGCGTTCGAAGTCCTCCCCTTACCACTCACGCGTGCACGGTATCTGCGAACAGACTAACCATAACCCCCCTCGTCCGCAAGGGGACCAGTCAAATTGGGCCGATTGTAGCAACCGTCGCACACCACAATGACCGACAGGGCCGCCAATGGCGGCCCTGTCGGTCATCTCAAGCTAGTGGCAAAGTGCCTGTGTTCAAGGCAGCACTAGGTCAGAGGGATATCTCCCAGATTGATATCGAACTCGGTGGTATCCAGGCCGGCGAAGGTCTTGACCTTCTTGCCGCTCTTGATCTCCAGATCGTAGACGCCGTCGTCGATACCCTCGAACCAGAAGTCACCATAGGCGTCGGTCTCGGTCGTGAGGGTCTTGCCACCTTTGGCCTTGAGCGTGCAGGTGGCTCCGATGACCACTTCTTCTTCTGTGGGCTCGTACACGGTGCCGGCGATGAACTTCTTGGGCAGTCCGATGTAGTAGACCCGGGGCTCGACCTTGCTCTTGAGCTCCGGCCTCCACACCTCACCCTTGGCCATGAGCTCCTTGGCATCCTTCTCGTCCATGAGCTGAATGGCCAGGGTCGGGCAGGCGTCGGCGCAGCGTGGCTCGACCCAGCCGTCGTCTAGAAGATGGGCGCAACCCGTGCACTTCTGGGCGATGTTCAGGTCTTCGTTGAACCAGATCACATCTTCGTAGGGGCAGGCATCCACACAGGCCCGGCAGCCGGTGCACTTGACCGGGTCGACGATGACCAGACCGTCTTCACGCTTGTAGAGCGCTGCTTCCACCGGGCAGGCCTCGATGCAGGGGGCCTTGTCGCAGTGCATGCAGAGATGCGGGCGGTAAGCCACCTTGACCTTGGGCACCGTGCCGCGGACCTTCTCCTTGACCTCGATCCAGAACTGACCGATCTCGGGCTGCGGTTTGGCGATGGGGGTCCAGTCGTTGGCTACATGCTCGTCCTTGCAGACGATCTGGCAGTTATGGCAGCCGTTGCACTTGGTCGTGTCGATAACGAAGACTTTCTTTGCCTGCGCCATGACTACCTCCCCTCCTTCAGGATCCAGCCGTTCATGTTCAGGCCGGAAGCCGGGTCGTAGTCACGCTCGAACGCCTCCGGGAACTCCCTCATCCACTCCTCCATCTCGGACATCGAGAGCCTCTGCACGTCGGCGAGGTAGCCACTGGTGGCCTGGCCTCCGGCATGCTTCGAAGTGAGACCCTTAGGAGCGATCACGTTGATCGCGCCACCGCGGTCGAGAGTGAAGTCGGGCTTGATAAAGTCGGCACGCGCTCCGTGATCCACGGAGATCACGCCAGGCATGATGCGCTCCCATACCAGGGCGCCGCAGAGAACCACACCGCGCTCGTTGAAGACCTTGACGATGTCGCCGTCCTTGATGCCACGATCTTCAGCATCTTTGGGGTTCATCCAGCAGGGCTCGTACCAGTAACCATCCCAGGCCTTGACCTTGCCGGTGATCGCCTCTTTGGTCCAGGGAATGTCGTCGCCCTGGGCGTGAGTCCTCCAACGGCCGTGGTTGGACATGACGAGCAGCGGGTAGACGCGAGCCCTTGTGCTCGAGATGCGCTCGTCGTGAGTGATGCCCTTTTCGATCCACTTGGGGATACCGGGACGCTCTTCATCGTTGGGGAACGCGTTCTCGAGGCTCTCCGACCAGAACTCGAGCTTGCCGGTTGGGGTAGGCAGCGGGTTCTTGACCGGGTCTTTCCAGAACTCGTACAGACCGGCCGGATACTTCTCCCAGTCCTTCTGGACGGGAAGTACGGTGTACCCCTTCTCCTTGAACTCAGCCCAAGGGGTGATCTGCTCGAAGTTCATGCCCACATACGTGCCCTTGATGAGTTCCTCGTCGGTGAAGCCGTCGGTCACCGCATCGAGCATGCCCATCTTCTCAGCGATCGCGCAGACGACGTGATAGTCGGTCCGGGACTCGCCGATGGGGGCGATGGCCTGGTCCATCAGGACCACGCTCTGGAAGCTGTCTCCCTCGCGGATGCAAGGAGAGATGTCGTCACACTCGAGAGTGGTGGTGACTGGGAAGACGATGTCGGCGCAGAGAACGTCGTTCTCGAGCCACGGGTGCTGTGCCACCACGCACTCGATCTTCGGGTTCCTGAAGGCATCCATGACTTCGCCGCCGCCGCCCCAGCAGGTGACCCGGCACGGGGTGTCGGTCCACATCATGTGGATCTCGGTGCCGCCCTTTTCCTTCTCGATCGGGTAGGAGTACTTCCTGTACTGATCGGAAGTCGGCTCCTCGTGGCCGCCGGTGCCCCAGAAGTCGACGTGTCCGTCGCGGATCGCCTCTTCGATGAGGACCTTGGGGATCATCTGCTTGCCCCAAGCGGTAGGAGTGCCACGATGCGGCTTCAGCAGACGCTCGCCGTACGGCTGGCTGGTCAGGTTCGCGAACGGCCCCATGTGGTCGGCGCCGCCGGTGATAACGTTCTTGGGCATGCCCGTGTAGGCTACCTGCGCTTGGTGGACGCCCGGCTTGCCGAGGCCCTGCATGCCAAGAAGCACGCACTCGAGGCGGGCGGGTTCGGTGGCGTACGGGCCGCGAGCCATGCCGCCGGCGAAGTAGTGGCCGATGGTCACGGTCTTCTTGGCCCAGTCGCGCGCCAGAGCCTTGATGGTCCATGACGGTATGCCGCACTTCGGCGAAGCCCACGCCGGGGTCTTCGCAACTCCGTCTTCCTCACCCATGACGTAGGCTTCGATCTTGTCGAAACCGACTGTGTGGGTCTTGACGTATTCCTTGTCGTACGTGCCCTCTTTGATCCAGATGTACATGATGGCCAACTGGAGGGCTGCGTCGGTGTTGGGGAGCACGGGGATCCACTTGTCGCCGTGGATGCAGGCCGAGTAGTTCAGATCTGGGTTGATGTAGATCTGCTTGACGCCGATCTCGGTCCAGAAGTAGAGAAGGCGGCTGCAGAACTGGCCGCGGAAGCCCCAGGTCGTGGTCTCAGGGTCGCCACCCCACATCACAACCATGTCGCTGTTTTCGCAGATGTCCTTCACCAGGTTGTCGTTGGGGGCCATCATGCCGATGAAACCCTTGCCCCACACATGCTTGGAACCCCAGTACCAACCTTCCCAGCTGTCTGGGTTTCTGATCTGCTGCGTAAAGCCGCCCAGTTTGTCCAGGAGCAGCGTCGAGCAGCCGTGGGGAGCGTGTACCATCTTGCACTCGCCGTGACCGTCGCCCTGAACCAGGATGGCCAGTGGCCCGTACGTGTCGCAGATCCTCTTGACCTCGTCGGCGACGAGCTGAGCAGCCTCGTCCCAAGAGATACGTACGAACTTGCTCGTGCCGCGGTTCTGCGGGTTGCGCTCGCCCTTCGGGTCCCAGTCGACGCGCTTCAGTGGGTATTTGACGCGGTTGGGAGAATAGGCCCGCTTCTTGTAAGCCAAGCTCCAGGGGGCCGGGACCGACTTGAAGTAGGGTTCTAGGGTCTTGCCGTTCTTGGTGATCTTCCAGGGGTTGAACGTCTCGCGCTCGTACTTGTCATCCCAGTGAAGCGGCCTGATCCTGACGATCTTGCCGTCCTTCACATCCACGGCGCAAGGGCTTGCGCCGAAAATCCCCCCACTCAGGCCTAGAGCTTTGTAGACAGTTTTGTCCACGCTCGTAGGCTTGTCGTCCTTCTTGACTGCCATCCGGCTACCCCTTCCATGTCGTTCGACCTGCAAGGCTCGTCATTCGTAGTCCGAGCCAGGAAAGAAAATTGGTACCGCATTCTAACGCAACTCCTCATGAGCGGCGCCAACTATTCGCAAAACGTATAAGTCATTCGACTCGGCCACGACCCCTTCTGGAGGGGTGCACCGCAACGAATGCCACCCGAAGCCCTGCAAAAGCTGGATTGCCGCTCCAACAGTGGAATCGCGGGCCGTGTGTCACCTTCTGCTGAACCGACCCTGTCGCGTATCGGCCGGCGCGCAAAATCAGTCTGCTATCGGGTTTGCCTTCAGTATCTCGGCCGCCACAGACACGAACGGAGCCGCCTCTGTGGAGTCACCGGGGAGGGCCAACATGGACCCATCGTCGAAATACAGTTCGATCTGGGGCTCGCGGGACCGCATGAAGAGGAAGTAGTAGCCTCCGGCGACCAGACTCCCCACCAGGGTCAGAGCCCCGAACAGTTTCAGTCCCTTCTTCACCTATGCCTCCTCTGTCCCTTGATCGGCCGGGGTCTCCGCGCGCATGGCCTCGCGCACGTCCCGCATGCAGGTCCGCAGGTCATAGAGGATGAGCCCCACCCGGCTGCCCTTCTTACCGGTCGCTAGTATCGTCATCCCATCCTCGGCCGTCTCTCGAGCCAAGAACACATAGCCGTTCGGGATCTCCACCACCAGCTGGGTCAAGGGAGACGAGCCCATCTCGGCGGCCCTGGACTCTCCGAGGCGAGTGAGTTCCACCGCCTGCGCGACGGCGGCCGCCTGTGACTCCTCGGGCATGTTGGACGAAAGGACCCCTGATGCGTTGAACAGAACCGCCTTGTCGATGTCGGTCGAGATGTCCAGCATCTCCGCAAACGCGCCCTGCACGTCTTCCTTCATCAGCGCCTCCTCTCATGGCGACGACCGCGCCCCTGCGGGGCCGTCCGCACAGTGTACATCGGTCGAGGCTCCCCCCTCAAGAAAAGGGGCCATCGCGGCACGGTGCTCGAAGAGCGCCGCCGCGATGGCCCCGACCTCGTCCGGATGCCTTACGACATCCATACGGGTGGAGAGCTCTCCTACATCATGCCGCCCATGCCACCCATGCCGCCGCCCATGCCGCCGCCCATGCCGGCGCCTTCCTTCTCGGGCTTGTCGGCCACGATGACTTCGGTGGTCAGGATGTTCTTGGCGATGGAAGCAGCGTTCTGCAGAGCAGAACGGGTGACCATGGCCGGGTCGATGATGCCCGCCTTGACCATGTCTTCGTACTCGCCGGTAGCGATGTTGAGGCCGACGCCCTTGACGCGCATCTTGACCTCGTTGATCACGACCGAACCTTCCAGGCCGGCGTTGTTGGCCAGCTGGCGAAGGGGTTCCTCGAGAGCACGGGCCACGATGCGCACGCCGGTGAGCTCGTCGCCCTCAGCTTTGATGTCGAGGATCGCCTGGCACGAGCAGCACCTGGGCCACGCCGCCGCCCGGGACGATGCCCTCTTCAAGAGCAGCACGGGTGGCGCTCAGAGCGTCTTCCACGCGATGCTTCTTCTCTTTGATCTCGGTCTCGGTGGCGGCACCGACCTTGACCACGGCCACGCCGCCGGCCAGCTTGGCCAGGCGCTCCTGCAGCTTCTCGCGGTCGAAATCGGAGTCGGTGTTCTCGATCTCGGCCTTGAGCTGGTTGATGCGGGCCTTGATCTTGTCCAGCTCGCCGGCGCCGTCGACGATGGTGGTGTTGTCTTTGTCGACGACCACCTTGCGCGCCCGGCCCAGCTGCGAGATCTGGGTGTTCTCGAGCTTCAGGCCCAGCTCGTCGCTGATGACCTCGCCGCCGGTGAGGATGGCGATGTCTTCCAGCATCCGCTTGCGACGGTCGCCGAAGCCGGGGGCTTTGACGGCGATGCCGGTGAAGGTGCCGCGCAGCTTGTTGACGATGAGGGTGGCAAGGGCTTCGCCCTCGACGTCCTCAGCGATGATGAGCAGCGCTTTGCCGGACTGTATGACCTTCTCCAGCACCGGCAGCAGATCCTGAACGGAACCGATCTTGCGGTTGGCCATGAGGATGTACGGATCTTCGAGAACCGCTTCCATCCGCTCGGCGTCGGTCACGAAGTACGGGGAGATGTAGCCCTTGTCGAACTGCATGCCCTCGGTGAACTCGAGATCCATGCCGAAGGTGTTGGACTCCTCGACGTTGACCACGCCGTCCTTGCCGACCTTCTCGATGGCGTCGGCGATGACGTCGCCGATCTCACGGTCGTCGGAGGAGATGGTGGCGACCCGAGCGATGTCCTCTTTGCCGGAGATCTCTTTGGACATCTTCTTGATCTCTTCCACGGCCACGTCGACCGCCCGCTCGATGCCGTGCTTGATGGCCATGGGATTGGCGCCGGCGGCCACGTTCTTGAGACCTTCGCGCACGATGGCCTGGGCCAGCAGAGTGGCCGTGGTGGTGCCGTCGCCGGCGATGTCGTTGGTCTTGGTGGCCACTTCGCGCACCAGCTGCGCGCCCTGGTTCTCGAACACGTCTTCGAGTTCGATCTCGCGGGCGATGGTCACACCGTCGTTGGTGATGGTGGGGCTGCCGAACTTCTTGTCGAGCACCACGTAGCGGCCCTTGGGGCCCAGGGTGACCTTGACCGCGTCGGCCAAGGCGTTGACGCCCCGCTCGAGCGCGCGGCGGGCCTCTTCACCATACAAAAGCTGTTTTGCCATAAATCCAGTCTCCTTTGTTGATCGTGATCCCAGGAAAGCTAGCCTTTGGGCAGGATCCCGATGAGGTCGGACGCCCGCAGAACGAGATACTCCTCCCCGTCCAGCTTGAGTTCGGTGCCGGCGTACTTGGCGAAGACGACGATGTCGCCCTCGTTGACCGGCATGGGGATGAGCTTGCCGTTGTCGTCGTACCTACCGGGTCCCGCGGCGATGACCTTGGCCTTGGTCGGCTTCTCTTTCGCCGTGTCCGGAAGGACGATGCCGCTGACGGTCGTTTCTTCCTGCTCAACGACCTTGACGACGACCCTGTCCTCGAGTGGCACTAGTTTCATGCACAACCCTCCTATCGATCGGTCTAAACGCTTTCCTGGCTCGTGCCTCGACCAGGCACCTAAAACCTGTTTCGCACAATTGGCACTCTACACCATCGAGTGCCAAAGCGTCGCATATGTTATGCGCAGACTCAGGATTTGTCAAACCTAGCGACCAGATTTGTGCGAGCCCTTGAGACGGCGTTTCAGACTGGCGCTACGTGGTCAGGACGCGATCGGCGGGAACCACTGCCCCAGGCTGAGAGAAGCCGAGGCGTCGATCGCCAGGTAGCTCGGATAGTCGAACCGCGGCGCGCTCAAGGCGGCCGCTCCGATCATGGCCGCGTTGTCGGTGCAGTAGGCCAGCGGAGGGATCACCACGTGAAGACCCGCTGCCTCCCCCGCCTGCGCCAGCCGCCTGCGCAGCAGCGAGTTCGAGGCGACTCCCCCGGCCACGGCGAGCGTGCGCACCCTCTCGCGCTGCGCCGTCTTCACAGCTTTGCTGACCAGGGCTTCCACTATCGCCTCCCGGTAGGAGGCGGCGATGTCGGCGGCATTCTGCACCCGGGCCTCCGGCGTCATGTCACGGAGCAGATAGTAGAGCGCCGTCTTGACGCCCGAGAAGGAGAAGTCGGGGCGGATGGACCTCTTCAGTCCCACGGGGAAGGTGAAGGCCTTGGCGTTCCCCTTCTCGGCCAGCTCGTCCAACTCCCTGCCGCCCGGATACCCCAGGCCCAAGAGCCGGGCTCCCTTGTCGAAGGCCTCACCGGCCGCGTCGTCCAGGGTCTGCCCGAGAAGCCGGAAGCTCCCGCGGTCGTCGACTCGTATGAGGACCGTGTGACCGCCGGAGGCCACCAGAGTCACCATGGGGAACGGCGCCTCGGGATCGGCCAGCCAGGCCGCGGCCAGATGCCCGTGGATGTGATTCACCGGGAAGAAGGGCAGGCGCCGGCTCCAGGCGATGGCCTTGGCCGTCTGCACTCCCACCAGCAGCGCCCCGATCAGGCCGGGACCCACCGTGGCGGCGACCCCACCAAGATCCTCCACTCCGCATCCCGCCTGGCGCAGAGCCTCCGCAACCACGGCGGTCATCCGTTCCACGTGAGCGCGGCTGGCCACCTCGGGGACCACGCCGCCATAGCGCTCGTGGATGGCGTCCTGGGAGTGGGTCACCGACGCCAGCACCTCTCCCGCCGGGCTCAAGACCGCCGCAGCCGAATCGTCGCAGGACGACTCGATGGCCAAGAGCGGCCCCCGCAGCTTTCCCTTGTCGCCGGAGGAATCTCCCTCGCCCTCGCTGAACCGCCCCACCGCCCCGGGCTCCCGGGCCATGACCAGCGCGTCCTCTCCCGTGTCGGGGTAGTAGCCTGGGCGCATCCCGACGAACGCGAAGCCGCGGGACTCGTAGAGAGCCATGGCCTCGACGTTTCCGGTGCGCACTTCCAGCAGCACCTCCATGCCGGCGGCCTCGGCAGCCTCCAGGAAGCCGGCGAGCAGAAGCCCTCCTATCCCCTGGCGCCGCCGCGCGGGCGCCACGGCAAGGTCCATCACGTGCCATACGTCCGGGTAGCGCCGGCCGATCAGGAAGCCGACCACGCCTGTCTCGGTATCCACGGCCGTGACTCTCCAACTGAGCCCCTGGACCAACTCGTCCCTCAACATGTCCGGCGTCCAGGGTGTCGTGAACGATGCGGCCTCGATCTCAGCCACCGCGGACATGTCGTCCGCCTGCATCTCTCTGGTGAACACCGCCATGGCTGGCTAGCGCCCCCCGGCGCTGCCGCGCCGCCCCGAGGCCTCGGCCCAGGGATCCTTCATCTTCGTGATGTGGATGTCGGCGTCGGGAGACCGCACGTAGATGGGCTTCACCGCTTCCGGGCGCCGGGTACCCGGTGGCCGCCGCTCCGCCTCCAGCCGCCGGGCTCGACCGTCCCGGTGCTTCGCCGGCCGGCCGGGACACGCCCAGCACCTGCAGCAGCCAGGGCGTCAGCCTGGACCCCTGCGGTATCTCGCCCGGCTCGTCCAGCAACTCCTGGCCCACGATCAGCCGTTCGGCCTGCACATCGGCCGCGGCAAAGGCCACTCCCTCCGGCAACGGGCCTGTCAGAGCCCCTTCTTCAGCCACGACGAGGGCGTCGCCGGCCACCAGAGCACCCAACGCCTCTCTGTCGCACACCCCGAACGGGGCCGTTCGCGCCCACCGCCGTCCGTCGCCGTGCCCTCCGCGTCGCCGTCCCGGCGTTCGGCTCCGATTCATAGATGCCGTAGAAGACCTGGCCCCGGCGCGCATCGACCACCGGCACGATCACCCGGCGCGTCGCGCCAGCGGCGACTCGGCCGCTCGCGCCGAGGCGCTACGCACTCGCGGCGACGCTCGCCGCACCGGCAGCCAGGGCCCCCAGGGTGCTCACGCCCACGACCGGCGTCGCCAGAGCCAAGCTCAGCGCCCGGGCCGTGGCCACGGTGATCCGCACTCCGGTGAAAGTGCCGGGGCCCGTGCCGACCACTATCGCCCCCAGGTCCCGAGGTTCAGCGCCCAACTCCGCGAGCATCTCGTCCACCAAGCGCAACAGGATCCTGGCCTGTCCCCGTCCGTCGAGGTCCGTCCGCCGGCAGGCCGTCTCCCAACTGACCGTCCCCGGCCGGCCACATCCCTCAGGCTTCCGAAGACGCAGCAGGGCGGCGCTGCACGCCCGGGTCGATCCATCCAGAGCCAAGAACGAGCGGATCAGTCACCCCTACCGGCCTCCCAGCGCGCTCGGGCCTCGTCGGTCGCGGCCACTATCTCGAGGGAACGTTCGTGCAGCGACTGGTGGTCGAGCCGCACGATCCAGTCCGGCTCTCCCAGACGTCCCACGCCCGCCTCGGGCCATTCCACCAGCGTGATGGCGTCTCCTCTCACGTATTCCTCCAGGGCCAACGCGTCATCGTCCCCGATCTCCTCCAGCCGGTACAGATCGAGATGGTGCATGGTGACCCGGCCGGCGTAGATGTTGGCGATGGTGAAGGAGGGACTGCGCACCGGGTCCGACACTCCCAGAGCTCGAGCGATGGCCCGGACCATTGTGGTCTTGCCCGCTCCCAAGGGGCCGTAGAGCAGGACCAAGTCGCCGGGTCGGAGCGCCTGGGCCATCCTGCGTCCGATCCGCTCCAGCCTGTGTAACCTTACTCCCCGGCATTGCAGAACCACGTGCCCGCTCTCTACCACAGAAGCAACTGCTCCTCCCGCGCCGGAACAGTCCGCGGCCGATCTTGCGGAACCTCCGCGATCCCCTGCGAGACAGCTTCTTTGGGCTCCTCGGCCGTCTTCTCCTCCGCGCCCGAGCCGCCGGACACTGCCGCCAGACCGCGGTCGAGCAGAATCCGCAGCTTGGCGAAGTCGTCCTGCAACAACTGGCGGTTCGCCGGCGTATAGAGCGCGGCAGCCGGGTGGAACACCGGGAAGATGATCGTGTTCACGCCTGCCAGTTGCTTCTCTTTGGCCTTGCCGTGGATGGCCGTCATGCTCAGTTCGGTCTCGGCCAGAAGCTTGGTGGCGAACCGTCCCAACGTGCAGATGACTCGAGGCCGGATGATGGCGATCTGCTCCATCAGGTGCTGGCTGCAGGCCTCGATCTCGTCGGGGGCGGGGTCGCGATTCTCTGGGGGCCGGCACTTCACCACGTTGGCGATGTACACGTCTCCCCGGGACAGGCCGATGGCTCCGAGCAGCTCGGTGAGGAGCTTGCCCGCCTGCCCCACAAAGGGTTCGCCCTGCTTGTCTTCATGGAAGCCTGGGCCCTCGCCCACGAACATGAGGGCGGCCCCGGGATCGCCCACCCCGAACACCACCTGGGTCCGGCCTGCGTGAAGACCACAGCCGGAGCAATCGCGCAGGCTGTCTTGCAGCGCGCCCAGCGCCTGCGCAGCGTCCGAGGAGCCGGCTTTCGTCCCTTCACCGTTCATGGCGTCCAGAGTAGCAGATGGCCGCCCCAGCGTTCCTCGCGGCCCTCCCATACCGGCGGGTGTCGGGCTGACCGCCGCCGTTGCCTCCCGCGAACGCGGCTGTTATGCTACCGGCGCATCACACGGGGTGCTGAGAGATCGCTCTGCGACCGGACCGTCTACCTCTTGGAGACGGAACCGGAAGCGGCATCGATCGCCCCCGCCGGTCCGGGAGAACAGCCGAGCCGCGTCTGGTATCTGCAGGCAGAACTGGAACAGGCAGGGATCTCATCGAGAATGCAGCGACATCCCTACGCTTCGCCGTGATCGGCGCAGGCCGCCTTGGGACCAGCCTCGCCCTCGCCCTCCGCGCCCAAGGGGCGTCACTCCTCGGATTCACCGCCCATTCCGCGGACGGTCGCGCCCGAGCGCAGGCCTGGCTGGGAGAACCCGCGCAGGCCGACATCGCCGCCCTGGTCGCCCTCAGACCCGACCTCTACATCATCGCCGTGCCCGACCAAGCCCTGGCAGAAGTCGCGGCTGAACTGGGTGCGCGACTCGCCGACGCCTGCGCCGCCCCGGACCGTGGCGACACTCGCCCCGCCGGCGCGGCAAACGCCCAGGCGGTCGACCCCGCCCCGTGGTCGGTTCGGTGCCCGTTGTCGCTCACACCAGCGGCGCCACCTCGGTGGCAGTCCTCGCCCCCTGCGAACAGGCCGGAGCTGCCACTCTGGTCTTTCATCCCCTGCAGACGTTCAGCGAACCCATCACCGGCTCGACCCGCTTCCCCGGAACCGCGATAGCCATCACCCCCTCTGACGCCCGGCCGGACTCCCCCGCCTCCACCCTGGGTTTCGCCCTTGCGCACGTGCTGGGCGCTCGACCGTTCTCCCTTCCCGACGACAAGCGCAGCCTCTATCACGCCGCCGCGACTCTCGCGTGCAACTACCTGGTCACCCTGGAGCATCACTCCAAGCGCCTCTTCGTCCAGGCCGGCCTCCCCGAGGACGAGGCGCTCGCCCTCTTCCTCCCCCTGGTCAGAGCGACCCTCGACAACGTCGCCGCCCAAGGGACCGTCGCAGCCCTGACCGGACCTCTGAGCCGGGGCGACACCCAGACCATCGTCAATCACCTCGAGGCTTTGGCCTCCGACGCCCCGGACCTTCTTCCCCTCTACCGGGCACTCGGCCGCGCCACTCTTGACCTGGTGGAAGCCCGCGGGGAGGTAGACACCCGCGGTGATCGTCGAACTCGCCGGTCTTCTGAAGACCCGGGCCGCCTTCCGGAAGAATCGGACCCGCCATCCACCACCCCACTACCCCGCGAACCGGGAGCATAATGGACCAGCACAGACGATCGACGCCCAAGACGACCACCGACGACGACACGGAGGATCTCAGCATGGCAGCATCAACGGTAACGGGCATCGCCACGGTGGTCACCGACCGCGTCCACTTCAACACCAACGGGAACGCCGACATGGTGAACCTCACCGCCGAAGTCCGCCGGGTAGTGAAGGAGACCGGCCTCACCTCCGGAGCCGTCACCGTGTTCGTTCCCGGGGCCACGGGCGCGGTCACCACGCTCGAGTTCGAGCCCGGAGTCGTTCGGGATTTCGCCAACCTCTTCGACCGGATCATCTCGCCCAACGAGCACTACGAGCACAACCTCACCCACCCCGACGTCAACGGCCACGCCCACGTCCGCGCCGGGCTCCTGGGCCCCTCGCTGGTCTTCCCCTTCGAGGAGGGCGAACTCTGCCTGGGCCGCTGGCAGGAGATCTGCTTCGTCTGCTTCGACAACCGCCCCCGCGAACGTACCGTCGTTGTCCAGGCTCTCGGCGTTCGCGAAGAATGATCTCAAGAAGGTCCGCTATCTATACGAGGAGGACGACCTCATGAAACCGGTACTGCAGTTGGCTCTTGACTTCGTCGATCTTCCCCGCGCCTTGCAGGTGGCCGAAGAAGCGGTCGCGGGAGGCGCGGACTGGCTGGAAGCCGGGACCCCTCTCATCAAGAGCGAGGGGCTTGAGGCCATCCGCGCGATCCACTCCCGCTGGCCCGACCGAGTGGTGGTCGCCGACATGAAGACCATGGACGCCGGCCGTGCCGAAGTGGAATGCGCAGCCAAGGCCGGCGCGCGCGTGGTCGGCGTGCTGGGCGCGGCCTCCGACGCCACCATCAAAGAGTGTGTCGAGGCCGCCCACAACTACGGCGCCGAGATCGTGGTGGACATGATCCAGGTCGCAGACGTGGTGGCCCGCGCCAAAGAGGTCGAGGCGATGGGCGCCAACTACGTGGGCATCCATCTGGCCATCGACGAGCAGATGCAGGGCAAGACCCCCTGGGACATGCTGCGTGAGGTAGCCCAGGCCGTGTCGATACCCATCGCCGTGGCCGGAGGCGTCAACTCCGAGACCGCCGCCCTGGCCCTGCGAGGCCGGCGCGTCCATCGTCATCGTGGGCGGCGCCATCACCAAGGCCGTCGACGCCACCGCGGCCACCCGAGCGGTGAAACAGGCCATGGAGACCGGTCAGGCCGTCAAGTCGGAGTACTTCGTGCGCGCCACCGGCCCCGACATCCGCGAGATGCTGATGCGCGTCTCCGCCGCCAACGTCTCCGACGCCCTGCATCGCAGCGGCGACATCCCCGGCATGCGGCCTATCACCCCCGGCATCAAGATGGTCGGGCCCGGCGCTCACGGTCCGCACCGCCCCCGGCGACTGGGCCAAGCCCGTGGAGGCCATCGACATGGCGAATCCCGGCGACGTGCTCGTCATCGACGCCGGTGGCATCCTCCCCGCCTGCTGGGGAGAGTTGGCGACCAACTCCGCCATCCAGAGGAAGCTGGCCGGCGTGGTCATCTACGGAGCCGCCCGCGACACCGGCGACATCCGCGCGCTTGGTTTCCCCTTGTTCTCGACGCTCATCACTCCCACGGCCGCCGAGGCCAAAGGCTTCGGCGAGATCGGCGTGCCGATCAAGATCGAGGGCGTCGCCATCTCCCCCGGCGACTGGATCATCGGCGACGACGACGGCGTGTGCGTCATCCCCAAGGACAAGGCCGTGGAGTACACCAACCGGGCCATGGACGTGCTCGAGAAGGAGAACCGCCTGCGCGCGGAGATCCAGGCCGGCAGCACGCTCAGCCAGGTGGGGTACCTGCTGCGGTGGGAGAAGAAGTAGGGCGACGGCGAGCGGCCCGCTGAGGCGGCCCAGATCGGGAGGGAAAGGATTGTCGATCTTTCGCTGGATCGCACCGCTCATTCAGTACGCCGCCCGACAGCGGTCGACAGATGACCTCCGAGCCCTGGCCGGCTGGCTTCGCCCCTATGTCGCTCCCGGCGGTGTCTTCGCCGACCTGGGTGGCGGCACCGGCGAGATCGGCGCCGGGATAGCCCGCGCACTCGACGCCAGGGTGGTCATCGTCGACGAGACCCCTCAGATGCTCCGCCGGGTCGCGGCGGATCCCCGAGTCTCGGTGCGGCTCGCCAGCGCGGCGGCCCTCCCGTTCCCCACGGCCTATTTCGATGGCCTTTTCTGCTGCGACGCCTGGCATCACTTCCGCGATCAGGACGCGGCCGCACGAGAGATGGCGCGGGTGGTCCGTCCCGGCGGCGGGGTACTGATCCTTGACGCCGAGGCCACCGGTCCCAACAAGGGTGTGGCCGTTGTCGAGAGGATGCTGGGAGAGCCGGCCGGGTTCAGGACGCATGGAGGACATGGAGGAGTTCCTCCGCGGTCGCGGCATCGTGGGAACCTGCACGCCGCAGCGGCGCGGGCTACGTCTTCGTGGGGTCGGTCCGGGACAAGCGACGGGTAGCTCGGCGGAGAGGCGCCCCGGGTTTGATAGAGGTCCTATCGGTTGCGTCGCTGGCACGAGATGGGCAGTGCGACAGTGTCAACCGGGCGGACTGAAGCTCCGCGCCAATCGCGGCGATCGCGTCAGCGGTCAGACGTTCACGCTCTTCGATGGACATGAGGTGGACCCTGAGCCAGGCAGCCGGGCCTCGGCATTCCCGTAGCACGCGGAGGTGCGTGCCGTGGCATCCGTCAGAATCTACGATCGCTGCGGTCCCATCTAGTCAGGATCTCGATGGGTTCCTCGACCCTGCCTCGCGCGTCAGCCGCAACGTGATACGAGCAGCCCGCGGCAATGCAGCAAGCTCATCCGGGCTCATCTTGCGCAGGCAAAGCAATCCTCGAGGACAAGCATCCACGCAGTCACCCTTGGCCTTGCAGCGACGCCAGTCGATCACCGGCACCAGACCGTCTCGATGCGGTCTGTCTTGGCGCACTCGTGGTTTGTTTGAAGTTGTTCGTCCCTTCTGATCTGGGACACACCTCAGCAAGAACCACAGGACCACATCTACCGTCCCGGGAAACTCAGGCTAGAGTTCTCGGGCCCTCCAAATCATGACATCATCACCGCCGTGGAAGTGGTGTCCTTCTTCAGACAGACGTTCCTGGTTTGCCATACCACGGTGCCACTGGGGTCGATGTCTCGTAGGCACACTGTGCTGCGAGGGTGCAACTCCTAGAAGCAATTCGGCTGCAAGGAAAGGAAACTCCCCCCGTTCCCGTTGGGGACGAGGGGAGTTTCCTTCGAAGACAACCCTATCTCAGCTATCTCAGGGTGTCTCCTCCGACCTGAGCCCATGAAAGCAAGGCCGGTCGTTGTGACTCTAGATGTCTGCCTCGAAGGTCACGCTGATAGTGTGATCGTCACTAACGTTGGTGAATTCGTAGGTGTAGGTGGTCTGGCCCGCCGCCTCGCTCACCTCAGACCCATCCACTGTCAGCTCAAGGATGTGATTGCCGGACTCCGCCGTTATGGTGAAGCTCTGGCCTTCGCCCCAGTCCACTGATACCGAGCCGCTGGGGTCAATCGAGCCGCTACCTTCCGCGGAGGCGTCTATCGTGTAGGTGTCTTGGGCAAAGGTGGCGCTAATCGTGTGATCGTCGGTAACGTTGGTAAATCCGTAGGTGTAGGTGGTTTGGCCCGCCGCCGCGGCCACAGCCGCCCCATCCACGGTGAGACTCTCTATCACATAGCCGGAGTCGGCTTCGATATCGAAGCTCTGGTCGTCCATCCAGTCAACCGAGGTGTCGTCGGGCTCGATGCTCACCGTTGGCGCCATACGTGACGGTGATGGTGTAGGTGGGCTCTTCATAGGTGAAATTGTCGGCGGTAGTGTTGGAACTGGTGCCGTAGTCGGTCGTGACCTTCACGCGCACCGTGTCCGAGTCGCCCGAATCCTGCGCGGGCACGACCACCGTTATCCTGCTCGTGCTGTAGTAGGTGATGTCGTCGTCGTCCACTTGGGAGCTACCGAAATACACCTCTAGGCTGTCTTCGTAGAAATTGGTGCCGTGGATGGTCACCTCGTCGCCCTCCCAGCCGTCGTCGGGGCTAACGGAGGTGATAGTCGGGCGGTCCCCCTCATAGGTGAAGTCGTCGGCCGAGGTATTGGGGCTGGTGCCCTGGTCGGTCGTGACCTTCACGCGCACCGTCTTGCTGTCGTCACTGTCGTGCTCGGGCGCGACCACGACCAACTTGGTGGAGCTGTAGTAGGTGATGTCGTCGTCGTCCACTTGGGAGCGACCGAAATAGACTTCCAGGTCGTCTTCGTCAAAGTTGGTGCCCCGGATAGTCACCTCGTCACCTTCCCAGCCATCGTCTGGGCTAACGGAGGTGATACTCGGGCGATCGGCGACCTCCCCGTAGGTGAAGTCGTCAGCCGAGGTATTGGCGCTGGTACCTTCGTCGGTGACAACCTTCACACGCACCGTCTCGTCGTCGTCCTCATCGTGCTCGGGCACGATCACAACCAGCATTGTGGAGCTGTAGTAGTCGATGTCACTGTCGTCCACTTCCGAGCTTCCGAACCACACCTCCAGATCGTCGTCGTCGAAGTTGGTGCCGTAGATGTATACCGTGTCGCCCTCTTCGCCGTTGTCAGGGTTGATCAACGTGATGGTGGGAGCACTGGTCGCATCCTTGTAGGTGAAGTCATCAGCCGAAGTGTTGGAGCTGGTACCTGCATCGGTTGCAACCTTGACCTGCACTGTGGTCCCCGACGTGCCGGACGGGGCGACCGCGACGATCAGGGTGGAGCTATTCACCGTGGCGCTGTAGGCGGCCTTGCTGCCGAAGTAGACGGCCGCATCACTGGTGAAGTTGGTGCCGTAGATGTACACGGTAGTGCCGTAGGTGCCGGTGTCAGGGCTTACCGACGTGACAGTGGGAACACTGCCTGGCTCGTATGTGAAGTCATCAGCCGAAGTGTTGGCGCTGGTGCCGGCACTCGTCACGACCTTGACCTGCACTGTGTTGCCGCCCGTGCCAGACGGAGAGACAGCTGTGATCATGGTCGAGCTGTTGACCGTGGTGCTCGCCGCTCTGCTGCCGAAGTAGACGGTCGCGTCACTGGTGAAGTTGGTGCCGTAGACGTACACGGTCGTACCGCCAGCCGAGGCACCGGTCGCGGGGCTGATCGACGTGACGGTGGGCGCCGCGGCTTGTGAGCCGAACGCGGCAGCGACTTCCGCCACCCGCTGGACGAAGGACTCACATTGAGATTGGGTGACCGCAGAAAGTGGAGTGAACCAACCGTTCGAGCCCAAAGCCACCCCATACATGATCAGATACGCCACGCCGGGACGGTGAACGGTCGCGATGCTTGCCTGGTCGCTGAACTTCGCGAGCTGGGCTTCACCTTCAGAGGCATACCAGGCGCCGAGACTGGCGTAGTGGCCTCCCGTCGAACCGGTTATGTACCCAACGGTCGAAAGTTCCTCCGTGGATAGATAGCGGGCAAGGACGGTGGCTACTTGCTGGCGGGCGATCTGCAGGTAAGGGCCATAGATACCGCTGCCGAAGCCTTGGACGAGTCCTGCGGAGTATGCGCCTTCAACATACGCATAGTAGGCGTTGGTCTGCGGTACATCTGAGAACGTGGGGGTCGAGGCATACAACGACGATAGACCAAGGCCGTTCACAGCTATCATGGCGAACTCGGCTCGGGTTGCCGCGGAATACGAAGCCGCGGCCGCATATACTGCTGACTCCACTGCGGTGGTTTCCTGCTGGGACGAGCCCTGGCTGTCGGCGACGATGGACCCGCTTGCCAGGGCCGCGCCAGGGGCCACCAGCATACCAACCGCCAGCGCCAGAATCAGCGCTACCCAGATTGTTGTTCTTCGCATGCGCCTGCCCTCGATTTTGTACGTGATCGCCGCGCGACGACTATCATTGGTAGCCCGTCCGTTTCTTCCGGCATATCTGCACCCTCCCTTCCTCGTGTGTGTGCACGCCCGGGTTTCATTCGTGCGTCTAGCCTCATGAGGCTAGACGCGACGGTATAAGCTTTGTGTAAGGCCTAAGCCCGCGTTGAATACCCCTGAACACCGGTTGCGCCTGAGCATACGGTCTCGAGAACCATTGAGCCGCGCAAACGATTCCGGGGCTTCGAATCCCCCCTCTCCGCTTAGGAAGGCCAGGAACGGCAGAAGTCCGACCACCTGATCGCTCGTCCAACCTCGCGTCCCACCTTCTCCGGAACCAACCCCGCTCATCGGACACTATGTGAGAAGGGTGGGCCTAACGGAGGTTGTGCACGTCCTTCGTCACGACTCTGTCTCGGTCACGATCGACAGTCCGCACTCGGCCATTGACACGCAAGTCGGTTATACGCGACGACGGCGCTGCCGCTATACACAGAACCTACGGAACCCTATCTAGCATCAGCATCGAGATCTACCGGCTCCTGCTCTCGGTCCCCCCATCACAGGCAGCCATCTTTGTAGATCCCATCGCCTCGGGGCGTCTGACGTCATGACTCAGGCGCCCCCTCATTTTCCGCCTCCCGTATCGGCTCCGCCAGTCCAACGGTCGCGATGAACGGCTCCCGTGCCGCTCTTCGCGAGAAGAATGACTTCCTTCGATAGGAAAGTACGGTCCGGCTGCCCAAAGAGGATGTCGAGAACCCGTTGCTGTAGCTGCGTGAACAGCGCGTCTGCCAGGCCAACTCGTCCGGTATTCGGCGTTCCCATATTGGGAATTGTCAAGGCCCACAACGCTCACCGATCAGCCGCCCAGCCGACGGATTAGTGCCCGGCAGTCACCCTGGTGTTGTCGATCAGCCGCACATCGCCAAAGCGCACCGCCAGAGCGATCAGGCAAGTGCCGGCGACCGTGCTGACCGGAGTGAGGTCGTCAGCGTCCACAATCTCGATGTAGTCGATCTCGCCAAGTGGCGCCCCGGCCACAATGGCGCGGATGGCCCGCTCCAGGACGGCCGCATCGCGCTCACCCCCTCGCACCAGGTCCCTCGCGGCACTCAGAGCCCGGTAGAGCGCCGGCGCCTGCGCCCGTGCCTCCGCGGTCAACCGGGCGTTCCGCGAGCTCATGGCAAGGCCGTCCGCCTCGCGCACCGTCGGACAGGGAACCACCCGCACCCGCATGTTCAGGTCGCGCACCATGCGCGTGATCACCGCCAACTGTTGGGCGTCCTTCTCGCCAAAATACGCCCGATCGGGCTGACAGATGTTGAGCAACTTGGTCACCACCGTGCACACCCCGCGGAAGTGCCCGGGCCGCGACCGGCCGCAGAGTCCGGTGGTCAGACCCTCCACGTCGACCCAGGTCGAGAAGGCTTCGGGATACATCTCGCCGGCCGTGGGACTGAAGACGAGATCTGCGCCCGCTTCGGCGCACAAGGCGCGATCGCGCTCAAGGTCGCGCGGATACCGATCAAGGTCCTCGTTAGGTCCGAACTGGGTCGGGTTGACGAAGATCGACACCACGACCAGATCGTTCTCCGCCCGAGCCGCTCGGATCAGAGACAAATGGCCTTCGTGCAGCGCCCCCATGGTGGGCACCATGCCCACGCTATTCCCACGAGCGCGTGCCTCGTCCAGGGTCGCCCGAACCTCCGATATCGTCCCCAGACAGGGGATCATCACGCTCAACGGCGTATGTCGAAATCAACCATCCCGCCAACGGATGCGGCCTTGGGGATCGGCTCCGACAGCGAGGGCGCTCCGTCCGACCCCTTCGCTTCCCTCACGGCACGCCGGATACTCATGGCCACGACCTCCGCGGCCGCCGCGCCCACCTGCAGGACGGTACTGGATTTCTTCCCGGTTGCCAGGACGAACACGCAGTCTCCATCGAACGGAGTGTGTACCGGGTTGATCGCCCGTGCGAACCCGTCATGACTCATCCGAGCCACCATGGCGCACTGGAGCTTGTCCAGCCGGGCGTCGGTCATCACGACGGATAGCGTGGTGTTCTCGAAGTTAGCGAACGCCGTGGCCGCGGTCATCTCCAACAGGACATCCTTGCTGTTCACAAAGCTACCGTCGCGCCGCGCCCCCGCCAGGATCTCGCCCTTGTCGTCCAGCACATCCCCAAGCGCGTTGACCACCGTGAGAGCACTCACCGTTACTCCGCCGCCGAAGGTCAGACTGGACAGACCAATGCCCCCTTTCATCATCCCCGTCGGCCCCAGGGTCTTGCCGACCGTCGCCCCGGTGCCGGCCCCGACCGAGCCTTCCTCCACCGTCGACCCCGCGGTCGAGGCAGCCGCGTAGGCGTCGTCAGGGCGAGGGAAGACCAGCTTGCCCAAGCCCAGATCGTAGATCACGGCAGCGGAAACCAGTGGAACCCGGGCATGCTGCGTCCGATAGCCCTTGCCACTCTCGCGGAGAAAGCGAGATACCCCCGCTGCCGCCCCCAGGCCGGGAGCGCTGCCGCCCGTCAGCAGCACACCATGTACCTCGCTCACCGCCACATATGGCGAAAGAAGAGCCGTTTCCAGAGTCCCCGGGGCGCCGCCGCGGACATCCACCGACCCCGTCACACCGCCCGGAGCCAGTACAACCGTGCACCCGGTCAGGCCCACCTGGTCGGAGTAGTGACCTACAGAGATACCCTCGATCGCGAGCTGCGCCGTCATCTCCACCGCCTCTCGATCTAGCGGGAGTTCTTGCGCATTTGGTCGAGGAACTCGGTGTTCGACTTGGTCTCTTTGAGCTTGCCGATGAGCAACTCGATGGCCGCGTTGGGGTCGAGCGCATGCAGCACCGCGCGCAGCTTCCAGACCATCGCGGCTTCCGCCCCATCCATCAGCAGCTCTTCCTTGCGCGTGCCCGAGTTCTCGATGTCGATCGCCGGGAAGATCCGCTTGTTGGCCAGTTGCCGAGTAAGACGCACCTCCCAGTTGCCCGTGCCCTTGAACTCCTCGAAGATGACCTCGTCCATGCGGGAGCCCGTTTCCACCAGAGCGGTGGCCAGGATGGTGAGCGAACCGCCTTCCTCGATGTTCCGGGCCGCGCCGAAGAACTTCTTCGGTGGATAGAGAGCCGTGGAGTCGACGCCACCAGAGAGGATGCGACCACTGGCCGGCGCCTGCAGGTTGTAGGCGCGAGCCATGCGGGTGATGGAGTCGAGCAGCACGACCACGTCCTTGCCCACCTCTACCAGGCGCTTGACGCGTTCGAGCACCAGCTCCGTGACCTGCACGTGGTTCTCGCCCGGCATGTCGAAGGTGGAGCTGACCACTTCTCCGTTGACCGTCCGCTCCATGTCGGTGACTTCCTCGGGGCGCTCGTCGACGAGCAGCACCAACAGGTGCACCTCGGGGTTGTTGGTCGCGATGGAGTGGGCGATGTCCTTGAGGATGGTGGTCTTGCCTGCCTTGGGCGGCGATACGATCAGACCCCTCTGCCCCTTGCCGAGAGGACTCATGATGTCCATGACCCGGGCGGCGAGTTGGTCCGGAGTGGTCTCGAGACGCAGCCGCTCATCTGGGAACAGCGGGGTGAGCGAGTCGAAAGTGGGACGGTGCCGGGCCTGCTCGGGGTCGATGCCGTTGACCGTCTGGATCTTGAGCAAGGCGTGGTACTTCTCGTTGTCGCGGGGAGTCCTGACCTGACCGGTGATCTCGTCGCCCCGGCGCAGCTTGAAACGGCGTATCTGCGACAACGACACGTAGATGTCGGAGTCCGACTGGGTGTAGCCCTGCGTCCGCAAGAAGCCGTAGCCATCGGGCAAGATGTCCAACAGGCCGGTCCGGAAGTGCAACCCCCGCTCCTGCGACTGCTCGTTCAAGATCTTCATGATGAGATCCTGCTTGGAGTACTTGCGGAAGTTCTTGATGCCCAGCTCGCCCGCGACCATGTGCAGGTCGGACAGGAGCTTGGGCTCGAGTTCGGCTATCGCCATTGTCTTGCTCTCCGATGTCTTCGCATGTGTATTTTCCTCTTCATCGTTCACGATGCTTCGTCTCTACTTTCCGATAGTTCGCCATTGACAGTCCGGTCATCTCGTCCCCAGATGCACCTGGGGCCCTGCGTCTCCGGACCGGTGAGTGGTACGGATCTTGTGTATCGCGTTACATCTCGAGCACAGGACCATAGTCTCCGTGCAGATGCCATAGGGCCGATGGTCGACTGCTCTCAGGAACCGTCCGCCGGTCACCGCCGTGGCCGAGAACAGAACGCCCTCGCCCGCCATGTCGGCGGCGGTCAGTCGAGCCTCGATGTCCTCGATCCCGGCGTTGGTCACAAGCTCGACCTGATGACGGGACACGGGCCAAAAACGAGCCTGCATCTCTCCTCCCAGACAGCGCAGGGCGGCAGCGGCCAGGATGCCTTCGGTCGAACCACCGATGCCCATGTACACATCGACCTCTGCGTCTCCCGAGGCGACGGCCAGTCCGGCGGACACGTCACCATCGGTGATCAGCCTGACCCGCGCCCCGGACTGCTTGACCTGAGCGATAAGGTCCTCGTGGCGTGGACGGTCGAGCACGACAACTGTCAGGTCCTCGACCCGCCGCTCGAGAGCTGTGGCCACCGCCCGCATGTTGTCGCCCACAGGCGCGTCCAGGTCAATCGCCCCGGCGGCCTTCGCGGGCACGATCAGTTTCTGCATGTACATCTCGGGCACCGGCATGAGACTCCCGTTGGGCCCCGCGGCGATCATGGTCAGAGCCCCTTCTGTGCCCCGAGCAAGGGAGTTCGGAGCCTGCAACGGGTCAACAGCCAGGTCCCATGGCTCGGGGCGATCTGTGGCCCACTCTTCGGAGCTGCCGACTCTCGTCTTCCAGGGCCCCGATTCACTCCCCACTTCGTCGCCCACACGGAGAGCACGGCTGGATGGGTCGCCGCTTCGACCCGCCACCACCCGACCTCTAACGGGCATGAGTTCCAACTCCAGCGCCATCGCTTCGCGCGCCGCCGAGCTGGCCGCCAGGGCGTCCCCACGCCCCATCCATTCCGTTGCAGCCAAGGCGGCGGCTTCGGTAACGGCTGCGAAGCGACTGCATATGCATCCTCTATCACTTGTCGGCACCGGCACGCTCCTCGCTCTCCTCAATGACGTCGTACAGTGCATCGACTACCACCCTCACGGTCTCGTCGATGTGCACGTTGTCCACCACCAACGTCCCCTCGGCCTCCGCTCGCTCGAGGATGAAACCCTGGATCCTGCGGATCTCATCGAATCCCCTGAGGTATCGGGCGATTGCCCTACGACCTGAGGTCTCCTGCTCCCGTACCATGAAGTGGCTCCTGTGAAGCTTGGGGTCGGTGACCGCCACCACCAGTTGCAGCAGCAGGACTTCCGACATGCGCTCTTTGGCGCCCCTCGACGCGTGCATGCCCGGAACCAGGTGCACGCCCTCCACCACCATGCTGGTCCGCTCCTCGATCGCTCTATCGAGGATGGCCAACACGCCTACGTTGACCACATCGACCTGCTCCATGAAACCGACCACATGGGAATCGAAACCCGACCCCAGTGGGATCCGCAGCCCTATCTCCGCCTCGTAGGAGGAGCGGTGCACGGCCGGCATGAGACTCTCCGAGAACAGCGCCCGCATCACTTCCCTGATCGAGTCGGTGGAGATGATCCTCACTATCCCCAGCCGTTCCGCGACCTGCGCGGCGATCGTGCTCTTGCCCACTCCGGTCGCTCCGCCTATCAGCACCACCACCGGTTTGTCCTCACGCGCCAGGCGGTTCCACGCCTGGTAACGCCGAAGGTAGCGCCCTTCCTCCCTCGTCGCGAGCACTACTTCGACCAACTCCCTCAGGTGGTCGACGTCGACCTCGCGATCCGGTCCGCGCAGGAGCTGGCGCTCGACATCCATGGCCACGTGGAAAGCCTGTTCAGGTGGCAGTCCGGTAGCGGTCAGAGTGGTGGCCAGCAGCCCCTTCGAGAAGGGGACCTTGTGTCCTCCGCTGACCAGTTGGATGGGAAACCCATCCAGTCCTGGCCCGATGTCCCCCACTCCGCCTGCTTCCCCAACGCCGGTCATGAGATCACACCCTGCTATCGAACCGCTCTTTAGCCATGCCCGCCAACTCCTCTGCCAGTTCGTCCAGCCTTCCCAGGCGCCCCGGAGGCACCTCCACCGGCACATTGTCCACCGGCACTACTGGAAGTCCCCGCGCCTCCGCCTCCTCGGCCACCACGTCTATGGCTGCCGCCTTGATCTCAGTCAAGACCACCTCCACACGGGACATCTCCGGACGCTCGAAGTCAATCTTGAGCGCCGCCCTATCGGCGAGATTCCCAGAGAACATCTCCACCTTGCAGTCCCACTGTCGCTCCAGATACGCGCGCAGCATGTCCCCCTGCGACGCCGGCGCCGTAGAGAACAGGGCGACCTTCCTGCCCCCGACATCTTCCAGCGGACACGGCCTGAACACAATCGGGACTATGTCCATGCCCCGCTTGACCCGTCTGGCGGCTTCTATCACCAATCGCACCTTCTCTGATGAGGCAAGTGGCTCCTCCGCCATCGTCAGAACCATCGCATCGCTGATCAGCAGCCGGTAGGCCCCAAGGTATCCGGCGAGATACTCGACCGGCTGGTGCGCTCCCGCCACCAGAAGCCTGGCGTCACAACCCACGGGAGGTTGAGCAGCGCCGCTCCCCTCCAGGATGATCAGCCCGGGACCCAGGCTGTTGGCCAGCCGAACCCCCTCGGCAACGTTGGAGGCGAACGGCTCCCCCGCCATGCCCCCTCCGCACCGCCTGCATCCTACCGTCGTCACCCGGCTCAGCACGGCGTCCTCGAAATGGTCGGAGGCCGCGTGTCGCCCCTGCCGGCTCCACTCGAGGAGGTCCTTGACGGTCAGACCGGCGCTTGCCCCCTCGATGACCTCGGGCTCGGCCGGACCGCCGCGCCCCATGGCCACCACCACCACTCCCGGGCCTTCCCGGTCTCCCGAGCCGTCGGGACCCTTGTCGCCCCCGGTCCGACCGCCACCCCCTGCGATGACTTCTCGAAGAGCCCGCGCGACGTAACCGCTGATTGCCGTCTTTCCCACCCGCTTCCCTGTGCCGATGATGGAGAGCGAGGGGCTTGTGCAAATGCGAGTGGAACTCGCGGGGCTGAAATGGAAATCCGGACCTTCGTAGCCGACGCCTCGCGCCAAGCTTTCACTGATCAGGCGGAAACGCTCCTCGTATCCTAGCACCGGTTCGTCGCTCAGGTCAACGACCACCTCGGGTCGATACTCCTCGAGCACAGTCGCAAGCCCTCGATACCAGTCCGGATCGAACACCACGGGGAGACCGTAGATGCTCGCGGCCTCAGCCCGAAAGTCGCCGGACCTGATCTTCTCGGCCCCTCCAAGAAAGAGAGCCGCCCGAAACTCGAAGCGCTCGGCGGCCTCGCGCAGGGCGTCAACGACTACCGGGGGGTAATGCTCGCCGTCGATAAGGGCTACGGCGGACCGCTTCATCAGTCTGCGTCGAACTCCACGATCACCTCGCTGCCATGGAATGGATAGCAGCGCGACACCTTCACCCTGTCCCCAGCGATCCCGATGACGTTGTAGCAAGGTTTGGTGTCACCCCGTAGGCGAAGGGTGGCCACAGTGCCCGTGTTAACCACGTACATGTTCTCCAGCTTCCAGGCGTAGGGAACGTGCTTGTGGCCGGAGAGCACCAGATGGACCCCGCACTCCACCAGGACCTCCAGCACGTCGCCGGCGTCGTTGACTATGTTGCGCTCGCGCCCGGTCCCGGGGATGGGCAGCAGATGGTGATGGAGAACGAATATCTTGAAGTCGTCCGGACGTTCCATGAACGCTTCTTTGATCCATGGATACCGGTGCCTTCCGATGCGCCCGTAATCGAGATCGGGTTCGGTCGAGTCCACCCCCACCACGGTGACCCCGTTCTTGCGGATCACGTTCTCCCGGACGGCGAACAGGCGCTCGAAATGAGCGTAGCCGACATTGCGGCTGTCGTGATTGCCCGGCACCACCAGCACATCGGGGCAGGTGAGTCGGTCGAGATACTCTCGGGCCTCGCGGAACTCCTGCCGGTAGCCCATGTTGGTCAGGTCGCCCGTGACGATCACCACGTCGGGGACGAGGGCGTTCACTTCCACCAGCGCGCGATCCAACAGATTCGGGACGAAGTACTGCGATCCCGTGTGCAGGTCGGACAGGTGGGCGATGACGCACGAGCGACTCTCATTGTTCATCTCAGCTACCTCCCCTCGACCTGCCGGTCGAGGTTCTCCATAGCCCCGGTGCTAACGGCTGGGAACGCACGCCACTCGGCTGTTCCCAGAGTGTGCCTAGCAGGTCGCTACAGTACCCTCAGTGTCATGGGCGCACTCTTGCAGCAGGTAAGACCCGTGGCCTCCTCTATGGCTGCAAAGAAGCCCTTCTCCTTGGTCGGATGGGTGATGATCACCAACTCCGCCTCGTCGCCTCTGCCCTTCTGGATCATGCTGGCGATGGAGACCGCGTGTTCTCCGAACACCGAGGCGATCTGGGCCAGAACGCCGGCCCTGTCGGCCACGTTCATCCTCAGGAAGAAGGCCGACTCCACCTCGTTCGCCGGGTAGAACCCCAGGCTGCGGTAGCAAGAGCAGCTCTGCAAGAAGCCCACATCCTTGGTATTGGCTATGGAGACGATGTCGCTCACCACGGCTGTCGCCGTGGGGACTCCGCCCGCTCCGGGGCCCATCAGCATGATCTCTCCGATGGCGTCCCCCTGGAGGAAGACGGCGTTGTTCGAGCCGGAGATGGCTGCCAGCGGATGATCGAGCGGCAGCAGGGCCGGGAACACCCGTACACTGATCTTGCCCTCGATGAGACGCGCGGCCCCTATCAGCTTGACCACGAAGCCGAGCTCCTTGGCGTAGCGGATGTCGTCGAGGGTCACGTTCTGGATGCCCGAGTAGGCCACGTCGGCCAGAGTCACTCGGGAGTGGAAGGCTATCGAGGCCAGGATGGCCATCTTGGCAGCGGCATCGGCCCCGCCCACGTCGGCTGTAGGATCGGCCTCGGCATAGCCCAGCGCCTGAGCATTGGCCAAGATGTCCCCGTAGTCGCCTTCTTCGTTGTACATACGGGTGAGGATATAGTTGGTGGTGCCGTTGACTATCCCGTACACCGTGTGCAGTTCCGCCGCGATCATGCTTTCGCGCATCACCTTGATGATGGGGATGGCTCCGGCGACGGCAGCTTCAAAACGCAGGTGCCGCCGCTCGTCCTTGGCGAGAGTGAAGAGAGCCTCGCCGCGGGAGGCGAGGAGTTGCTTGTTGGCGCTGACCACGTTCTTGCCCTTGCGCATGGCCGCGTCGAGGAAGGTGAAGGCAGCGTCGGTGCCGCCGATCACCTCCACCACGATGTCGATCGAAGGATCGTCAACTATCTGAGCGAAATCAGAGGTGAAGAGGTCGGCGGGCGCGTCTGCCGGCACCTTGCCGGCGTCCACTTCCAGCACCTTGGCCACCTGAAGGTCAACCCCCGTACCGTCCAGAATCTGGTCGTGCTCCTTGAGTATCAGCCGGTACACGTTCGACCCGATGGTGCCGAATCCCAGCAAACCTATGCGCACGACCCTGCGATCCATGCTTCTCCCCTTCTCTCCCTGCCGGCCTAGTCTCGCAGCGGATGGTGCTTGGCGACCAGGTCGGTGTATTTCTCACGCTCTATGATCACCCGCGCGTGCCCGTCGTTGACGAGGACCACAGCTGGGCGGGTGCTGCCGTTGTAGTTCGATGCCATGGCATAGCAGTAGGCGCCGGTGGCCGGCATGACCAAGATGTCTCCCGGCTCCGGTCGCGCGATGACCGCGTCGCGCATGAGGATGTCGCCGCTTTCGCAATGCTTGCCCGCCACGGTGACGGTGGTATCGGCCGGCGCGTCGGCCCTGTTGGCGAGCATACCCTGATACTGGGCGTCGTACAGCATCGGGCGGATGTTGTCGCTCATGCCGCCGTCAACGCTGACGTAGGTGCGAACGCCCGGGATCTCCTTGATCGTGCCCACTCGGTAGGCGGTGATGCCGGCTTTGCCCACCACCGACCGCCCCGGCTCGATCAGCACCCGCGGCATGGGCAGACCCACAGCCGCCATCTCCTCCCGGACACCCTCGACCTTGACCGTGACGTACTCGCCGATGGAGGAAGGAGCGTCCTCCTCTGTGTAGCGGATGCCCAGCCCACCCCCGACGTTCAGATAGCGACAGTCGAAGCCGAAACCGGCGTGCGCCTGGGATATCAGCTTCACCAGGATCTCGATGGCCTTTCGGAACCCGTCGAGCTGGAAGATCTGGCTCCCGATGTGAGCGTGCAGACCCACCAGGTCCAGGTGCGGATGGGCCATAGCCTCCCGGATGGCCTCGAGCGCCACCCCGTCTCCGAGACCGAAGCCGAACTTGGAATCGACCTGGCCGGTCTGGATGTACGAATGAGTGTGCGCCTCGATGCCCGGGGTGATGCGCAGAAGGATCGCCTGCGAACCGCCTCGAGCAGCCGCCAACTCCTCGACCAGCGCCAGTTCCTGGAAGCTGTCGACCACCACGAACCCCACGCCGCCCGGAAAGCGCGTAGGTCAACTCCTCGCGGGTCTTGTTGTTGCCGTGGAAGAAGATCTTCTCAGCGGGGAATCCCGCCGCCTTCGCCACGTGGTATTCCCCTCCCGACGACACGTCGATGGAGAGCCCCTCCTCCAGCACGAGTTGGTTCACCGCGACGCAGGAGAGGGCCTTGCTGGCGTAGATCACCTCGAAGTCGTCGGTGTGTTCCTTGAAAGCCGCGAGGTAGCGTCGGCATTGGTCTCGGATGGTCTTCTCCTCGTATATGAAGAGAGGAGTCCCGAACTCACCAGCCAACTCGACGACGTCGCAACCGTCGACCTCCAGATGCCCGGCAGCGTTGTGAACAGCAGTGATTGGATAAACAAGAGTGTGGGTCAAAATAGCCTCCGAACTGACAAACACCGGTACGTTACCACACCAGCCAAGCTGGTAAAATGCGCCTTCAGGATGATTGACGAAACACCTACCTTCTCCTACTACCGGGGCACCAAGGAACCCAGTTTCGCCACCCGGACGGAGCTCGAGGCGGCCAAGCTCTTCGACTACCATCGGATCGCCTGGGAGTACGAGCCGCGTACGTTCATCCTCGAGCAGGACGAGCGAGGCAACATCTCGGAGGCCTTCACTCCCGACTTCTTCCTGCCAGACCTAGACCTGTTCGTCGAGGTTACAGAGATGAAGCAGTCCCTGGTCACTTCCAAGAACCGCAAAGTGCGCAAGCTGCGCGAGAAGTATCCGGAGATCCGCATCAAACTCCTCTATCGCAAGGACTTCGTGCGCATGGCGCAACGATACGGCCTGTGATCTCATGAAGGCCGTTCCCTCCCCACCACCGGCCTCCTACTCACGGCCCGAAGAGCGGATCGGCGAGGTCTTCGTGGACGCGGCGACCATCGCCAACAGGGTGCGCGAGCTTGGGGCCGACATCACGCGTGACTACCAGGGGCAGGATCTGCTCTTGATCTCGATCCTCCGAGGCGCCGTCTACTTCATGGCCGACCTGGCACGCGCCATCGACATCCCCGTGGAGATGGACTACCTGGCCATAAGCTCCTACACGCAGGAGCACTCCGAGACAGGAGCCAAGGCGATCCGTTTCCTGAAGGATCTCGACCAGCCGGTCAAGGACAAGAACGTCCTCATAGTCGAGGACATGATCGACTCGGGTCTTACCCTGCACTACATCATGCGCTCGCTCGAACTGAGACGACCCCGGTCTCTGGAGGTGTGCACTCTGCTCGACCGGCCCCACCGGCGGCTGGTGGACTTCGAGGTGCGCTACCGAGGTTTCGAGGTGACCGACGACTTCTTCGTCGGCTACGGTTTCGACTTCCGCCAGTCGTTCCGGAACATCCCCTACATCGCCTATCTGAAGCTGGGGCCGGACCAACCCAGTCTCTTCTAGACCAGAGTCTCCAAGTATGGCCGCGACCTACGTCCGCCTGCTGTCTGCCCGTGAGGAAGGGCTCACGCCCGACCTGGAGCTTGCCGCCCTCCTCTACCTGCCGCCCGAGTCCGCACACCGGCCCCTACCCGGCCTGGTGGTAGGCCACGGTGCCGGCAGCAATGCAGGTAGACACCAGGACTTCTGCCTCGCGGCATGTGGCGCGGGCTTCGCCGTCCTCGCGCTCGACTTCCGTGGCCACGGCAACAGTCAGGGCTACAGCAACGGGCCGTCGGAGTTGGACGTGTTGGCAGCGGTACGCTTCCTGCGTGAGCATCCTGAGGTGGACGGCCGACTGATCTGCTATCGCGGATCGAGCATGGGCGGGTTCTACGGGCTCAAGGCCGCCCCGGACGCCGGCTTCAAGGCCATGGTCCTGCTGTGTCCCGCGGGCGAAGACGTTATTCTCGACGCGATCGACGACACGGACGACGACGATGCCGCTCGCTGGGACAAACCCGCCCTTAGGAACTACTTCCAGAAGCAGGATACTCGCGCCATGGCCGCCCAGGTGACATGCCCGGTGCTTCTCGTGCACGCCCGGCCGGATGAACGGGTACCGTTCACCCACTCCCTTCTCCTTGCCGAGCACCTGACCACCGAGACCACGCTGCTGGCTCTCCCGAGCGGCGATCACGGCTCGGCCCAACATGACCCGGCGGTTCACGCCTACTCCCTGGCCTGGCTACGCGACAAGATCGGGCGCCCAGGCTCAGCCCAGGACTCAGCGCACAGCGCGGGACTCAGGCCGACGCACGCATGATGGATGAAGAAGGAAAGATGGAGCGGAGTACGGGGTTCGAACCCGCGACATCCAGCTTGGGAAGCTGGCACTCTACCAACTGAGTTAACTCCGCTCGCCGGCCGACTGCTCTCGGGCGAGTGGCATGATACCACAGCGCGTTGGCGGATTTCGCGGGTCCGCTGCGGGCGTACGGGAGTTCCGCTGCGACTGCCTGCATAGAGCGGCATTTTCCGACTCTCGCATCCCCTCTCAGGGCATTGACTTCGGCGTCAGTGAGGGTAGAATCATGTGACAGAGTCCCGAGAGTTCAGACGCAGCGTCTGAGGAGCTTACAAAGGGACCCGCAGAGGAAACGCGGAGGTAAATGGCCGCGGAGTACAGCGAAGCGGGGACAAAGTGAGAGCCGTTGAAAGACGAAAAGCGAGTTCACTCGGGGCTCGCTTTTTTGCTTTCTGGGGAGACTCACTCAAACCTACTCCCCGACCTTACCCAAAGACTCATCCGAGCTCTGCATCGGCTGGTCCCCGAGGGGAGCGCGTAGATCCCCCGAAACGGTTGCGCGGAGCGTCGCGCCCAAAGTGGAGGGGAATCTGCGCGCTCCCCTCGGCTAACAGTCAGCGCTGGCAGCCCGGACAGTATGAGGTCCCTCGCCCCCCCACGATGACCCGCGCGAGCGTCTCCCCGCAGCGGAAGCACACCTGCCCCTGTCTCCCGTAGGCCTGTAGCTGTTCCTGGAAGCCCCCCGGCCGGCCCTCCGTATCGACGAAGTCGGAGAGCGTGCAACCCAGCAGCTTGACCCCCTCTCCCAGCCGCCGGGGGATCTCCTCGGCCAGCCGCGTGACTTCCTCGATCGATAGCGACCCGCTGGCTCGCAGCGGCGACAGACGTCGTCCACCAGAGGATCTCGTCGGCGTATATGTTCCCGATCCCGCTCAAGTGCCTTTGGTCGAGTAAGAACGCCTTCAGAGGCGCCTTGCGCCCTCGCAATCTCCGTTGGAGATAGTCGGCGTCCCATGCTCCCAGCCAAGCGTCGGGTCCCAGGGCTCGCAGCCGGGGAGCGGGCGCGCCCTTGGTCAGGTGGAGTCGTCCGAACTTGCGTATGTCGCGGAACTCCAGCCACGTGAGATGACCGGCGTCATCCCTCAGCTCGAAGAGAAAGCGAGTGTGAACGCTCTTCATCTCGGGACCGGCGTCCCGCGGATCGACGAGCAATTGGCCGGTCATCCCAAGATGGAGCGTGAGAAAGGCAACGTCGGAGTCGCTCGCTCCGCCGGCTCCCCGCGAGAGGGGCAACACCAGGAATTTCCCCAGCCGGTCGACAGCGTCGATGCGCCGTCCGGGCAACAAGACCTCGAGTTGTTCCGGCGTGCAGTCCCGCAGCATAGCCGGCTCCAAGAGTCGGACGGCCGTGAACGTCTTGCCGAGCAGCGACTCAGCCAGTTGCCGCCGGACGGTCTCGACCTCTGGGAGCTCGGGCACGGCCAGCCTGCTCCTACATGCTCTCGGGAGCGCTGACGCCGAGCAGATCGAGGCAGCGTGCGATGACCCTCTTCGTGACCAGGCACAGCGCGAGTCGCGACGAAGCCTCCGCCGGCTCGACGCCGATGACTCGGCAGTGCTTGTAGAAGACGTGGAAGTCGCCCGCCAGCTCCTGAGCATAGCCGGCTATGCGATGGGGAGCCCGCCGCTCGGCCGAGTCCTGAACGACTGTTGGGAAAGTCTCCAGACGCTTGATCAAGTCGCGTTCGTAGGGCGTGACGAACACGCTATCAGCCGAGGGAACAGCGGCCTCCGTCCCCTCGGGAACGTTGCGCACGATGCTGGCGATGCGCGCGTGGGCGTACTGCACGTAGTACACCGGGTTCTCCGCCGACTGCCGCCGAGCCAAGCCGATGTCCAGATCGAGGGTCTGGTCCTGAGAACGCGAAACCAGGAAGAAACGAGCCGCGTCCACGCCGATGGCCTTCACCAACTCCCCCAGAGTCACCATCTCGCCACGTCGCGTGGACATCTGCCGCAGTTCGCCCTCCTCGAGCAGGTTCACCAGTTGCCCGATGATCACCTCCAGCGTACCCGGTCGGCCCGACAGGATCTCCACGGCCGCCTTCATCCGGGCTACATATCCGTGATGGTCGGCACCCCAGATGTTGATCAGATGCTCGAAGCCCCGCTCCAACTTGTCCTCGTGGTAGGCGATGTCGGCGGCGAAGTACGTGGGCACCTGGTTGCTGCGGATTAGGACTCGGTCTTTGTCGTCACCTCGGGAAGTGGTTCGCAACCAGATCGCATCGCCCTCCCGATATGCCTCGCCAGTCGCTAGCAGGCGCTCCACCACCCGCTCCAGCCGCCCGCTGGCGTGCAAGGTCGTCTCGCTGAACCAGCAGTCGAACACGACGCCGTACGCCTCCAACTCGGTGCGCATCTCGTCGAGCATGGCCGCGCAGCCGTGAGCCCGGAAGAAAGCTATGGTCTCTCTGACCGCCGGATCGTCAGGCCATTCGTCGCTATCCTCGCCGGCGTCCTCGTCGTCCTGGTCGGTGGCGTCCGGCTGGTCGGTGGCGTCCGCCAGATTTGCGGCATCCGCCGGGCCGGTGGCGTTGCCGGATCGGTGGCGGCCCAACAGGATCACGGTGTCCACCGGGTCGGTGCTTCGACGGCGCTGGTGACGCGCCCGGCTACAACCAGCCTGAGCGCCTCCAAGTACCGATCTCCCACTTCTTCCCGGGCCGCGGCAGCGACATCCTTGACGTATTCGCCCTGGTAGCCGTCGTCGGGGACGGGAAGGTCGAGCCCGAAGGACTGCGCGTATCTGGCGGCCACGCTGCGCCCGAAGCGATCCATCTGCCGTCCGTGGTCGTTGATGTAGAACTCGGTGGCCACGTTCATCCCGCTGAATGTCAGCAGCCGCTGTAACGCGTCGCCATACGCCGCATAGCGACCATGACCCACATGGAGAGGACCGTTGGGATTGACACTGACGAACTCCAAGTTGACACGTGGATGCGCCTGCGCCGCACCCCTGCCGATCTCATCGCCCTGAGCCAGCATCTCGGTCATGGCTTCGTTGTATGCGGCCCGGCTGAGAGTGAAGTTGAGGAAGCCGGGACCTGCCACCTCGATGGTCTCAACTGCGCCGGCTACACCCGGGTCTGCCAGCAGTCGTTCGCGGAGTTGCTCGGCCAGCGCCCGCGGCGACTGCTTCGCGATTCGCGCCAGCTGCATGCATATCGCTGTGGCGTAGTCTCCGTGCGTATCCTCAGCCGGGCGCTCCATCTGGCAGGTGGGAACACCGGCCCGACCCTCTTCGGTGGCAGACTCTTGTAGGGAGGCCCACGCCTGCTCGGAGGCCCAATCCGCGATCGCTTTCCGGACTCGTTCGGCTATCACTTGGTTCTTGTCCTTCCTATCAGTATGTTCCCGCTGGAGTCTCTATGAGCCGCTCCAGCTTGTCGATCTCATCCTGAGTGCCGATGGCGATGATCCTATCTCCTGGGTTGAGCACGGCTTCCGGTGACGGGTTGGTGTCCAAGGCCCCCGTGCTCTCTCGCCGCACAGCCAGGATGGTCGCCCCGGTCTCTCTTCGCACCGCCAGAGCCTCGATGGACCGGCCGATCGCACAACAGTCGCCGCTCAGTTGGAACTCTTCCACCAAGAAGGCCAGCTCTCCCCCGCCCGTGACCACCTCCAGGTAGTCGCTCACCAGCGGTTTGAGCATGAGAGTAGCCATGCGCTTGCCGCCGATGCCGTACGGGGACACCACTTGATTTGCGCCGGCGCGTTCCAGCTTGCTCACGGTATCTTCAGAACCCGCACGAGCCACGATCAGCAGACCGGGGTTGAGCACCCGAGCGGAGAGGACGACGAAGATGTTGCCCGCGTCGGACCCGACCGCCGATACCAAGCCCTTGGCCCTCTCGATGCCCGCCTCCTGAAGCACCTCGTCGCTGGCCGCGTCACCTTTGACGGTCAAGAACCCGTCGCTCTCGGCCCTATCGATGCTCTCTTGATCGTTGTCAACGACCACGAAGTCGACCTTGTGGGCGGCGAATTGCCGAGTGACCGCCTCGCCCACGCGGCCGTAGCCGCATATGATGTAGTGTCCGTCCAATCTGCCCACTTGCCGCCTCACCACCCTCCTTCGGAACACGCCCGATAGTTGTCCCCCAACCACGAACTCCACCATCACCCCGATGCCGTACAGGATCGTCCCCACGCCCAGGACGATGAGCACCAGGGTGAAGATCAATCCCGCCCGTGACAACGGGTGGACCTCACCGAAGCCCACCGTGAAGATAGTGGTCACGGTCATGTACACAGAGTCCAGGACGCCCCAGCCCTCGATGAGCGAGTAGCCGACCGTGCCTATCACCAAGACCATGACCATGGCGCCGAGAACCCAGAGTGCCGTCTTCACTTCCTGTCGCATGCGCCCCGGTCCGTCCAGCCCGCTAGTGATGGTACGGCTCGCCGCGCTCGATCCGGAGCGAGCGATACAGCTGCTCCAAGACGATGCAACGAGCCATCTGGTGAGGGAAGGTCAAAGGAGAGAGCGACCAGCGCAGGTCTGCGGCGCCCAGCACGCGCCGGTCCAGGCCCGAAGCTCCGCCCAGCACGAACTGGAAATGGCTGCACCCGTCCACCTTCTTGCCTGCCAACAACCCACTCCAGGCCTCTGAGGAATAATCCTCGCCCCGACCGTCGACCGCAACCGTGAACGCACCCTTGCGGAGCAGCCCCAGCAGCGCGGTCCCCTCCTTGCGCCCGAGCCTGCTCCTCGCCCAACTTCAGCGGCGTCTCGGGTGCCTCGAAGACCTCAAGATCCACGTACGGCCGCACCAGACTCTCGTAGTGGCGCCAGACTCCCTGATACTCGCGAGTGAGGCGACCGACGCAGATGATGCTGACGCGCATCGGGATCAGATGAAGGGAAGCTCATCAAAAGCGTCGTCGTCGAACGCACCGGCCCTGCGCTCTTTGGCGGCCTTGTAGATGGTGTCTTTGAGGACGCTCGGCATGCTGCGCCACAGACACAAGTCGGCCTTGAGGTAACGCGCCTTGATCTCCTCCGAGCACTCCACTGTGCAGGTGAGACAAAGCTCCTCCTCCGCCAGGTTCTTCTCATGCCAGGGCCTCTCCCCTTCGTCCACCCGGCGGAAGGCGTCGAGTAACAGCTCGTCCGTATTCCGTAGCGGCACTACGGCGAGTTCGACCGGTTTGACCGGAGTGACAAGACGGAACGTACCCGCGTTCCAGGACATCAGCTCCATGACGGCGTCGCCCGTGTGGGCGTCGACGACCTCCCGCAGGGCCCTGTGGTCACCTTCGGCCCGTTCGAGAAGGCGAGCCACAGCCGGATGCTCCTCGTCGGCCGTCCCGCTTTCCATCCAGCATTCCTTGACCTGGCTCTCTGTAAGGGCGCCCGCCGCCACAAGTCTGGCCCCCAACACCTCGTCCCACGCGCCCGAGCTCACGAGCTCGATGCGTCCCTTCTCGATGTACACCGCCCCGACCTCCTCGAAGTCCTGTATCTCGAGGATGCCCGTGACACGCTGGCCCGCAAGGAACTGCAGCACGGTGAACAGAGGAAACAGTCTGATTTCTCCCCAAAGGATCATGCACAGATTCTAACCCAAACCGTTCCCGTCCTGTCGACGCGCAACATCCAGGCTGCTGAAAAGGGACGTTTCGCCGCCAGAGCGCGATGGGTGCTCGCAAGCCAAGAACGCAAGAAGCGGGGCGCTATTCACGCGACTGAGGACGACGTATTGCGCCGCTCAGTGTGCTCTGGCGGCCGGGACTTCATCTATGGGCAGCGTCCCAGCTCTGGACAAGAGACAGCGAGCGAGATAGAGTCGCTACGTTTCGAACACGTCTTACAGGAGGGGTTAGTTGATGGAAGAGAAGAGCGAGAGCGTGGTCACAACGATCAAGGATACGACATCCAATCCGGCCCCGCTCGGGCTACTGGGATTCGGAATGACCACCGTTCTCCTGAATATCCACAACACGGGCTACTACAAGCTGGGCGCGATGATCCTGGCCATGGGGATCTTCTATGGCGGCATGGCCCAGATCTTTGCGGGCTGGATGGAGTGGAAGAAGGGCAACACGTTCGGAACGGTCGCGTTCACTTCGTATGGTCTCTTCTGGCTCACGCTCGTGGGCCTGCTGGTCGGCCCTGCGATGGGACTGTGGGAAAGCACATCCGAGGGGCTGATGGGTTGGTATTTCTTCTTCTGGGGCTTCTTCACGTTCTGCATGTTCATCGGCACGCTCAGGCTGAACCGCTCACTGCAGATAGTCTTCGGCACCCTGGTCATTCTCTTCTGGCTCCTCGCCATCCGCGACTGGACCGGTAGCGAAGTCGTCGGCAAGATTGTCGGCTGGGAGGGCATCATCTGTGGCCTTTCCGCGATCTACGGCGCCGTGGCTCAGGTCCTCAATGAGGTGTACGGCAAGGTTCTGCTACCGCTCGGACCATACAAGAAGAAGTAGGCGACGGACCACCGGATCCGCGGTCATCGCTTCAACGACTTGAAACGGGGCGCCGGCGCTGCAAGCGCCGGCGCCCCGTCCTCAAGAAGGCTGCCGCAAGCGAAGTCCCGGCCGAACGCCTTGTGCGGCGCAATACGCCGGCCTCAGCCGAGACGCTCCGTCTACCACGCACAGTCGCCGCGAGCTACTATGAACTCGCTTCGCCTTCAAACGGCGAGTCGATATCCCAACGATCGATAGGTAGGAGCAACAATGTCGGACCACTCGCCCACTAGGCCGCACGAGACGCTGGGTCAGATCATGCTCCGCCTCAAGGAGGGCAACGTCCGCTTTGCCAAGGGACATACCCTGCTCGCCGATTCGAGTCCGCGGCGTCGCTCCAGCCTGGTCGCCGGGCAGAATCCCGCGGTTGCAGTACTGGCCTGTTCAGACTCCCGGGTGTCCCCCGAGATCATCTTCGATCAAGGGCTGGGTGAGCTCTTTGTCGTGCGGGTCGCCGGCAACGTTGTGGACGATACCGTCCTGGGCAGCATCGAGTACGCGGTGGAGCATCTCGGAGTGTCCGTGGTCGCAGTCGTGGGGCACACCAAATGCGGGGCCGTCACCAGCGCCTGCTCCTGCTCGCTCGATGACATCCAAGGAGCGACGGGAGCTCTCCTAAAGGCCATTGGTCCCTCAGTCGCGGAGGCTCGCTCGCTCTGCTCCCTGCCTGGCGATCTAGTCGATGTCTGCGGGAGGATAAATGTTGCGACGCAGGCGAAGGCCCTGCTCGCCAGTCCGGTCGTCCACGACGCCGTCAATGAAGGCTACCTGACGATCGTCAGTGGTTGGTACGACCTCGACACTGGCCTGATCAGCTGGCTTTGAGCCTCCGGGGGCGTCTTTACAACTCGTCTCGGAATCAAGCCGCGGCCACCGAGTGCGCCCTGAACGGCACGATGCGTCGTCCTCGGGCGCGTCCGTAGCGCTGCTACGAACGCTTCCTGCGTCCTAGTCTCGCACTCGCTCAGCGCGTCCCTGGTGGCGAAGCTTCATTCCGAAACGAGTTCCAACCCTCCACACCACGCCCCTACCCGGCGCGAGCAGAAAGGCCAACAGGAAGATGACCGTGGCCACCAGCACCATCGCGCCGCCCGAGGCCACGTCCAGATAGTAGCTGGCGTAGAGCCCGCCCACCGCCGAGACCACTCCGATCAACGCCGAGACCAGCATCATCGCGGGCAGCCGCCGGGTGAGCAGGTAGGCGGTCGCCGGAGGGGTGACCAGCATCGCCGCCACCAGCGCCACGCCGACGGTGCGCAGAGAGACCACGATCGTGGCGGCCAGCATCAGGAACAGCCCGGTCCGCAGGGTATGTGTTCGGAGACCCAGGGTCTGCCCAAGGATGGGGTCGAACGACGCCACGAGCAGCCGCTTGTAGAGCAGCGCTATGGCGATCAGCACGACCGCCGCGAGACCGCCGCTGATCCACAGGTCGGTGCTGCTCACGCCGAGTACGTTCCCGAAGAGCACATGAGTGAGGTCAAGGGCGTAGGTCTGCATGGTGCTGATCAAGACCACACCCAGCGCCAGCGCCGCAGCGAAGAAGATGCCTATGGCGGTGTCTTCACGTATCGTCCCTGCCCGGGAGACGAAGCTGATGCCCACGGCCACCACCAGACCGGCCACGAGCGCCCCGACCAGCAGGTTCGCTCCCACCAGGTAGGCTACCGCCACGCCGGGCAGGATGGCGTGAGCCAGGGCGTCCCCAAGGAAGGCCATGGAGCGCAGGACTATGTAGCAGCCGATGACGGCGCAGACCACGCCCACGATGATCGAGGCGCCCAGCGCTCTCTGCATGAACCCGAGGGCGAAGGGCTCGGTCAGCCAGTCCATCACCGCTTCTCTCCCCCGCGATCTCGGCCGTATCGCAGGTGTCGCACTTGCACGCGTCCGCGCCTCCCACAGGCCCGTGACCGCCGCAACACTGATCGACCACGATGATCTTGCCGTCCACCACCATCATCTGGCCGCCGAAGGCTGCCTGCAGGTTCTCTTGCGTGAAGACCTTCGCCGGGCTCCCGGCGCCGACGAGCCGCCCGTTCAGCAGAACCACCTGATCGAACCTCTGCGACGCCAGATCGAGATCGTGGGTCGAGACCAGCACCGTGACCGACCGAGAGCGGAGCGCCGCCAGCAGGTCGAGGGTCGCCTCCCTGGTCGCCACGTCCACGCCGGTGAAGGGCTCATCCAACAGAAGCACATGCGGCTCCTGGGCCAGGCCCGCGCCAGGAAGGCCCGTTGCTGCTGGCCGCCCGACAACTCACCAATGGGCCGCTGGGCAAGAGGGTCGATGCCGAGACGTTCCAGGCTCCGCTGCACGACTTCGCGGTCAACGGGAGTGAGACGCTTCAGCCAACGTCCCCGTCCGTAGCGCCCCATTGCCACCACGTCGAACACGGTCACGGGGAAGCGCCAATCGACCTCCTCCCGCTGCGGCACGTAGGCTATCGGGTCGCGGTACTCGGCAGGCGGGCGTCCGTGGATGAGCATCTCCCCGCTGCGAGGGGTGATCAAGCCCACCATGGCCTTGAACAAGGTCGACTTGCCGGCCCCGTTGGGTCCCACCACCGCGACCTGTGCCCCGTGAGCGATGCTCAGCGACACCGAGTCGAGTGCCGCGCGCTGCCCGTAGAACACGCTGACGTCGCGCAGTTCGAGCATGTCGGTCATCGGAGCGCCTCCACGATCGCGGTCACGTTCCAGCGCATCATGTCCAGATAGGTGGAGGCGTTCTCTCCCAGCGAGTGCGTGTAGAGATCGGTCACCAAGCTTGACACCGGTCTCCCGCGCCACCTGCCGAGCGAGGTCGGCGTTGCTCCCTGTCTCGAGGAAGATCGCCGGCGCGCCGGTCGCCCCGATCGTCGTCCACCAGCGCGGTCGAGTTGCTGCGCTGAGGGCGAACCCGATCCCGCTACGGTCGGGAACACCGTCCCCACGATCCGAAAGCCGTAGCGCTCGGCGAAGTAGCCGAGAGTCTCGTGATTGGTCACCAGCAGCCTGCGCTCGGCGGGGATGGTCTCCACCTGCGCGACGATCCAGGCGTCGAGCTCCCGCAGGTGCTTCCGCGTAGGCTTCCAGCGTTCGCCCGGTACACGGCCGGCGCCCTCCGGGTCGATGACGGCCAGGCCCTCGGCAATGTTCTCCGCGTAGGTGATCACGCTGATCGGGTCGAGCCACACAGTGCGGGTCGTCTTCCTCGGCCGGCCAGCCGCACCGGCCGCGGCTTCGATGACCAGCACGTCGGATTCCGCCCCCGCGCTGGCGATGAGGTCGTCCACCAGCGGCACCAGGCCGGTCGATGTTGATGATCACGGCCCGGCTCTCGGCGATCGAGCTCGCGTCGCGGGGCGTGGGTTCGAAGGAATGCGGGTCGGCACCGACCGGCAGGAGTGAGGACACGGTCAGGCGATCACCGGCCACGTTCTGAGCGATGTCGGCCAGGAAGCTGGTGTCGGCCAGAACGACGGGCGCCCCGTCATCGGCTCCTGACCCACCGTCCCTCCGCAGCCTGCACGCGAGCCGCCGCACAGCCGATCACGCGCAGAGCACACGACGCCGCCGGCCGACCGGCTAGAGCGACCACCGCCGGAGAATGCTGTTCTCGCGGCCGGCCTCACGACTTCACCCCCGCGACCTGCTCCAGGAGAGCGCGGTTCTTGATGTGCACCTTGCGCCCGCTGGTCTCCAACGCTCCGGCCCGGGCCAACTGCTGGAAGGCGCGCGACAGTGTCTCCGGTACGGTGCCCACCGCGGCCGAAAGCTGGGTCTTCGACACCTTCAGATCGACGATCTCCGCCGGACTCCCTGCGGTCGCCAGCGACAAGAGGTGCGCAGCCAGCCTCTCCGACACGTCCCGCAGGGAGAGATCCTCAATGAGCGAGGCAAACGCCCGCAGGCGCGACGACAGCGCCGCGAGCAGGCGCATGGCCACCTCCGGCTCGCGGCCCACGAGGTCGAGAAAGGCCTGACGAGGGATGTAGAGAGCCTCGCTGGCCTCGAGGGTCTCGGCGCTTGCCGGATAGGCCTCGCCCGACAGCACAGCCACTTCGCCGACCGTCTCCCCGGGGCCCATGATCATGAGCATCTGCTCGCGACCCTTGGGCGAGGTCTTGAACACCTTCACCCGACCGCGAAGCACCACGTACAGTCCGTCGGCCCTGTCCCCCTCGAGAAAGATCGTCTGGCCGGCTCCAGACTCCTCCGCCGGCCTCGCGCCACGAGTTCCAGCAGGTACCTCTCCTCCAGATCCTGGAAGAGGCCCACGTGTCGCAGGATCGAGATCAGGTCGCTGCGGCCGCCTGAGGCTTCGCGCCTGTCGTTCTGCCGTTCTCACAACGCCCTCTCGCCCATCATGCAAAGAATCCGCCTTACTTGACTTAGGTCAAGGATATGCCCGAAGGCCTATGTTAGCTTCTTCCTGGGAAGACATGTGTGGACAAGGCTGCCTACAAGGAGGTAATCATGTTCTGCTACCAGTGTGAACAGACAGCCAAATCGGTCGCCTGCACCGTGAAGGGCGTGTGCGGAAAAGATGACAGCGTCGCTGCTCTCCAGGACGCTTTGATCTACGCGCTCAAGGGTCTCGCCCTCGTCGCCGAGAAGGCTCGCCCCGAGGGACTCGTGCCCGACGACACCTACCCGTTTCTCGCGGAAGCCGTTTTCGTCACGCTCACCAACGTCAACTTCGACCCTGAGGCGATCAAGAGGTGGATCGACCAGACCGTGGCCCGCCGTGATGCCCTGAAGAAGGCTCTTCTGGAGAAGCAGCCGGGGCTGACGTTCCCCGAAGCTCCGGTGGCGTTCGTCCCCGCGGACACCGTCGGAGGCTCTCGCCGACCAGGGCCGCGAACACGGCATCAACGACGAAGCATCGACCGACCCCAACATCCGGTCGCTCCAGCACACCGTCCTCTACGGCCTCAAAGGGATAGGCGCCTACGCCTTCCACGCGTCCGTGCTCGGCCATAGGGACCCGAAGGTCGACAACTACTTCGTCGAGGCGCTCGTCGATCTCGCCCGCTACGATCAGGGCGACCTCAACGCCTGGATAGCCAAGACGCTCCGCTGTGGCGAGATCAACTACAAGACCATGGCGCTTCTGGACAAGGCCAACACCGAGACCTTCGGCATCCCAGAGCCCACCGAGGTTCCCCTGGGCGTCAAGGCCGGCAAGGCCATCCTGGTCTCCGGCCACGACATGCTCGATCTCGAGGCCCTGCTGAAGCAGACCGAGGGCAAGGGCATCACCGTCTACACCCACGGAGAGATGCTCCCGACCCACGGCTATCCCAAGCTCAAGGCCTATCCCCATCTCTACGGCAACTTCGGGACCGCCTGGCAGAACCAGAAGAAGGAATTCCCCCAGTTCCCCGGCGCCATCCTGATGACCACCAACTGCATCCGGGAGCCGCAGGAAACGTATCTCGAGAACATCTTCACCACGGCAGCGGTGGGCTGGCCCGGCGCTGCCCACGTCGAGAACCGCGACTTCAGTGCCGTCATCGAGCGCGCGCTCGCCCTGCCCGGCTTTCCCGAGGACGTCCCCGGCAAGACCGTGCACGTGGGCTTCATGCGCCATGCGGTGCTCGCCCACGCCGAGAAGATCATCGAACTCGTGAAGGCCGGCAAGATCCGCCACTTCTTCCTGGTGGGCGGATGCGACGGCGCCAAGCCGGGCCGCGACTACTACACCAAGTTCGTGGAGCAGACTCCGCCGGACACCGTCATCCTGACCCTGGCCTGCGGCAAGTACCGCTTCTACGACATGGACCTCGGCAACATCGAGGGCATCCCCCGGCTGCTCGACATGGGCCAGTGCAACGACGCCTACTCAGCCATCCAGGTGGCGCTGGCCCTGGCCGACGCGTTCAAGGTGGGAGTCAACGACCTGCCGCTGTCGATGGTGCTCTCCTGGTACGAGCAGAAGGCGGCGGCGATCCTGCTCACCCTGCTGCACCTGGGACTCAAGAACATCCGGCTCGGCCCCACGCTGCCGGCCTTCCTGACCCCGGACGTGACACAGTTCATCGTCGACACCTTCGACCTGAAGCCGATCACCACTCCGGAGGAGGATCTGGAGGCGATCCTGGGCTGAGTCGGCGGCGCACCGTGGCTCGGGCGCCGAGTCGGCCGCGGACCGGCGCCCGGCGCCCACAAGACCCGCGGAACGACAACGGCCCGCCCCTCAGGGGCGGGCCGTTCACTTCCGGCGGGCGTATCGGGCGCCTACATAACGATCTTGTTGAGCGGGTACTCCACGATCCCCTGCGCCCCGGCTTCCTTGAGGCGAGGGATGATGACCCGCACCACCGATTCGTCGATGATGGTGTTGACGGCCAGCCACTCCTCGTCGCTCAGCGAGGAGATCGTGGGCCTGCGCAGCGCCGGCAGCACGTCCAGCACCGCCGCCAGATCGTCCTTGCGCACGTTCAGCATCAGGCCGACCTTGCCCAGCGCCGCGATGGCCCCCTCCAGCAGCATGGTCATGTCTTCCAGCTTGCGCCGCTTCTCCGCGTCTTCCCAGGAGGCGCAGGTTGGCGATCAGCTGGGTGTTCGACTCGAGCACCGTCTCCACGATGCGCAGCTTGTTGGCCCGCAGGGAGCTGCCGGTCTCGGTGACCTCCACGATGGCGTCGGCCAGTTCCGGGGGCTTGACCTCGGTCGCTCCCCAGCTGAACTCCACCTTGGCGGTGACGCCCTTCTCGGCCAGATAGCGCTTGGTCGTGGCCACCAGCTCCGTAGCGATGATCTTGCCCTTCCAGATCGGCTGCCGACTGGATGGAGGAGTCCTCGGGCACCGCCAGGACCCACCGCACCTTGCCGAAGCTCTGCTTGGCATAGACCAGGTCGCAGACCGGGTGCACGTTCGCCTCGTTCTCCTGGACCCAGTCCAGCCCGGTGATGCCCGCGTCCAGGACGCCGTTCTCCACGTAGCGCGCCATCTCCTGGGCCCGGATGAGCAGGCACTCGATCTCGGGATCGTCGATGACGGGGAAGTACGAGCGGCTGGAGGTGGTCATGTTGTAGCCGGCCCGCCGGAACAGGTCGATGGTGGCGGTCTCCAGACTGCCCTTGGGGATGCCGAGTTTCAGGATCATGGTCGACTCTCTTTGCTGCCTTCAGGTGGATACGGCCACTGACAGTGCCAGGACGAATGCCGCGCACGTCGGCGCCGCGAAGACGGGCGCCCTCGCATTATAGCCCGGCGTCAGCACGCCGGCCGCGTGCAGCCTGCGATTGATAGTGCGGACCGGGTGGGAGAGAATCTCTCCCCAGCATGTCAGAAGTCGAACACCAGCCGTCCTCCGCCGACATCAAGGCCGCCGGCGCTCAATCACCGCCCCTGGACTGGCAGCCGCATCCTCCGCACCTGGTGGCCGCTGGCGGCCAGCTGGATACTCATGGGCTTCGAGGGTCCGGCGATCAGCGCGATCGTGTCCCGGCTGGCGGAGCCGAAGATCAACCTGGCGGCCTACGGAGGCCTGGTCTTCCCGCTGACCCTGATGATCGAGGCCCCCATCATCATGCTGCTGGCGGCATCCACGGCGCTCAGCCGCGACTGGGCGTCGTATCGTGAAGCTGCGCCGCTTCATGAACACGCTGGGGGCGGTGCTCACCGCCCTCCACATCATCATGGTGGCCACCCCCGTCTACGACCTCCTGGCGCGCTACGTCATCCACGCCCCCGAGGAGATCATCGGGCCGGCCCGCATCGGCCTGCTCATCACGATCCCCTGGACCTGGGCCATCGCCTATCGCCGCTTCCACCAGGGAGTGCTCATCCGCTTCGGTCACTCGCTCAAGGTGGGGGTGGGAACAGCCGTGCGCCTCGTCGGCCGACGCCGCGGTCCTGGCCATCGGCTACCTCATAGGCGACGTCTCCGGGAGTCGTGATCGCGGCCTGCGACGCTGATCGCCGGAGTGCGTGACCGAGGCCCTCTACGTCCATCTCGCCGTGCGCAAGACCCTCCGCGAACGAGCTCAGACCCGCGCCGGCGATGGGACGTCCCCTCACCACGCGGGCGATGCTCGACTTCTACATCCCGCTGTCGCTGACCCAGATCCTGCTGTTCCTCGCCAATCCCATCGGCAGCGCCGCCATGAGCCGCATGCCCCTCGCCCTCGAGTCGCTGGCGGTCTGGCCGGTCGTGGCGGTCCGTCGGCTACATCACCCGCGCTTTCGGAGGCGCCTACAACGAGGTGGTGGTGGCTCTGGTCGAGGAGAGGCGCGCCACGCCGGCGCTGCGCCGCTTCGCGCGTCGGTCTGGCGGTCGGCGCCACGGCCGTGCTCGGGGTGCTGATGATCCCGCCGGTCGCGGACGCCGTGTTCGTGCGGACTCCTCGAACCTGGCCGACCCGCTGCCGGACATGGTCCGCAACAGCCTCTTCGTCCTTCTGCCCCTGCCGGCCATCGCGGTCGCTTCAGAGCTACTTCCAGGGGGTCATCCTCCACAGCCGCCGGACCCGGAGCATCACCGAGTCGGTGGCGCTGTTCCTGGTGGTCGTGGCGGCGCTCCTGGTCGGCGGGGTGCTCTGGGGCGCGGTCACCGGCCTCTACTTCGCCGCGGGCGCCTTCACCGCCGGAGAATCTCCTGCGCATCGTCTGGCTGTGGCTGCGCAGCCGAGCGGCGCGACGGCGCCTGCGCGAGAGACGTGGACGCCGACCTGGGGCCGACGCAGGGACCGGCGACCTCGGTCGCCTGCCGCGCCTCGACTGACGCCGTGCGCTCCTCCACGACCCTCATCCGGATGTAGGGGATCAGCCCCCCGGCGTCGACGATGGCCTGCCGCGCCGGCGGCAGCGGCTCGATGGGGTAGCTCTTGCCGGTGGTGATGTTGGCGACCGCGTCGGCGGCGAACTCCAGCTCGTCGCCCTCGCTCGCCTCGATCCCCGGACAGACCACCAGCCGCAGCCCCAGGTTCACCGCGTTCTGCAGGAAGATGCGCGAGTAGTTGTTCGCCACCACGATCAGGTCCCAGCCCTTCAGGCACGAGGCCGCCTGCTCGCGCGACGAGCCGGTGCCGAAGTTGCGGTCGGCCACCACCACGCTGCCCGGCGGCACCGCGCCGTCGCGCAGCTTCTTGTTGAACTCGGTGAGGTCGGCGAAGCAGTACTGCGGAGTCTCGGTGGGGAGCACGGTGGCCATGAAGCGGCCCGGGATAGATGGCGTCGGTGGAGACGTCGTCGCCCAGGCGGAGGACTACCTTGGCGCTGTGGCCCATCTCAGCCCCCTCCCTTCCGCGGGTCGGTTATCGCCCCGTGCAGCGCGCTCACGGCCGCGGTCAACGGCGACGCCAGATAGACCGACGCGTTGGGATTGCCCATGCGGCCCTTGAAGTTGCGGTTGGTGGTGGCCAGCGCCACCTCGCCGTCGCCCAGCGCTCCCTGATGGACGCCCAGGCAGCAGCCGCAGCCCGGGTTCATGATCACGGCTCCCGCCTCGGCCAGGTCGGCCAGGACGCCCCTGCGCAGCGCCTCCTTCTAGATGCGCCACGAGGCCGGGAACACCAGCATGCGCGTCCCCTTGGCCACCTTCTTGCCCCGCAGGACGGCAGCCGCGCGTCTCCAGGTCGTCCAGCCGGCCGTTGGTGCACGAGCCGATGACGATCTGATCGACCTTGACCCCCTCCACCTCGCCCACCGGGACCACGTTGTCGACCGTGTGCGGCTTGGCCACCTGGGGCTCCAGACGGGCCACGTCGATCTCGATGGTCTCCTCGTACTCGGCGTCGGCGTCCGGGCAGCACCGGCACGATCGGGTCGGTCACGCCCGCCTCCTCGCGCAGGTAGCGGACGGTCTCCTCGTCGGCAGGCACGATGCCGCAGGTGGCGCCCGCCTCCACCGACATGTTGCAGAGCACCAGCCGTCCCGAAGTCGACATGTTGCTTGATCGCCCGCCCGTGGAACTCGATGACCCGGAAGTTGGCCCCCTCGGCCGAGATCATGCCGATGAGGTAGAGGATGAGGTCCTTGGGCCCCACCGCCGGCCGAAACTCGCCGTCGGCCACGACCTTGATGGTGGCGGGCACCTCCACGTTCACCAGCCGCCCCAGCGCCCACACACCCGCCATGTCGGTCGCCCCGACCCCGATGGCCATGGCCCCCATAGCCCCGTGGCTGCTGGTGTGGCTGTCGGCGCCGACCACGACCATGCCCGGGACGCACGTACCCGCTCTCGGCCAGGATCTGGTGGCAGATGCCTCCCTCGTCCGCGCGGACGTCGTGGAACTTGCGTGATGCCCTGCGCGGCCACGAACTCCCTGATCTTCTTCTGGTTCGTAGCCGTCTTCGACGTCTCCGCCGGCACCCGGTGGTCGAAGATGATCGCGATCTTGGAGGGATCCCAGACCCGGGCCTCCAGCCCGGTTCCGTCGAAGATCTCGCGCGAACTGGTTCATCACCAGAGCGGAGTTCTCGTGCGACATGGCCAGGTCGACGGCCGGTTCCACCACGTCTCCCGCCGACACGCGGGACAAGCCCGGCGGCCCGGGCCAGGATCTTCTCGGCAACGGTCATTCCCACTGGAGCGCAAGCCTCCCCGTTGCCTAGCCGACTATCTTCGTGCTCTCGCCGTACTTGTCTCTCCATCCGCTGCGCCGGCAGGTACTCGTCCTCCATGGCCTTGTAGTCCTTGAGGCCGACGAAGTCGGTGTACTCCTCGAACGAGCTCACCCACTGGGTCTGCCCGGGCAGCGTGCCCGTGGGCGAAGCCTTGAGGGCGGTGAAGAACTCCATCAGCGCCTTGTGCGTCACCATGATCGACGCCACCGGGATGGACACCCGCCCCACCCCATGGCCGCCAGGTCGGGGATGGGGATGAGCTCGGTCTTCATGCCGCTGATGCGCGTCCATGAGGTTGACCGAGAGCGGCCCCTTGACCTCCTTGACCGCCCGCTCCACGTCGGCCCGGGTCTTGATGCCGTCGATGAAGGCCAGATCGGCCCCGGCCTCCAGATACAGGTTGCAGCGCCGGATGGCCTCGTCCAGCCCCAGCGCGGCGAACACGTCGGTGCGGGCGTTGATGATGAAGTCCGGGTCGAGCCGGTCGCGGACCGCCGCGCAGGCCCTCACCTTGCCGGCCATCTCGTCGGCGTCGATGCACTCCTTGCCCGCCATGTGACCGCAGCGCTTGGGAAAGACCTGGTCCTCGATGTTCATGCCGGCCACGCCCATGCGCGATGAGCCGCTCGGTGATCCAGGCGGCGTTCACGGCGTTGCCGCCCGCCGGTGTCGATGTCGGCCATCACCGGGATGCTCACCGCCTGGACGATGTTCCAGGTGACGTCGAGCACGTCCTTCATCTGCACCAGACCCACGTCCGGCTTGCCCAGCAGCGAGCCGGCCACCCCGTAGCCCGACACCTGGATGGCCTCGAACCCGCACTGCTCGATGACCTTGGCGCTGAGGGCGTCGTGCGCGCCGGGCACCGCCACCGCGCGCCGCTCCATGATGGCCTTCCGCAGCACTGTGGTCTTCTTCACAGCCTCTCCTCTCGCGACTCGCCGCTCGCGTGGTCTGCCGTGCGCTTCGACTCGCTCGAGCTCGCCGCCTCATAAGCTTCGCCGCGATCGCCTCCGCCATCTCCATGGTCGTGTTCTTGCCCCCCATGTCGTAGGTGCGCACCGTGCCTTCGGCGATGACCGCCGCCACCGCCGCCTCCAAGCGCGTCCGCCTTCTCAGTCTCGCCCAGCCAGTCGAGCATCATCTTGGCCGCCAGGATGGTCGCGATGGGATTCACCTTGTTCATCCCGGCGTACTTGGGCGCCGAGCCGTGGGTAGGCTCGAACACGGCCAGCTCCTCCCCGATATTGCCCGAGCAGCCGAAGCCCAGGCCGCCCACCATCTGGGCGCAGAGGTCGGAGATGATGTCGCCGTAGAGGTTGGGAGCCACCAGCACGTCGTAGTTGAAGGGGTTCTTGAGCAGCCACATGCAGATGGCGTCGATGTTGGCGTCGTCGACCGCGATCTCCGGGATACTCCTTGGCCACTTCCCGTGCCACCTCCAGGAACAGGCCGTCGGTCGCCCTGCACCACATTGGCCTTGTGGACGATGGTCACCTTCTTGCGCCCGAACTCTGCGGCGAACTCGAAGGCCGCCCGGGCGATGCGCTCCGAACCGGCCCGGGTGTTCACCTTGCACGAGATGGCGTACTCGTCGCCCGCCAGATTCCTGGAAGGGAGCGAAGTTCTTCGAGAGCCTGCCCAGCACCTCCGCCAGCTCGTCCGGCACCGTCGCCGAACTCCACCCCGGCGTAGAGATCCTCGGTGTTCTCCCGAAAGACCACCAGGTCGATGCCCTCTTTGTAGTTGAGCGGATTGCTCGGATAGGCCTTGCACGGGCCGCAGGCAGACGTAGAGGTCGAACAGCTGGCGCATCCGCACGATGGGCGAGCGGTAGACCAGGCCCGTGCCCTGCAAGGCCGGGCGCCAGCTCGGCCTCCGCGGTCTTGACCGGCTTGGAGGTGATGGCCCCGAACATGGCGGCATCCACGCTCTCCAGAAGGTCGATCGTCCTCTGAGGGAAAGCGTCCCCTTCTTGCCGCCAGCACTCCCAGCCGATGTCGCCCGCGACGGTAGTCGGCATCAAGACCAAGGCGGTCCAGCACCACTCGGGCCGCCGCCAGGACCTCTATCCCGATCCCGTCTCCCGGCAGCCAGCCGATCGTGTGCTTGGCCACACTAGTCCTCCCTGAGCGACATCGGCTCGCCGCAGCACACGAAATCCTCGATCCGGCAGGCCTCCTCCGCCTCCTCGCCCTCCTCGTGGCTGCACTCCTCGATCACCTCGATCTCCAGCCCACAGTGCTCGCAGTAGTACACCTCACCCTCACGCATCTCGTCACAACGTGGCATGGCTCCTCCTTGACACTCGCCGTCATCGCTATCCATGGTGACTTCGGCAGCACATCCCTAACATACCACCGCTCGAAAAGGCGGTCGACGGTCAACCCGGTCGTCCATCAGCCCCGGGCTTCGGGATGCTCCGAGAAGATACTGCCAGCGCTCGATGTGGCCATCCTCGTCGGCCTGGTCCTTCTCGATGAACGCCCGGGTCTCCTCGTCCCACTCGATCTCGGCCAGCAGTCTGGACGTAGTGATGCGACGGCCTTGGTCTCAACCCAAATGCCGGTCTTGAGGATCCGCCGCGTGCCCAACATGCGCGAACCAAGTCCGAAGACGTACCCGACCATCCAGTACGTCCACCGCAGCTTGCTGGGCTTGAAGCCATACTCGTAGAGCTTGGTCTGGAAGTCCTGCATGTGGGTCATCTCGTTGCACATGGCGGCGGTGAGTCTGCGTGTTGAGAGCAGAGGGTCTGGAGGTGATCTGGCACTTGTAGATGTTGGTGGCCATTATCTCCAGGGTGTGGAGCGTGCGGAGCCCCTTCTTGACGGCCGCCGTTCGTTCGGGGCTGAATCCTTGTCCTCTCGGCTTGACCTGCTCGGCCCGCATCTCCGGTCGGATCACGGAAATGTCGTAGGTCATCGCCATCCTCCTCCGTCGAACTGTGGACCTCGCAGCTCAGGTGGTCACCCTCTCAACCTCTTCGATCGTCGTGATACCGGCCAGGACCTTCAGCACGTCCGTCGTCACGCAGAGTCCTCATACCCGTCGGAAACCGCCTGTTCCCGTATTGCCTCGGCGGTCGCGTGGTTCAGGACCAGGCTGCGGATCTCCCGGGACAGAGGCAGGACCTCGAAGAGTCCAGTCCTCCCGCTGTACCCTGTTCCGTTACAGCGATTGCATCCAACCGCTCTTGCAATACTCGTTGCACCATCGCCCAGGAAGTCCCGCTCCTCTTGGGTCATCTTCGTCTCGTGAGCGTCACCGTCGTCTTGCAGCGTGAGCAAAGACAGCGGGCAAGCCTCTGAGCCACGATCAGCTCCAATGAGGAGACCATCAGATACGCCGGCAGGCCCATCTCCACCAGGCGCGTTATCGCCGTAGGCGGCGTCGTTCGTATGAAGCGTCGACAGCACCAGGTGCCCGGTCAACGAGGCTTCGGTCGCAATGATAGCGGTCTCGTGGTCGCGGATCTCCCCGATCATGATGATATCGGGGTCGCTGCGCACCAGAGAACGGAGCATGGAGGCGAAGGTGACCCCGATGGCTCGAGTGCACCTGAGACTGCAGGACACCGGGCATGCGTCGCTCGACCGGGTCTTCCACCGTGTAGATCTTGACTTTGGAGTTGTTCAGCTCCTCCAACGCGGCATAGAGAGTGGTGGACTTCCCCGAGCCGGTGGGCCCGGTGACCAGTATCTCGCCCCAAGGACGCTTGATCGCCTTCCGAAAGAGCAGAAGTCCTTCGTCTGTCATTCCCAGCGATTCCAGGGTGATCGCCTGCATTCGGTCGTCGAGCAGGCGGATGACTACGCTCTCGCCGAAGACCGTGGGGATGCTGGCGATGCGAAGATCGACCGACCCCTCGTCCGTATGGAAGGTCGCCCGACCGTCCTGGGGCAGACGCCTCTCGGCGATGTCCATGTTCCCCATGATCTTGATGCGCGACACCACGCCGTTCTTCATCTCAAGGTCGACGTCTCTCAGGTGGTACAGGACCCCGTCCACCCGAGTCCGGACTGTCATCCGGTCGACCTGCGGTTCGAAATGAATGTCGGAGGCCTTCCGGCGCATCGCGCTGAGGATGATCTCGTCCACCAAGGAGACCACCGTGTCTCGTTCGGCCGCCTGTCGATCGGCGGGGCTTGTCGACTCCGCATCGGCTCGGTCGGCCTCAACTCGCACCGCACCCGCGTACGCGATGTCCCAGGCCTCGCGCATGGCGGCCAGGGTGGCGGCAACCGGCCTGATCTCCATGCCGGTGAAGAAGCGGACATCGTCCACGGTCACCACGTCGGCCGGGTCGACCATTGCCAGGATCAAGGTCTTGTCGCCCTCAACCTCGATGGGCACCACCTGGCGGGCGCGGCAGAACTTCTCGCTCAGCAGTTTCGAAGCGTTTGGATTCGGCAGCAGCTCACCGAAAACCGACATCCCGTAGGTATGCTGCATGCCGAGAGCTTCGCCGAGTTGACTCGGAGTGACGAAACCCAGTTCAGCGAGGGTCTCTCCCAGTCTGGCCCCGGTCTCTCTCTGGTATCGGAGACTCTGGCCCAACTGGGCCTCTGTGATAATCCCCCTCGCGACCAGGATGTCACCCAGGCGCGCTCCTGGTGAGGACCCCTTGTCCGTCTGCATGCGTCGTCCCTCTCTCGTGGTCGGCGTGCTCAGCGGCCCGGCAGAACACGCTTGGGTAAGCGATGCCAACACTGTACCCCTCGACGGTCCCCCGTAAGCCAGGCACCCATGCCCGGCTTTCTCGGTTGCCGGCGCTATCGTTTCGCGAGTATTCTCTCCCGCGCATCCACAACCTCAGAGACCCGAGTAGGAGCCGACTGATGACGACCTCACTCGACCTGGAGCGCAAGTCCTCGGCGGTGACGCTCTCCGACATGGAGGTGTTCATCTTCCCCGAGCTGATGTACAGCCTGGTGCTGGCCAACATCATGTCGCCCCGCATCTGGGAATGGCGCGAAGACCCCTGGTTCGCCGGGGTCGAGACCATGACCCCCTACCGGCGCATCACCCGCCTCAAGCAGTACATCATGGACCACTACGCCTTCAACCTCGATCTCGACACCTGGGGGCTCACCGACAAGCAGCAGGAGATCGCCCGGTTCAAGGACTACGTCGATCCGGAGGCGCTGGCGCAATCCAACGCCCTGTTCGGCTACGAAGGCGACAAGTACTACTTCGACATCGACATCCGCACGCACTTCGGCCTCGACAAGTACGAGGGCGACGTCATCCCCTACTGGAAGACCGAGACGGTGGAGGCCATGGACGCCTTCCGCCACAAGCCAGACTACGATTCCGGGGCTGGAGAATGCGTCTCTCTGGCCGCGCTGTATGCGGCCGCCCTGTTCATAGTCGCCCGCATCCCGCTGAGCGAGATCTATCCTCATGGCCACGCCGCTGCACTCTCAGAACTTCGTCGACACCGGCCACGGCGTGCTCACCAACAACCGCCGCCTGGTGACCAAGAACATGTGGTTCAACGGCACCGCGCTCTCCGCACAGGCCCGCCGGGCACTGGAGAACGAGCGCGTGACGGTGGTGGCGCACGAGACCGGCTACATCCACATCCTCTTCCCCAAAGCCACCATCGACCCAGAGGCGTACAAGGCATTCAGCGGGCAAGATTCGCCGCTTCCTCCAGACGCCGCTCACTCCCGAGATCCTGGGCAACTTCGTGCGCCACAGCCCCGACCTGCAGAAGTGCTTCCAGGTGCGCTGGCGCAACTTCGGCGTGGACCGCTACATCGCCGTCGAGAAGCTGCTCGCCTACGAGTTCACCTGCCCGTTCCGCTTCAACGACGACACCCGCGAGCGGCTGATGATGGAGGTGGCGGGCGAAGACTTCGAGTCGCGCCCCTTGCCCGACCGCATGATCCTGGACGATCTCGAGGAGCTCGTGCGCCAGCACCGGGTGGACATCCGCACGCCCGAGGGTTACGCCCTCCTCGTCGATCAGGTGGCGTCCTCCTGCCTGAAGGGCAAGGACGCGATCGACAGACTGCGCCGCTTCTGCTGGACCGACCCGCGTCTGCCCGAGGCCTCGACCAAGACCTTCGACCGCGACCAGCCACCGCTGGGCCTCGAGGTGGGCATGGAGCGCGCCGACGTCGTCGCGCGCCTCGAGTCGCTGCGCGACACCAACGAGCTGGCCGGTCTGGCCTTCTACGCCTACCGCGATCTCAACCGCACCGAGCCGGAGCCCTTCCTCAAGGCGGCCCTGGAGCGCTGCCCGGTGTCGATCGCCGCCTGCGCCGCAATGGACGACGATGCCGTGGTGGCCGCGGTCGAAGCCCTGGCCGACGAGTCGATCTACGACGAGTCCGGCCGCCTGGCCCAGCCCGACGAGGTCTGGAACTACGGCCGAGGCGACGGCGCGGAGAAGGCCCTGCTGCTGGCCAACGTGCTTCGCGCACGCCACCCAGAGATGGACATCGTGGTGGAGATATCACCGAAGACGGCCACACTCCGCTGGGGGAACGAGAGCATCGAGTTCCCGAGCGAGAAGGCCCTGCGCCCGCAGACCTGGCGGTGCGGCGAGTAGAGCGACGCGGCAATTGGAGCGAAGCGAAGCGTAGCGCCAGAGCTGAGCCACCTGACAGCCGGACGACCCAAGGGGTTGCGGCGGAGCGTTGCGACACGGTACTCCGTGCAGAGAGCGTTTGCGACGCCGCGACCCCTTGGGTCGTCCGGCTCACTCGAACTCCTCGGACTCCTCCGACGTGTAGAACAGGTACAGGTCGTCCCCGCTGAGACTCCCCTCCTCCATGTCCAGCAGGTGCCTTTCTGCAGCAGCCCGCGCCACCGCGGCGGTGTGCTCCATGTCCGCCAGTCTCTCTCTGATCCCCTTCTCTCCCAGCAGAGCCTTGGCAGCGCGGAACAGGCTCTCACTTCCGTAGAGCAAGACCGACTCGTCCAGGATCTTGCACGACACCATGTTCTTGAAGGTGTCGAACGCGGCCTGCTCGACCATACCGAGCCAGCGGCTTGATGACGTAGTCGATCTCCTCCCTTGCGGAGGGGTTGATGAGATGCCGGTACTTCTGCTGGTAGATGGCGTCGTCGAGCCGCTGCCTTAGTTCCTCCGGCGCTTGGTCGTCCAGTGATCACCACCAGGTCGAGGTCGGAGCCCCTGACCATCCGCCCGGTGCTGCGCTCAGGCCGGGGCGCATCGTGACCCATCTCGTACACGATGTCGCCGGCGAGCAGGACGCAGAAGCGCTGCTCCGTCCCTTCAGGCTCGCCGTCGTCCTCGAGCACGCGGGCGCCGATCTCCGAGATCAGCCGCCCCGCCAGCTTCAGCTTGGCTGCGCTGATCTCCTTGATCCGAGCAGCAAGCTCCCGCCTCTTCGCCTCGAGAGACGCCGGATCGGCGGTAAGCCCCACTACCGAGTAGGTCAGGAATTCCCGCAGGATCGAGGGCGAGAGTCGCGCGTAGCCTTCGACCTTCTGGTCCAGTCGCAGGTAGCGCCGGCCCACTCTCGTTACCGCCAGACGCTGCGAACGCATGCTGGCCTTCCACTGGCCGAAGCCGTCGTCCCCCAGAGCCTTGCGCAGTTCGGCCCCGGTCTGAGGACCCCGCTCCTCCGAGCAGCCGGACGATCCTGTCTTCCACAGGTCGCCCCTAGCCGATCGCCGTCTTGACCACGTCCGCCAACTGGGCAGCGTACTTCTCGGTGATCTCGATCGTGGGCCCTTCGACCATCACCCGGCACATGTTCTGCGTGCCCGAGTACCGGACCAGCACCCGGCCCTCGCCCTTGAGTTCGGCCTCCACCTGCCTGATCGCCTCGACGATCCGCGGCACGGACTCGATGTCGGGCTTGCTCTTCACGTCGACGTTGATGAGCTTCTGCGGGAAGACCTCCATCAGCTGGGCCATCTCCGAGAGAGGTTTGCCCGCCTTGAGCATCGCAGCCAGCAGCTGCATGGCCGTGAGGATGCCGTCTCCGGTGGTGTGATGATCGAGGAAGATCACGTGGCCCGACTCCTCGCCGCCCAGGACCCCGCCCAGGCGCTGCATGTCTTCCAGCACGTAGCGGTCGCCGACCTGGGCCGCGTGATTCTTGAAGCCGTACTTCTTGCAGGCCACGCTCAGGCCCATGTTGCTCATGATGGTCGACACGAGCAGGTCGTTCTTCAGCCGGCCCTCGTCCTTGAGCATGCACGCGCAGATGATCAAGATCTGGTCGCCGGTGATCTCGTTGCCCTTCTCGTCCACCGCGATGAGCCGGTCGCCGTCGCCGTCGAAGGCCAGACCGATGGCGGCTCCGTTCTCGACCACCGCCTTCGCGCAGGTCCTCGGTATGCTGCGATCCGCAGTTCTCGTTGATGTTGAGACCGTTCGGGCGTGTTGTGGATCACCGTGACCTCGGCGCCCAGCTCGGTGAACGCTGCCGGGGCCACCTGGTACGTGGCCCCGTTCGCCGTGTCCAGAACGATCTTCAGGCCCTCCATGGAGAGAGTCCGAGGAAAGGTGTTCTTGAGGAACACGATGTACCGCCCGAGAGCATCCTCCAGCCGGTAGGCGCGGCCCATGTCGTGCGGTGGAGGCACCATCTCGGGCAGCTTGCCGCCCAGGACTAGAGCTCCTCGATCTCTGCCTCCTGCTCGTCCGACAGCTTGAAGCCCGCGCCGGAGAAGATCTTGATGCCGTTGTCCTGATAGGGGTTGTGGGATGCGGAGATGACCACGCCCGCGTCGGCACGCATGCTCTCGGTGATGAAGGCGATCCCGGGAGTCGGCAGCACTCCCACCAGGTAGGGCACCCCGCCCATGGAGGTCACGCCCGACTCGAGAGCGCTCTCCAGCATGTACCCGGAGATGACGGGTGTCCTTGCCGATGATCACCCTGGTGGTGTGATGCGACTTCTTGAGACATGGGTCACGGCCTGGCCCACGGCGAAGGCCGTCGTCGCATCCATGGGGTAGCGATTGGCCTCGCCGCGGATCCCGTCGGTTCCGAACAACTTACCCATCTCTGCTCCTTCCCGCGAGATGACCTCGCCGACTAGGCCACCGAACATGGTCTCAGGACCGGCAGAAGCTCCTCCGCCTTGCTCGCAGAGCCCATCGACGATCTGCTGCAGCCACGCCACTCCTCGAGCCGATATGTCCGGCGTCAAGCCCCTGGATGGTCTCGACATAGCCGCCCGAATCCCGCACCTGGAGCGCCGCTGGGCCGACCGAAACGCCGCCAAGAACTCCCTCTTCCGAGAGTCGTCTCGGGACGCGCCGTCGAACAAGGCGCACACGTCGCCCACCCGCTCGCGCGAACTCCGTGCCTGCCTCGCTGACCGTCGGGCACCTTCGCCGGCCATCGCGACGAGCCGCTTCGGCCGCTCGTCCTTGGCCAGCGCCAGCATCTCGAGAGCTCCCTCGTAGACGAGCTCCCCCATCTCCTGCCGGGCGAAGAACGGCTCCCTGACCTTCTTGTACCACTCCTCCAGCGCCACCAGGTTGGCCAGATAGACCACGTTGTTGCGGACCACGCGGGTCAGATTCTTGTAGCGCGTGAGGGCGATGGTCCCGCTCGAAGCCCGCCGGCGAGCACAGCAGCCACCAGCTGGCCGTCGTCGAGAACGTCGTGGCGCAGGATCGAGCCCGCCGCCACCACAGTGCCGTAGCCCACCCGCACCGGGCCGACCGTGCCGCCCTGGCCGCCCAGGAAGATGGGCGGCTGGTTCAGCATGACCCCGCGGGGCACGTCGCCGAAGAGCGAGGCCGTGGTCTTGTCGCCGTCGGGAGTGAAGTTGAAGTGGATGTAGGAACTCCCCACCTCGCTGTGGTCCTTGCGGCTGGTGCCGCCGGCCATGAGGCAGTCGCAGAAGTTGATCAGGCTGCCCAGAGTGACGAACGGGAAGAGGATGGTCTGCTTGAGACCCACGCAGTGCGCACCGTTGGCCTCCTCCTCCAGCAGGCAGCCCTCGCGCACCTGCGCGCCCGACCCCATGTTGGCCTTCTCCAGAAACACCGACTGCTTGAAGTAGCCGCCCTTGAGTTCCACCTTGCGGCCCAGCCGGCAGTCGTCGATGGTGACCGGGCCCTCGGCCCCCAGCTTGACCCCCGCGGAGATGACCGTCTTCGCGCCGTAGATGCGGCAGCCCGGATAGAGAATCACACCCTCGCCCGAGATGCGCTCCACGTCGACCTCGTCGCCGATGTCCAGGCTGAAGGGATTGGGAATGGTCGCGCCCTTCTCGATCAGCCGGACGACCTTCTCGTAGCCTCGGGGCTGAAGATCCATTCGCGCTCCTCGCAGTTCGCCGCCCGGAAACGTCCACATAGGCCCGAAGGAGGCCCGCAGCAAGAGTCACTCACCGGGGTCCTCTTGTCAAGCAAGACGGCGGCGCCATCTTCCACCCGTCCGCTTGGACGTGTAGGGTATCGGTGTTGACATGATTCCGACGGGCCCCAACAGGCTGCTGAAGAATGACGTTTCGCCGTCAGCGTGCGATGGGCATGCGCAAGCCAAGGACGCAAAGAGCGTAATAGCAGCGCTATTCACGCGACTGAGGACGCCGTATTGTGCCGCTCAGTGCGCGCTGGCGGCCGGGACTTCGTTCTTCAACAGCCTGCTAAGGGGCCGCATCGACAGATCCGCCCACCGGGGGTGCGCAAGAGACATGGCCGCCGAGTCCAAGAGAGCCGTCATAGCCGCGATCGCGGGGAACGCGGCCATCGCCGTGATCAAGTTCATAGCCGGAGCGATGACGGGCAGTTCGGCCATGATCTCCGAAGGCATCCATTCGGTCGTCGACACCGGCAACGGCGGACTGCTCTTCTACGGCCTGCGACGCGGAGCCCGGCCGGCCGATACCGCCCATCCGTTCGGTCATGGCATGGAGATGTACTTCTGGAGCCTGATCGTCGCCGTGAGCATCTTCGGCGTCGGCGGCGGCATGTCGATCTACGAGGGCATCACTCACATCCAGCATCCCTCGCCCCTCGAGAACCCTCTGATCAACTACATCGTGCTGGCTGCGGCGATGGTGTTCGAATCGTTCTCGTTCAGCGTAGCTTGGAGCGCCTTCCGCAAGACCAAGAAGGGAAAGCGCACGCTCACTGCCATCCATCACGGCAAGGACCCGAGCCTGTTCACCGTCCTGTTCGAGGATTCCGCGGCACTCGCGGGCTTGGTGGTGGCCTTCTTGGGCGTCTTCCTCAGCCACCAGTTCGACGCTCCCGCGTTGGACGGGACGGCTTCGGTGGTCATCGGAGTCATCCTGGTCTGCGCGGCGCTCTGGCTCGCCTACGAGAGCAGGAGCCTCCTGGTCGGAGAGGCGGCCGACCCGGAGTTGGTGGCCACGGTGCGCGAGATAGCCCTGGCCGACCCGGCCGTCGCTCGGCCTCGGTGCGGTGCTGACCATGCATCTCGGACCGGACGAGGTCCTTCTGAACATCGAGGTGCAGTTCAGGGCTCGAGGCGACGGCCGAGCAGATCCACACCGCCATCCACCGCATAGAGACCCACATCTGCGAGCCATTCCCAGAGGTCAGCCGCATCTTCATCGAGGTGGAGGGGCCGTCCGAGGAGTCGGTCGCGCGGTAGGCAGACTCCCGCTTCGTTTTGCCCGCGTGAGCGTGACTCGATCCCGCTTGCCATGCGGGCTTTTCCAGCCTAGACTCGAAGAGACGGAGCGGATATTGCGCTCTGTTTGCGTATGCTGCGCGATAGCTCGTGGGGAAAGGATTTGCCATGGATCTTGAGCCTGTCGTGTCCACCTCAATCGCAAGATCCCACCGCCGGCGACTATGGGGAAGACTCGGCGTGGGCATCATTCTCGTCGCAGCTCTGGTGGTCGCGTTGGCGTCGCTGGCCCTTGCCGCCGATGGCTTCCCCGACGTCCCCGCCTCCCACCAGTACTACACCGCCATCACCGATCTGTCCTGCGCGAGGCATCATCCTCGGCTACGATAACGGGAACTTCGGCCCGAGCGACCCGGTGATGCGCCAGCAGTTCGCCAAGATGATCGTGCTCACCGGGCAGTATCCGGTATCGGAGGCCAACGTCTGCCCCTTCATGGACGTGGAGAGCAGTGGGCCCGGCGAACTCTACCCAGACAACTACGTGGCGGTCTGCGCCGCCAAAGGCATCACCCTGGGCAAGACCGAAACCACCTTCCAGCCCTACGGCTACATCACCCGCCTTCAGGTGACAAGCATGGTGGTGCGTGCGGCCAACGATCTCCAGGCCGGACTGCTGGCCAGCTCCCCCCGCCGGCTGGAGCGGGAATGCCGCCTGGGCAGCCGACCCCGACCACGGAGCCAACGCCGCCAAGGCTGAGTACAACGGCCTTCTGGACGGGCTCGATCTTGCCGCTCTCAGCCCCTACGGGAACATGACCCGGGGCGAGGTCGCCCAGGTCTTGCACAACCTGCTGGTCAAGCTCGGCACCAGCCCAGGCACCACAGCGGCAGCACCGAGCCTCCTGCTACCACCTACACTCTCGCCATCTCAGCATCTCCCGCGGCGGGCGGCAGCGTTGCGGCCAGTCCCAATCAGACCACCTTCAACGCCGGCTCCACGGTGATACTCACCGCCACCCCGGCCACCGGCTACACCTTCTCAGGCTGGAGTGGAAGCGCCAGCGGGCACCGCCAACCCACTGACGGTGACCATGAACTCCAACAAGTCCATCGTGGCCAACTTCACGGCCAGCGGCGAAACCTACACTCTCACCGTGTCGGTTCCCGGGGGCACCGGTCCCCGGGCCACGGCACCGTCACCCGCAGCCCCTCCAAGACCGCCTACAACGAGGGCGAATCGGTAGTCCTCACCCCAGTGCCCAGTAGCGGGTACGTCTTCCACCACTGGGGCGGAGACGCCACCGGGACGGCCAAGCCGCTCACGGTGGTCATGAACTCCGACAAGGCCATCGAGGCGTTCTTCGCGCCCGCGCCCACATACACGCTCACAATCATCACGATCGTGGGCGGCGGCAGCAGCACCGTCACCCGCAGCCCCTCCACAGATCGCGCTACACCGAGGGCGAGTCCGTTACGCTCACCGCGTGCCCGCCGCCGGCTACGTGTTCTCCTACTGGAGCGGGGACCACAACGGAGCTTCCAGCCCCGCCACGGTGGTGATGGACTCCAACAAGACGATCAACGCGAACTTCAGGGAAGCTCAACACGTATACGCTCTCGATCATTCGCGTGGGTGGCGGCACCAGCACCGTGACCCGCAGCCCCTCAAAGTCCACGTACTACGAGGGCGAATCGGTGACGCTTGACGGCGAATCGGTGACACTCACCGCGAATCCGGCAGCCGGCTACGCCTTCTCCTACTGGAGCGGGGACCACATCGGCACTTCCAACCCCGCCACGGTGGTGATGGACTCCAACAAAACCGTCTACGCGCACTTCACCGAGCTCGACCACGTATACGCTCTCGATCGAGATCGTCGGCAACGGCACCGTCACCCGCAGTCCCGACAAGCCCACATTCTACGAGGGCGAATCGGTACGCTCACCGCGCACCGGGCACCGGCTGGCATCTTCGTCCGCTGGTGGGGAAGCATCGCCTCGACCAACAACCCGGTCACGTTCACCATGAACAACAACAAGGCGGTCAAGGTCACGTTCGAACACGACTAGAGGATCCCAGGTCGACGACCGCAAGAACCCTTGTCCCCGGCAGGCCCGCGCGGGCCTGCCGGGGACTCTCTAACAAACGCGGGATCCGCTACTCGTCACTTCCGGTCAGCAGGCTGCCGCCCGTTCGTCCTCGAGCGCCTCCGCGAACTGGCTGTTGTAGAGGTCGTAGTAGAAGCCGCCCTTGCAGAGCAGCTCCTGGTGGGTGCCCTGCTCGATGATGGCGCCTTCGTTCATCACCAGGATGACGTCGGCGTCCCGGATGGTCGAGAGACGGTGCGCGATGACGAAGCTGGTCCGGCCCTTGAGCAGCCGAGCCATGGCGCGCTGGATGAGCACCTCGGTACGCGTGTCCACCGAACTCGTGGCCTCGTCCAGGATGAGTATCTGAGGATCGGCCAGGAACGCCCGGGCTATCGTGAGCAGCTGACGTTCGCCCTGGGAGATGTTGGTGGAGTCGTCCTCCACCTTGGTGTCGTAGCCCTCCGGAAGAGCGCGCACGAAGTGCTGCACATGCGCCGCTTCGGCAGCCGCCTGGATCTCCTCCTTGGTGGCGTTCTCCCTTCCGTAGGCGATGTTCTCGCGGATGGTGCCCGAGAACAGCCAAGCATCTTGGAGCACCATACCGAAGAGCCGGCGCACATCGTCGCGAGCCATCTCGCGCGTGTCGACCCCGTCGATGGTGATGGTGCCCTCGTCTATCTCATAGAAGCGCAGCAGCAGATTGACCAGCGTGGTCTTGCCCGCCCCGGTGGGACCCACGATGGCCACCGTCTGGCCGGGCATGACCTCCAGGTTGAGGTCCTCGATGAGCGGTGTGTCCGGCAGGTAGCGGAACGAGACGTCGCTGAGCACGATGTGCCCTTCGGCTTCCTTGAGCACCGGCGGCCCCGACCGGGTCGGCCGACTCCTCCTCCTCGTCCAGCATCTCGAAGACTCGCTCTGCCGAAGCCACCGCCGATTGCATGACGTTGGCGACGCTCGCGACCTGGGAGATGGGCTGTCCGAACTGCTGCACGTACTGGATGAAGGCGGTCACGTCTCCCAGAGACATGGTGCCGCTCGCCACCCTCAGTCCGCCCAGCACGCAGACAGCCACGTAGTTGAGGTTCGAGACGAAGAACGTGGCCGGCATGATGATGCCCGATATGAACTGCGCCTTGAAGCTCGCCTCGTAGAGGCCCGCGTTCTGTCTCGTCGAAGACCACGATCGCCTCTTCCTGGCGCCCGAAGATCTTCACGATGTTGTGCCCTGTGAACATCTCCTCAACGTGGCCATTCAAGTCACCCGTCCGTTCCCACTGCCGCGCGAAATGCTTCTGCGAACGCTTGGCGATCACCATGGCAACGCCTGCCGACACCGGAACGACGACCAGCGATATCACCGCGAGCAGGGGGCTGATCCAGAACATCAGGGCCAGCGTCCCGATCAGCATGAGGATGCTGCTGATGATCTGGGTGAGCACCTGCTGCATCGTCTGCTGGATGTTGTCGATGTCGTTGGTCAGCCTGCTGAGGACGTCGCCGCGAGCGTGGCTGTCGAAGTACTTGAGCGGGAGACGTGAGATCTTCTGGTCGACGTCACGCCGCAGCCGGTAGACCGTGTGCTGCACGATGCCGGCCATGAGATAGCCCCTGCAGCCACGAGAGAAGCGCGCTGAGCACGAAGATCGCGACAACGATCAGGAGCACCTTGTTCACGGCGGCGAAATCCACGCCCTTGCCAGGACGCAGATCCATCTCGGCCAGCATCTTCGCCTTGTCGGTCTCGCCCGGCCGCCTCCAACTGCGCGACCACCTGCTCTTTGGTCCAACTGTCGGGGGCAAGCCCGCGAGACTCCACTGCTTGTTGATCTGCCGGCTCATGTAGCCCGCGAAGATGTCGTTGGTGGCCTCGGCCATGATCTTGGGGGCGCGCGACCTGACAGGCGACGCTGACGATCGTCAGCAGGATGACCACGATGATGAGCGTGCGCTCCGGCCGCAGCGTCCGCATGAGCCGCATGAAGGAGCCCTTGAAGTTCTTGGCCTTCTCGCCCGTCCCGATCAGACCGGGAGGACCTGGGGTGTTGTGCTGCCCGCGCGGGCCTCGGCGCGCGGTCTTCGCGCTGCCGTCGTCTACCGCTGTCTGGCGTTCCCGGCGCGGGCTCATGCCGCCTCCTCCGCCGACAACTGCGAGTACACGATCTCCTGGTAGGTCTCGCATGTCTGCATGAGCTCCTCATGCGTACCCAGTCCCACGATGGTGCCCTCGTCGAGCACTATGATCTGCTCGGCGTGCATGATGCTGCTGACCCGCTGGGCCACGACGAACACCGTGGCGTCGGTGATCTCCCGCTTGAGAGCCGCCCGCAGCAGCGAGTCGGTCTTGAAGTCGAGTGCAGACAGGCTGTCGTCGAAAACGTAGACGCTCGCCTTCTTCACGAGTGCACGGGCGATGGCGAGCCGCTGTCGCTGCCCCCCGGACACGTTCGTGCCCCCCTGCATGATGGGTTCCTCCAGGCCGTCCGGCATGGCCTCCACGAACTCCTTGCCCTGAGCGATGGTCGAGTGCCCGCCAGAGATCTTCGTCGGTGGCCTTCTCGTCGCCATAGCGCAGGTTGCTCGCGACGGTGCCCGAGAACAGGAAGGCCTTCTGGGGCACGAAGCCGATGTGCCTCCAGAGATCGGCCCGATCGACCTCCCGGATGTCGACCCCGTCGATGGTGATGGAGCCGGAGGTGACGTCGTAGAGACGAGGGATGAGACTGATCAGCGTCGACTTGCCGCTGCCTGTGCTCCCGACGATGGCCGTGGTCTGCCCGGGCTGCGCCGTGAAGGAGATGTGGGCAAGCACCGCATCTTCAGCCCCCGGATAGCGGAACTCCACGTCCTTGAACTCCACCACTCCTCTCGGGCCGCCGTCCAGACTGGGGATCGTGCGCGGCAAGCTGCGGGGTCGCCGATGGCGGGATCCACATCGAGCACTTCCTGCACACGCGTGGCCGAGGCCGCGGCCCTGGGAATGAAGGTGGCCAGCATGGACGCCATCAGTATCGAGAAGAGGATCAGCATGACGTACATGATGAAGGCGAAGAGGCTGCCGACGGGCATCTCCAAGCTGTCGATCCGCACGGCCCCGTACCACATGATGGCGACGGTGGAGAAGTTCATGATCCCGAAGAGCACCGGCATCATGATCGCGAAGAGGCGCATGACGCTCAGGCCCACGCCCGTCAGATCCTGGTTGGCCTCCTCGAACCGCCGCGCCTCATAGTCGGTGCGTGCGAAAGCCCTGATCACGCGCACCCCGCTCAGGCTCTCGCGCATGACCTGGTTGAGGCGGTCGATCTTCTTCTGCATGGAGCGGAACATCGGGACAGCCCGCCACAGCACCAGACCGAGCGCCACCAGCATCACCGGCAGGATGACGGCCAGCGTCAACGACAGAGGCGCGTCCTGGCGCAGAGCCATGACGATACCCCCGATGAGCATCAGGGGAGCGAATATCATCAGGGAGAAGGCGATGGCGAGCATCATCTGGATCTGCTGCACGTCGTTGGTGCCGCGCGTTATCAGGGACGGCGTGCCGAAGCGGTTGATCTCGCCCTGGGAGAAGCTCTCCACCTTGCGGAAGAGAGCGCTGCGCACGTCGCGACCGAAGGCCATAGCCACCTTCGCCCCGAGATACGTCCCGATGATGGTGCAGATGATCTGCACCACCGTCACCAGGAGCATGTAGCCGCCCAGTTCCCAGATGTACTGAGTGTCGCCCTCGGCAACGCCGTTGTTGATGATGTCGGCGTTCAGAGTCGGCAGGTAGAGGTTGGTGATAGCGCGGATGAGGACCATGACGAAGACCACCGTGAGCGGCTTCCAGTACGGCCTGAGATAGGTGCCTAGGAGCCGCTTCATCGGGTCTTCACTTCCTCTCGCTTTGACATGACTTGTTGTTCTTCTTGCAGCACCAACAGGATGCGATCCGCCAACCCGCCGAGCAGGCGATCGAGTTCGCTCCGATCCCCTTCCGGCAGCGCCCCAAGGGTGCGACGGACGTACTCCCCAAGGATGACACGATGTTCCGCCTCGCGGCGCCTGCCCTCGGGGGTCAGAAACACCCGGGCCAGCCGGCGGTCGGTCTCGTCCGGGCGTCGCAGTACCGCCCCGCTGTCTTCCAAGGTCCGCATGATCATGCTAACCCGAGGCCGCGATAGGTGAAGACCTGCCGCCAACTCGCGCTGACTGATGCCGTCATTGTGACTGATGAAGGCCAGAGCAAAGGCCTCGGGTGGCTGCACGCCCTGCCCGGCGATCATCTTCATCATGACCTGGCGATTCAAGTGCATTATCTCGCCAAGGCGATGAAAGACCCGAGACGTCAGCTCATCCACATTCTCAAGCTCGGGTTCGGGAGGTCGGGGCATGCGGCAGCGGTCTGTTGAAGCGATCATGTTCCCCCATCGTATCTTGTCGGGCTCCAGGCGACCTTTGACAGCCGCGCTCGAGAGCCCTGATGCTTTTGCTGCAAACAGTTTTGCACAACACTAATTTCCCGTCAAGAACTCGTTTCAGAATGAAGCTCCGCCGCCAGGGACGCGCTGGGCGAGTGCGAGGCTAGGACACAGGAAGCGTTCGTAGCAGCGCTACGGACGCGCCCGAGGACGACGCATCGTGCCGTCCAGCGCGCACTCGGTGGCCGCGGCTTCGTTCTGAAACGAGTCCAAAGTTGACGAGGCGCCGGACACCCGGTACAGTCCTCCCCATGATAAACCGCCAGCAGACCGACGGATGGAGAGCGCTCACGGCAGAGGTCTCCTCCCTGTATGAGCGGGGCGAATACGACCTTGCTGTTGCGGCGGCGGAAGAGGCGCTGGTAGCTGCGGAGCAAAGCCTCGGTCCCGACGATGCCGCGGTGGCCGCCCGACTTGGCGACCTTGCCGTCCTCCACGAAGCCAGGGGCCGCTATGCCACGGCCGAGCCGCTGTATCGACGCGCACTGGCTATCCGCGAGAGCGCGCTCGCTCAGGAACGACCCCGACCTGGTCCTCAGCCTGGTCAACCTCGCTCGCGTGCAGGCGATCCTCGGCAAGCATGCGGAGTCGCAGCACCTCTACCAACGCGCCCTCGCGCTCCAGGAGAGGTCCTTGGGCCCCGACCGCGTGGCCGTGGCCGACACCCTGGACGATCTCGCCGGAGTCTTCTGCGCGCAGGGCCGGTACGTCGAGGCGCAGTCGCTGTACCGACGGGCTCTGGACATCCGAGAGAAGGCCCTCGGTCCGGAACATCCCCGGGTGGCGCTCAGCCTCGAGCACCTCGCGGGTCTGCGAAGCGCCGGCGGCGATCACGCCGAGGCCGTCCGAGACCACCACAAGGCCCTGGCCGCTTGGGAGAAGGCGGTAGGCCCGGATCATCCCGATGTAGCCGCGAGCCTCGAGAGCCTGGCGGCTCTGCTCGACGCCGAGGGTGAACACGGAGATGCCGAACCCCTTCGTCAGCGTGCCCTGGCCGTCCGCGAACGAGCCCTGGGCTCAGACCATCCCGACGTGGCGTTGAGCCTGGACCACCTCGCACAGTCATACCAGGCCCAAGGCAAGTACGCGGAGGCCGAGCCGCTCCTCCAGCGCGCCCTGGGTATCCGTGAGACGGCTCTCGGTCCGGACCATCCCCGCGTAGCAGAGACCCTGGGGCACCTCGCGCTGCTCCGCCGCCCAAGGACAGTACACGGAGGCCGAGTCACTCCAACAGCGCGCCCTGACCATCCGCGAAAAGGCGTTGGGGCCCGATCACGCGGAGGTCGCAGCCAGCCTGGCCCATCTCGCCGATCTGCACCGTGCACAGGGAGAGTACGACGAAGCTGAACCGCTCTACGAGCGATCTCTGGCCGTGCGGGAGGCCGCCCTGGGCCCGGAGCATCAGGATGTGGCCGCTAGCCTGGCCGGCCTGGCCGAGTCCTACTACGCGCAGGGACGCTACGCCGAGGCCGAGCCGCTGTACAGGCGGGCTCTGACTGTCGGACAGGGGTCGCTTGGGGCGGAACATCCGGATGTCGCCCTCACGCTGAACGGTCTGGCTGTCCTGCTATCCGTCCAAGAACGCTACGACGAAGCCGAACCCCTCTACAAGCGTTCGCTGGCGATACGCGAGGAGACCCTCGGACCGGAGCATCCCGACGTGGCCACGAGTCTGGGCAACCTTGCCGTGATGTACGACGCCCAGGGCCGGTACGCCGAGGCCGAGCCGCTCCACCGCCGCGCCCTCACCATCAGAGAGACCACCCTGGGCCCCGATCACCCCTATGTGGCCACCAGTCTGGAGAACCTAGCGGAGGCCTTCCGAGCGCAGGGCCGTCACCCGGAGGCTCAGGCCCTGTATGAACGGGCCCTGGCAATCGAAGAACGGAGTCTGGGCCCTGATCATCCTGACCTGATATTGAGCCTCGAAAACCTGGCCACTCTGTATGGGGAGATGAACCGACCGGACGACGCCGCAGCCCTGCAGGAGCGGGCTCGGACGATCCGTTCTCCAAAACGCTGAAGCCAAGCCTGGGCGCAAGTGAGGCCCATCGAGAAGGAGCGGACGTGGACGAGACCCCAACCTGCCTGACCTGCAACTACTGGAAACCTTACCTCCCGCAGGCCCAAGAGGCCGGAGAGAACACGTGGCCCCGCGTGGGCAAGTGCAGACGCTACCCGCCCCTGGCCGGGGACCTCGCCACCGACGCCTCAGATAGACGAGAGACGCGCCCGGTACGTCCAGACCGCCCCGGAAGAATGGTGCGGAGAGTACTGCCGCCGCGAGGCTGCCTTCGCCGAGCCAGGAGAACGTGGAAAGCGTGGAGGACTCGGCGGAGGAGCGGATGTTGCGCAACACCGCCATCGCACAGGCTCTCATGGTTCTGCCGCAAGAGAAGCAGGACAAGCTGCTCAGCGAGGTCCTGACGGAAGAGGAGCGCGAGAGTCCCTTCCCGCCGGATGACTTCCACGAACGCGTCACCCGCTATTTCCAGCTCCAGAAGGAAGCGACGCCCGACTACAACTCGTCCCCAGCCCCCTCCGATCGACTCAGGACCAGCTGGCGGTCACTTCATCCTCGTACTCCCTGCGGAAGACGGCGGCAAAAGCCAGCGCGGCGTCGTAGAGGAGAGCGATGCCGAAGATGAACATGGCAACGGCTTCGACGATGTACAGCGGGTACATGGGGATCTCGAGCACGCTTGTCACGGCGCCCTTCTCCAGGGCCGACTGCGTCTGCAGAATGGCGGCGTATCCCAACGGCGCCGGCCGTGCCGGCGGAGATCAATCCCATCAGACCATAGATGGAGAACTTGAGGACTCTCGGAAAGTGCTTCACGAATATGGTCATGTTGATGTGCGTCTTCTGCGACTGCGCATAGGCGAACGCGGCCATGATGGTGCAGAGCAACAGGGATTCCGTTATCTCGTAGGTCCCGGTGATGGGCTTGTTCGCCGCCTTGGTCAGAAGAACGTCGGCGACGTTCAAGAGCATGATCGCCAGCACTCCCGCGTAGCTGACCCAGCTCAGCACAAGCGTGACCGCGCTGATGATCTTCCCGGCTCTTATCATCTCCCGTTCACCCCCTACAACAGGTTCGGCAGAACCATGACGATATCAGGGAACAGATAGATCAGGACGATTCCAACAATGATCGTGACCACAAACGGTAGTGCGCCCTTGTAGATCGTGCCCAGGGGTATGTTCTTGGCCACTCCCTGAATGATGAAGCAGTTGAGACCGACCGGGGGTGCGATCGCGCCCAGTTCCATGACAAGGATTATGTAGATGCCGAACCAGATGAAGTTGATACCGTAGCTGGCGACGATGGGTAGGAAGATCGGTACCGTCAGCATGATCATGGGCAACTCATCCATAAGCATGCCCAGGATGATGTAGATGATCGTCATGATGATCAACACCACGCCGAAGGACACGTCCATGGACTGCATGGAATCGGCCAGCATGGCAGGCATCTTGGTGATGGCCAGGAAGTTGGAGAACACACTGGCGCCGATGATGATCAGGAAGGTCATGGCGAAGGTGGTCACGGTGTCCTTCAAGGCCATCTTGAACTTGGACCAACTCAGGTTCCTGTTCACCCCCATCAGCAGCAGAGCAAGAAAGGCGCCGACGGCAGCCGACTGATTCACGGAGAAGAAGCCCGAGAACATCCCCCCCAGTACGGCCCCGAAAAGCACCACGACGCCCCAGAGGCCCGTGAGCGAGGCGAACCTTTCCTTCCATGAGGTCTTGGTCGTGGCCGGCGCACTCCCCGGCTTGAGCTTCACCCAGATGACCACGGTGATTATGGAGAGGACGGCCAGCATGATGCCGGGCAAGATGCCCGCGATGAACTGCTTGCCGATGGACTCCTCCGCCATGATGCAGTAGATGATCATGGGCGTACTGGGCGGGATCAGGATGCCCAGAGTGCCTCCCATGGCGATCGTGCCGGTCGAGAGACCGTCGGCGTAGTTGTGCTTGCGCATCTCGGGGAGGGCGATGGTACCCATGGTCGCGCAGGTGGCGGCACACGAACCACATATCGCTCCGAAGCCGGCGGAAGCGGCTATGGTGCCGGCGGCAAGACTGCCGGGCAGCCGGGACAACCATTTGCTTCCCGCGCCGTACAGGCTCGCGGACAGACCCGCGTGGAAGGCGAAGTTGCCCATCAGTATGAACAGGGGTATGACGATGAGCGCGTACGTGCTGGCCTGAGTCGACGGTACCTTGCGGATCAGCCCGATTGCGGCGGACGGGTTGACGAGTATCGCGTAGCCCACGAAACCGACCAGCAGCAAGGAGAGGCCGATATTCATGCCAAGGAATATCAGTATCAAGAAGACGACGATCCCGATGATGCCTACGACCGCAGCAGACACGAAGCTACCGTTCCTTTCGCGTTCCCAGGGAGCGGCGCAGAATGGCCAGACCCAAAGATACTCGAATCCCGGCCGGGAGGATAGACCCCCGACCGGGATTCGAGCGTACCTCTCTCAGAGACTACTTGCTGTAGCTCGTGGCGATGGCGATGGCGTCGGCCATGTATGCCGCCGCGTCGAAGCCTTCCACGGTAATGGTCGAAGGCCAGGTGGCGCTGACCGCGTCGGCGGCTGCCTGGAACGCAGCTTTCGCCTCGTCGGTGACGCTGACCCAGGTGCACCCGGCGTCAGCTATGGTCTGGTGCGCCGCGGTTGCGGCCGCGCTGAAGTCCTCCGCGGCTTTGATAGAGCCCTCGCGCCCGCAGAAGCTCTCAATGATCGCCTGATACTCGGGCGGCAAGGCATTCCACTTGTCCCAGTTCATGACCAGACCGAAGGCGCCGTCGTACAGCGGCATGTCGGTGATGTACTTGGTCACTTCCTGGAGCTTGAAGTTGGTGATGCCCGCGGGCTCGAACACGTAGCCGTTGATGTTGTTCTTCTCCAGAGCCTCATACATGTCCGGCGGGGCCATCACAACCGGGCTTGCGCCCAAGCTGGTCACCAGGTCGGTTATCAGACCGGCCGGGGTACGCAGGGTGAGTCCCTTGAGGTCCTCCGGAGTCTCAACCGGACCCTCGTTGCTGGCAAACAGCATGCCGGGGTTGCCGTAGAGGTTGAGGAGCTTGTAGTTGGCCCACTCGGCCTGGACTTCGGGGTACTTGTCGTACAGATCCCACAGCGTGTTGGTGCTGACCACGAGCATCGCCGAAGCCGACCATGGGGACGGTGGTGACGTCGGTCAACGGGAACTGGCCCTTGTAGAAGGAGGTGAACACCCAGCCGATGTCGACACCGCCGGTCTCGACCATCTCGCCCACGTCAGCGGCGGCGGCCAGTTGCGCGCTGCCATACAGGGTGATGGTGACATGGCCGTCGGTGGCCTCATTGATGGCGTCCGCCCAGGCCTGATAGAACAGACCGTTGTTGGACGTCAGGGGATCGTGAAGCGACAGGCTGAATTCGAAGTCACCCAGGTTTTCCACGGCGCCCGCGGTGGTCTCTGTGGAAGTGTCGGTGGTTCCTCCGGCTGTGGTCGCCGGAGAGGTCGTCGGAGTGGAAGCAGCGGTGGTGGTAGAGGAATCATCGGAAGCCTCAGAACCACACGCTCCCAGCGCTAGGACCAGCGCCAGTAGCGCACACACTAAGACACCGTAGCGCAACATCTTGGATTTCACGGCATTGCCCTCCTCGAGGTATTTCTTTGTGGCCCCCACGCGCAACCCCCCGGCTGCGTGAGAAGCCCGTCTAGCGATTCTCCAACATACGGAGTCTGTCGTCAAACTCCGTGGCAATTGGGAGCGGCCCTATTCGAACGCCACCAGCAGTTGCCCCTTCTCGGCCTGGTCGCCCTTCTTGACCAGAACCGCGGTGACCACGCCCCGCTTGGGCGAGTGCAGTTCGTTCTCCATCTTCATGGCTTCGAGGATCAGCACCGATGCGCCCTCCTCCACCGTGTCGCCGATCTTGACGAAGACATCGACGATCTTGCCCGGAACGGGGGCCCAGATACCCTCCTTCACCTCTCCGGCGCCTGGGGGGACGTGTCGGAGCCGCTATTCGCGCACTCCGTTGGCCCCTCCGCCGGCCGCCGGCGCAGCAGCGCTCGCGGCGGCGCCGGCCGAAGCCACCGCCTGAGCTGACCCGCGGCCCCTGGACAGGTCGGTGATCGTAATCGGAACCCTCTCCCCCGCCAACTCCAGAACGAAGATGCCGGTGTCGGCGCAGTCCTCGACGACCCGGACCTCGTAGTTGCGGTCACCCAGTTGGACCGTACGCCGGTCGCCCGGGCGCGCCGTTCACGTTGCCCTGGAAAGCCCGCCCGTCCAGCATCAGCGTGCCGTCGGCGGCCGCCTCTACCACATGCTCCTTGTTGTCGAGGTGGATCTTGAACCTCACCTCAATACCTCCACGAGACCGAGCGGCCTGCGATCAGGTCATGGCGCCCTGCCGCGGCCCAGGCCGAGCCGGGCGCGGCGTAGGGGCATGTCCGCCCGGGCGCACCTTGCTGCGCTACCTCGGTGGCGGCGAGGTCCGCGGCAGTGGCCACCGATTCCGGCACCACGCAGGCCTCGTCCTGCACGCCCAGCAGGTCGGCCGCCACAGCCGCCAGCACGGCGATCTCCTCCAACGGGCGCTCAGCGCGGTCGCGGCGGGCGAAGAACTCCAACGCCACCTGCGGGAACAGAGCGTACGAGATCAGGTCTTCTTCGCTGAACTTGACGCCCAGCTCCTCCAGTTCCGCCCTCCGTTTCGGCAGCTCGGGTTCGAGCGAATCGGCCGGGCGAGTCGGTGATGGGAGTCTCGTCTCCGATGCACAGCTTCTGGACCTCGGGATCTATGGGCGCCGGAGACCGGCCGTAGAAACCCTGGACGTAGGCCTTGGTCTCCTTGGTGATCATCTTGTAGCGTCCCATCAGCACGTTCAGCGTCGCCTGGGTGCCGACGATCTGCGAAGTGGGCGTCACCAGCGGCGGGTAGCCCAGCTCCTTCCGAACCCGCGGCACCTCGGCCAGCACCTCGGGCATGCAGTTCGAGATGCCCCTGGTCTTTGAGCTGCGACGAGAGGTTCGAGATCATCCCGCCCGGGATCTGCCACATAAGCACCGCGGGATCGACTGCCGTGAAAGCGCTCTCGTAGGCGCCGTACTTCTTTCGGATATCGCGGAAGTACTCGGAGATGTCCTCCAGCACGCCGATGTCCATGCCCGTCGCCCGATCGGTGGCGGCCAGCGCGGCGACCATCGACTCCGTCGGCGGGTGAGATGTGCCCATGGACATCGACGAGATGGCGCAGTCCAGGATGTCGGCCCCCGCCTCCACCGCCTTCAGGTAGGCCATCGAGGCCATGCCCGAGGTGTAGTGGGAGTGCATGTGCACGAGCACGTCCGGATACGCGGCCTTGAGCGCGCTCACCAGCTCGAAGGCGTCGCTGGGATCGAGGAGTCCGGCCATGTCTTTGATGCAGATGCTCTGGGCGCCCATCTCCACCAGTTGTCCCGCGTAGGCCAGGAAGGAGGGCACGTTGTGCACGGGGCTCTTGGTGTAGCTGATAGTGCCCTCCACCCACTTCCCGTTCTCCTTCACGGCAGCGATGGCCGCCGCCATGTTGCGCGGGTCGTTCAGAGCGTCGAACACGCGGAACACGTCGATGCCCGCCTGAGAGGCCAGGCGGACGAACTCTCGCAGCACGTCGTCGGCGTAGTTGCGGTAGCCCACGACGTTCTGTCCGCGCAGCAGCATCTGCAGCTTGGTGTCGGGCATGGCGGCCTTGAGGGCTCGGACCCTCTCCCAGGGGTCCTCGTTCAAGAACCGCATCATGGAGTCGAAGGTAGCCCCGCCCCACATCTCCAGCGACCAGTAGCCGGCCCGGTTGAGCTTGTCGGCGATGGGGAGCATGTCCTCGGTGCGCATGCGGGTGGCCAGCAGCGACTGATGCGCGTCGCGCAGCACGAGGTCGGTTATGTGAACGGCGGTCACAGCGGGATGTTGCCGTGCTTCTTGGGGGGCCGGCCTTCGCGCTTCGAGGCGCACGCCTCAAGCGCGGCGATCAGTCGAGGCCGGGTCTGCGACCGGCTCGATGACGTCGTCCAGGTGTCCATGCAGAGCGGCGTCGTAGGGCGAAGTCGAGTCCTGCCGGTCCAGAGCGCCATCAGGAGCCTTCGTCCCGATCCCGGCCGAGGGCCAGGCGAAGTTGAAGTCGGCCCGGATGTGCTTGGAGCTCATCACCTCGAAGGCCTCGCCAAAAGCCTTCTGGGTGACGACGGTGAGCTTCGGCACGGTCGCCTCGCAGTAGGCGTACATGAGCTGAGCGGCGCCGCGGATCACGCCCCTGTGCTCCTGGTCCTTGCCCGCCACGAAGCCGGGCGTGTCCACGAAGGTCACCAGCGGAAGGTTGAACGCATCGCAGAAGCGCACGAACCGCGCTCCTTTGGTGGCCGCGTCGACGTCGATCCTGCCGTCCAGGTGAGCGGGCTGGTTGCCCACGATCCCCACCGGGCGGCCGCCCAAACGGGCGAATCCAACGACCAGATTCCTCGCCCAGCGCGGCATGATCTCGAAGAAGTCGCCTTCATCGACCACATGAGTGATCACATCGCGCATGTCACAGGTGCGTTCGGGATCGAAAGCAGCGAGAGAGTCGAGCTCCCCGTCCATGCGATCGGCCGGATCGAAGAGATCCACCCGCGGCGGTTCTTCGAGATTGTTCTGCGGGAGGTAGGAGAGCAGCCTGCGGATCATCTCGAGGCATTCGGTCTCGTCATCGGCGGCAAGGTGAGCGACGCCGCTCTTCTCACTGTGAGTCCTGGCGCCACCGAGTTCCTCGAAGGCGACCTGCTCCTCACCTCCGCTCCCGCCGGTGGCGGGATCGCCGAGATAGGCCTGGCTCGACCCCTTGACCATGATGGTGAAGTCCGCCAGGGCCGGCGAATACACGGCCGCGCCGGCGCACGGACCCACGACTGCCGCTATCTGCGGAACGAGGCCCGAGGCCATGACATTCCGGAAGTACAACTCGGCGTACCCGCCCAGAGGACCTGCTTCCCCGCGAGCACTGTGTCCGCCGGCTCCTTGCGCCGGGCCACTGTCATAGAACCCGACCAGGGGAGCCCCGTTCTTCATGGCCAGATCCATGACCTTGGCTATCTTGCGGGCGAAGAGCTCCTCGCCATGATTCTGAGGCGCTTCTCCATCCTCAGAGAAGACATAGACGTCTCTACCCTCGATCTTGCCGTGACCTGTCACGGCGCCGTCGACGAACACGTCGAGTTCCACGAACGTGCCGGCGTCGAGGAGCAGCAACACGCGCTCGCGTGCGGCTATCAAGCCCCTCCTGCGACGAGCCTCGATGCGCTCCGGCCCTCCGCTCTGGAGAGCCTCCTTCTTCATCTGACGCAACCGTTCAGTGCTGTTGTCGGCACCCATGTCTATGGTTCCTAGCCCCCTCTGCTGATGGTCACGTTCTGCTGGACCAGGCCGGCGGTTGACCGGGACATTGTACTAAACTGAGACCACACGCGAGCGAAAGGGGCGCGGATGCGGCGTTTCAGCCCAAGACACCAGCCGAAGACCTTCCCTGGACCGCGCTTCGAGTCACTCTGGAGCGCGAGGCTGGCGGTCGTCTTGTGCGCGGTCGCCATTCGTCCTCGCGACCCTCCTTGCCATCAGCTCGTCGCCTGTGACGGAGGCGGTGCGTCCTCCACGAGCACCGATGGCGCCGGGCGGCGCCGGCGGCGTTTCGCAGACCGTGACCTTCACCACCGACGATGGCGTCGTACTCGGCGGGCATCTGTTCGGCACTGGGAGCAAGGGTGTGATCTTGGCCCACATGTATCCGGCCGACCAGACCAGTTGGTACGCAACGGCCGAGAAGCTGGCCGCCCAGGGCTACCTTGTTCTCACCTTCGACTTCCGCGGATACGGCGAATCCGAGGGAGACAAGCAGATCGATCGCATCGACCGCGACGTGATGGCCGCGGCCAACGAGATCGCCAGATGCCGGCGCCACCGAGGTGGTTCTCGTCGGAGCATCGATGGGCGGCACCGCCTGTCTGGCAGCGAGCTGGGAGATGATCTTCGCTTCCATGATCTCCTCGCAATGCCCCCCTCCCTACTGACATCCCCTCGGTCAGCGTGGTAGGCGTGGTCACCCTCTCGGCCCCCGTCGAGTTCCAGGGCCTGTCGGTCGAGGAGAGACGGTCCCGATGCCTGTCGGCCCACTCCTCTTCATCGCGGCGGAGGACGACGTCGGAGCGGAGGGCGCCGCGGCGCTGGAGGAGCTCTCTCGGAACCAGGGCGATCTCCAGATCGTGCCGGGCGGCGACCACGGCACCGATCTGCTCGAGGGCGCGGCGGCGGACGAGGTATGGACCCTCCTAGACGGCTTTCTCGCGGAGAACCTTCCCCTGACCCGTCCCTGCCCTAGACCTCCGGAGGTCGGAACCTTCCGGCGCCCGCCAGATCCCTCCCCCAGGCGCGGATCGCCGTCCCAGTCACGGATGTCGTTGGTCGGCAGCTTCTTCAAGCCTGGCACCACGTTCCAGGGGAACTTCAGCATCTCGGGGTCGAACCGACCGCCGAAAAGCTTGACCTCCACCGGCCTGAGCCACGGGAACCTCTCGAGCTCCTTGTCCAGTTGACCGCGCGCCTCGTCCCACTCCTTCTCCACGTCGTTGACGGGACCCAGGGCAAAGATCGCCACGGGCCGACCGATCAGCTCGTTCTGGTGCTGCTCAAGGAAGCGGATGGCGTCCTTGTGCCACTTGTACATGTATAGCGCCGCTCCCACGACTATCGCACGGTAGTCTTCGAGCGACTTCACTTCGCGCAAAGGCCGGAGCTCGACTTCCACTCCCGCGTCGCGCATCTCAGACGCGACCGCCTCAGCTACTTCCTGAGTGGAACCGTACCGGGTGGCATAGGCTATGAGGATCGATCGGTGCATCGCAACCCCATCGTACAACAGAGGCTGAACGACCCGCCACCGGGCGCTCGCGGGATTCTGCGTGTTATGCTGCGAATGTCTGCTTCAGCGGGGAGTAAGCGGGGAGGGGTCGTGGATATCCTGACTGCTCTGGGCCTTTCCATCCCGGCCGGTCTGAACGCCTACATACCTCTCATGACCGTCGCCCTCGCCGAGCGTTTTGGATGGCTCAGCCTGCGCGAGCCCCTGGATATCCTCGGCTCCTGGTGGATGATAGCCATAATCGCCGTCCTTCTCGTCATCGAGATCGTGGCCGACAAGATACCCGCCGTCGACCATGCCAACGACGTGATCCAGAGCGTCATCCGCCCTGCAGCCGGCGGAATCGTGGCAGTGGCGGTCGGGCAGTGGGTCCGCCACCAGCACCTGGGTGCTAGTGCTCATGGGAGTCATCTTCCGACGGTACATGCGGCCAAGGCCACCTCGCGAACGTGTAACGCCACCACGGTGGAGTCGGCGCGGTCGCGAGCACCATCGAAGACACGGCGCCGTCGCGCTTCGGCGATCGCCATCGCCATACCGGTCCTCTGGTCTTCGTGCTCGCGGTCATGTCTTCGATGGTGGATGTGGCGCCGCGAACGCGTGAAGCGACGAGAGAACGAACAGTCAGAATGACGTGAAGCGAGGCGACATGATCGAGATCCTTCCCGCAGAGCTCGGAGAACGAAATGCTGTCTGAGGACGATCTTGAGGCCCTGAGACAGGCCAAACGGAGGCTGGAACATCCCAGCCTCACTGCCAAGATCTCCGGCTTGGTGGGCAGGCCGCTCGAGAGCGGCTTCAAGATGCTGCCGAGCAGGTGGAACAAGACCATCGGCTCGGCCACCGAGACAGCTCTTCTCAAGGGCTTGGAGTTCTCGATCAAGACCATGGACCAGACTCAGTCACACCGGTCGCGCGACCGCCTGCACAAGGCCCTCGCCATAGGCGCCGGGGCGGCGGGGGGAGCCGTGGGAGTAGCAGCCCTGCCTGTGGAGTTGCCGCTGTCGACCTGCGTGATGCTACGCTCCATCGCCGACATAGCCCGCAGCGAAGGCCACGACATATCCATGCTCGAAGTCAGACTGGCCTGTCTGGAGGTCTTTGCGCTGGGAGGCGGCGAGTGCGGCAGACGACGCGAGTGAGAGCGGCTACTGGGTGGTTCGGGGAGCGCTCTCGAAATACGTCTCGGAGGCGGCGAGCCATCTCGCCAAGAAGGGTCTGACCGACAAGAGCGCGCCGGCTCTGATCAGGTTGGTGGCGCAGATAGCCTCCCGCTTCGGTGTGGTGGTGTCCGAACAGGCCGCCGCTCAGGCGATCCCGGTCGTTGGTGCCCTGACCGGAGGAGCCATCAACTACCTGTTCATGAACCACTTCCAGGACATGGCCAGAGGGCACTTCGTCGTGAAGCGGCTGGAGAAGAAGTACGGGACCCTTGGTGCAGCGGGATACGAGGACTGCGATCTAGCCAGTGTGGGCCGCGCCCCGTGCCCCGTGCCGGCATGGCACCCTAGAACTGCCTAGTCATCCTCCGAGCCCTCGCAAGTGCTGCCCGCTGCGACGCCCCCGCTCGCTCCGTCCATCGAGTCGTCGTCGCCTCGCCACCGACCAGGGATAGCAACTCCCCACGCTCTCCGCCGGTATCTCCTCGACGTCCTTTAGCTTGCGCTCGATCGTCCGGCTCTTCCGCGCAGCGTCGTCGATGGTCGTCGAGGCTTGGTCGAGCTTCTTGTGCACCTTCTCCAGCAGTCCCCCGAACTGCCCGAACTCGGTCTTCACGGCGCCCAGCACCTTCCAGACCTCGCTCGAGCGCTTCTCGATGGCGAGTGTCCGGAATCCCATCCTCAGGCTGCTGAGGATCGCGGCGAGGGTCGTCGGGCCCGCCACGACGACCCTGACATTCGCGCTGAAGCGTCTCCGCCGCCCCGGTCTGACGGAGCACCTCGGCGTAGAGCCCTTCGGTCGGAAGGAACATGATGCCGAAATCGGTGGTATTCGGGGATCGAGATACTTGTCCCTGAATATCCCTGGCCGACGAATTGACCGCCCTCGAGGCCGCCGTAGCGCCTGCTCCACGGCCGCGGGATCGCCGTGCCCCTGAGGCTTCGAGCATGCGCTGGTAATCCTCCAGGGGAACTTGGCGTCGATCGGCAGCCAGACGGGCGATCGCCGTCCCGCCGTCCTGCCCCGGGCAGCCGTATCGCGTACTCCACCCGCTCGCCGCTGCCCGGCTTGCAGGCCACATTCGCTCTCGTACTGGTCGGCCGTCAGCACCTGCTCGAGGAGCATGTTCGAGCTGAACCTCGCCCCAGGTGCCGCGCGTCTTGACGTTCGTGAGCACCCGCTTGAGATCGCCCACGCCGGTCGCGAGGCTCTGCATCTCGCCGAGACCCCTGTGCACGGCCTCGAGCCGCTCGCTCACCTGCGCGAACGATTCGCCCAGCCGCTTCTCCAGGGTCGCCGTGAGACGTTCGTCGACCGTCTGCCGCATCTGGTCGAGCTTGGTCGAATTGTCCTCCTGCAACGACCTGAGACGGGTGTCGACGGTCGCGCGTAGTTCGAGCATGCGCTGTTCGTTCGACCCGGTGAGAGTGACCAGTTGCTCGGCGAACGTGTCGAGTTGGCTCCTCTGCTGCGATCCGAGCAGGCCGATGCTGTCTGACCGCCGAATCCCCCCAGTCCTTCACCACGCTCGCGATCTCCTCGCGGACCTGCTGGGCGCTCCTGGGCCGTCTCCTCCCGGCCGCGCTCCATCTCTTCGCGCAGCAGACGTTCGGCTCTATCCTGCCCTCGCTCCATCTGCCTCAGCGACGCGCCCACTCCCCCCTGACGGTCGCGGCGAAGGATCGCAAGCAGCATCAGGATCACGATCGCCGAGAGAACGACTGCGACGATGGCCAGCGCCTCTAGCACACCACGCCTCCCGGAGGACTCACTGCAGACCCTCGGTCAACAGCCGCTTGAGCACTGCCACCATGGCCAGCGTGTCGAGTCCGCAGTATGCGAGCAGTTCCGCGCGCAAACGCTCTCTCTCCGCGTCACTGGTCTTCGGGGCGGTGATCAGCTCGTAGGCCTCCATGGCCTGCAAGACCGCCCTTGAGGCCCAGCGCCTCGTAGCTCAGGTCGGGAGCCAGCACGGGCGTGATCGCCTTCAGCGAGCGGCTGCCGTGGAAGTCCAGGTGGTAGCAGGACTGCCTCGACGATGGGCAGAAAGATTCGACGATGCGTGCATCGATCGCCAGCAGTCCATCGGCCAGATCGGGGAAGTCGCGGGCCAGCTCCTGCAGACGGCCGGACTCCATGCTCTTGTTGTACACAACGACGGAGCCCTCCTCCCCGACAGCACGGATCAGGGACTCGGCGAAGGCACGGCGCGGGTCGCCACAGCCATCGGCCAAGAACTCCTCGTGCCGCAGAGACCCGTCCTCCTCCAGCACGTGCAGCGACCACTGGAACGGGATCTGCTGCCACGGGCGCATGCCCCGCGAAGATGGCGCAGCCCCGGCATGCACGTTTCGAAGTCCATGAACCAGAGAGGGAAGACCATCTCCTGCACCAGGCCCGGGATAACGCCGCACTCGAAGGCTGCGTCGCCGGTTCTAGCCGCCTCCAAGACCCAGGGGGTATCGGTCCGCCAGTCCCGGGAAATCCTCGGGGATGTCGCGGAGATCGACTATCGCCGGCCGCCTCCAGTGCGCCCTGCAGAGCACCCGAGCCGGGCCCCAGCTTCGTCCATAACGGGTGAAGCGGCGCCCCCACCGAGCACACGCCGGCGGTAGTGATGCAGTCTTTGCAGGCATTCTTCAACGGGACGCGCGGCGGTTCGGCCCGTGCCAGATCCACCCGCATGGACTCGAGACACTGGGCAAAGCTCTCCGCCACCCATTGCCTCGCTTCCTCCGTAACATCGTCGATCGCGAAAAGAGAGCCGAGGGTGTATTCGTCCTCGCCCGGCCGGACGTACTCCGGATTGAAGTGCATGAGAGAGACGAGCGGACCGAGATACCACTGCCCTCCAGAACCGCCAACTGAAAGCCAACGTCGGGGAGATGATAGGACTTGACCCCGCTGGTGGCCTTGACCTCGATCAGGTCCACCTCGTCCGTCGCCGACCTTGCGCACACGTCCACACGGCACAGCAGCCCCTCGGTGGCAAAGGCGCCCTCGAATATGTCGGTGACGGCCTCGTCACGCATCGCCGCCGCGGTCTCGGCTCGCGCCCGATCCAGATCGAAGACGTGTTCGATCAGACGGCCGCCGGGAAAGTACTCCCGCGCTCGCTGACCAAACCGGTTACCCTCCCCCATCAGATGCATCGCCATCCAATCGAAAGGGTCGGCCAGACTCTTGAAGCGATTCCGGTGGCACGACATGTAGCCGCGCTTCGGGCAATCCATGTAGTCGGTGAAACGGGACTTGGAGACGCCTGGAGATCATGCCGCCCGCCCTTCACGTTGCATCCGGCGCGATATCGTCTGGATACAGTGTGACACCCTGGTCGGACAGGGACAGGCGTCCATAGAACTCCACTCGATCCACGACGAGACGGCCGCCCAGCGCGCCGCGGCTATCGATGGCGCCGACCGCGAGTCGATGCTGCGAGTGCTCTGGGTGCTCAAGGATGCCGACGGGCTCGACCGCGTGCGCATCTCCAACCTGGACCCGGGCAGATCCGCGGTTTGCCGTGTCGCGGGAGCGGGTTGACCTGGCTTGGGAGTTGCTGGCGCAGTTGCCGTAAGCAGCGCAGCGAGTCACCTGCCGATCAGGCTATGGCCTGCGCCCCTACCCCCGCTCTGCCAAGAACCGCTCTGCCACTCCAAGCTGCCCGAAGAATGTGAAGGTGTCGGCCACATCCGAGTGCTCCGCGATCAGCCCATCCTGCATCCGAAAGACATCCACCACGTCGAAGCAAAGCTGGTTGCCTGTGGCCGCCTGTCCCAGCCACTCTCCGCCAGTATGGGTACCGGTGGTGGTGCTATAGGCCATGACGATGTCGCCGTCGACGACCATGTTCTCGAGCGTGTATTTGAAGTCGGGCACCGCGCGGAAGATGACGCCGAAGAACTCCAGGAAGCCGGCCTTGCCCTGCGGGCAGTCCGCGTTGTGCTGGATGTAGTCGTCGCGCATGTACTCGTCGATGCGGCTCATGTCGTGGTTGATGAACACATCGTTGTAGAAGCGGGACACGATGTCCCTGTTCCTGCTTTCGTCAAGTCATATCCGCCTTCTTGTCCTTTCGCGTGTACCTGGCAGCCTTGTTCGCGTCTGTGGAGATAACGTCGTCCTGGATATCGAGCCGTCGTTGAGCGGCTCCTTCGACTTCCGCCCGTTGGGAAGTGCGCCCACACCCAGATCTTCCGAGGTAGTGCCAAGACAGCCTTTCCCGGGAGATCCTGCAGGGTATGTCGAAGGGATTGTGGCAATCCACTTGAGTCACCGTAGCACCGCCGTTTTGCCCTTGTCAATAGATTCGTCCTATTCAATGAATCCGGCTGTCTTACTGACTGACATCAGGCCGTGTTATCATGGACCGGCATATGGCCGACGGAACACACACCATCACGACGAAACTCGTTGACGCAGAAGGCACCAGTGCCTCTGCCAACGGGGCTGGCGACCTCGGCGATTCGCCCATCGGGACTCTGGAGCGGGGTCTACTCCTCCTCGAGTTGTTCGACGCGGACAACCCGGAGATGTCACTGGGTCACTTGCGGGAGAAGTCGGGTCTGCCGAAAGCGACTATCCAGAGGCTCATGAAGACCCTCGAAGCCCGGAAGTGGGTAGCCTACGAGTCCTCCTCGCGCAAGTATCGTCTTGGCGCGAGCGTTCTTCGGATCTCGTACTTGGCAGCCTCTCACTCAGAACTCGTCCGGGTCACCCATCCTATTCTCAGCAAATTGGCCGAAGAGACCCGGGAGACGACCAGCCTCTGTGTCTGGACCGATCTGGGGCCGCTAATGCTCGATACCGTCCTCACTCCTCGGCACTTCAAGCCGGCAACGGTCTATTGGCCTGATTCTCGGGCTTCACACAGCCGACGCCCAGGTCCTCGTCGCCTTCGGACCCGAGGACGCGTGGGACTCGTTGCTCGCGAACCCCATCGAAAAGCGCAACGAACTGACGGTCACCGATCCATCGGCTCTCCGTGAGCGCTGGCGAACGGTCAGAGAGGAGAGGGTCGCTTTCGACAGGGGAGAATGGCACCGCGAGATTCCCGCCGTGGCGGTACCTGTCTTTGATCGGCAGGGGCTGCTTCGCGGATCGATAGCAGTGGCACCTCCCCTCGAAAGAGCCGGCGAGGAAGCGATGCTCAGACATGCCGAAGCTCTGAAGGCGGCATCCGCGGAGATCTCCAAGAAACTCGCCTAGCCGGGCCAAGCGCCCTCGATAGTCCCGCCCGATCCCAGCACCACTCGCCACCTCCGAGTTCCCCCTGCCTGCTACTGCTCCAGGGGCCAGAAGACCTCGGTCACGTGCTTGCTGAGGTCGGTCTCCTCCGGTCCGGTCAGGTACCGCTCCCACATGGTGCCGGCCAGCTTCAGACTGTGGGCCTCCGCGTACGCCTGAATCGCCCCGTACGCGTTCCCGATCTGGTCATAGGGGCCCTTGTGAACGGTGAAGGCGACCTTCCCGCCGGGCACCCTGCTCGCCTTGACGACACCCTTCGCATCCTGTGGGAAGAACACGCCGCGCACGGTGAAGGCGATCTCGACGTCCACCGCGTCCTCGGTCCAACCATGGTAGACGGCCAATGCCCCTCCGGACGGCTCGACCCCTTCGGCGTTCAGAGCCGCCATGATCCGGCCGAACTCTCTACCCATCACCTCGGCAAGCTCGGCCATGGGAAAAGTGCCACGAACGCTGGCCAGGTGTTCCGGGGCGACTTCTTTGATGATCACGTCGTAGTCCATCGATCCCCTCCCTCCGCGAGCGCCATCAGCGACAGAGATCGCGGGCTGGGCTCTCTACTTCACTAGCGCATAGACAAGCACGCCCACGAATGCGACGAAGTAGGTCCCGGCAGCCAGGAGCAAGGTGGCCTGGAACCAGTCCCAGGTCTCCATCTTGACCTTCTTGATTCCAGCAGCACCGGCCAGGAGCTTCCAACATCCTTTGTTGACGCGGCCGGGCGCCGCCCAGGTAGGCTCATCCATGCCCAGAGTCTTCGCGACGCGGTCGTAGATCTCCAGGTTCTTGTCCAGCGATTCTGCTTCGCGTCGGATCACGCCTGCGCCGATCAGAGCGACTACTACGCCGGCCAGACAACCGGCCAGAACGATGGCTGCGCGTACCCAGAACTTGGTCCCATTGTTGGCCCCCATATAGACCAACGTGACGGCGATCACCAGGAGCAGCCAGGTGTATAGCTTCGCGCCTCCCCCAGCATCGCGCGGCGGTGACGAGCGCTCGACCGGCCCGCGATCTTGAGCTGCAGCCTCTTCGCCCTGTAAGGATCGATCTCCCGATCAGCCGAAGCCTTGTCCATGAGCGACTCCCTCCTCGGAACGAGCGACTACGCTGGCAGGTCACCCCGATCCCCCGGCACGCCGGGACGAGACCACCGACCTCACGCTACTACTATTCCGTTGGCAAGTGAAGAGCCGCCGACCCGCGCCGTCCGGGGCGAGTGGGCAGATGAGCCGGCGCCCGGCGAACGAGCCTACACGCAGGCCGACGAGCCGGCGCGGTTACGCAAACATCCGGCATTCCATCCCCAGCGCCTCGGCCGCCCGGGCCATCACCTTGTCGGCCGTTGCCAGCACGAGCATGCCGGACGCTTTCATGGCGCCGAGGTGCAGAGCGTCCAGGGTGGTGAGCCCGATCTCCGGATTGGCTCCCAGCAGCGACTCCGCTATGAGAAAGACTCCACCGTGTGAGGCACCAACTCTAGGTGGCCCGCTACGATATCGCCCTCGAAGGTGGCAAGGATCTTGCCCTGAGTCTCCGCGTCGAAATGGCCTTCTCTCGTGCGCCTCGCCATCAGCGACCGCATCTCCACCTTTGTGAGCAGGCTGATGGAGACCGGGCTCACCTCTCGCAGATACTCCTCGACGTCCACATGAGGCCTCGTTCACATACCACTTGGCAAGCGCACTGGTGTCAACGTACACGCTCACTTGGGCATCCCCGGCACAACTCGCGGCCCAGCGCTGGATGCGGCAACTGGCGAAGCATCCGCCCGGCCCTCTCTGTCTCCCCGGACAAGAACCTCACTACCCACCTCCACGCGGGCCATGCTCGCGCGCAGCCCAGCGTGGCTGGGAGCTCTTCGACCTGGATTGGAGAGGCCTGACTCTTGGAATCCGGCTGGCCGCGACGGGTCACCAGCACCTCGCCATCGCGCTCCACGATCTCCCCGAGTGAGAGAGCGAGTCCCGAAGTTCTCTCACCGACATCTCGCGCATGCGTCTCCTTCTCCCCTCGCGAACTCGTCCCCCGTGACGCCTTTCACCATTGTGCCACAATATGTGTCCTTGTGACACAAGGAGCGTTGCAAGGCGGCGCTCGCAAAGGCCCACCGGCACGTGGCCTTCGCGAGCGCCGCCGAAACGCGTCAGCTACTCGGTCCCATAGGCCCTGGGCCTACTGCACGTTCAGCGCCTGACCGACGGTCTCCCCTCTCCAGTTCGGGAGTGTAGTAGGAGTAGGCGGTCGAGGCCGCGCCTTCCCACGCACCGGGTAGAGGGCTAGCGCCTGGAAGGTGAAGCTCACCGTGTCGCCGGGCTTCATGTCCTCGATGTACACGATCACCTTGCGACCCGCGAGTTCGTACCGCTTGATGTTGGGATTCTCGAGAAGCGCCTCCAGTGAGTCCTCCACCGCTGCGAAGCCGGTCGGCACCGACACGTCCAGCACCGTCATGCCGCCTTGATGGGCTCCGGCGGATTGAAGGTCACCGAGACGCCGACGTCGATCAGGTCGTTCACCGCCACCTGGTCGGTGCCGTAGTCCACCTTGATGTCGAAGACGCTCCGGCCCTCAGCCGCCTGCGGCAGGTTGTAGCGCAGCACTCCCTGCAGCACGGCCTCGCCCTTGCCGGTCGCCCCGACCTGCACGGTCAGCCCCAGCCGGCATCGCCACCATCTGCGTAACGTCGAAGTTCTCCGGCGTGATCTCGACCTTCTGGTCCATGCTCGCCGGCGGTGATGGTCACGGTCATGTTGGTGTCGGGTCGCGCCCGAGAGCCGCGTACTCGGTGCAGGGCCTGCAGGGCGACCACCGTGTCCTGCGTGGTCCCGAAGCCGCCCTGGCGTTCCGCTGCCCGACCAGCCACCGGGCGGCCTGCGACTGCGTTGACCCTGTCGTCACTGCTCGATCAGCGCCAGTGCGGCATAGCCGGTCGTCTCGATATCGAGGCTGGGGAGCATCTGGTCGATGCATCATCGGCGGGCCTCAACGGCGAGGAGCCAGCGGCTCACCCGGCTGTCGCTAGAGCGGCCACGCCGGTGCTCCAGTGGAGCCCGTCGTCGTCCCTGATCGCCTTGGCCATGAGCGCCTTCATCGCCTGCTCCGCCTCGAGCGCTTCCGCCCAGCTTGAGAGCGTAGGTCGTCAGAGCCAGGGCGTAGGGATCGGTCGACACCGCCGAGCTTCCCCTCCAGGTAGTCGATGGCCTTGCCCGCCGCGTCGGCGTACGCCAGCCTCGAGCAGCGCGATGGCCACGTAGGCGGTCAGAGTGTCCTTGCCCTGCACCCCGCCCATCATGTCGTCGTGGCACACGAAGCCGACCGGCTCGAAGGAGCCGTCCGCCTTCTGATGCTCGGCGATCCAGTCGGCCGCGCCGGAGAGGACCGTCTCGTCGACGAAGATCAGGTCCTTGGCCTGGGCGAACGTCTTGAGCACGAAGGCGGTGAGCCAGAGACTGCCCGATTCGTCCTGACTCGCCGAAGGCGGAGAAGCTGCCGTCGGTGTGCCGATAGGTCAGCTCGCGCTGGTAGCCGGTGATCATCAGCATCTCGGCCTTCGCCTGTATCCTCGGGCTTGAGCTGCCTGGTCCCCTCCAGGTAGCGAGGACGAAGACGTTCGGGGCGAAGAGGATCATGTTCTGCTCGCCACAGCCGAACGGCATCTGGAGCAGCTTCTCCAGACCCTCGATGGTCTGGGTCAGATAGGCTTGCCGGTGACGGCCACGTACGCCCGCGCCGAGTCCGCGACGACTCCGGCATCGGGGAGTGCGAGGCTCAGGGCCCGTTCGACTGTCCCGGCCGGACAGCACCAGGTTCTCGACCGTCTCTCGGCTGCACGCCCTCCGGCTCGACGATCATGCTCTTGATCATGGCGTCCGCCGCTTCGGAGCTACGGGCCGTGACCTTGACCACTGGGTCCCGAGCTCGTCGGGCCTGATGGTGAACTCGGCGCTGCCGATGTCGCCACCGGCCACGGTCACCGTGGTCTTCGCATCGTCGAGTAGCGTCGAACCAGTCGGCCGCCTCGAGCTCGACCTGGATGTCCTGCGCGGCGTCCAGGTAGTTGTAGAGGGCGACCTTCACCGGGAACTCCTCGCCGCGGATGGCGGAGTACGGCAGGTCGGCCTGCAGGAAGAACGGCTGGAACACGGCGCAGCGAGGCCTCGGCGATCCCCAGGCCGCTTCTTCGGGAGAGAGGGCTACCGCCCGCAGCATCCAGGTGGTGATGCTGTCGGGCGCCTCGTAAGGCTTAGGCTGGCCTTTCCCGAGTCATCGGTGACCGTCTCGGTCCAGATCCAGGTCTCGGGGAAGAACTGGCGCACCCGCTGAACCTCGGCCAGGTCTCCGGCCGTTGTGCGTCGTGTCCCGGCCACCCACGTGGTCTCGGTCGCTGCCGAGGCGTGGCCTGGCGACGCGTTCTTCGCCCCGTCGAAGGCCATCTCGCCCCCGAGTCGCGGCGCCATCTCTCCCACATCATCGGTGCTCGATCTTCTTGCCCTCGGGCACGTCCTTGTTGGAGAGCACGATCAGACCAGCGTCGTTGAACGTATCCTGAGCGCCGGGGATGACCGTCGTGCCGCCGATCACTCGGCCTCGTGCAGCTCGGCCTGCGGCTGCTGTAGAGCGCCTCCAGCTCGGCGAAGACCTGCTCGAGATTGAGCCGGTTCTCGGCCAGGATGAAGACGGAGTGGTCGACCGCCACCAGCCCTCACCTCTGGCCCGGCCCTCGGTCTGCACGTCGATCTTCACCTCGTCGCCGGGCTTGACGCTCGGCATCGCGAACGACGCGCTGACCTTCTGCGGGTACTCGCCGGTCACGTCGAAGGGCAGAGAGTCCGCCGCCACTTCGCTGTTCGGGAGTATCTGGTAGACGAGCAGCTTCGCCGAGGGCGCCATGGCCGGTGTCACCTTGAACGAGATCTGGTCGCGAGCGCTGCTGGTGAAGACCACGCGGCCGCGGGAGACCACCTCGTAGTAGAAAGTGCCGGCCTCGGCCGTCGCGGCAACATTGAAGCTCGCCGTGTCGCCCACGACGAGTTCGAGATCGTCCCGTTGCTGCACATGGACGAAGCTGCTGGAAGGTGAATACGACGCCCCCACCTCAGACCAGGCGTACTTGTCGCCGGAGGTGGCCTCCACGGTCATGCGAACCGCACCCTTCGGAGGGGTGATCTGCAGCAGGCCTGTCCCTCGTTTGGTCTCCACCGTCTCGGTCAGCTGGCGGCCGACCTGGCTGTAGTCCTCGTCAAAGTAGTAGATGCTTACAGCGACCTTGGCCTCCACCGGCTCACCACCGGGAGTCTCGGTCACCACCAGGAAGCTGAACGGCAGCGCCGGCTTGAAGGCGGTGCTCTCCGCGATGAGTTCGATGTTGAGGGGCGAATCGGCCACCGTCAGCAGTTCGGTGGTCGTCTGCTCGTACCCGGTGGCCTTCTCCCGCACGGTGATGTCGAGCCTGACGTTCCCAATCCTCCGGCCTCGGGGACGCCGGCCACGTACCCGGCCGGCTCGATGCTGAAGTCGGCCTCGCCCTTGATGGTGCCCGTATAGGTGGCGTATTCCTCCCATTCACCGACGTAGCGGGACGCCGTCACCTTGAGCTGGCCCTCGACCTCCCGGCCGTAGCTGTACTTGCTGGTGACGTGGCCGCTGATGGTTTCGTCCACCAGGAACCACTCCTTCGCCAGGTCAGCCGTCACCTCATACTTGGGCAGGACGTACTCCTCCACCCGCACGTCCAGCTCGGTGGAGGCGTCACCCGCGTAGGCCGTGAGTTTCCACACACCCAGATTGGGCTCGTTCGAAAGCGGCAACTGGGTGGTCACCGTGCCGTACTCGTCGGTGTTCACGGTCTGCTTGAAGATCTTGATGCCCTTGGCATCCTGGACCTCCACCGTGGCCCCGGTCTGCACAGGCTTGAGCTCGGAGTCGAGCGCCACCAGACGCACCTGGATGGCCTGCCCCGGCTTGTAGATGGGCTTGTCGGTTTCGAGGAAAAGGAGCGTTCCTGCTTGGATCTGGACGGGGGTGGTGTCGGAGAAACCTTGTCCCGCCACCCTCACCTCGTACTCGACCGGGTTCCACAGTCGGCAGGTCAAAAGCCACCGTGCCGGTGCCGTCGATATTGGCCCCACCCGTGGCGATGGTCTTGGCCCCATCGAGCACAGTCACCGTCACCTGGCTCCTGGCGGGCTCCTTCCCCTCGAACAGGGTGAAGGAGAAGGAAGCCGTCTCTCCGGATCTCAGCACGCTGGGAACCAGAGCGACGTAGCCATCGACCTTCGTGGTCTCAGGCTGGGCGGTATAACCACACCCCAACACTGCAGGTACCAGCAGCCCCACGAACAGTAGCGCGGCTAGGAACCTCAAGCGACTCATGACCCACCTCCCGAAGTTGACACGCGCTCTGACGCGGCACGACGCTGGTGAGTTTCCGTCTGAGTGCAATCGGCCCGCCAATGAGCGGCCCTGACCACACCGGTGCTCAGTGGCCTTCGTTCCGGGACTCGAGTGAGAGAGTGTGAGCGCTCGAGAGCGGCTCAGGCACTCGGTGTCGACCGCTCGACCAGACGAGTGCGAGCGCCAGCGCACTCGGTAGATCGACAAGATGACCGGGCGAGACGTAGACCGGCTTAACCCGCGGCTTCAGTCTGACCGCGGCGCCCTGCGCCCCCCATTCCTTGGTGAGGATATAGTGATCGCCGCGAGCGGGACCGGGGTCGTGATCGATGGAGTGGAACGGAGTCTTGGGCACACCGATGGTGGGGACGCCGAGCACGATCCCGACGTGCGACGCCAACCCCAGGCCGCGCTCGTGTACCACGCCGTGCCCGTCGAGGAACACCAGGTCGGGCGCGACCTCCAGCCGGCCAAGCGCCTCTAGCGTGAGTCTCCCCTCGCGAAAGGCCAGGTAACCCGTGGCGTACGGACTGTCGGGGACGCCCTGCACCACACTGGTGGAAACTATCCTGAAGCGCCGGTCCATCAGTACAGCGGCCGCCCAAGCCAACGTCCCTTGCTTGGAGTAGGCGACATCTACGCCCGCCGCGAAGCGCGGGCTCCCGGGTCCGTCCGCGTGAAGCGGCCGCAGAATCACCTCAGCTGCCAGCCGCAACTGGATGGCGGCCGCCTCGCTTATGGTCACCCGCCAGGAATGCGATAGATCCGACCGCGGTTCTGCCATCCGGTCACGGCTACGCGCTGTGTTGCGCCTTGGTCTGGACGATCCGTAGGTTGTACAAGGCCGAGGGGAAGTGGGCGCCGCCGAGCATCCCCCAGAGGTCGTTCATGGCGTCGAACTCCATGGGGCGGAGAGTGAAGAATAACCTCTCGATACCTTCCGGGAACGGGTTCTCGGGGTGAGACTCTGCGCTGGTATAGGCAGGCCTCTCGTGAAACAGCCTGATCGTCTTGTAGAGATGCCGGAGGCTGGTCTTGTATTCGGGGAAGCGGAACGAGAAGAGGAGAACGAGCTCGACCAATTCCAGCAGGTCGGGGCGCCTGAGGCCGGTTCCCTGATGGGGGCTCACTCTGAAATCTACGAGACTGATGACTGCGCCCTGAGCGCTGAACGTGTCAGATAGGACCCGAGCACTCTCGAGCATCACCTCTTCGTCCGCCAATCCCAGACGGTACCGTAGCTCCCGTCGGACATAGTCGAGTACTTCTTCCATCTATCACTGCCCTTCCGTGCCGACCATTCCCTGGAACAGCCGAGGAGACCGCCGGTCCGCCCCGGACAGCCGAAGTATAGACCGTGCGCCCGGCACGGCCTCACTCTGAGCGCTTAGCCCTCACGCGCAGGAGCGGCTACTCACACCTTCTTGCGCAGTGCGCGCAGGATAGGCGTGCCGATGCCCAGTACAATCACGGCCCCCACGATGGCACCGAGGATCCCGCCCAGATCAAAGATGTCGTCATCGCCGATGCCGAACACCCGGGTGAAGAGCAGCCATCCCAGGAACGCCCCGGCGAGACCGAGCACGATCGTGAGAAGCCAGGACAGCGGGCCGCCCCTGCCCTGCAGGGCGTCTCTCGGCACGAACAGCCGTGCCACGGCCCCCGCGATCAGACCTAGGATCAATGCACCTACCATGCCGCCTCCTTTGAAAGAAGCCTTCAGTCGCCCGGAACTGGGTAGAGACGGTTCAAGGTGATCCCCGCCTGCCCCTCCCGCTTGCGCAGAACGTAGGCCCAGGTCCCAGACCGCAGGATGCCGATCTCCATCTCCAGAGCGGTCTCCGGGAGCCACTCCAAGATCTGTTGGCAGATGTAGTCGTGAGAATAGTTGCGGTGCAGAAAGTCGGCGCCGCAGAGCGTCTCTTTCGACTCGACCACCCCGTCGGCAGCCGGCCACACGGTGAAGATGGCGGCGTCACGCGCAACCCGTGCCAACTCCCGCACCAACGGACCGATCTCGGGCAGATGGCCGAGGACTTCGAAGGCGATGGTGAAGTCGAATTCCCCGTCGGCGAATTGGAGGTCGTAGCCGTCGCCATCGAGAAAGCATGCTTGAGGATGCTTCCTCCGGGCGATCGCGAGCATCTCGCGCGACACGTCCACGCCAACGTAGCGCTCGTTGGTGATGAGTGCGGGCACCAGGCGCTCGTAGATCAGCCCTGTGCCGCAGCCGACCTCAAGAACGTCGACGTCCGGCCTGGCGATGTAGAGAGAGCAGAGGTGGGTCAGGGCCTCCCGGTGCGCCTTCTCGCGCGCGCTGCCGAGCCAGTAGGTCTCGATGGTCTGGGCGACTCCCTTGTCGTCCCAGCGCTCCCACTCACGCTTCTCTGCCGTGACGTCGGTCTGATCCGGCGACGCCCGGAACCACGCTCTCCAATCGGCCGTGACGCCCTCCTTCTTCTCAGGTAGTCGTTCAGGGGCCATCCAAAGCACGCAAGGGTTTCCGCCGGTCCAGCCGGACAGCATCGACGGCGGGCCTCGCCAAGATAGCAGAAGAACGGAGGCCCCGAAGGACCTCCGTCTCGCTGCCTCGTCATCAGCCCGGTCAGAGCTATTTCTTGACTTCGCTGCTCCAGGCTCCGATCGCGTAGCGCCAGGCACTGCGGTAGTAGCCGATGGCCGCCTCCGCCCCCTTGCCGTCGCCCTGGCGGTCACCCTGCAACAGGCACTTCTTCGCCGCCGCGATCTTGCTGGCACTGCCGTTCGCGGCGATAGCGTCCTCTATGGCTTCAGAGGCGAGAAGCCGATCGGCCTCCTCTGCAGCGCGAGGAGCCGGTGTGGGGACTTGAACCCCAAACCTGCTGATTACAAATCAGCTGCTCTACCATTGAGCTACACCGGCCCGAGATGCGGAACGCCGCCGGGGCGCTGCGCGCTAAGCGACCACCACGCGTCAAGCGAAGTCGGAAGATTGTATCGCGCCAAAGCCAGGCCTGCCTACGCGGTCATGACAACGGCGAACATGCGGCCCAGCCGGTCGCCCCTAAATCATGAGGACAAAGGCGCCATGAGGCGCCACCCCCGGGGCGAGGAGCCGGCGCCGGGCTGCGCCGCTGCCGGAAGGGTCGCCCCAGCGGGCGTCAGGGGGTCTACCGGAGCGGTTTGCGGAGCGTCGCACCAAAGCGAGGGCAGACCCCCTGACGCCCGCTGCGATGGCCACTAGCATACGAGAGCGCAGCCCGGCGCCCTACGTTCAGAGCATCACCCGGCGGCTCTCGAGGTGCAGAGTCACCTTGCGCTTGATCCGCTGCAGGGCGTTGTCGACCGTCTTGGTGTCGTGGCCGATGTGAACGGCTATGGCCTCGTACGAGTTGCCCTCCAAGTAGTACTTCAACACCAGAGACTCCAGCGGGCTGAGCAGCCTGACCAGGCAGTCAGTGAGGCTGATGACCTCCTCCGAGCTGATGACCTGCTGCACCGGATCGCTGGCTCGCCCCGACGGGATAACGTCGGCCAGGGTGCGGCTGTCGAAGTCGGCATTCGAGGGCGTATGGCTGAAGCTGACGTAGGTGTTGAGCGGCACGTGCTTCTGCCGTGAGGCGGTCTTGATGGCGGTGATGATCTGGCGGGTCACGCACAGTTCGGCGAAGCTGCGGAAGGTGGTGCTGCGGCCGTACTCGTAGTCACGGATGGCCTTGTACAAGCCTATGTTGCCTTCCTGGATCAGGTCGTCGCCGTCACCACCGGCCAAGAAATACGAATTGGCCTTCAGGCGGACGAACTGGCGATAGCGCGTCCAGATGCGCCGGAACGCATCAGGGTCGCCGGTCTTGGCACACGCCACCAACTCCTCATCGCTCGGTTCGGGTAAGGCCCTCTCAGTGGCCTTCCGTGCGACTGCCGCGCTCTCCATCCCTCATCCCTCCCGCCCTAGTGGTTGCGGGTCAAGCATCGAACCCTACTCTGGACGGTCCTTCCCCTCCGGCTGCGTCGCCAACTGATCCAGCAGCGCCTTCAGCTTGTCCACTGTGCCTGGGTCGATCCTCTCTTCGATCCGATGACTCATTGTAATGCAATTCTCAGGATTTGCAACACTCTTTGTGTGCTCTTGCAAATCCCCCACGAATTGCCTGGATGAGCGCCGAATCACATTGGGGCGGAATATGGTCTTTTGGAGCTGGTAGTCGGACGACACCACGACCACACTTTCCCCTGCACTGAGGGCGAATACCTCCTTCTCTATGATGCTGTCGGCAGAGCGTAGAAACGACCCGAAATAGACCTCCACATTGGCGGTTGCACTCTCCTGTCTTTTGCAACGCCTGAACGCGGGAGTCGAACACAACGATAGCCCGATCGGATGGTTGCGCCCATGTAGCTGGCGATGCGGACGAGCAGGCGGGTGCGCTCCTCCTCCAGATCCAGGATGCCGGCGTGCCCGAGGAGTTCGTGCAGAACGTTGTAGCCATCGATGAGGTAGACGGTCATGAGAGGACCGCTTTCACGAGGAGTGCGATAGTCCACCGCCGGCAGATCGCTGGCGGCCGGCCTCGTAGAGCAGGATGCCTGCCGAGACGCTCACGTTCAGCGATTCGACCTTGCCCACCAGCGGCAGACTGATCATCACGTCACACAGAGACGCGACCCTTCTTCCCAGCCCCTCCCCTTCCGAGCCGAGCACGAAGCAGGTGGGATAGCGATAGTCCTGAGCGTAGTAGGGAGCCTCGGCCTCAGCGGCCGCCCCGTATACCCAGAAGCCGGCCTTCTTCGCATCGGCAAGGAAGTCGGCCAGGTTGCGCACCAAACCCACCGCGGCGTGCTCGGTGGCGCCGGCAGAAGCCTTGACCACCGCCCCCGTCACCTCGGCCGCGCGGTGTCGCGGAATGAGAACTCCGGCCCCGATCCCCTCGGCCGTGCGGATGACGGCGCCCAGATTGTGTGGATCCTGCACCTCATCCAGGGCTACGAGCAGACTGTGGGTGCGTAGGATCTCGGCCGGATCGAGGTAGGGATAGGGATCGACCACCGCCGCGATGCTCTGGTGCTCGGACGTCCTGAGACGAGCGCTGAGCTCCGCGGGCGAGACCCGGTCCACAGGCGGCATGGCGACAGCGGTGCCCGAGCACCAGCCGCGCAGCACCCCTTCGAGCTCGTCTCCCCCTTCGCCGGTGGCCACCAAGACGGTGTGCACCTGCCGGCGCCCACGGAGGGCCTCGCGGACAGGATTGCGGCCGTAGATCAGGTCGAGGCCCGAACCCAGATCGTCATCACGACCATCCTTGGCCCGGCGACGATCGGCCGGAGCGTCGGTGATCGGGCGCGCAGCGCCGTGCAACGGCCTGCGCGCGCCCCCGCCGGCCCCTGCGCGGGCCGGCCGGCCCCGTTCGGCCCCCCCATGGGCCGAGCGGCGGCCCCCTATCTGATGCTGATGACCTTGAAACCACCAGCAGCGTCCCGCACTTCATAGCCGCGCTCGGCGATAGCCTCACGTAGCTTGTCTGCGCCGGCATAGTCGCGCTCGGTGCGGCACCGCTGGCGCTCCTCCGCCATGGCCAAGATATCCGCCGGGATAGCGTCCTCGGTCCTGGCCACGCCGTCGAGGCCGAGAGTGTGGGCCATCTCCCGCATCTCCGTGAGTACCTGGGCCGCGGTGGCAGCGCCGACTCCCCGGCCGCCAGGGCGATGTTCGCCTCTCGTGCCACTCCAAAGACCTCAGCCAGGGCGGCGGCGGTATTGAGGTCGTCGGCCATAGCGTCGGAGAAGGCCTGTCGCCGCTCGGCCACCTGCTTCCGCAAGGCTGCCGACGAGGCGTCGACCTCGGCCTCCGCGGCCGCAGAGGCGTCGGCGGTCGCGGCCCTATCTGCCAGACTGCGGAAGACGTTGCGCAGACGGTCTACCTGCTGCTCGGCCTCTTCGAGCAACTCGTCGTTGAACTCCATCGGGCTGCGGTAGTGGCTGCTGAGGAAGACGACCACCAGCGCCTCCGAACGGTGCTTGTCCAGGATGTCCCGCAGCGCCAGCGTGTTGCCCAGGCTCTTCGACATCTTCTCGGCGCTCAGATTGAGCATGCCGTTGTGCATCCAGAAGCGCGCGAAAGGCGTATCCACAGCGCCCTCAGCCTGAGCGATCTCGTTCTCGTGGTGCGGGAAGATGAGGTCCCTGCCTCCGCCGTGAATATCGAAACCCTCGCCGAGGTACCTCATGCTCATGGCAGAGCACTCGATGTGCCACCCCGGTCGTCCAAGCCCCCAGGGGCTGTCCCACGAAGGTTCCCCCGGCTTGGCCCCTTTCCACAGTACGAAGTCGAGGGGGTCGGTCTTGTCCTCTCCCACCTGCACCCGGGCGCCGTGTCGCATCTCCTCCACCTGCTGCTTGGAGAGCTTGCCGTAGCCCGGGGAGCTGCGCACGTCGAAGTAGACGTCGGCGCCGGACTGATAGGCGTGACCCCGCTCCACCAACAGGGCGATGAGGTCGATGATCTCCTGGATATGCTCGGTGGCGAGCGGCTCCACATCCGGGCGCCCGAGTCCCAACCGGTCGGTGTCGGCGCGATAGGCCTGGGCGAACTCGGCGGCCACCTCGCTTGCCGGTCGCCCCTCTTTGAGGCCCTTCTGGATGATGCGGTCGTCGATGTCGGTGATGTTCTCCACCAGCGTGACGCGATAGCCGAGGGACTCGAAGTAGCGCTTGGCCACCATCGAGACCACGTAGGGACGAGCGTTGCCGATGTGCACGTAGTTGTAGACCGTGGGTCCGCAGAAATACATGGTCACGTGATCGCCATCCCGGGGGACGAATTCCTTCTTCTGCTGACTCATGGAGTCATATAGACGCACGACCTACCGCCTCTCTATTCTCAGACACCCGCGCCTCTACGAGGGACGAGTCTCTCCTTCACGCGCCACGAACGCGGCTGCCGCGTCCAATCGAGCAATGATCTTGCTCCTGCCCAGACCGCCGACCAGGTAGAACAGCTCCGGGCCCTCATCCCGACCGCTCAGCGCCACGCGCAGTGGATGATAGACCGACTTGCCCTTGATCCCCCGCTCTTTGGCCGCCTCGACCAGCCCCCGGAGCAACTCCCTTGCCTCCGCCGCGGGCATGTACTCCTGCGCCATCCCCCCAAAGACGCCACGCGCCAGAGCGAACACCTCGCCGGCCCCGGGGGAAAGCATACCCTGGGCACAAGGACTGCTCACAGGATCGGCATCGTCCACGAACACCGCCGCGTGTCGAGGAGCGTCGCCCAGCACCACCAGATTGGCCCGCACCGCCTCGGCCACTACCTCCCGCTGGACCGGAGCCAACTCGATGCCGGCCGTGGCCAGATAGGGAGCGATCAGCGCACACAGTTCCGCTGGCTCCAGATCTCTCAGGAAGAGTCCGTTCAGCCAGTTGAGCTTCTGTATGTCGAAGATGGCCGGGCTTTTCGACACCCTTCCGATGTCGAACTCCCGCACGAGTTCCTCGAGGCTGAACCGCTCCCGCTCGTCGCTCGGATGCCAGCTAAGGAGAGCCAAGTAGTTGACCAGGGCGGCCGGTAGATAGCCCAGTTCCCTGAAGTCGCCGATGGAGGTGGCTCCGTGGCGCTTCGAAAGCTTGCCCCCGTCGGGAGCCAGTATGAGGGAATGGTGTCCGTAGAGCGGCGCCGGCTTGCCCAGGGCGGAGAACAGCATCATCTGGCGGGCGGTGTTGGTGACGTGATCCTCACCGCGGATGACGTGAGTGATCTCCATGCCGGCGTCGTCGACAACCACCGCGAAGTTGTAGGAGAAGCCGCCATCGGTGCGCTTGATGATGAAGTCGCCGATGACCTCGGACGAGAAGGTGATGGGGCCGTGGATGAGATCGTCAAAAGTCACGTCTCCGTCTGGGATGCGGAAGCGGATGGCCGCCTGCTCGCCGGCGGCGAGGCGCGCCTCCACCTCGCTGGGCGTCAGAGATAGGCAGGCGCGGTCGTACTTCGGCATCTGGCCCTGCGCCAGTTGCTGCTCCTTGACCTCGTCGAGCCGCTCCTGCGGACAGAAGCAGGGGTAGGCCCAGCCTCCGGCAAGCAGCTTCTGCACGGCGTCCTCGTATAGGCCGGCCCGCTCGCTCTGCCGGTAGGGGCCGTATTCGCCCCCCATGTCGGGGCCTTCGTCGGCACGTAGCCCCAGCCAGGCCAGATCGTTGATGATGCTTGAGTCGTGCGCGGTGGTGGACCGCTTGAGGTCGGTGTCTTCGATACGCAGCACCAACGTGCCGCCGTGATGGCGGGCGAACAGGTAGTTGTAGAGAGCGGTGCGAGCACTGCCCACGTGCAGAGAACCCGTCGGGCTGGGGGCGAAGCGCACACGAACACCGGTCATGGTCATGGTCATGGTCTCTCTTCTGTCGCGATGCGTTCGACGAGCGCCACCGCCTGCGCGGCGATGCCCTCGCGGTGTCCGGTGAAGCCCATGCCTTCAGTGGTGGTCCCTCGCAGGCTCACCCGTTCTACCTCCACACCCATGGCCGCCGCCAACCGCTCGCGCATGGCCTGCCTGTGCGGAGCGATCCGCGGCTCCTCGCAGATCACCACGGCATCCACATTCACCGGCGCGATCCCCTTGTCGCGGAGCAGACGCGCCACGGTGGCCAGCAACTCTACACTATCCGCCCCGGCGAAGGCCGGATCGCTGTCGGGGAAAAGGCTGCCGATGTCTTCCAGCCCCGCGGCCCCCAGCAGCGCGTCCATGATGGCATGCGTCAGCACGTCGGCGTCGCTGTGACCCTGCAGGCCGTCCCTCTCGCGCAGCCTCAGCCCACCGAGCACCAACGCTCGGTCGGAGGCGAAGCGATGAGCGTCGAAGCCGATGCCGACACGGAATACGGTGCCGCCTGCGGTCAAGACCTCTCCCTCGCTCGCGGCAGGGCCGGCGTCACCACCGACGCTCCGCCAGGATCTGCTCGGCGTGTCGGAGATCGACTCTGTCGGTGACCTTGAAGTTCTCGGGTGAGCCCTTCACCACAGCTATGCGACCACCACGAGCCTCCACCAGCGAGGAGTCGTCGGTGGCGTTCACGAGGGTCTCTTCAGGAGCGTCGTACGCGTCGACCAACACCTGCCAGCGGAAGATCTGCGGAGTCTGGGCGCGCCACAACGAACGCCGGTCGGGAGTGCTGGTGACAAGCCCCGCGTCATCCACGATCTTCATGGTATCGGTACTGGGGACGGCAAGGACTGCGCCGTCCAGAGTGGGATCGTTCTCCAGGGCAGCCACTGCCGCCGCGATCTCCTGACAGGTCACCAGCGGCCGGGCGCCGTCATGCACCCCCACCAGGTCCCAGGTGCCTATCTCGGCAAGAGTCCGCAGACCATTTCGCACCGAGATCGGCCGTTCACGGCCCCCGGGCGCCACCCCCACGACCTTCTGTATCTGCTCCACCATGATCTCTTGCTGGCAGTACTCCACATCTTCAGAGTTGACCGTCACCACCATGGCGTCGACTCTGTCGCAGGTGCTTAGTGTGGTGAGAGTGCGCTGGATCATAGGTATGCCCAGCAGCGGGACGTATTGCTTGGGAAGCCCCGAGTCCATCCGCACGCCGAAACCGGCCGCCGCGACCACCAGAGCCAAGCTGAGTCGGGAGCCCTCCATCACGCCTGCTCAGGAGACCAGCCGCGTGAAGACCATCTTGCCCGACGGGTTCTGCAGAACAGAAGTGACTTCCACCTCCACCTCGTCTCCCACCCGGCTCCGACCGCCCTCGATCACCACCATGGTGCCATCATCCAAGTATGCCACGCCCTGGTCTTCCTCCTTGCCCTCCCGCAGCACCCGCACGCCCAGGCTCTCCCCGGGCAGCACGGTCGTCTTCAGCGAGTGGGCCAGTTCGTTGACGTTGAGCACCTCGACTCCCTGGATCTGCGAGACCTTGTCGAGATTGTAATCGGTGGTGAGGATGCAGGCCCGCATCTCCTTGGCCAGCTTGATGAGTTTGGCGTCCACCTCGCTGACGGCCGGGAAGTCCCGCTCGATGATGGTCACCCGTCCCCCGCCTTCCTGCAGGCTGCGGACCGTGTCCAGTCCACGTCTTCCCCGCGCCCTCTTGCCCGGTTCGCCGGAGTCGGCTATAGACTGCAACTCCTCCAGCACGAAGCCGGGGACTATCAGATCGCCCTCGATGAACCCCTTCGTCGCCGCCATGGCAACACGACCGTCGATGATGGCCGACGTGTCGAGGATCTTGGGTCTGATGAAAGCCTTAGCGCCTGGCTGCTGCAGAAGCCCCTTGAAGCCCAGCACCCGCGCAAGGTCGGTGTGGCGCTTGAACCCCAGATAGGCCAAGAGATAGCCAGCGACCGCGTACAGCAGCGGCAGCAGATAGGGGCCTACCACCGGCAGATCCTTGACGGCCAGGCCCCCGAGCGCGGCGATGGCCAGACCTACCAGAAGGCCCAAGCTCGTGAAGATGAGGCCGCTTGCCGTGACCACCGATGTGGATCGGTCGAGTGCCCGGCCCAGCTTGGCTACCGCCCTGCCCAGGAAGTGGCCCACCACGACACCCACCACGATCCCGCCCGCGACGCACGCCGTCACCCAGAGTCCGTAGGGCGTCGAGTTCAGATCGTCCGGGAGATAGCGGATGGCCAACTCGTAGAAGACCACCCCCCCGACCAGGGCCATGAGCAGTCGTATTGCGAAGACCATCGGACTACCGTCCCGCATACCGTGGCTGCGCGCAGATCTCGGCCAGGACGCCGTCGAGGAGACTCAGAGCATCGGCCTCGCACATGTGTTTCGCGTACATCAACTCAGAAGCGAGGATGCGTTTAACCTTGCCGAACATCTGCTTCTCACCGGTAGAAAGGCCCTTCTCGTGGTCTCTGAGAGCAAGATTGCGGACCACGTCGGCGATCTCGAACACGTCCCCGCTCTTGATCTTCTCGCGGTTGTGCTTGACGCGGCGGTTCCAGTTCACCGGCATGCGGGTGGGACCTTCACGCAGCACTCCCAGCACATCGTCCACCTCAGGCTCCGAGATGACCGGTCGGATACCGGCCCTCTCCACTGAGTCCACCGGGACCATGACCGTCATGTCGTTGTGAAGGATCTGGATGCTGTAGTAGCAGCGAGGCGCGCCCTCGCAGTCCTGCTCCACTACCTCCAGGATGCGCCCGGCGCCGTGATGTGGATAGACAACTGTGTCGCCGACTCTGAACATCAGCCGTACCGTGCCGAGACATCGAGTCCGCGCAGGCTGGTCAACCGTTCCTTGATATCCCATGCCCGCGACGAACCCACTCCGTCGATCGCCGCCAGTTCTTCGACCGGAGCCTCGATGACGGCCTGTAGGCCGCCGAAACGCCGCACGATGCCCTGTACTGCTTCGGAGCTGAGCCGCGGCATCTTGCGCAGCACGCGGTATCCGAGCGGGCGCACGTGGGTCTCGAGCACGTTCACGTCGGGATCATAGCCGAGGATCCTGCCGATGTTGGTCATCAAGACCAGGGCATCAGGGGGCAATTCCGCCAGCGCCCGCTGAGCTTCCTCCAACCTGGCTGGAGTGGGATCGGGCAGGTAGTCGGCGAACACCGCGGCCCGGTCCTCGCGCACGTTGAACAGCAACTCCTCCATCTGGAGATGCACCAGCCTGCCCTCGGTGCCAAGCTCCAGCAAGTACCCCTCGATGAGGTGAGATACCGACAAGACCATCTCGGCGCGCTGCAGGACGCTGGTCACATCGAACAGGGTGACTCTGTCCTGGACCTCGAGCGCAGACAGGGTGCCGGCTACCTGATTGAGGCGGTTCTTGACGCTTTCGAGAGTCTGCAGCCCCTGATCGGCCTTGCTCAGGATGACACGCATCGGGTCCATGATGTAGCGAACATCGCCGACATACACCGTCACCACATCCCGGGCCGCCGAGATGGATATGGCCAGCGCCCCCAGCTGTTTGGCCACTCGCTCGGCAGTACGATGACGGGTACCCGTCTCCTGGGAATCGATGCTGGCGTCGGGCATCAGTTGCACGTTGGCATGGGTGATGTGTCGACCCGTCCGGTCGAGCAGGACGGCGCCGTCCATCTTGGCCAATTCGTAGAGGATCATCGGCTTCAGCGGGATATCGATATCGATGCCCCCGGAGATCAGAGGCCTCACCTGTGCCTCGTCGGCGAAGATCAGAAGGGCCCCCGTTCGTGCCCGGACGATGTTGTCGATCGACTGCCGGAGCAGAGTGCCCGGCGCGATCATCTCCAGAGCCTCGACCAGTCTCGGGTCCGTGGGTGGGGCCAGTTTATCCACCGCTGCTCCTCGCTGTCGCGTACTTGACGGCTTCCGCTATGTCGGCGACCGCCTCTAGTCTCATTCCTGGAGACTTTCCACTCCCTCCGCGAAACTCCTCGGCATTCCGGCTGGGAACGAGGATCTGAGGGAAGCCGCGCCTCGACAGTTCCTGGATGCGCTTCTCCCCCTGCAGGACGTAGCGCACCTTGCCGGTCAGACTGACCTCTCCGAAGGCGGCCACGCCCTGTCCGTCGGAGCCGTCCCGCCAAGCCGAAGCGATCGCCAGAGCCACGGCCAAGTCGGCGCCGGGGTCCTCTAGCGCGAGTCCACCTGCTACGTTAACAAAAATGTCGCACTTGAACAGCGGGAGCCGGGCTCGACGGCTGAGAACGGCCACGATCATGGCCAATCGATTGCGATCGACGCCCCGGGCCACACGCTGCGGCATGGCCAGATTGCTGGGGGCTACCAGCGCCTGCACCTCGGCGAGCAGGCAACGCGTGCCCTCCAAGACCGGCACCACCACGGACCCCGATCGCAGGTCGCCTTCCTCCAAGAACACCGAGGCCGGGTCGGGTACCTCGACCAGTCCCTGCTCGGCCATCTGGAACACACCCACCTCATTGGTGGACCCGAAGCGGTTCTTCACCGCCCGCACGATGCGGAAAGGTTGGGCCCGCTCTCCTTCGAAGGAGAGCACCGCGTCGACCATGTGCTCCAGCACCCTCGGACCGGCCAACTCTCCATCCTTGGTCACATGTCCCACCAGCACCAGAGCGATGTTGTTGTCCTTCGCTACTCTGAGGAGTTGCGCGGTCGCGTCGCGGATCTGGGCTACTGAACCCGGCGTCGAACCCACTTCGGTGGACCAGAGTGTCTGCACGGAGTCCACCACGCACACCGCGGGTCTGAGATGCTCAAGGGAGGCCACCACCGTCTCGGTCTGGGTCTCAGTGAGGAGGCGCAGCTTGCTGCCCTCACCTCCCAGACGCACGCTGCGAAGCTTCACCTGCGGAGCCGACTCCTCTCCCGAGACAAGCAGAGTAGAGATGCCCCGAGATTCCATGCTCAGCAGCGCCTGGAGGAGGAGAGTGCTCTTCCCCACGCCGGGCTCCCCGCCCACCAAGACGACCGATCCGCCCACCAGACCTCCGCCCAGCACACGGTTGAGCTCAGACAGCCCAGTATCGACGCGCGCCTGCGCGTCGAGGCCTACATCAGTGAGGCGGAGCGTCGTGGGCGCCGCCGCGGACGGCTTGGCGCCCCGCGGACCGGTCGGCGCCAAGACCGGCTCTTCGCTGATCGTGTTCCACTGACCGCAGCCGGGGCAATGCCCCAACCATCCCGGAGATGCGTAGCCGCACTCCCGGCAGACGAAGGAGCTCTTGCCGCGCGGCATGGGCGCTCAGGCCCGCTACTTGGTCTCGTCGGCGACGAGGACATCAGGTGCGCCCTGGATGACCTCGCTGATGATCAGATGATCGCCCTCCCGCTCCAGGAGCACCGTGCTGCCCCGCGGGAACTTGCCGGACAGCACTTCCTCCGCGAGCAGGTCCTCCACGTGACGCTGGATGGCGCGCCGCAACGGGCGCGCACCCATGGCGGGGTCGTACCCCACGTCGACGAGTAGTTCCTTGGCCTCCACAGTGAGCGCCACGCCGATATCGCGGTCCTTCAGTTGTTCCTCCACCCGCGACATCATGAGAGAGACGATGTCGGTGATCTCCTCGCGCGACAGCTTGCGGAATACGATGACCTCGTCCACACGGTTGAGGAACTCCGGCCTGAAGACCGTCTTCAACTCAGCGGTGACCCTAGTCTTCATCTCCTCGTATTCCAGGCCGCCTTCTTCCACCGGCTCGCCGAATCCCAAGACCTGTCCCTTGGAGATGGTAGAGGCTCCGATGTTCGAGGTCATGATGATGATGGCGTTGCGGAAGTCCACCGTGCGCCCCTGGGCATCGGTGAGCCGTCCGTCTTCCAGTATCTGCAAAAGGATGTTGAAGACATCGGGATGTGCCTTCTCGATCTCGTCGAGCAGTACCACGCAATAAGGCCGGCGCCGCACCGACTCAGTCAGTTGACCGCCTTCGTCGTAGCCGACGTAGCCCGGAGGCGATCCCACCAGACGGCTGACGGCATGCTTCTCCATGAACTCCGACATGTCGACCTGGATAAGGGCGGTCTCGTCGCCGAACAGGAACTCGGCCAGCGTGCGGGCCAACTCGGTCTTACCCACCCCGGACGGGCCGAGGAAGATGAAGGAGCCGGCGGGACGGTGTGGATCTTTGAGGCCGGCGCGAGAGCGGCGGATGGCTCGGGATACAGCCTTCACCGGCTCGTCCTGGCCGACCACTCGGTCGTGAAGAGCTTCTTCCATACGGAGTAGCCTGTGCGTCTCGGCTTCTGTGAGTTTGGTCACCGGGATGCCCGTCCACATGGCCGTGACCTCGGCGACCTCTTCTTCTCCTATGGAGATCTCAGCCGCCTCGTCGGATTCCCGCCACTTGTCTTCCAACTCGCGGCGCTGATTGAGCAGCTTGCGCTCCCTGTCTCGCAGCGAGGCCGCCTTCTCGAAGTCCTGGACTTCGATGGCCCCTTCCTTCTCCCGCCTCACCTCGAGAATCGCATCCTCCACCTCTCTCAGGTCTGGAGAGGAGCACATGTTCTGGATCCGCTTGCGCGAAGCCGCCTCGTCGATCAGGTCGATGGCCTTGTCGGGCAAGAAGCGGTCGCTGATGTAGCGATCGGCCAAGTAGGCCGCGGCTTCGAGAGCCTCATCGGTGATGCGGACTCTGTGATGGGCTTCGTACCGCTCGCGCAGGCCGGCCAGGATGCGCCGCGTCTCGCTGACGGTCGGCTCCTTGACCACGATCTTCTGGAAACGCCGCTCCAGCGCCGCGTCCTTGGACAGATGCTTGCGGTACTCGTCCAAGGTGGTCGCCCCGATGGTCTGCAACTCCCCCCGAGCCAAGGCCGGCTTGAGTATGGAGGCGGCGTCGATGGCGCCTTCCGCGGCACCCGCGCCCACCAGGTTGTGGATCTCGTCGATGAACAGGATGATGTCACCCCGTTCGCTGATCTCCTTCATGACCTTCTTCAGCCGTTCTTCGAACTCGCCCCGATACTTCGACCCGGCAACCAGCGCCCCCAGGTCGAGGGTGTAGATCTGCTTGTCTTTCAGCAGACCGGGAACGTCGTTCTTGGCGATCCGCCGAGCCAGGCCTTCAACCACCGCGGTCTTGCCCACACCAGGCTCGCCCACCAACACCGGGTTGTTCTTGGTTCGGCGGGAAAGGATCTGCATGACCCGCTGTATCTCGGTCTCGCGGCCGATGACCGGGTCCAGCTTGTCCTCCTCCGCGTATTTGGTGAGGTTGCGCCCGAACTGATCGAGGACCTTGGAGCTCCGGCGATCTTTGCTCTCGGCCGAGGCGGCAGTCGCCGTGCCTCGGGCCGCCCGCCTCGTGGGGGCAGACAGCATGCGCATCACTTCTTGCCGCACGCGATCGGGGTCGACGTCGAGGTCGGCCAGTATCCGCGCCGCCACGCCCTCGCTCTCCCTCACCAGCCCAAGAAGGATGTGCTCGGTGCCGATGTAGTTGTGGCCCAGTGACAGAGCTTCTCGCAGCGCCAGTTCCAGAACCTTCTTGGCGCGTGGCGTGAAGGGGATCTGCCCCTGAGACTCGTTGTCTCCCTCACCAACGATGCGAGTCACCTCGCCGCGGACCTCCTCGAGGGAGACCTCCAGGGAGCCGAGCACGCGCGCCGCCACCCCATCGGCCTCGCGCAAGAGGCCTAGGAGCAGATGCTCCGTGCCGATGTAGTTGTGTCGCAGGGTTCTGGCCTCTTCCTGTGCCAGGACTATGACCTGCCGGGCTCGCTCTGTAAACCGTTCAAACATCGAGTCCCTCTCCTATGGCAGAACACGCGCGCCCGCGAACACCTCGCGCAGCACCCGTGCCCGGCACTCATCTATCTCGGGGCTTTCCAGACAGCCTGTTTTCCCATCCATATAGTCGACCACAATGTGCGCGGGCTGAAGCCTGCTCATCATACCGAAGGCCGAGCTTGGACCGATGCCCGGAGCCTCGACCAAACCGAGTTCCATTCCCACCTGAGCTGCCGATATGAGATTGACCGCCTCGGGAAACGACAGCGACCAGGAATGCTGTCCCACCCCGATGGCTCGACCGATCTGGTCGCGAGTCTGTATGGGGTTTTCCCGTAACAGCATCTTTCTCACCGACCGCTCTTTCTCGACGAGTCCTCGGGCGATATCGCCGATTTGCTGCACTATTTCAGTCTCGGACGTACCCTGAGAACCCAGATTGGAAACCTGGACGACGCCCCCCGCCCCTCCCCAGAGAGGAGTAAGACCGAGACCACGGCCGGCGAGTTCCAGCGCGGTTCCCGCCAGACGTCCGGTGAGCGCCAGTGCGGGAAGATGCAGAGTGGCGTATGCCCGCAACCCGCTGCCCGCCTGCAGAGGACGCGCCGTCAGGTATCCCCAGCGCGGGTCGAAGGCGTATGAGAACACAGTCTCCAACCGGTCGTCAAGACGGTCGATAAGGGACCAGAGAGAGGCGAGTTGCCCCCCGCTCCGAAAGCCCAGAAGTCGGAGATGATCGTCGCCATTGATCTCCAACGAGGCCTCTCCCTCGCCGTACACGGCAAAGCCCCGCCCAACACCCGTCCCGTCGGCGAAGGCCGGCGTCATGAGACCACGCTCGACCAGATGGTCTGTCTCCACCATCGACATGGTCTCGAGGTCGTAGATCTGCCACTCGCGATCCCACTTACCTCCGCGAAGCAACTCGACTACCTCCGCCCTCAGTTCCTCGAGAGCGGTGGCATCCTCTGCATGGGGGAAGCGATGCCCAGACTCATTGCGGCTGAGCCCCATGGCCGAGGCGGTGAGTACCGAGGTCGTCACGCAGACTCCCCCTCCAGCCGCTGCCCCAACTCCGTCAGCCGGTCACGCACACCGGCCGCTTCTTCAAACCGTTCGCAAACGACCAGTTCGCGCAGCATGCGCTCCAGCCTCATGATCTCGTGGCGCAGAGTGTCCGTCTCCGGTCCGCGCTGAGGCATCTTGCCGAGATGCTCCGTCGCCTCGCCACCGCCCTGCAGAGAAGACCCAAGGTACTCGGCGAACACCTGGTAGCACTTGGCGCAGCCCACCAGACCCGATTCCTTGAGATCCGTCAGCGTGGTGCCGCAAACTGAGCAGAAACGAATGTCGTCATCGCCTGGCAGTGCGGTAGGCGCCTCGTTACCAGCTGGGTTCTTGCTCAGCTGACGAAGAGCAGAGGGGACCACGAGCACCAAGGCAAGACCCTCAGTCTCTTCGGCCATGGTCTCGGCGCAACCCTGGCACAGGTGGGTATGGTTGACCGTGCCGTCCACCACTCGCAAGAGATGCACGGTCGCAGGCTCTTCTTCGCACATCTCGCAGGTGACGGCCCTGCCTAGGTCTATGCTCCACTCGGGTGACTCGTCTGCAAACACCCGGGCCTCCTCAATCGACAGACCATATCAAACAGCCTGCCCACCGGCGCAAACGTACGGGGAACTCGGCGCGTACTGTGCCGGGAAAGGTCGTTGAACAACTGGACAGAGTTTAGCATATGGGGCTTCCGGCCCCCTCCCAACAGTCGCCCGCGAGCGGCGCTATCTGCGCGACCGAGGACGTGCTATCGCGCCGGCCAGCGTGCCCTGGGGGCCGTGGCTTCGTTCTTCGGCAGGCCGCCTAGTGCTCGGGACGGAGTTGCGGAAAGAGGATGACGTCGCGGATGGACTCCACTCCCAGAAGCAGAATGGCCAACCGGTCGATGCCTATCCCCAGGCCGCCCGCCGGAGGCATGCCATACTCGAGAGCGCGCAGGAAGTCTTCATCCAGCACATGGGCTTCCTCGTCGCCGGCCGCCTTGTTGCGAGCCTGCTCCTCGAACCGGCGTCGCTGATCGGCGGGGTCGTTGAGTTCGGAGAAGGCATTGCCCATCTCCTTCCCGGCGATGATCGGCTGGAAGCGCTCGACCAGGCTGGGATCGTCCGGGCGGCTCTTGGACAGAGGGCTGAGCTCGAGCGGGTAGTCGATGGCGAAGGTCGGCTGGACCAAGGTGGGCCAGACCGCGTGCTTCAGAGCCTTGTCCACCAGGGTGGCGAAGGTGTCCCGCTTCTCGACCTCGATCTTCCGCTCCATCAGCACCTTCTTGGCCGCCTGAGGATCGGCCCGCATGCCGGCCAGCGACAGGCCAAGCTTCTCCTGCAGCAGCGAATCAGTCGTGCGCCGCGGCCACGGAGCCTTCAGCTCGATCTGCTCCCCGCCCACGACGATCTGGGTGGTGCCGATGACCTCGAGGGCCAAGGCCGGGATCATGTTCTCCACCAGCTCCATGATCGCGTTGTAGTCCACGTAGGCCCAGTAGAGCTCCATCATCGTGAACTCGGGATTATGGATCAGCGAGATACCTTCGTTACGGAAATTCTTGCCTATCTCAAAAATGCGATCGAATCCTCCGACCAGCAGCCGCTTGAGATACAGCTCGGGAGCGATCCGCAGATACAGGTCGGCGTCGAGCGCATTGTGATGAGTGATGAACGGCCTGGCCAGGGCGCCTCCGGGAAGAGGCTGCAGCGTGGGAGTCTCAACCTCCACGAACCCCAGATCCTCCAGATACCTGCGCATGGCCGACACGAGTTTCCCGCGGCCCCTCAGTTGCTGAGCCACCTCGGGGTTGGCTATCAGATCGACGTAGCGCTGGCGATAGCGCATCTCGCGGTCTTGCAGACCGTGCCACTTCTCCGGCAGGGGATACATGGACTTGGTCAGCATCGTCCATGACTCGGCGAAGACGCTCAGCTCGCCCCGGCGGGTACGGAACGCGTGTCCTTCGCAACCGATGATGTCGCCAAGGTCGAGGTCCTTGAAGCGCTCGAACGAACTCTCACCCAAGGTGTCGATATTGGTGTAGATCTGGAGGTCGTCCCAGCCGTCGCGCAAAGTGAGAAAGACGGCCTTGCCATGCGCCCGGCGGGACATGACCCGGCCGGCCACCCGATAGTGAGTGCCTTCTGCCTTCTGGTCGGGCTCGAGGTCGGCATGGGCTCGGGCGATCTCGCTCAGAGGAGTGCGACCAAGAAAGCTGCGAGCGTACGGCTCTACGTTCTCATTGCGAAGTCGTTCGACCTTGGCCAGCCGCTCGCGCTCCCATTCCGGTCGCTGCGAATCGGCCTGGTCTCCTTCGTTGCGATCGTCCGCTGGGACGGAGGGATCCATCTAGGACATCTTCCCGATGTCCAGAATCTCGTACTTGACCGCTCCCGCGGGAACCGGCACGTTGACCTCGTCGCCCACGCGCTTGCCCAGGATTGCTTGTCCCACTGGGGACTCGTTCGACAGGCGCGCGTTGGCAGGGTCGGCCTCGGCAGAGCCCACCAGAGTGTAGACGCGGATCTCGCCCGCATCCTTGTCGCGAAGAGTAACGGTGCTTCCCACGCTCACCTTGTCCGTGTCGATCTCGGAGTTCTTGATGACACGAGAGCGGCGAAGTTTCTCCTGCAGAAGGCCGATGCGATGCTCGAGCAGGGCCTGGTCGTTCTTGGCGTCATCGTACTCGGAGTTCTCGCTGATGTCGCCGAAATCGCGGGCCGCACGGATGCGTTCCGCCACCTCTTCCCTCTTCACGCTCGAGAGGTAGTTGACCTCGTCTTGCAGTTGCTTGAGGCCTTCTTCAGTGAGGATCACTTCTTTTCTGGACACAAGTACCTTCCTTCAACAGCGGCTGAGACGGACTGCGCCTGAAAGTAGCGGCGGATTATAGGTAACAGTCCGCCACTTGTCAACGTAGGGCGAGGGCAAACCGTCACTGTTCCAGCTGCGCACAAAAGCCTGTGCGACTCTTCCACAGTGACGATTTGCCCTCGCCTGTCATTATTTCGGCCCTCATCGGGCCTCATCGGGGTGCTCGGGCGCTACTCGCGCCCCTCGCTCTCGATTATTGCGCGCAGAGCGGCGTCCAGAGCCGCCGCGTCTGGCACATGGCGCAATGCCTCTATGGTGGCTACCGGGATCCCCGACGGACGCAGGTACCAACCCAGGAGCTTGCGCATCCAGCGGGCTGCCCGGTCGGGGCCTCTCTCCTCCACCACCCGGCTCAGCAAGAGACGCAGGTCTTCCACGACCTCGGAGAGCGGTGGGCGCGCTGCGCTCCTGCCGGAGAGCAGCGCGCCCACCAGCCAGGGGTCACCCGCCACCCCGCGGGCGGCCATCACGGCCGCCGCTCCCGTTGTCTCCAACACAGCCAGGGCCGACTCCACGCTGGTGATGTCGCCTGAGGCCATGACCGGGATGTCGACCGCCCTCACCACCGCCGCTGTGATCGCATGATCGGCCACCCCGTGGTAGTACTCACTCGCGGCTCGAGGATGCACACCCAGGGCCTGCACTCCCACTGCTTCCAGGCGAGGTGCCAGGTCGACGGCCGTGCGGTCACCGCTCTTGAGCCCGCTGCGCAGTTTCACGGTGACCGGCACCCCCGCCCCCGCGGCCACCTCCACCACGGCGGCAGCCATAGCCACGGCCCGCGCGGGTTCACCAAGCAGGGCGGCACCGGCCCCGGTCTTCACCACCTTGCGCACGGGACACCCCATATTGATGTCGAGGATGTCGGGAACCATGGGCTGAGAGAGAACAAGCGACGCGGCGCGAGCCATGACCTCAGGAGTGTCGCCAAACAGTTGCACAGCCAAAGGCCGCTCCGACTCGGCAAAGGCCAGGTACTCCGAGGTGCGGACGTTGCGGTAGACGAGACCGTAAGCGCTGACCATCTCGGAGAAAACCAGCCCGACGCCGTGCGCTTTGAGATGCCGGCGATAGGCACTGGTGGTGAGGCCGGCCATGGGCGCAAGAACGACGCGATTGGGAATGAAGACGCGGCCGACGGAGAACGGCGAGGCGAGCAGAGGGCGAGGCGAGCGAAGCGAGCGAGCGGCTCACGACCCCCATTATGAGGCCAGCGAAGCTGGTGATAGTCGCCCGAGAAGGAGGGCAGCGGAGGGGCTGCCATTGCCGCGGAAGAGTCGCACAGGCTTTTGTGCGCAGCTGGAGCGGTAATGGCAGCCCCTCCGCCCCTCATGGTAGGGGAGGCGATGACCAGCCCCGCCCTCCATCTAGTGGTTGCGGGCGTAGATGATCTCGAGCCCCCGCAGCGTCAGCAGGGGATCGAGCTTGTCGAGAGAGGAGGTGTGATCGAAGATCAAGGGTGCCAGACCGCCGGTGGCCACCGTAACCGCCTCGGACCCCAACTCGGCCCGCATCCGCGCGACGATGCCGTCCACCTGGCCGGCGAAGCCGTAGACCGCCCCGGCCTGCATGGCCTGGACCGTGTTACGGCCGATGACCGTCCCGGGATCGACCAACTCCACGCTCATCAGCCGGGCCGCACGTACGGCCAGAGCGTCCAGCGAGACCTCGATGCCCGGGGCGATAGCATGGCCCAAGTATTCTCCCGCCGCGGAGACGGCGCTGAAGGTGGTCGCCGTGCCGAAATCCACAGCTATGCAGGGAACACCATAGAGTTCCTGCGCCGCGACCGCGTCGACGATGAGGTCGGGGCCCACCTGGCGCGGGTCGGTGGTCAGGATGGGCATCCCGGTCTTCACGCCCGGGGCCGATCACAAGGGCCTCGAGACCGAGCTTCGCCTTGGCCATGGTCGCGTACTCGCCGTTCAGCCGGGGAACCACCGAGGCTACCGCGATGCCCGAGATGCGAATCGAGGGGAAACCCATCGATCCGTAGAAAGGCTTCGAGCAGCGTGGCGATCTCGTCTCCGGTCTTCTTGACCTCGGTGGCAAAGCGCCAGCTTGCTATCAGCTCCTTCGCCGAGAAGAGCCCAACATGAGTCTGCGTGTTCCCAACGTCGATAGTCAGCAGCATGCTCGTCCCCTTCTTGTGGCGCTCAGGTGCCCACCGTGAGAGTCAGACCCAGATCCACTGGAGGCGCGCCCATGGTGAGGGCGCTGGTGGAGATGAGATCGACTCCGGTCTCGGCCACCGCCCGGACGGTCTTCAGCGAAACCCCTCCCGAGGCCTCGAGCACCACGTTCGGGTCGAGGGCGCGAGCCACCCGGACGAGCCGTCTGAGCGACTCCAGATCCTGGTTGTCGAGCATGATGACGTCGGCCTTGCAGGCGATGGCCTCGCGCAGATCGGCCTCGCTCTCCACTTCCACTTCCACCTTGATGTAGTGTGGTCGCGCCGCCTTCACCCGGGCCATGGCCTCCCGGACTCCGCCGGCGGCCTCCAGGTGGTTGTTCTTGACCAGCACCATGTCGAACAGACCGAAGCGGTGATTCCCACACCCGCCCAGCACCACGGCACGCTTCTGCCAGACACGCAGACCTGGGATGGTCTTGCGGGTGTCTACGACGAGAGCCTTCGTGCCTTCCACCGCCTGGGCGAAACGCCTCGACTGAGTGGCCACACCGGAAAGATGGATGAGGAAGTTGAGCATGGTGCGTTCGGCACCGAGGATGCTCCGCGCAGACCCTCTTATGGCCGCCAACTCGGTCCCCTCGCCCACCTGGTCACCATCCTCCACCGTCGCGGTGAAGACCGCCTCCTCATCAACCTCGTGCATCACCGCCTCGGCCAATGCCAAGCCGCACACCACCATGTCCTCCCGGGCGGTGATCACGGCGCCGCCGGGCAATCCCGCGGGGACGGTCCACTTGGAGGTGATATCGCCGTACCCGGCCGTGTCCTCCGCCAACGCCTGTCGAACCAGGGCCAGACTCGCCTGATCGATCATCGCCAATCCTCCCCGTACGCGGTTGTCAGCGCTCGACCATACGGAACTCGACTACCGGGTCACCGGTCATGGGATCCTTGTGCACGAGACTATGACGGCACCAGTGAGCATCGTCTCGCTCGGGGAAGTCGGAGCGCAGATGCACGCCGCGGCTCTCCTCCCGAAGAGTGGCCGTGGCCACCATGTGCTGCGCGACGGTGAGCAGGTTGAACAGTTCCAACTCCGCAACGTCGAGACCGGGCGCTGCCAGCGAAGCCTGCAGCGCCGCCAGAGTCGTCTGGGCCTTGTTCATGTCGTCCGCGTTCCGGACGATGCCGCACAGTTCGGTCATGGTCCGCCCCACGGTGGCCGTACCCTCGGCTACCACAGCGGGGTCGTTACCCTCCCTGGGCTCGTCGGCGAGGTCGAGCTTGACCTTGCGCACGGCCGGGTCGGCCACGGCCAGGTAGCGGTTCAGCTCGCGCACGGTCCGTTCGCCAAACACCAGTCCCTCGAGCAGGGAGTTTGAGGCCAGTCGGTTGGCTCCGTGGATACCTGTGCTCGCCGTCTCTCCGCAGGCGTAGAGTCCGGGGATAGTCGTGCGTCCCCAGGTGTCGGTCAGCACTCCCCCGACAAAGTAGTGAGACGCTGGAGCCACCGGGATGAGCTGAGTGCAGAGATCGAAGCCGCGCTTCTGCAGACCGTTGTACACGGTGGGGAACCGCTCGCGCAGGAACGCCGCCCTCCAGATGACGGGCGTCCAGCCATACGTGGTCGGTCTTGTCCCGATCGAACACTCGTCTCATGTGACGCACCACCACGTCGCGGGGCGCAAGCTCAGCCCGCGGGTGCGAGCCCACCATGAACCGTTCGCCCGCGTCGTCGAGCAGGTAGGCACCCTCGCCCCGCAGGGCCTCGGTCAGGAGCAGGGTGGGATTCTCCTTGCCGTAGAAGGCTGTGGGATGGAACTGCATGAACTCCATGTCGCGCATCACGGCCCCAGCCCGGTAGGCCATTGCAAATCCATCGCCGGTGGCCACCAGCGGGTTGGTCGTGTGAGCGAAGACCTGGCCGGCCCCGCCGCACGACAGCACCACAGCGCGAGCGAGGCTGACAGTCAGCTCGCCTTCTTCTCCAAGGGAGACCGCGCCCACGCAGCGCCCTCCATCCATGAGCAGATCCAGAACGAACTCGTTTTCGTGCAGTTCGACCCGGCCTCCGGAGGTGATCACCTCAGCCAGAGCGCTGGCCACCACGCTGCCGGTCGCGTCGCCCCCCGCGTGGACGACACGGGCCATCGAGTGCGCCCCTTCCTTCCCCAGGATCAGCTTGCCGTCGCGCTTGTCGAACTTGGTTCCCAGTTGCTCCAACTCCCGTATCCGGGCGGGACCCTCCTCCACCAGCACCCGCACGGCCTTGTCGTCGCAGAGGCCGACCCCGGCTTCCAGGGTGTCCTTGAAATGCAGATCGGGCGAATCGTGCGGACTCATGGCCGCCGCGATACCCCCCTGCGCGAGAAAAGTCGTGGTCTGGTCGAGAGTCGACTTGGTGATGAGGCCGACATTCCATCTGTGGGCGGCCCCCAATGCGGCGGTAAGGCCCGCGATCCCACCCCCGACCACCAGCACGTCATAGCTGGAGTAGCGAAGGTCGGCCCCTCTCCTCGAGATGAACGGCTCCCCCGAGTGACCGGCGGCGGCAGAGCGGCTCCTACCTGGACGCCCCGCCTCCATCATGCCTCACCTCCCGTCACGAGCCGGCCTCGACCATCCGCTGCACGGCCCGAAGCGCCTTCTCTCGTATCTCAGGATCGACGGTCACCACGGGACCCTCCGTACGCAGGGCGTTCAGCACCTTGTCCAAGGTGGTCAGTTTCATGTTCGGGCACACGGCCAGCTCGGTGACCGGGAAGAAGCGCTTGCCCGGGCAGTCTTTCTCGAGCCGGTACAGCATCCCCAACTCCGTGCCGATGAGGTACTCCTCGGCGTCATCCTCCCTGCAGAAGCGGATCATGCCCGACGTGCTCTCGACCGCGTCGGCGACCTCGACCACCTCAGGGGTGCACTCGGGATGCACGACGACCTTGGCTCCAGGATGCGCCGCCCGCGCCTTCTCCACATCGCTCACCTGGATCAAGTAGTGGGTGGGGCAGAAGCCCGGCCAGAGGATCAGTTCGCGTCCGGCCTTCTTTGCCGCCCAAGAGCCCAGATTGCAGTCGGGGGTGAAGATGATCTCCTGATCGGCCGGGACGGACCGCACGATCTGCGCCGCGTTGGCGCTGGTACAGCAGATGTCCGACAGCGCCTTGACCTCGGCGGTAGTGTTCACGTAGCTCACCACGATCGCACCGGGGTGCTTGTCTTTGAGCGCCTGAAGTCCCTCGGCATCCACCATGTCGGCCATGGGGCAACCCGCGCGCATGTCGGGGATGACGACGGGTCGGTCCGGCGCCAGGATGGCCGCGGTCTCGGCCATGAAGTGGACTCCGCAGAACACGATCATGCGGGCGTCCGAAGCCGCCGCCTGCCGGGATAGACCCAGGGAGTCTCCCACGATGTCGGCCACATCCTGCACTTCCGGCCGCTGGTAGTTGTGCGCCAGTATCACGGCCCCCTTCTCTTGGGCCAGGCGGCGGATCTCAGCTTGAACGATAGAGTAGTCCACTGATGAACCATTGCTCCTTCGCGACTTGAACGCGTCGGCCTCGGTGTGGATGCGCGACACCGCTTGATCGCGCACGCGCTCGAGGGCTTCGGTCACGGTCCGGCCTGACGGCAGGACAAGATCAGGGGCCAGTTCGGCCAGGGGTTCCAGGACGAACCGCCGCTCTTCCATCCGCGGGTGCGGGACCTCCAAATCGGCGTCTGCGCTCGAAAAACCATGGTACCAGAGGATATCGACATCCAGGCTCCGGGGCCCCCACCTCGCCGCGCGTTTGCGACCCATCTCGGTCTCGATGCGAAGAGCGGCGACAAGGAGTTCGCGTGGAGAGAGGGAGGTGCGGACTTCGACCACCTGGTTGAGGTAGTCATCCTGCGCTGGGCCGCCGACCGGCGCTGTCAGGTAGAGCCCGGATTCCGCCACCACGGTGGTCCCGGGGAGGATCGAAAGCAGCGCGCGCGCACGGCCAAGCATCGCCTCGCGATCGCCCAGGTTGGACCCGAGGCCCAGATAAGCCAGGGCCGGCACGCGCCTCTCAGCCAGCTCTCAGCCCTCCAACGCAGGAAGCGCGAATAGCAGCGCTATTGGCGCGACCGAGCAGGTCGTCTCGCGCCGGCCGGCGTGACCTGAGGGCCGCGGCTTCATTGTTCAACTGCCTCCCAGATCGGAGCGGCGCAGTTCGACGGCCGCGGCCACGCTGGTCAGGGCGCAGGCCACCGGCGGATGAGGTTTGGTGACCTGCACCCACACCTCGTCGACCGGGAATCTCTTGAGAATCCCCTCGGCCGTCACCTGTGCCAGCCTCTCCAGCAGGGAGTAGCTCCGGACGGTGGCCACCTCGGTGATCAGGTCGAGCACCTCGGTGTAGTCGACAGTGTCGGTCACCTCATCGGTCTGCGCCGCCCGGCAGTCCTCGATGGTCAGACGCACGTCGTAGAGCAGGCGCTGACCAAGGACTTTCTCCTCAGCTCCCACCCCGTGATGACCGTAGACCTCCAGCCCCTCGATGAACACGTCCACTGCAGCCCCCGTTCGTTGTTTCACCGGTCGTGAAGACCGGGGCCAAAGACGGCTTGAGTCAGACGAGCCGCGTCGCGATTGAGTCCTACCTGGTGGACCCTCACGACATGGGCTCCGGCGATACCGGCCATCACGGTGGTGGCCGCGGTAGCCGCGTCTCTTTCCCGTGCGTCGTCGATGCCGAGGATCTCCCCCAGGAAGCGCTTGCGCGAGGCCCCCACCACGATCGGACGTCCCAGTGACCTGAATCCCGCCAGATCGCGCAGGATCTCCAAATTGTGAGCGGTCGTCTTGCCGAAACCGAGGCCCGGGTCGATGAGGAGGTTCTCCTCCTTCAGGCCATTGTCCACCGCCCAGTTCAGCCGCTCCACGAAGAACTGGTATAGCTCGTCGACGACATCGTCGTAGACGGGGTTCTCCTGCATGGTCTTGGGCTCGCCGAGCATGTGCATCAGCACCACAGGACACTCCGCGTCGCGCACAACCGCGATCATCTCGGGATCCATGCGCAGGGCCGAGATGTCGTTGATCATGTACGCCCCGTTGGCGAGCGCGTCGGCCGCCACCCGCGACTTGCAGGTGTCCACAGAGATGCGGCCGGGCAACTCGGGGGCAAGGGCCTTGACGACCGGCAGCACCCGCTCCAGCTCCAGCTCCAATGGCACCGGGTCGGACCCGGGTCGGCTGGACTCGCCTCCCACGTCGAGAAGGGCCGCGCCCTCTTCTGCCATCTTCAGTCCGGCACGCACCGCGCCCTCGAGGTCGCCGTAGGCGTCTCCGTCTGAGAACGAATCTGGAGTGACATTCAAGATTCCCATCACCAGCGGCGGAGCGCTGAACTCCAGCCCAGGCGGACCGATAGGCGGACCGGCATCGTGGTTTCTGAGGGCCGTCTCGATCGAGTCCGCCAGCGAACGTAGACCGAACGGCTGGGCTCTCAGCTTGGGCATGAGCCGCTCGAACTGTCCGAGAGTGCCCATCAGAACACAGTCGGCCTGCTCCCCCCGCCATTCGTACACTTCGCGGGAGATGGCCACCTCCCCGCCGCGGGCGAGCATCTCCTGCTTGAGGATGCTGGATGCCCGGAGATTGAGATCCTTCACCCGGACGATCCGGAACAGCGCCTTCTTCTCCATGATGTCGATGCCACCCTTGGAGACGCGGGCGCGTTCCAGGGCTTCCCTGACCCGGGCGAGGTCCCGCAACACCAGGACTTGAGGGCGGCCTTCGGCGGGGATCATTTGCGCACTTCTCTCGATCAGGTGCAGGGGGCTTCGATCAGTGCCAGCACTTCCGCTCGAGTGGCCGCGCTTGACTGGAATATGCCCCGCACCGCCGAGGTGACCACCCGCGACCCCGGAGCACGCACACCGCGCATGGACATGCAGAGATGCTCGGCCTGGATGAGCACGAGGACTCCCGCGGGATCAAGGGAGCTGACCAGTGTGTCGGCGATCGTGCTGGTGAGTCGCTCCTGCAACTGCAACCGAGCCGCGGCTATCCGCACCAGACGGACGATCTTGGATATGCCGGTGATGTTCCCGTTCTTTGAGGGGATATAGGCCACGTGAGCCACCCCAAAGAATGGGGTCAGATGGTGCTCGCAGAGGGAGTGGAAGGCGATGTCGCGAACCAGCACCATCTCCTGGTGCGTGTCGGAGCCGATGGGCGCAACGATCGACGACAGCTCCTCTGTATCGGGCGCTATGATCTCCGCGTACATCTCGGCCACGCGGCGGGGTGTCTCGACAAGGCCCTCGCGACTGGGATCCTCGCCGATCCCTTCCAGTAGAAGGCGAACGCTCTCTTCGATCTTCGCCTTGTCCACGAGCGGACCTAGACCTCGTCCTCGCCGTGGGACGCCATGGACGTCACCCCACCGGTAGCCACGCGTTCGTGACCGTCCGGCCCCAGCTCCTCCTGCCCACGCGGCCGCCGCTGCTTCTGCACCCTCTTGCTCTCGGCCGACTTTCGCTCCCGCTCCTCGTCACGAGCCTTGAAGACATCAGCAGGGTCTTGGCCCGCCACGAGAGCCTCGAACTCGACGCGGTCGATAGTCTCTTGATCCATGAGAAGCAGCGAGATCTTGTCCAGTTCGTCACGATGCTCGGTGAGTATCTTGCTGGCCATGTCGTAGGCTTCGTCGACCACGCGGCGGATCTCGGCGTCGATCTTCTCGGCCGTCTCGTCGGAGTACTCCTGGCCCATACCGTAGTCGCGACCCACGAAGGGCTGGCCCGGGTCGTGGCCGAAGGTGAGCGGGCCCAACGCCTCGCTCATGCCGTACTGCGTGATCATGCGCCGCGCTGTTTCGGTGACCCGTTGCAGGTCGTTGGAAGCCCCGGTGGTGATGTCGTCGAAGCGAATCTCCTCCGCCACCCGGCCGGCCAGCATGTGCGAGAGCTTGTCGATGATCTCCTTCTTCTTGACCATGAACCTGTCTTCGGTGGGCAGGGTGATGGTGTAGCCCAGGGCCGCTCCCCGACTGATGATGGAGATCTTGTGCACCGGGTCGGCGTTGGGTAGGTAGTGCGCCACTAGGGCGTGACCGGTCTCGTGATAGGCGGTAATGAGCTTCTCTTCCACCGACAGCAGCCGCGATTTCTTCTCCGGACCGGCGATGACGCGCAGAACGGCCTCTTCGAACTCTTCCTGCTCGATGACTCGTTTGTGCCGGCGAGCCGCAAGGAGCGCTGCCTCATTCACCAGGTTGGCCAAGTCGGCCCCGGTGAAGCCGGGGGTCTGAGCGGCCAGGGTGTCAAGCTCCACTCCAGGAGCGAGGGGTTTGCCCTTGGCGTGAACGCTGAGGATAGCCTTGCGGCCGTCCCGATCGGGACGATCGACCACGATCTGCCGGTCGAAGCGGCCAGGCCTGAGCAGCGCCGGGTCGAGGATATCGGGCCGGTTGGTGGCCGCCATGATGATGATGCTCTCGTTGGTCTCGAAGCCGTCCATCTCGACCAGCAACTGGTTCAGAGTCTGCTCGCGCTCGTCGTGACCGCCGCCCAGACCCGCTCCCCGATGGCGCCCGACGGCGTCGATCTCGTCGATGAAGATGATGCAGGGCTGGTTCTGCTTGGCTTGATCGAACAGATCGCGGACCCGGCTGGCACCGACGCCCACAAACATCTCGACGAAGTCGGAACCGGAGATGCTGAAGAACGGCACGCCGGCCTCGCCGGCCACCGCGCGGGCCAGCAGGGTCTTGCCTGTGCCGGGAGGGCCGAAGAGCAGAACGCCCTTGGGTATGCGAGCGCCCATGCTCTGGAAACGCTTGGGATTCTCAAGGAACTCCTTGATCTCGTCCAGCTCCTCCACGGCCTCGTCGACCCCGGCCACGTCTTTGAACGTGATCTTGGGTTGATCGACCGCCAAACGCTTGGCCCTGGACTTGCCGAAGCCCATGACCTTGTTCCCGCCCCCCTGCATCTGGTTCATGATGAAGATGAAGAAGACGACCATCAAGAGTATGGGGGCGAAGTTGAGCAGGGTCACCCATATGGAGCTGCCCTGAGCGTCGGTTCGGAAGTCCACGTTGTTAGCCGTCAGGAACGTCGCCATGTCGTATTCCGGAGGGATGGCCACCTCAAAGGACTTGCCCGTGTCGACGAGTTTGCCCTTGACGACATTGTCCCTGGTCTCGAACATGACTTCCTGCACGTTACCCTGCGTGATCGCCCGCTGAAGGCCAGGGAATGTCATCTCCTGGGTGCCGCTGGAGCCCGTGAAGAGGCTCTGCACGAACACAGCGAGCAGAATCACCAGGAGGATCGGGAAAGCGGCGCTCTTGAAGAACCTGCTCAACTAGACTCCAAATCGTTCTATAAGAGGGGCAGATACTACCACAAGGCCATCAGCGGGGCGGATGTCAGTCCGGGTCATCGACCACCCCCAGATAGGGCAGATTGCGGTACTTCTCGCCGTAGTCGAGTCCGTAGCCAACAACGAACTCATTTGGAATCTCGAACCCCGTGTAGCGGCACTTGAGATCAGCCGTCCGGCGCGCTGGTTTGCTGAGAAGCGTCACGATCTCCAAGCTCGCCGGATTGCGGGTCTTCAAACTCTGAGTCAGATACTGGAGCGTCAGCCCCGAGTCGATGATGTCCTCGACTATCAGGACATGCCGTCCTTCGATATCGGTATCGAGATCCTTGAGGATGCGCACCACCCCTGAGCTTTCGGACGACTGCCCGTAGCTCGAGACCGCCATGAATTCCACCTCCACGTCGAAGGGGAGCCTTCTGGTCAAGTCGGCGAGGAAGAAAACGGCGCCCTTGAGCACGCAGATCAGCACAGGACGCGTCCCCTTGTAGTCCGCCGTGATGGCGACAGCCAACTCGTCGATCCTCGATTGCAGTTGCTCGGCGGTTATGAGGACTCTCACGTCCGGACGCCCTCCTCGTCGCAGCCTGGTCCCGCGACCTCGGTACTATTGGGATCCACGCTCAGGCCCGGGTGTACGCTCACGTTGAGTTCTACGCCAACGCTGAGGCGGACGATACTGGTGGCATCGGTCTTGATTCTACCTTCCTCTGCCAACGCCAAACCACACACCCACACTATGCGCTCGCCGCAAACAACCAGGGGCCAGCAGGGCCTCTCTGCTGCCGGCACCCGCATGTCGACGAACACGTCCTGCAACTTGCGTGTGCCCGGGGCTCCTAGTGGCCGAAAACGGTCGCCCGTTTTCGGCCCCCTCACCTGCAGTGGCCCCTCAAGGCTGGCGGCGTCCAAGTACGCTTCTCTGCAGACGTCGGGCGTCCACGTAGGCGTCCACTACGTCCGCGCGTACCGTCAGGCGGCCCCACCTGGCCTCTCCTGGAACCGGCAGCTCGACCGGTGCCGGCACAAGGGCTGGTTGTCGCACTCCCCGCTCCAGGAACAACCGGTCGTATTCTTTGCGTGCGCGATAGCCGCCTCCGATCGTGCGTTCGCCGGACCCGCTCTTCGTCAGTAGGGCCTCGATGGCTAGGACGGCGCCGCGCGAGGCCGCAGGCCTCGCGCGCGCCTCCAACCAATCATGCACAAGCAGTCTCCGGACCGGCCGCGTCAGGCTCAGCAGTCCGGCGACGCTCAACTCCCCCGCCTCAGCCACCGAAACGGCCGTGCCCACCACCAGCGAAGCTGCCTCCGCGAGCACGGAGGAGGCCAATTCCTCCATCTCGGCGGCCACTTCCGATGCCCTGCAGGCCGCCTCCACCGCCCCGGGGAGCCCCGCCTCCCAGGCAGGTATCACCTTCTCCCTAATGGCCGTGCGTGCGTAGCCTGGATAGGCGTTGCCCCGGTCTCGAGCGTACTCCAGACCGTGCTCCCGACAGTAGGCGGCCGTCTCGTCCCGACGGCACCCGAGCAGGGGCCGGACCCAGGGTGGGTCGCACGGCCTCATGCCCGTGAGAGCCGCCAACCCGCCGTATCGTCCCAGACGATAGAGCATGGTCTCCACCTGATCGTCGGCGGTGTGTCCCAGAGCGATGCGTTCGCACTCCTCTTCAGCCGCCACCCTCAGCGCCGCCTTCCGACGGGCGTCGCGCGCCGCCTCCTGGACATTGCCCGCCGCCTTTTCGATGGCACAGTGGACCACTGTCAATCCCACGCCCAGCCGCGCACAGACGCGCGTCACCAAGGCTTCGTCGTCGTCGCTCTCAGCCCCGCGCAGATGGTGATTGATGTGGACAACGTGCAGACCGGCCGGCCCGTTCCGTCCTGGCGCCCAGCCCGCCAACAGGTGTAGGAGCGCCAGCGAGTCCTGCCCCCCCGAAACCATGACGAGCGCCCGAGAGCCTGGTGGGAACAATCGCTCGCGCGACATCATGTCCCCCGCCTTGCGCGCAAGGGACGGCCGCCCGCGTCTGCGTGGCTGCACAACCGAGGTCAACGGTCTCATCCCCTCCTGTCTCCACCCGTTGGGGCTGGTATTGTACTACCGGGGAAAGCGGGGGGGTACGCCCTACTGTCAGCACAAGCGTGGAGGTCGTCTTGAGCGCCCCTGAGTCTCCATCGAGCCCCGCGGCATCACTGTCCGGCGCAGGCGAAGCTATCACCATCGCATACGGCCCCGAACTGGCCGCTTACACCTTCAGCGAAGAGCACCCTCTCCAGCCCAGCCGCTACACCCTGACCATGTCGCTTCTGTCGATGTTGGGCTGGCTCGACTCGGGCGGCATCAGCTTCGAAACCCCGCGCTTTGCCACCCTGTCCGAACTCATGACTGTCCACTCCTACCCGTACGTCCAAGCGGTGCAGCAGGGTCAGGCCATCGCCCAGGGCAACCGGGGGCCCGTCGACCTCAGCCTCTACGGTTTGGGCACCTCGGACGACCCGCTGTTCCCCAGCATCCACGATGCCGCCGCCCTCTACACCGGGGCCACCATCCAGGCGATGACCGCGCTGCTCGAGGACCGGGCCGTGCACGCGTACAGCCCCGCGGGCGGCCAGCACCACGCCCAGAAGGCCCAAGCCGCCGGCTTTTGCGTCTACAACGACAGCGCCGCCGCTATAGCCATCGCGGAGAAGGAGGGCCGCCGAGTCGCCTACATCGACTTCGACGCCCACCACGGCGACGGGGTACAGGCAGCCTTCTACGACGACCCTCGCGCGCTCACCATCTCCGTGCACGAGTCGGGACAGTTTCTCTTCCCGGGGACCGGCGACGTGTCCGAGATGGGCAGAGGAGAGGGGATAGGAGCCTGCCTCAATATCCCCCTGCCCGCTTTCGCCGGCAACGAGGCCATCTTGCAGGCCTTCGAGCGGGTGATCGAACCGGCCGTCCGTGCTTTCGCGCCCGACATCCTAGTCACGCAGACGGGGGTCGATGCCCACCACTCCGACCCGCTGACGCATCTGACTGCCACCCTCTCGCTGTTCCCCAGGCTGGCCTCGCGGCTGCACGCCCTTGCCCACGAATGTTGTTTCGGACGATGGCTGATCGTCGGAGGAGGAGGATACGACCCGGCGGACGTGACGCCTCGAGCCTGGACCGCCTTCATAGGCACCGTGCTGGGACAGGAGGTTGCGGACGTGGCACTGCCCGAAGACCTGGCTCGTCGCATCCCGAGCTGCCGGCGGAAACCCGCCGTCGTTGCTGCTGCACGACGAAGGTCCCAGCTATGTCCCAGTCGATAGCCACGACTTCTCCTCGGTGCTGGACGAGGTCGAAAGAACCGCGCTCGCCGAGCTCTGTTCTCGCCATCGCGGATGACAAAGCCGCACAAATGGCTCGCGGCACCTTGCACTCCTCTCGCGGCTTTGCTTATATTGGCTCGCTTGTAAGTCCCAAAGGAGGAGAACCATGGGTGTTCCGAAAGTCGATCCCGATCTTTGCACCGGGTGCGGTATCTGCGAGGATATTTGTCCCGACGTTTTCGAGATCGGCGATGACGGCATCAGCCACGTGATCGATCCGAACGCGTGCGAAGATGCCGGCTGCTGCGAGGAAGCCGCTGACGAGTGCCCCGAGGGCGCTATCAGCATCGAGTAAGAGCGCCGCGGCTGATTCGCGGAGCACCATTCGATAGGACCTCAGCAAGAGAAGCCGCTTCCACACGGAAGCGGCTTCTCTACTTCTTCTAGCGAGGTGAGAGATGACCAGGTCAGTCGAAGACCGTGTACCTCCGGGGCAACGACTGGTGACCGACTTCCCCGTTCTCCACGCCGGATCGGTCGCCCGCATCGACCGGACGGCCTGGCGTCTGACCGTCTCGGGACTGATCGCTCCCGGGCTCAGTCTCGACTGGGACGGGCTCCTCTCCCTCCCTTCCACCGAACAGACCTGCGATATCCACTGCGTCACAGGCTGGTCCCAACTCGACACTCACTGGAGGGGCGTACTCGTCTCCCAGTTGCTCGAGGGCCAAGTCACCCGCCCCGAGGCCCGGCACGTGGTGATCCACGCCCCCGCCGGTTGGACGACCAACCTACCGATCGCTGAGTTGCTCAGGGACGACGTTCTGCTGGCCTACGAGTATGAGGGGCGTCCCATCTCCCCCGAACACGGCGGCCCCGTCCGCCTCTTGGTCCCCCAACTCTACTTGTGGAAGAGCGCCAAGTGGATCCAGGGCGTGGAATTCACAGCGGACGAGCGTCTGGGGTACTGGGAGAGCCGGGGATATCACGCTCTGGGCGATCCCTGGCTGGAGCAGCGGTACTCGTAGCAGCATTTCCGTGGGCGCGCAGGATACCCATATGTCCCGTCGAAAAGTTGTGCTCGAGGAGAAAGGAGCACGATCATCGATCCTTACACCCTGGTTCGAGTGGCATTGGCCGTCGGCGCGACCGGATTCCTGGTGGCCGCATTGACGGTGGGCTCGCCGATATCCAAGTCGTCCCGGCTCCAGAGGTTTGTCGGTCCGACGACCGCGATCGTTCTTCTCGCTCTCTTCATCGGTCTCGCTACAGTCTTGACCGTTTCTCCTCCATCCGGTGCCGCATCCTTCCCGGTATCTCACCTGATCCTGTTGGCTCTCAGCGTTGGTCTCCTCTATGCCGCCCTGTCCGCACGACGCCAGCGCGACTGCGGAGGTGTCGGGCTTGGCCGACACCGCCACGCTGGACGCCCTCACACGCGTGGCCAGCCACCGGGTATTCCAAGATCGGCTCGCTCACGAGTGCGAGCGCGCCTATCGTTTCGGCGACACCTTCATGCTGCTGGTGCTCGACCTGGACAACTTCCATCATCTGAACAACCGGCACGGCCACCAGTGCGGGGATAGGATCCTCCTCGACCTCGCCCGCAGATTCAGGGCCCAGCTTCGCGAGATCGACCTGGTCGCGCGCTTTGGGGGTGACCAATTCGCCATGATCCTCCCCCACACGTTCGAGAAGGGCGGCGTAGAGGTAGCCGAGCGGCTCCGCCAGACGATCGCCGGCTGGGTGTTCCTTGGCGCCGAGGGCTCGGACATACGCCTCACCGTCAGTCTGGGTCTTTGCTGCTATCCGGCCGACGGAGCCTCGGCCCCGGAGTTGGTGGAGGCGGCTCGAAAGGCCCTGTGCTTCGCGAAGGACCTGGGAGGCAACCAGGTGCAGCTCTTCCGCGACCTGCCCGCCAGAGAAGCGCCCGACAACGTGGTCTCGCTGCCCCACTCCGGACGCGGAGCCATCGTGCGCAGTCTCGCCGCCGCGGTGGATGTCAGAGACGGCTACACACACGAACACTCTCGCCTGGTGTCGGAGTTGTCGGCAGCGGTCGCTCAGACGCATCGGTCTGGCCGCCACCGAGATCGCCCGCGTCAGAGTGGGGGCTCTCCTGCACGATGTGGGCAAGATCGGAGTGCCAGACGCCATCCTGACCAAGGAGTGCGGCCTCACCCCCGAGGAGTGGGCCTGCGTCCGCCGGCATCCTGTCCTGGGCAAGCAGATAATGGAGCAGGCTCCCGAGTTGATGGACGTGATGCCGCTGGTCCTGCATCATCAAGAACGCTACGACGGCTCGGGCTACCCGGAGCAACTGCAGGGCGACGACATCCCGATCGGCGCGCGGATCATTGCAGCCGCCGACGCCTACCACGCCATCCGCTCCGACCGTCCCTACCGCTCGGGTCGGACCCACCGTGAAGCCATGCGCGAACTCCTACGTTGCAGCGGCGGTCAGTTCGACCCCAAGGTCGTGGATACGCTACTGCACATTCTGGATCACGACGAGGAGTTGCGAGCGATGCTCCCACCCGACCCCGAGCTGGTCGCGGCCCCCACGATGCAGCCCGCAGGTGTGACCATCGCGATGAGTGTGGGGAACTGACGGGCCCGACGCGCCCTGCCGCCTTCTCCCCAGCAGGTTGCTAGCTGAAGGCCACCAGTCCGTAGATGTGATAGCCGAGGACGACCGCAAACAGCGCAGCGGTGACGATTGCCACCTTCAGCACGCAGCGAAACCGCCTGCAGCGCCACAGCAGCCAACTCGCCGTCCCCACGGCCAAGATCTTGAAGATCCCGGCCCAGACCGGACCCAGATTGAACAATCCTCGCATGAGCGGGTTCGCCTCCCCGCCGCCCGAAGCCAGAACGTTGAGGGTGAGGATGAAGTCGGCAAGATTGACTATGTTGATGGCCAGAAGGAGCATCACGACCACGCCCGGTGAGTCGCGCAGACCGATCAGGGCGCTTTCCAGCACTCCTATCTCCCCGTCCTCACGGTTGGTTCTCCGGTCGAAACCGGTCCGCTTGTCTCTGAAGATGTAGACCCGGCGGCTGCGCCGATCACAGCCTCGGCGTCTATCGCCAGGGAGATGTTGGTCGTCCTGCATGTGAGCGAGTATATCGTCCTAGTCGCCGCTTTGCACAACGGTGCAATCGGGGGCTTCCTCGCGGATATTTTGGAGGCGTTTCCACTCCCTGAACAGGACGGGAGCGGCAAAAACCAACCCAAGAACCGACACCACGCCGGCGATACTGATGACGTACCCGGATATGTACGTGTAGAGCAGAGGAGCCAGCAGCGTCCCCACCAATGCCGCCACCTGCATGAACGTCGACTCCAGTCCTTGAACGCTTCCCAGCCAGCGTGGCGGGACGACCTGCACGAGGAACGCCGCCTTGGCCGGATACGACCAGGCCACGGCCAACCCTTCGATCACGCTCACAACCATGAACAGTGTCAGATTGCGCGTCGTCCCGTAGGTGATCCACGCGAACGCCGAGACCAGGTATCCCGAGAACATCAGCGCCCAACGATTGTACCTATCGGCCAGGTAGCCCCCCACGAAGGCCAGAAGCATCGGCACGCTGAACGCTACCCACGTGTAGCCGATGAAGCTCATGGAAGCGCCCAGGTGACGCAACCAGAGGCTCCAGAGGACTTCCCACACGCCCATGGCGAAGCTCCCGGTGAAGGCCACCACCAGGAACGCGGCAACGGGCCTGGTGACCAGTTGCCGGTAGGGCGGGTGAACCGACTTGACCTGTCGGCGGCGACGAGCGTGCTCCGGTTCTTTGATGGCGAACAGCAACACCACGGCCGTGATGGCCGAAAGCGCGCTCCCGAAGAGGAATATGGTGTAGAACGCCCAGGCGCCTTGCCCTCCCCCCAGGTTGTAGAGAGGCACGGCCAGCACCGGACCGGCCACCAAGCCTCCGAACTGCGCGGTCGTGTACCAGCCGTAGGCCCGGCTGCGGGTCGCCTCGGTGGAGAGGTCTGCGATCAGGGCCATCCCGGCAGGAGTAACGGCCGCCGCCCCCACCCCCTCCAGAAGGCGGAAGACCATGAACCACCCCGGATGCGTGGTGGAGACGAAGAGAGCGGTAGCGACAGCGAAGAGAGCCACCCCGGCCACGATCACCGGCTTGCGACCGATGGAGTCGCTCAGTCGCCCCAGGGGCGCCGCGAACATGAACGTGCCCGCGTAGTAGGAGGCGGCCACCACCCCTATCAGCCAGACCGAGGCATGCGCCTGTTCCTGCAGGAAGACCGGCAGATACGGCAGTATCGCTCCGAATCCAGACCAGACTACGAAGCCGGCGACACAGACGACCCCCAATTGGAACCAATGGGTGCGTTGCGGACCGGTGTCGGGCATGTGTTGACTTGTCTCTGAGGTACTCATGTGGGAACTTTGCATATGATCACTACGACAGATGCGCGGTGCGCGCAGCCGTTCAGGCTAGCACGTCGCCAGCGATTGCGATCGAGCGGAGGAGAAATGCCCGAACACCCCGGACCTGAGTTCCAGGACGAGACGTCCTACAAGAGAGACTCGATGGAGGAGCACGAACTCGATTGGCGGAGCAAACCTCCGATCTACAAGTTCTACAGCTACGCTCCGGTGATCGCCCTGCCTACGCCTGCACCCTCGGCCGAGGAGGATCCCTCTCCCGATCTGTGGACGTGCGTTTCGGGCCGTCGCAGCGTGCGCTCCTATGGGGCCACTCCTCTATCGCTCCTTGAGCTCTCCCGCCTTCTCTGGGCTTCCGCGGGCATCACCACATCGTACATAACCCCGCACGGCCAGGACTTCTATCGAGCGGCCCCCACTGCCGGCGCGCTCTACCCCATCGAGACCTACATCGTCGCCAACAAGGTCGAGGGGCTCGAGCCGGGCCTGTACCACTACCGAGTCGCCGGGGTCGACATCCTGGAACGTCCGATCGTCGAGGGCAGCCACTCGCTGGAGCAACTCAAGACCGGTGATCTGCGCAGCGATATCTCGGCCGCGGCTCTCGACCAACTGATGTGCGCGAAGGCGGGAGCCATCTTCCTGTGGACCGCGGTCTTCGCACGGTCGGTGTGGAAATACCGGGAGCGCGCCTACCGTTACTTCTATCTGGATGCGGGTCACATGGCTGCCCACCTCTCCCTGGCCGCCGTCGCCCAAGGCCTGGGCAGCTGTCCCATAGCCGCCTTCTACGACGACGAGATCAACGCCCTGCTCGGCGTAGACGGAGAGACCGAGGGAATCGTCTACATGACGGCAGTGGGCAGGCCAAGCCGGCCCTTCAACAAGAAGATCGACCTGCGACACACCGCGCGACCCAAGGAGTAGGGACGGCAAGTCCGGTAGCGCTCGTCATGTGTCGATGGAACGTCTCTTGCTCACGTACTCGATCTCAGCGTCGTGGCTGTAGCCGATCGCTCGAAAGAAAGCCAGCGAACCCTGGTTGGGCGTCTCTATCAAGGCCGCGGTGATTTCGAGACCGAGAGCGGCCAACCGGGCTTCAACCTCGCGCACGAGCAGCGCCGCCACTCCCCGGCGCCGATAGACCGGGGCGACCGCCAACCGGTTGATCCATCCCTTGCGGCCGTCGTGCGTACCGAGAACCGTGCCAACGAGTTTTCCGTCGGCTTCTGCCACCAGGAACGCGGCCTTGCCACCTTCCAGTTCCGCTGCCACTCTGTCGGGTCTGTCCCGGCCCTGGGGCCGAAAGGGTAATCCAGCATCCGTCCACAGCCGCATCACAGCCTCGAGGTCCTCGGGTCGGAGGTCGCGGATCTCGATTCCCAAGACTCCGATCGACTCCGTCATCGCACCACGACTCCGGAGATCAGCGCCTCTCGCACCTTTCCCGTGAGCACCTCCGCGGTGAACGGCTTCTCCAGGAAGTTGGGCTTGGCGCTGAGACGCTCCCCGCGGATCGCGGCGTTCTGTATATACCCGGACATGTACAGAATGGGTAGTCCGGGTCTGAGCCTCATGACCTTGTCGGCCAGGTCGTTACCCTGTAGCTCCCCGGGAAGGACCACGTCCGTCAGGAGGAGGTCCACGGATCGGGCACCTTCGACCAGCAGGGCCCACGCGGCTACGCCGTCTCCCACGGCGATGACCTCGTACCCATTGAGTTCCAAGACCCGTCTGACCAGAGTCCGCACCATCTCTTCGTCCTCCACTACCAGGATCGTCTCCCCCCCTGCCTCCACACAATCGACCGACTGACCCGACCGATCGGACTCCATCGGTTTGTTCACCCGCGGCAGAAAGATCGTGAAAGTGGCGCCCTTGCCTGGTTCGCTCTCGACGGCGATATTGCCGCCGCTCTGCTTGACGAAGCCATAGATCATCGGTAGGCCCAGGCCCGCCCCCTTGCCCGAGGCTCTTGGTGGTGAAGAACGGCTCGAACATGTGCGACTCGACCTCGGGGGTCATGCCCAGACCGGTGTCGGACACCTTGAGCGTCACGTAGGAGCCGGGGTTGAAACCAAAATGGCGCTCACAGTAGCTCTCGTCCAGGAGCACGTTGGCCGATTCCAGCGTCAACTTGCCCCCATGCGGCATGGCGTCACGTGCGTTCACCGCCAGGTTCATCAGCGTAGACAAGAGTTGCGATCGATCCACCTCGCACTGGCCCAGTTCCGCGTCAAGCCGGAGTATCAACTCGATGTGCTCTCCAAGCGTGCGCTCCAACGACGGTCTGGTCTCAGCCACGACGTCGTTCAGCACGATCACCTCGGGACGGAGCGTCTGCCGACGAGAGAACGCCAGCATCCGACGGGTGAGTTCCCGGGCTCGGTCGGCAGCCGCCCTGATCTCACGCACGTCGTCCATGAGACCGGCGATATCGGTTGATCCAGCGGAGGCCCCCGACCGCTCACTGCCAAGAATGAGGTCGCTGTAGCCGATGATGGCAGTCAGCAGATTGTTGAAGTCGTGGGCTATTCCGCCCGCCATCTGGCCGACGATCTCCATCCTCTGAGACCGCTGCAGTTGCTCCTCGTTCGCCCTGAGTGAGTCCTCGACTCGTTTCCGCTCCAGAATGTTGGCGATCACCTTGCCGATCTGTTCCGCCTGGCGTACCTCCTGGTGTTCCCAGGAGGGGCCCTCGGAACTGGAGAACAACAGGAGGCAGCCCCTCACGAGGGCGCCCCGGCCCAGGAGTGGAACCAGGAGGATCGAATCGACTTCTTGTGAGTGCCAGAGACGACGCAGTTCATCGACCTCGGCGGGAAGATCGTCCGGCGAACGAAGAATGACCGTTCTCCCTGCCAGAAGCTCCGACTCGATACGAGGAAGCGTTCCGATCCGAATGCTGCCCAACGTCACCGACACCCGTTCAAGCCCACCCGTGACCCAGCCAGAAGCAACGCCCCAATTGCTGAAGTCCTCCGAGGCCTGGATGACCATTGCCGAGTCGACCGTCATGAACTTGGCGATCAGCTGCAGAATCTCTGTGATGTGGCCATCGATCTCGGAGGCGGAGGCTCCGGCGATTCGAGACAGCAGTTCCTCGACAAGCTCGTCGCCCGCCTTCTGGCGGCGCAGCATGGCCTCGGTCTGCCGGTGCGCGCCGATCTCCTGCTCCAGGGCCTGGTTGGCCTGCTCCAGCTGCAGCATCTTGTCCTCGAGCTTCCGGACCAAGGCGTCGTTGTATTGCCTCAGAACCCCCTCGTCCTCATGCTCCTGCTCGGTCGGAGCGACTACGAGGTGCTCCGTCTCGCATTTCGAAAGAACCGTCCGAAGCGCGGCCATGAAGTTCGTCCGGCTCGGCCGGTTTCGTGATGAAGGCGTCGGCTCCCAGGCCCAAACCCAGCTTCTCGTCCTTCGGATCGGTGTAGGTGGCCGTGTAGAAGATGAACGGTATGCCTGCGAGACGCTCGTCTGCTCTCCAGGCGCGGCAGAGAGCGAAACCATCCATGACCGGCATGAGTATGTCTGAGATGATGGCGTCCGGAGGGCTCTCCCGTGCCTTGTCCAAAGCCTCCGCCCCGTTGCGAGCGAGCTCTACCGAGTAGCCGTGGCCCTCCAACAACACCCGCAAGAAGTAGAGGGCGTTCTCGTGGTCGTCCACCACAAGAAGACGCTTCACTCCGGGCCCTCCCCCGCCTCACAGGGGCAGAAAGCTTCGATCTGCGCCACGAACGTATCCGGATTGATGGGCTTCTCCACGTATCCGTCGCACCCGGCTGCCAGAGCCTTTTCGCGATCGCCCAGCATAGCGTAGGAGGTCACGGCCACAATCGGGGTACGCGCAACCTCGGCACTCTTGCGAAGCGCTTGCGCCACCGAGTACCCGTCCATGCCGGGCAGCTGGATGTCCAACAGGATGAGGTCCGGTCGTTCCTTACTCGCGAGTTCTATCCCTGAAGGCCCGTCGAGAGCCGCCACTACTTGATGCCCGCGAGACTCCAGGAGAAAGGTCTCCAGATAGAGGTTCTGAGCGTTGTCCTCAATGATCAGTATCTTGCCAGCCAACGTCGCCTCCAGCCTTGTTTGGAAGCGTGAGGGTGAAGGTGCTCCCCACGCCAAGTTCGCTGACCGCGCTGACCTCACCCCCGAAGGCGTTCGCCAGCCGCTGGCAGATGGCCAACCCCAGGCCGGTGCCCTCGTAGTTGCGAGTCAGGCCGGAGTCCACCTGTCTGAACGGCTCAAAGACCTTCCGAAGATTCTCAGGTTGGATGCCGATGCCCGTGTCACGCACACTCACACGCGCCTCGGCTGTGTCCGCTCCCGCGACGAGGGCCACCTCGCCCCGTTCAGTGAACTTGATGGCGTTGCCAAGAATGTTGAGCAGGATCTGTTCGACCCGCCGGCGGTCGCCCATGATGGAGTCCACGGACGGCGCTATCTCCGCGCTGAGCGCCAAGCCCTTCTTCTCGGCGAGAGGCCGCACTGTGGCAACCGCGCTCTCGATGCACGAACGGAGATCAAAGGGTTCGTGCGCCACCACCAACTCACCCGCCTCGATCTTCGAGATGTCGAGGATGTCGTTGATAAGGTCCAGCAGGTGCCTCGCGCTGCCGCGCACCATGCCCATTTGCTTGCTCTGCTCGGGGTTGAGCGGGCCGGCCAAGCCCTGCTCCAGTATCCCACTGAACCCGATGATCGAGTTGAGAGGCGTGCGCAGCTCGTGCGACATGGTGGCAAGAAAGGCCGACTTGAGACGGTCGGCCTCCTCAGCCCATTCCTTGGCTTCCGCCAGTTGAGCAGTCCGTTCGACTATCCGCTGCTCCATCTCCGCGTTGGCTTCTCTGAGTTCACGGGTGCGCGAGGCCACCTGGCGTCTCAGGAAGTAGACCCCCACGACGGCCATGAACAGAGCGACACCCAGCGTCCACGCCAGGGTCTGCGCCCAGGTGGGTAACTCGAAGTTGACCTCCTGCGAGACCCAACGGTCCAGCGACACGTAGTAGGCAGACGCAGGGTCTTCTTTGAGATCCGACAAGCGCCGATCGATCGCGCCCAGCAGCTGTTTGGGGTCGCCCAGAGTGGCGGCAAAGTACAGATCCGAGGGCTCAAAGACGATGGCAGTATCCTCGAGCCCCATTTCCTTGGCGTGAGTAATTCCGTAGAAACGGTTGGTGATGACCGCGTCGGCTTCGCCTTGAGCAACCGCGTCGAACGCCGCGGCAAAGTCGGGCTCGGAGACGAGTGTCACCTCCAGACTGAAGCTCTCGGCCATCCGAGTAAACGACGTCTGTTGGACCGACCCCTCCAGAACCGCGATCCTTTGGCCGTTCAAGTCCACGATCGATCTGATGCCACTGCCTTCGCGAGCGTAGACCTGGGACCATGAGGAGAGAACGGAGACGCTGTGGAAAGCGTACTTGGCCGAACGATCTCCCGTCAACGCCACGTCGGGCATGAGATCGATCTCGCCGCTGGAGACCCGCGCCAGCCCTTCGGCAAAACTCCCGGAGACGTACTGAAGACTCCAACCCTCGCTCTTCGCAATATCTTCAATGATGTCGATGAAGAGGCCCGCGGGGTGACCCCAACTGTCGGTGAACACCTTGGGCGAGTTCTCGTAGACGCCGACCTTCACCACCATGCCACTTGGCTCCGGGGCAGCCACGGCCGAAGAGACTACCAAGCAAGGCGAGGGCCAGCGCGCATATCACTAGGGATTCCAGAAAGAGCGCAAGACGGACGGCTATGGGAGCAAAGAGCGCGTTGGCCGCCCGGCTCTCGCCGGTGGCCTCGCGCGCACCATGATTCTGCCGCTTGCCCACAGACCTACCTCGCGGCTCCGTTCAAGCTCCCAAGCTCGCACCCAACACTAACAATATCCCGGATTCCGTGACGGCACACAAGAGGCGCCTTGTTGCAGCATATCCCGACCGGTCGTCTAGCAAACGCCCCCTCTCGACTCCCATCGTCCATGAGACACCTTGTTGCCGAATCGGACAGGTGGCGGGCGACTATTGACTTTTAGCGACATCATCTGTCACATTTCTCCAAGGAGAGCATGCGACCCGGGGAGCGCGCCATGACCTTCGTTCTGGATGCCGTAGACCGCCGCATCCTGGCCCTGCTCGTGGAGGACGGCCGCAAGCCGGCCGCGGAGATGGCACGCCACATTCCAGGGGTGTCGGAACGCTCCATCCGCTATCGCATCGAACGCTTGAAGAGATCCGGCGTCCTGCGAGTATCGGCCATCATCAATCCGCAGGCTCTCGGATACGCAACCATCGGTGACGTGGTCATCGACGTGGCGCCGGGATGCCTCCAGGAGGTTGCTGCCCAACTGGTCGACGCTCGACCAAGTCAGCTATGTGGCCGGGGCCGTCGGCGATGGCGACCTCAACGCCCAGGTCTATGCTCACGATACCGAGGAACTGGTGCGACTGACCAACGAGGTGATCGGGGTCATCCCAGGGGTGACACGGGTGAGGACGATCATCGTGCCGTGGAAGCTCAAAGAAGTGTGCGATTGGCGTGTCCCGGCGGAGTCCGGAGAGGAAGGGGCGCCGATGACCTGAAGGACGCGCGCGGCGGGGTGGCTGAGGCGTGCAAAGAAAGGTGCACCGGTCGTGCACCCAGTGAACGGGGGTCGCAATGCAAGGAGAAGGTGAGATCTCATTCGCACGAAAGGCCAGCGGCCTCGTGCGCGGATTGAGTATGTGGGACGCTTTCGGCGTCGGCTTCATGAACCAGGGCCTGACCCCGAGCATATGGGTGATGATCAGCCTTGGGCTTGAGCGTGTACATGGGTGGCAACCTGATCATTGCCACCGTCCTGTCCCTGGTGCTGGCCGGTATCGGCTTCCCGCTGGTCTGGGGCATCCTGGGCGGCTCGATGCCCCGCTCGGGCGGCGAGTACATCTACAACTCCCGCATTCTCCATCCCCTGGTGGGTATCGGGGAATCGTTCGGCAACGCGTTCATCTGGCTGATGTGGATCTACGTCCTGGCTCCGTGGATGGCCGATCCGGGGTGCGTCATGCTGTCGGACATGCATGGGCTGGAACTGGCTCTACAACTCGGAGACCGAGCAGTTCTTCGGCGGGCTCTCCTACGCGTGGGGCTCGTTCGTCATAGGCACGATCGCCAGCATCATCGCCTTCCTGTTCGTCGTGTTCGGGGTCAAGGTGTTCGCCCGGGTGCAGAAGGTGGTCATGGGCCTTGGGCTCGATCGGCGCCATCATCATCGTCGTCGTGCTGTTCAGCTACAGCAAGCAGGACTTCATCAACTCCTGGAACTCCATGGCGGCGGAGAACGGCTCGTTACAACTACACCGACTTCATCGCGGCCACCTCGGCAGCCGCGGCGTACCGAAATCCCCACGACCTGGAACTGGTACGACACCTTCGGTGTCATGGTCGCGGGCTCGTGGCTGTTCGCCTACTCGTACTGCATCACGTTCATCGCCGGCGAGGTGAAGCGGCCCGACAAGAGCATCATCCTGTCGAACCTCTTCGCCATCATCCTCCCGGCGGTAGTCATGATCCTCGTCGGCAGTCGGCCTGTACCGGCTGGTCGACTTCGACTTCCTCTCCGCCACTGCCTGGGTCGACCAGAACGGCCTGGATGGCTACAACATGCCCTGGAGCCCGCACTTCGTGGGCTTGGCCGCCATCGTGATGCACAACAAGTTCCTACTCTTCCTCATGGCGTTCTCGTTCCTGCTGTTCACCATCTGGTGGCTCGCCCTCTCGTACTTGGCCTTCCCGCGCATCCTCTTCGCGTGGGGCATGGACCGCATGGGTCCCAAGTGGTTCACCGAGCGTGAACGCTCGTTTCGCCTCGCCGGTCAAGAACTACATCCTCGGCTTCGTACTCGCGGAGATCCTGATCGCGCTCTATGTCTTCTACCTGCCCTTCTCCGAGCAGGGTCTCGTCGGTGACGGCGCTCGAGATCTTCTCGGTGTTCGGCGTGACGGCCATCGCGGCCATCTGGTCTTCCCCTTCTCGAAGCGGTCCAAGGGCATCTGGGAGTCGTCGCCCTATCGGAAGTGGAAGTTCCTCGGCATGCCGTTGGTGACCATGGGCGGCGATCGTCAACCTCGCGTACCTGGTCATCCTCGCCGTGTTCTTCTTCTTCCAGGACACCAAGCTGGAGGGCTTCACCCTGGCTCACCGGCATGACTGATCCTGGTGACCTGGGTGCTGGGCATATGCCTGGTACTTCTTCTGGAGCTGGCGGGCCAAGAAGACCGCGGGAGTCGACACCAGCATGCTCACGGGCGAGTTGCCGCCTGAGTGATCTTCGGTTTCGTCAATGGCGGTCTTGGAGGGGGTCCAAGCCGCGGATATCGGGGCCGCCGCCTAGGCGGCGGCCCCGCTGTAATGACCGGCCGTCCGGGCGCGCGGCAGTGCCGCGCCCGCGCCGGCCGGAGAAGGAGTGATACGTGCTCAAGCTGTTCTACGTGACCGATATACACGGATCCAACGTGTGCTACCGGAAGTTCCTGAACGCGCTCCCCATCTACGGGGTCGACGTGGCCGTGCTGAACGGCGACCTCCTGGGCAAGGTGCTCGATCCCGCTGGTGGAGAAGGCCGGCGGCGGCCGGGAATGCCACCTCATGGGTCAGTACACCGCGATGAACTCCGCCGACGAGATGGCGGCCACCAAGAAGACCATCGAGAACGCCGGCTACTACTGGGTCGAGCAGACTCGTGAGGAGTACGAGGCGATCAAGGGCGACCGGCGGCCATCGACTCGCTGTTCAAGAAGCGGGCCATCGAGCGCATCGAGGAATGGCTGGCGCTCGCCGACGAGCGGCTGGCCGGCAAGAACACCGCTGTCTACATCTGCCCCGGCAACGACGACTGGTGGGAGATCGACGACATGATCGCCCAGTCGAAGACGTTGCGCCCCTGCGACAACATGGTGGTCAAGTTCGACGACTACACGATGATCTCGTCGTCGCGCTCCAACCCCACCCCCTGGGACACGCCCCGCGAGGGCCCCGAGGAGGAAGTGACCGCCCATCTGGAGCAGTTGTGCCAGAAAGTCGGCACTTCGCCCAAGGACTTCGAGAACGTCATCTTCAACTTCCACGTGCCGCCGTACGGGTATTCGCTGGACCTCTGCCCGAAGCTCGACGACAAGATGCGCATGGCCGCGGAGGAGAAGATCCACGCCGGCAGCATCGGGGCGAAACAGGTCATCGAGAAGTACCAGCCCCTCCTCGGCCTGCACGGACACATCCACGAGTCGCGCGGCGCCCAGAAGGCCGGCCGCACCTTGCTGATCAACCCGGGGAGCGAGTACTCCGAGGGCATCCTCAAGGGCGTCGTGGTGATGCTGGACAAGAAGAAGATCAAGGACTACGTGTTCACATCAGGCTAGACAGGGAGCGGAGCGCGGACAATGCCCAAGCCATTCATACTTCCCAAAGACATCCCCATGGACCGGTACCCCAAGCCGGAGGTCTTCCTGAGCGAAGGGAGACGTATCGTCGACGCGGCCAGGGAGGCCGGCTTCGCCATGCGGGTGATGGGGCCGCTGGCGCTGCACTACTACTTCCCCGACCAGGTGGACCTCTACGCGCGGCTCGAGCGGTTGGGCGAGCGCTACTTCACCGACATCGACTTCGTGGCCGACGGCAAGAGCGGCGGCAAGATGAAGGGCCTCATGGAGAAGCTCGGCTACGAGTGCGACGTGAACACCCTGATGATGACCGGCAAGACCCGCCAGATCTACTATGGCGGCGCCGTGCCCATGATCGACGTGTTCCTCGACAAGCTCGACTACTGTCACGAGGTGAACTTCAAGGACCGCCTCGGGTTCGACGACTACTGCATCTCTCTCACCGATATCGCTCTGCAGAAGCTCCAGATCTGGGAGATCAACGACAAGGACCTCAAGGACCTCGAGTTCCTGATGACCGTCTCCGACATCGGAGAGGACGACGCCCACAAGATCAACCGCGGCTACATCGCGAGACGGCTCGCCGACGACTGGGGCTTCTGGTACACGGCGACCACCAACCTGGGCCGGGTCAAGACCCACGTGGACGGAGTGCCGGCCTTCGACGAGTCCCAGAAGGCCCACATCAAGCAGCGCTGCGACGAGGTGGCGGCCCGCATCGAGGCCGAGCCGAAGACCAAGGATTGGGAGAAGCGGGCCAAGAAGGGCACCGACAAGATCTGGTACAACCAGAACTTCAGCGACTGGTAGGACTCTAGCGAAGGGCGCGCAGAACCGACTTCACGCCCACCCTTCGACCGTAGAGAAGGATGGAGGCTCGGAACACCTTCGCCGCCGCCCAGACCAGCGCCACGATGGTGACCAAGTTGACGGCCACCGCTGCCAGAACTTCCCACAGCGAGGGGCCTCGGCTCATGGCGATGCGCACGAACATGAGTATCGGGCTGGCGAAGGGAACGAAGCTGAGCACGTGGACGAACAACGCGTCGGGGCTGCTCATCGCCATTATCGCGATGATGAACACGGCCACCAGCGGAAACATGACCGGAGTGGTCGCCTGTTGAGCGTCCTCGGCCCGGCTCACCATGGAGCCCAGGCCGGCGAACACCGCCGAGTACGTGAAGAAGCCGAGCACGAAGAAGACCACGAACCAAGCCAGGACGCCGGGGCTGACCGCCGTCAGGTGGAGTTCAAGGCCGCCTAGTTTCACACCCCCAGTGAGGTTCCCCAGGACTATCACCACTATGCCCGCGGCGACCCATATCCCGTACTGAAGCAAGGCCGTCAGACCCACCCCCAGCAGCTTGCCCGCCATGAGTTGGTACGGGCGCACTTTGGATACAAGTATCTCGATAACGCGGCTGCTCTTCTCCTCGATAACCCCCATCGCCACATAGGAGCCGTACAGCAACACCGTCAGGTAGAGCAGGAAGACCAGCACATACGTAAGCGCATAGGACTCCGCTCTTTCAGTCTCCGACGCCGCTCCCGCTGCGGAGAGCGTCTGGGTCTGAGTCTCCACCGGGAAGAACAACCCGGCCACCTCCTGTTCGCCCATTCCGAGACGCTCGAAGCGGATGTAGGCGGCAGCAGCATTGAGAGCAGAACTCAGACGAGCCATCTCCTGGTCGGGCACTGTCTCCTTGCTGATCAGGCTGGCCGTGTAGCGCAGTTCCGTCGGCTGACCGGTCGACTCTGACGCCGGGCTTATGACGACGTACGCATCGAGGTCGCCATCGGTCACCTGCGCGTCCAGGTCGTTCTTGGACGCGTCAGAGGCGGTCAGCTCATATCGTGGCTCCCCGTTCGGAAGCAGATCGGCAAGCTCGTTCTGCATGCGCTTGAAGAAGAGGCCATCGGCCGAATTCGTGGCGGTCTCGTCGACAACAGCGAGCTTGATCTGGCTCCCCGAGGTCACGGCATCGATGATCGCGGGCACGAAGGCCAGGCCCACGATGGCCAGAACTCCAACGACGGTGTAGACCAGGTATCCCCTCCCCCGCACCCGTGAGAAGAACTCCCTCTTCATCAGCAGCCACACAGTGCTCACTGGAGGTCACTCCCCGGTCCGTTGCGGTAGTCCCCACGATCTGCGACGTCGTCCGTCTCATCGTCTTCGTCTGTCTCATAGTCATCGTCGGGCTCGTCTTCTTTGACGGCCGCCACGAATATCTCCTGCATGGAAGGCCGTTCGAGCGCGAAGAAGTCCACCCGCTCACGATCGAGGATCCCGGCCAGGACGACCTGCGCATCCACATCGGGCCGAAGGGCGAAACGCAAATGGTCCCTACCGGGCGGCAGCACATCCAGACCGAGGGCACCGGCGCCATCCACTCGCCCCGAGGCCGTGCGCACGTCGATGACTCGGCGGACGGCTTGATCGCGGATCTCATCGACCTTGCCGGCCAGCTTCAGCTCGCCCCGCGAGATGATGACGATCTCGTCACACAGCTCCTCCACCTGCTCCATCCGGTGACTGGATAAGACCACCGTCTTGCCCGCGTCCTTGAGCTCGTACAGACGTTCTTCGAGCAGTTCGGAGTTGAGCGGGTCGAGACCGGTGAAGGGCTCATCGAGCAAGACCACATCGGGATCGCGCAGAAGCGCTGCTATCACCTGGACCTTCTGCTGGTTGCCCCGGCTGAGTTCGTCGAGGCGACTGTTGCCCCGTTCCTTGATGCCAAAACGGTCGAGCGCCTCTTCCACTTCATTCGCGGCACTGCCGGCGTCGGCCCCATAGAGACGGGCGAAGAACACCAACTGCTCCTTCACCTTCATCTTCAGGTAAAGGCCCCGCTCCTCCGGAAGGTAGCCGAAGCGTCGCCGTTCCACCTCTCCGATCGGCCGTCCGCGCCAGGTGATAGACCCGCTGTCGGGCCTGATGACGTCGAGGATCATGCGCATGGTGGTCGTCTTGCCCGCGCCATTGGGGCCTAGGAAGCCGAAGATGACGCCCTCGGGGATGGAAAAGCTGAGATCGTTGACGGCGATAACCCCGTCGAAGGCCTTGGTGACACGATCGACGCTCAGCACGAACGGAACCCCCCGGGAAAGAAGGATGCGACTTGCCTCGACCGCACAATACTAGCTAAGGAGCCAGCGGGACTACAAGCTGAACGCCCCCGGGTCCTCTCGCTGCGCTATCCTGGGAGCACAAACCGCGAGGGAGGTGCGATGAACGCCTACGACATCATGCACGAGTGGGACAGAGCCACCGGAAACGACCCGCGCTCGGATGAGGACCTCGACCGGGACATCCCCGCGACTCTGGTCGGCTACGAGTACCAGGACTGGAAGACACGCCTGGAGGCTCACGAAGTCGCGGCCATCACCGCGGGTATGAGGCTCTGGGGCCTGCCGATCGCGCCTCTCGGTGGATTCGAGATGGATGCCTACATAGGGAACGTGGAGCGTCCGGACTCCCCAGCCGAATAGGTTGCCGACAGGCAGGTCCGGGCGATCGAACCGACGACCCGGTCGGCCGAGCGCCTACTTCCAGCGCCGTCTGTTTGGCCACCAGTTCATGCGAAAGAGGTAGTCCGTGCCCTGTGAGGGAATGGTGTCCCAGGCATCGACCACCTTCTTCTCGGCAGCGGATGAGACTCCCACTCTCAGCCTCGAGGGCCTTCTTCTGACGATCCTCTTCGAGAAGCCGCAGAACCTCTTCTTCGGGTATGAGGTAGGCACTGCGACGTCCAGGTCCCTTCTCTGCCCTCAGCCGCCCGCGCTCCACGGCCTCCTCGACATCAAAGGCCGAGACGGCCCAGCCAAGCCCATCAGCGAGCAACTTGGCCGCCTTCTTCGTCGTTAGGAGTCCCACCGTGTGCTCCTCCATCATGGCTCTGTCAGGCACATCAAAGCCTAGCAGCCGGGGCACACGATAAGCAACGGCCGGCGGAGCGTCCGGTCGGGCCCAGCTGGTCTATCATCGCTCTGGCACAGATCTGTCCCTTCCCACGTGCTAAATGGAGGACGAAGAACGCGATGGAGACAATGAAGACCAAGACGGCGCTGGTCACTGGAGCGGGATCGGGGATAGGCAGGGCTGTCGCTCTTGCCTTCGCGCGCGAAGGCGCCGCGGTCATGGTGGGCGACATCGATGAGGCCTCCGCCATCGAGACGGTGGAACTCATCCGAGAAAGCGGCGGCAAAGCCGCCCATCACAGTTGCGACGTATCCAAGAGCAGCGACGTCGCAGACATGGTCAAGGGGACGCTGGGCGCGTTCGGAGGCCTCGACTACGCGTGCAACGTCGCCGGAATCCACAATGCTGCTCGCGAATCTCTCGCCGACGCTGACGAGGAGACTTGGGACAGGATCATCGCCACAAACCTCAAGGGGGTGTTCCTCTGCATGAAGCACGAGGTCCGAGCGATGCTCGCCCAGGGACACGGGGTGATCGTGAACATGGCGTCAGTCGCGGGACTCTTCGCGGAGCCGGGCTGCTACGCCTACGTTGCCTCAAAGCACGGCATCTTGGGCCTGACGAAGACGGCCGCCTTCGATCACGCGAAGGATGGCATACGGATCAATGCCGTCTGCCCCGCCGCCATCGAGACACCGGGTCTGTTGCGGAGCACGGAGGAGTTCCTACAGATGCTCAGAGAATCGACGCCGGTCGGCCGGATAGGCAGGCCCGAGGAGGTGGCGGCCGCCGTCCTGTGGCTGTGCTCAGACCTTGCCGGCTTCGTGACAGGCACAGGAATCGTCATAGATGGTGGGGTGACCACCGTATAGACGAGGGGAGGGATCGTGACGGTCCCGGGCGCCTCTACTCCCCGCCTGCCAGTACGTGAAACGCGGTCGCCTTGATGCTCGCGACGACCTCCGCGCCCTCGTGGAGGTCGAGTGCCTCGGCCGAGGCTCGGGTTACGAGAGCCACCACCTCGCCCTCGCCCCCGAAACAGGCCTGCTCGCCTCCGCCGTTGACCAGCTTCACCGTCACACGGACCAACGGACCGGAGGGGGTCACCGTGTCCACCACCCCAGGCCAGTGGTTTCGCACGCTGGTCGCCTCAGGCCGATCTTGAGCGGGAGATGCCGTAGCCAACGCCACGTCCTCGGGACGCATGACCACGGTGACCTCCGATCCCAAGGCCCTGTCGGCGACGACATCCACCATGATGCCCGCCTCTGTGCAGACCGTACATAACCCCTCGTCGTACTTGACGACCTTGCCGCGCCACATGGTCTCCACACCCATGAATCCCGCCACGAAACTGTCCGCGGGCCTGAGAAACACCTCGGCGGGCGTTCCCGACTGCGCTTCCCGCCCGTCCCTGATCACGAACACCCTCTGAGCCATGCTGAGAGCTTCGTTGTGGTCGTGGGTGATGATCATCACGGTCGCCCCCAGTTGCTTGACGACCGTTCGGATGTCTTCGCGAAAATCGCGGCGCACGTGCCTGTCGAGATTGCTGGTCGGTTCGTCCAAGAACAGTATCTCCGGCTCCAGCACCAGGGCACGGGCGAGAGCCACGCGCTGGAGTTCGCCGCCGGAGAGCGTCCTCACGTCGGCCTGGGCGAGCGTTCCGATCTTCATCAGTTCGATGGCCTCGTCTACCCTCGCCTTCACCTCCTTCCGCGCCATGCGGCGAAGTCGCAGGCTGTAGGCGACGTTCCTCCACACGGTTCCCTGGAAGAAGAGGGGCCGCTGGAAGACCGCGGCCGATCGTCTCCGAGCCTCGAGATCCCGCGTGGTCACCTCGCGCCCGAAGTATCGAATGGTCCCGCTATCCGGCTTCTCAATCAGCGCGAGAGAGCGGAAGAGAGTGCTCTTGCCCGCTCCATTCGGTCCCAGCACGGCCAAGATCTCGCCCTCGTTGACCTCGATCCGGTCCACCGACAGCACGGTCCGGCCGGCATAGGCCTTGACCAAGCCGATTCCCTCGATGGCTACGCTCGCGGCTGGCGACCCCGTGTCTAAGACTGCAGCCATCGCCCGCGCGATCCTTGTTGGAGTCTGGTCGCGACCAGCATGATGAGAAAGGCCACGAGCACGAGTATCAGACCGAAGGCCGACGCCCTCTCGTAGTTGCCCATCCTGGTCTCCTGTACGATGGCCGTAGTCATGACCCGGGTCTCGTTGGATGCGGTGGTCGCGATGTTGCCTCCGACCATCATCACCGCGCCCACCTCGCTGATCACCGCCCCAAATCCTGTGACCACCGCGGCCATGAGCGACACTCGGGCTTCGCGCAGGACCATCCATGTGGTCTGCCAACGGGAGGCGCCGAGACCAAGGGCTTGATTCCTCATGTCTCTGGGCACCGACCCGATCGCGGCCATGCTTATGGCACCGATGACCGGAGCGGCGATGATGGTCTGGGCAATGACCATCGCCGGAAGCGTGAACAGCAGTTCCAGCGAACCGAGCGGACCGCGCCTCGACAACAGCATGTACACGAAGAGACCCACCACGACGGGCGGCAACGCGAGCCCGGTGTTGACCAGCGCCGCAAGGACGTTTCGGCCGCGAAACCGATTGAGACCCAGCCAGGCCCCCAGAGGGATCCCGATGATAGACCCGAGCAGAAGCGCGATTCCGGACGTCTTCAGCGACATCAGCAGGACCGAGATCACGTACTCGTTCATCGAGAACAGAAGCTTCACGGCCTCGACGATCGCGTCCCACATCAATTGCACGTGCTCCCACCTCCTGAGGATGGGGGCGCGCCGAGCGGCGCGCCCCCTGGTCATTACGTTGAGCTAGGAGGCTGCTGACGGCCGCCTATTCGGCGTTCGGCGTGAACAGCGCCTGACCAAACTTCTCGACGCCAAAGCCCGCGATCACTTCTTGGCCCTCAGCGGAGGTGATCCAGGTCAGGAAGTCCTTGGCGCCCTGTTCGTTCTTGGCGCCGGCCACCACGATGACACCGTACTGGTTGTAGAGCACCTTGTCGCCTTCGACCAGGATCTCCAGGTCGAGGCCTTCCTTGGCCGACAGATAGGTCGCCCGGTCGGCAAGCGTGTAGCCCAGCTTCTCGTTGGCGATCTTGAGGGTCTCGCCCATCCCCTGCCCGGTCGACTGATACCAGTCGCCCGCTGGTTCGATGCTCGCGGCCTTCCAGATGGCCAGTTCCTTGGAGTGCGTCCCCGACTTGTCGGCACGCGAGTAGAACAGCGACTGGGTCGATGAGATCTTGGTGAAGGCCTCCGTCGCACTGGTCAGGCTTTTGATGCCCGCCGGATCGTCGGCCGGACCGACGATGATGAAGTCGTTGTACATCACGTCCTTGCGCTCAGTCCCAAAGCCATCTTCCATGAAGGTCTTCTCAGCAGCCGGCGAGTGCACGAGCAAAACGTCGGCATCCTTGTTCTCGCCCAGCTTGAGCGCTTCTCCGCTGCCCACGGCCGTGACCTTCACCACGTATTGCGGATAGGCCGTCTCAAACGCCGGGATCAACACGTCGAAGAGCCCGGAATCCTGGGTGGACGTCGTCGAGGCCAGCAGCAGGTCGGACTTGGCGACCGGCTCGGTGGTCGCGGGGGCTGTGGTTACCGGGCCCGCTGTGGTCACAGGAGCGACAGTAGTCGCGGGCGCCGCTGTGGTAGTGGTCTCGTCGGTCCCTCCACACCCGGCGGTCAGCAGGGCCAATGCCAGCACGAGCCCGAGCACCAATGCCAGCACGAGGGCCGTAAGGCGGCGCACGCGGCTCCTTGGTGTTGTCTTGGTCTTCATTCCATCCTCCTTGGTCGTTGATTCCTATGCTGACGTCGGAGAGGAACCCTGCCGATCACCTTCTGGCGCAAAAAAAGCGCGCCCGAGGGCGCGCATGGAACAGCATGGGCGCGCTCTCCTTCTCACGATGGAAGGTAGGGACGTTTCCATCCGTGCCTTTGGACCAGTGACGGTCACTACGGCTACCCGCCGTGGCTCAGAATGCTGGGCTTTAGGCGTGGTAGCTCGGAGGAGCACCGATGTTGTCGCCTAGACGACAACATCCCGGGTAGGTTCTCATTCAGCCATGGGGCGTGTCAAGCCGTGGATCCCACATCGGCGACAGCCTGCCGCTAGCCGCCCACCACCAGGGGCATGACGGCAATCTGGTCGTTGGTAGCCAGAGCCCGCTCCTCCACTTCTGAAACGGGGACGTAGCGGCCATTGAGGGTGGCGATGACATTGCGGAAGACTCCAGGGTCAGTGTCTTTCCGCGGACTGCCATTGCCCGCCAGCACCATATCCAGAACCGTTGCCACCGTGCTTCCGGGTGGCAGTTCCATTTCCACCGGGGTCTTTGAGAACCCGGGCACGCCTTTGGCAGTCACAACTACGCGGATCACGCTCTCCTCGGTCACCTCGACGATCCCCTTGTCACCCATCGACCAACTCGGGCGCGGTCTCCACAGCCGCTCCCGCCGCTCCGTCTCTGAGCGAAGGCGAACAGCAACGCCGACACCAGGCCCACCACCGCGAACAAGGCGAGCATCTCGTAGCCGACCGTGTAGCCCGGCTCGCCCTCCCCTGCGCCATACCTATCCAGTAGGGCTCCGAAGAGCCAGGGTGCAAGCATCGTACCCAGCAGGTTCACCGTGTACATGTAGCCCGTAGCCGCTCCCACCTGCTCGGAACGATCGAGTACCCCGGGTATCGACCCGAGGATCGCCGGGAACATCGCCAGGGTGAGAAATCCGCTGATCACCACGCACACGAAGACTCCGACCACGCCCGGAGCGAGTGGCAGGAGCACGGTCGACATCAGCATGAGCGACATACCCACGACCAGCACGGAGCCCCTGCTCCAGCGCGTCATCGCCGTCGCGCCGGCGGGAGCCCCCAGCAACTGGGCCAGTCCGAGGCCGGCCGTCAAGTAGGCGGCGGCCGCCAGGCTGGTACCCCTTTGGTCATGGAGGAACGCCGGGGTCCAGGTGAGTACGCCAACGAATAGACCGATGGCGCCGACGTTGACCACGACCAGAAGCAGAAGCTTGAGATTGCAGGCGACCGACCCTACCATGCGCAGAAGACCGGCCGGAGAGACGCCAGCCAGCGCCGCAGTCGCGGGAGTCCGCAACTCCCTGCGACCAAGCGAGAGAAGGACCAAGGCCACGGCGATCCCGGCTGTTGCCAGAAACACCGCCCGATAGCCGGCGGCGGCCTGGATGCTCGGCATGATGAGCAGGGCCAGCAGCACGCCTACACCCTGGCCGGCGCCGAAGGCTCCCAACGTCCAGCCGTGATAGCGGCGGTCGACCGTGGTGGTCATCAGCGAAGTGGCGACAGGCGGAGCCGCGCTTGCGCCTACCCCCTGCAGCAAACGAGCGACGACGAACCACGTATACGATTCGGCGACGGCGAACAAGACCAATCCGGCTATGATGAGCCCGCCGGAAACGACCAACACGCGGCCCCCCCACCGAGCGCCGGCAAGCCCCATGGGGATGGCGCCAAGGGAGGTGGTGAGCATGAACATCGAGGTGAGTAGCCCGATCTCGGAGGCCGACAGCCCAAAGCGGTCCTGCATCTCCGGGGCGACGATAGGAACCAGGGATATGGCCATGCCGGTGACGACCACATAGGACATCAGCGCCAGTCCCAGAAGGAGCGCGCCCCGCTTCGTTTGTGTGAGTGTGACTCCGCTCTCGCCGTCGCTCACCTAGCGCTCCTCACCCTGACGTAGGTTGTATAGCATCTGCGCCACCTCGCCCCGACTCGCCGCGGCCATGACGTTCCACTCCAGACCCATGCCTAACAGGTCGTCAAGCAGGCCGTTGTACTCGGCGATGCGCAGGTTCTCCCCGTGCGGTTCGCCCACACCGGCGAACAGAGACGTCGTGCCGGCCGGCGGAGTCGCGAGGCCGCCGGTCAGAACGCTGTTTGCCCCGCGTACGATCAGGCTGACCGCCTGGTCGCGCCGTATGTTGTCCAAAGGCGCGAACAGAGTCTGAGCCGAGTTCGTGCCGTAGGTTATGCCCTTGTCATAGGCCACCTGCACGTAGACGTGGGGATAGCCGTTGGCATCGGGCGATCCCAGATCGATGAAGCGACTCACCGTGGAGGAGTTGGGAGCGATGTTCAGCGCGCCGACCACCATCTTGGCGAACTGCTGACGGGTCACAGTGCCATCCGGCCGGAAGGTGCCATCGGTGAACCCACCCACGATGCCGGCGGAAGCCAGGCTCTCGATGGCGGTTCGGTATGGGGACGAGGCTATGTCGCTGAAGCCTCCCCCAGGGACGGCCGCGGACAGGACTATCCCTTTCTCCCCCACAGCCCACACCCGGCCGCCGGCGCTCGTCACGGCGCGCAGATCCTCAGTGGTCGCCGGCGCCTGAAGGACCCAGGAGCTTCCGCCCAGCGTAGTCTCGAGAATGGTTCCTCCCTCGCCGACCGCCCAGCCGACGTTCGGCCCGGCGAAGCAGACGCCAAGCAGGGACTCGGAGACACCCGACTGCTGGACCTCCCACGTGACTCCACCGTCCGAGGTGGCGTAGATGCTGCCGAGATCGCCGACCGCCCAACCGTGTTGCCTATCGACAAACCACACTCCGTGCAAGGCATCGTTGCTCAGGGGCAGACCACCGGTCTGGCGAGTCCAGGTCGCGCCGCCATCATGGGTCACCAGAACCAGCGGCCGTTTCTCCGCCGCCGGGGCGGAACCGACCGCCCAGCCGTACTCAGCGTCGACCATGCACACCGACTCGAGCCCGCCCCCCTCCAGCTCGGGAACGCTTGCGGGCTTCCACTCTCTGCCGTCTTGCGTGAAGACGATCCGTGGATAGGAGATGCCCAGGAGTCCCGTCCAGCCACCGACCGCGCACCCGTGCGTCGCATCCGCCATCATTAGGGACGCGTAGCCCCAGTTGTTGTCGGCGAAGCCAAGGGAGCCCTCGGCCTGAACCGTCCATTGGGAACCACCTGTGGTCGTGGAGAGGATGGTGCCGTCGCTGAGGGACGCCCAGCCTCGGGAGCCATCGATGAAGTCCACGTCCATCACGCGAAGGAAGTCCCACTCACCCGAACTCGCCCAGCTTGAGCCTCCTGCATCAGTGCGGCTGACGAATCCCGCGCTCTCGATCATCATGTCCTCCGACCAGTTGGTGCCGCCCACCCAGCCGTTTGAGGCGTCGATGAAGTCGACCGTGTATAAGTTGTAGCCGGGGCTCGGCAGTGGACTCCAATTGCCGGCCTGCGCAGGCTCGGTGAGAAACAACACGGAGAACGTCATGGCAAGGGCGATCGCAACCGCCGAAACTGACCTATTCATGAAAACCACCCCTCCCTCTGACGTCCTGATACAGCCGCTACCGACGAGGCTAACCATAGCATTTGTCGGCTACCGAGCCGCGAGGCGCGAACAGGTGACCTCAAATCCATGATAGCCCTCCCTCCGTGGTCGTCTCTCCGCCTGCCTGTACCGAGACAGGCTCCCGGCCCACCTCTCGATGGCCGGGAGCCTGTTCGTCGTTCGCCCCACGCTCTACGCGCGGTCTCTTTCAGCTATCTATCCCCGATTTCAACTCGCGGCGGCCACGACCTTGCGGGCCCTGAGCAGCAGGTATCCGCCGAGAATCAGAAGGATGGCCCCGACGATCACGATGATCAGGGGTATCCACATGTCGACCAGGCTCAACAGAGAAGCCTTGTCCTGAGCGTCCTTGGCCAGGCTCTCCTCACTGGTCTTGATGATGGTCATGCTCTGGTTGAACACCTTCGTGGGTTCCGCCTGCGCCAACTGACCCGCCGCCTGCAGAGCGGCCGCGATCGCCGGGCCGATGTTGGGATCGCTGGCGTACTTGCCGACGATCGCGAAGGCTCCCAGGAGACTCGTGGTATCGGGTGCCATGGTGGTCGTGCGATCGAAGGTAGCGCCGACCGTGGCGCCGGTCTTCTGCTCGATGTAGGTGACGTCCCCGCTCTCCTGCTTGTAGATCAGTTTGACCGGCTGCTGAGTCAGCGCCTGCAGGGACTGCAGATCCTCGGGAGTCGCCACCGTGCCCAGCGCGGCCAACAGGGCTTCGAGATCGAGCCCCTTCGCCTTGAGCTGGGCGCTGAGTTGCGCGAAGGTCAACTCCATAGGCAGGCCCTGGCTCCCCAGAACAGCCTGCGCGATGGCCGGATGGTACTCGGTGGCCGGGCGCGATGCATCGATCTTCATCGCGGTGATCCCCAGGCCGTTGTAGTCATCGATCTTCTCTACGACCTTCACATCGAAGGCCGTGGCGGGATCGTTGAAGAAGACCGAGAGCGTGTCCCCGACCTTGAGGCCACCCGGGAAGAGAGGGCCGTAGTTTCCCACCCGATCGTTCAGCACGATTTCCGGGGTGTAGGCCCAGTTGGCGTCGCTCTCGACGCACTTGCGGGTCTTGCGATCGAGGGCGTATTGGGTGAGTTGGGCCGGTCGCTCCTGCCCACCGACGGTCATGACGATGCTATCCAGGCAGACCGCCGTGCCCGAGGTGTATTGGTCGGCGACCGAGGCGAACGTGCGGAGGACGGTGAAGGGCACGACCACCTCCTGCCCGGCTGGAAGTGACTGCTGGGTCGCAGAGTCGATGTACTGGGTCAGCTTCCCGTCGAAATCCATGACGGTGTCGATGTCGCTTGGCAGCTTGGTCAGCGACGGCGCCAGCGCCGCCCACCAAACGATAGCCACCACGATCAACACGATACCGACGACGCCAAGCGCTATGCCACTCTTCTTGCTCACGCAAATCCCCCCTCATGTCCGGAAACTGTGTAGGAACTCAGTATGCGTGGGACGCACGCATGCGACGGACTGGTGCTGCCATTAAGAATGAAGGGGCATCCTTTGTCAACGACTGTCCTTGGCGGCATCCCCGCGAACGGACTGGGAGGCTGGTGGGTGGTGGAAGCTCGAGTAGGGTCGCGGGGTCACCTACGGGGTAACGAGATCCGCTGGAGGTCTCAGTTCCCCATGCTCACCGAGGGCCGTCCATTTCCACGCGGTCACGACCCAGGTTCTTGGCCCGATAGAGGGCGTCGTCGGCCCGTATCAGAACCTGGTCTTCTGGTTCGTCGCCGCGGGTGGTCGTGCCGCCCAGACTGACGGTCACGTCGATCTGTTGGCCAAGGTAGTCGATGGGGGCAGCACAGACTGCCTGCCGCAGCCGCTCGAAGACTGCTTGCGCACAGTCTGGGGACGTGCCGGGGATCAGGAGGAGAAACTCTTCCCCCCCGACCCGGCCGAGGCCGTCATAGGGCCTGAATGCCACCGTCAACCGCCGTACTACCTCGCGCAGCACTTGGTCGCCGGCAGCGTGTCCGTGGATGTCGTTCACAAGCTTGAAGTGATCGATATCCAGGACTCCGATGGCCAGCGTCGATCCCTCCCGCTTGCTTCGCTCCACCTCCTCGTGCAGTCGCGCCATGATCGCCCCCCGGTTCATCGTCTGAGTCAAGGGGTCGGTGCGCGCCTGCTGCTCGAGCGCGAGTTCACTGGCAAGGAGCTGCTCATGGAGTTCGACAAAACGGCGTCCTACGTCCACACGGGCCCGCAATTCGGCGGCCACAAAGGGTTTGCCCACGTAGTCGTTAGCACCGGCATCGAGGCCCGCGACCAGATCCTCGGTGTCGCTGCGCATAGTCAGCAAGATGATGTAGCGCGGATGTCCCCCCTCGCCGGCTCGCACCTTGCGGCACAGGTCGATGCCGTCGATGCCGGGCATCTCCCAGTCGAGGACCAGCAGAGCCGGGGCATCCGGCTTCTGCAACTCCTCCCAGGCCCGATTCCCATCGGAAGCGGACACGACCTCGTAGCCCCACTTCTCCATGTTCTTCTCAAGAACGAGCCGCGATGTGAGATCGTCCTCGGCAACCAGCACCCTCATGCCTTCTCCTCCCCCAACCCATCTCGTTCCCAGGTATCGACGAATTGCCCGAACGCGGCTTCGAGCGCAGCGACTCGCCCTCGGGCTCGCTCGAGCCTGTCCTCGCCTGCCCGCCGGGCATCGACCTCCAATCCTTCGGCCTCGGCTTTCAGCGAGATCGCACCGGCCGTGGCAGCAGCCCCCTTGAGCGCGTGCGCTTGGCGAGCAAGTTGCATCGTCGAGCCAGACTCGGCGGTCTCACGAAGAACGTCAAGCTGCCGCCGGACGTCGACAAGGAATTCCCTGACTATCTCTTCGGCCAATTCTCTATCACCTCCGAGGTTGTTCAGAAGGACCCCGCGGTCGAAAACCGTTACCGGGCTCTCCGGAACCGCCGCGCGCGCTTCAGAGGAAACCGGCCGAGAAGTATGCGCCGCCGACCCAGCCGCGACTGGCAGCCCCCCTCCCACTCCGGCGGTCCAGCGCTCGATCATCTGGCTGAGCTCGTCGGGACGGAGGGGCTTCGTGAGATAGTCGTTCATTCCGACAGCTAGGCATCTCTCACGATCGCCCTTCATAGCCGCCGCGGTGAGCGCAATGATCGGGATGTCGTGACTGCGAACGGCAGACTTCGGGTCGCGCACTTGGGCGGTGGCCTCAAGACCGTCCATCTCCGGCATTTGGACGTCCATCAGCACGAGATCGTATGATCGCGAGGCGAGTGCAGCCAACGCCTCCAGACCATTGGTGACCGTATCTGCGCGATAGCCAAGCTTCTCCACCATGGCGATAGCGACCTTCTGGTTGATGGGGTTGTCCTCCGCGAGCAGCAGCCGCACCCGGCTCTTAGCCTGATCGGTCAGGCTGTGCCGAGTGATTATCCGAGCTAGCCACCGGCGCATCGACGCCGACATCCCGATTTAGCACCGTCACCAGGCAGTCGTACAGTTGAGATTGCTTCACGGGTTTCGTCAGGTAGGCAGCGAAACCGGCCTTCTCCAAACGCACCGCGTCTCCCCGAGCGCCGCCCGAAGTCATCATGACGAGAGCGGCCCCGTCGAGAGAGCCGTCCTCTCTGATCATCACCCCGAGCGTCTCGCCGTCTATTCCGGGCATCTGCATATCCAAGAAGGACGATGCGGTAAGGGTCTCCTTCGCGCACCCCGCTCCGCAGAAGCTCGAGAGCCCCGTCGGCTCCGTCTATTTCTGTGTGACGGGTCCCCCAAGAATCGAGCATGCCTCCCACGACCTTGCGGTTGGTCGCGTTGTCATCCACAGCCAGGATGCGGACACCCTCGACACTGGTCGTAGCAGGCCCCTCGAGCGCCGACTGGGCCCCGCCACCGTCCCCGCCGATAGCTGCGATAGCTGCAGCCTGTTTTTCGAAGAGGGCGGTGAACCAGAAAGTGGAACCCTCGCCGGGGGTGCTCGTTCCGCCTATCTGGCCGTGGAAACGCTCCACAAGGCTCTTGGATATGGAAAGCCCCAGTCCCGTACCTCCAAAGCGTCTCGTGGTGGAGGCGTCTGCCTGGGTGAAGGGCTGAAAGAGGGCCTCCAGCTTGTCCTCCTCGATGCCTATGCCGGTGTCGCGCACGGCGAAGCGCAGCATCGCCGTCTTGTCGTCTTCCGATTCGAGGGACACTCCCACGGCCACCTCGCCCCGCTCGGTGAACTTGACCGCGTTGCCCACGAGGTTGGTCAGCACCTGGCGTAGACGTCCAGGGTCACCGATCAGGCGCGAGGGTACTTCGGGTTCGATCAGGGTAGTGAACTCCAGACCCTTGTCCTGGGCATTCATGGCCAGCAGGTCGCCCATCTCCTCGAGAGCGTTCCTGAGGTCGAAGGCCAGATCCTCCATCTCCAATTTGCCGGCTTCGATCTTGGAGAAGTCGAGTATGTCGTTCACGATGGCCAGCAGCGACTCGGCACTCACCCCCACCGTTTCCGCGTAGTCCCTCTGCAGCGGACTCAAGTCCGTATCGAGCAGAAGGCTGGTCATGCCGATCACCCCGTTGATGGGCGTTCGAATCTCGTGACTCATGTTGGCGACGAACTCACTCTTGGCGATACTGGCCGCCTGAGCTTCCTCGGCCGATCGATTGGCGCGCGCGACCGCCCGCTCAAGCTCACGATTGGTCGCCTCGGTCTGCTCCGCCGCCCGGCGCAAGACCTCCTCCGTCTGCTTGCGCTCCGTCAGGTCGCGGAAGACCACCTGAGTGGCCGGACGGCCATCGAACTCCATCATCGCCGCGCTGGCCTCCACCATCACAGGACTCCCGTCTACGCGCAGGGCCTCGATCTCCACAGGCGACGCCACGGCCCCCGTCGAGGCCTCACCGGCTCTTCTCTCGATCAGTTCGCGATAGTCGGGGTGGATGAGTTCGAACATATCCTTCCCGACGATCTCCCTGGGTGTGTACGCCCCGAACAGTCTGGCGGCCGCCGGGTTGGCGAAGATGTACTTCCCGTCAGCTTGGACGACGATAGCATTGGGGCTCAGATTCACGAGGGTCTGGTAGCGGTCTTCGCTTGCGCGCAGCGCCTCGGCCGCCCTCCTGCGGTCGGTAACGTCGCGATCCATCCCGCGGTAGCCGCGGTAGTCTCCGTTCGAATCGAGTATGGCCACCCCGCCGCTCTCAATGAAGACGAGGTGTCCGTCCTTGTGTCGATTGATGTTCGCCAGGTCTCGGAAGGGCTCTCTCTTCTGAGCGATGGAGCCAAACACGGCTTCGACGCGCGCCGCCTCATCCGGCGGCATGAGATCGAAGGGCGTTTTGCCCAACACCTCCTCAGGCTCGTAGCCCAACACATCGACCACCATGGGACTGCAGAAGACGTACCGACCGTACTCATCGATCTCCCAGATCCAGTCGTGAGCCGACTCGATCAACTGGCGATAGCGCTTCTCGCTCTCGCGCAGCGCCTCTGCCGCCCGCTTGCGCTCGGTGATATCGCGAACGGCCAAAGAGAGCACCCCGCTCGGGCCCTGTTGGATAACGCTGACGCTCACTTCCACCTCTACCTCGCCGTCGCCCTTGCGGCGGCAGTGTGTGACATAGCCGTCCGGAGACAGCTGTCCTTCCTGTTCTTCGGAACCGTCGAGAGACCCCTCGGGCTCCCCGAGGACCGCATCCAGCGCGAGACCGGCCACCTCGGTCGGAGCGTATCCCGATAGCTCAGCAAAGGCCTGATTTGCCTCCAGGATGGTTCCCGACCCGCGATCGACCAGGATCATGCCCTCACTGGACTGCTCGAGTACGGCCCGATACCGGCGCTCGCCGGCCTCCAGCTTGCTACGGGACACGGCCAGCCGGGAGACCAGCAAATACGATGCCCCCGCGGCCAAGAGCCAGAGGGCCACGAGGGCTGAGCCGAGAAACCATACGATTCTGACCGCTTGTCGATACTCCGGACGATCCACAGTCGCCCTGAGTACCAGACCCGGCCGGCCGAAAATGTCTCGGAACCCGACGAATCCGGCCATGAGATCTCCACCCAGGGAGCGAACCAGCGTGGATTCGTCCCAGCCGAGTTCGGCCGCCAGCCAGGAATGATCAGCCGACAATCCCGGGTCTCCGGCGGGAAAGGCGGTGACCGTGGTCCCCGTGAGTGCCGACATCGAATGCAATAGCTCGCTATCAAGGGCTCTCGCTACCACCAGGATCCCCCTGGCATCACCCAAGCCGTCAGAAGGCACGATGGGATGAAGCGCGACGAGCGCCGGCCCGCTCGGCGAAGCGGCTACCCCGGACACCGGCCCTCCGGCAGCGGCTTCGACGAGTTCGAGCCCGCTAGCCCGGAGCAAGCCGGACAGCGCCATGCCGGCCTCGGCGCCGTATGCGACGCGACCGTCAGCCGTGACGATTGCCGTGGCCCCTCCATCGTTGTCTACAAACGCCATGGCGTCGACATCGATGTTCGCGAGAATGCCACTCCGCAGGTTTTCATCCACAAAGGCCGGGTCACCGGTCGCCATGAAGTCGTATGGCGCGTCCCACTCCGCCCAATCGACAGCCACCCGCTCGAGGTTTACCGTGGTGAGCGAAAGCGCGCGAACAGTCCGTTCCATCTTCTCCAGTGCCGCCCGCTCTTCAAGGGCTTGATAGCGCTCAAGGAACACGAAGCGGCCGACTAGCACCACGGCAAGGACGACGCAGATCGTGCTCAACAGGGCGACGATCAGCATTGTCGCGCGGGGCCTGGAGCTAGGCCTAATCACATGCATGGACAATCAGCCTTCCCTGTCGGAGAACGGATCGAAAGGGATTGTATCTATTCCCTCGGGCATATTCACGAAACGCTCGTCCGTCGAACGTCCTCGTGAGACTAGGCGGCCGGAGGATGCGGATCAGTCGGCGCGAAGCCCCTGATCAGGGCGTCCAACCCGGCGAGGAAGACCCCGTCGCTGGGCAGATCCACGGACGGGAGAGGCGCGGCCTTGTCCAGACCATCAGACTCCGAAGCCTCCGGCCGAAACAGCCGGTTGATCCAAACCCGTCTGTCACGGGGGTCATGGCCATCCCCATAGCCGTCTCCGCTGCTTGTTTCGGTTTCCTGTTCCACCCAGACAGCCAGGAGACTGTGACCGACCAGGAGGGCCACAAGGTTGCTGATCAGCGTCGCGCTGCTGGCCGGGTCCAGTCCGCCTCGGCAGATCGTCCTCAGGAGCGCATCGGCTCGCCTCTTCGCTATGGGAGAGTCGGCAAGTCCTCGGACGAGCAGTGGAGCGGCGTTTGGGTGCATCTGCACGAAATCCTGGAGTTGGATGAACGTGCCCTTCAGCTGGTCGGCCCAGTCTCCATCGCTCGGCGGCCGTCCCAGTTCCCGGTACAGGAACTCGGCGACGCCCATCATAAGGTCGTCTTTGCTCTCGAAATGGTAGTACAGAGAACTCGCCTTGACACCCAGCGAACCCGCCAGCATTCGCATGCTGACAGATTCGATGCCGGACTCGTCGATGGCCTCGAGCGCGACCTCGCAAATGCGGTCCCGTGATAGGGGTTCCTTCACTCTCCCGTTATCCACCGTGCCCCAGCCTTCCTCACAAGACGATTTGACAAGGCCGTCTAACATCGTTAGACTGGCCGCCGACTAACAGCGTTAGTCTGCAGAGACAAACGATCGGCCGCTTTGCCTGAGCGCAACGCGCGTCATTGCAGCTACGGAGCGAAAGGAGCCGATATGGGCTTCCTCATCCTCCCCTGCCCCCACGAGACGACCGACAACACCACCTCATCTATATTCTCGACCGCGCGCCCTTTTCCCTGAAGGGGCCACTGCATCAACAATGATTGTGAGCGGGCTACGGCTTGCCCTGACGTGGCGCGGGCGGTGAGAGCACAGGAGCGGGCGCCACCGCGACCTCAGCGCAAAACAAGAGGGGCCGAAAGCTTTTGACGGAGAATCGGCCCCTCGTTGGGGAGACGATACGTCTCCCCGCGAATCAGGAAACCTGCCGGCGCCCTAACTCGCACTTCCTTCATGCCTCTTCGGGACCATTTCTAAACACCTGGTCCCAGAGGATTCCAAGGGTGCGCCTGTCGGATGGCCGCTGCCGTCGACAGCGGCCATCCGACAGGGTATGGCACAGACGCCTGATTTGCAGGGTCACCCAAGCTCGCGGCACGAGATCGCGGGCTATCCGTGACCTTCTCTGCAATCGATCCAAGGAGAGACATAAGTGCGCACACGCACCGCAATCATTCCGACAGTCGCAGCCCTGTCCCTAGCCCTGCTAGTCTCCCTGGCAGCCCTGGCCACCCCCGCGAGCGCCGCCAGCTTAGCGTCACCACCTACGGCGCCAAGGGTGACGGGGTGACCAACGACGCGACCGCCATCCAGTCGGCCATCAACGCAGCCGCCTCAGCCGGTGGCACCGTGACCTTCCCGGCCGGCACCTTCCGTATCGGCTCGACCATCCGTCCCAAGAGCAACGTGACCCTCTCCGGGGTGGCGGGCCAGACCATCCTTACCATGCCCGCCCAGGCCACGCGTCAGTACATGCTCTATGCCGAGAACCTTTCCAACCTCACCCTTTCCGGTCTTTCCTTCCGGGCCGGTGGATATGCCGACAACGTGAGCGGTCTTCTGTTGCCCGGGGCTCAGAACTGCCGGGCCAGTAACCTAAGCTTCGAGGGTCTGGTCTACGGCATGAAGCTGGGTTCCGGCAGCACCGCCAGCGGCTGGGTAGTATCGGACATCGTCGTGCGCAACACCGAGATGCCCATGTATATCTCCTACGTGCACGATTCCAGCTTCACCCGTCTTGATCTGGAGGCCGTACGTCTCTATACGACCACAGGAGACCACGCCATCTACATGGAGCGGGAGAACCGCAACCTAACCTTCAACGACTGCAACCTCTCCGGAGGCTCGGGCTACTGCCTGCAGTTGTGGCTAGAGGGCGGCACCTCCAGCGGCATCACCTTCAACAACCTCTCCCTGGACTCTAGAACCGGACGCTATCCCCATGGTGATCGGCCCCGGCTTCTCCGATGTCGACTTCAACTCAAGCAGCTTCGTCGCCGGAGTCGACAGTGGGGTCATCCGCTTCTACGGCGGCTCGGACGTCACCTTCGACGGCTTCGCCGCCTCCGGTGGCAGCACAACTGGCCGCCGTGGCGGGCACGGTCTCAAACGTGGTTCTGCGCAACGGCAGCTACACCGGCAAGAACCTGGGTAGCGGGGTCACCTTCGAGAACGTGACCTCCGGCGGGACCACCCCGACTACGGTGGCTCCCACCACCACCTCGACTACCCTCGCCCCCACCACGACCACGGCTCCGACCACCACCACTTCGACGACCACGACCACGGTGGTGACGCCGAGCACGACCACCACCAGCACCTCGACTACGGTGGCCCCCACCACCTCGACTACCCTCGCCCCCACCACCTCGACCACCGTGGCAGCTCCTCAGGACCCCACGGCTGAGGTCACCATCACCAGTCCCGCTGACGGGAGTTCGGTGGTCAAGGGCCGGGTCACGGTCGGCGCCTCGGTCACTTCCTCGGTCAAGATCGGCAAGGTGGTCCTCTATGTCGACGGCAAGAAGCTGGCCACCGACTACCTGGCCAAGTACTCCTTCAGCTGGACCACCAGGTATCTCGTCTCCGGGAGTGTCCATACCCTCAAGGCCATCGCTTATGACCGGGCGGGGGTTGAGATCGGAAGCGCGAGCTCGGTAGTGAAGATAGCAGCCCTAACGACCGCTCCCACCACTACCAACCCGAGTAGGAGCAGCTTCACGCGGACCTTCTCGAGCTTGGGCAGATCGCTGCGGTGAGCTAGCGGGAGCACGCATCAGCGCACCCGCGTAGCCGACCCAGTGACGGTCGGGCGACACGACAGTCGTCGACACCCGAGGCCCGGAGAGATCCGGGCCTCGGGTGTCGTGGTTCGTCACGACCCAGCCCACCAGGCCCATGCGCGTGTCTACCGAAGATATGACGCCGGATCCTTCGGCGTCCCGTTGACGCGCACCTCAAAGTGCAGGTGGGGTCCGGTCGCCAGGCCGGTCGACCCGCTCTCGGCGATGATCTCCCCGCTGGCTACCGTCTCGCCGTTGTCGACCAGGATGTGTGACAGGTGACAGTACACGGTCGCCAGTCCGCTACCGTGGTCGACTATGATCGTCTTGCCGTGTATCTCCATCTTGCCCACGTAGGTCACCTTCCCGGCCGCCGCGGCAATGATCGGCGTTGATGTCGCGGCAGCTAGGTCGATCCCCTCGTGGTCGATATCTCTCTCGAGCACCGGGTGGAATCGCGGCCCGAACTCCGAAGTGATGACGTGTTCTCCGGCAATGGGCCAGTGCAACGCGGGTAGACTGTCGCCACTGCCGTTGCGTCCGGATGCCTCCAGCGCCGCACGAATGGCCGTCGATTCGTCGAGGAGGTCCTCATACTCCTGCTGGAGAGAGACAGTCGCCGAACCGCTCGGACAGCTCGGTCGACAGCTCGGGCCCGCGACCGGCCTCCGTGGTAGTTGCTGGTCTTGCGTCGTGGGTGAGGAGCTCTCTGTCGAGGTCCGCGCAGACGTGTTGCTGCTATGGTCCGAGGCTGCCCGAACCGCAGCCGAGCACGGATCCACCGGCGAGACAGACGGCTAGGGCGACAAGGGCAATCACGGCAACGACTCTGTGCACGCGGCGACCGTGGAAATGAGTCCAGCCCAATCGGTTGTGTGCCATAGGATGGCCTCCATCAAGAATGGGATTCGCTTGCGCAGGTAAGACTAGGCTGGCGGTGTCACCTATCCGTCGCCGAGCTGTCGCAGAACCGTTGCGAAAGACGGAGGAGGCGCACACGGAGGGGGTACGGGGTGCGGCGAGGCCCGACGGCACTCACCGGGGCAGGTAGCGCAGCCGGATCGGGTACGCTAGGCGCGCGGAAGACTGACGCTGAAGCAACTACCGGCTTCAGGGCTGGAAACCATGTGCACAGTTCCGTTCATTGCCTCGATGAGCTCCTTGACGATGAAGAGCCCGAGTCCGGCTCCGTCGTTCGGATGGTCCTGGTCCTCTGACTGATAGAAACGCTCCCACACCCGAGATGCCTCTTCGGGAGCGATCCCTTCCCCGGTGTCGTGGACTTCGAGGCGGACTGAAACCATCGCCGGCGACAGCATGCAGGGAGACAAGCCCACCCGGCGGAGTGTGACGCACCGCATTGCGCACGAGGTTGAAGAGCACCTGCTCAATCCGGCGGGGATCTGCGAGCACCTCCGGTACCTCCTCGCCCACGTCGGACACGACCTGTACCCTGTCTCTCTCCCAGGCGAGCGGAGCAAACGACCCGAGAACGTTCGCCACGGCCTGCGCCGGGCGCACCGCCTGCAAGGCTAGGGACAACCCGCCGGCATCCGCGCGCGCAACGACAAAGAGATCGTCCACCAGGCTCTGCAGTCTGAGAGTCTCGCTGTAGATGACGTCCAGGTCTCCCCGGAGGGTCTCGGGCGGCCGCTCACCCCAATGAGTGTTGATGGAATCAAGATATCCCCGAAGGATGGCGATCGGGGTTCTCAGTTCGTGTGAGACTTCGGCGAACAGAGTGCGCCGCGACTCCAGCAGCTTCGCCACTCGGTCCCGCTCGTTCTCGAGAGCTCCAAGCGACTGCGAGAGGCTCCCGGCCATGGCGTTGAAATCCTGCGTGAGCTGCGCGATCTCGTCTTCGCCGGCCACCTCGACGATGGTGTCGCGCTTGCCGGACTGGAACGAACGGGTGCCGAGGGCCAGCAGTTCGATCCTCCGGACCGCCGGGCGGATGACCAGGTACGAAAGACCGGCCGAGAGCGGAAAGACGATCATGGCCACGCAGGCCGACGCGACGCACCAGAATACGACGAGCGGGAGAATCCAGGCGAGAATCACGGTGGGCGCCTCCGCCGAGTTGGAAAGCGCGAGCAGCGACGAAACGCTCCCGCCGGTGGCCAGCGACCAGATGAGCCATGCCGCGACGCCGAGCCAGACAAGCGCGAGAAGCAGGCCAACGTGAGCGCCGCTCAGAGACCAGACCAGTCTCTCCCGTCTTGCTCTCTCCCAGGCGAGTGCCATTCGGACGCCGCCGCGAAACAGGCAAAAGGCGACAAGACAGCCAACGAACAGAGTCAGTGACATCGCCACGGGAGAACCACCAGACCAGCAGCCGGTGCGCCCCCTTGAACGCGAAGCACCGTGCCGAGGATACCCAGCGCCTGAGCGGCGACCACCACCGCGGCCAGCAGAAGCTCATCGGATAACTGGAGTAGTCCCCGTCTGTCGGACACTCGCACGCGCAGAGCAAACAGGGTTGCCGTCGAGAACCCGAGAAACGCCGGCAGGATCGACAACACCTGAGATGGCATCAGAGACTCGGAGCAGCGCAAAGTAGATGGACAAGAAACGCTCCGATGATCAGGGCTTCGAGACCCGCCCGGGGCACGCTGGCTTTGGCCAGAAGCGGGATCGCCCTTCGCCTGGGACGGCCTCATGCCTTCTTCAACCGATATCCGACGCCCCACACGGTCTCGATTGCCGCGCCCATTGCTCCGAGTTTCCGTCGCAAACGGAGTATGGCGTTGTCAACGGACCGGTCGCCTGGGACCTCTCTGACCTCCCAAATGGTTTCGAGCAGGTACGCGCGGCTGAAAGCCCGTCCCTGATTCCTCAGAAACAGATGCAGAAGCTCGAACTCCGTCTTGCTGAGCTCCACGGCTTCGCCGTTCAGAGACACTGAGTGAGCCCCAGGATCCAGGGTGAGGTCACCGTAGCTCAGGGGTTGCGAGTGGCTCTCCCGGTCGGAGAGGATCGTTGTCCGCACGAGTTCGACTCGCCGGATGAGAGCACGCACTCGCGCCAGCAACTCGCGGATCCCGAAGGGCTTCGGCAGGTAGTCGTCGGCGCCGAGTTCCAGACCGATGACACGGTCCACTTCCTCGCCCCGAGCGGTGAGCATGAGCACGGGCGTCGTCGACGAGCGCCGGATAGCTTTGAGCACATCCAGGCCGTCGATGCCGGGAAGCATCCAATCGAGGATCACGAGGTCGGGCGATGCGCTCGCATGCACCCGCACTCCGGTCTCCCCATCTTCGGCCAGCAGCACCTCATGACCCGAAGCGGACAGCTCGCGTTGCAGCAGGCGGCGCAGTTCAGGATCATCTTCGACAACGAGGATTCGCGACATCTCAGCCTCAATCTACCGGTGCTCAGCCCGGGATCCGCCGGCTCACCGCCGGGCGCCAACCGCGGGACACAGTCCAAGGATAGCGCAGCGTCGTCGCAGCCGGATCGCGAGACTGTCGCAGAACCGATAGAGGACGCGGCCACCGTGACGTAGGGCGGCCTGGCCAAGTCGGTCCGAAGGCGCTCTCGGTCATGAGGCTGGCCCGCCTCACGGAGCCCCCGACCGCGTTCATCACCTTTGCTCAGCCCTCCGCTGGGATCCAGTCCTTCGAGCCGCTCATCAGATATTCATGCATGTCGTCGGCCGCCTGGCGGGCGGCGCCCATGGCGAGGATCACCGTCGCCGAACCGGTGACGATGTCGCCGCCGGCCCAGACGTCCGGCATGCTGGTGCGGCCGGACGCGCGTGCGCGCGTCGATGTAGCCCCACTCGGTTGCGCTCGAGGTCGGGCGAGCCCGAGAAGAGCACCGGGTTCGGGCCCGGCGCCCACGGCGACGATGACCATGTCGACGTCCATGAGGAAGTTGGACCCCGCCTTGGGGATCGGCCTGCGGCCGGCCCGAGTCGTCGGGCTCGCCCAGCTGCATCTGGACGCACTCCATCTGCTTGCACCCAGCGCCGGTCGTCGCCGATGTAGCGGATCGGGTTGGTGAGGTAGCGGAACTTGCACGCCCTCCTGCTCGGCGTGCTCGATCTCCTCGGTGCGGGCGGGCATCTCGTCGCGCGTGCGCCGGTAGACGATCGAGACCTCGCGGCTGCCCATGCGCACGGCCGTGCGCGCGCAGTCCATGGCGACGTTGCCGCCGCCGAGCACCGCCACCTGGCGGCCTCGTGCGGCGCCGGCGTGTCGTACTCGGGGAACGCGTAGGCCTTCATGAGGTTGACGCGCGTGAGGTACTCGTTGGCCGAGAGGATGTTGCAGAGGTTCTCGCCGGGCAGCTTCATGAAGACCGGCAGACCGGCGCCGGTGCCCACGAAGACCGCGTCGTAGCCCGGTCGCGAAGAGCTCGTCGATGGTGTAGAGCCGGCCGACGATCGAGTTGACCTCGATCTTGACGCCGAGCCGGCGCAGGTAGTCGATCTCGGCCTCCACGATGGCCTTGGGCAGACGGAACTCGGGGATGCCGTAGACCAGCACGCCGCCCGGCTTGTGCAGCGACTCGAACACGGTCACCGAGTGGCCCTTGGCGACCATGTCGGCGGCCAGCGTGAGGCCGGCCGGACCGCTGCCGACCACCGCGATGCGCTTGCCGGTCGACGGGGCCTTGCGGGGGATCGGTGACCGCGTCGGTCTCGCGCTCGAAGTCGGCCGCGAAGCGCTCGAGGTTGCCGATCGCCACCGGCTGCTCCTTCTTGCCCAGCATGCAGACCTTCTCGCACTGGTCGTCCTGGGGACAGACGCGGCCGCAGATGGCCGGCAGGGCGTTCTTCTGCTTGATGAGCCGCGCCGCCTCGACGAACTCGCCCGTCCTTGATCAGGCGCGATGAAGCCGGGGATGTCGACCTCCACCGGACAGCCGGCCACGCACGCCGGCTTCTTGCAGTGGAGGCAGCGGCTCCGCCTCGATGACGGCGAGTTCGCGGTCGAAGCCGTAGGAGACCTCCTTGAAGTTGCGGATGCGCAGCAGCGCGTCCTGCTCGGGCTTCTTCTGGCGCGCGACCTTGGGCTTGATCCGGGCCTCGTCGGTGCGCGAGATGCCGTGCCAGTGCAGCCCACCTTGCTGCAGATGGAGAAGTCGACCAGCTTGGACTGCACGTAGATCGACCACCGCGCCGACCGGCGAGCCGCACTCGTCGCAATGGGCGTCCTTCTCGACCAGCGAGCTGCCGCAGTGCGGACAGAGCAGGTCGTCGACGACCTGGCCCTCTTCGAGCTCAGCTGCGATGCTCGACCTGCCGCTCGAACACGTCGAACTCTCGGGGCGAGCAGCAGCTCGCCGTTCTGGCCGTTGGCCGCGCACGTGCAGGCGCATCCAGACCTGCCGGCTTGCAGGTCGAAGACGTTGAGCGCCTCGTGGCAGTGCGGACAGAAGGTCGAGAGCTCGGTCTCGTCGAGGATGCTGGCGAGTCAGCTCTCGGTCTGTGTCATCACGGCCCCCTATCGTGCCTTGATCGAGGTCAGCAGCGACGTGCGTTCGTCGCGCGAGTACATGGTGTTGCGCTGCATGAGCTCGTCGAAGTCGACCTTGTGACCGTCGAAGTGCGGGCCGTCGACGCAGGCGAACCTGGTCTCGCCGCCGACCGTCACCCGGCAGCCGCCGCACATGCCGGTGCCGTCGACCATGATCGGGTTGAGGCTCACCAGCGTCGGGATCTCGTAGAGCCGGGTCATCTCGCAGACGGCGCGCATCATGATCAGCGGGCCGACGGCGATCACCTGGTCGATGTGCACCTGCTCCTCGACCAGCTGGGCGAGGGCGTCGGTGACCAGGCCGTGCATGCCGTAGCTGCCGTCGTCGGTGGTGACCAGCAGCCGTTCGCAGAGGTCCTCCATCTCGTCCTCGAGGATCAGCAGCGCCTTCTCGCGCGCGCCGACGATGCCGATGAGCGAGTTGCCGGCCTCTTTGGAGCCCTGCAGGATGTGGTGCAGCACGGCGATGCCCGAACCGCCGCCGATGCCGACCACCGTGCCGACCTTCGTGAAGCGCTCGTCGCAGCCCAGCGGGCCGACCAGGTCCTTGATCGCGTCGCCGATCTTGAGGGAGGCGAGCATGGCCGTGGTCTTGCCGAGCACCTGGAAGATGATCGTGATCGTGCCGTGGACCTCGTCCTTGTAGGCGACCGTCAGCGGCGTGCGCTCGCCGGTCTCGTTGACGCGCAGAACGATGAACTGCCCGGGGTGGATCTTGCGGGCGATCGCCGGCGCCTCGACGGTGATGGAGATCATGTCCCCCTTGGTGAGCTCCTGGCGGTCGATGATCGTGTGCATCGCCATACCCCCTTCGCGCGGCTCCCTAGTTCGAGCCCAGGTAGTAGTCCCTGCGTCGCTGTGCGTAGCGGGTGCGTAGCATCTCGTCGTGGGTCAAGGCGGCCAGTTGCTCGGGATCGTCGACCGGCGGCGAACAGACGTCGCCGCCGTGAGCGTGGAACACCACACAGTCCCCCCTGCACCTCCACGTCGAAGACAGCGCCTCGAGCGGGATCACCTCGGGGCTGTCGCTGTCCATGCCGATGAGCACCGCCTGGGTGGTGAGCTGCAGCTCGCCGTTGTCCCAGATCACCCGCTCCTCGCCCGCCGAAAGCGCGGAGATCCTTCTGCCCGCAGGTCGCCGCGCGCCCCGATCGCCTGCCCGAAGCGCCTCGAGATCACCTCGCCGATGCCCTTGGCCACCTGGTAGCCCATGCTGCTTGTTCGCCTCGCAGAGCTCGCGCAGGCCGTCGCCGTTCACGACGATCACCTCGCACGGCTCCGTCGTCCAGGCGGAAGCGGTGTAGACGTAGGGCTCCATCACCGCCGACCAGCCGAGCATCTCTCCCGGGCCGAGCTCGTCGATGAGCACCTGGCGGCCGTCGGGACGCGCACCTTGACCGTCGCCTTGCCCTTCAGGAAGAGGTAGAGCCGATCGGCCGGCGCCCCCTCCGTCGATCAGCTCCTCGCCGGCTTCGAACTCCTGCGACGTGGGCGATCGCGCGCGATCGAGTCGAGATCCGCCAGGTCGAGGTCCGCGAAGATCTTGAACTGGTGGAGTTCGTCGATGCCCTGCCCGCCGACGGCCTGCCCGAACCGCCTCGACATCACCTCGCCGATGCCCTTGACCACCTGGTAGCCGAGCTGCTTGTTCGCATCGCAGAGCTCGCGGAGCGTCCTTGCCGGGGACGACGATCAGCTCGGAGGGCTCGGTCGTCCAGGCGGAGGCGGTGTAGACGTGGGGCTCCATCACCGCTCCCCAGCCGAGCATCTCGCCCGGGCCCAGCTCGTCGATGAGCACCTGCTCGCCGTCGGGAGCATGCACCTTGACCGCCGCCTTGCCCTCGAGGAAGAGGTAGAGCTGCTCGGCCGGAGCGCCCTCGACGATCAGCTGCTCGCCGGTCTCGAATCTGCGGACGTGGGCGATCTGGGCGATGGCGTCCAGGTCGCCACGTCGAGTTCCGCGAAGATCTTGAACTGGTGGAGCTCGTCGATCCCGTGCCCCGCGATGGCCTGCCCGCTGCGCCCGGCGACCGCCTGCCCGAACCGCCTCGAGATCACCTCGCCGATGCCCTTGGCCACCTGGTAGCCGATGTGTTTGTTCGTCTCGCAGAGCTCGCGGAGATCCTTGCCGTCGACGACGATCACCTTCACCGGCTCGGTCGTCCAGGCCGAAGCGGTGTAGACGTGGGGCTCCATCACCGCTCCCCAGCCGAGGATCTCTCCCGGACCGAGCTCGTCGATGAGCACCTGGCGCCCGTCGGGGCCGCGCACCTTGACCGCCGCCTTGCCCTTCAGGAAGAGGTAGAAGCTGTCGGCCGCCGCTCCCTCGGTCGTCAGCTCCTCGCCGGCCTCGTACTCCTGGACGTGGGCGATCTGGCCGATCAGCATCCAGATCCGCGTCGTCGAGTTCGGCGAAGATGTTGAACTGGTGCAGCTCGTCGAGACCCTGCCCGGCGACATCGGCCCGCCGCGCCCTCCGACGGCCTGCCCGAAGCGCCTCGACATCACCTCGCCGATGCCCTTGGCCACCTGGTAGCCGATGCGCTTGTTGGTCTCGCAGAGCTCGCGGAGATCGCTCCCGTCGACCACGATCACCTCGGACGGTTCGGTCGTCCAGGCGGAGGCCGTGTATACATGCGGCTCCATCACCGCTCCCCAACCGAGCAGCTCCCCGGGCCCAGTTCGTCGATAGGAGCACTTGCGCCCGTCGGGCGAGCGGACCTTGACCGCCGCTCTTGCCCTTCAGGAAGAGATAGAGCTGCTCGGCCGGAGCGCCTTCCGCGGTCAGCTCCTCGCCGGCTGTCGAACTCTCGACGTGGGCGATCCGCGCGATCGCATCGAGATCTGCCACGTCGAGCTCGGCGAAGATCTTGAACTGGTGGAGCTCGTCGATCGCCGTGCCCGCCGATGGCCTGACCGCCTGCCCGGCCGCCGATGGCCTGTCCGAACCGCCGCGAGATGACCTCGCCGATGCCCTTGGCCACGTGGTAGCCGATGCGCTTGTTGGCGTCGCACAGCTCGCGGAGGCGTTTGCCGTCGACGACGATCACCTCGGACGGCTTCGATGGTCCAGGCGGAGGCGGTGTAGACGTGGGGCTCGATGACCGCTCCCCAGCCCGAGCACCTCGCCCGGGCCCAGCTCGTCGATAAGCACCTGGCGGCCGTCGGGCGCCCGCACCTTGACCGCCGCCTTGCCTTTCAGGAAGAGGTAGAGCTGATCGGCCGGACCTCCCTCGGTGGTCAGCTTCTCCGCCGTCTCGAACTCGCGGACGTGGGCGATCCTTCCGATCGACTCGAAATCCTCGTCGTCGAGCTCCGCGAAGATCTTGAACTGGCGAAGCTCGTCGATCCCCTTGGAGACCCCCACGCCTGTCGGAGGGGAGGAGACACCGGCCCTGGCGACGTTTGACCCTTGGCTGGCTTCTCGCCTCTCCTGCGCCGGGTCGGCACCGGCAGCCACATCCGCGAGCAATTGCCGGGCCTGCACCCGAGCTTGGTCGGGAGTCATGGGCCCGTGCCGCCCGAGGGTCATCCTGCGCGACTGACCCCTAGCATTGCGGTATTGGATCACATACGAACGGATTCCTGAGGGCTTGATGCGGAGACCGAATCCGATGAGCGAATCGTCCCAGATGAGGAGATCGCGCTCTTCGTCAGGCTTCGCCGCGTCGACCGTGCGCTTGCTGATCTTCGCCATTTGCGCCCACCCCCTTCGGGTAAGCACCGGGTAAGCAGCAATCCTCCTGATTCATTCTACTGCTCTCAAGCGTTTCGGTAAACAGACTCGCACCGAACCTCCCCATTTTCCGCGATATTGTCGCAGGAGCGGGGTAAGCGCGCTCGATGGTGGAGCGGGCCTCGGGGCAGTTGGCTGGTGTCCAGCGCGTCGTATCGTCTGTTTGCCACGCGCTGAGAGGGGGGGACACGAAGCCTATGGCTGGTATGGTGTGCCCGACGGCGCACAAGTTGCTGCAGCGACCTAAGGAGGCTGTGGAAAGACGTAGGCTGGGCACTCAGGGACTGGAAGTCTCGGCCGAAGGATTGCGCTGCATGGGCATGTCGGCCAGCGCTATTCGGAAACGGAGATGAGGGCGATCGAGACCTGAGGCCAGCGACGAGGGGGAAGCGACAGGCATCGGACTGCCAACGCAGAGCTACCTGCACAACCCTCAAATACCGGCACCGGGACTCGAACCCGCACGAGTACAGCCCCACGCTGCCACAAAGCCAACAACGGCGCAGAAGGCGGCGACTGCGAGAGCGACCAACTCCAGTTGCCAAAGCCACGCGGCGAGGTCCATCGGGGGGGAGAGGTCCAGATCGACGAGGCCAAGCGCCCGGTACAGGAAATACAGCATCGCCGCGATAGCAAGAACGCCCTCTCGACGAGCCAGGGAACTAGGTGAGGAAAGCCGGAACGAGCGAGCCGCACCGAAGAAGCTGACAGCAGCGACAACGGCAGCGGCTATGGCAGCCATGGCAGCGAGAGACACCGCGTCCGCGAGGTCCACACTCCAACCGTGCTCACCGACGGGGACGGTGATGAAACCTGAGAGCAGCAGGAGAATGATCTCTACCCCGAAGCCGACGAAGGCACTCGCGCCCCCCGCGACTACACCCCGCGGTCCGTCGGTGGATGTATGGCATCTTCGCCTTCATCGTCAAGCTTCCCTCGCCACGCGTTGAGCCAGCTGGTCCACCATGCGATGAGCCCGATAGCCCAGCAGAACGCCACAGCCCCGAGCGCCAGACACACTAGCCCGACGATGAGGGCATTGACCGAGTGCACGGCACCCGCGATGCTGACGGTTGCAAGACCCGCGAAAAACAGGAGCCCGCTCGCGCATTCGGTAAGGACCCTGACTGCCCTCGAGGATGGTCCACCTGGTCCATAGCCAAACCCAAGCCTCGGGGGAAGCCCATCACGGGCATCAATGGTCGGCCTCACGAACTTGACTGCAGGCGGCTGAGGCCCAAGCCGAGTGCCGCACCTCTTGCATTCCTCGGCAAACCCGCTGTTCTTCTGGCCGCAAGAGGGGCAGATATCGGTGAACCACCCCACAGTCACCCCCCGTCCGTTGGGCTACGCACCACTGCTGCTCGATCCGGTCTTGCTCACCGTACTACAGTTGACGAGCCTGCGGAAGACACGGATTGAACCTTCGATGGCGGGCAGCTCTCGCCTGCCGCCCGTCGTTTTGCCTGGGAGGCCACCAGCTCGTTCGAGTTCCATTTCGCGCGGGTCTTCGGCACTCATGCCGGAGGCGGGACTCGAACCCGCATGGGCATAGTCCGTCACCAGAGTGCCACCGGCGGCTGTGTCCACAGCTCGCATGGACTCAACCGAGCCAGCGAGTGGCTTCGCGCGCAGTTCGCCGAACCGTTGCCGAATGGCTTGCAAGCGTCCCGGCGCCTCCGTTCCGAACCTCGGTCGCTACTTGTCGGTGGTGACGTTGCTGTTGGCGCCGATCACGCCCGACACCGTGCCTGAACCAACCGGGCCCACATGGACGTTGGGATCGTTCACGTCGAGAGCCGGCAGGTCTTCACCAGGGGTCCCCTCGATGATCGTCGCGCTGCCGCCGACGATATTGCCGTCGGCGTCCGTAATGGTACCGTCAGCATTCAAGGCTAGACCCCGATCCGGGCGCGGCGTCGTTCGAGCTGGCAGGTCGAGCTTGGGGAGAGCGAGGGATACGCCGCCCTCGTTGTGGAGGACGACGGCACCGGCGTGCCGCCCGAGCAACGTCCGTCTTCCACCGGTTTGCCCGACTCGAGGACGCGCGCAATCGGGATGCCGGCGGCGCGGGCCTCGGACTCGCGGTGGAGCGAGGTTCGAGGTGCGGCTAACTCTCGATGGACCCCAAACCGTTTCCGAATAGGCGCCGATCCTTAACGCAAGCCAACGCCAGCCGATGCTAGCCTCGATCTCGGCCTCGCCACATGACGCGAGGGAACGATGAGGAGGTGCTAGAGAGGTGTCTGTCAACACGCTCAAGAAGAGCAGGATCCTGAAGTCTGTTCTAGCCACCATGGTGGTAGGCGGACTCGCGGCCGGCGTCACCCTTGCTGGGTCATTTTCCGAGACGGAGGTTCAAGCCGCCTCCCCCGCCCAGCCGAAAGCAGTCAAGAACGTCATCGTCATGATCAGCGACGGATGTGGCTACAATCACATCACAGCCACCGACTACTACGTGGGCGCTAAGCAGGCGTACGAGCAGTTCCCGGTGCGCCTCGGCATGAGTACTTACGAGTACGAGAACACCGAAGACAAGCTCGTGTCGTACGATCCGATCGGGGACCCCAATGATCCGAATGACGAGGATCTGGACTACGGGTTGTGGTCAACGAAGAACCTGCTTGGATATGACCCTGTCCAGATGTGGGATGACTTCTCCTACTCGGCCTACCCACTCTCTACCGATTCCGCCTCAGCCGCGACGGCCATGGCGAGCGGTGTCAAGACCTACAACGGGGCCATCGGAGTAGACATCAACGGCAGCGCGGTTCAGTTGGTGAGCCAGCGGGCCGAGGCCCTGGGCAAAGCGACCGGTGTGGTGACGACCGTCGAGTGGAGTCACGCCACCCCGGCCGGATTCGTCGCCCACAACGCCAGCCGGAACGAATACGCGGCCATCGCTCAGGAGATGATCTACTCGAGCGCCACCGACGTCATCATGGGGGCCGGCAACCCCTGGTTCGACAACAATGGCAAGAGCATCGCTACCGCCAATACTTTCAAGTACGTCGGCGGCGAGGACACGTGGAAAGACCTCGTGGCGGGCACAGCCGGCAGTGACGCCGACGGTGACGGCGACGTAGACAACTGGACGCTCATCCAGACCAAGCGCCAGTTCGAGGATCTCGTCACCGCCAAGACCACTCCCACCCGGGTGTGCGGCACCGCTCAGGCCTACACCACCCTGCAACAGTCTCGCGATGGCGACGGCAATGCCGCACCGTATACCGTGCCGCTGAACTCCTCGGTCCCCGGCCTGGCCACCATGACCGAGGGCGCGCTCAACGTCCTCGACAACGACGAGCAGGGCTTCTTCCTCATGGTCGAGGGTGGCGCGATTGACTGGGCTGCACACGCGAACCAGACCGGCCGCACCATCGAGGAGGAGATCGACTTCAACAAGGCCGTCGACGCGGTGATCTACTGGGTGCAGCGAAATAGCAACTGGAGTGAGACCGTCCTCATCGTCACCGGCGACCACGAGACCGGGATGCTATACGGACCTGGATCCGGCATGGTGGACGGCGTGGCCACGTACGGCCCCATCGTAAACAACGGCGCGGGAAAGGTCCCCGGAGTCTCCTGGAACAGCCATGAGCACTCCAACGCCCTCATCCCGCTCTACGCCAAAGGTGACGCCGCTCAGTATCTGAAGGACTACGTGAGGGTCAGCGACCCCATCCGCGGCGCCTACATCGACAACACCAACGTCGCCGACCTGATCTTCAGCATCATGCAATAGCCCCCCTCCGCCTGGGCCCTCCCGCCCTGTGCATCGGACCCCTGTCCGCAGCCCGAAGGCCGCTCTTCCCTCTGGCGGCCTTCGGGCTATCTGTGAGCGAGTAGCTTCCGCGGTGGGTTTCGGGGTGCTCGTTCCTCCCCGTGCCTCGTCGAAGCGGGGCGGCAGACCCGCCCCATCGGATCGCACGCCACAGTACGGGATCCTTCTCCCGAGGCCGCCGGTCATCCGCTAACATGTGTGCAGGCCCTCGATGCATGGACGAACTCACCTGGGAAGGAGTCGCCGACCGTGCAGTATCAGCACCTGTTCCGGCCGCTCGAGATCAACGGCCACATCATGAAGAACCGCATCATGTGCGCCCCGATGGTGTTCGGCGCGGTGGTCCAGTACCCCGAGGCCGCTCCCAGGGCCTACCGCAAGGTGGAAGCCGCCGCCCAAGGCGGAGCGGCCAAGGTCTGCGTGGGCGAGACCAGCGTGAACTCCACGGACGCCGAGCGCATGCCCTTCGACCCCATCGACTTCACCAGCCCTTCGGGAAGGCACTTCGAGGCCATCGCCCACTATGCCGGACTCATCAAGAAGCACGGGGCTGTGGCGCTCATCGAACTGTTCCATGCCGGCGGGGAGAAGACGCCTCCACCCGGCCACCCGAATCCCTGGGGGCCCACGGCCTTCACCCGTAAGGACGGGCAAACGGTGGACGAGATGGACCAAGCCATGATGGACAAGGTCTGCCGTGACTTCGCCACCGCCGCCCTCTACATGCAGACGGCCGGCTTCGACGGAGTCCTGGTGCATGCCGGCCACGGCTGGCTGTTCTCCCAGTTCTTGTCGCCCCTCTGGAACAAGCGGACCGACCGGTACGGCGGCAGTCTCGAGAACCGGGCCCGCTTCCCCATCGCGGTGTTCGAGGCCATCCGCGATGCAGCCGGCCCCGCCTTCCTACTCGAAGCGCGCATCAGCGGCCGGGACGGGGTCGCCGGCGGCATCGAGCCCGATGACGTTGGGCGGTTCGTCCACATGCTGGAGGGCCTCGTCGACAGCGTGCACATCTCCAGCGGCATCTACAATGATCCGGTCGTGACCGGGCAGTTCTCGTCGATGTACGCTCCTCACGGCTGCAATGTCGACATGGCGGCGGTCGTGAAGAGCTACACCTCGATGCCTGTGGGCGTGGTCGGAGGGATCAACTCCCCCGAGCTGGCCGAAGAGATCCTCGCCCAAGGCAAGGCGGACTACGTGGTCATGGCGCGGCAGATGATCGCCGACCCCGAGCTACCCAACAAGGCCCTGGCCGGTAGAGAGCGGGAGATCAGACGCTGCATCCGTTGCTTCAAGTGCTTTCCCGGGAGCCCGGAGGCCGGCTATGAGGGGCCCGACGACGGCGAGTCTATGATGATGAAGGTGGGCAGCTGCACCATCAACCCTAAGGCCAATCTACCGGTGGCGATCGACGACATGCCCTCCAGCCAGCCCACCGGCCGTTCTCGCCAGGGTCCTCGTGATAGGCGGAGGGGTGGCGGGGATGCAGGCGGCCATCACCGCGGCCGACCGGGGACATAGAGTCACGCTCGTGGAGCGGTCGCCGGCGCTGGGTGGGATCCTCAAGTTCACCGACGTGGACCTCGACAAGCGGGGTCTGCGCGACTTCAAGGACCTCCTCATCCATGAAGTCCGGCTGCGGGATATCGAGGTGCGGCTGAACACCTGCGCGACGGCCGCCGTCATCGCTGAAGAACGGCCGGACTACGCGATCCTCGCCGTGGGTTCTTCGGCGGTCACTCCGTCCATCCCGGGCATCGAGAACGCGGTTCCGGCCCTCGCGGTCTACGACCATGACGTTGCCCTCGGTAAGCGGATCGTGATGGTGGGCGGAGGGCTGGTGGGTTGCGAGACCGGTCTGCACCTGGCAAAGGCCGGTCATGAGGTCACCGTGGTGGAGATGCTCGCACGGGCGGCCGCCGAATCCTACGGGATGTACCGGGAGGCCCTGCTGCTCGAGATGGAACGGGTGGGAGTGAAGGTCCTCACGAGCACCAAGTGTGTGGAGATCGCTCCGGGCGGCGTCCGGGTGCAACACCGGGGCGCGCCCGAAGGGTGGCTCGAGGCCGACTCCGTGGTCTATGCTCTCGGCATGGGCGCGAACGACACCTCCGCTCTGAGAGCGGCCCTCGGTGCCATCCCGTTCGCGGAGATCGGTGATTGCGTCCGCGCGGCCAAGGTGGATGCCGCCGTCAAGGAAGGCTTCCTGGCGGCGATGAACATACTCTGAGCATGCCGACCATGTCGACACCGGCCAATCAGCGCGACGAAAGGACAGCACATGAAGGTCGCAGTCATCGGCCACACCGGGATGGGTGGGTCAGCCATCACCGCGGAGCTGGTACGCCGCGGACACCAGGTCAAGGGACTGTCGTTCAACGCGAACGAGGTCCCGGCCCCCGAAGGCGTCGACCATCAATTCTGTGATGTCTTCGACGGCGGACTGTTGCGATCCCAGCTCGAAGGCCAGGACGTCGTCGTATCCGCGTACTCAGGCGGCCACGGTCTCGAGGTCGACGTGTACTACCGTCAGGCCGAGGGCACCCGCCGCATGATCAAGGCGGTCCGGGACGCCAAGGTGCCCTACTTCATCTACATCGGCGGAGCCGCGTCGCTCTTCACCAAGCCGGGGGTGCAGTTCCTTGAGGACGAACGCTGGCCCCGCTGGTTCTACGGCACTCAGCCGCCCGTGCACCAGCGCTGGCTGGGCGACCTGATACCGGCCCAGATCTTCCATGACTCCGCCGACCGCAAGGAAGCCGGCGAGATCAAGCCGGGTGAATCCGATCCCATCCTCGAGGAGCAGGTGAAGGATTGGAAACACGTGGCCCTTCTCGAAGGCTGCCGTGTGGCGCTCGACATGTTCGACGGCCGCACCGACTTCGCATGGTCGTTCCTCTCTCCGCCGTGGATGTACCGGCCGGGGCCGGGCAGCGGCTCATACGAACTGGGTGTGGACTTCATGATCTGGGATGAGGGCATCCCCTCGGGCATCGACGTCCCCGACCTCGCCCTTGCCGTCTGCGACGAGGTCGAGAACCAGAGACTCATCCACAAACACTGGACCTGCGCCGGCAAGCAGGCCAAGTATGCCGCCGACGTGAAGAAGGATTAGGCGCCAGGAGTCAGGCGTCTGGAGGGCTGCACCGGAGCCCGGCGCCACGGCGGTGCCTGGTGAGCCGGTTCGGGGTCCGATAGGGAGTCGGCCCTGTCCGGCGGGCTACCCTCGCAGTACCACGAATGAATGTCCCGTTCGCTAACCGACCTGCGGAGGCTTGGGTCTTGAGCCCAAGCAGCTTCTCGTTCTTGGATGCTGACGGAGCCAGAGTGATGGCGACAGTCACACAGCTGGCTGCAGACCGTGTCCAGGTGAGGATGAGCACTGACGGAAAACCCCGTCATGCCCTGATAGTGAGGATCGCTGGATCAGACCTTCCCCCGAGAGGCGATGAACGGGAACGAGCCGAAGCGGTTCGTCAGAGAGCCATAGGAACCTGGAACGAGAAGGAGTGCGGGCAAAGTTCATCGTAGCGCCTGCCTGCACGATCCGATCACTCGTCGCCTGTCATGAGATCAGTCGTTTCGGGGCCTTTCAACAGATCCGAGTATCTCCAGGAAGTCGGACTCCGCAATCACTTCCAGGTCCGCGCCTTCGGCAATAAGCGCCTCGGCCTTGCGCATCTTTGAGCTTTTCGACTCGCCTTTGAGCTTGCGGTAGTCCTGCTGACCCAGCACCAGATAGCTGACCCAGCGCGACATTGTGTCTGCGCACTCCCCGCCGCCGTTGACCACCTTTGCGCGGCTTCGATTCTCGTCATCGAGTCAGGGCGCCCGTGAAGACAACCCGCCTGCCGTAGAGAGGATGCTCGCAGCCCATCTCCGACGTCTCGGGCATCAGGCTATTGAGCTTGATCTTCGAACCGGTTGAGGAATCCCAGTAGCCGCTGCAAGCCTTCCACCCACCGGGAAAAAGCTCGCCCGTCTTGAATCTCAGCAGATGCGACAGATGAGGCAGGTTTTCGGCGGCATGGAGATCCGCGGCGCGAAGGGCGATCTCCGCAGACGCTTCAGCATCCTCCGTCGGATCGTGGTGCAGGAAGTCGATATCAAGGTGGTCGGCAACGACATCTAGGGCGTAGCTGTAGAGACCCGGCCATGCCTTCTGTCGGATGAAGCCATGGCGGCTCTCCAGAACCTCGCAGCGAAGAAGGGCGTGACAATCACGGAAGTCCTTGGACAAGCCATTTCCAGCGAGGTGTTCATGGCCCATGTGGAAGACGCCGGCGGCAAGATTCTGGTTCAAGAGAAAGACGGGAAGGTACAGCAGATAAAGCGCCCATAGGGTTGGTCCCGGGGTGAACGACAAAGGGGGAGGCATGCCGAACGGAGCGGACGTTCCTGACCTTGACCTCACGAAGTCGGAGCCGAACGAGCAAGCGATACTCGCGGTGCCTGTGACGGGAATGGTTGAGGTTGACTTGACGAACGAGAAACCCGGCGACCTCTCACCCCGCTACCAATTGCAGGGGTGGAGCCCCGGAAAAGACGCGAGAATCATACCGGGGCGCGATCGCGGGTTCGCTGATTGGGGTTCTGGCGGTCATCGTGATCTTCTCACTTGTGTCCCTTGTTGCTTGGCAATCCAAGCTTGCAGACGTCAAGAGCCTGCTGGAGATCCTGCTGCCAGTCGTCGTTACACTGGTTGGCACCGTCGTCGGGTTCTACTTTGGGGTGAAACAAACCCCAGACGGTTCCGCTACTGTGCCTTCGGGGCCGACCCGGTGAAGTGAACCAGGCGAGCAAGCCTCCGGAAGAAGACGACGGATTCCTGCAGCAGAATCCGGAAGAAGACAACGGATTCCTGCAGCCATGAGAGGTGTACCGCCGGCACTGAGTAAGAGCAGGGCTACGCCGCCGCAGGCGAGACTTGGTGACTGCCGACGGGGGGCGATTCGCCTTGAGGTTGAGGGGACATCTCATCTGGGCTTGGCCCGTCTATCCCGGTCCGTTGGCTGGTGACGAGTTCGTCACCAGGACGTCACCGGGCGGCGGCGACTGCAAGACTAGGTCCTCTGCGACCGGGTCCCTCCAGGTTCTACCCCCAAACCCCCAATGCCGGAGGCGGGACTCGAACCCGCACGGGCATAGCCCTACGGTGTTTAAGACCGTTGCGTCTGCCATTCCGCCACTCCGGCCTGGGCGAACAGTGATTCTACGTTAGCACGCCCTCGGCCCGACCGACCGCCAAACCGCCCTGGGCCGCTCGGCCCGCGTCCGGCATGCCCCGTCCCCTACAGCCCGCGCAGCGCCAGCCCATCAAGCAGGTCGCGCTCCGAGACGGTCAGTTGATCGTAGCCCAGCGTGTCCATGGCGGCCCAGACTATCACCGCGCCGGCGACGATGACCGGGGCGCGCCCAGCCTGCACGCAGGGCAGCGCGGCGCGCTCCTCCGTCGTCACTGAACTCAGCCGAAGAACCAGTCGCCGGACACTCTCCAGCGTTAGGGTGCGCAGGTGGATACGGTCGGCGTCGTATTCCTCCAGACCGGCGTCGAGACAGGCGAGAGTGGTCACGGTTCCGGCTACTCCCACCAGACGCCGCCCCCGCGTCCCCTTGGAGGCGGGCTCGGCGCCCGCGCCGGCGCCCGTTCCGGCCTTCGCGCCCGCGCCGGCGCCCCCGCCGAATCGTTGTGTCACCGCGCCGAAAGCCCGCGCCGCCTCGGCGTACACCTGGGCGAGCTCATCCGGAGTGGGCGGATCGGAGCTGATCCAGCGCTCTGTCGCCCGGCTGGCGCCGAGGTCGAGACTCACCGCCTCCGTATCTCCACCCTCCGGCCGCGTCACGAGCTCGGTGCTGCCTCCTCCGATATCCATGACGACCACCTCTCCGTGGACGTCCAGAGAAGCCCCCACGTAGGCGAGTTCGGCCTCACGTGCGCTGGAGAGTACGGCCGCCTCGATGCCATTGTCTTCGCCGAGATCGCTTATGAACTCTGCCCCGTCGGCCGCCTCGCGCGCCGCGCTCGTCCCCGCCAACACGATGGTTTCCGCACCGAGATCGCGAGCCTCAGTCGCATACCGGGCTACGGCCTCGGCGGTCCGCGCCCGAGCCGCCTCACCGAGAGGGCCGCCTGGTCTCAGGCCCTCCCCCAGCCTGGTCACCTCGGCCCTTCTGATCATGGGCCGAAGCCTGCCGTTCGCCTCCTCGGCCACCAGCAGGCGCACCGATATCGTCCCTACGTCGATCGCCGCCGACCTGCGTCCGGTATCCCAACGAGCGCAGCGAGTGTCCTCGCACCAGCACTCGTCTATCGGGGGTAGGAAGCGAAGCCACGCCTGCCGAGTTTGCGCGACCAGAGCCGTGTCTTCCTCCGATGCCACCGCGAGCCACCCGGTCGTGACGGCAAGAAGAGCAGCCGCGTAGGCGTGAAGGCACGAGGCCACCTCCGGTCCCTCGGGACCGCCGATCCCCGCCCCGAGCCTCGCCGCTTGACGAACAGACTCGGACTCGCTTCCGGCCAGGTCGGTCCTCCGCTCCTGATACAGCCGGGTGATCTGGCTCAGCAGGCGGCGTAGTTGCCCGTCGATGCGGCACGAGGCCTTGAGTTTCCGCACTCCACCCTCGGACTCCACCCGGCTCACCGAGGCGGACAGCGTCGGGCAGGTGACATACAGCAGGGTGGGATTGGGCGCCCCTCCGGTCATCACGGGCGCCGTCTCGATGACGGCCGGATAGCCGAACGGACAACGAACGGCAACGCCGGTCAGATCACGCGGAGTACGGCCAAGCTGGCCCGCGATCACCGCCCGGTCCCGTGCCCCTACGATATCCCTGGCGGCCCCATTGGTCATAGATGGGCAACGTCCGCGACCGGCTCGCCATTGCTGGAGATGGTCGTGCCCGTGGTGGAGGTGGTGGGAGAAACCGTCGTCGAAGTCGTCGCGGTCGTCGAGGTCGTCGAGGGGAGGCGCTGTGGTCGAGGTGATCGCGCTGCCGTCGAGTGGCAGCAGTCGGAAGTCCACCGGCTGCCCGTCTGTGGACGAGCCCGCCTCCGAACTCCCCACGCCCACACCCACGATGGCGATCACGACCAGGACCGATATCAGAACGATCACCGCCGTCAGACGCGAGCGACCCCCGCTCGGTGAACGACGCCCCCTCGGTGAGTGACCGCCGCTCGGCGACGGGTCCTCGCTCCGCGGGTGACCTTCTCCCGGAGCGCGGCTCCTTCGACTACCCGATGTGGCGCGCGGCCTCTCCCCCTGGTATCTGTCGGCCCGTCTCACGGTAGGCGGGCCCTCATGGTGAGAGCGCTGAGACTCGTCTCCATCCATACCCGACAGCTCCTAGAACAGCCCCAGGAAGGCCGACAGTGCTCTCTCGAGGAATCCGGGACCGTCGGTGGACTCGGATGATCCGGCGTCCAAACCGTCGCCGTCACTCGCACCGTCCGCGGCGCTCGTCCGTCCGCGGCATCTGCCCTCCGCGGCCCCGTGCCATCGAGCGCCTTCGAGGCGCGTCCTCGTCCGCCCCAGCCGCGGCGTCGACGCCCGTCGCGGGGGTCCCTTCCTCGTCCGCCCCGGTGATGATGTAGACGTCCTCACCCGGGACGCGCATAGGTGAGCTCCTCCCGGGCCAGAGTCTCGAGATAGTCGGCCTCGGTGAGCTTGCCCAGTTGGGACTGCAGCTCCGCCTTCTTCTGCGCCAACGCCTCCACCTCAGCCACGGCGCTGTCGTAGCGAGCCCTTGCCTCGCGATATGCCTGCAGGGGACCGTAATTGGCCAGGACGGCGATGACCACGACGGCCAGTAACAGCGCGAGCACGAGGATCCGCCGGCGCGTCGCGCACGGAGAGCGTCGCGAGGCCGGTGAACCTATGTTCCCGGACAAGCCGGGTGCGGTTGGCACGTTTGCATTGGCCATGGTTCATCTTCTATTCGCCCCCGCCGGGGCACTGTCCTCTTGCGCGAGGCGACTTGCTACTTGATCCGCCTCCGCCCAAAGACCTCCCGGCCGGGATAGTAAGCCAGATCGCCCAACTCTTCCTCGATGCGGAGCAACTGGTTGTACTTGGCGGTCCGCTCGCCGCGGCAGGGAGCTCCCGTCTTGATCTGGCCCGTGTTGGCGGCCACGACCAGGTCGGCGATGGTGCTGTCTTCAGTCTCGCCCGAGCGGTGGCTCACCACGGCCGTCCAGCCGGCCCGATGGGCCAGGGAGATAGCGTCGAAGGTCTCGGTCAGCGTGCCGATCTGGTTGAGCTTGATGAGGACGCTGTTGGCCACCCCACGCTCGATGCCCATCTTGATGCGCTCGACGTTGGTCACGAACAGGTCGTCGCCCACCAACTGGACCGAGTCGCCCACCAGCTTCATCAGGGCGGCCCAGCCGTCCCAGTCGTCCTCGGCCATGCCGTCCTCGATGCTGACGATCGGATAGCGCTTGCAGAGGTCGGCGTAGTACTCGGCCATCTCCTGAGGAGAGAGCGTGCGGTTCTCGCTGGCCAGGACGTAGACGCCCTTGGTCTCGTCGAAGAACTCCGAGGCGGCCGGATCGAGCGCGATGGCGAGGTCGACCCCCGGCGTGTATCCCGCCTTCTCGATAGCCTCCAGGATCACCTTGATGGCGTCCTCGTTGCTGGTCAGGTTCGGGGCGAAACCGCCCTCGTCGCCCACCGCGGCCGAGAGTCCCCGTCCCTTGAGGACCTTCTTGAGCGTGTGGTACACCTCGACGCTCATCCGCAGGCCGTCCGAGTAGGTGGCGGCGCCCACCGGCATGCACATGAACTCCTGCAGGTCGACGTTGTTGTCGGCGTGGCTTGCCGCCGTTGAGGATGTTCATCATGGGCACGGGGATCACGTGGGCGTTGACCCCGCCCAGATAGCGGTAGAGGGGCAGGCCGAGCGCGTCGGCGGCGGCCTTGGCCACGGCCAGCGACGTTCCCAGGATGGCGTTGGCCCCGAAGAAGCCCTTGTCCGGCGTGCCGTCGGCCTCGATCAGCAGGCGGTCGACCTCGCGCTGGTCGGTGGCATCGACGCCCACCAGAGCATCGCAGATCTCCTCGTTGACGTGTCCCACCGCCGTGAGCACGCCCTTGCCGACGTAGGCCTCGCCTCCGTCGCGGAGCTCCACGGCCTCGAACGAACCGGTGGACGCGCCCGAGGGCACCGCGGCCCGTCCCCATGCTCCGCTCGCCAGCTCGACCTCCACCTCCACGGTCGGATTCCCGCGGGAATCGAGTATCTGACGTCCGAGAACTCCGAGTATCACGGTCATCGTTCTGCTCCTTCTTCGCTCGCTGGTAGTACGCCTCTTGCTCCTCCAGTCCCATGTCTCTCGAAATCCAGTCCGTCTTCCCCGGCGGTGCGAGGCGGCACCCTCCACCCGTTCCCTGAACCGCAGAGCCGACCCGCGCAGGGCCAGCTCGGGGTCGACCTTGAGCTTACGCGCCAGGTTGACCACCGCGAAGAGCAGATCGCCCACCTCCGCGGCCAGCGCGTCCGGATCCCCGGCCTGGGCCAGCTCTTGCTCGACCTCCTCGGTCTCTTCTCTCACCTTGGCCATGACCTCGTGGGCATGCTCCCAATCGAAACCCACCGCCGCCGCCCGCTGCTGCAGCTTCTGGGCCAGAAGCGCGGAGGGAAAGGCGTCGGGGATATCGTGAAAAATGCCCTCTCTTCCCTCTGAGTCCCGCTTGATGGCGTCCCAGTTCTCGCGCACCTGTTCAGGTGTGTCGGCGCTCGCGTCTCCGAAGATGTGGGGATGCCGGCGGACCAGCTTGGCGTGAACGCCCGCAGCCACGTCGCCCAGGTCGTAGAGCCCCTGCTCCTCGGCCACGCAGGCCAGGAAGTACACCTGGAAGAGAAGATCGCCCAACTCGCCGCGAACCGCCGGATCGCCGTGCGTCGCCCGCTTGTGGATGGCGTCGGCCAGCTCGTAGGTCTCCTCCAGGGTGTAGGCGATGATGCTCTCCTGGGTCTGCTTGCGATCCCAGGGACACTCCTGCGCGCAGGCGGTTCGTCAGATCGTAGAGGCGTCCCAACTCGTCGAGCACTGCGTCCCGAGCCATTGCGCCTCGCTACTCGGCGGTCGAGTCGGTGGTCGATTCGCTCAGACGAGGATGTCCGAACGGGACGGTGCGGCTTGTAGCCCGACCGATACTCTACGACCAGTTCAGCCTCCGCCAAGTCCAACCACTGCTGCCAGGTCTCCGACTGCTTCTCCTCGAGCAGGGCGCTCTTGATGTTCTCCTTGACCTGATCGTAGGTGAGTTGCTTCTCCGGCGTGATGTCGGTCACCTCGATCAGGTGGTATCCGTACTGGGTCTTCACGGGCTGGGACAGGTCGCCCGTCTGGAGCTCGAACATCGCCTCCTCGAACGCCGGCACCATCTGCCCCCGGGTGATCGCGCCCAGTTTGCCGCCCGAGTCCTTGGTTGCGTCGTCGTCGGAGTACCTCTCAGCCTCGGTGACGAAATCGGCGCCGTTCTGGATCTCGCTTCGGACCTTCTCGGCCTCGGCCTTGGCCGCATCCCAGTCGGCCTGGCTGGCCGTGGTGCTCATCGCGCCGTCGGCGGCCGTCGGGAACGGGAGAGATGAGGATGTGACGGACCTCGCGGGACTCCTGCTCGACGTACTCCGCCTTGTGCGCCTCGTAGTAGGCCTTGGCCTCGTCCTCGCTCACCGTGACGTCGCTGGTGACGGCCGCCTTCATCGCCTCGAGCCACAGGCTCTCCTCGATCGACTGGGTGAGCTGCTCCAGGGTCATGCCCTGCGCCTCGAGGGCGGCGGCGAACTTCTCCTCGTCGCCCTGGAACATCTGCCGTGATCTGCTCGAGCTCGCTCTGCACGTCTTGCTCGGTCACGGTGACGCTGAATTCGGAGGCCTCCTGGCGCAGGACCTCCAGGATCACCAGATACTCGGCCAGTCCCTGCTCGAAGCTCTTGTACTCGTCCGGCTGCTCGTCTTTGTCGGGAGCGCGCCCGGCGGCCTCGTACGTGGCCTTGAGCTCGTCGAACTGCTCTTGCGAGACGAGGCTGTGCCCCACCTGGGCGATCGCGCCCTCGGGAAGGTCTCCCTCGCAGCCCACGATGACGAGAAGCGACAGAAGGAGCAGGCCGACGGCGAGCCTTCTGATCACGCCTGACCTCACTTCGACTCGTCTCAGAACTGTGGCGTCCCTTCCCCCCCAAGGAGCGCGAGTATATCATCCAGCACTTCCCGGACCGCCTGGCGCAGCCCGCGTTCGTCGCCCCGCAGGCCCAGCGAGAGCTGACCCTGGACGGGTGCGTACACGTAGCGCCGGTCGCGCTGGCGCAGCCGCTCCCGCGAGCCGGAAGGCAGCGTCAACCCGGTGATCAGCAGACGGCTCTGCCGCACCGACAGCGAGTCCGCGCCCAGCGCCTGCAAGCGTCGCCCGCACCTCCCCCAGGAAGATGAGGTTGTCCACCGGCTCCGGGATCTCCCCGAAGCGATCGGTCAGCTCCGCCCGCAGGTCGGCCAGTTCGTCCAGGCTCGGCGGCCGAGGCGATGCGCCGGTGCAGATCGACCCGCGCGGCCTCGTAGCCGATGAAGCCGGCCGGCACGTGAGCGTCGATGCCGACCTCCACCCGCGGCACCTTCTCCACCTCGACTTCCTCACCCTGCAGCATGGCCGTCGCTTCCCGCAGCATCGACAGATACATCTCGAAGCCCACGGCGGCGATCTGTCCCGACTGCTCCTCGCCCAGCAGCTCCCCGGCCCCCCGGATCTCCAGGTCGCGCATGGCTATCTTGAAACCGGAGCCCAGCTCGGTGTAGTCGGCCAGGGTGGAGAGCCGGGCCACGGCCTCTTCGGTCAGCACCGCCTCGTCGGGATGGAACAGGAAGGCATGGGCCACCCGCGCCGAACGACCGATACGGCCCCGGATCTGGTAGAGCTGCGCCAGGCCCAGCAGATCGGCCCGCTCGACGATGAGGGTGTTGGCGTTGGGGATGTCGAGCCCGCTCTCGATGATGGTGGTGGTCACCAGCACGTCGGAATCGCCGCGCAGGAACTCGAGCATGACCCGCTCCAACTCCTGCTCGGCCATCTGGCCGTGAGCCACGGCGAAACGCACGCGCGGCATCAGCTCGCGGAGCCGCATGGCCGCCTTGTCGATGGTCTCCACCCGGTTGTGCAGGTAGTAGACCTGGCCGCCCCGGTCGATCTCGCGCTCGATGGCGCGCGTGACCATGCCCTCGTCGTGAAGGCCCACGTAGGTCTGGATGGGATGACGGTCGCGGGGCGGCGTCTCGATGATGGTGATGTCGCGCACCCCCGAGAGCGACATCTGCAGCGTGCGCGGGATGGGAGTGGCGGTGAGGGTGAGCACGTCCACCCGGACCTTCAGGCGGCGGAGCGCCTCCTTCTGGGCCACGCCGAAGCGCTGCTCCTCGTCCACGATCACCAGGCCGAGGTCCTTGGGCCTGACGTCCTGGGAGAGAAGCCGGTGCGTGCCGATGAGCACGTCCACCTGCCCGGCGGCGAAGTCCTTGAGGATCTGCTTCTGCTCGGCCGCCGAGCGGAACCGCGAGATCATCTCCACCTTCACCGGGAAGTCGGCGAACCGCTCGCGGAAGGTCCCGTAGTGCTGCTGCGCCAGGATGGTGGTCGGCACCAGCACCATGACCTGCTTGCCGTCCAGGGTCGCCTTGAAGGCGGCCCGCAGGGCCACCTCGGTCTTGCCGTAGCCCACGTCGCCGCAGAGCAGGCGGTCCATGGGCTGGTCGGACTCCATGTCGTCCTTCACGGCGTCGATGGCTCTGAGCTGGTCCTCGGTCTCTTCGAAGGGGAAGGCCTTCTCGAAGCGCACCTGCCATTCGCCGTCTTCGGCGAAACGATAGCCCTTGCTGGCCTGCCGCAGCGCGTACAGGTGAAGCAGTTCGCCCGCCACCTGGCGGGCGGCCTTGCGCACCCGGCTCTTGACGTGCTCCCAGGCCTTGCCGCCCAGCTTGGACAGGGAGGGAGCCGCCCCTCCCGCCCCCACGTAGCGCATGACCTTGCCGATCTGGTCGTGGGGGATGTAGAGCATGTCGCCGTCGCGGTAGGCCAGGTCGAGGTAGTCGCGGGTGACCCCGGCGACGGTCTTCGTGGAGATGCCGTCGAAGCGACCCACCCCGTGGTCTTCGTGCACCACGAAATCGCCCTTGCGCAGGTCGCGGAAGCTGGAGAGCTCCACCCCGGCCGGGCCGCGCCGCGCGGCGCCGGCCTTGTGCCTGCGCGGAAAGACCAGAGCGTCGGTGAGCAGAGCGAGCTTGAGGTCTGGCATCACGAAGTGCCGGCGGTGCGGCACCGGCAGGAATGACACTCCCGGTCCGGACTCTATCTCACCTCCGACCGCGAGACTCCCGGTCACGCGCCGGAACACATAGCCGGCCCGTTCGGCCTCGGCGCGTTGCTCGAAGGCGATGACCACCCGGTATCCACCGTCCACCAGGCGCCGGATGGCCTCTTCGGCCTCCGGCAGGTTGGTCACCGGCATCTCCCCGCTGGTCGCCCGGATAGTGAGGGCCGGGTCGTGGCCGGTGGGCGGCGCGGGCCGGTCGTCGGCGGCCGGCTCGGCGCCTCCGGCGGCCGGCGTCGGCGCGTCTCCGGCGGCCGGCGCCGGCTCGGCGTCCGCCACCAGGGCCGGCTCGTGACCGGCGACCAGACCCAGCGAGCTCAGAGTGAGAGTGGGAAAGCGGCCAAGATCCTTCTGTACTTCCGGCCACGTGGCATACGCTTCGTTGGCGGCGTTCTCGCCCAGAACGTCCACCATGTCGCTCTGGAAGGCCTCCACCCGAGCCGCCGCGCGGGCCGGATCGGTCCGGATCACGTGCGTGCCCTCCGGCAGCAGGGAGGCGACACTCACCGGCCGCGCCTCCGGCTCTTCGGCGGCCGCGTACAGGTGCACGCTCTCCAGAGGTCCGAGAGAGCGCTGAGAGTACACGGAGAAATGACGCAGGCTCTCCACCTCGTCGCCCCAGAACTCGACGCGCACCGGGTTCGACTCGGTCGCGGGGAACACGTCGATGATCCCCCCGCGCACGGAGAAGTCGCCCGCGTCCTCCACCTGGTCGACTCGCGTGTAGCCCAGAGCCACCAACCTGCGCGTCAACTCGTCGAAGTCGTGTCTGCCACCCACGGCGACGGTCAGTGGCGGTCCTACCGGCGCGATCACTCCCTCCATGAGAGTGGTCGCCTCCACCACGACGATCGGCGCGCCCCGCTCGGAGATGACGGCCGGATCCAGGGCGGCCACCGCCCGAGCCCGTCGACCGGCCACCGGCGCGTGCACCTCACCCTCCGAGCCATACCACACGCCCCGAGGCGGCAGATATGTCACCGGACGATCCGGACAATAGAGGCTGAGTTCGTGCTCCAGATCCCCGGCTACGTCCTGGTTGGAAGCCACCACCAAGACGACCCGCTCGCGCCAGGGCCGCCGTTGGAGAACACCGGCCGCTACAAAGGCATGTGCGAAGGTCGGGACCGCCACGACGCCCTGGGTCGCCTCGGCGTCATGAGCCGCCAGGGCGTCCTGGGCCGCCGCGACGCCCTGAGCCACGACCTGCTCGAACGGCTCGTAGCCGCGCAGATAGTCGGTCAGGCGGGGCATGCGCCGCCACCACGCGCGGCCAGCCACTCGTCCGCCACATCGGCAGCCCGCTCGACAAGCAGGAGTACCTCCTCGCGCGGTTCGCTGAAGGAGGCGAGCACGTGATCGATGAGCGGCCGTCCGTCCTGATCGGGGCGGCCCACGCCTACCCGGACCCTCCAGAAGTCGCGCGACCCCAGAGACTGCTCCAGGCTGCGCAGGCCGTTGTGACCACCCAGCCCCTGCCCCTCCTTGAGACGCACCTCACCGAAGGGAAGCTCGACCTCGTCGTGTATGACGAGGATGCGCCTCACGGGGATATTGTGCTTGCGGACCGCGGCCGCGACCGCCCGGCCCGACAGGTTCATGAAGGTCATAGGCAGCAGCAGAACCACCCGGGTCCCGGCCATCGTTCCTTCTCCGGCCAGGCCCTGGAACTTCGAGCGAAGCTGAGGCAGGCCGTGACGCCGCCTCAATTCCTCCCCCACCATGAAACCTACGTTGTGGCGGTGGAACTGGTATTCAGGCCCAGGATTCCCCAGGGCGACGATCAGGTGGATCGGATCAGGTTCCACTCCGCGGAGAAGCTACTCCTCGCTCTTCTGACCGCCCACGACCTCAGGCTCCGCAACCGCTTCGGCCTCCTCGGCAGCAGCAGCCTGCTCGACCCGCGGCGGCACAACTGCGACCACGATGGTCTCGGGATCGTCGACGATCGTGACACCTTCGGGCGCCGACAGCGCCGCGATCGAGAGATGGTGACCGATCATCAGTTCGCTGATGTCGAGCTCGAGAACCGCCGGGATGGCGTTGGGAAGAGCGCGCACCACAACCTCACGCCGTTCGAATTCCAGGACCCCACCGTCGGCCAAGCCGGCGGGAGTGCCGACCAACTCGATGGCCACAGACGACTCGATCTCCACCGCCAGATCGACCTCATGCAGGTCGATGTGGAGCAAGGTACCGTTTGGTGGGATGAAACTGGAATTGCTTGACCACCGCGTAGCGAGGAGCCTTGGCCTTGCCCTTGCCCTTGGCGCCCTTGCTGAAGTCAAGCTCGAGGACCACGTTGTGGCCATGCCTCATGGCCGCCCTCATGTCCTCCAGGCTGACGGAGATGGGAGTGGCTTCCTTGCCCTTGCCGTAGCTCACGCCGGGAATCATTCCCTGCGCACGCAGCCGGCGGGCAGGTCCGTTGCCGGTCTCTTCCCGCTCTTGCACCGTCAGTTTGATGGTATCCATGTAAGTCTCCTCGAGCGTCAGCCTTCAGGGCTCGTTTCAGTACGACATCCAGGAACGAGGCCTCAGAACAGCTGGTTGTCTCCCTGGAATAGCTCGCTCACCGACTCGTCGGCGAACACACTCCGGATGGTATCCGCCAGGATACCGGCCGTGGATAGTACCACAATCTTCTCCCTATCCACGCCTTCGCGCAGGGGAATAGTGTCGGTGACCACCACTTCTTTGAGCGGCGAAGCCGCGATACGCTCGTACGCCGGGCCCGAGAGCACCGGGTGGGTACAGGCCGCGTAGACCTCCTTGACCCCTTTGTCGATCAGCGCCTGCACTCCGTTCACCAGCGTTCCGGCGGTGTCGAAGATGTCGTCGATCATGATGGCCGTCTTGCCTTCCACGTCGCCGATGACGTACATCACCCGCGACACGTTGTGCTCGGGCCGCACCTTCGCCAGCGTCGGCCACCGAGCAATCCAGGCGATCGGCCATGCGCTTCGCCGTCTTCATGCCACCGGCGTCGGGCGACACGACCACCATGTTGTCCAGCCCCTTGAGCTTGAAGTAGTCGGCGATCATGGACAGAGCCGTCATGTGGTCGACCGGGACGCTGAAGAAGCCCTGCAACTGTCCGGAATGCAGGTCCATGGTCACCACCCGGTCCGCACCCGCCGCCTGTATGATGTCGGCCACCAGTCGAGCCGTGATGGGCTCGCGCGGGCAGCTCTTCTTGTCCTGGCGCGAGTAGCCCATCCAGGGGACCACCGCGGTGACCCGATGGGCCGAGGCCAGCCGGGCCGCCTGGATCATGATCAGGAGCTCCATGAGGTTCTCGTTCACCGGGCGGCAAGTCGGTTGGATGATGAAGACATCCGCGCCGCGGACGCTCTCACCGTACTTGGCGTAGATCTCCCCGTCGGCGAAGGTCTTGATGTCCACGCGCCCCAACTCGATGCCGAGCTTGTCGGCGACGTGGCGGCTGAGTTCTGGGTTGCCTCGCCCCGAGAACACCATCAGCGAACGCTCAGGGGTCATCCGCGCGCACCGCCGCGGTTCCCAGTCTCCCATGCCCCGATCCTCCTTGTCCTATCGGTCCTGCTCGTAAGGTATCACTGTTGACGGACACGCGTCCGTTTCTGGACCCTCGGGGCGTGTGGCCATGATCGCCTCGGCCTGCGCCAACTCGTCGAGAGAGTTGACACCCAGCACCAGAGAGGGGTCCGCGACCTTCGACGCCGCCACCTTCTCGGCTCGCGCGCGCAGACCGGCGATCACATCGGTCAGGTAGATCTCCTGCTGCTCGTTGTCGCTGCCGACCTCATCGCAGTATCTGCAGCGCCAGCGGGACCGGCAGCACGTACATGCCGCTGTTCACCTCATGTATGGCCAACTCCTCGGGACTCGCGTCGCGATGCTCGACGATGCGCAGCACCGATCCGGCGGCATCGCGGACGATGCGGCCGTAGCCGGTGGGGTCGTCAAGGTCCATGGTGAGGACGGTCGCCGCCGCGCCCGAGCGCTCGTGGTCGCGCACCAGAGCCTTGAGCGCCTCACCCGTCACCAGGGGCGTGTCGCCGGGGAGCACGAGCAGGTATCCGGGCAGTATCTGGTCTCTCGCCGCCAAGACCGCATGGCCCGGTGCCCAGTTGCCGATCCTGCAGGGCCACGACGCAATCTCCGGGGAGATGGGGCGACACCTGCTCGTGTCCGTGGCCCAAGACCACGACGATCCGCTCGGCCTCCACCGCACGCGCGGCCGCCGAGAACGTAGAGGAGCATGGGCCTGCCGCACACGGGGTGAAGCACCTTGGGCAGCTTCGACTTCATGCGTTTGCCCTGGCCCGCGGCCAGTATCACTACGCTACCGATGTGAGCGGTCAACCCGGTCTATACCCCGATGGAGTCTTGGAAGAGAAGAGGGAAGCTGGGGCGGCAGGATTCGAACCTACGAATGACGGGACCAAAACCCGTTGCCTTACCACTTGGCGACGCCCCATCGCTTCCGGCTCCGAGGCCAAGCCAAAGAGCGCTGGGAGTATAGGTCAGGCGCCGAAGGGGTGTCAAGACAAGGCACCGCGTCGCTATTCAGCAGCCTGCTGGTCGTCTTCGGAAACGTCTTCGCCGGTCAGGCCCGCTACCGTCGCCACCCGCGCCTGGAATCCGCGCACAGCCAGCCGCTCCGCCAGCTCTGCAGCCTTGTCCGCCGATGCGCACAGGCCGAACAGGGTGGGTCCGGAGCCACTCATGAGCGCTCCGGCCGCGCCCTCTCTGATGAGGATCTCCCGGTCGGTCATGAGGGAGGGGATGAGACTGAAACTGGCGGGTTCGAGATCGTTCTCGAGCATGCGGGCGACCTGGCCGGCGTCGACCACCTGGCGCCAGCGTTTCTCCGCTTGAGTCGCGCGGTAGTCGAACAGGCCCCGGTTCTCGGCGTTCTGCATGCGCGTCGAACGCCCGATAGACCCTGGCGGTCGAGAGCATCCTGTCGAAGAAGACCAGCACGAACGAGAGTTCGGGCAGTTCGAGCGGTTCCAGCAGTTCGCCTATGCCCCGGCCGATGGCCGGAAACGGGTCGAGGAAGAAGGCCACGTCGGCGCCCAGCCCCCGGGCCAAGCTCGACAAGCTGATCATCGGCGAGCAGCGGACCTCCGGCCTCGGCCAGCGTCTCCGCGCCTGCAAGCAGAGCAGCCGCCGCGTCGGAACTGCCCCCTCCCATGCCTGCTCCCACGGGAATGCGCTTGTGGATCACCACCCGGCCGCTGAGACTCCAGCCGGTGTGACGCTCCAGCGCTCTCAGCGCCTGAGTCGCCAGGTTGTCCTCCCCGGGCGAGGTCATGCATTCGACGTGGAGGTCGCCGTGGCCTGCGCCCCCTTCGTGAGCCTCGAGAGCGAACTCCAGCTCGTCGTAGACATCCACCGGGACGAAGACCGTGAATATCTCGTGATTGCCCGTCTCGTCCTTGGGACCCACCAGGAGACACAGGTTGATCTTGGCCGGGGTTCGCTTCGTGATACTCACCATCGGGTGCTCCTCCTCGTAGACCGGAAGCTCAGACAGCCCGCCCCATTCATCATGAGGCGCCGGACGACAAACCGCAAACCGACACCGCCGACGTATACTGGCGCCGGAGGCGGAGGCCGGCACTGGAGGTTGATGCGATGACGCTTTTCTCGACGCTCGGGAGGCCCGATCCGACCCCTTGGCTCCTTGCCTCCGAGGAGCCCGCGGCGCGATGGATCGCTCTCACGAGTCTCTTGGACCTCCCCGAGGACGCACCCGAGGTGGCGGCTGCCCATGAGGCTGTTGTTCGCGATGCCGGCGTCCAGACACTGATCGGGCTGCTCGGCGACTGGGAGACCGACGGGACATCTCCGGGCACGACAAACCCCTGCTGGCGACCAACCTCCTCGAGCTGCTGGGCGAGATGGGAATCCGGGCCGATGACGACCCCCGCATCGACAGTGCTGCTCGACCAGATGCTCGCCCACTCCGACGACGACGGACGCTTCCAGATGTTCGCCGGCGGTCGCCGAGGGGATGCGCCCGCGTTGGGGAAGCCTCCTCTGCGACACGCATCCGATCGCGGCTGCTCTCCTGCGCTTCGGGAGGGATGGCGACCCTCGAGTAGCAGCGCGCCCTGAAGACCGCCGTCTCCGACCTGCGCTCGACCCCACAGGGCTTGGCTTGGCCCTGCCGTCCCTCCACCGGCACGACTTGGCGTGGGCCCGGCCGGGTCCATGATTGCTGCCCGCAGGCCACGCTGGAGGCACTGCAGCGCCTTCAGCCGGCTGCCCGCCGGGATCGGCCGAAGGAAGTCGTTGAAGCAGCCCAGACCGTGCTTGGCGTATGGCGTTCGCGGTCAACCGACAAGCCCTACATGTTCGGTCATGGACGGCAGTTCAAGCAGGTCAAATGGCCCCCCACCTGGTACAGCGCCTACGAAATGGTCGACACCCTGGGTCGCCTGCCGGAGGTATGGGACGGCCCGGCTTCGCGTCCCGAGGACCGCACGGCGCTCGTCGAGATAGCCGCCTGCCTGCTCGCGTACAACGTCTCCGCCGACGGCACGGTGACCCCACTCTCGACCTTCAAGGGATTCGAAGCCTTCTCCTTCGGCCAGAAGAAGCAGCCCTCCCCTCTCGTGACGGCGCTGGTCTGGGCCGCGCTCAAACGCATCGAGCCGCTGGCGGGACAGATACGCGGCTGTCGATGTGGCCGCCCTCGGAAGCTCGAAAGGCGGCACCGGTGTACCGATGCCGCCCAAAGTCGCGAGCTGATTCTATGCCCGGCCTACCACCGCCGGGGATGCAGAGCTAGTTGCGGCTCCAGGACCAGGGGTCGTCCTGGGCGCTCGTCTCCGGCAGGTCGTTGTTCATCTCACCGTAGTAGGCTCCCGACAGGCACCAACATCAGTGTGTTGGCCTCCGTGTCACGCGCCTTGAGCACGAGGCGACGCGGTTTGCCGCCCGGCCCGACCGGGATGTTGACCTGAGTCAGGCCGTTGAAGCTGACGAGCGTGTTGAGGACCGTCCAGACCGTGTCTCCCTGTGTCGCCCTTCGACCGGTGCTCTGCGCGATACTCCGAACCCTTTGACGCGGGCCAAGAGACCACCTCATACGAGCTCATGCTGTCCGTCCAGATACCCGCGCCCCACATCCCCAGCACGACGAGTAGGAACGTCAGTAGCGCAGAGGCCAGATAGTAGTCGGGGGGATATCCCCAGTGTCCGATGAGCGTCTCGCCAAGGATCCAACCTGCATAGAATCCCACCGGGATGAATGCCACGAAGCAGATCACACGCATCAACGACACCCACGCCGGTACTCGGCGGCCCTTCAACCAGACCCTCTCGCCGTTGGTGCTGACTTCACAGTCTCCGATGAAGCGGGACCCCCAAAGACCCGCATTGAGATACGTGGCTATGGCGCCGACGCATCGAGGCTTGCGACCGGATGTAACCGCCATGACTAACCTCCAATCGTTAGCTCGCATAGCAATTCATCGGCACAGAGCGGGCAGTACTTAATAGGCCTCCGCCAATTCCACGAACTGCCTGGGCGCCAATCGCTCCGCGCGCACGTCGGCAGCGAGGCCGAGCGAGGCGATCATCTCCAGCGTCCGCTCCCTGCGGCAACCCCAGTCCGGCGCTGAGCGCGTTGGCCAGGGTCTTGCGTCTCTGGCCGAAGGCTGCCTGTATCACGGCCCGCAGCCGGGCAGGATCGCAGGAAGGTAGTTCTCCCGGCGGAAGGCGGTCGAAGACCACCAGGCTCGAGTCAACGTTCGGCCGTGGATAGAAGATGGACCTACCCAGCGGACGGGTCCGCGTGATCTTGGCGTAGAGCTGCACCCACACCGAGAGCGTCCCGTACGTCTTGGACCCCGGGTCCGCCGCCATGCGCTGGGCAACCTCTCGCTGCACCATGACGCAGTAGCGGCGTACGCTCGGCAGCCGCTGCAGGGCCTCGATGACGAAGGGGCCTGCGACCGAGTAAGGGAGATTGCTCGCGCACAAGGTAGGCAGAGGATCGAGGTCTTCCAGTCGGGCCTTGAGGATGTCCTGGAAGTGGACGCTCACTGCCGGGCGGGCGTCGGGGGCGACTTGGGCGCGCAGCGTGGCCATGAGCGGCGGTTCCAGGCTCCTGTCCACCTCAAAGGCCTGCACATGCTTGGCCACACCCGCGAGCGCGGCGGTGAGCACGCCCAAGCCTGCTCCCACCTCCAGAACCACGTCGTCGGGGCCGCACTCCAACTGCCCCAGGATCACGCCCAGGATGTTGTCGTCGATGAGGAAGTTCTGCCCCAGATCGCGCTTGGGACTGATGCCGAACTCGACCAATCGGGCCAGCGACACCTGGCGAAGGCCCGACGCCGCCGACGGTTCGCCGCCTCCAGAGCCGACGCCTGTCATCACTTGCTCCCGATGGCTGCCGCAATCCGGGGGAACGCCTGGTAGACGTTGGACTCCACCTGAGCAGCGAGTTCGTCGACACTCACTCCGCGCAGCCCGGCCACGAACTCGTAGGTATTGGCAACCAGCGCCGGCCGGTTGGGCCGCCCCCGCAGCGGTACTGGGGTGAGCCAGGGCGCATCGGTCTCCAGCAGGAGAAGATGGGCCGGCACCGCGCGCGCCGCCTCCTGCAGATCCACGGCGTTCTTGTAGGTGACGTTGCCGGCGAAGCTCACGTAGAAGCCACGCTCGACCACCTCGTCGAGCATTCCCGGCAGCGAAAAGCAGTGGAGGATCGTTGTGAGCCCCTCAGCATGCCTGGACAGCACGGCCATGGTGCGCTCGGCGGCCTCGCGCGTGTGTATGACCACCGGGAGTCCCGCGCGCCGGGCCAGATCGAGGTGGCGCACGAAGGCCTCCTCTTGCATATCGTGGGGCCAGTTGTCGTGGTAGAAGTCGAAGCCGGTCTCACCCACGGCCACTACCCTAGGGTGAGCGGCGAGCCGCTCGATCTCCGCGAACTCCGTGTCGCTCACATGCCCGGCTTCCTGCGGATGGTAGCCGACCACGGCGAAGACCTCGGGAAAACGCTCCGCCTGCTCCAACGAGTAGCGGGAACGCTCGCCGTCGATGCCGCACTGGATGATCAGTCCGACGCCGGCTTCCTTCGCGTCGGTGACCAGGGCGGCCGCGTCCTCGTGGCAGTGGTCCAGGTGGGTGTGCGAGTCGATCAGCATGATGCCGCTGAGACCAGCAGCCTGTCGGGGAATTGAGCCCCGTCGCAGGGAAGCGATGGGTACGCGCAAGAGGAGGACGCAGGGAGCGTGAATAGCAACGCTATTTGCGCGACTGAGGACGTGCTATTGCGCCGCCCAGTGCTGCCCGGCGACCGCGGCTTGATTTCCCGACAGGCTCCTACCCGAGCATGTCCGGCCGCCGATAGGGCGCCGAGCACGTCGAAATCACTCCTCGATGCGTGGGAAGAGCGGGTCGCCTGTCACAACCGTCAGACCGGCGGGCAGAAGACCCCAGCGGGCCTCGTCCCAGCTCGGCGCTGTCGCCGGCGCGGCGTCGGGCGCGGCGCCCGCCGCGCCACCCATGCCCAGCCGCTCGCGAATGGCCGCCGCGGTCTCGGGTATGAACGGGTGCAGAAGCACCGACAGACAGACGCAGACCCTCGGCCAGGTCCCAGAGAGTCGCGTCGAGCGCGGCGCCGGCGGCTTGCCCCGGCGCGCCTTCTGCGGCTGCTTCCTTGGCCAGTTTCCACGGCGCCTGCTCTTCCACGTACCGATTGAGACGGCGCACGAAGACCCAGATGGTCTCCAGCGCGGAACTCAGGTCCATCTGTTCGAGTTGTGTCCGCACCGCGGCACAGGTGGAGATCGCCTCGACGGCCAGCGGCGAGCCCGGGTGGGCCACCGCGCACTCCGGGGCGTCCGCATACCCTGCGGGCGGCGCCGGGACTGCGCCGCCACGATACTTGCCGATCATCGACGTGCTCCGCGACAGCAGGTTGCCGAGTTCGTTGGCCAACTCGCTGTTGTAGCGGGCCTTGAACCCTTCCTCGCTCACCATCCCGTCCAGGCCGAAACTCACCTCGCGCAGGCAATAGAAACGGAAGGGGTCGGCGCCATACTGCTCGATCAGCGGGAAGGGGTCCATCACGTTCCCGCGAGTCTTGGACATTTTCTCCCCGCCAAGCTTCAGGTACCCGTGAATGAAGAGGTGCTCCGGCAGCTCAAAGCCGGCCGACATGAGAAGCGCCGGCCAGATGATCCCGTGGAACTTGAGGATGTCCTGCGCCATCAAGTGGTAGCTCGCCGGCCAGAAACGCGGGCAAGATCTTGACCGGGAGCATAGCTCAGCGCGCTCAGATAGTTGATCAGTGCGTCCACCCACACGTAGATGACCTGAGTCTCGTCCCAGGGAACGGGTATCCCCCACTTGAGGGTCCCGCGCGATATGGAGATGTCGTCCAGTCCTTGCTCGATGAACGACAGCGCCTCGTTGTAGCGGTGGCGGGGGCGCACGAAATCCGGACTGCTCTTGTAATGGGCGGCGAGACGGTCTTGGAAAGCCGAGAGACGGAAGAAGTAGTTGTCCTCTTCCATGTGGACGGGCGCCGTGCCGTGGTCGGGGCAGAGGCCGTCGACCAGGTTCTCCTCGGTGTAGTAGGCCTCGCACGCCGGGCAATAGAGACCGGAATAGGAGCTCTTGTAGATGTCGCCGGCGTCGTAGCAGCGTTGGACGAAATCCTGCACGTATCTCTCGTGTTCCGGGTCGGTTGTCCGGATGAAGAAGTCGTTGCTGGCTCCCACCTTACGAGCGACTTCCTTGAACTTGGCCACCACTTGGTCCACGTGCTCCTTCGGGGTGAGCCCGCGAGCAGCCGCCGCCTGCTCCACCTTGGTGCCGTGCTCGTCGGTGCCGGTGAGGAAGAAGACGTCGTCGCCCAGTTGCCGGTGAAAGCGGGCCGCCACGTCCGCGGCCGTCGTCGTGTAGGCGTGGCCGATGTGCGGCACGTCGTTGACGTAGTAGATGGGCGTGGTGATGTAGAACCGGCTCATGGCCGACTATTCTAGCACCGGGCATGCCGGCGGCAGGGAGTGGGCCCTTGGGAGAGTCACCGCGAGATGAGCGGCCCCTCGGTTGTCACATCGCCCGCGAACCACTAGTCTGTCTGGCGACAAGAAACGAGCAATGGACGACTGTCGTGATCAGCTACATCGACACCAGATCACTCCTCGACAAGCCGGCACCGTACTCAGAGGCCATCCTTCAAGGCATCGCTCCGGGAGGTGGGCTCTTCGTCCCCGAGCGGTTGCCGGACCTGACCCTGGACGACATCCGGGCGCTGGCCGGCATGCCCTACTGGCAGCGGGCAGCCGACGTCTTCCGCCGGTTCGAACTCGACCTGTCCGACGACGCGGATCGAGGCGGTCGCCCGGCAGGCCTATGGCAACAACTTCGATCATCCCGAGATCGCGCCCGTTCGCGCCGTGGGTGAGAACCGCTTCGCGCTGGAACTGTGGCACGGGCCGACGCTGGCCTTCAAGGACATGGCCCTCCAGTGCATGCCCCTCTTCTTCTCGGAGGCCCTGGAGTTGGCGCGGGCGCAGCGCGGCAGCGACTGCGACTTCCTCATCCTGGTGGCCACCTCGGGCGACACCGGCGTGGCTGCGCTGTCGGGGTTCGCGGACCGCGCGCACACCAAGATAGCCGTGTGCTATCCCGGCGGTGGGGTCTCGCCCATCCAGCAGCGCCAGATGATCACCCAGCCCGGGGACAACCTGACCGTGTTCGCGGTCGAGGGCGACTTCGACGACTGTCAGACCGCGGTCAAGGCGGTCTTCGGAGACGACGCCTTCGCCGACGAACTCGCGCGCGACTACGGCCTGCAGACTGTCCTCAGCCAACTCGATCAATTGGGGCCGGCTCATGCCCCAGATCGTCTACTACATCAGCGCGTACGCCGATCTGGTCGCCCGCGGGCACTGCGAACTCGGCCAGCCCATGGACGTGTGCGTGCCCACGGGCAATTTCGGCAACATCCTGGCCGCCCACTACGCGAAGCGCATGGGCACTCCCATCGACCGCCTGCTCTGCGCGGCCAACGCCAACAACGTCTTGGCCGACTTCCTGGCGACCGGCAAGTACGACATCTCGGACCGCGGCCTGGTCAAGACGGCGTCACCATCCATGGACATCCTCGTCTCCTCGAACCTCGAGCGGCTGCTCTACGAGGCGGGTGAGGGCGGCGAGCGGGTCCGTGGTTGGATGGAAGACCTGAAGACCTCCGGCCGCTTCGAGCTCGACGACTTCACGTTCGCCCGGCTGCGCAGAGACCTCGTGGGCGACTGGGTGGACAACGAGACCTGCCTCGCGACCATCGGGAGAGTCTACAGGGAGCATGACTACCTGATCGACCCCCACACCGCCGTCGCCTGGGAGGTGGCCGACAGACTCGCTCGCGACCTACCCATGCTTGTCGTCTGCCCGGCCCACTGGGCCAAGTTCCCCGCGGACGTGATGCGAGGGCTGAGCGGGTTCTCCGCCGACCACCCCCTGCCCGAGGACGAATTCCAGCTACTGGATGAAGTGGAGCGTCTGGCTCCGGGCAACCCCGTGCCGGCGGCCGTCAAGGCCATGCGCTCCCGGCCGGTGCGCTTCACCGATCGGGTTCAAGGCGACCGCCAGTCGCTGGAGCAGGCCCTCGCCGCCTGGCTCGCCCGCTAGACTCGCAGACAACGGCAGGCTGATCGTTCGCCGGCCGCGCCGCGGTCACGGGCGGTCGTGAGTCGTCCGCCGAACCGCCGCGCGGCGCTACGCTCCCCTGTCTCCGCAATTGACTCAAGGTGTGTCGAGCCTATACTTGAGCTATGCGGGGAGCACATGGCTTCCCGGTTCAACAGCTCGGCGAGGCCTCTGGGGGCCGACTCGCGACAATCTCCGAGCGGCGTCTCCTCAGAGTGCGCTCACCTGGTCACAGGCAGATCACGCATGAAAGGGAGGGATCATGGCCAAGAAGAAGATGCGCCGCACCACCCCGTTGATCGTCCTGCTCCTGTTGGCGGCGTTCACATTCGCGGTGGTCGGAGTCTATCAAGGCTCCGTTGACAAGGCCACCGCCGCAACCGTCCCCCCTTGGAGCGTCCCCGATAACCCAGGAGCCTGTTCTGCATGCCGACGCCGTTTCGCCGGCCGATGGGGACATCGAAGTCCCGCTCAACAAGAGCGTGACCGTCGATTTCAACCGAGACGTCGACAGCGACACCCTGACCGCCTCGACCTTCAAGATCAGGAAAGAGGGGATGCTCGGGTATCTGACGGCGACCCGGAGCTACAACTCGCTGACGCACAGAGCGACGCTGAATCCGAGCGCTGATCTCCAGCCAGGCGCCACGTACGAGGTGACCATCACCGACGGGGATCGAGAGCACCGGGGGCCTAGCTCTGATCAACCCCAAGACCTGGGAGTTCACCACCATTTCGCCGCCCGAGGTGCTGAGCCGGACACCGACGCCCGGAGCTGACGATGTCCCGGTCAACCAGACCATCTCTATCACGTTCGACAAGAACATGGACCTGGGCTCCATAGGCTCCGCCTCGTTCTACTTGCGGGATTCCGATGATGATCCTGTTGCGGCCACCCTGGCGCTCAGCGTCAGCAAACGCACGGCTACCCTGAACCCCCTGGACGATCTGGATGAGGGCGAGACCTACACAGTCACCCTCACAAACGCGGTCGAGGGCGAGAACGGCCTGAGTGTGGAGGGGGCCCCGATCGTATGGGCCTTCACGACGGGAGCCGATGCACCTCAGGTGACCGCCAAGACTCCCGCTCATGGAGCCACCAATGTGCCCCTCGGCGCAGGTGGTGTCGGCCACCTTCGACCAGGACATGGCCGAGTCGACCATCACCAGCGCCACCTTCTATATCAAGAAGTCCGGAGGGAGCCCGCTGCCGGCCACCGTGTCCTACAACGCCGCCACCCGGACGGCGACCCTGGATCCGCTGGCTGACCTCGAGGGCGGGCTCAGCTACGAGGTGACTCTCACCACGGCCGTGGAGGGTGAGAACGGCACGCCCCTGGCCTCGGCTGTGGTCTGGAGCTTCACCACCAGCGGTGAGGCCCCTCAGGTGACCACCAAGGTCCCCGCCGGCGGAGCCACGAACGTCCCGGTCGGCCAGGTGGTGTCGGCCACCTTCGACCAGGACATGGATGCATGCCACCATCACCTCTGCCACCTTCTACATCAAGAAGTCGGGGGGCAGCCCGCTGCCGGCCACGGTCGCATACAGCGCCGCGACCGACACCGCGACCCTGACACCCATGGCCGCTCTGGAAACCGGCGCGGGCTATGAGGTCACCTTGTCCGACGGCTGTGGAAGGCGCGAACGGCCAGACTCTCGCCGGTGCGCCGGTGGTCTGGAGCTTCAACACCGCAGGCGGGACCAGCGCCTTCAGCGACGTCATCCCGGGGGTCACCCCCTACTACGGCCGCGATAGTCGAGTTGGCGAGCGACGGCATCATCACCGGCTTCCCGGATGGCACCTTCCGACCCAACGACATGGTGACCCGCCAGCAGTTCGCCAAGATGATCGTGCTCACCCTGCAGCTGCCGGTGACCGGAGCAGAGGTCTGTCCCTTCACCGATGTGGTCGCCCAGATAGGGACCGACCCCTTCTATCCCTCCAAGTACGTGGCCGTCTGCGCGGCCCAGGGACATCACCCAGGGCATCGACGCCGACCACCTTCGCTCCCTACGCCAACATCACCCACCAGCAGCTCATCACCATGATCGCGCGGGCGGCCAACCTGTCCGAGCCCCCGGCCGCCTACGCTCCGACCTTCACGGCCGCTCAGTTCTCGCCCAACGAGCACTACCTGAACGCCCGCAAGGCCGCTTATGCCGGGCTGCTCGATGGACTTCTGGGTGTCGGACCTTCCTACAACTTCTTCGCCGGCTCCACCCGCGGTGAATGCGCCCAGCTCCTCTACAACCTCCAGGTGCTGATGGCCGCATAGGAAAAGACGAGCGGCTCCCCGGGCCGGCCTGGGCGGAACCCCAGCCGGCCCCGATGGGCCCGAACGAGAACCAGTGGCGCGAAAGCCGGCCCTAGGAGACTGCTAGGGCCGGCTTTCGCCACTCTCGGCCTCGAGCTGAGGCCACAGGTACACGCGATGTTTGAAACGAGGCGTGCGCGGCCTATACTGATTTGCGAGAGGGACGTGCGGTTCCTCCATCCAGCGGTTCGGCAAGGCCTCGAAGGACAGCCAGGGCATGTAGAACGCCCGGGCTACTCCTCACGTTCGGTGACCTGCCCAGACATAGACAATGAGCGCGTGAGAGGGAGGGATCATGTCTTTGAGAAAGCCCAAGAACGGAGTGCCCCTAGTCGTCCTGCTCCTGTTGGTCGGGGCGGTATTCCTGCTGACGGGAGTTCAACAGGCGTCCACCAACGAGGCCGCGGCCGCCACTACGTCCAGCACACTATCCACCTTCACCGCGAAGAACTTCTCGCCGGCCAACAAGGCAACCGAGGTCCCGGTGGACACCAATGTCTCCGTGGGATTCACTCAGAAGGCAGACGGCGACACCATCGACGAGTACAGCTTCATTCTCAAGAAGAACGGAGTCGATGAGGTCTCGGCGAGCGTCTCCTACAACTCCGTTACCAACAAGGCCACCCTTAATCCGACGGTCGACCTGGAGCCTGGGACCACCTACGTTGCCACCCTCACGGGCGCCATCACGAGTATCATCGACAAGCCGCTCAAGAATGCCCCGGTGAAGTGGTCGTTCACTACCGACACCCCTCCCGCGGTGACCTCGCGCACCCCCGCGACCGGAGCTACCGGTGTGCCCGTTGACACGACGGTGACCATCACCTTCAGCAAGGACATGGAAAAGACCACCATCAACACCGGCACCTTTTTCGTCAAGAAGAACGGCACGGACACGGCGGTAGGGGCCACGGTCGTCTACAACGCAGCGACACGCAAGGTCACCCTTACGTTCGGCCAGGATCTGGAGGATCAGACGATCTACCAGGTGGTCTTGACCACTGCTGTCAAAGGTGAGAACGGTCTTTCAGTGTCAGGCGCGCCGATCATCTGGAGCTTCACAACCGGCGCGGTGCCGCCTCAGGTGACCTCGAAGACCCCGGCGAATGGGGCCGTCGGCGTCCCGGTAGGCCAGGTGGTGACGGTCACCTTTGACCAGGTCATGGATGCGTCCACGATCACTCCGAGCACTTTTGTCCTGAAGAAGAACGGCACTGGGTCGCCCCTGGCGGCCTCGATCACCTACAGCGGCGGCACCCTCATCGCGACCCTTGATCCTTCCGCAGACCTGGAAGGTGGCACCACCTACCAGGCATCGCTGCTGCCCGCGATCAAAGGCCAGAATGGCGAGAACCTTGCCGGCGCCCCGGTCGTCTGGAGCTTCACCACCATCGCCGGCGCGCCGGCGCTGACCACCAAGGTCCCGGCCAGCGGAGCCACGAACGTCCCGGTCGGCCAGTCGGTGTCGGCCACCTTCGACCAGGACATGGATGCCGCCACCATCACCTCTGCCAACTTCTATGTCCAGAAGGCGGGAGGTAGCCCGCTGCCGGCCACGGTGACCTACAACGCGGCCACCCGGACGGCGACCATCGATCCCTCGGCCGATCTGGAGGCCGGCTCGGCCTACCAGGTCACCGTATCGACCGGCGTGCGCAACGCCGGCGGCCTGAGCGTCGCCGGTGCACCAGTGGTTTGGAGCTTCAACACCGCGGCTCCGGCCAGCGCTTTCAGCGACGTCATCCCCGGGGTGACACCGTACTACGGCGCGATAGTCGAGTTGGCGAGCGACGGTATCATCACCGGCTTCGATGACGGCACCTTCCGACCCAACGACATGGTGACCCGCCAGCAGTTCGCCAAGATGATCGTGCTCACCCTGCAGCTCCCGGTGACCGGAGCAGAGGTGAATCCCTTCACCGATGTGGTCGCCCAGATAGGGACCGACCCCTTCTATCCCTCCAAGTACGTGGCCGTGTGCGCCCTCAACGACATCACCCAGGGAACGACGGCGACCACCTTCTCGCCCTACGCCAACATCACCCACCAGCAGCTCATCACTATGATCGCCCGGGCGGCCAACCTGTCCGAGCCCCCGGCCGCCTACGCTCCGACCTTCACGGCCACTCAGTTCTCACCCAACGAGCACTACCTGAACGCCCGCAAGGCCGCTTATGCCGGGCTGCTCGATGGACTCCTGGGTGTCGGACCTTCCTACAACTTCTTCGCCGGCTCCACCCGCGGTGAATGCGCCCAGCTCCTCTACAACCTCCAGGTCTGATGGCCGGATAAGGAGAGACGAGCGGCTCCCCGAGCCGGCCTGGGCGGAACCCCAGCCGGCCCCGATGGGCCCGAACGACAACCAGTCGCGCGAAAGCCGGCCTTGGGAGACTGCTAGGGCCGGCTTTCGCCACTCTCGGCCTCGATCTTCTTGGCCTCCAACCCCAGTTCATACGCCCGACGAGCGGAGAGGCCGGTCAGACCGGCCACTATGCCGGCCGCCTTCTTGGTCCCCACACCCAGGCGCACCATCTCGGCCAGTGCCACCCGCGCGCGCTGCTCGGAGTCGCCGGCAAGCGCAGGCGAGGCGGCCCCAAGCGCAGATCCCTTTGCTGAGACGCTGCCGACAGGCCCAAGCACCAGGACTATCTCGCCCCGCACGGGATCGGACAGACGCTCCAGGACCTCGGCCCCGGTCCCGCGCACAGCCTCCTCGTGCAGCTTGGTCAGTTCCCTGCATACCGCCAGGGGACGTTCGGGCCATCGTTCTGCCACAGCGGCCACGGAGGCACGGATCCGTCGAGGCGACTCAAAGGCCACCAGGGCCGCTCCCGTCCCCTCGAACCGCTCCAGTTGCTCGATCAGTTTCGCCTTGCTGCGGGCCAGAAACCCGACGAAGGCAAAGCGGTCAGCTGGGAGACCCGACAGGACAAGAGCCGTGGAGATGGATGATGGTCCGGGCAGAACAGTCACAGCCAGATCCTCCAGAGCGCAGGCCCGTACGAGACTGAAGCCAGGATCGGAGAGACCGGGCATCCCGGCGTCGGTGACCACCGCCACGTCCTTGCCCTCGCGCAACAGAGGCAACAGCGTCTGGATGCGTTGCTGTTCGTTGTGATCGTGGAAGCTCAGCAGCCGGGCGGCTATCCCATGGCGATCCAGGAGTACCCGGGTGCGCCGGGTGTCCTCGCAGGCGATCAACTCAACCCGCGCGAGCACCTCCAACGTGCGCAGAGTGATGTCCTGCAGGTTGCCGATAGGAGTGGGACAGAGGTACAGCATGGATGGCCTCCCGACCGGGGCTACCGCGGCGCCGACGTCGCAGGGTCGGCCCTCTCCAGTAGTTCCCAGGCGGTCAGGGCGGCCCCGACCAGGCCCGCCTTGTTGCCCAGCGTGGCCGACACGACCCGGATGCGGTCCCTTCCCGGGGGCATGGCGGCCTTCCGCACGTACTCGCGAGCCGGATGGAGCAGGAGTTCGCCCAGTCCGCTCACTCCCCCGCCCACCACGATCATGTCGGGGTCGAACGTGTTGGCGATGCTCGTCAGACCCACACCCAGCCACTCGGCCAACTGCCGCACAGCCTCGAGAGCCTCCGGGTCTCCCCGGCGGGCAAGCTCGGCCACCGCCTCCCCGGTTTGGGCGTTCGCATACCTCGCCAGAGCCGGACCTGAGGCGTACATCTCGAGACAGCCGCGGCTGCCGCAGCGGCACGGTAGCCCACCCTTCTGCACGATGATGTGTCCGAGCTCGCCGGCCCCGCCGGATGCTCCGCGATAGACCCTTCCGTCCAGAAACAGCCCGCCGCCGACACCCGTGCCAAGGGCCAGCATCACCACGTTTCGCAAGCCTCTGGCTGCGCCCGCGACAGCCTCACCCAGAACGGCCGCGTTGGCGTCGTTGTCGAGCACCACCGGCACTCCCAACGCGGCCTGCAGCAGCGACGCCACCGGAACCTCCGTCAGGGGCAGATTGGGGGAAGTCACGACTACGCCCCGAGCCATGTCGACGGTGCCCGCGCAGGCCAGTCCGACGGCCTTTGGAGCGAATTTGGCGAACCTCGTCATCGCCTGGCGAAGCGAGTCCTCCAGACCGGCCAAGAACGACTTGGTGTCTGCCGTGTGGCTTGGACTGAATAGCGGGGACGCCAACTGATTGCCGGCCCGATCGACCGGTCCGGCCGCGATCTTCGTCCCTCCGACATCCACCCCAAGAACCGAGATCATCCCAAACCCTCCCTCAGGGCGTCTGCTCCAAGGCGACCCGAGCTTCCGCCAGCTCGTCCGGACGCACGAAGATGTCCTGCTGCCCGGCTCCGTCCACGGTCAGCCCGTAGACCACCGACAGCGCCTCGTGCTGGACAAAGGTGTCGATGCCCGCGCTACGCAGTTTCGCCACCACGATCTCCGCCTCCACAGGATCATAGAGGCTGACCAGTAGCACGGGGGCGGGACACACCTCGCGGCCCACCGCCTCGGTTCCGCTCTCGCCGGATCCGGCCTCGTCTCCACTGTTTGGTCGACCGCCGCCGAACTCAAAGACCGAGGTCATCTGCCACCTCCTGCATCGCTTCGAGACCCATGGCAAGAAACTCCTCCAGCTCCAGACCCAGCTCCGAGCAGGTCGCGATGTCTTCTCGCCGCGCCCCTTTCGCGAAAGAGGGCTCCTTGAAGCGCTTCTTCAGACTCTTCAGCGACACCAGATCGAGCTTCTTCTCGGGCCGGATGAGCGCCGCCGCCGTCACAAGGCCGGTGAGACAATCGCAGGCGAAAAGGGCACGATCCATGTCGGAACGGATGCTCGAGCCGTTGCTGGGGTTGTGGGCGAGGATGGCCTGCAGGACCTCCTCGTCTTCGAAGCCCGCCTCTCTCAGCCACTCCACCGTGCGAAGGCCGTGCACCTCCATGATCTCGGCCGTCTCCTCCACGTCCAGGTCGTGAAGAAGCCCCGCCATCCGCCACCGCTCCTCATCGCCGCCCAGACGCCGCGACAAGGCCCCCATGATGGTCTCGGCGGCGATCATGTGATTGACGAGGTTCTCGTTCTTGACCCTTTCACGCACCAACTCCAGCGCCTGTTCCCGGTTCACCCGTCCTCCGTCTCCCTTGGGTCCCCAGCCGCTGAGGCGGCCCGATGCATATCCAGTGCATACCAAATACTACGTGCGCCGACGGCCAGTTCCTCCCCTTCAGAGTGAAGATAGGACCCTCGCCGAGATCTCACCGGCCGTTTTCACAGCCTCGGAGCTCACGTCAAGATGGGTGACGAAACGCACGCGGTCGACCGCGGCTCTGCCGCAGAGGACGCCCTTCGTCCTTGAGCGTGCTCACCACCTGCGCGGCCGACACCCCCAGTCCGCCGACGGCGAAGACGATGATGTTGGTCTGCACCGGGTGGACGATCTCCAGTCCCGGCACCTCTCGGAGATAGCCGGCCAGCACGGCAGCGTTCTCGTGGTCCTCATGCAGACGGTCCAGGTTGTGCTCCAGGGCGTACAGCGCCCCTGCCGCGATGATGCCGGCCTGTCTCATCGCTCCGCCGTAACGCTTGCGATTGTTGCGCGCCTCCTCGACGAACTCCCGCGACCCGGCCAGCGCCGAACCCACGGGCGCTCCCAGCCCCTTGGAGAAGCACACCGAGACCGAGTCGGCCGTGGCGGCGTACGCACTCAGAGATACGCCGGTGGCCTTGTGCGCATTCCAGAGGCGGGCTCCGTCGAGGTGGACCGCGATGCCGTGCGACCGGGCGACCGCGGCCACCGCCTCCATCTCCTCGAGAGGCCAGATGGTCCCGCCGCAGCGGTTGTGGGTGTTCTCCATCTCCACAGCCCCGGTGCGGGCGAAGTGCTCCGACATCGGCCGGATGGCCGCTTCGACCGCCTCGGCCGTGATCACGCCGAACTCGCCCGGCAGCGGCCGGAGCTGCAGCCCCGACAGGGCCGCCGCCGAACCTCCCTCGTAGTGGAGCACGTGCGCGTCCTCGTGGACGATCACCTCGTCGCCCACGCGCGTCAGCGTGCGCAGGCACAGCTGGTTGCTCATCGTCCCCGAGGGGACGAAAAGGGCCGCTTCCTTGCCCAGCATCTCGGCCACCATCTCCTGGAGCCGGTTGATGCGTGGGATCCTCGCGATAGACGTCGTCTCCCACGGGCGCCGCGGCCATGGCCCGGCGCATGGCCTCGCTCGGCTTGGTGACCGTGTCGCTGCGCAGGTCGATCGGTTCAGACACAGCGAACCATGCTTCCTCCTAACATCAACGGTCTGCTCAGCGAGGCGTCGAATCGGGCAGGCCGCCGTCCACGGGGATGGTGGCCCCGGTGGTGGGTGTCTGCCGCGTGGCGAAGAAGAGCACCGCATTCGCCACATGCGCCGCCGTGACCTGGGCCTTGAGCAGGTTTCGGCTCTGATAGTAGGCCTCCAGCCCGGCCTCGTCCAGACCCCGCGCCTTCATCCGGTCGGGACCCACCTCCGCCCACAGCCCGGAGCGGCAGGTGCCGCAGGAGAAGACCGCGTCGGGAGCCACCATGTTCACCCGCACGTCGTCGGCGGCCAGTTCCAGGCTGGCGATGCGGGCCAGTTGGTGCGCCGCCGCCTTGGTGGAGCTGTAGGCCCCGAAGTTCGCTCCCGGGAGAGAACACGTTCTTGGTCGAGACGAGGACGATGTCCCCGCCGGTCGCCTGGCGCCTGAACAGCCGGGCGGCCTCCGCCAGCACCAGCAGCGTCCCCTCCACGTTCACCTGCTCGAGCTTGCGGTAGCGCTCGAGGGTGAGATCGGTGAGCGAGGCCACCATGGCCACGCCGGCGTTGGGGATGACCAGATCGACGCCGCCCCAGGTGCGGGCCACCGCAGTCGAAGGCCGCCGAGACCGAGGTCGGGTCGGTCACGTCCAGCGGCACCCCGATGATCCTGCCGGGAAATGCGCTCTCCAGGTCTTGCACCAGAGCGTCCAGGGGAGCCCCGGCCAGATCGGTGGCGGCCACCAGGCACCCGGCCTCCGAGCAGGCCCTGGCAGATGCCGGTCCCGATGGCGCCGGCCGCGCCCGTGACCAGAGCCACGTGCCCGCGAAGCGGCGTGTGAGCGCGCTGCGCTTCCGACGCCGCGGCGGCCGGCAGTCCGCCGCCCGTCCGTAGCTTGGCGTGCTGCAGGGTCCGGTACTCCATGCGGAACAACTCCGCCTCCGGCAGTCCCTTGTACGGCGAGTCCCCGGCCAGGATCGACGCCTTCACCGCGAGGGTGTGCTCGGTGATATCCCGCGCGATGACGGAGTCGCGCAGGTCGGGGCCCGCGCAGAACACGCCCAGACCGGGGATCATGACCACCCGCGGATAGGGAGCGAACGGCTCCATCCCCTCGGGCATCGCGCCTGCGTGCCGCGCCAGATAGGCCTCGTAGTCGTCGCAGTAGTCCACGGACCGCCGACTCCAGTTGAGTCCGGAGCACTTCCGGGTCGTCGTAGGCCAGATCCTCCACCCACAGAGGCAGCGCCTTGGTGCGGATCAGATGATCGGTGGTGAGCGGCGGGCGTCACCAAGGCCTCGCGCGCGCCCGGGGCGGCCAGCGCCGCCAGGATCTCCGGCCCCGTGAGCGACTGCAGCACCACTCGCCGGTAGGGACGATCGCAGTCGCCGGTCCGCTCGGCCAGCAGGCCGCGCAGGATGGGCGCGACCTGGGCCAGGCGCGCATCCAGCGCGGTCTGGCAGGTGGACTGGACTGCCACCAGGGGCCGGCCCGCGGCGGGCGCAGCGCCGGGCTTGGTCCGGCTCGCCGCCACGATACCGTTCCGCGCGCGAGACCAGGTCGATCATCACCTCGTACGACTCCCGAGCGGTCTCGCCCCAGGTCACCAGCGCCGTGATGCGCCCACACCATGCCCCAGGCACCGGGGTGAGCCTCGAGCGCTCTCGCCGCCGCCAGAGCCAGCTTGAAACCGGGCGTGACGTACGGCAGCACGATCACGTCGTCGCCCAGGGCCTCCTTGACCGCGGTGCCGCCGTCGTCACGGTTGGTGAGAGCCAGGATGGCATCGGCGTGGGTGTGATCGATGTAGGCGCCGGGCAGGAAGGCGTGCACCAGAGTCTCGATGGAAGGAGTGGGACTGTCGGCGCGCAGCAGGTGGGTGCGCAGCTGCTCCACCATCTCGCCGTCGTCCATCTCGCGCAGCACGCGCAGACGGCGCAGGTAGTCGAGATCGAGCCCCGGATGTCCGGCCGGTTCGATGGTCGCCATGTCGACACCCGAGGCCTTGACGAAGATCGCGGATAGCTCCTGCGCCGAACACGTTGGTCCAGCGAGGCCTTGACCGAGGAGTTGCCCCCGCCATGCAGCACCAGCTCCGGCTCGGCTCCCAGCAGCCGTGCTGGAGTAGGTGCGGAGAGCGAGTGGCTTCGCCCCACTCGGGCGCCGTAGCGGGCCACGAACCCAGCGGCCTCTTCTTCCGACCACCTCGACCGCATCAGCCCTCCTACCTTCCGTCAGTTCGCCGGACGGCGACGCACGGCCTCCAGCATGAACCGGGCGTTCGCCTCGGCCGACTTGCCGTCGAACACGGCGCTGCCGGTCGCGACGAGGTCCGGGCCCGCCGCCGCCACCTCCGCGATGTTGTCCCGGGTGATGCCACCGTCGACGCACACCAGGATGTCCCTGCCTGAGGCCGCGATGATCTCCTTGACCCGCGCGACCCGCGCACAGGTGGTGGGAGCGAACTTCTGCCCGCTCCATCCCGGGTCGACCGCCAGGAGCGAGATCATCTCCACCTCGATCCAGCAAGGGCGGCGAAAGCCACTCCAGGGGAGTGCCGGGATTGAGAGCCAGCCCGCGCACGATCCCCCGGTCCGCCCCGGCGACGTGCTCCAGGTCGCCCAGACGCTGCAGCACCCGGTGGATGTGCACCGCCGCCTCCACGTGCACGGTGATGATGTCGGCGCCGGCCGCCACGTAGGCGCCGAGCTTGTCCAGCGGCTCGTGCACCATGAGATGCACGTCCTTGAGCAGGGGCGTACGCAGCCCCTTCACGTACCAGGGACCCACCGTCATCTGGGGACAGAAGCAGCCGTCCATCACGTCGACGTGGACGACCCCGACTCCCGCCTGCTCCAGAACGCGCCAGTTCGGAGCCGAGGTTCATCAGGTCGGCGGTCAGGATCCCCACACTCACCGTGGGGCAGAGGGAGCGCAGCCGGGTCGAGCGTCGTCGCCCACTCCGGACCTACTTCTTCTCGTCTTCGGATCGTCTTGAACAACTCGTACGCGTCGGCCGGCTTCATGCCCTCGTGGACGACCTTGTTGACGGCCTGGATCATGGCCAGGGGAGCGTCGGACTGGAAGATGTTGCGGCCCATGTCGACGCCGGCTGCGCCTTCGCTCACGGCCTTGTAGGCCATGGTGAGAGCGTCGAGCTCGGGGAGCTTCTTGCCGCCGGCCATCACGATCGGCACCGGGCAGGAGGCGGTCATGGTCTCGAAATCCTCTTCCACGTAGTAGGTCTTGACGAAATGGGCGCCCAGCTCGGCGGCGATGCGGCAGGCCAGCCGGAAGTAGCGGGCGTCGCGGGTCATGCTCTTGCCCACGGCGGTCACGCCCAGCACGGGCATGCCGTACCGGTTGCCCATGTCCACCAGGCGGGTGAGGTTGTGGATCGACTGGGTCTCGTACTCGCCGCCGATGAAGACCTGCACCGCCACCGCGGCCGCGTTGAGCCGAACGGCGTCCTCGATATCCATGGCCAGCTGCTCGTTGGAGAGCTCCTTGAGGACGCTTGGGCCGCCGCTCGCCCGCAGCACGACGCCCTTGCCGTAGGAGGACGGGATGGTCGTGCGCAGAATGCCTCGGGTGAGCATCAGTGCGTCGGCGTAGGGAGCCAGGGGCACGATGTTGACGTCTACCCGCTCCAGACCCGAGGTGGGACCCTGGAAGTAGCCGTGGTCGATGGCCAGCATGACGGTGCGGCCTGATGCCGGGTTGAAGATGCGAGCCAGACGGTTCTGCATGCCCCAGTCGAGAGAGGTGGAGCCTTTGAGGAAGAAGGCCTCGTGCCGGTACGGCACGTCGAGGTAGAAGTCCTTGGTTTCCTTGAGGCTGTCGGTGTCGGCCATTCGATCGTCTCCGCGGTGCGCTTGCTGAAAGAGGGACTCTGCAGATTCTATCAGAGGCCCGGGAACGTACCCTGCCCTCCGGCCAGAATGGCCCAGATCGCCGGCAAACGCATGAAATCGCACCGAACGCGGGAAACCCACAGAGACGATGAGCACAACAGACTTCGTCAGATGCAGCGAGTGCCGGGCTCTCAACGAGCCCCGGGCGCTCTTCTGCAGTCGTTGCGGTGCCTCTCTCTACGGGCAGTCGCCCGGGGGAGCCAGGCGCAGGCGCCGGCGGGTGACGGCGGCCGGTGCCGCGATGGGTGTCGCGCTGCTCCTTATCCTTGCCGTCGTGACCTTTGTCCTCTACGTCGTGGTGCAACGCGCGCTGGAGCCCACCGAAGAGCTCGATCCTACGAGGGGCAGTCGGGCACCACCGCCACCGATCGGCACGGTGACGACCGAGAACACGGGTGGCGGCACGGCGCACCGTATCGACCACACGCGCTCCATCCTCGTGCGGCCCACCTCGGTCACGTCCTCTTCGGCCCTGAAGGCCACCTCCACCGACAACTACCGCGCCACCAACCTGGTGGACGGCGACCTGACCACCGCCTGGAACGAGGGAGCGGAGGGCCCCGGTCTGGGCGAGTGGGTCAAGTTCGAGTTCTCCCAGCAGCTGGTGCTCGCGCGCATCGAGATCGCCAACGGCTACCAGAAGGACGAGGAGCGCTTTCTGGGGAATCCTCGGGTCAAGTCTCTGAAGGTGGAGTACTCCAACGGCACCACCCAACTGGTCGATCTGCTCGACACCGAGGAACCTCCAGACCATCACCCCCACTCGGCAAGCGGTGGAATGGGTCAAGTTCACCATCGTCTCGGTCTACGCCGGCGAGGAGTGGGAGGATACGGCCCTCTCGGAAGTGCGCGTCTACGCCCGGTCGGACTAGCAAGCGCTGACAGCAGCCACGGCCGCCGTGACACGCCGGCTGGAGCCATGTCGAGACGCCGCTCTCAGCCGGCGAGCGCCGCTCCCCGGCGTACGGCGTCTTTGCCGTATTTCTCCCGGATAGCATCCAGCTTGAGGTCCAACTCCCTGAGCAACGGCAACTCCTGGTCGAAGAGGTCGTCCTGCCAGGCGCGCGGCACCAAGTTGCTGAGCCCCACCCCCACCAGCCGCAGATGGTAGCGCCGGCGACGCCCCTGCCGGAACAGAGTCAGAACCTCCTTGAAGAACGCCTCGTCCACGTCCAGGGGCCGGGACAGAGTGTGCGAGCAGGTGTGGGTGACGAAGTCGGAGTAGCGGATCTTGACCGTCACCGTGCGCGCCTCCAAGCGCTTGCGGCGCAGACGGCGGCAGACATCCTCGGTGAGCGACACCAGCGTCGACTCGAGCAGGCTCACGTCGGAGACGTCCTCTTCGAAGGTGTGCTCCCGAGAGATGGACTTGACCTCCTCATAAGGAGTCACCCGGCGCAGATCCTCGCCCCGGGCCCGGTGAGCGAGCAGCTTCTCCCCATTCCCCGAAGGAAAGCCGCAGAAGATGCGGCGGCACCCGGGCCAGATCGCCCACGGTGCTCACGCCCCGGTCGCGCAGCTGCTCCAGGAGGGCCGGGCCCACTCCCGGCAAGCCGCTCCACCGGCAGAGGCGCCAGGAACTCCGCCTCTCTACCCGGCGGGACCACCGTGAACCCGCCCGGCTTGCGATAGTCGGAGGCCACTTTGGCCACCAGCTTGTTCGTGGCCAGCCCCACGGAGATGCTCAAGTTGAGCTCGTCCGCCACCCGTTGCTGGATGAGCCGGGCCGTCCGGACCGGTGGGCCGAACAGCCTCTCGGTGCCGGTGAGATCGACGTAGGCCTCATCGAGACTCATCTGCTCCACCAGAGGAGAGTACTGGTCGAGCATGGCCATCAGACGGCGGGAATAGTCGTAGTAGAGCTGATGATGCCCGGTGAGATACACCCCATGGGGACAGAGACGCCTGGCGGTGCGAAGAGGCATGGCCGAATGCACCCCGTACCGCCGGGCCACGTAGTTGGCGGTGGACACCACCCCCCGCTCGCCACCCCCGACGATGACCGGCTTGCCCCGCAGCGACGGATCTCGGTTCTCCTCCACGGCGGCGAAGAAGGCGTCGAAATCGAGATGGGCTATGACCCGGTAAGCGGCCCTGGGACGGATGACGATGCCGACGCCGGGCCTGCTGGATGTCGTCTGCGCTTCCATGGGCAATATAGTACCCGAACAAATGTTCGCCGCCAAGGGGGGCGGCTCCAGCCTGTACTCTCCGCTCCGTCGCTTACGTTCGGGTACTCACGAGGCTCCTCCGCGGAGAGCACAGGCTGTCGCGCTCTGAGTAGGGGGTCGCTCAAAGAAGACTGGAGGCGCCAAAGGGTTCTCTGAGACACACCCCGCACTGACGTGAGTTGGTCCCGGTCGAGGACGATGTCCATCCCAGTACTTCGCCATGCCGATTGACAGAAAGTGACGCGAGATCGCCATGGGTGGGCGGACGACGGCGGTCCGTTCGCCTCAGTGACGGCTTGCCCCCGCGACTGCGACCAGGTTTCTCTGAGTTACCCCCTGACATCGCGCGAGACAGCTTCGTGCTCCCCGCCACTCGAATACCGGTCCCGCGCGGCCGAGGGGTATTGCCGCGAAGCCTTGCGACACCGTACTCGGTGCAGAGAGCGTGAGCGCAGCGGGAATACCCCTCGGCCGCGCGGCACGAGTAGATCAGACGGGGAGTGCAGGCTCTCAGGTGATTTCGCCGGCCAGCCTCTGATAGCCCGGACGCCCCATGATGGCGTAGGTGGCCTCCTTGCCCAGCTCCACTCCCGGCTGGTTGAAGGCGTCGACGTCGTACAACTCGCCGGCGATGGCAGTCGCCATCTCCAGCATGTAGACAAGCGCTCCCACTGAGAAAGCGTCCACCCTGGGCAGCGTGATAGTCAGCGAGGGTCTGCCCCTCTTTGCCAAGGCCCAAGCCGTCGACCGCTGCTCGGCCCACATCAGCTCGGCCAGAGTGTGACCGCCGAGATACGCCAGAGCCTCCGCTTCGGGACCCGGGGCTGGAATGAGCCAGATCCTCAGAGAACTCCTGCACTCCGAGGAAGGTGATGACCTTGTCGTCCGGGCCCTCCATGTAGAGCTGCAATTGGGAGTGCTGATCGGTCACCCCCAGCGCTTTGACCGGCAAGGGCCCCGTGTTGACCATCTGCCCTTGTCGATCGATCTCCTTGCCCAGGCTCTCGCCCCACAACTGCCGGTACCAGTCGGCCACGTCGCGCAGGCGGGCGGAGTACGGCATCATGACGCTGACGCCTCGTCCGAGCCCCGTGTCCTCCAAGAACTGGACGCCGGCGAAAGCGCAGGCGGGGTTTTCCCACCCGTCTGTCTCCGCGATCCAGTCAGCCATGTCACGCGCACCGGCAAGCAGCCCGGCCACGTCCATCCCGGTCAGCGCCGCCGGCAGCAGGCCCACCGCGGAGAGGACCGAGAACCTCCCTCCCACTCCGCGGGGAAGATCGAACACACGTACCCCCAGAGAGTCTCCTATCTTGCGCAGCACGCTCTCGGTCGGATCGGTGGTGAAGACCAGGTGGTCTTTCAGCCGCGCCGCGCCCACAGCAGCCTTGAGGCGCTCCTGCACCACCAGGTATCCGGCCATCGTCTCGGCAGTCGTGCCCGACTTGGAGATGACGTTGACCAAGGTGCGATCGCAGGGGCAGCCGGCGGAGTAGCGCGGCGGTCTCGTCGGGATCGACGTTGTCGAGCACGTAGAGCCGGGGTCTGCCCCCACGCTCCTCGCGTCTCAACTCGTTGTAGCGGAAGGGCAGCAGGGCCGTGGCCAGAGGCGGTGGTGCCCAGGGCCGACCCACCGATCCCGACTACGAGCAGGCACTCATACTTGCCCGCGTTCTCGCGCCGCGAAATCCAGGAACGTCTCCGGATCCTGTTGGGGGAGACGCATCCAACCCAACATCCCGGTGCCCTCCGCATCGAGCACCGCGTTGCGAGCAGCGTCCAGGCGGGGCCGCGCCCGCTCGAGCATCTTGGGGGTGAGTCCCGCCGCGTCACTCCCAACGGCCAAGCATCGCTGCATATCAAGCGAGAGCCTATGCACCACGTCCACCCTCCGTTCACCTCACGTACGCTGCCGCGACGAGTTCGCGGAGCCCGCGTACCTGCCGCGTTCTCTCTCGTCGGCGATCCCCCCATCGCGGCCGCGCTAGGCGCATGCTCGCGCCGAAGACATCACGGGGGGGTCCTTCCCGATATGATCCGTCTCTATGCGCCTCTGCTCCGATTCTATATGCTGACCCTCGGCGGGGGAACACCGATCACGAAGGTCGCATGGCATGACAGAGGGGACCACACACCGCACAACCAGGCGTCAGGCCGGGAAAAGCGACGGTGCTCGCGCCGCGCGTCCTCTCATCGGGGCCCAGATCTCCACAGCGGGTGGGTTCGCTGCCGTGCCCGCGAGGGCCATCGCAATAGGTGCCGAGGTGGTGCAGATCTTCAGCTCCAATCCCAGGATGTGGCCCACCCGGCTCCCCGACCCTGAGGAACTGGCCGGCTTGGCCGCCGTCCTGGCTGAACTCCGCCTGCCGCTCTTCTTCCACACGGTCTACATGATCAACCTCGCTTCACCTGATGAGAGCCTCCGAGAGCGATCCGGCCAAGCTCTCTCCCACGCCCTCGTCACAGGCGCTCTGGCTGGGGCAGCAGGCGTGGTCACTCACGTGGGGTCGCACAGAGGCGAAGGCTTTGAGAACGCCATCCCTCGCGTGGCAGAAGCCACCCAAGCGGCAAAGGACGGCGCCCGCGTATCGCTCGCCGAGTTGGGATGCGAGCCACCGCTCCCTCCCCTACTGCTCGAGACAGGCGCCGGCGCGGGTACGATCGTTGGAAGCCGCCTCGAGGAGCTCGCCGCCCTGGTGGAAGCGCTCGGGCCGGACGCAGTCGTCGCAGCGGCCGTTCGAGACCGGCCTGTGCCTGGATACAGCCCACATGTTCGCCGCGGGGTATCCGCTGCACGAAGCCGAGGGACTGGATTCTCTGATGGAGGAATCGAGCAGCAGAGGGCTTCTGAGTCGCACGGGGCTCATGCACCTCAACGACTCCTCGGCCCCCTTTGCCTCCAACCGGGACCGCCATGAGAACCCCGGCGACGGACAAATAGGGTATGAGGGCCTGGCCCGGGTGGTCAGGCATCCGGCGCTGGCTCAGATCCCCTTCGTCCTGGAGACCCCGGGAGCGAGGGCCACGGACCCGATGCCGCCAACCTGGCCTTGGTCAAGTCAATGCGGGCGGGGGCTCCAGGCCTACCAGGAGAGCCTGCTCCCGGCGCATGATGTTAAGAAGAGCCAGGGTCACAGGACCGGGCTTGGCCGTTGCCCACCACCTGGTCGCCGATCCTCACCACCGGGACGATATCCTTGGTGGTGGCGGCACTGAAGACCTCGCATCCCGTCTGGGCCCGAGAGGCCACCTCGGCCAAGGTGAAGGCCCTCTCCTCGACCTGGTAGCCTTCCCGAACGGCGATCTCGAGTGCGTGTTTGCGCGTGATGCCCCCGAGGATGCGGTTGTTCAGAGGATGAGTGCGCAACACGCCGTCAATGAGGGCGAAGACGTTCGACGACCCCCCTTCGCGCACCACGCCATCTGGAGCCATGAAGAGAGCCTCGTGCGCCCCCGCGCTGCGCGCCTCCTCCTTCGCGAGCACCGCAGCCAGCAGATTCGTGGACTTGATGTCGCATCTCGCCCAGCGTAGGTCTTCCACAGGATGAAGAACCGTGCCTTCCAGGATCTCGGCGACGTCGGGCGCGGGCTTGCTGCGAGCATATGCCAGTACCGTCGGGTGCGGGGGCTGCGGGAACACGAAATCGCGGGGAGCGAATCCCCTGGTCACCTGGACGTACACCATGCCGTGGTCTACCTCCGAGCGGCTCACCAGTTCGGGGAGTACCTGGCCAAGACGATCCGCGCTCACGGCTCCAGCCAGGCTGACAGCCACCAAGCTGCGACTCAGCCTCTCCAGATGTTCGTCCACCCACACCAGGCGGCCGTTCATGACCTTGATGACCTCGTATACGCCGTCACCGAGCTGAAAGCCGCGGTCTTCGACGCTCACCCGTCCCTCGGAAAGAGGCATGAATGTGCCGTTCAGATACAGCGTCTCATTGTCCATCTGCTAACCTCGTCGTCGATGATCACGTACCGGCAAGCCACCCCATCCGATGCCGTCCGGATACTCCCGCTACTCGAGGAGATCATGCAGCACCACGGCGTCGTCCCCCCCGGGCCCGAGCGCCTGGGCGCCTCGGTCTCTACCATCTTAGCCTCATCCGACCATCTGTTCCTGCTGGCCGAGTCTGAGGGCAACTTGGTGGGGATGTGCGCCCTCATCTTCTCGCAGAGCACCTGGTCGGCCTCGTTGGTGTGCGAGCTGCAGGATGTGATGGTCACTCAGAGCCACCGGCGCAGCGAGGTGGGCACAGGATTGGTCCGAGCCGCGGAAGCGATCGCGAGGGAACGCGGCTGCAGTCGGCTCTTCCTCCTCGCCGAGTACTGGAACCTCGACGCACACGCTTTTTACCGCCGTCTGGGGCTCACCGAGAAGACCTGCCTGTACTTTGAACGCGACCTTCGCGCTTGAGTCACCCGACCTACCGGTGGCCTGAACTACCTTAGGAACGGCGGGACATCGAGCTCGTCGTCGCCGCCTTTGGAGTCCGTCCACTGTATCCGTGGCGTCCCCGATGGACTCACACGGGGGGTCTCGACTACGGTTGCGGTCGGGGTCTCCGGCCCGGCGGGGTGATCGTGCCTGGTGGCCTTCTCTACCTGGGCGGTGAGAACCTCTTCGCTGGTCGCGTCGAACCCCGTCGCTACGACCGTCACCCAGAGCGTGTCGCCCAGAGACTCGTCGACCACGGCGCCGAAGATGATGTTGGCCTCTCTCTCGGAAGCGGCACTCACAATCTCGGCCACCTCAGTGATCTCGTGCAGGGACATCTCGGTGCCACCGCTGATGTTCAGCAGGATGCCTCGGGCGCCCTCGATCGAGGTCTCGAGCAGCGAGGAATTGAGCGCCATCTCCGCGGCCCTCTTCGCGCGCCCCTCGCCGTGCGCCTTTCCGATGCCCATATGCGCGGTGCCTGCGCCGCTCATGATGGTGCGCACGTCGGCCAGATCAAGATTGATGAGCCCGGGAACCGTCACCAAGTCGCAGATCCCCTGGACTCCCTGCCTGAGCACGTCATCGGCCAAGCGCAAAGCCTCGACCATGGTCGTGTTCCTATCGGACACCTCAAGAAGCTTGTCGTTCGGCACCACGATGACCGTGTCGGCGCGCTGCTTCAGCAAGCGGGCGCCCTCGAGCGCCTGGAGGCCACGGCGTTTGCCCTCAAAGGCGAAGGGTCTCGACACCACCCCGATGGTGAGCGCTCCAAGAGAACGGGCTATCTCGGCCACCACCGGTGCGGCGCCGGTGCCGGTGCCGCCCCCTTCCCCAGCGGTGATAAAGACCATGTCGCTACCCCTCAGGATGGACTTGATCTCATCGTACGCCGCCAATGCAGCGTCCCGCCCTACCTTGGGGTCTGCGCCTCCCCCCAAGCCCTTGGTCAGATCCGCTCCGATCCGGACCTTGTGATCGGCCTCGCACATGGCAAGCGCCTGCGAGTCGGTGTTGATGGCGATGAACTCGACTCCTTCGAGACCCGCCTCCAGCATCCGGTTGATCGCGTTGGTGCCGGCGCCGCCGACCCCCACCACCCGGATGACGGCGGGAAAGCTGCTCGACGATGGTATGAGGGTGCGTCGGGCCATATCGGTGGGAGTGTCCCACAGAGTCTCGGCCGGCGGCTCTTCCCCATGCTTGTCTTCCGGTTCGCTAACCATGTCTACCTCGGGCTCTTCAGAGGCCCCTCGTTCCGAGGCCTCTGCCCCTGTCGGGGAGATGGACTGGAACTCCTCTTCGGCAGGCTTGGCCGCTTCAGTCGCTCTGAAGAGAGAGCTCAGGCCGCTGTCCTTCATGCTAGATCTTTTTTCCATCGAGCACCTCTCTCGCAAGCTGGCGATACGCTTTGGCAGCCTGGCTGTCCGGCGCGTACTTGAGTACCGATTCTCCCTTTACCGGGGCTTCCGCGAACCTGATGGTCTTGTTGATGGTCGTCGCGAAGACCAGATCGCCGAAGCTGCTTCTGAGGACCTCTACGGCCTCCCGTCCATGTACCGTACGTGAATCGTACATAGTCGGGACGATACCGGCAATATGCACGTTGGGATTGAGGTTCTCGCGTACCAACTCGAGCGTCCGCTCCAACTGGGCCAGCCCCCGCAGAGACAGGTACTCGCACTGCACGGGGACTATGAGCGCGTCGGAGGCCGTGAGCGCATTGATCGTCAACAGGCCGAGCGATGGCGGGGTGTCGATCAAGATGTAGTCGTACTCGTCCTGCACCTGCATCAGGGCCTTGCTCAGGGCCCGCTCTCTTCCGATCAGGGAGCTGAGGGCGATCTCGACCGCCGCCAGGTCGATGCTGGCCACGGCTACATCGATCTCTTGATGGTGGATCGCATCCTCGATGCTGACCCCGCTCACCAGCACGTCGTACATGCTGGGCCGCACCGAGTCCGGGTTCAGCCCCAGGCTCATGGTGAGATTGCCCTGAGGGTCCATGTCGACCACCAGGACGCGGAGTCCCATCTCCTGGAAGGCTACCCCCAGGTTGATGGTCGTCGTGGTCTTCGCCACGCCGCCCTTTTGGTTCGTAAAGGCCACGACTTTGGCCAAGCTATCTCCCCTACGTCGGTTGGTGACTACGCCGGTCAGGTTGGCGACCGCGCCATTCAGTCTTGATAGCTTTTCGCAAAGGGTGCAGGAAATCCTCCACTGGCGGGGATAACCTGCTGGGTCAGAGGCTAACCGGCTGCAGTCCCGAACCCCGATTGGAGAAGACCACCTTCTCCCGGAGCCGGGGGTGATTGGGTCTCGGAGAACTCCCTGAGCTCGCGTAGGAACTCGCGATTCTCGCGAACGTGTTCCCAAGCATGGCTCATCAGGTAGCCTTCCACCTGGTGCTTTCGGTATATGGGGAACTCGGACTTGATGGTGAGCATCCGCCGAGGTCTGTAGAAGCGTTTGTGCGCGTCCAGCACGGCTTCCTGGAGCTCGTAGGGAGTCATCTGCTTGGGCCAGTGGACCACGTGATGCCCGTCGTACAAGCTGTAGTTCTTGGTGAAGACGCGGCCCTCAGCTTCGAGCTGCGCTGTCTGCCGAGTGCCGGGAAGAGGTGTGAGCACGAGGAACTGGACGCTGCTCAAGCCGTGATCGACCGCGTAGTCGGCAGTGCTGTGCAGGGATTCCAGCGTGTCGGAATCGGCACCGAACACGAACATGCCGTGGGTCCTGATGCCTCTGGCGGCGAGCGCTTCGAGACCGCCCGACATGTCGTCGATGCTCGATTCTTTGTGATACTCCTTGAGCGTGGCCGGGTTGACCGACTCCAGACCCAGGTAGACGATCCGGCAGCCTGCGTTCCAGAGCAGGTCGAGGAGCTCCTTGTCGACCTTGCCGTCCTTGCATACGGAGTCGACCCGGATCTGAGCGTAGAACGGGTTGCTGAGCCCCTGGCGGATCATCTCGGCGAGCAGTTCTTTGCCCCTGCGCTTGCTGATGAGGAAGTTGTCGTCGTAGAAGAAGGTCTTCTGCGGCTGCAACTTCTTGAGCTGCCTCACTACCTCCACCGGCTCGACCGTGCGGACCTTGCGTCCGAACATGAGCACTACCGAGCAGAATTCGCATCCGAACGGGCACCCGCGGGACGCCAACATGGGGGTCGGGCTGATCTTCTCTCCCCCGACCACGAGACTCATGTCGGGCCAGGGCAGGTCGGTCAGCGAACTCAGCAGAGGACGAGCGGGGTTGTGCACGACGCGGCCGTCGGCAGCTCGGTAGGTGAGCCCGAGTATGCTCTCCAGCGACCCCCGCCCTTGCAGGTGGTCGACCAGTTCGATGAGAGTCTCTTCGCCTTCGTTGCGCACGACGTAGTCGCAGAAGTCCATGGCCTCGTCGGCCAGGAACGTCACGTGGGGCCCTCCCATGATGACCGGGATCCCGGCGTCACGTACCCTTTGGGCGTACTGGTAGGCGCGTATCGCGGTGGAGGTGGTAGTGGAAACACCCACCAGATCCGAAGAAAGAACGTAGTCCCAGTCGACCTCGCTCAGGCTCTCGGCGTAGACGCGAACATCGTGCCCGCGCTGCTTCATGAGCGCACCGAGAAGAGGGAGTCCCAACCGGATCTGCTTGACGAAGCTGTAGATGTGAAAGCCCGGAGCTGCAGGCTCGATGAAGGTGATGCGCACGCCGACCTCGTTGTAGCTTGACAGACCGCGTGGCCCGTATGGTAACACACGCCCCCTGAACCCCGGCCCCCACCGGACCGTCCAGCGAGCCTCCGCGCTACCTCGCGTCGTCCACCGGAATGGTCACTCGGAACCTGGTCAACGGCCCGCCTTCGACTAGTTCGACCCGCCCTCCCAGCACCTCGCAGATCTCCCACACCAAGGCGAGACCAAGACCGAAGCCGTCCGTCTGCCTGCCCGAACGCCCCCGGTAGAAACGGGCGAAGATGCGGCTCTTCTCCTCCTCGGAAGGAGGCTCGCCCCCGTTCTCCACCTCGATGACCAGCTCGCGCCCCTGCTTCAAGACCCGCACCGAGACAGGGTCGGTCCCCCCGTACTGCACGGCGTTACGCAGCAGATTGGCAATCACCTGTCGCAGCATGTCTCCGTCGGTGACCGCGCGGACCTCGGAACCCGCCTGCACGGTGATACGCCCAGCCTCGGCCAGACCCACCTGGACCAAGCGCTCCACCTCCTCGCCCACGAGAGCATCGACGGCGACAGACGTCAGGTTGGGCTCGAACTCGTGGGAGTCGTACCGCGACAGAGTCAGAAGCGCCTCCACCAGGCGCTGCAGCCGGGTCGACTCGCGGTAGATGGCCGCAGCCGAGCGCTGCCGCTGCTCGGGCGTGTCCGCCGCTCCGTCCAGCAGGGCCTGCGAGAAGCCCTGGATCGAGGTCAACGGCGTGCGCAGCTCGTGAGCCGCGGAGGCGACGAAGCCACGCAGCGATGCCTCGCTGTGTTTCACCTCCTGGCGCATGGTCTCCATGCTGGCAGCCAGTTCCTGTACTTCACCCGGATAGGCGCCGGTCACCGGCTGGTCGTACGAACCACGGGCCATGCCACGAGCCGCCGACGAGAGCCGGCGCAACGGGCGCGTCATCCACCCTCCCAGCGCCCAGCCCATCAGGACTGCCAGAGCGATGGCGATCGCCCCAGAGACAAGCAGTTTGCGAAAGACGCCGGTTCTCGCGGCAAAGGCGTCCGCCCTGGCCAGCGTGACCACCGCCAGACCTTCAGTGCCGTCGGATAGTCGGAAGGGGGCCGCCGACACGATGACGTCCGCGCGTCTCCCCGTCTTGTCGGTATACGACCCCACCACTCGGCTGGCCGGCTCGCTACCCCCCACGTCCTCTGCCTTCACCCGCAGGCGCTCCAGGTATTCCGCCTTGACGGGGATGCTCCCGGCCTTCGCCACCACCGTCGTTCCCTGGAACACCACGATCCCAGCCCCCTCCGGCAGCAAACGCAGATTGGCGCGAAGCAGGCTCGTTACTATGCGTTGCTGGGCCCCCACGGAGGGAGACAGATCACCGAACGTCTCCAACTGCTCGGCCACTTCCACCGCCTGATCGAGCAGCAGACCCTTCTGTCGATCAAGAACGTAGTCGCCAAGGAACGTGTAGAAGACAAAGCCCACGACCACCAGAGTGAACAGCGACACTCCGGCCAGCGCCGCGACGAGGCGCCAGCGAATCGAGGGGGAGCTCATTCGGCGGCCCCAGGGTCGGCCTTGTATCCCAGCCCCCACACGGTCTGTATGACCCGGCCCCACGGACCGAGTTTCTTGCGCAACTGCCCCACATGCACGTCCACCGTGCGCGCGTCGCCGTATGAGCTATATCCCCAGACCTCCTCCAACAGCCGGTCCCGGGGAAGTGCCAGCCCCCGATTGATCAGTAGAAAATGGAGGAGATCGAACTCCTTGGGAGTGAGCTCGACGGGAGTTCCCTCCACCCGCACCGACCGTTCCGCGGGCAGAAGCTCGATACCTCCGAGCACCTGAGGCGCCGTCGTGCCGTCTTCCTGGGCGCCGGCCCGCCGCTGGACCGCCCGGGCCCTGGCCACCAGTTCGCCGGGGCTGAACGGCTTGACCATGTAGTCGTCGGCACCCAGCTCCAAGCCCAGGATCTTGTCCTGCTCGGCATCCTTGGCCGTGAGGATTATGAGCGGAGCCTGGGAGAAGGCACGCACCTCTTTGAGAACGTCGAACCCCGAGCAGTCGGGCAGCATGAGGTCCAGCACAACCAGGGCGGGGGCGTTGTCCCTCACGAGTTCGACGCCCGCCTCGCCCAGACGCGGTCGCCTGCACCAGATAGCCCTCACGGCTCAGATAGAGTTGAAGCAACTCGGAGATCGAAGGGTCGTCCTCGATCACCACGGCTCTGCGTTCGTTCGCTGCCTCGCGCGTCGGCATCTTCCTCGGGGTCCCTTCCTGTGGAAGTCGGCTCAACGTCAGTTCCAGAATAGACTCCCAGGCGGGGGCGGCGCCACCCGTCCCAGCCTGGGTGCTCAGTCATCGGACCGGCCAGCGTGTCCTGGGAGCCGCGGCTCCGTTCTTCAGCGGCCGCCTAGCTCTCGTTGTCGCGATACTTGCCGACCAACTGGCGCAACTCCTTCAGCGTGGCAGCCAGATCCTGCCTCGCCTCCTTGATGGTAGCCCGCAGTTCTTTGATCGTCTGCGACAATTCGTCGTAGACACCCTGATCCTCGGGAGTCATCTTCTCGCGAAGATCCTCCAACCGCTGCATCATCTTCTCCCGGCGCTCCTTGAGGCCCTGTCTGAGGCCGGCACCCACACCTGTGGCGGTCGTCTCGCTATCGCCTTCCGAAACCGCTGCGCCGACCTCAGCCGTTCCTTCTTGGGCGACCGCGTCGCTTGCCACTTCTTCGTCTGTGGCTACTCCCCCGTCGGTGGCAGCCCATGCGACCGCCCCCAGCGACAAGACCATCGCCAACGTCGCCACCACGACCAGCCATTTGCGCTTCCAGATCGTCTTCATACTCAGTGCCTCCTCGGACATCTCTGTTGAGTCCTGCCGCGGTCGATCCGCTCTGCCCCAGTCTGGCCGGTCGATGTGAGGGAAGTGTGAAGGAATCCCAAAACAAGCGTGAGGGATGCAACTCGTCTCAGAATGAAGCCACTGCGCCTTGAACGGCACGATGCGTCGTCCTCGGCGCGTCCGTAGCGCTGCTACGAACCCTTCCTGTGTCCTGGTCTCGCGCCGGCGCACTGCCGGCTGCGACCGGCGTGGGATAATGGGCCGACTATGACCACGACGAACGCACGATCGTCACATGGACGGCGGCGCCGCAGGTGGAGCCGGCGGCCGGCCGCGGTGTTCCTGTCTGCCCTGGCCCTGGGAGCCGTGGCCTTCTTCCTCGTCCCCACCGGTCATCTCAACACCCACGCCCTGATAACGATCAATGACGTCACGTGTGTCGTGCCGGGCGAGCCCAGAGTCGCCGATCTGACCGGACTCTCGGCCCTCCTCGCCAGGTCCGGCTCGGCTCTCGACATCACCGGCAACGTCATCGCGTTGGGGGGCGGCTCATCGGCGGAACGGCAGGGCAACGGCGAACCACTTGACGGCGGGCGAGTGCTACGCGACGGCGCGGTTGTGACCGTCAGCCACGGCGACCACCTGATCGAGGCTCTCAAACGGGTCACCGATGATATCCCCTTCGAGACGACCGTCACGGGGCAAGGGGCCATCCTGAGCCTGGCCCAAGCCGGCACACCGGGTGAGCGCGAGATCTTCAAGGGCGTCTCGACCGGCAAGCAAGCGGCCGTGTTCACCATCCTCGCCCCGCAAGATGCCGTGCTTCAACGGACCGGCACCGCCCGCGCGGGGCAGAAGCTGGCCGCGCTCACCTTCGACGATGGTCCCGGCAAGTTCACCCAGGGAGTGCTCGACGCACTAGCGACCAAACACGTTCTGGGCACGTTCTTTGTCCTGGGTAGCTCGGCCGCCGGGAACCAGGCGATGATCGAGCGGCTCAAGTCGGCCGGGCACGAGGTGGAGAATCATTCATGGGATCATCCCGTGCTCACCAAGTTGAGCCCCGAGGAGATCCGTAGTCAACTCTCGCGAACCAACGCCGTGATCGGGGGCAGCCGTTTCTTGCGACCTCCGTACGGCACGTACGATGCGGTAGTGACGGCACAAGCTGCGGCCCTGGGCATGCAGCTCGTCCTGTGGACTGTCGATACGAGAGACTGGGAGACTCCGGACGTCGATGCCATCTTGGCCAACGTCAAGGCACAAACGAAGCCTGGGGCGATTATCCTGATGCACGACGGCGGCAACAACCGCTCCACAACAGTCGCAGCCATCCCCTTTGTCGTGGACTGGCTTCTGGAACAAGGCTACTCCCTGACCACAGTCGCCAACCTCCTCTGATCTCGGTCCCTGAATATGCAGACAACCGGCCTTCGAACCGTGTTTAGGTTGCCGCACTCGGGGTAGTAGTAGGAACGTTGCTGGAAACGAGTGTGACTCGGTGCAAATGAATGTAACAGTAACCAGTCTCAGAGGGGCTCCGCTCCTTGAGATGCAAGGGGAAATAGACCACGGCACTTGCGGCGCCGTTGAGACAGCCCTCGACGAGGTCCTTGACCAGGGCAACACCATCGTGTTTCTCGACCTGAGCCAGGTCGCATACATCGACAGCGGTGGCATCTGCGTGCTGCTGTCCGAAGCACGGCGATTGAGAGGAAACGGCTGGTTGGGCGTCATCAACCCCAACGCCAACGTCAGACGGCTCCTGGAGATCGTCGGGTTGTTCGCGGACTCCGGCTTCCGAGCATTCGACGACCGGCTGGCAGCCGAAGCCGCCCTCCCTGTTGGAACACGGGAGCGATGAGCGCGTCGGGCCGGGAGGATTACCGAGTTCTCAAGGTGAAGGCCGAGACCGCCGAACTTGGGCAGGTCCGTAGCTTCGTGGAAGAAGTGGCAATTGGAGCGGCCCTCACCGAAGAGCGAGTGTTCGACCTGAAGGTGGCCGTGTCGGAGGCCTGCGCCAACGCGGTGGAGCATTCGGGTTGCGATGACGTCTTCTTGGAGGTGCGCGCCAGGCTCCATCACAACCGCCTGACCTTCATCGTCACCGATAGCGGCCTCTTCCGTCCGCCGTGCCCGCCACGAGAATCGGTGGCGAACCGAGGGTTAGGCCTCCCGCTGATGGTGGCCCTCATGGACGAGGTCCGCTTCACCCGCGCCCCGGGAGGCGGCACGAAGGTAAGCCTGTCCGTGCTCCTCGACCGGGGTACTCTGGCGCCTGCCTGAACCAGAATTGGTTACGAGGACATCGGCGGCGCCGTTTGTTCGGGCATGACCACCCAGAGAATCAGGTAGAGAAGGATCCCCGCGCCCCCGAGCAGGGTGATGGCCACCCACAGCACTCGGATAATGGTGGGGTCGACTCCGAAGTACTCTCCCAAGCCTCCGCAAACACCGCCGAGCATCTTCTCGGTCCGGGACCTTTGCAGGCGTTTCTCCATGTTGCCCCCTTCTCTTGAGACTCTCCCGACAGGATTCAGCGATCAGAACGATCGGCGATCTGCTCCCGGTAGAGGTCGGTCTTGAACATCACGCACTCGCTGTTGACACAGAACCACACCCGGTAGGTGCTGCACTCACCGGTCGACCGGCTGACGCCGGTGCCCGTTCGCTCCTCTTCCTCCACCCGGTCAGCAAGAGGCTTGCCGCAGTTGATGCAGGTCTTCACTCCACTAATTTCGCCGTTCACGTGCTCTTCCTTTCCGTGGGGCGCTCCTGAGCTAGGCGCCGGCCGATGATCTTCGGCCGCCACTCGAGCCCCAGGATGCTCCGTTATCTGGCCCTTGTGGTCCACTCCCATGTAGAGCGACTCCCCAGCCGGCGTCACTTCGAGGACGTGCCACAAGCTCGCCATGATCAGCCGGCTGCCGTCGAACGCATGCGAGGTCTTGGTCGCGGCGCAACTCAGGAAGGCGCCCAGCCTCTCGGGACTGCCGGGCTTCGCGATGGGCTGTCCAAGAACGTACTTCAGCGCCCAGAACGGCTGACAACGGTCGACCACCGTCTTGGGCAGCGACGGCATCCCCTGGAAGTAGGTCGGCGCTGCAAGCACGATGGAATCGGCAGTCCGCAGATGCGGATAGAGGATGTGCATGTCGTCTTTCAGCACGCAGACGCCGTCCTTCCAGCAGCGGTCGCAGGACTGGCACCCACGCAGGTTGAGTTCGCGACAGAGCGAACTTGACGACGACGGCGCCCGTTTGCGCGCGCCGCGGCCAGACACCAGTCGAGCATGGTCTCCGTGTTCCCACCCCGCCGGGCGCTCCCGGCCAGACCAAGTACCGTCACCGTCACAGGCTCATCCCTCCATTGCCTTGACTCTGCGCGCCACGTCCCGTCCCAATTCCACGCAGGCTTCCAGTTCCGCCTCGCTGGGCATGTACTTCACCTCTATGGGGTCCAGCATGTCCAGACCCATCTCGCGCAGTTCGGCGTCGATCTGCTTGACCCCTCCACCGGCCCACCCGCAGGAGCCGTAGGCTCCGCAGATGCGGTTCTTCGGGCGCAGGCCCTTGATGTAGGTCAGGAAGCCGCCCACGGTCGGGAACATGCCGTTGTTGAGCGTGGGTGTGCCGACCAGGAAGGCGCGCGACTCCAGGATCTGGTGGGCCGCCTCCGACCGGGGGCTTGCGCTGAGCCTGATGACGGTGCACTCCACGCCCTCCTGCGCCACCCCGTCAGCGATGGCCATGGTCATCTTCTCCGTGGAGTGCCACATGGTGTCGTAGACCAGAGTGACTCGCTCGGGCGCCCGAAAGGTGCTCCAACGCGAATACGCCTCGACGATCCGGGCCACATCCTCCGGCCGGCGCCAGATGACTCCGTGACTGGGACCGATGGCCTCGATCTCCAGGCCCATCTCGCCGATCTTGGCCAGCATCTTCTGGATCTGCCCGCCGAACGGCATCAGGATGTTGGCGTAGTACGTGCTCGCTTCTTCCATGACGACGCTCATGTCCACCTCGTCGGCGAAGCGCTTCGAGGTGGCCAGGTGCTGGCCGAAGGCGTCGTTGGGCAGGAGGGTCTTCGCCTCCTTCACATAGGTGAACATGCTGTCGGGCCAGTGAAGCATGGGAGCCTCGATGAACTGCAGGGTGTTGCGACCCAGAGGCAGTTCGTCGCCGGTGCCGACGATCTGCAGGTCCCACCCTTCGACGGTCTCGGCGCCGTAGTACAGGGCTAGAGCGTCCTTGGCTCGCTTGGAGCAGAAGATGCGTTGGGGAGTCAACTGCTGCACCAGCCAGGGGATGGCGCCCGAGTGATCGGGTTCCACATGATTGATCACCATGTAGTCGACCGGCCGGGACTCGCAACACCCCCGCACCCGCGCCAGCATCTCCGGACCGAAGCCCTCCCTGCATCCGTCGATCAGCGCGACTTTCTCGTCCATGATCAGATAGGCGTTGTAGGTGGTGCCCCGGGCCGTCTCGTACCCGTGAAAATCGCGTGAGTTCCAGTCGATCACGCCGACCCACCAGATATCATCTCTCAACAAGTATCGCTCCATTACCTCTCCCGCTAGACCATCTCTTCATCGCCGCCCAGGCCGCCGTCTCTTCCAGCGCCCTCGCCGGCCTCCTCGTACTTGTCGCAGTTGTAGAGCCTCGTCAGGCCGTATCCGCTCCAGAGAGGACACCAGTTGCACGCGCAGAACCCGCGGTTAACACTCATCGGGCTTGTGCCTCTCACACAATAGAAGCCCATGCCGTCCTCGTTCTTTGAGGGGCAGTTGCCACAGAGACACGCTGTCGCGTTCTCCGGACTGTCGGGTACTTCCGCCACGCTCACCTCCTCGACTGGGGCTGCTCGAGGTCTACTCGAAGCTGCCCGCTACCTGGCCTTCATAAACCTAGAGACGCTCCTCAGGCCGCTGGACGATCTAGAGGCGAAGCGTCATTCGCGTCATTCTTCAGCGGCCTCTTGGCGAGGATGAGCTGCCCCTCGCTGTTCTCCAGATCGATGACCTCGATGCTAGCAAAGCCGGCGTCGTCCAACCACGCCCGATGCTGAGCCTCGGTCCACACTCCACCGTCCTCGGTCGCTCGCAGCATGTTTACGGCGAACAGGGCGGCTCTGGCGCTACGGCCCCACACATAGTCCTGTATGGCGATGGTCCCACCCGGGGCCGTGATGGAGAAGGCCTCCCGGGTGACGCGCGCGTTCAGATCCGTGACCGTAGATGTGATAGACGTTGCCAAAGTAGACCAGGTCGAAGGGCCCGGAGGGCAGCGATTCCGTGTAGTCTCCACCAACCAGCGCGATACCGCCGGCCTCATCTCCCAGGAACTCCCTGGCCACCGGCAGGGTCTCCTCCCGATCTAGAAGGGTGGCCTTCACTCCCCGGCGCGAGAAATGCCGGGCCAAGTGCCCGACGGCCCCTCCCACGTCGATCATGGTACGGATCGTTCCGGCATACGCGAAGCAACGCTCCACGATCTCGTCAAGCACCGCCGGGTCTCGTTCCCCCATAGCCGATACCATCGCGCGCTGATCCCGACTGCGTGCGTCCCTTGGAGCCGGCCTGCCCGTTCGGATGACCTCCGACAGTTCGAGCCAGCCACGCATCTTGTTGGCGTGATGCACGAGACCGGCCCTCTCCAGATCAGGTCCCTCTTCCACCAGATGAGCTCTTCCCAAGGGCGAGAGTCGGTACAACGCCAGTTCGTCCGCTCCCGATGCTCGCTCCACGACGTTTTCGCTCACCAGGGCTTCCAGCACGATTCGACTCGCTCGGGGGTCGGTTCCGGCAGTTCGCGCCACCTGCTCGACAGACCGAGCCTCGCCGCTCGCCAGCGAGTCGATCAGACCCGAGCGCAGAGCACCCACCAGCAGGAGCAATCGCTCCACCGCGTGTTCATCAACCAGGGAGACTCTTCATCGGGCCTCCGAGTGTTCATGGCCGTCTAGCCAAATTTGTACGAGCTGTGCTTGGCCGTATGTACATAGCCTTTGGCCATGCATTTCGCTATTCTATTTGGTTGCCAGCATACACGTCAGCGCCGACCGCACCCCCTAAGTGCGGAGGCAACCCGAGGGAGAACGATGAACGCGTATTCAGAGGAGATCATTGCCCTGGTAAAGGCCAAGAACCCCGCCGAGCCGGAGTTTCACCAGGCCGTACTGGAGGTCGTGGAATCGACGAGCCTGGTTATCGAGCGTAACCCGGAGTATCGAGCAGCCAAGATCATGGAGCGGATGACCGAGCCGGAGCGGGTGATCATGTTCCGGGTGCCCTGGATCGACGATCAGGGTGAGATCCAGATCAACCGCGGCTTCCGCATCCAGATGAACTCCGCCATCGGCCCTTACAAGGGCGGACTGCGTTTTCATCCCTCGGTCAACCTGGGCATCCTCAAGTTCCTGGCCTTTGAGCAGGTCTTCAAGAACTCCCTGACAACGTTGCCCATGGGCGGCGGCAAGGGAGGCTCCGACTTCGATCCCAAGGGCAAGAGCGACACCGAGGTCATGCGCTTCTGCCAGAGCTTCATGTCCGAACTCTTCCGCCACATCGGCCCCGACACCGACGTGCCCGCGGGCGACATCGGAGTGGGCGGCAGGGAGATCGGCTACTTGTTCGGCCAATACAAGCGTCTCCGCAACGAGTTCACGGGTGTGCTCACGGGCAAAGGACTGACCTGGGGCGGCTCCCTCATCCGTCCCGAGGCGACCGGCTACGGCTGCATCTACTTCGCCGCCGAGATGCTGGCCACCCGCAACGAGACCTTTGCGGGCAAGACCTGCCTCGTCTCCGGTAGCGGCAACGTCGCTCAGTATGCCATCGAGAAGATCCTGCAACTGGGCGGCAAGGCGGTAACGGCCTCCGACTCCTGCGGCTTCATCTACGACGAAGCGGGTATCGACGCCAGCAAGCTCGCCTTCCTCATGGATCTCAAGAACGTGCGCCGCGGACGGATCAAGGAGTACGTCGACAAGTACCCGGGCGCCGTCTACACCGCCTTCGACCCATCCGCGGATCATTCGCCCCAGTGGGATATCAAAGCCGATTGCGCCTTCCCCTGCGCCACCCAGAACGAGATCAACTTCAAGGACGCCCGTAATCTGCTGAAGAACGGCGTGTACCTGGTGGCCGAGGGCTCCAACATGCCCACCACCCCAGAGGGCGTGAGCGTCTTCCTGGACGCCGGCATCCTCTACGCCCCGGGCAAAGCAGCCAACGCCGGCGGCGTGGCCACCTCGGGCCTGGAGATGTCGCAGAACAGCATGCGTCTCAGCTGGACGAGCGAGGAAGTCGATTCCCGCCTGCACGGGATCATGAAGAGCATCCATTCCGCCTGTGTGGACGCGAGCAGCGCCTACGGCACTCCCGGCAACTACGTCAACGGAGCCAACATAGCCGGCTTCCTCAAGGTCGCCAACGCGATGATCTCGCAAGGGCTCGTCTAGAGCCACTCTTACGAGCAGCAGTGCAGAAGGACCGGTGGGCGGACTGCCCTCCGGTCCTTTTCATTTTGGAAGATGCAGTCTCGTAAGACGTGCGGATTGGCTAGGATCACAGCCGGTCGCGGTATTGCGTCGCGCCGCCCAGTGCGTTCTGGCGGCCGGGACTTCCTTCTTCAGCAGCCCCAGGGTTGATGAAGGAGGACGTTTCGCCGTCAGGGCGCGATGGGCACGCGTAAGACAAGGACGCAGGGAGCGTGAATAGCAGCGCTATTCACGCGACTGAGGACGCGGTATTGCGCCGCCCAGTGCGTTCTGGCGGCCGGGACTTCCTTCTTCAGCAGCCCTTTAGTCGGCCGACTTCAGAGTCGCGTAGGGGTTGGTGGCCGATCCCCCTCCGGGGTACATGGCGAAGTGCAGATGGTTGCAGGTGCCGGCATTGCCGGTGTGACCCACGAAGCCGAGGATTCGGCCGGCCTTGACCGAGACTCCCGAATGGATGCCGGAGGCGATGCCACTCAAATGGGCGTAGTAGTAGCGCGTGCCGTTGTTGCCCTGCAGCGTGACGGTGATGCCACCCAGTCCACTATCGGTGGAATTGGCGCGAGAGATGGTACCGCTCACGCATGCCACCACCGGCGTACCCTCAGCTGCCAAGATATCCGTGCCTGTGTGCGACGCCCACCCGAACGGGCGGCTCCCCACGAGTTGATGAAGCTGTGCGGTCCGTCCACCGGGAACACGAACGATCCGGACTGGACGCGGCCGCCGCTAGCTGTTGCTCTTGGCCGTGTTGGCCCTGGCCGCTGCTGCCGCTGCCGCGGCCGCGGCCGCGGCTTCCTCGGCCTTGCGCACGTCTTCTCTCAGACTGAGTACCTGGCTCTTCAGGCGCTTGTAGTCGCTCGACGAGGCAGAGAACTTCTCGTTCATCTCCGACTGAAGACCCTCGAGTTCCTGCAACTGCGCAGCCTGAGCCTGTTTCTTCTCCTCTAGAGCAGCCTGGTCGGTCTCGGATTCATCCAGGTAGACGGCCACCTCGTCGAACAACTCCTGATCCTGATCGGCCAGTCTTGACAACAACGTGAAGCGGTCGAGGATACTGGCGAAATCGGACTCCTCAAACAGGGCTTCCAGGTAGCGAGGCGCTGCCGAGTAGTTGTCCTTGTAGAGCCCGACCACGCGTTCGGCGAGCTGGGCCTGGGCGATGCTCATGTCTTTCTCGGCCAGCGCGATCTCGTTCTCCTCCAGATTGATGGCGTCGTCGATCTCGGCCAGCCGGACCTCGGCAGCATTGTGCTTCTCGGCCAACAGATTGAGTTCGTCCTGGAACTTGGAATACTCGGCATAGGCCGCGTTGAGTTCGGCCTGCTTCTGAGCCAACCTCTCCTTCAGAGTCGCGCTTGAGGCGGGCGAGAAGAGTGGCAACGCCACCAAGAGGATGACGAGGACGGCGACAGCCAGCAAGGGAGCAGTCAATCTCCCTATCTGCCCTTCGCGCTCCTTCGGTATCAGGGGAAGGTTCACTAGCTCTCCATTTTACCAAGAGCGGCCGGATTCCGGCCACATTCTACCCGATGGCGATCACAGGCGGACGGGAATCCCCTTGGCGGCCATGTGCTCCTTGGCCTCTCGGATCGTGTACTCGCCGTAGTGAAAGATGGAAGCGGCGAGAACGGCGTCGGCGCATCCGACACTGATAACCTCCGCCAGATCGTCGAGGGTGCCGGCTCCGCCGCTCGCTATGATCGGCACGTTGACGGCCGCGGCCACCGCCCGGGTGAGTTCCAAGTCGTATCCGTCCTTGGTGCCATCCTTGTCCATCGACGTGAGCAGGATCTCCCCTGCACCGAGAGCCACCGCCCTGGTAGCCCACTCGACAGCGTCCAACCCTGTTGGAGTACGTCCCCCGTCGACGTAGGTCTCCCAGCGGGAGCGACGAGCCCTCCACGCTCTTGGCGTCGATGGCGATAACGACACACTGCGAGCCGAACCGGCGGGCGCAGGCGGTGATGATTCCCGGATCGCGAATGGCGGCTGAATTGAGCGAGACCTTGTCTGCGCCGGCGCTCAAGAGGAGACGCGCGTCTTCCTCGCTGCGGATGCCTCCCCCTATGGTGAAGGGAATGAACAGCTCTTCCGCGCAGCGACGCGCCAATTCCGCCATGGTGTCGCGTTTCTCGTGTGAGGCGGTGATGTCGAGAAAGACGACCTCGTCGGCCCCCTCGGCGTCATAGCGGGAGGCCAGCTCGACTGGGTCTCCGGCATCACGGATCTGGACGAAGTTGGTGCCCTTCACCACGCGGCCCCGGTCGACATCCAAGCAAGGTATCACTCTCTTGAGTAGCATCAGCGGCCGTCGCCCATGCGACCCTCGCCCAGCACGTCCAACACCGCCAAGGCCTCAGCCACCGTGAACCGCTCCTCGTATAGAGCCCTCCCCACTATCACCCCTGTTACGCCAAGAGGCTCGAGCACTCTCAGCGCGCGTAGATCGTCCAGGCTGGTCACCCCGCCGGAGGCGATGATCTCGAGCCCGCTCTTCTCTGCCAGTTCGCGGATGCCCTCAAGATCGATGCTCTGCATCATGCCGTCCCGGCTGATATCGGTGTAGAGGATCTCGCGCACACCCAGACCCCCAAGGCGTCGCGCCAGATCGAGCGCCCGCACGTCGCTCTTCTCCAGCCAGCCCTTGGTCTTGACGAAACCGTCTTCGGCATCCACCGCGACCACCACACGTTCTGGTCCCAACACCGCCAAAGCCCGTTTCAAGAAGTCCTCGTCGTCGACCGCGCTCGTCCCCAGCACCGCCTTCGCCACCCGGCTTCCGGCGATGAGTTGCAGCGCAGCCTCCGTACGGATGCCCCCACCGGTCTCTACGACAGCAGAAACCGCATCTGCGATCGCTTGTATCACCGGGAAGTTGCGCTGCTCCCCCTCCCGGGCTCCGTCGAGATCCACCACGTGCAGGAAGCGCGCCCCTTCACCCACCCATCGCTGGGCCATCGCCACCGGGTCGTCTCCAAAGACGGTCTCGTCGGCGAAGTCACCTCGCCGAAGACGGACGCACCTGCCGCCCCGGATGTCGATGGCGGGGATGAGCCTCACTACGCCGCCACCAGACCCGCTCGCCGGGCGAAATTGCGGTAGAACTGCAGCCCCATGGTGCTCGATTTCTCTGGGTGGAACTGGACCGCCGCCACGTTGTCGACCTCGATGGCCGACACGAACACCACGCCGTCGTAGTCGGTCATGCCCAGCACATCACCGGGCGAACGCGGCACGACCGCATAGCCGTGATTGAAGTAGAAAGCCGACGCATCGGGGATGCCCTCGAAAAGATCGGATGAGGTACACGCTTCCACCTGATTCCACCCTATGTGGGGCACCTTGACCGTCGGCGGCAGCGCCCGCACGTCTCCGCGGACTACGCCGAGTCCGGGCACTCCGGGGCCCTCCTCGCTGGCTTCGAAGAGCAACTGCATGCCCAGGCACACCCCCAGGAACGGCACCCCGGCCTCGATCCGCAGCAGGAGCGGCTCGATCAGGTCCTTGCTCTTCAGTTGCTCCATGGCGGGACCGAAGGCCCCCACGCCGGGCAACACCAGACCGAGAGCGGCGCCCATGGCCCGCGGGTCGGAACCCACGACCGCTTCCACCCCCACGTGTTCGAACGCTTTCTGCACCGAGCGCAAGTTGCCTGCGCCGTAGTCCACTATGTAGAGCGATCGGGACGAACTCACAGAACACCCTTGGTGGAGGGGATACCCGCGGTACGAGGATCGATGGACACGGCCTGGCGAAGTGCCTTGCCGAAGCCCTTGAACACCGCCTCGATGGTGTGATGGACATCGCCGCCGGACAGCACCCGCACGTGCATCGTCATCTGCGCGTGGTTCGCGACCGCGCGGAAGAACTCCGCCACCAGGCCGGCGTTGAACCCGGCAATGCTCTCCCCCACGGGTCCGCCCTCATAGGCGAAGTACGGACGCCCGCTCAGATCTAGAGCCACCAGAACCAAGGACTCGTCCATGGGCGTCAGCATGCTCCCATAGCGGCTGATTCCCCGCTTGTCTCCCACGGCCTTGGCCAGAGCCGCACCCAGGCAGATGCCCACATCCTCCACGGTGTGGTGCCCGCCGGTTTGCAGATCGCCGGTCGCCTCCACGGTGAGATCGAAAAGGCCATGACCCGCCACCAGTTCCAGCATGTGATCGAAGAAGCCCAGGCCGGTAGCGATCGTCGCTCGGCCCGACCCGTCCAGGTCGATTCTCACCACTACCTTGGTCTCGCGGGTCTCCCTCTCTATGTCGGCCACTCGATGAGCCGCGTCGAAAGGCTGCGGAGAGCTACTGGCCTGCAATGTCTCCTCCGTGATAGAGTTCTTCACGTCGCGGCAACACCTCTGCCTGCCGGGCGTCGTCTGTACTGGGACCGACGCCAGGAGGATAGCACAGCCGCAACCCACCCTCCGATGAGCCCATCCGCGGTTTGCTACAGCGATGGCGCACTTTCGCCGATACCCTCCTTGAGTTGTAGTTTGCTTGGTGCATAGACCATGCATAGACCTAGGAGGGAACGACGGGAGCGGCAGTGACAAAGCGCCGATTGTGGATCGGCGTCTCGACAATGATCGCGTATGTAGCGCTCTACCATGTCGCCGAACTGGTCTTGGCGCCCGAGTCTGCCGCCGGCTGGATCGTGGCCAACATAGGGTATGGAGCCTTCGAGTTCTACGTTCTTGGTCTGTGTGTCCTGGCCTTGAGAGCGAACAGAGGCAGGCCCGACCGCTGGCTGTGGGCATCCATGGGGCTGTGGATGATACTCAAGATCCTTGCCGACTTCGCCTGGGCGTACAACTGGGTGGTCCGGCCGGGCGAGGCCCTGAACCCCGGGCTGGGAGACATACCCTACGCGGCGAGTTACCTTCTGGCGCTTGGGGTCATCCTCTTCGCGGCCTGGAAGACATTCGGAGGCACCGGCGCGCTTGAGACACTTCTGGACGCCGCCATCTTCACCGTTGGAGCGGCGGGTCTTACCTGGCCCTTCGTCCTTGGGCCCCTACTCGACGCATCAGAGGCCGGCCTCGCGTTCTGGGTGAATCTCGCCTACCCCGTCGGGGGCCTCCTCATCATTCTGGCCTGCGCCTTCTTCGTGTTTGGCTGCTCAAGCGCCTGCCGGGGGTGGCCGGGGTTCTACTTCCTGGTGATCTTCTTGGCATTCCTCACCCAGATCGCCGGGGATTTCCTGTACTTCGTGGACATCGCCCAGCAAGAGCAGTTCTCCCCGGAGGCTGGCTGAACGTGTTGTGGCTGCTCGCCTTCGCCTTCGCAGGCATTGCCGCTCTCATGGGCATTCGCGCCGGTCGAGAGCCGGCTCCCGTTGAGGACTCCGACTCGACAACCGCGGACAGCCTGCTGAACCCGGCGCAGTACACCTTCGGCCAGGTGGAGGATCGCCATCCCCTACGTGACCATCCCCATCCTCATCGCGATGATCATCCTGGCACTCCGGGAGAACCGCTGGCAGTGGGATGGCCAAGCGCAGGTGCTCCTGTGCCTGGGGTTCGCAATGGTGATGCTCCTCGTATGGAGACAGTGGGTCGTCCAGTTCCAGAATCGCCGGCTGTACGCCAGCCTGCAACGGACCTCCAGTCAACTGGAGGAGAAGGTCGAGGACCTGGCCGATCTGAGCCGTCGTCTGGAGATCCTCAATCGGCGAGCCCATCACCTGAACAGTCTTCAGGCCCTTCCCGAGGTGGCCGAGGCCGCTCTCGAGCTGGCCTGTTCGTTCGAGAGGTCCCCCGGGGGATGGATAACCGTCAACGGCAACGACCAGGAGTCCGTGGTCGCGGTCAGGGGGTCGGTGAATCAAAGCCTCGTGGATGACCCTGAACTCAGATCCGCGAACTCCAAGCAGAGTGCTATCCGCGCCGTCTCCTTGGAGATCAGAGGTGAGACCCTGGGGACCATCTTCCTGACGACACCGGATGGCACCAGTGAGGGGCCCGATCTCTTGCCGGTGATCGCAGCACATGTGGCCACAGCGATCGACAACTCCCGGCGGTATGAGGAGGCTGTGCACCTGGCCGAAAGAGACGCGCTCACCGGACTCTTCAACCACCGCGGCATACACAAGCGTTTGGCGGGAGAGAGCCTTCGCGCTCAGCGTAGTGGCTCCGAGCTCTCCCTCATTATGGTCGACCTTGACGACTTCAAGCTTCTCAACGACACGTATGGCCACCCCGTGGGCGATGCCGTGCTGAGACAGATCAGCGAGGCGATCACGAAGGTCCTGAGACATGCCGATCTGGCCGGCCGCGTGGGCGGAGACGAGCTACTGCTCGTTCTGCCTAACACCGGAGCCGAAGGTGCGCTGCAATTGGCCGAGCGTCTACAGGAGACCGTGATCGCCCATCCCTACGTGACCCCTGACTGTTCCACAGTAACCGTGGGCCTCAGCCTCGGGATCGCCACCTATCCGCACGACGCCCAATCCATGGGCCAGTTGATCGAGGTGGCCGACGCGAATCTCTATGCCTCCAAGCAACGCGGCGGCAATACCATCACAGGCGGCCCGACCGAGGAGGAGGACGACGGCGACGCCAACGGGATCATCGGTGTGATCGGCAGGCTGCTGAACGTGGTGGGAGCCCGAGATCACTACACCCGTCGGCACTCGGAGGACGTCGTCTCATATGCACTATCGCTCGGGGAGGCCATGGGCCTTTCCGAGGGCGATCTCAGCACCCTCCGCGTGGCTGCGATTCTCCACGACGTGGGCAAGATCGGAGTCCCGGTCCACCTGCTTCGTAAGCCTTCGGCCCTGAGTGCCGGAGAAGAGGATGTGGTCCGCAGACACGTGGATATGAGCGCGGCGGTGATCAGAGATATGCCTCGTCTCGCTGAGGTGGCCAAAGCAGTCCACGCCCACCACGAGCACCACGACGGCAATGGCTATCCCACCGAGTCATCCGGAGATAGCATCCCTCTCCTGGGCCGCATCTTGGCCATTGCGGACGCCTACTCGGCCATGACCCTGGACAAACCGTATCGCAAGACTCTGACCCCCACGCAGGCCCGAGTCGAACTGGAGAAGGCCGCCGGTACCCAGTTCGATCCTGAGCTCGTCCGCCGGTTCGTCGAAGTTCTTGATGTCCAAGAAGCACGCATCGCCAGCGCTTGATCGGAGCGCGTACGCCGTGTGTCACGGCAGGCTCAGGTCAAGTCGGTGCGCACAGCCGCCGATACCCTCTTTGGACTGTGTGTGGAGGTCCTGCACAAATGGTGCGTGTTCCGAGGAGGAATTCACGGGAGCCCTGAAATGACAAAGCGCGGAGTGGCAATAGGCAGCTCTGCTTTGATCGCTGCTGTAGCGATCTACTTCGGCGTGGGCAAGGCACTGCCGGACGGATCGTTCGCGTCCGTGATCGTCAGCGACGTGGGCTTCCTGGTGGTAGAGGTGGCTGCTCTCGCCCTCTGCGTTCTCGCCTTCCTCCGGAACAGAGGTCGAGAAGACCGCTGGATCTGGATAGGGATCGGCGCGTGGGTGGCGCTCAACCTCCTGGGCGACTCAGCCTGGGCCTACTACGAATTGGGGCCGCGGGGCGAGGTTCCCTTCCCCGGACTGGCGGACGTGGGCTACTTGAGCAGCTATGCCGTGGCGTTTGTGACCGTTATGGTCGCCGCCTGGAAGGCCTGTGGCCGCCTGAGGGCGACTGAGACCGCTCTCGACGCCATGATGATCACCGGCGGGGTGGCAGGGTTGGGCTGGCCACTCATTCTGGGCCCCCTGCTGGAAAGCTCCGAGTCTGGGGCGGGATACTGGGTGAATCTCTCCTATATCGTAGGAGATCTTCTGATCGTTCTGGGCTTCGTCATATTCTTCCTCGCGTCCTCCGGCCCGGGTCGCAGAAGACCGCCTGTCTACCTCGCGGTCATGTGTTTTGCCTTCCTCTGCCGGTCCGCAGCGGACTCCGCCTACTTCATGACGGTGGAGCTTGGCGAAGAGCACGGCCCCGGTAGTTGGATGGGCGCAGTGTGGCTGCTCACCTTCGCCCTTGCGGGCAGCGCAGCCCTTGTGAGCATGCGCCCCGGCAGGGAGCCACACACCGCCACCAGTACAGACACCGCATCCGCGATCCGCTCCCGCCGCCCCGGCGGTTTCGAGTGGAGTTACCTGAGGATTGTGATCCCGTACGTGGCGCTGGGGATCCTTCTGGCCACGATGCTCCCGCGGCTCTACCGCAGCGACTGGCAATTCGGTGTCCAGGAGCGGGTCCTTTTCTACATGGGTCTGTCTATGGTCGCACTGCTCATATGCAGGCAATACTTGATTCTGGTCCAGAACAGACGGCTCAACCTGGGCCTCGCGCGGACATCAGGTGAGCTGGAGGATCGGGTGGGCGATCTGGCCGCTCTGAACAAGCGTCTCGAGGCGCTGAACGACGGCGCTCATCGCCTCAACAGCCTGCGGACCGTTCCTGAGATAGCCGACGCGGCTCTGGAGTGGGCCTGCTCGTTCGAACAGTCTCCCGGCGGGTGGATCAGTCTGACCGGAACAGGCGGCGAGCGGTCCATTGCCGCCATGAGGGGCTCGGTGGACCAGAGCCTCATTGAGGAGCCGGGGTTCGGGTCCTTTGACGTCGCTCTGGGTCTCCTGCGGACTGCGCCACTGGAGATCCGTGGCGAGAACCTGGGTACGCTCTGTCCTACTCACGCCAGAGAGGGGCGGTCGCAAGCCCGATCTGATGTCCGTGATCGCCGCTCACGTCGCCACCGCTATCGACAACGCGCAGAAGTATGAGGAAGTGGTCCACCTGGCGGAGAGAGACCAGTTGACCGGTCTGTTCAACTACCGAGGTATACACAAGCGCCTGGCCGGCGAGAATCTCCGCGCTCAGCGGAATGGCTCTGAGCTCTCCCTGATAGTGATCGATCTCGACGACTTCAAACTGCTCAACGACACCTATGGACACCCGGTCGGCGACTCCGTACTCAAGCAGGTCAGCGACGCCATCAGAGCGGTTCTCAGGCACGCCGACATCGCCGGTCGAGTGGGTGGAGACGAGCTGCTGATAGTGTTGCCGAACACCGGAGGCGAGGGCGCCATGCTACTGGGCGAACGGCTCATTGAGACCTTGAGGGATCGTCCATACGTGACCTCCGAAGGCCTGACCGTGCCTGTGGGCGTGAGCTTGGGAATCGCCACCTATCCAGACGACGCGCAGTCCCTGGGCCAGCTGATCGAGACAGCCGATGCCCATCTCTATACATCCAAACAGCGCGGAGGCAACGCGCTCACTGGTAGTTCAGCTGAGGAAATGGCGGCCGCATCCGACACAGACGGGCTGCTGGGCGTAGCCGGCCGGCTGCTCAACGTGGTGGGGGCCAGGGACCACTACACCCGGCTACACTCCGAACACGTCGTCTTGTACGCCCTCTCACTGGGACAAGCCGTCGGCCTTTCTGAGGAGTCCCTGAGCACGTTGCATGTAGCCGCGATGCTCCACGACGTGGGGAAGATCGGGGTTCCGGCTCAGCTTCTTCGCCAACCGACGGCACTCACCCCCGCGGAGGAGGACATGGTTCGACGACATGTTGACATGAGCGCTTCGGTGATCGAGGACATGCCCCGTTTGGCCGAGGTCGCCGACGCGGTCCGTTCGCATCATGAGCGCCAGGACGGCAGTGGCTACCCAGCCGAATTGTCGGGCGACGATATCCCAGTATTAGCCCGCATTCTGGCGATTGCCGACGCCTATGCGGCAATGACCCTCGACAGGCCATATCGCAAGCCCATGACCCGCGAGCAAGCTCGTGCCGAACTGGTGAAGGCCTCCGGAACTCAGTTCGATCCCTATCTCGTGAGCCGGTTCATCCAGAGTCTCGACGCGCGAGACGCCCGCGTGGCCACCGCCTGTGCTGAAGTGGTCTAGGAGCCGGCCGACTGCCAAAGAGGGACGTTTCGCCGTCAGGGCGTGATGGGCGCTCGGGCGTTCCGCTAGTCCGCGGACTCCTGCCGCAGCTCCGCCGAAACGCGGTGGAATGCGAATCCCTCACTGTCGGCGAGTCTGGCCAGGTGTGGCGTCAGGAGCCGAACCGCATCGTCCGTCATCTCCACGAACGACGATCTGCGAAGGAAGGTGTGCACCGACAGGGGGGACGAAAAGCGTGCCGATCCGCCGGTAGGCAGCACATGATTGCTCCCGGCGACGTAGTCTCCGAAGGCGGTGGGCGTCAGGTGGCCGATGAACACCGCCCCCGCGGAACGCACCCGGCCCAAGAACCACCGCGGGTCGGTCACCTGGATCTCCAGGTGTTCGGGAGCGTACGCGTCTACCATCGCGACGGCGAGCCCAAGGAAGTCCTCGCCAGGTGCCGGGTAGAAGGCCGTCAGGAGGGAGTCGGCGCCTGATGAGTGGTGGGCAGCCCGCGACCGAAGCGCGCCGAGGGCCTCCTGGACCTGGGCGCACAAGCCCTCCGATTCCGCCACAAGCACACCGGTCGCCCCGGCCCGGTGCTCCTCCTGGGCCAGCAGATCGGCGGCCACCCACTCGGGACGGGCACTCGCGTCGGCAACGATCAGCACCTCGCTGGGTCCGGCCAGGCTGTCGATGCCCACAACCCCGTACACCTGGCGCTTGGCCTCCAGGACGTAAGCATTGCCCGGGCCGCAGATGACGTCGACGCGAGGAATGGTCTCGGTGCCGTATGCCATGGCGGCGATAGCCTGCGCGCCACCTACTCTGAAGACTTGGGAAACGCCCATGAGGCGCGCAGCCGCCAGCACCGACCGGTTGACGCTCCCGTCGCGGCCCGGGGGTGTGCAGATGATCAGTTCATCGACCCCGGCCACAAGCGCCGGCACCGCGTTCATGATCACCGTCGAGGCGTACACGCCCAAGCCGCCCGGCACGTACAGCCCCGCCCGCTCCACGGCGCGGTGGCGGATCCCCAGCTTCTGGCCCTGCGCCCCTGTGTCTTCCCAGTCCGGGACCAGCTCGTGCTGGTGGAAGAAGGTGCAGTTGTCGCGTGAGGTCTGCAGAGCGGCCATGACCTCGGGGTCGACCTCACGGTATGCCGACTCCAGATCCTCTGCCGTCACGGCAAGCCCGGCCGCGTTCGCGCCCGGCCAGTCAAAGCGGGCGGTGGCTTCGACGACGGCGGCGTCGCCCCGGGCCCGCACGTCGGCCAGGAGTCGGGCCACCACTTCGGCGACCTCCCGGCCGGCCGCTTCCGCCGGCCGGAGCGCGGCGACTTCGGCGGCCACGGTATCCCGGGTCAAGGCTCTGCTTCTCACGCGACCCACCCCTTCATCGGTGCAGCCCCTACTTCCCCGCTCCGTTGAACATGACCCCGTTGCCCTGGCACACGCAGGTCTCGCCCAGCAGTTCCTTGAGCTCGGCGAACAGGCTCGCTTGCGGGTCGACGCGAAAGCCGTCGCCGAGCCGCAAACGCCGGGCGCTTTCTCCCGAGCGCACGTGCATCTCCACAGAGCACGGGCCGGGAAAGCGTCCAAGGATGTGCTTGAGATCGTCGATGATGCTGCTGGGCAGCCGGTCGCCATCGACCGAGAGAGCCAGAGGCTCCAGACCGGTCTTGGGGGCGAAGGCCTCGATAGCCAGGGGGATGAACTTGATCTCGGCCTCGTCCTTGTGATCGACCCTCCCTTTGATCTTGACCACCTTGTCTTCCTCCAGGAGTTCTTTGTTCTCCTGGTAGATGGCGGGGAAGCAGAGCATCTCGACCGAGCCCTCAAGGCCCTCTATGGTGACGAAAGCCATGAGCTCACCCGATTTCTTGGTGGTGATCCTCTTGACCGAGCTCACCATGCCCACGATCGTGGTGATGGTACCGTCGGGGATCTCCCCGAGTTGGGAGATGAGATGACCGGCCTCCCGCCGAACCTGGGCCCGGATGTCTTTGAGAGGATGCGAACTCACGTACAGGCCCAGGGTCTCCTTCTCCAGAGCCAGGAGTTCTTCCTTGCTGAAGTCGGCGCTGGGTATCTCGACCGGTGGGTTGCCGTTCCTGCGCTTGTCGTTGGCCGGCGAGCCGTCGGCGTCATCCGCCTCACCCGTCGACGTACTCGGCTCCATCATGAGGTCGAAGATGGAGCCTTGTCCCCGATCAGCGTCGGAGCGGGCCTTCTTGCCACACGCCATGGCCTGCGGCAAAACCAGGAGCATCCCTCTCCTCGATGGCCCGATGGAATCCAGGGCTCCCGACTTCACCAGGCTCTCGATAGCTCTCCCGTTCACCACGCCCAGGTCCACGCGCTCGCAGAAGTCGAAGACGTCGGTGAAGGCTCCCAGCCTCTTCCTGGTTTCGAGGATATTGCGGATGGCCGTCTCCCCCACGTTCTTGACTGCGTTCAGCCCGAAACGGATACGTCCCTCGATGCCGCGAAAGTCGAGCACCGACTCGTTGATGTCGGGAGGGAGCACCTCGATGCCCATCTCGTTGGCCACAGTCACGTAGAAGGGCACCTTGTCCTTGGTATCCATGACGCTCGAGATCAAAGCCGCCATGTACTGCACCGGGAAGTTGGCCTTGAGATAGGCGGTGCGATACGAGATCAGAGCGTAGCAGGCGGCATGCGACTTGTTGAAGGAGTAGTCGCCCGCTTTCTCCATGAGCGACCACAGGTGGTCTATCACGCGCGCAGCCGTGCCCGTGGTCGCGGCGCCCTCCCGGAACTTGGGTTCCAGCATGTCCATCTTGGCCCGGATCTTCTTGCCGATGGCCTTGCGCAGATCGTCGGCCTCGGAGGGAGTGAACCCGCCGATGCGCTTGGAGATCTCCATGAGCTGCTCCTGGTAGATCGCGACCCCGTAGGTGGGGCTGAGGATGGGCTCGAGCCTGTCGTCCTCGTACTTGATCTTCTCTGGAGCACGTTTGTTGCGCGCGTATTCGGAGATGAACTGCATCGGCCCCGGCCGGTACAGGGCCACCAGGGCGATCAGATCGTCCAGGCGGGTGGGCTGGATCTCGCGGAGGGCGTCGCGCATGCCGCTCGACTCGAACTGGAAGACGCCTTCGGAGTCGCCCTTGGCCAGCAGCCGGTAAGTGGGACCATCGTCAAGCGGGATGGTCTCGATGTCGAAGTCCGGATGCCCCTCGGCCCGGATGATCTTGACCGCGCTGTCGATCACGTCCAGATTGCGCAGTCCCAGGAAGTCCATCTTCAACAGGCCCAGCTTCTCCACGTCGGTCATGGAGACCTGAGTGACCACCTCGGCATCGCCCTTCTGCATGAGAGGCAGGTGATCGGTGAGGGGTCCCTTGGAGATGACCACGCCCGCAGCGTGGATGGAATCCTGGCGGATGAGACCCTCCAGAGGCCGGGCCATGTCGACGACCTCCCGAACCACCTGGTCGCTGTCGTAGGCCAAGCGCAACTCGCATTTGGGATCGGCCAAGCAGGCATCGAGGGTGATGTTGAGGACTTCGGGCACCAGCTTGGCGATGCGATCGGACTGACCGTAGGGCACGTCCATGACCCGGGCGGCATCGCGGATGGCCTGCCGGGCCTTGATGGTACCGAACGTGGCTATCTGGGCCACTCGGTCGCGCCCGTACTTGTTGGCCACGTACTCGATGACCTTCTCGCGCCCGGGCACCGAGAAGTCGATGTCGATGTCGGGCATGCTGATGCGATCGGGATTGAGGAAGCGCTCGAACAGGAGATCGTGGGCGATGGGGTCGAGATCGGTGATGCCCAGAAGATAGGAGACCAGCGAGCCCGCGGCCGAGCCTCGGCCCGGGCCCACGGGAATGCCGGACTGCTTGGCGAAGCTCACGAAGTCCCAGACTATGAGGAAGTAGGGCGGAAAGCCCATCTTCTCCACCACGGCCAGCTCACTCTCCAGCCGTTCCAACACCTGGGGCGTGACGGCGTCGCCGAAGCGGCGGACCAGCCCTTTCTCGCACTGCTCGCGCAGATAGGAAGTCTCGTCGTACCCTTCAGGCACGGGGAAATGCGGGATCAGCATCCCGTCGAGCTCGATCTCGACGTTGCAGCGCTCCGCTATCTCCAGAGTGGTTGCCAGTGCCTCCGGATGATCGGGAAAGACATCGAGCATCTCCTCTTCGCTCTTGAGGAAGAACTCCTCCGAGCTGAAGCGCATCCGGTTCTCCTCCGAGAGCCGCGAGCCGGTCTGGATGCAGAGGAGCACGTCGTGGGCGGCGGCGTCCTTCTCGCGCAGGTAGTGGACGTCGTTGGTGGCCACGAGCTTGAGGCCGGTACGCTCCGCCAATTCGATCATGCGGGGGTTGATCTCGGCCAGTTCCCGGATGCCGGTCTCCTGCATCTCCAGGTAGACGTTGTCCGCACCGAAGATGCCGGTCAGCCGCTCGACCTCGGCCTCCGCGGCGGCCGTCTGCCCGTTCTGCAGAGCGCGCGACAGCCGACCGCTGGCGCACCCGGTCAGACAGATCAGACCCTCGGCATGCTCCCTCAGCAACGCGTAGTCCATGCGCGGCTTGTAGTAGTAGCCCTCGAGGAAGGCCAGGCTCCCCAACCTGAGCAGGTTGCGGTAGCCGGTGTTGTCGCGGGCGAGCAGAGTCAGATGCCAGCGCTCCTCGTTCTGCCCTTCCTTGCGCAGCCGGTCCTCCACCAGATAGGCCTCCAGGCCCACGATGGGCTTGATACCGGCCTTGAGGCACTGCTGATAGAACTGGATGATGCCCGACAGCACCCCGTGGTCGGTGATGGCCAGAGCCGGCATGCCCAGCTCCACCGCCCGGCCGACCAGCTCGTCCAGCTTGCAGGCTCCGTCGAGCGCCGAGTAGTGCGTGTGGACGTGCAGATGACAGAACCCGGCCGGCGGGCGCGCAGGCGCCGCCTCGACTTGGTTCTCTGTGACAGGCTGGAGCGAAGCTGACAAGATGACGGGTCTCCCTGAAAATGCGTCGCGGGTGGGTACCCTGCTACTGCTCGATTCTACCCGAAGGCCCTCGACCCCTCAAGCCGCGTGGTGGGCTGAGAGTGAACAATTTCCGCTCAGAGCGGGATTCGCCTACCGAGTGGACGACCACTCCACTGCAGACCTGGGAGGGGCGAAGGGGTCCCTACCTCGCTCACGCTCTCTGCGCGGCTGCGCAGCGTCGCAATGCTCCTCCGGGACCCCTTCGCCCCTCCCCGCCTCAGAACCAGGTGGCCGCTCCCCTCGGTCCGGCTCTTCCTGTCAGTCGGTGAGTGCGGTGCCCCACTCATAGGCACATGTGACTCAGAGCGACCTACAAGTGCGGGCGGCCGAGGGGTGTTGCCGCTAAGCCTTGCGACACCGTACTCGGTGCAAAGAGCGTGAGCGCAGCGGGAACACCCCCTCGGCCGCCCATCACGTGAGCGCCAGGACTACCTCTCGGGCCAGAGGATAGTCGCGCAAGAGTCTCTGCCGGTCGCCCAGCTCGAAGTCCTCATAGTCGAAACCGGGAGTGACCACGCAGCTCACCAAGGTCCAATGATGCTCCGGGCTCGAGCGCCTGTCGGCGACCCAACGCCGTTCCGGAGTCCTGCCGGTCCCCCAGTCGGCTTCACTCTGCGAGATCACGCGCGCTCCCAGCCACCACTGGGCCGGAACCAGTGCCTGAGGGCAGTCGAGACCGATGGGTTGATGCGCAGGCAGTCGCCCAGCCGTCTTGGCCGTCTGCGGAGGCAGCATTATCAGCTCGGCGGCAGCCCCGGCATGATATAGCCAGAGCTCGTCGGAACGGAGACGATGGAAGCGACTTGGGGCATCCGTGGTCAGGAGGTAGAGAATCGAGGTCATCAGAGGACGCCGGCCGTTTCTCGTGTTCACCTCGATCGGCGAGCGATAGGTCTCGCGGAAGTACCCGCCCTCACGATGGGGCTCCAGCTCAAGCCTTGCTGCCGCCTCCAGGGCGGTCAGTTCCTCCAGGCTGCGGGCTTCCACCGGCAGGTCTGACAGCAGTGCATCAGCGCGCGGAGCATCCGGCTCCTGGGAGGCCGACTTCGTGTCCTCGGAGTCCATCGTCATCCCTCCTCGAGTACGACAGGATTCCTTAGGTACCCAACTCCGTCGATATCTACCTCAACCTCGTCACCCGGGTGGAGCTCCCCCACTCCGGGCGGCGTGCCCAGCATGATCAGGTCGCCCCTGCTGAAGCGTCATGGCCTGGCTGATCAGCGAGATCACCGTAACGGGTCGCGGATCATGTCGCCCACCTGGCCTGCCTGGCGCAGTTCGCCGTTGACCCTGGTGCGGATCCAGGCATCCGGCCCCGGGGTCTCGGTCTCCAGAAACGGCCCGGCCACCGCGAACGTGTCGTAGCCCTTGGCCCGCCACCACTGCTTGTCGGTGCCCTGTTGATCGCGCTCGGTCACGTCGTTGGCGCAGGTCCACCCCAGCACCGCGCTGCACGGCCTCGCTCGGGGTCACGCGCCGGGTGTCCCGCGCGATGACCACGGCCAGCTCGCCTTCGTACTCCACCCGGGTGGCGTCGCGCGGATAGACGATCGCGTCGCGGTGCCCGATCAGGCTGGAGGGCGGCTTCAGGAACAGGATGGCGTCGGGGACATCTTCCGCCCTCTGCTTGGGAGCCTGGTCGCCGGCCAGTCGATCGGCCATCTCCTTGATGTGCTCGCGGAAGTTCCAGCCTACGCCCAGGATCTTGCCTGGGGCCACGGGAGCCAGCAACACAGCCTCATCCTCTCCCACCGCGGTCCCGGCGTACTTGGACGGCGGCTCGATGAAATACCCGCTGCAGGTGACGGTGGCCTCGCAGACCTCGCCCTGGTACGTGATTCGAGCCAGCTTCATCGCTCCTCCGTGACCAAACGCAGCAGACCGTAGGAGATGGAGTCGACCAGACGCCTCCCAGGAGGCCTCGACCACGTTCACTCCCACTCCCACGCTACCCCAGTTGTCGCGCCCGTCGGACGAATCGATCAGCACCCTGGTCGTGGCCGCGGTGCCTCTGTCCTCATCCAGGATGCGCACGCTGTAGTTGACCAGGTGGATATCGTGCACCTCCGGGAACCGTCGCTCGATGGCCATGCGCAGCGCCTTGTCCAGGGCATTGACGGGGCCGTTGCCCTCGGCCGTCTCCACGTAGCGCTCGCCGCCCACGTGCACCTTGACCGTGGCCTCACTCACGGTCTCACCGTCCTCCCGCTTCTCCACGATGATGCGGAAGGTCTCCAGATGGAAGAACTCGACCTTGAGACCCAGCTCGGCGCGGAGCAGCAACTCGAAGGAGGCGTCCGCCGCCTCGTAGTGATAGCCCGGCGTGCTCTTGCTCCTTGATGCGCTTTGAGCAGGCGATCGGCCAGTTCCTTCTCCTCCTGCACGGGGTAGCCCAGTTCTCGGACCCTCTGCGTTGATGGTCGCCCGACCCGAAAGCTCCGACACCAGCACGTGCGGGGAGTTGCCCACCAGGGCCGGATCGATGTGTTCGAAGGTGCTGGGATCGCGCTCCACCGCCGACACGTGCATCCCGCCCTTGTGGGCGAAGGCGTTGTGGCCCACATAGGGCTGGTGTGGATCGGGGGAGACGTTGCAGAGTTCCGCCACGAAGCGGGCCGTGTCGGTGAGCTTGGCCAGATCGCGGTCGGACACGCAGTCGATGCCCATCTTCAGCTTCAGCCCGGGAATGATGGCGCACAGATCGGCGTTGCCGCAGCGCTCTCCGTAGCCGTTGATGGTGCCCTGCACCATGTCGGCGCCCCGATCCACCGCGACCAGCGAATTGGCCACGGCGCAGCCGGCGTCGTTGTGGGCGTGGATGCCGACCCGGCAGGACTCCGCCCAGCTCGGCCACGACCCGCTCCACCACCTCGCGCCACCTGCGTCGGCAGAGCGGCTCCGTTGGTGTCGCACAGACAGACGGCCTCGGCCCCCGCCTCGGCGGCCGCCCGCAGGCAGGCCAGGGCGTAGTCGGGGTGGGCGGCCTAGGCGTCGAAGAAGTGCTCGGCGTCGTAGAAGACCCGTTTGCCCTGTTCCTGCAAGAAGCCCACCGACTCCGAGATCATGCGCAGGTTCTCGTCGCGATCGACGCGCAGGACCTTCTCCACGTGCAGATCCCAGGTCTTGCCCACCACGGCGGCGACGGGGGCCCAGCAGTCGACCAGGGCCCGGAGTTGAGGGTCGTCCTCGGCCCTGGTGCCCCTGCCCGCGGGTCATGCCGAAGACCGCGACCACTGCGTCGCCCAGATCGCTCGCGCTGCAGCTCTGCGGAAGAACTCCTCGTCCTTGGGGTTGGAACCCGGGAAGCCTCCCTCGATGACGTGCACGCCCAGATCGGCGATCCGGACGGCGATGCGCACCTTCTCGTCCACCGACACGCTCAGGCCCTCACGCTGCATGCCGTCACGCAGCGTGGTGTCGTACAGGACCAGGGGGCGCGCCGGATCCACCACGCGCCCTATCTGTTCACCGGCGTACCGGTGCTCTGAGCGTACTCGTGGAAGCGGGCGATGATGTCTCTGGTCACCGGGCCGGGCACGCCCGCGCCGATCGGCCGCATGTCGACCTCCACGACGGGGCCGACCTCCGCCGCCGTGCCGGTGAGGAAGGCCTCGTCGGCGTTGTAGACGTCGTGGAGCGTGTAGAACCCTTCTTCCACCTCCATGCCCATGCCCGCGGCCAGTCTCATCGACCACGCCCCGGGTGATCCCGCGCAGAGCACCCAGCGCCGTGTTCGGGGTCATCAGCTTGCGCCCCTTGATCAGGAACAAGTTGTCGGCCGTGCACTCGCACACGTAGCCCGAAGTGGTAAGGAACAGACCCTCGTTCACGCCGGTGCCCCGCAGCTCAAGCGCGCCCATGATGTTGTTCAGGTAGTTGAGGCTCTTGACGGCCGGATTGATGGCCTGGGGATCGTTGCGCCGCGTGGAGAGGGTCTTGACCTTGAAGCCCTTCTCGTAGACCTCGGCCGGATAGAGCGTGATGTCGCCGGCGATGCAGAACACCGTGGCCTTTGGGCACTTGCACGGGTTGAGTCCCAGATCGCCCATGCCCCGAGTCACCACCAGGCGGATGTAGCCATCCATGACGTCATTGCGCCGGATGGTCTCCATCATGGCCTCGACGAGTTCGTCGCGCGAGATCGGGATCTCCAAGGCTATGGTCTGCGCCGACGCGTACAGCCGGTCGATATGTGCGTCGAGTTCGAATACCCGGCCCGCGTAGGTCCGGATGCCTTCGAACACACCGTCCCCGTACAGGAGACCGTGGTCGAAGACACTGACCTTCGCGTCTTCTTCGCTGTAGAACTTGCCGTCGATGTAGATCTGCATGGTGGCCTCCCTGGGCCTCGCCTGGGCTCCGAACATTGAATAGGGGGAGTATACAAAATCTGGCCCGTTCCCGGCCGAAGCACCGCGCCACTTGCGCGTCCGACCTCCTCGTCGGGCGAGTCTTCAGCAGCCTGCTAGAACAGCGACCCCACCTGATAGACGATCACTCCCAGTACGAAGGCCACCACCAGCATCAGGCCCACGCTGGTCCAGGTCCAGCGCCAGGAACGCGATTCCTGCCGGATGGCGGCCATGGTGGCCGCGCAGGGCACGAAGGTCATCTGCACCACCAGGAACGCGGCGGCGGCGGCCGGTGTGAGTACGGCCGCCACCTTGGCAGCCAGGCCGACCCCGGCCGCGCCGGCGGCACCCGAGACTCCGGAGCCGAACAAGATGCCCAGGGTGGCGATGCTGTTCTCCTTGGCCACGAAGCTCGACAGCAGAGCCACGATCAGCCGCCAGTCGCCCAGTCCCATGAGCGCTCCCACCGGCTCCAGAAAGCGCCCCACCACTCCCAGCACGCTGTCGGCCGGATCCGGCCCGGGGTAGGTGGAGAGAACCCACACGATGGCCGAGATGATGACGATGAGCGTGCCCGCCTTCTTGACGAACGACCAGGTGTTACGCCACACGTAGATCCCGATGGTGCGGGCATTGGGCACGTGGTAGAGAGGCATCTCCATGATGAAGGCGCTGCGCGATCCCTTGAAGACGAACTTGTTCACCCCCAGGCCCACCAGAGCCAACACGACCAGGTTGCCCCCCACCAGCGCCACCAGCGCCCAGGGGGCGTTCGCGCCGAAGAAGGCCGGCGCCAGGAACACGAGCACCGCCAAACGGCCGGTGCAGGGCACGAACGGCGTCAACATCATGGTGAGCAGGCGCGCCTTGCGCTCCTCGATGATGCGCGTGCCCAGAACGGCCGGCACGTTGCAGCCGAAGCCGAGAAGCAGCGGCATGCAGGACTTGCCGTGCAGGCCGATCCAGTGCATGTACCGGTCCATGACGAAGGCCGTGCGAGCCATGTAGCCGACATCCTCGAGGAATCCCAGGGCGGCGAAGAAGACCACGAGGATCGGCACCACGGATAGAGTCGTGCCGACGCCGGCTACCACTCCGTCGACGATCAAACCGGAGAGCCACCCTGGTGCCCCCTCCAACAGGTTGCGCAGCCAGTCGGACAAATCCCCCGTGACGACCCCGCTCAGCGCGCCCGCCGCCGGATTGGCCACGGCGTAGGTGACGGCGAACACCGCCGCCAGCGCCGCGAGAAGCACCACCAGCCCCCAGAAGGGATGCGTCGCCACCCGGTCGATACGGTCGGTGATCACGAGCGCCCCGCGACGCGGCTTGACCACCGCTGCCCGCACCATCCGGGCCACCCAGTCGTAGCGGCCGCCGGCGATGTCGAGATAGGCGTCGTCGTGTTCCGCCAAGATGACGTGGATAGGCTCCCAGGCCTCTGGGATCTTGGTCCGCACCAGTCTGGCCGCGTCGGGGTCGCCCTCCAGCAGCTTGAGGGCCAGCCAGTCCGGAGGATAGCCGGCCGGAGCACGGTCGGCGACGAGAGTCTCGATCTGGGCCAGCACCTCACGGTGTTTGTCGCGTATCACCGGACGGTTGGGCTTGAACGACTCGGGGTGCTCCGCGAGCTTGGCCGCGGAGTCGACCAGTTCGCGCAGACCCCGGCGCTTGCTGGCGACGAGCTCGACCACCGGGACGCCCAGGGCCGCCTCGAGCACCGGCGCCTCCACGTGCAGGCCGTGACTCTGGGCCACGTCCACCATGTTGAGCCCCACGACCACCGGAACGGGCAGCAGAAGCAGTTCGGCGACCAGGTAGAGATTGCGTTCCAGCGAGGCGGCGTTGACGATGGCGATCACCACGTCGGGGGGCTCTTCGATCAGGTAGTCTCGGGCGATGCGCTCTTCTTCGGAGCCGGAGGTGAGACTGTAGGTGCCCGGCAGGTCGACGATCTCGACACGCAGGCCTTGGTGTTCGAAGTGGCCCGTTCTCTTCTCCACCGTCTTGCCGGCCCAGTTGCCCACGTGCTGGTCCAGCCCGGTGAGGGCGTTGAAGACCGTGCTCTTGCCCACGTTGGGCTGGCCCGCGAGGGCGAGTTTGAGGTCAGGCGGCCGTTCCCCCGCTTCCGCCACTACTCGTCCACCATTGAGAGTGCCTCAGCGCGCTCGCGAGGCACCAACTCCACAGCCACCCGCGCTGCCTGGCCCCGGCCCAATGCCAACCTTGCACCGTGCACCTCGACGATCAACGGCCCGTGACTCCGGTTCTGCAGCACGCGCACCTCCGCGCCGGGCGTCAGCCCAAGCGCGATCAGACGTCTGGCCAGGCCGTGAGAATGCGGAAGCGCCTCCACCCTGGCCAGCGAATCGTTGGGAAGTTCGGCGAGCGAGGTCACGACCGCCCCCCTGCGCTCCCGACCGACTCCGCCTGTGTTTCTCGGCGTAGGTGACGAAATGGCAGAGCACGTCAGGCTCCAGCACGTGCTCGAGCCTGCACGCAGTCAGGTCCGCCTTCTCCTCAGGGACAGACAGCACGCCCGTCAGGAACTCACGGATGGCCACGTGACGACCCTCCACCTCAACGGCGATGGCGGCCCCCTCCTCGGTGAGAGTCACATGGCCGTAGCGTGCGTGCGAAACAAGCCCGCGACTGGCCAGCCCCTTGAGCGCCCCCGTCACAGAAGGCCGCGATACGTTCAACTGCTCCGCGATCTCGCTGACGCGAGCCACCCGCGAAGTGCGCTCCAACTGGAGGATGGCCTCCAGATAGTCCTCGAGGCTGGCGCTGAGAGCATCACCATCGCCGACTCCGGTCGGTCTCACTGTCGCTTCGCTGCTTCGCAGTTGGCTGCCCATGTTGGTCATCCAGTCATTCCGGCGGAGTTAGGTGCGCCTATTTTAGTGTTAAGCGGCTAACTTTACAAGGGCGCCGTGGATGTCGATGCGGATCAGCAGCCTCTCAGGGCAAGAAGAAAGCGCCGGCCCAAGGGCCGGCGCTTTCACGACTTCGATATCTCAGAGGGTGACTACCAGCGACGCCCGCCGCCACCACCGCCGTAGCCGCCGCCTCCACCGCCACCATAGCCGCCGCCGCCGTAGCCGCCCGAGCGGGGCGCGCGGGGCGCAGGCTCCTTGGCAGTGTCGACCTTGATCGTGCGTCCGTCGAGTTCAGTGCCGTCCAGAGCGCCCTTGGCGGCTTCTGCCGCCTCGTCGGTCGCCATCTCCACGAAGCCGAAGCCCTTGGGTCGGCCGCTGTCCCGGTCGGTGATCAGGTTGACCGAGGCGACCTCCCCGTGCTGCTCGAACAGAGCCCTGATGCTTGCCTCGGTGGTGCTGTAGCTGAGATTGCCCACGTACAGTTTCGCGGCACTCATGTCTTCCTCCATCTGGAGTTACGTTGCGGCAAACGAGAGGACGAGACTGCATGCGGGCGGGGTAAGAGCGAAAACCGTGTCTCTACGCAGCGCCTGAACGAGATTCCTATCGATTGTCGCCGGCAGTATAACATGCGATTCTTGCATATCAGTGGACCACCGAGGGACTGGGAAAACAGCGGCCCACGGGCACTTCAGCGTCGCCGAACCCGCCTTGTCAACTGCCCGCGGGGCCCGGAGGTGCGGTGCCCTCCGCCTCAGCCTGGACCAGGCTCTCTGCTTCCGAGACCCTGCGCGCGGCCATGATGACACGGTCGCGCCCCTCGCCTTTCGCCCGGTAGAGAGCTACGTCGGCGGTGTGCATGAGCTCGTCTCCCGATTCGCCCGCGCTGACCGCGCCTCCGATGCTGACCGTCACCGTGATCTCCTCGCCCTGCGTTTCGACAGGAGTCTGGCGGACGATGTTCCTTATCCGCTCGAGCACTATCGTGGCGTCCCTGGCGCCCACCCCCGGCATAACGATGAGGAACTCCTCACCGCCTATCCGCCCAAGAGCGTCGTACGGACGGAGAGCCCTGAGGGTGCGCTCCACGACGGCCTGCAGCACAGTGTCGCCCGCCAGCATGCCCGAGCTGATCGTTGACCAGCTTGAAATGGTCGATGTCCAGCACCCCGATGCTGAGCGGCATTCCCTGCCTGGGGGCCCGAGCCATCTCCTCGCCCAGGCGAGCAATGACGGCTCTCCTGTTCATGATGTGCGTCAGAGGGTCGGTGAGCGCCTGCTTCTGCAATTCGCGCTGAGTCTCCAGGAGCTTGGCGTTCAGCTCGGCGAACCTCCTGCCCACCAGCAGCCTTGCTCGCAGTTCGTCGTGATCGAACGGCTTCTGAACGTAGTCCGAAGCCCCGGATTCAAGACCGGTCGCTATGTCCTGTTTGTCGCCGCGCGAGGTCAATAGGATGAGGTACGGCGGGCTGGACAGGTCGAGAGCCCGGATGCGACGGCACACCTCCACCCCATCCAACCCCGGCATCATCCAGTCGAGGACGGCGAGGTCGGGCGAGTTGTCGCCCGTGAGGATCCTCCACGCCTCCTCGCCCTCGGAGGCAGTGACGACGTCGTACCCCCACTTGGCCAGGACCCTCTGAAGCAATAGACGCGACGCTGTGTCGTCATCGGCGACGAGTGCTCTCACATCAGCCGCCCACCCTTCTCTTCAGCAAACGCCAGCAACAGGTTGAGCTGATGCTCGAGATCTGCAGCCAACGCGGCCACCTCGTTACTGGTCACATCACCGGCCGCCGCCAGCTTCTCCAGGTCGCCTGCACAGTATCGCAAGGCCTCTGCTCCAACGCTTGCCGACGATCCCTTGAGGGCATGCGCCCTTTCGCGCGTCTGCACGGCGTCCTGCACTTCGATGGCTTCGCGGATGCGGGTCACCTGCCCGGCAACGTCCGCCAAGTACTGGTCGGCGATCTCACCAGCCGATTCGCGGTCGCCCTCGAGGAGATTGAGGAGCACCTTCTCATCGAACACCGCCCGGACCGGTCGCTCGGACACTTTCAGGGCAGGCGGGATAGCCTCAGACTCAGCTCCAGGCGGCGTGGCCGACATCCACTTGGAGATGACCTCCTGCAGCTCCGCGGCCTTGATAGGCTTGGCCAGGTAGTCGTCCATGCCGTTGTCGAGACACCTCTGCCTGTCGCCCGACATGGCGTGCGCGGTCAAGGCCACTATGACCACTGAGGGGTTGAGAGTCCCCGAGTTCGGATCTCGGATCTGCCGCGTGGCTTCCATGCCGTCCATCCCCGGCATCTGTACGTCCATGAGCACAAGATCGTACAGTTTGTCTCTGGTAGCCTGCAGCGCCTGAGCTCCATCGTTGGCAACATCGGCTTGGTAGCCGAGCTTCTCAAGAGCCTTCAGGGCCACTTTCTGGTTGGTCAGGTTGTCCTCAGCCAACAATATGCAGGCGCGTCTCCTGGCCCGTTCGGCCAGGGTGTGGCGAGTGATGATGCGGGCAGGAGCGGTGGGCCGTTCGCCCCCATCGCCTTCCCGGACATCCGGACCCACCACCGCGGCCAGGCAGTCGTAGAAGTGCGACTGTCGCACCGGCTTCACCAGATAGGCGGAGAATCCCACCTTCTCCATGCGAGCCGCGTCACCGCGAGCGCCCACGGAGGTCATCATCACAAGGCCAGTCGCCGCCAGTTCCGGATCGGCCTTGATCGCGATGGCGAGTTCCTCGCCGTCGATGTCGGGCATGCACATGTCGAGGACCGCCACCCGGTAGGGATCTCCCTCAGCCACCGCCTGGCGGAGAGCGACCAGCGCTTCCTTGGCACCCGGAACCTCGCTGTGCCGGCAACCCCAGGAGTCAAGCATGCCGGCCATGACTTTGCGGTTCGTCTCGCTGTCGTCCACGCCGAGGACCCGCACTCCCGCCACCGAGCCCAGCTCCATCCTGGCGTACTCGCTCGGGATAGGCGTGCCCTTGGACAGCGGCAGACTGAACCAGAAGGTGGAGCCGACGCCCACCGTGCTCTCGGCTCCCAGTTGTCCGCCCATCGCTTCCACCAGACCCTTGGCGATGGAGAGACCCAGCCCCGAACCTCCGTAACGTCGCGTGGTCGAGGCATCGGCCTGCACGAACGGGTGGAAGAGTTGCTCCAGCACCGCCTCGGGGATCCCGATGCCGCTGTCACGCACCACGAAGCGCATGACCGCCCCCTGGTCGTCCTCCGACTCGAGGATCACATGAACGTCCACCTCGCCTTCCTCGGTGAACTTGATCGCGTTGCCCACGAGGTTCGTCAGTACCTGCCGCAGACGGCCGGGGTCGCCGCAGAGCGCGGACGGCACGTCGGGCTCGACCAGGACGGCCAGCTCGACGCCTTTCTCGTGTGCCTTGATGGCGAGTATGGCCATCATGTCTTCAAGCGTCAGCCGGAGGTCGAAGTCGATGTTCTCGAATTCGAGCTTCTTCGCCTCCACCTTCGAGAAGTCGAGGATGTCGCCGATGACGGTCAGGAGCGCCTCGGCACTGGACTGGACCGTCTCGGCGTAGTCGCGCTGCTCCGGGTTGAGTTCGGTGTCGAGCAGGAGATCGACCATGCCTATGACACCGTTCATAGGAGTACGGATCTCATGGCTCATGTTGGCCAGGAACGCGCTCTTGGCCTCGTTGGCCGCCTGGGCCTCGACGGCGAGCTGGTTGGTGCGCTTGATGGAGTGCTCCAGTTCCCGGTTGGCCGCCTCGGCCTTGTCCTTCGCTATCCGCAGCGCGTTGTCTGCCTTCTTGCGTTCCGTGATATCGCGGGCGAAGACGAAGTTGTACTCCCGGCCCTCGTACTCGACGTAGGTCGCGTTCACCTCGACGGGCATGTCGACACCGTTCTTGGTGCGGTGCATCGCCTCGTGGAGGATCGAGCCCTGTTCCTTGATCCTGAGCCATTCTCCTGTCCACGGCCTGGGTAACGTGTGATCCAGGTCGTAGACGGTCAACGCGAGCAGTTCCTCTCGGGTGTAGCCCAGCTGCTCGCAGGCGGCGTCGTTCACGAAGACTATCCTGCCCTCGGGATCGATCCAGAGAACCTGGTCGCCGGCGCGATTGACCGAGATCTGCGTCAGCCGGAGCGACTCTTCCATCGTCTTGCGGCCACTGATGTCGCGCGCCGACACGAAGTTGTACTCGTTGCCGTTCTGCTTGACGTAGCTGGCGCGGATCTCCATCGGGATGTCCCTGCCATCCTTGGTGCGGTGAATGGCCTCATGCGTCAGCGAGCCCCGCCGTTTGAGTTCTTCCCAACCCCCTGTCCAACCCTTGGGAAGCGTGGGATCGACGTCGAAGACGGTCATACTCAGAAGCTCTTCTCGCGTGTAGCCCAACTGATCGCAGGTCGCGTCGTTCACAAAGACGAACTGACCCTCCGGGGTGATCCAGAATGTCTGGTCCGCGGCCTGGTCTACCGAGAGCTGGGTCAGGCGCAGCCTCTCCTCCATCTTCTTCCGCGAGGTAATGTCGTGCGCGAACACGATCTCGTACTCCCTGCCCGCCCACTCGACGTGACGGGAGCGGACCTCCACGGGAGTCTGACGGCCGTCCTTGCTCCGGTAGACCTGCTCCGAAGTCAGCGAACCCTCGCGCTTGAGTTCCTCCCAGGATTCCTTCCAGTCCTCCTTGACCCCCGAAGCCACCTCGCGAATGTTCGTGTTCAGCAGTTCGTCACGTGTGTAGCCCAGTTGATCGCAGGTGGCGTCGTTCGCGTGAACGAACCTGCCCTTGGGGGTCAACCAGAAGATCTGGTCTCCGGACTGATCGACCGAGAACTGGGTCAGGCGGAGCGACTCCTCCAAGCTCTTGCGATCGGAGATGTCGTGCGCGAAGAGGAGGTTGTACTCCCGGCCCTCGTACTCCATGAGGCTGGACTGGACCTCCACCGCGAACTCCTGCCCATCCTTGGTGCGATGCGTGGTCTCGAGCGTCAACGCGCCCTTCTCCTTGAGCGCGCCCCACACCCTGTTCCAGTCCTCAGGAACCGTTGGATCCAAGTCACGGGCGGTAAGGCTCACGATCTCCTCATGGGTGTAGCCCAACTTCTCACAGGCCGCATCGTTGGCGGACATTATCCGGCCGTTCTCGTCGAGCCAGAGGATCTCTTCCACAGCGTGGTCGACCGAGTACTGGGTCATGCGCAGCGATTCTTCCATCTTCTTGCGCTCGGTGACGTCGCGGCACAGGTTGAAAACAAGCTTCTCACCGCCGACTATCTCGCCGATACTGCTGATCTCGACATCGATCACGGTTCCGTCCTTGCGACGGTGGCGAGTCCTGATGTCCTCGCCCGTGTTGCCGACCCCCTCGAGCATTGCCAGCAGGTCTTCCTTGCCGATGTCCGCGTCCCAGTCCCAGATGTGGAGTTGATGGACCTCTCCCAGGGTGTAGCCGAGCATGTGCGCGTAGGCTTCGTTCGCCTCGCGGACAGCTCCGGTCAAGTCCATGATGACGACGCCGTCCCTGGACTGCTCGACCAGGACTCGCCGCCTGGCGACTTCGGTATCGAATTCCGACTGAGCCTTGAGGCGCTCGGTGATGTCGCGCATGACCACGAGGTTGTATTCTCCGGCCCTCATACTCCAGGTAGCTGGCGCGGATCTCCACGGGGAACTCGCGACCGTCCGCGGTGACGAGGCTGGTCTCGTCTGTCACCGAGCCCTGCTGCTTGACCCCTTCCCAGGCCGCCTTCATGTCGGTGAGCGACGGGTCCAGATCCTGCATCGTCATGCCCAGCAGCTGTTCTCGCGTGTAGCCCAACTGCCGGCATGCGACTTCGTTCACGTGGATGTTCGCGCCATCAGGCCCTACCCAGAAGATCATGTCACCGACCTGGTCCACCGAGTATTGAGTCAGGCGAAGCGATTCTTCCATCTTCTTGCGCTCGGTGACGTCGCGGCATACGGCGAAGATGAGCTTCTCGCCGCCGACCATCTCACCGATGCTGCTGATCTCGACATCGATCACGGTGCCGTCTTTGCGACGGTGGCAGAGTCTCGAGGTCGTTGCCCTCGGGACCGACATCTTCGAGCATGCCCACCAGCACTTCCCGGGGGAGGTTGGCGGCGTTCCAGTCCCAGATGTGAAGCTGGTAGACCTCATCCAGGGTGTAGCCCAGCATGCGCGCGTAGGCTCGATTGGCCTCGCGTACGGCGCCGGTCACGTCCATGATGACTATTCCGTCCCGGGACTGCTCGGCCAGGACCCGCCGCCTGGCGACTTCGGTGTCGAACTCCGACTGGGCCTTGATGCGCTCGGTGATGTCGCGCGTAACAACGATGATGTACTCCCGGCCCTCATACTCCGCCATGGTGGAACTGGCCTCCACCGGTACCTCGGTGCCGTCCTTGCGACGAAGCACGCTCTCCCGGACCAGAGCGCCGTGCTCCTTGACCAGATCCAGGGCCTCACTCCAAACGGCCGGGAGACGGGGTGCCACTTCGAGGTAGTTCAAGCCCACCAGCTCTTCCCGCGAGTAGCCCAACTCCACGCAGGTGGCGTCGTTCGCGAAGAAGACCTCGCCGTCTGAATTGACCCAGAAGATCATGTCGCCGGCACGCTCCACCGAGATCTGCGTCAGAATCAGCGATTTCTCCAACATCTTGCGCTCGCTGACGTTGCGCGCGACCACGGAGCTGTAGCCCCTACCTTCGAACTCCAGGTAGCTGGAGGTGGTCTCCACCTGCATCTCGACGCCGTCTCTCCTGCGATGGATGGTGTCGAAGGTATGAGTCCCAATTCGTTTGAGGTTCGCCCATGCTTCCGTCCACGGTTCGGTGACAGTGGGGTCGATGTCGTAGATGCTGAGCCCCAGCATCTCTTCCCGCGTGTAGTCCAGCTCTCTGCGAGCGGACTCGTTGGCATAGAAGATCTTGCCGTCCTCATCGACCCAGAGCACCTGCTCCCCGGCGTGGTCCACGGAGAACTGGGCCAGCCGCAGCGATTCCTCCAGCCGCTTGCGTTCGCTTACATCGCGCGCAAGGACGAGCATGTACGGCCAGCCCTCGTACTCGGTGTAGGCAGCGTTGGCTTCCACCGCGATCTCGGTGCCGTCCTTGCGGCGCAGCACGCGCTCAGTGAGCCTGGCGATCCCGTCCTTCAGGTCGACTCGAAGACCATGCGCCAATCCTCAGGCGCGTCGACAGTCAGGTCGCGGTAGGTCAGTTGCCTGAGCTCTGCGCGTGTGTAGCCCAGCTGGCTGCAGGCGGAGTCGTTCGCGAAGTAGACCCTGCCCTCAGCGTTGATCCAGAAGATCATGTCCCCGGTGCGGTCCACCGAGATCTGCGTCAGGCGCAGCGATTCCTCCAGCTCCTTGCGCTTGGTTATGTCGCGGGAGAAAAGGAAGTAGTACTGCTCGCCCTCGTACTCCACGAAGCTTGCGCTGATCTCCACATGCATGTAGGTGCCGTCTTTGCGATAGGCAACGGCCTCTTCAGTCGCCCCGATCCCCCGCGTCTTGAACTCTCGAGGACTTCCCGACCGTCGCGCGGAATGATTCGGATTCAAGTCGTCGATGCCCATCTGCAGGAACTCTTCCCGCGTGTAGCCCGAGCTGCTGGCACATGGCGTCGTTGACATCGATGAACCTGCCCCGCGCGTCTGCCCAGGCTATCTGATCATTGGCGCCATCCACCGAGAACCGCGTCAGGCGCAGCGACTTCTCCAACGCCCTACGCTCGGTGACGTCGCGCGCAACCACGAGACGGTATTCCTTGCCCGCGTACTCCACGTAGGTGATGTTCACATCCACGGGCATTGTCGTGCCGTCTTTGCGGCGGTGCGACTTTCTCGGCCTTGACGGAGCCTTCGCTCTTGCTCTTGGCGAACTCCTCGGCGAAGTTGCTCGACTCCAGTTGTTCAGTAGCGTCCACCTGGTGGATGTCCATGCCCGAGAGCTCTTCCCACGTGTAACCCAACTCGCGGAGGGCAGCCTCGTTGGCGAAGACGAACTTGCCCTCGGAGTTGATCCAGAAGATCTGCTCGTTGGCTCGATCCACCGAGATCTGAGTGATGCGCATCAACTCTTCCGTGCGCTTCTCCTCGCTGATGTCACGAGCGAAAATGCAGCGGTATTCCTTGCCCTCGAACGCGACGGTGTTGGCTCTGATCTCCACGTCGAGCAGCTCACCGCTCTTCTTGCGATGCCTGACCTGAATGCTGAGCGGAGACCGTCGTTTCCCTCGTCCGCTCCCAGTACTCCGCCCAAGGGCTGGGGGCCCAGGGGTCGAGATCGTGGAGGGTCATGGCGAGCAATTCTTCGCGTGCATAACCGCTCGTCGCGCAGGCGGCATCGTTGGCGTAGACAATGTGGCCGTCGGAGTCGATCCAGTAGATGAGATCACCGGCCTTGTCCATGGAGTACTCGGCCAGCCCCAGCGAGCGCGCCGCGCGCTTCTGCTCGCTGATGTCGCGCGCATAGACGCAGAGGAATTCCCCGCCGGGGCCGAGATCCACGTGGTTGGCGTTGACCTCGACGTCGAATTCCTCTCCGCTCTTGGTTACGTACGGGGCCTCGAACACCATCTTTCCGCCCTTGGCCTTGACCTCCTCGGTATCCCAGGGGCGGTTGGCGGTGGGATGGATATCGAAGATGGTCATCCCGATCAGCTCTTCGCGCTTGTAGCCGGTTCGGGCGCAGGTGGCCTCGTTCACGTAGATGAGTCTGGAATCATCGCCCACCCAGAAGATCAGTTCCTGAGCCTTCTCAATGGCCATCTCAGCCGCGCGCAGCGCCGTGCCCAACTTCTTCCGTTCTGAGATGTCGCGGGCGAAGACGACGTTGTATTCCTCACCCTGGTGCTCGACATAGGTGATCTTCACCTCGACAGGCACCGGCCGGCCGTCCTTGGCCCTGATGGTGGTCTCCATGTACTCCGAGCCTTGCTCCTTGACTCTCTTCCACCCCAGTTCCCAGCTGCCACCCTGTTCGGAGATGACCTTGGGAGTGAACTCGGAGATGTGAGCGCCGACCATCTCTTCACGGGTGTAGCCCAGCAGCCTGAGCGTGCCCTTCGCTCACCCAAGTGATATAGCCCAGTTTGTTGACCCAGTAGACGTGATCCAGGGAGCTGTCCATCGAGATCTGGGTGAAGCGCAGCGAATCCTCCAGCCTCTTCTGCTCGGTGACGTCGCGCCCAAAAACGCAGAGATAGTCGCCCTCGGACTCTGCAACTCCGATGAAGCTGGCCTTGGTCTCCACCTCGACGGTGTCTCCGCTCTTCGCGCGGAATGTGGTGATCTGGCGGCTCGATCCCGCCGTCTTCGTCGCTTCCCACTGTTCCTCCCATGCGCCGGGGGCGCAAAGAGAGACGTCGCACAGCGACATGGTCATCAGCTCATCGCGCGTGTACCCAAGCAGCGCGCAGATCTCGTCGTTGGCGTATACGAACCTTGAGTCTTCGCGGAGCCAGTAGATCATCTCGCTCGCCTGGGCGATGGCGAGTTCGGCCCGCTTCAGCGACTCCTGGGTTCGCTTCGTGTCTGTGAGATCCTCGAATACCATCACCGGGATCTTCTTGCCCCGGAAGTCGACTCCCACCAAGGTGCGCTCGATCCATCGCACTTCCCCGTCCGGCCGGCTGAGCTTCAGCTCGCGCCGCACGCGTCCATTGGCAGTCGTCGCCTGGCGCGCGTCGGCCTCCGACCCTTCTCCCCAGAGGGCGTCGTCCAGCGGATGCAGGACCAGCTGAGCCAAAGGCACACCGACAACGGCGGCTGCCAGCTCATTCGCCCAGAGGCACGAACCGTCTGATGAGAACGCCGCCACGCCCCTCCAGGCGTTCTCCAGAAGCACCTTGCCCGTCGCTTCGAGCAGTTCCTTCAGTTGGTCCTTTGCCATCGCGGCGCTCAACCTCCTCGACACCCGTGACCGGGCGGGGCACGCAGATACGGATTAACGAGACACTGCCTTATCCCTTTTCGGCAGAACCCACGCATAGCTGAATAGGACCGGCGAGGTGTCTGGAGGTCTCCTAGGTGGCGCAAACACTCGCATTCAGCCCCTATTCCTCGATGAAGCAGACACCCACCGCTTTTGGGCCGCTGTATGTACCGATCACCGAACCGATGATGCTCGGGGGACGGAGATGGATGCGCCGATCGTTGACCTCCAGAAGCAAGTCTTGCAGCCGTTCCATGACCGGTAGATTCAGACCGTGCGACAGATTGGCGTACACGTCGGACCCAGGCCTCGTGCGCTCCAGGAGGCAGTCGCGCATCGTCTCCAAGGCCTGGCCTATCCCCCGGGTCTTCTTCACCACGTCGGCCACCCCGTCGTCGATGGTCAGTACCGGCTTGATGTTGAGCAGGGTGCCCACCAGGTGCGAGGCTCGCCCGATCCGGCCGCCCTTCTGGAGGTAGTCCAGCGTTGTCACTGTGAAGAGGAACGTCTTGTTGGCATGGAAGTACTCGATGTAGGCGTCGAACTCCTGCTGGGTCACTCCGCGGTCGATCCGCTCCATCATGCGGTCCACAAGGAGAGCGATGCCCCCCGTGGCCAGCCGGGAGTCCACCACCGTGACCCCGTCGATCCCCGCGGCGGCCGCGCGGGCTGTTTCGCATGTGCCGCTGAACTCGGCGCTGAGATGCACGGAGTAGACCCTCTGATACTGCTCTCGTAGCCGACTATAGAGTTCGACCCAGATGCCCGGGGAGGGTTGGGAGGTGGTCGGCAGTCGCTCAGCGGTCGCCAGTTTCTCGTAGAACTGCTGCGGCTTGAGTTCCACCCAGTCAAGATAGGCCTCGTCGCCGAAGAAGACCGTGAGCGGCACCATGGTCAGGTTCGGGTCCTGAGCCAGGTTGTCGGGCAGGTCGGCGGTCGAATCGACCACCAGGGCGGTGGTGCTGCGGTCGATCAGCAACGTGCCCTACTTAGGCATGGGCGAGGGGATGATCACCAAGGGGACCTTGGCGTGCGCGACTACATGCCGGCTGATCGATCCGAGCATCATGTCCCGGAATGTCCCCCGACCGCGCCGGCCGACCACCATCAAGTCCGCGTCGGCCGAGTTCTCCAAGAGGACCTTCGCCGCCTGTCCCTCGACCACCATCTCCTCGTGCTCTACCGACGGATCGCGCTCGTCCACCAGCGCCGCCGCGTCGCGAGCCACCTGCACGGCATTGTCGCGGAATTCCTCGTAGAACTCCTTGCCGGCCACCACACTGGCAAGCACCGAGGCCGGGATCTCCCAGGCGCTGACCAGTCTGAGCTTGGCGCCGCGCAGAGCAGCCTCCTTGATGGCGTACTCCAGGGCGAGTGTCGCGCCCTCAGACCCATCCACCCCAACGACGATGAATCCCATGTGGCCTCCCTCCCTTTGTGACCGCTTTCGCAGCACTATTCGATACCCTGTCAGCATACCCCTGCCTTCAGGTGTTTAGACACCAGGTCGGCCCTGGCTCTCCGCCAGCATTGCTTTCAGAGTCTCCACCTCCTTGGTCAGATGCTCGAGAAGAACCTCCGCCTTCAGGTTGACCTCATAGTCGGCTTCGGCTCTGATTCTATCCCGAGCCTCCTCCCTGTTCTGGCTCATGAGGATCACTGGAGCCTGGATCGCGGCCACGCACGACAGCACGAGATTCAGCAGGATGAAAGGGTACGGATCCCAATGTCGCAGTCCAGCAATCGCGTTCATCGCCATCCAGGCCACAAGGATGATGAAGAACCCGATGATGAAGCGCCAACTACCCGCGCCCCTGGCGAAGGTGTCGGCCATCCGTTGACCCACCGATCGCCGTTCCTCAGCCTCGAGGACGTTGAGGTTGCGGCTGGCGCGGCGGCGCAGAAGCGACGCCGCATGTGCTTCGAGGTCGTGAAACGGTCCCTTCTGCGCCAGTTCGGCCTCATCGTTCGACATACCGAGCCTCCTCGTTGTTCACCCTGACCGCACACTCACTAATACCACCCAGAACGTCTCGGCCGGAAGTGTCTCGCTGGAAAGACTGGGCGCCGCCATTCCCGAAGGAATGGCGGCGCCCAGTTGGTGCCTGACATTGGAACGCGCCGCCGCGGCGGAGGCCCCCGGTAGCCGCTACGCCTTGGCTACGTACTCCGCCACCAGATCGCCGACGGCGTCGGTGCCCATGCCCATCTCATTGGCGACCATGGACTTCATCTTGCTGACCGCGTGCTCTATGCCCTTGTCTATGAGAGCAGCGGCCTCGGTCTCGCCAAGGTGCTGCAGCATCATCTGCACAGCGCCGATGGCCGCCAGAGGGTTGATGGCATTCTTGCCGGTCCACATGGGAGCCGTTCCGCCGATGGGCTCGAACATGCTGACGCCCTCGGGGTTGATGTTGCCACCCGCGGCCACGCCCAGGCCGCCCTGAGTGATGGCGCCCAGATCGGTGACGATGTCGCCGAACATGTTCTCGACCACCATGACGTCGAACATCTCCGGGCTGGCCACCATGTAGAGACAGGTGGCGTCCACGTGGTAGTACTCACGTTTGATGTCCGGGTACTCCTCGTCGCCGATCTCGGCGAAGACGCGGTTCCACAGCTTGTACATGTGCGTGAGCACGTTGGACTTGCCGATGAGGGCCAGGGTGTTGTTCGGGCCGAGTCCGCGGGACTTCTTGCCGTACTTGCGGGCGTAGTCGAAGGCGAAGCGGAGGCAGCGGGCCACCTGGTCGTAGGTGTAGACCATCTCCTGGATGGCCACCTCGTCCTTGGTGCCCGGCCGGGAGTTGCCGCCCATGCCCGTGTACATCCCGCCGCTGTTCTCGCGGACACAGCAGTAGTCGATCTCCTTGGGCCCCTTGCCCTTGATGGGAGTCTCGACCCCGGGGATGAGGCGTACCGGCCGAAGGTTGATGTACTGATCCAGCGCGAACCGCGCCTTCAGCAGAACGCCCTGCTCCAGGATGCCCGGAGCCACGTCGGGATGCCCCATGGCCCCCAGGAAGATGGCGTCGTGCTGCTTGAACTCCTCGATGGCCGAGTCGGGCAGGGTCTCGCCCGTGCGCATGTAGCGCTCGCCGCCGAAATCGTAGTGAGTGGTGCTGTAGGTGAAGCCCTGGCGCGCGGCCGCCGCCTTGAGGACCTTGAGTCCCTCGGCCACGACCTCGGGGCCCGTGCCGTCGCCGGGCATGACGGCGATCTTGTATTCCATGCTCATCCTTTCGCGCGGCTCTTCAGATAGGGGAGCAGGCCCCCCGCGTCCACTAGTTCGCGCATGAAGGGCGGGAGTGGCTGGGCCTGGTAGTTCACGCCGGAGGTCAGGTCGGCGATCTCGCCGGAGGCGAGATCGACCGTCAGTTCGTCGCCTTCCTTGATGCCGTCCACCGCCTCAGGCGCGACCAGGATCGGCAGTCCGGTGTTGAAGGCGTTACGGTAGAAGATGCGGGCGAAGCTCTTGGCGATCACGAGTGACACCCCTGCGCCCTTGATGGCGATGGGGGCATGCTCGCGAGAAGAGCCGCAGCCGAAGTTCTCTCTGGCCACGATGATGTCGCCCGGCTTGACCTTGCTGGAGAAGGTGGGGTCGGCGTCTTCCATCACATGTGCTGCCAGCTCTGCGGCCGTCTTCATGTTCAGGTACCTGGCCGGGATGATGAGGTCGGTGTCGACGTCGCGACCGAAGGTCCAGGCGCGTCCGCGCAGCGCCGTCATGGCTGCCTCCTTCCACCGATCTGGTCAGGGGTGGCGATGTAGCCGGCCACCGCGCTGGCTGCCGCCACATACGGGCCGGCCAGGTAGACCTCGGAGCCCGGATGGCCCATGCGGCCCACGAAGTTGCGGTTGGTGGTCGACACGGCCCTCTCGCCCTCAGCCAGGACGCCCATGTGGCCGCCCAGACAGGGTCCGCAGGTGGGCGCCGACACGGCCGCCTCGGCCTCGATGAACACGTCGAACAGACCCTCGTCCATGGCCTGCTTCCAGATGGCCTGGGTCGCCGGGATGACGATGCAACGGATGTCTTTGTTGACCTTGCGTCCGCGCAGGATCTCCGCCGCCTGGCGCAGGTCCTCCATGCGACCGTTGGTGCAGCTACCGATGACCACCTGGTCGATCTTGATGCTGTTCAGCTCCTCGGCCGGCTGTGTGTTTGAAGGCAGATGCGGCTTGGCCACCATGAGCGGCACGTCCTCGGCCTTCCAGGAATACGTCTTCTCGTAGACAGCGTCGGCGTCGGAGGTGTAGTAGACGGGCTTGCGGCGGAACCGGCCCTCGACGTAGGCCTTGGTGATGTCGTCGGGAGCGATGATGCCGCTCTTGCCCCCGGCCTCGATGGCCATATTGCAGATGGTGAAGCGCGAATCCATGGAGAGACCACGGATGGCCGAGCCCGTGAACTCCATGGCCTTGTAGAGAGCCCCGTCCACCCCGATCTGACCGATGGCGTAGAGCACGAGGTCTTTGCCCGTCACGTAGCGGGTCAACGTTCCTTCGAAGTCGAAGCGGTGGGTCTCGGGTACGCGGAACCAGGCCTCACCCATCGCCATGGCGCCGGCCAGGTCGGTGGAGCCGACCCCGGTCGCGAAGGCTCCCAGCGCGCCGTAGGTGCAGGTGTGAGAGTCGGCGCCCAGGACCACGTCACCGGGACCGACCAAGCCCTGCTCGGGCAGGAAGGCATGCTCCACGCCGACGCGGCCCACGTCGTACCAGTGCACGAGACCGTGCTTCTTGGCGAACTCGCGCATCTGCATGACCAGGCCCGCGGTCTTGATGTCTTTGTTGGGCGTGAAGTGGTCGGGGATGAGCACGATCTTCTCAGGATCGAACACGCGATCGAACCCGGCCTTCTCGAACTCGTCGATGGCCACCCCGGAGGTGACGTCGTTGCCGAGACACAGGTCGAGCTTCGCCATGATGAGATCGCCTGGAGCGACCGACTCCTTGCCGGCAGCTCGTGCCAGGATCTTCTCGGTCATGGTCATAGCCATGCCACATACCCCCGTTCGTTCAAGCTTGATGCGATTCGAGCGCCCGCTGATGCGGGCGAAACGGCCCCCCGCGAGTCAAGCATTTTATTCTACAGGCGCACGATGGACAACCAGGCGTTTCGGGTCATCCTCGGCCACGTGCCGGCTTGAAGGCGAGCTCATGCCCCCCTTGAGGCTGCTGAAGACGAAATCCCGGCCACGAGACGTCCCCTTTCAGCAGCCATTGGGCCAGTGGTACCCTGCCCCAATGGGAGAGCGTAGTCGCAAGAGGCGGGTGGTCCTCTGGTCCCTGGCCACGGCGGGTGTCGTCGTGGTGCTGGCCGGTCTGACGCTTCTGATACCGAACCTGATCATCACGCAGTCCGATGACGACTTCGTCTCGCCGTCCCTCGAAGACGCGCCTCACGCCCAATGCGCCATCGTCCTGGGAGCCAGGGTATACGGAGACGGCACCCCCGCCCCCATGCTCGCCGATCGCCTCGAGACCGGCGTCAGGCTCTACGAGTTGGGCAAGGTGGACAAGCTGCTTCTTTCGGGAGACCACGGCCAGACCGAGTACGACGAGGTCAACGTCATGCTCAGGTACGTGCTCGAGCGCGGTGTCCCCGACGAGGATGTCTTCACCGACCACGCCGGCTTCGACACCTACGACACCATGTACCGCGCCCGCGATGTGTTCCAGGTGACGACAGCCCTGATCGTCACCCAGGAGTTCCACCTGGCCCGCGCGGTCTACACGGCCCGAGCACTCGGCCTGGAGGCCACCGGCGTGGCGGCCGACATCCAGCCCTACGCCAATGAGTCCAAGAACGCGGCGCGCGAGAAACTGGCTCGAGTCAAGGCCATCCTCCAACTCCACATCACCCACCCCGAGCCCACCTACCTCGGCCCGGCCATACCCATCGAGGGCGACGGGCGGGCGACCCGAGGGTAGCCGCGCACGATCCGAGCCCGACGCCACTATGGAAGCCTGGCTCAAGCGTTGCCGACGCGCTCCCGATAGTGTCTGCGAGCTACACTTCTTGTGGGATCTCGGAGTCTGGGGGCTTCTCATGTCACGACGGGGCGTGTCCATCGTTCTTCTTGCCATCATGTGCATCGTGGCACTGGCCGCCGCGGCCTGTGGTGGCCAGACCGTCGCGGCTCCTCCGAGTTCGACTGAGACCACCGCCAGTGCCAACGCGGAGGCCGCCGAAACGGTCCGCGCGGTGCAGGAATACAAGGAGGCGATCACCGGCTGGGTGCAGACCTACATGGTCCCCGCCGAGACCCAGAGCGAGAAGCTGGTCTTCGTGGATCCTCTCCGGCCGACGAGGGCGGAGATCGAAAGGGCCCGGGAGTTCGCCGCCTACCTGCGCACCGCGCTGGCGGCCCTACGCGAAATCAGCGCTCCCGCTGAGGTCGCCGATGCGCATTCTCAGTTCTGCACCTCGTTCAACGGAGAACTGACCGCCCTCGACAGGATGATCACCGGGATCGAGGGTGAGAGCGAGCGCGACATCGAACTCGCCTTTCGCATGTGGGAAGAGGCACTGGCCCTGGAGGAGCGCGCTCTGAGCGGGCTCAGCCCCTACGTGGATCTGAAGAACATGATCGACAACTGACGGCGCGCTCGCGATCGACGAGGCCTCTAGATAGAGGGTCCCTCAGAGGTACCAGCCAGGCCCGACGGTCTTGAGGAATCCCAGTCGATGCCGATGTAGTTGACTTCGTCCTCGACCGCGGTTTCAAGAACGCCGGCGAGCACTTCTTCAGCCACCAACCTCGCGGCCTCGATCGAGGCGTCCCAGTCGCTCTGATAGTCGTCCAGGTCATACGACGACCACCCCACCGAGGCCGGGACCCCTTCGGAATCCACGCTCCAAGCCTCCACCCCGATGACCACGGCGCCCGCGTCAGCCAGGGCCTGGATGACCTCCGAGGCTAGATCCACCGGCCAGCCGAAGTCCGGTCCCGCGGCCAACGCGGCCTCGCGCAGATGCTCGGGCAGAATCGCCACATCCTTCATCGTTCCTGAGATCCTTTCCTATCCACAAACACTGTCTAGCAACACGCTACCAAAGTCCGCAGGTGATGTAGCCATCCGCGATCATGTCGTCCACGATGCCCTTGATCGCCGATCCGTAGTTCGGACCGACCGCCCATTTGGCGCTCAGGTCGTAGACAGTGCGCACGTTGCCCTTGTGAACGCTCCCGTCTGACGTGAAGTGCCGTGGATCGCCCTGGATGGTGATCGGACCGTCGGCGGGCTGCTCCACCAGCACGCAGTAGGGATCGCTCATGTGATCGGGGTAGAGATACCAGGCCAGATGCACGTACTGGGCGATCACGCCCAACTCAGCCGTGGCGAAGGAGTTGCCGGGAATGCCACCCGTAGCCCCGATGCCTGCCATGTTGTTCTGCTCGGGAAGCACATCCCCGCCGTACTGCCCGTAGCCCGTCTCGTGGATCATCTGAGCCCAGGCCATGTCGGCACGTATGCCGAACCGGGCGCCGTAGATGACGTACATCTTGGCCAGGGTCTCCAAGGGAACGGTGAACTTGCCGTCGTTTCCTTTGGTCTGGGCGCGGAAGTAGGCCACCAGGTCGGTGGAATCGCCGAGGAAACGGCCGTTGAGCCCGGCCAGGTCGGTGCCCATGATGTTGAACAGGAGCGCCGCCGCCTGCCCCCTGGTGGCGGTGTTGAGGGGCTTCATCGACTGGAGAGTCGTCCCGGAAGGCGCCATTCCCCTCAGCAGCCCGTTGTACTGGGCCACCCAGGCGATGAAGTAATGAGTCGTGTCGAATTTGCCCCAGGCCGACTTGTATGAATCCGGAGGAACGTAGAGCGGCCTCTCGCAGGCGCGGGTGCCCATGGTCACCAGTTGCGCCAGCGTGATGTCGGCGTCGGGTTTGAAGATGGAGCCCGAGTAGCCGGTGACGATCTTCTCGCGCGCCGCCGCGGCCACGTAGTTGTCGGGGTACAGAGTCACATCAGAACTCTTCTTGACGTCGGTGAAGGTGCACTCGTCCTCTTCGCTGACGCTGATGCGCATGGCCAGGATCACCATCTTGGCGAACTGCTGCCGCGTGACCTTCTCGTTGGGCAGGAAGGTCCCGTCCGAGTAGCCGTCTATAATCCCAAGCTGCGCCAGCGTCTCGATCTGAACATGGTAGGGATGCGAGGCAGGGACGTCGCTGAACCCGGCTGCCTGCGCGCGCGCGGTCCCAGGGGCCAGCAGAAGACCGGCCAGAACGACGGCAAAGCCAAGGGCGCAGAGCGCCATAGATTTCAAGGATTTGGTTTTCATGGAGAGGAAGGATACCAACATGTGCCACCCCGGACTTGTTCCGGTCCGCCCCGGCCGCGGGTGGGAGACCCGTCGTGCGAGGAGCCGCGACCTCTTCACTGACCCTTACTATTTCCGGGTTGACCAACATAGCCCTGCAATTTCTCAAGCCGACGCCTTCCACCGGGGGCCCGTTGCACCCGGGCATAGCGCGTCGTGCGAGACCGGGAAGCTCCCCGGCGGCGGGCGGCGACCCACCCGGGTGACCGCGCTGACCTTCGACCTCTGGAACACGCTCTACTCGGCAGACTCCGCCTACGACGAGGTCCGGCCCCGAAGGGCGCACGCCATGCGACAGCTGCTGGCTTCAGCCGGAGCTCATCCCTCGGAGGAGGAGATGCTGGAGGCGCACCGCTCCAGCATCGAAGCCTTCGTAGCCGCTTGGATGGACGGTAGGCATTTCGGTTCCCGCGAGCATGTACTGCACTTCCTCGACCGCTTCGATGTCGAAGCCACCGCGCTCGAACGAGGATGCGATATCCGCGACCATCCTCGAGATCGAGAACGCCTCGCTTCTGGCCGATCTCGAGCTCCTCCCGGGTGTGCGCGAGACCATCCCCGCCCTCGCCGCCGCGGGCTACCGGCTCGGGATCATCTCCGACACCAGCCTGACCACGGGACGGATCTTGAGGAGCTTCCTCGAGAAGGACGGGCTGCTGGACTGCTTCACGGCGCTCACCTTCTCCGACGAGACCGGCTACCCCAAGCCCGACCGGAGGATGTTCGAGAGCACTCTGGCCGAACTGGGGGCCGACCCAGCGCAAGCCGTGCACGTCGGGGACACGCCCCGCACCGACATCGCCGGGGCGAAGGCGCTGGGCATGGTCGACCATCCGCTGCGCGGGCGCGATCGGATGATGAGGAGCCTCCGGAGGCCGACTTCGTCATCCGCGACCATCGCGAGATCCCGGCCATCCTCGCGCAGTTGGGCTGAGGCTGCTGAAGAGCGAAGCCGGCCGCGAACGCACTGAGCGGCGCAATCGGCGCCGCGCGTGATAGCGCGATTACGCCCTGCGCTGTCTGCGCGTCATCGTCTCCGAGCCTCGCAGCGCTGAGTCGACCGTGCACTTCTTGACGGCCCTCCGCGGCTCCGGCACGAGCGCCAGCATCAGGACCCCCGCCAAACCGGCGGCAGCCGCCCCCAGCCAGAAGGGCGCCGAGGCCGAGACGTGATCGTACAGCAGACCAGCGATGACGCTCGCCGGCAGCGCCGCGAGCCCCACCACCATGTGATAGGCGCCGAAGGCCGTTCCGTGCCTCCCGCTCGAGGAGAACTCGGCCAGGAGCGCCCGCCCGTTGCCGTCGGCGATGGCCATGTAGATGCCGTACAGCGCGAAGACTCCCCAGGCGGCACCCTGCGCGCCGGCCAGCGCCATCCACGCATATGTCCCCGCGAACACGGCGAAGCCCAGGAGCGCCACCCTCCGTCTGCCGATGCGGTCGGCGAGCAGGCCCGCGGGGATCGACAGGGCCGAGTAGACCAGGTTGAACATCAGATAGAGCACCGGGATCATGACCGTCGCCACCTCCAGGTCCTGCGCCCGCAGGATGAGAAAGACGTCGGACGAGTTGCCCAGCGCGAAGATCCCGGTCACGAACAGATAGGCCAGCAGCGGGCCGCGCAGGCGCCCCGCCCTGCCGGGGCGCGTCGCCCGGCCGAGGTGCCCTTCCAGGCCGGGTCCGCCCAGGTCGCCGGCCTCGGCAGCCGGGCCGGAGTCGGGAGACGCAGCCTCGGCCGGCGCCGTGCAAACGGCGGTATCCGCCGCCCGCCGCCTCCGATCATGTATGAAGAACGCGATGACGGCCACGCAGATGAAGCCCGGGGATCAGCGAGATCCAGAACACCGTGCGGTAGTCCTCCGGGCGCAGCGCCAGCACCAGGAAGGCGATCGCCGGACCTATCACCGCCCCGAACTGATCCATGGCCCGGTGAAAACCGAACGAACGCCCCAGTTCCTTCTTGTCGCAAGAGTCGGCCACGATGGCGTCCCGCGGCGCGGTGCGCACCCCCTTGCCGAAGCGGTCGACGAACCGTGACCCCAGCACCATCCCCCAGCCCCGGGCCAGGGCCAGCAGGGGGCGGCTGAGTGTGGAGATGCTGTAGCCAAAGAGCATGAGCGGTTTGCGCCGGCCCAGCTTGTCGCTCAACCATCCCGAGAACATCTTGAGCATGCTGGCCGTGGTCTCGGCGATCCCCTCGATCAGCCCGATCAGCGACTTGTTGATCCCCAGGACCGACGACAAGAAGATGGGCACCAGCGAGTAGACCATCTCGGAGCTGATGTCCATGAAGAAGGATGAGACCCCGGCCCAGAAGACATTGCGGTCGAGGCCCCAGATCTTCCGCGGGCGCATTCGCCGAGCGGCACGCGCCGCACGGGCTCGGCCTGCCGGCCGGCCGGTCTGACGGGGTCGGCCGCCTCACGGGGTCTGGGTTCGGAGACGATCCGGCTCCAGCGCACTCCCACCGGCACGGCGGATGCCGCCAGCTTCCGCACCACGCTCTCGCGCACGTCCGCGGCCAGCGTCCAGGCGTCGGCCTGCGTGGGCGCCCAGGCCATCAGTCGCACCGAGACGCCCATCTCGTCGGCGTCGACCACCTGCACCGAAGGCTCAGGATCGGCCAAGAACAGGCGGATGCGCCCGGGCCTCCGCGAGCAGAGCAGCCCGCACCGCCTCCACGTCGGCGCCGTAGTCCAGCCGCAGGACCACCAGAGCCGGCATGCGCGGATCGACCGATGGTGTAGTTGCGGATGGTCTGGTCGGACAGGAGCTTGTTGGGGATGACCAGGCGCCGGTTGTCCCAGGTGCGGATGTAGGTGTAGAAGAGGCCGATGGACTCCACCGCGCCGTACTCGCCGTCGATCTTGACGTTGTCGCCGAGCCGGATGGGCTGCGCGAAGGCGATGATGATCCCCGACACCAGATTGGCCATGGTGGTCTGGGCGGCGAAACCCAGCGCGATCCCGACCACTCCGGCCGAGGCGAACATCCCCACGGCCACCCGCTTGAGAGCGGACACGTCCATGATCCAGAAGACCAGGCCGATCGCGACGAAGAACAGCGCCACCGTCGACAGCCGCTGGATCATGCGCAGGCGAGTCTCGGCGCCGGGGTCGGCTTCACCCAGGTTGTGACGACGCGAGAAGCGGTTGATCCCGTACCGCAGCAGCCAGTAGAGCAGCCAGGCGGCCACCAACACCAGGACCGACACCCCGGCGTCGACGAAGTGCTTTTCGTTGGTCTCCCAGAAGCCTGCCATGGCGCCGTCAACTATAGCGCGCCGCGGGTGCCCGCGCGGCGGCCGGCGGGCCCGCGCCGTGGCGGCTCAGGTCGGGTCGCCCCGCCTAGCGCCGATGGCCAGCGGCACGTACTTCCGGTGAAGTCCGCCGTCCAGATCCTGGACGACCAGACCGGCGAGATAGTCCCCGGGTATGAGAGTCTCCGTGACCACCCGCAACCGCCGGTCCGGGAAGACGAGGGATGTGGAGAGCGCCACCGCCCACCTCCCAGTCTCCATCATCGGCGGAGCGGCGTGAGGACCTGCACGAAGGGGGTGAACTGGTCGCCGTGCCTGGGAGTCAGAGCGCGAGGCATCGAACGCCTGCCCTGCTCTCTGTAGGCCAGAACCCGCTTAGTCTCGCCGGCGCTGTCGAAGACAAGGCAGGCGCGGAACGGGGCGGCTCCATCGGCGAGGGTGTACAGACCGTCGAGCCGGTACTCCAGAGTCGCCGTATCCCTCGGGGACGGAGAAGCAGAAGGCCGAGTCGACTCCGTCGGTCAGCAGCCGCAGACTCGGACGGATCCTGGACCGCGACGTCCACCGGGTCGTCCCAATCCGGGCGGGTGATTCCGCGGGTCTCCTTGTTCCTGTCGGCCCGGACGTGCTCGCGAGCGACCGGCCCGTAGAATCGATCGAGGTCCCTGTCTTTGAGCAGGAGTTCGGTGTAGACGTAGGCGATGTGTCTCCCACGGATCTGAGCCGTGAGCGCGAATTCGCCGTCTTCCTCGGCCAGATTCGATCTGCCCGATCTCGAACCTCCCCGCGCCCGGCGTGAGCGGGGGCCGCGACCCGCGGCCCGCGTGGCGGAGGCCGGCCCTCGGACCCGGGCAAGCCGCCTCGTAGGAAGACAGCCGCAGGACCCTGCCCTTGTGCTCGAATGTCGCAAATGGCTCCATTGGTCCCTCCCGGCCGTCCCCAGATGCGACTCGCCTATTCGGTAACGACGATCTCGGTGAATTCCCAGGTGATGTTGCCGTCCAGGTCTTCGACGCCGATGGCCAGGGTGTAGTCGCCGGAGAAGACGTAGTAGGCGACCATGGTGAAGGGAGTGTCGCCGAAGGTCATGATGCCGCCGTCGTAGTCGACGAACTCGCCGTCGGGATTCTGGTCGAACTCGAGGTACTCGTCCGTGATGGTGAAGGTGTCTCCCGGCTTCGGGGTGATCTCGTGCCAGGTGCCCGAGCCGATCGCTCTCTTCGCTGATAGCCCCAGACGCTCTGCATGTCGCCGTCTCCGTTGAAATCTATCTCCGCGTCCATCTGGGTCCCGGTGTCGATGAACGTGTACGTCCCGCGCACGGTGTAGATATCCTCGCTCACGTCCGCGCCATAGACCGTGGGCTCGAAGAAGGCGAACTGGTCGTTGGCCTCGTTCCCGTCGCTCATGTAGTACAAGGTCGGTTCCCAGTCGTACTCCACGGAGGTGACGCCCTCATCGCCCCAGTCCGGGTAGTAGACCCCGCCGATCTCCTTTATGGCTCCAGGCTCGACAAAGCCCGCGTCGGCGGTGAGATAGGAGCCGTCGTCTCTCCCAGTAGTAGCTGACGTAGTAGTAGACGTAGGCGATGTTCGAGCCCGTGATCTCGGTGTTCAGCGTCACGATCTCATCGGGACCGATCTCGCTGGCAGAGACAGTGATCGGAGCGATGGTGAGTTGACCTGCACCGGGTGCCGTGATCTCAGCGTCCTCCTCCGGCGCGGATTCCTCGACCGCCTCCGATGAAATCGGTCTCGCGTGGATTGGGCCGGGGTCAACACGGCCACGTCGGCGTTGCCGGCATCGAAGGCTTCGCCCGTGTAGTGGAAGGTCAGGTAGTCGTCCCACAGAGAAGCGGTGGCAAAGCGACCGATGGACGAGGGGTAGTTGATCGTCCACTCGCCGAATGTGCCCACGTACTCCGCAGAGTTGGGGAAGTAGATGGCGAGCCCGCTGGAGCCCGGTCTATCCTCGCCATGGGTCTCGGCGGTCACCGCCTGCGCCAGGGTGCTCCTCACCTGCTCGGCGGCCTGGGTCACTTCGGGTCGTCGACACCCTCGAGCAACAGGTCCACGAAGTGCCCCAGGTCGATGTAGGAGGGCGGGTCCTCTTCGCCGAAGACGCTGGCGTACGATTGGGAGTAGGCGCGCGCCTGTGCCACCAGTTCCTGGTCGACGCCCGTCAGCGCGACGGCCAATCCATTGACCGCCGCGTTCAAGTCCTGGACCGCGCTCAGGTCGATCGTGGACAGGGTCGTGGATCTGCTCACCTCAGCGGCCACGGTATCGGCGCTGAAGTCGCCGCCGGCGAGCACGCTGCGCGCCTGATCGTCGGTGATGCGGACATCGTCCACCGACGTAGCTGTCCACGATGGCCTGCCCCAGTTCGCGCCCGGTCATGGCCGGGTCCTGCCGTCAGCGCCCGCAGGAATTCGGCGTAGCCCCAGCCGAGTGAGGGTTCGGTTTCCTCCGAGCCGACCGCGTACCGGGCGTGCGGCGCGACCGCGCTCATCACTTCCAGCTGTCCCATGAGGCAGGCGTCGAAACCGACCAGTTCGAAGGCGCCGATGCCGGTGTCGGCGACGATGGCGCCGAGGGCGTCGTCGATCTCCTGCATGGTCAGACCACTGCCGTACTCCGGGTCGTCATCGCTCCAGCCGCCCGTCCAGCCGCCGCCGTGGTCCGACAGGATGAGCACGTAGTGCTCGGCGGGATATGACGCCGATCGCCCAGGTGGCAAAGTCGTACAGAGATTGGCCGTCGCCCATGTCCACTTCGCCGAGATCGGCCAACTCCTCGGAGTTCACGTTGTAGAGGTCGGCATCCTGGGTCAGCAGATAGCGTTTGGTCGAGGTCACATCGCCGTCGCCATCGTAGCCGCCGACATAGCGGTCCATCTGCGCGACGATCGTCACCTGGTCCGTCGAGCCGACGAGTTCGGCTTCGTTCAAGTCGAAGGCCATGTCTTCTTCGAGGATCTCGTCGTCCGCATCCTCGTACATCATGACCAGCCACGTGCCCGGCTCGCCGGCCACGACTGTCGACGCGGTGCCGGGCAGGGTCGAGCCGGCGGTCGACAGGATCGTTGATGACGTGGAAGCCGTCGACCCGCGGTCGTCGTCCCCGCCCCTCAAGCCGAAGACGAGCCCAACGACAGCGCCGACCAGCACCAGCGCGGCCAGGGGGATTATCCAGGGCAGATGGGAGCGCCGGCGACCGGCGGCAGCGGCCGCGACAGGTTGCGCGTTCCAGCCTGGAGCGGGTCCAGGCGGCACCGCGTATCCGGGCCACTGGCCGCCCGGAAAGAGCCCGGAGACATGCGTAGCGGGCACCCAGCCGGGAAGGGTCTCGTGCCAGACCAGAGTCGTCCGGCGCAAGCGCCCCGGTCTGCGCGAGCCCGGCGAGCTGCTCCCAGCTCAAGGGGCCGACCTGCGCCTCGCCGGCCTGTTCCCGCTTGGCGTAGAACCAACCTGAAGTCAAGGGACTGGCGGTCACAGCTGCCTCCCGGCGCGTATCTCGAATTGGTCGCTTTCCGAGTATATGTCGGCGAGCGGACCCAGTCACTAGAGGCTTCGCAGCAGCTCTGGCTACCTGGTGCTCCTCGGCGCATACCCCAGAGCCGCTATGGGAAGATACCGAGGACGCGCACCGTCGCGACACCATCCCTGGAGTCACGGAGCCGCCCGAGAGGAGAATCGCGTGGCCGAACAGACCGCCGCCGAAGCCCTGGCCGAGTATCGTCGCCGCCGCGACTTCACCCGCTCCGCCGAACCTGCGGGAGATACGGCCGCCGCAGAACCTGCCGCAGTCGAGCCTGGACCCGACGCCGCCGGGCAGCACCATCATGTGTTCGTCGTGCAGAAGCACGCGGCCACTCAGTTGCACTACGACTTCCGCTTGGAGATGGGCGGCGTTCTGAAGTCATGGGCCGTCCCCAAGGGACCGTCGCTCGATCCGGCCGACAAGCGGCTGGCCGTGATGACCGAGGATCATCCTCTGGAGTACGCGGCCTTCGAGGGCACCATCCCCAAGGGAGAGTACGGCGGGGGAACCGTCATGGTGTGGGATTTCGGCTGGTGGGAGCCTGACGTCGCCTGGATGGAGACCGCCAAGGGCCGTGGACGAGCGCGCGGCGCCTCCCAGCGGGCAGCCCGCAGGCCGCCGAAGAAGCCGCCCCGCCCGCCGACCCCACCGCCATCGCCGAGGCCGCGCTGGCCGGCGGCGACCTGAAGTTCGTGCTCCACGGCCACAAGCTCACCGGGAGCTGGGCTCTCGTCCAGATGAAGGGCCGTGGAGAGAAGAATTGGCTGCTGCTCAAGCACCGAGACGAGGCCGCCCGGCCCGGCGCCAGCCTGATCGCCGAGGCTCCCGATTCGGTGGCCACGGGGCGCTCGATCGACGAGATCGCCGCCGCGGACGAGGGCTGACGTGACCATACTGGTATCTGGAGCCACGGGGTTCGTGGGAGGCGCCATAACCCGGCACCTGTTGGGTTCCGGCCGGAGTGTGCGGGCCATGAGCCGCTCACCCGAGGCGGCGACGCGCAAGCTCGTCCGCCGACGAAGTCGGGCGCCGCGCCCTGGCCGAGGGCCGGCTGGCCTTCGTCGAGGCCGACGTGACCAGACCGGCCACCCTGCTCGCAGCCGTGGAGGGGGTCGAAGCCGTCGTCCAGGCCGCCCAGTTCACGGGCGCACCCGTTGAGAACCCGGCCCGCGGCCTGACCTACGCCGCGGTCGATCGCGACGGCACCCTCAACCTTCTCGAGGCGGTCGCGCAGGTGTACGGCCGGCCGACCACAGGGTCGGCACCGGGCCGCTATCCGGTCGGCTCCCCACGCCTTCTCTACATGAGCGGCATCACCGTCTCGGAGGAAGCGCGAGAGCCCTGGAACCGCGCGAAGTGGCAGGCGGAAGAAGCCATACGGGGCAGCGGCCTCGATTGGACCATCGTGCGGGCCTGCTGGGCGTATGGGCCACGAGACACCGCCCTCAACCGCATCATCGGCTACTCCGACTACCTGCCCTTCGTGCCCATCTTCGGACGCGGAGACGACCCCCTCACGCCCGTGTTCGTGGACGATATCGGCAGGCTGTTCGCGCTGCTCGTCGCCGCTCCCGACGAAGGCTCGCGACACCACCTTCCGCCTGGGCGGACCCGACGCGGTGACCCTGAACGAGTTCCTCCGGCTGGCGCTGCAGGCCAAGGGGCGCCGGCGTCCCATCCTGCACATCCCCAAGCCGGTGGGCAAGATCCAGGGGGCACTGCATGCAGTATCTACCGGGGCGGCCGCTGACTCCCGACGCCGTCGACTTCGTCAGTCAGGGGGGCGCAGTCACCGACGCCGACCGCCTCCTCCTGGCGAGCGCTTCCCCGAGTTCAGGCCGACGCCGCTGAGGGAAGCGCTGGACAGCTACCTTAGCCAAGTGACAGCCAACCAGCTGTCGGCGGACTTCCGGCAAATGCCGCTCCGGCTCTCCCCGCTATGCGAACAGCTCGGTCGACAGATACCGCTCGCCGGCATCGGGCAGGATGACCACGATGGTCTTGCCCGTCGAATCTCCGAGGCCGGCCAGCCGCGCGGCCGCGACCGTCGCGGCGCCGCTCGAGATGCCGCACAGGATGCCTTCCTCGCGGGCCAGGCGCCGGGCCATCTCCATGGCCTCCTCGCTCTTCACCGGCTCCACCCGGTCGACCAGCGAGAGGTCGAGGTTCTCGGGGATGAAGCCCGCGCCGATGCCCTGGATCTTGTGCGGCCCCGGCTTGAGCTCCTGCCCGGCCAGCGTCTGGCTGATCACCGGGCTGGTCGCCGGCTCCACCGCCACCGAGTAGAGCGGCTTGCCTCTTGGCCTGCTTCGAAGTAGCGGGAGATGCCGGTGATGGTGCCGCCCGTGCCCACGCCGGCCACCAGCACGTCGACCTCGCCGTCGGTGTCGTCCCAGATCTCCGGCCCGGTGGTCTTCTCGTGGATGGCCGGGTTGGCCGGGTTGTTGAACTGCTGGGGCAGGAAGTAGCGCTCGGGGTCGCTGGCCGCCAGTTCCTCGGCCGTCGCGTATGGCGCCCTTCATGCCCTCGGAGCCCGGGGTCAGCAGCAGGTTCGCCCCGAAGAACGCCAGCACCTTGCGCCGCTCCAGGCTCATGGTCTCGGGCATGGTGAGGGTCAGCTTGTAGCCCCGGGCCGCGCAGACGAAGGCCAGCGCGATGCCGGTGTTGCCGCTGGTGGGCTCGATGATCTCGGTGTGCGGCTTGATCAGGCCCTTCTCCTCGGCGTCCCAGATCATCGCCGCCCCGACCCGGCACTTCACCGAGTAGGCCGGGTTGCGTCCCTCGATCTTGGCCAGCACCCGGGCCTCGGTCTTGCCGGTCACCCGGTTCAGCCGCACCAGCGGCGTCCGCCCGATGGAGAGGGAGTTGTCGTCGTATATGGTGGCCATGTCGCGCCCTCCTTCACGTCTCTCTGCGACGCCCGCAGCGCCTGGTCGAGGTCGGCGAGGATGTCCTCGACGTCCTCGATGCCCACCGAGACCCGGACGAGTCCCGGCGTCACCCCCGCCTCGAGCTGCTCCTCGGCGGTGAGTTGCTGGTGGGTGGTGCTGGCCGGGTGGATGACCAGCGTCTTGGCGTCGAGGATGTTGGCCACGTGCGAGGCCAGCTTCACCGACTCGATGAACCGCTTGCCCGCCTCCAGGCCGCCCTTGATCTCGAAGCCGAACACCGCGCCCGGTCCCAGCGGGAAGTAGTCGCTGAGCCCGGATCGTGGTCGGGATGGTCGGGCAGCCCGGCGTAGTCCACCGAGGTCACCGGCCGGGTGCCCGTTCAGGAACCGGGCCACCGCCTGCGCGTTCGCCGCGTGAGCGCGCGCCCGCAGCGGCAGCGTCTCCAGCCCCTGTATGAACAGCCACGAGTTGAACGGCGACAGCGCCGCCCCCAGGTCGCGCAGCAGTCCGGTGCGGATCTTGAGCAGATACGCCAGCCCCGGAGCCACCGCCTTCTCGTGCTTCCCGAACGCCTCCCAGAAGTTCACCCCGTGGTAGGCAAGATCTGGTTCCGTTATCTCCGGATACTTGCCGGCGGCCTTCCAGTCGAAGTCGCCCTTGTCGACCACCGCGCCGCCGATCGAGGTCCCGTGACCACCGATCATCTTGGTGAGCGAGTACACGGCGATGTCGACCCCGTGCTCGAACGGGTTGAAGAGCGGCGGCGGGCGTGACCGTGTTGTCGACGATCAGCGGCATCTGGTGCCGGTGAGCGACCTCGGCGATGCGCCTCGAGGTCGTCCACGTTGCCCTTGGGGTTCCCGATGGACTCGGTGTAGAGCAGCCGGGTGTTCTCGTCGATGGCCCGCTCGAAGTTGGCCGGGTCGCTCGAATCGACGAAGCGGGCCTCGATGCCGAACCGCTTGAGCGGGTAGCGTGAACTGGGTGTAGGTGCCCCCGTAGAGCTTGTCCCCGGTCACGAAGTTCTGGCCCGCCGAGGTGATGGCCGCGATGGCGTAGAAGATGGCCGCCATGCCCGAAGCGGTGGCCACCGCCCCCGCCGCGCCGTGTATGGCGGCCAGCCGCTTCTCGAGCACGTCGGTGGTGGGGTTCATCAGCCGGGTGTAGATGTTGCCGAACTCCTTGCAGCGCGAACAGCGCCGGCGGCGTGCTCGGTGTCGCGGAACACGTAGCTGGTGGTCTGGTAGATGGGCACCGCCCGGGACAGCGTGTCCTGGTCGGGCGTGTGACCCGCGTGCAGCGCCAGCGTGTCGGGGCTGTAGTTCTCGAGATCGAAGTCGGTCATCTGAGTGCCTCTTTCGAATGGTTCATGAACGCGGACTGGTCAGACTGCGCCTGGAGCGGCCGTGCGCCGCCAGGCGCCTCGGACGCGCCTCGCTCGGGCGTTCGCCGAATCCGCATGCTAGATCGCGTAGTCGATGATCTCGCATTCATTCGCCGCGCGCTCCTGTTCCACCAGATCCTCGAAGGTCGTTCCGTCGTACACGTCCATCATGGCCCGGTGCGCCTTGTCCCACATGGGCAGGAGCACGCACCCGGTCCGCAGCGGGCATGCGGCTCCACTCCCGTGCCGCGGCCCGGTCCGGCTTCGGCACACTCGATCGTCGCCATAGGGCCCTGGATCAGCCGGATCACCTCGCCCACCGTGACCTGTTGGGGTCGCCGGCTCAGCCGGTAGCCGCCCTCTTTGCCCCGCACCGACTCGACGATCCCCGCCTGCCGCAGCTGCCCGAGGATGTTCTCCAGGAAGCGGACGGGGATGTGCTGGGCCTCCGCGATCCGGGCCGCCTTGACCGGCCCGTTGCCGTGCCGCTTGGCCAGCTCGAACACCGCCCGCACCGCGTACTGGGATTTCTGCGAGAGGACCATGGATCTGGACTTCCCCGCTTAAGTACACTGTTCCGATCGGAATAGTAGTGCTACGGCCGAGCGCTGTCAAGGGGGCGACGCGACTGCAGGCGGCGGACGGCCGGAGGGTCGTGTGAGGACCTAGGCCCCAGCGAGTCCAGCAGGCGGGGCAGGTCCCGGAGGTCCGCCAGCACGTGGTCCGGCAGCCGCGGCCTCGGCGGCGTCGCGCGCGCCGCAGGTCGTCCTCGCTGGTGACCCCGGTGAGCACCAGGGCCGTGACCATGCCGGCCCGCGTGCCCATGGCGATGTCGGTGCTCAGCCTGTCGCCCACGAAGAGGGTCTGGGCCGGGGGCACGCCGGTGACCGCCGCCAGGACCTCGGCCAGCGCCAGACCGGGCTTGCCCATGAGGACCGGCTCCTGCTGGGCGGCCGTGGCCACCGCCGCCACGATGGCGCCGCGTCCCGGCGACGAGACCCTCCGGCGTCGGGAAGGTGGCGTCCCGATTGGTGGCCACGAACAGCGCCCCACCCAGGATGGCCGCCTGCGCCGCGGCCAGAGTGTCGTAGGAGAAGCCCGGTCCATGCCCACCACGACGGCCGCCGGGCGGGCCGCCCCCGTCCTGCGGCCGTTTCCCGGGCAGTGAAGCGGCACCAGCCCGGCCTCGCGCAGTTCGCGCAGCAGCCCCCGCCTCCCCCACCACCACCCGGCGTCCCCTCGGGCAGCCGTTCGCGCAGCCACCGTCCGGCGACGAAGCCCGAGGTGAGCACCCGCTCCGCTCCGGCGGGCAGTCCCATGCCTCCAGCCGCTCGGACACCGTCTCCCGGTGGGCGGTGGAGTTGTTGCTGACGTAGCGGAGGTCGAGACCGCGGCGCAGCACCTCCGCCAGGGCCTCCGGCGCTCCGGGCAGGACCTCGCTGCCACGCCACACCACGCCGTCAAGGTCGAGGGCGACCAGGCGGATCCGGCGCCGCCGGGCGGCGTCGCCGACGACGCCGCCTGCGGCGCCCCGCGCTGTCTCCGCGGCGCGGCCGCTCATCACATCAGCCCCAGCCGGTGCATCACCCGGCCCATGCCGGTGAACTCCAGGTCGATGGCCGCCGACGGGCAGACCTCGTGACAGCAGTAGCAGCGGATGCAGAGCGAGTCGTCGACCTTGGCGACCTTCGCCGTCTTGTCCATGCTGATGGCCTTGCCGGGACAGGCCTGCTCGCAGGCCGCGCAGAGCGTGCAGCGGCCCGCCTTGGGCCGAGGCAGGGGGTTGAAGCGGCGCAGCATCCGCCCGCAGCGGCCGATCGAAGAGCTCCAGCCGACGCCGACGCCGATGCCCGCTGTAGGCGCCGGGCATGACGAAGTCCTTCACCTGCAGCTCGGCCACCGGCACGCCCAGCGTGTCGACGTCGGCCGCCCGCCCGCTCCACAGGCCCCGCTCCCGGGCGGCCACAAGCACGGGCACCGCGCCGGGTCGATGCCGGCGATGCGGCAGCAGGCCACGTCCACCGCCACCGGTGTCGGCGCCGGCCAGCAGCACGCCCAGCGGGCGCGGCTTGCCCGCCGGTCCCGGGGCCGTTGCCCTCCATCGCCACGATCCCGTCGACGATGCTCAGCCGCGGACTGAACGAAGCCGGCCACGTCCAGCAGCATGTCGGCGAAGCGCAGGGGATCGGCCAGCCTGGCGTGGTAGCCCACCTTGTTGAGTCCGGGGATCACGCCGAACAGGTTCTTGGTCGCCCCGGTGAAGATCATGAACATGTGGGTCTTGAACTTGGCCAGGTTGATGACCCCGTCGGCCCGCAGGATGGGAGTCATCACCTCCAGCCGGTGGGCCAGGCGCGCCTCCGGGTAGCGAGACCGTCTCCCAGTCCATGTCGAGACTCGAGCTCGAATCCGTAGCGGTCGGCCGACCTCGCGGTAGCCGGCCTTGCGGAACACCCGCTCGATCACCGGTCTTGACGTGCACGATCCCCGAGCCGGGACTCTCCACCACCACCGGGTGGGCTCCCGCCTCCCTGCACCGCCAACGCCACCGCCGCCACCACCGCCGGATGAGTGGTGATGGCCTGCTCGGGACGCCGCGCCCAGGAGCAGGTTGGGTTTGAGGGCGATGCGCTCTCCCGGCTTGACGAAGGCGGCCATGCCCCCCAGAGGAGCGAGCACCTCCCGCAGCGCCGCCCGCACGGCCTCGAAGTCGTAGTCGGCGCACCGGGCCGCCGACCACACGGGCGACGATGCTGGATCGGTGCCGTGTCTGCGTGATCTGCCGCTTGTTCCATCGATCCTCTCCGGTCGGACGCGGCTGCTATTCTATCCCGCGGCGCACCCGAGTCCGCTCGACGCCGACAGGAGGTCGACCACGCATGGCAGCCATGACCTTCACCAGCACGCTCCTGGAGAAGATCCCGCGCAGCAGCGACACCACCAGCTACCGCTTCTCCCGGCCCGCCGGAGTACGACTTCGAGGCCGGACAGTGGTACACGCATCACCATCCCCTCGCCCGGAGGGCCGCTCGACCACCACTTCAGCCACGCCGATTCGCCCACCGAGTCGTTCATCGAGCTGACCACCCGGCTCACCGGCTCCGACTTCAAGAACGCCCTCGACGCGCTTCCGCTTGGGGCCGAGGTGGAGATCGAGGGGCCATACGGCCGCTTCGTCTTCGGATACGACGACGCCCAAGATCGCCTTCCTCACCGGAGGCATAGGAGTCACTCCCGTGCGCAGCATGCTGCGGTACCTCGCCGACACGGAGGGAGCCGGCAGGATAGAGGGACAAGAACTTGTCGTGTTCTACGGGAGCATGACCGAGGACGGCATCGTCTACAAGGACGAGTTCGACGAGTTCGACGCGGACCATCGCCGGCCTGCGGGTGGTGCACGTGATCACCAATCCCACCGAGAGCTGGAAGGGCTACGGCGGGTTCATCACCGCCGAGCGTCGTCCGGGCCGAGCTGGCCGATCCCGTCGGCTTGGACCTACTACATCGTCGGGCCGCCGCCCATGATCGCACGCCATGCAGAAGCTCATGGACCAGCTGGAGATCCCGAAGGACGCAGACCGTGGTCGAGAGCTTCGCCGGCTATACCTCGTAGGTCACCCGGAGACGCAGCCGTACTGCGGACAAGGACGCAGAGGCGCGAATCGACGACACTTCCGCGCTTGCTCTCGAGCCGGACCCGGCACCGCCATCTTTGCCGGCGGAGGCGCCTGGCTGCCGCGAAGGACGGGCAGCAGGGCACTCTGGGCGGCGACGCACTCGGGCGACGAGGCTCTGGTCCTCTCCGACCCCTGCCGGATCCTGGTGGCCAACAAGCCGGAGGAGATACGCGGGCTGCTCGACGAGGTGGAGGCCGAGCAACGGCAAGGCAGGTACGTGGCCGGCTACCTGGCCTACGAAGCCGGAGCCGCCTTCGGACTCACCGTGCGGGCACCGGCACCCGATGCGCTGCCGCTGGCCTGGATGGCGGTCTACCCAGAGGAATCGGCCACTGCGATACCGGCAGACGACTGGGGCGACTTCTCGACGCCGTGGACGTCTCGCGCGTGGCGCGCGCGCTGGCCGAGGTGAAGCCGGAGCTGAGCGTCTCTCGCGAGGAGTACGTCGAGGCCATCGCACGCGTGCGCGAGTTCATCGCGGCGGGCGACACCTACCAGGTCAACTACACGGTGCGGGGCGCTTCGATCTCGGCCCTCCCGGCGGCCGTCCGGGGACCGCCCGGAGTCCGAGTCGGCGTCCGGGCAGCCGGCGGCGACATCGACCCCCTGGACTACTTCCTCGCCCTGGTCGTGCGGCAGCCGGTGCCCTACGCCGCCTACCTCGACCTGGGCGAAGCCCAGATCATCAGCCTCTCGCCCGAGATGTTCCTGCGGCGCGACGGCAGACCGCCTCGAGAGCCGGCCCATGAAGGGCACCCGGCCCCGGGGAGCCACGCACGCCGAGGACGTCGCTCTGGCCTACGAGCTGGTCGAGACCGAGAAGGAGCGGGCCGAGAACCTCATGATCGTCGACATGGTGCGAAACGACCTGGGCCGGGTGTGCCGGGCCGGCAGCGTCCAGCGTGCCCACGCTCTACGCCGTGGAGCCCTACCGGACCGTCTGGCAGATGGTGAGCACCGTCACGGGAGACGTGAACCCCCGAGCCGGTCTGGGCGAGATCATGCAGGCCGTCTTCCCGGGCGCGTCCATCACCGGCGCGCCCAAGCACCACACCATGGAGATCATCGCCGAGCTCGAGACGGAGCCCCGCGACGTCTACACCGGCGCCGTGGGGCTGTTTCTGCCCGGGCGTGGACTTCACCTGCAACATCGCCATCCGCACGATCATCCACGAGCGAGGCCACTGCCAGCTGGGAATCGGCTCGGGCATCGTGTGGGACGCCGAAGCGCGGGCGGAGTACGAGGAGACCCTGGTCAAGGCGGCCTTCGCGACTCCTCCGGCCGGCGACACCTGGCGACCGGACCCCGGCGCGCGGCTGCGCGCGGCCGTGCGACCGCCGAGCCGCGCCCCAGGCGTGCCCTCTTCGGCCAGGACCCTACGTCCGGCGGACGAATTGCGCCTCTTCGAGACCATCCTCCTGGAGCCCCGCGAAGGCGACGCGACCATTGAGCGGCCCATGGATCTCCCCGGTCTGAGTCCCTCACTCGTCATGTGCGACTCCGCGGTCTTGGCCCGCTACGCCTTCCTCGACGATCATCTGGACCGCATCGCCGCCTCGGCGAGAACGCTGGGCTTCCCCTTCGACCGGGAGGCCGCCCTGGATCTGCTGCTGGGCCTCGCCCGCCTGACTCCCGGATCGGTCGTCGTGCACGTGGAACTGGACTCCGAAGGCGGTCTCAGCCAGTCCACCCGGAACGCCCCCACTTGGAACGCGCCCCTGCCGAGCCCGGGGGCCTTCAGATCGGTCACCTTGATGGTCTCGCCTTTCCGCACCGACCCCGACGACCCGTTCTTGCGGCACAAGACCACCATGCGCGGCTTCTACAACCGCGAGCACCGCCGGGCGGTCCACGACGGCTTCTTCGACGCCCTGTTCCTCAATCGCCTCGACCGCGTGACCGAGGGCGCCATCACCAACGTGTTCGCCCGTTTCGACGACTGCTGGCTGACGCCGCCCGTCAGCGATGGGCTGCTGCCGGGCGTCTGGCGGGCTCGGTTCCTCGAACGAAAGGGCGCGGCGGAGAGTTCGCTCACCCTGGAAGAACTGCTCGCCGCCGACGAGATCCTCGTGGGCAACTCGGTGCGGGGAGGAGTCTCGGTAGGCCGGCTAGTCGCCGACCCGGTGGTCTTCTGACAGGCTGCTGAGCTTGGAACGCAACACGTGCGGCAGCAAGCCGCCGTGGCGGAAGTACTCCACCTCGATGGACGAGTCGAGCCGAGCCCTGCAGGTGACAATGACGTCCGAGCCGGAACCGCCATCCTCTCGCCGGATCCGCACCTTCATCGACCGCGCCCGGCGACAGCTGAGCGCCGATCCCTTCGATGCTCACCAGTTCTGATCCATCCAGACCCAGGCTCTCCACGGTCACGCCCGGCCTCAACTGCAGAGGGAGCACCCCCATCCCCACCAGATTGCTGCGATGGATCCGTTCGAAGCTCTCAGCGATCACCGCGCGCACCCCGAGCAGGGCCGTCCCTTTGGCCGCCCAGTCGCGGGAGCTGCCCGTGCCGTACATCTTCCCGGCGAAGATCACCGCCGGTATGTGCTCCGCCCGGTAGAGCATGGCCACGTCGTAGATGGACAGCAGTTCCCCAGAAGGATAGTAGACGGTCCAGCCGCCCTCCCGATCGCCGGCCATGAGGTTGCGCAGCCGCACGTTGGCGAACGCTCCCCGCAGCAGCACCTTGTGATTCCCGCGTCTGGACCCGTAGGTGTTGAAGTCGGCCGGCTTCACCCCATGCTCCACCAGCCATCGTCCCGCCGGGCCCCTGGGCGCGATCGAGCCTGCCGGGGAGATATGGTCCGTGGTGATCGAGTCACCGAGGATGGCGAGCACGCGGGCATCGCGGATGTCTCCGGGAGGCGTGGGTTCGAGCTCGAACCCGTCGAAGTAGGGCGGCTCCTGCACGTAGGTGGACTTCTCATTCCAGGCGTAGAGGGAGCCCTTGGGCACGGCCATGGCCTGCCAGGCCGCGGTCCCCTCCAAGCGCCGCCGCGTACTCCGCTCCGAAACAGCTCGGGCTTGAGAGCGGCGGCGGCGAGTCCGGCCACCTCCTCCGCCGATGGCCAGAGGTCGCGCAGGTAGACGGGCCGTCCGTCGCTGCGCGTCGCCGATGGGATCGTTGACCAGATCTATGTCCACCGTGCCGGCGAGGGCGTAGGCCACGACCAACGGTGGCGAAGCGAGATAGTTGGCCCGCACCGAGGAATGGATGCGCGCCTCGAAGTTGCGATTGCCGCTGAGCACCGCCGCCACGGCCAGGTTTTGCTCCTTGACCACCGCGGTCAGGTGTTCGTCCAGCGGCCCGCTGTTGCCGATGCAGGTGGCGCACCCATATCCCACCACGGCGAACCCAAGTTTCTCCAAGGGCTCGAGCAACCCCGCCTCGCTCAGGTAGCCGGTCACCGCCCGCGAGCCGGGGGCCAGACTGGTCCGCACCCAGCGCTTGGGAGCCAGACCCAGCTCCACCGCCTTCTTGGCCAGCAATCCCGCGGCAAGCATCAGCGCCGGATTGGAGGTGTTCGTGCAACTCGTGATAGAGGCGATCACCACATGGCCGTCGGCGATGGTCTCGCGCCTGCCATCGAGTTCCACCGCGGCCTCAGTCACCTCTTCTCTCCCCACGAGCCTGGGCAGACCGTGGTGGAACTTGGCGGGCATGTCTTCGACCAGCACCCGCTCCTGAGGTTGCCGCGGCCCGGCCAGAGAGGGCCGCACCTCGGCCAGATCGAGATTGACCACGCGCGAGTACTCCGGGGTCGGTGAGCCTGGCCCCCGGAACAGGCGCTGAGCCTGACAGTAGGCCTCCACGCGGGCGCACAGTTCGGCCGAGCGTCCGGTCTGCCTGAGGTAGGCGATGGTCTCGCCGTCCACCGGGAAGAACCCGCAGGTGGCTCCGTACTCGGGGCTCATGTTGGAGACAGTGGCGCGGTCGGCCAGGGTCAGGCTCTCGGCGCCGGGACCGAAGTACTCCACGAAGCGGTTCACCACACCGACCGAGCGCAGCAACTCGGTGACGGTCAAGACCAGGTCGGTAGCCGTGGCTTGAGGAGACAGCCGGCCGGCGAGGCGCACGCCCACAACCGATGGCACCAGCATGGGGTAGGGCTGCCCGAGCATCACCGCCTCGGCCTCGATGCCGCCGACCCCCCAGCCCAAGACGCCGAGTCCGTTGATCATGGTGGTGTGAGAATCGGTGCCGAGGACCGTGTCGGGATAGACCCAGGGCAGAGCCCGCCCCGCCTCCGTGGAGCCCGCCCGCCTCCGGCGACAGCGTCCCGCCGCACGACGTCGGCCAGATACTCCAGGTTCACCTGGTGGCAGATGCCCGTCCCCGGCGGCACGACGCGCAGGTTGTCGAACTCCCCCTGAGCCCAACGCAGCAGCGCGTAGCGCTCGCCGTTGCGCTCCATCTCGAGCTCCATGTTGCGCAGGCAGGCATCTGGCACGCCGGCGTAGTCCACCTGAATCGAGTGATCGATGACCAGGTCGACCGGGCACGCTGGGATTGATGACTTTCGGGTCGCCCCCACTCCGGGCGATGGCCGAGCGCAGAGCGGCCAGATCGACCACGCACGGCACGCCGGTGAAGTCCTGCAGCAACACCCGGGCGGGCATGAAGGCGAACTCGGGCCCGTCGGCCACGGTGGCAGTTCCAGCCGAGGACGGCCAGCACATCGTCCTCCCGCACCACGCCCCGTCCGCAGTGGCGAAGGGCGCTCTCCAGAAGCACGCGGATGGAATAGGGGAGCCGTGCCAGTTCGTGCCCGGTGGCCTCGGCCAAGATCCCCAGATCCGCCACGCGCGCACTGCCACCCGGCAGGTCGACGGTCGTCCACGCCCCGAAGGGATTCCCGCTTCCCACAGCCCTGCCGGTCGACTCAGTCATCGATGTCTCGTCTCCCCCGTCTCTACTACAGGTACACCCGGTCGCCGCGAGCGCTACCCGCTTCCCGGCTCATGGCCACATTGTTCAGAGCCCTGACGTAGGCCTTGGCCGAGGCTTCCAGTACGTCGATCGAGACCGCCTGGCCCGCGTAGCGCCTGCCGTCTACCTCCACAACCACCCGCACCTCTCCCAGGGAGTCCTTCCCCGAGGTGATGGACCGCACCTGGTAGTCCATCAGCTTGCTCTTGACCCCGACGGCGTCGTCGATCGCTTTGAAGATCGACTCCACCGATCCGCCAGAGAAGGCTTTGCCCGCCTTCTTCTCGCCCAGCTTGCGCACGCCCACCTGGCTGGAAGAAATGATGTCCGTCCCCGCCGATACGTAAACGTGGTCGAGCGAGTAGACATCCTCGCGCTCGCGGAGTTCTTCACCCACCAGAGCTTCCAAGTCGGCGCTGGTGACTTCCTTCTTCCTGTCGGCGATGTCCTTGAAGCGGCGGAACACCTCGGCCAACTCGTCGCCTTCCAGATGTATGCCTAGTTCGGCCAGGTGCGACCGCAGAGCGTGGCGTCCCGAGTGCTTGCCCAGGACGATGTCGGAGTCGGTCAGGCCGATGTCGTAGGCATGCATGATCTCGTAGGTGGAGGGTTCCTTCAGCACCCCGTCCTGGTGGATGCCCGATTCGTGAGCGAAGGCATTCTTGCCCACGATCGCCTTGTTGGCCTGCACCATGTGCCCGGTGAAGCTCGAGACCATGCGGCTGGCCCGGCTGATCTCGGTGGTGACGATGTTGCACGGTCGCTGCAGGATGTCCCGGCGGGTGACCAAGGCCATGGCGATCTCTTCCAATGCGGCGTTACCGGCCCGCTCGCCCAGCCCGTTGATGGCCACCTCCACCTGCGTGGCCCCTCTCTCCACCGCGGCCAGGGAGTTGGCCACGGCCACGCCCAGGTCGTTGTGGCAGTGCACGCTCAGCACGACGTTCTCCAGGCCCGGGCACCTTCTCGTACAGCCGGTCCATGAGGGCCGCATACTCACTGGGCAACGTGTAGCCCACCGTGTCGGGCACGTTGATGGTGGTAGCCCCGGCCTTGACGGCGGTCTCCAACACCTCGCGCCAGAAAATCCACGTCGGAGCGGGTGGCGTCCATGGCCGAGAACTCCACATCGGCCGGGCAGAGCGACACGCAGAGTTCCACCATCTCCTTGGTGATCTTGACGGCCTCCTCGCGGCTGACCCGCATCTGATGCTTCAGATGGATGTCGGAGGTCGATACGAAAGTGTGGATGCGCGGGCGTTCCGCGTCCTTGATGGCTTCCCAGCAGGTGCGGATGTCGGCCTCCGTACAACGGGCCAGGCCGCAGATCACAGCGCCCTTGACCTCGCGGGCGATCGCCTGCACGGCGGCGAAATCGCCCGGGCTGCTGGCCGGAAAACCGGCCTCGATCACGTCGACGCCCAGTCGGACCAGCTGCTGAGCGATCTCCAGTTTCTCCGAGGCGTTCAGGCTGCTGCCGGGCGACTGCTCCCCGTCGCGCAACGTGGTATCGAAGAAGACGACCGGGACCCCTACGTTGCGCCTACCGCCCGCGACACCGCCGCACGGGGGGGCCTCGCCGTGCGAGGGGACATCGCCGGGCAAAGGGGCGTCGATGTACGACGGGGCATCTGCGTGCGAGGGGACGCCGACGCCATCGCTGGTCGCACCGCCTGCAGTTGCGTTGCTCTTGGACATATCTCTCCACCTCCTGGCTCTTCTATGGAATCTCGACTGCTGACGTGCCGGATGACGCCGGCTTCGCGAATATCTCCCCCTAGCGGGGGAGCAGCAGGAGGAGGTCGAGAACGAGAGCACCGCGCGCCGAATCAGCCGAGACTAGCCTCCGAAGGGCGTCATACCGGGGTGCGGGAGTGGAAGCCTGAGATCCTGTTCTGCTCTCCATGGAACCCGAGTTTAGCAGCAGGAGCCGGGAAAAGGTATGCTTTCCGGCACCATGCCATTCTTCGACGCGCATTGCGACACCATCGGCGCGATCTGGGAAGAGAAGGCCGACTTCGCCCAGACCAACGCCGGCACCGAGGACCCGGGTACCGGCGCCCCAGCCCACCACCTCGGGAGCAAGACCCTGCACGTCACCCTGCCGGGGCTGCGCGCGGCCGGAGTGCGGGCCCAGGTCTTCGCCAGCTGGGTGTGGACGGAGAAATACAAAGGGCGCGAGTTCGAGGCGGCGATGGGAAAGGTCGAGGCCGTCCGCCGGCTGTGCGACGACTACCCGGCGGACCTGTTTCTCGCCTTGACAGGCGCGGAGATAGCCGCGGCCTGCGCAGCTACGGAGCCGGATGCTCGGATCGCCGTCGTGGCCAGCCTCGAGGGTGCCGACTCCCTGGCCGGAGAAGTCGACAATCTGACCGCGTTCCACCGGGCGGGCGTGCGGCTCCTCACTCTTGCCTGGCACGACACCGCCTTCTGCGGCTCGACCTACGGTGACGGAAGCGGGCTGACACCCAAGGGCTTCGACTCTGGTCGAGGCCTGTGAAGACCAGCACGTGATGGTCGACGTTTCTCACGCCTCAGACCGGTCCTTTGCCGACATCTGCCGGGTCGCCAAGCCGGCCGTTCATCGCCAGTCACAGCAACTGTCGAACGCTGTGCCCCAGCCCCCGCAATCTCACCGACGAGATGATCCGCACGATCGCGGAACGAGGAGGCGTCGTCGGCATCACCCTCGCCCCGGCCTTCCTCTCCGCGCGACTACTATCAGCAGACCACGAAGTGCCGAAGAGGAGTTCTGGAGCGCGATCGCGGCCGGCACGACCACGGTCGACGAAGCCGGACAGAGATGCGCCGAGGCTGAGGCTGTGATCCCGCTCCCGCCGCTCGATCTGATCGTCGACCATGTGCTTCACGCGATCAACGTCGGCGGAGAAGACGCCGTCGGACTCGGTGGAGACCTCGACGGAGTCGATGCCCTGCCGGCCGGCTTCCAGGGCGTGGCCGACTACCCTCGCATCGGGGAGCTGCTGGCGAAAGCCGGGCTATCGGCGACCCAGGTAGAGAAGGTCTGCTATCGAAACCTCGCCCGAGTGTTCCGGGAGATCGTTGACTGACCCATCGCAAAGAGGGAGCAAGGCATCATGACGCCACAATCAAGCGACACGGCCCCGAAGCAGGCCCCCACGACCGCGGCGGTCTGCGGACTCTGCTGCGATGCGTGCAGCATCTTCATAGGCAGCCAGGAGGACCCGGCGCGGCTCGCGACATTCGCCGGGCGCATGGGATGGACCGTGGAGCAGGCCCACTGCGACGGCTGCCGCTCCCAGAAGCGCACGCCGTACTGCGAAGCCTGCAACCTCTACGCCTGCGCCGAGCAGCGGGGGCTGTCGTTCTGCAGCGAGTGCTCGGAATACCCGTGCGAGAACCTTTCCGACGTTCCAGGTCGAGTACCCTCACCGGGCAGAGTTGTACGAGAGCCTCGCCCGCATCGGCGAGGTAGGCGCCGGAGGCGTGGCTCGTGGAGGCGAAGGAACGGAACACCTGCCCGTCGTGCGGAACCCTCAACTCGGCATACGACCTGAAGTGCCGAAAATGCGGCTGCGCGCCGGCCAGCGCGTACGTGGAAGCGCATCGCGAAGCGATCTTGGAGCGTCTCTCTCGCATGTAGGTCTCGACGGGCGCCGCCGAGCCTAGCAGGCTGCTGAAAGGGACGTTCCGCCGCCAGAGCGCGATGCGTACGCTTTTCGGCAGCCTCCTAGGCGCTCCCTCTTCTCACGGGCGCGCGATACGCTCAGCACCGGAGTCTCACGCCAGATCAGTCGCTTCACCCTGCCGAACAAACGCCGTTCGCCATAGCCGACGATGACGGCCGTTCCCAGCAGGATCAGGAGCTTCTGCATGAGCGGCATGGGAGTCCAGTGATAGGCGACGCGCACCTTGACGATCGTCCAGAGGGGCAGCTTGTCCGGCAGGCTGGCCAGCCAGCCCTCCCCTTCGTCGGACACGAACGAGGTGGCCGGATCCTCCAGCGTCGTCACCTGCCTGCCGGGGTAGTCCACCCACACGTGGTCGAAGGAGTAGCGCAGGGTGTAGGGCATCCCCTTGGCCTCGAGGATGCTGGCCATGAGCACGGTCTGGGCTTGGCAGTCCCCGGCCCGGTCGGCGATCACCTCGCTGACGGTCGGGAAGTACCAGGGCAGGCGGTACACGGTCCACGCCGGCTTCCAGGGGACGTAGCTGGCAACGTGGTCCTCGATGGCTTTGTAGTCATCGGGGAGCCCGGCCGCCATCTCGGCCGCCGCCCCGGCGTCGACGGGCGGATTCTTGAGCCGTGCCACCGAGCTGAAGAACGGGCGTGGGTCGGGGTAGACCACCGCCCCGACCCACGCAACGACCAGCACCACCACAAGGCAGTGCCGGGCAAGGTTCCTCATAGCCCCCAGCCCTCCCGAGTCTAGCCCTCCGGTCCGTATGCATCCAGCTTGACCGTGTCGGACACCACGTAGTCCATGTCGGTGCACGCAGCGATGTCGTCCAAGGTGTAGCCCCGGGCCACCTCCTCCAGGACGAAACCCTTGTCGGGGTAGCGACGGAACAGCGCTCGCTCGGTGATGATGACGTCGGCCTCGGCGGCGCCCGTCAGCGGGTAGGTGCAGTTCTTGACCAACTTGCTGGCTCCATCTTTGGAGCAATGCTCGGTCACCACGTTCACCGTCTTGGCGCCCGCCAGCAGGTCCATGGCTCCGCCCATGCCGGCCACCAGCTTGCCGGGGATCTCGTAGCTGGCGATATTGCCCGCTCCGTCGACCTGCAGAGTACCGAGGAAGGTCATATCCACGTGACCACCCCGGATCATGCCGAACGAAGTGGCGGAATCGAAGTAGCTGCCCCCAGCATTGAGCGTGATCGGCGCGCCCCCTGCGTTGGCCCTGTCGGGATCGCCACAGTATGGCGCCGGAGTGAGGCCCACGCCCACGGCTCCGTTCTCGCTGTGGATGACGACGTCCACACCAGGCGGGACGTGGTTGGCGACCAGTGTCGGGACCCCGATCCCCAGGTTGATGATCTGACCGTCCTTGAGTTCCTGGGCGGCCCGATCGGCGATGATGTTCTTGATATCGATCTCAGGCACTTTGATCTCTCCTTGGAAAGACGGCTGTCAGCAGGTGGTAAGCGACGAGCCGCGGTAGGACAGGTCGGCCCTGACCACAGCCTGCACGTAGAGGCCGGAGGTCTGCACGCTCTCCGGCGCGATCTCACCGGGGCTGTACAGGTACTCCACCTCGGCGATGGTGTACTCGGCGCAAGTGGCGCACGACCGGATTGTAGTTGCTGGCCGTGCCGCGATACCTCAGGTTGCCCCAGGTGTCGCCGTCGTGGGCGCGCACCAGAGCCACATCGGTCCGGATGGCCTTCTCCAGCAGGTAGGTCCGGCCGTCGACCTCGATGAGCGGTTTGCCCTCCGCGACCACCGTTCCCATGCCGGTGGGCGTGAGGAAGCCGCCCAGGCCTGCACCCCCGGCACGCATCTGCTCTGCCAAGCGTACCCTGCGGGACCAACTCCACCTCGATCTCGCCGGCATGATAGGCCTTGACTACGTCGGGGGTGGTCCCGATATGGCTGGTGATCAGCTTGCGCACCTTGCCCAGCTTGACCAGTTCAACGATCCCACGATCCCGGAAACCGCCGGTGCATGAGACGATGGTAAGGTCCCTTGCTTCCGACTCCCTGAGTCCGTGGATCAGCGTGAGCGGATCGCCTTGGGAAAGGAATCCCCCGACGGCGACCGTCATGCCCGACTTGATGTGGGAGATGGCCTCTTCGAGACCTACGACTTTGTTCTTGGGCATCGCCCTCTCCTTTTGCCCCCCACCAGTGTGGATACAAATGAAGGTCTCCCGCCGTCCGTCGGGTCGATCTGCCCGCTGGGGATCGGCCGCTGGGCGAGGTCTTGACTCCCCGGGAGACATCCCGGGTGAGTCACAAGCGAAGCCCGGTCTTGCAATAGTCGGCTCCGGGCCATAACCTGTCATGGATCTGCCCATGCCCTATTGCTACTACACCTGTGACCTGCTGCCGCTGGAACTCGTAGTCCGCAGCGGCTACTCGCCTATCTGGCTGGGCAACCGCCTGCGGGATGCGGCGGCTCCGGCCCGACGTGATGCACTCAGCATACACCCGATGATTTGTCCGTACGTCACAAAGCTCGTGGCGGCGGCCGAGGATGTGCTGGGGGAAGTCTCCCCGGCCGGCGGTTCGCCGAACGGCGGCGCCGCGACAGGCACCGTCTCGAGCGATGATTGCCTGATCGTCCCGGGCGGTTGCGACGCCATGCGGCGGATGGGTGACCTGATGGCCGCGGCCCACCCCGAGCGGGTGTTCGTGCTGTCGATGCCCCGGACTTCGGGACCTGAGGTGGCCAAGACACTGGCCGCCGACCTGCGCCGCCTGGAGGAATGGCTGGCCGCCCGCTGCCTGCCGGCGCGGAGCGGACAGGCGCTGCGGCGAGCGAGCCGAGCCGCCGCGAGCCGACGCGCGCCGCAGCCGCAGCCGCGCCGCTCGTGCAGGAACCGCCGACTCTCGACTACCCCTCGGCTCCACAGCCGGGAGGAGTGTTCCTGGTGGCCGGACCTCTGAGCGACGACTCCCTTCTGCGCCTGGTCGGACAGCTGGGCGTCGGCGTCGCCGGCCTGGAGTCCTGCACCTCGCCGGATCGCTGGAAGCCGCTGGCGGCGAGCAACGGGCGCCGACGCCGCGACGGCGCCGACTCGACCACGCCGCTCTGGCCGCCCGCATCCTCGAGATCGGCATGTGTCCCCGACGCTCTACCGCCGACCGGCGCGATCATCTGGTGCGGCGCCTCGACCAGACCGCGTCCGTCGTCGATCATCTACGCCCGGCAGAGCTTCTGCGACCCCGGCGCCTACGACGCCCTGCTGGTCTCGCGACTGGCGCGAGGAACGCGGACTCCCCTACCTGGAGATCGAGGTGGACTTCCCCTTCGACGCCAACGGCCCGCTGCGCACCCGGGTGGAGGCCTTCCTGGAGGCCCAGCTTCTCGACGACGACCTGCTCGACAACGACCTGTTCGACGAGGAGGACTAGCTGCCCATGCCCGGCATGGCCGACGTCACCGGTGACTCCTTTGGTGCCTCGCTCATCCGCACCGCCTTCCTGGCTCAGACCCGCTGGAAGGCGATGCAGGCCCGCACCGCACGACGCTACATGGAACTCCACGCTCTGAGCGCGTCTCTCGATCTCTTCAAGCCTGGCGCCATCGTCCCTTGGGTGTCGTACCTCTTCCCCACCGAGCTCTTGACCTCCTACAAGCTCACACCGATGATCCCCGAACTCGGCTCCGCCACCCTCACCGGCACCGACCTACGCGAGGCTGTCGAGTCCGCGGCCGCGCGCATGCCGCTGGCGCGCGACGTCTGTAGCTACCACCGCATCGCACTCGCGGCCGTCGAGAACGACATGCTGCCGGCGCCCTCCATGTGCCTGGGCACCACTCCCCTCTGCCTGGGCAAGGAGTGCCTGCTCGAGATGCTGGCGGTCCGTCACAACGTGCCCTTCCGGGAGATCCGCGTCCCGCTGCCGCCGGACGAGGGCGAGGCATCCCCCGAGGTCGTCGCCGACGTGGCCGAGCAGATGCGCGTGCTCCACGACGACATCGGTCGCTGGACCGGGCGCAAGCCGAACCTCAAGAAGGCCATCGAGCTCTCCAACCGGGCCTCCGCGGCCTGGGGCCACGTCATGACCGAACGCCTGGCCGGACGCCTGGAGATGGACGGACGCCGCACCTTCGCCACCGTCTTCCTGGGCCAGCTCCTCTGGGGCACCGAGGAAGGCGCCAAGGACTTCGAGCGGCTGCTCACCGAGCGGGGCCGTAGCGACCTCATGGCTCCCGTGCTGGATGGCGGCCGCAAGCTCAAGCGGCTGCTCTGGCTGCACACCGTCCCTCATCACGACGCCGAGATCTTCGACATGCTCCGCGAGCGAGACGCCGTCGTGATCTTCGAGGAGATGGGCCAGATGCACCTGGAGACCGTCGACCCCGACGATCCCTTCCCCGGGTCTGGCGAAGCGACTCACCGACAACGTCATGTGGGGCACCTCGGCCCGGCGGGCCCGGCTCAATGTGGCCCTGGCCAAGCAGCTCAAGGTCGACGGAGTGGTGCATTTCAACCACTGGGGTTGCCGGCACGGCCTCGGCTCGGTGCCGGTGGTGCGGGCGGCCTTCGTGGAGGCGGGCATCCCCTTCCTGGCCATCGACGGCGACGCCCTCGGCCGCGGCGGACCGCAGCAGGAGAAGTCCCGGCAGGCCATGGAGAGCTTCCTGGAGCTGCTCTGATACGCACCCGGCCTCTGCGCCGCTCGCCGACTCTTATGATGTGATCATAGTCGGCGCCGGAGCGGCCGGATGCGCAGCCGCGCTCTGTCTGCCGGCCGGCGTGCGTGGCCTTCTGGTGGACCGCGCCGATCCGGCTCGGGAACGATGCTGCGGGGGGCTGCTGGCGCCCGATGCCCAAGCGGCTCTGTCCTCGCTGGGGCTGAGTCTGCCCGAAGACGTGCGCGTACAACCCGATGCCCGCCTCGTCCATGTGCACGACGTGGACAGCGGCCGCGACCAGACCTATCGCCGCGACTACGTCAATGTGAGTCGGGCGCGCTTCGACTCCTGGCTGCTCGAGCTGGCCGCGGAGCGGGTCGAGGTGAGCAGCCAGACCAGGTTCGTCGGCGTCGGCACCGAGCCCGACGAAGTCCTGCTCTCGCGCGGAACTCAGACGCAGGTTGTTCGCACCAAGATGCTGATTGGCGCCGACGGCGCCAACTCCAGCGTGCGGCGCCATTTCTTCCCTGATCGCCCGGGCCCGGCCACGATGGTGTCGCTTCAGGCCACGCTCGCCAATCCTGAGGCCTCCCCGGCCAACGCCCTCACGCACGAGGTCCTCTTCTCCAGCGCTCAAACCGACTTCTACGCGTGGGCGATCCCGAAGAACGAGACCGTGCTCATCGGCTGCGCCTTCGAGGAGACGCGAGAGGTGAAGGAGCGCTTCGAGCAGATTCTTGCCTGGTATAGGGAGAGACTGGGATTGGGAGAGAAGATCCTGGAGCACTCGGCTCGACGGTTGTCGCGGCCACGGAAACGTTCCGAGCTCTTTCCCGGTCGCGGACACGTTCTGCTGGTCGGTGAGGCCGCCGGACTTGTCAGCCCTTCGAGCGGCGAGGGCATTTCCTTCGCACTCCTCAGCGGCGCGGCGGCGGGCCGAGCCGCTAGCCTGCCGTCACTCCGGACCGCGACTACGAACGATCCTTCGAGCATCTCGCGCGCCGAGTGATGGCGAAGACGCTCAAGGCGAAGATCATCTACTCCCCGCGCCGGCGCTCCTGGGCTATGCGACTACCCTGGTATCCGTAGAAGCGCGCCATGCGTACAGGCGGAGACGCACTTGCCGCAACCGCGGCACTCTTCCGGATGGTCGATGCGCACGTGCCTGTGGAACCGAGGCCCTTTCACGCTGAGAACCCCTCTGCGGCAGGCTTCCACGCAGTCTCCGCAGGCTTCACAGAGTCGGGTGTCGGCCAGGATGAACTCGGTCGCGGAGCGGTGGTGATCGCGCTGGGCGCGCCGAGCCTTTCGAGAGCCTCGGGACTCGGTAGAGTCCGTGGCCTCGGTCCGCTGCGCGCTCACGGTCGGGCCTCCATCGGCAACTCGCCCACAACCCCGGCGTCTCCGCGCCGCCATCCGTCGCGCCCCGTGCCAGCCTAGCGCCACCGCAAGGGCGATCGAGACAGCCGTGTGGTGCTCCACGTGACCGGCCCCGTTGTTCACAAACCCCGTGGCGAGCGACGCCACCAGGAGTCCGGCGAGCGCCATACCGGCAGATAGAGAACGCAGGCTCCTTCCGCTTCTCCTCTTCACAGCGGCAAGCAGCGGCCTGCGCTTGTCGACAAGGTGCCACGCTATCGAGATGGTGAGGCCGCCCGCGAAGATCAGGTGCGCGATTTGGAGGCTGACCGGCCCGCCGCCTGACGAGGAGACCAGCCCGTCAAGAGCGCCGCCGTGCGGTGTCTGCCCGTGAAGAACCAGACCGGTGACAGTCGTGCCCACGAGGAAGATCGAACACCAGACGGCCCGTGCCCGATGGCCGGTCAGTCCTCGACGTCGGGCGCCCGTGGTGCCCGTCCGCGGGGACGGCTTGACGGTCGAAGCGAGGTCGTTCCCTTCTGGTCGTTCAGTCTGCACCCTCAGCCTCCTGCTCGATTTCGTGTGGCAGTTCATGGGTCTTCGTCGCCACCTGTCGAGTGGCGCGCAGGGTGAGCACGGTCTGCATCTCGCCGAGCGTATCCAGCAGCTTCTGGGTGGGGATGCGCGGTATCGAACGGGGGCGGTTGTGCAACATCTTCTCGTGGACAAGAGCGGACTCTTCCCTGCACAGAGCAAGCTGCCGCTTGTACAACTCCAGGTCGCTCAGGCCAAGTCCGTAGTCGAGCAGGGTCTTCACCGCCCGCCCCAGCCGTAGATCCAGAGAGTCGTAGGGCTTGGGCGACTCACCACCCGCCTCCTCCGTTACCGCCGTCCCAGCCGTGATCAGCCCCAGATCCTCCAGTTTCCTGACCGCGTCGACGGAGAGACCGGTGCGAAGGATGTACTCCGGCAGAGCCACAGGCCCAGCGTCCGCCTGGCCCTCACCGTCACTGAAAGCCCAGTCGAGAGCAAGGCGCATCTCGCGCAGGTGGTCCAGATCGTGTCCCTCGCGCTTCACCTCCAGCAGTTGGCGGATCAAGCCCAGAGGGAGATACCTCTCGCTCTGCAGTTCCTTGATGAGGCGTATGTCTTCCAGATACTCGGGGCCGTAGTAGGCCATGTTGGGAGCCGTCTTGGTCGGCGGCGGCAGTAGCCTCTCGCGCAGGTAGAAGTGGATCGTCTGGACCGTGACTCCGGACGCCTTGGCCAGCTCGCCGATCCGCATCAGGTTCTTTGTGGAGTCCTTCTCGGGCATCGCCACCTCCATTTACTACATAGCAGCATATAGCAACACTATATGCGCAGTCAAGAGGAGAGGCGCACCTCCCACGATCCCGAGAGACACGCCTCGTGGAAGTCCCGCTGGAGGATGCGTCAACTCAATCGGTCACGCCCTCGGGCCTGGCCTCGGCGGACGCTCGCCGCGAAGCCCGGCGCCTACGCGTGGTCGCGTGCCTCACCCCATGCCCTATACCTGCGGCCGCGAGAACCAGCGAGATGACCATGTGCTGCCCCACGCCGTCCGGTCCGCTGCTGATGATCCCCGTAGCGATCGACGCGACGAGAAGCCCCACCAACGCGACGTAGCCGAGCAGACAACGCAGGTTCCTTGCGCTTCTCTCTCCTGAAAAAGGCCAGTAGCCGTCGGCGATTGTCAACAAGGTGCCGCACCATCGTGACCGTGAATCCGACCGCCATTATCACGTGCGCCGCCAGAAGGATGGTCGTACCGACCGTGGAATGGACGTCGTTCGGGGCGCCGCCGTCTGGAGTCAGCCCGTGGAGGAACAGACCGCTGAGAGTGACTCCCGCAAGGAAGATCGCACACCAGACGGCGCGGAGACGCCTGCCTTCCAGTTCTCTACGTCTGGAGTCCGTGACTTGCGCCTGCGGCGTTGGTTTGCCGGCGGGTGTCGGATCACGCCAGGTTGTCGCTTCAGTTGTCACATTCGGCCTCCAGGTCGTGTTCGTGCGCGTCACACTCGTAGCGTCTCAGGCCTGGGTCAGGAACCGGTCAGCGTTGTGTCAGGTGGCTGTAAGACAGCGCCATGCGCAAGATGGCGCCCTACGTTCGAGGCCTTCAGGCAGGCCGCCAGGGGTCCGAGCGGGAGGAGGCGGAGTCGACATGGTCGAGCCCCTTAGCCCCGACGGCGATTCGGCGAAGAGCTCGCAGGGTGAGCGCGGCGAGCAACTCAGAGAGTGCCTCCTTCAGTATCTCGCTGGAGACACGAGAGGTCGACCCAAGGCCGGTGCGAAGCAGCTTGTAGTGGACGAGAGCGACGTCCTCGGCTGCCGAGACAAGACGCTGTCCGCACATCTCGAGGTCCTCCGGGCAGCAACCCGGAGTCGAGGAGGGTCTTGAGCGCCCATCCTGCGCGCAGGTCCAGAGCATCGTAGAGCCCGATGATTGGTCGACCGCCCGTCTCTCGTTCCTTGGTCGCCCCTTCTGCGTCGGCCGTCAGCCCCGGCGCGTCGGCTGCCCGGGCGCCGACCAGTCCCATGTCCTCGAGTTGCAGCAGTGCGTCGGTGGAGAGTCCGGTGTGATGGACGTACTCGCGCAGACTCATCAGCCCGGAACGTCGTGAGCCCCCGGCCTCGGAACCACCGAGAACCGTCGCCGGCGTCACCGGTTTGCCTCCGGCGGCATCCGGAGATACTGAACATCCCCAGCGCGAGCCGGCTGCAGCTTCAAGGAGAAGACCGCTCCTTTGCCAGACTCGCTGGCGACCGAGACTTCTCCGCCCATTCTCTCCACCAATTCCTTGACCAAGGCCAGTCCTAGTCCCGTGCCAAGATCAGGGTCGCTCTTCATCCGATCGTGCAGGTAGAACCTTTCGAAGGCGCGTGGCAGATCCTCGGCTGCAAGACCCGGTCCATCGTCCCGGACGATCACTTCGCCGGGGTTCGTCTCCACCGTGACCAACCCGCCCCCGGGCACACAGCCGAGCGCGTTCTCCACCAGATTCGAGACGGCCTGCACGACGCGGTCCTCGTCGCCTCGGACTCTCGCAGCACCCCCTGATGAGAGAGCGAGCAGTTGAACTCCAAGCTCCTTGGCCCGCGCCGCATGCCTCCGGACCACTTCACCGGCGACAGCATCGAGATCCACCTGCTCCTCGCGGATGGCGAAGGTGCTCTGACTCAGCTTGGCGAGATCCAGCAGGTCGCTCACCAAGCGCTTCAAGCGGCCGGCCTCGCTCGACAGGACCGGGCCCGCCTGCTCGCCGTCCACGGCCCCTTCGGTCAGGAGTTCGGCGTATCCGTCGATGGCGGTGAGAGGGGTCTTGAGCTCGTGGCTGACCGACAGGAGGAATTGCCGCTCAGCCGCCTGAGCCTTCTTCAGTTTCGCAGCCATGTCGTTGAAGGAGTCACTGAGGGCGATGAGTTCGACCGGTCCTTTGGAGGGAACGGGCATCGGGTGCCCTCCTTCGGCCACCACTCGGCTTGCCTCCGCCACGCGGCGAACGGGCCGGGCGATCCGCCGTTCGAGGTACCAAGCGGCAGGAAAAGCTATGGCGGAGATGAGGAGACAGAAGCCCAGTAGGGCTACAACCCAGGCGACTATCTGGCTGTGGAGATCCTCCGGCGTCCCGATGACGAGACTGTAGGACTCACGCTCTATGCCCGTCCCCGCTCCTTCGGGAACGCGCCACACCGCAAAACGAGCGCTCTCGTCATCGCCCGTCTCGACGTCGCCGAACGCGCAGCCCTTGGTGGTCAACTCCTCGTAGGCAGACTGAGGAAGGCCGAGTGAAGTCAGGTCCCGCGTCGCGGGCGGCCACACCAACCGCCATGAGGTCAGGCCCTCCTCATCCTGCGCTCGGACTACCCTTCTCATTTCGTCGTAGTCTCCTTCGGCAACCGCGATCAGGCCCGAAGACATAGCCGTGTCGAGCAGCTGGAGATCCTCGAATCCCGTTCCTTTGTGGCCGATGGGACCTGTAGTCCCGAAGTGCACGCCGACCGCTATCAGCACGGGCAGAGCCACCGCCACGAACACCACCTTGAAGATGGTCGCGCGTAGCGAGGTCGGTCCGTCGCCTATCAGAGTTCGCCTGACCCTGCGGGGCAGAACATTCCAAAGGCGGCCGGTCCAGGTCATTGGCGAGCCACCTTGTAGCCGACGCCGCGGACGGTCTCGATGGGATCCCTACGCCCCAGCTTCGCGCGAAGCTGAGCCACGTGCTGATCGACGGTCCGGGTGCCGTAAGGGAACCCTACCCCCCACACTCGTTCGAGCAGTTGATCGCGGGAGAAGACGACGCCAGGATTCGCCATGAGAAAGGCGAGGAGATCGAATTCCTTGGGAGTGAGATCGACGACGGTCCCGGCAACGGCGACCTCTCGCTCGGGCAGCCTCACGACAAGGTCTCCCTGCTCGAGCGACTCGGCGACCGGCTCGCGTGACTGCATCCGGCGCAGAACAGCCTTGACACGGGCGACCAATTCCCGGGGAGAGAACGGCTTGGACACGTAGTCATCGGCGCCCAGTTCCAGGCCCACCACTCTGTCGATCTCTTCATCGCGGGCCGTGAGCATGATCACCGGCACACCGGAGCTTCGCCTGATGCGACGGCAGACTTCGAAGCCGTCGATCCCGGGCAGCCCGATATCGAGGATGACCAAGGCGAAGGAGTGCCGTTCAAGCGCTGCGAGCCCCTCCTCGCCCGACCGGAAGGTCGAGACCTGGAAGCCCTCGCGCTCAAGCGCGATGCGGACAACGCTCGCGATATTCTGCTCGTCCTCGATGACAAGAACTGCAGTGGCGTCCACCGGGCCCCTTTCACGACATACCTTGCGTTGTCTCCCACCGAGCTGAGCGGAGCGCATCAATCCTACGGCCTGCAAGCAGCGGCGGCAATTCCGCCCCGCAACCGCAGGGTGGCAGGCCTCCGTCAGGACCTGGTCACACGTTTGTCAGGGGAATGTAAGCCGTGCGTCCGGGGTCCAATCCCCGCGGAGAGGTCCCGGACAACCTCACTCAGTCGAGATAGGTGCTGCCGTCGGGCGTCCAGGCCGGCACGCACACCGCGAGATAGTGCATCGGCTCCGGCCCGTCGTTGAACATCTGATGAACGCTGGTCGGCGGGACGACGACACACTGGCCGGCGGTCAAGCCGTACGACTCGCCGTCGATGACGATCCGCCCTTCCCCGCTCAGGATGATGAAGCTCTCCTCCGCCTCCGGGTGGAGAGTGCTTCGGCGAGGCGTTGCCTGACGGCAGCTCGATCTGAGCGACGCTGTGTTGCACCGCTCCTCCGGCGGCGCGGCCGGCCAGCTCGTACAGGATCTCGCCGTTCGGGCTCACCAGGGCCTCGCAGTCATCTTGGTGCCGGATGTGTGCCATGTGTTCTCCCATCGGGTGGAGTCAGCGGAAGGACTGGATTCTAGCGCACGTGCTGGTCGGGAGCGCTGGTCGCCCACCGGCTCCGGCAGCGGTGAACGGCGGCGCGCACCCCAGATCCGCCACCCCGCGACGAACAGCGCGTATCCGCACATCGCGCCGGCCGTGTTCACGATGACGTCGTCTATGTCCGCCGACCGGTAGGTGACTCCCAACGCCGAGAAGGCGAGTTGCAGGAGCTCGATCGCCGCCGACGCCCCCACTCCGATCGCGAGCGCCCATTTCCAGGACCGCAGCCGGGACCAGAGCAAGGGCCCAAGGAGCGTGAACGGCACCAACAGCAGGAAGTTACCTCCATGCTGACGGATGATCTGGCCTCGGCTGAGATACCCGAACGACTGCACCAGCTCCCTGAGCGGCACCACATTGACCGTGACCGACGAGGGCCAGCCGTCCTCGCCGATGGACATGGGAAAGAAGGCCGCCGAGACTATCCAGAGGGCGTACGTGGCCAAGCACAGAGCGCCGAGCATCCGCCAGTCCCCACCCGACGTCTCAGCGCGAGAGAGACGACGAGCAGCGCAACCACCGGCAACGCCAGCCACACGACACCCCCGTCGATCATGACGCGCTACGGACGCGCCCGAGGACGACGCATCGCGCCGTCCAGCGCGCACTCGGTGGCCGCGGCTTCATTCCGAAACGAGTTGTTAGTCCTCCAACATGTTCAACAAGATTGAAGAGCAACTGAGCGCATTCTCCCCGAGTGGAGGGCGCCCGGAAGTCGTACGAGGATCCGAGTCCCTGGAGCCCGTCCAAGATTCCGGCGTGCGCGGCCTTGCGGGCGTTGCGGTGGTGCTCTTCGAGAGAGAACTGCGTCGAGACGAAGCTCGCCGCGTAGGTCGCCGGTGGGTCGGATAGCGCTGCAGCTCGGGACACCATGGTGATCAGTTGCTCGTGGGTGATGCTGTTGTAGGGATCGAAGCTGGTCGCCGTCTTGCCCTGGGTGATCCCGCGCAGCGCGCACACGGCCACGTACTTCGTCGGGTAGAGAGGATCGGGAGCCGTCTGGGGAATCACGTCGGCAAAGGGACAGACCTCGGAGCCGGTCACGGTCAGACCCATGGCCTTGACGATCATCTTGGCGAACTGCTGCCGGGTGACGGGGTCGCCTGCACGGAAGGTGCCATCGTCGAAGCCGGTTATGATCCCCCTGCCGGCCAGCTCGTAGATGGCGCTCTCGTATGGGGAACCGGCCACGTCGGAGAAGCTGACCTCACCGCCGCCGGAGCTCGGGGGACTCTGACGTCGGTCAGCACCTTGACCGGAGCGCGCCGCTCCTCGGTGGTGCCGTCGCCGAGTTGACCAAACGAGTTGTCTCCCCAGGCCCAGAGTGTGCCGTCTTCTCGGAGCGCCAGGGTGTGATCGGAACCCGCGGTCACTCTCGACCCATTTGTTCGACGCTCCCACACGAGTGGGGACCCTCCGGTTGGTGTCGGTGTCGTCACCAAGCTGGCCGTAATCGTTGAATCCCCAGGCCCAGAGAGTGCCGTCCCTCTTGAGGGCCAGGGAGTGAGCGCCGCCCGCGGACACCGCTGTCCAGTCGTTGTCGGTCCCGATGCGGGTCGGGAAGATCTGGTCGCTGGAGAAGCCGATACCGAGTTGGCCATACTCGTTGTCGCCCCAAGCCCAGAGTGAGCCGTCGGTCTTGAGGGCCAGCGAGTGGGTGCCGCCCGCGGACACCGTTGCCCAGTCTTTGTCGGTCCCGATACGAGTCACCGCGCGTTCGATCGAAGTGACGGTCTCGCCGTCCGGGGCCAGTTCGATGGCATACTCGACTATCCAGAGCGAGCCATCGGTCTTCAGGAGCAGCGAGTGCTTGAAGACCCGCGGATATGGCCGCCCAGTCACTATCAGTCCCGAGCCGAGTCGGGGTGGGCAACAGGTCGTCCTCGTCCAAGACCTCCATGGTCCACAGTGAGCCGTCCGACTTGAGAGCGAGCCCATCCAAGGGGCCAACGGAGATCGCCGCCCAATCGTTCGCCGTACCGAGACGAGCAGGAACGGTGATGTCCACGATATTGCCGATATCCAGGATCGGAGGCCGGGTTGTCACCCATGGTCCAGAGCGAGCCGTCCTCCTTGAGGCCCAGCCAGTTGATCAGGCCGGCGGACACGGCCTTCCAGTCATTGTCCGCCCCATAGCGAGTCGGAACGCGCGGCCCATAGAGGAGGCCACCGAGCTCATCCCCGAGGTCCAGCCCCCAGTACCAGAGCGAGCCGTCCGCCTTGATGGCCTGGGAGTGCATGTAGCCCGCGGTGACCGTTGGTTGGGCCATGGCGGCATCCACCGGCAGGGCGACAGCGGGAGCGGGAGACCAGACAGAGAGAATCGCGAGCGCCAACAACAAGACGGCGCATCCGAAGTGGAAACACAGTCCAGAACCCTTCTTGACCGAACGTCCCGACCTGGATGCGCATCATGAACCGGCCCCCCTCCGTTGTCTCGACGCATATGAGTGCACCGCCCAAGCATGCGCGGCGCCCATCCAATCTACGCCCGGCCTGCTCCCGTGGCAAGCGATCCGACCCGCACTACAACAGCTCCAGCAGATTGTGGAGAAGCTGCGCGCACTCACCCCGGGTGCAGGCGGCCCCGAAGTCATACGAAGGCCCCACGCCCACAAGCCCGTCGAGGATCCCGGAGTAGGCGGCCCTACGAGCGTTGCCGTAGTGTTCCTCGAGGGAGAACTGCGAAGGGGTGAAGGTCGGCGCGTATTCGCCCGGCGGGTCGGGCAACGCCCCCGCCCTGACCACCATGGTGATCAGTTGTTCGTGGGTGATGGTGTTCTCGGGATTGAACGTGGTCGCGGTCGTGCCGTGAGTGATCCCCTGCTGGGCGCACACGGCCACGTACTTGGATGGATACAAAGGATCGGTACCTACCTGAGCGGCCACGTCGGTGAAGGGACAGACCTCAGAACCCGTGACGGGGTAGAGCATCGCCTTCGCGATCATCTTGGCGAACTGCTGGCGGGTCACCGGGGCGTCGGGGCGGAAGGTGCCATCCTCGAAGCCGGTGATGGCTCCCCGGCCGGCCAGGTCGTAGATGGCGGCCTCGTACGGGGAGCCGGCCACGTCGGAGAAGCTGACGCTGCTGCCACCGTCACCGGACCACTGCGGAACCCTGACCCCGGTGAGCACCTGGACGGGCGTGTACCGGCCCTCGCGGGTGCCGTCACCCAGTTGGCCAGTACCGTTGCCGCCCCAGGCCCAGAGAGTGCCGTCGGCTCTGAGGGCAAGGGAGTGGTACGAGCCGGCCGACACCGAGCGCCACTTGTTCGATGTCCCGATGCGCACGGGAGTGTCACGGAAAGTTGGTGGTGCCGTCGCCCAACTGGCCGCTGTCGTTGTAGCCGAGGGCCCAGAGCGACCCGTCCGTCTTGATGGCCAGCACGTGAGGGCCGCTCGTACTAGCCACCGCCCAGTCGCTATCGGTCCCCATGCGGCCGACTTCGTAGACGAAAGCGCCGGCGTTGTCGCTGTCGGGGTCGTCCGCCTCGTCATACATGTACTCGGGCGACACCCACCAGAGCGAGCCGTCCTTCTTGAGGGCCAGCGCACCTCCCCCACCCGCTGATGCCGTCGCCCAGTCGTTGTCGGTCCCTATGCGGGTGACGTTGTAGGTCGCGCTGAGAGAGCGATATCCGGCGCAGCGTCCCAGTCGTACTCTTTGTCGACCTCCACAGCCCAGAGCGAGCCGTCCTTCTTCAATGCCAGCGAACAGGATGCCCTGAGCGACTGGCCGGCGGACACCGCCGCCCAGTCGTGTGTCCATCCCGATACGAGCACTGACGTCAGATTGCTCAGTCGAGTCGCCATCCAGGCCGTCGTTGAGCACGAGGAGAGTATCGAGGCACCAGAGCGAACCGTCCTTCTTAATAGCCAGCGAGTCAAGCATGCCCGCGGAAACGGCTGTCCAGTCGTTCCCAGTACCGATACGAACAGGCATCGCGACATCCGTTGAGGAAGACGCTCCCGAGGGAGTCTCCGAGCCGAACCCCATGGTCCAGAGCGAGCCGTCCGCCTTGAGCGCGTACCAAGCGAACATGCTCGCCGTCACGGCCGCCCAGTCGTTCTCAGCCCCGAGGCGAGTAGGAACGAGCAAGGCGCTCCCATCCTCGGCTGATACTTCTTCTGAATCGGAGCCCCAGAGCCATAGTGAGCCGTCTGCCTTGATCGCAGACGACTCCGCGTAGCCCGCGGCAATCGTGGGCTGGGCCTGCGCGCCGACAGGTGACTGGGTGAGAGCCGGCGCGGGAGACGACCAGACAAGAACGACGGCAAGCATTGACAGCAGCATGCCGCACCCGAGACGACGGCACAGCCTGTGACTCCTCTTCGTAGAACGCCTCACCAATGACTTGTGCATCGAAAAAGACCCCCTGTGCCCGACTTTGACTCGGTTAGTGATCCCTATGACTCCAGCTTCTTCAGCAGGTTGAAGAGAATCTGTGCGCATTCGCCCCGAGTGGACGCGGCGCCGAATGCGTACGATGGCCCCACACCCTCAAGCCCGTCCAGCATCCCAGCAGACGCCGCCTTGCGAGCGTTTCGGAAGTGATCCTCGAGAGAGAACTGCGCGGACGTGAAGCTTGGGATGTACTCAGGCGGCGGGTCGAGGCAATCCAGCCGCCCTGACTGCCATGGTGATCAGCTGCTCATGGGTGATGCTGTTCTCGGGACCGAAGAGGGTCGCCGTCCTGCCCTGGGTTATCTTCCGCTGGGCGCACACGGCCACGTACTTGGATGGGTACAAAGGATCCGTACCTGTCTGAGCGGCCACGTCGGTGAAGGGACAGACCTCAGAACCCGTAACCGGGTAGAGCATCGCCTTCACGATCATCTTGGCGAACTGCTGGCGAGTCACCGGGGCGTCGGGGCGGAAGGTGCCATCCTCGAAGCCGGTGATGGCGCCCCGGGCGACCAAGTCGTAGATGGCGGCCTCGTACGGGGAGCCGGCCACGTCGGAGAAGCTTGACGCTCTGCCACTGTCGCCGGACCACTGCGGAACCCTGACCCCGGTGAGCACCTTGGTCGGCTGGTGCCGATCGTCCGTGGTGCCGTCTCCCACCTGGCCCAGGTAGTTGTATCCCCAAGCCCAGAGCGAGCCGTCTGCCCTGAGCGCCAGCGAATGCATGGCGCCAACAGCCACGCCCGCCACTGGTTCGACGTCCCGATGCGTACGGGGGCGTTCCGATCGGTGGTGGTGCCATCGCCCAACTGACCGTCGTAGTTCTCGCCCCAGGCCCACAGCGTGCCATCGGTCTTGAGGGCCAGCGAGTGGGCGCCACGGCCGCCACCGCCGCCCAATCGTTGTCCGTTCCAATGCGGGTGATGGCGCGCGAAACGGTGGATGTCAGTTCTCCGTGATCGTCACAGGTCGTAGTCGTTTCGTACCCCACCGACCAAAGTGAACCGTCCGTCTTCAGAGCCACCGAGTAGTCCAGCCGCCCGCGGACACTGCCGCCCAATCGTTCTCGGTCCCGATCCGGGTGACGACATGCGATGAGGTAGTGACGCAGTCCTCGGGTCGTCATCCGAGTCGGAGTCGTCCTCCACCACGTACTCCACAGACCAGAGCGAACCGTCCGACTTGAGAGCAAAGGAGTAGGACCGCCCGGATGACACCGCCGCCCAATCGCTATCCGTGCCGAGGCGAGTGGCAAGTACGAGCTGGTCGCAGGCCACCTCTCGGATCATACTCGAAGGTCGTGTCCACGACCCACAGCGAGCCGTCCGACTTGAGGGCCAGGCACCCGCTCCCGCCGATACGGCCGCCCAATCGTTGTCGCTCCCGACACGGACCGGAGTGGGCAGGAGATCCGCGTCGCCTCCCAAAGTCCTCCGGGCCGTAGCCGTACTCCATGACCAGAGCGAGCCATCCGCCTTGAGAAGCCAGCTGTCGGATACCGCTACCCAGTCGTTCTCGATCCCAAGACGGTTGGGAACGATCAGGCCACCGACATCCTCGGGCGGCTGGGGGTATCCCCAGATCCAGAGCGAGCCGTCAGCCTTGAGGGCCAGGGAAGTACCGAAGGATGCAGCGACCGTGGGCTGCGACTGCGAACCGACCGCCGGTACGGCGAGAGCCGCCGCCGGCGACGACCAGGCCAGAAGCACCGCCAACGCCCCCAGCACGACGGCGGATCCGATACCAAGGCGGAGTTCGAGATACCCCTTCGCCGCGCGTCCCACCTGGCTGCTCATCATGGACCGCCCCCCTTTCGTAGTCTGCACGCAGGCGCCACGCCCGTTCGCGCGCCCGGTGTCCACCCAATCTACGCTTGGCCCGTCGCCACGGCAAGCAACCCCGCGCGCTACAGGATTAGGAGAAACGTGCAAGAATTCATCTCAAGAACACAAATCCTGGTGCCGCTATCTCGGGGAAGGAGCACCGAAACCACATGACCGAGACCGAACGCACCCTGGCCGTCTTCATCGACTTCGAGAACCTGGCCATCGGCTTCAAGCACCGGCGCGGCGAGTTCGACATCCACAAGATCCTCGAGCGCCTGGTCGAGAAGGGCAAGGTCATCGTCAAGAAGGCCTACGCCGACTGGGGGGAATACAAGCAGTACACCAAGCCGCTGCACGAGAACGCCATCGAGCTGATCGAGATCCCCCGGCGGTCCATGACCGGCAAGAACTCGGCCGACATCCGTCTGGCCGTGGACGCCATGGACCTCGCCTGGTCCAAGGAGCACATCGACACCTTCGTGATCGTGTCGGGCGACTCCGACTTCTCCCCTCTGGTCTCGAAGCTCAAGGAGAACGGCAAGCACGTCATCGGCATCGGGCATGAAGGAGTCGACCTCCGACCTCCTGTCGGGCAACTGCGACGAGTTCATCTTCTACGAAGACCTGGAGAAGCAGCCCGCCCCGGCGGCCACCTCGGGCCCGCAGGCCGTAGACATCCCCCCGGAGAAGAAAGAGGTCTTCGACCTGCTGCTGGAGTCGATCGCGGCCCTCATCCGGGAGAACAAGGACCCCATCTTCGCCTCCATGGTCAAGGACACCATGCAGCGCAAGAAGCCCTCGTTCAACGAGTCGGCCTACGGATACCGCAGCTTCAGCAACCTGCTGATCGACGCCGAGAAGCAGAAGTACATCACGCTGCACCGCGACAAGAAGGCCGGCTGGACGTACGTGGTAGAAGGCCTCGTAGAGTAGAGACGGCCGAGGGGTATTCCCGCTGCGCTGATGCTCTTGGCACCGAGTACGGTGTCGCAAACGCTTCGCGGCAATACCCCTCGCCCGTCCTCACTTGAGGTGTCTCTGAGCTACCCCCTCCTAGCAGCGGACAGCCTGTGCTTGCTGCGAGGAGCCTCGTGAGTACCCGAACGTAAGCGACGAGCAGGAAGTACAGGCTGTCCCCGCGTGAGTACAGGCTGGAGCCGCGTCCCTTGACACGGTGTCATCTCCGGGCTTAAACTGACTGACAGTCAGTCAGTATTGATCTCGTGACCGGGGTCGCCATGTCTCGCACTGTTGACCGCAAAGCCCGATTCGACGGATTGGTATCTGCCGCTGAGCGGGCGTTCTTGACACAAGGGGTTGCCGACACGACGGTCAGCGACATCGTCAAGGCCGCCGGTGTTGCACAGGGCACCTTCTATCTCTATTTCGACTCGAAGGACGATATCGTGTTGGCAGTCGTTGATCGCCTGGTCGACACCATGATCACTTCGCTCAGGGAGGCGGTCGCAAGGCCGGCCGGCTCGGCGGTCGACGAGTTCCGCAGCCTCTGCGCGGCGCTGGGCGACCTCGCCTCGGTGCCCGGCGCGGCCGGCCTCGTCGAGTTCATGCACACCCCCAAGAACCGGGCCCTGCATGATCGCCTCGCCGACCAGCTCTCCCCCAGACTCGTCCCGCTCGTGCAGGAAGTCATTGAACGGGGGATTGTCCAGGGGGTCTTCTCCGTCCCCGACCCTCGTGCGGCCGCCTGGTTCGTGATGTGCGCCCTTCAGAGCGTGGAACTGTCGGGTGTCGTCCTCGCCGACCTCCCCTCTGCCCTCTCCGCGGCCACCGAGTTGGCGCTTCGGGCGCTCTGCCACGCGGGGACCCCGGCGTGAGCACCGATATCGCTGTCGCCACGCACGCTCTCACTAAGCACTATGGCGAGGTGAAAGCAGTGAGCGATCTCGACCTCGAGGTCAGGCGAGGCGAGATCTATGGCTTCCTCGGGCGTAACGGCGCAGGCAAGACCACCACAATCCGGATGCTGTTGGGTCTGATCCATCCCGACGGTGGCTCGGCGGTCGTGCTGGGCAACAAGGTGACCCGAGGTGCCACGGAAGTGTTTGCCCAGGTGGGCTATCTGGTCGAGACCGCGACCGCCTATTCAAACCTGACCGTCCGGGAGAACTTGGGCATCCAGCGCAGGCTCACTCAGGCACCGCGGGCCGCCGTCTCCGATGTCATCGAGCATATGCGACTGGTCGACTGCGCGGACCGGCGCGCAGGCGTCCTTTCGCTCGGCAACAGGCAGCGGCTCTCGCTGGCTCGAGCACTTCTGCATCGTCCCGAGCTGCTCATCCTGGACGAACCTGCCAACGGGCTCGATCCGGCCGGCATTGTGGAGATCAGGGAGTTACTGCGCAGTCTCGTCACCCAGTACGGCGTCACCGTCTTCGTCTCCAGCCACATCCTCACCGAGATCGCGCAACTCGCCGACCGCATCGGCATCGTGCACCAGGGACGTTTGCTGGAGGAAGTAGACCGCGACCAATTGAGAGCCGAAGAGCACTCCTACATCAGAGTAGGCACCACACGGCCGATGCAGGCAGCAACGCATCTCACCCGAGCCGGTTTTGCCCATCTCGAGTGCGTCGATTCCCACGTCCGCGTCTTCGCCTCCGACGATCGGGTGCCGGAGATCGCCCGCGTTCTCCTGGAGGCAGGTCTCGACTTCGCGGAGATAGCCCCCATCGAGGAAGACCTCGAAGCTCACTTCCTGCGTCTCACCGGGGGTGTCCAATGACATTCGCCAACGTTGTCGCGACTGAGTTCCTCAAGCTCCGGCGGAGCAAGGTGACCTGGCTGTCGTTCGTCACGATGGCGCTGGCGCCCCTGGGAATCGCCTTGCTCATGTGGATAGTCCGCGACCCCGACCGTGCCGCCCGACTCGGGCTGCTCGGTACCAAGGCCGATCTGGCAGGACTTGAGGCCACCTGGCCCGCCTATTCCACGACGATAACCCAGGTGGTCGGCACAGCCGGGTTGATCATGCTTGCCTTCATTGTCTCGTACGTCTTCGGCCGGGAGTATGCGGAGGGAACCGCGAAGAACATGCTGGCTCTACCGATAGACAGGCACTGGTTCGCGTTGGCCAAACTGATCGTGGCAGCGGCTTGGTGGACGCTGCTCACCGTCGCCGTTCTCTGCGAGGCTTTCGTAGTGGGCTTTGCCCTGGGCCTGCCCGACTTCTCAGCCGGGTTGGCCACGAACATGCTAGGGGATACTCTGGTCGCGGCCGCCATCACCTTCCTGCTCGCCCCCATGTCAGCCTGGATCACCACCCTGGCCCGTGGCTACCTGGCCCCGGTGGGCTTCGCGCTTGTCATGCTTCTGCTCGGCAATCTGTTCAGCAAGACCGGCTGGGCCGAGTGGTTTCCCTGGTCGATCGTGCCGATGCTCGTCGGCTCCCTCGGGAGCGCCCAGCGAGGCGCCCGCGACGGCCAGCCTGATCGTCATGGCCGTCGTGTTCGCATTGGGCGTCGCAGGCACGGTCGCCCAGCTGCGCTTCGCCGACAACACCCAGTAGTCGGCGACATCTCGTGGACGCGCGACGTTCACGGACGCTGTCGCGAAGGTCGCGGCACGTAGTCATGCAGAGGACGCCGGAGTAGCACCACCGACCGTGAACGTCGCGCGCCGCGGCCGCAAGGCCCAGTGGCAGTACCTCTGGACCGTCCTCACCTGCAATTCCCGTGACTCACCCCCTGATAGCAGCGGACAGCCTGTGCTTGCTGCGAGGAGCCTCGTGAGTACCCGAACGTAAGCGACGAGCAGTATGTACAGGCTGTTCGCCCGCCCGTTGACACGCCCCACGCCGGGTGATACGGTGCAGCAATGGGAGCAGTAGTAGTGGTACTACTATCGGTCCAGTTGTGCTCTTCAAAGGGCTACCGGCACAGGGGGTGGTGCAGTCCAGCTACAACCGCTTTGACCCAATGGGGGGAACACCTTGGGTGTTCGTCAAATTGGCCGCACAAGTCTCGAGCGGCCCAACACCGCGAAGAAGATCCAAGAGAGAGGGTAAGTCACATGGGATTCAACAGAGCGAGACTCGCAAGGCGCTCCGCCCTGCTGGTCGCGTTAGTCGTTGCGCTGGTCCTCTGCGTGTTCGCCGCGACCGCGTTGGCGGCCGGCGGAAGCAGTTCCCACAGGAGCCAGCGCGCCAAGACCACCGCCAAGAACGTGATTGTCATGATCGCCGATGGGGCCGGCTACAACACCCTGCTGGCGACTGACTACTACCAATTCGGTGACTCAGGGACTCAGATCTACGAGGGATTCCCCTACCGCTACGCCGTGAGCACGTATCCCGCCGGAGCATCCTACGATTCTCGGGCTTTCTGGACCAACTTCCTTTACCGGACGGCTACGGACGAATCCAACTTCATCCTGAATCACGCTCTGGTCACCGAGTCGAACATGGCAGCCACCGCCATGGGTACCGGGATCAAGTCCCAGGAGGGCGTGGGACTCAACGCCGCCATGACTCGCGTGACAAACATCATGGAAATCGCTGAGGCTCGAGGCAAAGCGACGGGCGTGGTCTCCACCCAGTCGTTCTCCGAGGCCACTCCGGCCGGCTTCTCAGCCCATGCCACCGACCGCAAGGCCCTCAAGGCCATAACCGAGCAGCAGTTGAGGGAGAGCCGCCTGGACGTCGTCATGGGGGCCTACAACCCCTGGTACGACAACAACGGCGTGCGGCGGGCCACCGGCATGTTCAGCCCCACCAGCAAGTACCTGTGGACAGAAGCCACGTGGAATGAACTCGCAGCCGGCGCGATCGGCAGCAACGCCGACACCGACGAGGCCTTGGAATACTGGACCCTAATCGAAGACAGGGCTGACTTCCAGGCCCTAGCGACCGGTCCGACTCCCGAGAGAGTCGCGGGCGTAGCTCAGTGCGGCGGAGACGACGGAGTCGGCAGCGGGTACACGCAGTTCTACCGCACCGGCGCCGCCAACGACGAGCCATTCGCCACCCCCTTCCTTGAGACTTCTCCCACACTCTCCGAGATGTCTCTGGCCGCGCTCAACGTACTCGACAACGACCCCGATGGTTTTGTGGCCATGTTCGAGGGCGCTAATGTCGACTACGGGTCGCACTTCGGCTGGCTCGGCCGCGCTATCGAGGAGTACGTCGAGTTCAACAACGCTGTCGAGGATGTGTGCGACTGGGTCGAGGCCAACAGCAGTTGGGACGACACCCTCCTCATCGTCACCACTGACCACGAGACGGGCGGCATCTGGGGTCCGGACGCCGGGAACGGCACGGCCCGCTACCCGGGAGACCCCGCGGTCTTCGTTCCGATCGTGTCCAACGGAGTGGGCAATCTTCCCGACGCGACGTACTACAATCATCGGCCCAAGTACGGTCCGGACTTCTACTGGCACAGCAACGCCCTGGTCCCCTTGTTTGCGAAGGGTGCCGGCGCGTCTCTCTTCTCCACCCAGGTGAGAGGCAAGGACCCGGTCCGCGGACTCTACATCGACAATACGAGCATCTTCCAGGTGATGAACAAGAGCATCACCAAGTAGCCAAGGCTGCGGCAACGTGTCGACTCTGAACCACCGCATCGGCGCGAAACCGCTTGGGGGGACGAAAGAAGGGGGCTCGATCGAGCCCCCTTCTTGTTTGTCCATGAGCACCGCGGAGCCTCTGGCCCCGCCGAGCACCTTCGCCGACAGGCCGGCCTACTGCTAGGCCCTCCCGATCACCAAGCGGAGCGGATCGACCTCGTCGCGCAGGATCCTCAACTCTTCTTCTGTTGGAGGATCGGTGTGGCCGAGTTCCGCGGAGGCGGCGATGGCGAAGCCTGTCTCGGCCTGCACCTTCTCGATGTCGACTCCCGGGTGGAGAGACTCGACCATCATCACCTTGGTGTCAGGGTCGAAGCCCATGACGGCCAGATCGGTGATGATCTTGTGAGGGCCGCCCTCCGGAAGCCCCGCCTCCTCGCGAGCGCCAGGGCCTGTGAGAAACCCGGGCGAGGTGATGAAGTCGCACTTCTCGACGAAGCGGGACTTGCTGTGCACCGTCATGATCATCGTGCGCCAGCACAGCGAGGCGAAATCGTTGGCCCCGCCGCTCCCGGGGAAGCGGACCTTGGGCTTGCAGTACTCGCCGATGAGAGTGGAGTTGATGTTGCCGTACCTGTCGATCTGGGCTCCACCTAGAAACGAGTAGTCCACCTGGCCACGGGCACAGGTGGTCATCATCTCAGACATGCCGGCCGCCATGACCGCCCGGTAGAAGGTGCGGGAATCCCCCACCGAGATCGGCATCTGCGGCAGCAGGGGCGCTACCCCGCCGGCCTCGAAAAGGATCGTCAGGTTGGGAGAATCGATCTTCTGCGCCAACATAGCTGCCGCCACAGGCGCCCCGGTGCCAACGGCCACGGTCTTGCCGTCCTCGAGATAGCGCGAAGCCGCGCAGATCATCAGTTCCATCATGTTGTATTCGGTTGTCATATCTTCTAGCTCCTTCGCCCTTGAGCGTCCGTCAGTCCTCGATCAGGTGCTCGAGCTTACGCAGTTCCTCGATTCTCTTCAGGCCCCCACAACGCTCGAGGTACTCCTCGAAGGTGGCGACGCCGTAGATGTAGTACTCGAGGAACTTCTCGAACGCCTCCGGGTCCTTCTCCACCTTCATCCACTGAGCGAGGTGATCCTCGTCTGAGAAGTAGAGGTAGGGCATGTTCCCGGGATAGCTGCCGTAGGGAGCCTCGACCACCGCGTCCACGAGATAGAAGGGTATGGAGGTGGCGGTCGGATCGTCGCGGATCTCGGAGTTGTGCACCAAGCTCCTCGGTGGTGATGATCAGGCGCTTGGCGGCTCGGGCCAATTCGAGGTCCGCCACCGAGATACCACGGATCACCGCGTTCCCGTACATGTCGGCTTGGTGCACGTGAATGGCGGCCACATCCGGCCAGAGAGCGGGAACGGCCGCGAACTTCTTGCCGGTGAACGGGCACTCTATGACCTTGGCGGCGGACATCTTGAACGTGTCGGTGCCAAGCATGCTGCGTATGATCCCGAACGAAGCCCCGTCGGCGGCGGCTTTGAGCCGCGCGTCAAGAGCGTAGTTGCTCCACTCGGTCACCTGCACTTCGCCGCACTCCATGTAGCGTCGGGCGTTGGGAGACAGCCCCCTTGCCTCCAAGCCGACGACATAGGCCGAATCGAGCCGGTTGAATACCTTGCCCGCGCACAGCACCTCGAAGTCGTGCGTGGAGGTGTGGCCCATGAAGCCCAGGTTCTTGCGCCGCTGCCTGACGATCTCGTGGACGATGGAGTTGGGGATGCGGTTGGCGCCGAACCCCCCGATGGCGAGGTAACACCCATCCGGGACGAACCTCTCCACCGCTTCCTTGTCGCTCATCCGCTTGTCCACCATGGCCCGGGATTTGCCGCGGAAGAACTCGCGGGCTTTGTCCGGGTCGGGGTCCATGAAGAGGGGGTTGATCCCTTCATCGAGCACCTTCATACCGTATCCTCCGACGTTTCAGGGGGGGTCAAAAGTGGCACGACCATGACTGGTCGGTAAGAAATCCTGCCAAACATGGAAGGCTATCATAGAAGCGCGCCGGCGTGAGAGAGAGCCGCGGCGCAAATGCATGGGGCCCACCGTCACCACCTCGGACGCGCACGGTAGCCCATGCGACCGACTTCTCCCGCGGTGACGGTGGGCCCCAGAGAAGGACCCTTCAATGAGCCCTACGCGGCGACCTACTCGGCGACCCGATCGTAGGTCATGGATTCGCCGTCATAGCTGAGCGTCAAGCTGTCACCATCGAGCGTGTAGTCGAAGACCACATCCTGCTCCAATATGGTGAAGGTGAGCTTCTCTCCCTCGAGCTTGTAGGTCCCGTCCATGCCGTCCATGACGACTTTGCCGTCGGCGGTGATCTCGAGGGTCTCCCCCTCGCCCTCGTTGGCCCACGAGCCCACCAGGCTGGCGTCGTCACCCCCGCACGCGCTGAAGGCCAAGACTATGCCGATCGCGAAGATCGCGATCATCACTACTCTGAAGACGGACGACCTTGACACCTTGCACCTCCTGGCGACCCCGATTGTCGAGCCCGCCCCTCTTGTTGTATGTGGAGCCGTCACGCCCTGTCTTGCCGGTCCACCCGTAGCGGCTACTGTATCGGACCGACAGAGGCATTCGCAACCCCATCCTTCGGGACTATGGCCCAACAACCGCCGCGCGAGGCCGGACCGCGACATGAGCCACCGCCGAAGCGTCGGCGATGCGCACAGCCACGTTTCACTCGATGGGCAGGTTGTCGTAGTACTTCTGCATCGCCACGCGGTAAGCGTCTCGCTCGGTGCGGCCCTCGTCGAAGAAGGCGTTGGCGGAGACCACCTTGCCCGTGTCCCACATGCGCTCGATGCCCTGGATGGTGGCGTAGATGCGGTTCCCCATGTGCGTCACGGCCTGGTCTAGGTAGAAGTACGAATCCTCGAACGGCGGAGGCACGTCGAGAGAGGCCAGTTCGACGTTGAACGCGTCCAGCGTGCCCAGCATGGTCGATAGCTCGTCTCTCACCTCAACAGGAACGCCCGGCGCTTTGTTGTTGATCTCCGCGGCCAACACTGGGATCCGCTCGTCTTCATACTCCAGTACCATCACGAGGTTGTCGGCAGCCGCAAGGTAGGCCGTCAGCAGATCGTCGGTGGTACCCGGGCCTTCGTCGGTCGTGCCGGCACCTCCCTCTGTGGTGCTGGTCAAACCCGGGATCGTCTGGGTCGTGTTGGCGCCGCCACTCGTGGTGCCAGTCTGGCCGCCGGTCGAACTGGTCACACTGTCCGTGGTGCTCGAGGAGTCCACAACCGTCGTGGTGCTGGCAGCCGTTTCGCCGTCGTCACGGAAGAACGCAAAGTACAAGCCCACCCCAGCGCCGGCCAATACGACGATCACCGCCGCTACGATCCCCCAGATGAGACCGGTATTGCTCTTGCGGCCGGTCGGACCCTGTGGAGGCTGCCATGCCGGCCCGTATCCAGGTGCAGGCACGGGCGGTGGAGGCGGAGGTGGAGGGGGCACGGCGAAGGTCGGCGACGGAGGTGGAGGCACCTCTATCACCGGTGTCTCTTCTGCCGCAGGCGGTGCAGCAGCCATGGCCGCCGCCCGGGAGGCGACTAGCTCTTCGGCGTGCGCGTTGGCCTGTCCCGGAGCCGGTGTTCCGCAAGCCTTGCAGAAGGCCGTTCCCTCTTCGATGGCCTGGCCGCAGTTCGAACAGAACATCGGTTCCTCCTCCGTCTAGTCTCCGCGGCGCGCCTTTCGCGCGGGCGCTGCAAGCGTAGAGCAGGCGGTCCCGATAGTCCAGACCCGGCGACAATGCTAACATGGGCTGAAGTATGGCCCGAATGGGACCGATTGTCGTGACTGCCCGCGGAGAAGACATGCCCGAAGAAAAGGACGCCGCAACCAAGAAACCCGCCGCCAAGAAGCCGGCGGTGAAGAAGATTGCCCCCAAGGAGCCCACGCAGCCTGCTACCGCGGAGCACGCAGCCGAGAAGAAGCCCGCGGCCAAGAAGGCGGCAGCCAAGAAGCCCGCCGAAGAAGCCACCTCGAGCACCGTCGCGAAGCCCGCGCCCGTCGAGCAGCCCGTCGCTGAACGACCAACGGCCGAACAACCGGCGGCCGAAAAACCGCTTGCAGAGAACCCGCTCCACAGAAAGCTCGGGCTGCGGCCCGGCGCTGCCGGCGTGGTCATCGCTGCTCCGGAGAACGACGACAACCCTCTCCTGCCTCTTCCCGAGGGCTTCTCCGCCCTCGCTCAAGCCGATGAACTGGCCTCGCTCGAAGGTCTCTTCGACTACATACACGTGTTTGCCCGCGACCGTGGCGACCTAGCCGCGAGTCTCACGATACTTCGGGACAAGCTCGCGCCCGGCGGGAGCCTCTGGGTTTCGTGGCTCAAGCAGTCATCCCGAGGCAAGGGCTTGGTCGGCGACCTGAACGAGAACGTGATAAGGAAGATCGCCCTGACCAACGCCATGGTAGACGCCAAAGTCGCGGTTCTGGACCGCGACTGGTCGGCTCTGAAGCTGGTCCGCCGCAAACACTAGCGGAAGCAGCCTGTACTTCCCGCTCCGTCTCACGTTCGAGTACTCACGATACTGTCGCGGAAGCACAGGCTGCTTCCGCATGAGTGGAACTCATTGGAACTGGAAATGGAGACGGCTGAGGGGTGTTGCCGACAAGCATTGCCGGCGCGGCTCCAGCCTGTGCTTCACTGCTCGTCGCTTACGTTCGGGTACTCACGAGGCTCCTACGCAGCAAGCACAGGCTGTCCGCTGCTATCAGGGGGTCGCTACACAGGAAATGACAGCGAAGACGGCCGAGAGGTATTGCCGCTAAGCCTTGCGACACCGTACTCGGTGCAGAGAGCGTGAGCGCAGCGGCGAATGCCTCTCGGCCGTCGGAGCATGAGCGCAGCGGGAATGCCTCTCAGCCGTCGGCGGTCTTGATGAAGCCGGGGGTCCTGACCGCCGATCCGATGTTCTCCTGAACCAGCCTGTATAGCGAACGCTCGGTTCCAGCCCGGATGGCCACGTAGCACTGGTCGCAGCTCTCCCGCGTCGGCTTGAATCCCTTGAGCGCCTCTTTCCTCGACCCGTACTGGAGCTCGGGGAACATGGAGCAGGGGTTGATCAGGCCGTCCGGCCGCACCACCAAGAACCGCCGACCGGCCTGGCATCCCTTCATGCCACCTTCGGCGAAGAAACGGTAGGTCAGGTCGAGGACGTTGTCGGAGTTGCGAACACTGTTCGAGCTGCGCTTGTGCTCCTTCAGCCAGTCGAGGTGACGGCGCAGGAGCGCGAGATCCTCGGGCGCGGTGATGCACAGGCTGAGGTCGCCCGTGCGCAGGGAGCTGTAGGCGCTGAAGGAGATCTGCGTCCCCCACTCCTCGGCCTTGGCGACAAGCTCCGGGATCGTGGCGAAGTTGGCGTGAGTCAGAGCGGAGTTGAGCACGATGTTCTCCCGGCCATACTTCTTGACCAGGTGCGGGATGAGCTCGCTCATCTTGGCAAACAGGCCCGGTATGCGGCGGAAGTCGTCGTGACGCTCGTCGGGGAAGTCCAGCGAGATGGAGAAGAGAGAGACTCCTGCCTCGTTCAGAGAGAGATAGCGTTCCTCGGTCATGAGCCAGAAGTTGCTCACGCACACCACCATGGGCAGTCCGTTGGGGCGTTTGACCGCGCGGATGATGTCCTCCAGGTCGTCGCGCAGGAGTGGCTCGCCACCGGACATCTGGCACAGGCCGGGCTTCAGCTCGTAGGAGTAGCGCCGGTAGTCGTCGAGGGTCATCAGCTTGGGGTCGGGCTTGATGCCGCCCTTGTCGCAATGGACGCAGTCGGCCACGCAGGAGTGCGTCACCTCGAACGAGACGCACACCGGCCAGCCGATGGTCCGGTTCCACAGAGCACCGCGCGCCGATCTTGACTGCTTCGCTCTTCTTCATGCTGTGGGTGATCCCATTCGGTCGAGGCCCGGCGGGCCGTTTCTCTCCTCGGAGACTTTACCGCACGAGTCGGGCCGGCGTGAAGTCGCATCGTGTGCTGCCGGCGCGCTACTCCACCGGTGCCAGCGACTCGGCGATAGCCATCAGTTCGTCCCTGGTCAGGTCGCCCGAGACGGTCACCACCAAGTCGTCGTTCATGGTCCAGAGGTGCGGCACCGTCGTGATGCTGACAAGTATCTCGGCCTTCCTGCCGGCGAAGGCCCCGGTGACAACCGTCACCGTTTCGGGTTGATCGATGAAGCCCTCTCCCGAGGCCAGAGGATCCGACCAGAGAGAGGGATCATCGCCGACGAGCCGGGTGGAGACCGCCAGTTGCTCGAATCCGCGCCGGTACATGGCCGAAACCACTCCGGGCGCCGGCGGGTTCATGCCCTCTTTGCCGCTGGCCTGGCCTATCTCGGCCACGCCCACCTCGGTGAGCACGAATCCCTCCGGAACCCGAGCCGGCAGCACGGGCGCGTAGCCTACGACTGAGGCAGCTTCGGCGGCCATGTCGCTCAGATCGACCTGGCGGAATCCATAGTCGTTGCTCTCGGGTTCGATCTCGGCCGGGAACTCCAGAGTGAAGACGTCGTCGTCCAGCACCGGATCGATCTCGAGATCCTCCAGGCGCCATTCCATGAGGAGTTCGCCATCTCTCGTGTAGACGGCTCGTACGGGAAAGCCGGTCTCCTTGAGAACCGTCACGTCTACGTGATCAGGGCCCGCCAAGGAGATCCGATTGACCTGCACGGCAGCACTGAGGGTCCAGGCAGGCCATCCCCGGTACAGACCCTCCTCGACAACAGCGTCGGGTGATCCGCGGAGCGCCCGTAGCGCGACACCCAACTCGGGCCAGGAAGACGCACTCGGGTCAGGTCGACCCGGAGCCAAGCCGGTTCTTTCCCATCCCGCACTGGCTTTCGCAATCTCGTCTCTGTAGACCGACCTCTCGACACCGGTCCGGTGGTCATAGCTCACGCTGAAGTCGTCCATGCCCTCGGGGAGTCTGTCGATCCGATAGTCGCCCTCGGCCGTGAGAATGAACAGAAACCGTTGCTCCTGGAGGTCGACTTCGATGGCGCCGAGGTAGGCACCGCCGACCCGCTCCGCAGCCGGGCCGCCGACCACCACCAAGGTCGCTCGAAGGGCCCCGGCATTCGCCACTGCCGCCGTCGCCTTCTGCGTAATCTCGGCCGCGCTCACGGTCTGCGGGCGCAACCAGTCGATGCCGAGCGGTCCCGCGAAGGCCCAGAGCAGCCCGAGGATCACCGCCGCCACCGGGATAGGGATCCAGACGAGAGGAAGCCATCCCCACCGTCGGTGCCGCGCCCGTTCGCGCCTGGTGACCGGCGTCATCTCGAGATCTGTCTGTAGATCTGCGAGGAATCCAGCCCCATGCTTGGGCACTTCCAGCCGTCGAAGCCGCTTGCCAAGCTCCTTGTCCCTCTCGACTCGGTCCATCATCCCTCCCCTGCAGCGAGGGTCGTCCGTAGCGCCTCGCGGGCAGCGTACAGCCGCGAGGCAATGGTGCCAGGACGCACATCCAGAACTCCCGCCGCCTCGTCGTGGGTGAATCCAGCGGCATCGACCAGAAGGACCGCCGCGCGTTGATCGGCCGGAAGAGAGGCTAGAGCGGCCGCAAGGTCGCCGGTCCGGGCCACCGAATCCACAGGATCGGAGTCACCTCCGCCCCACGACTCGGTCTCGGTCGCAAGTTCAAGCGACGCTTCCCGCAGCCTCCGCTCGCTGCGCATGCGGTCGAGACAGGTGTTGTAGACGATCCGATAGAGCCAGGTTCGGGCCTGCGCTTCCCCCCGGAATCCGACGAAGCCTCGAAACGCCTTGAGATAGGCATCTTGCATCGCATCGTCCATCGCCGCCCCGTCTTGGAGCAGGCGGTAGGCCAGCATGCGCAGGCCCCTATCGTGCCGCCGCACCAGCTTCATGAACGCGGCAGCCTCGGGGATCCCCGCGATCCTGCGACCATCTGCTCCCTCGCGACCCATCGCCTTGCCGGCACCTCCGCCCTCGACGGTCCGCGGCACTCGTCGCGCCCCTCTGTCGGATTGGCAGGCCGCTGAAGAGCAGGCCAGCGTCCATCGCGTGCCGATCCTTCTTCACGCAGCCTGCTAGTGACGTCGAGCGCTCCCCGATTCTTCGCCCGATGGTACGATGCTACTGCAATGCTCGATTGGATAACCGACCTACTCAACACCCTCGGGATTGCTGCCCCCGGCCGGTTGGGGCTGGGTGACGGTCGTTCTCACCTTCATCATCGCGGTCCTGGCTGCCTGGCTGTTCATGCCCCGCGTCCGCATGTTCTCGCTCCGGGTCGGCTGGGCCGACGAGCCGAACTCGCGGCGACTCAACAAGGAGCCCCTCCCCAACGCCGGCGGCCTAGCCATATTCGCCTCGGTGATCATCGCTCTGGTGATCGCCACCCTCCTCCGGCGCATCGAGATTCAGAACGTCCAACTGCAGATACTGGCCATACTGCTCGGCGGATCGTTCGTGATCATGGCGGGCTTCATCGACGACCAGTTCGGTTTGTCGCCGCTCTTCCGTTTGATCATCCAGGTGATCGCAGCCCTGCTGCTGGTCAGCGTGGGCATCCGCTTCCACTTCGTGTCCCCAGAGAGTGGGTTCGACCAAACCGTTTCCGTCGTACTGACTGTTGTGTGGATCCTCGTCATCACCAACGCCATGAATCTCATCGATGGAGTGGACGGCCTGGCCGGAGGTGTCAGCTTCATCACGGCCATGGGTCTCGTCGCGGTCACCGCGCAGAACCAATCCAAGGCCGCCGCCACCCTGTTGTTGGCCGCGCTCGCGGGAGCGGCCCTTGGTTTTCTGCGTCACAACTTCCCGCCGTCGCGCATCATCATGGGCGACAGTGGCGCGTATTTCTTTGGCTTCGTGCTTGCTGCCTCGAGCATCTTGGGAGACCAACATGTCAAGACCGTCTTCGGCCTCTTGCCGAGCGTGCTCCCCGCCGCCTTCTTCCTCCTCCTGCCGCTGACCGACACCGTGCAGGTGGTAGGCCGGCGTCTGATCCGGCGCAAGAACCCACTGTCGACTCCCGGCAGGGACCACCTTCACCACCGCCTGCTTGCCCGAGGCCTGTCCCAAACCCGCACCACGCTCATCCTATGGGGTGTGACTCTGGTCATCACTCTCGCTGCAATGGCCCTCCAGAGGATGTCGTTGGAGGTGATGGCCACCACCGCGGTCGGGATCATCGTCTTGCTGGCCTACGTGGTCTGGCGCCGGCGACGGGCGCACCGCAAGGCGGTCGCGCGCGAGGTTGCAATCGCGGCCGACCTTGAAGCCGCCGGCGAGGCTCAGGAGTAGCGGGGCGCCCTACACTCGTTTCGGAATGAAGCTTCGCCACCAGGGACACGCGGGGCGAGTTCTTAGAAACCATGCCGCCCGCCATCTCGTCACAAGGGCGTTCAGATAGACGCGGGATGAGTTGGAGGGACGATCATGGACAGGCAGAAATGGCACCCACTGGGGGCTGGGATGATTCTTCTCATCTTGATCGTGGCGCTTGTAGCCGTGGGCTCCTCGGGGTGTGGAAGCTCGGCGACAGGGGACGGCGGTCCGCTCAAGCTGGTCGAGGCGGACAACGGCCAGGACTTCACGGTCAAGGTCGGCGACACCATCGAAGTGGTTGTCGCGGGCAATCCAACCACCGGCTACGAGTGGACGGCGCTCAACGACGACGCTGCTCTTATCAAGCTGGTGGGAGAACCGGCGTACGTGGCCGATGAGACCGATGACGACATCGTCGGCTCGGGCGGCACCTATACCTTCACCTTCACGGCAGCGGCCGCCGGCGAAGCAACCATCGAACTCTGGTATGCCCGTGCCTGGGAGAGCGTACAGCCGCTCAAGACCTTCAAAGTCACGGTGACGATCGAGTAGCGCGACGACTGGCGACCCTGCGCCCACGCGCTCGCCTATTCCCCCAGGAAGGCCCCCGGATCGGCCATGAAGTCCCGGTACAACCGGTAGTGCCCCGTCTCCTCGTACCGGGTCTCCTCGATGGAGGTCTCGCCGAAGCTGAAGACCTGCGCCCCCGGCAGCGCCATCAGGATGGGCGAGTGGGTGGCGAGGACGAACTGGGCGTGCCCGCGCCGGCGATACTCGGCCAGGAGACGCAGCAACTCGATCTGACTGGCCGGCGAAAGCGCCGCCTCGGGCTCGTCCAGGAAGTAGAGCCCCGGAACCTGGTAGCGGCCGCGGAAGTAGGCAAGCAGGCCTTCGCCGTGCGATCTGAGAGTCAGACTGTGCCCCCCGTGGTACTTGGCTTGGCCGGGGTCGATCTGGCTCACGTCGTCCAAGAACTCGGCCCACTGCCGGAAGCTTTCGGCGCTGAAGACCCCGCCTCTCACGTGTCCCCGGGGCAGTGTCACGCGCAGGTAGTCGTGCAACTGGCCGGCGGCGTCGCCCTTCTTTCGCCCGGAGGCCGGGGTTCGGTGATCTGGTGGCGCCCCCCGCCGCTTGGCCTCTTCCCAGAGGTGTATCCCGCAGCGCCGGGCTATGGCCCGGATGAGGGTCGACTTGCCCGAGCCGTTCTCGCCGACGAAGAAGCTAACGCTCTGGTTGAACCTTAGCTCCTGGCGATGCTGCAGGGGCACTATGCTGAAAGGATAGGTCTCGCGATCGGGGAACTCGTCGCCCCTGATCTCCACCGTTTGCAGCCAGATATCGGCGGCGACGTCGTGGCCGCGCCTCCGGCCGAGCCTCCGGCCGCGGCGTCACTCGACGGCATCATCGCCTCCCCCGGGCCCGTCATTCAGCGACCAGCGTGACCGAGCCGACGTTCATCTCCACACTGATAGAGAGCGTCTTGCCCTGCCCGACCGTCCCGAAAGTCGGCGTGCTGTAGGTGTTGCCATTGACCGTCCAGGTCCCTTCGGTGTCGATGTCGTTCAGCGAGCCGCTGACCGTCACCTTGGCGGCCGTGCTTGCCGGAACGACTATCCTGATACTCCCCGCCCCGATCTTCGCCCGGACGTTCCCGTCGGAACGCAGTTGTCCGGAGAAGTCGAGAGAATACGTCCCGGCCCCCCCTTCGAACTCCATGTCCTTGAAGTTGGCGTTGGCCAGGCCGATCAGTGTCACCGTCGAGGCCCCGGTCTTGTAGTCGAAGTTGCGCCATCTGACCCGGATTGGCCGAGTTGAACACCACCTGCGACCTCGCGGCGCCGTCGGTGATGGTCAGGTCTTGGAGAGTCAGCCCGCTCAGGTCGTAGGAGCCTTCGTAGGCTCCCGCCGATACCTTCAACCGCATGGGCGCCCTGCCGAGCTCCAGATCCCAGTCGTTGACTACTCTGGTCCCGAAACCCGACAGCCCCTTCTGGCTCCCCTGCTTGATGACCAGGCTCTTGTCGCTGCGAGTGACGGTGGGTTCCCACGACTCCACGTTGTAGCGGATAGTGCCCGACGCCAGGCCGACGGCGCCAGGGGCGATGGTCAGCGTCCCGGCGCCCATGCTCAACTCGACGTCGGTGACGGCGGCGGCGCCCAGGGCCTCGTCCACCACCACCTCCTGGGTGACGCCGGTCTTGACGTCGCAGCCCGCGACGAGCCAGGCCGCTCCGACCAGCAGCAGGATGGCGACGACAACCAAGGCCGAGCGCCACGCCGAGCGCGACGCCGTCCGCCGCTCCGCGGGTCGATGCTCCGCTGTCGCTCTTCTCGCAACCATGGTCAGCCACCCCCGGTCGTGAGGCAATTCCAATACAATTGTAGAATGGAGGCGGTCCACGCGCCAGCGGAGCGTGACGGCACAAGCGCCGGCGAACCGTGGGAGCGAACGCACAGATCGACCTCGGGGGGCAAGATGACCGACAAAGTCGACCGGGCAAACAGCGACACCGGACCCAGCGGGCTGCAGCCTCCCAGCGTGGCGATCATCGGGGCGGGCATCGCCGGCCTATCCACCGGCTGCTACGCGCAGATGAACGGATACCGGGCCCACATCTACGAGATGCACACCAAACCCGGCGGCCTCTGCACCGCCTGGACCCGCAACGGATACACCATCGATGCCTGCATCCATTGGCTCACCGGTTCCAGGCCGGGAGCCAGCCTCTACAAGCTGTGGCGGGAGATCGGCCTGATCCAGGATCTGGACCTCATCGACCTGGACGAGTTCATGCGAGTGGAGTTCTCCGACGCTCCTCCCATAGTCTTCTACACCGATGTCGACCGTCTGCTGCCACACCTGCTCCAGCTCGCTCCGGAAGACGCCGCGCTGATCAAGAGCTTCCTGGGCGACGTCAAGCGCATGGCCAGGGCCGATATGCCCTCCGACCTGCCCCCCCGAGAACTCATGGGCTTCGGCACCATGCTGCGGTTGATGCCAAGGATGCTCGGCTTCATGGGACCTATGCGCAGGTGGAACTCCCTCAACATCGCCCAGTTCGCCGAGCGCTTCAAGAACCCGCGACTGCGCGAGGCCTTCTCGCAGACGTGGTTTCCCGAGATGTCGGCGTTTGCGCTCCTCATGACCTTGGCTTGGTTCCACGGCCGACAGGCCGGCTACCCCATCGGTGGATCCATGCCCTTGGCCGAGGCGGTGGAGCAGACTTTCATGGCACAGGGCGGCATGATCGACTACCGGGCCCGAGTCACCGAGATCTTGGTCGAGAATGATCGAGCCGTTGGCATCCGTCTTGACGACGGACGCGAGGAACGGGCCGACGTGGTGGTGTCGGCGGCCGACGGCCACGCCACCATCTTCGACATGCTGAAGGGCCGCTACGTGGACGAGACCGTGCGCGGGTGGTTCACAGACTACGTACCCTTCCCGCCGCTGGTGTTCGTGGGCATCGGGGTGAACCGCGCCTTCTCCGAAGAGCCCCGGGTGGTGAGCGGGAGCAGTCTGGCTCTGACCGAACCCATCCGGATCGGGGGCAGGGCCGTCAACCGCCTCCCCTACCGTCTCCACAACTACGATCCCACCCTGGCGCCCGCCGGCAAGACCGCCATCACCTGCATGCTCGCCTCCGACTACGACTACTGGAAGGAGCTCTCGCAGGACCGCGAGCGCTACGAAGAGGAGAAAAAGGCGATCGCCGACGCAGTGGTGAAGGCCCTGGATCAGCGGTTCCCCGGACTGGCGGACCAGGTGGAGATGGTGGATGTGGCCACTCCCACCACTTGGGAACGCTACACCGGCAACTGGCGGGCCAGCTTCGAGGGGTGGTTACCCACCCCGGCGAACCTCAGCGCCGAGATGCGCAAGACGCTGCCGGGACTGGACTCCTTCTACATGGTCGGACAATGGGTGTCTCCCGGAGGGGGCCTGCCCTCGGGGGTGATGACCGCGCGCCAGGTGGTCCAATTGATGTGTCACAAGGACGGCAGGAAGTTCCGTGGTCCCCGACTCGCGCTAGGGGGCTGTCGGAGGCGCGCACGAGCCCGCTGCTCCTAGGCCAGCAGCGGATTCGCCCAGGCCATCAGCAGGGCCGCTACAGCCACGATCAGCACCAGGACGATTGATATGACGATGCGCACACTGCTCCGACCCAGCGCGCCGGAGTCGCCGAGCAGGCTATGCGGACCGCCGGCGCGCCGCACCGTGGTGACGAGGGCCGGCGTCACCACAAGCCAGGCGCCGCCCAGTAACCATCCCGCCAGCAGGTCCGACACCCAGTGGACCCCCAGGTAGACCCTGGACAGGGTCACCATCACGACGACCACGGCCGCCGCCAGCGCAACGGCCCACTTGGCGACCACCGCGAGCGCTGGGCTCCGGCGGCCGTCGCGCCGGGCGTCTATCCACCGGAAGGCCAGATAGACCAGCAACCCGCAGAACACCAGACTGACCAACGCGTGTCCCGAGGGCAGGCTGTACGAGCCGGGCTGGTTGATGAGGGCTATCTCCTCAGGGGGCCGTGGCCGCTGCACGATCGCCTTGGCCACCTCCGATATCCCGATAGCCAGCAGCATCCCGCCGCCCATCATGGCCGCGTGGGTCCTCCTCCCCCAAGCCGCCAGAAGAACCGTGGCCGACCCGGCCAACGCCGCCATGGTCGAGGAATCGCCGAGCAGCGTGAAGACCCAGAAGATGCGGCTCCAACCGGCAGAGCGCCAGGCGACGAAGGCGTCGGTGACTTGCTCGTCCCAGCCCGCCACAGCGGAGCCGGTCCCCGCTAGGCAGGCGACCGCCACAAAGGCGGCGAACAGAAGCGCCGCCACGACCGCGGCCGAAGGAGCCTCTCTGCCCCCGCACGTTGGCCCGGCAGCTTCAATCCGCCTTCGCGACGGCGTGCCTGAGAACCGTCTTCAGGTGCTCCGGCTTGGCCATGCGCGGGTCGCCCAGGTATATCTCGTGATGTCGGCCGTGGAACACGTACCCGTTCGCCTCGGCGAAGACGGCCATCTTCTCCAGCGAACGCGGCTCCTCGATGTAGGGACCCAGGTGCATGATCTGAACACAGGTGCCTTCGGCGAATCGCTCGAGCCTGAGCCGTTCGAGCGCGACCGTCGCATGGCCGTCCTTGGCCCGCTTCTTGCTGCAGCTTCTCCAGAGCCTCGGCGAACATCTCCTCGGTTATGTGGTCGGGCTGCATCATCATCAAGGTGTAGGTCCACTCGTTTGAGGTGGCGTAGTCGGCGCCTCCGCTGGGGGTGGTCCACAACCCCTCCAGGGGCGTGACGGTGTAGTCGATCGGATCGACGGGCCTGAGCTTCGAAACGAACTTGAGAGTGTAGGAGATGTTGAACAGAGCTCCGATGCACTCCGCGAAGTCGGGCGATTCACCGGGCAGCACCCCCGGCTCTATCTGACCGTCGATCGTCGCGAACTGCATCTCAGGCACCTCCACCAGCACGACCTCCTTGGCCGAGGGCACATACAGGTGCTTGAGCTTCTTCTTGAAGTCCAGCTTCACGAGATCCCCCATGACCCCTCTCCTTGATCGGCCCGTGTCGCCCACTTCCCCACTTGCAACAAACATACCACCGCCCGCCCCGCGGTGGATAGCGGCCCCTCTCCCGCAAGGCGTCGTCGGCATTTGGTTGCGCTCTGCCCTCGACGGGTACAGGCAGCGTGAAGACGCGCCGACGACGATCTGAGGAGGAGTCATGAAGGACGTTCCCCAACCCTACGCGCAGTTCAAGGCGAGGTTCCCCGCAGATCCTGCAGAAGAACGAGGAGCTGGGCACCCTCATCCATGAGCATGGCGGACCGCTCGACGACAAGACCCGCTGGCTCATCAAGCTGGGCATCTCGGCAGCCAGCCGCCACCAGACCGGCGTCGTAACGCACGCGGCTCGGGCGAAAGCGGCCGGGGCCAGCGAGGAGGAGATCGTCCATGCCCTGCTGCTCGTGATCCCCACCTGCGGCTTCCCCACCTTCATGGAGGCCTACAACGAGGTCAAGACCGACTAGAGGGACACTGGCCGGCCCGAGCACCATGTTGCCAAACACCCGCCACTAAGGTAGTTTTGGCTCGGATAACGATGACACGGCCCACGAGCGCTGTGCGGAGGTGCACGATGGACGCAGGCCAGATGGGTTCCGGCTGGTACTACCAGAAGACAGGCGCCCCGGGGGGTCAGCCCTTGGGTCCCTTCTCCTGGGAAGAGATCCTCTCCTACGCCCAGAACGGAGCTCTGGTCCGTGACGACGTGGTCTGGAATCAGGAGCTTGGCAACTGGCTGCCCGCGGCCCAGATCCCGGAGCTGTTCCCGGCTCCGCTCGCCCCGGCCGTCCCACCCATCCCGCCCGCACCGCCCGCTCCACCCGCCCCCGGATACGCCGCTTCCTACGGGTACGGAGCGCCGGCCGCGGCCCCAAGACGCCGCTCCCCTCTGCTCTGGGTCATCCCGGTCGCGGTGGTGGTCATTGCGGCAGGTGCCCTTCTCGGCCTCTACTTCGGCGTATGGCGCGACGGCGACGACAAGACCGTCACCACCGACGCTGTCACCACCACGGGCCCATCGGTGACCGAAGCTCCCTTTGTGCAGGCTGAGGGCGAGATATTCCTCGAGCCCTCCGGCGTCGCCGGGCCCGACTCCTTTGGTGGGGAAGAGTTCGTGATGGCGGGGCCGAGCACGACACTCTCGATCCCGACCACGACCTTGGCGCCCACGACGACCCTGGGGCCGACCACGACCCTCACGCCCACCACCGCTGCCGGAGGAGTGGCCGTGGCCACGTTCCCGGGCGACACTCCGGCCCTCTACGGCGGTTCGAAGAGCAAGCAGATAGCCGACAAGGAAGGTCAACTGGCCTACTTGGCGGCAAACCCCGCCAAAGCGAACGCATTCTGCGCGGCCCTCAACTCCGACCCCAACCTGCGCTGGAGCGGTGGCAACAAGGTGACGCCTGAGCAGCTGCCGGCCTACTTCGCCGAACTCACTCCCATGCTGCTGACCCGGGATACCCGCGTCACCAACCACGGCTATCGGGACGGTCGGCCCACTCCGAGACAGTCGGTGCTGCAGGCGGGTCAGTTGGTACTGGTCGACCAGTACGGAGTGCCGCGAGTGCGGTGCGAGTGCGGCAATCCGCTCATACCGCCGAGACCAGTCAGCAAGACTCCCACCTACACGGGGCCGCGCTGGCCCGGTTTTGACCCGACCACGGTCATCGTCATCCAGCAGACCACCGTGATCATCAACATCTTCACCGTCATCGACATCCACACCGGTCTGCCGTTCGGGCGACCCTCCGGAAGCGATGGGGGCCGAGACGGCGACGCTCCCGGCAGTTCGGGCACGGAGGGCACACTGCCTTCGACCTCCACGACGTTGGGCTCGAGCGAACCGGTGGCGAGCGGCGAACTCCCGGGCTTGTGGAGCGGGACCTTCACCGTGACCGACATCAGCATCCCCGAGGATATGGTCAGTACTGTTGAAGAAGAGGGATGCAGCGTCGCCGCGCTCGAGGCCATGAAAGGACAGGCGCTTCCCACAACCATGGAGATCACCGTCGATTCGGGGGGCCAGAGCGGCACCGCTGTGATGAATATCGACGCCTCGTCCTTGGCCGTGGAGGGCGCAGAGGGCGGCAGCGAGCCGATGGTGTTCACCTTCACGATTCAGGGCAACACGGTGACGTTCCAGGCGAGCGACGACGCGTCCACGACCATGACAGGCACCGTGAGCAAACAAGGTCAGACCCTGGTCATGACAGGGACGATGTTCATCGGCGAAAGCGGCATGGGCATGAGCGCCGAGTGGCAGGTGACCAAGCAGATCATCATGTAGTCTCCGGCTGGCACCCCGGACAGACGAACACGTCGCCACCGCCCAGGCTGAGCTTCTGGATGGGCGAGCCGCAGGCCGGGCACGACCGCGCCCTTCATTCCCGGGCCCATGGCCGGCTCGTAGCCGCCGGGGACGCCGTACAGGTCGCGGAAGGTCGCCTTGCCGCCCAGACGGAGCCGCTCGGTGGTGACGAAGCGCATGGCATCGTACAGCGCCCGTCTCTCCTCCGGACTGAGGTCGGAAGCCCTGCGCTTGGGGTGCAGACCCGCCCGGTAGATGATGTCCTGAAAGGCGGCGTTGCTCAGCCCCACCACGACCGCGTCCTTGCCCACCAAGACCGGCTTGAGTTGGCGCCCGGCCCCGCCCAGTAGATCCGCGAACAGATCTGGAGTGAGAGCCTCGTCCGTCGGCTCGCGGTATCTCGGGCACGAAGTCCCGCCGCACCATGTAGTTCGCGTCCAATCCCGTCGTCGCGCGCTGCGCAGATGGCTCCCATGGTGATGATCCGCACCGTGAGCGCTGACCCATCGGCCAGGTCGAGCCGGAAGTGGTATTTCGCGGGGAGAGAATCGGCATTCTTGTGATAGAGAATCTCCCCCCCGTATTCCGGAGCAAGAATGAGGTTCTGTCCCCCGCTGAGCTTGACCACCATCGTGTTGCCGCGGGACACCATCGACTCCACGCTCTCGCCCACCAGGTCGGCGAACGCGTTCGGATCGCTGTTGACAAAGCCCATACGCTGCAGGCTCTCGCAGCCACGGAGTTCGAACCCGGCCACCGTCTTGCCGGGCAGTTCGGCCTGCATCTGGCGGGCAAGGATGGTCGCTTCCGGCATCTCGATGCTCATGGGTTCGGCTCCTCCTTCCTGGTTGACTCCAACCCATTATGGACCAGTCCGGACCGGTCACCGCGACGCGGACACGGGCCCGGGCGCCGGCGCAGGTGAGCAGGCCCGAACGACTCTCGCGCTATCGACCTCTCCACGATATGCTGGGGCTCTGACCGGCACGTGGATCGTGCAAGGAGCCCCAGCGACCGGCACCAGGAGATTGCGATGAGCACAGGCTCTATGAGTTCGGATTGGTACTACTCCAAGAGAGGAGCGTCCCAAGGACAGCAGCAGGGACCCTTCTCTTGGGAGCAGCTCTATTCGCAGGCGCAGGCGGGGCAGTTCGGACCCGACGACCTGGTCTGGAATCCGCAACTCCCCCAGTGGCTACCCGCCGCTCAGATCCCGGGACTCTTCCCAGGTGCGGCGCAACCCGCGGCGCAGCCGGTGGCGCAGCCCGCAGTGCAGCCGGTGGCGCGGCCTGGCGCGTACCAGCCGGCCGCGACGTACCAGCCAGGCGCGTACCAACCAGCCGCGCCCACCGCACAGCCCCCGGCCGGGGGGCATTCCCGCCTTCTTGCCTGGCTCATCCCCCTGATCGCGGTGATCCTGGTGGGAGGCGGCCTTGGCGCCTACTTCGGCCTGCGGGGCGATGACGGCAAGGACGGCAACGGCAGCTCGACCGTCACCACCGAGCGGAGGGATGACAGCGAGCAGACCGCGACCACACTCGCCGACGGCGTCGGCATGGGCAAAGCCGAGGTCAAGCTCCCCGATCTCGCGAAACTGATCGAGACCACTGCCCTAGGCGAAGTTCCCGCCAACCAGATATGCGTGGTCCTGGCCGACGGCCAGGAGCACGACGTCGCCGAAGACCTGGCGGAAGCCCTGGGTGGTTCCGTCGTGGGCGAACTCGAGTTCATGAACGCCTTCCAGATCGAGACATCCGGGGCCACCGAAGCGGACCTGAAGGCCGCCCTCGGCCAGGCCCTGGCGACCGCGGGTGTGGAGATCGCCTTCCCCAACCTGCAGGGAGCCGACGACACCGAGATCTGGGGAATACGCCAGAGTCCGCTCAACGACCCTGCCTACGGAGGAGGTCGCGCCGCGGGCTTCGAACTCATCGGAGCCCCGAAGGCCTGGACCTACATGCGAGGCGCCGGCCTCCAGTTGAACGACGTCCATGTGGGTGTGGTCGACGACGGCATCTACAGGGGCACCGGCGAGTTCGACGGCGACGCAAGCATCTACTTCCCCGATCCCAACGCCGGAGAGCTGAGCGACCCGAACAAATCCACCAACAAGGACACCAAGGTTACGGTGGACAGACCTACCGGGAGCCACGGCACCATGGTCAGCGGCATCATCGCCGGCGACCCCAGCAACGGCGGCATGACCGGACTGGCCTCTCCCGTTCTCGGCAACCATCTGACCGTCTCGATGGTGAACCACCAGGACAGCTACTACGGCAACAAGCCTGTAGCCAACCCCGATCCCAACGATCCGACCGTGGTCACCTACGACAGCGGCAAGAGCTACTCCTTCGGCTCGCTCGTCGCCCTCACGAAGGAGATCGATGCCGGCGCCAAGGTCATCAACTGCTCGTGGGGCACGAACATGAAGCCCCTGATGGAGGCGGAGAAGAAGTACAAAAACGGCGAGATTACGCAGGCTGAGTACGACGAAGAGTTCGCTTCCTACGAACAGACCGCCAAGGCGTACAAGAAATTCTTCGAGACGATGAGCACCGAGCATCCCGAGGTGCTATTCGTCTGTTCGGCGGGCAACGACGGCTGGGTCATGGACGGATCCATCAGGTGGCCCAGCGGACTGAATCTTCCCAACATGGTCACCGTCGGCAACGTGATGAACGACGGCAGCACCGCCGATAGCAGCAACAAGCTCAACACCGCTCCCGGGCAGGAGTTCGAAGTCACCCTGGCGGCGCCAGGACAAGAGGTGGTCCAGGGCGTCGACGCCGATGGCAATCCGGTCACCAACACGACCGACATCGGCAACGGCTACAGCTACGGGGGCGGCACCAGCGCCGCGGCACCACAGGTAGCTGCGGCAGCAGCTCTCCTTCTCTCGCTCGATCCAGACCTCACCGCCGGCGAGATCAAGCAGATTCTGAGCGACACCGCTCGTCCCGGCCCGGCCGAGCTGGGAGGCAAGATCCTGGCCATAGACCAGGCGGTGTTGGAGGTCATCAACCAACAGCGCCAGGTCATGGGGCTCCCCGAGGTCACAGGCGACGAGTTGGAGAAGGGCGGCGTGATCGACGCCGTAGCCACCAGCCAGGACGAGGAGGGTGTCTGGTCGGTGAAGGCCATCGTCGAGTCTCTGCCTTCGGCTGAGGGCGCCGAGATCACCATCACCGCCACGACCGGAACCAAGATCGAGGGCCAGACCACTCAGAAGCTCACGACTCCAGGTGAGATCGTCTGGGTGCCGGTGACCATCGACAACGAACTGGCTCAGATCACCATCACTCGGGGCGACAGCGGGGCCTCCACCATCATCTACTTCGAGGCGATAGACCTCAACGGTTACTGGGAGGGCACCTTCACCTTCGGCGACTTCAACATCGACGAGGCTGCGCTGGCCGCCGCGAGCGAGGAAGGAGGGGAGGAGGGCTGCTCCCTCGTGCTGATCAACGAGTTGCTCTCCAAGCTCCAGAACCGCGGATTCCCAATGACCATGGACATCACCGTGGACGAGGATGGCAACGGGACAGCGATCATGACGGTGGACACGTCGTCGATCGCGGCCGAGCTTGCCGCTGAGAACCCGGACATGGAGGTGACCTCGGACAACGAGCCGCAGACACTGACCTTCACCTTCGAGGGCAACACACTCACCTTCCAGATGGACCCGGAATCCGGGGCAACAGGCAGCATGGTCGGAGCTGTGAGAAGGGAGGGCGAGGACCTGGTGATCGACGGGACGATGAGCGCTTCCACGCCCCAGTACACACTCACGTGCACGTGGACGGTGACCAAGCAGTAGCGACGCAGCCGAGGGGGATTTGCGATGACCACAGATTCGACGGCATCGGGCTGGTACATCAGACGCACAGACGGGGACACCGTGCTGCAGGCCGGACCCCTGACATGGGAGGAGGTCCGCGCCCATGCGCGGGCAGGCGCCTTTGACGTCGACGACCTGGTGCGGGATCCGTTGTGCCCCGATTGGGTTCCGGCCGGTCTGGTACCCGGTCTGTTCCCGCCCCCCAGCGTTCCGACGGCCCCTCGGCCGGTGGCCGCAGCGTCGGCGCAGCCGGAACCGCAGCCGGAACCGAAACCAGAGCCTGAACCCGAGCCGCAGCCCGACACGGAGCCGCAGCCCGACCCGGAGCCGCAGCCCGCAAGGCGCCGCAGCCGGATGGTGGCGCCCCAGCCGGAGATGGCGCCCGCACCGGAGGCGTCGACCGAGATCGAAGCACAGACCACGCAGGAGGTAAGACCCGACCAGGAAGCGCGGCCGGAGCCAACCCCCGAGGTGCCGGCGTCTGACAAACGACGGGGTCCCCTCTTCTACCCCGTTCTGGTTCTGGTCGTCGCAATCGTGGTTATATGCGCCGCGACCGCTGCCTACTTCCTCTTCCTGAGCGATTTCGACGACGATGCAACCGGTGCCCTCAGCCCGATCATCAGCACCGCAACCTGCTCCGCCCCCGAGATCTGGGGCCTGGAAAGCATCGAGATCAAGCCGCTGGAGTGGGGCTCAGTCTAGCGGGTGGCGCCAACGCAGCCCGGGGAAGCGGGCGAAATCGCGGTCGGTGGTGATGAGGTCGCTGCCGGTCTCGAGGGCAAGGGCGGCCAGGTAGGCATCGGGGATGAGATTGCCCCGCGCGTCAGACGCCCTGCATATCTCGACGAACAGGTCCCAATGCCGGGGACCAGGCGTCACCATGACCGCATTCGGTTGACCGCGGAGCATCCGAACGAAAGAGAGCGCGGACTCCAGGTCACTCCGTGATCTGAAGATGCGAGGGTGAGTGACGATGCGAAGGAAGCTGCTCAGCACGACGTCGCTAACCGCGTAAGGCTGAGGCGAGTTGATGGCCCCCTCCATCCAGGCAAGGAACTCCGCATGCCTGGGAGTGTCCTCACGATAGGCGTAGACGAGAACGTTGACGTCGGGCAGGATCAGTCCACACCGTCCTTCAACGCACTGACTGTGTCCTCCACCATCAGGTCCAGCAGGAGTGCGTTGTCGTCCAGATCGACCCCCGGCAGGACGCCGTCGCCCCGAAAAGTGGGGAGCCGCACCGGCATGCGAGAAGGCTGAGTGTTCCTCCTCGCCAGTGACTCGCGCAACGCATCCTCGATCACGGCAGCCAGCGTCCGGCCCTCGTGGGCGGCGGTCTTCTTGAGTTCGGCAAAGAGCTGATCGTCCAATCGTATCGTGGTCCTCATGCACAAAAGCATACTCCTGCCGCATCTTTATGCCAACACTCGGAGTGATGCCCTATGCTACCGCCAGGATCTCGGCCAGAGCCTCCTACCTAGGTCGTATTCTGGCGCCCGCGCACGCGGAACCAATCATCCCAGCAACGGATTTCGCACCTTGAGGCCCGGGAACCTCCCGAAATCGCGGTCGGCAGACCATAATTCGGAGACGCCGTGAGCCAAACAGAGCGTCGCAACCCGCGCGTCATGCACCCCTAGACCGGCCACCCGCGAGGTCAGCAACTGCTCGGACAGACTGCCCCAGAAGCCTCGCCCCTCGGCCAAGAGGGCGACGGACGGTGATTCCAGCCAAGCCTCGACCTGATCAACGGCATCTCGAAGAGGAGTAGGCAGCTCGAATATCCTAGGATGAGTGACTACGGCCAGGAACTCGTACAGGCACGGCCAAGGAATGGCCCACGGTTCTGAGCCCTCCGCCAGCGACCTGACGCACCTGCGCGCCGGCTCGAACCAAGGCGCGTCCTCTCTATGACCGTAGACGAGGATATTGGTGTCGACGGCGATCATCCCCCATGTCCCCCGTAGACAAGTGCGCGGATCTCATCCCAGCTTTCTAGGCAGACCTCGGGCCTCACCCCGGTCCCACCAAAGCTGGCCTCTCTCAGCACGAACGCCGGGCCCTCCTGGTGGCGAGCGATAGCCAGCCGCAGACCCTCCTCCACAAGGCTCCGTACGGTGGTGCCCTCTTTGGCCGCCAGCGCCTTGGCCTCGGTCAGGAGGGTGTCAGCAATATCTATGGTTGTCTTCATATGGGTCACCATATCACGGACCTTTTCCACGGGCAACGGCCCGCTTTGGCTAGGTACCCACGGCTGCCGCCCGCTCTGGGGGCGCCTGGCCTGATGGTTCGGAGTTCCCGTCGCGCTCACCCTTTGGCCGCCGGGCTTTGCGCTCCAGCGGCAACTGCTCCATAGCCCCGATGCCCTCGGCCAGTAGACTGACCATGAGTGTGTTCAAGGAGACGTCCTCCATCCGAGCCCGCCCCGCGAGCTTCTGATGCAGCGTACGCGGCATACGCACCCGGATCTGCCCGCTGAAGCTGGAGAGTATCTGCGGATCGGGGAGCATCTCACCTTGTTCCGCCATCACCTCCTCGAGAAGCGAGGCCGCCAGCCGAGCCTCGCGCGCAGCCTCTTCGGGATCATCACCAAAGGCGCTCAGATGAGGAAACTCCGGAACCAGCGCGACATACCCGGCATCCTCGTCGCTCCAGAAGAGTTGCATGGAATACTGAAACACCTCACCACCTCCTTAAGTCGGCCTGCTCGATGGTTCGAAGCAGATCCCTGACTTGATACGGTTTGGCTTTGCCATCTCGCTCCTGCATAACCAGCCGGAGTTGTGGACGCTCGGGATGACAGAAGACATGATGGGACCCCTTCGTTCGCATCAGCACGAAGCCCACCGCTTCAGCCAAATGCACAACATCTTCGAACCGGGCGCTGGCCGGGGCGGAGGCCACCCGCATGTACAGCTTTTCAAGCCTAGCCAACAGGACCGCGCAGGAGAGTATATGGTATCAGATATGGTGTCATAAGCGAGCACCCGCCCTATGCTGCAGTCCGCTGACGTCGCCGTCGATCAAGGCTAGAGCGCTACTACCAACCCTGCCTCCACCTTTGGACCGGTTCTGGTGTCCACCCGAACCGCACGACCCTTGTCATCCGAACATTTGTTCGTATATACTGCTGCCTCCTACGAACATATGTTCACGCCACCTAACCAGTATTTGCCGGTTTGGATTGCTTTATGCTTGCTATGCAACGTTTATTGCAATGACGCCCACGAGGCTGCCGAAGAAGGATGTTTCGCCGTCAGAGTTCGATGGGCACGCGCAAGGCAAGAACCCAGAACGCCTCCCGGCTCAGCGCATCCCACCCAGCCACGACTACATCCGGCAGCACGGCAGCGGGCCCGCGCCTGTCGGAGCCGTCCACAAGTTCGGCTATACGCGGCCGCTCAAGAACCACGAACAGCAGCCAGGCGGCTCCGCTCCACCGCCTCCACCAGACCCCGCCCCTTTCGTCCACCTGCACGTGCACTCGAACTTCTCGTTCCTGGACGGCGGCAGCCGGATCGAGGAGCTGGTCGCCCGGGCGGCCGAGCTGGGGCAGCCGGCCCTGGCTCTCACCGACCACGACGGCCTCTACGGCGCGGTGCGCTTCGCCAAGGCCTGCGCCAAGCACGGCATCAAGCCCATCTTCGGAGCCGAGGTGCGGGTGGAGTCGCTGCTGGCCGGCCGGCGCCGCCGGCGCCGACGCTGCCGGCCCGGCGGCGCGCGGCCTCGCGACCGGCCGCCGCGCCGCCGATCCTCATCACCTGGTGCTCCTCGCCGAGACCCGCGAGGGCTATGCCAACCTGTGCCGCCTCCTTTCCGCCGCCCACCTGGCCGACCCCGAGCGCGAGCGGCCCCCACTCGTCACCCTCGAGTCGCTCGCCGCCCACGCCGAGGGACTCATCTGCCTCACCGCCTGCCGCCACGGCGAGGTGGGCTACCTCATCGACGCCGGCCGCGACGACGACGCCCGCGCCGCCCTCCTCCGCCTCCGCGAGATCTTCGGTCCCGATCACCTCTATGTAGAGCTGCAGTACTTCGGCTACGAACCTCACCAGGAGGCCCACGCCGGCCAACACGGCGCCCCGGTCTACGAGAAGATCCGTGCCGACGGGGGGCGTCTGCGCCACCGGCCGATCCACCCCACGCCGCCCCCTCCGATTCCGCCGCCCGGCCCAACTCCGCCGCCCGGTCCAACTCAGCCGTCCCGATCCGGGCCGCACGGATTCCTCGGCGTTGTCCAAACCCTTCTCTCTCGGTGGTACCGCCGTCACCGGTGCCAATTCTGCCCCATTGCGTTCTGTCGCATCTGCAACTTTAGTTGCATCCTGGCGCACCCAATCGCCCGCGCGTCCTGTGGAAAACCCCCCGTCACCCGTCCACGGCGCCCGGTCACAAGCCCGCCCCGAGCCCCGCCCCGACCTGCCCCAGGGCCAACCCCAACGCCTCAACCCCGCCGACTACGACGTGGGCTTCCACCGCGACGGCCGGCCCTGGCGCCTCTCCTGCCTCACCTACTGCGAGCGCCTCGCCCGCCTGGCCGCGGCCTGCGGCCTCCCCACCGTGCTCACCACCAATGCCCACTATGCAGGAGAAAATGATCGCGCCCTTCACCTGGTCTGCCGCGCCGCCGGCCGCGATCAGCCACTGTCGGACTATCCGGAGCCGGTGCCCGGCGCCCGTTGTCTTAAGTCTAACGCTGAACTGGAGAGTTTGGCGTCGCCTCTGCTGGAGCTGATCGTGGAAGAGGAATTCGCGGACTGGGCGCCACTCCGACTACGGCTGCATGCATGAGTATTGCAATGCAACATCTATTGCATTTCCGGAGGATGATGGGGAGAGCGAGGCGACGTCGGGACGCGGCCCCCTGCGCCGCCACCGCTGGGCCATCGCCGCCCGCTGCAACGTCGACCTCGACCTCGGCACCTACCACTTCCCCCAGGTCGCGCTCCCCGAGGGCGAGACCGCCTACTCCCTCCTGGCCAAGCGTTGCTTCCGGGGCATCGCCCGGCGCTACAAGCCCGTGCCGCCCCGTGCCGTGGAGCTTCTCGAGAAGGAGCTCCGCATGATCCAGCAGATGGGATTCGCCCATTATTTCTTGGTGGTGCACGACATCGTCAGGTGGGCGCGCGCCAAGGGGGTCGCCTGCTCGGGCCGGGGCAGCGCCGGCAACTCCATCGTGTGTCACGCGCTCGATATCACCGCCAGCGAGCCTATCCGCCACAATCTGCTGTTCGAGCGGTTCCTCAATCCCAACCGCCGCGAGATGCCCGACATCGACGTGGACTTCTGTTCCTCGCGCCGGGACGAGGTGATAGATCACATCTACAAGACTTTCGGCGATCAAAACGTGGCTGTCGTGGCCAACGTCAACACCATGTAGCCCCCGCTCGGCGGTCCGGATCGTGGCCGAAGCCCTGGGATTCGCCCCCACCGAGATCAACGCCCTCGCCCAGAACGTGCCCCACCACGGGGACGCCGCCCGCATCCGCGAGTACCTGGCCGGCGCCTGGCCCGAGCTGCGCGATTCGCCGCTGCAGGACGGGGCGCGGGACATGCCGGCGCCCGAAGGCGCCACGCCGGACGGTGCGGCACCACCCCGCGGCCGCTACAGCCGCTTCCTCGACCTGGTCGAACGCCTCGACTCCTTCCCCATGCACCTGGGCACGCACCTGGGGGGCTTCGTCATCGCCGACAAGCCCATCACCTACTACGCCCCGCTCCAGTGGGCGGCAAAGGGAGTGGTGGTCATCCAGTTCAACAAGGACGACGTCGCCGCCCTGGGCCTGGTCAAGATGGACATCCTCGGCCTCCGCACCCACTCGGCCGTCTCGGAGTGCGTCCACCTCATCCGGCAGCGCACCGGACGCCGCATCCGGCCCTACGAGCTGCCGCCCGACGATCCCGCCGCCTACGAGATCATCAGCAACGGAGGGTCGATCGGCCTGTTCCAGCTGGAGTCGGCCGGCCAGCGCAACCTCGCCTCGCGCCTGCAGGAGCGGGACTTCGACGACGTCATCGCCGCCATCGCCCTCTACCGTCCCGGTCCGCTGGAAGCCGAGATGATCGGTCCCTTCATCGACCGCCGCTGGGGCCTGGAGCCGGTCAGTCTCCCCCACCCCGCCATGGCCGAGGCGGTGGCCGATACCTACGGGGTGATCCTCTATCAGGAGCAGGTGCTCCGCATCGCCCAGTCGGTGGCCGGTTTCGACCTGGCCGACGCCGACTCCCTCCGCCGAGCCATGACCCGCGACCGCAGCCGGGAGGAGATGGCCAAGATCGGCGAGACCTTCATCGCCGGCGCCGTCGCCCGGGGAGTGCCGGAGGAGGCCGCCCGCGAGGTCTTCCGCCAGCTGGAGGGCTTCGCCGCCTACGGGTTCAACAAGAGCCACTCGGTGTGTTTCGCCGTCATCACGCTACGCCACGGCCTGGCTCAAGGCCTACTACCCGGCCGAGTTTCTCTGCTCCGTGCTCAACAACTATCCCATGGGGTTCTACACGCCGCGCACGGTGCTTGAACGATGCCCGGCGGTTTGGGCTGGAGGTGCGGCCGCTGGACGTGAATCTGTCGGGGCGGGGGTTCACGGTGGAGGGGGAGGTGGCGCCGGATGTTTGGGCACGGGCGGCCTGCGGCAGTGCGGCGCGACCGTCGGGTGGCACAGACGGCCGGGGCGAGCCAGCGCACGACTCCACGGAGCGATACCCCGTGGGCGCAAGCCCCCTACGACCCCTTCGCCCAGGCCTGGACCGCCGAGCACGACTGGGGGCTCACCGAGGCCGATCTGGCCGAACTCACCGCCGAGCAGGAGGGCGAAGCGGCCTACACCGAGGCCCTGCGGGCGGCGGTGGAGCAGCTGCACAGCGCCGGGAAGCACGGGCTAGTGGGCGACCGAGTCCCGGACAGGTTGAGGCCGACTACTCCACCGATGATAAGGACGATGGAGAGGATGCGCACCACTCCCACCGGGTCGTTCAGGAACAGCATGCCGACGATGGCCGTGCCCGCGGCTCCGATGCCCGTCCAAGCAGCGTAGGCGGTGCCGACGGGAAGGGTCCTCAGCGCGAGGCTCAGCAAGGCCAAGCTGGCAACCGTGCAGACTACGAAGACGATGCTCGGCACCAAGTGCTTGAAGCCGTCGCTCAGCTTGAGAAAGACGGCCCAGCCGACTTCGAAGAACCCCGCAATCACGAGCAAGAACCAGGCCATCATGACCCCCAAGTGGAAGGTGAGCAACCGTCCCCATCTATGTACCACACAGAAAATCCCCTCCTCCCCGGCGATCTCCTCCTTCCTCGCGCCCCGCGCGCCCGCGGAGGCGTGGAGCCGGGCGCCTGCCTCGCCCCCAGTTGCGGCATCGCCCCGGACGCCGGCCGAGCCCTGCGGGTGGGCTTCAGCTACCTCAAGCAGATGGGCGACCGCTCCCTCGACCGCATCGAGGAGGAGCGCCGCCACGGCCCCTTCACCAGCTTCGAGGACTTCTACCTGCGCACCCGCATCGACTACCCGGTGGCCGAGAACCTCATCCGGGTGGGCGCCTTCGACTCGCTGGAGCCCGACCGCACCGAACTGCTGTGGAGACTGCCCCTGCTGCACGATCGTCTGGAGGCGCTATCCGGGTCGTCCGGACAGAGGCGCGGCCAACTGCGGGCATTCTTTTCCCCGCCCAGCCGCGCGGGGCTGGAGCGGCAGTGGAGCCCCGAGGACAAGGTTCGGGCTGAGCTTGACCTCTTGGGGCTCACCGTGAGCTGCCATCCCCTGGCCCTCTACGAGGAGGAACTCCGCCGCATGGGCGTGCGCATGAGCTACGAGCTCCCCGGCATGGGAGACGAGGTGCCGGTGACGGTGGCCGGCGTCTACGAGCGGGCCCAGAACCCCTGGATGCGTTCGGGGAAAAGGACGATGTTCCTCACCCTCGAGGACGCCTACGGGCTCTATGAGTGCGTGTGCTTCGAGAGCAAGCTGGCCAAGATCGCCCCGGTGGTGGCCCGGGCCAGCTACTTCCTGGTGCGGGGGCGGCTGCAGAACAACCACAAGCGGGGGCTGGCCATTGTGGCCGAGGAGGTGCTGGATCTGGAGGAGGTGCTGGCGAGGAGAAGGCGGGAGAGTCGGGAACCGATCGCCAGCGGAAGCCGCTGCGCCGGGGGCGGGGACTGCGGCGATTCCGAAGAAGGTGGGCTAGGTTCTTCTATGAGCAGCGTCGGTACGACAGGTGAAGATCGAGAGCCTCTTCATCCGTGATGGTCCCCGCCAAGCCCTCGCTGCTCAGTTCACGCAACCAATCTTGGTCGCGCCATGTATCCGGATAGAAGCTCGAAAAGACAAACCTCAAGAACTGCTTCCATCCCAATGGTGACACAACCGGGATTCTGCAATCTGGATTGATAACTGTCATGTGGGAGGCAGGGTGCACATCATTTGCCGCGTCGACGTCGAAGTCGAACCGAATAGGGGCAAGGAGCCGGACCTGTTCCAAGAAATCACTGGGAAGAAGTCCCTCCCACACATCAAGAATAGGCATGTCCTGTAACAGTTCCCGGTCTACCGTGATCGGACATGGATAGTAGCAGAAGCGGTGATATATCAACTCTGATCGACGATAGACGCACTTGAACTGGAGAAGTGAAGCATCAAACAGCAATGCGACAAATTGACGACGCTTCACCAGTTGCCTGTACTCGTCGAGTGTTCCCAGTATTCGCCCGGCTCTTAGGCCGACGTCATCGGGCTCCGTCGACCAGGTGAGAGCTACCCGCGCCTCCCCGAGAGGGCGCTCGACCCATGGATTGTAGTCACAGCAGATTCCACATTCGAGCATCCGCTCGATTGCGATGCTCAAACCGGATCTTGTCCCCGCAATAGTCAATCCTCAACACGCTTGCGCTTTTCGAGGGCTTCTTCTAGCTGATCGAGCAGGTCGGACGGCAGTGCCTCCGGAAGCATCTCACCCGTTGCAACCAGCCTAACGAAGTCCGCTATTCCGGTCTGGGCCCTCTCCGCCGCCTTTCGGGTCTCCGGCTTCAAATCGGCGTGGACGCGCCTCATGTGTGCTGATTCCTCCTCAGTAGGAAAGCGAAACTCAAGTTGAAAGTCATGCTCTTTCACAAGGTCTAGTTCCTCCTTCAGCCCCGTCGACGCATCCCCCACACCGCAGAGACATAGCCACGCTCTGGATCTTGTCATTGCAGTGAACAGGATGTTCCTCTTCCTAAGCAGCTCTGGTCCGGAGAAGCAGTATTCGGAGTTGAGTAGGTAGACAACGGGGGCTTCGTTTCCCTTTGCCCTGTAGGGACCCGTGATCGCGACGGAATCCTCAATGAACATGAGGTCGCGGCTACTCGTCACCCCAGTAATGTGACAGTTGACCCCACGTTCACGTAGCTCCGAGATGAGCCTGACTGCATCCTTCTGCACCGAAACCGCTTCGGGAAAGATGATCAGAAAATCGGATGGGTTCAACTCCTCCTCTTGAAGGTCACTGCTTATGCTGTTGGCTACCCATATCGCCTGGTCCCGCGCAGATGCAAAGGTCTTGTACATCAAAGCAGCGCTCGGCGAAAGAAGCTTGTCGAAGTACTCGGGTGATGCCTGCTCATCTCGTTTCAGAGTCACCATGTGATTGGGTATGAACTCACCTTTGACGAGCCGATAGCCCACGTCTTCAAACGCAGAAGGCTCATCAAACATCTGGACAAGACCATCGGCCCTGTAGATTCCGAGTCCAACGGCAAGTGCCGATACCAGAGTCCAGGGAGGGTTGCGATAGCAGACAGGAAGCACAAGATCCTCGCGGGGGCCATCCTCCACTGAAGAGAAGTGCACTCGGGGCCGCCCGTATTGGTCACTCCCAAATAGCACTTCTGGGGGCTCCATGTGATAGTCGCGCAGGTTGAGATTTTGGAGTTCATCGTAGGCCCAGACCACGCGTTTGGGGCTTTTCGTGAAGTGATAGACCATCTCAAAGAAGGGCTGCGGGAAGTCCTGACCTTCGTCAATCAGAACCACGTTGTAGAGCTCAGGCGGTCGCGCTCCTTCGCCAATCGACTCCAACACCTCAGAACAGATTCTCTCGAACTCGCGACCACGATACAGTTCTCGGGCTTCCCGAAAGTCGCGCACCGGCGCTCCCAACGACTCTGCACACTGAGAGTACACGCCTGGCTCCTTGTGGCTGCCCCACGCATGGAGAATCTGGAGCTTCTGCCAATTCGGTTCGTCCTTCATCTGCGCGAAATAGAACCGCCGAATCAGATCCTCAAATTGTTGGTAGAGCGAACGGGTATAGAAGGTGACAGCTATCGTCCAATCAGGGTAGCTAGCATGCAAGTAGGCCGCCTTGAGCGCCAGAACAATCGTCTTGCCAGAACCAGCCAACCCCCGAACGCGTTGCGGGCCCTCCGGCATTTCGATAGCTGCCGCATTCTGCCATTCGTCTAGATTGGCAATCTCACGTTCGATAGTCCTTATCACCCCACCCTTGGAATCGTCGCGAGAAACGTTCGGCCGCCGATTTGGCGGCTTGATGCTGCTGACACGCTGAATCGCCGCCAGCAAGGGGCGGACAAGTTCCGCATCTAGGGTTTCACCGTTTTCGACTTCGGCCACCAACGACCGAGGCGAGGAGGCCGTCAGTTCAAGGCCTACTGGCACTTTGACATCTGTCGGGAAGACCCAAATTGACCTCAGTGGCACCAGAAGCTGTCGCCTGCTTCTCAGCCGCTGAAACTCGAGGAGTCGCGAGACTATCGCTGCCTCGGTGGATTCGGTTTCTTCAGCCAGTCTGGGCCAGTCAATGTGGTCAGATCCTTCACCCATACGAAAGATGACCAGACCGTAGTCAGGCGATACGAGAAGCGCGTCCACCGTAACTGACCCCTCGACAGTACCAACAACAGGGTAGCCCGTGTACAAGACCCCGAGGAGCTGACTGTTCTTGATGACCGTCAGCAGCTCGTCAAGGAAAGGGTGCGTAGTGCGTCCCCGAACGATCTGCGCCATGCGCCGGACCCCACTTCTCTCTATTGCGTTCCGGAGTTGACTAGTATCACCAGACTACCGGCGCGTCGCGCCAAGAGCAAGCGGGAGAGCTTGGGACCTTGGGTTGACTCAGGGCCGCGACCGCACAGGCCCTTGGCGGAGACCGCCCTTCTCTCCCATCGTCTGGCCATACACCACGGGCTCATGAAGGGGTGTGAGCCAAATGTTTGTCGACAGACCCCCGGTGCCTCGCCGCAGCACTCGCAGGAGTCACTGCGATCGGCTACTTCTTGGTCACAGCTCACGTGCTCCCGGTGGAGACCATTGATAGGGGAATCACAATCCTCGGCCTGGTCGCCGGGGTGGGCCCTGCCTGATCGCGGTCGCGCTTCTCGTACGGAAGCACCAGCTCGCGGGGATCGTCGCAGCGCTGCTTCAGGTCTTTGCGATCGAGATGTGCAACCCACCACGAGATCCAGCCGCAGGCATAGCTTGGCTGAGCTACGCGAACTGGTTCTCTCCTGCCCCTGACGACATGTGCTATCGGGCTAGACGCTCAAGGCCTTCAGTATGAGCTCGTGCAAGGCACGCAAGGAGCTCGCATAGTCATCGCTTGGTATAGCCTTGTTATCCTCAACGATCCTGTTGGCAACTGCGACCTTTGAAGGCATTGCCATATTGTTGTCGACGGCCCACTTGCCTAGCTGAGTCGCCCATGAACTCCGCGCCGGTGCACCAAGCCGCGGTAGAGCGGGGGCCGCACCTCGCCCATTGCACTCGGCGATGAGCTTCGACACAGCCGCCAGGTATTCGTCGGCAAGAAGCAGGTTTTCGACGCCGGGAACCGGAAGCATGACTATGCGTTCCCTCGGGACTCCGTGCTTCAATAGCCCGTCCTTGAGCAATTCCCCACCGGCGTCTCCATCCAAGAGGTAGGCGACTTTCGCGCCCTCCATATCCAAAGACGGGTAGAAATCTCTTGGTACTTCGGACAAACCGGGAGCCACCTGATAGGGCAGAACCTCCAGACCAGTCGCACCGCGCAGCAACGATGGCAGCAGTATCATCTCTGTCGCGCCCTCGGCAAGTACGACGCATCTGGCCGGAGTAAACGCTGCAGCCGCTGCGCCCATCGCAATCATTAGTGGTGAGTAGCCAGCGCCTCCTGTCCAGAAGCTGTTCCTAATCTCGCTGACCTGCGAATTCTGGGCCGAGGGAACCACCGAACGAATCCCTACGCCAAGATCCGGGGGAAGACACGCCGGTGAGTGCGTCGTGTAGATCACCCTTGCGACTTGTTCTTGCGAGACGAACATGTTGACCAAGTCCGCTTGCGCATCAATGTGGAGGTGACTCTCCGCTTCGTCAATCAGAAGAATTGGTGGAGTCTGAGTGTCGCGTGTTGACAAGAAGGCGACGAGAGCCACGAACATCCGGAGTCCGGCACTGCGCTCGCCAAAGACGGTGACGACCGCGTCATTCTCCACGATTGAGACCCGAAGATAGTCTCCGTCGACGGTGAGTTCAACGCGAAGCTTGGACTGCCTCCAAGCGTCCCGGAACAGGTCTCTCAGCCGATTGTTCGCCTCACGGAGAGCCGAGTCTCGCCTAGCGATATCCCCGGATTGGCGCACGCTGTTAAGAGCGTGCAAATCAAGTCCCGCCATCCGCGCCAGATTCTCAAGAGCAATTGGAGTGCGGGCGAGAAGCGCGTCGTCGAGAGCGTACTCGGATTGCAGACTCCGGTCCGGGTCATCGAACGCCAGGAACTGGGGCGTGCGCTTCCACAACGCTCTGACTACCGTAGCGGAAGGATCGTCTCTCTCAAGCCAGACCTTCGCGCTCTTTAGCGCGTCCCGCAGTCGATTGGCCTTCGGTTCAGGGACCAGCGCATTTGCCAGCTCTCCGGCCAGTTCGGCGGCCTCACGTTCGTCTGGACCATCTTCTGGAGTGCTGACGATGCGTCGTACGGAGTGAACAAACTCCCGCAGCTCCGATTGGAAGTCCCGGGCGCCCTCAGCGTCATGATTTCCGAAGGTACTCTCTCTAGATACCAGTGCTCGTAGAGCCCCACGCTCTATCGCTTTCTCCAGCACCGTTAGTGCCTTCGTGAGTGGCGGCAGAGCTTTTCGAGGGCGGGGTTCCACATCAATCAGGACATTGCCGCCATCAGCCTTGCGGCTCACACGAATGGTTGTCGGAGGCTCTTCCAGCGGCAGGGGTGGTCGGGAAAACCGGTCGTTCTCGTCCAGCGAGAACCTCACCTCAACGATCTTGGTGTCACCGTCGATCGTTCCCCCCTTGAGCGCTCGATGGAGCTGAGGGGCTCGCTGTCAGTCTCCAAGTCTGCCAGCGCTTTGAGAAAGGTGGTCTTACCAGCCTCGTTCGGCCCGACAACAGCAATCACCTTGCTGTCAAGGTTCACTTTGACGTCCACAAAGACGTCCGTACCCTTTGATGTGAGCACTTACCCAGCCTCATGCCTTCAGACCCTCCCAAACCGCTATCACTCCCCAACGCGAGCCCCTCTACTCCGGTCAGGCACCTACCTCTCCAGACACTCCGCCCTCAGCACCGTCTCCTCCAGCAGCCGCACGATCTCGTCCGCCTCCACCCGGTAGCCGGTGGTCCGCCGGAGCTCCTTGCGCATCGACTCCACCACGGCCGGGGAGCGCAGCAGTTGGCCCAGGGCCTTCGGACAGGTGGCCCGCTTGGCCTTCCAGAGCTCGTCCATCTGGTTGCGCTTCATCGCTTCCCGGGTCAGATAGAAGAGATCCTTCGTCTTGCCGGCCGGGCTGTCGGGGCCGAGCAGGTCGACGGTGAAGAGCAGCTCGTTCACGAGCGGGACGGTATCGGAGAGGTGATAGACCTGCCACTCGGCGCCGTTGGTGAGGATCATCCACTCGACGCCCTCGTTGGCGGCGTAGGATTGGACCTGCCTGAGCTGCTTGGCGCCGAGCTTCGTCTTGGCCCGCTTGACCTCGATGAAGGCGACCATCTCGTTGTCGATGCGGATCCCGAAGTCGGCGAACTCGCCCTTGACCCTGTACTCGGTGGTCAGATCGCTGTACTTGTCATATCCGAGGACGTCGCACAGGAAGTCGGTGACCAGGAGTCGGGTGTCGCCCTCGTTGGCGTCCCGGGCGTTCATATCGGCGATGTGCTTGGTGTACTTCTTGAGCCCGGCCCGCACCCGTTCTTTGGCGGTCTCCTCCCACTTGGGAGCGACCCGCTTCGCCGCAGCCTTGTCGACGGCCGGTCCCTCCGCCGGCTCACAGGTCGCCGGCGGCGCTTCGGCTATCGGTTTGATCGGGATGACTTCGCCCAATTCGCTCATCTGCAACCTCCATCCTCGCGCAGGCTATTGCTCGGTTCCTTGACTCCCCATCCAAGGCTGGACTATGAAGCTCCGGTCAGGGGGTTCGGTCGGGAGGTGGTATCCCTCCTTGTCCATCTCGTACTCGCCGCGCCAGGCCGCCATCTGCTCACCGCTGGGCGGGAGACCCATGACCTGCAGGTGCCGGGCGGAGAGCGATGCGAGCAACGTGGCTTGATCGAGCGCGAGGAAGTCGGGGACAGTGCCGTGCCAGCCGCAGCAGGTATCGGATGTCACACGCGGCTCACGGGCTGGATCCGGCGTCTTGTATCCCCCCCAACGGGCAAGAATCGTTCGGGACTTCTAACATTCTACAACTTCGATCGGATGGAGTTGCAATCCTTATGGGAAGCATTGAGTGGCGCCGGCAACCCCTGCACCGAGACTCACCTCCGGCGCCTTCTCACCACCGGTCGAACAGCGCCAGGATTTGCCCCCATCCGACGGGACCTGCTGCTCCACGAGCTACGCCAAGGTCCAACCAAAGTCCTACCCTCACGCAGGGCGCAGGCGTGTAGGCTTCGCGGTGCGCAACGCGAGGCTCTCCCCGTAGGAAGAGGCGAGGTAGTATCCTCTGGGTGTGATGTTCTAGGAGGTACGTGTGTCGGTGGTCTTCAGGATCGAGCTTGAGCAAGAGACCGATGGGCGCTGGATCGCTGAGGTGGTCGAGCTTCCCGGGGTCCTCGCCTACGGCGCGACTCAGGACGAGGCCATCGCCCACGTACAGGCGCTTGCGTTGCGCGTCGTCGCCGACCGGCTCGAGAACGATGAGGCCGGGCGCGAGTTCCTGAACATCTCCTTCCTGGCCGCATGACCGACTGGCCCAGCACCCAGGCCAAAACGGTTCTGTCCGCCCTTCTCCGCATCGGCTGGAGAGTAGAGCGACAGTCCGGCTCTCACAGGGTGCTCACCAGGCCAGGCTGGCCCAACTTAGTCTTCGCCTTCCACGACCGCGAGGAAATCGGGCCGCGGATGCTGGCACGCATTGCCAAACACGGCGGACTACGGCCGGAGGACCTGTGAGCGAGTGTCCTCGATCAAGCGTAACCGCCTCATCCTGGAGCGGCTCGCCAGGTGAAGAGCCGCCGGGACTCTCGACCCGTGCGCCTTAACCTCGTGGATGGCGCCCGCGTAGGTCCAAAGTCGGAGGCACCGCGGCGTGCCCCAGGCCATACTGACAGCCGTTCGGGTCGAAGATGTTGCCCTGGCGCCCAGCAAAGGATGTGACTATAATTATGGTCATGGACAGGACGTTGCCCCTAGCGAACGTGAAGGCTCATCTGTCGGAGATAGTCGACCAGGTGGAGTCCGCTCACGACCGGGTCGTCCTGACGCGCAACGGCCGGGCGGCCGCCGTGATCCTCAGCCCGGACGACCTCGAAGCACTCGAGGAGACCCTCGACCTGCTATCGCAACCGAATGCGCTCGAAGAGATACGCAAGGCTCGGGAGGACCTCGACGCAGGCAGGTTCGTAACCGGGGACGAATTGCGAAAGCGGTACAGGCGGCCCTAGCCGCTGCCGGCCGTGGCAGTCTGACGCTGTGGCAGACTTCGAACTCCGAGTGGCTCCGAGCGCCGCCAGGTCGCTTGAACGCCTCCCCGAACCCGTGGCCGCGGCCGTGGTGGGATTCCTCACCGGTGCCCTCCTGGAATCGCCGAAGCGAGTCGGCAAGCCGTTGGTGCGCCAACTCGCGGGCTATTGGTCGGCCCGCCGCGGAGCGTACCGCGTCATCTATGCTGATCGATGAGGAGCGTTCGCTCGTCTTGGTGGTCCGCATCGAGCACCGGGCGGACGTGTACCGGCCGCTGTAGTGGGCCGGTCCGCAATTCGATCTGGACTTCGTCAACCGGCAGCTTCGGACAGGGCGGCACAACCCGCGGGCGTGGGAGCCGCTTCATGGCCCCGGCCGTTCGGCACGAAGCACTTTCTCAGCCGGAAGCGCGCCGGAGCAACGAGTCCACGAAGCGCCGAGCAAGCCTCCCGATATCTACCAAGCCGCCAGGGACAAATATCATGACGAGAATGAAGATGACGCCCATGACGATGAAATGGGCCTGGCCGACGGTGCGAACCAGCAGTTCCTCCAGAATCACGTAGATCACACTGCCGAGGAGCGGACCCTTGAGCGTGCGGAGACCGCCGATGCAGGCGGCGACGATCGCGCCGAACGTCCAACTGCACTCGAACTGGTCGGCCGGGATTATCGTGCCCCGGTAGTACACGAAGACGCCTCCCGCGAGGCCGGCCAGGAACGCGCTGACCACGAAGATGAGCAGCTTGTACTTGGCCGGGTTGATGCCGATCGAGGCGGCCGCGTCCTGCTCGTCCCTGATAGCCTGCACCGCCACGCCCAACCGGGACCTGATCACCAACCAACAGAGCACGACCGCGAACACCGCGATGGCCAGGGCGATGTAGTAGGCCCTCGTCAAGCTGAAATTCGCCCACACACTGGCGGGAGCGTATGTGGCGAGAGGGTGTACGTTGCCAACCACCACCCTGATCGCTTCGGCCAGCGCCAGAGTGCCGACGGCGAAGTAGACGCCGCGCAAGCGCAGGGTAGGAGTGCCGATGATCAGCGCAAGCACGGAGGCAACGGCTCCGGCGGCGAGCATCGAGACGAAGGAGGGGGCCTGAGCATGGTTGATCAGGCTGTAACAGAAAGCTCCGCTGCCGAAGTACGCGGCAAGACCCAGGTTGAACTGCCCCGTGTAGCCGCCCATGAGATTCCAGCTCTGAGCCAGCGTGGCATTCAAGAAGAAGGTGATCATCAGCGTCATGATGTAGTCGGTCGCCGGCATCACCCAAGGAACCACCGCCAGCACGACCAGCGCGACGGTACCGACTAGGGAAGTAACCGAAACACCGCCGATCTTCCAAGCTGCAGCCGGCTCCTGGGCGGCGACCACTCTGAGGGACTTCATCGATCTCATCGCGCGAACAGCCCCCTCGGTCGGACGACAAGAATCACCACGAAGACGAGAAGGCCCAAGACCACGCGGTACTCTCCACCAACGATCAGCACACCCAACTGCTCGACCAGTCCCAGAATCACGCCGGCGTACAACGTCGCTCGGATGTTGCCCATGCCGGCCATCACCATGACCACCATGGCCGTGAGAAGCCAGTTCAGACCGCTCCCTGCACTCACGCTGTACATCGTCGCGATACCTGTGCCTGCCACACCGGCCAAGGCCACGCCGATGGAGCAGGAGATGGCGTAGACGGTACTCACATTGATCCCCAGCAGGCTCGCCGCTTCATAGCGCTCCGCTGTCGCGCGAATGGCTTTGCCGGTGTAGGTACTGCGCAAGAAGAAATGTAGGAGGAAGACCAAGACTATGGTGACGCCGAAGATCCCCAGCCCGGTCACGGGGACTCTGATGCCGCCCAGTTCCAGAGATGAGCCCGCATACGAGCTGGTGATGGTCTTAACATCGGACGTCCAGAACAACATCATGGCGTTGTCGAGCACGAGGATAAGGCCGAACGTGATCAGCATGGAGTTGCCAAGCCTCTCTTCCTCTCCGCACTCGTCCAGGCGTGCGAGCAAGAAGCGATAGACCAGATAGCCGAAGGCGGCCATGACAATCATGACGATGGGTATGGAGAGAAACGGGTCGATGCCCGCAAGCTTGAACAACCAGTAGGATGCATACCCGCCGAGGATCATGAACGATCCGTGGGCGATATTCATGTACTTCAGGACCCCGAAGAGAAGGGACATCCCGAGAGCCACGAGGCCGTAGAAGGCACCGACGATGATCCCGATAACGATCGCCTGCAGGACCGTCATTGCGGGCCTCCCACAGGCCCGGCTTGCGCCGTCGTCATTCCCAGATACGCGTCCCGAATCTGCTCGTTGGCCAGCAGCTCGCCGGCTTTGCCTCTGGTCAAGACGCGGCCGTTCTCGATGATCACGCCTTCGTCGGATAGCTCCAGAGCGTTGACGACGTTCTGTTCGACCAGCACGACACTCAGGTCGGTGTTGTTGTGCAGGTCCTTCATGACGTTGAAGAAGGTCTCGACGAGAAGGGGCGCGAGTCCCAACGACAGCTCGTCGATCAAGAGCAGGGTCGGTCGGGACATCAGCGCTCGTCCGATGAGCACCATCTTCTGTTCGCCACCGCTGAGCGTGCCGGCTTTCTGCCGCTGACGTTCTTCGAGTCGGGGGAAGACGTCGAACACGAATTTCAGCGAGGTGTCCCGCATCGTGCGGGCACGTTTGACAAAACAGCCCAGCTCGAGGTTCTCGAGCACCGTCATGTCCGAGAACACCTGCTTCTCCTCTGGAACCAGGCAGATACCGAGATCCACCACCCTGTGTACCGGGTATGCTGCGAGATCCACGCCACGGAAGAGAACGCGGCCCCGCGTAGGCTTGAGCAGGCCAGCGATAACCTTCAGGATCGTGCTCTTTCCCGCGCCGTTCGAGCCCAGCAGCGAGACTATCTCGCCTTCGCCGACCGTGAACGAGACGTCGTGCAGTACCTGCACGTCGCCATATCCGGCGTCGATTCCTTGGATCTCAAGAACGGTACTTCTCACCCAGGTACGCCTCGATAACCCGACGATTGCAGACCACTTCGCTCGGAGCGCCTTCACAGATCTTCTCGCCGGCGCTCAGCACCATCACTCGATCCGACACGCCCATGACCGCCTTCATCACGTGCTCCACAAGAATGACCGTGACTCCGCTGTCCCTGATCCTCTTCACCATGAGCATCGTGTCTTCTATCTCGCGGGAGTTGAGACCGGCCATCATCTCGTCGAGCAGCAGGAGGACCGGTCTCGTGCCCAGGGCCCGGGCTACCTCAACGCGCTTGCGATCGACCGTTCCGAGCGAAGAGAGTCGCTCGGAGGAGAGATGCTCAAGGCCAACCAGCACGAGGGTCTCTTCGGAATCCCGCGTCGCGCGGGCCTTCGTGAACGCCCTGTCGCTCCCTCCGAAGAGCCTCGCTGCCACAACGTGTTCACGGACTGTCATCGACTCGAAGGTCTTACTCAACTGGAATGTCCGGGCGATGCCGGCGGCACTGATCCTGCTACGGCGGAAGACCGGTGACGTCACGCCCGCTCAGGGCAATCCTGCCCTTGGTCGGTTTCAAAGCCCCAGCAATGCAGTTGAAGAGAGATCGATCTTGCCCGATCCGTTCGGGCCGATCAGCCCTGTTATGGTTCCCTCCTCGATGGCGAAGGTCAGATCGCGGAGCGCGCTCAGCCCGCGAAAGGTCTTGCATAGAAGATCTACTTCGAGGATCGGCATATGATCGGCCCGAACGTCGCGGCCTCGACTACCTGGCGCCCCAGGCCGGCATAGGATAGATAAGCTGGCCGGTCGCGGCATCCTCGGGCCAGACAACGACCGTCTTCCCGCTCTGCCACTGCTGTATGACGCCTGTGAGGATCGATGTTCCATTCTCGTTGAACTTCGCCGGGCCGGCAACTGTCATCATGTCGGTCGCCGCAATCGCGTCCCTGATCTGCTGGGGATCGAGGGTACCTGCGCTCTCGATCGCAGCGGCCAGAATCTGCACATCCGCATACGCGGGCCCGGCTGACTCGAAGACCGGTTCGTTGAACTTGGCCGTGTACCTCTCGGATAGCTCCGCGGCTCCAGGATAGGTGAAACTGCTGTCGAAGTTGGCGAGGGTGCAAACGTAGTCGCCGTCACCGCCGAGACTGCCCCAGAACCCGGGATCATCAGGCCCTGCTTCGAGAATCATTCCCTTCGGGGAGAGGTCCAACTGCTTCATTGTCTTCATGAGAAGAGCCGCGTCGGTGGGAAGCACTCCGCCGACGACGTAATCGACATTCGCGTTCTTCATCTCGAGAACCTGCGAGGACAAGTCCGTCGTGAATCTGGTATAGGGTAGGTTCACCACCTGGTAGCCCAGCGCGGTGAGGTCCTGCTCGAGGTACATGCCAAGCTCCTGTCCGAACGAGTCCTGCCCAACCATGTTACCTATGACCGTCGGCTGCTGGTCGGCCGGTAGAGCGGCCACGAATTCGGCAGTAGCCGTGGCGTCAGCGTCGTTCAGAACGAAATACGTGAAGAGGTACGTGTAGCCCTGATCGTGGGGCTGCCGCAGCATACCGCCGGTCATGATCAGCGGGATCTTGTTCTTCTCTGCAACCGCCTCAGCACCAGGCACGGCCGCGCTGCTGGCCAGTATTGCGACGACACCCTGCTGACACAGCCACTCAGCCTGAGTGACAGCTTTGCTCTCATCCGCCGCATGGTCGGCAATGATGACCTCGATCGGGATCTTCGTCCCGTACTCGGCGACTTCGATGCCACCGTTTGCGTTGATGTCATCTATGGCCGCCTGCCAGCACCACATCCATCTCTCCCCCGAGGTCATCAAGGGGCCGGTCACGTCGCTCAGGAATCCAACCTTGATGCTCTCAGGGGCGGTCGCCGCCGTCGAACCCGACGACGAGGTGGTGGCGGCAGCCGACGTTGCCCCCAGCCACTGTGGTTGCCGACGCAACACTCTCGGAAGTGGTCGTTTCCTCGTCACCACATGCGCCCACAACTAGTGAAACCGAAAGTACCAAGCAAAGTGCCAAGAGTCCGATCAGCGTCTTCTTCATTTGACGATCCAGCCCTTTCTATGCCTGCCAGTTATAGATCTTCTCGGAGTTCCCACGCAGGATCTGGTAGGCCGCAGTCAACGCCTGATCCTCAGTGAGCAGTGACTCTGTGACCATATCGGAAAGGACCGCGCACAGGTCCTCGCGGAAACTGAGCGCGGAGAGCCAGAGCCTGAACGGACTGGGAGCATCGCTCCCGTAGATCATTTGGGGGGCTATCCCCCACTCCAGCCATTCCCTCAGAACGTGCTTGTGCGAGAGCGCACCCGGCGTGGGATTGTCCATCCACATCAACGAGGTATCGAGATAGAGCGGCCGCGGGCGCCGGCCAAAGCCGGCGACCATGAAGCCGGCTTCGCCGCAGTAGGGGAAGCCGCCATGGAGCAACACGATCGTGCACTTCGTGTCGGCGTGCCACACCAGCTTGTCGAGCAGGCTCGGATTGCTTCCACCCATGAAGCCTTCTTGGCCACCGGCACCGGTGTGCATGTGGAAGGGGAGACCGACGCGGCCGCACTCCTGGAGAACCTTGATCTGCAAGAAGTCCTGGAGGCGTTTGTAGTGGGCCGGACTGCTGTCCTTGGCGTCGAAGATCACACGGGCCTCGTCCTCATCCACCACCTCGAAATCAAGTCCCCTCCAGTAGCCGCAGGAAGACTTGAGGGCGATCGCGCCCTTGTCTTTGAGCCTTTCGACAGCAGCCGAGACGAACCTCAGGTAGTCATCGAAAGTGGTGGGATGCCAAGCGAGATCGTTCTTCAGAATCTCCGCTGAGACCTCGGCCATCTTGATGAAGGTCTCACACTTCGCCACAGGCTTCTTCAACGCGCTGTTATCGAGGGGAATGATCAGCCCATCGGCGAGGGAGATGACCCGGAACCGTTTGGGATCGAGCTGGGGCGGCAGGATGGGTCTACTTTGAGCCAATATGCCGACAGTCTCTATGCCGGCAAGGTCCATCACTCGGTGGTACAGCGCGGCTTCGTCGGCCGTCGCCGCGTCGTAGGCCTCACGCAAATGCGCCGCGTTCTCTTCCGTCACGACGGAGTCTGAGAAGCCGAATAGCTCGCGAAACATGAGCAGGAGCTTACTGGTCTTGGCAAGATGAGTATCAGGCCCGGGAAGATCGCACAACGGCGGAAACGGCGATGCCTCCCCCAGTGCATCGTTCCAGTAGAAAGGATCCATCACATGAGCATGGTGATCGATTATCTTGATGGCGTTGATCTCGGACCGCAAATCCACGGGCACGCTCCTTACTCGACTATTCCTTCACGACTTGATGCAGAACGAAGCCGCTGCCTCCTCTCGACCAAAGCGGGGAAACAGCGTCAAGGCGTTGTCGCGGAAAAGCCTGCGCTTCTGCTCCCCGGTTAGCTGGTCGCTGCTTGTGATCACCTCTCGTTGCGCTATGCATTCGTCCGTCGGCACGTGCGGCCAGTCGGTGCCACAAAGAAGGTGGCTGTCGTCGGTAATGTTGAGAAGCGGACGCAACTGCTGCTGGATGGAAGGACCGGCAGTGTCGTAGTAGAGGCTCCGAAAACCACCAAGTACGTCAGCCCGCTCCTCCGGTTTCCTCGTGACCTGAACCAGGCTGTGTACGCGCGAGACCACGATGGGCAGAACGCCTCCGGCATGAGGTATCACGTAGCGTATCTGTGGGTAGCGGACGACAACGCCCTGTACAACCAGGTTCGACACCGCCCGGGCGGTGTCGAACATGAACTCCATCATGGGAACCGGGTAGCCGGTCAGCACCTCGGCGGGAACTGCCGCGGGCTTGCAGGGATGGATGAAGACGACCGCCTTGTAGTGGTTCAGGCGCTCGAAGAGGGGCTCGAGCGGCGCCTCACCGAGATACAACCCCTTGGTGTTCGTCGTCAGTCTGATTCCGTCCACTTTCAGTTGCTCGTAGGCGTAGGTGACCTCCTGGAGAGCACCCTCGACGTCGGGCAGCGGCAAGGCGGCGAAGTAGCCGAACCGGTCGGGATGATTCCGGACAACCTCAGCTCCCACCTCGTTTATCGCGCGATAGAGCAGCCGCGTGTTCTGATCGTCATCCAGATGAGCGTCGGGCGAGGACAGCGACAGGATTGAGGATGAGATGCCCATCTTCTCCATGTGCTCGAGATTGAGCTCCGCGTCCCACGAGGGAAGGGGAAACCGGTCTCTCTCGATCAGCCCGGTGTCGATCAAAGCCTGCTTGTAAGCCGGCGGGATGATATGGCCGTGCACGTCGATGCAGGTGCATGTGCTCATCGCAAGTCCTCCGTGTTTGTCCAGGTCGCCGCTGGACCTGCGCTGGACCGCCGCAGCGACGGCGCTTAGCGATAATCATAGTAGCAAGTGTTCAACATCTGTCAAGTCGTTTGCGGCTTTCTTAGTAGCAATGGTTCAAATGGCTCGATCATGCTACAATCCAGTCATGGATCCCACCTCACAGTCTCCGCTGCTAGGCAGCAGCCCTTTCCCAATCGGCCCTACCAGGGCAAGCGACAGCGCGGAGTCCTACCTCAGATGGCTGATCCTATCCGGCCAGTTGGCCCCTGGGCAGAAGCTGCCACCTGAGCGGGAGCTGTCGAAGCAGCTCGGAGTGGCGCCGGTTACGTTGCGCGCAGCGCTTCGGTCGTTGGAGACTGTCGGGCTGATCGTGATCAAGCGCGGCCCGATGGGAGGCTCCAGCGTAGTGGATGCAGAGACCCTCCACCAGCGATGGAAGGAGCAGACTCGGATCCGCAAGCCGCAACTCCGTCAGTTGCTCGAGTTCTCCGCGTTGATGGAGGAAGACATCGCTTGCCTTGCCGCCAAGAGACGGACGAAGGCCGATATGAAGGCCCTGGAGACAGTCGCCCAGGCTCTCCTAGACGACACCGTAACCGAAACTCGTTGGCACTACCACCTTCACCAGACGCTGGCGAGAGCCGCTCACAACGAGTATCTCGAGCAAGCCAGTGTGACTATCCAGGGGGAGATCTTCATCCCCATCCCCGTAGGTGTCCTTCTTCGGGACATCGCCGAGTTCAAAGCCATTCATGTACCGATCGTAGACGCCGTTCGGATGCAGGATCCTGAACGAGCCGTGGAAGCAGCACGGATGCACGCAGCGTTGAGAGAGTCGAAATTCGGGGTCGGGCGAAACAGCTAGAGCTGAGCACGTCCACGAACGGTGCGAAGCAGGTGAAGACCCCGAGGGTCAGGTGAATGGAGGAGGCCAAGGATGGGAGAGACCAGCAGCATTCCTAGGCAGGCAGCAATTGCCATCGGCGACATGCTGGACAATTGCGCCGAGCTCAAGCCGGGGCAGGATGTCTTGATCGTTGCGGATGCCAGCGGGCTCCACGGGGGTGACAATTGCGTGGACGAGTTGGCCATCTCGTGGATCAAGTCCTGCGTGAACCTTCGGGGCGCAAATGCTTCGGTCTTGTGGATCGACGAGCCCGCAAAGGCCCACGAGTGGCGTCTCCCGCCGATACTCAAGGGCGCCATGTCGGGTTGTGATCTGGTGATCAACAACTCCTTCGATCTGACAACGGAGGACATGATCGAGTGGAGAGACTGGATCAACGAGTTGGGAGTGGTCACGGTAAAGAACATGGCGACCACTGCGCCGCTGCTGTGCTCCGCCTGGGCGCGCACTCCCTACGAGCTCGTGAGCGAGATCCGTTACCGGGCTTCGCTTGCCATCACGGTCGGCGCGACGTGGCAGATGACCTCCAAGAACGGCACCGATCTTGAGGGTACGATCCTGCCTTCGCCCCACCCGGTCTTCCCCAGCTACTCCGTGAGGCGCAAGGACTTCGGCTACTTTCGGCCGTGGCCCGAATGGGTCCACCCACCCGTCGCCCTGCAAGACACCTCCGGTGTGTTTGTCTTCGAAAGCATGCTCAGTTGGTGGTCCAGGTACGCACGCATTCCTGCGTACTTTGCCGAACCCATCAGCCTGACAATCGACAGCAACCAGATCACGAAGATCGAGGGGGGCAACGAGGCTGCAGCCTTGCGACGGTTCCTCGAAGAGATGCGCGGCCGCTTGGGAGATGGTGTCTACAACTTCGATACGCTCCATTTCGGCGTTCATCCCCAAGCAGCCATTTGCGAGCATCAGTGCCCCAACCCGCTCATCCGGCGGATGATCGATCACGCACATTCGTCAAACCTTCACGTGCACATAGGAGCTCCGGGGTGGTCGGCTTCATACCCCTATTGGATGCATTGCACCGGAGACATTCGGACTGCAACCCTCCGTATCGGCGATCAACTGCTCTACGACGAGGGTCACCTCAGCACTCTCGACGATCCGGCCGTTGTAGAAATCGCGGCGAAGTATGAGGCCGAGGGACGCCCGGGGCTAACGCCGCTGCCGCTGTCTTATTAGGGCTTCGCAGCCGAAAGAGCGGAGCAGGCGGACGGCATCAGGAAGAACTCCTCCAACGGCAGTCCCTCCTGATGATGCGCAGGTCAAGAGTGACGCGGGTACGAGCGTGCTCGCCCTGCGCAAGACGGGACGCGGCTGCTCAGGCGCCGCGCCGGTACGCGCCGTACCATTCCATTCTGTCGAGCGCTCGTGCGGCCGCCTGCGGGGTGCCGAGCAAGATGGGCTTGAAGCGGTGGCCAAGATCGAACAACGAACCCCGAACGAAGCTGTCGGGCACGTTGATGATCGGCTTGCCGGTCGCCTCCATCAGCTCCGCCACCACACTCATGAAGTTCGTCTCCCACACGCTCAGCCCGAGGTATTCGCCATCGGGCCCCAGCGGACGGTCGCTGGCGCCGGTGCTGCGCACACCAAGACAGGACAGCACGATGATGGAGTCCACAGAGTCGCACTCAGCCACCAGCCTCAGCACCCGGGAGGCGACGTCGCCTCCGGCCGAAGCCACCATGTCGAGGGGATTGCGCCTAATCACGACCCTTCGCACGCGCACAGGACTCGAAGCGAACGGCGCGGCAGCTTGACATATGAACAGCTTTTGTCGACAATAGGTCGACAAACTACGTTCTACTATCAGATTGCTGGGAGTGCAGCGAGAACGGCACACGCGGACGAGGTGATGGACCAAGTGGCCGACACAACAAGGATACTAGAGGCTCTCCGAGAGCGTGTCTTGGGCGAGGAATTCGACCACCAGGCCCTGTTGGAGGCTGCGAAGGACTACGCCCGCCCCCGCGACGCGATCACGCGGTTGCTGAGGTCGGGCTCGGTCATCCGCGTCGCGCCGGGCATCTATGTCTTCGGGCCTGCCTTCCGGCGACGCCCGTACTCGCTCGAGATACTCGCGAACCTTGTCGCCGGGCCTTCGTACGTGTCCTTTGACTACGCCCTTCAACACCATGGGCTCATCCCTGAGCGAGTCGAAGCCGTGACGTCGGCTATCGCGGGAAGGCCTCGCCGCTTCGAGACTCCGGTCGGCCTCTTCCTCTACAGGCCCGTGCCGGAGAGAGCCTTCGCTGAGGGCCTGACGCGGGTTGAACTCCCGGGCGGTGGAGGCTACCTGATCGCGGGCCCAGAAAAGGCGCTCGCGGACAAGATTCGCGACGAACGCGGTCTGGGCATCCGGAGTATCGACCGGATGCTCGTACACCTCCTGGAATCACTTCGAATCGATGCCGACGCGCTCGCCGATCTGGACGCCGGCGCCGCCGAACGCATAGCCGCCGCGTACGGCTCCTATCAGCTGAGACTTCTCGCGTCCGCCATTCGACGACTGCGCAAGGAGTATGGTCATGAATGAAGCAGTGGCGCAACTGCTGTCTCGGTACCATCCGGTGACCACGCAGGACTACCGGCAGGCCCTGCGCGAGATCCTGCAGGACGTGGCCCTGCTGGGCCTATGGAGGAGCAACCTCTTCGACAAGGCCGCCTTCTACGGAGGCACGGCACTCCGAATCCTCCATGGCCTGGATCGCTTCTCCGAAGACCTTGACTTCTCGCTGCTCACGCCCGATCCGGACTTCGACCTGTCACGCTACACCGTATCGCTCGAGCGGGAGGTGCGAGCCTTCGGCTTCGACGTCACCTGCGAGGTGAGAGCTGCCGGGGAAACTCGTGCGGTGCGCTCCGCCTTTCTCAAGGCCGACACTGTTCAGCAGCTGTTGACGATCGAGGCACGCCCCGAAGTGATCGCCGGCATCCCCGAGGGCCAACTGACCAAGATCAAACTGGAGGTGGACACAGATCCGCCGCCCGGCTTCGAGACAGAGGTGAGATTCCTGCTGCGACCGGTGCCGTTCTCGGTGCGCACCTACTCCCTGCCCGATCTGTTCGCGGGCAAGATGCACGCTCTTCTGTGCCGTAAGTGGGCAACCAGGGTCAAAGGCCGGGACTGGTATGACCTCGTATGGTTCGCGGGCAACCACCCGGAGTTAAGGTTGAGCCACCTGGAGCAGCGCATGCGGCAGAGCGGTCATTGGACCGCACCCGACCCGCTCGGAAGTAACGATCTGAAGCGGCTTCTGGACGAGGCCATCGACGCGTTGGACGTGGAACAGGCGCGTCGCGAGGTCGAACCGTTCGTGCGCGACCCGGCGACACTGCGGATGTGGTCCCCGGAGTTCTTCCGAGACGTGGCGGGCCGCATCCTCTTCGTGTGAAGCGCCGACGGAGCTGCGGAACAACCACGAGCGGGGAACCGGCCAGCGATTCCCCGACATATCTGGCCCGATGCTCAGGTCACCCGACCGCTCCGGCTGTGCGCCGGGAGGATAGTAGTGCGGCGACCCGGCTGCTCCACTTCGAGTGGCTCCGAGCGCTGCCAGGTCGCTTGAACGCCTCCCCGAACCCGTGGCCACAGCCGTGGTGGGATTCCTCACTGGTGCCCTCCTGGAATCGCCGAAGTGAGTCGACAAGCCGTTGGTGCGCCAACTCGCGGGCTATTGGTCGGCCCGCCGCGGAGCGTACCGCGTCATCTATGCTGATCGATGAGGAGCGTTCGCTCGTCTTGGTGGTCCGCATCGAGCACCGGGCGGACGTGTACCGGCCGCTGTAGCACGACACCTACGCGCCCCGGAGTTCGCCTACTTGATCCTTTCCTCTATCTTGCGGCAGACATCCTCCGCAAAGATCTCGCGGATACTGTCAGGGCTCTGCCTTATGTCATCCGCGGTCAAGTAGTGGGTGACGTAGAAAGAGACCTTGTCAACAGCGCCTACTCTCACCACCCCCTCCTCCAACAGCGTGCTTCCGTCGAAGATACTGACCCACGCGTAGAACTTCGGGTATGCCGATCCCGCCTGGCTGGGCCCGTCGCGCAGCAGTTCGTAGTCGACCACCACGCTTCTACCCATCAGCTCGCCGAAGTACGACTCGAGGTCTCTCTTCAGGAATAGGTCAAAGTCCCCCGGTTCCGGCACATTGCCCTCAATGGCTGAATCGCTGACCTCCCCCATCAGGGAGCCCCACATCAGGCCAGGGACGATCAAGGTCCAAAAGCCCACCAGCGCCACAAGAGCGACGACGGCTACGGCGACTATGATGATGACCTTCTGAGTCTTGGTGAGCACAACGCCCACTTTCTCTATTCCCCGTCCGTCTCCTCTGCAGCCTTGGCCAGAAGACCCCGCGATCCTCAGCTCAACTCGCCCAAGAAGAACTCCTCCAACGGAAGCCCCCCCTGTCCCACCAGCAGCTTCCTAGCCGGCCCGAAGACCTGTGAGAACCGTTCCATCCCAGAGCCGCTCGCCTGTCGACTGCCGCTCTTGACCTCGATGGCCCACAGAGCCGGGACTCCTCCGACGGACGGGCGGGTCTGCAACACGTAGTCGACCTCCTGATCACCTTCGCGCCAATAGTAGAGGCCCGCGCCGGCGGTCGCGTACACCGCGTTCAGATGCGCCCCCACCGCCGATTCGACGAGCCGGCCCCAGAACCGGCCGTCGGCGCGGGCTTCATCCGGCGTCCGGCCGTCGACCGCGGTCATCAGCGCCGTGTTCAACACCAGAACCTTGGGGATGGATGCCCGACGCCGTACCTTGCTGCCGGAGAACTTGCCCAAGCCCCTGATCAAACCGGCCTGCTCCAACAACTCCAAATAGTGCGCGATGGTGGTGGTGTTCCCCGCGTCGTGGAGTTGGCCCAACATCTTGGTGAACGAGAGCACCTGACCCGAGTGCTCCACCGCCAGGTAGAAGAGCTGTCGAAGCAACGCAGGCTTGTCCACCCGGGTCGTGAGAAGGATGTCGCGCGAAACAGTGGTCTCGACCAGAGAATCGAGCACGTAGGCACGCCAACGCGCATGATCGTCGATGAGGACCGCCGCCCCCGGATAGCCCCCGTGAAACAGATAGGTGTCGAGGTCCCAGGCGAACGCCTCGCGGCATTCCCGGTACAGCCAGTGAGTCGCCCTCAGCAACTCGAAGCGCCCCGCCAAGCTCTCGCTGAGACCACCGGTGATGAGCAGCGACGAGGAGCCCAGCAAGCACACTCGAACATCGAGCCTCGAGCGCGTGTCCTCGTCCCAGAGGCGCTTCACGGTCTCCGACCAGCCAGGTATCTTCTGTATCTCGTCCAGCGCCAGAATGCAGGTGGCTTCTGAGCGAGCATGGATCCTCGCCTGCTCCCACTGCTGCTCCAGCCACGCAGCACCCCGTAGGCCCGGTTCGTCGGCGCTTGCGTAGACGTGGCGAATGCCCAGGCCGTCGAGTGCCTGCAAGACACTGGTGGTCTTGCCGACCTGACGCGGCCCCACAAGGGCTTGGATGAACCGCCGCTCGCCGGCCAGTCGCTCCGCAAGGGTGTGTGTGAGCGCGCGTTGGTACATCAACCACCTCTGGCCCCAGACTACTCAATACTGTGAGTTATTTTACTCAATTGCCTGCGTAGTGCAAGGGCGCCGGGAGGATATCAGTGCGGCTACCGGCAGGCCGAAGGCGCCGGCGATCCTCTCCAGAGTCTCCAGCGAAGGCATGTGCTTGCCCTTCTCCAGGCGGGAGAGGTTGGGCACTTTGATGCCCGTTTGCGCGCTCAGTTGGGCGAGCGTCCACTGCCGCTTGGTGCGTTCGAGATGGATCCGTTCGCCGATCCGCCGGCGGTCTGTGGCACGGTCATCCCCAGCACTGCCGTACTTATAGAAGGGGTATCCGGGCTCAGCGTGGTATAGGACCACGTCCCAAGGCACTTCGAGCCGGTTGCCCGACTCCTGCTCTATCACCGCCGAGTATCCATCGGAGCCCTGCGACACCCCCGTCACCCCGGTAGGATCGACACCTTCTAGGTCGGTCAGAGGCACGGCATACACCCGGCCGCTCAGGAACTTGACCACCAGAGTCGCCATGGATTCCACGAACGCCACATCACAGATGCGGGCCTCGACTGAACCGAGACTGTCGAGCACCTCAAGATTCTCAGAAGTGCGAGGCATCAATCCTCTCCCTCGTACAGATAACCGGCACATGAAGGGGCGGATGATCTCCGACATAAGACCTGAACACGAACCCTCTGACTCGCTTCTCGCCCAGCTGTTCCTTCTTGCCTAGTTTATCACCTGTGATAACTGCAGTGCCGCAACCACAGTGGCGCACTCCCTGGAAGTCAGGCTAGGCCAGCGTCGGCACAGCCGGTTCGGTCTTTGGTTGGAGATTGGCGGACACGACCCGGCTGCTCCACTTCGAGGACTTCCACCTCCGCGCCCGCGTAGGTCGAAAGTCGGAGGCACCGCGGCGTGCCCCAGGCCATGCTGGCAGCCGTTCAGGTCGAAGATACTGGCTCTGGCGCCCAGCAGAAGGATGTGACTGTAGTTATGGTCATGGACAGGACGTTGCCCCTAGCGAACGTGAAGGCCCACCTGTCGGAGATAGTCGACCAGGTGGAGTCCGCCCACGACCGGGTCGTCCTAACGCGCAACGGCCGGGCGGCCGCCGTGATCCTCAGCCCGGACGACCTCGAGGCACTCGAGGAGACCCTCGACCGGCATCGCTCCGTGGCTTGAGTATCACTCCGCGCTGCTGCTTCCCGTTGATCATGATGACGAGAGGGTCTGCGAACCGTAGGTGCCTCACGAAGGCCCCCTCCTTCGTGGCCGTTTGAGCTTCGAGCCAATCCCAATCGAGATGGCCCTTCCCACTCTCGGGATTCACGGTGAAGTAACCGACCCTGAACGAGGTCAGGTTCTGGAAGAAGTGGCTCCCTTGGGACGGTGTGACACTGATGTCCTTCAGTCCCGATTCCACGATCACGCGGGCGCCGGAGATCTGCTCCCAGGTGACTGGGATGCCCAGCCAAGGATCGGCGGATCCCCAGCGACCCAAACCTATCAAGAGATACGGGACCCCCTCAACCGTGAGTTCCGCGTTTAACCGGGCGACCTCCCCGGCGACCTCCCGGCTCTTGCTGCGATCGAAGCGGGCTCGGCTCACTACCACTACGTCCCTGATGTGGTCCAACCTACCGTTGCCCAGCGCGCTGCTCGAACTCGCCAGCACCTCAGCCAGCGCGACATCATCGATGTCCAGCTCCTCTGCCTCCCGCGCCATGGCCATAGGCCGCATCTGAAGAAAGCTGAACCGCGGAGGGCCTACGCCCCGCCCACCGAGTTCCATGGCGAACTCGATCTCCACCTCAGCGTTCATGCCCAGCCGCCCCAGCTCCAGCAGCCGGCCCAAGGTCGCCAGAAACGGGGAGGCGCGTTCCTTGAGGATGGATGCGAAACTGACCAGCCGCACACCCTCTTGAGAAGTGCCGTCGTATACCGCGTCGTTCTCGCGTGAATAGGTGGAGGCTAGCGGTCCCAGTGTGCCGTCGGTCTCGGCGGCGTCCAACGGGTAGCGACGCTCCGCCATCTCCCCTACCTGCCCCTCCATGTCCAGAGCCACGAATTCGCGCTGCGAGTTGGCGAGCATGTCGCTCACGGTAGAGAAGTGGACCAGATGCTGCGGATATCGGGGACAGAACGAAAGGGCGAGCCCCCCTTCCACGACGGTCCGGCCGAGACCCAAAGCCATCGTAGTCACGCCGTCGCCTGCTTGCAGGGGAGCGGTGGGGTAGAAGTTGTACGACCGGGTGATCCCAGCGAACGAGGGGTAGAAACGGGACCCATGCCGCGTCCCCACGATCCTCTGAATGATCACGGCCATCTTCTCTTCTTCCAGACGGTAGGGCGTCGCCTTGAAGAAGCTCTTAGGGCTGGCGAGGAAGGTGGAGGCGAAGACAAGCTTCACGGCCCTCGTGAGTTCGGCGAGGCGCACGGGGCGCTCGGGATGGTTGTTGGGGAGCATGTAGGTCTTGTATACGCCGGCCAGAGGCTGGTACTGAGAGTCCTCCAGAAGACTCGATGAACGCACGGCCAAGGGGTAGTGCACGATCTCGAGAAGGGCATCGAGCATCGCCTCGATCTCCGGCGGCAACGAGGCTGCCAGGAACCGCTCCTCGATCAGCGCGTCATCACCGGTCTCCATGGCGAACGCGTGCAGGTCGTTCGCATCCAGGAAGAGGTCGAACACGTCGGTGCCCAGAACCACACCCGGCGGAACGGTGACCTGCATGCCCTCAGACGGTTCAGCGATCCCGTAGTCGCGAAGAAGGTGACGGGCGAAGGCAAGCGACCGGGCCTTCCCGCCCAAGGAGCCCTCGCCGATGCGCGCGAAGCTGTTGTCGGGGTCGAAGGTAGCCGGGTGGAAATCGCTGATCGACTCCCGGATCTGCTCGCGGCGATAGGCGTCTATCTGTTCGATCAGGTAGGCCCGGCGACCCTCGACCGTATCGTAGTCGGCCGATGTGCGCGGTCTGAGGAGGTCAGCGAGACGGAATTCCGTACGCGCCTTCAGCCAGCGGGAGAAGTCGTTCCGCTCAGCGTGATAATCGATCGATTCGCCGGCCACCGTGTGAAGGCTTGCCAGCAGGCTCCTCATGTCGGCGGCCTGTCCGACCTTCGTGCCGTCCGGGAGCCGGAAGATGAAGTCACCGAAGAAGAAGTTGTCCACCACGAAGCGGCGGAGGTCGGTGAGAAGCATCGGCGAGCCCTTGAGTAGGAAATCGGCTCCCACCTCGCGGGCCATGGCCTCGCTTTCCGGCCGGCTCGACTGGAGGAGCACCGGGATATCCTTCCAGGCCGCCCTGACCCGGCGGGCGAATTCCATCCCCGCGCCGGGGACCAGGTTGCCTTCCCGCGGGAACTCGATGTCGGAAATCACGCCCAGCACGTGCTCCTGGTAGGCCGAGAAGTACCGCCAGGCCTCCTCCCAGTGGCAGCACAGGAGGATCTTCGGGCGTGCCCGCATGCGTAGGATCTTGTGGGCTGTGTTGACGCCCTCCTCGATGACGCTCTGCGAGTGGCGGATGATCTCGGTGTAGACCACGGGCAGGAAAGCCGAGTAGTAGCGTATGTTGTCCTCGATCAGCAGGATCACCTGCACGCCCGCCACCCCCGTGTCGTAGGCCACGTTGAGCTTGTCCTCCATGTACTTCGTGATAGCGAGGAAGATGCGGGGATCGCCTTGCCAGAGGAAGATGCGCTCGATCTCCGAGGTGTCCTGACGCGAGATGAAATCGGCCAACTCGCCCCCGTCATAGGCGAGCACGATCACGGGGACGTCCAGACCCGCGCGCCGCACCTCCCGCGCGAGCTCAGAAGCGTTCATGTCGCCCACGTCGACCGCGGTGACGATGAGGTTGAAACGGCTCTCGGCCTTGACCAGAGCAATAGCCTCGGCTCCGCTCGAGACATGGGTGAGACCGGTAGTATGGTGGAGGTTGAGGTTCAGGAACTCGCCCAGCATGAGTTCTTCCAGCCGGCCGTCCTCCTGAAGGATGAACGTCTCGTAGGTGCTCGAGACCAGGATGATATTCTCCACCCGGCGGACCATGAGGTGCTGGAAGTCGTGGATGCTCTTCCATTCCAGCTTCGTCGGCTGTGAGGTCTCAGACACTCTTCTCATCCTCGCCATTCACGAATCGTCGCGTGGCGCCTCGAAAGTGCACGAGCCCGCCCTACACGTTCGGACTCCATACCAGATCGTAGCACCAGGGTCGTCGTCCTGGGCGAAGAGCCCGCGAAGAGGTGGGCGCACGTCGAGCGGGGAGGGACCCATGCCGCTGAAGAACTCGGTCGGGTTAGTGGCTAGGACGGCACCTGGCGGTGCCGAAGACTACGACTACGTGCACGAGTTGCACGGCTCCCCGTCTCAGCAACTCATGTAGAATCGCCTAGGGGCCAGCCGGCTCCCAAGTAAGAGGCGTGACTGGGGACCAACAGCGTGGGCGATAGCGACTACACGAGCAGCAAGAACCGGGCGGACAAAGACGACGGCGCGGAAACCGTGGCCGGGGGAAACTATGGACCAGAAGTTTCGTGATCATCTGGTTGGTGAACTTCCTCAACGCCGTGTGCTTTCTCCTGCTCATGATCGTCATGTCAAAGGTCGCCACCGACCGCTTTGACGCCTCCCCGGCCATGGCCGGTCTCTCGGCGAGTATCTTCGTCATCGGCGCGTTCGTCCTCCGGCCGGTTCTGGGAAAACGGATCCATCAGATCGGCCAGACCAGGACTCTCTATATCGGATCGTTTCTGAGCGTCGCCTTCACCCTGGCCTATTTCGCGGTGAGCAGCAACGAACTGCTTCTTCTGATGCGCTTCTTGCACGGCGCTGCCTACGGTTCGTCCGCCATGGCCATTGGGACGATCGTCGCCGGCATCGTGCCCCGGGAGCGCTACGGCGAGGGCCTCGGCTACTTCACGCTCGGCCAGACACTGTCCACCGCGATCGGTCCCTTTGTTGGCCTGTTGCTCCTGCGGCACGGAACCTTTGACTCCATCATCATCACCTGCTCCGTCGGCGCGGGGCTTTCGCTGGTACTGCTCCCTCTCTTGCATGTGAAAGACGTGAAGTTGACCGCCGAGCAAGTCGCCGAGACCAAGGGATTCAAGCTCAGCAACTACATGGAGCCCAAGGCGGTACCCATCGGCCTGACCCTGATGCTGCTCTTCGTCTGCTATTCGAGCGTCTCTTCGTTCCTTGCGCTGTATTCCGAGAAGATCCAGTTGACAACCGCGGCCGAGGCTTTCTACATCGTCTTCGCGGTGATCATCTTCATCACGAGACCGACTATTGGACGGAGGTTCGACATGAGGGGCGAGAACTCCGTCGTCTACCCAGCCGTCCTCGTGTTCGCGCTGAGTCTGGCTGTGCTTGCCGTGGCGTACCACTGGTCGGTGCTTTTGCTGGCGGCGGCCATCATGGGCCTGGGCTTCGGCGCCATACAGACCTGCGGGCGCGCCATTACGGCGAAAGTCACTCCCCTGCACCGGATGGGGCAGGCGACCTCCACCTTCTACATCTTCGGAGACACGGGCTTGGGCCTCGGTCCGCTGTTGTGTGGCGTCCTCATCCCCTGGATCGGTTACCGGGGCATGTACTTGGTGATGGCCGCCGTCGCGGTAGCGTCTCTTGTGCCCTACTACACGCTGCACGGCAGACATGCGGGCGCTGCGGAGCGCTCGGAGAACACAGCCGCCCCTAGACAGACGGGGCAGCCCCGACAAGATCGTTTCGTCCTCGCCGAGCTGGCTCCGTGCACCCGCACGCGCACTGACATCGGGACAGTCTGCTAGAGCAGGTGCTCCCGGAGGAAGGTCGCCGCGTCGTCCAAGGCTTCCGGACCCAGCGCCATGTGGATAGCGCCCTCGTAGCACTTGTAGGTCACCGGCACGCCCACGGCCTTCAGCCGGTCGGCGTAGGCCCGGCCCTCGTCGCGCAGCGGGTCGAACTCAGCCGTCTGGACCAGAGCAGGAGGCAATCCCGATAGATCCGGGGCGCGTAGCGGCGAGGCATAGGGATGGGCGGCGTCGTCGGGATCGTCCAGATAGTGCTGCCAGAACCACTCCATCTCACCCTTGGTGAGCACGTAGTCGTCGCCGTTGCAGCAATACGACTCGGTGTCGAACCTGCAGTCGGTCACCGGCACGGTGAGCACCTGGCAGGCGATCGCCGGCTTGCCCCGATCGCGGGCCATCAGCGCGACCACCGCGGCGAGATTGCCTCCCGCACTCATGCCCCCCACGGCGACCGGCTTGCCGTCGCCTCCCAACCGCGCGCTGTTCTCCGCGACCCACAGCGTGGCCGCGTACGCGTCCTCGGCCGGCACGGGGAACTTGTTCTCGGGAGCGAGACGGTAATCCACCGATACCACCATGCAGCGCGCGCCGTTGGCGACGGTCCGGCAGTCGGCATCCTGGGCGTCCACGTCTCCGACCACCCAGCCGCCTCCGTGGAACATCACCATCACTGGGGAAGGGGCCCTCCCCCTCGGGCGTGTAGACCCGCACGGGGATGTCGCAGCCGGCCACAGGAACGCGCAGGTCCTCCACCTTGCCCACCGGGGGGCCGGGAGGCGCCATGGCGAACATCTTGGCCGACATGCGCCGCGCCTCATCCACCGACAGCGAGCAGACCGGCTGGGCGCCGGAGGCGATGTGCATGTCGACGAACGACTGGGCCAGAGAATGAAGGGGCATCCGGTTTCCTCCTGCGTGTCCAAAGAGCGGGCGACATCGGCAACCAAGGCTGTCACGACCATGCCGTTCCGTCAAGCACGGGAGGGCGCCGGCGCCGCGCCCGGCGCGCGGGGCGGCTACTTCGCCCGCAGGTTCCAGATGATCTGGGCGATCTCCCCCCGGGTCGCCGCGCCGTTCACCGAGAACAGAGCGAGGTCGATCCCGGTCAGGAACCCGTTGTACTCCGCCCGAGCGACGTTCGGGCCGTGGGTCGGGTCTTTGGTGGAGAGTTGGCCCTTCCAGCCTGAAGGAGGTTCCTGGACGGCCAGGGGCTTCAGATCCTCGGCCGCCCGGACCACCATCGTCATCACCTGCGCCCGCGTGATGGTGCCGAACGGATCGAACATGGTGGCCGTCTTGCCTTGGGTGATACCACGGGCAGCGCACCCCGCCACGTAGTTGTCGGGATAGAACGTCGCCTCTCCACCCTTGGTGACGTCCTTGAACGGGCAAACATCGTCCTCCGATACCGGATATCCACATCCGAGCACGATCATCTTCGCGAACTGCTGGCGGGTCACCGAGCCACCGGGAAGGAACACGCCGCCCGGCGCACCGTTGACGATGCCGTCATGAGCAAGGTCCTCAATGGCCGCGTAGTAGGGGTGACTCGGGGTTACATCGGGGAAGGCATGGGTGTCCGCGGGGTCATCCCCGGGATCGCCCCCGCCCCCGGGAGCGTCGGGGGCAACCGCGCTGAGGGCGACCGCCGGCGACTTCGCACTCTCCCGTCCGTTCACGATGGCCGTCACCTGGTAGGAGCATGCCGCGAGGTTCGTCACGCCCGATGTCGACATAGCCGGCCGTGACGACCGGAGTCGAGTTCACCTTGGTGCCGTTTCGGTAGACGTTGTACCCGCTGGCCGCCGGCTCCGAGTCCCAGGAGAGCCGCACCTCCCCAGCGCCCAAAATGGCCACGAGGCCCGAGGGAGCCACACTTGAGCTCGGTGGAGGTCGTTGCGCCCCGGTAGGAGGTCGGCGCGAGGGGATCGGCATCTGAGCCCGCGCCGGAGCCCGGATCCGGGTCGAACCGGGCGCTCACCCACTGCAATTGCGCGGTGGTACACGTCATCTGCAGGGTCGCGACCCCCCGAGCGTCGGTGATCGCGGTACCCAGAGACGTCGCACCCGCGGCCACCCCTCCGACAGCGAACGAGACCACTTGACCCGGCAGAGGCGTCCGCGTCGACTCCTCGGTCAACGTCGCGGAAAGAGTGACCTGCCGCCCGACGACCGGAGACGAATCCGACTTCTCCAGTATGAGATACGTCGGAGAAGGCGTGGGCGCCGTGACCGGACCTGTGAAGTCGAACACGGTCTGGCGGATGCTCGGCAGCAGCTGGTAGAAGGCCTCGCCCGGACAGTCGGTGGGACGATAGTCGAGATGCCCGGCGATGTTCCACGTCTGGACGGTCGAGCCGGAGTTGTAGGGGTTGAAGTAGGGGTCGGATCCCATCGGATCGATACCGTACCTCGTGGCGACCCAGGCGAGGAGCAGTTCCAGCGAGGCGCGGGACGCGGCGGTGATGGATTGGCTCCTGTAGGTGCCCAGCACGGCTATGCCGACCGTTGCCGTGTTGTAGTTGGCGCAATGACCTCCGACCACGTTGTTGCCGAAGACGTCCTCGCCCACGAGCGAAGCGGGGTCGTCGTCGGAGTAGCGGCCTTCGTAGATGTTGCCGAGTGGATCGATCAGATAGTTGTAGGCGATGTCGCCCCAGTCCTGGGTGATGGCGTGGTAGTAGTAGATGGCGCGGACCAGCTTCGCGTAGTACTCCGGACTCCCATCGAGGACGATGTTGTCCGATGTGTGGTGCACGATCACCTTGTTGGCGGGATAGAAGCGCGGAGCCCAGCTCAGGTGGGCAGGGTCCGCGCCCCAGCTCGTCCGGGGGATGACCTCTGGTTGGCCTACTTCGAAGACCTCGAACGGCGACGGCTCCGCGGCGGCGAACAGACCAGCCCCGGCCTCACCACCGGCCGGCATCGCGACCACGGTGACTCCCCAGAGCGGGACATCGGTGGTGATGCGCACCGCCACCGCGTCGCCGGTAGCGTGCAAGGCGCTGTACGTCGTCCCGTTGTTCCGTTCTTCTCCGGCGTCGTCGCGGCCCGCGTCGACGGGGCTGCCGAAACTCGTCCCGTCAGACGAGAAGGCCAGGGTCACGCGGGCATCCGGGTTGCCCGTCCAGTGAACGGTCACGTGGTCCGCCGGCCGTCCGAACCTGACGGTTTTCGCGGTGGTGATGGCGACGGTCTGCGCCTCGGTCTGTGTCTCGGCCTGCGTCGCGGCCTGTGTCGGCGCCCACAGATCCGCCTGCGGCAGCGCCCCGTAAGCCGGCAACGCCGGAACGAGCACGGCCACCAGGCCCGCGAGGACGGCAACGATCACGCACGTAGAAAAGCGACGCATGAGGATTCCCCGTGTGTTGTTGGCACATCCTAGTCTATTTCGCGCGGGGTCGGACTCTCTCCTGCCCGGATATGATGAGGCGGGATGTGATGGGGCGTATCGTCTCCGTGTGAAGGGATATGCTTTGAGAGACCGGCGTCACAAGAAGGGAGCATGGCCATATGAGTCCCGAAGACAACTCACAAGTCTTTCTAGTCGCCTCCTCAGATAGGGACGCAGCCGTTAGAAGTCTTTTCGAGAATGCCGAGCCCGGGCGACCTCTCCGGGAAGAGCGTAGCCCTCAAGGCCAATTTCAACAGCGCCGATCCCTTTCCGGCCTCGACCCACGCGGACACACTGCGCGCCCTGATCACGCTGCTGAAGGAGGCCGGAGCGCGCGAGATCACCGTAGTCGAGAGAAGCGGCATGGGAGGTACCCGCGAGAACCTGGAGGAGCTGGGGATCCTTGCCCTCGCCAAGCAGTTGGGCTTCAAGGTCGTCGTCTTGGATGAAGAGCCCGCGGAGAGGTGGGCTCATGTCGAGCGGGACGGTACCCATTGGCAACGGGGCTTCTACCTCTCGAAGGTGGTCCTCGAGGCAGACATCGTGATCCAGACGTGCTGTCTCAAGACGCACGGGTATGGGGGGCATTTCACGATATCGCTGAAGAACTCGGTCGGCTTGGTGGCCAGAACGGTCCCGGGAGATGACTACGACTACATGCACGAGCTGCACGGCTCCCCGTCTCAGCGGCTCATGATCGCCGAGATCAACGCGGCCTACCCCGTGGACTTCATCGTCATGGACGCGGCCAAGGTATTCATCGACGGGGGACCGGACAAGGGGACCGAGGTCGAGCCGGGCCTGATGCTCGCCGGCAGGGACAGAGTGGCCCTCGATGCCGCGGGGGTCGCGATCCTCAGAGACTTCGGGGCGTCGAGCTTGATGAAGGAACCTGTCTTTGACATGGACCAGATACGCAGAGCGGCGGAACTGCGGTGTGGGAGCCGGGTCCGCATCGGCCGTGGAGTTGGTGCCGCTTGACGAACAGAGCCGGGGAGCCGCCGACAGGATTCGGACCATCCTTGCACTGGAGTAGCGGGACCTCTCCTATTTCTCGAGTTGCGGCATGGATTCCGTCCTCAGCTGAGCATCTTCAAGATGTGCTTGGCCAGGGTGTCCGCGATCTCCCTGTGCCGAGGAACGGGTTGACTCATCTTGGTTGTGGGGTTCTGATACCAGTCGTGTCTGCTGCCGTGCCGGATGAGCAGGCATCCTCGCGACTCGATCAGCCGGACGAGCTCGGACCGCTTCACGCGATGCTCAGTTCACCGACCTTGTGCACGCGAGGGATCTGACCAGAGGTGAACTCCTTGAAGAGATCAAGCAGGTTCTCGCGCAACTCATCCATGGTCTCGCCCTGAGTCCGATAGTCCGGATACTCCTCGAGCCAGCCGACAAGCATGCCATCTTCCTCGTAGTAGATGAACCGCTTGGTTTCCATAACCGTATTGTAACGCCTGGGCCCGAGATCCATGCCGGCTCCTCATGTGGGTGACGGTACTAGAATGCCCCATCCCTCTGGTCGGTCGCGTCGGACCAAAGACCGATCTTGACGCTCACCCCTTCCCCAAGAGCGGCGCTGCCGCCCTTCTTGATGTCGTCGCGCAAGCTGCCGTCGACCCGGAGGCCCACCCACGGGGCCAGCCACACTACCCCACCAGGTTACGCCCAAGGAACCAGACCTAGCCCCCCGACCCGGCGTAACGTGGACGTGGAGGTTGACCCGCCGCCCCGACGGAGGTAGGATGTACACGTACACACTAGGAGGCCTCGCGATGGCCCTCACCAGGATCTTCAGGAACGGCAACTCCCAGGCCGTTCGTATCCCCGCCGAACTGGCCTATGAACGGTCGGATCTTGACGTGGAGATCGAGCGGGTCGGTGACGAACTGCACATCCGCCCCGCATGCCGCACCCTTGACGGAGCCTTGGCGAAATTCGGTCAGTTCTCGGACGACTTCATGGCCGCGGGCCGGGGGCCGAATGTCGAGGCCGAACGGGACCTCCTATGAAGCCGCGCTACATGCTCGACACCAACACTTGCATCTACCTCATGAAGCACCAGCCGTCAGAGGTGGCGAAGCGTTTCGCACAGTGCTTCGTGGGCGAAGTGGTGATGTCGGTCGTGACGACGGCCGAACTCGAGTACGGTGTCGTTTGCTCGGGCGAGAATGAGGATCGGAACCGGAAGGCTCTCGACATGCTGCTCGAGGACATCCCTCCCACGCCCCTCGGTCGAGAGGCCGCACGCGCCTATGGCCCTATTCGCCTGGCCACTCGCAACAAGAACCGGGATGCTCTGGACAAGCTCATTGCCGCCCACGCCGTCGCGCTCGACGTGACCCTGGTCACCAACAACGAGGCCGATTTCGCCGGCTATCCCGGTCTGAGAGTCGAGAACTGGGTGGCCGCCCCGGGCTGATGGGCGAGTTCGATACGAGTCCATCCGGGGTCGCCACAGACGGCCTTGCGTCGAAGCCAGCCTACCTGATCCTCTCCTCTATCTTGCGGCAGACATCGTCCGCAAAGATCTCACTAATGCTGCCAGGACTATGCCTTATGTCATCGGCAGTCAAGTAGCCCACACGGGCGTCGAGCTCTTGGTCGTAGGCCATGGGGTTGCCTCTCAGCGTTGCTACGCGCTTGCCGACAGCCTCTCCATGAGTTGGTCGAGCGACAGACCCATCCCCCGTGCCAGCCTTTGAAGCGTGCCGAGACGCGGGTCGCGCCTGCCGGTCTCGATCCTGCTGAGCGATTCCTGAGCGATGCCGCTGTGGCCGTCAAGCTGCCTCCGGTCGCGGACGTCCAAGGCGGATTCGATAGTCACACTCGCAGGGTGGGCGCGGCGTCGGACTTGGGACCGAGTCTGGCGGGTAGAAACGGCGGGATCTCGCCTTCGATCGGAGCTAGTCGTAGTCTTCCGGCGCCAGATTATGAAGATGCTGCGGACTCAGCTGCAAACAAGCGGTCGAGATCCGCCATGGGCAAGAACAACTTCAGACGCTCCCTCGGGAAGGGCAAGAAGTCGTGCCGCAGATAGAAACGCCGGGCCCGCTCGTCCATTGCATCCACCCTCACCGCATAGGAGGCGACCGTCTGCGCCGTCTGCCAGCTCAGAAGAAACGCGTCCATGACGAGCAATCCACCCAGGCCTTCACCAATGTGCGCACGGTCAACTGCAAGACGACCAATCAGGGTCGCCGGCAACATCGGATGTCTTGGCAGCTTCCTCGCCATCTCTTCTGGGACATCTTCGAGACAGATGACCTGCTTGGAAAGAGTGTAGTAGCCGAGAACACAGGGGCTGTCCTCCAGCAGAACGAAGGTGTTAGCGGTGTGGCGCTTCGCATCCTGACCCGCACGGTCCCGTATGTACGCATCCAGGTCAGGGACGCCACAGGAGAAGCCCTGACGGTCGTGCCCGCCGCCAAGCGCCTCGACCCGGAATCTGGCACGCGACGGCTCGGCCAACTAGGGCTCCACCAGCTCCACCCGCTCTTGGTGGTCCGCGTAGACTGCCTCTATCGTTGCGCTCGGCTCCCTCGAGACGAGAAGGGCAGCCACGAAGGCTTCCTGATCCTCGGCGCACAGCCTCAGCACCTCGAGCTCCGACACCGTCTTCATGGCCGCGTCTTGCACCGCCTGGCGTACGAATTCCGCGACCGTGCCGCCGCGCGCAACCGCCGCGCGGATGACCAGCGCCTTCTGTTCTTGGCTGAGTCGGATTTCCAATCGCGCCTCTCTCGGTGCGGAATCGATCTCTGCCGGAGTACCTGCGCGGTGTCTCACTGGCTCGGCCATGATGCTCCCTTCAATGCCGCTCCCTTGCGCGAATTGTACGGCAATTCACCGTACAAATCAAAGAGACCGGTATCGTGGGAATCAGGCTAGACCGGTGCCGGAACATCCGTTTCGGCCCTGGTTGGAGATCGGCGCACGGGACTGCGGGCGGGGGTCACGCCCAGAGTTTTTCCGCTCCTCAGCGGCTTTTGCGCTCCTCAGTAGCGGATGCTAGTAGTGCACACTAGTAGGAACCACTATCTTTGTGGGCGCCAACTCTTGACAGCATAGACAAGGGTGGTTATCGTCAGTCCCCGGAGGAGGAGGGGTCTTTCTCATCGACGGACGCGCGGGGAATTGTCCTCTTCGTCGACCTACCTCAGCAAGATTGACTGGGCCATGTGATACCAGACGAGCGAGGCAGTGTTGAAGAACATAATCGTGTGTATGAAGCAGGTGCTCGATCCGGAAATCCCTCTTTCGCTCTTTCGCATCGATCCCGAAGCTCGGATAGCCATCCCGCCGAAGGCGACCCCGCCGGTCCTGAGTCCGTTTGACGAGAGCGCCCTTGAGGCCGCTCTTCAGATCAAGGATGCAGAGGAGGCCACGGTCACCGTCATCACCCTGGGCAAGAAGATCGTCAGGGCGGTGGCCACAGCAACTCTGGCTGCCGGGGCCGACCAGCTCGTCCTCTTGCAGGATGCCGGTTTCGACGACTTCAACACTCAGCTCACGGCCTCGGCCATCGCCACGGCCATCGGCAAGCTGGGGCAGTACGACCTGATCCTGTGCGGGCTTCAGGCCGCCGACACGAACACGGGGCAAGTGGGAACAGCCATCGCAGGTCTCCTCGGGGTCCCCTGCGTCACCGCCGCCCGCAAAGTCGGGCTGGAGGGCGACAAAGTCATCGTCGAAAGGTCCTTGCCCGACGGTTACGAGGTGCTCGAGGTGCAGTGTCCGGCCGTGGTGACGACCACCTACGAAGTCGGTTCCCTGCGGGAGCCGGGCGTGGAAGCGTTCATGTCCGCCGGCCAGAAGCCTATCACCACCTGGAGCGCGGCCGACCTGGGGATAGAGCTTGGTGGCACCAACCGATTCGAGATCCTCACAATGGAGACCCCTGTGCACGAGGGCCGGTGCGAGATCTTGGAGGCGGCCGGTCCGGAAGAGAAGGCCAAACAGCTCCTTGCACGGCTGCGAGAGACCAAGGTGATCTGAGGCGTGGTGACCGGAGGGAGCGCTGACATGGAAAAGCAGACCGGCAATGGCGTGCTGGTGCACTGTGAGATAAGTGATGGGAAACTGGCTCCGGTGGCCATCGAGGCCCTGGGGGCAGGCAGCCGTTTGGCAACCACGCTGGGGCAGGAACTGAGTGCCGTCCTTATCGGCGGCGGCATCGCCGGATTGGCCCAGGAGGCCATAGCCCACGGCGCCACCAGAGTCTATGTTGCCGATGCCCCCTTCTTGCAGGACTACGCCACGGAGCCCTATCTCCAGGCCATGGAGACGGTCATCCGGCAGGGAGTCCCGGCCATCGTACTCCTGGGCCAGACCCCTGTGGGGCGTGACCTGGCGCCTTGGCTGGCTCTTCGTCTGGGTACCGGGGCGACCATGGATTGCATGGCTTTGGAGATCGACCCCGACACGAATCGGCTGCGTATGACCCGCCCGGTCTACGGCGGCAATGCCCAGGCGGTGCAGATCTGCCGTACCGACCCACAGATCGCCGCCGTCAGGCTCAAGGCGATGGCTCCGGCCGTCAGAGACGAGGCCCGGCAGGGCCAGGTGATCGACATCACCTCCGCCCTCGAGCCCGCGGAATCCAGGGCGAAGACCCGAGAGCGGAAGGTCGAGCCGACGACCGGCCTCAAGCTGGAAGAGGCCAGGGTGATCGTAGCCGGCGGCCGCGGCATCGGCGGCGCCTCGGGCTTTCAACAGCTCGGCGGAGCTGGCCGCGCTCTTACAAGGGGCCGTGGGAGCCACCCGCCCGCCGTGCGATGCGAAATGGGCATCGGACAGCCAACAGATCGGCATCACCGGCAAGATCGTCAGCCCCGATCTGTATATCGCGGTCGCCCTCTCCGGGGCCAGCCAACACGTGAGTGGCTGTTCCAGCTCCAAGGTGATCGTCGCCATCAACAAAGATCCTGAGGCCAATATCTTCAGGGTTGCCGACTACGGCATCGTGGACGATTGGAAAGCGGTTGTGCCGGCCCTCATCTCTTCGCTGGCATAGAAGTTGATCACCCGAAGGCTGCTCGATCATCCAGAAGTTGCGACGCAGAGGCAGCGCCGCACGACCACGCGCGTCAGGTGAGGGTGAGTCGAGCGATACGCGACCAAGGAAGTGTCATGTTCTAAGAAGTACACGGCTCATCGACTATATGGACTCTGTATGTAGGGTGTTGTTCGCACTGTGACGGGGAGGCCGAGCATGGTCAAGAACGATCTCACCAGCATCGTCGGCAAGGAGAACATCCGGGATGACCCGGCTGCCTTGGAGGAGTACTCCGGCGGGCTCGCCCAGAACACCCCGGCCGCGGTGGTGAGACCGGCCAACACCGATGAGGTCCAGAGCATCGTCAAGTGGGCCAACGAGAGCCAGACTCCCCTGATACCCGCGAGCTCAGGTCCTCCCCATTTCCGGGGCGGGACCGTGCCCGGCACCGAGGGAGCGGTTGTCGTCGACCTGCGAAGGATGAACAAGATCATCCGAGTCGATGCCCACAATCGCGTCGCGATCGTCGAGCCGGGGGTCACCTTCGGCCAGCTTCAGTCCGAGCTCGCCGCCAGTGGCCTCTCCGCCTACATGCCACTCCTCCCCCGCGGCTCCAAGTCCGTGCTGGCCAGCGCTCTCGAGCGTGACCCCATCCTGATGCCGAGCGTTCACTTCGACAGCACCGACCCGATGCTGTGCACGGAGGTCGTGTTCGGCTCGGGTGACTATATGAGAACCGGTGAAGCCGCCGGGCCGGATACCTTGGAGCAGCAGTGGGAGCTCAGCAAGGCCCAGATCAGCCCCTTCGGACCGACCCAGATGGATCCGCAGAGACTGCTTTCGGGCGCGCAGGGGACCATCGGTGTTGTCACCTGGATGTCCCTGAAGTGCCGCGAGACATCGGATCTCTACCGAGCGTTCATGATCCCGTCCGACAGCTTGGAGCCCTTGATCGAGCTGAGCTACCACCTGTCGCGCATCCGCTTCACCGGCAAGATCTTCATCTTGAACGGGCTCAACCTCGCCGCCATCAACGGTCAGGATCCTCAGGCAGATAGCCACCTTGCGCGACGGCACTGCCCTCCTGGGTGATGTTCGTCGGCTTCGAGGGCTGCGGGCTGCTGCCCGAGGAGAAGGTGCAGTACCTGGAGGACGACCTGCAAGAACTGGCGGCTTCGTACGGCCTGCAACCGCAGACCGAGATCTCCGGGGTCAAGGCGGGGGAGTTCTACCGACTCCTGATGCAGCCTTCGCCCGATCCCTACTGGAAGCTGAAGTACCGGGGAGGATTCAAAGACGTCTTCTTCCTCAGCACGCAGGGCAAGACTCCAGAGCTCTCCGGACTGATCTCGCAACTGGCGGGGCAGCTGGGATTCTCCCCCGCGAACATCGGCGCGTACATCCAGCCGGTTGCGCAGGGCACCAGCTGTCACTGCGAGTTCAACCTGTACTTCGATCCCGCGGATGGCGCCGAATCAGATCTGGCCCGCCGCTTGGAAGCCGCGGCAGTCGATCGTCTGGAAGAGGCGGGGGCCTTCTTCTCGAGGCCCTACCCGGGATGGGTCGACGTGGCGTACCGGCGTTCCCCCGACACCGCGGCCATGCAGAAGAAAGTCAAGGACATCTTCGACCCCAACTGGATACTCAATCCAGGCAAGTTGTGCTTCGGGGCCGGCGAAACGAGAGGGAACTGAGATGGCCTGGCAGGATCTTCAACATGACATGCAGCGCTGTACTCGCTGCTCGTACTGCAAATACATACCGTGGCGCTACATCAAAGACTTCAAATACATGGAGGGCTGCCCGTCCGCTGCCAGGTACCACTGGCATGCTTATGCGGCCGGCGGCAAGTACAACCTCTCGTATGCATTGACGCAGGGCGCCATCGAGATCGACGACACCTTCCTGGACGTGGTCTACAAGTGCATGATGGACGGCTCCTGCGATATCGCCTGCAAGGTGCAGCAGGACATCGAGCCCCTGCAGCACATGCAGGAACTCAGGATCGAGTGCGTCGACCAAGGCTGCCTGTTGCCCCAGCATCAGCCCTACCTCAGAAGCCTGCGCAACGAAGACAACATGTTGCTCAAGCCGCGCGCGGAGCGGGGTGATTGGGCGGCAGACCTCGATGTCAAGCGGGTCACCCAAGAAAGCGCCGAGGTCGTGTACTTCGCCGGCTGCCGCTATTCCTACGACCAGGAACTGTGGCCGATAGCCCGGGCAGGTGTGACCCTGCTCCAGGCGGCCGGAGTGGACGTGGGTATCCTGGGAGCCGACGAGGCCTGCTGCGCCGGGCGCGCCTACGAACTGGGCTACGAAGGTGAGCTGACCAAGTTCGCCGAGCACCACGCCGACACCCTCAAGACCGTGGGCGCGAAGGTGTTGGTCACGCCGTGCTCAGACTGCTACGGCACGTTCAAGGTGCTCTACGACAAGATCGGCAAGAAGTCCGGAGTCGAGGTCTACCACATCACCCAGTACCTGGAGAAGCTGATCCAGGAAGGCAAGCTGCGGCCGAAGAAGCCCCTCGACCTCAAGGTGACCTATCACGACCCCTGCCATCTGGGCCGTTTGGGCGAACCATGGATCCACTGGGAGGGCAAGGAATACAAGCCCAAAGGCATGCAGATCTGGTTGCACGATCCGCCCAAGAAGTACCGCCGAGGGATCAACGGCGTCTACGACACCCCCAGGAACATCATCAAGAGCGTCCCGGGCGTGGAACTCGTTGAGATGTACCGCATCAGGGAGTACGCCTGGTGCTGCGGCGCCGGCGGCGGCGTGATCGATGCCTACCCGGACTTCGCCGAGTGGACCGGCGACTGAGAGACTCGAAGAGGCCAAGGCCGTCGGCGCCGAGGCGATCGTCAGCGCCTGCGGCTGGTGCAAGAGGAACTTCCTCAACGCCGCCAAGCAGACCGGCGACGAGATCAAGGTCCTGGACATCATCGAACTGGTGCAGGAATCGATCTGACGCCTTTGGGAGGCTGACAGCGGTGAGGAGCCTAGCGATGAGATTGACTCAAGAAGAATATAAGGCACTGGAAGAGATCGTCGGCCCTGAGTACATCACCCAGGACCCCGTGATCATGGAGAGCTACTGCCAGGTCTGGGGAAACAAGGTGCAGTTCGGCGACAAGAGGCATCGCCCAGCGGCAGCCGTCCTCTTGCCGGGAAGTACTGAGGAGATCCAGGCGATCGTCCGGTTCTGCAATAAGGCCGGCATCTTGTTCAAACCCTCGGCCCGCGCCTTCGAATACGTGGCCACCTACCTCAGCCACGAACGGGGCATCCTGCTGGAGCTGAAGAGACTGAACCGCATTTTGGAGATCGACCCCAAGAACATGCACGCCGTGGTCGAGCCGTTCGTGACGGTCTATGAATTGATCGACGCCGCCAGTAAACAGGGCTTCTACGTGGGCAAGCCCGGCGTGGGATACAGCGCCGCCGTGATCTCGCTGGCCTGTTGTCACCAGGAGATGACCATCTCCCAGCTCTTCACCAGCGGCTACGGGCGCAACGTGCTGGGCGCGCGAGTGGGTCCTCCCCACCGGGGACGTCTTGAACCTGGGTACGGCCAATCGCGAAGGGGGCTGGTTCTCAGGGGACGGGCCGGGCTTCAGCCTGAGGGGCATCCTGCGCGGTCGCGCCGGAGCCAACGGCGGCCACGGAGTCATCACCAAGTGCTCGGTGAAGCTCTATCCCTGGAACGCCCCTGCGCCCACCGAGTACGACCTGCGTCAGGGAGCCCGGCGAAGCCATCTCCGCCGCCCAGATCGAGAAGGTGCCCGACACCTACCGTGTGCACGTGCTCACCTTCCCCGATACCGAGAGGATGATGAGGGCCGCCCAGGACATCGGCCACGCCGAGATCGCCTGCATCGTCGCCCCCGCCTATCTCAACACCGGCTTTCATCAAGAGGGCAACGATGAGAATTGGGCCAAGATGCAGGCCTCTCCCCCCGATCCGGTCAAGATCTCGCGAACGGTGCCCGTGTTCGTCACCGGCCACTCGGCCAGAGAGCTTGAATACCGGGAGAAAGCCGTGATGGCGGCCATGGAGAAATGGGGCGGCTGGCTCGAACCCGAGTGGAACAACGAGAAGACGAAGGCCCAGATCTTCATGTACCAGATATGGTCCACGGGCGTGCAGCTGCGGGCCACCGGCGACTTCATGCTGTCCACCCAAGGCACCGACGGCAGCCTGGAGAGCCAGCTGAAGTATCGCGAGATCGAGTTCCAGGCCCTCCAACCCTTCGTCGACGCCGGCGACTTCGTCCACCCCAACATGGGCATGTCGTACCGCCCCATGGAGCACTTCGCCCTGGGCTTCTCGGGCGGCATCGCCACGGGCATCGACCCCTGGGACCCCCTGTCGTACGCGGCGGCCATGAAGTACCTGGACATCGTCTACGACCCCGACGGGCCGACCCGCAGTTATGGATACACGAATCGCGGGGCCATGATGCAGGTGGAGGAGATCCTGCATGTCCACGAGAGATGGGGCCCCATGTACGATCACGCCGATCTCTGGCTGCAGAAGGTGAGAAACATGCTCGACCCCAACCGCGTGGCTGATTGGTCGGCATACATTCCTCCGGAGTACAGCAAGGAGGCCAACTAGTCAGACATTCTCGTCTTTGGGATATGCAGAATCACGAAAGGAGATCGAAATGCTATTGAAAGACAGAGTGGCTATCGTCACGGGGTCCGCGAAGGGCATGGGCAAGGGTATCGCCCTCATGTACGCCCAAGAGGGCTGCAATGTGGCCGTTGTCGATATCGACATAGCGATGGCCAAAGAGACAGCGGCCGAGATATCGGCAAAGGGCGTCGCGGGACTGGCGCTGGCGTGTGACGTCACCGACATCAACCAGGTGCAGGCGACGGTAGACGAGGTCCTGAACAAGTTCGGCAAGATCGACATCTTGGTGAACAATGCCGGGGCTATCGCCAAACACATGAACATCGAAGATATGCCGGAAGAGGCCTGGGACAAGGTCATGGCCCTGAACATCAAGAGCCACTACCTGTTCTGCAAGTTCGTCGTCCCGACCATGAAGGCGGCCAGGTTCGGCAAGATCATCGGCATGTCCTCCATCGGCGCCGTTCTGCCGCCCGCTCACGAGATCAACTACAACACGGCCAAGGGCGCCATCATGGCTTTCACCAACGATCTGGCCACCGCCCTGGCCCCGTACAACATCAACGTCAACTGCATACTGCCCGGCCCGATCAGGACGCATTTCTACGATGACCTCTTCCCTTCCGCCTCCGAGGCGGAGCTGGAAGAGATATTCGCCGGCATCGGCAGGAAGACGCCGCTACAGCGGATGGGCACTTCGGAGGACATCGCCGGGGCCGCCCTGTTCCTTGCCTCGGAGCTATCGTCCTACATCACCGGTCATCCCCTGTACGTCACCGGTGGCCTGCCACTGCAGCCCACAGGACCGGCTCACTAGTCATGGCCCAGTCGAGCACCGCCATGGAGAAGATCATCGCCAACGTGCTGGAGGCGCAGTTCGAGGCCTTCGACTCCGAGACCCTGCAGAATGCCAAAGACCGGATCATGGACACGGTCGGCTGTCTCATCGGCGGTGCCGGCGACCCCAGCAACCCCGAGCTTGTCGAGCTCATCAAGAAGTACGGGGGCAAGCCGGAAGCTACGATCCTCATGTACGGCGGCAAGGTGCCCACGGCCAACGCCGCCATGGTCAATTGCATCCTCTGCCGCTCTTTCGACTACGAACCGGTCAGTCCGGTGGTTGAAGACAGCATCTCCCCCGGACACGTTTCCGGGACGACCGTGATGACCGCCCTCACCTTGAGTGAGGCGGTCGGCGCCAGCGGCCGCGAGATGATCACCGCGATGTTGCTGGGCGACGATCTGGCGTCGAGGCTGCTCAACACCTGCGAGTTCACCCTGGCTCTCGGCTGGGATGGCAACGGCACGGCCAATGCTCTGGGAGCCACGGCCATCGCAGGGCGTCTTCTGGGCCTGAGCGAGAAGCAGTTGAGGAATGCGTTCAGTCTTGTGCTCAGCCAGTTGAGCGGCAGCGCCCAGAACGTCACGGAGGCGACGACGGCTTTCAAACTGCCTCTTGGCCTTGCCGCCAGGAACGCCATCTTCTCCGCGGAACTCGCAGCCGCCGGCTGGACCGCCCCGAAAGATGCGCTACAGGGCAAGTTCGGCTACTACGACCTGTTCACGAGCGGCATCCGCAACGAAGAGCTGCTGACCAAAGACCTGGGCAAGAAGTTCTGGGGCGATAGGACGTTCAAGCCCTATCCGGCCTGCCGTGGCACCCACGGGCCCATAGACTGCGCCCTGGACGTAGTCAACAACAACAGCATCGACCCCGACAGCATCGAGAAGGCCACGCTGTACCTGCCGCCAGGGGGGCTCAACGGCGTCTTGGCCCAGCCCTGGGAGATCGGGGACTTCCCTCACGGCAATGCCATATTCAGCTTCCGCTTCACCGTGGCTACCGCCCTGCTCAGAGGGAGCGTCAAGCCGAAGCATTTCACCGAGCAGGCCATCCGCGATCCCAAGATCGACGAGATGATCAAGAAGATCGAATTCGTCGACCTGCCCGCGGGAAAGACGGGCTTCGTACTCAGCGTCCGCACGAAAGATGGCAGCGAATACGTGGGCGAGAGCCAGATCGCGCGCGGGGATATCCCGGGCAATCCCATATCTCGGGACCAACTGATGGCCAAGTTCTGGGACAACGTCGAGTTCGCGAACAAGCATAAGAAGAGCGACGTCGAGGCGTTGCTCGCGCTATTGGAGAATCTGGAAGGACAAAACGACTTCAGCGAGGTGACCCGGCTACTGGTCCCTTGATCTTCGGCACGGGCAGCAGAACTACGGAGGGAGAGTCTTCATCGGATGTCACCGGCGGCTGACAGTTATCTGGGCATTCCAGGCTACGTGCTTTTCTGGGTTCTTCTTGCGATCGCCCTGGCTTTGTTCGCGCAGAGGGTCCTGCTTCTGGTCCGTCTCCTGAGGCTGGGGAGACCGGAACGACGCTTCGACCGCCGGCTTCACCGCATTGCCGGGATGTTGGCGATACCCTTCTCCCAGAAGAGCAACCTGAAGCATCTGTCGCTCCGGGACGTGGCCCCGCTCGGACATGCCTTCATGTTCTGGGGGCTCGGCATCTTCGTCATCGGATATGTCGTGTTCCTCGGCCTGGGAGCGGGTTTCGGCCTCTTCCCGATCATGAGCGGCAGCGACTTCGAGAGGACCTTCTTCTCGATCATGGACATCGTCGGGATATTCATCCTTGCCGCGATGGTCGCGGTGATCGTGAAGCGGTACGTTCTCAAGCCGGCGCGGCTGCACAGGGAAGAGTCCACCCTCGAGAAGGTGATCCAGCCCATACTCATCGTGGTCATCATGGCCGTGGTGGTGCTGCACTATCTTCTCGAGGGCTTCGGCTATGCGGCGGGTGATGTCCAGAGTGGCTGGCCGCCCATCGGCATGGCTCTGGCGGACTCCCTCCGCGATGCCGGCATCGCCTCGGACAGCGCGACGACGGTGTTCAAGAGCCTCTGGTGGCTCAACTACGTGATACTGCTTTCGGCGATCGTCTATACGCCGCGCTCCAAGCACCTCCACCCTCTCTTCATCTTCCCCAACATCGCCCTCAGGAACATGGGCTCCAAGGGAGCCCTGCGGCCGGTGGATCTGAAGGACACTGCCTCGATCAAGAGGGCGGAGATCCGGGACTTCACCTGGAAGCAACTCATGGATTCCTGCGCCTGCACCTGGTGCGGCCGCTGCCATATCGCCTGCCCGGCCCAAGCCAGCGGCAAATCCCTCTCCCCCCGGGAGTTGATCCTGGGCACGAAAGAGCACCTGCTGAAAGTGGGCCCTGCGCTGCTCAAGGCTCGGGCTGAGGAAGGCGCCGCTTCGGCGGGGACTGAGACCGGGGCGTCGGATGAGGCGTCGGCCACGTCGTCGGCCGGCAACGGTGGTGGCGGCGACAGCGGCGCCGCGCAGCCGGCCGCCGCGCCTTTCGTCGGCACTGTCATCAGCGAAGAGGCCGTCTGGGCCTGCACAACCTGCCGCGCCTGCCAGGAAGTATGTCCTTCGTACAACGAGCAGATGAGCACCATCGTCGATCTCAGACGTCATCTCCAGATGATCACCACGACCGAGACGGGCAGGGAGACCCTGAAGAACCTCAGGGTCAGAAGCCACCCCTGGCGTGGCACGACGTACGCCCGCACCGACTGGGCCGAAGGGCTCGACGTCAAGGTGGTCGGCGACGACGGCCCGGTGGACGTGCTCTTCTGGGTGGGCTGCACGCAGGCCCTTGAAGACCGCAGCATCAAAGTCGCGCAGGCCATCGCCCTGCTGCTGAAGGAGGCCGGGGTCGATTTCGGCATCCTCGGCGAAGAGGAGATGTGCTGCGGCGATCCCGCCCGCCGTCTGGGGGCCGAACACATCTACCAGATGATGGCCATGAACAACATCCAGCTTCTGAACAGCTACAACGTCAAGACCATCGTGACGGCCTGCCCTCATTGCTTCAACACCTTGAAGAATGAATATCCGGAACTCGGGGGCCGTTTCGAGGTCATCCACCACAGCGAGATGCTGGCCAGGCTTGGTCAGCCGAGGGCAAACTGAGCATCGGCGCGCCCGTCGAGGAGACCGTCACCTACCAGGATCCCTGCTACCTCGGCCGCTACAACGAGATGTATGAGCCAGCCCGGCAGTTGCTGCAGGGTATCCCGGGCAAGACCCTGGTGGAGATGGAGAAGAACCGGCAAAACGGCTTCTGCTGCGGCGGGGGCGGGGGCCGGATGTGGCTGGAGGAGAGCGCCGGCACCAGGATCAACGCGCTGCGCTTGACCCAGGCCGTGGCGACGGGGGCAGACGTCGTGGCCACCGCTTGCCCCTACTGTCTGCAGATGCTCGAAGATGCCGCGAGAGCCGAGGACGCGGGCGGCTCCCTGCCCATCAAAGACGTCGCCGAGTTGCTTGCGGAGGCCTTGCAGCTCAGTCCGGCGATCCACTGCGACAAGCCAGGAGGTGAACAATCCTAGGAGACGTCCAAACGCGCCCGAACCGCCGGCTGATCGCCCCTCAACATCGCGTCACTGAGGGCAGCAGCTACCCTGAGAGCATATCCCTATACCGAAGGCAAAAGGCGTGTTGACTACCATAGGAACGGAGTGGTATAAGTCATATGTTCGCTTACAACAGCGTCTGTGTTAGGGGGGTGATTCACAGATGACGGGAACTCACATTGTACCTCATCGGTAGTTGTCCAAGGTATACCCTTCAGACCATTTGTGCTTGTAGCACTGACAGTGGCGTCAAACAGGTGAACCGTTCGCAACCTGAACTGAGAGGGAGGAAATGGGTATGAAAAAGTTGTTGCCCGTATTGTTGGCTTTGGTGGTGATCAGTAGTCTGCTACTGGTAGGTTGTGGGGATGACACCACAACCACTACTGTCACTACCCCGCCGGAAACCACAGCGACTACCGCCGCCACGGGCGAAACCACAGCGAGCACCGCCCCGCCGGCAAACCACGGCCACAACCATGGCCGCGGAACCGACTTACTATCTGAGATGGGCGCAGTTTGCGACCGCCGTTCTGGCAGACAGCCAACCTCAGATCAAGATGGCCGAGAACGTTTTTAACCGCACCGGCGGCAGATGCAAGATCGAGCTGTTCTGGAGCGATTCTTTGGTTCCCATGTTTGAAGCCTTGGATGCCGTGAGACTGGGTTCAGCGGAGATGGCCACGTTCCCCTTCGGCCCCTTTGGCGGTCTTGACCCCAGGTTCACATCTTCGGAAATGCCTCTCTACTACAACACAGTAGAAGCTCAAGTCGAAGCGCAGGCAGCCCTGATGCCGGCCTACACCGCTGTGTTCGAAGAGAAGTTCAATCAGAAAGCCCTCCAGGTGAGGTCCATCAATCCACTCGGCATCGGGTCGGTGAAAGGGCCCGTCGAGACCCTCGCTGACTGGAAGGGCCTCCTGACACAGACGATCTCTCCCTCGATGAGCCCGTTGGTACAGAAGCTGGGTGGGGTTGGCGCACCCGCCTCCCCCCTCGACGTCTATGAGCTGCTCCAAAAAGGCACAGTGGATGCAACGATTCAGTCGCTCGGCAAGTTCGTCGAGGCCAAGCTCTGGGAAGTCGCCAAGTATTACACCAACTGCATTCTCATCTCCTCCTCAGCGGCGACGACTGTGAACTTGGATGTATGGAATAAGATGCCGAAGGATATTCAAGACATTATCCTGGAGGAAGCAAAGATTGCCCAGGATGAGATCCAACGTCTCACCGTAGAGACATTCTACTCATATACCAAGACACTCGAAGAGAACATGACAGTCTACAACCTGCCTTCGGCAGAACGCGCAGTGTGGCAGGCGGAGCTCAAGCCGCTCGTTGACGAAATGCTGACCCAAATGGGCGATTTCGCCGCCGAGGTCAAGAAGACGGCTGATGAGGCCAACGCCAAGTATCCGTATCCTTACTAGCAAGCGGCACCTATTGGGCACGGTATTAGCGTAGGTTAGCGAATACAGAAGTCCAGGAGCCGAGCGCCAATATGGAAGGAGGTAGTAGAAATGCCTCCTTCCTATTGGCGACAAAGATATATAAGCTAGACGAGAGAAACGGTTGCTGTCATGAAGATAGGTAGGCTTCTTGATAAGGTAATTGACACATTGAGCAGAGCTGCTCTGCTCATCGGTGGGTTGCTACTAATGGCGATGGCTATCGCCGTCACCTACGGCGTGTTAGCACGTTACGTATTTAATCGTCCATCGCCCTACGCCATGGATCTCACGAAGATTCTGATGATACCTGCGCTCGTGCTGTCCGTGTCCTATGTGCAAAGATACCGGCGGCACCTTCAAGTGGATTTTATCTCGACACATTTGCCTGAGAAGGTGCGGCTCATAGTGCTTGACATACTCGTGCCGCTCATGGCTCTTTTTGTCGGGTTCATTCTGGTATGGAAGGGATGGGAGTCCATGGCCTACTCCTACTCCATCCACGAAACAAGCTTTTCGACTTGGGCTGAGCCGTTGTGGCCGGTAAAGCTGTCCATCCCCATAGGCTATGGGCTTTTGTGCATCGTAATTGTCGGGCAACTCATACAAGCCGTTGCCCAATTGTTCGGTTACAGGAGAATCGCGCCGGGAGGTCCTGAGGTGACGGTAGAGAGCGAGCGGGTGTAGACAATGGACTACGTACCAGGATTGATATGTCTCGGCGTCATGATAGTCATGATGCTGATCGGCGTGCCCATCGCTTTCAGCATGCTGATCCCCGCCCTTGCTGTCGGCCTGATCACATATGGCACCCCGGTCATGGACCTGCTGGGGAGAACCACCTTTTCCTTCCTTTTCAGGGACCAGCTGGCGCCCCTACCACTGTTCTTCCTGCTGGCCTGCATCATCGCGGAGACAGATGTGGGCGATGAGCTGTTCGGGGCCGCCAGCAAGTGGCTGTCCCGGGTGCCGGGCGGGCTGGTAGCCGCCAGTATCATCGGCGAGGGCGCGATGGGCGCGATAATGGGCCACAGCGGCGGCGTTATCATCACGGTGGGCAAAGTCGCAGTACCACAGTATGAGAAACACGGATACGACCGAGGATACGCACTGGGAGCGTTGGTCTGCGGCGGCGTCCTCGGCCCGCTGATCCCACCCAGCACCACGATGATAGTGCTCACTCTCTTTGCGGAGGTCTCCTTAGGCAAACTGTTCATCGGCGGCATTATCCCGGGCATTACCCTGTGCGTTATGCTGGCCGGAACGGCGGTGTTCCTGGCCTGGCGGAATCCCAAGTTGGGGCCTCCCGCCGGCCACTATACCTGGAGAGAGAAGTTCCGTTCCCTTAAGAGGCTCTGGATTGTTGGCTTGATAATATTCAGCATACTCGGGGTCATCTATTTGGGAATAGCGTCAACAACTGAGGCAGCAGGCTTCGGGTGTGTGGCGGCTCTGCTAGTGGCTGTGCTTCGCATACAAGTTCCGGTTTCGGCAGCTACGAAGAGCGGTCTTTGAGGCTGCTCTCGTTACTGGGATGCTGATTCTGGTCATCATCGGAGCTTCCTTCTTCACCTACGTCGTGGGGAGCGGCGGACTGGGCAAGGCGATAGCTAACCTGGTAGTAGATTCGGGAATGCGACCGATCTTTTTCATTATTCTCCTCAACATTTTGTACCTGTTCCTCGGTTGCATCATGGACACCATGACTATACTTCTGTTGACACTGCCCATATTTGTGCCTGTCATTACAGCGCTAGGTTTTGACATGGTATGGTTCGGTGTAATGGTGGTCGTGAATATGCAGATAGGGCTCATAACACCACCGTTGGGTCTGGACCTCTATATCATGCGTAACACATTCGGGATACCACTCGGAGAACTGCTACGAGGGGTAAGGCCATTCATGGTCGTGCTGCTTGTTTTCCTGGCCCTGCTGGTCGCTTTCCCACCGATCGTCACTTGGCTTCCGAACCTGATGTCGGGTTAAGCCGAGGCCTAGTATCAATCAAGCATTCGGACGGCGCACATGCGGACGGTTGCGCACCGGCTCCCCCTAGATTGGAAGAAGTGCTGTATCCAGGGGGAGCCGGTTGTCTGAAGCGTTCCTGGGCTGATCGCTTGCAGCGCCGGGGGCCGCTTTCGGTGGGATCACGTTCTCAGTCTTCGCCCCCGACCAGAAGCAGCGGCGTCACCTTCACCATGCGGATGACGCTCTCGGTGAGGCTGCCGAAGATGGTCCTGCTGAGCCTGCTCTTGCCCCGGGTGGCCATGACGAGCAGCTGGGTCGGGTGCTCCTTGAGGTAGTCGATGATGCTCTCGGCGGGGTCCCGCGATGTCAGGATCTCGGTCCGCACCTTGATACCGGTCGCCCTGATCGGCTCGGCGAGATCCTCCAGATATGCCTTCATCTTCTCGCGTTGGGCGCCGAGATCATCCAGTGCCGGCGCCGCGGTGTGCGGACCTTCAGTCACGTGGAGCAGCACCAGTTCGCTCTCGTCCTCGGCTCCCCTCTGCTTGATGATCTCCACAGCATGGGGAATCGCCGCCCCGGACTTCTTGGTGCCGCTCAGAGGGACCACCAGCGGACGGTTGGGTAGCACATCGGCGAGGACCTCCTCGCGGAGTTCGGTGGGTACGAGCCACACGGGCACCTTCGAGGCGTGGATGACCTTGTTGGCCACGTCGCCGAGATCCCAGCCCTTGATCCCGGAACTCCCGTGGGTGGACATCATGACCAGGTCGATATCGTTCTCGTCGACGTACTTGAGGATCTCCTCGGCGGGATAGCCCACCACGACCCGGCCCTGAGTCAGAATGCACTGGGCGGTGGCGTCCTTGTCGTATTTCTTCCTGACCGCCTCGGCCCCGGCACACAGTTCCTCGGCCTTCTTCTCCATGTACGCCCTGCGCATGGGCAGCCGGGCCTCTTGATCCGGACTGCACACGTGTAGCAGGTCGATGTCGATATGCATTCTCCCGGATAGCTCTTGGGCATAGGCGAAGACCACTTCGGCCAACTCCGAGCCGTCCAGAAGAACCACCATCTTTTTGTACATGCCCATGCCTCCTCGCTGCAATGACTGTTCGAGGTGACCATACCCCATTGTGTGTGACGGCAGTCGCGGCCCAGCCTTCTCGCCTACAGATATCTGTCGAACACCGCCTGCAGCTTCATCAGGAACTCAGCCGCCTCGCTCCGCGAGATCGATTCCCTGTTCGCCCATCCCCCCTCTGGCGGGAGTTCGAATCCCTCCACGACCGTCGCCAGCTCTTCTTGCTTGAGTGAGGAGATGCGTGTTCGCAGAGCGATGGCGTCCGCCTCGGTGATTCCCAGCGCGGTCTGGAGGGCACCGGCCGGAAGCAGCCGGATGATCATCCGAGCCGTCCAGGCTTCTACATCGCGCGCAAGGATTGGATCGGCCGCGTTGAAAGCTGTGCTCTGGTTCTCCTCGGGCCAGTCAACGACGATCCTGTTTTGGTAGGCGTCTATAGCCTTCTTCCGGAGCGAAGCATCCAGATCGTAGTAGAACGTATCCGGCACCACCCCGCTCCCGGCCGGAATCGGATACACCCGGCCCAGCCACACGAGGAATTCTCCTCGCCTGACGGGCACGGCCGGCAAGAAGGAGACCTCGCCTGCCTCGTTGGGCTTCAGTTGGACGATGCCGGCCCGAACTATGTCGACAATGTAGGCAAGGCGAGGATCGTCGACGGCGTCGATGATCTTGGCGTTGGCGCTTGGGCTAATGATGCTCAGGAGCGACAGGTTTCCGTTCGTGGTGGTGGTCGACTCCTCGCCGAACAGCGTCGACATCCCTCCAAACCACATCAGCCACACCGCGAGTCCGACGGCCAGTCCCAGGAGGATGATGACCATGGTCGCGGTGAGGGGCCGCTTGAGTCCGCGCTTCGGGCGTCGCGAGGCCTCATGGTGGGGCCTGGTTGGTCCGTAGGAGATGGCCGGAACAGTCCAGGACGTGTCGAACTCCCGGACGATCTCTTCGCGCTTCGGCACGGCGGGGACGGTAGTTCTAGGAGGTCCGGCAGTACGGGCGGACTCGGCAACTCTGAGGGGCCCAGCGGTTCTGGGAGGCCCCACGTTCGCGGCTGGTTCGGGAGGCTCGGCGGGCGCGTGTGGCCCAACGGTCGCGTTAGGCTCGACGGGCTGGGCAGTCGCGGCGAGTTCGGGCGGCGGGGTGTCCGCGTCTGACGCCGGCTCGGCGTCCGTGTCAGGTACCGGCTCCGCCGGGGGCTCCGTCGGCCCAGCGGAGGCTGGCTCCGGTTCGACGGGGGCTTCCGCCGGCTCTTCAAGTACCTCGTCGGCCGGGGAGTCGGCCGGTGCGTCGGGGATGGCCGAGCTCGGACCGGAGGGGCCGCGCTTCCGGACGAACCTCCGGAGGATGGTTTCACGCCTTGTCGCCGTCGGCTCGGCAGTCCCCGGCAGCGAGATGTCTGCGGCAGTCCCCGGCTCCGCGATCATGAGCAGTGGGGCGTCGGGATCCGTCTTCTCGGAGGACCGAGCAGAGGCGTCGTCGTTCACCACGCTGGCCGTCCCGGCAGTCGCGCTCGTCTTCAGCAGTCCGGCAGTCGCATCGGGCCAAGCCAGCAGCGCAGCACCGGAAATGGAGTCAAGCTTGGCAGGCGCGCGACGCCGGGCAGGCGGGGCAGTCGCATCTGGTTGGTCGGGAGGCGCGGGCGGGGCAGTCCCGGGTAGCCCGGAAGCGGTGTCCGCCGATTCGTCGGGGATAGCCGGAGGCGTCCCGGATGACAGGGTGATGTCGTCGTTGCTCACCGAACCGGTCGTCCCAGCAGTCGCGCCGGCTTCAGTCAGCTCGGTGGTGGTGTCATGCCATTCGGGGACAGAAGGCTCGACAGCTGCGGGTTCGGGCTTGGACTTCGGCGGGGCCGCGGCGCGGCTGCTGGCGGCCCTGAGCAAGGCGAGTGCCCGTGAACGTCCCTGTCCGAAATCGGGAGCGAAAGTCACGTTGCGGAGATCCAGTGTCAGCCTGTTCCGCGGCCCGAACAGGTCGGCCATGGTGGCATTCACCCGGGCTCGCCAGTTCTTGAGCTCCAACTCATGCGCATCGGGTCTCAGACTCTGAAGTTCCGCCGTGAGGCGTTCCAGAACCTCCCGATCTGACTGAGCGCTCTTCCCTGGCATCTGCCGCTCCGCTTTGTTAGCCGCTCCAACATAGAATATCGGCGCGGCGCTCTCGATCCATGAGGCGAGAGAAGTGGACTGGCGAAGTGACACCCTCGCCGACAGACCAGCGGCAAGACACGCGCCCCGATGGCGGACGTAGCGCCTGCGCTTGTCAGCGCCCGGCGCGCCGCGAAGCTACCACTAGCGTCTCAACCGGCACAAGGCGGCAGGCCCCGCGCTACCCTTTCACTTCTTCGATAGCGCCGACCTGCGAGAAGAGGGCCTTCGTATCGGCGACATCCCAGTGCTCGGAGAGCTTGCCGTCTCTGAGTCGGAACATGTCCACGACGTCGTACTTGATCTTGTGGCCCGTGGGTGGGCGACCGAGAAACCCTTGGCCCGTATGAGTCCCCGTGATCGTGTTGTACACCCACACAAGGTCATCCTCGGCGACCATGCGGTTGATGGATGGGTAGACGTCCGGTATCGCGGCGAAGAAAGCTACGTGGAATTCGACGAAACCGGCTTTGCCCTTGGGCAAGTCGGGATTGTGCTGCACATAGTCGTCGTGAAGGAATCTGTCCACCAATTCCAGTTTGTGTTGCTGGAAGATCTGTTCGTACAGGTCACGTATGACCTGCTTGTTCCTCTCGGCGTCCATCTCGATCGCCCTCTCACTGGTTGTTGATTCGGTGCCAGGCTCCAACCATAGTCCTAACCTCCCGCGGAGCACAAGCGCGTAGCCTTGGTGACGGTCAGCCGAGCTTGAGCAGGAGAACGACCGCGGGGGGGGGTTGGCCCTCGTACGCTCGGGCGGTGGCGGCGGCAGACCACGACTGGCACGCCCCTCGGCTGCTGTTCTACGAACTCGCCAACGTATTCCTCACAGCTGGTCAAACGCCGGGCCCTACCGCTGGAAGCAGCCTCGTCCGCGCTGGAGAGCGGCCTCGGTCTCGTGCGCCTGCTCGACCAGGACCCACCCGTTGCCCGCGTTCTGGAGATCGCTTCAAAGCTCGGCCTCAGCGCCTACGATTCCGCCTACCTGGCGACGGCGGAGATCCTGCGCGCTCCGCTCGTCACAGAAGACGCCCGCCTCCTTCGCGCCGCCCCCGAGATCACGCGGTCGCTGGCCGGCCGGTGACATACTTCGCGATGGCCTCGGATCAGCGTCTTACGAAGACGGCCGCCGCCCTCTGCCGTCACGCCTCGTCGAGCGGTGAGGCCACGGCGGCCGCTTCCGCTGTCTCCACCGGCCTCCGGCGACCGGGTCCCACCAGAGAGGCAGCCACGCCGACCACGCACAGCGACGCGAAGATCAGCGAAGGTTATCCGGATGCTGCTGAGAAGGTGCACGTGGTCCGAGGCTCCGATCTCGTGCCGCCCCACCACGACCGCCAGCACCAGGGCGGCGATCCCCATGCTGAAGCTCTGCCCGGAGACGCGCATGGTGGACGAGGTGGCGGCGGCCACGCCCACGTAGCGCCGGTCGACGCTTCCCATGACGGCGTGGATGATGGGAGAAGAGAAGAGTCCGAAGCCCAGGCCGAGAACGCACAGCACGGTGATCACGTACCAATAGGGAGTCGTCTCTCTCAGGAAGGCGAAGGCGAACAGGCCGGCCGCGCACAGCGCCATGCCCGTGGAGGCCACGAACCGAGCCTCCACCCGGTCGGCCAGGCGTCCCGCGACCGGTGACACCGCGGCCTGCACGAACGGTCCGGTGACCAGCACCAAACCGGCGGTCTGGGCGCCGAGACCTCGGTTGTAGAGCAGGTAGAGGCTGATCAGGAACGTCATGGCCGTGGTGGCGCTGTAGTTGATGAACGAGGCTGCGTTCGCGAAGGCGAAGACCCGGTTGTGCCGCAGCAGATCCACCTTGAGGATGGGATCCGCCGCCCGGACCTCCAGTCGGACGAATCCGGCCAGCCCGACGACACCGGCCGCGATGAGCACGTACCCGACTGCGCCGGGCAGATACGAGAACCCTATGATCAAGGCCGAGAGCGCGCACACCCACGACGACCGAACCCCAGATGTCGAAGGGGGCCGTCTTCGGCTCGCGCCATTCCAACCCGCGCAGCCTGCGAAGCGGCCAGACGAGGTTCACCAGGCTGAGCGCTCCGACCACGATGAAGAGCCCCCGCCAGCCGAGGTTCTCGGTGATGATGCCACCCAGCACCGGACCCAGGGTGAGTCCCAGGTAGACCCCGGAGACCTGCAGGCCGAGAGCCCGCCCACGTGATTCCGGCGGATAGGACAGGGTCACCATGGCCACGGTCGTGGAGAAGAGAAACGCGGCGGCGACACCCTGCAAGCGCCCGGGTGAGGATCAGTATCGCAGCGTTCGGGGCGAATGCAGAAGCGAAACAGACGAGTGCAAAACCGGCGAGCCCCGCGTTGTAGACGAACCTGCGACCACGGAAATCGGCTACCCGCGCCATGGGCATGAGCAAGGCGCCGGTCGCCAGAATGCTGGCGAGAGTGACCCAACTGATGGCGACGGCCGAGAGGCTGAGATCGGACGCGATCTGCTTGAGCGCCACGTTGACGCCGGACATCACGAAGGCGGTCAGAAAACCGGTCGCCGTTACGGCGACGAGCACCGTCCGCTGTGTGGATCGTTCCATAGGCTCAAGGGTAGCAGGCTTTGCTCCGCGGATGCCCCCCTGAGCGCCCCGTCTCAATCCGGCTAGAGGTCCGGCGGCACCAGCAGCAAGGGCGTCTCTTTCACCAGGTGGATGACGTTCTCGGTGACGCTTCCGAAGACCTTCTTGCTGGGTCCCGAGTGACCTCCGGTCGCCATCACCAGCAACTGGGTGGGCTGGCTGGTGACGTACTCCACGATGGCAGTGGCGGGGTCCCCGCGCAGCAGTTCCGGCCTAGCCGTCAGGCCCCTACCCATCGCCGACCTGACCTTGGCGTCCAGATACTCACGCATCTCGTCCTCATTCTCACCCTCCACGAGAACATGGAGCAGCACCACGTCCGACTCCGCGCCCCTGCGCTCGGCTATGCGGATGCCATGAGTGATCACCGTCTCAGAGGGTTTGGAGCCGCTGAGAGGGATGACCATGTTCCTCTTGGAAAGCGAGTCGGTGATGATTTCCTGCTTCATCCGCGACGGAACCAGCCAGATGGGAACGGCCACGTTGTGAATGACCTTGGTGGCCACGTTGCCGAGATCCCAGGCCTTGACGCCGGAACTCCCGTGGGTGCACATCATGACCAAGTCGACGTCGCCCTGAGCCACGTACTTGAGTATCTCCTCAGCCGGGTCTCCGATCAGCACGCTGCCACGCGGTTGAATGCTCTGCGCCATGGCGTCCCACCCATAGCGGGAGCCGATCTCATCGGCGTTCGCACGGAGGGCGTCGAGTTTCTGCTCGATATATGCCCGCCGCATAGGCAACTGCCCGGCATGCTCCGGCTCGCAGACGTGCAGCAGGTCGAGGTCGACGTGTAGCCGTCCAGTCAACTCGGAGGCATACCGGAAGACCACCTCGGCCAGTTCCGATCCGTCCAGCAATACCAGCGCCCTTAGATACATGCCGACACCTCCTCGAGTGCGAGCCCACGTCTGTCACTCACTCTACCACCCTCCCCCATCGTCGACCGCCCAGCGTGGCAGCGATCGGCGCAGGTCGGGGTGTCGCCCGGCCAGACGCTGTCGACGGCCATCGGCCCGGCCATCGGTTTGCTGCTGATCCGACGCGGCGGCTTTGACACCATCATCATCACCTGCACCGTCATCTCGGCGCTCGCTCTCTCCCTCCTTCCCCTCGTGGTCTTCTTCACTAGACCGCGCGTGGGAAGACGCTTCGACGCCAAAGGTGAGAACTCCGTCATGTATGCGGCGACGCTGGTGTTCGCGCTTAGCTTGGCCGTCCTGGCCATGGCGAACCACGGGGCGGTGCTACTGTTGGCGGCGGCCCTCATGGCCCTTGGCTTCGGGACGATACAGTCCTGCGGCCGCGCACTCGTAGCGAAGGTCACACCGCTACACAGGATGGGACAGGCCACCTCACCTTCTACATCTTCGGAGACACGGGGCTGGGCCTCGGTCCGTTGGTCTGTGGCCTCCTCATCCCCTGGACCGGCTACAGGGGCATGTATGGCGTCATGGCCGCCATCGCGGCAGCATCGCTGCTGGTGTACTACGTGCTGCACGGCAGGCATGTGGGTGTGGCTGAGGCCGAACGCCCGGCGGAATCGTAGGCGCCGCCGCGGCCGAGCGGGAGTACGTCCAGCAGGCTGGCGCCCAACCTGGGCGAGTACAGAAAGACGATCGGCGGCAGATGGTGGATCACCTGCCGCCGACCTTCAACGCTTACTCGGCTATCTCACTGCTTGGGTGAGACAGACGCGAGGGCGCCCCCAACCACTAGTAGGCACTGAAGGTGTATGTCCAACCCGACAGTCGGCTGTCGATCGAGTACTCGCCCCACGCGGAGTACGTGCCGCTCCCATAGCCCCGAGTGTGGTTGCCGATTTGGTTGTAGTAGATCGTTCCGCTGGTCGTTCTGTAGCTCTGGTAGGCGTTCGAGCTGAACGGACGACGCGGGTGTTGAGCCGAGGCCCACTGAGGCGGTGCCGTAGTACGTCCACGGCGAGGTCCAACCGGATGAGGCCCACCAACTCGCCGAGGTCACCTGGCTGCCGTTGTAGTTGTAGGTCAGCCTGGTGCTGAGGCTGTTGTAGGTGGTGCCCCCGGACTTGAGCTTTCCCGAGAGCATTGACCACACGCTGGCTAGTAACCGCCAGTGGAGAGAACAGGTCTGCGCGAGCCTCGGATAGGGCGGAGACCCCGGTCTTGACAGTCGTGGTCGTGCTTTCCGAATCTGCGCTGGAGTCATCGGCAGCCTCAAACTCGTCCATATCCTTGTAGTACTGCGTCTTCAGAGTTCCATCTGGCAACTGAGTCACAGTGGCCGCGCAATACCCATGCTCGACGTCGAGAGTCACACGGTACGTCTGCATGCTCACCCCGGCCGGCGTCTCCACGGTCCCCAACGAGGTGACCGAGTTCGACCCGGCGAAGGCCGCGCCCGCGCCCAGCACAACAACTGCAACTACGATGGCCACGAACATGGCTACCAACACAAGTCTGCGTCTCATCAGTCCTCCTGGCTCTCGGTGAAGCTACTACTGCCCACAGACCGCAGTAGCTATTTCGGTAGATCTCAGACAACTCGCACGTCACCTCGGCTTGTCCATCACCTCCTCCGGTTGCTGCGGCAGCACCGCGGTAGAGGCGCGGACAGTCGGGGCGACTCCTCTCCAGACACGTCCACGGCGATCCGTTCGGTCCCCTAGTCCTCGGGAACCAGCCCCTCAGCAACCTTCTGGAGTTCCTCCATCGGCAGATTCGAGAGAATCTCCACCAGCGTGTCGCCCGTGACCCAGATCAATGCACTGGCGTCCTCATACGTGACGGAGTACCTCTCGCTGGACGCGGCGGGTAGAGTCCCCAGGTCCGCTGGCGGGGACACGGACCCTGAGAGTCCCGTCACCAGCACTGCGTCGTTGCCCCGTACCTTGACCGACTGACCTTCCCGCAAGGGGTCGCCGGTTGCTGGGGCGGTCCTGATGAGCACGAACAAACTCGGCGCCCTTGTAGAGAGACTGCTCAGTCTGCATCTCGCCCGCATCTTGCGCGTCTCGGCCTGCGCCCTCGACAGATCCTGATGGCTCCCCCATCGAGGCCACCTGGTAGACGGGCAAAGGGTCGAATCCCTCGGGCAGATAGCTCGGCTTCTCGGCAGTGTGGTCTCAGCCAGTTCAGAATATTGGCGAGGAAGTCACCGGCAGTCGCCCGCGGCGTGGGAATGGCCGCAACCACGGAGGCCGCGACCACGGCGACGCCGGCGACCGCCAAGGCGATCTTCCACTTTCGCGTCAGGGTGCGGCCACCGTGTCGCCTCGAGGAGCCCGTCTTCCTGGCTTCCCCACCTTCCAGCGCGATCCTCGCCCTCAGGCTGCTCCACGCCATGTCGGAGGGCGTGTACTGTGCGGCGACTCTCTGCAGGGAGTCGGCAACGCGCGTACGAGTCACACCGAGGGCCACGAGTTCCTTCTCGCAGGATTCACATCTGGCCAGATGGGCCTCGATCATCAGGCGCTCCGAAGGCGTGACCTCTGAATCCAGATAGGCCGCCAGAGTCTTTCTGACTTCGCGGCACTTCATTTCTGGACCCCCGCAACCACGCAGGCGGATGTGGACGAGTCGGGCTCCAGACTGTCCCTCATGCTCCTCAACGCTTGATTGAGACGGGACTTGACCGTTCCGAGCGGCATCTCGAGAATATCCGCGATCTCGCCGTAGGAGAAGCCGAAGTAGTATCGGAGGATCACCATCGCCCGCAGCTTGTCGCTGAGTCTGCCGAGAGCCCGGCGCACACAGTCGTCGTCTTCGAGACGGTCGACCAGTGAGTTGATGGATCCAGGGTCAGAGCCGGCGATGTCCTCCAGCCTACGCAACGAGCGACTACTCCTGCGCGAATTCAGGCAGCGATTGATGGTCATCCGATACAGCCACGTACTGAAGGCACCACGAGACGGATCGTAGCTGTCGAGTGAGCGATGCACCTGGAGAAACACGTCTTGGAGGATGTCCTCGGCATCAACCGCGCTTCCCAATGTGAGGCACGCGGTCCTGAAGACGAGGTTCTTGTACTCCTCGTACAACAGGCCGAAAGCTTGTTCATCACCAGCCTGGCATCGGCGTATCAGGATCAAATCCATCTCGGCCCCAATCGTGGTCTATTCACAATGGTACACAGCTGAGGCCCAAAAGGTTCGCTAGCGCCAAAAACAATTTGTGGAAGGGGGTCACCAAGATGACACTCGAATGCTGATCAACGGCCCGCGCGGGGCCGCGCGGGCCGGTTACGTCCGACGGAGGCCTATGCCTACGTCTTGTCCAGTACGCTGCGCACCGTGCGCGCCAGAGTCTCCGGAGTGAACGGCTTTTCGAGGAAGTTGATGCCGGCATCCAGTTGACCGGCATGGACGATGGCATCGCGAGGGTAGCCAGACACGTACAGAACGGACAAGTCCGGCCGGACGGAGCACAGGTCGTAGGCCAGCTCGTTGCCTTGCACGCCCCCAGGCAGAACCACGTCTGTGAGGAGAAGATCCAGCGAAGACTCGACCTGCTTGACAAGCTCCAAGGCTTCCACGGCTGTGCCGGCCGCGAACACCCGGTACCCGAGGCCGCCGAGGACTCGAACGATCAGGCTCCGCAGAGGTGCTTCGTCTTCCACGACGAGAATCGTTTCCTCGCCGACCGCCGTTTCCGCCTTGTCGGTCGCCGGGATCTCCTCTCGAACCTGTCCCATCACCCGAGGAAGGAAGATCTTGAAGCTGGCGCCCTGGCCAGGCCTGCTCTCGACGGAGATGGCCCCGTGGCTCTGCTTGACTATGCCATAGACGGTGGCCAAGCCGAGACCGGTCCCCTCACCCAGCGCTTTGGTGGTGAAGAAGGGCTCGAAGATCCGCTTGAGGGTGGCCTCATCCATGCCCATGCCACTGTCAGATACCGCCAACATCACGTAGCTGCCGGGCGTGACCTCGGGATGAGTGTGACAGTACTCCTCGTCCAGCTCCACGTTGGCGGTCTCCAGGATGAGTTGCCCTCCGGAGACCATGGCGTCTCGAGCGTTGATGGCCAGATTCATGATCACCTGCTCGAACTGGTGCACGTCGGCCTCCACCAGACCCAGGCCAGGCTCTCGGCGACTGACGAGATCGATGTGCTCCCCCAGGGTGTGGCGCAGGAGAGACTCCGTTCCGGTAAGAACGTCGTTCAGCGAGACCACTTCCGGCCGCAGCGCCTGGCGACGGGAGAAGGCCAGGATCTGTCTGGTGAGCACGCTGGCCCGGTCGGCGGCATGCCTGATCTGCTTGACGTCTTCTCGAGCCGGGTCCGCCAACTCCTCGTCGGCCAGCAAGAGGTCGCTGTAGCCGAGAATGGCGGCCAAGAGGTTATTGAAGTCATGGGCGATGCCCCCGGCCAGCTGACCCACGGCCTCCATCTTCTGCGATTGCCGGAGCTGCTCGTCTCGCTCCCGCAGGGCCTCCTCGGCCTCGACGCGATCGGTGGTGTCCGAGATGATGCCGTGCCAGAGGGTGCCCCCGTCCGCCAGTCCGCTCCGGTTGGGCCTGCGACCAGCGCCAGCGCAGACCTTGTCGCGGAAGGATGACCCTGAACTCACAGATAGAACGTCTCCAGGGTGCGGGCCGAGTCTTGGATGCGCTCGGCGACGTGGTCGGCGTCGTCCGGGTGCAACCGTCCAAAGACCGGGGTGGCGTCCTCACGCACCTCTTCGGGTGTCACTTCATAGATGTCGTTCATGCCCGGGCTGGCATAGGGGAAGGCGGAGCGCCCATCCGGGTACAGCCGGTACTGGTAGATGACACCGGGCACCAGGCGGGCGAGGTTGGTGAGCAGATCGTGGCTCTCCTGCCAGGCTTCCTCCGCGCGCCTGCGCTCGGTGACGTCACGGGTGATGCCCTCTACGGCCACCAGCCGTCCCTCGTCGTCACGAATCGCCGTCATCCGGCTTTCCATCCATCGGACGGCCCCGTCCTTGCCGATCCAGCGCATGAGGACCGGCTCGTCCGGGGAGGGTCAGTGACCTCATGAGATCAGCCATTATCGGTGCGTCGTCGGGGTGCGCCATGTTGAGCATGAGTTGCGGGTCGGCGTAGCACTCCTCCGGCGTGTACCCGGTGACGGCGTAGACTGCGGGGTTGATGTAGGTGAGAGCCATGGTCGGGGAGACGTCGTAGCGGAAGATGATGTCGGGGGCGCGGTCGGCCAGCCGCAGGTAGCGCTCCTCGCTCTCTCTCGAATCCTCCTCGACCCGCCTGCGCTCAGCAGCCTCTCGTTCGAGCGCCTCATTCGCCTTCTCCAGCTTCAGCGCCTTCTCTTCGAGTTTGCGGACGAGGACTTCGCTGTACGCCTTGAGGATGCTCTCGTCCTCGCTCTCCGGCGCAGACGGACGGCCTAGTCGCCCGGCCTCGGCCCGGTCCACGACCTCCTGGATCACATCCATGAAGACCTCGGGCTCGGCAGGTTTGGTGATGAACGCATCCGAGCCCAGCTCCAACGCCAGCTGCTCGTCTTTGGCATCGGTGTAGGTCGCGGTGTAGAAGATGAACGGGATCTGGCGGAGACGCTCGTCTGCCCTCCAGTTGCGGCAGAGCGTGAAGCCATCCATCACCGGCATCAGGATGTCGGAGATCACCAGATCCGGCGGTTCCCTGCGGGCCTTGTCCAGCGCCTCTGCCCCGTTGCGAGCAAGCTCCACCCCGTGGCCCTGGCTCTCCAGCAGCACGCGCAGGAGGTAGAGGTTCTCCTCGTGGTCGTCCACGACCAGCAGACGCTTCATGATGCCTTACATTGTAGATAGTATTCGGCCGGAAGGATACAGGGATACTATCCGCGAAGCCTCCCTTGGATGGGTCATGAGTACAGCTACAAACGACAGCTCTGTTCATCGCCTCCGCCGATCCGCCGGCACTGCCCTCCCACTGCCCGAGAACGCCACCGTGGTGGTCGTCGGCGGCGGGCCCGCGGGGTCGTTCTTCGCCATCCGGCTGCTACGCAAAGCCCGGCAGGCCGGCAGAGCGGTGAACGTGATCATTCTCGAGAAGAAGAACGAGGTCTGCTTCTACAGACCGGTGCCGTTCAGTTCCTGGGAAGGCTGCAACTATTGCGCCGGGGGCCTGTCGCCCAGGCTCACCGACAGTTTTCGCGCCGAGCACATCACCATTCCCGACGAGGTGATCGAGAGCCGGCCCACAGAGATCGTCGTGCATGGGGACTGGAAAAGCATCCTGCTGCCGGTCCCCGAAGGACGGGAGATGCTGTCGGTGTTCCGAGGGTCGCGGCCGCGGCAGCGGACCGGGCGGTATGCGAATTTCGACACCTTCTTGCTCCATCTGGCGAGCGACGAGGGAGCGCAGGTGATCGCGGCGGAAGCGAACGATGTCCGCTACTCGGCGGAGGGCAAACCGGTCATCAGCTATAGGACGGCTCCGGAGGTGGGCGGCGACCTGCCCGATGCCACCATCGAGGCCGACTTTGCCGTCTTTGCCGGGGGCGTGAACCGGTCACCGGGGATGGACGTGAGGGACGACCCGTTGCTGGCCGCGCTTCAGAGGATGATTCCCCGCTTGCGGCCGCCGAAGGTGCGAAAGGCCGTGATCGCCGAGATGCGGGATGTCGAGGACGAGATCCGCGTGCTCGAGGGCGAGGTGCACTTCGTGCAGTACGGATCGAAGGACCTGCACATCGAGATGGCGTCGGTGATGCCCAAGAAGGAATGGATCACCACGGTCCTCCTGGGCAAGAGCGTCGACCGGGCGAGGCCTTCGGACTCCCTGGATCTGGTGGAGCGCTTCATGCAACTGCCCAACATCCGGCGCCTGGTGCCGCAGAAGGCCGTGCTGCAGACCCGGTGCTGCTGCAACCCGAACATGACCGTCGGAGCGGCCAAGAACCCGTTCGGCGACCGGGTGGCGTTGATCGGCGACCTGGCCGTGGCCCGGCTGTACAAGGACGGCCTGTATTCCGCGCACACCACCGCGTCGGCGCTGGCCGACTGCATATTGGACAAGGGCATCGACGAGACGAGCCTGGCGCGTGACTACGGCACGGTGGTCCGCGACCTTCACGCCGACAACCGGTACGGCCGCGTCATCTTCTTGCTCAGCCATTGGGTCCTGGCGCACCCGGCCTTGAGCAGGGTGCTCTATCGCGCGGTGATCACCGAGCGGATGACCACCCCGCTGGAGCGACACCGGCTCGCGCCCGTGCTGTGGCAGGCCGTGAGCGGGGACGATACCTACCGGCACATCCTGAGCGAGGATGCTGCATCCCACCTCCCTCTGGCTCGGACTGACCGGAGGGCTGCTCCCGACCGTCAGGGACGTCGTCACCGAGCGCGTGTTCGGGCTGGACTGGACCGGGATCCCCCGCTACGGAACGGGGGTCCCTCTGGAGCGAGTCGAGCAGACGCGCAATGCGCTCTTCGCCATCCAAGGGGTGGAGCCACCCTCGCGGGCGCCGCAGATGGAGGAGATGTTCACCGTTCGGATCCGGGCCGGCAAGGACGCCATCCTCAGGCAACTCGGCGCCTTCGGCGACCCCGACCGGCAGTACTTGAAACCCCGCTTCGTGCGGATCAGCCGCATGGCGGGAGCGCCGAACCAGGTGGGGACAGTCATCCGCTACCACGTTCCGCTGGTGCGGCTGTCGTTCAGCATCGGCCTGGAGAAGTTGGAGCCGGGACGCTATCTGCTCTACCGCATCGTGGAGGGTATGGGCCAGGGCGGCATCCTCGCCTTCACGCTCGACGAACTCAGACCGGGCGTGAACCTGCTGACGATCTACGTGGGCTTCGACTTCCCAAGGGGGCGCGGCCTGAGTAGGATCAAGTGGGCGATCGGACGGAGGATATTCCCGCAGTTCGCGCACAACGTGGTCTGGAACCACGCGCTCTGCCAGATCAGACAACTCGCGGAGATGGACGAAGGATGAGCGATCGCGCAACACCCGAGGCGGCGGCCAAAGCCTACGAGAAATCGTGCGGCGTCCTCGGGAACGAGCACTCGGATATCGCTCTCCTTGAGGGTGACGAACACCAGGCAGCCGCTCAGATCGCCGAGCAGCCCGCCTGAATAGAAGAGGGCCCCCGCGGGCGCGATCGTCGGACTCCAGGTCATGATGGGATCGACGAAGCCCGGTTCATCCACCATCCCGCGCAGATCGGGCCAGCCGTAGTTGCCGCCGGCCTGCAGTACGTTGACCTCGTCGTTGCTCGTCGGGTCCGTGCTCGGTGACGTATGCCATTCCGGTCTCCGGATGAAAGGCCAGCCCCTGCGGGTTGCGATGCCCAAGGGTGTAGATGAGGGAGAAGGGATAGGGCCGATCCAGGAAGGGATCGTCGGGAGCCGGCTGTCCCTCCCGAGTCATGCGCAGCACCTTGCCGGCCAGCGAGTCCATCTGCTGGGCCAGGTCGCCGTTGCCGGAGTCGCCCGTGGTCACCCAGAGGTAGCCGTCGGGACCGAAGGCCACCCGGCTGCCGTCGTGGTTCGAGCCGGCGGGGATGCCGTCCAAGAGGACGGTCTCGTCGCCCAGCTTGGGAGTGGGGGTATCGAGGCCGTCGATGCGGAACCGACTGACCCTGTTCTGGCTCGTTCCACTCTGATCGTGAGTGTAGCTGACGTAGATGCTCGGGTTCTGCGGGAAATCGGGGTCCAGGGCCAGCCCCATGAGGCCGCCTTCTCCGCGCGCCAGGACCGAGATCCGACCCACCTCCGTTACGGCGCCGGAGTTCACGTCTGCCAGGACGACTCTGCCCTCCCGCTCGGTTATCAGAAGACGTCCGTCGGGCATGAACCGCATCTCCCAGGGTATGCGCAAACCCTCCACCACAGTCGTGACCTGGTACCCGACCCCGCCGGCAAGGCTGGTGGTCGACCCTTCTTCAGGCTCGTCAGGCGTCCCACAGGCGCCCAGCAACGTCACGATAGACAAGAGGGACTGCGTATGCCACCCGCGTCCTCATGCCGCGCCGCTACCCGACCACGTCCCTGTGGTCGAGGACCTCGCGCACTCGCCGGGCCAGCACATCGGGCGTGAAGGGCTTGGGGAGGTAGTTGACCCCCTCGTCCAGCCGGCCGGCATGAACCACGGTGTCGCGCGCATAGCCCGACATGTGCAGTACGGCCAGGTCCGGGCGAAGCAGGCAAGCGGCCCGCGCGAGTTCGTCGCCCTGCACGCTCCCTGGCAGGAGCATGTCGGTCAGCAGCAGATCGATCGAGCGGTCGGTGTCCTTCGAGCAGGGCCAGAGCATCGTCACCGTTCGCTGCGGCCTCCACCCGATAGCCAAGGCGTTCGAGTATCCTCTTGGCGAGAGATCCTGACTGCCGCTTCATCTTCCACCAGCAAGATGGTCTCGTCTCCGGTCACCGAGCCTGATGCGGTCGCGCTGGTGGGGCGCCTCGTCTTGGGTCGATCGGCCCGAGGTAGATAGACCCTGATCGTCGTGCCCTTGCCAAGCTCGCTGGAGACGTAGACGATGCCGCCGCTCTGCTTCACGATGCCATAGACGGTAGACAATCCCAGACCCGTTCCTCGCCCCGGGTCCTTGGTGGTGAAGAAGGGCTCGAAGGCCCGCTCTCTCGTCTCTTCGTCCATGCCCATCCCGGTGTCGGAGACGGCCAGCATCACGCACGGCACCGGGCTCGTCGCCCCAAGCAGCCGGCAGCGCTCGTCGCTCAGTTCGACATTGTGCGTCTCTATGGTCAGTCTCCCCCCGTTGGGCATAGCGTCTCGGGCGTTGACGGCCAGATTCATGAGCACCTGCTCGAACTGAGACCCGTCGACCTCCACCAGCCCCAATCCCTTCTGAAGCACGGTGACCAGCTCTATGTGCTCGCCGAGCGTCCGCGCCCAGCAGCCGCTCGGTGCCTGCCACGATGTCGTTCAGCGACATCACCTCGGGCTGGAGGGCCTGCCGGCGCGAGAAGGCAAGGATCTGCCGCGTCAGGTTGCTGGCCCGGTCGGCGGCCGCCTTGATCTCCCCGACGTCTCCGCGGACGGTCTCGGCCTCGAGCTGCGTCTGAGCTGAGGATCAGCTCGGCGTAGCCGATGATGGCCGTGAGCAGATTGTTGAAGTCGTGGGCGATGCCGCCGGCGAGTTGGCCGATGGCTTCCATCTTCTGCGCCTGGCGAAGCTGGTCGTCGCGCTCCCGAGGGCCCGCTCGGCCTCGCGGCGCTCGCTGACGTCGCGGATAGCAGCGATGTGGACCGAACGCCCCTCCCTATCGAAGTGCCGGCCCGTGATCTCCACCGGAAAGACCGACCCATCCTTCTTGCGGTGCCAGCTGACAGGTGTCTGCGTGATCTGGTCCGCCGCCGACCCAGGCGTTTCCCCGCGCTCCGCGCGACACGTCGGCCTTGTTCATGGAGAGCCACTCCTCCCGGCTGTAGCCGTAGAGAGTGGTCGCCGCTGTGTTCGCCTCCAGGATCCGACCGGAGTCGTCGTCCACGAGCATGATCGCGTCGGACTCCAGCTCGAAGAGCTGGCGATAGCGATCCTCGCTCGCTCGCAGCGCGTTCTCTGCCTCTTCGCGCTCGGTGATGTCGCGCAGCACGAGCAGTCTGCCGGCACCTATTCCGCCGCCCAAGCCAAGGGGAGAACTGACCACGTCGTAGCTGCGGCGCGACTCGCCCTCACCGGTGTGGATCTCAAACTGCGAATCGGGAGTCTTGTCGTCGGTCAGGCGATCGGCCGAGGCCTCTCCCAGAACCATCGACACCGTCTTGCCGATCATTTCGGGGGCCGGCCCGCCCAGCATACCGTCGCAGCCGGGTTGACATTCGCCACTCTGCCATCCGCATCCAGCACGAGAACGCCGTCCTTCATGGTCTCGAGCACCTGATTGCGGGCTACGGGAAGCAAGGCGGGCACGAGCTTGAGCAGGAGGAACCTGGACATGCTGAGCGCCAAGGCGATCCCCGTTACCGTGAAGGCAAAGGGGGTCAGATCGATGCCCCCGGCCGGCACGATCCAGAAGACCGAGAATACGTTCCCCACCCAGGGCACGAGTGCGGCGATCATCAACATCACGGCTTGCTGGCGGTAGATCTGGGGATGGCGATAGACCGCGCTCAGCAGCAGGAGGCTCCCGAGCGCGAGCAGGATGTAGCAGTAGGCCGTGTGCACCCAGAACCAGAGGCCGTGCGCCAGCATCAGCACGGGCATCGAGTCCGACGCGCTCAGTGAGGTCCGGCTCCATATCAGGCCGTGCCATTCGTTGGTCGCAACGAGAACGAGAGTGACGATCGAGACGATCCCCAGCACAACAAGGAATGCGCGATTCAGCTTCTTCGCGGCTCCCGTGTGAGCGCGGGCGAAGAGATACCACGCCAGAGGCAGGGGGACGATGCCGATGTACTCAGCCTTGGCCCAGAGCACCTTTCCGCCCAGACTGGGCGCGGCCAGCTCGAGGGCGTAGAAGACCGCCCAGACCGCGGCCGCGGCCATCATGGCTGCGAATTGGACGCCCCCGGGCATGGCTCGTCTTCGCCATCCCAGGAACGCCAGCTCTACACAGAGAATCGCGGCCAGCCCCACCGCCAGCGCGTATGGTGAGGCCGCGGACCAGGCAAACAAGGCTCAGTCACCTTCTCCCCGCCGGGACATGGCAAAGTCATGGACACTGCAGAGAATGTCGACCATTCCCGCTGTTTGCATTACCCAGTTCCCCTGCGGACGACTCATTCTCAGCGAGGTGGCCGACCCCCCAGGGACACGGCCAGGATGGCCAGATCGTCGGAAAGCCCCTCCCCCGCGAACTCCATGACTCGCGCAAATAGGGCCGCAGGAAGCTCGGGAGCCTCAACGTCGCCGAGGGCAGCGAGCAGCGCCACCAGTCGCTCTTCGCCCAAGACCTGCGAATCCCAGCGCAGGTCGGTGAGACCGTCGGTGTAGAGCAGCAACAGGTCGCCCGGCGACAACTCGTCCTCCGATTCGCTGTAGCGGGCGTCGGCAAAGGCTCCGAGCACGGGGCAACTCCCCGTCAGCAGGCAGATCTCCCCCGAGGCCCGCCTGATCATGCCGGGAGGATGTCCCGCGCTCGCGAATCGCAGGCGGCCGCTGTCGATGTCAAGAACCCCATAGAACGCCGTGACGAAGCTCACGAAGTCGTCCGTTCGCGCCGAGGTGCTGTGCATGGTCACCAGGTTGGCCTTTTGCAGAGCGGCCGCCGGGCTCTGATTGTCGAAGGCGAAGGCCTCGATGGTGTTCTTGGCCACAGCCGTGAGAGCGGCGGTGATCGATGCGCGCGCCCCGGTTCGTCCAAGCACCATTCGTTCCATGTGTGCCGTCCCCGTTCGTGCGGCTTCTGCCGATCGTGATGCTAGTCTCAAGTATAGCGAGGAGATCGCCCGGACCTTCACGGCCTGAAGGTCACCGACTACCTTTCTTCAAGGAAATGCTGGATGATGCTACCCGGCGCCTGTCGCGCGACTGATACAGTCTGACGCGAGAGGATCGACGGAATTGGGCCAATCACAGACCGAGTCGGAGAGACCAGATGATAGTGGTGACCGGGGCGACAGGATACGTGGGCAACGTGCTTCTCCGCAGTCTGGCTGCCGAGGGAGAGACCGGGCTGCGCGCCCTGGTGCGGCCGGGCAGGAGCACGGCCGCCATCGCCGATCTCGACGTGGAGCTGGTAGAGGGCGACATACTCGACTACGACTCGCTGGTCGCGGCCTTCCGCGGAGCCGACGTGGTCTTTCACACGGCGGGCGTCGTGTCCATCACGTCGGGCGGATACAAGAAGCTGCACGAGACGAACGTGGTCGGCACTCGCAACATCCTTGCCGCCTGCCGGGAGGCCGGAGTGGGCCGCCTTGTGTACACCAGTTCGGTGCACGCATTCGTGCCGCCGCCCATGGGAACCTGCCTCACCGAGAACGGCGCCATCGATCCTGGACAAGCCCGCGGCGCCTACGACCGCACGAAGGCCGAGGCCACTCTCCTCGTGCAGAAGGCGGCCCAGGAAGGTCTCGACGCGGTGCTTGTCTTTCCCTCCGGCATCATCGGTCCCCACGACTTCCGCCCCTCCCACACCGGCGAGATGGTTCTGGCCTGCTCTCAAGGCCGCCTCAAGGCGTACGTTCGGGGCGGCTACAACTTCGTCGACGTGCGCGACGTTGCCCAGGGAATGATGGCGGCGGCCAAGCAGGGCCGTCGTGGAGAGGGCTACCTTCTAACCGGCCACGAGGTGACGGTTCGCGAGATGCTCCACACTATCGAGCTCGTCTCCGGATCTCCGGCCCCCCGCTGGCGCATGCCCCTGGGCTTCACGCGGGCGGTCAGCTTCATCATCCCCGCCTACTACTGGCTCGTGCGGCAGCGGCCCCTCTTCACCACCTACTCGCTCGACGTCATCTGCTCCAACTGCTCCATGAGCCACGACAAGGCTCACGAAGAGCTCGGCTACTCCCCACGCCCCTTTCAGGAGACGATCGAGGACGAGGTGCACTGGTTCGACCAGCACGGAATGCTGTAGACAGGAGGCCTCGTCATGGCGTGGTAAGCTTCTCGGCAACTCGGCAGACATGATCCCTCAAGCACGAAATACACCTGCTTTGGAGGCATAGATGAAGGATTTCAAAGACAAGGTCCTGTTCGTTACGGGAGGAGCCTCGGGTGCGGGCTTCGGACAGGCGAAGGTCTTTTCCGAGGCTGGATGCAAGGTCGTGATCGCGGATATCCGTCAGGACCATCTGGACAAAGCGATGGAGTATTTCCGCGAGAGAAACGCCCCGGCCCACGCGATCAAGCTTGATATCACCGACCGCGCCGCGTATGCCGCGGCCGCGGATGAGGTCGAGCAGGTGTTCGGGACTCCGCCGCAGCTTGTTTTCAACACCGCGGGCGTCAACGCGTTCGGCCCTCCCGAGGCCTCCACGTACGAGGACTACGACTGGGTCATGGGCGTATGCATCGGCGGAGTGATCAACGGCATGGTGACGTTCGTCCCGCGCATGATCAAGGCCGGCAAAGGCGGCCACATCGCCACGACCGCGTCCATGGGTGGCTTCTTCGGCGGCCCCATGACGGCCCCGTATTCGGCGGCCAAGGCCGCGGCCATCAACCTCATGGAGAGCTACCGCCTATCGCTCGGCAAGTACGGCATAGGCGTGTCGGTGCTTTGCCCGGCGAGCATCAACAGCAACATCCACAACGCGGCCGACACACGCCCCGCGCATCTGGCGAACTCGGGATACCTTGTGGACGACATGGCGATCGGCTCGCTGAGGACCATCTACGAGTCGGGCATGGATCCCATCGATCTCGCCAAGTGGCTCAAGAAGGGTATTGAGGACGACCAGCTCTACATCATCCCCTATCCCGAAGAGAAGGAAGGGCTGGAGAAGCACTTCAAGGCGATCGTGGACTCGGTGCTCCCCATGGAGGCGGATCCGGAAGGCGTGAGGAAGCGCCATGAGGCATGGGGCGCCAGCATGGAACTAGCCATAGCGGAGGCCAAGGCCGATCCCAGCAAGCCTCTGCAGCCAGGCTTCGGCAGGGCCAATCCCGAGCTGGACTGGGTCAAGCCGATGGTGATACCGGCGCCGCCGCCGGAGGAATAGCCGGCCGGACAGCGGATCGCCCAGACGGCGGACCCTCAGTTGGCGCCCGCGCCTCCTGAGCCTGGGCGCGCACCCGTGGCAGCGAGAAGGCCACCCACAACCCCAGGCTCAGCAGGGACAGCCCGAGAATGAGGGCGCCGATCAGTTCCGCCCGGCCCCAGATGTCGAGTGAGACGATGACCATGCCGATGCTCGCTATTGCCATGTGCGATGCGCTCATGAGCCCTGACACGGATCCCGCGTCTCCTTCGTGTTGCGAGAGCATCAAGTAGGCGGCCCAAGGCCTCAAGCAGCTGTAAGTGATGGGCATTGGAAGAAAGGTCAGGATGAAAGCCCACGGTCCCCGCCCGCCCAGAAGGACCACCAGCAAGCCGCTGACCGCCGAGATGGCAAAACACACGGTGACGATTCTGTTGCGCTCGAACCGCCGCGACAGCCACACATAGAGCTGCGCCCCTGTCGCGGCGCTGACAGCGAACATGGCGAAGAAGAGACTGTAGACCTGGCCGGATACACCGAAGGTCTCCTGGTAGACGTAGGACGACCCGGAGATGAACGCCATCATCGCCACGCCGAGCACCGAGAAGTTGATGACCAGCAGGATGAAGGTCCGGTTCTTGGCGACGGCGCCCAAGCGACGGAGCGACGACAGGGGGTTGCCCGTCAGTCTCTCGACAACGGTCTCCTGGTAGGCGATCGACCCTGCCACCACCAACAGACCCAGGATCGCCTGCGCCACGAACGCCCCGCGCCACGAAGTGAACCTCAGTATGAGCGCGCCGACGACCGGAGCCACCGCCGGGGAGAGGACGGTCATCGTCTGGATGACGGCGAGGATGACCTCGCGCCTTCTGCCGTGATAGACGTCTTTGACGATGGCGGTCGCCGTCGCGGACGCCGCACCTGTCCCCAGAGCCTGCAGGACGCGAAAGGCCATCAGTTGAAAGACGTCGCCCGCCACCGCGCATAGAACACCGGCCACCGTGTAGCAGGTGAGTCCGACGAGTAGGACCGGCCTACGCCCGTAACGATCGCAGAACGGCCCCCACACCAGCATGGAGAACGCATAGACGACGAAGAACAGGATGAGCGTCAGGTTGGTCTGGTATTCGGGAACGCCGAAGTAGGCGGTCATCCCGGGGAGAGCGGGCAGATAGAGATCGGTCGACAGCGCCGGAAAAGCGGTCAGCGCAGCGAGGAAGACGATGAGTCCCTTCTTCCCCAGATACTTCTGCCGTGTCTCCGCCTCGCCTTCCATCTATCTCCACGGTAGCATAGAGACGGATGAGCGCCCGCGCTGGCGGAGAGCGGTACTCACGCGACTGAACGCGCTGTATCGCGCCGCCAAGTGTGCCCGAGCGGCCGGACTTCTTCTTCAGCAGGCCTCAGATAATCACTTCACTGATCTGAACACTGGGCGTGATGTCGGTGAAGTTCGGGATGTCGGCGTCGAAAGCCGGGCTGTGGGGCGCCATGTAGGTCGCCACATCCTCGAGGGAGTCGAACAGCAGGCGGGTGAAGGTGGCATACGTGGCCATCGAGCCGGGCTCTCGGCCGGAGAGACCTCTATCGATCGTCACTCCCTTGAGCGCGCCGCCCACCTTCTCCTTCACCAGGGCGATGTGCGTGTCGAGGTAGTAATCCATGTCGAAATGCTTCCCAGGTCCGTCCGGATACATCACTGCGAAGACGATCATTGTTGTCCCCCTGAAGACTTGTCGTTGGGCCTGGTCAAGATAGCAGATGCGGGGCGTCGAGCTTCTACTCCACCGCCACCTCAATCGAGGCCAGCGCCAGTATCGAACCATCCGCCGCGCTGATGTCGCTGACGGTCACGACCATCCGACCAGTGGTGACCTCCGGAGAAGGAGCGAGGGCGAACTCGAAGGTGCCCGGGGCTCCCAGAGAGGGTGCATCTACCTGCACCGGGCCTTCGTCACGTTCCGTCATATCCGTGGCGTAGACGTCGTAGACCAGGTTGTTCTCGAAGGGCGCGATGGTGATGGTCCCCTTGAGAATGCAGGGAATGGTCACCTTGGCGCCCGGTTCGGGCGACGTGATGTTGATCTCACGGAGACCACCCGAGGCGGTTTCCGAGGTCTGTGACGTGAGAAACAGAGTTCCGCGCCCGTCGAAGGGCATCCGAAGCGTCATTGTGATCGGGACCTTGGGATTCCCGGACGCATCCTCGGAGGCGGGGACCCTGGCCTTCACGGCTATCTCTCCAGCGGCGATCGTGACTGCGTCGACCTGCGCTCCGGCCCCCACCAGGTGATAGCCGCTCTGAACAGGCAGTCCGTCCTGCGATACCAACGCGACCACATACTGGGAGAAATCCTTGTTGCCGCCGCTCTTGCCGTTCCCCTTTCTGACTCGGATCGAGATAGCGGCATCGCCGACTCCGTCGCCGTTGAGATCCCCGAACGCCGCCACCTCCGACATGTCCACTGTCACTCTGTCCGGATCGTTCCCGCCCTCCCCGCTCTGGTACGAGCCGTCGACCAGGGTGAAGGAGAGGCCGTTATCACCGAACTCCACGGTGCACTCGGCGTTTCGGACCTGCTCCAAGGTCAGCCCGTTTTCGGCAGGCAGGGTCGACGGTGTGCCGCCGCCCCCAACCGCTGCCGTGGTCGTGACGCCGGCGGTAGACGGTACCTGCGAAGTGGTCGTGACCGTCTCTCGGTCGCATCCGGCCACGAGGAGCGCCACGGTCAGAACGAGGGCGGCCATCAGCGTGACGGCCCGGGTAGCGGTCGATCCGGCGTTGTGTGTCTCGTGCATGGACTGCTCCTAGAAATGGAAGCGTCGTCGACTGAACCTCTCACGACATTATCTCTCGGTTGTGCAGGGACATGTAGCCCGGCCGCCAACCTTGGGGCCGCGGTCTCATGTAGCGCTAAACTCCAAGAGGAGTCCCGTCGAAAGTAGATGCTGGAAGCAGTCGAGCCGACGGTGACATGACCGCGGTCCATCGCGACAACCACGAACGTTCCTCCTGGGCAGGGAGTCACTCACATGAGATTCGAATTCGCGACGGCTGGACGGATCGTCTTCGGAGCGGGAGCGCTCAAGGAGGCGGGCGACATCGTCAAGGGCTCTTCATCCCGCCCGCTCGTGGTGACGGGACGCACACTGGATCGAGCCCAGCCCCTGCTCGCTCTTCTCATTGAACAAGGAGTCGAGCCGGTCACGTTCGCAGTAGCGGGCGAGCCGAACATCGAGACCATCCGCCGCGGCACTGCCCTGGCCCGGAGCGAGTGGTGCGACGGCGTCATCGGGTTCGGTGGCGGAGGCGCCTTGGACGCCGCGAAGGCCATCGCCATTCTCGTCACGAACGAGGGCGATGTGCTCGACTACCTGGAGATCATCGGCCTCGGCAAGACGCTGACAGAGGCTCCCCTACCGATGCTGGCCATTCCCACCACCGCCGGAACCGGCTCCGAGGTGACGTGCAACTCGGTGATCACCTCACCGGAACATCGGCTCAAGGTGAGCCTCCGCAGCCCGCTCATGGCGGCGAAGGTCGCTCTGGTGGACCCCGAACTCACCTATGGCCTCCCAGCCGACACCACCGCTACGACCGGCCTCGACGCGCTGGCACAGCTCATAGAGCCGTTCTTCTCCACTCACGCGAATCCCGTTACCGATGCGCTGTGCCAGGAGGGCATGGCCCACGTCGCTCGATCGCTGCGAAAGGCCGTGGAGAACGGGAGTGACGCGGCGGCCCGCGAGGACATGGCGGTGGCAAGCCTCTTCGGTGGGCTCGCGCTCGCCAACGCCGGATTGGGAGCGGTGCACGGCCTGGCGGGTCCGCTGGGAGGCGTTGTGACGGCGCCACACAGCGCCCTCTGCGCCGCCCTGTTGCCTGAGGTGGTGGCGACGAACCTGCGCGCCATCCGCAAGCGAGCAACCAAAAGCCACGCGCTGCCCAACTACCAGAAGGCCGCCCGATTGCTCACCAGGAACCCGGGCGCATCGGCCGACAACCTCGTCGACTGGCTGCGCAGGTTGACCACCGATCTTCAGATCCCGAAACTCGGCACCTACGGGTTCGGACGCGAGCACATACCCGAGTTGATCGAGAAGGCGATGGCGGCCAGCAGCATGAAGACCAACCCAGTGGAACTCACGTCCGAAGAACTGACTGCCATCGTCGAGTCGTGTCTGTAGCCGCGACCTGCGCGGCGGGTGCCGTGAGAACACACCGACGCCTGTAGCTACTCCTCCTCCGCCACCAGCAGCAGCGGCGTGTGCTTCACCAAACGTATGACGCTCTCGGCCACGCTACCGAAGATCATCCTGCTAAGACCGGTGCGGCCACGGGTCGACATGGCCAGCAGTTGAGCGGGATTGTCTTTGAGATAGCGGATGATGGTCGCCGCGGGATCGCCAATGAGCACTTCGGTTCGGACCGCGAGACCAGTCTCCCTGATAGGTTGGGCGAGACCCTCGAGGTAGGCTTTCATCTCCCGAAGCTTGTCCTGGTTCTCCTCCACGGCCGCCCTGGTCACAACATAGTAGTTCCGCGTCGTGAACGTGGAGCAGAACCATCTCAGCTTCGGCGCCCCTTTGCTGCTGGACGCTGATCGCATGAGGAAGCACGGCCTCCGACCCTTTGGAGCCGTCCAGGGGAACGACCAGGCTCCTTCCGGCCAGCGTGTCGGTGACTATGTCCTCCCTGAGCTGGGAAGGAACCAGCCAGATCGGGACTCTGGAGGCATGGATGACCTTGTTGGCGACACCGCCCAGATCCCAGGCCCTGATGCCGGAGCTTCCGTGGGTGGACATCATCACCAGGTCGATGTCGTTCTCGTCAACGTACTTGAGTATCTCTTCGGCCGGGTACCCCACCACCACATGGCCGCGCGCATTGATGCACCGCTCCAGATTCTCTCTTCCGTACTTGGCGCTGACCTTCTCGGCCTCAACACACAGCCCTTCGGCCATGCGTTGCATGTATGCCCGACGCATCGGCAACAGCTCGGTCTCGTGAGGATTGCAGACGTGCAGCAGCTCAACATCTATGTGCATCCTGCCGGCCAACTCTTGCGCATATTCGAAGACACGCTCGGCCAGCTGCGAGCCATCGAGCAGAACCACCATCTTCTTGTACATACCAGTGCCCCCTCAAGAGTCCCCACAACAGTTCACTCGCCCGACGTCTCCGAGATCGAGCCGAAACCGGGCGCTACTCTCGTCTACCGTCAAATGGCGGATTCCACACCTGGCCACAGCAAGCTCCCCCCGAGCCGGCATTTCTCACAGGCGCCGCGCATGTCTGCTACCGTCTAGGGGTATACGGAGACTGAACGAAAAGGGGATGCCATCATCTTCCGTAGGCCAGGATCCGTGACACAAGAGCCAGACCGGCTGCCCAGCGACTCCGACGCGGAGTTGCTGCGCTCCGAACTCCTCAGCGCCGATCAACTGAAAGACTACGCCGCCGCGCTGGCAGGCGGTCACCTTGTCGATCGTCGTCCGGGCCGAGACAGGCTGCTCTCCCGGCTGGCGGAGAACGAGCGCGTTCTGGTGACCGCCTACGACGCGGTCACCGCCGCCGCGACGCCGGGACAGCGGATCCTGCCGGCAGAGGCCTGGCTGCTCGACAACTTCTATCTCATCGAGCAGCAGATCGCTCTGGCTCGGCGGCATCTGCCCCGCGGGTACAGCCGGCAACTGCCGCGACTGTCCGGCGGGCCCCTGACCGGCTTTCCGCGGATCTACGACGTCGCGCTGGAGCTGATCTCCCATCAGGACGGTCGGGTCGACCGCGACAATGCCACGGCCTTCCTCGCTGCCTACCAGTCCGTCGAACCGCTGAACCTGGGGGAGCTGTGGGCCTTCCCGATCATGTTGCGGTTGGCTCTGCTGGAGAACGTTCGCCGGGTGGGAGTGCGCATCGCCCGTCGTCGCGAGGAGCGGGACGTGGCCATCGCGTGGGCCGATCGCATGCTCGCGGCCGCCGAAGGAGAGCGCGAAGCAACTCATCCACGTCCTTGCGGACTTCGCGGATGCCGACGTGCTGCTGACGGCCCCCTTCGTGGAGGACTTCTACGCGCGGCTGCAGGTCCAGGGTCCGGCCCTGGCCTTCGTCCAGACCTGGCTGGAGCACCGGCTCTCCGAGCAGGGCGTGAGCGCGGTGCAGCTCCTGGAGACGGCCAGCCGCACGGCGGCGACCGACCAGATCTCCATCGCGAACAGCGTGGGGAGCCTGCGCTTCGTATCCGCGATGGACTGGGGGGAGTTCGTCGAGGAGCTGAGTCTCGTCGAGCAGCTGCTGCGCACCGATCCGGCGGGAGTCTACGCGGCCCAGGATTTCCCCACGCGCGACCGCTACCGGCATGCCGTCGAGGCCGTGAGCGAGCGGCAGTGGGCATAGCGAGCTGGAGGTGGCGCGGGCGGCCATCGCGCTCGCCCAGGCGTCCGCCGAAGGAGTCGGACGCGCACGACCGCACCGCCCACGTCGGCTACTACCTGATCGACAAGGGCCGGCGGGTCCTGGAACGGGCCATGGGCACCAGGGTCCCGTTGCTGATGCGAGCCACGCGGGCGGCGCGTCCGCTCCGCCTGTTCCTGTACCTGGCGCCCATCGTGCTCCTGACCGCGCTGGCCGTGGCCTTCCTGCTCGTCTATGTGGTGCGGGGTCGATCAGGGCGTCGGGCGCCTCGGTCTTCTTCGCCATCGTCGGCCTCGTCGGCGGCTTCGGCGCTGGTCGTCCCCATCGTCCACCTGGCTGATCACGCTCACCGTGCCCCCGCGGACGCTGCCCCGACTGGACTTCTCCGACGGCATACCGGCCGATCACCGGACCATGGTGGTCGTCCCCACCTTGATCGGCTCGCGAAGAGGACGTCTCCGACCTCCTGGAGGCCCTGGAGATACGCTATCTCGGGCAATCGTGACCCCAACCTGTTCTTCGCCCTGCTCACCGACTTCCGCGATGCTCCCGAGCGCACCCAGCCGGGCGACGACGACCTGATCGACCTCGCCCGCGCCGGCATCGAGGCGCTCAACGACACGTACAGCGAAGATCGCCCCGGCATCTTCTATCTGTTCCACCGCCCCAGGGTGTGGAATCCGCACGAACGGGTCTGGATGGGCTAGGAACGCAAGCGGGGCAAGCTCGAGCAGTTCAACGCGCTTCTGCTGGAGGCGCGGTCGGGACGAGGCCGCGGCGGTCGCAGGCCGGGGCGGCATCGGCAGGCCGCTGGGGCGGACTCGGCGTTCTCCGACATAGTCGGCGATCGGTCCGTCCTCGGGTCGATCAGGTACGTCATCACCCTCGACACCGACACGCAACTGCCCCGCGACGCGGCGTACACGCTCATCGGCAACATGGCTCACCCGCTCAATCGGCCGGTGTACGACGCGAAGAAGGGCCGCGTGGTCGAGGGGTACGCGATCCTGCAGCCGCGCGCCTCGATCAGTCTCACGAGCACCAGCGGTTCCTGGTTCACGCGCCTGTTCGCCGGCGAAGCGGGCATCGATCCGTACACGCGCGAGGTCTCCGACGTCTATCAGGATCTCTTCGGCGAAGGCTCGTTCATCGGCAAGGGCATCTACGACGTCGAGGCGTTCTCGCGGGCCGTGCACGGACGTTTTCCGGAGAACCTGATCCTCAGCCACGACCTCCTGGAGGGCGGCTACGCGCGCTCGGCCCTGGTGACCGACGTCGACCTCATCGAAGAGCATCCCATCAGCTACGCCATGGAGGCCAGCCGCAGGCACCGGTGGACAAGGGGCGACTGGCAGCTCGCCGGCTGGCTGCTCCCGCGCGTGCCCGGGCCGGACGGCAAACGGCGGCCGAATCCGCTCTCGCCGCTGTCGATCTGGAAGCTCTTCGACAACCTGCGCCGCAGCCTCGTGCCGGCGGCGCTGGTCGCGCTGCTGCTGGGGGGATGGCTGTGGGGCCCGGGACCCTCGTGGCTGTGGGGGCTGCTGGTCGTCGGCGCGTTGTTCCTGCCCGCCCTGCTGACCGCGGCCATCGAGCTCGTCCGAAAGCCTGAAGAATGGGGATGGCCGGTGCACCTGGCCCTGACCGGCAAGTCCGCGGTCCGTCCGCTCGCGCGCGCGCTGTTGGCCCTGATCCTCCTGCCGTACGACGCGCTGGTCTACCTGGACGCCATCCTCCGCTCGGGCGTGAAGATGCTCTTCACCCGGCGCGGCCTGATGCTGTGGCACCTGCCCTCCTACGGCCGCCGCAACGCGCGTCGCACACCGCGGGGCTTCCTTCGTCGAGATGTGGATCGGCCCGGTTCTGGCCGTCGCCCTGGCGGTGGTGCTGGTCTTCGTGCCGAACACCCGCTTGGCCGATTGGCCGTTCGTCGTCCCGGTGCTGGTGCTCTGGCTGGTGTCGCCCTTCGTCGGCTGGTGGATCAGCAGGCCCCTGCGCCCGTCGGCGGCGAGCTCTGAGCGCCCAGCAGCAGACGTTCCTGCGGGCGCTGTGCCCGGCGGACGTGGCGCTACTTCGCCGATTTCGTCGGTCCCGAGCACAACTGGCTGCCGCCCGACAACTATCAGGAGTACCCGGCTGCCGACGGTCGCCGCGCGCACCTCTCCCACGAACATGGGGATGGCGCTTCTGGCGAACCTGGCCGCGCACGATTTCGGATACATCTCCACCGGTGAGTTCCTGCGCAGGACCGATCGGGCCCTGAGGACGATGGAGAAGCTCGAGCGCTTCCGTGGCCATTTCTACAACTGGTACGACACGCGCACGCTGCAGCCGCTGCACCCGCAGTACATCTCCTCCGTCGACAGCGGCAACCTGGCCGGGAGCCTGCTCGCCCTGCGGGCGGGCCTCGGCGAGCTGAAGGAGCCAGCCGGTGCTGGACCACCGCGTCTTTGACGGCCTCGAGGACACCCTGCTGGCGCTGGCCGCGCACACGCCGTCGCCGGCGGCTCCCGAGGTGGAGAAGCAGATCAAGTCCTTGCGGGGCGCGCTTCAGCTCGGTCGACGGCCATCGGGGAGACACCGGCGTGCCGCGCAGGCGCTGCTGGACGAGCTCTGCATCGCCACCAAGGAGTTGGTCGCCGCGCCATCCGCCGGGCAGGCGCGGCGAGTTCCGCTACTGGGCGCGCGCGCTCAATCGCCAGTGCCGCAGATTCCGCGACGACCTGACGTCGTTGGTGCCCGAACCCTGGCACTTCGCCAAGCTCCCCACCTTGGAGGAGGTGGCCGCGGCGGACGCGGTCGCCGATGAACCCGGGCGGCGGTCGCCCGGCGGCGGACCGCGGCGGAGAAGCGGCTGGAGGTCATCGACAATCTGATCGCCCGGTGCCACGAGCTGTCGGCGATGGACTTCGACTTCCTCTACGATCCGGCGCGAGACCTGCTGAGCATCGGCTACGACGTCGGGCGAGCGGCGGCGAGATCCCGTCCTGGTACGACCTGCTGGCCTCCGAAGCCCGCCTGACGAGTTTCTTGCTCATCGCCGAGGGCCAGGTGCCCCAGAAGCACTGGTTCGCCCTCGGCCGTCTGCTCACGAGTCACGGCGGCGACGTCAGCCTGATCTCGTGGAGCGGCTCGATGTTCGAGTACCTCATGCCGCGGCTGTTCCTGCCCAGCTACGAGAACACGCTGCTGGAGCAGGCCTGCCAGGGCGCCGTGTCGCGCCAGATCGACTACGGACGGCAACGTCACGTCCCCTGGGGCATCTCCGAGTCGTGCTACAACGCCGTCGACATGAACCAGGTCTATCAGTACCGGGCGTTCGGCGTTCCCGGGCTGGGCTTCAAGCGCGGGCTGGCGGAGGACCTGGTCATCGCTCCCTACGCGACCGCGCTCGCGCTGACGGTCGTCCCTCGCGACGCCTGCCGCAACCTGCAGGCCCTCGTCGCCGCCGGCTTTCTCGGCGACTACGGGCTGTACGAAGCCATCGACTACACCCCGTCGCGCGCTGCTCCCGGGGACGAACCACGCCGTCGTGCGCTGCTTCATGGCCCACCACCAGGGGATGAGCCTGTTGGCGCTCGCGCATGCGTTGCTCGATGGGCCGATGCAGCGCCGCTTTCTCTCCGACCCGCTGGTCCGCACCACCGAATTGCTGCTGCAGGAACGCGTGCCCAAGCACACGGTCATCGTGCACCCGCGCGCGGACGAGGGGGCCGAGGCAGGACGCGCCGCCGCCACGGAGGCGGGCGCCGTCCATCGCGTGCTCACCGACCCGAACACGCCGCTGCCCGAGGTCCACCTGCTGTCGAACGGCCGCTACCACGTCATGGCCACCCACGCGGGTGGCGGCTACAGCCGCTGGCGCGATCTGGCCGTGACGCGTTGGCGCGAGGATGCGACCTGCGACGGCTACGGCACGTTCATCTACCTGCGCGATCGCGAGACGGGCAGCTACTGGTCGACCGCCTATCAGCCGACGCGAAGCAAGGCCGACCGCTACGAGGCGGTCTTCGTGCAGGCGCGCGCCGAATACCGCAGAGTCGATCACGCCATCGAAGCGCACACCGAGATCAGCGTGTCGCCCGAAGACGACGTCGAGATCCGTCGCGTCACCCTCACCAATCTGTCCGACGACACCCGCGAGATCGAGGTGACGAGCTACGCCGAAGTGGTCATGGCGCCCCTGAACGCCGACCTGGCCCATCGCGCGTTCAGCAACCTGTTCGTGCAGACCGAGATCCTTCCCGGGCACGGGGCCATCCTCTGCAAACGGCGGCCACGAGACTCCGGAGGAGCAGACGCCGTGGATGTTCCATCTGTTGGCGGTGCCTGGCGCCGTCAACGGCGACACCTCGTACGAGACCGACCGCGCCCGGTTCATAGGCCGGGGAAGAACGGCGGCGAACCCGGTGGCGTTCGACGACGGCGACGGACCGGCGGCACTTGTCGAACACCGAGGGGCCGGTCCTCGACCCCATCGTGGCCATCCGCGGCGTCGGTGACGCTGGCTCCCGACGAGTCGGCCGTCGTGCACGTGATCTCCGGCGTCGCGGAGACCCGCGAAGCGGCCCTGGCTCTGATCGACGAAGTACCGCGACCGGCACTTCGTCGAGCGCGCGTTCGAGATGGCCTGGTTCCAGAGCCAGGAGATACTGCGCCTCCTCAATATCACCGAGGCGGACGCCCAGATCTACGGCCGGCTGGCCACGTCGGTCATCCACGGGAACGCTCTCAGGCGCGCCGCTCCCAGCATCATCGAGCGCAACCAGCTCGGCCAGTCGGGGCTCTGGCGCTTCGGCATCTCGGGTGATCTGCCCATCGTGCTGGTGCGCATCGGTGACGTGAGCCGCATCGACCTCGTGAAGCAGGCCCTGCAGGCCCACGCCTACTGGAGGATCAAGGGCTTGGCGGCGGACCTGGTGATCCTGAACGAGGACTTCTCGGGCTACCGGGCCGTCCTTCACGACGAGATCATGGGCCTGATCAACGCGGGTCCCGAGGCGGCCGTCGTCGACAAGCCCGGCGGCGTCTTCGTCCGGCGCGCGGAAGAGCTGTCCGAGGAGGACCGGGTGCTGTTCCAGACCGTCGCCCGCGTGGTGCTCGCCGACACGGTCGAGACACTCGCCGAGCAGGTGCAGCGTCGCGTGCCGGCCGAGCGCCTGCCGGGAGCCCTCGAGCCCTCGCGTCAAGCGGCGGTGGAGGTGATCGAGCCGCTGCCGGCGCGAGACAGCGTCTTTCAACAACGGCCTCGGCGGCTTCACGCCCGACGGCCGCGAATACGTCATCAGCCTGGAGCCCGGGCAGACCACGCCTGCGCCGTGGGCGAACGTGATCGCGAGTCCCCACATCGGGACGGTCGTCAGCGAGAGCGGGAGCGCCTACACGTGGGTGGAGAACGCTCACGAGTTCCGCCTGACCACCTTCCACAACGACCCGGTCAGCGACAGCAGCGGGGAGGCGTTCTACATCCGGGACGAGGAGACGGGCGCCTTCTGGTCGCCCACTCCGCTGCCCGCCCGCGGCCGCTCGGGGTACGAGTGCCGGCACGGCTTCGGATACAGCGTCTTCGAGCACTACGAATCCGACATCTTCTCGGAGATGACCACCTACGTCGCCATGGACGCGCCCGTCAAGTTCGTGGTCGTGAAGCTGCGCAATCGCTCGGGGCGTGCGCGCCGGCTGTCGCTCACCGGATACTGGGAGCTGGTGCTGGGCGAGTGGCGGCACGCCAACCTCATGCACATCGTGACCGAGAAGGATGCCGCGCAGCGGCGCCATCTTCGCCCGCAATCCCTACTCGCGCCACCGGCCCGGCCGAGTGTTCTTCGCACAGGCGAGCGAAGGCGCGGCGGACCGTCACCGGAAACCGCGCCGAGTTCATCGGCCGCAACGGCTCCCTGGCCGATCCCGGCGGCCATGCGCCGCGTGCGGTTGTCCGGCAGGACGGGCGCCGGGCTCGATCCGTGCGCGGCCGATTCAGACCCAGCTCGAACTGGCCGACGGGCAGGAGCGGGAGATCGTGTTCGTGATCGGAGCGGCAGACGAGCAAGACCGAGGCTCAGCAGCTGGTGCAGCGCTTCGGGGGTCCGGCCGGCGCCCGCCAGGCGCTGGAGGCGGTGTGGGCGCACTGGAATCGCGCCCTGGGCGCCGTGTATCTGGAGACTCCCGACCGCGCGCTCGAACGTGCTCGCCAACGGATGGCTGATCTATCAGACCCTCTCCTGCCGGTTCTGGGGGCGCAGCGGCTACTACCAGTCGGGCGGCGCCTACGGTTTCCGCGACCAATTGCAGGACACCATGGCTCTGATCCACGCGACTCCGTGGATCGCGCGCGAGCATCTGCTCCGCTCGCGCCGAGCGCCAGTTCCGCGAGGGCGACGTGCAGCACTGGTGGCATCCACCCGATGGGCAAGGCGTGCGGACGCATTCGTCGGACGACTACCTGTGGCTGCCGTACGCGACCTGCCGGTACGTGCTCTCGACCGGCGACACCGGCGTGCTCGACGAACCGGTGGCCTTCCTCGAAGGTCGAGCAACTGGGTCCGGACGAAGAGGCCTACTACGACCTGCCGCAGCGCTCGACCGAAGTCGCGACTCTCTACGAGCATTGCGTGCGTTCGATCAAGCACGGCCTGCGTTTCGGTCGCCACGGATTGCCGCTCATGGGCGCCGGCGACTGGAACGACGGCATGAACCTCGTCGGTCGCGAGGGCAAGGGGGAAAGCGTGTGGCTTGCCTGGTTCCTCTGCGAGAACCTGCGCCTGTTCGGCGACCTGGCCCGGCGGTCGTGGAGACGATGAGACTGGCCCGTCTGTGCACGGGGCAGGCGGAGGAGCTTCGGGCCAACATCGAGGCGCACGCCTGGGACGGCGGCTGGTACCGGCGGGCCTACTTCGACGACGGCACGCCCCTGGGTTCTTCGACCAACGACGAATGCCGCATCGACTCCATCAGCCAGAGCTGGGCGGTGATATCCGGGGCCGGAGACCCTCTGCGCGCCCGCGCAGGCCATGGCGGCGGTGGACAGGCTCCTGGTCGACCGCGACGCGGGTCTCATCAAGCTGCTCGACCCGCCCTTCGACACGTCCGCCCTGGAGCCGGGCTACATCAAGGGCTACGTGCCCGGCGTCCGCGAGAACGGGGGCCAGTACACTCACGCCGCCATGTGGGCCGCGCATGGCCTTCGCGATGATGGGCGACGTGGAGCGGGCCTGGGAGCTGTTCTCGATGCTCAACCCCATCCATCACGGCAGCCAGGCGGCGGACGTCGAGCTCTACAAGGTCGAGCCCTACGTCGTGTGCGCCGACATCTACGGCGCCCCGCCGCACACCGGCCGGGGCGGATGGAGCTGGTACACGGGCGCCGCCGGCTGGATGTACCGGCTTGGCCGTGGAGACGCTGCTCGGCCTCCGGCTGGAGGTGGACAAGCTGCGCCTGGCGCCGCTGATCCCGAAGGACTGGGAGTCGTACAAGATCCACTACCGGTACCGCGAGACCTTCTACCACATCACCGTCGCGCGGCCAGGAGGCGCGGCCGGCGCTCCCGAGGGCGAAGTCGCTCCGCGGTCGAGGCCGGAGCAGTGTGACGACCGCGTGCAGCGCTCGATGGCGCCGACCTCGACCAGACCGGACCCCTTCAGGGCACCATCCCACTCGTGGACGACCGGCGCGACCACTACGTCGAGGTGGAATTGGGCTAGATCCCTGGCGTCGTCCTAGCTCGCGGGGATGCTCACCACGTTGGGCGATTTCTCGCCCCCGCCATTGACGTAGAACACGTCCACGGTCCGTGCATCGCTATTGAAGGCTACGATCAGCGTGCCCGCCAACAACCGGCGGTTCGCATCGGATAGGGCGCCGAACACAAGATACTGATGCTCGTGGGAATCGGTTATCAGGACCGCGGGGGCGACCGACAGAGGGTCAGTCGGGGCCGTGCGTACTGTTAAGGACGAAGCGACCTGCCTCAGAGTCCACGAACGGATTCCTGTAGTCTGCCTTGCCTTCCGCGGCCTTGAGGCTCTCCTCGAGATGATTGCTCAGAGAGTACTTCGGATCTCCCTCCCCCGTCGGCCTGTACTCGCCCGAGTAGCCCTCCGCCGCCAGTCCGGATACCAGGGACCCCAGGCTCTGCAGGTTCGCCTCCAGTACTGAGACTCTCGCCCGCGCATGAAGGGTCGGAACCCCGATCGCCACCACCACGCACACGATGACGATGATCACCAGCACCTCGAGAACGCTGAATCCCCGCTCCGCAGCCGAAAGACGACTCATGGTCCGCGGTGCGACCGCTCGGTGGGGGTCAGTGTTCATCGGAGTCCTCTCGGCGACGGCCCTGGTTCTTGCCATCCCGGGATGGCGGCCGCGCGGCTATCGCCTGTCTGAGAAACGAAAGTAGTATCAGAGCGCTCGCGGTCAGGATGACGGCGCCCTTGTCCGTCAGCAGGATGGCGCGATGCATGAAGACGAGCACGGCCACCCCCAGCACCACGAAGCAAGAGGGTAGGAGGGTCTCGACCCGGCGTGGGTCCCACCCAGCTTCCGCCCCGCTCTTGCCACGATTCCGCACCAGCTCCGCATATCCCGCCCAAGTGAACAGAGCCCACGACAGCATATGGGCGGCGTCTGAGAACCCTCCCGACTGAAACGTGCCCTGGATACTCTGGTAGCCATGCACGACGTCGCCCACGAGACCGACTATCAGACCAGCGCTGAGCAGCAGAACGCTCCACGGATGCCCCGGAAGCCTCCGCAGCAGCACCCACGCTACCCCGGCAAGGAGAAGCAGATCACCCACCGGGTAGCCGATGGACAGCACGTAGGCAAGGAGGTCGTCCTGATTAGACTGAATAGTCGGGCGCAAGAAGAAGTAGAGTATGACAACCGCCCCACCCAGCACCACGATGAAGCAGTCCAGATAGGGGATGATCCGGCGCCGGCGCCTCTCGGGCAGGCTGGGAAAGAACAGCAGACCGGCGAATGCCAGCGGGTAGTACGTCAGGTGCCCGGCGTCGGCCAGAGACGGGAAGGGTGAGCTCCCCATGACATTCTGGTAGATGAACCGGAGCACATCACCCGCCAGGAGACAGGCGAACCCGGCGCCCAGCAAACGCCATGCCCACTGGGACCTGCGGTCAGCTTGAGTCCTCGTCGCGCTCGCCGCCAGGCTCGTAGCCGCGAGTCCCATCGGGATCATTCCGAGGCTGGCGTACAGCAAGCGGTCGGCTGTATTTCCCCAGTTGATGAACACCCCGACGAGATAGGCGACGCAGAGGCCGGTGGCCAGCAGAATGGTCAGTAGCCAGGGACGTCCCAGCAGCTTCCCGCCAGGTTTGCGTACCTCATGCTCTGAGATGGAGGGATCGCCCTCCGCCTTCGCCCCGGCATCCATGTCCACCCCAATGTCTTCGGCCTAGTGTCCAGCCAACGCGGCGCCTTTGCTGCAACCTCTATCGACCGATCAGCCCGCGCGCATTAGTTCGCTCAGCCCACGTCCCTGGTCCAGAGAGAAGCCATCGACGGCCCGCCTCCCACGCAGAGCGAGGCTCCGCCGGTTGTCACTCCCAGGCGCTCCATCTCGTGACAGAGGCTGACCACAAGGCGCAGTCCCGTGCAGCCCACGGGGTGGCCCAGCGAGATGCCGGAGCCGTTGTGGTTGACGTTCTCCAGGTCGAGGTCGATGCCCTGCTCCTCCTTGAGCATGCGCTGCACCGCCAGGAACTGGACCGCGAAAGCCTCGTTCACTTCCCAGTAGTCGATATCCTCGAACTTCATACCTGCCTGCCGGAGGCACTTCGGCATGGAGACGGCCGGACCCAGCCCCATCAGGTCGGCAGGCATGCCCTCGGTGCAGACGTTGATGAGCTTCATGCGGGGTTGAGCTCCCAACTCCGCGGCCTTCTTCCGCGACATCAAGACGGCGGCCGCGGCCGCGTCACAGATGCCGGAGGCATTGCCGATGGTGACCACGCCGTCCTCTTTGAACGGTGTCGCCAGCTCAGCCAGGCTCTCCATGGTCAACGTTCGGTCGACGTGTTCGTCGGTGTCGAAGATGGCCGGACCCTTCCTGCCTTCGATATTGAGGGGGATGATCTCTTTCTCGAACCGGCCCTCGTCGATTGCCACCGCGGCCCGCTCGTGGCTCAACAGGGCCAGCCGGTCGCATTCCTCCCGGGTGATGCCGTAGCGGGCGCCGAGGTTCTCAGCCGAGATGCCCATGTGCCCCGGGATCAGCTCGTCGATCAAGGCATCGTGGAACAGATGGTCTTGGAGGGCGTCTTGATCGACCTCCTTCTTGCCCTTGATCTTGGGCATGAGATAGGGCGCGTTGGTCATGCTCTCCACCGCGACCACCAGCGCGACATCCGTCTTGCCCAGCATGATGTTGTGGGCCGCGATCTCCAGAGCGCGCATGCCAGAAGCGCAGTTCTGGTTGACCGACACCGCGCTGCTCCGCGCGGGAAGGCCCAGTCTCACGCCCACCTGGCGCGCCGGCAGAGAGCCTTGCAGCGCCGTGAGTATCTGTCCCATGCATATCTCGTCGATCACAGCCGTGGGAACGCCGGCTCGTTTGATGGCTTCCTCTCCGGCAGCGATCGCCAATTCCCTTGCCTGCACCCTCTTGAGGCTTCCCCAGAGGTTGCCGATGGCCGTTCTGCAAGCACTCACCAGTACGACTTCTTGAAGCTCCACGATCTCGTCTTCCTCCTACCTATGGACGCGGAAGGGGCCTTGCCGGCAGCTCCCGGCAAGGCCCCCCCAAGATGTATGAGCATCAGACCAACGAAGGTCTGTGAATCGCGTCGGCGCAAGCGTCGGCTCGACAACCCACAATAGAGCATTTTATCGCCGATGACATCCGGAAGGAGCCCGGTTGCATGACGCCGAGCGTGACGATGTGCCACCACATCCTCCGGGAGTAGAATCTAGCAGGCTGCTGAACAACGAAGGGAGATGGCATGGCGAGCGTGAGGGACCAGATCAGCGACGTGCTCTACAGAGCGGTTTCGGGCGCCATGGACAAGCCCATCGAGCAGTTGACCGACAGCACGCAGCTGGTCGCGGATCTGGGAGCGAAGTCAGCGAATCTCGTCCGTATCATCTCCGTCGTCGAGGACGAACTCGATCTCGATGTGTCCTTTCAGGAGTTCAGCCGCGGGAAGACCATCGGCGACCTCATCGACTACCTGGTCGAACTGCATGACTCCTAGCACGCCGCTGAACAATGGCGCCGCGCAGTCGGGGATCCTGGGAATAGGGACGGACATCCTGTCGGTGGAGAGGATGCGCGACTGCATCGACTCTCCCCCGTTCATCCGGAGCACGTTCACCGACGCGGAGATCGCTCTGAGTGCCTCGCGGGCAGACCAGGGCAGCTACTACGCCAAGGTCTTCGCCGGCAAGGAGGCCGTCTTCAAATGCTTCGGAGTGCAGGCGGACACCCTGCAGTCGTGGAAAGACGTCGAGATCGTCGATGGCAGCGAGGCGCAGCCGGTGGTGGAGTTGCATGGAGAGTTGGCAGCCATCGCCGAAAGTCGCGGGGTCCGGCAGATACTCCTTTCCCTGTCATACGACACCGACTACGCGACCGCGTTCGCGGCCTTGATCGGAGAACCGCGCCATGCCGACTGATGTCATGGCCTCTCTCCAAGCCAAGGCGCGGGCCTTGCCGCAGCGGGTGGTCTTTCCGGAGTCGACCGATGAGAGCATCCTGCGCGCGGCCCGCCGGCTACTGGCCGAGGGGCTGGCCCTCCCCGTCCTGACCGGAACGCCGGCGGAGCTCGCCCCACTGGCCGAGGCTCTCGGCCTCGATCTTCAAGGGATCGAAATCATAGATCCCGGCGACGAGGGCACTCGCATGCGGCTGATCGAGGAGTGCGGGCACCTGTTCCCCGACATGTCAGCCAAGGGTCTCGACAGGCGACTACGCTCCCCCCTCAACCTCGGCGCCTTTTTGGTGGCCGCCGGCGGAGCAGACGCGCTCGTGGCGGGAATCCAGCATGCTACCCAGGATGTGATCCTAGCCGCCATGACCTTCATCGGCATGGAGGAGGGCATCTCCACTCCGTCCAGCATGATGCTGATGCGTGTTCCCGGATACGAAGGGCCCGAGGGCTCGCTCATCGTGTTCGCCGACTGCGGAGTGGCCATCGCGCCCGACCCGGGAGAGCTGGCGGACATAGCCCTTGCTACCGCGCGCTCGGTCCGCCTGCTGCTGGGATGGGAGCCGCGGGTCGCCCTGCTCTCGTTCTCCACCAAGGGCAGCGCCGATCACGAGTCGGTCGCGCGAGTCCGCGAGGCGGTAGAGATACTCAAAGCACGAGACCCGCAACTGCTCGTCGACGGCGAGTTGCAGGTCGACGCAGCCATCGTGCCGACGGTGGCGGCGAGAAAAGTGCCGGGCGGCAGCCCGGTGGCCGGACGCGCCAACATCCTGATCTTCCCCGATCTCAACGCGGGCAACATAGCCTGCAAGTGCGTCCAGAGGTTCGCGAAGGGCGACGCGTTCGGCCCGTTTCTTCAGGGCTTCGCCAAGACCGTTAGCGATCTCTCCCGGGGCTCTACCGTGGACGACGTGATAGGCGCGAGCGTCATGGCATGCGTCCACGCCCAGGGACTGAAACTGCGCTGAGCTAGGAAGGGCACCTGTTGAGAGTCCTCGTCTTGAACTGCGGCAGTTCTTCCATCAAGTACCAACTCCGCGACACGGCCACCGGCTCCGTCGAAGCAAGCGGCCTCGTCAGCCGCATCGGTGAAGAAGGCTCCCGGATCGACACCCAAACGGGAGAGACTGAACGGAGCCGCGAGATGCCCATCGCCGGGCACGGACAGGGCTTGGAGTTGATCGTGGAGTCGCTGCTCGACCGCGAGACCGGAGTGCTGAAGGACGTATCGGAGGTGTCGGCGGTCGGCCATCGTGTGGTGCACGGAGGTGACTACTTCAACGCTTCCGCGCGCTTGACGCCACAGGTGATAGACAAGATCGAGAAGTACGCGCATCTCGCTCCCCTCCACAACCCCCCGATCCTGCAGGGCATACGCGAGTCGCTGCGCATTCTCCCCGACATCCCCCAGGTCGCCGTGTTCGACACGGCCTTCCATGCCACCATGCCGGAGAAAGCGTTTGTCTACGCTCTCCCCTACCGCCTCTACACCGATAACGACGTGCGCAGGTACGGTTTTCACGGCATATCCTTCGCTTCGGTCACCCAGAAGGCAGACCGCTTCCTGGGCGGTCGGCTGTCGGAACTCAAGATGGTGATCGCCCATCTGGGCAATGGCGCCAGCATCACGGCGGTCGACCGGGGCAAGTCCGTCGACACCAGCATGGGACTGACGCCTCTGGAGGGGCTGGTGATGGGCACCAGAGCCGGTGACGTGGATCCGGGCATCGTGCTCTTCATGCTCCGAGACATGGGGCTGTCACCCGATGAGGTCGACCGGATACTCAACAAGGAGAGCGGCCTACTCGGGCTGTCGGGAGTCAGCAACGACATACGCGACGTCGAGGAGGCTGCGGCCGAGGGCGACCCGCGCTGCCGGCTGGCTCTCGATGTGTACGCCTACAGGGTCAAGAAGTACATCGGGGCTTTCGCAGCCGCTATGGGAGGTCTCGACGTGCTGGCATTCACCGCGGGAGTGGGTGAGAGCGATCCGGAGATGCGAGCGGCGATCTGCGACGGCCTTGGCTTCCTTGGAATCGACCTGGATCCAGCGGTCAACGCAGCCACGCGCCGGGTCGCGAATGACATCGCCACGCCCGCTTCGAGAGTGCGCGTCTTGGTGATGCCCACCGACGAAGAGGGGCTGATCGCCGACCAGACGGTCGCGGTCGTCCAAGGCTGACGCGACGACCCCGCGTCGGTCCCGGGAGCCTGTTGTGGTCAGCCGCCCTCGGTCAGCTCTTGGTGCTTCTCCAGAGCCCGAAGGGCAGCCTTGTTGTGCCCGAGTGCCATCTCCACTGTGCCCAGCGTCAGGTAGGCAGCCGCATTGCCCGGGTCGATCGCGGTAGCCTCCTTCAAGACCTCGGCGGCCGCCGGGAGATTGCGTATGTCCGAACCCATGTAGAGTACGGCGAGATCAAGGTAGAGATCCACTCGTCTAGGATCGCTCGCGATGGCGTTCCGGAGGTCTTCGGCGCGGGTGATCGCATCATCTCCGTCGCCGTACAGGTCAGGTGCTGCCTGTGAGCGTGCGGAGCCGCTCAACACCAGGACAATGGAGCAGACAAGCACCGCCATCAGGGCAGTCACGCTCAGCACCAGGCTGATTGCCTCGCGCTTCTCGAATGCCCGGCCTTTCAGGCCACGGTCTGCTCCAACGGACACCGGCATGCTGAACCTTCCAAGTTCGTTTCATCTGTCGCCTCTCAAGGCTAGAGCAGGTCGCAACCGCGTGTGTTACGGGCACGCTAACAAAGTGACACAAGTTCGCATCATCGGCAGTCCTCGCTCAGAGGCTGCTGAAGAAGGACGTTTCTCTTATGAGCTGTGGGGTACTACCGCTAACGTAGAAAGCCCGCGCGTCGAGCGGACACGGCATTTCGGGCACTGGAGGCTACTTGAGCACCCACGATTCGAGCGAGCACCACGCGGACGGTCGATTCTCAAAGCCCGAGCAGCCCGATGAGACGTTGCGCGAGAGCGAGAGCAGGTTTCGCTCCATAGCGGAGCAGACCGCCGATCTTGTTGCCTTCACCGACGCTGATGGCTACGTCACCTATGCCTCGCCCGCTTCCAGATCTCTCTTCGACTTCGCGCCCGAGGAGATGTGCGGCCGCCATTTCACGGAGTTCCTCGACGAGAGGTCCATTCCCAAGGCAATCACTGCGTTTCGTGGTGCGAGGGAGCGTGGCGAGAAGGCAAGGAACCTCGAATTGGGGATGAAGCGAAAAGACGCTTCTACCTTCGTCGGAGAGTTGAACGGGTCGGGCCTGCAAGTCGGGAAGCAAGATGAGTTCTTGGTGACCATACGCGACATCACCGAGCGCAAGCAGGCCGAGAAGTCGTTGAGGCTGACCGAGTTCTCGGTCAACCGTGTAGCCGACATGATGTCGTGGATAGGTCCCACGGGACACTTCCTCTTCGTCAACGACTCCATCTGCCGACATCTGGGCTACCCCCGCGAGGAGTTGCTCGACATGACCGTCTGGGATGTCGACCCCAACATCCTCGATTCCTGGGATGAACGATGGCTCGAGTCCAAGAAGCATGAATCGCAAACCTTCGAGTCCACTCACCGGACTAAGAGCGGAGACATCTTCCCGGTTGAGGTGACGACCAGCCATATCGAGTTCGAGGGCCAGGAGTACCTTCTGGCCTTCAGCCGCGACATCCGCGAACGCAAGCGGTCGGAAGCGCTACTCAGAGACGAGGTCGCTCGACGGCGCATGCTGGTCCAGCAATCCACAGACGGTATCGTGGTCCTTGACCGAGAGGGCAGGGTATATGAGGCAAACGAAGCATATGCCCGTATGCTCGGCTACTCCATGGAGGAGATCTATCAGCTCCACGTATGGGACTGGGACACCCAGTTCACTAAGGAAGAACTGGTCGGGATGATCGAAGAGGTCGACGAGGACGGCGATCACTTCACGACACGCCACCGGCGAAAAGACGGCACGCTCTGCGAGATCGAGATCAGCACCAGCGGCACCATATACGGTGGGGAGAAGCTCATATTCTGCATATGCCGCGATATCACCGAGAGTAGGCGGGCAGAGGAGGCGTTGCGGGCGAGCGAGAACCGCTACCACACCCTGGTGAACCTCAGCCCTGACGCCATCATCGCTAGTGTCGATGGGAAGTGCGTTTTTGCCAACCCAGCCGCCGCCAGACTGTTCGGGGCAACGTCGTCCCAAGAGATGATCGGCCGAGATGCTTCTGAGCTCATCCACCCCGGCTATCGCAGGCTGGCAGTCCAGTGGGGCGCGTCGGCTCCAGACGGAGACAGGACGCGCCCTCAAGAAATCAAGGTCCTGCGCCTGGACGGAACGCCCGTAGATGTCGCAGCCAGCGTCGCAAGTGTGGATTTCGACGATCGCTCGGCTGTCCAGGTGGTCTTTCACGACCTCACCGATCGCGTACGAGCCGAAGAGGAACGCCTTCAGCTGGAGCGCCAACTCCAACACTCCCAGAAGCTGGAGAGCCTGGGGGTGCTGGCGGGTGGCATCGCCCACGACTTCAACAACATCCTCACGAGCGTGCTCGGCAACGCCGAGCTCGCCCTTTCGGAATTGTCCCCGTCCGCCCCTGCCCGGGAGAACCTGCTCGAGATAACGTCCAGCTCCCGCCGGGCGGCTGCCCTCTGCCGCCAGATGCTGGCCTACTCCGGCCGGGGGCATTTCGTCACCGAGACCATTGATCTTCGGGCTCTGGTCGAAGACATGCTGCGACCTCCTGAAGGCCACCATTTCCAAGAAGGCATTCCTCAAACTGGACTTGGGCGAAAACCTCCCCCCCATGCGTGGTGATGCCAGCCAGATCTCGCAGGTGATCATGAATCTGGTGCTGAACGCGTCCGAGGCCATCGGAGAGCGCAGTGGGGTGATCTCGATCTCCACCGGGGCCAAGGAATGCTCAGCCAAGTACCTGGCTCGAACGTATGGAGATCAGAACCTGGCTCCAGGGCTCTACCTCAGTCTCGAAATCTCCGACACCGGGATAGGCATGGACGAAGCCACGCGGGCGCGGATCTTCGAGCCCTTCTTCACCACCAAGTTCACCGGACGAGGCTTAGGACTGGCCGCGGTCCTGGGCATCGTGCGCGGTCACAAGGGCGCCCTCCGGATCGAAAGCACTGTGGACAAGGGCACCACCTTTGAGATCCTCTTCGCCGCTTCGGAGGCCGCCGCCGGGTTGCCCGTCCGCGACAACGGCGCGACCGAGGGCGCTTGGCGAGGGGAAGGCACCATCCTACTGGCGGACGACGAAGAGACCATCCGAGCTATGGGGGCGCGCATGCTGGCATCGCTCGGCTTCAAGGTCATAACCGCCGCGGACGGCCACGAGGCCCTGCAACGCTACGCCGAGCACAAGGACGACATCAGCCTGGTCATGCTGGATCTCACGATGCCCCGCATGGACGGCGAAGAGGCCTTCCGGGAACTGCGCCTCCTCGACCCAGAGGTTCGCGTGGTCATGTCGAGCGGCTATGCCGAGAGCGACATCACCTCCCGTTTTGCCGGCAAGGGCTTGGTGGGGTTCGTGCACAAGCCCTACTCCCTCGCGGACCTTGCGGAGCAACTCCAGGCAGCCCTCGCACCGCGCTAATTGGGAGAATGAATACTTCTCCCAGGTATTGGAGACGATGTCGTCGATGCGCCGGAGCATACTGATCATTCTTCTATCCCTGGGCCTCCTCGTTCTGCAGCAAGCGCCCTCAGCCGCGGCCGCCAGAACGGTTCGGGTAGGTGTGTTCCCAGCCGCCCCTTTGGTGCAGAATACGGAGAACGAGCCCACAGGCCTGTTCATCGATCTGATCGAGTACTTCGCCAACTCCCTGGATTGGCGCGTTGAATACGTGGACAAACCATGGGACGAACTGCTGGTCGACCTCGAGAAGGGCGAAATCGACCTCCTGCCCGCTGTCGCGGTCACCAACGAGCGGCGCCAGATCTATGACTACAGTCAGAATCCGCCGTTCATCGACTCAGGAGTCCTGTTCACCGGGCCTGACTTCCACCTGAATACCATCTTCGACCTTCAAGGAGCGCGGGTCGCCGGGGTGGAGGGAAGTATCTTCACGCGCGCTTTTGAATCGTATGCGGCCTCTTTCGGCGTTGAGTGCGAAGTCGTGCTGGAAGAAGACAATCCGTCCGTCATGCAAGCCATAACAGACGGCACAGCCGACGCCGGCATCTGCATATACTCCCTGGGGCTCGATCTTTCGCGGAAGTACCCTGTCAGTATCACGGCGATCAGTTTCTCTCCGACCGCTCTGAGCTTCGCCGTACCGAAGGGCAAGAACGCGGACCTCATCGAGGGAATCGACCGGCTCATGGCCCCCATGGTCAAGGATCCCGACTCGCTGTACAGTCGCTCCTTCGATCAGTGGATCACGCCAGACCAGCCGGCCTCCATCCCTGTCTGGATCTGGTGGAGCATCGGCGGACTTTGTCTCCTCGGCCTCCTGTCTGCCCTGTGGAGCATCTCCCTGAGAAGGCAGGTGGCGGCGAAAACGAAGCATCTTATGACGGAGATATCGGAGCGCGAACGAACAGAGGAGCTCCTGCGCCAGTCTCACAAGATGGAGGCCGTGGGCCACCTGGCCGGCGGCATCGCCCACGACTTCAACAACCTGCTCTCGGCCATCATCGGATATTCCGATCTGGTCCTCTCCTGTGGTGATGGGCTCCGGCCGGAATCCGTCCGAGAGTGATGTGGAGGAGATAAAGCACGCGGGTGAGCGAGGCGCTGCGCTCACCAAGCAGATCCTGGCCTTCTCTCGTCGTCAGGCTCTCAAACCAGAAGTCGTCTGCCTGAACGATGTCCTCAGCGGGATGGAATCCCTCCTGCGTCGCAGCTTGGGTGAGGATATCGAACTAGTCATTCTCCTCTGCCCCGATCTGGGCCAGAGCGAGGTGGATCCCCATCAGTTCGAGCAGGTGCTCATGAATCTGGCGCTGAACGCTCGCGACGCCATGCCCGCTGGGGGACGGCTGCTTCTGGAGACGGGCAATGCTGAGTTTGACGAGGAGGACTGCGCTGCCCTCCCCGACACGCCACCCGGCAGCTACGTGATGCTCTCGGTCTCCGACACGGGTATCGGCATGGACGCCGAGACCATGTCTCACGTCTTCGAGCCCTTCTTCACCACCAAGGCCCCGGATCAGGGCACCGGGTCTCGGGCTCTCCACCGTCTACGGCATCGTGCACCAGAGCGGGGGGAGCATAAGCGTCCAAAGTGAGCCGGGCAAGGGGACAAGCTTCAAGCTGTATCTGCCGAGAGTGGCCAAACCGAAATCGGCGCCAGCACCGGTGACTCCGCCCACCTCTTCGGTTCACGGTCACGAGACCATACTGGTGGTCGAGGACGAAGAAGCGCTCCGGAGTCTGACTGCCTCGAATCCTAGGTGGGCTGGGGTACACGGTGTTGACAGCTGCCACGGCCAACGAGGCTCTCAGCGGTCTTAGCGGAGAGCGAGGGCTCTGTCGATCTTCTGCTCACCGATGTCGTCCTGCCCGGAGTCATCCAGGGAAACGACCTGGCCTACGCCCTTCAGACCACTCGGCCCGACCTTCCAGTCCTCTACATGTCCGGCTACACGCGCGATGCCACCGTCCATGCCGGGAGACTGGACGCGGGAGTCAACTTCCTGGAGAAGCCGTTCACCCCGGATGCCCTGGGAGCAAAGGTGCGAGAGGTGTTGGATCACTGCCCTTCCCACTCGAAGACGTGCAGCGTGGAGTCGGCCACGAAAGCAACGTGCCGGCCGGCGGCGGCGATCGACGGTGACAGCCAGGGGACGTCAACCTGCTGAGCCAAGACCTGCTCGTAGCCACCCGTGAGTCCTCGGGCAACGATCTCGTAGGCAGTCCCATCGGCGGTCTCCACGGGCCGGTAGTAGGCCGCGAAGCTGTAGGCCGCGGTGGGGAAGTCACCCTCGGGGTCAATCTCGCGCTCTTCTCCCGTCTTGAGGTCGAGGAACTGGAGCCCGTTCTCCCAGTAGACGAGACGGTCGAGGTACAGAGACGGCCTCCACGCTTCGGAGCCGATCAACCGCGGCTCCGCGGTCAGATCCATCAGGTCTAGAACGTAGGTTCCGGTGTCCAGACCGCCGACCGCGGCCGCCTGCTCCCAGGCGATGAAGGTCTCGCTCAGGCTATAGGTCCAAGAGGCGTCGCCCGCGACCGCGGCCACGGCCGAAGGCACCAGCTCCATGGGCTCGTTCTCCGTCCCGGCCCCGAAGGAGACGAATTCCGCATAGATAGGCACCAGCCAGTAGTTCTCAGGGTCCGGACCCCAGGGACTATCCTCGACCCAGGTGATCCACATCCCGGCTATCTGCGGGAATCCCACGTTCCTGCCTTCGCCGGCGATCTCCACCTTGGGACCATCCGGCACTGTGTAGGAGTAGATGTGCTGGTCGCTGTAGGAGTCGCTCGCCTCGTCGTACGTCCCTTCCCACCAGACGGCCTCGGTGCCGTCGACGTCGATGTTGCCCGCGAGGGGCGAATCGATGGGCAGCTCGACCATCTCGTCCAAGAGGAAGTGGTAAGCGTAGAGCCCGTACCCGGAATCTGTGTCGGTGCGCATCAGCAGCACATCGTCCGACAGCGCCACCGAGGTGACCCCGTCCGGCGCTCCCGGAACCTCCATCTCCACCCATTCTCCGGCCGAGTCGCCCGGGTCGCCCGTTGCCTCGACGGCAGTGGTGGTCGAGGTACGTCGGCGCTTCGGGTTCGCTGGTATCCGTGGTCTCGACCACGGTCGTGCTCGACTCCGAGACCTCCGAGGTAGTGGTCACCGCGACCTCGTCATCCCCGTCCCGGGTGAGCAGCAGCGGCACGGCCACGGCTGCCGCGATCACCACTATGGCTGCCGCGGCCAAGCCGATCCACAAGCCCCGACGGCTCCTGCCCCGCGGAGGAGGCGGCGGATAGGCCGGGGCATTGAACGCCGGAAGAGGCGGGGGAATGATTGGCAATGGAGGCGGGGTTGGTGACGGAGGCGGGGTTGGCGACGCAGCCTCGGCCGCGGACGCGGCTCCTGTCGAGGCCGGGCCGGGGCCCTCAGCCCCTACGTAGGGAAGGCCAACGGGAGTCCCGCAGTTGCGGCAGAAGCGCGCATCATCGGGCATCTCTTTTCCACATGCGCTGCAGTACATATCAACCCCCCCATGCCGGAACGCCGGCTCCGGTGCATCGCCGGCGACGCTCTCCTGAACTGTTTGCCACAATAGCGCGCTTCAACCGAAAGCGCAGGGGCGATGGGCGGCCCGGCCAGGTCAGCCCCGGGGCAATGGGGCCCGGCCGGGTCAGCGCGGCGCGATGGCCGCCCAGGGCAGCGTGACCTCACCGAGCCGCCAGCGGGCGCGGCCCCCGCCGGGCGGCCGCGCGATCACCGGCCAGGTCAACGATAGGTGCTCGACCGCGGCGATCCAGCGCTGCCGCGGCCCGAACACCGACTGCGGAGCCGCGACCTCCCAGGAACGGTCGAAATCCGTGAGGAATCGATGGATCCGTTCGCCGGGGACATTGCGGTGGATCAGCGTCTTGGGCAGCCGTTCGGCCAGTTCCGAGGGACAGGGCAAGGTGGACAGGCGGGCGGCGAACGTGACGGTAAGGGGTTCGGCAAACCCGGAGTGACGCGCCCGCGCCCTTCTTCTCACGTCGGAGGCGGGATCCGGCAGCCTCGGAGCGACCCAGGGTCACCCACACGGCGCGACGGCCGATCTCGTCGCACGTGCCTTCCACCAACACGCCGTCCGGCGCGAGACCCTCGCAGAGCCGATCCCATGCCCGCCAGGCCTCCTCCTCGTCGTACTGTCTGAGCACGTTGAAGGCGCGGACCAGCAGCGGCGGCCTCGACACCGGCAACTCGAACCCGCCGAGCGCGAAGGTCAACCCACGGTACTCCGCCGGCCGGCCGGACTCGGCGAGAAACCGCGCCCCTTCCTCAACGCGGGTCGGATCGATCTCCAGGCCGACCACTTCCACATCCGCCCGGATACCTCGCAACCGTTCGTACAGCTCGACCGTCGTGACCGGCGACGCGCCGAAGCCGAGGTCGACCACCAGGGGCGGCCGCTCGGCAGACCAGAGCAGCGGGGCCTGATTGGCGGCGATCCAGCGGTCCACGCGACGCAGCCGGTTGGGCGCCGTCGTGCCTCGGGTCACCGTGCCCTCTGAGCGACACCGTCCAGGGATCATTGGTACTCATCGTCCGAGATATCGACTTCGTAGAATGCATCGTCTCCCGGCAACACGGTGTACCACTCATCCGTGGCGTCGATCTCCTGCGGCTATCCCCTCCAACTGGAACTCCAGCACGTGTCCGCCGGCCTTCTTGTCCGCGGTCAGGAAATGGAAGTGATAGCCCGGTGCGTTGGCCTGTGCCATGTAGCTCGGGAGGCGAAACCCCAGCATCACACCCTCGACCTCGCGAAACTCGAATGTCGGCTGCGTCTCCATGACCTCCAACAACGGCGGGTACGGTTCTGCCTGCTCGGGAACGCTCCTGGTCTGTACATAAGCGAATGTGCCCGTGAGCCTGATGGCGTAGGGGATGTTCTCCGTCGGCAACAGGCCGTCCAGGTAGATCTTGAAGTGGGCGTAGTCCATCGAGTCGGCCACTTCCACGGTCTGGTCCGGTTCGAAGTACGTGACGACTGCGAAAGGCGTCTTCATCTCGTCGTCGACCGGATAGGCGACTCCGTCTGCCCGGATCTGGTAGACCTGATGCTCCACTTCGATCATCTCGCCGTCGAGAGTGTTGAACGTCCCCAGCCCGAAATCACCGTGTTGCTTGAGCTGGGCGTAGGTCATGTCGCCATCGTACACGCCGGCCATGAGCGAACCGAGGGTAGAGTACTGAAACAGGACATCCTCGCCCTCTCCCAGCTCCCCTGTTGACTGACACCCAAGCATCGACGCACCAAGCAGTACGCCCAGCAGCGCGACACCGACCGCCGTCTTCCTCATGTTGTGCTCCTCAGTCCCCTGACAAGTCGTCGCATCCCCTCGGCCGCGGTCTCCTCCGTGAGCGCTCCGTACGACACCCGCAGATAGCATCCCTCGTTCAAGCCGAAGGTGGTTCCTGGGATGACCGCGACACGAAAATCCCGCACCAAACGTTCGACGAGTGCCATCGGTTCCATCGTGCTCTTCACGCGAAGCAGCACATAGAAGGCGCCCTCGGCCGCTGGGACCGCGCAGATATCCTGAACGCTCTCCAACTCCCGGAGAACCAGCTCTCGAACCGCGGCGATCGATTCCAGCTTCGAACGGCAGTACTCGCGCCCCGCCTGCAACGCACCCACCGCGGCATATTGCGAGATCACCGGCGCGCAGATGAGAAGGGTGTCCTGGATCTTCTCCACCGACTCGAACAGATGCGTCGGTATGACCATGTAGCCGATCCGCCAACTGGCGAATCCGTAGGCTTTGGACAGCGAGAAGAGCGAGATCGTGTGACCGGAGCTTCCCTCGATCGATCCCGGAGAAAAATGGCGCGCGTCTCCGTAGGTGAAGTACTCGTAGGCTTCGTCGTTGATGTGATAGAGCCCATGCCGGCGGCAGATGTCGTTGATCTCGCGGAGGGCGGCCTCGCCGTACACGGCTCCGGAGGGGTTGTTGGGCGAGATGGTGACCACGGCCCGCGTCTTGGGGGTGATCGCTCGGCGGATGGCTTCCGGCCGAAGCTGGTAGTGCTCGTCGGTATCGACCGGGACCGGGTGACAACCGGCCATGGTGATGGCCATCTCGTGGTTGAAGTAGTAGGGCGTCTGAAGAATGATCTCGTCTCCGAGATCCGTGACGGCCAGCAGCGCGTTCACGAAGGCCAGATTCGCCCCCGCCGTCACCACGATCGCACTCTGCGAATCGAGACAGATGCCGTTGTCGACCCGCAACTTGGCGGTGATAGCCTCGATCAGGGAAGGGATGCCGTGTACCGGCTTGTACTTGTGGTTCTCGGGATCGGCCAAGAACGGGCCGATCTGGTCGATCGCTTCCTGGGGCGGGCCGTAGTGGACGACCCCTTGCCCCAGGGATATGGTCCCGGGATTGTCCCGGATCAATGCCGCGACACTGGGGATGATGGGCGTCTGAACCGCCTGCATCCGCAGCGGATGGGCTCTGGCTTCCATTGCTGGCTGCTCCGATGTGTGGGTCGTTCGCGGCCCCGAATGTACCGCAAAGACCGAGGACGCGTCGCTCAGTTGCCCACAGCCCTCAGCACCGTGACGCTGAGCGCCATGACGAACAAGACCGCGTAGAGGACCCATGATAGGGTTCCGATCCTGCGCAGCGATGCGCCCCACTCTTGGCGGACGCGCCTTATCAAGAACCGCCCCGCGCAAAGCGCGAACACTGCGATGAGCGAAATGGCCGGCGAGATACCGATGAACACGACGGCGGGCGATCACGAGAAGCCACGTGCCACATTCCCAGTACCAGAGCCGCCGAGATTGAGTGGGTTCGGAGCCTGGAGGCTCATTGGCATAGAGCGCGAAGGCCCCGCGAAGCGTGCCCGCCTTCCCGCGTGTCTTCGACAAGAAGTGTGTCGGGAGCACGTAAGCCAGTACCGTCAGGCCAACCACTCCGACCAAAGACCAGTGGCCCCACCCGAGTGTCTCGCCCGCGTACCCAACAATAGCGATGAGGGCCGCACTGATACCCCCCCGCCAACCCGTCACTCGCCGTTCCCACCGGACCGGCTTCGGCTGGCCGGGCACGGGCAACGGTTCGGGCTGAGCAGGCCGGCCAGGATTCTTGCTGGGCCAGAACCAGTACTTGACCAGGTCCCAATTGGACGGATTCCCCTGCCCCCACCCCATCGAGTCTCCCCGCAGTCGTCGATCCGCTTTCCCACGATGCCGGCGGCAACCGCCCTCCTGTATAGCACCAGCTGCGTGGCCGCACAAGATGGGCGCATCTCCGGGTAGTGGCGTCAGAGAATCTAGGAGGTCCAACCGTAGTAGAGATACCAGTCACCCTCGATGTGGCGATAGAGGCGGCCCCACTCCTCAGCAGGCTCCGACTCCGAGATGTTGTCCACCAAAGGCGCCAGGGGTCCGCTCGAGTAGACGTAGCCCTTGGCCCAGCCCCCATTGAAGTTCCCGTAACCTGAGGTGGTGAACTCCACTCCACCGTCCTGCCCCGGCCCGATGGGTTCGAGGATACCCAGCCCGTTCCTCAGGTCCAGATACTCCTTGAACCTTGGGCCCGATACATCCTTGCTCTCCATGCCAGGCGCGTGCACCTCAAGAGCTGGGTCCGTCTGGTACATCTCAAGCAAGGCGACAAAGTCCTGCTTGTGCTTGTGGAAGTCGCTGATCATCCTGTCGTCGGAGGGAGGCCCCCCTGTGACGCTCACGAAGACCAGAGTCAGTGCGATCGCTCCTCCGGAGAGGACGGTTCCGAGAACGGCGAAGAGCCTACTACGCTGCTTCTGAAACAGACCGACGATGCCGAGCACGAGTGCAGTCATCATCAACAAGGCAGCGCTTGCGCACACAAGGACGCCCAGGACCCACGCTGCGTTATCTATCGCAAAAGGTATGGCGGCCAGACTGACCAAAAAGAGCACTGCCGAGACGAGACCCGCCACGAAAGACGCGATTCCAAGCCGAGACTGCGGCAGCCGCCCAACCTGCTGGGACTGCCGCCGTGTCCACGGCCCGCCCTCCGAGAACCCGGTGCCGCACGACATGCAGAAGCCCGCCCCTTGCGGGTTCTCAACGCCGCACCAAGGACAGGACTGATTCGGCATGGCCCCCCTACTCACCTCCGGCGCGCGGTTGGCTCCACCCGCTACCCACTATAGGCCACATCCACACGCAAGAAGAGCCGGTGCTCGATCCGTGGCACCTGTTTGACACACAAACGAGGCCGCTTGTACCATCGGTATCGAGACTGCTCAAAGACTCTATCAGGTGGTGAAAAGCAATGGAGTTCACTTACGAGACCGCCGTCGCGTGGTTTGACAGCTACTTTGCTGCCTGCAACAAGAACCAGGGTCCTATCGAGACCGTGGTCAATCTCAGAGAGTACTTCACCGATGACTTCGAGTTCTGGATGTACACCCCTCCAGCATTCGTGTCTGTGCCGCTGTCGCGTGAAGGGCTCTTGATGTCCTTCGTGCACCCCGGTCTTCATGAAGCACTGATTCCGAACTACTACGCAATCGATGTCAGATCACTGATAGTCGTCGTGCAGTTCGAGATGCAGTTCAGCGATGAACTCACGGGTAAGACATGGCCGCCACTGCAGGCGAGCGCTCACTATCACCTGGTGCTCGACGAGAACAAAGAACTGAAGATCAAGCTGATCAAGTACTGGACCCAATCCAGCGCAGCCGATCTCCAGGACCTGTTCGACTTGTGGCTCGGGTGCAAGCAGAAGGCATTGGAGGGACTGGCGACGAGGTACTTTCCAGTCCCCTCAATGACGTGTGGCTCAGGCTGGGCGAGGCATCTTCGTCCGTCTCGACGTCGGCCCGGCCAATGAGGCGGACTCATGCAAATGAGTCTCCACGAAGATCGGTGCGGTTCAGTTCGCCCGAGTACAGGTAGCCCTCGGGCCCAGCCACGCATGAATCCGTACCCGGACGTTGTGAACTCCACTCCACCATCCTGCCCCAGCCCAATGGGTTCGAGGACACCCAACTGCTCCCGCAGGTCCAGATGCTCTTCTAACCTTGGACCCGACACGTCCCTGCTCTCCAAGCCGGGCGCGTGCACCTCAAGAGTAGGGACATTGACCAAGACAAGAGAGAGCACGACCACTGCTCCAGAGAGGACCGTTCCAAGAACGGCGAAGAGCCTATTCCGCTGCTTCTGACGGAGCCCGATGATGCCGAGCACGAGTGCTGCCATCCACAAGGCAGAGCTTGCACCCAGGGGAAAGACATACAGATCCCACGCTGCGTTGTTCATCACAAAAGGTGTGACGACGAGACGGATGAGAAAGAGCGCTGTTGAGACAAGAAAAAGCACGAAAGAGACAATTCCGAACCGAGAGTGCGGCAGCCCTTCAACCTGCTGGTATTGCGGCTGTGTCCGCGGCGGACTCTCCGAGAGCCCGGCGCCGCAGGATACGCAGAACCCCACCCCTTGCGGGTTCTCATTGCCGCACCAAGGACAGGGATGATTCGGCATGGCCCCCCTATTCATCTCCGGCGCTCGGTTGGCTCCACCCTCCACCCACTATAGGGCATCCGCCCCAGTCCGCAACAGACGACGGCCGTCTTCCCCGCGCCGCCCCACAGCTCGGACGGTTTCGGTCCACAAAAAAAGGACGCCGGCCCTAAGGCCGGCGTCCCCGAGAGTCGCTGCTAGACGACTACTACCAGCGGTTTCCGCCGCCGCCGCCACCGTAGCCGCCGCCACCACCGTAGCCGCCGCCGCCTGAACGAGGAGCACGGGGCACCTGTTCCTTGGCAACGTCTACCTTGAGGGCGCGACCATCGACCTGAGTGCCGTCGATGGCGTTCTTGGCCGCTTGCGCTTCCTCAGCCGATCCCATTTCCACGAAGCCGAAGCCCTTGGGGCGTCCGGAGTCACGGTCGGTGATCAGGTTGACAGAGGTCACTTCACCATGGGGCTCAAAGAGCGTCCTGATGCTTGCTTCGGACGTCTCATAACTGAGATTGCCCACGTACAGTTTTGCTGAATTCACTACAGCCTCCATATATGGAGTTACATTACGACAGCCGAAAGGGAGAGACTGGAGACTGGGCGGGGAGATTGAGAGGCTCGGCGCTTGGCCTGAAGAGTATGCACCTATCGAGTGTTAACGGCAGGATAGCACAGTTGTCAAGGAGCTGTGCCACGACCAGCGCCCCAAGCACGCCTGCCCGGTCACCCAGGGCCGGTGCGACGATGTACTCGTCTATCCTGTCTGCCACCAGTTCCGACCGGACGTAGCCGCCCAGCATGGCCCGCACCTTCTCTTGCACCGCGGAGAGCAGGCCGGGCCGGCGCATGACGCCCCCCCCAACACGATCCGCTGCGGCGAGAGTGAGTAGATGTAGGCGCTCACCGCTTGGGCAAGGTAGTAGGCCTCGAGGTCCCAAGCCACGTGATCGGCCGGAAGGGTCTCGGCACTCGCCCCCCAGCGCCGCTCCAGTGCGGGGCCGGATGCCATACCCTCCAGACAGTCGCCGTGGAAGGGGCAGAGGCCCGCGAAGGAGTCTTCGGGATGGCGTATGACGTGGATGTGGCCCATCTCGGGATGCAGCAACCCGTGAAGCGGCCTTCCGCCCACCACCGCGCCCCCGCCGATGCCGGTTCCGACGGTCAGGTACAGAGCAGGATCGCATCCTTGCGCCGCGCCCCAACTCCATTCGGCCAGAGCGGCCGCGTTCACGTCGGTATCGATGACCACCGGGACCCCGAGCTCTCTCTGGAGTGGCCCCAGTATGTCCACATCGGACCACCCCGACTTCGGAGTGCGCAGGATGCGACCGTAGCTGGGGGACGCGGGCCGCACGTCCACCGGGCCGAAAACGCCGATCCCCAAGGCTTCGAGCCCGCCCGCCTCCCGTTTCTGCTGCAGAAAGAAGGCGACTGCTCGATCGATGGTCGCATCCGGCGCTCCGGTCTCGAAGGACATAGTGGCTCTGACGTCGTCGGGCCCAGTGCCCACGACGCACACGAACTTGGTGCCGCCGCCTTCGATGCCGCCGTACACCGCCACTGACAATTCCCCGGACTACAAGGGACCGAGCCGCTGCACCGGCACGCTAGAAGAGCAATCCGGAGTCCAAGTACCACTTCCCGTCTATCTTGGTGAGATCGAAGGTGACCGGATCGGTCTCTTCGTCTATCACGTCGGTCTCGACCTCTCCGTCGGAATCGGTGATGCTCACCGTGCCCTCGACGATCGTGACCGTGGCGGTGGTTTCGCTGGTCTCCTCCGTGCTCATCTTGATATTCGAGAACTCGATCGACTCAAAGCCGAACATGTCCTCCATCATCTCTTCCCGCGCCACTTCCAGCTCGTCACCGGCGCCCAGGCTCTCCATCATGGACGGGTCCATCAGGTCGAGGAGGGCGTCCAGGTCCTTGTTCTCAGCGGCGGCGAGGAGCCGCTCTACGGTCTTCTCGGGCGCCGTGGCCGCGCCGTCCCCGCCCTTGAACACCACAAACACGAGCACGGCCGCGATGGCCGCGACCACCACCAGAGCCGCAAGCCCGATCCAGAGCCACTTCAGGCTGCGGCGTTGCTGCGGCGGGGCATAAGCTGCCGGCGGAGCGTAGGTCGGCTGCGGAGGTGCGTAGGTTGGCTGTGGAGGTGCATAGGTTGCCGCGGGAGAAGGACCGGCAGGTGGCACGTAGGCTGGAGGAGCCGCTACCGCGGCCTCAGGGGGAATGACCTCTGGGCCGTTGACCGGCTGCCCACAACGCACGCAGAACTTGCCTGCTCCTTCTAGAGGACTGCCGCAGGACTTGCAAAAGGCCATGTCAATCTCCCTCCGAGATCGTGGACAGCGCTCCGAGTATACCGCCGCCTCAGTGTACACACAGAGTCAATAGTCAACGTGGACTGCCGCTTCTCCTTCGAGGAGCACGCCGCGGAAAACGGGCCCGGGGTCCTCGCTCGCGCGGCGGTTGTGTAGTGCAGTGTGTAGGTATATGCTTCCAGCTATGACCCTCTACCGCGCCCAGATACTCCTCGAAGAGAACCAACACGACGAGTTGGCGAGGTTGGCGCGCGCCTCCGGCCATAGCATGTCCGAGCTCGTCCGAGAGGCCGTGGCCGACTATGTGGCGCGAACGTCCGAGGAAGAATCGGTGCGGCAGTCGCTTGCCGCGATTGATGGGCTCGCCGAGTTGAGACAACGCATCGAAGACGTGCATGGCTGCCTCGCGACTTCATTTCTCGACGAACTGCGTAAGGAGCGCGACGCGGAGCTCGCACCGTGATGGTCGTGGACGCGGGGGTGATACTCGCCCTCGTCCTGCCCCTCCCCTTCTCCACCCAGGCCGCCGACCGAGTCCGCTCGCTCAGGCAGGCTCGGGAGGAGCTCTTCGCCCCGGCCCTGCTCGAATATGAGGTCTGTTCGGCGCTGCGGCGCGCGGTGACCCGGAAGCTCCTGGATGAGCCTACGGCTGCCGCAGCGCTCGAGCTCATGGAGGCCATCCATATCCAGCCGATCTCCCCCGCCTCGTCACTCCACACGCGAGCGCTGTCCTGGTCGGCCCGCTTGGGACAGTCCAAAGCCTATGACGCGCAATACCTCGCGCTCGCGGAAGAGATGAAGTGCGGGCTCCTCACGACCGACCTCCGTCTAGCCCGAGCCGCGCAAGCGCTCGGGGCGAGGTGGGTGGAGGGTCTCGGGTCGGGGTCGACTCTGGCCTAGGAAGCTGCTGAGGAATGAGGTCCCGACTGCCGGGGTGGCTGGGTCGACCAGCGCGGTGGCCCCGCGCCGCCGGGGTTCAGACTCACCCCCGGCGGCATGTCTTCGCCCGTCGAGACGGATCAGGATTCGGGCGTCAATTCGTATTTGGGACCCGTGACGGTCGAGAAGTGGAAGAAGGGCCGGTCGACGCGCCTGATTCTGAGCGGGCAGTGCTTCATGCCCGCCGGGATGAAGGCCATGAAGCTCTTGGTGATGATGTGTTCCTCACCGTCTATCCAGAGCTCGATCTCGGCCCCCAGATCCCAGGGTTTCTCGGGATCGCCGCTGAAAAAGCCGAGGATCTCGTCGCTCTCGTGGGTGTGAGGCTGGTCGAGTGAGATGGCCGCGTTGATGTACCACGCGGTGTTCATCTGGAAGGCGCCCTCGACCACGCTGTCGTCGAGCCAGAGAATGCGAGTCGCACGTTTGGCGTACTCGGCGGCAGTTTTCTGCACCTCCTCAGGCACCTTCAACTCGCTCACGATGTACTTGTCGGTCCTTTGGGGAGCCATGGCGCCGTCCTCTCTGGGTAGCCTCACTGTCTTACAACTCGTTTCATTCTGCCAGATACCTACTAATGTGCGCGCACATGTCGCCGAACGCCGCGTCCGCCTCCGGGAACGCGTCGAGGAACATCGGGTACACGTGAAACATGCCTTCTCCGACGGTCAACTCGACCTCTACTCCCGCGGCCCTGGCCTTGTCCGCCAGCAGCATCGCATCCTCATACCTGATGTCGTGCTCGCCCACGATCACCAGCAACGGCGGGAACCCTGTGTAGTCTCCATATAGAGGAGAGACGTAGGCATCTCGTGGATCCTCATCGGGCGCATATATCGCTAGGGTATCTTCCGGGGTCCCGCTGTTGCCGAACACCGCGTCTCTAGTCGCATCCTTGGTGTGATCGCCGCTTGTTCCGTCTAGAAAGGATGCCGGCGAGACGGCCACCACCGTTCGTGGCAGCGGTAGCTCCATGTCTTTCAGGGCCAGCACGGCGGCAAGCGCGAGGTTCCCGCCCGCCGATACTCCCACCAGCACAATGTCGGAGGCCTGGTATCCGGCCCCCAGCAGCCCGTTGTAGACCGAGAGACAATCGTCGAACGCTGCCGGGAACCTGTTCTCTGGCGCCAGCGCGTATTCGACGGCGACGACGCTCGCCCCGGTACGCCGCGCCAGTTCGGCGGTGATGTTCCGATCATCCTCCACGAAGCCCAGCTTGAAGCCCCCACCGTGCAGATACATGACGGCCTTGCCAGACCGGCCCGTGCCCAGAGACGTGACCTCCGTGTATACCCCGTTGAGGACGAGCGGCGAGTAGTGGGCGAAGGAAGGGGCCGGGCGGGCCGCCGACAAGCGCCTCATCCTCTTGCGCGTCGTATCGAGACTCTCCTCGCCGCCCGCCGACGAGCGCTTCTTACTCATGGACTCGATGAAACGTTCGTACTCCAAGCTGGGCATGTAGTCGCTCCTTGGCCGTCCACATGCAGCGGACCGGGGGTTTGCTGACTCCCGTCAGTCTACTGCCGGCGCCCCTGCTTCGCACGGCGTGTGACCCTGGAACGGGGCGTGGCCGGGTGCGGCGCGCCGTGCCCCCGCGGCCGGGCACCGGCGGCCGAGGTCGCGGTACAAAGGGACCGGGCCGCCCGCGCCCTCGACGAGGAGGCGGGCGGCCCGGTTGCAGTCTTCAGCCCGGACGACGGGAGTGCGTGAGGACGGAGACCTACGAGGGCAACCGCACCAGCATCGCTTTTGCGAAGGTGGCGTGTCCCCGCCCGATCCACTTGATCACGTGGAACATGGCGACCAACACGACCACTCCGACGATCATGGCGATCGGGATCCCCCACGCTGGGGACCAATGGTAGTCCCACCAGTTGTGGGCGACGCCGTTGATGATGAACGTGTGATCCCCGAACCATACCCAGATCGGTGACGTGATGAGGCTGACTCCAACCGAGAGTCCGGTCACCGCGATCGTGAAGTACGCGATCCCCAGCGGCAGCATGAGAACCATGTAGACCATGGAGGCCCAAGTCCGCCCGTCGCTCAGCCAGAACCCGATCCGCTGGAAGAAGCCCATATCCGGCGGCGTCGACCGGGGCCGGCGGGGCATCCGTGTCCCCAGCAGCACTTCGACCAGCCGTCCCTCGAACAGCGACATTGCGCGTACGAGTCCCAGGACCAATAGTAGCAGCGGGATGCCGACGATCAACACCATCATCCCCGCGGACATAGAGATCCCGGTGACCACGATAGTGAAGTAGACGATCCCCGTGCCCAGTGAGATGAGCATGTAGACCAGAGCCTTCCAGACGGCCGGATCGGCGAAGACCCCGAATATCTGGCGCAGGGCACCGGGCGCTGCGGCCGGAGCGGCCGCCGCAGCTGCGCCGGCCGCGTACGGCGGCGGAGTCACAGTGCCGGCGGGCATCACCGGTGCTGCAGGCGCCAAGGGTGCAACAGGCATCTCGCGCACCGCAGTAGTGTCGGCCGCGCGCGCCGGCTCCACCGCCGGCGGGGCCTCGACGACAGTCCCACAACCGACGCAGAACCTGGCCCCGGGGTGGAGTTCCAGGCCGCATTTGCGGCAGAACCGCGAGACCGGAGCCGTCGCGATTGCTTCGCCCCTCGAGGCGGCGTCGGTTGCATCCTCAGCCGCGGCCGCCTGGGCGGCCATTACCACCTGGCCCTCAGCCTCCACTTGAGGTTCATTCACCACCGGAGCCGCCGCGGTCATCACCGGGGCCATCTCAAACGAGGGCTCGGCGACTGTCACAGCCGGCACCACGGCCGCTGCTACCAGCCCGGGAGCGGTACTCACCGGCGCCCCCACATACGCCGCCGCCACTTCCTCCGGGGTTCCATAGCCCTGGACTGCCGCGAGCAAGCGTGTCTCATAGGTGGCGGTTCCGCGGCCCACTTTGCCCCCCACCGCCATCGCCTCTTGTAGATATTCCTCGGCGTCGAAGAGAGCGTCCTGTGCGAGCGCCGGATCCGCCCCGGCCGACGCCAACGCCGCCTGTAGTTCCTTCAGATATGTCTCGATGTCACTTGCCACGATGCCCCTCCAAAACGGCGTCGACGAATTCACGTGTCTTGATCCACGAGCCCTGCCAAAGGCCGACAGCTTGCCTGCCTTCCTCAGTCACTCTGTAGTAGCGCCGAGGCGGACCCGATACCGAAGGCTCCACCTCGCTGGAGAGGAGTCCCCCGACCTCGAGCGAACGCAGCACTGGGTACAGCGTCCCTTGTTTGACCGGCAGCCCCCCGCCGACGCCCTCGAGCTCCTTGGCGATCTGGTATCCATAGAGGGGCTTGTCCGCGTGAGCGAGGAGTGCCAGAAGAGCGAGCGACACAATGCCCGAACTCAGTTCCTTCTGGAACTTGCGGACGCTGGCCGACACGACCTCCGGCGTATCCTCGTCGAATTCTGGTGTCGATGGTGTAGGTGTCATATAGTTCAGCCTCCGTTACTCCGGGACCGATGGCTGCCGGCTGGCCGGCAACCCCTTGTGGTCAATAGCGAGCCCTTGTAGCACTCTGCGACCTCGCAGTAGTCGTTGTTGCTAACCACAGCATACTACTAAGTTCGTAATAGTCAAGGGCTCGGGATACGTGGATGCCGGAAGGCAACCCCCCGGGCAAAATCGGGTCTGTTGAGACGGGAGGGGCGGAAACGCCGGAGCAGAGTCCGAGACGCCCAGCTACTTGTGACCTGCGATGTTGGCTTGTCTACGGAGCGTAGGCGAACTTAGCGGAGACGCTCCCGGAAAACGTGTAGCCGTTCTCGTCATAGCCCGAGTAGCTCACAACCAGAGTGCCACCCCGCAGATCGGAGTCGCAACCGTTCGTAGTCCTCACCCACGAGGAATACGTGTTGCTCCCATTGGCGTTCATGGCGATGGTCTTGTCGAACCATTCTCCAGATCCTGATACCCAAACATCTCCATCCGTCTGAATGTATCGTCTGCCCATTCGGTCGATGGTCGCCGGGACGCCGTTCTTCTCGGTGAAGGTCACGGTGTAGTCCCATTGGCAACCGTTGTCGCCCCACTTCGTGCAGGGAATGACACTCGGTAGCGATGCGACCACCAGTGCCGGACCGCTCGATGGAGTGGTAGCGGTAGTCGTGGTCGTGGTGGTGAACTGAGTGGTGGTCGTAGTCGGCTTCAAAGTAGTCGTGGTGGTGCTGGTGCTGGTGGTCGTGGTCGGACTCCCGGAGAGCTCGCCTCTTAGATTGAAGAGGATCTGGGCCACCTCGCCGCGAGTGGCGGCGCCCGCGGTGTTCCAACCGGCCAGGGTACTGCCGGAGCCCCGGATGCCAACCAGCAGCCCATTGTATTCGGCCTTTAGGATGTTGGCCCCATGAGTGGGGTCGCCATAGGCGAGCTGGCCCGTCCACCCAGCCGGAGCCTGGTCTAAGGTGCCCGGGGCCAGGCCGTCCGCGGCCCTCACCACCATACTGATCAACTGAGCGCGAGTGATGTTGTCGAGGGGAGCGAAGTGCGTGGCATCCGTGCCCTTGGTGATGTTGTTGCGGGCGCAGACAGCCACGTACTCATGAGAATAGAGACTGGAACTCACGTCGGCGCCGAGATCCACGAAGGGGACCGCCGGGGTCGGGAAGTCGTCTTCCTTCACCTCCAGGTCCAGGGCGAGCACGATCATCTTGGCGAACTGCTGCCTCATGACCAAGTCGTCGGGACCGAAGTTGCCGTTGATGTAGCCTCCGACGATCTCGAACTCAGCCAGGGTGCTGATGGCAACGTAGTAGGGATGCGAGCTGGGAACGTCCGGGAATTCGCTCTGAGTCTGGGCGGCGAGTGGTGACCCTTCCGCGGCCGCCTGCGAAAGCGCCACAACGACGACTGCCAACAGGAGACAGGCTATCGCCCCCGTGATTATCGACGTGCGCGTGCGCTTCGTGAGCGACTGGGTGAGTGCGAGCCGTTTCATAGGGTCGTCCCTTTCTCCGTATTCCTCTGGAACACGTAAAGGGTCCCCACGGCCGAGTGCTCCACGTCGTCTCTATGTTATCGAAGAGCCGGCGGAGATGGAACAAGCTCAGTGCTGTCGAGACGGGAGGCGCCCAACAGGCCGAACGCCGGGCGAGAGACTATTCGCCCAGTTCCGCGAGAGCGGCGGCGTAGCACTCTGGGCAGAGGCCGTGGCTGAACTCGGCCTCGGAGTGGTCGCGCACGTACTCTTCCACCCCCGTCCAGTATCCCTTGTCATCGCGGATCTTCTTACACTGAGCGCAGATCGGGAGAAGGCCCCGAAGCCGTCGCACCTCTGCTTCGTGAAACTCGGCCACTACCCGCTCGGCCTCGATCCTCTCAGCGATGTCGATGCAACTCCCGATGAATCCGGCAAACGCTCCCTCGCTGTCGAAGAAGGGCCCTCCTTCGTCCAGTATCCAGCGAAACTCGCCATCCGCGGCTCTCAGCCGGTATTCCATGGCGAAGGGCTCACGCGCAGCGAAGGCCTTGAGGTAGATATCCAGGCATCGATCGAAGTCCTCCGGGTGGACACCCTCGGCCCAGCCATTACCGAGCTCATGCTCCAGAGTGGTACCGGTGAACGAAAGCCATTTCTGGTTGAAGTAGTCGCAGCCGGCGGTCAGATCCGAGCGCCAGATCATGATGGGCGCCTGCTCCACGAGAACCCGGTATTCATCTGAACTGAGAGCCGCCACTGATTCACCTTCCCCGTCAACATCCGGCTGTCCGCAACGGAGTGTACCCACGGCTGCTGGGGGCCTAACGTGGCGCCCCCTCCCCCAGACACAGGGAGCGGGCAGCGGTCTCCCCCACCACTATAGTTCCTGCTAGCATGGAGGCGAGGCCCCCGTCGTGCGGAGGTGCTATCCGGCTGTCGGTGTCTGTGCAGGAGGTTCCCAATGCGTGGCAATCTCACGGGGCGCACGGTCATCTGCCTCGTTCTGACCATCGGTCTGCTTGGCGCGGTGATCTTCGCGATGCTTGTGGCGATGGCGATTCCGCCTCAGCACAAACGGACGCCTCCACGTGGGCGCGGACATATCATGGCGACGACAGCGTGTTCGGCAAGGGCATCATGCGCATGCCCGACGGAGATCTCGTCGTCATGGGGACGCTGAGCGATCGACTATTGGTCACTCGCCTGACTCCTGACGGAGACGTCCGCTGGAGCATGACCTACGGTCGAGACGTTGCAGGCGGCGTCAGCGGCGACATCGCCCCGTACGGAGTCCCCTGCTCCCCGTCGGGGATGCTGGTGTGTTGGGAGCGCACCCTCTTTCGCCTGAATGACTCGGGCACCGTGCGCTGGGCCCGCAACTACCGCATCTACGCAGCCATCCGATTCCCTGCGCACGACCAAGTTCACCGACGTCGGTGCAGCTGGCCGACGGTGGATTCGCGGCCTGCGGCGAGAAGGGCGCGTACCAGGTCTTCTTGTCCCGGCTCGGCAGCGACGGCGCTCCGCTCTGGACCAAGTCGTACGCTCTGAGCTCCTCGGTACAGTCGCGGGTCTTCTCACTTGCGGGGGGTGGCTTCCTGCTGGGAGGGACGACGCCGGACGATGAACGAGGCGACGGCACCACGGGGTGAAGCTGATGTGGCTGAACGCCGACGGCAAGGTCCAGCGCTCACAGGCCTACCTACTATGAGACGGACCCCCCGTCCAGCTACGGTCAACTCGCGAACATGGTCATGTCTCCCGGGGGCCCCGTGCTCTGTCAGTGGCGCTACTCGATAGGCTGCTTCGGCACGAACGTCATCAGCCTCGACCGCCGGCGCCGTGCAGTGGACGACCTGGGTAGGCGGACTGCGGCGTGGCAACGCCGACGCGGGCCTCTCGGGCGTCGACATCGCTCCAGACGGCAGCCTCTTGCTCGTGGGCGCCACGACCGAGTTCAGCGAGCACACCGATTGGGGCTACGACGGCATGGCCGAGAAGCTGTCGGCCGATGGAGACGTCGAGTGGGTCACCACGGTGGACCGCGAGGTCTTCACGGCGGCAAGCCACCCCGGGGCGGTAGTCGCCATGGACGACGGCGGTCTCGCCTGGGCGGCGACGAGCCACCGCGACGGCACCGTACACTGGGACGCGTTCGTCATCCGCATGGGACCCGGCGGCACAGCGGGCAAGCTGGGCAGCTACCAGACCCAGGTCGACATCGGCAACGCCCGTCTCGTGCGCATCGAGCACCCGGAGATCACGTCGCAGGCGTCGACCCGCGACTCGCAGTCCGTCACGTGCGAGTCCGAGGACGCCGACACCGATCCCCAGGACACCACGCTGACGGGGTCCGACGTCGAGGGCGAGGCCCTGTCCACGCTGACGTTGCGACCGCTCTATCCCGCCGATCCGCGACGCCGTCCTCCATCATGCAGGGCGGCACCATGTATCGCTACTACCGGGTATGGACGCCAATGGCGATCCCGTGACGGGGGCCGAGTTCCGCTACTACGGCCCATTCCGGAACACGGCCATGACCGCGACCTCCGACGAGAACGGGGAGATCGTCTTCAGCTTCGTCGTACCGCGCTCCGCCGAGCCGCAGCACTTCGGACAGCACGCTCAGCATCGACCGGGTGCGCGTGAACGGTCGCCGAAGCGCCCTGTCCGCGCCCGACTTCGCCACCGACGTCCTGCCGCTCTCATGGTCGACGAACTGGATGATGGGCAACGGCATCGCGGGCAAGGTGGGCCTGGGCATCGGGGCCGGGCGTCTTCGGAGCGGCGCAGCAGATGGCGGGCATGGTCTTGACCAGGACGGAGGCCGACCCTGCGAACGACGGGAACGGCTCGATGACCGTCGCCGACAGCCTGTCGAGCGGAGGCGGCCATCGGCGTCCAGGGCGACCCCGGCAAGGTGCGGCTGGGAACCGTGCAGGCGAAGGCGGCCGACGCCTCGGCCAAGGCCTCGCTGGGTACGTTCATCGACTTCGCGACCCTGTTCGACGAGCCATCGGAGTGCTCGACCACCGAGAAGCTGATGGCGGCGCTCACCCTGCTGTTCGGCGTCGAGCAGACGGCCAGCAGCGCGGTGACCACGATTGCTGTCGGTGGCAGAGAGCGCCATCGTGACCGCCCTGGACGACGACGTCGACATGGAACACCTCACCGGAGGCGTGTCCGTCGGCATGTCCGGCGACGTATCGGCCCTCGCGCTCGAGCTGAGCAAGAAGGGGAGACGGCGGCGGGCAGCACCGACGGGCCAGAGCCTCAGCGGCGTGAGTATCGGCAAGCTGGGCGTCGGTGAGAAGGCCCTCCTCTCGATCACGGCGTATCCGGGGCCGGGTGAGGCGAGCGGCAAGGCCGCGGTCGAGATCGAGCCTCGTTCTCTATCGGGAAGCCCTTCGGATACTCGCTGGCAGACTGGTCCGACGCCGACGCCGTCTCGGCCGAACTCGTGGTGGACCCGCTGGGGACGTCCTTCGAGCGTCTGGTGCTGACTGCTTCCGTGCCTCCCGACGACCGGGGCGAGTCCCAGGAGACGCGGCTGACCATAGACCGTTCGGTGGTCGGTGCCGCCGCAGACGCGTGCTCGCGCAGGTGATGCCGCTCGCTCCCATGCTGCAGTCGCAGCCGGACCAGCGCATCGTCTTCACGAAGGAGTTCTGCGGACAGGTCCTGCAGAACGTCGTCGTAGCGGTCGCGTCAGTGGCCGTGCCCTACGAGCACGTCGTCACCAAGGACAAGAACCCGACCAGCATCGAGGTCGGACTCGGAGTGAACATCATCGGCAACGAGGTCGACCTGGCCATCAAGCCCACCTGGGGACGCTACCAGTCGTATCCGGTCGAGCGAGGCCTGTTCGTCGCACTTGACGAGCAACTCAAGATCGGCCGCATGGTGAAGCTGGAGGAGTACCCTGCGTCGCTCTTCAGCTCGCAGGTCGACACGCTGCCGGACGTCACCGTCGAACTGCTCGAGGTCGTCGGGGAACTGCTGTCGGAGGTCTGGGACCTAGCGACGGGGACTCTGTCCTCGGCCAAGGACACGATCTTGGAGGTCGGCGCTGGGGCCGGAAATGCGATGGCAGGAGGTGCGACAACGGTGTTCCAGAAGGGGACGACCATCGTTCTGTCACGTCTGGGCACAGGCCCCGACACGCGGTTGGCGCTGTTGGCGCCCGGCACGGCCTCCGACACGTCGTTGGCGCTGTTGGCGCCCGGCACGGCCTCCGATGCCCGCATCGCCTCCGACACGAGCCCGGTCTTGACGGCGGCCGCGTCCACGAAGCGGGTGACACTCGTCGGCGCTCCGTCCAGCGCGGATGGTTTCTGCGTGGGTGGCATCTACACGATGGAGCCCGAGAACGGCACTCTGTCGAAGCCCGCCACGCTCAGCCTGCGCTATTCCGCCGAATCCGCGGTCGGCCGAGAACCTGCCACCTTCTCCATCTACCACTACGACGCGACCAACCGTGTCTGGACGCCGGTCGCCTCTTCGCACGACCAGGCGACGCGCACGCTGACCGCCCAGGTGACCGAACTGGGTGGCTATTCCATCGGTTGCGACGATGAGCGCGCCGCAGTTCGCCCTGCTGCTGCCGTCCGAAACCCCGGCGGTCGTAACAACCACCACGCCCGAACTCACCGTTGGGTGCACCGAGGGGGGCTCGGGCCTAGTGCCGTCGACGTTCGCGGCCGCGCTTGATGGCGAGCCGCTGGAGGCTGCCTGGTCGCCCGCTGCCCAGAGCGCCGTGGTCACCGTCGCGGATCATCTGGAGGCCGGAACGCACACGCTTTCCGTGGAAGGGTCCGACGGTGCGGGGAATGAAGGCTCCGCGAGCTTCGAGTTCGCGGTAAGCCTGCCGCCCGGCCAGGCGGTCTTGAAACTCGAGGATGCGACATCCGAGCAGGTCGATCTGCAGCTGGAGGCCGGGCAGAGTGCGGCCGGGCAGGACGAGCGGCGCGCCGGCTGCGTACGAGATCTGGCGGACCGACCCGGGCCCAGGCGTAGCCTATCAGCGGTTGGCGACCGTATCGCCGGACTCGCGCGAGTACACCGACACGACCATATCCCCAGGCGTGGCCTACCGCTACATCGCGGTGGCCCTCTCGGAGGACGGTGTCGAGGGACCAGCGTCGCAGCCCCTGACCGTCACCGTCCCCGAACGCCCCGCGAGCGAGACGACGGTGACGACGACCCCGGGAACGACCGGTGGAACGGCGACGGGAACAGAGACTACCCAGACGACAGGCACCGAGGACGACCAGGGCGGGCTGAGCGGATCGGCGTTGCTGGCCATCATCGGTTCAGCCGTCGCAGCCGCGGCTCTCGTCGTACTCGGCGTTCTGGTCGTGCTGTTGAGACGCCGGAGATAGCTGCTGGACGACCGGCGTTGGCCGCAAGGGTGCTTCACTGGCGAAAGCATGTTTCCAAATTGCGCAATCGTGCAATAATGGCACTATGAACGAGGATCGACAACGCTACGCCATGCACGCGGCCGTGTTCGCGGCACTCTCCAACCCGACGCGTCACGAGCTCATGCATCTGCTGTGCGCGGGGCCGCGCACCCCCAGCGAGCTGGCTGAAGCACTGGAAGTGAGCCGGCCCAACGTCTCTCAGCATCTGGCCCTGCTTCAGCGGGAAGGCTTGGTGAAGCGCTCGCGCCAGGGAGCACGGGTGCTTTGGGAGGTTGTGGACCCGCGACTCTCGCAGGCCTGCGCGCTCATCGATGAGATCCTCGCTCGTCAGTTCGCCGACAAAGTGGAGGTACTCGAACAATGATCATCACCAATCCCCTCGCCTGTCCGCAGAACCACGCCTGCCCTGCGGTGCGACGCTGCCCTGTGGAAGCGATCGTCCAGGACGACATCTACTCCGCGCCCCGCATAGATCAAGGATCTGTGCACCGAATGCGGCGCGTGCAGCCAGGTCTGCCGCGTGTTCACCCAGGTCGCCGACCAAGTGGCGGTGTGCTGATGGCTGAAGGTCGATCTCGTCTGCAGCGCGTGCAAGCACGCTTTTCAGGTGGTGGCGGACAACCTCCTCAAGAACGAGGGGAAGCGCTGCCCTGAGTGCGGGTCGGAGTCGGTCCGCCAGACCTTCGCGAGCTACCTGCGCAACGGCCCGCTCTTGGACCCGAGGTGGGGCTGCAGCGGCGAGGGCCGTCCCTACGGCTGAGGCTGATGTCTGGCGGCGTGGTCACGCCGCAACCCGAGTACACCGACTCAAGGACATTGCACCCGACGTTGCACCACTGCCGCCGGGCGACGGACAATACGCGTGCTCCACACACCACGGCAGAGGCAGCTCGCACGATGTCCACTAACCCAGATGAACTGACCGCAGCCCGGCAGCGCATAGCCGCGGCCTACGACCCAGACTTGTTGGAAGAGGCCGGCCACCGGCTGGCCGATCTGTTGGCCACCAACCTGGCGCGTGCCCAGCGCTCGGAGGGACCGGTATTGCCGTGGGCTGAGCCGTCTGAGGCCATCCGCGAGGCATCAGCGGTGCTGCGCGGGTCAGTGGGCTCCGCTGCCGGCCACCATGGCCGGGGCAGCCGATCGCTTCTCCGGCCTAGTCAAGATCATGCTCGAGCGAGGGCTGAACCTGCACGATCCCCGCTACATCGGCCATCAGGTGCCGGCGCCCGTGCCGCTCGGCGGTCTGTTCGACGCGGTCGGTTCGGTCACCAACCAGTGCATGGCCATCTACGAGATGGGCCCCTGGGCGACGGCCGTCGAGCGGGCCATGGTCCAGGAGCTCGGACAGGCCATCGGCTGGGCTCCCGACTCCTTCGCCGGAGCCGTCACGCACGGCGGATCCTTGGCCAACCTCACGGCCCTGTTGACCGCGCGTAACGTCGCTCTGGGCGACTCCTGGGATCAAGGGCTGGCTGTCGCCGGTTCGCCGCCCGGCCCGCGCTCCGAGTCGGCGCCCGCCTCGTGGCCCGGCCGCCCGTCCTCCTCGCCCACGCCGACGCTCACTACAGCGTGGCCCGGGCGGCAGGCATCCTGGGCCTGGGCAGCCGGCAGATCGTGCGCGTCGGGCTGGACGAGCGGGGACGCATGGACCCTCAGCAGCTTGGACGACGAGCTGATCCGCCTCCGTTCAGAGAAGCGGCCCATCGTGGCAGTCGTGGCATGCGCCTGCGCCACCCCCATCGGGGCCTTCGACCCACTGAACGACATCGCCGACGTCTGCGAGCGCCATCGGGTTTGGCTACACGTCGACGCCGCCCACGGCGGAGCGGCCGTGCTCAGTGAGCGGCACCGGCATCTGCTGGCCGGCCTGGAGCGGGCCGACAGCGTCGTCTGGGACGCCCACAAGATGCTCTTCGTGCCCGCCCTCTGCGCCTTCGTGCTCTACCGCGAGAAGAGCCACGGCTTCGACGCGTTCCGGCAGGACGCACCCTACCTGTTCGACCCAGCCGCGCCCGGCCTGGCCGAATACGACAGCGGCATCAGAACGGTGGAGTGCACCAAGCGGGCCGCGGCCTTCGGGCTGTGGGGCGTGTGGTCGCTGTTCGGGCGGCAACTGTTCGCCGACATGGTCGACGTGACCTTCGCCCTGGGCCAAACCTTCTACGAGAAGCTGACGGCCGCGGAGGACTTCGTCCCGCTGCACGAACCGCAGTGCAACATCGTGGTCTTCCGTCACATCCCGGCCGAGTTGCGCGATGCCCCGAGCGAACGAATCGGCGACTTCCAGCTCGAGCTCCGCCGCCGCCTCATCGAGTCGGGCGAGTTCTACATCGTGCCCTCCAAGCACCAGGGCGTGGGCGCTCTGCGCGTGACGATCATCAACCCGCTCACCACAGCCGCCCACCTCGACCAACTGATGGATGCCTTACGGCGGCAAGGGCGCGAGCTACTGGGCTGACCTTGTACGGAGGATCTCGGCGATCATCGCTTCGTTGAAAGCCGGGATGTCGCGGGGCGAATCGGCTGGTGACGAGGCCCTCCCGATCGACAACCACCTCCTTCATCGACCCAGTCGGCTCCAGCGTTCTTGAGGTCGGTCTGCAGGCTTGGGTAGGAGGTCAGCCTGCGGCCGTCGATCACGCCGGCGTCGATGAGGGTCCAGGGAGCGTGACAGATCGCCGCCACCGTCTTTCTCGCGTTGAAGAAGGCGCGAACGAAACGCCAGGCATCCTCGTTGCGACGAAGCCGATCGGGATTGCGAACCCCGCCGGGCAGGAGAAGCGCATCGTAGCGATCGGGGTCGGCGGAGGCTAGAGGCACATCCACCTTGAATCCCTCGCCCCAGTTTCCATGTTCCCACGAGCGGACTGTGTCTGTGTGGGGAGAAATCACTTCCACCACAGCTCCCAGCTCCTCCAGGGCCTGCTGGGGTTCGACAAGCTCGCTCCGCTCGAAGCCCTCCTCGACCAACGCCGCGACTCTCACGCCTTCCAGCATCCCACTCATGTGAGACGCCTCCCCCCCATCGCTGACGGTAACGGCCTTGCCGTCCTCGGCGAACAAGAGCCCGCTTCCGCAGGAGGTGCAGGTACACGTGGTCGTCTCAGCAGAGACATCCAGTTTGGCCGAGCACCTCGGGCACTGGAGCTCCATGACCGAGGGCTTCGCCGCTCCCAACGCTGCCGTGGAAGCGACAGCCCTGCCGCACTTCGAGCAGAAGATCGCTTCGTCGGAAAGTTCTTGTCCACACGCCATGCAGTGCATCGACCGTCCCCTTTCGGATCGCGCTACCGTCGGCCATCGCCGGCATCACCAGCGGTTGTACCCCTCGGGGTCTGAATGTCCAAGCCTCAGGGATCCCATCAGGCAAGCCGAGGACGCCCGGATGGACGGCCTATGTTGTCTTCCTCACCTCAGCGGGCGCAGTATGGCGCGGCAGGGGCTGGCGTCGCCGGCCAGTATGCGCAGCGGCAAGCAGACCAGTTCGTATTCGCCGGGTGGCACGTCTCCGAGGGCGCAGCCTTCGAGGATGTAGATCCCTGCTTCGAGAAGGGACCGGTGCGTCGCGTGGATGCTCGCGTCGTCCTTGTAGTAGCCCACCGTTATGGCATCCATGCCGAAGAGACGGATCTCCTTCTCTGCCAGATACGCTGGCCGCGTCCCCGTCGAGATAGACGTAGTCCTCGATCCATTCCTTCGACTCGTAGACCGTGGGCGAGTTGGCTGTCTTGCAGAGAATCCGCTCGCCCTTCTTGATGTTGTGCTTCTCCAATTCCTCCGGCGTGATCTTCACCCGATCCTCGATCTCGATCACCCGAGCCGTTCCCAGCGTCGCGTCCAGCGGCATATCCGTCACCGTGGAGCCGTCGGGATGAAGTGAAGCGGGCAGTCGATGTGAGTACCCGTGTGGGTGAGGATCTCCAGCATAGTGATCGTCACGGGCGAGCCGAGCGCCGCCTCGTGAAGGCGATAGATCTTAGGCTTCTGCGGATCCAGAACCAGATTGTGCATGCCCTGTTTCATAACCAGCGTGATGTCGTACCAGCCCGCGGGGACCGTTCCAGCCATGAGAGCCTCCTTGGTGTGAAGATGGATAGTTCGGCCTTCTCGAGCCGGCCGGGTGGCTCCGCTAGTTCGCCACTTTGCGATCCACGGCCGCGCTGAGGGCGACCGCGAAGATGATGAGCGCGCCCTTCGCGATGTCTTGATAGTACGGGTTGAGTCCCATGATGTTGAAGCCGTTCGTGATCAGCGCGAACAGCGCCACGCCGATCAATGTTCGCCACACTGATCCACTCCCCCCGAAGATACTTGTACCTCCCAACGCCACGCCGGCGACGGCGACCAGCCCGTAGGGCCCTCCGCTCAAGGGATCGCCCGAGGCCACCTGCGACGCATCTATCACTCCGGCCAGCCCTGCCCCAAGCCCGCCGATCGTGAACGCGTAGAGCACGATTGCTGTCACCGGCACGCCGGAGATCAGAGCCGCGGCCTTGTTGCCGCCTGTCGCGAAGACGTATCGGCCGAAGACCGTCCGAGACAGGACGAACTGCAGAATGATCGCGACCACTGCGATGATGATCACCGAGACAGGCACTGGGCCCAACTTGGCTCTTCCCAGCCAGGTGAAGCCCTCGGCCTTCGTATTCTGGAGATAGCCCATCGTCAACGCCTGTATGAGCCCCCGGAACGCCATGTTAGTGGCAAGGGTCGCGAGGAAAGCGTTGATCCTCAGTTTCGTCACCAGCAGGCCGTTTGTGAGGCCCATCAGCCCCCCGACGAGGATACCCATGACTGCGCCGCCGGGCACCCCGATGGACTTCGACATGTAGGCCGACATGACGGCCGCAATGGCGAACTGGGCCCCCACCGACAGGTCGAAGTTGCCGGTGATGATCACGATCGTGGTGCAGCACGCCATGATGGCGAGCGGTGCGTTCTGGTAGAGGATGTTGAGTATGTTGCCGAGAGAGAAGAAGGCATCCGACACGAACGACAGCGCGATGAAGAGCAGTATCGTTATGGCGATGATCCCGTAGTCGCGGATGTGCCTGGCCTCGATCCTCTTGACCGAGAATCGACCAAGGACCGCCTCGTCCCCCTGCTCCGGCATTACCGGTATTTCTGTCATGCTGATGCCTCAATCCCATTCTCAGAAGTAGACAATCCGAAGCAGGCGCTCATGACGTCGGCCATGCACGGATCGGTTGAAAACTCCTCGGTCACCCGATGGCCTCTCAGCACCAGGACGCGGTGCGAGAGGCCCAGAACCTCTTCGATATCGGAGGAGATGAGCAGGACGCCCACGCCTTGCTTCGCCAGATCGGTGATCAGCCCGTGGATAGCCCGTCTGGCACCGACGTCGACGCCTCGCGTGGGCTCGTCGAGTACCAGCACCTTCGGCGTTCGAAAGAGGCACTTGCACATGACGACCTTCTGCTGGTTGCCGCCCGACAGCTCGTTGGGGATCGCCGTCGGGCGAGGCGGCTGCACCGACAGCGCCCGAAGTATCTCTTCCACCTTGGACCGTTCGGAACGGCGGTTCAGCAACCCCCCGCGTGACACCACTCCCGCCCAGTGGTGCGGCAGTGTGATGTTCTCGCTGAGCGACCGCCCCAGGCAGAGGCCCTCGGCCTTTCGACTCTCGGGCACGAACGCCACTCCCGCGCGGATCGCATCCTTGGGCCCCCGCAACTTGCGTTCGACCCCCTCGATACGGATCGTCCCGCTGTCGATCCGATCCACACCGACCAACGCCCGCGCGACCTCCGATCGGCCGCTGCCAACCAGGCCGGCGAGACCAACGATCTCACCCCTTCTGATGGAGAGCGATATGTCGTGCAGCACTCCTTCGCGGTTGAGCCCACACGCCTCCAAGACGATCTCACAGCTGGTCAAGGGCGCTTTCGGAGGGAAGGTCTCCGCCTTCGCCTCGTACCCGAACATGGCGCTCACCAGGGTTGCCGGCGTTTCCTCCTTCGCAGGCGAGGTGCGGACGATGCGCCCGTTGCGCATGACCGTGACGGTGTCGCACACGTCGAGCACGTCCTCCAGGTAGTGGCTGACGTAGATGATCGTCTTGCCCTGGTCGCGGAGATAGGCGATCAGCTTGTGGAGAACCGCGACCTCGTCCTTGGTGAGTGACGACGTGGGCTCGTCCATGATGATCAGGCTGGCCTTGCGACCAACCGCGCGCAAGATCTCCACCTTCTGCTGATTGGCGCTACTCAGCCTCGCCACCGGCATGTCGGGGGCCAGGGCGAAACCCGCTTCTTCGATCAGTTCGTCGAACCGACGGCGCATCTCGCCACGGAGCACCCTACCGAGGCGTTTGGACTCGACGCCGAGGAAGACATTCTGCATGACGGTCAGCAGCGGACACAGCGCCAACTCCTGAGCGACCCTCGCTATGCCGTATCGAAGCCCGTCCCGAGAGCTCGACATCCGGGCGATCTCGCCGTCCAGCAGGACCTCACCCTCGTCGGCCGGGATCGCTCCACCAATGACCATGCCGAGGGTGGACTTGCCGGCTCCATTTGCTCCAACAAGAGCGTGGACGGAGCCACGGACTATGTCCAGGTTCACATCGTCGAGGGCGCAAGTACCTGGGTAGTACTTCGATACCCCTCGCACCTGAACCTTGACGTCGGTGGCTCCGTCCACGTGGATCCCTTCTAGTCTGCTAGGTCAATCGGTACTCAGCCTGCTATTCGCCGAACGACCACTCACCCAAGAAGTCGGGATACTCGGTGAGGGTTTCGGCGTAGATGAAGTTCGGCGGCTGCTCGAAGAAGTTCGTCACTTCCGGGACCGTCTTGCCGTTCAGCTTGTTGGCGATCATATCGACAGCGGTGACACCGGCGGTGTAAGGATATAGCCGCAACGTGCCGAACATCTTGCCTTCTTTGATCCATCCAACGCCCTCGACCGAGCCGCCCTGGCCGACGAGGTAGATGTCCTCACCGGGAACCAGATTGCTCTGCTCGAGCGCGGCGATCACTCCCATCACCATCTGGTCGGCAAAGACCATCATGACGTCGATGTCTTTGCGAGACTGGAGGAAGTCGAGCGTGGCCTTCTGCGCGGAGGGCGCGGCATAGCCGCCCGGAGGCATGTCGACCACGGTGATGTTGGCATGCTGCGCAAGGATGCCCTTGATCACTTCAACCCGGAGAGTGTCGATGGGGAAGTTCGCGATGCCGGCCATGATGCCGACGACGGCGGGCTCTCCCTCACCATTCTTCGCAGCGCACGCCTTCAGGATGGCGTCGCTGAACAGCTGCCCTTGCGGCTCCAGCGGATAGCCCATCGTGCAGAGGAGGCCGGGCATGTTCGCGAGCTGCATGCTGTTGCGCGGGTCGTCGAGGGTCGCGTCCAACATGACGCCCAGCATCCCCTTCTCGCCCGCCTCCGCTACCAACGGCTGCATACGCACACCGTCGGCCGCTTCGAGGACGTAGGCTGCATACTTGCCGGCCGTCATCGCATCCTGGAACTGGGTCTCCTGGGTCTTGCTGGTGAAGTCGCCCTGAATGAGAACGATCTCGATGTTGCCGACTTTCGCGGCCTCGTCCTTCAAGCCCTGCAAGACCGCCATGGGCGCGGCGCTTGCATCGTAGGAGAAGAAGGCGACCTTGATGGGTTCTGGTGGACCCTGTACGGCCACCGTGGTCTCGGTGGGTGCTGCCGTGGTCTCGGTGGGCGCCGCTGTAGTCTCGGTGGGTGCCGCCGTGGTCTCGGTGGGCGCCGCTGTGGTCGTGGTGGGTGCTGCCGTAGTCGTGGTCTCTTCGTCCCCGCCGCAGGCGACAACGCCGAAGGCCAAGAGACTTAGACAAACCGCCGCGACCAGGAACCGAAGTAGTGCTGACCTCATCTGTGAATCCCCCTATGCTCGTCTCGCGTTCCTACCATGCCGCTACAACCAACTGCTGGTCTGCCCCAATAGGTCCCCCTTCTGTGTACGACCCAGGTACGCGCGGCGCGCTGGAATCCCCGCATACCCCGACCAACAGCCCGAGACGGTCGCGGTCGGGTGCCAAGTCAGCTTCAGCCAGCTGCCGATGCCACCCACCATACTGGACAACTCGGCCCGCAGTCAAGAACACTATTAACCCTAACTAATCTTCGTGATGATCGCCGACTTCTCTCGGCATGAAGCGCCGGTTCTGCCACCGAGTCCCAGTCCGCGTAGACGACCGCGACGCGCGAGACGGAATGCCGGTTGCATCGTCTTGACAAGATGGAGGATGCTCACTAATGTCGGGCGGCAGCGGAAGCTGCTGGGTTTGGGGAGGCCGAGCGGGCGTACCCTCGCAGAGCGACACGAGCCCCCGTCTTGCCAAAGCACCGGAAAGGAACGCCCGATGGCCGATGACATGACTCCGCGATACCCAGCCGACTGGCCACAGCTCACCGGAGAGCAGAAACGGGAGCAGCGCTTCGAACTCTGGCGCCGATCGGTGCAGCAGGCCCCATACGCGAGCCCCGAGGCCAAGACCGCCGCTATGGCCAGGTTGGAGCGCACGATCGCCGCTTACAACGTTGAAGAGCCGGACCGCGTGCCGGTCGCGGCGTACGCGGGCATGCTGCCCTTCCTATCGAGCGGACTCGACTACCGCACGAGCGTTACCGATCCCGACAAGGCGATCGCCGCAATCGAGGCCTTCAACCAGCAGAACGCCGAAGACCTCGATACGCTCGCGTCGTGGTTCTTCAACGGCATCGCCACACAGGCGTTCGACATCCTCGATCTCAAGATGTATGCCTACCCCGGCCACGGCATGCCCATCGACGGCATCGGTTTCCAGTTCGTCGAGGCCGAGTACATGCGGGCCGACGAGTACGACGACTTCCTCAGAGATCCCTCCGATTTCTGGCTGCGGAGGTACTTGCCGCGGGCGCTGGGCGTATTCGAGCCTCTGGCGCAGCTCGGCCCCCTGACCGACATCGTCGAGATCAACACCCTGCAGCTATGGGCCCTCGAGCGACCGAGACGTGCAGGAGATGCTCCAGCGTCTGCTCGACGCCGGCAAGGAACTCAGCCGATATCGCAGGATCTTCGCCGCCGAGCGCGCTCAGGCGCTCTTGTACGGCTTTCCGCCCGGCTCCCGCTCGCACTTCATCAAGGCCCCCTTCGACACTCTGGCCGACACCCTGCGGGGCACGCGCGAGATCATCATGGACATGTTCAGGCAGCCGGAGAAGCTGCTCCAGGCTCTCGAGGTGGTGGCCGACCTGACCATCGACAACGTCCTCAATGCGGCGACCCCGGCAAGCATCGGCGCGTTCTTCCCGCTCCACAAGGGCGCGGACGGCTGGATGTCGGAGGAGCAGTTCCTCAAGTTCTACTGGCCGACCCTCCGGCGCGTGATCAATGCGCTCATCGACGAGGGTCTGCTCGTGGGACTCTTCGCCGAGGGCAGCTACAACACGCGGCTCGAACTGGTGAACGAGTTCCCGAAGGGGGCCGTCACCTGGCAGTTCGACCGCACCGACATGGCGAAGGCCAAGAGCATCCTGGGACAGACCTGCTCCATACAAGGCAACGTGCCGTCGTCCTTGCTGGTGACCGGATCGGCGGAGGAGGTCGAAGCCGAGTCGCGGAGACTGATCGAGATCTGCGCGCCTGGGGGTGGCTTCATCCTGGCCCCGGGCGCCATTCCGGAATACCCCAAGCTGGAGAACCTCAAGGCGATGGTGAGGGCCGCTCGGGAGTACGGGGTCTACGCGTCACACTGAGACGCCTCGTCCGACGAAGAACGACCCCCCGTGGCCTTCTGCGTGGCCACGGGGGGTCGTATCATGCTCAGCCCCAAGCAAGAAACTCGCTGAGATTATCGCCCGCTACTTGCCTATGACCACCGGCTGCTTGCCCGGTGTGGCCAGCTTCTTGACCGATTCCTCGTTCAACTCCACGCCCAGCCCCACCCCGTCGGGCGGATACAGGAAACCCTTCTCGTAGCGCGGGGCCTTCTTGGCCAGATCGTTCTCGATGGGTCCGCTCACCGTGTCGTAGATGTTGTAGAGGTTGAGCGGGCCGATGGCTTCCTGCTCGATCTTGCCCATCCAGGCCGTCGCGCCCAGGAAGGCCGCCTCCCCCGCGCTGCCCAGGCCGGAGTTGACCATGCAGCCGCACATCACCGGCATGTTGGCGGATTGGGCCACCGTGACCCACCGTCTCGCTTTCGAGGATGCCGCCGGCCTTGGGTATCTTGAGGAAGAAGCCGTCCGCGGCGTCCTTCTCGAGAATCTGCAGCAGGTGGCCGAGTTCGGCAGCGGATTCATCCGCGAAGATGGGCACATCCACCTTGCGGCGCAGCCTGGCAAGACCGTCGATATCCCACCACGGCACCGGCTGTTCGCACAGATAGACGTCGTACTTGGCTATTCTCTGCAGGACATACAAGGCCTGGTGGTACATCCAGCCGCCGTTGGCGTCGATCATCACCTTGACCTTGCTGCCCACGGCCTCCCGCAACGCCCCTATCATCTCGATGTCTTCCTCGGGGGCGTGCGCGCCCACCTTCAGCTTCAGGCCTTGGAAGCCCGCGGCCACCAGCGCTTGGCCCTCAGCCCCCACCTCTTCCGCCGAACCGGAAGACATCACGAAGGCCAGAGCGATCTTGGGATTGGAAAGGCCGCCCAAGAGCTTGTAGACCGGCACGCCCAGCGCCTTGCCCATGAGGTCGTGCAAAGCGTAGTCGACCACTGACTTGGAGTGGTTGTTGGCGCGCGTGGCTTTGTCCATCTTGGCCACGATGGTCTCGATGTTGAAGGGGTCTTCCCCTATCAGCATCTGCGGAGCAAAGACCTTGGTGAGGTTGTACATGATGGAGTCTTGGCTCTCACCCATGTACCACAGGGAAGTATCGCCGGTCTCCGAGACGCCGGTGATGCCTTCGTCGGTGTGCAGCTTGAGGACGACCCCGTCCGCCTGCGTGACCGGCCCGCCGGACATGATGATGGGTTTGACGAAGGGGATCGATACCGGAATGCACTCTACCTTTGTGATCTTCATACGGAAACCTCTTGATCTGGTTTGCGTTGCGGCGCCCAGCGCCTTACTATTTAGTTTAGCTATATTTAACACTTGGAGCAGGGGGAGTCAAACCGAGTATGCTCCTGTCGGATCGATTGTCAATGGCGACTCGCGACGGCAATTATCCGCCGGCAGGCAGAATCGCGACTCCGAGAGCGGTGCACTGTCCTTCGGCAATTCTGGTAGGTTGTGCGCATCCGAGTCTCTGGGAAGGAGAGAAGCAAGGTGACGGTATCACAGTACGATAAGCACGTGATCAAAGAGCCCTACGGGCAGCTTGAGAGAGACGGCAGAGTAGTCTTCAGGGGTTATGTCTGCACACCTGAGCAGCTGGAGACCAACTGCCAGTTGCTGTACTCGATCGTGACCAAAGAGCATGTCAACGAAGCCACTCCGCATGTCCACGAGTTCCCCGTCATCATGAGCTTCTATGGCGCCGACTACAAGGACATCAGGGATTTCGACGCCGAGATCTGGTTCTACCTGGGCGGAGAAAGGCAGACGATCACCACCCCCGCTACGATCTCCATCCCGCCCGGGCTGGCGCACTGCCCTTTGATCTTCAAGAGAGTGAGCAAACCCATCGCTTGGACAGAGATCATGTTGACGGGCGCCTACGAAAGAACCGAAGTCGACATCCCTCTGATTCCCGACCCCGGCATATAGGGTTAGACTCGCCGCTGATCTGCCGAAAGAAGAGCCTTCGGTCCATGCCGAAGGCTCTTCTCTTTGTCTGGACTCTGGATCGGGCGCCATCTCGCCTGGAATCCGGCGCCTCGCGTGCCGTCAGCTAAACCGGATTCGATTCACCTGCGTAGTCTTTGCCCATTCCAGCGGCGAAGTGGAACACCGGTCGGGTGATCTCGAGGATATTCAGTGGACAATGCACCACGCCTTTGGGCACGAAGGCCAGAAAGGTCTGGTTCATTACGTTCCGTTCGCCATCGATGTAGAACTCGATCTCGGCGCCCAGGTCGTTGAGGTCATTGGGATCGGTTCCGAAGAAGCCGATCACCTCATCGTAGTCGTGAGTGTGAGGAGCGGGGCTGGCCTTGTCCTCTTCGGTTGTGGGCCAGAACCACACGCACTCCACGTAGAAAGCACCCTTGATGACCTCGCTGTCCAGGTACATCACGCGGGTGCTGGTATCCTGCTGCAGGTTGCCAGCCCAGTCTGCTATGACTAGGTCCTTCTTGGGCTGGGTAACCACATACTTTCCGTGTCCAATCTCAGCCACGAACGATCCTCCCCGAGGGCCATCCACGCGGGTGGCGCATGCTCAACCGGCTCATCTGACGTTAGTTAGTCTTACTTAAGTTTGCGCGGATGCCTGCAGTCTACTATATTGGTGGCACTGATGGAAACCGCGGGGGGCAGTAGACTCGTGGCAGAGAGCACGGGCGTTACCATCAGCCGTCAGAGGTTCTGTGGTAGAGAGGCAGCGCGTTGTTCCTCTATATGCTGCCGTGCGATACGATTCTTTGTTGGCTGCAACAGGCATAGGTAGTTGGAGGTGAGGGGAGCTGAACGATACAGCTGTGACAGAAGCGAATGAAGCGGGTTCGCCCGCGAATGCTACCCAGCCCGCGATCGAGGAGATCTCCAAGTCGATCTGGCAGTTGACCGAGGACGTCCTCGAACTCCTGCGTTCGCGAGCCCGGGGCGCGGTGCACAAGCAGATGAGGCCAGACCTCCATTGGCTGGACGATCTGACCGAGACTCAGGGCAGCACGGTCATAGCCGTGCGGCAGTTGTGCGAGGAATCCCCTGGAGGGGTCGCGCTCAAGAAGCTCGCCGAGACGATGGGCGTAACGCCCGCGGCCGCCTCGGTCATGGTCGATCTCCTAGTCAAGAAGAAGATGCTCAAACGCACCAGATCCAAGAGCGACCGGAGAGCCGTCCTCATCCGCCTCACGCCAGACACGGCGGGTCTCTTCGATATCAGCGAGGGAAGCCTCCTGAGAACCTTTGAGAGCTTGGAGGACACGCTTGGCCCGGGGGTCCTGGTCGATTGGCAGAGGATCCTGTTGACAGCGAAGGCAGCGCTCCGGCAGGTGGTCGGTGAGAACGTGACCGAGGACTCGGAGCAGTCGGAGTCAACAGCCGATGGTGATGATCTGTCGACGGAGCAACCGGACTCCGTCTCGTAGCCTCTGAGAGGAGACTGACATGAAGCTGGAGGGCAAGGCCGCACTCGTCACCGGAGGGGGCACGGGCATAGGCGCCGCCATCACCGAACGGTTCGTCGAAGAAGGAGCCAAGGTCTGCATAACCGGTCGACGCAAGGACAGGCTGGAGCAGGAAGCCGCCGCCTTTCCACCGGGCACGGTGTTGGCCTGCCCCGGGGATGTCTCCGACTATGACGACGTGAAGAGGATGGTCGCATCGACGATCGATTTTGCCGGACGCATCGACATACTGGTCAACAACGCGGCCTTCGACGTCTACGGCGTGATCACCGAACTCGAACCCGAAGACTGGCAGCGGGTCATGGACGTGAATCTCAAAGCCCCCTTCTTGCTGATGAAGCAAGCCCTGCCCCACATGATCAAGCGAGGCAGCGGCTCCATCATCAATGTCTCTTCCATCGGCGGGATACGCTGCATGGCGGGCAGCCCGGCCTACGGCACATCGAAGGCGGGCCTCATCCACCTCACGAAGGCGGTGGCTCTAGACTACGGTCCCTTCGGTGTGAGATGCAACGTTGTGTGCCCCGGAGCGACTCGGACCGAGATGTTCGAGGACACCCTCGGCAAGATCGCCGCGGCGAAAGGCACCGACATCGAAAGCCTGCTCAAACAGTTCTCCAAACCGGTGCCGCTCAGGCGGGTGTCCGCGCCCAGCGAGATGGCCGGGGTGTGCGCCTTCCTGGCGAGCGAAGACTCGTCGTTCATGACCGGCGCCGTGCTCGTGGTCGACGGCGGGGCGGTCATCGTGGATGTGGCCGGGGTCTCGGACGACTGATCTCTGCGCGCCATCGTGCCGTTCAACTTGGACCTCACTCTGTGGGTCCGGTAGACCCGAGAAAGGGGACGAGGGAAGATGGTAACGGAGAGCGCGCTGGCAGAGGCCGTCGGGAAGGAGAATGTGAGCGAAGATCCGGCCGTCCTCGAGGCCTACGCCGGCGATATGAGCTTCGTCGGCAAGGTGCGTCCCCGGTTCGTGGTCAAGGTCGGCGATCTGACAGACGCTCCAGAAGCTGGTGGCTCTGGCCAAGGAGACCGGCACGCCGCTCGTCCCGGTGAGCTCGGGACCGCCCCATTTCCATGGCGACACTGTCCCCTCGACGGGCGACGCGGTCATCGTCGACCTGAGCGGCATGAAGAAGATCGACCTGATCGACCCCTTCGAGCGAGTGGCTTCGATGGTCGAACCGGGAGTGACCTTCGGAGAACTCATCGCGGCGGTGGCCGAGAAGGGGCTGCGCCTGAACATGCCCCTGCAGCCCCGGGCGACCAAGTCGGTCGTCGGCAGCATGCTGTCGCGGGAGCCGGTGATCATGCCCCACTACCACTGGGACATCTCCGACCCCATCGGCTCGACCGAGGTCGTCTTCGGCACCGGTGACATGTTCCGCACCGGAGCCGCCGCCGGTCCCGGCGACATCGCCGCAGCAGCGAGCCGGAGGAGGCGTGCAGAAAGAAGCGGCCGGTCCTTCGGCCATGTCGCTCCACCGCCTGCTGCAGGGTGCCCAGGGCACCATGGGCATCGTGACCTGGGCGTCGGTCAGATGCGAGCTGATGCCCGAAAGGGAGCAGCCCTACTTCATCGCCTCGAGCGACGTGACCAAGCTCCTGGAAGCGGCTCACTGGCTGATCCGTCTGAGACTCGGCAACGAGCTGCTGATCCTGAGCGCCGCCGACTTCGCCGCTCTCATGGCAGAGGACGACGCGGCTCACGCGCGGCTGATCGCCAAGCTGCCGCCATGGGTGCTCTTCTTCAACCTTGCCGCCTACAAGTACTTCCCCGACATGCGGCATGGAGGGGCAGATCGAGGACACCCGGGACTTGCTGCAGCGGCTCGGCCTGCAGACCGTGCAGAACGTCGGCGGGGTGGCGGCGGGCGAGTTCCTGGAGGCCATCCGCCGGCCGTCGGACGAGCCCTACTGGAAGCTCCGCCGGCAGGGCGGCTGCCAGGACATCTTCTTCTTGACCACCAACGCGAAGATCCCCGGGCTGATCAAGATCATGACCGAGAGTCGCCGAAGCGGCCGGCTACCGCACCGGCAAGATGGGCGTCTACCTGCAGCCTGTCGTCCAGGGCACCGGTTGCCACGTGGAGTTCAACCTCTTCTACGACCCCGCCGATCAGGCCGAGGCGTCAGTGGTGAGGGAGCTCGCCACGAGCGCCATCCAGCCGCTTGATGAACGCCGGAGCCTTCTTCTCGAGGCCCTTCGGCGAAGCGGCCAGGCAGATCATGAACCGGGATGCGGCCGGCGTCGAGGCCTTGAAGAAGTTCAAGGCCATCGTCGACCCGGCCGGCATCCTCAATCCCGGCAAACTGTGCTTCTAGGGGAGGGGCCAGAACGATGGCGCTCAAGGATTTTCAAGCCGACATGGAATCTTGCTGCCGCTGCTCGGCCTGCAAGTTCATCCCCCTGGAGAAGATCACCGGCCAGGAGTACTCCAACTGCTGCCCCAGCATCTCCCGCTACAACTGGCACTCGCACTCGGGCGGAGGGCGCATGGGCTTCGGCCTGGGTCTGATCCACGAGCCGGGTCGAGTACACGCCCAAGACGGCGGAAGTCATCTACAACTGCAATCTCTGTGGGGCCTGCGACGTCTCCTGCAAGTACGCCATGGAGTTCGACGTCCTCGAGCCGCTCTACGCGATGCGCGAGGAGTGCGTCAAGAGCGGGCAGACCGTGCCGGTGTGGGACAAGCTGGTCGAGACCATGAAGAAGCAGGGCCCCATGGTCCTGGGGGCGACCGGCGGGAAAGGCCGGTGGTCCGAAGGCCTCGAGGTCAAGGACTACACCCGCGAGAAGGCCGCGGTGATCTTTCACGCCGGGTGCCTGGCAGAGCAACGACGAGGCCAGCGGCAAGGTGGCCAAAGCCGCCATCTCGCTGCTCGGCAAGGCCGAGATCGACGTGGGCATCGCCAAGGACGGCGAGCTCTGCTGCGGTGGCCGCGCCTACGAGATGGGCTACCGCGACGAGGCTCTCAAACAGGCCGAGACTCAACGTCGCCCGTTTCAAGGAGTCAGGAGCCACCGACCTGGTGACCGGCTGCGCCCACTGCTACCAGTACTACAAGGTGCTGTACCCCAAGCTGGGGCTTGACCCCGGCGTGAAGTGTGGCATATCACCGAGTACCTGGCCCAGCTGGTTGAGAAGGGCAGCGCTCAGACCCACCAAACAGGTCGACATGACGGTCACCTACCACGACCCCTGCCACCTGGGTCGCTTGAGCGAGCCCTGGATCGCCTGGAACGGCGTCCAGCGCGAACGCCACATGCGCGTGTACGATCCGCCGCGCACCTTGCGTCGCGGCACCCACGGGGTTTACGAACCGCCCCGCGATCTCCTGGAGAGCATCCCCGGGGTGAAGCTCGTCGAGATGGAGAGGATCCGGGAATACGCCTGGTGCTGCGGCGCCGGCGGCGGGGTGCGCGAGAGCAATCCTGAGTTCGCCCGGTGGACCGCCGCGGAGAGGATGAGAGAGGCCGAGGCAACGGGAGCCGAGGCTCTCGTCACTGCCTGTCCGCACTGCGTGCAGAACCTGGCAGGTATCGGCGACCTCTCTGGCGGTCGTGGCCGCCTCGAGGTCTGTGACGTCGTCGAAATCCTAGACAAAGCGATCTAGGGGGCGTCGCGACATGACACTCAGCAACGAGCACTACCAGGCCTTTGAGGCCGTCGTCGGCCCGGACAACATCTCCGCCGACCCGGTGGACCTGGACGCCTGGGCGTGGCGCTCGGGCCAGTTCGCTCTGGCGCAGGAGTTCAAGCCGCGCTTCGAAGCCATCCTCATGCCCGGAAGCACCGAAGAGGTTCAGGCCATCGTGAGGCTGTGCAACAGGTTCGGAGTGCAGTTCAAGGCTTCCAGCACCGGTTGGGGCGTCTACTGCGACGCGGGCGGCCCGGGCTGCATCAAGCTCGACATGCGCCGCATGAACCGGATCATCGAGATCAACGAAGAGAACATGTACGCGGTGGTGGAGCCGTACGTGATCCACGCGCAACTCCAGGCCGAACTCATGAAGCGGGGCTTCTGCTGCAACGTCAACGGAGCGGGAGGCGTCACTTCCGCTATGCCTTTGGCGGCACATGAGGGCATCGGCCACATGAGCGGCACCTGCAGCATCAGCGAGCGGAACCAGCTGGCCTTGGAGTGGGTGACTCCCGAGGGGGAGATCGTCCGGACCGGCTCGCTGGCCGCCCTGGGTGAGTGGTTCTGCGCCGATGGCCCTGGTCCCTCTCTGCGCGGCGTGGTGCGCGGGAACGTGGTGCCTCTGGGCGGACTGGGCGTCTACACCAAGGCTGCACTGAAGATCTACCACTGGGGCGGCCCGCCGACCATGAAGGTCAAGGGCGACCTCGCCCGACTACGTCGCCGAGACGCCGCCGAACATGATGCTCAGATACCTCTCCTGGCCCGACGAGGATGGCCGCCAGGCCGGCATCCAGAAGCTCGGAGAGAACGAGATCGCCTTCGGCATCATGGGCTTCAACCCGAACATGACTGCCGCGAACGTCGCGACCAGCAACGAAGAGGAACTCGTGCTGGCCGAGCAATACGCGAAGGAGATAGCCGGCCCGGGCTTCTGCACGGTGATAGTCGGCAACTCGCCGCGCGACTTCGAATACAAGAAGGCAGTGCTGGAGCAGATCATCGAGGACACCGGGGCGAAGTCCCTCAAGGCGGTGGAAGAGGGCGACGTGCAGACCTCGTTCATATGGCGCTTCATCCGCGTCACCGCGTCCATCCGCGAGACGATGCGGGCCACCGGAGTGTTCGGCGGTGAGGTCTTCGGAACCGACTCCTTCCGGGTCCAGCGGAATTCGGTGCAGCACGGGCTCATCGACAAGAAGGACCTGATCGAGCGCGGGCTGGTCTATCCCGACTCCACCGATCCCTTCATCACCTCGCTCGAACACGGTCAACTCACCCACGCCGAGGCGCTGTTGCGCTGGACGCCCGGCCCCGATGTCATGGCCGGCGCCCTGGAGTACGTCGGCGAGGCGAACGCGAGCACCGTCAACGAGCACCACGGCCTGCCGCATCACCTCTTCGGCGACGCCCAGCACGACTACTTCGGACCGCACAGCACGAACTACACGCACTGGCTCCGGATGATCAAAAAGAGCTTCGACCCCCACGGCGTTTCGGAGGCGAGCAATCACGTATCCGCCGAGTAGCGGACAACCGGGCGACCGGGACGACCGCCCTCCTACGAGCCCGGCGCTGCCACGCGAGGATGCTTCGTCCTGATGGAGAGCACGGCCGCGATGCCGGCAACGGCCATACCGGCGACGATCAACGCCGACCAGGTGAACGTCGCGTCGGCCGGGAAGAACTGCGTCTCGACGCCGCTCGGAGTGGTCACCGGCACGGCGACCTGGCGCAGCGTGAGCACGTAGCCGACGACCGCCGAGCCCACCGACGCGCCCGTGTTCGCGGCCACGTTGTATATGGTGCTGACGAGAATGCCCTGTTGAGGCGTCACGGCCTCTGCCGCGACGGCATAGCTTGCGGAGCCGGCTAGAGCGGCCGGCACCCCGAGAGCCGCCAGCCAGAGGAGCGTGAGCCAGAGCGATCCGTGCGCGAAGGCCAGCCCGAATCCGCCGAGGCCGAACAGCATGCCCGCGATCACCGTCTGCTTGGCGCCCAGTCTTCGCATGATGGGGGTCGCGGCGGCCGAGCCCACAACCATGACGGCGGCCGTCACCGCAATCGCAAGACAGACCACGAACATGTTTCGCCCGAAACCGAATCCCGACGCGACCGGCGTCTGAATGAGAAAGGGCATTGCAGCTGCCGGAACGATGACCCCCATGACGATCGTCACCCAGACCACGCCTCCCTGCCAGACCCCCATCCGTCTGAGGACACGCAGATCGATCAGGGGCGTCGGGTGGCGTAGCTCCCAAACCGTCCAGAGGATCAGCATGGCTGCTCCCGGCAGAAGCAGACCGAGCACCTTCGAACTGCCCCATCCCCAGGCGTTGGCCTGGCTGATGGGCAACAGCACCAGCGCCGACCAGACGACCAGCCCGATACAGCCCATGTAGTCCACCTGAACGCCCTTGGAGCGCTTAGTCTCCTTGATGAACGCGAGTATCAAGATGATGTTGAGCGCGCTCGCGGCTGTCAGCATCCAGAAAAGCGTACGCCAAGTGCCCCCGCTCCTCCAGATCAGTCCGCTGAGCAGATAGGCGATCACTGCGCCCAGTCCCATGGAGAGAACGATCATGCTCATGGCCCTCCGCCTGGCCTCGCCTCGCCAATAGTTCGCGATTATGCCGATCGCGAGCGCCTGCACGGCCATTCCCATCCCTTGGAGGATGCGGCCCACGATGAGTGTCGCGAGGTTGGTTGAAAGCACGGCGATGAGACTGCCGACGAAGAGCAGGCCAAGTGCCACGGTGAGCATGCGCCGGTTGCCGACGATGGCGCCGAGAGCAGCCGCGACCCCTCCCACGCCGGTGGCGATGACATGGAAGGCAGTCATGGTCCAAACCACCTGGTTGACCGGCCGGCCGAACTCCTCAGAGAGCACCACGCTCTGCGGGAACATGCAGACGCTTGCGATGTTGGCCAACACCGTGGCCAACATCAGCGTCGCCACGATCACCCAACCGCTCTTCCCAAGACTGTACGCGGATGCCGGCTCTTCGGCCGGCGGCCTCGCCTTCTCCCCCGTCACCCGATCACGGGTCCCCCGGGGTATTTCGCGATGCCTGCGCCCATGGGCCAAGACATAACAAGAGCGACCGGTCGGGTGATATTGCGAACCACCATCGGTCCTTGAGACACGTTCGGTGGGATGTAAGCCCAGAACCCCTTGTTGATGATGTGCTTCTCGCCGCCTATCCAGAGCTCGACCTCGGCGCAAAGGTCGGTCAGGTCGTCGTAGTTGAAGGCGACGCACGCCACGGTACTCCCGTGTGGCAACGTGTGCGCGTCCATGATCACCTGGCCGGCCTGCGAGGTGTCCCCAGGCAGCAGCCATCTGCTGTCGCACCCGAGTTCGGCGTCGGGGATCACCGTTTGGTCGATGTAGGCCATCGGGCGGGTGTACGCGGGATCGAGGGGACGCATGTAGTCGGGCCGTTTGACCTCCGGGCCGGCCCCGAAGACCACGTAGCGGGCGTACTTCGACCGACTCGGGTCCACCTCCCGCGCGACCGGCCCCGCTTTCTCCTCCTGGCCGGCGTGTCCGACCTTGCCGTCGTCTCCCATCGTGTAGACGCTGCCGGGCCCCGAGGTCCAGTGCAGAGTCGGCCGAGTGTGGATCTGGCTGCGCACGCCGCTCTTGAATATGGGCATGTGGGGCAGGTCGGCCGGGACGTAGGCGACCCAACTCGACGGCAGCGGAATGATCTCGTCGTCGATCTGGATCCACATGAAGTCGATGTCGGAGGGATCGTCCGGGTTGGCGCCCCACCAGGAGAGCAACTCCGGGAAGCCGTGCGCGTGAGGGAACATGTTGGGGGTCGAGTACCCTTCGGCGGCCAACTGCTCCCACATCTTCTGGTGGGGATATTCGGGCGGCCACATCCAGGTGGTCTCGCCGTAGTAGGCGCCCGGGATGACGTCCGCGTCGATCCAGTGAACGTGCTCCATGGGGAGGCGCGTACCCATGGCGGCCAGCCGGTCGCGCTGCTCCGGGGTCGGAGGGGGCAGCAAATGCCGCTTCTCGAGCGTCGTGCAGATGTACTTGTCGTACTGTCCCATCTTCTCCTGGACCTCTCCCTCTAGCTGACGGTGAGACTACTCACCAGAACCGTTTGTCATCCTCCCCAGACCATGTCCGAGGGGAAGTCCTTGGAGACCCTGGCCTCCATGTCTTTGACCGCCTGCACAAAGCCGTCTCTGCCCAGCTTGTGCCAGTGCGGCTCCCACTCCATCTCCGTGAGGTTCTCTATCAGCATGGACATGATCTCGCTCGGGATGGCGATCATGATCAAGCCCTCGGGCAGGACCTCCCTAGCCTTCATGCTGAACCCCAGACCGCTGATGGCGTAGTTGAGTTCGCCCGTCAGGTACGGGTAGGCGTACAGCCAGGCGCAGGCAAGGCAGGTGGAGCCTTTGGCGTTCCACATGCGACCGTTCGAGTAGCTGCTGGCCCTCATGATCACCTCGGCCTGGGCGGCGTTGGCCGTGATGAGGAGGATATCCGGGTCGAAGGTGAGCTTGTCCATGGAAGCGTGGATGACGTATTGCACCGTGTTCAAAGGCATCACGGGCACGTAGTCATAGACCCTGCGGTTCGCGGATGGAGTCTTGAACATCGAGAACTCCGAGCCCAACTGCCCGCTCAACATGACCGGCGGGAAGGGCTCCATGCCCATGACCTGCGTCCCGCACTGCACGTTCTCTTTGCTTGCGTAGAAGGGCTCGCTGGTCTGAGCCTCCGCGAACATCTCGCAGATGCCCAGGTGCTTGTCCAATTGCCGGAAACCTTCCGGCTTCTTGAGCGAGAAACTGATGCCCACAGGCTGTCTCTCGAAATTGAACCTATCGAAAATCGAGTAGTCGCGCATCGTTCGGCTCCCTTCGGCCTCATCACTTCCATGCGCACGACCAGGAGTCGCGCGGGTTATCGGCTGATCTTCTCCTCGATCTCCTCGAGGATCTCGGCGAAGCGCTTCTTGTGCTCCTCACCGGTGATCGTCTCGGAGGCGGGATGCCAGTTCATCTTCTGCAGATTGGTCAGGATCATGGGAAGCTTCTGCCAGGGGATGGAGATGGTCATCAGTCCCTGCGGTAGCACCTGCAGGGTCTGCATGCCCATGCTCATGCCGCTGACTATGTAGTTGACCTCGCCGCTCAGATACGGATAGATGTACATCCATGAGCAGGCCAGCACCGGTGTGCCTTTGGACCCCCAGGTCTCCCCCGTCGAGTAGACCGACGCTCTCATGATGGTCCGCGCCTGGTCAATGTCGTCGGTGGTGACGATCAGGACGTCGGGGTCGAAGGCGATCTGGTCCACCGACGAGAAGACCACGCACTTGACGCTGCCTCGCAGCATCCGGGGAACCAGTTGGTAGATCTTCTGGTTCGCCCGCAGTTCCTCGTAGAGGTCGTCCATCTCGCCCACCAGACCGCTCAGCAGAACGGGGTCGAACTCCTCCATGCCGAGTATCAGCGGTTCCACGCAATGGAGGTCTTCCTTCTGCACGTAGAACGGGGGGCTGGTCTGAGCCTCCACGAACATCTGGCAGAGGTTGAGATTCTTGTCGATCCTCTCAACGCCCTCAGGTCTGTAGGGCAGGAACTTCACCCCCACCGGTTTCCTGGTGAGAGCGAGCCTGTCGAGTATGGCGTAGTCCAAAGTCTTGGGCTTCAAGTGAGCCTCCCTTCACGGCGTGTCTGGAGAACGAGCACCAGCGGTCAAGCGCCGGCGATCAGCCGCCGGCAGTCAAGCCGCCGTCAATGCCAAGACACTGGCCGGTGATGAAGGAGGCGGTGTCCGAGCACAGATAGATGACCGCCTCGGCTACGTCCTCGGGCAAGCCGATGCGATGCAGCGGAAGCTGATCGGTGATCCTGCCCGCCTCCTCCGGCGTAGAGCCGGTGAGGTGTTGCCACAGCAAGGTGTTCCGAATGGGACCGGGTCGGACCGTGTTGACGCGAATGCCGTATTGCCCGCCCTCCAGGGCCGCGGACCTGGTGAGGTTGTCCTGGCCCGCCTTGCTGGAGTTGTAGGCGCAGAAGTCCTGGCCGGGCTTCACCGCGGCGGCGGAGGATGTGTTGACGATGGCGCCACCGCTCCCCTGCTTCATCATCTGCTTCATCTCGTACTTGAGACAGAGGAAGACTCCCGTGAGGTTGATGTCGATGGTGCGGTTCCAGATGTCCACAGGCAGGTCGACAATGCTCCCCAAGGGAACCCGGACGCCGTCGGGACCGATGCCGGCGTTGTTGAACGCATAGTCCAGACGGCCGTAGGCCTTCACGCATTCGTCTACCAAGGCGCGCACTTGGTCGTCTTGCGAGACGTCGCACTGTACGAAGATCGCCTCCCCCCCAGCGTCCTCGATCAGCTTGACCGTCTCATTGCCCCCGGCGACGTTCCGCCCGGTCGACACGACCACCTTGGCGCCCTCGCGGGCGAAAAGCTGGGCACCCACTCTCCCGATCCCCGAAGCTCCACCGGTTACGAGTGCTACCTTCCCATCGAACGCCCGAGCCATTTGGTCCTCCAAAATCGACGTGTCTATCAAGCGGTTGAAGAAAGATGTCACTTGCCTATCATCGCGTTCGGGCAGCCATAGCGATAGTTGCGGGAAAGCAACCAAGACCACCAGGAAGACCAACTCGAAAGCCAGGAAAGGCGCTACGCCTTTCAGAATCTGGCCTGTCGGGATATCGAATATGGTTCTCACCGCGAATAGATCCGAGCCCATAGGCGGCGTGATGAGGCCGATTTGCGTGTTGACGCAGAACATCACTCCGAACCAGATCGGGTCGTAACCCAGGCTCACGATCAACGGAACGAAGATCGGCACCGTCAACAGGGTGATGGTGATCGGGTCGAGGATGCATCCCAGAATCAAGACGATGACGTTGATGATGACGATCACCATTATCGGGGCCAGACCCGAACCGCCAACCAGGTCCTCCAGTCCGCTCGCGACGTTGGTGCTCCCCAGCACGTAGGTGAAGAAATTGGCGGCGATGATGATGAACAGGATCATGCCGTTGATCAGCGCCGCTTCCTTCAGGGCCTCTCTTAGCTGCTTCCATTTCATCTTGAAGAACCCGAGGGCTATTATCAGGGTGATCACCACGCCCACCCCGGCCGTCTCCGTTGCGGTGGCGATGCCGGTGTAGATGCACCCGAGTATGCTGGCCATGATCACGATGATGGGCCAGACACCCTTCAGAGAACTCCATCTCTCGCGCCACGGCACCTTGTACGCCTGGTGGAGCCAGGTCGGGCCTGGTGTAGGCGAAGACTATGGCGGGTATCGCCAAGAACGCTATCAGCAGGATCCCTGGGATGATCCCCGCGATGAAGAGCTTGCCTATCGACTCGCCGGCGATCACCCCGTAGATGATGAAGGTGGCGCTCGGTGGGATCAGCGGGCCCAGTGCACCTCCGGCCAGCAGCGCTCCGAGGCTATACCCTCGATCGTACCCCTGGCGATCGAATTCCGGCACGGCGACCTTGCCAACCACGATGATAGTCGCTGCGCTCGTGCCCAGGGCCGCCGCAAGCACACCCTCAGCGACAATACCCGCCGCAACAAGGCCTCCCCTGACCCAGGAAAGCCAGTTGGCAGCGGCCTTGAACAATCCGTTACCCATCCCCGATGAGGCAATGATCGTTCCCAGCAGCACGAACAGTGGCAGCGCCGTCCATGAAAGGTTGAAAGCCGAGGTGAAGGGCGAAGCTCCCGCCTTGAAGAAAGCCGGCGCACCGTAGCCGAGCAACGCCCCCAAGACCCCGGACACACCCAGCGAATACACGATGGGTACGCCGATCATCATCAACACGAACAGCCCTGCAACAACAACGATACTAACAGTAACTGGGTCGATCCCCATAGTCTATCCTTCTCAACCTATTTGGACATTACAGCTGGATCCTGGTGTCTTCCCGCGTTGTTCCTCTTATCAGGTGTGCCACGCCGTGCACCAACTGCGAGATCAAGACCAGTATCAGCCAGAACATGGTGACGGGTACCAACAGCTTCATCGGCCATAACGGCTCCTGCCAAGCTGATTGACTGGTCTCACCCACCCGAATAGACGCAGAGAAATATGCCCCAGCTCTTCCAGAGCACTATCGAAACGAACACCATAGCCAGTACTGACGTGAAGATGTCAAAGAGAATGCCCTGCCATTTCGGGGACAGGAGATTGGAGATGAAATCCACGCGGAGATTACGCCTATCCTTCTGTATTCCAGGTATGGCCAGCAATATGCAGCCCACCAGGAAGATTATGCTCAGCTCGTAGGAATACGGTTCCGGACTGTTGAATATGTATCTTCTTCCCACCCCGTAGGTGGTGAGGAGGCCCATAATCATGATCAAAATGCCGGCGACCACCATCCCCCAGTCGCTGACCTTCCCGACTATGTCATCAATCTTTAGTAGTAGTCTTTTCACAATCCACTCCTCCACCCTGCAGCCCGCTGGGTCACAGCGGGCTGCAGGGTGGCGCATGTCCTAATTAGTCCGCGTATGGAAACTGCGTGTCGAGCTCTTTGGTGATCGCCTTCACCTGGTCTGCGATGGCCGGATCCACTGCGCCGAGCAACTCGTCAGAGTAGGGCTGGCACTTCTCTGCCCATTTGTCGCGTTCCGCGCTGGGCAGCGGATAGACCTCGAGACCCATTTCGGTCATCTTGGCGTAGTTCGTCTTGTAGAGCTCGATCATCTGGTTGTTGATCGCGACCTGTGCGTCCGCAGCGCACTGATCGAAGGTGGCCTTGATGTCGGCGGGCATCTTGTTGTAGGCATCCAGGTTCATGAAGAGGGCGATGCTCGCCGGAGTCAGGTAGGCCCTCGTGAGGTACTTGGCGACTTCGTTCATCTTGAACATGATGATCATCGAGCCGGACTGCGGGGAGGCTTCGATAACGCCCTTCTGCATGGCCTGATAGCCCTCGGCGAAGTCCATGGCTACACCGGCGCCGCCCAGCAGTTCAACGACCTTGGCGGTCGGCGGGGAGATGGTCTGGCAAAGCAAGCCATCCCAGTCTGCCAGCGTCTTTACCGGCTCGGAACTGACGATGTCGAGACCCTGGCAGGTGAAGGCGAGGACGCACTTCATGTTGTACTTCTCAGCGCAGACCTGGTCGTAGAGGACCTGCATCTTTTGCGTGTAGGCGGCATCGGCTTCGATGCTGTTCACCGAGAAGGGCAGTTCGGCCATGTTGAAGATGGGGTCGACACTGCCGAACACGGCGATGGCCCACTCGCCCATTTCCACGGCTCCGGTCCGGACGGCCTCAAAGCTGTCGGGCACAGAAACCAGCGCGCCGCTCGGGTGGATCTCGATGATGTACTTACCACCGGCCGCGGCGTTGAACTTGTCCGCGAATTCCGTCTGGAAGGCTACGGTGACCGGGTCGCCCGCCGGATGCGGCGCCGATAGTCTCAGGACCACGGCGTCGCCAGCGGGGGCTTGGGTCGTCTCGGTGCCCGCCAGGGTCGTCTCGGTCGTGCCTTCGTCGTCACCGCAAGCTGCCATAGAAGCGACCAAACACACGAGAAGCAATACCGCGATCAAGATAGGTATGAATCTTTTCATTACTCCCTCAACTCCTTCACGATTCCATGGTCCAGGCAACTACTGTTCTCGGGCGTAGACCTCCTTTACCAAGACGTCTTGTGACCATCCAGACACCTGCCGTAAATCGCCGATAGAACGCTCACCAGCCGGTCACAGTATGCGCGGGGTGATAGGGCGACCGGGTAGCCCGATGGGTAGGCATGAGAATGGGGTGCGGACCGAAGATCCTTGCCTGGCTCGCCATCAATAATCCCTGCCTTCTCCCGCGTGGACTTTGGACACATGCAGCGCACTGAGAAACGCCCGCCAGGACCACCAGGTCGCCTCCGACGTGAATACGTGACAATCAGTTGCGGCTAGTGGCGCCTGACCACCATAACGCGCGCCGAGCGTTTGAGTCAAGTACTTATTTAACCTAAACTTATCTACCGAGTTCAGCCCAGCAAACCGGGCGAGATGCGGCACTTTGCCGTAGTGGGTCCCGGTTGGTCTCCCAGCCCTGCCGGCGCCGCGCAGGACATCCGCACCCTCGGTATTAGGCCGGAGTCCTCGCCACTCCCTCGTTACATGACGAGAATTGGTAGTCTCTCGGGGCGCAACATCGGCATGAACGGGAGGAGTCAGACATGGAACGCAGAGCCCTGAATCCCTGGACCTGGCAGGACGAACTCGATTTCTCCCAGGCGATCGAGGTCACGGGCGCCCAGAGGACCGTCTACTGCGCGGGTCAGACCTCATGCGACGCCGAAGGGCAACCGCTTCACGCCGGAGACATGGAGGCCCAGTTCAATTGCGCCCTCGACAATCTCGAGGAAGTACTGGGCGGAGCGGGAATGACTCTGACCGACGTGGTCCGCCTCAACTACTACGTCACCGACGTCGAGACCTTCGTCCAAGCGGCGCCCAAGGTCGGCGCCCGCCTTCAAGCGGCCGGCTGCAAACCGGCATCGACGCTTCTCGGGGTGGCCCGTTTGGCCATGCCGGAGTACCTCATCGAGATCGAGGCAACAGCGGTCAGTTAGTCACCCAGGCGCGGCGGAAGGTGGGCGTCGCGACCCGCGCTACTCCGTCCAGGAATAGGCGACGATGGGGTTGTGCTCGTCCACCCAGGCCTCCATCGAGCCATCGTATATCTTGACGTTGGTATAGCCGAGCAACTGGGTGAGCAGGAACCACAGGGCGGACGCATATCCACCGGCGCCGCAGTAGGCGATCACTTCCTGCGCCTTGTCCTTGCCCGCAACGCCGGCCGCTATCCCCTCCAGCATCTCGGTCGGTTTGTAGGTGCCATCGGCCTCCCAAAGCCACGCCATCGGCAGACTCCGCGCCGTCGGGATGTGTCCCCGCATGTCGGCGAACACCTCCTCGATGAACACTCCGAAGTAGACCTCCGGATCCCTGCCGTCGATGATCACAGCCTTGCCGATGTGGTCCTTCACGTACTCGGTCGACACCCAGGTATCGCTGTCGACGGCACTGCTGTAAGCGACCGGCGTGGCCGTGAAAGTCTCGGTCGTGATCTCCCTGCCTTCGGCTATCCACTTCGCGTGACCGCCGGCGAGAACCGCCACGTTCTTCACCCCGCCGTAGATGAGTGTCGCCGCGACTCTGGCCGGGTCGGCGAAGGCGTAGGGTGGCGTGCCCGGATCCGGCGAGGGACCGACTATGACCACCCTCGAGTCCCGCGATAGCCCGCAGTCTCCGATGGTCTTGAGCAGATCGGCCTCCGGAGGCAGCTCGAGGATCAGCTCGCCCGAATCCGCCCAGGCCGAGATGAGGCTGAAGGGGACCGAGATCGCCCCGGGGATGTGACCCGCCCCGTAGAGTTCCTCAGATCTGATGTCGATGATCACCAGGCCATCGTCCAGATGACCCTCAAGCCACTCGGTCGATACGATCGGGTCGATAGAGCGGTCCATTCTTGTCAGCCCTCCAGGAGTCGGTTATCTGGGCCCGTGGCCGCGCGTCACCAGAAGGCTGCTGGGCATCGTCGCGGCGATCCGGTCATTGGCAGCCTCCCGACTATACCTCGCGCCGGGCCCGCGCACACCCTCATGTTAAGCTTGCACACCCAGCCTCGAGAACGAAGAGGAGACGACGCATGCACGTAGAGGTCGACTTCCCCGGTGACGACAGGATCCAGGCCCACTCCAGAGGCATGGTGTTCGAGATCGGCCCACCCCCGGTTCACGGGGGCGATCCCGAGGCGCCAGGCCCATTCGACCTTCTGCTCTCTTCACTTGCCTTGTGCACCGGCTACCAGGTCCTCAGCTTCTTGAAGGAACGAGGCTTTTCGCATGCCGATGCGGGGCTCCGCGTCGAAGCGGTGCACGACGAGGATTCCCATCTGCTGAAGACGGTCATGCTCGAGATCAGAGTGCCCGGGGACTTCCCCGAGAAATACCATGACGCCATAGTCCGGGCCGCGGCCCAGTGTGGAATCAAGGCTCAGCTAGGGCAGGCCCCGGAGTTCCGCATGTCGGTCGTGGGCGGCTGACGCCTGGCGCCCAAGGCAGCGCACCGGCCGCGACGATAGCGACGGAAGGGCCGGGGCTCAGTTGTGGGACCGCCGTCTAGCGAGGCGCCCCGCTAGTCGTCGTACTCCGTCGTCCGGATCGGGTAGGCCGCACACGCCGTCGGCGCACTCGACCCCCGCCGGTTTCTGCGGCAGCCAGTAGTCCACCGAGGCCGACCCCCAGCACGCGTAGTCGCTGGTCTTCCAGACCGGGCTCGTCTCCCCCCCTACCACCACGAGATTGATGTTCTCGGGATTGTTGTAGTGGGGTATGAGTTCATCGTCCGCCGCCTTCTTCCATGAAGCGAACGGTTCGACTCCGGCGGCCGCTGCCGGAGCCACCAGCATGTCGATGTGATCGGTGCCCCAGTATCTCCCGGCCGGGATGCGGGCATTCTCCGATATCCACCTGCTGAAGTCCTCCTTGGTCTCGAAGCCGTCGATCTCTTTCAGCTGCCTCGCCACCAGCGGGTCCAGCATGATGGTGGCGCTCGAGTTCAGGGCGGGGATGACGCTCAGCTGCAGGTCGATCTCCTCTCCCACAGTGCGGTTGGCGGCCGCGTGCAGGCTGTTCAGGAGGAACCATCCCTTGAAGACGCTGACCACGCTCTCCTCCGGCTGGAAGCCCTTGGTCACGTGGAAGGGCGTCCAGACACTCCGCTCCTCGTTCTCGGCGAAGCACATGTTGCCGTAGAGAAAGCCGTTGCCCTGGGAGCTCCAGAGAGTCACCTTCGGCCGCGCATAGCCCCAGCAGATCGACATCAGGGTCCAGGCCCTGCCGATGACCGCATTGGCCAGATTGCCCGGGCTGAAGGCCGCCAGACCGGAGTTCATGGAGAGCTCGTTGCGGATGGGCCCATTGACCATGAGCATGCTGGCGAAGGGCGTCGTCGAGGGCGTCAGCGACGAGATCTTGGTCGACGCGACGGCCAGGATCACCGGGAAGTGCTCAGGCCGCGCCCCGGCCATGACCGCGATGACGGCGATGTCGGAGACCGTGTACCTGATCAGCTCCTTGGTGTCGTGGTTGAAGATCTCGCCCACCTGCTCGTCGCGAGGACGGGGAGTGCCGGTCAGCATGTGTTCCACGCGTTCCTCGGTGGGCAGGATCACCGGCAGCCCGTCGGTCCAGCCCCGCTCGTAGAAGAGGCGCTGGAGGTTGTCCTCGGTGTCCGGTCCGATCATCGTCTCGCGGGGCGCGGCTGCTTCGGACGGCATGGCGACGTGACCAGCGTCGGTGACGCTCGAGGCCTTGGTGAGCGCAGCGACGATCTCGTCGATGACCCGCATCCCCGTGAGCGGATCGTCCCTCTCTATATACTCGTACAGGGTCTCGGGCGACATGCTGACCACTGGGTGCGGAGTGTAGACGAAGGGCAGAACCGCCCCCAGCGACCTCATCTCCCTCTGCACGTGACCCGCGTACTCGTGGGTGGAGAGCGGAGCGGTCGGGATCCCGTAGGTACGCTCCAGCTTGTTGGCACTCGCGGCGACCGCCGCGGCACAGCCGGGTCAACCACCGACGCCGATGATGACGGCGTCACCTCTCCCCTTGATCTCTTCCCAGAGCTCGTCGGTATCGTCGGCGAACACGTTGCCGGGCTTCCGCTTCCTCACGGTGGTGACCGACGGCATGTGCTCGCCCATCCACTTCTGCAACTGCTGCATGAAGCGGTAGCTGCCGCCGAAACCGGTGTCTACCAGATAGACGACCTTGCCGTCGAGAGTGTCGAGTCTCTTGGCGAGGAAGACGGGCGCAGAGCGGGCGGCCTCGGGCTCTACCGTCTGGACGAGCCGGCCTTCAGGGTTGAGGACAGAGAACCGTGCTGACTGGGACATCTAGCGTCTCCCGGTGATGAAGGTTCAGTGCATGCGAAGGATAGCAAGCCTCAGGCGTTGCGTCCGATTTGGACCTCGCGGCGAGAAGGCCCGTCCCACGCCCTAAGGCCCCAAGCGCAATCCGGTGATACGCTGGCAAGCACAAGGATGGCCAAGGCCCAGAAAGCCTGTCTGATGAGGAGAGAGCCGTGAAGAAGACCAAGTACCGAGGTTTCTTCTCCGAGGAGATCATCGAGAAGAGCCCCTACCCTGGAATCACCTCACCGGCCGTGCGCTACGAGGGCGACAGGGGTGGCGACGATCTCACTTTCGACTGGAACTGCGTCACGCAGCCCACGACGGTAGAGAACGTTCCGCGCAGCCCAGATCGCGACCAGTTCATCCTCTTCGCTGGGACCAACCTCGATAACTTCCAGGATTTCGGAGCCAAGGTGCGTCTATACCTCGGGCCGGAGAAGACCGAGATGGTCATCACCGAGCCCAGGCTGGTCTACATACCCAGGGGCCTCACCTACGGCCCCCTCACCTTCGCGGAAGTCGACACCCCCATCGTCTGGATGAACTTCTTCATCGCTCCCGAGTTCTCCAAGCAATGGGCGGGCGGTGACTACGACGACTACCTCGCCACTCCCAACTTCGTGAGCGAGAATTTCCACACCCAGACGACCGTCATGGGCAATCCTCTCTCCGAGCAGAGGTGGCCGAAGCAGCTGATGATCATCATGGGCGACAGCATGGGACCGGAAGGGGCCAACTTCTGCCTCTTCTACTACGCCATCAGCAGCCCCTTCTACATGATGGAACCCGCCCACACCCACGACCAGCATATGTGGCTCCTCAATCTGGGCGGGAATGCTCGAGACGTCGAGGAGTTCGATGCCGAGATCAACATGTGGTGGGGAGCAGAGGCCGAGAAGATCGTGATGGACTGCACCTCCGTAGCTCACGTCCCGCCGGCGCTGCTCCATCGGGGCCTCTTCTTCGACCCGGTGTGCAAGCCCTACGTCCACATCCACGCCTACACCGCCTCGACCCACGGCAAGGCCGTGATCCTCGACGAGCATGTCAAGGGCGCTGGGAGTGCTTCAGCTACCGAGAGGTGACGGGGAATAGGGCTTGGGGCACCTGAACGAGAACCCTCTATATCAGTAGATGGCCGTAGCTTTCCGGGTGGCTCCTGGAGATACTCCGCGAGAGACTGGGCTGGGCGCCCTGTCAATCTCGGGACGGCGTCGCTGACCCGGTCCAGGCCGCCTTCAGCGATATGCATGAAGTGAGTGACGAAGACATCGACTTCGTACTCGTCGAGACCATGCCCGGTGAGCATCCGACGTTCGGCTTCGAACGTCTCCAAGCGGCCGGTGGAACGGGTTTCCCGGGCTTCCTCCGGAGTCTGGGCCTGGTAGACGATCTTCCGCTTCAGGACATCGGACAACCGCTCGGCAGTCTCCGCCATCGTGATGGCTTCCGGACCGGTGACGTCATAGGTGAACCCCTCATGCCCTGTGCTCATCAGCACCGCGGCGGCCGTGGCCGCGACATCGTCGCGGGTCACCCAGGCTACGCGTCCCTCACCGGCCGGGACCCGGATCACGTCGCCGGCCGACACGCAAGGTGGCACGTTGTCGGTGTACAGGCTGGCGCGGAGAAAGGTGAACGGCACTCCCGAGGCGCGGATGTGCTGCTCGGTGTGGTAGTGGTCGGGAGCCAGGATGAAGGTCGCTTCGGGTGCGGCACCCATGATCGACAGATAGACGATATGTTTCACGCCCGCCCCAACGGCGGCGTCGACGGCGGTCAGCTGTTCCTGCAGGCGGTCGTATGGGGGAGGCGCCATGCCCTTCTTGGCCGCCATGTGAGCCACGCCGAACCTGTCGCGGACCGAGACCAGGAAGAGCTTGTCGACCCCGGCCAGCGCCCGGGTCATCGCGGCGGCGTTCCCGTAGGAGGAGGCCTCGGCGATCTCAGCATTTGGCAAAAGCGGCGCCCGTGCGGCGTCTCGCACTATCAGGCGCTGCGGCAGTCCAAGGCTCGCGATCTGCGCGGCGATCCGGCTCCCGACCTGCCCCGTCGCCCCTGTGATTGCCAGCATCTTCCCGTTCCTTTCCAGGCAGTTGACTCTATCACCGACCATCGGTATGCCTGACGTCTACATTCCCAAGTACCTGAGCATGCTTCTACCTGCGATCCGCCCGGAGTTGTAGGCGAAAGCTGAGGCCAGGCCCGAGGAGCCTTTGATGGGGTAGCTGTCGCCATACATGCCGCCGGCATCGAAGCCACCGGCGAACAAACCCGAGATCACATCATCCTTCTTGTCGAGGACCTCCATCCGATCGTTGATCCTGATGCCGCCCATGGTGCCCAAGAAGACGGTCCGGCCTTTGACGGCGTAGTAGCGGGGGCCCAGCAGGGGCCGGAGATACCTGCGGTCTTTGGCGAAGAGTCCGTCGTGGCCCTTGGCACACGAGTCGTTGTACTCGTCCACCGTCGCTCTGAGCGCGGCCGGGTCGATCCCCATCTTTCCGGCCAGTTCCTCGACCGAGCCGGCTACGACTACCTCGGTGCTCCCGTTGTCTATCGCAGCCTGGATCTCAGTAAGGAAGTTCACCGGCTTGTAGCCAGGCGGACGCTCCACGCCCAGGCTGTTGGTAATCCCTTCCTCCGTCATTCGCCGCAGGATCGAGTCGTCCAGCGAGGCTCCACGTGTAGCCATTCCTTGCGCGAACCTGGCGTTGGCGTTTCCCACGTGGGTGTCCCAGTAGCCGATGGTCTCGTCGCAGAACCTCTCGCCCGAGAAGGTCACCCACAGATCGGGCTGCGCCGCGACGACCTCGACCTCGTTCCATGTGGAGAACTCCGGGCCGATGGGAGCCACCCGGAACATCTCCAGAACGGAAATGCCCTCCTCGGCGGCCCCGGCCTCCCAGGCCATGCGGATACCGTCGCCCATCTTGCCGGTGTTGCCGATGGGGATGAGGTCTACCCCGAGCTCGTAGCCCGAGTACTTCTTGATCCACTCCTTGTTGTTGGCGTAGCCTCCCGTCGCCATCGAGCGCGGCCTTGCATGCGACTTCGACCTCATCGCCATCGTCATCCACCATGACTCCGGAGACGCGTCCGCCCTCCTTCAGCAGCGCGGTGACTGGGGCGCCTGGGAGGATGTCGACGCCCAAGCGCTTGGCTTCCGTCACCAGGGCCTTGACGATGGCCTCGCCCCTGCCCTTGATGACGTGATAGGTGCGAGGGGCCTCGTCGGGCATGTTGATGGTGGCATCGGTGAACACCGCGCCATGCTCCTGCAGCCAGCGGATAGTCGAGCCCGACTCGTTCACGATGGCCCGGACCAGCCGGGGATCGGCCATCCAGTGGCTGTAGTCCATGATGCTCTTGAAGGCTTGATCGCAGGTCAGGTCGATATAGCGCTCGCGCTGCATGTCGCTCTCCGCGGCGAAGGTACCATGCATGAAGTTGGTGGTGCCTCCAAGAGAGCGCTGCTTCTCGAAGACGGCGACTTTGGCGCCACCTTCCGCGAGCGTAACCGCCGCGACCAGTCCGGTTGCGCCGGAGCCGGCTATGGCTACATCGACTTCTGCGGGTATCGTGCTCATTCTTTGACCTCTCCGTCTGTAGCGCGCGCTTCCATGCCTCTATATGTCAATAGCCGCGTTGAATCCATCCGTAGCGGCGTGCCTCAGATTCCCTCTCTCCCTTCTGGAATCGCCAACGACGTGCACTTCGTCCGCAAGCTTCTCGAACCGTTGGACAAGGTCCGACCGAGGCGTAACACCCACTGCCAAGACAACACTGCGGCAAGGTAGTTCGGTTCTCTTGCCGTCTCTTGCGCTAACGATGGCGCCGGTGTCGGTTATGGCTTCGAGCTTCGTCTCGGTCTTCATTTCCACAAGAGAGTCTCGCAGCATGTCAAACAGAGCCGTTCTGTTCATTGGATGGACATCAAGAGCGATCTGATCGACAGGCAACACATCGACAATGGTCACGCACTTGCCCGCCTGCACTAGATGAAGTGCTGTCTCGCAGCCCATAAGCCCCGCGCCCACCACGAGGACTGTGTCGCCGATCTCGACGCTGCCCGTGTTTGCATCACCCGCCCAGACAACATTCTTGCTGTCAATACCGGGCACGGGGGGAACAACAGGCGAGCCGCCGACCGCTATGACGAGGACATCAGGATCCTCCGCCAAAATGGCATCTGCCGTTGCCTCAGTCGAGAGCCGCACATCGATGTTGGGCATTGCCGTGGTTGCTCGCCGTGCCCAATCGAGGTACTTCTTGATATCTCCCTTGAATGGTAGAGCGGAAGCCATGATGAGAGCGCCGCCTAACTGGGAGTCCTTCTCGTACAAGATGACCTCGTGGCCCCGCTGTGCCGCTGTTCTGGCGGCCTCCATGCCTCCGGGCCCCCCGCCTATCACAACGACCTTTCTCCTTGTGGCGGGCCCTGGCGGGTTGAGCAGTTCCACTTCCCTGCCGGCGGTTGGGTTGACTGTACATCGAGTAGGGCGTGTGAAGTCGCGAGTCTCCGAAACGCACCTATTGCATCGAACGCAGGGCCTCACATCGTCTGCCCGGCCGCCCCTCGCCTTCCTCACACAATCAGGATCAGCAATGATCGAACGGATCATGGCGACCATATCTGCCTTGTTCTGAGAGATGATCTCCTCAGCCATATCCATGGTGAGAGAACCGACCGCGGTCACGGGGATTTTGAGCTCCCGCTTAAAACGTGCCGCAAAGTCAACGTTGATTCCCCGAGGCACATAGATCGGCTGGATCATTCTGGCCCAGGTCTCGGGGGCATAGAGATTGCCCGCCGACACGTGGAGCAGATCGATCTTGTCCTCGATCATCGTGGCGAACTCGATGGTCTCCTCCACGCTTGGCGCCCCCGGCACGAGCTCGTCGGCGCTGATGCGGTATTCAAGGGATATGTCGTCGCCTATCTGCCTGCGAACGGCTTCCAGCACCTCAATGGCAAATTGGGCTCTCTTCTGCAGATCGCCCCCGTAACGGTCTGAACGCTGGTTCGTGACCGGGGAGAAGAAGCTGCCCAACAGATGACCATGGCCCCCATGGATCATGATCATCTCCATCCCCGCATGTTTGCAGCGGCCGGCTGCATCGGCGAACCGGCCGATGACCGTCTTGATCTCTTCAGCGGACATCTCGGTTGGCCTGCAGAGTCCTTCGTAGTTCAACTCGATCGACGCGATGGCGCCGTATCGCTGGATAGCCTCCGCGAGAACGGATAGCCCGTTTATCGACCTATTGTCGGCCAGGCACAGCACGTTCGCGCGTCCATGTCTGCGAGCGTCCTCGTAGTCGATCGACGTCTCGCCCACGGTCACAACGCCGGCCCCGCCTTTGGCTATTCGCCGATACCACTCGATGAGCTCACGCGTGACGAAGTAGTCCTCGGACGCCAAGAAAGGTATCGCCGGAGAACACTCTATTCGGTTCTTTGTGGTGATCCTGCCGATCTTCAGGGGTTCGAACACATGCGCACAGCTCCCCATTCAACCATCCTCTCTCTGGCCCGTCGTCTCCGTCTTCCCGAGCAGCTTCGCCGTGCTACCGCCTGAGCAAATGGCTGTAACTCTCCGGATGGTTCTGTAGATACTCCGACACGCTCTGGGCAGGGTGACCCGTCAACCGGGCGACCGAGTCGCTGGCCGGACCGGCCTCACCGGTTGCGATCTGGAGGTAGTGAGAGATCCATCCCTCGAGCTCCAGTTCGGTCACACCGTTGCCTGTCTGCGACCGGCGAGCGAGTTCGTGGTCGATCATCCGGCTCATGTTGCGACCGGCTCTCGCCTCGTGTGGTGTCTGAGCCTGGTAGGAGATCTTCCTTCCGATCACAGCCGATAGCAGCTCGGCCGTCTCGTCCATGGTCAGTGCTTCCGGTCCGGTGACATCGTAGGTCTGGCCCTCGTGGCCTTTCCCCGTCATGACAGCCACCGCGGTGTCCGCGATATCGTCGCGGGCGATCCATGCGACCCGTCCCTGGCCGGCCGGCGCGCGCATGATGTCATCGCTCATGACGTGCTGCGGGACGTTGTCCATGTAGAGACCCTGGCGCAGGAACGTGAACGCAATGCCGGTTGAGCGCACAAACTCCTCGGTCTGAAAATGCTCGCGCGCGCAGACGAAGGTCGCATCGGGTGCTGCGTTGAGAAACGATAGATAGATGACGTGTCGCACACCGACCGCCGCAGCCGCCGAGACGGCGCATATGTGCTGATGCAGCCGATCGTAGTACGGAACCGCCATGTTCCGATTATGGCATCGCCCGATGAATCCCATGAGTTCCTGCGCCGAGACGAGAAACAGGGTGTCGACTCCTGATAACGCCTTCCCCATGGCTGCCGGGTCCCCATAGGAGGAGACCTGGAAGACATCGGCGCCTGGAAGACTCGGCGCCTTTGAGGGATCCCGAACAATGAGTCGTTGCGGAAGACCGAGCGCCGCGAGACGCGCCGCCACTCTGCCCCCTATTTGACCGGTAGATCCAGTAACTGCTAACACACCTTCACCATCCCTTGCCTCTATGTTGGCGTTCTCCCGCTCGGCAGTCAGCGACCCATCATCCCCCGGAATACCTCCAGCTTCGTCGCATACTCCTGCTCGTCGTAGGAACGAGGGTCGAAGTTGTCCCATTCCAAGTCCAATACCGGTATGCCCAGTTCCCTGGTGATCGCTTCCCGCATGGCCGGGGTGTCTCCGGCCATGTACCTGCAGCCGACGTGGTAGTGATCGATAACCCCGTCAATGCCGAGACGTCGGCAGGCATCCAGAACGATGACAACCCTCCCTCCCAGGACCTGACCCGGTGCTCCGTGGGGATGCTGACAGATAACGTTGTATGGATCGCTCGGATCGGTGATGCCCGCGCCCGACTTGTCCTGTCCGGAAGAGAAGTTGAAATCGGAGGCCACGATGTTCAGACCCAGTCTGTTGGCGAGGTGCTCAAACCGGGGGTCGGAGTGATGGTTGGGACAGAGAACCAGGATGCGGGGCGCGCCCTTGGGGAGCACCCCCACGCCCTGGCGTACGCGGTCCTGCAATTCGGCATGGAGGGTATCCAGCACGTCAACTACGTCGAGGAATATCACTCTCCTTGTATGGGGCCCGTGCGAATGCAGCGAGCGCATTCAAGTGAGTCGACTCGAGAGGCGAGGGATCGCCGAAGCGAGTCACCTCAAGAACCCTGTCCATAGCCGCCCCGATGGGTTTTCTTGCCTCAATAGCCCGCCACACCATGTCGTCGTCTATCTCGAAGCCGATCTCCCTCCGGACGACATCGCTGAACCTGCGCATGCCTATCGCGGACAGATTGGTGGCCCGGCTCGCGTCGGGATACTCGGCCATCTGGCGATCCTGAGTGTAATCGACACAGTAGGCGGGTATCCCGAAGACCGCCTCCATGATCTCGTTCGATTTCGGACTGGTGTCGCAGAGATAGCCCGTGGTCACGGTCAAGTCGGGGCGCGGGATCATGCCCAGGCTGAGCAGGCCTACTCTGGTCTTCACCATCCCGCAGTGCCTCATGACACCGCCTCTCAGCCACAACTTCTCCGCCGCCTCGAACACCGGCACGAACTTGCCGAACATGCCGCCCAAGACCGCCATGAACGTGAAGTTGGGAAAGATGAACCTCACGTCCTCAGAGTCGCGTGTTGATGGCCGTGCCGAGAATCTCGAACCCCGGCGCCATGCAGGCATGTATGATCTTCTGCGCGCCTTCGTCTCTGAGCAGCACGATGTCGGCCATGTCCTTCAGAAGGAACCCCATCATCCTCCTGACGCCGCTCAGATCCATGTCGTAGTAGACGTGGAGCCGCTCTTTCGCCGTCTGGATGTCGTCCTCGCTGATCCCCAACCTCGCGAAGGTCTCTTGGATGCGGGGAAGTTGGGCCCGCGCCTCCTGCTCGTCAAACCCGCAGAGTTCCAGGAGTTCACGCATCGGTCGGCCCTCCTTCCATGATCTCAACGAAGGCTTCCAGCCTGGTCCTGACCGAGCCTACATCCAGGTTGTGATAGTCGGATTCGACTACGAGCATGGGGATACCCCGCTCGCGCAGCACCTTCTCGAAGAGATAGGACTCCTCGTCGTACAGCTCGCAGCAAAGGAGCTGATACCACAACACACCCTGGACGTCGAATCCCCGGATGAGATCCAGAGCGAAATCGATCCTCTTCTGCGTCGCCCCTCTCATGAAGGCAGCCGGTCTCTTGTCGAGCAGGTAGCTCCTTGCGAGCACATCGAGGGGATCTCCGACGCCATCCACCACATGCCAGTAGTCACGGATGCCCTCGAAGACCTCCTCAACGACAACATTCGCCCCCACAGAGGCGGCCATCTTCAGGATATCGTGATCGCTGAAGGCCAGAGCCGGCCCCGTGATCATGACTCTGGGAGGCTGCTGAACAACGCCAAGCCGGCTTTCGGGGGGAGTCTCGCAGGTGGGCAAGTCGCTGATCACCGCCTCCAGCGCGTCGCACATCATGACCGGGTCGGCATACATCGAGACGTGGTTCAGCCGGACGAAATCGAGAGTGCTGATGCCCGGGCCGGGGCCGCGGCGGGTAAGACTCAAGCGTCTTCAGCAGCCCCCGAAGCCGGTTGTAGACAGCGATAGCCTCGTTCAGCTTCTCATCGGTGATGATGTTGCCCGTGAGGCGCTCCAGCCTCTTCTTCAGCTCCGACAGCCGACCTCGGAAGTAGTCGATCTCGAACTCGTCCTTGCTGTCGTACGGAACACCAAGCTTGAAGACGTCCACCTTGTCCTGGTAGTCCCAAACATCTCCAACCTGCTTGAGATGTTGGCACGTGGACGGAACCACAACCAGATCCAGCTTCTTGTAGAAGGGATTGGTCTTCTGCAAGACCTCCCCGATCTGAGCCCGGGCGAACGGACAGATGACGTTGGGCACCAGCGAGAGGGCTTCTTCGGCCGGCCGGGCATCACCGCCGTGGCTGAGGCAGAGCGGGATCGCTCCAGATGCGTAGATGAGCTCGTCGGGCACGTACCCGCCGGGGAGATAGCCCACGACCTTCGTGCCGCCGTCACGGGCTTCTTTCAGAGCGCGCAGTCTCGCCTCCATGAGTGAGGTGATCCGGGGCGTGATCATTTCTCTATCCACAGCACCTCCTGTGCTCGTCAGTGTCAGCAAACGCCAACTAGTCGCACGTCGCCTCTACCTAGCCCGCAGTGAGGCCTCCGTCGATGGGCAGGCACTGGCCGGTAATGAAGGAGGCGAGATCCGAGCAAAGCCAGATGACCGCCTCCGCCATATCCTCCGGATATCCGAGGCGAGGGAGAGGCACGACGCGCTCCATATCGGCCCTCTTTCTCCGGGAAGGCGTCCGTCAGGTAGTCGAAGAGCAGGGTCTCCCGGGTGGGGCCGGGCATGATGGTGTTCACTCGAATGTTGTAGGGCGCACCCTCCAACGCGGCGGTCCTGGTGATGCCGTTCAGACCGGACTTGCTGGCCATGTAGGCGCAAGATCCCGGTTTGGGCTTGTAAGCATGGACGGAGGACGTGTTGATGATGACGCCCCCGTGGCCCTGCTCGATCATTCGCCTCATTTCGTGCTTCAAGCAGAGAAAGACACCCGTAAGGTTGATGTTCAGAGTGCGATCCCAGATCTCCTTGGGGGTGTCGACCATGTGGAGGAGCGGCACTCGCTTCCCGTCTGGTCCGATACCGGCGTTGTTGAAGGCGAAATCCAGTCTGCCGTATTGAGCGACACACGTCTCTACCATTGCCTGGACGTCGGCTTCGTTGGAGACATCGCATTTGAAGAAGGCGGCTTCCCCGCCCGCATCCTTGATGAGCCGCACGGTCTCCTCGCCGCCTTCGATGTTGGAGTCGGTCGTAACCAGGACCTTCGCGCCCTCCCGCGCGAACAGCCGTGCGCCGGCCCGTCCGATGCCGCTGGCCGCGCCGGTCACCAGAGCCACTTTGTTGTCGAATGCGTTGGTCAACGAATACTCCTTCTCTGTGCCTTATCCCACCAGGAACTTGAGCGCGCTCTTGCCCGCAATACGCCCGGAACTGAGAGCGAAGGAGGAGGCAAGGCCAGCGGAAGTCTTGATGGGGTAGCTATCCCCATACATGCCCCCGGCGTCCAAACCGCCCGCATACAGTCCTGGGATCACCACATCCTGCTTGTCGAGCACCTCCATGTTCCCGTTCACCTTGATGCCACCCATGGTCCCCAGGAACACAGTGCAGGCCCTGACGGCGTAGAACCTCGGGCCGACCAGAGGACGGAGGTAGCGACGGTCTTTCGCGAATAGCTCGTCCCAGCCCTGCGCGCAGTAGCGGTTGTACTCGTCCAAGGTGGCCCGTAGCACCGCCGGGTCGACCTCCATGTGCGCGGCGAGTTCCTCGACCGAGTCCGCCGCGAACACCTCCTTGCTCCCGTGTTCCAGAGCGGCTTGGATCTCTGAGCGCAGGTTCGTCAGCTTGAAGCCGGGAGAGAAGTCCCAGCCCATGCCCTTGTCGATGCCGCGCTCCAACCACTGTTGGATCATCGAATCATCGAATATGCTGAAGGTGAAGCCGTCCTTCTTGTACCGAGCCTGGGCGTTGCCGATCGGCGTGTCCCAGAAACCCACGGTCTCGTCGCAGAAACGCTCTCCTCTCGCGGTCACCCACAGGTTGGGTTGGGCGTTGGCCTGCTCGAGGTTGCAGCCCATGGCGAACTCGTCCCCAGCCGGCCCGACCCTGTGCATCTCGAGGGTCCCCATCCCCTCCTCGGCCGCCCCGACCTCCCAGGCCATGCGGATGCCATCCCCGTTCTTGCCCGTATTGCCGACAGGCATCAGGTTCACTCCCAGATCGAATCCCGAGTACTTCTTGATCCATTCCTTGTTGTTCGCGTACCCGCCTGTGGCCACCATCACAGCCTTCACCGCCACTTCGACCTCTTCACCGTCGGCGTCCGCGACAACAGCCGAGATCCGCCCCCCCTCTTTGAGAATGCTTACGACCGGCGTGCCGGGGAGAATGGTCACGCCCTTGGCCTTGGCCTGGTCCACTAGGGCCTTGACCACCGCCTCGCCTTTTCCCTTGACGGGATGATAGGTCATGGAGGACTCGTATATGTTTCTCGTGGCGTCGGTGAAGACGACGCCCCGGGCCTGCAGCCAGGCGATGGTCCCAGCCGACTCGTTGATGATGGCCCTCACCACCCGCGGGTTGGCCAGCCAGTGACTGTAGTCCATGGTGTTCTTGAAGCACTCGTCGCGCGTGTAGTCGACGTACCGCTCCCGCTGCATATCACTCTCCACGGCGAAGGTGCCGTGGAAGAAGTTGGAGGTCCCCCCCAGGGACCGCTGTTTCTCGAAAACCACGACCTTCGCCCCGCCCTCGGCCAACGTGACCGCCGCTGCCATTCCTGTGGCACCGGACCCGACTACAACCACATCGGCTTTCGCAGGTATCGAACTCATGGTCCGTCGATGGCCGCTATGTAGCTCTCGGCATCGATCACGAACCCGAAGAACGACAAGCACGTTCTTGATCGTCCAGTCGTGTATCTCTTGAGTCGTGCTCGTACAGCAGTCCTCCAACGTATAGACCGTGTATCCCAGATTGAAGCCCTCGCGAGCGGTTGACTCGATCGCAACATGGGTGGCTATTCCGGTCAGGACTATGTTCGTGATCCCCTTGCTGCGGAGTATCGGATCGAGGCAGGTAGAACAGAAGGCGCTCGGCGAGTAGTTGTCGATGACGATGTCGCTCTCTACCGGCTCGAGCTCATCTATGACCTCCACTCCCGGCGTACCCTGTTGCATCGATCCGCGCTCGATGAGCATCTTCGCCAGCGGCACCGTCCTTGCGGCCAACTCAGGGTAACCCGGTCTGTGAACGCCATTGATGTACACGACCAACATCCCGTTCTTCCGGGTCGCGTTCAGAACCGCCTGAGTGCGGTCTATGGTGCCCATGGCCAGCAACCGGCCCGGCATGTCCTCTGAGTTCCGTCCTCCCGGCGCCGCGATCTCCTTCTGCCAGTGAACCAGAACCAGAGCCGTCTTCAGAGGATCAAGCACCAATCCGCCACCATTCTCTCTTGCCACGTTCACCACCCGTTCCTTATCCGGAGATGCCTGGTAACCACAACGCCATTTGTGGGAATGCCAGCAACAATGCCGTAAACAGGACGGTAATCGCCAAGAACGGCAGCACTCCCTTGTAGATAGTGCTCATCGGGATATCCGGCGCAATACCCTTGGCCACGAACATGGTTATGCCCACCGGAGGGCTGATCATGCCCATTATCACCACCAGCACGATGACTATGCCGAACCATATCAGGTCGAAACCAAGCGAAGACCACTACAGGAAGGAAGATGGGTAGGGTAAGCAAGATCATTGCCATCTCTTCAAGAAACGTTCCCAATACCACGTACATAAGCAGAATGAGGATCATGACAGCCATCGGTGGCCAACCGAGGCCGCCCACCCACTCCGCTACCTCCATGGGGATCGTCGTCACGGCAAGAAACGAAGTGAAGACCAGTGCGCCCATCAAGACGGCGAATATCATGCCCCCAGTGCGCACGGTCTCTATGGAGGCGCTCTTGAAAGCCTCCCAGGTCAGTCGCCTTCGCACCAAGGACATTAAGAGCGCCCCGAAAGCTCCCACGGCTCCCGCTTCGGTTGGCGTGAACCAGCCGACGAGCAGACCAACAATGGCCAGAAGGATAACCACCAGCATCTCAAAACTGTCGAAAATGGAGAGCACTTTTTCTTTGAAGGTGGTCTTCGGTCCAAGAGGAGCCAGACTCGGCTTCAACCGCACTCGCATGTAGATCATGATCAAGAACATGATGCTCAGCACGATGCCGGGAAGAATGCCGGCTATGAACAGCTTGCCTATATCCTGCTGCGCCAAGATGCCATAGATCATCAGTATCCCGCTGGGAGGGATGATGATGCCCAAAGTGCCGCCGGCGGCGACGCAACCCACGGCCAAACCGGGGTCGTAGTTGTATCGTCTCATCTCAGGCAAGGCCACAGTGCCTATCGTTGCCGTGGTGGCGATGCTCGAGGCACTGGCGGCACCAAAGACCGCGCATGAACCAATGGTGGCTATGGATAGACCGCCGGGGATTCTGCCCAGCCATGCGTTTGCCATACGAAAGAGCCCTTGCCCCAGACCAGTACTGTTGCACAGTGCAGCCATGAAGATGAAGAGAGGGATAACAGCGTAGTCATAGCTGGAGATCAGGTTGAAGGGGGTACTGACGAGGATGTTCAGAGCGCCGCTGAAGGTGGCGAGGTACGCAAACCCCGTGAAGCCCAACGCCAGCATGGCATAGCCTATAGGCATGCCGAGCACCAGAAGCACGAGCAGTGAGCCCAACCCGACCACACCCGTCATAATGGGGCTCATCGTTTCAGCCCCTTCTTGACAGACTCAATAACATTCCACAGGAGAACGGCGCTGAGAAGCGTGGCGCCGACCGACCATACGTACTTGAACGGCGCGATGGGTATCCTCATGACCGTAGTCACCTCTGTGTAGCTGGCGGCGTACCGAGACTCCCTGAACATCGCCCACGTGAGAATGCCGACTACTCCCAGACTCACAAGAAGGACGAACGCGTCGGTAAACGCCTTCACCCGCGGCGGGAACCTCGTGACGACCACCTCCACGAGCACGTTGCGGTGCTCCTTTTCCACAAAGGGCACCGCGATAGACGCGAATACAACCCCGGCAAGCCCGGCGATCTCGATAGTGCCCAATACCGGTTTGCCGAAAAGCGTCCGTCCCAAGATGTTCATGGCGATGATCGTCGCCATCAGGATGAGTGCCAGCGTGGCAATTATGAGGAGTGCTCTCACCAGGTATTCGTAGAGTTTGCGTCCACTCATATAGAAGTCCCTCACTTCTTCTGCAATAAGATCGGCTGATACGTAGGCTCGGCTTCAGGCATGAGACTGTCTGAGCCGCATCACGACCTGTGCGGATACGGCTCAGACAGTCGATAGGTACTAGGCGACAGCGATCCTTGTCGATGGAGTTGCTACGAGATTATTTGGCCTGACTCAATGCGAAATCGACAAGCTCCGTGCCGGGATATCCCAGAGCATCCATATCCGCCGCCATCTTGTCATAGACGGGCCTGACAGCCTCATTCCACCGTGCGTTTTCCTCGTCAGTAAGATCGATGAACTGGACGCCAGCGTCCAAGCTGAATTGCTTGGTTATAGCTTCGGTCTCGACCCAGGTATCAATGGCGTCCTGCCTCGCCCATTCCAGGCTGTCGTCAATGACCTTCTGCAGCTGAGGATCAAGCTTGTTCCATGAGTCCATGTTCATTATGAGGAAGTTAACCGAACAGCCCATGGACCAGTTAGTGCCGTACTTGAACTTGTCAGCGATCTGGAAGTCATTCATGCTTCCCACTGTGGTAGCGCCACCGTCTGTCGTTCCTTTGTCGAGCGAGGTTATCCAGTCGGGTGTCCCCATGGATATGGGTGATGCTCCAAGGTTCTTCAGGAAATCCGCCAAGATTGCGTTGGGTACTCTCAGTTCCAGCCCCTTCATGTCTTCCATTGTGCGCACTGGTGTGTCTATCGTAAAGATAAGGGTCGGGACGGTGGGAACAATCCACAGAACTTTGTAGTCTTTCCACTGGCTTTCCATGAGTTCCGTAAATTCTGCCCAAATCGCGTCGAAGATCCTCACACCATCAAGCGCATCTTGTCCGCGGACCAGTTGTGTAAGGTTCACCCCAACTTCAAAACCGGGGTCAACGCCGAAGATGAACGAATTCCCGATGTCGGCCACTCCGTCCTTAATGCCGGTACGCATATCCGTACCCGCTATCAGCTGACTTGATCCGTAGTGTCGGATAGTGAGCAGACCGTTGCTGTCCTGCTTAATCTTCTCTGCCCAGGCTTCCAGCGATACACCGGACGGTGACGTGGGCGCATGCATGCTTGCCATCGACAGTTCTACGGGCTTCTATCGCCACCGTGGTATCGGTGGTCGGAGCCGCTGTGGTGGCCGAACCAGCTGTGGTGGCCGGACCAGCTGTAGTGGTAGGCGCGGCCGTGGTGGCCGCGGGTTCTTCTTCGCCGCAGGCCACCGCCACCGCGGCGACAGCCAGCAACAGAATGAGAAGCCCTGCTAGTAGAAGCCGCTTTTTCATCGTGTACCCCCTTCTAGTGACTGCTTTCGTCCGGCGCTCGAGTCTTTGTGGCATACAAGAGCACCTCCCGACACGATTCATCAGGTCTCTCCCTGTACCAGTCCTGCTCTCCCACAACGTGCTTCTACAGCATCCGTACCCCCGATCTTCATAGTCAACCGTGCCAAAGAGGAGATGGTACCTGTCCCAAGATGACCCAGCAGCGTCGTGGAAGACATCAAGTCCAGCGAGCTGCGGCGAGTCTGTATCGCTAGCGGCATCTCGCTTTCATCACCAGCCGCAAGAAACCTGGAAGGACCAGCAGGCTGCTGAAAGGAGACACTTCGCCGCCACAGGACGATGGGCGCGCGCAGTGCAAGGGCACGGGGAGAGTTAGTGGCAGCGCTATTCACGCAACTGACGACGCCGCATCGCAACGCCCCGACCGTATGCTCCCTTTCCATCCTCTGCGCAGCCCGTGTGGTTGTCGCGAGAAGGGCCCGCGACGTCGCCCAGCATGCGTCTGAAGATCTCCCCAGACGTTCCGCTGTCATGAACGACCAAGATGAACCCGAGACTGCCTCTCGCCCATGTCCACCACGTGCTCGAAGACGTCGCTCCCTGACGACTGATCTATCCATTTCGGAACCCGCCCGATCATGAGGTCCAGAGCACCCTCGAGCATCGCTTCACAATCGGGGAAGAACTTGTAGAGAGCCGGCCCGTGAGAGTCCGACCCCCGCGGCGATTCGGGAGATGGTGGCACTGTGGACTTCGCATCTGACAATCAGCCTCAGCGTGGCCTCGGCAGTCCGCTTCTGCCTCTCCACTCGCGGTGCCCGGCTGCGCCTGCGCACTATGTGCACTAGCCTCCCCTGCGAGCACGTCCGACAATGGAACCTCAGACCTCATCTCTCGTCTCAACCCCCGCCCTGGATCGGAGTCTGAACCCGTGGTGAAAATCGTTTACGTAACCTATCAGAAGCGGTGAACGCTTGTCAACAAGAAGGTGAACGTGCATCCACTCACAACCCATGCCAACGAAGAGCGGCTAGTCCAAGAGCGGCCAGTCCAAGAGCGTGGGGGCGAGCATTGCCCTCAGCCCGCGCAGCAGAAGTATCCGCGACTCTATGCGCTAGCGGGAGCGACACTGGCCGAAATCGGCAGCCGTCACCGTGAGCCTGTCGCAGTGGACACCGCTGATCCAGAGCCCGCTCACGTCCTGACGCATCTGGGCGACGGGGTGCCAGCCCTGGGGTTGAGGCCAGGCGTTCGATTGGCAGAAGTAGGTCGCAAGTCCGTGCTTGTAGAGCCAGTCGATGGTCGTGTAGTTGCCGTAGACGCCCACTTGAGAGACGGGCACCACCGAGACGATGCCCCGGAAGTAGGCGTCTATCTCACTGCCGTCCGAGGCGGGGAAGTCGACCGTGTAGTAGACAGGGGTGTCGGTCGGAACACCGAGCCTCTCGAGGGCCCGCAGAGCTTCCTGGGCATCCGCCACTCCCTGCGCGAAGCCGTTGCGTGCCGAGAAGTGGTTGTCGGAGTCCTCGAACCAGAAGAAGTAGTCGACGCCGGCGGCGGTCGCCGCCTCGAGTTCGGCGGTAGTGACCTGCCGCCACGTGGACCCCCTCCACGGCAGATAGCGCCCGATGAAATCGCGGCCGGAGGCTTTGAGCCGACGGAAGAAGACCGGCCAGTCGACCTTGGTCATGGAGTAGTCCACGCCGTAGCGCCTGTCACCCGTCAGCACCTCCGCCACCTCCCCCCTCGTGGCGGGGGCGAAGAAGTCGAAGCTCGGTCCCATGCCCTGCAGGCCGTCGAGCAGTCCGGCGTAGGCCGCTTTCCTGGCCCAGGGGTAGTGAGTGGGATCGAAGTTGCCGAAGGACGGGTTGTAGCCGGCGGGAGGCTCAGCCAGGTCGGCGGCCCGGGCCGCGATGGTGATGAGCTGGGCCCGCGTCACGTTGCCGGTGGGGTCGAAGGTTGATGCCGTCTTGCCCGTCATGATGCCGGCCGCGGCGCAGACGGCGATGTACTTGTCCGGGTAGAAGGGATCGCTCGGAACTCAACCCATGCCTGACGTCGCCGAACGGGCAGGTCTCGTCGCCGGTGACCGTCAGTCCCAGGGTCTTCACGATCACCTTGGCGAACTGCTGCCGGGTCATCTGACTATTCGGTCGGAAGGTCCCATCACCGAACCCGCTGATGATGCCTCGGACCTTGAGGTCGTAGATGGCCGGCGAGTAGGGATGGGTGTCGGGGACGTCCGAGAAGGCGGAAGCTGCCAAGGCTGGCGGAGCGAAGAGCAGAAGAAGGACCAGGACTGGGACCCAGAGCAAAGCTGCGGCGCGGAATACCGCGCTACGGGAAGCCACGCCACAGGAGGCGGCCTCTACTCCATTCATCCGGTAGGTACGCCGTACCATAGATCGTCAGTGTTGCACACGGTACCAAGCTGCACAACCAGGCCGGCCACGCGGCGCACAAACCCGGCGAATGGACGTTCCCAACGTCTCGCGCCAACGGTGAAGGGGGTACAAGCGAAGGGCCCGGGAGCCGCTGCGGCTACGAGGGAGTGGCGGGGAGTCGGGGCAGGGAGGGCGAGGAGGCGGCGTGCCAGGAGTCTGACCCGGCGCCTATCAGGCTCTTCAGTTCGAGAGCTAGTTGCTGCAGGTGCTGCGCTTGCTGCTCAACCTGGCGAGTGCCGGCCGTCGATTGGTTGCCGGCCTCGTTGATGCTCTGGATGGCTTGGGCTATCTGCTCCAAGCCGGCCAACTGTTGCTGGCTGGAGGCGGTGACCTGTGTGGACGAATGAGCGTCGTCGACCGCGCGCTCGGCTAGGTTTTGCATGAGTTCGCCCGCCTCCACGGAGCGCTGTCTCCCCGCGTCTATGGTCTGGCGGCTGCGCTCGGCCGCCTGCACGGCCATCTGACTTGCTCTCTGGATCTCGCTCAGGATGGTGCGCACTTGGATGACAGCCTGCTTCGACTGCTCGGCGAGGCTCTTGACCTCTTGGGCGACGACAGTGAAGCCTTTCCCTTGCTCGCCGGCCTTGGCGGCCTCAATGGAGGCGTTCACCGACAGCAGATTCGACTGCTCGGCCAGATCGTTGACCGCGGCGACCACCTCACCCGCCGCTTGGGTCTGTTCCCTCAACCTGTTGATGGTCTCGGACACGACATCCATGTCGCCCAGCATCTGCTCGATACCGGACGCGGTCTCTTCCACCAAGAGCCGCGCCGACCCGAGCGACTGCGCGGCGTTTGCTGCGCCCTGCGCCGCGTTCGACGCCTTCTCGTACGAGAGCATGGCCGTCTGCTTGACTTCCTCAACGGTGGCCGTGGTCTCGTTCGTGGAGACCGCGGTCTGAGCGGTACCGGCTGCTACCTGCGAGGCGATCGACATGAGCTCTGTGGCCGCCGCACCGAGGCTGCCCGTGGCTGCCTTCAGTCTGTTCACCAGACCGCGAGAGACCAGCCAGGTGAGAACGAAACCCAAGACCACTCCCGCCGCGGTGAACACACCAACAAGCGTCGTCCCAACGGTGGGGTCGAGCCCATACTCGAGCCAGACGACGGCGACGGCGCCGACAACAACCACGTCGAGCACCATCAGGCCATATCCCAGGATCAACCGACGCTTGACTGGCATCTTGTTGCCGAACCTGATCAATTCAACCTCCCGGGACTCCAAGCACAGACCCTCGCAGAGCCATTAGTCGCACCAAGGTATCGGCCGTTTATCCGCAGTCCATTACTAGTCATAGGCGAGACGTGCTCCGAGAGCAAGATCGACGTCACCGTCACGAGACTCTCGTGTCAGCAACGACGCCCCCGTTTAGTCCGGGGCCGGCGAGGGCATCCACACCAATAGACAGAGCGGCGGACGCTCTTGGCCTCCCGCAGAGGGACGCGTTCCCGAGCCTCTCATGTCCGCCCTCGCGGTTGCTGACACCCCTATCTATGGTGCGACGTCGTCGCGACCCGCCACCCAGATTGCGCAGAAGCGCTCAGGGAATGGAGAGAGTAATGAGCTAAGCTCTACAGCCATAAACCGAGAAATCACACAAATGGATTCCAGGTATTGGGTGCTCTGCTACTGAGTACACTCGTTTGTATCCTCTTGCTGTCCTTCTTCAGGATGCTCGAATAGCGACGACTCAGTCAAAGGCTACCCAATCGATCCTGATGTCGAGACAACGGCTCAGAGGATGCTGTCATTTCCATACACGGTATCTTCCCCGCCTGCTGTGGAGAAGCTCAGCCTGGTCTCTGAATACGATTCATCAGGATACGGCGCCTGGACATACGGATCACCCCTTCCGATTGTGGAGCGGAAAGACCTCATGCCAGGAGGGGACACGTACGTGACACCAACCAGAAACCAGCAACTGCTGAATTTCTTCGCCTTCACCGACATCCATATCACCGACGAGGAAGCACCAAACCAGTTGATCTACCTCCAGCAACTGGATCCGACCAACTCAGGGTCGAACACTTCCATCTACTCCCCGGTAATGGGCTACACAACCCAAGTCCTGGACGCCGCCATCCAGACAGCCAACGCCCTTCATAAGAAGAATGCTTTCGATTTCGCAATCTCCTTGGGCGACACATGCAACAACACTTCCTACAACGAGCTCAGGTGGTACATCGACGTCATCGACGGCAAGGTGATCACCCCGAGTTCCGGAGCTCACCTGGGAGCCGACACCATCGACTACCAGAAGCCGTTCCAGGCCGCCGGGCTGGACAAGTCGATCCCCTGGTACCAGACTCTCGGCAACCACGATCACTTCTTGATCGGTTCGTTCCCGGTCGATGCCGACCCGTCTCTCGGCCTCCGCCAGTCATACATCAGCGACACGGTCTGGGCCGTGCCGGCTTTCCTGGTCCCCAATCCATCGACCTTCCCGGCCATGTTCAACATGGAGAACATGAAGACGACACCCCAATACTACGGTGGCGTCATCGATGGATCGACTCCCTTGGAAACCATCATCAACACGGGGCCTGTCACGGCCGGCTCTGAGGCCGTCGCTCCTCCCAAGGTGGCAGCCGACCCCGATCGTCGCTCGCTGGTGAGAACGGAATGGGTCCAGGAGTTCTTCAAGACGTCCTCCAGCCCGGAGGGTCACGGTTTCAACCTGGTTGATCCCACCCAGGAGAGCGGTTTTGCCTGCTACAGCTTCCTGCCGAAAGCCGATGTGCCGCTCAAGGTCATCGTGCTGGACGATACCCAGTCGGAGACCGACGGCTCAACAGACATCCACGGCCACGGATTCCTTGACGAGAAGAGATGGGCTTGGCTCAAGGCGGAACTCGCGGCCGGTCAGGCTGCCAACCAACTCATGATCATCGCGGCGCATGTCCCCATCGGTGTCGTGCAAATAGGCACGGAAACCGAATGGTGGCTCGGGGGCAAGACCGCTGCGAATCCCCTCGGTGATGGGTCCACTACTACTCAGAATGCCGTGACCCTGGAGGAACTGGTCAAGACGCTTCAGAACACGCCGAACTTCCTCATGTGGATCGCCGGACACCGGCATTTCAACACCGTCAAGGCATTTCCGGGGGCCACGCCCGAACAGGGTTTCTGGCAGGTCGAAACCTCGTCCCTGCGCGATTTCCCGCAGCAGTTCCGCACGTTCAGCATCTACCTGAACAGTGACTACAGCATCTCGATCGAGACGACCAACGTCGATCCCGCGGTCGTAGACGGTACGCCCGCGGCGACGTCGAGGAAGTACGCCATCGCGGCACAACAGATAGTGCAGAATAATCTGCGCCAAAACAGCGCGAACGTTGCCAACGTAGGCAAGGCCCCGGCTCTCATCCCGGTCCCCAGCATGGACCCCACTCGGCCGCAAGGTACTCCGGATGCCACCAACCAGTTCCTGGACCCAACTATCCGGTTTGTGGATCTGTCGACAGCTGCAAGTCCCGTCCCGTACAACGCGTCGTACAACGCTACGCTCTACAAGCAGCTCAGCCCTGAGATGAAGGCGTATCTGATGGCCAACTTCGGGGAATGAGCGGGCGTCGGGGGATATGTCAGACCACTGTCGCTGATCACTCGCACGCAATCTTCAGATTCTTGGCCGTGAGAACGCGCTGTTGAACTCGGACCAGGTGAGAACGGCCTCGTCCCGCAGTGCGGCGGCCTCGGGACTCCTCGGTCCCTAGGCAGCAAAGCCCTCGTAGTCTGCAGCGTCTCCTCCGCCACCGTCAGCATGCCGCCTGTGCCGCAGGCCCCGTCGTATATGAGGTAGGTGCCCGACTCGATTTGCTCGGCCACCGGCAGGAACACCAGCCTGGCCATGAGCTTGACCGCGTCGCGTGGGGTCCAGTGCTCACCGGCCTCCTCATTGTTCTCCTCGTTGAAGCGGCGCACGAGATCCTCGGAGATGGTGCCCATGGCGTGGTTGTCGAGGCCGGGGAAGCTTAACGGTGCCGTCGGCGGCCGGGACCGGGTTGGGGCTCAGATTGATCTGCAGGTCGAGGAGCTTTTCGATCAGCGTGCCCAGCGCATCGGCTTTGGAGAGCCGGGGGATCTGGTTGCGGAACTCGAAGCTGTCGAGGATCTCCTGGACGTTCGGAGAGAAGCCGTCGAGGTAGGCCTCGAAGTCGGCCTTGAGCTGGGCGCGGTTGGCCCGGGACCTGAGATCGCGGAGCGTGAAGGCCGAGGTGTTGTGGAAGGCCTGGTCGGAAGCCTGACGGAGAGCGGCATCCTGGTTGGTGATGCCGGAGTTGTCGAGCGCCTCCTGCATGCGCTTGACCGCATCTTTCGTGGGTTCGAGCACGGCGTCGAGACGCCGCAGCACGACCATGGGGAGAATGACGTCACGGTACCTGCCCCGGACGTAGAGGTCGCGGAGCACGTCGTCGGCGATGCCCCACGTGAAATTGACGATCCAGGCTAGATTGGGTTGATCCATGCCCCCCTACGCCGATCGCATAGCGACCGAGCATCACTTATCCCTGAAGCCAGGCTTGAGGCCCAGCTTCGCCATGCTAGATCTTTGGGCGGATAGACAGAGGACGCCCTTCCCCTGTCCGTTCAAAGAGGTAGAGCAGTCGCCTGTGCCTAGCTGACGGCCCCACGCGATTCGAGGATTCGTGCGACTTGCGCTTCGAGCGCTGGGACAGACTCAGTCGCGGTCGTCCAGACCATATCCCAGTCGACCGAGAAGTACGCATGGACGAGGAGGTTCCTCATCCCGCGTGCCTGATGCCAAGGGACATCGGGGTACTCCTCCCTGGTCTCCTCGGATACGCGAGCGGCCGCCTCGCCGATGATGCTCAACTTCTGAAGCACGGCGCTACTTGTCAGATCGTCCTCGACGAAGGCCTCTCGACTGGAGCGTTCGAGTCTGGCCAGAAAGACGCGAATCGCCTGCGCAGCTTCGACGATGTCGGCCAGATAGAGATCGTCACGCCGCTGCATAGATGATCTGCGAGCCCTCGAGGACCGACTGACGTATCCGCGACTTGAGACCCTGCTTGGGCACGAGGTCTACTCGACGGCCGACGAGGGCTTGGAGTTCGTCCGCCATGTCAACAAGATCGAAGAGCGAAACCTCGGCGCCTGGCATAAACGTGACCAAGACGTCGACGTCGCTGTCCGAGTCGAAGTCATCTCGCAGAGCAGAGCCGAAGACAGCCAACTCGAAGACTCGGTGCCTTCTGGAGAAGTCCGCCAATCTCTCGGGATCCAGGTCTATCTGCATGATGACGATCACCTCCCTTGTGTTTATTGTACCCGGGTTCTCCCGCCACCGCGTAATACCAGCCCGTCGCCGGCAGATGAGCCCGCCCAGCCGTCCGATCTGTCAGCTGGAATGATCCTCGAGTACGTCTGCTCGCTCCCTACCCCGCCCCACCCTCCAGAAGCTGGGCCATCTCAGTCCCGGGACAGCACCTGCGCCATCTCGGCCAGCCGCGCAAGCGCCGGCTCCGTCCTCTTGGACCAGTAGGCCGCGTTGAGCCGAACGCAATTGGTGAACTGCCCTCCCACCGAGAACAGATGCCCGGGCACCACGGAGATGCCTGCCTCGAGAGCCATCCGGAAGAGCACCATCGCGTCGACCGTCTCGGGCATCTCGACCCAGAGCACGTATCCACCGTTGGGCGTCGACACCCACGTGCCCTCGGGGAACTGGTCCACGACCGCCTGGGCCATCTGATTCACCCGCTCCGCGTACGCGCGCCGCAGACGGCGGAGGTGATGCTCGTAGCCTCCGTGCGAGAGATACTCGGCGATGACCGCCTGGGTCGATGACCGGAGCGCGACCCGAGAGAGCCGCGCGCACGTGCTTGACGCGCTTGAGGAACTTCCCGGGCGCGATCCAGCCGACACGATAGGTGGGAGCGATGTCCTTGCTGAAGGAGGAGCAGAGAAGCACCAGTCCCCGCTCGTCGTAGCACTTGGCCGCTGTGGGGCGGCTGCCCTCGAAGTAGAGCTCCCCGTCGACGTCGTCCTCGATCAGCGGGATATCCCTCTCCCCCAGCATGGTCACCAACCTGCGCTTGGCCGCGTCGGGCATGGAACTCCCCAGTGGGTTGCTGAAACAGGTCATCACCACCACGGCCTTGACGTCGTCGTGAAGGAGCGCGAACTCGAGCGCCTCGAGACTCATGCCCGTTTGGGGATGCGTCGGGATCTCGAGAGCCTGAAGGCCGAGAACCTCGAGGATCTGGAGGATGCCGAAGTAGGTCGGCGATTCGACCGCCACCAGGTCGCCGGGCTTGGTGGTCACCCGGAGCGCCAGGCTGAGCGACTCGGTGCAGCCCGAGGTGATGACGACCTCGTCGCTGTCCAACGGGCAGCCTTGCATGCTCCGCCGCTGCGCGATCTGCCGGCGCAGTTCCTCCCATCCGTCGATCGATGCGTGCAGATCGCGACTGACCTCGCCGCGCCGGGCGATCGACCCGAGGATCCGGTTCAGTTTGTCGGTCGGCAACAACTCCACGGCCGGGACCGCCGCCCCGAAGCGCACCATGCCCTGGGACACCGATTCGACCAGGATGTTCGCGTCCAGATCGCTGATGGTGACCTGCGCGGGCCAGGCGAGCGCCGACGACATCTTGGGCCGGGGGCGGCCGGACCCGGAGGGCTTCCAGGCCACGAAATACCCGGATTGCGGTTGGGCCCGGATGAGGCCGCGGTCTTCGAGGCGCCGGTAGGCTTCGAGCACGGTGGTGACGCTGACTCCCCGTTCGCGGCTCATCTGCCTCACTGAAGGGATCTGCTCACCCGGCCGCAGCACGCCCTGCGTCACCTGGCTGGCGATCTCGTCGGCCAAGAGCGAGTACTTGGGCACTCTGCGCCCGCGGCAGATTCGGTCTTCATAGCCCGCCACCTCCCGGCGTCATCGCCTCCCAGTGACCGTCTCGCCCGGTGCGCGATGGCCTCCAAACCGCCGTCGGTTCCGAGGCCCGGCGCCCTCTCTGCGGTGTCGTCCCTTGGGCGTGGTCACTGTTATGGTCGATTCATAAACACAGACTGCTGTTGCTCACTACTGTTATGGTAACACTTCATGAATTCTGCCTCTGTTATTTCTTACCTGCCCTTTCTACAATTGGAGACAAGAGAAAAGGAGAGAGAAGGAGGGGGAAGACAATGGGAGTCTTCGCAGATCGCATCCTCGCCGTATTCCTGCTGGTCCCGAGGCGGGCAAGAAACGCTTCGGACGACGTCAGGGTCTACGGCGCTCCCGACGAGCGGCCCGCATCGCCGGTGTGGGTCACCGATCGGAATCACAGTCCGTCGACATCGGTGCAGCGTGCCGATTTCGAAGCCCTGCGGGCCATCAGCCGGGTGAGGTAGACCCGGCGCCCGCCCAGCGGGTTGCCGACGGAAGTTGCACGCCGGGCGTGATCAGGGAGGCCTCGCCAGCCTCCTTGACCGCCCTCACTACCACCCTCACGATCATCCGCTTGCCGCCGGCTCGCTCCGCCGCAGAGCCGCCAAGAACTCCTCCCCATACTTCTCCAGCTTCTTCTCCCCCACCCCGCTGACGTCGAGCAGCTCGTCCGGCGTCTGAGGCCGCGCCGCCGCCATCTCCCGGAGAGTAGCATCGTGGAAGATCACGTAGGCCGGCACGCCCTCCCGATCGGCGATCTCCCTCCGCAGCGCCCGCAACTGCTCGAAGAGTGCGTCGGCCGACCCATCGCCATCCGCCCCGTCACCGCCGGTCGCCCCAGACGCCGGCCAGTCGCTATCGTCCCCGCCAAGCCGAGCCGCCGCCCCTCGCCGCCGCTTCGCCCCGCGATCCTTGCCCCTGGCGCCCCTCGCCTCGCCCTCAGCGCCCGCAGCCGCCACCCGCACCCGGGGCCGTGCCAGGTTCAGCTCCGTCTCCCCACGCAAGAGCGGAGCCGAAGCCGCGGTGAGTTGCAGCACCGGATACTCCCCCATGTCCTGCCGCAGATAGCCCAGATGCACCAGTTGCCGCAACAGGCTCCGCCACGCCTCCGCGCTCCGATCCGCGCCGATGCCGTAGGTGGAGAGTCGCTCGTGCCGCAGATCGGCGATGCGCTGGTTCTTTGAGCCGCGCAACACGTCGACCACGTGGCCCACGCCGAACCGCTCGCCCGTCCGATAGACACAGGAGAGCGCCTTCCGCGCGTCCTCGGTGGCGTCGTAGAGCTCGGGCGGATCGAGGCACACGTCGCAGTTGCCACAGTCGGACTCCGTCGACTCCCCCAGGTAGCCGAGCAGGGCCCGTCGCCGGCAGGTGAGCTCCTGGGCGAAACCCACCAGCGCCCCCAGCTTGTGCTGCTCCACCGCGACCCGCTGCCCGTTCTCGCCCTTGTCGATGAGCGCCCGCACCCGGACCACGTCCTCCCAGCCGAACAGCATGAGCGCGTTGGCCGGCAGCCCGTCCCTGCCCGCCCGGCCGATCTCCTGGTAGTAGCCCTCGAGATGCTGAGGCAGATCCCAGTGAACCACGAAACGGACGTTGGTCTTGTCGATCCCCATCCCAAAGGCGACCGTGGCCACCACGATCCTGATCCTGTCAAAAATGAACGCTTCCTGGACCTGGTCGCGCTCCTCGGCCGACATCCCCGCGTGATAGGCGTCCGCGGCGATGCCGCGCTCGCGCAGGTGAGCGGCCAGTTCCTCCGTCCGTTTGCGGGTGGAACAGTAGATGATGCCGGCCTCGCCCTCGTGCGCGGCGCCCGGGCCGTGCTCCGCTGGTGCCCGTGCAAAGCGAGGAAACGCTTAAGCTGAGAATGAGGGTTATGCTTCTCGACCACTTCGAGCCGGATGTTGGGCCGATCGAAGCTGGAGATGAAGCAAGCGGCCTGTCCGCAGCCCCAGTTGGTGGCGGATGTCGTCGCGGGTGTGCGGATCGGCCGTGGCCGTGAGCGCGACCAGCGGCACCCCGGGAAAACGCTCCCGCAGCCTCCGGAGTTCCACGTACTCGGGCCGGAAGTCGTGCCCCCACTGCGAGATGCAGTGCGCCTCGTCCACCGCGATGAGGGCGACGCCGCCCGCCGGCGCCACCGTCGCCGCCGACCGGCCGCGCGTCACGACCCGCCGCGCCGTCGCCAGCCGCCTCCGGGCGCAGCGCCGCCAACCGGTCGAGAAAGCCGTCACTGGTCACCCGCTCCGGCGACACATATAGAAGATCGAGCCGGCCCGCCATCAGATCAGCCAGCACCTTGCGGGCGGCCCCCGACTCCAGCGACGAGTTGTAGGCGGCGGCGCGCACTCCGTTGGCGCGCAGCGCGTCCACCTGGTCTTTCATCAGCGAGATGAGCGGCGACACCACGATGCCGGTGCCCGGCCGCAGCATGGCGGGGATCTGATAGCAGAGCGACTTGCCTCCCCCGCTGGGCATGAGCACGAAGGCGTCCTCCCCGCGCAAGACGGTGTCGATGACGTCCCGCTGGTTCGAGCGGAACGTGGAGTAGCCGAAGACGGTGCGCAGGATGTCGTCGGGGGTGGGCTTGTCAGGCTGCTGATGCGTCGGGCTCATGGTGTCCCATCATACACAGCGCCGCAGACGCCAGGCTCCAACCAAGGGTGGAGGGTCCGGCCACCCGCCTCGGGCTACGCTCCACCAAGCATTGCGGCACCCGACGGGTCCCGGATGCCGTTCTCGCCAACGCGAAAGGGGTGGGTGTATGCTTGTCACACGTGCGAGCGGCTGCCTGGAGGCACAGGTGCAGTACCACTTCTCCGCCATCGTGGGCCATGACGCCGACGGCTACTGGGCTCAGTGCCCCGAGCTTCAGGGCTGCTGCACCCAGGGAGACACCTACGAAGAAGCGCTCAACAACCCCCGCGAGGCTGTCACTCTCCACGTTGAGGACCGCTTGGCCTGCGGCGAGGAGATCCCCCGTGTCGAGACGATAAGCCTGATCACGGTCGAAGTGCCAGGATGAATCCCCGGCTCCCCCGCTTAACGGCGAGGGAGGCGCGCGATCCAAATGGCCGCCGCGTCACCCTCCCCTGCCACCCCGGAAAGATCCTGCATCCCAAAATCCTCGCCACGCTTCTCGAATGCGCAGGCCTCTCCGAGACAGATATAGAAGACTGATCGTCCCTCCGCCTTGTTCGCCGGCCGCATCGCCCGCCAGCTCCCAAAGGTACGCCCATTAAGCCCAAGGGCTTCGTCGCCGATAATCCAGTCCGGAATCTCACGGCGGCCGCAGCCGCGACGGGTTGCGGCGCGCCGCTTTGCCCCGGGGGAGACGCGTCATGGAAGTCGTACGCCGGACTAGAGAGGAAGACTAGGTAATGGCTAAGCAAGGGTCGCGTTATATGCGGGTCCAGCGAGTGATACTGCTGGGGTTTGTCGTGGTACTCGTTCTCGTGGTCGCGATGATAGTCGTCAATATGATCGAATTGAGGGCCGTCCAGTCCGCATTCAAGGAGTACACGGCTTGGGTCGACACGCAGATCCTCGACCCGATGCAGTCGAACCAGGTCTCCGACAAGCTGACCACCATGATGATCGTGATGTTGGTAGTGGGCTGTCTCGTCGTCGTGGTGGGCGTGCTTGCGCAGTGGTGGATCTCCAGAGGCATCGGCCGCATGATACGGGCCGCCAGCAACAAGATCGGCAAGTCGGCCGCCGAACTCCTCGCCGTCTCCTCCCAGGTGGCCGCGGGCACAGCCCAAACGGCCGCTTCCACCAACGAGACCACGGCCACCGTGGAAGAAGTGAAGCAGACGGCGCAGCTCGCCAATGAGAAGGCCACGGAGGTGGCGGAGAACTCTCAGAGCGTCGCCCAGACGGCCGAAGCCGGGCGCGCCAACGTGGAGGAGACCATCGCGGGCATCGAGCGCATGCGCAACGAGATGGCCATGGTGGCTGAGACCATCAGCAGGCTGAGTGAGCAGACCCAAGCGGTGGGCGAGATCATCGCCACCGTAAGCGACATAGCCGAGCAATCGAACCTTCTTTCGGTCAACGCCTCCATCGAAGCGGCCAAGGCGGGCGATCAGGGCAAGGGCTTCACCGTGGTGGCGCAGGAGGTGAAGGACCTGGCCGAGCAGTCGAAGCAAGCCGTCTCGCAGGTTCGTACCATCCTCTCTGAGATCCAGAAGGCCAGCGGACTGGCCGTGCAGGCCGTGGAACGGAGCCGTGAAGCCATCGACGCGGGCCGGCGACAGTCCATAGAGTCCGGAGAGACCATCAACGAGTTGGCCGAGAGCGTCAGCGAGTCGGCTCAGTCGGCCGCTCAGATCGCCGCTTCGAGTAGGCAGCAACTCGCCGGGATGGAACAGATAAGCCAGGCTATCGAGAGCATAAACCAGGCCAGCAATCAGTCGGTGGCGGGAACGCGGCAGGTGGAGCAGGAGGTCGCGCGGCTGCAGAACCTCGCTCTGGATCTGAAGCGCCTTGTCGATGCTGGGGCGACCGCTTAGCAAGCTGCTGAGGAGTCGCGGGTTCCGAGGTTGGTGCTGTGTGGCGTCGGCATGAGCCTCTACTTCGCCCCGATCTCCAACCTGGTGTTGAGCACCGTGCGGCGCAGGGAGGAGGGCAAGACCAGCGGCGTCAACAACGCGGTCCGCGAGGTCGGCGGGGTCTTCGGCGTGGCCGTCCTGGCCAGCGTCTTCTCAACAGTGGGCGGCTACACGAGCCCGCGGCTCTTCGTTGACGGCGTGACCGCCGCTCTCTGGATCGCCACGGTCGCAGTGGCCCTGGCAGGCATCAGCGCGATCCTCATCCCGACTCGCCAGGACGTGGTTCCTGACTCCGTCTCGCTGCTGGAGCGGCCAGCGGGTCGCCTCTCGGTAGAGCCGGCGCCGATCGAGTAGCCGGACCTCGCGGGAGCGTGGCCTTCGTTGCCGAACGAAGCGAACGCCACGCTTCCGCAGACTATCTCCCCAGGACGACGTCGATCCCCGACAACACGAGTTGCAGCTTGGCGTCGGGCAGTTGGCCGACGGGTCCTTCGAGAACTCCGCGGTCCAGAGTCGTGAGTTGAGTGACATTCACGGTACGGCACCGGACGGCGCTAGACGCACCCCAGGTCCAACCTCTCCCCCGGTCACAACCGCGCCTTCTTAAGATTATTAAGGTCACACTTGACTTTCTTAATCATTGGCCCTATGCTCGTTCAAGAAGCAGACGAAGGAGGCCCCTATGGCTCAATGGAATGAATTGACCGACCTGACCGGAGACCGCAAGTTCGTGGTCACCGGCGTCCGGCTGGAGGGCAGCGATATCGCCATCAGCGGTGACTTCGAGCTCCCGCTGCTCGCGAACCTGCGCTACGAGGACCAGGTGTTCGTGAGCGAGTTCGTGCGCTGCCACGGCTCCATCAAGTACATGGAGAAGGCCTTCGGGATCAGCTACCCGACGGTCAAGAACCGGCTCAACAAGATCGTTCAGCAACTGCAACTGGTGGAAGTGGTCCAGGTCACGGCCCACGACGAGGTCTTCGACCTCCTCGAGCGGGGCCAGATCTCGGTCACGGAAGCCGCGGAAAGGTTGGAGAAATGAGAGTGCCGCCCTGGCTGGTGTCAATGCGCATCGTGGAGGGAGAACGGACCAAGTTCCGTTTCTGGTTCCCACTCTTCATCCTCTGGCCGCTCATCCTGGTGTTCATCGTGCTGACGCTGGTCGCGACCCTGCTCGCCGACCTGTTCAGCCTGGTCAGCCTCCACAAGCCCGGGTACACGCGCTTCCTGTTCGGAGTCCTGGGCGTCGTCGGCGAGACTCGAGGCACCGAGGTCTTCGTACAGGACAAGAGCCACAGCAGCCGGACCGTGGCCTTCGTGCTCCGCTAGAAGAAGTAGTCAAGAAAGGGAGATCATCATGGGTGACGATCGTACTCGCATACTAGATCTGTTGGCCGCGGGCAAGATAACCGCCGAGGAGGCCGCCCGCCTGCTGGACGCGCTCGACCCGGCCAGCGCGCAGGCGTCCGGAACCGCCGGAGCCGATGCGTCGGCAGGAGCCGGAGCCGACACGGGAGCCAAGTCCGGCTTCCACAAGTTCTTCCCCGGGGCCAAGACCACGGAGAGGACCGGGACCTCCGGCGCCCCCAAGTTCATGTACGTGAAGGTGGTGAGCGTGAAGGGCGACAACGTGAACGTCAAGATCCCGTTGGCCCTGATGCGGGCCGGTCTGAAGCTGACCTCGCTCATCCCGCCCCAGGCGCAGGACCAGATCAACAAGACCATGGCCGAGAAGGGCATGTCGTTCGACCTCAACAACTTCAAGCCCGAAGACCTCGAGGAGCTTATCGAGGCCCTGCGCGAGATGGAGGTCGACGTCGACTCGGCCAACGGCGACAAGGTCCACGTGTATGCGGCGTAGCTGACGCGGGGGGATCGGTGACGCCACGCAGCGGGGCGCGGCGTCACCAGCGGGGGCTGTTGGCGGCACCGGCGGGGCTATAGGCGCCGCCCGACCGGGGCGATTCCGAAAAATCGAGACAACTTCGAAAGGAACCTACTATCTGGTCTTGACTATTACTAAGTTCGTAGTATGATGGCGCTGCTAGCACACGCAGGTTACGAATGGTTCTAACTGGTTACCAAGACGACACACTGGCTCAGGGGGTTCAAGAAATGCGAACGATACGAAACGTCTTCCGTCGCAAACTGAGGGTGATACTCACCATCTCAGGCATCACCATCGGGGTGTTGGCCCTGGTGGTCATGGGCGGCATGGCCGAGAAGATCGGCCTGCTCGTCTCGGGCGGCACCGAGTACTACTCCGACAAAGTCACCGTGCTGGCCGATGGCGGCTCTCTCTTCTCGGGCGCGCCCCTCTCCTACAGCAAGTACGACGCCATCGAGGCCGTGCCGGGTGTGGCCGGCGTCTCAGTCCACCATCGAAGGACTGCTCGACTCCGAGGCCAGCATGTCCTTCGGGATGCCTCCGATGTTCTCCGGCAGCGACATGCGCGACCAGGAACTGGAGAGCTTCGACCTCAACTACTGCCGACGGACGGGCGCTGACGCCCGACGACGAACGGGTCGGTCGTGCTGGGCTCCGACATGGTGAAGAAGCTCGGCGGTGGCGTGGGCGACAAGGTCACCATCCGCGGCGAGCAGTACACGGTCGTCGGGGTGCTCGACAAGACCCTGACCGCCCCGGACACCACGGTGCAGATGACCCTCGCCGACGCCCAGGCGATCTTCGTGCAGGATCTGCCCGAGGTGGTCCGCGCCCAGGTGGACCAGATCGGATCTGGTCACCAGCTTCGTGGTCTACCCCACTCCGGGCACCGATCCCGAGCAGCTGGCCGCAGACATCAATGAGGCCGTCCCCGGGGTGCTCGCCACCGGCCCCCAGGCATTCCAAGACCAGATCGCCAGCAGCATGAGCATCTTCAACGCCATCATCTACGGCATTGCGATCATCGCGCTCTTCGTGGGCGGACTGTCGGTGGTCAACACCATGACCATGTCGGTGAACGAGCGCACCCGTGAGATCGGCGTGCGGAAGGCCATCGGCGCTTCCGATCGCCAGATCGTGGGCCAGTTTCTGACCGAGTCCGGCATCATCGGGTTGATCGGCGGGGTTTCCGGGCTGTTCCTCGGTTGGCTGGCGGCGACCGTCACCGACCGGCTGCTGGAGAGTCGCAACCTCGATCTGTTCCTCGTCTCGCCCAGGCTGGCCATCGGCTCGGTGCTCTTCGCCATCTTCCTGGGTCTGGCGAGCGGACTGTACCCCTCGCTGCATGCCGCCCGCCTGCAGCCCGTCCTCGCCCTTCGTTACGAATAGGAGAACATGATGTCAAGCATTCTTGATCAGACAGTCGCCACCCAGGTTGCCAAGGACAGAAGCGGCGCCATGGAAACCGCGCCGGCCGACTGGGAGAGCACGGGTAGCCACTCGGCGACAGCCATCCAGGATTGGGCGAGGCGAAGCGCGAAAGCACAGAACGGCAAGCGCCCGGTGATCCGCGGGATCAACATCAACAAACGCTACGTGATGGGCCAGGACAACTACGTCGATGCTCTGCGGGACGCCACCGTCGAGATCCAAGAGGGCGAGATGGTGGCGGTGATGGGCCCCTCCGGTTCCGGGAAGTCGACCTTGCTCCACATCCTGGGTTGCCTGGACTCGGTGAACTCGGGAGAGGTGTGGCTCGACGGACGCCGGGTGGACAAGCTGACTCGGCGCGACCTGGCCGAGCTTAGGCGGAATGATGTGGGCTTCATCTTCCAGACCTACAACCTGGTGCCGAGCTTCACGGCTCTGGAGAACGTCATGCTGGCGGCCGAGTACGCCGGCAAGCCCAGACGCGAAGCCCGCGGTGCGGCCCAGGTCGCCCTCGCCCAGGTGGGGCTGGCCGAGCGGCAGAACCACAGGCCGACGGAGCTATCGGGTGGTCAGCAGCAACGAGTGGCCATCGCCCGGGCTCTGGTCAACGGCCCCAAGGTCATCTTCGGCGACGAGCCGACCGGCAACCTCGACTCGGCCAGTTCGGCCGAGATCATCGAGATGATGCACGACATCAACGAGGCCACCGGTACGACCTTCGTCCTGGTGACGCACGACCCCAACGTCGCGGCAACCTGCGATCGGGTGTTCCACATGCTCGACGGGCGCGTGACCAACGGCCAACGGGGGTCGGACGACCACCGCGACGGCAACGGGCGCAACGGCGGGAATGGACACCATGCCAGGCTAGGCGCTGACGGCCGCGCGGCGCGGGAGCTGCTAACGGGCGCAGGGCGCCGCTGGGCGCAGCGCCACTGAGCAGCAAGGGCTGCGCCGTGTGACGCTTCTCGACCCCCCTTGCCACAGCCGGGGCGCGGGCTCCGTCGGAGTCCGCGCCCCGGCGCCTTGTTGAGCCAATAGCTACTCGAGAGACCCTTTCAGGTCGCCCAGCCGCTTGTACACGTCCTTGCGATCAGCGACCTTGAGCACGAGAATCCAGGCGGCCGTCTCCCTGACCTGATAGATGATCCGGTGGGCTCCCCCGACCTCTACGCGGTAGACCTCGTAGTGCGCGGGCAACCCCCGGACTTTCCGGCAGCCAGCCGGACGGGGATTTGACCCCAATGCGGTGATTGTCTCAAGGACCGCAGTCTGGATCGCCCTCGGTAGCTTGGTGATCGCCCGCTCAGCGGCCGGCGCGATTCGAACCTCGAACACTGAGACGTCCTACATCTGACGCTTGAGTTCTCGGACCAGCTCTGCGAGGCTCACCGTGCCCTCCCGCTCTGCTTCCGCGATGGCTTTCAGCGCGTCTTCAACATCTGCGAGATCCTCCAGCCGCTCGAGCAGACGGACATCCTCAATTGGCACCATTGCGGCCACTTCCTTACCGTAGCGCGTGACAACCACCCGCTCGTTCCCGTACTGCACACGGCCGAGCACTTCGGCGGGGTGGTCCTTCAGGTCCTTCGCGGTGACGCTGGCCATCGCAGACTCCTTCGAGGGGAAATGTACATAAAGTACATTGTATCCCTTGTGTCCCAACCCGCAAGCGGGAAACCCCCGACGCGACCGTGCGTCGGGGAACGAGCATAGGCGCTACTCTGACAGGCGGGCGTACATTTGGCATCCGACCAAAGATGGAGCCGGGACCGCCCGGCCTCCTACCTCACGTCGCCCAGCAGCTCCAACACCTCGAGGTCGTCGATGGTCATGGCCATGCTGTATCGGTAGCCACGCCGCACCAGTACTGGCTGGAAGGCGTCGAGTTCGTTGTCGGGAGCGGGAAAGAATTTGAGATCGGCTGCCCCCTCCCACACTTCCGTCCGCTGGGCGCCGCTCAAGATCGACCGCACCAGCTCGCAGACCGCCGGTTTCGCCTTTCCGCCGCCGGCAAGCTGAGGGAAGTAGCGCATGTTGACCCCGGGACGCTTGCCGAAATACACGGGATCGTCCGACACCTTCTCCAGCTCCACCACCGCCTCCGCCAGCCGCCGGCCGTTGGCCGACAGCGTCCCGCCGAACCGCCCGCCCGGCTCCACCCGAGGAGCGGCCTTCGAAGCGAGGGGGAACGCCCGGGTGGTGTGGATCTCGCCGAACTTCTTCGGCCAGCCCTGGATCCATCCGCGGGCCATGGAGGCGTCGTTGTCCACGTAGATGTAGGGGCAGGTGACGACCGGCTCGCCCCGATAGAGGGCGTTCACCAGCAGGATGAACTCGTTGTACTGGCTGCGGACCGGGTCCAGATACTCGTCTCCGCTCTCGCTCGCGTACTGCCAGGCCACGAAGAAGGCGATGCATCCGCCGGGATCGTCGGGATCGGGCTCCAGGCCGGTCGGGAAGCACCGCCTTGACGGCCGCCGGATCGGCTCGAAAATCCACCAACAGCAGGTCGCCCGCGTAGTGCCAGGGCGGAGTCGGTGTGAGCGAGGCCCGTCCTTCCGGAGAGAGGGGCACGCTGAAACCATGGAGCGACATGCGACACCTTCCATCGGAGAGTGACGAGTAACGCGAACACTATAGCGCTCGGGTCGCGTGACTCGGGGGGCCGATGACCGTGTGTCAAAGCCGGGGCCGAGTCGATCGTCTCGCTCTGCTGCAGTCCCTACTCCGCGACCCCAGAAACGCAGTAGTAGCCGCCGCCCAGTTGGTTCTCCTTGTAGACCGCACAGTCGCCGCACATGCAACCCTGTTTGACGATCTCCTTGGCGCTCTTGCCCTTGGCGCAGAAGAAGCCGCCCTCAGACGGATAGGACGGGCAGCCGCCGCAGATGCAGCGGGCCATGTTCTCCGGAGTGTCCGGTACCTTTCCCACGGGAATCCTCCTCGGCGTAGTCGTGTTGACCCTGGAAAGTTCCCCTCACGAGTCCGACGCGAAACTCGAACCGACCCATCGCACTGGCGGCGAGACTTCCCTCTTCAGCAGCCTCTAGTCGGCGAACAGGTTGTTGAGCGACTCCGCCAGGGTCGGGTGGGCGAAGATGGCATTCCTGAGCATCGAAGCCGTCACCCCGCCCAGCATCGCCACCTCGATGATGGCCATCAACTCGCCTCCATCTACCCCCAGCGCGGCAAAGCCCACGATGCGATCCGTGGCACGGTCTACCACGGCCTTCATGAACCCACGCGGTTCATCCACCTCCAGAGCCCGAGCCACGTAGTTCATGGGCATGGTGAAGACTCTGATGTCGAGTCCCTGCTCCCGAGCCTCCCGTTCGGTCATCCCCACCCGGCCCAACTGGGGGTCCAGGAAGACCGTGTAGGGGACCGTCCGACCGGTGATCACTGCCTCGCCGCCTTCGAGCAGGTTCGTCCGGATGATGCGGAAGTCGTCGTACGAGATGTGGGTGAAGGCCGGGCCTCCTTTGACATCGCCCAGAGCCCAGATCCCGCTCACGCTCGTCTCCAACCGCTCGTTCACCGGGATGTATCCACCTCTATCCACCTCCAGACCGGCGACGGACAGATTGAGCGCATCCGTGTTCGGGGTCCGCCCCGTGGCTACGAGCAGATGAGTGCCCGTGAGAGTGCGGGGCCCGGACGCAGTCTCAAGCTCCAGAGTCACGCCTCCGTCCATCCCCATCCCAACGCCCCGGGCCTCGGCCTCCAGCACAACCTCGACGCCATCCTCCTTCAGGATGGCCGCGACGGCATCCGCCACGTCGGAATCCTCCCGAGGGAGGAGCGATCCGCGCCTCTGGACGATGGTCACCTCGCTTCCGAAGCGCCGGAACATCTGGCCGGCTTCGATCGCGATGTATCCACCGCCCAGGATGAGCAGGTGTCCGGGAACCTGGTCGAGCTCCATGACGCGTGGTCGAGTCAACGAAAGGTACCTGCGAAAGACCGGCCAGCGAGGGCACCGACGGGCGCGTCCCGACGTTGATGAAGATCCGCTCGGACTCGATGACGTACGTGTCGCCTTGACTCGGGCGGATCTCGAGCTGATGCGGTCCCACGAAGCTCGCTTCCGCCATGAGAAGATCCAGATTCTCGGTGGCGCGCAGCCGTTTCTCGCTGCCGGCCCTCCAACTCTCGACCAGGTCGCGCTTCCTCTGCCTGACGGCGGCCATGTCGACTGAGACCGGTCCGGTCACCACCCCGTAGTCCCCGGCTCTGCGGCTGACATAGGCGGCCCGGGCCGAGGCGATCATGGTCTTGGTGGGCGTGCAGCCCTCGTTGATGCAGGTCCCGCCCACATGCTCCCGTTCGACGAGCGCCGTCCGCCACCCAGCTTGGGCCAGACTCCTCGCCAGGGGAACGCCCGCCTGACCGGCTCCGATGATGATCGCGTCGTACCTGGGCGTCGCTGCCATGACCTTCTCCTGCCCGCATTGGGGGGACGGGCGCTTGGGACCGAGTGCGTGGTCGGTTCTTTTCCCCCAGAGGGATGTCCCGTAACCCGAGTCTCGCGGGTGATGCATCTGGGCGATGTAACGGACAGCCAGTCACCGGTCGCCGCCCGTGTCGTTTGGATGCCAATGCCCCCGGGTAGCAAACGTAGTTAGAACCCGCAAGACGCCCGTCATCCCCCACTGTCTGGATCAAGAGAGGACATGATGGACTCACACTCATCGACATCCCGAATGCCTCGAGTACTGACTCTGGGTTGCTCCCTGATCTTGGCTGTGGCTCTCCTGCTCGCAGGCTGCGGCTCGAACGGCGAGGAGACGACCACATCGACCGAGGCAGGTGGCGCGACTACCACTGCCGGCCCAACCGGCATCCAGACCGGCGGCATCCTCAGTGTGGCCACCGAGCCGGCCGTCAACCGCGATCCGGCCTTCGCCAGCGCCCGGGCGGATATCCTCATCAACCAACAGGTCTACGACTGGCTGGTCGAGGTCGGGGTGGACAACCAGTTGCTCCCCGGACTGGCCAGCGAATGGCAGTCGGCCGACGGCAAGGTCTGGACCTTCACCCTGCGTTCCGACGTCAAGTTCTCCAACGGTGCGGCATTCACAGCCGACGACGTGGTCTACACCTTCGACCGTCTGCGTGATCCCGACGTGGGCTCCCCCGGCGTCGGCCTCTACTCCAACGTTGAGGCTGTCACGGCGGTCGATGCCACCCATGTTCAGTTCACCCTCACCGATCCCAACCCCGAGTTTCCCAGTGACGTCGCCGACTACCACGCGGCGATCCTCTCCAAGGCGGTGACCGACCCGGCCACCGAGTGGATAGGCACCGGCCCCTTCACCATCGAGTCGTACTCGGCGGAAGATCGCGCCATTCTCAAGAAGAACCCGGGGTACTGGATGAAGGACGCCCAGGGAGCTCAGCTGCCCTACCTGGACGAGCTTCAGTTCATCTTCTCCCCCGACCTGGCCGGGCAGGTGGAAGCCCTGCGGGGCGACCAGGTGCAGTTCGTGGCCGGGCTGACCTCGGAACTGGTGGATTCGATCAAGGCCGATGCCAAGCTCAAGGTGATCACCGGACCGGCGAGCGCCTTCCACTATGTGCTTCACATGCGCTCCGACGAAGGGCGGCCGACCGCCGACGCCCGCGTCCGCAAAGCCCTGCAGCTCGGCACCGACCACCAGGGCCTCATCGATCAGGTGCGGCCGGGGCTGGCCGTGGTGGGCAACGGCACCCCGGTGGGTCCGGCCTACGGCGACTACTACCTCAACCAGGCTCCGGTCTACGACCCCGAGCAGGCCAAGACGCTGCTCGCCGAGGCGGGATACGCCGACGGACTCACCATCACCCTCTATGCCCAGCAGGCGCTGGAGATCCCGGCCATCGCCACGGTATGGAAGGAGCAGATGAAGGCCATCGGGGTGACGGTGGACATCCAGACCGTGCCGCCCGACGTCTACTACGGTGAGGGCGACAGCAGTTGGCTCGTCGTCGACTTCGGCATCACCGAGTGGGGAGCGCGCGCCACACCCAACGCCTACTTCAACGCCGCCTACGTCTCGGACGCCCCCTAGAACGAATCCCACTGGAGCGACCCGGAGTTCGACGCGCTCGCGACCCAGATCAACAGCGAACTCGACCGCGCCAAGCGCGCCGAGCTGTACAAGCAGGCCCAGCAGATCATGATCGAGCGGGGCCCGGTGATAGTGCCGTTCTTCCAGACGGCCGCGGCCGGGACGAGTGCCGCCGTTGACGGCGTGGAGCTGGCGCCCGACTGGTCGCGGACCCCGTTCCGAACCGCCCACTTCACGAGGTGACGGAGAAGGTCGAAGACACTCCCGCGTCGGCTCCCAGCCGGCGAGGAGCCGCCGTCTACTGGCGGCGGCTCCGTCGCCAGCCGGTCGCACTGGCCGGGACGGTCGTCTTCGTCCTGTTCCTTCTCGCCGCGATCTTCGGCCCCCTGGTGGCTCCCTACGAGTTCGACGCCCAAGACGCCGCCCAGCCGCCTGCAGGGGCCGTCGCTCGGCCACCTCATGGGCACCGACAACTTCGGACGCGACGTGCTCAGCCGGGTGCTGGTGGGATCGCGCGAGGTCTTCTGGCTCGGCGGCGCCGGCACGCTGCTCGCCGCGGTGATCGGGAGCGCGCTGGGACTGCTGGCCGGATATGTCGGCCGGCTGTGGGACGAGGCCATCATGCGCGTGCTCGACGTGCTCCTTGCCTTTCCCGCCCTCCTCCTGGCCATGGTGCTGCTGGCCACCGTGGGACCATCGAACCTCAATCTGATCCTTGTGATCACGGTGCTCTACATCCCCATGTTCGCCCGCATCGCCCGCAGCATGGTGCTCGATCTGCGCACGCGCGAGTTCGTGGAGGCGGCCCGGCTGCGAGGGGAGTCGCGAGGCTACATCCTGTTCCGGGAGATGCTGCCCAACGCCATGCCCCCGCTGCTGGTGGAGGCTTCCATCCGCTTCGCCTACTCCATCTTCCTGGTGGCCTCGCTGGGCTTCCTGGGGCTGGGGGTTCAGCCGCCCGTCCCCCGACTGGGGACGGCAGGTGAACGAGGCCCGGACCTTCTTCGATGCCGCTCCCTGGATGCTGCTCTTCCCGGCCGCCGCCATATCGCTCCTGGTGATCGGGACCAGCCTGATGGCCGATGGGCTGCGCCACGTGTTCAGCCCTCCAGGCTCCGAGAATAGCCGGTAGGAGGGAGACAGGACTGATGGGCCAGAGAGCCGCCGACACCACCGCCGCCGCTACCGCGGGCCTTATCGAGGTCGAAGGCCGTTTCGAGATCGAAGGCCTCTCCGTCGTCTACCGGACTGAGAGCGGGATACTGCCCGCGGTCAGAGACGTCAGCCTGGCCGTTGAGCCCCGGGAGACACTGGGGCTGGTGGGCGAATCGGGCTCGGGCAAGAGCACCCTGGCCCTCGGGGCGATCGGCTACCTGCCCCGAAACGGCAGCGTGGTGGCCGGCTCGGCCCGGCTCGGAAGCGTCGACCTCTCCTCCCTTTCCCGCCGGGAACTGCGCCATGTGTGGGGGTCGCAGATCGGTCTGGTCAGCCAGAATCCGCAGGGGGCGTTCAACCCCTCGCTCACCATCGGTCGGCAACTGGACGAGATGGGGAGGCGCCATCTGGATCTGGGCCGGCGGGCCGCCCGCGAATCCAGCCTCGCCATGCTGCGGAGGGTGGACATGCCCGACCCCCGATCCGTGGCGGCGAGCTACCCCCACCAGCTCTCCGGCGGGATGCTGCAGCGGGCCGCCATCGCCATGGCCCTGCTCACGGGTCCCGACCTCCTCATCCTGGACGAGCCCACCACCGCGCTCGACGTCACCACGCAGGCGCTGGTCCTCGACCTGCTCGAGGAGTTGAGGGAGGAGTTCAGCACCGCCATGCTCTACATCACCCACAACCTGGGGGTGGTGGCCCGGGTGTGCGACCGGGTGGCGGTCATGTACGCGGGGCAGGTGGTCGAGCAAGGCGCGGTGGCCGACATCTTCGGACATCCCCTTCATCCCTACACCATCAACCTGCTGAACTGCGTCCCGCGCTTGCGGAGCGGGCACGCGGAGCAGCCCGGCTGGCCACCATCCCGGGAGCGCTGCCCCGCCTGGACGATCTGCCCGTCGGTTGTACCTTCGCCCCCCGCTGCCCGCTGGCGCTGGATTCATGCCGGCTGTCGACTCCCCCGCTGACCGTGGTGGCGGATGGGCACCTGAGCGCATGCCTGAGATGGGAACTCCTCCTCACCGAGGCCGGGAGTCGAGCGGCCGTGAGCCTGCCCGAACAAGGCGTGTCGCCCGCGGACCGCGGACGCCGCCGGACGCCGCCCCAGCAACCGCCCCCGACAACGGTCTGATCGCGGAACGACCGGTCTACGGACAGGAGGGACACGGCCCCATCTCGTCGATGTGGAGAACGTGGCCAAGCGATACGGCGGCCGGGGAAGCAAGGCGACCAACAGGGCGCTCGACGGGGTCACGACCTGGCTGGACTCGGCCACGACCCTCGGTCTGGTGGGTGAGAGCGGCAGCGGCAAGACCACCCTTGCCCGGGTGATCGCGGGGCTGACCGCGCCGACGGCCGGACGGGTCGCCCTCGAGGGTGAGAACCTGGCGGCCGAGACCTCGGGCCGCGAGAAGGACGTGCTCCGTCGTCTGCAGATGGTGTTCCAGAGTCCGGAGGCGTCGCTCAACCCCCGGCGCACCGTGGGACAGGCGATCAGGCGGCCCCTGGTCACTCTCGGCGGGTCTCGACCGCGAGACCGCGACCCGGCGGGTCTACGAGCTGCTGGACGCCGTGCGCCTCTCCCCCTCGTACTTCGACCGCTATCCGGCCGAGTTGAGTGGCGGCGAGAAACAGCGGGTGGCCATCGCCCGAGCGTTCGCCGCGTCTCCCGACCTGGTGATCTGCGACGAGCCCATCTCGTCTCTGGACGTCTCGGTGCAGGGCTCTCTCATGAACCTGCTGGTCGATCTGCAGGAGGAGCAGGGGACCTCGTACCTCTTCATCTCCCACGACCTGGCCGCGGTGCAGCACCTGTCGCACCGCATCGCCGTCATGTACCTGGGCGCCTTGATGGAGCAAGGCGAAGCCGCCCGCGTACTGGCGCCGCCCTACCACCCCTATACCGAGGCCCTGCTCTCCGCCGTCCCCGTGCCCATCGCGCCCCGGCGGCGAAGCGTCGCTCTTCAGCAGCCTCCTAGCGCCGGTCGCGCCCGCGTGCGTCTGACCGCCGGCGCGCCTCCCACGGGCGAGGTGCCGCCGGGCTGCCGTTTCCATCCCCGCTGCCCGCGCTACCTGGGGACCATCTGCGAGACGGTGGAGCCGCCCTGGAGAGTGGCGCGGAGGCAGCCGGCGAGCGACGCTGGCGATGACGCGGCCGCCAGGTCGACGCGCCGACCACGCCGACCACGCCATCTGCTGCCACATCCCCCTGGAGGAACTCGCCGCCCTGCAGACCGGCTCTGAACGCGGCACGGACGCTGCCGGACCGGACCCCGCGGCAGACGGAGCCCTGCCATGACCCGCTTCATCCTCCGGCGCCTGGGCTTCGTCATCCTCACGCTGCTGCTTTCGAGCATGCTGGTCTTCGCGGCCACCCATGTCCTGCCGGGCGATGTCGCCACCATGGTGTTGGGCCGAGAAGCCTCAGAGCAGGCCAAGGACGCCCTGCGCCAGGAACTGGGTCTCGATCGCCCCCTGGTGGTCCAGTACGGAAGCTGGTTGGCGGACCTGGCCCAGGGCGACTGGGGGACCTCGATCAGCACCCAGGACGACGTGCGGGCGGTGACGCTGGAGAGACTGCGCAATTCGGCCATGCTCGCCCTGGTGGCCTTCTTGATGTACGTCCCCCTGGGCATCTTCCTGGGCGTCGTCGCGGCCTGGCGGCGCAACTCCCCCCTCGACCAGGTGATCTCCGCCGGCTCGCTGGCCTTCATCGGCCTGCCCGAGTTCGTGACCGCCGTCCTCCTCATAGCCCTTTTCAGCCGTGTTCTGGGCTGGTTCCCCTCGTCGTCGGCCATCGCCCCCGGCACCTCCTTCGCAGCCGCCCTCCCCAGCCTGATCCTGCCCGGCTTGACCGTGTCGCTCACCAGCCTCGCCTACGTGGTGCGCATGACCCGCTCGGGCACCGTGGAGGTCCTGGAGACCGACTACGTACGGACCGCCCATCTGAAGGGTCTCTCCACCCGCCAGGTGCTGTTCGGCCATGTGCTCCGCAACTCCCTCCTGCCCACCGTGACGGTCGTCGCCGCCGGGGTGGGCTGGCTGATGGGCGGCCTGATCGTGACAGAGTCGGTCTTCGGCTACCCGGGTCTGGGACGCCTGGTGCTGTTCGCCGTCCAGCGGCGTGATATCCCCCTCATCGAGGCCACGACCATGCTCATCGTCGCCATCTTCGCGCTTGCCAACCTGGCGGCCGACATCGTGTACGCGCTCCTCAACCCGCGGATCAGGTACAGGTGAAAGCATGAACCATCCCGCCCCCACCATCCTCCGCATCGAGCGGACCTACTACTGGACCAGCGCGCTCTTCGTGCTGGCCGCCTCCCTCATCTGGGGCGTGAACACTCTGTTTCTGCTCGACGCGGGCCTGAACATCTTCACCGTGATGGCGGTCAATGCCACCTTCAGCGCCGGTCAGATCGTGTTCGAGGTGCCGACGGGCGTGATCGCCGACACCATCGGAAGGCAGGCTTCCTTCTTGATGGGGATCGGGTCCCTCGTCGTCGGGACCCTCGGATATGTGGGCTCGTCCTTCTTCCATTGGGGCTTGACGGGATTCATCCTTTCCTCCATCGTCCTGGGATTCGGATTCACCTGCCAAACCGGGGCGGTGGATGCCTGGGTGGTTGACGCGCTCGATTCCGCCGGCTACTCGGGGAGCAAAGACCGGGTCTTCGCGCGCAACGGTATCTTCGCCGGCGTCTCCATGTTGGTGGGCACGTTCGGCGGCGGATTCCTGGGGCAAGCGAGTCTGGCCATCCCCTATCTGGTGAGGACGGGGATCCTGGTCTGCGCCTTCGTGGTCACCCTAATATTCATGCGCGATATCGGTTTCCAGCCGCGCGCGCTGAAGCTGTCGCGCTTCGGCGAGGAGAGCAAGAAGATACTCAGGGCGGGGGTCGAGCACGGCTGGCGTCATCCGGTGATAAAGCCGCTGCTCTTCACCTCTCTGGTGAACGGCCTGCTGGTCTGGTACCTGTTCTACGCCATGCAGCCGTATGCTCTGGAACTCCTCGGCGAAGGCGATCTGATCTGGGTCGCGGGGGCGATAACCGCTCTCTTCGCCCTGTCCGGCGTGGCCGGCAATTCGCTGGTAGCTCCGATGTCGAAGAGAAAGATCGGGGCCAGACCCGCGACGGTGCTCGTGTGGACCTCGGCGGGGTCGGCGCTGAGCGCCGTGGGTATCGGGGTGACGGGCCTGGTATCGGACGGCGCCGATCTCGCGGCCTTCGTCATCCTTATCGTCCTCCTGGCCGGCTTCGGCCTGCTCGGCGGGATCCTCGGACCGGTCCGCCAGGCCTACATCAACGACCACATCCCCTCGGCCCGGCGGGCCACGGTCCTGTCCTTCGACTCGTTCTTCGCCGACGTCGGCGCCGTAGGAGGGCAGCTCGGTCTCGGCTATGGGGCTCAGGCGCTCAGCAAGGCCCTCGCCTATACAGTCGGGGGCGCGATCTACTTCTTGGCCGTGCCGCTCTACCGACGGGCGGGCAAGGCGTCGGATCGACCGGAGAGCTCCCCCCGCGCGAATCCCACCCTGGGGCGTTGTAGAATGTACGATGCTCTGAACGAAGAAGCTCCCACAACGTCCCCAGAGACGAGGTCTACTTAGCATGAACCTGCTCCAGGCTATCGGCAACACGCCCCTCGTGGAGCTTGTCAATCTCAATCCCAATCCCAACACGAAGGTCCTGTGCAAGCTCGAAGGCTGTAACCCGGGAGGATCGGTCAAAGACCGCCCCGCCCTCTACATGATCACGCGGGCCGAGGAGAGCGGCGAACTCACCAAGGACAAGGTCATCCTGGAGCCGACGTCGGGCAATACCGGCATCGCCATCGCCATGATCGGCGCAGCCAAAGGGTACGAGGTGCAACTCTGCATGCCCGAGTGCGTGAGCACGGAGCGGCGCCTCATCTTGGAGGGCATGGGCGCGCACGTCGTGCAGACGCCCGCCAAGGAGAACATCGACGGCGCCATCCGCCAGGCCCGCGCGCTCATGGCGGCCTCTCCGGGCAAGTACTACATGCCCAACCAGTACGAGAACGAGGCCAACGTCCTCGCCCACTTCGAGACGACGGGCCCCGAGATCTACCGGCAGACCGACGGTGAGGTGGACTACTTCGTCGCCGGCATGGGCACCTCGGGCACCCTGATGGGCGTGGGGAGATACCTGAAGTCCGTGAAGCCGGCGGTCAAGATCGTGGGCGTCGAGCCCGTCATGGGCCACACCATCCAGGGGCTCAAGAACATGACCGAATCCGAGGTACCAGGCATCTACCATCAGGAGGAGTTGGACCTCAAGGAGATGGTCGAAGACGGCGAGGCCTTCGACACCACGAGACTCCTTGCCATGAAGGAGGGCCTCTTCGTCGGCACCTCGGCGGGGGCGGCCGTGGCTGTGGCCCTGCGCATCGCCAAGATGATCGACCACGGGACTATCGTGGTCATCCTCCCCGACCGGGGTGATCGCTACCTCAGCACCATGCAGTTCAGATCGGTCTGCGCAAAGTGCCCGCCGTGATCACAGCCGTCCAGGCCGCCCGGGCCATCGCCGTGATCGCCGGCTCGGGCGCCGCTATCGGAGCCCTGTCGATCGCCTGACCTCTCTATCAATCGCGCGCTACTGGGGGGAAGCCCATGCGGGTCCTTAGGAACATCTTTCGGCGCAAGCTTAGGGTCGTGCTCACCATCTTCGGCATCACCATCGGTGTGCTGGCGCTCGTGGTCATGGGCGGCATGGCGGAGAAGATCAACCTGCTGGTATCGGGCGGCACCGAGTACTACTCCGACAAGGTGATCGTGGCCGCGGAGGGCTCCAACATGTTCTCCAGCGGTCCGCTGTCGTACAGCAAGCTCGATTCCATCAAGAGCGTGCCCGGGGTGGCCGAGGTACAGGGCGATGTCGGCACCCTGCTCGACACCGAGGCCGCGATGTCGTTCGGCATGCCCTCCATACTGACCGGCAGCGACATGCGGGGCCTGCAGTACGAGAGCTTCGAGATCAACTTCACCGAAGGCCGGGATGTGCGTCCCGGCGAGACGGGAGTGGTCGCCGTGGGATCAGATCTGGTCAAGAAGCTGGGCGCGCGTGTCGGCGGGTACGTCACCGTGCGCGATGAGCAGTTCCTGGTCGTCGGCATCGCCGACAAGACGCTGACCGCCCCCGACAGCTCTGTCTGGATGAGCCTGGCGGATGCTCAGCGCCTCTTCGTGCAAGACCTCCCCGAGATCGTCAGAGACCAGGTAGACCCAGCCGATCTCGTGACCCAGTTCACCGTCTATCCCACTACCGGTACGGATCCCGAGGAGCTGGCCGGAAGAATCAACGATGCCGTGGACGGAGTGCAGGCTTCCGGTCCCAGCTACTTCCAAGACCAGATCGCGAGCGCCACCGGCATCCTCAATGCCATCCTCTACGGCGTCGCGATCATCTCCCTCTTCGTTGGCGGCCTCTCGGTCATCAACACCATGACCATGTCGGTGAACGAGCGCACCCGTGAGATCGGCGTGCGCAAAGCCATCGGTGCGTCCGACGGCCAGATCGTGCGGCAGTTCTTGACCGAGGCCGGCATCATCGGGCTGCTGGGGGGAGTCAGCGGACTCTTCCTGGGCTGGGTTGCAGCCGTGGTCGCCAACAAGTTGCTGGAGTCGCAGAACCTGAACCTCTTCCTCGTCACTCCCAGGCTCGCCGCCGGTTCGGTGGCCTTCGCCATCGTCCTGGGACTGATCAGTGGACTCTATCCCGCACTGCACGCGGCCCGGCTCGAGCCGGTCGTCGCCCTCCGTTACGAATAGGAGCGCCTGATGGAAACTGTTATCCGCGGAGTCGACATCCACAAGCGCTACGTGATGGGCAAGGACAACTACGTCGACGCCCTGCGCGGGGCCTCACTCGACGTGCGGCAGGGCGAGATGATGGGGATCATGGGCCCCTCGGGCTCCGGGAAGTCCACGCTACTGCACATCCTCGGTTGCCTCGACTCGCTCGACTCGGGGGAGGTGTGGCTCGACGGTCGTCGCGTCGACAAGCTGAAGAGCGGCGACCTAGCCCAACTCAGGCGAGACGAGGTAGGGTTCATCTTCCAGACCTACAACCTGGTCCCCAGCCTCACCGCTATCGAGAACGTCATGCTGGCGGCCGAGTACGCTGGGAAAGGGAGAGGCGAAGCGCGCGACGCGTCCAAGAATGCTCTCTCGCTGGTGGGGCTGTCCGATCGAGAGAGACATCGTCCGACCGAGCTGTCCGGCGGTCAGCAGCAGCGGGTGGCTATCGCGCGGGCTCTGGTCAACGGTCCCAAGGTCATCTTCGGCGACGAGCCCACCGGCAACCTCGACTCGGCCAGTTCCACGGAGGTCGTGGCAATGATGCACGAGGTCAACCGGGAGACGGGAACCACGTTCGTGCTGGTGACGCACGACCCGGGCGTCGCCGAGACCTGCGACAGAGTGGTCCACATGCTCGACGGGCTGGTGACGGACGGGGGCTAGGCGGAAATCTAGACCCCCCCGAACATCGATACAGGATCCAGATACCAGACTCCGTCGCGCTCGATGACATCGAAGAAGATCGACTCGCCGGCCTGGGTAACGTCCTCGGTCTCCTTCGTTCCGTCGAGGTTGGTGATAGTCACCGTGCCCCCGACAACCGTGACCGTCGCGGTGGTGTCGCTGGTCTTCTCGGTATCCAACTCCACGTCGGAGAACTCTATCGACTCGAACTCGAACATGGCATCCCCCATCTCCGCCATCATCTCCTCCAGCGGAAGGCCGCCAAGCGCCTCTTCCAGAGCCACCGGATCGAACAAGTCCATGTACGCCTCGAGATCCTTCTTCTCCATGGCCTCAAAGGTTCTGAGCACCGCCTCCTCGGGCGTGGCGGCGGTGGAGTCCCCGCCCGTGGACGAGGAGGACGTGGTGGCGGTACTGCCGCCGGTCGAATCGGTGCCGCCGGTGGAGGTCGCGGTGGTACCTCCGGTCGTTGAGCCGGTACCCACGGTCGTGGTGACCGCGGCGCCCAGCGTCGTCGCTGTGGCCTCGTCGTCATCGAATATGTCGTCGTGGAACACCACGAACACCAGGATGCACGCCACGGCCACCACGACCACGAAAGCCGCCAAGCTAATCCAGAGCCCCTTCAGACTGCGGCGGGGTGGTACCGGGGCGTACGCGCCCTGACCGGACGACGGTTCGGCGCCATACGACCAACCGGGCGGAAGTGGTGGAGGCGCCGCCTGGGCCGCCTCCGGCGCGATCACCGACGGCGGCCTGACTTGCGTCGTCTCTGGGGGCGCGACAGGCACGGGTGGCGGAGTCGGGGCAGGAGGTTCGGACGGTCCAGCAGCCGGCTGTCCACAGTTCACGCAGAACTGCTGACCTTCAGCGAGGGGATTGCCACAATTGGCGCAGTAGGCCATGTCGGTCTCCTTCCGGGCGCCGCGCAACACGAACGAGTGCGTGGCTGCGGCGCTCATCACGTGATCGTGGCACCACTCTAGCAGGCTGCGGAGCCAGGCGGGCGGCGGGGACAAGCCAGTAGCGGGAGTGCTAACATCTTCTGCCATGAACGCCCCGGAAACTGGCATTCCTTTCAGCGAATACCGCGAGCGGCGCGAGCGACTGCTTGAGGCCCTCGAGGGGGCGACAGCCGTCGTATTCGCAGGTGAAGAGACGTCATCCGATTCGCTGCCGGGCCGCTGGAAGACCAGTCGCCTGTTCTGGTACCTGACCGGCCTCGACTACGAGAGCGGCGCGGCTGTCGTGTTCGATCCGACCGCGGAAGACCCGAACCGCCGCATCTCCCTCTACCTGCTCCCCCGCGACCCCGAGTCGGAACGATGGGATGGCGCTCGCGATCCCCTCGGCTGCGCCCTCCGAGCCAAGACGGGGTTCGCCAGCATTCAGCGCACCACGTACCTACCGTACCGGCTCACCGAGGCCGCGCGACGCGCCAAACGCCTGGCCTGCCTGCACCCCTTCGGGCCCTACACGTCCGCGGTCTCCCCCGACCTTGCGGTCTTCAAGCGGATCTGCGATCACGTTCCGGGCGTCGCCATCGAGGACCGCACGCAAATACTGCCGGCCATGCGCGCCGTCAAGTCGCCGGCCGAACTCGCGCTGATCGAACAGGCAGTGGCTGCCTCCGTGGCAGGATACGAGGCCGCGCTGCGCTTCATCCGGCCCGGTGTCACCGAAGAGGCGATCGCCGAGACTCTGGCAGCCGGCTTCCGCTCCCTCGGCGGAGAACACGCCTACGAGCCCATCGTGGGGGCAGGCTCGAACGGCACGGTGCTCCACTATTGCGACCTAGACCAGGTCGTCAAAGACGGGGATCTCATCGTCATCGACTGCGCCGCCGCCCGCGGGGGCTATGCCTCCGACGTAAGCCGGACGCTACCGGCGAACGGGGTCTTCACCATGGAGCAACGCCGGCTCTACGAGATCGTGCTCGAGGCCAATATCGCAGGCATCGCGGCTGCTCGGCCCGGCGCCACCATGACCGACGTGCACAAGGCCGCCCTCAAGGTCATCGCCGAGGCCGGCTACGAAGACTACTTCATTCACGGCATCGGTCACCAGTTGGGCATCGAGGTCCACGACGTCACTCCCGACGGGCCTTTGGTCCCCGGGATGGTCCTCACCATAGAGCCGGGGATCTACCTGCCCGACCAGGGAGTGGGTGTGCGCATCGAAGACGACGTCCTCATCACGACGTCCGGCAACGTGGAACTCACCACCGCCATCCCCAAAACGGTGGAGGCCATCGAAGCCGCCATGGCCGCCAACGAGCGCCGCTAGCTGCGGACTGCCGGAGAACGAGATGGCGGCCGCCAGAGGGCCACTGAAGCCCGAGGCAGGTCCAGCCGATATAATGATGGTGGGCCGCGGGGCCCACACGCCGGATGGTCACCGGACCCGCGCAGGGAACCGCAGGCCTGATGGCGCAAAGACCGGCAGAAGCCGGGCTAACAAAGGAGTCATCATGCGCAGGGGGTCGGTACTTCTACTCATCGCCATCATGCTGATGGTAGTACTTGCTGCTGTCGGTTGCGGGGGTTCGAGTGCCAGCATGGCGGGAGACGATTCCCCGCAGGGCATCCTAGCCGCCGCTCTGGCTGCTTCTGAGAACATGAACAGTGCCACGGGCGATTTTGAGTTCACCATGTCCTTCGACGTCGACACCAGCCAGATGTCCGACGAGGAACGGGAGATGGCGGGAGCGTTCCTAGACGAGCCCATCACTGTGGCCGGTTCCTTCGCCACCTCCTCTGAGCCCTTGGCCGCCGATCTCAGCATCGCTCTGAACATGGCCGGGGAGACCATGGACGTGGGCCTGAAGTTGGTCGGCGAAGACGCCTGGATCTCGCTGTTGGATCAGTGGTACGAGGCTCCGCCCGAACTGAAGGAAGCGATGGGGGAGTCCTCTACCCAGGAGACCAAGGCGGCCGACGTGATGGCCTTGATGAACGAGCTGGGCATCGACCCGGTGACTTGGCTCAAGGATGCCAAACTGGCTGGTGAAGAGGAGATCGACGGCACCGCCGTGTACCATCTGACCGGCGCTCCCGACATGGCGAAGGTCATGACCGATGGGTTGGCGCTCATGTCGAGCGAGGAATTCATGACGCTGATGGATCCCACCGGCGCGATGGGCGAATCACTGGGCATGGAAGAGATGATGCCCAGCGCCGACGAACTCCAAGAAGTCCAGAACCAGATGACCGACATGTTTAAGGACTTCGTAATAGATGTGTGGATCGCCAAGGACACCTCTTTGGTGCACAAAGTCGCCGTCGCCGCGCACATCGTTCCCCCGGCCGAAGAGGGAATGGATATGGGAATGAGCGCCGTCGACTTCGCCGTGACGATGTCGTTGCACGACATCAATGAGTCTGTGACGGTCGCACCGCCGGCCTCAGCCCTGCCGTACACCGACCTCGAGAAGGCTCTGGAGGAGAACCCAGAGATGTTCATGGGACCGTTCATGGGGCTCATGAGCGGCGCCATGGGTGGCTACGGGGGTGCCGGATTCGAGATGGAGCCCGCCACCGACTACTAGAGCACGACAGCGACGGCCCGGTTCCGCGTCGTGCGGGACCGGGCCGTCGCTGTGTCTCGAACCAAACCGCATGGGCAAGGCGAGCACCGGCGACCGGTCTGTGTCGCGGTCTGATCGCGGCTCGTACGGTAACCACTCTCTTCCATCTGCTGGCCACGCGCGAGCCGCGGCCTATGTTGTGCGAGGAGCCGGACAACTAGCCGGTATTGGGTTGCGACGGAATCGGCATTCTGTCACTATCTACGTGGCGATATGAGCGTATCGCTTCATGGGAACCCGTTTTCCACAAGGTGGGATGGCTATGAAGAGAAGCGATGAGGTCATCGAGAAGTTCAAGGGCGGACGCAACTGCTCTCAGGCCGTCTTCGCGGCGTTCGCCGAGGAGTGCGGGCTGGAGACCGAAACCGCGCTCAAGATCGCCTGTGGCTTCGGAGGCGGAATGGGACGCCTCGGGCACACCTGTGGAGCAGTGACGGGGGCGATCATGGCCATAGGCCTGAAGGCCTGCGATTCCGACCCCGCGGACCCCATTACAAAGACCCGCGTATACAGCCTGGTGCGCTCGTTCATGGAGGAGTTCGAAGCACGGCACGAGACCACACTCTGCCGCGAGCTTCTCGGCTGCGACATCAGCACCACTGAGGGTCAGGAGGAAGCCAAAGCCCTTGGGCTGTTCGATACCGAGTGCCCCGTCTACGTACGGGACGCGGTCGAGATACTGGAGGAGATGTTCTAGGTCGCCACACTCCGGGCGACGTTTTCGGGTAGGTAGTCGGAGCACAACGCTAACTGCAAGGGGTTTATTCGTATGGCGAAGCGCGTGGTCTTGAGCATCAACGGCATTTCGAGGACGGTTATCGCTGATCCCGAGGATACCCTCGCCAAGGTCCTCCGCGAGCAACTGGGACTCACCGGGACGAAGGTCGGGTGTGGCACCGGTCAATGCGGCGCCTGCTCGGTGCTGCTGGACGGCAAGGTGGTACGGTCCTGCATCACCAAAATGGAGCGGATCGCCGACAACAGCAAGGTCGTGACCATCGAGGGGATCGGCACGCCGGAGAACCTCCATGCCCTGCAGGTCGCGTGGATCAACTACGGCGGCGTTCAGTGCGGTTTCTGCTCTCCGGGCTTCATCGTATCCGCCAAGGGCCTGCTCGACACGAACCCCTCCCCTACTCGGGAGGAAGTGCGCGACTGGTTCCAGAAACACCGCAATGTCTGCCGCTGCACGGGCTACAAGCCGGTGGTCGATGCCGTGATGGAGGCAGCCAAGGTCATGCGCGGAGAGGCGACCATCGAGGACCTCAGCGCCAACTCCCAGGTGAAGGACGGCCATATCTGGAACACCCTCTATCCGCGGCCGTCGGGCGTCGCGAGGGCGACCGGCACCGTCGACTACGGCGCCGACCTGGGTCTGAAGCTACCCCCGAACACCCTTCATCTCGCCCTGGTCCAGTCGAAGATCTCCCACGGCAAGATTCTCTCCATCGACACGAGCGAGGCCGAGAAGATGCCCGGCGTGGCGAGGGTCTTGACGCACAAGGACGTCCAGGGCAGCAACAGGAGCTTCGGCCTGGTCATCTTCCCGTGGAACAAGGGTGACGGCTACGACCGGCCTATGCTCTGCGACGAGAAGGTCTTCCAGTTCGGCGACGCCATTGCCCTGGTAGCGGCCGACACCAAAGTCCAGGCGGAGGCCGCGGCGGCCAAGGTCAAGGTCGAGCTCGAACCCCTGCCGGCCTACATGAACGGTCCGGACGCCGCCGCCGAGGACGCCATCGAGATCCACCCCGGCACTCCCAACGTCTTCTTCGAGTGCGATCTGAAGAAGGGCGAGCACGACAAGGTCGACGAGCTCATCAAGAACGCCCCCTACGTCGTCGAGAACAGCTACTACACCCAGCGCCAGCCTCATCTGTCCATCGAGCCGGACGTGGGCTTCGCCTACACCGACGAGGACGGCGTGGTCACCATTCACTCCAAGAGCATCGCCCTCTACATCCACCACTTCATGCTCTGCGCCGGTCTCGGGTTGCAGCCTGAGAAGCTGCGCATCATCATGAACCCGCAGGGCGGCAACTTCGGGTACAAGCTGAGCCCGACCCTTGAGGCGTTCTGCGCCATCGCCACGATGGCCACCGGCCGGCCCTGCTATCTCGAGTACAGCTACTACCAGCACATCACCTACACCGGTAAGCGGTCACCCATGAACGCCACGGTGAAGGCCGCCGCCGACGAGAACGGCAAGCTGGTCGCCCTCGACTACGACCTGATCGTCGACCACGGCGCGTACTCCGAGTTCGGCGACGACCTCGTGACCAAGACGTACGCTACATGGGTGGCGGGTACTACGTACCGACGATGAAGGGCCATGGCCGCATCACCTTCACCAACCATGCCTTCGGCTCCGCCTTCCGCGCGTTCGGATCTCCTCAGAGCGAGTTCGCTTTCAACGTCCTGGCGGACGAGTTGGCGGAGAAGTGCGGCCTGGACACCTGGGAGTTCATGAACAGGAACGTCCTGCGCCCCGGCGACACGACGGGCACCGGCGAGCAGCCCGACGTGTACCCGCTGCCGAAGCTCATGGAGATGATCAAGCCCGACTACGACGAGGCGGTCGAGCGCTGCAGGAAGCTTTCCACGCCCGAGAAGAAGCGCGGAGTGGGACTGTCGATCGGAATGTACAACGTGGGCGCGGATGCCGGTGACAAAGCCGGCAACGACATCGAACTGAACCCCGACGGTTCGGTCACGTGCTTCAACACCTGGGAGGATCCGGGTCAGGGCGGCGATATCGGCACCCTGGTCACCGCGCACGAGGCCCTGCGGCCGCTGGGATTGAAGCCCGAACAGATCCACCTGTACATGAACGACACCATGCTGTGTCCGGACAGCGGCCCGGCCGGCGCCAGCCGTTCCCAGTTCTACGTAGGCAACGCCATCATCGACTCCTGCAAGCAGCTCCTCGCGGCCATGGACAAGGGCGACGGCACCTACCGCACCTACGACGAGATGGTCAAAGAGGGCATCCCCACCAAGTACGAAGGCCGCTACTCGGCCGCGGACATCTGCAGCGGGCCCGATCCGGACACCCTCCAGTTCTCCGTGCGCCCGGTGCCGACGTATCAGTATGCGGTCTTCATGACCGAGGCGGAGGTCGACACCAAGACCGGCAAGACGACCGTCCTCAAGATGACACTCAACGCCGATGTCGGCGTCATCGCCAGCAGGCAGGCCGTGGAGGGCCAGATGTACGGCGGCCTGGTCCAGGGGATCGGCCTGGCTCTGTCCGAGGACTTCGAAGACATAGACAAGCACACGAACATGATCGCCTGCGGCATTCCGTTCATCAAAGACGCTCCGGACGCGTTGGTGCTCAACTTCACCGAGACTCCGCGGCCCACCGGACCCTACGGAGCCAGCGGCTGTGGCGAGATCCCACTCTCCGCACCACACGCATCGGTGATCAATGCTATCTACCATGCCTGTGGAGCGAGGATCACCCACCTGCCGGCCCGGCCGGACAAAGTGTTGGCCGCTCTCAGGAGTTAGACTGAAGAGGACATACGGCATAGAGGCAGCCGCTCAATAATCGCGGACGCGAGAGGAGACCGACTGAGATGGCAAAGCTCTTTCTGTTGAACGTCAATGGGATCGCGAAAAGCGTCTTGGCCGATCCGCAGGAGAGCCTGGCCAGGGTTCTCCGGGAACAGCTCGGGTTGACGGGCACGAAGATCGGCTGCGACGGAGGTCAGTGCGGCGCCTGTTCGGTGCTGCTCGACGGCAAGGTCGTGCGTTCCTGCATCACCAAGATGGCGAAGGTGCCGCAAAACGCCAAGATCGTCACCATCGAGGGGATCGGCACGCCGGACAAGCTCCATCCTCTGCAGGTGGCGTGGATCAACTATGGCGGGGTGCAGTGCGGCTTCTGTTCGCCTGGGTTCATCGTCTCGGCGAAGGGCCTGCTCGATCAGAATCCCGAGCCCACCCGCGAGCAGGTGCGCGACTGGTTCCAGAAGCACCACAACGTCTGCCGGTGCACCGGGTACAAGCCCCTGGTCGACAGCGTCATGGAGGCGGCCAAGGTCTTGCGCGGAGAGGCCACCGTGGAGAGCATCAGCGCCAATTCCAAGGTGGGCAAGGACGGCAGGATCTGGAACACGCACTATCCGCGTCCGTCGGCGATCGGCAAGGTCACCGGCACGTTGGACTACGGAGCCGACCTCGGCATCCAGATGCCCAAGGACACCCTCCACATCGCGCTGGTCCAGCCCAAGGTCTCGCACGCCAACCTTCTCTCCATCGACACCGGCGAAGCGGAGAAGATGCCCGGCGTCTGCAGAAGGTGATCACGCACAAGGACGTCACCGGCACCAACAGGATCTCGGGTCTCCTCAGCTACCCCCAGAGCAAGTGCGACGGCTTCGAGCGACCCATCCTCTGCGACGCAAAGATGTTCCAGTACGGCGATGTGGTCGCCATGGTGCTGGCCGACACCAAGAAGGAAGCCGAGGCGGCCGCCAAGAAGGTCAAGGTCGAGCTTGAGAAGCTCCCTGCCTACATGAACTGCCTCGACGCCGCGAGCCGACGATGCCATCGAGATCCATCCCGGCACTCCCAACGTATTCTTCGAGGTCGACCTCAAGAAGGGCGACCACCAGCACGTGGACGAGTTGATCAAGAATGCTCCCTACTTGGTCGAAGGTGACTTCTACACCCAGCGGCAGCCTCACATGACCATCGAGCCGGACGTCGGCTTCGCCTACACCGACCCGGACGGGGTGGTAACGGTACAGTCCAAGAGCATCGCCATCTACATGACCCATCTCCAGATCTGCGAGGGCTTGGGACTTGCCCCCGAGAAGCTGAGGATCATCCAGAACCCGCAAGGCGGCAACTTCGGCTACAAGATCGGCCCCACGCTGGAAGCCCTCTGCGCCGTCGCCACCATGGCCAGCGGCCGTCCCTGCTACCTCGAGTACAACTACCACCAGCACATGGTCTACACGGGCAAGCGGGCCCCCTGCTACTCTCACATGAAGGTCGCCGCCGACAAGGACGGCAAGCTCGTGGCGATGGACTTCGACCTCATCATGGATCACGGCGCCTATTCGGAGTTCGCGGACGAATTGCTGACCAAAGCCTGCCGCTACAGTGGGGGAGGCTTCTTCCTCCCAGCGCTCCGCGGCCACGGTCGCACCACGTTCACCAATCACACCTGGGTGTCGGCCTTCCGCGCCTATGGCGGACCGCAGGGAGCGTTCTCAACCAACCTCCTGATGGACGAGTTGGCCGAGAGGTGCGGTCTCGACACCTGGGATTTCATGAACCGCAACATCCTTCGCGATGGTGACACGCTTGGCACCGGCGAGGTGCAGGATGTCTATCCCCTGCCGCAGCTCATGCAGATGGTCAAGCCCGAATACGACGCAGCGGTGGCGCGCTGCAAGAAGCTATCCACTACCGAGAAGAAGCGCGGGGTGGGTCTCGCGGTCGGCATCTACAACGTCGGCAACGACGCCGCCGACCTCGCCGACTCCGACATCGAGCTCAATCCCGACGGATCGGTGACCGTCTACAACACTTGGGAGGACCCGGGGCAGGGAGCCGACATCGGCACGCTGGCGACGGCCCATGAAGCCCTCCGGCCGCTGGGATTGACGCCCGAGCAGATCCACCTCTACATGAACGACACCATGCTGTGCCCGGACAGCGGAGCGGCGGCAGGCAGCCGCTCCCAGTTCATGGTCGGCAACGCCATCGTCGATTCGTGCAAACAGCTTATCGAAGCCATGACCAAGCCCGACGGCACGTACCGGACCTACGACGAGATGGTCAAGGAGGGCCTGGAGACCAGATACCACGGCCACTTCTCCGCTGCGCCTCTGTGCGGCACACCCGACGAGGAGACCTTCCAGTTCAGCCCACACGGCCCGGTGCCCACCATGCAGTGGGGAATCTTCATGGCCGAGGTGGAGGTCGACGTCACAACCGGCAAGACTACGGTGCTCAAGATGACGCTGGTCTGCGACGTCGGCGTCATCGCCAACCGACAGGCCGTCGAGGGTCAGATGTACGGTGGGCTGGTGCAGGGCATAGGGCTCGCTCTGTCCGAGGACTTCGAAGACCTCGACAAGCACGACAACCTGATTGCGGGTGGCATCCCCTTCATCAAGGACGCCCCGGACGCGCTCGTCGTGGAGTTCCTCGAGACACCAAGACCGAACGGGCCGTTCGGCGCCGGAGGATGCGGGGAGCTACCGCTGTACGCGCCTCACCCCGCGATCATCAACGCCATCTACCATGCGTGCGGCGTTAGGATAACCCACCTGCCGGCCCGGCCGGAGAAGGTGCTGGCGGCTCTTGCGGCCAAGTAGTGGCGATCGGGCACTGCGTCCGCTAGGACGTCGGTGCACATGAAACAGATGGACCCGAGAGACATCCAGAAGCTGGAGGAACTCTGCATCCAGGACGATGCTCCCTGGTGTCAGGCCGCCTGCCCTCTGCACGTCGATGTCAGAAGCATGCTGGAAGCGATCGCGAGCGGCGACTTCGAGAAGGGCGCGCGCATCTACAGCAAGAACGTGCCCTTCCCCGGGATACTCAGCCGCATCTGCGACCAGCCTTGCCGAGCGGTCTGCAAGAGGCGCGAGGCGGGCGACGCCATTCAGATCGGGCTGCTCGAGGGAAGCCTCGCCCGCTACGGTGCCTTCGCGCCCGTCGCGCCCAGACACGGTTCCCCCCGAGAGGAGCGCATCGCGGTCGTCGGCGGCGGGCTGAGCGGCCTGACTGCCGCCTTGGAACTCGCGAAGAAGCACTACACAGTGACGATCTTCGAAGCCACCGCGAGCCTGGGCGGAAGGCTTCGGCGCCTGCCGGCCGACGTGCTCCCCCCCGAGATCATCGCTGAGGACCTCCGTCTGCTGGAACGAGCCGACATCGAGGTCAGTACCGGGATGCGCCTTGGCAGCGACCTCACGCTGACAGAACTGGTAGAGCAGCTACGACGCCGTCTATATCGCGATCGGGGGCACGCCGAGCGACGACACACGAGGCTCGGTCGGTGACGTCGACCCCGTGACTCTGGCCACCAGCCAGGAGAAGATCTTCGCGGGCGGAAGCATGCGCCGGGAGGCGGGGTGCCCGCAGAAGCGCCTGGACGAGTCCGGAGCTGAACTCGTAGCCGACGGCCCGGCCGGCGAATACTCGCCGGTCTCGTCCATCTCCGACGGCTGCAGGGCGGCCATATCCATCGACCGCTTCTTGAAGCAGGAGTCGCTCACCTCGAACCGTGAGAAGGAGGGGCCGTACCCGTCGCGTCTCTACACGAGCCTGGCGGGCATCCAGCCGACAGACGCAGTCCTGCCGGCCCAGCCCGAGACCGGGTACAGCAAGGAGGAAGCGGCCGCCGAAGCGGCCAGATGTCTGCAGTGCGAGTGCCTCGAATGCGTCAAGGCCTGCACCTACCTGGATCACTTCAAGGAGTACCCGGGCAAATGCATCCGCAAGGTCACCAAGAACATCACCAGTCTGCCGGGGAAGAGCTACCGCACGTTCACGCCCTTCCTCAACGCGTGCAGCCTGTGCGGGCTCTGCGGCACCGTCTGCCCCACCGACCTGAACATGGCCGTCGTCAACAGCGAGGCGCGCAGGGTCATGTGGGCCAAGGGCTACATGCCTCCCGCGATACATGACTTCGCCATACGCGACATGGAATCCAGCAACGTGGGGCCGGGAGCGCTGACGCGCAACCAGCCGGGGCACGACTCGAGTTCTTACCTCTTCTTTCCAGGCTGTCAACTCGCGGCCTCCGCCCCGCACAACGTGGAGCGGACCTACCGGCACCTCACGGAGCAGCTGAGCGGCGGGGTCGGGCTGATGCTGAGCTGCTGCGGCGCTCCCGCGGCCTGGGCGGGGCGGCAGGAGCTCTTCCAGGAAGTGCTGGACTCCTTCCTGGCACGGTGGACGGAGATGGGGCAGACCCCAGGTGATCCTGGCCTGCCCTACCTGCTCCCTGATGTTCGAGGAGAGCCTGCCTCAGGTCCCGGCGATCTCTCTCTGGGAGATCCTCGATAGAGAAGGGCTACCCGACGACGCACCACGCGGACGCGGGGAAGCGCTGGCGCTACACGACTCGTGCACAGCCCGTTCGGCCCCGGAGTCCAGGACAGCGTGCGAAGCCTCGTCCAGAAGCTCGGCTACCAGGTCGAGGAACTCCCGTACAGCCGAGAGATGACCAAGTGCTGCGGGTACGGAGGCCTCATGTATCTGGCCGACCAAGAGCTTGTCGGCAAGGTCATAAAGTCGCGCGTCGACGAGAGCGCTACCGACTACCTCACCTACTGCGCCAACTGCCGGGACTTCTTCGCGAGCCAAGCCAAGGCGTCATACCACGTCCTCGACCTGGTCTTCGATGGGTACGCGGGCGGGGCTGCGAGACTCGGTCCGACGCTGTCGGAACGACGTGAGAACAGGCGGCTTCTGGCTAGTAGAATGCTCGCAGAGATATGGGGAGAGGCCATGCCCGAACAGCAAGAGCACCAGACAGTGAAGTTGCGGGTCTCTCCGGACGTTGCAGCCAAGATGGAAGAGGAGCGCATCCTTGAGGACGACGTCCAGCAGGTCATCTACCAGGCCGAAAAGACCGGGAACAGGCTCCTGGCTCCCGCGACCGGCCGGGTCATCGCGCACCTACAGGCCGTCCCTCGTCACCTACTGGGTGGAATACGCCCCAAGCGGCGACGAGTTCGAGGTGTTCAACGCCTATTCGCATCGCATGCGGATCGTAGAGGACGCGAGTGCCGATCAGTCCTGAAGAATCCCGCCCGGCCGCGGAGCCCTCCCCGCAGCCCGTGTTTCTTTGCGCGACGCACCAGGTCGCTCTGGAGCCGGGGAAGATGGACGTGACCTATCAGGGGCACACCTTCCCGGTCGACACCCTCCGCTGCCCCGTCTGCGGGCTGGCTCTGATCCCGGAGGAGATGGCCAAGGGACGGATGCGCAGAGTCGAGCAAAGCCTGGAGGAGAAGTGACTGCCTCCGTCGAGTTGCCGCAAACGGAAAGCGTCTGCCCCCAGTGTCTCAAGCGAATACCAGCACGGCGCTCCCGGGAAGGGACTGACGTCTACCTGACCAAGACCTGCCCCGAACACGGCGAGTCCAGGTCGATCATCTGGCGAGGCCCTCCGGACTACGAATCATGGTTTGCAACGAAGCCTCCGAACCATCCCGCCGTCGCTCAGACCGCGAGTGACAAAGGCTGCCCGTGGGATTGCGGCCTCTGCCCAGAGCACGCCCAGCGCACCTGCTGCGTCCTCTTGGAGGTGACCGCGCGCTGCGATCTGCGCTGCCCCATCTGCTTCGCCTCCTCGGGCGAGTCCGCCACTCCCGATCCCAACTTGGAGGAGATAGCGAACTGGTTCCATCTGCTGCGGGAGAACGCCGGGATGTGCAACATCCAACTCTCCGGCGGTGAGCCGACCCTGCGCGACGACCTGCCCGAGATCATCGCACTGGGCCGAGACATGGGCTTCACCTTCTTCCAGCTCAACACCAACGGTCTGCGGCTGGCCGCGGATCCCGCGTATGCCAGGCAGCTGAAGGATGCGGGACTGTGCACGGTGTTCCTCCAATTCGACGGTCTCGACGACGATGTCTACCGGACGATCCGAGGGACGGCGCTGCTCGAGAAGAAGCAACGAACCATCGCGAACTGCGCCGAGGCCGGGCTGGGCGTCGTGCTCGTGCCCACGCTGGTCCCCGGAGTCAATACCGACCAGGTGGGACGGATCATCGACTACGCCATCCAGGGTCTCCCCTACGTGCGCGGGGTGCACTTTCAGCCCATCAGCTACTTCGGCCGCTATCCCACCGCGCCCACGGACGACGATCGCTACACCCTGCCCGAACTCATGCGCGATGTCGAGGAGCAGACCGGCGGCCGCATACCGGTCGACAGCCTCCGTCCTGCCGGCTGCGAGCACACCATTTGCTCGTTTTCGGGGGACTACCTGCTGATGCCCGATGGATCGGTGCGTTCTCTGGCCGCTTCCGGCGAGTCTCGGTCTTGTTGCGACCGCGGAGAGGGGGCCGCCGAGGAGAGACAGCGCAGCTTCGTGGCCCGCCGCTGGTCCGCTGCCGCCGACTCCACCTGCTGCTGCAGCACTGCGAACGAGGCGCCCGATGACGCTTCGCCCAATCCGATGGCCGCCTGGGATGAGCTTATCGACAGACTTCGTACTCATGCCTTCACCATCACTTCGATGGCCTTCCAGGATGCCTGGAATCTCGACCTGGAACGTCTCCGCAACTGCTGCCTCCACATAGTCGGTCCGAACGGAACAATCGTCCCCTTCTGCTCCTACAACCTCACCGACAGCTCCGGTCGGGCCCTGCATCGGAGCGACAGATGAGCGAGTCGCCCGCGCAGTCGCCGATTCCCACGCAGGTACCGGTTCCCGCGCCTATGGTTCCATCCGTGCCGACTGACGCCCCTCGAACCTTGGATCGCGGCCAAGATCGGCTGCAAAGACGAGCCGCTGAGTCTGGAGGCCCTGCGTTCCTACCAGCTCGCCAAGCTCAACGAGACCCTTTCGCTGGCCCGGAAGAACAGCCGTTTCTACAGAAGTCTGTTTGGCGGTGGAGAGATCACCCTCTCCTCGCTCGACGAGCTCGCCGACTTGCCATTCACCACGGCCGATCAGCTCAGCGCTGCACCGTTGGACTTCTTGTGCGTGCGCCAGGACGAGGTCGAAAGGATCGTCACGCTGCCGACCTCGGGCACGACGGGTCCTCCGAAGAGGATCTATTTCACCATCGACGATCAAGAGCTGACCAGGGACTTCTTCCATTGGGGCATGTCCACCATGGTCGGAAGCGGTGACCGGGTCCTCATCCTCCTTCCCGGCAACCTTCCCGGCAGTGTGGGCGATCTCCTCAAGGACGGCCTGGCTCGGATGGACGTGTTGGGCATCCCCCACGGGCCGGTGACCGATCCGCGGCACACCCTGGATGTGATGAGGCAAGAGCGGGTGACGGCGCTGGTGGGCATCCCCGTGCAGGTGCTGGGGCTGGCGAGACTTGCCGCCGTCGATCGGAGTTGCCGGTACGGCGGATTGCACAGCGTGTTGCTGAGCACAGATCGAGTACCCCGGGTCGTGGCCGCCGCCATCGAAGAGACCTTCGGCTGTGCCGTCTACAACCACTACGGCATGACCGAGATGGGGCTCGGCGGCGGAGTGGATTGCCGGGCAAGAGCCGGGTATCACGTACGGGAGGCCGACCTGCTCTTCGAGATTGTCGATCCCGCGACGGGGAGGCCCGTACCCGAGGGGGAAAGTGGAGAAGTGGTCTTCACCACCCTCACCCGCCGTGCGATGCCCTTGATCCGCTACCGAACCGGCGATGTGAGCCACTTCATTGCCCAGGCCTGCCCCTGCGGCAGCGTGCTGAGACGGATGGCGCACATCCACGAGCGACTTGAGGGCGGAATCGCCCTCAGGAACGGCACACTCCGTCAGAAGGATCTCGACGAGGCGCTCTTTCAACTGGACGGACTGGCGGACTTCAGGGTACTGTTCGTTGGCGGCCGGGAGCGAGCAACCCTCACTCTCCACGTGAAGCCCGGCGAGGCCGGTCGGGGGCCGACCCCCGAAGCGGTCATTGTGGCGCTCGACACCATACCCTCGCTGTCGGCGAGAGATGGCGCGCGGAGCCGTCTCGGTGAACGTCTTGGGTTGGGACGCCGGCGATGGAAACATCACGGGCACGAGCAAGAGGAAGATCGTGCATATCAAGGGAGCGATGCAATGAACGCAGAAACCACGAGGGCAGCCCTGTCACTCCTCGAAGACGGCCAGGACTTCGCCCTGGCGACCATCCTTGACAGCCAGGGATCGTCACCCCGTCATGTCGGCACCTCCATGCTGGTCAAGAAGGACGGCTCCATCGCCGGGACCATCGGCGGAGGTCCCCTGGAGGCTGCCGTCATCAACAACGCCCTCGAGGTCTTGGTGGCCGGCAGAGCCCGACTGATGGACTTCGATTCGCGCCAACTCGGCATGATGTGCGGAGGCGGTGGTCTCGTGCTGATCGAACACATCCACTCGACCAAGCCGGCGAAGGAGCTGTATCGAGGACTCCTCGACCTGCTGGAAGACGGCGACAGGGGATGGCTGGTGACCGTCGTCCAGCAAGAAGGCGACGGGATCCCAACGGCGGGAAAATGCCTCGTCCGGTCGGATGGCTCAGTGGCCGGTGATCCCGTCCGCCCGCTGGAGGCCCTGCAAGAACTGGCCAAACGCGGCGGAACCTACGACCAGATACTCGCCGGTGGCGATCCGTCCCGAGCCTTCGTCCAATCGGTCGGCGCACGGGGGAAGGCCTACGTGTTCGGAGCAGGGCACTGTGGCGAGAAGCTGGTACCCGTCCTCAGCACCATCGGCTTCTTCACGGCAGTCGTCGACGACCGTGGCGACTTCGCCAACCGGGAGCGCTTCCCGATGGCGGATCGTATCGTGGTCCCGGAGTCGTTCGATGGCGTCGTCGACACTCTCCCCATCGACGAAGACAGCTACATCGTCATCGCGACCAGGGGACACGCGCACGACAGGAACGTCCTGGAGCAGGCGCTGAGAACAAGGGCCGGCTACGTCGGGATGATGGGCAGCAAGAAGAAGGTGGCGGAGATCTTCCAGGCCCTCCGAGAGGAGGGGTTCTCCCCCGACGATATCGCCCGGGTGCACGCCCCCATCGGTCTCGTCATAGGTGCCGAAACGCCCGAGGAGATCGCCATCAGCATCGCCGCCGAACTCGTTCAGGTGCGGGCCAAGCGAGAGTAGATGAACCCGACCGAGAAGATGGCCGCCATCGTCCTCGCCGCGGGGAAATCATCGCGCATGGGGGCGAGCAAGCCTCTACTGCCCCTGGGCTCCACGACGGTGATAGAACGTGTGATCGGCTCCATCACCCAGGCCGGCATCGGCGACATCGTGGTGGTGACCGGACACGATCCGGACGCGCTCGCGCCGGTCCTCGGCCGACTCCCGGTCCGCTCTGTGCACAACGCCGGCTACGAGTCTGGGATGTTCTCTTCCGTACAGACCGGGGTGAGGGCATTGGGCGACGATGTGGAGGCGTTCTTCATCCTCCCGGCCGACTATCCCCTGGTGAGAACCGAGGTCCTCGGCCGTCTGATCGAGAGCTTCCGCGGCAGCAAGCACGGCGTGGTACATCCAACCTGCTGCGGACTGCGCGGCCACCCTCCTCTGCTCTCCGGGCGCTATAGAGAGGCTCTGGCGGAGGCCGACGCCGGAGACAATCTGGGGAGCTTCTTTCGGAGTCATGCCGACGACCAAGCCGAGGTGGATGTGGAGGATCTCACCATCCTCATGGACATGGACACCACCGACGACTTCCAAAGGGTAGGCCGATTCGCCGCCCTCATCGACGCGGCCCCGCGGGCCGGGAGCAAGACAGAGGGCGCCGCGGCCGTCAAAGGCCGTCTCCCTGGGCCAGGAGGATGCCGTCTACCTCCTGTCGCTGCTGGAGGTTCCCGACCAGGTCGTCAGACACTGCCAAACCGTCGCGATCGTCGGCGAGGCCCTGGCCGAGGCGCTCAAGCCCCGCGTGCCCGAACTGGACGTCGATCTGGTCCGGACCGCCGGCCTGCTCCACGACATGGCCAGAGGCACGTCCAAACACGCGCTGGTCGCCGAGATCATCCTCGTCAACCTGGGGCTGCCGCGGCTGGGAGCTGTCGTGGGCGCACACATGGTGATGCCGCCCGAGAAGCTCGAGACCACCCTGGTGACGGAGGAGCAACTGCTCTATCTGGCAGACAAGCTGGTGATCGAAGACAAGATCGGCACCCTCGAAGAACGGACCGCTCGCTCCCTTCGCAGGCACCTGCCAAGACTCCGCCGCCCTCGAGGGGGCCAGGGCGCGCATGCGCGCGGCCGAGATCATTCGGGATAGGGTCCAGTCCCTGCTGGATCGTCCACTCGAAGAGGTATTGCCACGCGAGAGACATCCGTCTATCTAGTCAGGCACGCCGAGCCTGTCCGGCCCGACGGCCGCCGACGGTTCCTCGGCCAGTCCGATCCTACGCTGAGTACGGCCGGCATCGAACAGGCAGGCGAGCTTGCTGAACGCCTGCGGCATATCCCCTTCGATTCCATCCACAGCAGCGACCTGCGGAGAAGCGTGATGACCGCGGAGATCATCGTGAAGAGGATCCCAGCGCCGACCGGTCCCGCGGGCAGGCAGGAGATACGGCTCGACCGGCGACTCCGAGAGATAGACACCGGTCTCTGGGAGGGACTCACCCTCGAAGAGGCTCAACGGCTCTATCCCAAGAGAGCAGGCTGAGCGAGAGCGCGATCTCGTCGGCTATCCCTTTCCGGGGGGCGAGAGCTTCCGCGAGCTGCAGCGGAGAGTAGTCACGGCCTTCCTGGACATCCTCGACGAAGACGGGGGAAACGTCCTTGTCGTCGCTCACCGCGGGGCCAACCGAGTCCTTCTGTGCCACCTGCTTGGCCTTCCCTTGGAGGAACTCTTCTCCATAGAGCAGGACTACTGCTGCGTCAACCTCATAGAGGCCTCACCCCTGCCGGACGGCAGCCGCAAGATAGACGTGGTGACGCCCTGGCCAACAGCAGACTCCCCGCCGAAAGACGCTACCTCGTCGACCTGAGTAGCTCGACTTCCTTGATCCAGACCTTGCCGCGTCCCTCCACGGCCAGGTTCAGCTTGATCAGATCGGGACGCTCGCCCTTCTTGAGCCACCCCCATGCGTCTGCCCTCCTACTCGAACGGGAACGTGTACGGAAGCCGCAGTTCGTCGCGCAAGGTCACCAGGTCCTTCTGAACGCCGGCGTCCAGGGGCAGGCCGGTGTCTTTGCGCTCCTGCCAGCGGAGATACTCCTTCTCGCCGCAGGTGTAGATACGCTCCTTGCCGGGCGCCTTGGTGGAAGCCCGGAGCGCCCGCAGGATGTCGCCGGTGGTCTTCTTGAAGGCCGCCAGATCGGTGAAGCACTCGATATCGATGGCCAGGAAGAAGTGCCCCAGGGGGATGGGGATGTCGTTGCCCTGCGCGTCCTTGCCCCCGAGTTGCTTGAGGAAGGCCGCCTGGGATAGAGCCGCCGACAGGATCTCGACCACGGTGGCGAAGCCATAGCCCTTGTAGCCGCCGGTCTCCTCGGTCAGACCTCCGATGGGGGCGAGGGCCGCTGCTCCCAGTACGAGATCTTTGAGGATCTGGACGGAATCGGTGGCCGAATTGCCCTCGCGGTCGATGACCAGACCTTCCGGGCAGTCCTTTCCTTCGCGGGCCCATTGCTCGATCTTGCCCCGCTGGATCACCGAGGTGGCGTAGTCGTTGGTGAAGGCGAACGGCTCGTCCGTGGGCATGGCGAACACCAGCGGATTGGTGCCGAGCATGTTGTCAACGCCATGAGTGGGAGCGATGGATGGGCGCGCATTGGTGCCGGTGAGACCGATCATCCCGGCCTCCACCGCCATCAGCGGGTAGTAGGCGGCGAAGCCGTAGTGAGTGGAGTTGCGCGCCACCACCATGCCCAGACCGTGCTCGCGGGCCTTGTCGATGGCCATCTGCATGCAGCGCTTGCCGATGACCATTCCCATGCCGTCGTGGCCATCGACCACAGCGGTGGCCTTGCAGTCGCGCACCACCTCGAACTCGGTCACCGGGTTCTGTATCCCACCCTTGACGATTCGGTCGTAGTAGATGGGCTTCAGCCGGCCCACGCCGTGCGAGTCGATGCCGCGCTTGTCGGCGCTGATGAGGACGTCGGCGCAGATGCGCGCGTCCTCTTCGGGGACACCGACTCCCCGGAATACGTCCACCATGAAAGCTTCGAGCAGATCGAATGGAACCCAGGATTGTTGTTCCGCCACGTCGGTCCCCTCTCCGAACGGAGGTGTTTGATCTGGAGACGTCGAAAGACGTTCCGTTGGTCGTCTCTACAGTAACAGACCTCAACGAGACTGGCAGGTGGACCGGCTCCATGACGCACAGGACAGAGTGGGACGCGATCGTTATCGGCGCCGGCCTGGCCGGCCTCAGTTGCGCCGCCCACCTGGCCAAAGCCGGCAAGCAGGTGGTGGTCGTCGAACAACACAGCCGGCCCGGAGGGCTCTGGACCTCGTTCTCGCGGAGAGGCCTCATCTTCGACTGTTCCACTCACTGGGTGACCGAGCCGCAGACGCTGAACCGCATGCTGGACGAGCTAGGCTGCCAGCCCGTGGAATTCGAGCAATTGGACAGCCTCGGCCGGTATGTGGGGCCGCCGCTCTCGACCGGCCCGACAGGACCGCCCGCCTCCCGGCCGCCCCCTCCTGGGACATCGTCTTGGGACCCGACGCGGAGGCCTTCAAACAGAGTGTTCGCGCCTCCTTCCCCACCGTGAGCGACAGCGCGCTGAGCCAAGCTCGTGGACACGGCGCTCAGACTCAGTCGGCTTCTGGATTCTCTGCCCGTCTACTCGCCCGAACTCGCCTCGCCCTGGTCTCGGTTGCAGGCCGGTCTGCGCACGGCCCCTCACCTCCTTCAGCTCCTTCGCTTCGGTCGCCTGCCCGCGGAGAAGTACTTCGCGAAGCTTGTTTCCCGGCGACGATCTGGCCGGTCTGCGGGCAGCGCTCTACACGCTCGCGCCCATTCCCGACATGCCCGCCATCGGACAACTCGCGATCCTCGGGATCGGCCTCCGAGGCAGGGTCTACTCTCCCCGCGGAGGGTCTCAGGTTCTGGCCGACGCCTTTGCCGGAGCCGCACTCCGAAACGGGGCGGAGATACGCTACTCCCAAGAAGTGGTCTCCATTCTGACCAGTGGTCGAGCAGGTGAGGGGCGTTCTCCTATCGGACGGCAGCGAATTGCAGGCTCCGGCTGTCGTATCGGCGGCCGACGCGAAACATACCTTCTACCGCCTGCTGGGCCGCCACCGGGTCCCCGAGTCGTATCAGAGGCGCCTCGAGGCCCAACCCGTCTCGGAGCCGTACGCCCTGCTCTCCCTCGTCACCACTCTCGAACCGGCCGCGCTGGGCTACGACGGCACCGACGTGTTCGTATGCCCCTCGGTCGACGTGCCTCTCGCGCTGGAGTCCAAAGAGCCCGAAGACTGCTTCTTCCTCCTCGTCTTCCCCCGATACGCCCAGCCCGGCGTCGACCCGGCACTGCGCGCCATCCAGGTGGTCGTGCCGGCGGCATATGCCTGGAGAGAGCACTGGGAGACCTGGCCCACTCCCGAGCGGGGCAGGGCCTATCGCGAGCTGAAGAAGGAGTGGAGCGAGAAGATCGTCCAGCGGGCGCAGGAGTACGTTCCTGGACTCGCTTCGCATCTGGCGGAGGTGGACGTAGCCACTCCCATCACCTTCGAGCGCTACACCCGCAACACCGAGGGCGCGCCGGTGGGTTGGCACTACAAGAGCCGGCAACGCTGGAAGCAGCGAGTGCCGTTCCTGCGTGGGCTGTACCAGGCGGGTCACTGGGTCGGCCCCTCCGGGGCCGTTCCGGTCACACGCTCGGGCCAGTGGGCGGCAGAACTTGTTGTCCGTGACACGGCCGGGGGGACGTAGGGGGTTCCCCTTCGCTTTGGACGCGACGCTCCGCGAAACGCTCAGGGGAACCCCCTACGTCCCCCCGGCGGCCTCTCTATCACGGCCTGCCTTCGCTCGCTCGCGCTTCGCTCTCACGGCTGTCATCTCTCGGTCTATGTCTGCCGTGCGCTCGCGCTTCGCTCTCCCGGCAACTATAGGTCTATGTCGCCGGGCGCGTCAGCTCGTCGGCTATCCAGTCGGTCTCCTGGAAGCTGGCTGCCGCTATTTCCTCCAAGGGGAGCTTCAGGTACTTGCCGCTTGCCTCGGCGGCCACGGTGCCGTCTTTCAGGACTATCTCGCCCGTTCCCTCGAACATGCGGCTCCGGTCGCGGGTGATCCGGGCCACGGCCCTCACCTCTTGGTCCAGGGGGATCGGCTTGCGGAATTGCACCGTGAACTCCACGGTCACGCCCCAGGTGTGCGTGTCGGAGACGTTGATAGCCCTTCCGATGGTCTCATCCAGGATGGCCGAGACCATTCCGCCGTGCAGGCGGCCCGGGTAGCTCTGGTGCTCCTCGCGGGGGTTGAAGACCCCGACCAACTCCCCACTGTCGAGCACGAAGAAGCGGCCCCCCAGGCCGGCGACGTTGTCGCGGCCGCAGACCAGGCACATGCGACTGACGTTCTGAGCAGCTTCGATCTCATGTCTCACGCGGTCTTCTCCTAGTCCTCATCCCAGACGCCGACCCCGGCCTCGCGGGCCTTGTCATGAGCGTCCCACAGCTGCTGCTGTCGAGTTAGGTTCGGCGGGTAGTTGCGTGCCCGGGCGTAGCCGTCGAGCACCATGCGCTCGTTGACGAGCACCTCACCCGCCCAAACGTAGGCCAGCAGTCGTCCGAAGTCGTCCCGTTCGTCCATATCGGTCTCCACGCGCAGTGGTCCCGCGCCAGCAGTTCGGCGTTGTGAGCCGTCGCCTCGTCGCCCAGATACTCACCGGCGGAGTCGGCGTGGGCGACCTCGGGAGCGTCGATGCCGATGTAGCGGACTTTCTCCTTGCTCCCGTCCGGCATCCGCACCCAGATGGTGTCACCGTCGATCACGTCGAGCAGTGTCACCTCGGTGCCCGCTGCTACAGCGGGGACGTCGGCCGGCTCGGTGACGGGAGCATCCGGAGCCTCTGTGACGGTCGGCGCGGTGGCCACCTGCGCGCAACCGCAGCCCGCCAGAGGAGCGACTATCAGTCCGGCGATCAGCAACAGGAGAACCAAAGGCCACCCTGCCCTGCACGCCGCCCAGCGCCCGACCAACCGGCGCTTCGTCATGACTCCCTCACCCGAATCTGAGCCCTCCCGCGACCCGTGTTTGCCCGCTCGCCGGCGCGAGGCGCACTTGGAACTCGTTTCACCTCTAAACCTCTAGTTGAAGTTTAGTCCGCCATCAACAAGTAGGGCCTGGCCGGTCATGAAGTCGCTGTCGGCCGAAGCCAGATAGAACGCCGGCCCGGCCAGGTCGTCGGCGAGCTCGTTCCTTTGGTTGAGGCACTGGCCCGCGCGGATTCTGTCCCTGAACTCGGCAGCTCCGTCGGGTTGCTGGAGATTGGTCGCCGTGAGGGTGAAACCCGGGGCGAGCGTGTTGACCCGGATGCCGTCAGGCCCCAGGGAGCGCGCCAGGGCGCGAGTGAACCCGATCACGCCGGCTTTGCTCGAGACGTAGGGCACGAGACCAGGCGACCCTTCCCAGAAGGTCGACGAGCTGATGTTGATGATCTTCCCGTAGCCCTGCGCCTTCATGTAGGGATAGACGGCCCGAGCGCAGAACCACATCCCGCGGAGATTCACGTCGAGGATATGGTCCCACTCTTCGACCGTCCATTCGTCGAACGGACGCGGGTGATAGCTGGAGACCGGGCCCTTGAACGTGGCCGCGTTGTTGACGAGGATGTCGATGCGGCCCCCGAATGACCGAGCAAGCGACGCAGCCGCGGCCTCGCACTGCTCGAACTCCGCGATATCGGCGGTCAGGGCAACGGCCTCTCCCCCGTTCCCAACGATCTCGTCCACGACCTGGGCGGCCGATTCGGTGTTGATGTCGAGCACGCCCACTCTGGCACCCTCGGCTCCAAAACGCAGGCAGATGGAGCGACCGATGCTGTTCGTGCCACCGCCGCCGGTGACGAGGGCTACCCTACCGCGTAGACGTTGTGGCATTTCAGCGGCTCCCTTCGCAAGAGCGGCGGACTAGCCCAGAATCCTAGCCGCGTTTTCCAGTTCCCGGATGACTTCGATCTTCTGAGGACAGGCATCCTCGCATTGCCCGCACTGGGTGCAGGCGGTGGCCGGAGCGGTCTGCCCGCTGGCCACGAAGAACCCGTAGCCCTGGCGTTCCATCTCCAGTGCATCGAACAGAGCCGCGTTGTTGACGCCCCCCAGGATCATGGGGATCAGGATGCCTTGGGGGCACGGCTGGCAGTAGCGGCATTCGGTGCAGTCGACCACCGTCCGTTGCCGGAATGCCTCACGCACCTGCCCGATCAGCGTCAACTCCTCCGCTGTCAGCGATCCCGCCTCAGCTCGAGACGCCACCTCCACGTTCTCGACCACCTGCTCCATCGTCGACATGCCACTCAGCAGCAGGCTGACCCCGGGATCGTTCCACACGAAGCGCAGAGCCCACTCCAACGGCGTGAGTTGCCGTGGGGCCGATTCCCAAAGGGCCTGGACGTCGGCCGGAGCGCGTCCCGCCAACCGTCCGCCTTTGAGCGGCTCCATGACGATCACGGCCAACCCTTTTCCGGCGGCGTAGGCAAGACCGGCGGCGCCGGCCTGGTATTCGACGTCCATGTAGTTGTACTGGATCTGGCAGAAGTCCCAGTCGTAGGCATCCACGATCGAGGTGAAGAGGGGAAGATCGTCGTGAAACGAGAAGCCAGCGTAGCGGATCCTGCCGTCGGCCTTGGCCGCGTCGAGGAACTCGAGGACCCCGAGGCCCTGCAACTTCGCCCACATCTCCGCGTTCACGCCGTGGAGCATGTAGCAATCGATATGGTCGGTCCGCAACCGCTCGAGCTGACCGGCCAGGATGCTGTCCATGGCTTCGCGAGACTCGATGAACCAGCCCGGCAGCTTGGTGGCCACCAGCACCTTCTCGCGGTATCCGCCGGACAGCACCTCTCCGACGAACGACTCGCTCGTACCCGGAACGCCGGGACCACCGGCGTGGTAGGGGTAGGCCGTATCCAGGTAGTTCACACCATGATCGATTGCATAGTGAACCATCTCGGTGGCCAGAGGCATGTCGATCTGGTCCTGGTGTCCATCGATGACAGGCAGCCTCATGCAGCCGAATCCGAGAACCGAGACCATCTCCCCGGTCCGGCCGAAAGGACGATACAGCATCGTCATTCGGCCAACGTGTCGGGCTCGCCCGAGAAGGAATCGAGCTTCTGGACCAGAGTCTCCAGCAGATCCTCCCGCTCCAACAGGTGCTTCTTGAGTTCGTGTGAATCGGTGTTGGCGATCTCGAAGATCATGGCCTTCCTGTATCTCTCAATGACGAAACGAATGATCTCGATCTCTTTCATGCTCAGCGGTACATCGATCATTGTAGCCTCCTTGTCGCGCGACGACCGATCGGCCTCCGAGCCCCTCTGGGAGGTTGCTGGCAGTCGTTCCTGCCCTCGAACAGTACTTCCCCACTATCCCGATTTCGTACTCCCGATCTTGGGCTATGCTGGACTTCTTCACACGGCGCCGGTGAGCATCGGTGTGGGGCCGCGAGAGTCACGAGAGGAGAGCGGACGTGAAATACAGCCAAGGTTCCATAGGCCGCATCTTCGTCTTGCGGATGGAAGACGGGGACGTTCTGAACGACACCCTTGAAGCCTTCGCCGCCGAGCAAGGCGTGCAGCGCGGTCTGGCCTTCTACCTCGGTGGCTCGGCCGATGGCAGCCGACTGGTGGTCGGTCCGGATGCGACGCGTACCGATGCCGTGATACCGCTCGTCCACGCTCTTTCCGGACCGCAGGAGACCCTTGCCGTGGGCACCATCTTCCCCGACGAAGCGGGAAGACCAGCCGTGCACATGCACGCGGCGTCGGGCAGGGAGGGCGGGGCCACCGTCGGCTGCACTCGAGCCGGACTTGAGACATGGTTGGTCGGGGAAGTCGTCCTTCTGGAGATCGTGGGAACCGAGGCTCGGCGAGAGGTAGATGCCGCTACGGGCTTCGACCTGCTCACAGTCTCCTAGCAGTCGCCGTCTGATGATCTCCAGGGTGCGGCGCCCGACGCATAAGGAACGCTCGAGGATGGGAAATAGCGTCGGAGGCGTGTAGTACCACGAGCATAGGAGATCAGAAATGTCTAGCAACTATCCGCCCATGGCAACCGGGAGACCGGTGACCAGCAAGAGACGTAGTTCCAGTCGCAGATTCGCAATGATCATTGCCGCATCGGCGCTCGTGGGTGCCATTGTGGCCTTCGGAGCCGCCGGCTGCGGCGGGTCTGATGGGGGGACCGACACGACGGCCGCCCCGGGTGATTCGATCGTCCACCCGTCCGGGGCCAACGAGATCGTGCTCCAGGTGTTCTCGCACGACGGGTTCGTGCCCGTCTCATATAGCCTGACCCAGTTGCCCGAGTTCACCCTCTATGGCGACGGCACTGTGATCGTCACGGGCCCGACCATCGCGATCTATCCCGGGCCGGCGATGCCCAACCTTCAGACCACCAAGATCTCCGCAGAAGCCGTGCAGGCCATCCTGTCGGCGGCCCGCGAGGTCGGGCTCTTCGACAACGAGGTCGACTACGGTCAGCCGGGGATCACCGACATGCCGGCTACCAGCATCGTGATCAACGCCGACGAGACCACCTACCGCTCGGACATCTACGCTCTGGGGATGGAGGCGGGGGCCGGTGGGCTCACCATGGAGCAGCAACAGGCCCGGGCCGCTGTCAACGATCTGACCGGCAAGCTGGGCGTCCTGACCGCCTTCCAATCGGGGGAGATCGAGTGGGCGCCGTACGAGTACTCGGCGCTGGCGATCTTCAGCCAGGCGATCGACCCCAACACGAACACCGACTCCACCGAAGTGCAGCCGAACCGCCTCGAGTGGCCCCTGGGCGACCTGAGCACGCTGGGAGAAGCGGTGCAGCCCGAAGGCTTCCGCAAAGTCGTGGTCTCGGGTGAAGATCTGGCCAAGCTCCAGCCCCTGCTCGGAGAGGCCACCCAGATCACCGTGTGGACCTTTGGCGACCGCGAGTACAACCTGTACTTCCGGCCGCTGTTGCCCGACGAGACCGCGTAGTCTGCCCGCTGCTGAGCCCTGCAGCGCCGTCCGGTGGCCCACGTGCCACCGGACGGCGCTGCGGACCCGCCGGAGGGACGACAACCGCCGGGACTCTCCCGAAGCGGCACTCGTGTGCTCCGACCCATGCTAGTCTCTACTCTGTCGTGAACACCACCGCAAAGCGGGTCCGCCCATGTCGTCCGCGATCCTGACAGAGAGCCTCACCAAGAGATACGGCCTCAGGCCGGGCATCGAAGGGCTGGATCTGGAGGTCCTGCAGGGCGAGATATTCGGGTTCATCGGGCCCAACGGCGCCGGCAAGAGCACCACCATCAGGCTGCTGCTCGACCTGCTCCATCCGACCAGCGGCCGCGCCTCCGTGCTGGGCTTGGACACCCATCGCGACAGCGTGGCCGTGCGTGACGCGGTCGGCTACCTGCCCGGCGAGTTCGGGCTCGACACCCGCATGACCGGACGGCAACTCCTCCACTACTTCAGCCGGCTGCGCGGCATGGACGATCTGGGAGTCGCCCCGCAGATGGCCGACCTGCTGGAGCTCGACCTCGATGTCCCCATGGGCCGCCTCAGCCGTGGCAACCGTCAGAAGGTCGGCATAGTGCAGGCCCTCTTCCACCGCCCCACGCTCCTTATCCTCGACGAGCCCACCACCGGCCTGGACCCGCTCGTGCAGGGCGCCTTCCTGCAGACGCTGCGCGAAGCCCGGGACGAGGGCCGGACCGTGTTCCTCTCCTCACACGTCCTGAGCGAGATAGAGCGGGTGTGCGATCGGGTGGCCATCGTCCGCGAGGCTCGGCTGGCCGCCCTGGAGACCACCGAGTCGCTGCTCGAGAAGCGGCGCAAGCGGGTGGTTCTGATCTTTGACGCGCCCGTCGATGCTGCTGCGTTCGCCGCGCTTCCGGGTGTCAGCGACGTGATCGTTCGGGACAACACGATCTCGCTGCGACTGCGCGACGGCATCGACGCGGTGATCAAGCTGGCGGCTCAACACACCCTGGTCGACCTGAGCGTGGAGCATCCCCGGCTCGACGAGGTGTTCATGGGCTACTACGACGAGAGTCAGCAGTGACGGGCCTGAGACAGCTGTGGATCATCGTCTCGTACGAGCTGCGCAGCCGGTGGCGATCGCTGATCATCTGGGGCGTCGCTCTTGGCGCCCTGGGAGCGCTGTACGTGGCCCTGTACCCCGCCATGAGCGACATGCTCAATGAGTACATGCAAGAGGCGCCGGCGAGTCGATGAAGCAGTTCATGGGCGATCTGGACGGTCCCATCACCATCGAGCAGTTGCTGGACATGGAGTTGATGAACGGGATCATCCCGATGGCGCTCCCCTTCCTGACAATGATCATCGGTGCCCGAACCATCGCCGGCAACGAGGAACGCAAGACCCTCGACCTGCTGCTCAGCAACCCGCTCCCGCGGCGCCAGGTCGTCGCTCGGTGCGGTGCTGACCATGGCGATCGGGACTGCCGGTCGTGCTGGCGATCACCTGGGTGCTCACCTACATAGCGGTACCGATCGCCGGGGTCGACCTGTCACCAGGCCGCCTAGCTGCCGGCCTGGCCACGCTGTGGCCGATCTGCCTGGTGTTCGGCGCCTTGACCTTGCTCCTCTCTTCACTCATGCGCCGGGCCGCGCTGACCACGTCACTTCGGCTGTGGTCCTAGCGGTCATGTACGTGATCATTCGCCTTGGCCGATGTGTCGAAGTCCGTGGAGCCCTTCCGCGTGGTATCCCTCTTCTACCACCTTGGCCGGCCCTTAGAGGGCGACTTCCCCTGGACGGCCGTGCTGGCCATGTTGGCGGGGGTGTGCGTCCTTGCCGGCGGGGCCGTCGCGCTCTTCGCGCGGAGAGACATCTACACCTAGTAGCAAACGGTGCAGCACATCGAGGGGAGACTGAATGGCAAAGGCATGTCCCACTCCACAGCCGCTCCGCTTGGTGCTCGGCACCATAGTGTTCATCACCGTGCTCTTCCTGATCGTCTTCCTCGGGCGCCTGATGTTCTCGCCCCTGATGCCGGCGATCGTGGAGGACCCGAGCGTCCAGACTCGCCGCCGGGCCAGGCCGGCTCGCTGTTCTTCCTCGGTGCGCTCGGATCCTTCGCGGGCTCGCTCATGGCTGGGCTTCGTCTCCAGCCGTATCAAGCATCGCGGCATCTCTGCTCGTGATCCATCTTCGCTCATCGCGCTCACCCTTGTCGGCGCGTATTTCGCGAACTCGGTGTGGGCGCTCCGCGCGGTCTTCATCGTCCTGGGGATGTGCGCCGGACTCCACCTGCCCTCGTCGATGGCCACCCTCACCGCGACGGTCAGAAGGGAGGACTGGGGCAAAGCCCTGTCGATCCAGCAGCTGGGGCCGCCCGTCAGCTCTCGTGGCGGGCCCCCTACTGGCCGCCTGCTTCTGAACTGGTTCTCCTGGAACGAGGCCCTCCTCTGGATAGCCGGGCTGACCGCGGTCCTCGGGCTGGCCTTTCTCCTCTTCACACCGGGGGTGGGCAACTTCCCCGGCGACCCGCCCAATCCGTCGCTGGTCAAGCCGGTCCTCGCGCACGCGGTCGTTCTGGGTGATGATCTTCATGTTCGCGCTGGCGCATGGGCGCGCAGGTCGGCGTCTACACCATGCTGCCGCTCTACCTGACGCGAAGAGCGCGGCATGACCTCTCGTCGGCCAACACCCTGCTGGGTCTGGCCAACATAGCCCCGCTGGTCACGGTGTTCATCTCCGGGATGGTTGACCTCGCGCATCGGCGAGAAGAGGGCCATCGCCATCTTCATCCTCCTCACCGGGGTCGCGACGATCCTGGTGGGAGCCCTCTCGGGTGTCGCGCTCAAGGTCTGCGTCGTCGCTGATGGCGGCCTGGCGGTCTGCATCTTCCCGCCGGCCTTCGCCGCCCTCTCCCGCATCGTCCAGCCCAACTACCGCAGCCTGGCGGCCGCGTTCGGCTCACCGACGGCCTTCGTATTCGGAGGAGGACTGCTGCCGACCGCCCTCGGCTACATGGGCCAGGCCTGGAGCTTCAGCATGGGTATCATCATCATCGGCGCCGTCATCGCGGTAGGTTCGGGCGCCGCGTTCTTGCTCCGCCTGCTGACCAACCTAGAGGAGGGTTGCTGACCATGACACGCCACCCTGCCGACGAGGCCCAAGCCGACGCGCTGGCCCGCTTCAACGACAAGGGCCCGGAGCACATCAACTGCGCGCAGACCGTGGTCCGCTTCGCGCTGCTCGTCCTGGGACACGACCCAGACCTCATGTACCACCGCCCGGTATCTCGGGGGCGGCATCGCCGGGATGGGCGAGACCTGCGGAGCGATCACGGGCGCGGCGCTGGCCCTGGGGCTGCGCGACCTCCATCTGGGACGAGGAGCCCGAAGAACTCGCGCGCGCGCACGGCGGACCGGTCTGCAGGAGCTCATCACGGCGTTCGCCCACGAGTTCGGCGCTCTCCGCTGTGCCGGACCTCACCGGTTGCGACCTCAGCACGCCCGAGGGACACGAGAAGTTCGTGGACGAGCGGAGCCAACGAGCGCTGCCCCGAGTACGTGGGCTGGATGTGCGACCGGGTGGCGCCGATGCTGCTCGACAGCAGGACTAGGTCGTAGAAACGCCGGAGGCCGCCTCGTTGCCGAGACGGCCTCCAAAGCTCTTATGAAGCGCTGCGACCCCGAAGGCGCCGTCGGAAGGCGTCAGTCGGGGATCCAACGACTAAAGGCGAGACGCCACCTCCGGTCCAATGGTCGCTGCGCTTACTAGGCAAACTGTCTATTGGGACCACCTCCTTTCCACGCTTGACTAGATTCTAGCAGGAGAGACCGCGAGAACGCTAGACCATTGCGTCGAGATTCGTCCGCTGTGGGCGGACGGGAGCGCTCGCTCGCGTACCGCGGCCAGTCGTCCTTGAGCAGCCGGGAAAGAGAGCGGTCGGCAAGGATGCGGCCCTCCGTCTGGCACTCGGGACAGTAGTCGCACTCGTTCTCGGCGTAGACGATGCGCTGCACCGGCGTCCCGCAGACCGGGCACGGCATCCCGAAGCGGCCGTGCACCGCCATGTCCGGACGGAAAGCCGTGACCTTCTCGGGGAACTGCCTCCCGAGCCTCGGCGCACAGCCGCTCGGTCCACTCCCCGAGCACGCCGACGGCCGCCTCGTGCAGCCTGGCCATCTCCGCGTCGTCCAGGGTCTGGGTCTGCTTGAACGGAGACAGTCGGGCGCGGTGCAGGATCTCGTCGGAGTAGGCGTTGCCGATGCCGCTCACGATCGTGCGGATCGGTCAGCGCCCGCTTGAGCGTGTGGTTCTCGCGCCGCAGAGCCGCCGCGAAGTCCTCCGGGCTCGAGCCGAGGACCTCCAGACCTCCGGGGTCCAGATCGGCCAGGGCCTCCCGTCCTCGGACCAGGTGGAGCGAGGCCCGCCGCTTCTTGCCGGCCTCGGTGAGGACCAAGGTCCCGGTGGCGAAGTCGAAGGCGGCCAATCCCGAGCCCCTTGGGAATCGGCGGAGCCCGCGGGCTTCCAGTGAAGACGACCGGCGATCATCAGGTGGAGCACGAGGAAGCATGGGGCGCCGCGCCGTCCGCGGCCATCTCGAACACGATCCGCTTGCCCAGCCTTTCGACGCCCTCTACCCGGCTCCCGACGAGCTCCGCCAAAGGAGGGTCGACGGTGCGGAGCAAGAAAGGATTCGCCAGGCGAACACCAAGCAGCCGTTGGCCCAGGACGCGAGGCCTGAGCGCTTCGATGTACGCTTCGATGTCGGGCATCTCGGGCATCGGCTTGTGCCTTCAAGTATAGACCGCCCCACGCGGAGGTATGCTGAGCAGATGAAGCTACGCATCGTCATGTCCTGCCTCACCATCCTCGCCCTGGCCCTAGTCGCGCAGGGGTGCGGCGGCCAGTCGGGCGAGACTGCGTCCACCACCCTCTCCGGAGACACGACCTCCGTCTTCAGCACCACCGCAGACCCCGCGCCGGATGCTACGACGGAGGCGCCGACATCCGCGACGACCATCGCGGTCCCGACGACCGCATTGACCCCGGCCGAGCTGATCCTCCAGAAGATGACGCTGCGCCAGAAGGCGGCTCAGGTGCTCCTTCTCGGCTTTCGACGGCACCACACTCCTGCCGAGCACTGAAGAGTTGCTAGGCGATGGCCCTCCGGGCGGGCTGCTGCTTCTGGCCCGCAACGTGGTCGATGCCTCCCAGCTCACGTCACTGACCACCGCGCTCCAGGAGGCCGCGTGGGCCGGCGGCTCGGAGGTGGGACTGCTCATCGCCGTGGACCAGGAGGGCGGGTCGGTACAGCGCATCCGCACGGGTGTCCCCACTATCCCGGCGGCTCGGAAGCTGGGAGATTCCGCCTCGCCGGTGGAGGCAGCCGCGCTGGCCGACAAAGACAGCAGCCGGCCTCCTTGCGTTGGGGGTCAACATGAACCTGGCTCCGGTGGCCGACGTGGTGTCCGACCCGGACTCGTTTCTCTATGACCGCACGTATGGGGGAGATCCCACTCTGGTCGCCGACTATGTCGAGGCCGTGACCGCGGCCTTCGTGCGGAGCGGACTGATCAGCGTGCCGAAGCACTTCCCAGGGCACGGCAGCGCGCCCGGAGACACCCACGGCGAGGCGGTGTTCTCTGAGTCCAGCCAGACCGAGTTCGCGACCATCCACCTCGTCCCGTTCAAGGCGGCTTTCGCCGCTGGAGCAGAGTGCGTCATGGTCGCCCATATCGTTGCCAACGCGTACGACCCAGACCGACCGGCGTCACTGTCCGGCAAGGTCATCGAGAAGCTCCTGCGCGAGGGGCTGGGCTTCTCCGGGCTGGTGATCGCCGACGACCTCGAGATGGCCGCGGCGTCGTCCACGAGCCGGGGACATCGGGGACATCGCGGTGTCCGCGCTGGAAGCCGGCTGCGACCTCTTGATCTCGACGGGCACCCTCACCAGGCAACAGGCGATGATCGACGCCATCGTGGCGGCGGTGGAGTCGGGGCGCTTGCCCCAGGAGCGGCTCGACGAGGCCGTTCTGCGTATGCTGAGCATAAAGCTCCAGCACGGCATCGTTGCCCGCTGATACCACCCTGCTAGCATGGACCGTGTTTGACAGTCCGTGAGCGTAGCAAAGGAGTCTTCAGTGAACGACCGTCTCTCCCACCGGCGTCGCGGCAGCACTTCGACGCTGTTGACGCTGGCCTCGATACTCGTCTGTCTCGTGTTCCTCGCAGGCCTGGTCGCGGTCGGATGCGGCGGCGCTGACGCCGACACCGATACCACCACGGCGATCGCAACCTCCGGTGACACCACGGCTACCACCACCGCCGCCTCCGACATCGCGCAGATGAGTGGGCTCGAATTGGGAGAGGCCGTGTCCACCGCCTGGGCCGAGGCCATCCAGGACCTGAATGCGCTGCTCGCAGACTTGCCCGAGGCGAGTTCGGTCCAAAGTCAGGTGGAAACACTGAAGGAGGAGTACATCCAGACGATGCTCGCCTTCGCTGAGCGCAAACAGGCCCTCGACGCCGCCGCCAAGACCGAAGCAGACGCGGCGATAGGACTGGCGGTGAACAGTGCGGGTGGCACGGAGTGGTACGCCACCTACGCGACCATCCATACCGAATACGCCTACTCGAGTGGAGACGTGGAGTTCACCAACCTCCTGCAGAGCTTCAGCGCGCTCACCATGTACTCTGATTTCGAGTCTCTGAAAGCCCAAGATCCTGCGGAAGCCACCCGCCTAGGCATCGAATAGGAGCCAGGTCGGACCGGACCTGATCTCCCGCCGGGACAACAAGGGAGTAGAGAGACGGTCACCTCTCGGCAGCCGTCGTCAGAAGCCTTCCTGATACCATTGTGCACTCTACCCCAGGATACGTTCTCACGAAAAGGAGTGCCACCATGAACGACCGTCTCCACCGTCGGCGCCACGCCCTGACATCCAAATGGTCCGTGTTCGGCTTGGTGCTTGCGTGTCTGCTGCTTGTCTTGGGCCTATCGGCAGCCGGATGCGGTGGTGACTCCTCCGATACCGAAACGACCGCCACCACAGCGGCCGCGGCCTCCGCTGAGTCCACAGACACGACAGCAGCAGCCGGGGAGATGAACCCCACCGAACTGGGCCAGGCGATAGGCGCCACCTGGTTGGAATCCATCGAGGCACTCGTCTCCCTGCTTGAGGCCAAGCCCGAAATATCCGCTGTCAAGGCAGACGTCGAGCAACTCAAAGAAGACTACATCCAGGAGCTGGTCGCCTTCGGGCGGCAGAGAGAGATCCTGGATACCGCCGGCAAGGCCATGGTCGATCTCGAGGTCATATCCGCACAGGGCGAAGCGTTGGAAGCGCCCTGGTACGCGACCTACACCGACCTCACCTCCTACTACCTCGCCAAGGAGGCCGAGTTCGGCTACACGATCCAGGACTTCAACATCCTTACCCAGTACGCTTTCTTCGAACTGCTAAAGGCTCAGGAGCCCGAAGAAGCCGTCCGTTTGGGTATCGAATAAGGACTGGTTAGCGCCCGAGGCAGGCGCAAGCCCGGCGGGGCCGCGAGACCCTCGCTGCCCCGCCGGGCGATGCCGCGATGAACTGACCACAGGGGGCGCGCCCATTCTGGGCGCGCCCCCTGTCTTTCCTCTATCATGCATGCGATGTGCGCCTCATGACTACTAGCGACAGACAGCGTCGCAGGCGACTTCTCTTGAAACGTCTTGCGAAGGCACGCTCCAATGGGGAGGAACAATGACCGCCTCTAGCTCTACTCTCGATCCGGGCGCCGCATCTTCCTCGGGCTCGGAATACACGGTCACCTTTCAGCCTTCTGGCAGGAGAGGCCCGGCTTCTCTAGGGCAAGACCTCCTGTCGGTCGCTCGGAGTCTGGGAGTCGAGATCGAGAGCGTTTGCGGAGGCAAGGGCGTCTGTGGGAAATGCCGGGTGCGCGTTGAGACGCCGGAGGCAGGTCGCGGATCGCGGACCGACGGCGCGGGACCGTCCTCAACGGCCGGAGTGACCGACGGACGTTTCGCAACCTACCGAGGTCGAGTTGCGCCGGCTCGGCCCCGAGGCCGTGGCTGCCGGGACCAGGCTGGCCTGCCAGACACTGGTTGCCGGTGACGTGCAGGTCTTCGTGCCCGAAGCGAGCCGCAGAGTGAACCAGGTGGTCCGCAAGGCGGCGGGCAAACGTACAGTGCCTCTCGATCCGGCGATCAGGTCTTACCACGCCGTCATGCAGCCGCCGACTCTGCAGGACCCGCTGGCCGATGTCGAGAGGCTGCTGGCCGCACTGGAGTCGCAGCACGGGTTGAAAGGACTGGATCTCGACCTTGAGGTAGTGCAGACCCTTCCCGAGATCGCGCGCCAGGCCAGATGGGACCTGGTCGCCATCGTCTGGCAATCCGGCACTGCGGGCGCGTCGATCGTTGACCTCCGACCGGCATCACACGCCGGCCGAGTGCTGGGACTGGCTGTAGACGTAGGCACGACTACGATCGCCGCCTATCTCACCGACCTAGTCAGCGGCGAGGTACTCGCCACCGAGTCGGCCATGAACCCTCAGGTGGCGTTCGGGGACGACGTGATCGCCCGGCTGCACCATGCGACCCACGACCCCGACGGCCGCGCGCAGCTGCAGCGGGTCGTGATCGCTGAGATCAACGTCCTGGCCCAGAAGGCCGTCGAGAGCTGCGGGGCGACCCTCAAAGACATCCTCGACGTCGTTATGGTCGGCAACACCGCGATCCATCACCTCTTTCTCGGTCTCGATGCACGCGGGCTCGGCGCTGCGCCTTTCGCGCCGGCCATCCAGGGGGCCATCGACACCAGGGCCTCTGCACTCGGCCTCACGTTCCATAGGGGCTGCCGCCTGCATGTGCTGCCGGTCGAGGCGGGCTTCGTGGGAGCCGACAACGTCGCCGTGCTCATAGCCGAGGCACCCTACGAGCAGGACGACGTTCCCCTCATCATCGACATCGGAACCAACGGAGAACTCGTGCTGGGCAACCGAGGGAGGCTGCTCTCCACCTCCTGCGCCACCGGGCCGGCGCTCGAGGGAGCGCATCTCGAGTTCGGCATGCGGGCCGCGCCAGGCGCTATCGAACGCATACGGATCGACCCGGAGACCTTGGACGTCCGCTTCAAGGTCATCGGCCTCGACAAGTGGCACACGGACTACCCTGCCGCCGAAGTGGGGGCCCGGGGTATCTGCGGCTCGGGGATCATCGAGGCGGCGGCCGAGATGCTCAAGGCCGGATTGATCCTGTCCACCGGCGCGTTCACCACCGATCTCAGGCACGAACGGATCGTCTTGGAGAACGGCAAGCCCCGCAAGTTCGTGATCGCCAGGCCCGAAGAGACGGCTCTCGGTCGCGCCATCACGGTATCGCTCAAGGATATCCGCGCCATCCAACTCGCCAAAGGCGCGCTTCGCGCAGGAGCCGAGATCCTGCTCCATACCTACGGTATCGAGAGACCCGACCGCGTGGTCCTGGCCGGAGCCTTCGGGACGTACATCGACAAGGACCACGCTCTCGCCATCGGGATGCTCCCCGACTGCGACCCGGAGACAGTGACTTCCGTGGGCAATGCCGCCGGCGATGGGGCCCGTTTCGCCCTCCTCAGCGTGGGAAAGCGCCGAGAAGCCGCCCACATTGCGGACAAGGTGGAGTTCATCGAGTTGGCCACCGACCCTAGCTTCCAGAGAGAGTACGTGAAGGCCATGCAATTCGTGCCGACAGGGCGCGCCGGAGGCATGAGCGAGGGAATATCGCCTCCATCTCGTATCAAGTATTACTTGGACCCGACCGACAAAGACTTATAGGACCGAATAGGACCTTGGTCGCATATGCTCGGGTATTGACCCCCTCCAATGCGGAGCGGGACAATTGGGCGACCACGGAGACATTCCGAGCGTGGCGATGGATCGTGTGAGGAGGACCGTGATGAAACTCAGACCTGCCGTCCCCAGTTGGACCGCGGCGAAGAGCAAGCGGCGATTGCTCGTCTGGGTCGGCGCTGTAGTGGCGGTGCTGGCGGTGTCGGCAGTATCGCTCACGCTGGCATTGGCCCCTGACTCATCCGATGCGCCCGACGCACACGCGAACGGCGCCGCCGTCACAGACGCGACCGTCCGCCGGCTCGACGGCTGGTGAGACACCAACCACCTCCAGACCCAGCAACAACGTTGCCCAGAACCAATCAACGGGCGCGATGTTCGCGTCGGGCGAAGAAGTCAACCACAATTCGACCGCCGGTTCCTCGACAGTCTCGACCAACACCGGCAACGCGGGCAACCAAGGCACGTACGAAGCCAGCGCCGTCGACGCCGAGCCAGCCAGCACGCAGTCCTCCAGCGATGTACCGTCGGCCGCCAGCGCGGCCGGGCTCGACGAGGCGACGACCACCAGCACCACAATCACAGAGCGAACAACCACCACAGCGGGATCGTGGACCTGGCTCCGAGGGGAACCCACTTCAACCACCACCACTCTCTTCATTGTCGAAGGCTACGAGGTGTGGACGGACGAAATCGAGATGCGTGGCAACCCGGCGGCGGATGCCTACACGGTCGGCGGCATCGATGTCTTCGTCGATTCTGCTGAGAAGTTCTGGTGGGTACTTCACTTCGAGGGTGCTTGGCCGCCAACGGGTTTGCGCATGCCGTCTGGGGACGATTGGGGCGACGGCTCCTGGGATAGCGAAGAAGGCAAGGTGCCCGTGGAAGTCGCCGACGGTTCTGGCCCGGCATCCGTCGCCTGGGAAACCGGCTACACCGACGTGTTCGTCCGCGGGGCCGACAATGCCCTCTATCACAGGCGTGGCACCACCACCTGGCTGGACTGGGAGAACCTCGGTGGATTGCTGACCTCCGATCCGGCGGTGGCCTCCAGAGCTCCCGGGAAGCTGGACGTGTTCGCACGGGGCCCGTTCGCACATCTGTGGTACAGGTCGTTTGACGGCAAGACCTGGTCGGAGTGGGAGGATCTCGGCGGCGACCTGAAGTCCGAGCCCGCGGCTGTGTCCAGGGATTCGGGGCACATAGACGTGTTCATCCGCGGGACGGATGATGCCCTGTGGCAGAAGTCGTATGACGGCACGAGCTGGTCCGATTGGCTGAACCTCGGCGGAGTCCTCACCTCAGGACCGGCGGCCTGTTCCTGGTCGAGCGGCCGCCTCGATGTGTTCGCGCGAGGCGTGGGTAACACCCTTTGGCACAGAGCAGGCGTATTCGTCGCCGGGTCCTGGAAATGGCCGGCATGGGAGGATCTGGGCGGCTCGCCCATCTTCTCATCTCCTGCCGCAGTCTCTTGGGGCCCGGACCGCATCGATGTGTTTGCGCGCGGAACAGACAAAGAAACCGGGAAGGACACGGCTCTCTGGCACAAGTGGTGGAACGGCGCTGCTTGGCTACCATGAGCGTGAACTCGGGCAGACGCTGGGCCCGACCGCAGACACAGACGCGCGGAGACGCCCGAGCAAGGGAATACTACATCGGTCTCGTATCAAGTAGTACCAGCCTCGACCGATGGAGCTGGCGGAATGTGGTAGGACTATGTCGGAGAGGCTCGCGCCGGTACACAGCAGCCCCGGGGGTGTGTGGTGAGAAGTAGATTGCGTTCCATATCGCTCGTCGCGTTGTGCGCGATGGCGTTGTTCCTGAGCATGTGGGCCGTCGCTCTGGCCGAAGAAACGACCACTACTACTACCACCACAGGCACCGGTGATTCGACCACCACGACGACCCTCGATGGTTCGACCACGACGAGCGAGGGCGAGGGGACGACGAGTTCTACGGACTCCACGACCACGACTGAGATAGAGATCGTGACCGTGACCTCACTGCCTGAGGACGCTGTGCCAACCTTCGTAGCTGCCGCGAACGGCCGTTTGGCATGGACGGGCATCTCCCCCGGCGGATATTCGACGATGTATGTCTTCAGTCTCTCTACCATGATCAACATCCAGATCCCCGCGGCCACTCCTGGCCCCTACTACAATCCCTCAGCCGACGGTCCCTGGGTGGTCTACCAAGGCGGTCGCGCCGGTGGGTACGACGACATCTGGGCCTATGACACCGGGAGCGGCGCGGTGAAGAGAATCACCGACAACTCCGATCCGGGTGACGGCAATGACTGGAACCCGCGTATCGACAATGGCCGCATCGTGTGGGAGAAGCACGCAGCCAGCTCCAAATCCCAGACTGGAATCTACCTGTACGACCTGAACGCCCCCTCAACCAAGCCACTCACGCTGCTGCTGGCCGGGGATGACTACCGCAGCCCAGATATCTGGGGTGACTATGTAGTATGCGTGAAAGACGCAGCGACCGGAAACGGCTCCGAGATCATCCTCTACAACCTAAAGACCGATACGGCCCAGATCATCGCCTCTGGCGCCAAGAACAACGAGCACCCACGGATCGATTCCGGGCGTGTGGTCTGGTCGTCCGGCGACATTCCCGAGGCCAACTGGTACGCCTGGTCGACCTACCAGATCAAGCTATATGACATCAGCACCGGCGTCACCACCGATCTGACCGACAACAAGGCCGGCAACTCCAGTCCTTCCATCAACGGCGATATCGTCGCGTGGGAGCAGCGAGATCCCTCGAGCATCATCTACCACGACTCCGCCGGCGGACAGACGATCACACTGACGATGCAGGGCGACACCCTCAAGTCCCCAGACGTGGGCGACGGCATCATCGCCTTCTTCGGCAACAAGGCTTTGTACTACCACAGCCTGGAGTCGGAGACGATCCCCTTCCCCGACGTCCCTCGAGACAGTCCCTATTTGGCGGCCATCTCCGATATGGCCATGAACCGCATCATCGAGGGATATGAGGATGGCCGCTTCGGCCTGAACAATCCGATCACCCGCCAGCAGTTCGCGAAGATGATCGTGCTCACGATGGCCAAGTGGAAGCCTACTGTCTTTACGCCTAGTCTGATCGATACATACTCGTTTGCCGATTCCGAGGATATCGAACGCAAGGAAGGGGAGCTCTATCCCTACCACTACGTGGCCAAGGCGGCCCTGACGGGACTCACCAGAGGTTTCTACGACGGCACGTTCAGACCGCTCGACAACATCACCTGCCAACAGGTGATCTCCATGATCGTCCGGGCAGGTTGGCAGGTGCTGGAGACCCCACCGACCTCGTGGCAGGGTGTGCTGGGCTATTCCAACAAGGCCCACGGCGCGAACATCCGCATTGCGGAGTACAACGGCCTGCTTGACGGCATCGTGGGACCGTTCGGCCAGCTTGGCGGTTGGAACACCATCGAGAATGCCACCCGGGGCGAAGTGGCGCAGATGCTTTACAACCTCCTGGGGAAGCTACTGCCAGAGACCGACTAGCGAATAGGCGATGGCTTCGCGTGTTAGTCGTTCCTCCATGTGCACCTCCCGTTCAAGTGTCCGCCCGTACCATTCTGGCCCTGGCCCGACCCTAAACGACGGCGTACACTACCAGAATGGACTCACCCCCGTTCGCTGTGCGCCTCCTCGAGCCCCGGGACCACGAATGGGTGCTGGAAGTGGTACGAAGGTGGGGCGCGGACTACGTTGTCTCTCGGGGAAGAGTCATCCATGCCGCCGAACTACCTGGCTTCTGTGCAGTCGCGCCCAATGGCAAGCGGCTGGGTCTTGCGACCTACGAGGTGAGCGGCGAGGAGTGCCAGTTGGTCACACTCCACGCCTTCGAGCGTTTCTTGGGCATCGGAACCTCTCTGCTGTCGGCCGTCAGAGACGCGGCGGCCGCGGCTGGTTGCCGGCGGCTCTGGCTCATCACCACCAACGACAACCTCGATGCCCTGCGCTTCTATCAGCGCCGCGGTCTGGAGTTGGTGGCCGTCCATAGGGGCTTCCGTGAGGTGGCGCAACGTCTCAAGCCCTCGATCCCACTGATCGGTCAGTTCGGCATCCCCCTACGCGACGAGATCGAGTTGGAGATAGGGCTCGACTAGCTCGTCGAGGGCTCCTGATAGCCGGCATCGCCTTCGCCGGCCCCCGATTGGCCGATTTCTCCCTCGCCGATCTCCACGACGCTGGATTCCACGGACCCGGGTGGCGTCGCATCGACCACCGGCGCCTCAGAGCCCGGCGACGCGGAGGCGCCCGAGGTCCACGCTGCCGACGCGGGCTCAGCCGGCGCATAGGTGACGGCGGGGGGGATCGGAGCCACGGGCGCACACGTTGCCGCGGATACGATCGAAGCCGCGGTCTGCTCCGGCTGTTCCGTTCCCCGTCTCCAATGTCGAACGGAGGCGCAGGTCGCACCAAAGCCCACCACCCCAAGCAAGAACAGGATGATGTCGCCTGCCACCGGGATCCACCAGACCACGCTGACAATCACCACTCCCAGCACGGCCGCGAGCATCAGCGAACCGCGATGGTCCCCCCTCCGGCCCAGGATCAGTCTCCCCAGCGCCGCACCGATAGAGACGAAGCCAAACAAGTAGATCGCGGCCATCAGGAGCAGCCAGGGCACGAGGACCAAGAGCCCGAATATCGTCACGATCAGGAGAACGGCGACGAGGGCCGCCACGATGACCCCCAGAACGCCCCATCCGAACGACGAGAAGAAGCGATGACGTACCCGCTCGCTCGTGACGACCACCTGCCTGGGGGCGATGGCCCCGATGATCACCGCCACGACGGCCAGGAAGACCGCGAACCAGATCCAGCCTCCCACGGAGCCCACGTCCCACCCCCCCAACGCTCGGCTGAAGTTGAAGGTGTCGGTCCCACTGGAGAACCAACCGCCCGTATCGACCGTCTCGCCATATACACTGGCTCCTGGTTCAACGGTAACGTCGCCGAACACGACCACGATTGTGGTGTCGCCGGGGTCGTCGCCAATGCCAACCTGCGCCTTCGGTCCGATCAAGACATCCCCGCCCACCACTACGACGGTGTTCTTGACTGTCCCGAGCACGGCAACGTCACCGCCCACCACCACGACGTTGTCCCACGTCTGGCCCTCTGCAATGGTCACATCCTCGAACACCCCCACCTTCTGCGCCCCGGAGGTGGTGTCGGCCCGAGCGACATCGGCTGCGCCAGGAGCAAACCATGATGCCGCGGTCAGCGTAGCGGCGGCCAAGAAGACGGACACTGTCACGCCGACCCAGGACGGACCCCGACGGCTTCGTTGGGCGGCCTTCGATAACCGCCCCTGGGTGTTTCTCATGACCTCGATCCGGCTCATACCATAGAGTGTAACGCACCGGAGCCGGACTCTGTCACGCCTCGCGTCGGCCGAGAGCCGTTGCGCTGTTTGCCCCGATGCCGGTATCCTCGCGCTGCCAACTCAGCACCGATCGATCAAGGCCGGCAGGAATACATGCACCCGATACTAGCGACCTTCTCCCTCGGCGACACCAACGTGGTCTTGCGGGCCTACAGTACCTTCTACGTGCTCGCCTGGGTGGTGGCGGTAGCACTGGCCGCGGTAGTCGCCCGACGCAGAGGCATCTCCTGGTGGCGTGCGTTGGCCACGTTCGCAATCGCTCTGGCCGTGGGAGTCGTGGGCGCCCGCTTGCTCGACCTGGTGGTCAACTGGGGCTACTACGCCGAGGAACAGAGCCGCATATACAGCTTGGGTTTTCGCGGCTTCTCCCTCTACGGCGGATTGGTCTTGGCCCTCCTCGCCGGCGCGCTCCTAACGAGAGCCTTCCGCCTCCCCCTCTGGCGCCTGGCCGACAGCACCATTCCCGCGATTGCGGCCGGCATCGTACTCATGCGCACGGGCTGCTTCCTCAACGGCTGCTGTTTCGGCACCGCCACCTCGCTGCCCTGGGGAGTCACCTATCCCAAAGGCGAGGAGGCTTGGGGCGCGGTATGGGCACACCAACTACTGACCGGCAAAACGGGGCTCCTCGGATTCGCGGGCGCCGTCAAACCAGTCCACCCTACGCAAATATACGAGATGGCCGCGGCGGTGGTGCTGTTCGGACTCGCGGTATGGCTGTTGCGTCGTCGAGATCCCTCGGGAGCGCCCAGAACGCCTTCCGGAGTGCCCTTCTTGACATTCGCGCTCGGATTCACCCTGTTCCGTCTCGGCAACCACTTCCTGCGGGCCAAGCCCCCCACCATCGCGGTGCCGGATTGGTTCTACCCGCTGCTCTACTCGCTGATATGTGCGGCGGTGGCGGGGGTGATAGTCTGGCGCGAGCGTAGTCTTCAACGAGCCCTGCTGGGCAGCAAAGGAGACTGACACGTTGGCAGTTCAGGATGGAGCGCGCCGTACCCCCTTCTCAGTCTCCGGCCCGGCTTTCCGTTCGCTGTAGCCTGCAGGCTGCTGAAGAGGAACGCCTCGTCAGAGGCACGATCGCCGCACGCGATAGCACGTCCTAGGCCTTGGTTATGGTCGCTTCGGCTTCGGGTCCCACAAAGGCCAGGTCCTTACCCAGTTCAAGCGTCAGGGGCGTGGGCAGCAGCGAGTTGCCCCCAAAGAGGCCACCCGACAATTCATAGCCCAGAACGGCGCCGGTGCGTTCGTCAAACTGGATATCGTCGATCTTGCCCAGGTCCTTGCCCGTGCTGGTCTGCAGGCGCAGGCCCCGGATGCTCAGGTCCTTTTCGAGCACGGCCTGGATGTCGGGAGCTTCTTCGGCCTTCACGATGCTGGTGGTTGCGGCCAACACGACGGAGTCCGGACCGATGGCCTGCATGCCCATCCAGGGAGCGACTTTGGTGCCCTTGAAGAGGCCTTCGGCTATGACGAATCCCAGAACCTGCCTGCCCGACGGGTCCACAACGATGTCTTTGATCTTGCCGACTTCCTGCCCGCCCTCGCGCACCACCACTGTCCGACCCATGATGTCGCTTGCCTTCTCCACGGTCTGCCTCCTCGTTAGGTGAAGATGTGGGTAGTCCCCGTGAGTTCGAGCACGAGGATCACGACCAGAACCAGCACGACCAAAGCCACGATGTCCAGCCAGACGTGATGGGACTGTCTTCCGAGAAACCTGGGCATACACGCCTCCGTCAGCGCCGACGAACCGGTTTCGGCCATTGTCAGTTCATTGTATACAAGTCGGCCCCGAGGGGAAACAACACCAATAAGGCTGCCAACTGTGTGGGAGACTAACGTGTCCAATCATCTGGCCGGGGAGTCCAGCCCCTATCTGCTCCAGCATTCGCACAACCCGGTTGATTGGTACCCCTGGGGACCGGAGCCCTTGGCGCGGGCGCGCGACGAAGACAAGCCCATCTTCCTCAGCATCGGATACTCCGCCTGTCATTGGTGCCACGTCATGGAACGCGAGTCATTCACCGATCCGCAGACGGCGGCATTGCTGAACTCCCTCTTCATCAGCATCAAAGTCGACCGGGAAGAGAGGCCCGATCTCGACGCCATCTACATGCAGGCCGTCACCGCCATGACAGGGCGGGGAGGCTGGCCACTCAGTGTCTGGCTCACTCCGGACGGCACCCCTTTCTATGGAGGGACCTACTTCCCCCCTTCCCCTCGCCACGGCATGCCATCTCTTGCCCAGGTTCTCGAGGCCCTTGCCGACCTCTGGAGCAACCACAGAGACGAGCTCCTGCACACGGCCTCGCGCCTGCTGGCTCACCTGGGAAAGGAGGCCGATGAAGCCCGTTTGACAGACGAACCGCATCGACTGCTCGTCAGGGCGACCGAAGACCTGCATGCGTCGGTCGACCGGGTCAATGGCGGCTGGGGAGACGCGCCGAAGTTCCCGCCGCCTCTGGCACTCGAGTTCCTCGTGGCTCGGCAGACCGTAGCACCTCGACCTGAGGTGCAGGTTGACATCGAGTCGGCGTTGGACGCCATGGCCGCGGGTGGGATCTACGACCATCTGGGAGGAGGCTTTCACCGCTACTCCACCGACGAATCCTGGTTGGTGCCCCACTTCGAGAAGATGCTCTACGACAACGCCCAGCTTGCCCGGTGCTATCTACATGCCTGGCAACTGACGGGCAAACCCCGCTACCGGGAGGTGACTGAGGAGACACTGGACTATCTCCTCGGGCAGATGAGCCATAGCCGGGGAGGCTTCTTCAGCGCCGAGGACGCCGATTCCGAGGGCACGGAGGGAGCCTTCTACGTGTGGACGCAGGATCAGATCCGCAGCTGCCCTGTCGGCAGAAGAGGCCGACCTGTTCGAGACCACCTATGGCGTGACCGCCCAGGGCAACTTCGACGGCGCCAACGTCCTTCACACGGTCATCACGCCTGGAGGGGACGCGCCCGTTCTGGCTGCCGCGCGCGCGAGACTGCTGGCGACCCGGGAGCGGCGCGTGCGCCCCGCGCGCGACGAGAAGATCCTGGCGGGATGGAACGGCTTGGCCCTCGCTGCCTTGGCCGAAGCGGCTCGCGGACTGGGGTCACAGAGATACCAGGCTGCCGCCACGAGGCTCGGCGAATTCGTCACGAGCGGACTGATTCGCCCCGGGAATCGCCTCGCGCATTCCTGGAAAGACGGCCGCTCGTCGGGCAATGCCTTTCTGGAGGACTACGCCTGTCTAGCCGAGGGCTTTCTCGCTCTCTACCAGGCCACGTTCGCCGAGAAGTGGTTCGCGACCGCTCGCGGTCTTGTAGACGCCATGATCGAGTACTTCCACCGCCCAGCCGGTGGCTTCTACGACACCAGCAGCGACCACGAGGCTCTCATCGTCCGACCGCGGTCCCTTCAGGACAGCCCCATTCCAAGCGGGAACTCCATGGCCGCCACCGTTCTCTTCAAGATGGCCGCCTACACGGGAGAGGGCAGATACTCCAGCGTCGCCGAGGATACTCTGGCCTCCGCGGCAGGGCTGGTCGAACGCGCCCCGGTGATGTTCGGTCAGTGGTTGCAGGCCTTCCACCTGGCCGACACCGGCCTCACCGAGTTGGCCGTGACCGGAGACCTGTCCACTCCGCAGGCAGAGAGTCTGCTCTCAGTGGCGAGTGGATCCTTACGCCCCGCGATGATCACGGCGGCTCGGGCCGCAGGCGCCGACTCTGTAGTCCCGATGCTCCAGGGGCGGGAACCGAGTCCGGGCGCAGAAGCGACCGCCTGGGTCTGCCGAAACAACACCTGCTCCGCGCCCACCAGCGACCCGGACGAGTTGAGGACCCTGCTAGACCGGAACCCCTAGCAGTCAGGCAGTCAGCCAGTCAGGGGCAAGAAAAGGGCGCCGGTCCCCCGGCGCCCAAGAAGTGATCCTCACTTGGTGATGCGTGTCTTCGTTGTGGAAGAATCGCACAGGCTTTGAGTGCGCAGCTGGAGCAACGATGATACGCATCACCCCAGGTCTACCAGCGAGAGCCGCCGGAGCCGCCGGAACGGCCGCCGCCGTAGCTGCTACCGCCGCCGCCGTAGCCACCACCACCGCCGCCGTATCCTCCGCCGCCGCCTCCGCCGTATCCGCCCCGGCCGCCGCCGCCGCCGAATCCACCCGGCCGCCGTTGCTCCTGCTCGCGGGCGTTGTCCACGTTGATGCTGCGACCATCGATGTCGGTGCCATTGAGAGCGGCCTTTGCGGCATCGGCTTCTTCAGACGAGCTCATCTCCACGAACGCAAACCCCTTCGGTCGGCCGGTCTGCCGGTCTGTGATGATGTTGACCGCCACCACCTCACCGTGCGCGCCAAAAGCCTTTTCCAGGGTTTCTTTGGTGGTACCGTAGGAGAGGTTGCCGACATACAGTCTTGCCGTGCTCATCATGTCCTCCACAGATCCCAATGACAGAACCGCATGCGTTCGGATGCACCTGCAGACGGACGAGTAATGAAGCACTCTGCACGTCGCGGGGAGAGCTTCCTATCGATGCTTTCTTATCATACATCAACACGTTCCATACAGGGTAGGAGTGTTTTTGAGCCATACTGAACCTAAGGAGTCCAGCAGTTGAGCGATCGGCCACTTCATTCGGCCTTGGACAGCCTGCCCCAGATCAGAGAGACGATCGGAGAGCGCAGAGCTGCCTTCTTCCTGGATTTTGACGGCACTCTGGCCCCCCTGGTCGGCCTTCCCGACCTCGCCGAGGTGCCTCCGGACACGAGGGAAGTGCTGCGATCGCTGAGCCGACATCATCTTGTGTGCTTGGTATCCGGCAGGGGTCTCGCCGACCTCCGGCGCAAGATCGGCCTGGCGGAGGTGTACTATGCCGCCGACTACGGCTCTCACATCTTGGGGCCAGCCCAGTCGGGCATAGAACTCGAGATCGGACTTGAAAACCGCGACGAACTCGAGTCCGCCTCCTACGACCTCGACCAGCGCCTGCGTCTAATCGTGGGGGCGGTGGTGGAGGCCAAAGGAACCTCGCTATCCGTCCACTACCGACTGGTCGCCAAGAAGGAACGCCCGCTCGTTCAGCAGATCGTGAGCCAGGTGTTGGAATCGGCGCCAAGCCTCATCTTGACCGAGGGCAAGCTCGTACACGAACTCAGACCGCGGATACCTTGGGGCAAGGGCCGAGCCGTGGTGTGGTTGCTGGAACAGCTGGGACGCCGGCAGGGAACCGTCTGCCCCATCTGCATAGGCGATGATCTGCCCGACGAGGACATGTTCGCCGAGGCGCGGACCCGGGGAGTCGGCATAGTCGTCGGCGAGATCGGGCGAACGACCCAGGCGCACTACGCGCTGAGAGACCACAACGAGGCGGCGGCGTTTCTCAAGGCCTTCATCATCGACGGGGGCTCGTAGCGCCGCCAGCGCGCTCTGGCGGCGAGACGCCCCTTTCGGCAGCCTACTGGTGTAGACTTGGCGCTCAGGCAAGGAGGCGTCTAGCATGGTCGATTTCGCGATCAAAGACTGCGCACTGGCCAACATCGCCACAGGGCGTCGCGCTCAGACGCTACGCGAACTTCGCGACATCCTGCGCGACGTCCATCCTGGTTGCATCTATCACCACTTCTGGGGAACGCTTCTTCGCCCCCAGTTCTCCGACCGCGAATACAACAACGACTTCGCCACCTGGTGCCACCACAGCCTCCACGACACCCCCGCCGCCGAGCGGTCTGGCGGTCATCGACCCGGCCGGTTACTCCGACCTGGAGGACCTGCGCCAGGAGTTGATCGAGGTCATAGACGAGAGACTCGACGAGACCGAGCTGATGCTGTTCGCGCGAGGCGACCAGCAGTTCCATTTCGCCCGCTCGGTCATCGTGGTGTTCGACACCGAGAAGCGTCTCCACCACCCGCGGGAACTAGTAGAGGCCCTCCCGCAGATGTCGGTGGGAAGCATCTTCTACCACTTCATCGACGCGCGGCGGCGAGAGCCCATCGCGGTGGACGACTTCCGGGCCTGGCTGCTTGGCCTGGGACCGGAATATGAGGGTCTATGCGACTCGGTGGCCGAGATCGATCCCTATTTCGAATCGCTGTTCGTGCTCCGAGACCGGCTCGCCGAGACGTTCGCCCAGCACTACAGCGCCCCTGCGCCCGCGGCGACCAGGCAAACGGCGCCAGAGGAAGTGAGATGAGCGCTACACACAAGACCCCCAGCCTGCTCGACCGATACGCCGAGCACGCCGGTCAAGACGCCGTGTCGCAGCTGCGCCAACTGGCCGAACTGCTGACCGGCCTGAAGGTGGTGCACGTCAACTCCACCCCCAAAGGCGGCGGTGTGGCCGAGATCCTGGAGAGCGCTGGTCCCTCTCATGAGAGCGCTGGGCCTGGACGCCAGCTGGGAGGTGATCGACGGCACCGACGACTTCTTCGCCTGCACCAAGTCCTTTCACAACGCCCTGCAGGGCAAGGCTCTGGAGATCCCTCAGGCGCTGCTGCGCGAGTACGAGAGCGTCAACGCCAGGAACGCCGAGAGGCTGCGCCCGATCCTCGAGGCCGCGGACATCGTGTTCATCCACGACCCACAGCCCGCTCCGCTCCTCGGCCATTGCCCGGACAGGAGAGGCAAGTGGATCTGGCGCTGCCACATCGACCTCAGCCACCCCTACCGGCCGGTGTGGAAGTACCTGCGCCGCTTCTTGCTCAACTACGATGCCAGCGTCTTCTCGCTGGACGCGTTCGCTCAGCCCATGCCGCACCCCGTGTATCCTCATCCCGCCCAGCATCGACCCGCTGAGCGAGAAGAACCTGCCCTCTGGACCAAGAAACGGTGCGCACGAGTCGTCGAGGAGTTCGGCGTCGACTCACGTAGACCCCTGCTGCTGCAGGTCTCGCGCTTCGACCGGTTCAAGGATCCCCTGGGAGTGATCCAGGCCTACCGCCTGGCCAAGGAGTTCGTCCCCAGTCTGCAGCTGGTGCTGGCCGGCGGGAGCGCGGCCGACGACCCCGAGGGCGAGGCGGTGCTCAGCGAGGTTCGCGAGGCCGCCGAGGGCGACCCCGACATCCACGTGCTGTCTTCCGGCCACTACAGCGACCGCACCATCAACGCCCTGCAGACCGGCGCCGACATCGTGCTGCAGAAGTCCCTGCGCGAGGGCTTCGGACTCACGGTGACCGAGGCCATGTGGAAGGGCAAGCCGGTCATCGGCGGCAACACCGGCGGCATCCGGCTGCAGCTCGTCAACCATCGCACCGGCTTCCTGGTCGACACTCCCGAGGGAGCCGCCATGCGCATCCGCTACCTGCTGTTCGAGCGTCACCGGATCGGGCAGATCGGCCAGAACGCCCGCGAGATGGTCCGGCAGAACTTCCTCATCACCCGCCATCTGCGCGAGTACCTCACCCTGATGGTGGCCCTCACGCACGGCAACGAGGACCGCATCGAGCTCGGCTAGGCGTCTCTAGCGCCATGCGGCGGCCGCAGCACCATCGCCCCGTACACCGACCAAGGAGGACCAGTGACCGCGGAATCGACCAAGAGGCTCATCGTGGTCTCCAACAGGCTCCCCTACGTGCTGGAGAATCGCAGCAGAGACAAGTGGACTCTCAAGCCGGGCTCGGGCGGCCTGGTCACCGCGCTGCTCCCCGTGCTGCGCGACCGGGGCGGCGTCTGGATCGGGTGGTCGGGGACCACGGAGGACATCGCCGGAGGTAGCCGAGATCTTCCGCGGAGCCTCGCGGCGAGGCCGGGTACGCGCTCGAGCCGGTCGTCGCTCACGCAGGAAGAGGTCGACAAGCTACTACCACGGCTACTCGAACGAGAGCGTGTGGCCGCTGTTCCACGATCTCCAGTCCCGCTGCGAGTTCGACCCCGAGTACTGGCACGCCTACGTGAAGGTCAACCGCAAGTTCGCCGAGGCTCTGGCCGCCGACTGCCGCCCCGACGACTTCGTCTGGGTCCACGACTACCAGCTGATGGATGTGGCCCACCACGTGCGCGAGACGGACTGCTGCGCCAACCTGGCCTTCTTCCTGCACATCCCGTTCCCGGCTCCGGACATCTTCATGAAGCTGCCGGAGCGGCACGCGGTGCTCGACCTCCCTGCTCGCCTACGACCTGGTCGGATTCCAGACCCAGCGCGACCGGCGCAACTTCATCCAGTGCGTGCGCACGCTCATGAAGAACGCCCGGGTGCGGGTCGAGGGCCATCTGCACGTCGTGAGGCTGGAGGACCGGGAGATGCGGGTGGGCCACTTCCCCATCGGCATCGACGCCGGGGCGTTCGCGGCCGCGGCCAGCGGCGCCCGAGGTCGAGGAGCGGTTGCGCACGATCCGCACCCGCTTCGCCGACCGGCAGATCGTGCTCGGGCTCGACCGGCTCGACTACACCAAGGGCATCCCCCAGCGCCTGCGGGCCTTCGCCGACCTGCTGGAGCGGTTCCCCGAGGTGCGACGGCGCATCCATCTGTTCCAGGTGGTGGTCCCCAGCCGGGTGGGCATTCCCGAAGTACGACGAGCTGAAGATGGAGATCGAACGGCTGGTGGGCGAGATCAACGGGCGCTACGCCGAGGTGGGCTGGGTGCCGGTGCACTACTTCTTCCGCAGCCTCTCGCAGACGGAGCTGCTGGCCTTCTACCGAGCGGCGAGCATCGCCCTGATCACCCCGCTCAAGGACGGCATGAACCTGGTGGCCAAGGAGTTCTGCGCCTGCAGTCTCGAGGAGGACTCGGTGCTCATCCTCAGCCAGTTCGCCGGCGCCGCGGCCCAGCTGGGGCAAGCGGCCCTGGTGGTCAACCCCTACGACGTGGAGCAGACCGCCGACGCCATCTACAACGCCTTCCGCATGGCTGCGGGCGAGCGACGCTACCGCATGAGGCGCCTGCGCCGCAACGTACGGACGCAGGACGTCTTCTGGTGGGTCGACTCGTTCATGCGCGCGGCCATCGACAAGGAGCTGCGCGACTTCCCGGTGCTCGAGGAGTACATACCCGAGCACTCACGAGCACCAATGACCCAGATCGCACCCCGACGCTCGAGCTGGGTAGCGCTCCCTACTCGCCGCACGAGCCGCCGGCCTCGTCCCTCTCTGCTGGTCGAGAGCCTGCAGTATGTCCTGCAGCTCCGCCACCCGGCCGCTCAGAGCAGACAGCTCGCTGGTCAGCCGTTCAGTCGCCTGGGTGACCTTGGAGCCGGCCGTCTCGCTCAGTTCATCCTCCTGGATGAGCTCCTCGATCTCGTCGAGATAGAAGAAGGCCTCGTCCAGTTTGAGCTTGGCTTTGTCCAGATTGCCGATTATCCGTTCCACTTCATCCTCCCTTGAGGCCGTCTGGTCGTATATTACACATAGTTGCCCGTTTGGCCATGTCCACGGAGCCTGAGATCAGCGCAAGGAGAGTCGCATGTGTCGATGCCGTCTCCGAGCACCTTCAAGATCGGCTGTCTCCAGCGCGGTCTCGCCGTCACCGTCAAGGTCGACACGCCGGTCGGAGCCGGCACCGGTGATCGGCCTCCGATGCCCTCTCATCCTGGCCCATGGAGCCAACAACAACCTGGACTTCCCCTTGCTCGCCTACCTCGGCCGCCATCTGGCCGAGACCGGCGCCGCCACGGTGGTGCGCTTCAACTTCCCCTATGTGGAGCGAGGCGTCACCTCGCCGGATCCGCGGCCGGTGCTCGAAGGACACCTTCGTGCGAGGTCTACCGACCATGTGATCGACAAGCTGGCTCCGCCCGGCGACGCCGCGTCTTCGTGGGCGGCAAGTCCCTGGGAGGCCGTACGGCCGTCGAGTTGGTCTCTCGCCGCGCCGAGGGAGACGGTCTGGCTCGCGGCGGGACTGATAGTGCTCGGCTACCCGCTTCACGCGATGGGACGCGAGGACCGTCTGTGGGTCGAACCGCTCAGACACATCGATGTCCCGAGCCTCTTCTTCATCGGTACGCGAGACTCCCTCTGCGACCCCGAGCTTCTGCGCCCCATCCTGGCCCGTCTGGACCACCCGGGCGAGCTCCACGTGGTCGAGGGCGGCGACCACTCCCTGCACCTGCCCCGCATCGACCGGCAGACGCCCCGAAGACAGCTACCCGGCGGTCGCCGAAGAGGTGGCGACGTTCATAGAGCGGACGAGGTGATGAGCGCCGAGGCTGTGAGGCGCGAGAATGAGGCGCCACGCGTAAGGCGGGATGAAGACGAGCGCGAGGCCCCTGAGGCGCGAAGAACGACGCGCGAAGGCCGCTGAGGCGCGAAGAATGAAGCGCCAAGAGCAGGTGAATCGAGAGAGAAAATGCCGCGCCGAACGCCCTAAGGGTCTCGCGGAAGAGTCGCACAGGCTTTTGTGCGCAGCTGGAGCAGACCCTTGGGCGTTCGGCGCCTCAGGGCCCGGGGGGAGCCGGCTCCGCCGCCAGCTCGGGTGTCTTCTCTGGAGCCCAGGCGAGCCACGGTGGTGCCGGCGAAGATGAGGACGAAACCGACCACCGTGCGCAGAGTCAGGCTGTCGTAGCCGACAGATGATGGACACGACAAGCGCGAACACGGCCTCCAGATTCATGAGGACCCCGGCCAAAGTCGGCGGCGTATACCGCTGCCCGAGCGCCATCAGGAGGTAGGCCACCAAGCCTCCCATGAAGCCGGTCCACAGCACGATGCCGGTCGCCTCCCACCCGGGGAAGAGCGCAGGTCGCTCGAAGATGAAGGCGCCGGCCAGCGACAGCACCGCGCAGACGGTCATCTGCAGCTGGACGAGGGCGATCGCGCTGATCCGGGTGGAAGCGTAGTCGACCCCCAGGATATGCAGAGCCCAGAAGATGGTCGCGATCAGCGTCAGGATCTCTCCCCATCCGAAGCCCAGCTTGCCGTACAGCGAGAGAAGGGCCAGTCCGCCGACCACCACGACGACTCCCAACCCCACCATCGGTGAGGGCCAGCGACCCGTGAACAGCCCGAGGATGATCGGCACCATGATCACGTACAGACTGGTCAGGAACCCGGAGACGCCCGGCGAGGTGGAGCGCAGCCCGATCGTCTGCAACACGAAGCCGGCAAACAGGAGTACTCCCACGCCGCATCCTATGAGCCATCCGCGCCTGTTCAGCCGCCGCAACCGGCCGATGCCGAAGAGGAGCCAGCAGCACCGCGCCTACCAGGAACCGAAGCCCGAGATAGTACAGGGGCGGCATGTGCTCCAGGGCCAGCTTGACCAGGACGAAGTTGGCTCCCCAGATGATCCCGGCCATCCCCAGCCCGATCTCCGCCAGCAGACGCACGCGACCGCTTCCGGCCGGAGCCCACTGCATGCAGGCGGGCGCGCGGACCAGCAGGCCTGTCCGACGCCATTCTAGGCAACTCGGGAGTCCGAGATGATGGGAACTCCAATCAATCGCGGCCGGAGACAGCCGTTGCGGAAAATCGGTGACAAAAAATAGCATAGCCGACTCCGTTGGGGGAGGAATCGGCTATGCTGCGGGAAAGCTGCTCAGCTCTGCCACGATCTGGGAGGGGGGGTTCCCTGGACCGTGTTACTTCAGTGCTCAGCCTCCTGCAGTATAGGATGCCTTGGACTATAATTCCAATATATTGTTTCTATATATTCTATCCATATCTGTTTATGGCACCGATGGAACTGATCCAGCTCAGATACTTCGTCACCATCGCCGAAACGGTGAGCTTCACCGGCGCCGCGGAGCTCCTCCACGTGTCTCAACCCGCGCTCAGCTACCAGATGAAGCGCCTCGAAGACGGAACTGGGCGGCCAGCTGTTCGACCGCAGCGGCCGCAGGATAGCCCTCACTGCCGAGGGTGAGATATTCCTGCCACTGGCGCAAGCCGTCCTCTTCAGAGCCGACGAGGCCGTCCGCGTGTTCAAGGAGCACCTCGGCATCGAGGTGGGCGAAGTACGCATCGGCTGCAACCCTTCGGTAGCCACCTACATGATTCCCAGCCTGCTCTGCGACTTCCACAAGGACTATCCCTTGGTGCGCGTGGAGGTGATCGAGGGTGGCGACCTCGAGTTGCAGCAGATGCGTACACACCGGCTCGATCGACTTCGCGGTCGTGACCGCGCCCGGCGCACCTCACACTCTCGACGTCACTCCACTCGGCAGCGAGGACCTCCTCCTCGTCACACCGCCGGAGCACCGGCTCGCAGAACGCGCTTCCATCGACCTGATCAGGTTGGCGCAGAGGACTTCGTGCTGCCCACCAATTCCTTCAACCTCACGACGCAGATCGTTGAGGCCTGCCGCCGAGCCGGCTTCGAACCACGAGTCGCCTACCAGGCAGGCTCGGTCGAGGCGGTCAAGAACTTCGTGCGAGCAGGGCCTGGGCGTGTCCATCTTGCCCGCCATCGCCCTCGCAGGGTCCGGCACGACAAGGCATAGCGATCGTTGATCTGGAGAGCGCCCTCACCCGCGATCTCAACCTCATCCGCGGGAAGGACCGGTCGACCACCCGGGCGGCAGCGGCCTTGATGGCGCAGGTGCGAGTGTCAGTCTGCCGCGAAGATGTCCCTGCCCCCGCCGAGCGACTCGACGGCCGTCGACAGACAGCGAGGGTACCGGGACCTGATCGGAAGAGGGGGCGCAGCCCCGGCGTTCCGCCGGGGCTGCGCCCCCATCTGCTGGCGCGTCAAACCAGGTCCGAGCCGCGATTCCGGCGGCTCGGACCATGCGCTCGCCTCTACTCCAGCTTGCCGCTCTTGCCCAACCAGGGCATCATGGCCCGCAGCTGCCGGCCGACGATCTCGATCTCGTGCTCGGACTCTTCGCGCTTGATGGCGTTGTAGACCGGGCGTCCGGCCATGTTCTCGAGGATCCACTCGCGGGCGAACTCGCCGGTCTGGATCTCCTCGAGGATGTACTCCATCTCCTCGCGGACCTCGTCGCTGATGACGCGCTTGCCGCGGGTCATGTCGCCGTACTCGGCGGTGTCGGAGATCGAGTAGCGCATGCCGCTGATGCCGTGCTCGTGGATGAGGTCCACGATCAGCTTCAGCTCGTGCAGGCACTCGAAGTAGGCCACCTCGGGCTGGTAGCCGGCGTCGACCAGGGTCTCGAAACCGGCGCGGATGAGCTCGCTGACACCGCCGCACAGCACGGCCTGCTCGCCGAACAGGTCGGTCTCGGTCTCTTCTTTGAAGGTGGTCTCGATGACGCCGGCCCGCAGGGCGCCGATGCCCTTGGCGTAGGCGAGCGCCCGGTCGCGGGCCTTGCCGGTGGCGTCCTGGTAGACGGCCAGCAGCGCCGGCACGCCCCCGCCTTCGGTGTACACGCGGCGGACCAGGTGGCCCGGGCCCTTTGGGGGCGATCATGGTGACGTCGACGTTGGCCGGCGGGACGATCTGGTTGTAGTGGATGTTGAACCCGTGGGCGAACATGCAGCATGTCGCCGTCTTTCAGATTGTCGCGGATGGCGGTCTCGTAGACCACTTTCTGGGTCTGGTCGGGCACCACCATCATGATGACGTCGGCCACGGCCGCGGCCGCGTTGGCGGTCAGGACCTCGAAGCCGGCCGCGACCGCCCGGTCCCAGGCCGCGGAGTGCCGGGAGCCTCGGCCACCACCACTTTGACCCCGCTGTCCCTCAGGTTCTGCGAATGCGCGTGCCCCTGGCTGCCGAAGCCGATGACGGCTACGGTCTTCCCCTCGAGGAGACCCAGATCGGCATCTTTGTCGTACAGCATCTCTGCTCAGCTACCTCCTGTTTCGGTGCGTCATGGCAAGGTAACACAACCGGCCGAGCCTTGCACCGCGCTCGTGCCGCCCTAGGTCGGCCGTCTTGCCGCGGCTCATCGCGATGCGCCCGGTGCGCATCAACTCCACCACCCCGAAGGGCTGCGAGAAGCTCCATGAACGCGCTCACCTTCTCGCGGGTGCCGGTCATCTCGATGATGAGCACCTCGCTGCTCACGTCGACGATCTTGGCCCGGAAGATCTCCACGATCTGCATGATCTCCGACCGGGACTGGGCGTCGGCCTTGACCTTGATCAGCAGCAGCTCCCGCTCCACGCTGCCGGCCGGATCGAGATCGGTGATCTTGAGGACGTTGATCAGCTTGTGCAGCTGCTTGGTGACCTGCTCGACCGGGTGATCCTGCTCGTCGACCGTGATGGTCATGCGCGAGACCGCGGGATTCTCGGTCTCGGCCACCACCAGGCTGTCGATGTTGAAGCCGCGCCGGGCGAAGAGCCCGGCCACCCGGGTCAGGACGCCCGGCTTGTTCTCGACCAGGACTGAGAGGGTGTGTTTCATGGCTCGCGCTCCATCATGTCGTGCACCGACCCGCCCGCCGGGATCATGGGAAAGACGTTGGCCTCCCGCTTGACCCGGATGTCGATGACGGCGGGCTGCATCGCTGGCGAAGGCCGACCCGCAGCACCTCCTCGAGCTCCTCCGGCCTTGTCGGCCCGGTAGCCCTCGGCGCCGTAGGCCTCGGCCAGCTTGACGAAGTCGGGCTGGCACTCGATGCAGGTGTGGCTGTAGCGCTTGTTCCAGAACAGCTCCTGCCACTGCCGCACCATGCCCAGGTACTGGTTGTTGAGGATGCAGACCTTGACCGGCAGGTGATACTGCACGGCCGTGGCCAGCTCCTGCAGGGTCATCTGGAACGAGCCGTCGCCGGCGATGTCGATCACCAGCGCGTCGGGACAGGCCACCTGCGCGCCGATGGCGGCCGGGAAGCCGAAGCCCATGGTGCCCAGACCGCCGGAGCTGATGAACCGCCGCGGATATCGGGAGAGGTAGTGCTGGGCCGCCCACATCTGGTGCTGGCCGACCTCCGTGCAGACGATCGCCTCGCCGCGGGTTACCTCCCAGATCTTGCCTCACCGCGAACTCGGGCATGATCTCCCCATCGTCCGAGTCCCTGACCAGCAGGGGATGATCGCGCTTCCAGGCCTCCACCTGCTCCATCCAGGGCAGGTGACGGTCGGGAGAGAGGTCCAGCTTCTTGACCTCGGCCAGCAGCGCCGCCAGCACCTTCTTGGCGTCGCCCACGATGGGCACGTCCACGGCCACGTTCTTGGAGATCTCGGCCGGGTCCAGATCGACGTGGATGAAGCGGGCCTCGGGCGCGAAGGCTCGCCAGCTTGCCGGTGACCCGGTCGTCGAAGCGCACGCCGACGGCGATGATGAGGTCGGCCTTGCTCATCGCGTAGTTGGCGTACTGGGTGCCGTGCATGCCCAGCATGCCCATGGAGAGATCGTGGTCCTCGGGGAAGCACCCCTTGCCGGTGAGCGTGGTGGTCACCGGGATGTGGCCGTAGAAGGCCAGCTCCCGCAGCTCCTCCGACGCATCGGCCGATGATGACGCCGCCGCCGGCGTAGATGACCGGGCGCTCGGCCGCGGCGATGAGCCGCGCCGCCTCCTTGATCTGCTTGGGATGGCCCTTGAGGTTGGGCTTGTAGCCGGGAAGCTCCATCGCCGGCAGCACCTCCGGGTCGAAGTCCATCTCCTCCTTGGTCACGTCGACCGGGATGTCGATGACCACCGGGCCGGGACGGCCGGTGCTGGCGATGTAGAAGGCCTCCCGGATGATGCGCGGCAGGTTGCTCGCGTCCTTGACCAGATAGCTGTGCTTGACGATGGGCAGGGTGATGCCGGTGATGTCGGCCTCCTGGAACGAGTCCAGGCCGATGAGGTGCCGGCTCACCTGCCCGGTGATGGCCACCATGGGCACGCTGTCCATGTAGGCGTTGGCGATAGCCGTGACCAGGTTGGTGGCGCCGGGCCCGAGGTGGCCAGGCACACGCCCACCTTGCCCGAGGCCCGGGCGTAGCCGTCGGCCGCATGACCGGCGCCCTGCTCGTGCCGGACGAGGATGTGATTGATGTCGGAATCGTAGAGGGCGTCGTACAGAGGGATGACGTGCCCCTCCGGGAAACCCGAATATGGTGTCGACCCCTTCGCGCTTCAGCGCCTCGAGGATCACTGTAGGCTGCTTTCATGGTGCGCTCCGCTGTCTGTTGCACGTGCGCTTGCAGAGACCGCCGGTCCTGAAGACCGGCCGGCATTCCGAGGAGTCCCCGAGACCGCCGCAGAGAAGGTCAGGAGGCGGAGATCCCGCCGCCCAGCACCGCCCCGGTCTCAGCCCCGGACACGAAGGCTACGTAGCGGCGCAGCACGCCCGAATACTCTCGAGCCGGGCGCTGCCACGCCGTTCTCCTCCGTGCCATCTCTTCCTCCGTGACCTCCAGAGTCAACGTCCGCTTCGGGATGTCGATGCTGATGATATCCCCGTCCTTGACCAGAGCGATGGGGCCGCCGTCGAAGGCCTCCGGCGCCACGTGACCGATGCTGGCTCCCCGGCTGGCGCCGCTGAAGCGGCCGTCGGTGATCAGCGCCACGCTGTCGCCCAGTCCGGCGCCGGCGATGGCCGACGTCGGGGTGAGCATCTCGGGCATGCCCGGTCCACCCTTGGGGCCCACGTAGCGGATCACCACCACCGAGCCGGGCTTGATCTTGTCCGACTCGATGGCCTTCATGAGAGTAGCCTCGTCGTCGAACACCAAGGCCGGACCGCGATGGACCAGCATCTGCGGCAACACGGCCGATTCCTTGACCACGGCGCCGCGCGGAGCCAGGTTGCCGAAGAGCATCGCCAGCCCACCGGTCTGGCGATAGGGCCGGTCGAGAGGCCTGATGACCTCGTCGTCGCGGATGACGGCCGCCTCGTACTGCGTGGCCATGTCGACGCCGGCGACGGTCGGCACCGAGCCGTCGACCAGGTCGGCCTCGGCCAGGCGCTTCATGACGCCCATGACGCCGCCGGCGCGATACAGGTCTTCCATGTGGTTGGTGCCCGACGGCGAGAGCTTGACCAGGTTCGGAGTGGCATCGGCCACCTCGTTGAAGGTCTCGAGCTTGAGTTCGACCTGAGCCTCGTTGGCGATGGCCATGAGGTGCAGCACCGTGTTGGTCGAGCAGCCCAGAGCGGCATCGACCGCCAGTGCGTTGCGCAGGCTGGCCGGCGTGATGAACCGCCTGATGCTCCAACCCTTCCGCGCCACCTCCACCGCGGCCGCCCCGCTCTGGCGGGCCAGGATCAGACGGGCCGAGAACGGCGCCGGGATGGTGGCGTCGCCGGGCAGCGACAGGCCGAGAGCTCTCGGTGACGCAACTCATGGAGTTGGCGGTGAACAGCCCGGCGCACGAGCCGCAGGTGGGACAGGCGCAATCCTCGAGTTCGGCCAGGTCGTCCGCCGTCATGTCGCCCTTGAAGTAGCGGCCCAGGCCTTCGAAGATCTGGCTCAGGCTGACCTTGGCTCCCTCGATAGTCCCCGGCCAGCATCGGGCCCGCCCGAGACCACGACCGCCGGGATGTCGAGCCGGGCCGCCGCCATGACCATGCCCGGCACGATCTTGTCGCAGTTGGGGATGAAGCACCAGGCCGTCCAAGGCGTGCGCCTTGGCCATGATCTCCACCGAGTCGGCGATGACCTCGCGCGAGACCAGCGAGTAGTTCATGCCCTCGTGGTTCATGGCGATGCCGTCGCAGACGCCGATGACGTTGAACTCCAGGGGGATGCCGCCGCCCTGGTACACCCCGAACTTCACCTGCTGAGCAATGGTGTTGAGGTGCATGTGACCCGGGATCAACTCGTTGTAGGAGTTGGCGATACCGATGAGCGGCCTGTCGGCGTCGTCGCGGCCGACTCCAAGCGCGCGCAGTAGAGAACGGTGCGGCGCCCGGGCGGGACCGGAGAAGACGCTCTGACTGGTGCTCTTCAAGATAGACTCCTCAAGAAGGATCGAATGCGATGACCATCTAGTTTACTAGACCTGCGGGGTGATTCAAGGCGCAGAGCGTGATACCGTCGGTTACCCGAACAAGTCGATTGCATCGTCTTGCACCGTCATGTATAGTGATGCACACAGCACTGAGACCAGTAGCCCACCGATGCCCAAAGGCGCGACACGTACAGGGGAGGCAGCCATGACAAACCAGGAACTCACCGCTCTCAGATCCACAGCCGTCCCGCGTGGCGTACCCGCCACGGCGCCCGTCTACGTAGCCAGAGCCAAGAACGCCCTCATCACCGACGTAGAGGGCCGAGAATACATCGATTTCGCCGCCGGCATCGGCGTGATGAACGTCGGCCACTCTCACCCCAAGGTGGTGGCAGCCATCAAGGAGCAGGCCGACCTCTACTCGCACACCTGTTTCGGGCTGACCGGCTACGAGTCCTACCTGCGCCTGGCGGAGAAGCTGAACCAGCTCACTCCGGGCGACTCTCCCAAGCGCACCTTCTTCGTCAACTCCGGCGCTGAAGCGGTCGAGAACGCGGTCAAGGTGGCCCGCTACGCCACCGGTCGCAAGTCCATCATCGCCTTCGAGGACGGCTTCCACGGACGGACCTTCATGACCTTGAGCCTCACCTCGCAGGTGAGCCCCTACAAGGTGGGCTTCGGTCCGTACGCGTCGGACATCTACCGCATCCCCTACGCCTACTGCTACCGGTGCCCGCTGGCCCTGAACTATCCCGCCTGCGGCTGCGAGTGCGCCGAGCTCCTTCAGAACGCCTTCGACAAGCAGGTCAGCGCCGAGGACGTGGCCGCGGTGATAGCCGAGCCCGTGCAGGGAGAGGGCGGCTTCATCGTGCCTCCCCCGGAGTACATGGGCAAGATCAAGAAGATCTGCGAAGACCACGGCATCCTGCTCATAGCCGACGAGATCCAGAGCGGCATCGGGAGAACGGGCAAGTGGTTCGCCATGGAGCACTGGGACGTGGTCCCCGACATCATGGTCACCGCCAAGGCGCTCGGCGCAGGCCTTCCCATCGGAGGTGTCACCGGACGGCAGGAAGTCATGGACACCGTCCACCCCAGCGGCGTCGGCACCACCTTCGGCGGCAATCCCCTGGCCTGCCGGGCGGGTCTGGCCGTGTTCGACATCATCGAGAGCGAGGGTCTGCTCCAGCGGGCCGCCGTGATCGGCGAACGGATCCGGGAGCGGTTCCGCGCCTTGCAGAAGCAGTACCCGGTGATCGGCGACGTGCGGGGCATCGGCGCCATGGCCGCCATGGAGTTGGTGGAGGATCCCGAGAGCAAGAAGCCGGCGGGCGACCTAGCAAAGGCCTTCCGCGCCAAGCTCTACGAGAACGGGGTGGTCAACGTGGGCGCAGGCACCTACCACAATGTGATCCGCTTCCTCGTGCCCCTCACCATCGAGGACTCAACCTTGGCTAGAGGCCTAGACATAGTGGAGCAGACGCTGGCTCAGGTGAGCGCGGCCACCGCGAGATAGCCGAAGCGACCCCAGGGCGACCTGGCACGCCGGAGGTCGCCGCGCCTCCAGTTGGCGACGTCGACGCAAGCCGATGTTGGCGAACCGGTCGTTCCGGCCGGGCGATCAGCAGATCAGGCGCGCGACCTCTTCGGCTATCGCTTCGCCCATGTCTTTAGTGCCGGAGGTGCCGCCCAGGTCGTAGGTGACCCGTTTGCCTGCCCCGATGACGGTGCGCACGCCCTCGAAGAGCGCGTGCGCCGCCTTCGCCTCACCGAGATGGCCGAGCATCAGGACTGCCGACAAGACGAGCGCCGTCGGATCGGCCTTGTCCAAGCCGGCGTATTTGGGAGCCGACCCATGCACGGCCTCGAAGACGGCCATGTCCTTGCCGATGTTCGCCCCGGGGGCCACTCCGAGTCCACCCACCAGACCCGCGCACAGGTCGCTCAAGATGTCGCCGTACAGATTGGGACAGAGCAGCACGTCGTACAGTTCGGGCTTCTGGACCAGTTGCATGCACATGTTGTCGACGATCCGGTCCTCGAACTCGATGTCGGGGTAGCTCTCGGCCACCTGGCGACGAGGTTTCCAAGAAGAGACCGTCCGACAGCTTCATGATGTTGGCCTTGTGCACAGCCGTGACCTTGCGCCGGCCTTCGCGCCGGGCATACTCGAAGGCGAAGCGGGCGATGCGCTCGCTGCCCCGCCGAGTGATGAGCTTGATCGATTCGGCCGCGTCCGGTCCGGCCATGTGCTCGATGCCGGCATAGAGATCCTCGGTGTTCTCGCGCACGATCACCAGGTCGACGCCCTCGTAGCGTGACTTGACCCCGGGAATGCTGACCGCCGGGCGAAGGTTGGCGTATAGGTCGAGGGCTTTCCGCAGGCCCACGTTAACGCTGCGGAACCCTGAACCGACTGGAGTGGTGATCGGGCCCTTGATGGCCACCTTGGTCTCGCGGACGGAGTCGATCACCGAGTCTGGCAGCGGCGTGCCGTACTTGTGCATGACGTCGGCCCCGGCCTCGACGTCGACCCAGTCGATGCGCACCCCGGTGGCGGCCACGGCCACCTTCGTCGCCTCCATGATCTCGGGACCGATCCCGTCGCCGGGGATGCAAGTGACCCGATACTCGGTCATTCCTGTCCTCCTGAACTCGTGTGCTGCCTGCCCAGATAGGCTCTGGAGAGGCCGCCGGGTACTGGCCCAGCTCGGCATCGCTCCCCAGCGCCGAAGGGAACCCGAGTAGTCTCGCCTGCTGGTCGCTGAACACCGACACCTCCTCCAGACCTCCGGCGTTCTCCGTCAGCAATCGCACGATCGCGCCCCTCAGTCCGGTCTCTTCGAAGCGGGGGTCAACAACCACATCGAACACGACCCGCTTCACCGGATCCAGACGACACGATCTACCGAACCCGACGAGCTGTCCGTCGAGCTTGCAGACGACCCATTCCTCCGAGGCTGCAAGCGCCCACTCCAACTTGGCGGCAGCATCGCGCTCCTGCCATCCGCAGCGCGCAAAGAACTCGGTCAGGGCCTCGGCCTCGATTGGACTGTTACGATCGACTTCTAGCATGGTCCGCGCATGCTACCACGGCCGGGCAGGCTGCTGACGAATGACGCCTCGCGGTCAGGGCACGATCGCCACGCGCGAGAAATGAACGCAGCTCTTACAACCGTAGCTTCGTTCTTCGGCAGCCCCCAAAGCCGCTGCAGGGTCAGAGTCCCAGTTCTGCCGGATCGAGAGGCTCGATGCCATCGTCCGGTCTATAGAGTGCCTTTCGCAGCTCGTCCCACACTTGGTTCATGCGCTCCTGGTCCGCCGCGGTGATGGTGGTGTCGGTGTTGGGCTGCGACCCGGGAATCACAGGCAGGATCCTGTAGCGAACCGGCAACTGCTCGGTTGAGCGCTGCACATACACGGGCAGGTAGCTGACCCCGGTGACGGAGATGCGCGAGCCCTTCTTCTCGATGTGTACGTACGCGATCAGCCCGCTGTCGGAGTAGCGCCATCGTTGGTTCGACACGAAAGTTGCCGAGCGAATAGGCCACGTACTTGTCATTGGCCATCCAAGTGCTGTAGCTGAAGACGTGCGCGATGGGCTGCACCACGTGGGGGTGAGAGCCGAGGATCACGTCCACGCCGCCAGACAGGATCTCCCCTGAGATCTCCTCCTGTTGCTCGCTCGGTTGGCGCTCATACTCGCCGCTGTAGCTTCCGTAGTGGATGCAGGGCGATCACCACCTCGGCTCCCCGCATGCGAGCGGCATGTCGCCTCCCTGGTCACAGCGTCGACATCCAGCATGTTGACGGCGAACTCCTTCTGCTCCTCGGGCACGGTCAGACCGTTGAGGTAGGACTCCGTGTAGTTGAGAAAGGCCACCTTGATCCCACCGATGCTCGACGATGAACGGGGTCTCCTTCTCCTCCATCGATCGGTAGGTTCCAACGTGTGATACGCCGGCGGCGTCGAGTCGGTCGAGCGTGCCCACGATGCCCTCCCATCCCATGTCGAATGAGTGATTGTTGGCGGTGCCGACCAGATCGAACCCCGCGTATTTGAGGGCGTGAGCCAGTTCGTCGGGCGAGTTGAACAGAGGGTAGCCGCTATAGCCGAATTCCGGGCCGGCCAGACGAGTCTCGAGATTGGCCACCGCATAGTCGGCCATGGCCAGATAGGTAGCGATGGGTTTGAAGACCGGCCAGAAGTCGTATGACACCCGTTTCGGGGTCCTTCACCGAGTTCACGATGGGCATGTGCGTGAGCACGTCGCCCACGGCCGCGATCGTGATCTCTATGGTCGGCTCGGTGGTGGTCGTGGTCGAAGTCGGCTCCAGAGTCGTGTCGGTCGTGGTGGTCTGCGAGGGCGGCAGAGTGGTCGTCACGATCACGGTCGGGGGAACGGTGACGGTGGCCTGCGAAAGCTCTGTCGCCGTCGGTCTGCGCGTCGTCGGCCGGCCAGAAGATCAGCGGCGAGCAGAGAGCGATCACCGCGATGGCGGCTCCGATAGCTTTGAGCGCGTTTCGCACCGGCATTACCTCACTTGAGACCGGAGTTCTTCGCGCAGACGGTCACCAGCCGTCATTGTAGCCCCAGCGCGGACCGGCGACCACGCCTGCGGCTCGACTCTCGCGGGGTCGCGGACCGAAGGGCGTTGGTCGTAGTATTATTGTGCATAGCTTGTTCTTCGAGCGTTTTTCGTGTGCGCTCCACGCGCGCGCGGTTCAAGTCTCGTACTCCAGTTGATTCGAGAGGACGTGGTCGGTCAAATGCTTGAGTCTCTCCTCTATCCAAAGAGCATCGCCATCATGGGGGCTTCGCGCACGCTGGGGAAGGTTGGCTAACGCGGTCGTGACCAACCTGATCGAAGGGGGATTCGAGGGGGAGATCGTGCCTGTGAACCCGTCGGGAGGCGAGTTCATGGGACAGAAGTTCTACACCAGTCTGGAAGAGTACGGCAAGCCCATCGACATGAGCGTGATCGCGGTTCCGACCGCGGCCGTCAAGGAAGCCGTCACCAGCTCGCTCAAAGCGAAAGCGCAAGGCCGTCGTGGTCATCACAGCCGGCTTCAAGGAAGTGGACGAGGCAGGGCGCCCGGCTGGAGCGCGAGATCGCCGACCTCTGCCGTTCAGCGGGCGCGCGCATGATGGGCCCGAACTGCCTCGGTCTCATCAACACTCACCACAAGATGAACGCGACCTTCGCCAACCACATGCCGGCCGCGGGCGGGATCTCGGTCCTCTCGCAGTCGGGCGCACTGTGCACGGCCATCCTTGACTGGGCGGCCGTCCCGCAAGTTGGGATTGGCCATCCTGGTCAGCATCGGAAACAAGGCCGACATCGACGAGACCGACCTTCTGGCCGCCTTCGCGGACGACGAGAAGACCAAGGTCATCGTCGGCTACCTGGAGAGCATCGGTTCCGGGGACGAGTTCATCCGCGTCGCCGAGTCGGTGGCTGCCATCAAGCCGGTGGTCATACTCAAGGCCGGCACCACCTCCGCGGGATCGAAGGCGGCCTCGTCGCACACCGGCGCTCTGGCGGGAGCGGACATCGCCTACGGGGCCGCGTTCAAGCGAGCGGGTGTCATCCGGGCCGACACCTTCGAGGGCTTGTTCGATCTGGCGACCGCTCTGGCCATGCAGCCCCTCCCCAAGGGCGACAGGGTCGCGATCATCACCAACGCCGGTGGTCCCGGGATCATGGCGGCCGACGCGGTGGAGCAGGCCGGCATGCAGGTCACAGCGCTCAATCCGGAAGTCGCCGCAAGACTGCGGGAGAAGCTGCCGGCCGCGGCCAGCGTGGGCAACCCCATCGACGTCCTCGGCGATGCCGACCCCAGCCGCTACGCCATGGCCGTCGAGGCCGCCCAGAGCGATCCCGGCGTGGACGCCGTCATCATCATCCTCACGCCTCAGGCCATGACCAAGCCGGCCGAGACCGCCCGGGCCATCGCCGGGGTCGGTCCGCGGCGAGAAGCCGGTGCTCGCAGCCTTCATGGGCGGCGAAGACATCATGCCCGGCCGCGATGAGCTGGTGGCCGCGAACCTGCCCGACTACCCGTCGCCGGAGCGCGCGGTGGCCGCCCTCAAGGCCATGGTGGAATACGCGGCTTGGCGGCTGCGTCCACCGCGCATCGTCGCCCGCTTCCCGGTCAACCGGCGCCGGGTCGAGCGCATCATCTCCCGGCAGCTCCGCACCGGCAGGACGTATGTGGGCGAGGTCAAGGCCAAGGACATCCTCCGGGCCTACGACTTCATCGTTCCCGACGGCCGCCTGGTGAGCACCGTGGAGGAAGCGACCGAGGCGGCTCCCCGCCTGGGCTATCCCCTGGCCATGAAGATCGTCTCCCCGGACATCATCCACAAGTCCGACATCGGTGGGGTCAAGCTCAACCTCAACAGCGCCCAAGAGGTGGCCGACGCGTTCGAGCTGATGATGCTCCGCATCGGGCGCCAAGCCCCCGACGCCTTCCTGGAGGGGGTCGTATCTCGAGCGCATGGTGCCAAAAGGCCGGGAGGTCATCCTGGGAGTGACCCGCGACCCGCAGTTCGGGCCCATGCTCATGTTCGGGCTGGGCGGCATCTTCGTAGAGGTCATGAAAGACGTCACCTTCCACCTGGCGCCGATCACATCCGGCGAAGCCATGAGCATGCTGATGGGAACCAGGTCGTACAAGCTGCTCGAAGGCGTGCGCGGCGAGCAGGGCGTGAACCTCTCCGCCATCGCCGAGGCACTGCAGCGCATCAGCCAGCTCGTCACCGACTTCCCGCAGATAGCCGAACTCGACATCAACCCGTTCATCGTCGGCAAGATGGGCGAGGATTCGGTGGCAGCCGACGCACGGATCCAGTTGGCCGAGGGAGGTGTGCGATGAACGACCGTCGCAAGAAGGACTACGACGCCGACTGGCTGGAGAAGTACGGCAACATGGTCATGACGGCCGAGCAGGCGGTCACGAAGATCAGGCCGGGGCAGAGGGTCTTCATCGGCAGCGGGGTAGCGCAACCCCTGAGCCTCGTACGGGCGCTGGTCGCCCGGCACGCGGAGCTGGCCGACACCCAGGTCCTCTCGTCACTGACGCTCGGCGATGCCCCCTACGCTTTCAAGGATCTGGCCGACCATTTCTCGGTCAACACCTTCTTCGTATCGGCCAACGTGAGAAACATGATCCAAGAAGGCTATGGAGACTACACGCCCATATCCTTCTCCGATATTCCGGCCCTGTTCGCCAGCGGGGAGATGCCGATCGACGTGGCGTTGATCCAGGTGACCCCTCCGGACAACCAGGGACGCTGCAGCCTGGGCGTCTCGGTCGACATCGTCAAGGCGGCCACGGCAAACGCCGGCCTGGTCATCGCTCAGGTCAATCCGCAGATGCCCTGGACCCTGGGCGACAGCTTCGTGAGCCTGCTCGACCTCGACATACTCGTCCCCGTGGACGAGCCTCTGATAGAGACGGCCTACACCGGTTTCATAGATGACGTGACAGACAGGAGCCTGGGCCGAGGATGCTGGAGGCATAACTCAGGCTATCGGTGAGAACATCGCGTCGCTCGTGGAGGATGGGTCCACTATCGAGGTCGGGATCGGGCGCATCCCCCATGCGGTCGTCTCTCTCCTCAGGGACAAGAAGGACCTGGGCATCCACACCGAGTTGATCACCGACGCGATCATCCCCCTCGTCGATGCGGGCGTCATCAACGGTGCTCAGAAGTCCATGGACCGGGGCAAGATCGTCACCAGCTTCGCAATGGGCACCAGGGCGCTCTACGACTACGTCGACAACAACCCGGTGTTCTCTTTCAACCCGACCGAGTATGTCAACGACCCATTCATCATCGGGCAGCAGAACAAGATGGTGGCCATCAACACCGCGCTCGAGATCGACCTGACCGGGCAGGTGTGCGCCGACTCTCTCGGCACCAGCTTCTATTCCGGCATCGGCGGTCAGTCCGACTTCAACCAGGGAGCCGGCCGCTCGGCGGGAGGGCGAGCCATCATCGCCCTGCCCTCGACCGCGGAGGGGGGCAAGACGTCGCGCATCGTGGCGAACCTCAAGCCAGGCGCGGGGGTGGTGACCACCCGAGGAGCCGTGCACTACGTGGTGACGGAATACGGGGTCGCCTATCTGCACGGCAAGAGCGTGCAGGAACGGGCAATGGCGCTGATCACCATCGCCCACCCCGATTTTCGTGACGAGCTGCTTTCCAAGGCCGTCGACTACAAGTGGGTGCGCCCGGAGATGGCCGATGTGGAGGGCCGCTTCTTCGTCGGTCCGAAAGAGGTCCGCACCACGATGCTCCTGGACGATGGCACGCTGATCAGCTTCCGGGCCATGAATCCGACGGACGAACCCGGTACTCGCGACCTGTTCTACTCGCTCTCCCAGGAGGCCGTCTACTACCGCTACATGTCACACATGAAGCGTATCCCGCGGAAGCAGCTGCAGAACTTCGTCTACATCGACCACCGCAACGACGTGGCGATCGTAGGGACGGTGCCCGAGGCTCACGGGGAAGACATCATCGCGATCGGACGCTACTACCTCGACCAGAAGACCAACCGAGCCGAGGTGGCCTTCGTGGTTCGCGACGACTGGCAGAAGCAGGGCATCGGGGGCTTCATCATGAAGCACCTGGCCATCATCGCCAAGCGTAACGGCATCGCCGGCTTCACGGCCGAAGTCATGCGCGACAACAAGGCCATGCAGGCGGTCATCAATCATAGCGGCATGAAGGTGACCAGCAAGTTGAACGAAGGGGTGTTCCACTTCGAGATGGACTTCTGAGTGACCAAGAGCCCATGAGGGTCCGCCTCGAGCACTGCGGACGTACCGCAAAGCTCTCGGCATACCCTCATGGGCTCGTGGTGGCCCTCAGATGAGGTCTTCGTTGACACCAACCTCACTGTGAGCGCCCGCAGAGATGGGTCTTCAGTGACGCCAACCTCTCGCTTTGTGGGCTGCGCCCACTCGCTCCTCTCGTCATTCCTTTTCTGCTGAAGCTTTGTGGGCTGCGCCCTACTCGCTTCCCTGGTCACTCTCTATGAGGAGATGTCCTTCCTGCTGAAACGCCACAGCGCTACGCCCATGGTGCCGGCGCCCCAGGCGCCGAAGTTGATCAAGCCCTTCCAGATGGGTTCCCAATCCGTGGGCGTCTGGAAGAAGCCCGTCCACGCGTCCAAATGGGTCGTGATCAGGTAGGGTCTCAAGAAGTCGAACACTTCTAGACTTCCCAGCACTACCATGACTATGACCAGCACCAGTGCCCCTGCCGCCGCGGTGAGACTCGAATCGGTCAGGGTGGAGAGCAGCACCGCCACAGAAACCACGGCCAGCATCCCCACGAACACATACGCGTACGTCAGGAACATCCTCAGCACGCTTCCTCCGGCGCCCATGGTCTCTCCCGACACGAAGGTCAGGGGATGCACGCCGAAGAAGGCCGCCCCCGCGACCAGGGAAGCGATGCCGAGGATGGCTAAGCCGATGACCATGTAGACGTTGGCGATGGCCCACTTCGAGATCAGCAGCCCGCTGCGTTTCACCGGCTGCATGAGAGTGGTTCGTAGGGTCCCCTTCTCCGCCTCGCCCGCGATGGTCTGCGATCCCGCCATGGTTCCCAGCAGGGGCAGCAGGAAGGTGGCCAGCATCATGAGGATCAGGATGCCGAGATAGAGACCGTTGGTGCTGATCCCCTCCATCAGCATCTTGGCGACCGCGTCGCCACCTGAGCCGTGCGCTTCTGCCACGTCCACCAGTCGGAAGGCCAGCGCCAGCACGAACGGGAGCACGAACAAGCCGCCCCATCCTATGAACGTGCGCCGGAGGTAGAGGATCTTCGTGAATTCTCGTCTAACGTTTCCCACGTTCACTCCTTGGCTGTGAGCTCTAGAAACATGTCCTCCAGGCTCTGCTCGTCGGCAGGGACCACCGCTTCGATGACGGCCCCGTCCATCACCAGCTTGCGTACCAGTTCCGACACGCGCCCATTTCCATCGTCCTGGACGATGATGTAGTCCTCTTCTTGCCGGATCTCCGACGCAGCCAGCAACGGCCGCAGGATCTCCCAGGCCCGCTTCTGATCGCTGGTCCTGATCTTGACTCCGGCGCCGGCAGGATGCAGGTCCGACACCGGACCCTGCCTGAGCAACCGGCCCCGGCTCACCACGGCGGCACGATTGGCCACCAACTCGACCTCGTGGAGCAGGTGGGACGACAGAAAGATCGTGGTGCCGGTGGTCGCCAGGTCGCGGATCAATTCGCGCACGTCCCTCATGCCGGCCGGATCGAGCCCGCTGGTGGGTTCGTCCAGGACTATCACTTCGGGATTGTGGATGAGCGCAAGGGCGATGCCGAGCCGCTGCCGCATGCCGTGTGAGTAGCCGCCCACCTTCGAGTCTCCCCTGTCGGAGAGACCGACGATCTCGAGCACCTCGGTGATGCGCTCCTCGGTGACGCGACCCTTCATATCCCCGATCAGGCGGAGATTGCGACGGGCGGTCATGTTGCCGTAGAACATGGGATCGTCCACGAAGCCGCCCATGTGCCGCAGGGCGTCTTGTCGTTGAGCCGGCACTCGCCGACCGAGGACCTCGACATGGCCCTCGGTCGGATAGATGAGTCCGAACATCATGCGTATCGTCGTCGTCTTGCCGGCTCCGTTGGGCCCCAGGAATCCGAAGACGTCCCCGCGACGAACCGTGAGATCGAGATGATCGACAGCACGGAGCTTCTTGAAATCCTTGGTCAAGCCGTGAGTGGAGAGGACCACTGGTTGCTCGTCCTTCGAGCCTGGCCTCTCACCCTCCGGGCCCGACCGCCCCTCACTCGCTGAGTCAACCGCTGTTGGTGCAGATACCACCGGCGCGAACCTCCCTCAAGAGATGTCTGGCTACAAAGGGCCGCCGTGGCCGACGGGCACCTATTTGGAGCCTAACAAGGACGTTTGGCCGCGGCATCGGCCGGAGGGAGATACTTGTCTACTCCGAGAGGAGTATCTGTTCGTCACCAGGCTTCTGGAGACCGAGGCCTCCAGGGAGCTACCGGGCGGTCGTGGCCCTAGCGCGACTCGCCCGGCTCGACCAGGCCCAACTCGTAGGCCAGCACCACCAACTGCGCCCGGTCGCGCGCACCGAGCTTGGTCAGTATTCGACTGACATGAGTCTTGGCTGTGAGCCGGCTCATGAAGAGCTGCGTGGCGAGTTCCTCATTGGAGAGCCCTCGGGCCACGAGCGTCATGACCTCCCGTTCGCGATCGGTGAGGGTGTCGAGAGCGCCGGCGTCGGCCAGCGGGCCGACGCGGCCGGCGGGCATAGTCGGCGATCAGACGGCGTGCGACGGTGGGAGAAAGAACGGCATCACCTGCCGCGGCCGCCCGGATCGCGCGGACGATCTCCTCCGGCTCGGCGTCTTTCAGCAGGAATCCGCTGGCCCCCATCTCCAGAGCCTCGAAGACGTACTCATCCACGTCGAAAGTCGTCAGCATCACCACCCGGACCCCGGCCAGCTTCGGCGTCGAAAGGATGACGTGCGCGGCCTGCAACCCATCCGTTCCGGGCATGCGCACGTCCATCAACACCACGTCTGGCGCCAGGCTCTCGACCAGCGCTTTGGCTTCTTCGCCATTCGTGGCCTCGCCCACGACCTCTATGTCCGAGACCGTTGACAGCAGCAGACGCAGGCCCGCCCTCACCAGAGGTTGATCGTCGGCCACGAGAACACGAACCGGCATCAGTGCCCTCCTTCGAGCGGCAGAACGGCCTGCACGTAGAAGCCCCCGCCCTGGCGCGGTCCATACTCCAGCGAACCGCCGACCGCGACGGCTCGCTCGCGCATGCCCATGAGACCGTAGCCAGGAGGCTCCTTCGCAGTCGTCGCCGGCCCCTTCCCGTCGTCGGTCACGATCAGGATGATCTCGTCCCTCACGTAGTCAAGCCCTATCTCGATCTCTCGGGCCTCGGAATGGCGCAGCACGTTGGTGAGGGCCTCCTGGAGGATCCGATGAGCAGCCGCCCCGACTTCAGCGTTGAGCGGCCGCCCATGTCCCCCCCGATGCACCGAGACTCGGATTCCTTCGGCCCGGACAACCTCGGCCAGCCGATCGATCTCTTCGTCATCGAGACCGCGCTCCGTGACGTCTCCGTCTTCATGTCTGAGCAGCCCCAGAGTGGCTCGAAGATCGGAGAGAGCCGAGGCACTCGCCAGCCGGATGGCTTTGAGAGCCTGGCGCGCCCCCTCCGGATCGCTATCGATGACGGCAGCACCGGCGCTCGCCTGGATGGAAATGGAAGCCAGCGCGTGAGCCACGCCATCGTGAACGTCACGAGCGATCCGAATCCGCTCCTCGCTCACGCGGCGCTGGGCCTCCTCCTCCTTGCTCCTTTCAGCCTGGAGCGCACGCTGTCTGAACTGGTCGATGTAAGCCCGGTGATTGGCCACGGCGGCACCCACAGCCAAGGAGCCGATGACCCAGGCGATAGGATGAACGATCTCCTGAATGACATGCGACGGCCGCAGGATCGCGAGATGAAGCGCGATGGCGACGATCAGGGCCACGGCCCCCACAACCAGTGTCGTGCGACGACTTCCAACGGTTCCGACCGTGTACAGCGCGATGACCGAGGGAAGGACCGGGATGACCGGCGGACTGAAGGCCGTACTCGACGCGGAGACAGCATAGGCGACGCCAAGCAGCACAAGCGTGCCGGCCAGCGCGCCGTATGGATTCCTCCGACGGACGGCAAGCGGCAGCGCCGTGACGGCAGTCGCCACAACGAAGAGCACGGAAGGGGAAGGATCGGCACTCCAGCGGGGAGAGAAGGCCGCAAGCCCGAGAAAGCACGCCAGCGCGACCGCGACCACAGCATCGACGGCATACGGATGCTGTGCGGCAGATCGACGGATGCGATAGAACATGGAGCCATGATAGCCCCCGGCCCCGCGCGGGTCGATACGCCGGGGGATGCCTCTCACGTACTCCCCGGGAAGTAGGCCCATGTGGCGCTGCGCGCTAGGGCCGCCCGTGCCGCTCGATCAGTTCATGCATTGCGTCGGCTACTCGGGCCGCCAGCTCCACCTCCCGGTCCTCACCGCCGGCGCCCTGCATTTCGCCGTCTGACGCCTCTGCGTGTCACCCGCGGGATAGATCGGCTCGCCGACGACGTAGCGCACCTTGCACGGCAGCGGGAAGTGAATGGCGGACGAGAACGGCAAGGGTAGGGGCAGGATCCCAAGCGTCAGGGGGTCCCGGTACCCCTTGTAGGCGGGCCCAAGTCTAAGGATCCACTGGAACGTCACCTTGCCAAGCAGGCGACCACTGGTGAGAAACCGAAACCCGTTGTTCACACCGATGCCCACCACGGGGATCACCGGAACCCCGGCGGCGATGGCAACGCTGGCGAAGCCGGTCCGGTCAGACCAGTCGATGTGCTCGTGCCCGAACCGGCTGTTCATGATCTCCCGCACGCCGCCTGGATAGGCCAGCACCAACTCCCCCTAACTCCAGAAGGCGCGCCGCATTCTCCCGGGTACCGTCTACGGCTCCGGCCAGTGCCCATACGCGGCGGACACCAGGCAGTCCAAACCACAGATGGTCGGCCATGAGACGCACGAGCCGAGCCCGGTAGCGGAGTATCAGACTCACCAGGATGAAGCAATCGAAGTCCAGCCGTCCGTGGTTGCTGACGATCACGGCCCCACCCTTCACCGGCAGCCTGTCGGCGAATTCGATCTCCGCCCGGTGGTAGAGCCGCCGGGGATTCAGAAGAAGAAGAGCCCTTCGAGCGGTCGCGCTATCGAGCGAGCTAGCCGGCTGCATATCAACCTCCCGAGACGTGGACACAGGACCCCCGATGCCGTACGGCGAGGCGGGTGGAGACCGAGGCCGGGAGGCGAGGCGGCCCGGGAGCCGATGCCGTACGGCGAGGCGGGTGAAGACCGAGGCCGGGAGGCGAGACACCCGGGACCCGATGCCGTACGGCGAGGGCGGGTGAAGCCCGAAGCCGGGAGGTGAGACACCCAGGGAGTTCTAATGCCGTACGCGAGGCACGGTTGGGGTCGATGCCGGTCCGGCCACGAGGCCCAACGCACCTCTGCGGAAGAGTCGCACAGGCTTTTGTGCGCAGCTGGAGCGGAGGTGCGTCGGGTCTCGTGGCCCTACCCGAATAGGTCTCGACGCCGATGCCGTTGTACTGGCATGCGCTCCCGCACCGACTCGCAGATGCTCCATGTCCAGCTCCGCGACCAGCGTATCCACCCCCTCGCGACACTGAGCGACGACCACTCCCCAGGGATCGACCACCATGCTGTGCCCGTAGTTCTGCCGATCCGGAGTGTAGCCGCCCCACTGCCCGCAGGCAGCCACATAGCAGCCGTTCTCGATAGCGCGCGCACGTAGAAGAGGCTCCCAGTGGCTGATCCCCGTGGGGATCGGAGAAGGCCGCCGGCACGAGCAGTACTTGGGCGCCGCGGTCGGTCAAGGCATGGAACAATTGGGGAAAGCGCACGTCGTAGCAGATGGCCAGCCCCGCGATCACTCCCTCGAGATCGCAGACGACCACCTCGTTTCCGGCAGTGATCGCGTCGGACTCCCGATACTCGACACCGTCGGGCGTCTTCGCGTCCCACAAGTGCATCTTGCTGTAGCGGGCCAGCTCAGCTCCGGCACGGTCGAACACCACGCTCGTGTTGTAGAGACGCTCCTCCGAGACCTGATCGCCCCCACTGCCTTGGTCTCCCACGCGCCGCTCGATGAGACTGCCGCAGTGCAGAAAGATCCCGTGCTTCGCGGGCCTTTTCCCGAGCCCATTCCGTGCTCGGGACCGGGGATGGTCTCTGCAGTCGCGGCGTTGGCACCGTCGAGCCCATGGAAGTTGAACATCTCAGGCAGGAGTACGAGGTCGACACCCTGACGCGCCAGATCGTCGATAGCCAGGCCGGCGGCCGCCAGATTGGCGACCCGATCTTGACGGGAATTCAGCTGCGCGAGACCGATCTTCATCCCCTCACCCCCGTTCCATCCTCGCCCGGTTGCTCGAGCTCGACCCTCGTCTTCATACCGCTACGCGCCCCATCGACGCGCGGAGAGCTTCGAGCGACGTCTCCAGGTCTTCGCGGTTGAACACCTCAAGAGTAACAACCCCGGCGAAACCTGCAACAAGGAAGGCTACTACGGGATCGAGTTGCTCTGCCGGCACTAGAGCCAGAGAGGCGTGGTCTCGCTCACGCGATGCCGTGCAGATGGATGACCCGGGCACGGTCGATCCAGCGCTCCAGGTGATCCATGGGATCGACCCGCTGCAGCCACAGATGCCCCACGTCTATGGTCCGCCCGACCGGCAACTCGGCCACCACGGGGGCAAAGACCTCCGGATCCCAGGCCTCGACATTCTCGACGCAGAGCCGACTGGAGTCGCCAACCCAGTCGCAAACCGTTTCGAGGACGCGTCGGCCGTTCTCCTGCCACCGCTGTATCGCCGCGAGCCTCCACCCCGTCCACGCCCAGTGGCCCAAGAAACTCCCGACCGTCCAGATGGAGCGTGTATGCCCAAGGCTCCAGCGCGCGAGTGGCCTCGATGACGCGGCGAGCCTTGATCAGAGAGACGTCACTCTCGACGGTGCCTTCACTCATTCGCAGGTCGAGTGGCAGGTGGACTGTGTAGGTGAGCCCATGCTCATCCGCGAAACAGCGGAGACGGGCCACCAGGTCGGCATCCGGCAGATTGCTGCCGTGTTCGTCGGTCTCGAAGAGTACAAGCTGGACATCGTCTACGAGCGGAGCGAGATACTCGACGTTGGGCAGTATCTCGTCGGGGATGATGTATGAGGTGGTGCCGACCGAACGGCTCACTCGGGAGCACTCTCGTCAATGTACTCCAAGGCCATGTGTCGCAGCAGTTCGGCGTTCTGGCTGCAGCGGTCGGCCATGTTCTCCAGCCGGTCGATGATGGACTTGAGCTGATGGAAGGTCTTGAAGTCGATGTCCATGTCGAACATGGTCCGATACAGCTTTGCGAAGATGTCGTCGGCCCGGCTCTCGATCTTGTCCACCTTGCCGGCCAGCTTGATCGCTTCGCGCAGATCGGTGCTCATCGCGACGACGGCATCGCGAAGCACCCGGACGCGCCTCCAGATCCACCTTGGCCATCTCGATCAACTGCTCGTTCATCTCGGGAGGCAGAGAGAAGCTGCGCATCGAGATACGATCGGCGGCGCCGGAGGCCAGGTTGGCGATGTTGTCCATCGAACCGACCAGACGCGCAAGGTCGGCCCTGTGCATCGGGAAGACGCCCCCCAGGGACACCCGATCGAGGATGGCCTCCTTCGCGTCGTCCGCCTGGCTCTCAAGGCGTCCGAGATCCTTGGCCGCCTTCTTCACTTCCTCGTAGTCTTCGGCCGCGAAACTCCCCACCACGTCCTGCAGCTTCTCGACGATCACGACCACCTGGTCAGCTGAACTCGGCCAGCCGCTCGAGCACCTGCTCTTCGCGCTCCTTGCCCATGGCGTCGATCGCACCCTCGAGAGTGTGTCTCACCCCCGAGTGTGCGTCTGATCTTGTCGAGTCGCGACTTCGCCACGGAACGCCCCTACATCCAGCCAGTCGAGGAGGTAGTAGAAGATAGCGGCCACGATAGCGCAGAACGGCAGGGTGACCACCCAGGCCAGCATGATAGCACGGAAGACTTTCCAGCTGACCCCGCCCAACTTGCTGGCCAGACCGGTGCCGGTGACCGCCGAGGTGACCACGTGCGTGGTCGAAACAGGCAGTCCGAGCAAGCGAGGCGACCTGGATGATGATGGCGCCGCCGGTCTCGGCACTGAAGCCGTTGATGGGGTGCAGTTTGGTGATCTTCTCGCCCAGCGTCCGGATGAGCCGGAACGACTTCACCGAGAGGAAGGTGCCGATGGCCATGGCGGCTGCGCAACTCAGGATGACCCAGAGGGGCACCGGGTAGTCCATCGAGATTCGCTCCCGCCTCTGCGCCGCCAGGAAGACCACGATGATGCCCATGACCTTGGTGGCGTCGTTGGAACCGTGGCTGAACGACACCCAGCTCGAGGAGAGGATCTGCATGTGCTTGTAGAAACGATCGGCCTCTGGCCATGCTCCATCCTGCGTCTTGGAGAAGAAGAGCCGGCTGAGCCGCATGATCAGATACCCGGTGATGATGCCCAGAAACGGGGAGATCAGCAGCGCGGCGAACACGAGGATGACCTTGTTCCAGTCGATTCCTCCCGTGCCGAGAGCCGCCACGCCCGCCCCCAGCAGGCCGCCGACCAAGGCGTGAGACGAGCTCATCGGCAGAGCCCACAGCCAGGTGAGGATCTCCCACACGCAGGCTCCAAGCAAGGCAGCGATGACCAGTATGGGCTGTCAGCGACCTGCTCCGCGTTGATCGATCCCACCGATGGTCTTGGCAACAGCCACCCCCATGACCAGGGGACCGATGAAGTTGAAGATCGCCGAGAGACCGATGGCGATACGAGGCTTGAGAGCGCCGGTGTAGATGACCGTCGAGACCGCGTTGCAGCCGTCGTGAAAGCCGTTGAGAAGGTCGAAGAAGAGCGCCGTCGCCACCACCGCTATCAGCATACCGGTGCCGCCGCTCAAGAGTTCACGCCCTCCCCTTGCTGCCTGCGCGAGCCGCCCATCTTACTCATTCTCGAGATACTCCAAGGCCATGTGTCGGAGTAGCTCCGCGTTCTCGCAGCAGCGGTCGGCGACGTTCTCAAGGCGCTCGATGATGGCCTTGAGCTGATGGAAGGTCTTGTAGTCGGTGTCCATCTCGTACATGCCCTGATAGAGCTCGGCGAACACATCGTCCGCGCGGCTCTCGATCTTGTCCACCTGCCTGGCCAGCCTCGATCGCCTCGCGCAGATCGGTGCCCATCGCCACGACGGCATCGCGCAGAACCTGGACCGCCTCCAGATCCACCTGGGCCATCAGCACCAGCGTTCGTTCATCTGCGCAGGCAGCGTGAACCTGCGCATCGAGATGCGATCCACAGCGCCAGTCGCCAGGTTGGCGATACAGTCCATGGAGCCGACCAAGACGCGCCAAGTCGGCCCTGCTCATGGGGAACACAGCACCCAGAGCCAGCCGGTCAAGAAGCTTCTCTTTGGTGTCGTCTGCCGCGCTCTCCAGCAGATCCAGCTCCTGGGCCGCCTCCGCGAGCTCCTCATAGCGGTCGGCGGCAAAGCGCTCCACCACGTCCTGCATCTTTTCGACGATCACGACCACCTGGTCGGCGAACCCGGCGATGTGCTCCAGCACCTGCGACTCGCTCTCTCTCCCCAATCCGCCAAGCGCCTCGTCGAGGCACTCCGCCCCGGTCCGTCGTGTCGTCTTGCGTCGAGACTTTGCCATGAGATGCTCCTTACTTCGCCGAGTCGACCAGATAATAGACCACGGCGGTCGCATGGGAGAGAACTCCCTCGTGCACCAGCGCGCACGATACGCCAACCCAGGTAGGGTCCGAATAAAGAAGAGGCCAAGACTGGCACCAGGCGAAGAGGCGACCGGCGCGAAATGAACGCCGGGACGCCTCTCGCCTCCCGTCCCCGCTGCTCTACTTGGACTCAGACTCCCCTACGAGTTCCCGTAGCTCACCTGCCACCGTCATCATCGCCGTCACCGGCGCGATGAGAGCCGGGCCGGCCTCAAGCAGCGTCGCGTCGTCGGGGATGGCATTGATGGCCTCATCGACAGTGGTCCACGCCGCTTTGGCCTTGGCCACGTCTGCGCCCTCGACTGCTTCCGCCGCGGTCACAACTGCCTGCCAGTCGGCTGCCGACCTGATCCTTCGCGATCTTGAGCTCGGGCACAGTTCCGCCCGCCGTGAAGGCCGTCTGCATCGCGGCCACTTCGGTCTCTACCTTGTCCAGAGCGGCCCCGAGAGCTGCCTTGCGCCTCCTCATCGCCGCCCCCGCAACCCACTACCACCAGCGTCGTCAACGCCAGAACGATTGCCAACCCAAGAACCAACGCCTTGCTCACTCTCACCTGAATCCTCCTTGACCGACTCATTCTGTCCGAGTCAATGGTACCGTCTCGCCGCCCGAAATACACTCTGTCTCCGCGACTCGGCGACCACACGGGCCATCAACCGGCAACGAGTGGCCGAGGGGTCACATGGGTTCCCCTTCGACTTTGGACGCGACGCTCCGCGTAACCGCTCAGGGGAGCCCATGTGACCCCTCGGCGGCATCCACTGACGACCGGCCCCCGTAGCCCCTGAGTAGCCTTCCCTTGTAGGTGGGGCCTCGCCGGTCCGCTTCGCCGGACAGGCCTCGGCCGCGAAGACAAGGGGCCCCAGCCGCACCAGCGGCTGGGGCCCCAGAACCTACCCAGTGACGGCGGTTGAGCGAGCGTTAGAAGCTCTCTTACCGGTTGACCGTGCCTTCCCAGGTGCCGACCTTCTTCTGCTTCTTCTCGGTCTCGGTGAACCAGCGCGAGGTGACGCACTTGGTCTCGGTGAAGAAGCGGATGCCGTCCAGGCCGAACACGTGGCTCTCGCCGAAGAACGAGTCCTTGTGGCCGGCGAACGGGAAGAAGCTGACCGGCACCGGGATGCCGACGTTGATGCCGACCATGCCGGCGTGCGAGCGGCGGGCGAACTCGCGGGCGAAGTAGCCGCTCTCGGTGAAGATGCAGGAGCCGTTGGCGAAGCGGTTGTTGTTCATGAGGGTGATGCCCTCTTCGAAGTCCTCGACCCGCTTGATGCAGAGCACGGGGCCGAAGATCTCGTCGCGGCCGATCGTCATGTCCTCGGTCACGTTGTCGAAGATCGTCGGGCCGACGAAGAAGCCCTTCTCGAAGCCCGGCACGACGAGGTTGCGGCCGTCGAGGATCAGGTCGGCGCCTTCTTCGACACCCTTGTCGATCCAGCTCTTGATGAAGGCCTGATGCTCGGCGCTGACGACAGGGCCGAGCTCGGTCTTGGGATCGTAGGAGCAGCCGACGACGCGCTGCTGGGCGAACTTCTTCATGTAGCCGATGAACTCGTCGGCGACCTCGTTCTCGACCACGCACACCGGCAGAGCCATGCAGCGCATGCCGGCGCAGCCGAAGGTCGAGTTGATGATGCCGGCGGCGGCGCGCTCGAGCGAGGCGTCGGAGAGGACGAGGCCGTGGTTCTTGGCCTCGGTCTGGGCCTGGACGCGCTTGCCGTGAGCGGCAGCGATCGAGTAGACGTGCTTGCCGACGTCGGTCGAGCCCACGAAGCTCACGCCGCGTACCGCCGGGTGGGTCATCATGATCTCGGCCTCATTGCGCGAGCAGGTCACCATGTTGACGACGCCCTTGGGCAGACCGGCCTCGTAGAGCAGCTCGAGCAGGCGCGACCGACGGAGGTCGGCACCATGCTGGCGGCCTTCAGAACGAAGGTGTTGCCGGTGACGATGCACAGCGGGATCATCCAGCCGAAGGGGATCATGGCCGGGAAGTTGAACGGGGCGATGCCGGCGAACACGCCCAGCGGCTCGCGGTAGCTCACCGTGTCGTGCCCGGTGGAGACGTTCATCAGCGACTCGCCCTTGGCGATCATGGGAGCGGCGACTCCGACCTCGCACCCCTCGATGATCTTGACGATCTCGCCGCGGGCCTCGTCGAGGTTCTTGCCGACCTCGCGGGAGCAGATGTAGGCGAGCTCGTCCTCGTGCTGCCTCGAGGAGAGCTTTCCACTTGTACAGCACCTGGGTGCGCTTCTGCATCGGCAGCGCCGACCAGGTCTGGTACGCCTTCTGAGCGGACTCGATCGCCGCCGTCGACCTCGGCCGCGGTGCAGCACGGGAGCCTTCGCGAAGACCTCGCCGGTGCTCGAGTCGGTCACGTCCATGTACTTGTCGGTGGTCGACTCGCGCCACTCGCCGTCGACGGAGTACTTCAGGATTTTCACTTCGGTCTCACCTTGTGCCATCTTGTTATCGCCTTTCTCTGCGTAGTCGTAGCCACTCTCAAAGATGCTGCTGTGTCAGGGAACGTCACTGCCGTTGGACTGCCCTTGCCACGAGCCGGTATGTGGGGCTCGGTGCCATTGTGCTGAGGGCCAGCCATCGGCGCAGACTGGCAGCCCACATGTCCTCCTCTAACTTGGCCATCTATGGTACGCACGATTGCGTCCGAGATTCAACGGACAGAGTGTCAAAAAGGCTGGCAAAAGTCGACTTTCGGCCCCGGCAGCGACGATGAGGTCGAACGTCCGGGCGGAGCTAGGAAGGGGTCCGTTTGAGCAACTCCAGAGCCACCACCAGGCTGCTTCGCCGGTAGGTGGCGTTGAGGTCGCCCAGCATGCCCTCCAACTGCTCCAGCCGGTAGTAGACGCTCTGGCGCCGCACGCCCAGCTTGCGCGCCGTCTCGGCGATGTTGAAGTGGTAGACCAGAAGCGCCTCCAGGGTGGCCAGCAAGGTTCCCCGCGGACGACCGGGCAGAGCCAGGACCGGCCCCAGTTGTCCCTCGATGAAGTCGGGGCCGCGTCCGGTCTCAACCAGCGCGTCGAGCAGGCTGTCGAGCCACCGCTCCCGGTCGGAGGACGGATGGGGCCTGAGGATGCGCTCGTGAGCCTCCTTGGTGAGTTCGGCGAAACGTACTTCTTCTCGAAACACGACCAGAGGGAATTCCGTGAGCCGCGCCGTGCGCAACAGCTCCTCGGGGACTTCATGCAGCCACTGTACGAGTTCGAGAACCAGCCCTTGCGCGCCGGCATCGACCAGCGAACGTAGATAGGCCTCGCGCGCGGCCGGGCGGGTCCGGGCCAACTCCAGGCCGGTACACACCACGAGCTCTCCTCCGGAGAGGAACCGCCAGGCATCCAGCAGTTCCGAGACGTGCACCCAGGTGACCGGCTCCTCGAGGCGCGACTGCCCTGAGAGCAGTTCGCCACCGGCGAAGGCAGGCAGGGCCAGTATCTCCCGCAAGGATGGTAGGCTCTTGTTGGACATAGCCTCACTATAGCCGATGGATCGGGCCGATTGAGCGCCGAGCGATGGTGGACTATGCTCTGCATGAGCGTGTTCGCCCACGCAGACCACGCTCGTACCTCGAGATCAAGGAGCAATGATGTCTCGGACCACGATCCTCACCCTCGTCCACGAGACCGAGGACACCGCCTACTATGCCGAAGCCTCTGGGAAAGCCGGGGCTCTGCTGCTCGGCACGGTGGGCGTGCAGAAGGGGGCCCTGCCCACGCCCACCCCATCGGCGATCAGAGTCACTCTGGAACCTGAAGCGCCCGAACAGCACCCGCGACCGCGGCCTTCGGCGGACCTTGCACGCCGGCTTCTGGACACCGAGGGCATCATCGAGGCGGGGTCCACGGTGACGATCGTCAAGAACCGGCTGGCCGACATGAATCAGCCGCCCGAATGGCTAGAAGAGTACCTGGGTCGAAAGGGGACCGTGCTGTGGACAGCGGCGGGCGGAGCCATGGTCAAGTTGGAGAAAGAGGCGACCTGGTTCCCCTACGCGGAGCTGACGGTCGAGGACTGACGCGCCTTCGGCGGAATCACAAAGACCGCCGAGCCACAGGCTGGTCCTGGCTGAACTCGCCGGTCTGCTCGAAACCCAGCGACGCGTACAGGGTCCTAGCCCTTACGTTCGCGGGCATGTAACGGAGTGCGGCCGAAGCACAGCCGTGCTGGTCGCGTAGCCGGCAGGAGCAAGGCCTCCACGGCTGCACGCCCCAAGCCGCAGCCCTGGAATGGAGCGGCAATGATAAGTCCCCCGATCCACCCGCTGTTGTCGGAGTCGACGGCCCACATGACGAACCCGACGACCTCATCGCCCTGATAGATCGCCAACGGGTGCCATACCCCTCCGTAGTGACAGAGCGCCAGGTAGAAGCCCACCGACCGTACGAAGTTGCGCTGCTCTTCCTTGACCTCGAGTGTCGCGCATTTGCGCCAATTCGAGGCGTCGACCTCACGCAGTGTCACGTCCATGTCTGTCAGCTCTCCCGCCGTTGGAACTTGTGCCGATCAGGTAGGCGGCCGGTACCCCATCACGGCCTTGACCTCGAGAAAGTCCTCCAGCCCGAAGCGGCCCCACTCCCGGCCGTTACCCGACTTCTTGTAGCCGCCGAATGGCGCAGTCATGTCGGTGCTGGCCCCATTGAGGTGGACCATGCCGGTACGCAGGTGGCGCGCCACTCTGCGCGCCCGCTCCGGGTCACCCGAACTGACGTAGCCGGACAGACCATACTCGCTGTCGTTGGCGATCGCGATAGCGTCGGCTTCGTCCTTGAAGGGGATCACGGAGAGGACGGGACCAAAGATCTCCTCCCTCGCAATGCGCATGCTGTTGGTGACGCCGGCGAAGACGGTAGGCTTGATGAAGAATCCCCGCTCGAGCCCGCTGGGCCGTTCCACCCCCCCGGCCACCAACTGGGCCCCTTCGGCCAGCCCGCTCTCGATGTAGCCGATCACCGTCTCGTACTGTTTCTTGCCCGCGACCGGGCCCATGAAGGTATCGGGGTCCCGGGGATCGCCCACGATGAGTTCGCCCGCCGTCTGTGCCGCGATGGCCACCGCCTCCTCATACACCGCCTGCGCGACCAGCATCCGGGTGGGCGCGTTGCAGCTCTGCCCGGAATTGCGCATGCAGGCCCGGACTCCAGCAGCTACCACCTTGCTCACGTTGACGTCTTCGAACACGATGTAGGCCGATTTGCCGCCCAGTTCCTGTGAGACGCGCTTGATCGACCCGGCCGCTTCGACGGCGGCCGCCGCTCCCACCTTCGTCGAGGCGGTGATCGACACCATGTCGACCAGCGGGTGAGAAGCCAGAGCGCAGCCCAAGGACGAGCCTGCGCCGTTGACGAGATTGAAGACACCGGCGGGGACTCCCGCCTCGCAGAGGGCCTCGACCAGGAGCAACGTCGAGAGAGGCGAGAGTTGGCTGGGCTTGAGGACCATAGTGCAGCCGGCCGCCAGAGGCGGGGGCCACCTTCACCATCACCTGGTTCATCGGCCAGTTCCAGGGCGAGATCAGAGAACAGACCCCGATGGGCTCGCGGATGATCTGGGTGGTGCCCCAAGCCTCCTCGAACGGATAGTCCCTGAGCACCTTGATGGCCGTCTCCAGATGCCACTCGCCGATGCGCGCCTGCACCTTTTCGGAGAAGGTCTTGGGGATGCCCACCTCGGCCGTCATGGTCGCGGCTATCTCGGGCAGCCGGCGTCTGTATCCCTCGAGGAAAGCCTCCAGAAGTGCCAGACGTTCCTCGCGGCTGCTCTGACTGTAGCTGGGAAAGGCCCGATACGCGGCCTGCACGGCGGCATCGACATCGGCCTCAGAACCAGCGGCCACCTCGGCCACCACCTCTTCGGTAGCCGGGTTGACGACGGCGATGCTAGGGCCCGGCGCGATCGGGTCGACCCATTGCCCGTCTATGTAGAACTTGCTCTCGTTTCCCACGTGGTCATCTCCTCGGTGCTTCCACGGCGCCGCCACAGCTCAACATACGGTGGCGCCGTCCTCATCCGTTCCGGCCTCTACTGCCCAGCGGCGGCTTTCTGCGCTTCACGGAACGCCGCGATGAAACGCATGGCGTAGTTGTCCCGGCCAAGGACCAGGTCGGCCGAGAGGACAGCCATGCGCACCAGGGCGACATCCACGTTAGGGCAGGTCAGGCCGGCCTCGATGGCCAGGGCCAGGTATGCGCCGTTGAGCACGGGACGGTTGGGCAGCCCGTGCGAGATGTTGCTGGCTCCCTGGGTCTGATTGCAGCCCAGTTCGTCCCTTACTCTCCTGGTGGCATCGAGAGTGCCGAGTCCGGCCTTGACGTTGGCTCCCAGGGAAAGAGTGAGGCAGTCTATGATCACGTCCTCCCGAGGGATGCCCATCGCCTCGGCACGCTCCACAATGCGGTGAGCGATCTCCACTCGGGCCTGCGCTTCGGCGGGGATACCCTTCTCGTCGAGAGTCAGAGCCACAACCGGCACACCGTACTGCTTGACCAAGGGGAGCACTTCTTCCAGAGAAGCTTCCTCACCGGTGACGGAGTTCACTATCGGCCGGCCTGGGCAGACGGCAAGAGCGGCAGCGAGAGCCCTGATCTTACGGCTGTCGATGCATAGCGGCACGTCCACCACTTCGCACACCGCCTGCACGGCCAGGGGCAGCATGGTCTCTTCATCCACGCCCGTGGCGCCCACGTTCACGTCGAGGATGTCGGCACCGGCAGCCACCTGAGCGAGGGCCTCCTCGCGGACCACGCTGAGATCCCCGGCACGCAGTGCTTCGGCCAGACGTTTCTTGCCCGTGGGGTTGATGCGCTCGCCGATCAGGACCGTGGGACGCCCCCCTCCGATGATGACCTCACGGCCCGCGCTGGTTACTCGAGTCTCCACTATTCCTTCCCTTCCATATCGGTCTTGTTGTCCTCTGTGGGTCCCGCGACACCGACTTGGGCGTCGTCGGTTGCGAACAGGTGTTCAAAGCTGATGCTCTCCGAGGGCGAGATGACGACGATCTCGCTATCCCTCTCTCCTCTGAACAATCGCTCCAGCAACTGGATCGACCCGGGAACGACGCCGTGCTCCAGATTCAGATCGTTGGCGACGCCACGGCTCTGGTCGAGACACTCGTCTACCTCGTACGCCTGCGTGTCGATAAGGCTCACCTGCTCGTAGCCGGCGAACATCGTCGCCCGCAGCTTGGCCGCTCGCTCAGCGCCGTAGCGCGTGGTCCATTCGTCGAAGGCCTGCACCAGGGAGCTTTCGTGGTTGAACCAACCTCTGGTCAGGTAGTAGTGGCGCGGATTCCGCGGGATCTCCTCGCGAAGGCAGCCCTGGTTGAGCAGCAACGAGATGCAGTCGTCCACGCGAGGGAAGACCAAGCTGAGGTGACGCGCGGATAGGCCTTTGAGAGCGTTGCCACAGAAGCCGAGCGCCAGAAGCACCTCGTCCACGGGCTCTACCACTACCTCTTCCCGGCGCTCCGCGGCCGGTCCCCTCCCGGGACGCACCGAGGGCATGCTGACAGGCGTGCCGGTACGGGCGCCCTCGTCGAGCAATCCGATGAGATCCTTCAAGACCGCCTGGAGCCTCTCGGGGCGATCGTGCAGCCCGCTTTCCACCCACACCAGCGCAGGCCGCTCCTCCGGGGACAAGACCTCCAGCGCCAGCCGGACCTCGTCCTCGATCATCTCGCAGGCCAATATCACCGTGCCCGCCAACCGATCACTCCCTTCGTTTGCTGCTCGTCGCGCCGACTGAAGCCAGTCGGCGCTACCGCCGCGCCTCTCAAATCAGCGCGACTAGCTCACTCCCACGGTCTCTTTGGCGAAGGCCACCGCGGCCATGGCGTCGTCGCCATAGGCGTCGGCTCCGGTGTACTTGCGCACGGTGTCGTCCATCTGACCGCCGCCGATGATGATGCGCATGCCCTCACGCAGCCCGGCGGCCTCCACCTGCTCGATGGTGGACTTCATGGAGTCGAAAGCCACCGAGAGAAATCCGGAGAGAGCGAGGACCTCGGGCTTGTGCTCTTTCACGGCCTGTACGAAGACTTCCTCAGGCTGGTCGATACCGAGATCGAAGACCTCGAATCCGTTCACTTCCAGCATGAAGCCCACGATGTCTTTGCCGATGTCGTGGATGTCGCCTCTTACCGTACCTAGGACCACTTTACCCAGCTTGGCCACCTCGTCGGTCTTGGCGGCCAGAAAAGGTTTGAGCACTTCTCCTACGCTGCGGAGCATCTCGCCGCTCATGATGAGCTCCGGTAGGAAGTAGGTGCCCTCTTGGTAGCGTTCTCCCACTACCTGCATGGCTTGAGAGGAGAGGTCGAGGATCTTGTTGGGATCCTCCCCTTTGGCCAGAAGCTCGTCGACTATGGCGAGAGCCTCCTTCTCCTTCATGTTGGCCATGGCTTCGACTAGTTCGTGCATGTTGTGCTCCCCTTCTTTCCGTGTCTACTGCGCTATGTGCACCGACTCACCGTGCACGTCGTGAGCCGCCTCCATGACGGCCTCCGCGATCGTGGGGTGGGCGTGTATGGTCTCACCTAATTGGCTCACCGTGAGACCGTTTTGGACCGCCAGTGCGACCTCGTGGATCACGTCGGTCACATGAGGGCCCATCATACTGGCCCCTAGAACCATGTCGGTCTCTTTGTCGGCGATGAGCTGTACGTAGCCGACGTCTTCACCCATGGCTATCGCCTTGCCCAAGGCCGGGAAACGGTAGGTGCCGGTCACAGGCTGGTAGCCGTTCTCGAGCGCCTGCTTCTCGTTCAAGCCGACACTGGCGACCTCCGGGTGCGAGTAGGTGCACGAAGGCGTGGAGCGGAGGTCGCGCGCGCGGCGTGCACCCAGGCAATTGTCCACAGCCACGAAGGCCTCGTGCGAGGCCACGTGGGCCAACATCTGGCCACCGTTGACGTCCCCGATCGCATAGATGCCGGGGGCAGTGGTCTCCAGATATTCGTTGACCACAACGTAGCCCCGGGCGTCGACCTCGACACCCACAGCCTCCAGCCCCAGATCGGAGCTGTTGGGTTTGCGCCCCACCGAGACCAGCACCTTCTCCGCCCTGACCTCGGAACCGTCGGCCAGTTTGGCGACCACATGGTCGTCGGCGTACTCAGCGATGGCCTCGACCCTGGTCTTGAGCATCACCTGGATGCCGCGCTTACGGTAGACGCTCTGAAACTGCTTGGCCAGGCGCTCGTCCTCCAAGGGAAGCATCTGCGGCATCATCTCGACCATGGTGATCTGAGTGCCGAGCTCGGCGAAGAACGAGGCGAACTCGCAACCGATGACCCCCGCGCCTACGATCAGCATCGATTCGGGGATCTTCTCCAGCTCCAAAGCTGAAGTAGAGGTCAAGATAGATGGGTGGCCGAAGTCGAACATCGGGAGAAGAGCGGGCTCCGAGCCCGTGGCGACGATGATCCGGTCCGCCTCCAACGTGGTCGTTTCGGCCTCGGTCTCCACCAGCACCTTGTTGCCTGGAGCCAGTCTGCCGGTCCCTCGGACCACCTGCACCTTAGCCTTCTTCAAGAGAACCTCGACGTTGCCGCGTATCTGGGTGACGACGCCGTTCTTGCGCTCCATCATGCGGGCGAGGTCGGGACGCACCTCGCCACTCACCTCAAAGCCGTACTTCTCCCCCGACCGGGCTCGGGCCAGTGCGTCGGCGCTTGCCAGCAAGGCCTTGGTGGGGATGCAGCCCCGGTTGAGGCAGGTGCCGCCGATGAGATCTTTCTCGACGAGCGTCACCGCCGCCCCGTGACGAGCTGCCCTGAGGGCGGCCACATAGCCGCCCGGGCCGCTGCCCAGGACCACTATCCTGGTCGGGGCGCCGCTGGGAGTGTCTGTCGAGCCGCCGCTCATTGGGCGGGACTCAGGCCGGCCATATCGAGGATCTCGGGGACGATCTCCTCCTTGCCGATCGCCATGACGTGCACGCCGTCGCAGATCTTGTTCTCTTTGAGGAAGCGGATGTGCCGGGCGGCGATCTCCATCCCTTTGTGCAACTGCTCCTCCTTGGGCACGCTCGCCATCTCTTCGAGGAGAGCGTCGGGCACGAAGATACCGGGCACGGCCCGGTTCATGTACTTGGCCATGCCCAAGCCGGTGAGGACAACCAGCCCGCCCATGATCTTGGATGTGGTACCAGCGGTTATCTCCCGCGCCTTCTCCATGAAGCGCTGGAAGTTGTCCATGTCGTAGATAGCCTGGGTCTGGAAGAAGTCGACCCCCGCTTCGACCTTGCGGGCGAACTTGTAGAGCTGAGGCTCCAACGGGTCGGATTCCGGGGTGACCACCGCGCCGATGAAGAAGTCGGTGGCGCCGTCCAACTCGTTCCCTTCCCAGTCAAAGCCGCTGTTCAGCTTGTGGCAGCACTGGATCAGGTGGATCGAATCGAAATCGAACACACCCTTGGCCTGCTTGTGGTCGCCGACGGTCTGATGGTCGCCGGTGAGGCACAGCACGTTGGTGATACCCAAGAACGCTGCCGAAAGCAGATCGGACTGCAGACCCAGACGGTTGCGGTCGCGGCAGGTGGTCTGGAAGATGGGGTCTCCGCCCCGGCGCACTATCTCCCCGGATACGGCCAGCGAGCCCATGCGCATGACCGCGCTCTGGTTGTCGGTCACGTTGAGCCCGTCAACCTTGTCTTTGAGCAGGTCGACGTGGTGCAGCATCGTCTGGGTATTGGTGCCCTTGGGCGGCCCTATCTCACCTGAGATGACGAATCTGCCGCTGTTGCACGCGTCGCGATAGGTGCCCATTACTTTTCGCTCCCCATTTTCAGCTTGTCCGGCCCGCGTTCGACGATGGCGCCTGGACGGCGGATGACGTTCCAGCCTTTGGGCTCGTGCGTCGCTGTGCGCTTGTCCTCACGGCCCTCCTTCTTGAGTTGCTCGTGGATGAGCACCCAGGCGCAGTCCATCTCCGGGTCGACCTCGCACTTGCCGTGACTTGTGCCACCGCAGGGACCGTTCACGAGACCCTTCGCGCAGCGGGTGATCGGGCAGATGGCCCCGTAGTCGTCGATGACGCAAGCGCCGCAGTGAGAGCATTTCTCCATGAAGTCCATCGAGCGCTGGATGTTGCCCAGGAACAAGGGGTCGCAACCCGGGACCACGTGTTTGTCGGTGGCCGCCCGCGCAGCCTGGGTGCCGGCCCCGCACGACAGGATGAGGAAAGCATCGGCCTGGCCGACCACTTCCTTGTTCGACCGCAGGATCCGCTTGACGTCCAGCTCATGACAGCCGGTGTGGATGACCTCGGTGAACACGACCTCTTTGCCCAGAGCTTCCAGCGCGGCCTTCATCTCGGCTACTTCCGGCTCGCCGCCGGTGCGGGTAGCCGTGGCACACTCGCCGCAGCCGAGGATGACGATCTTCTTGTCACCTTCGAGATCCTCGACGATCTCCTCAAAGGGCTTCTTCTGAGAGATGATCAACTTCAGTTACCTCCGTTCCCCCAGGGGGTCGCTACTTCTTCTCCAGCTGTAGGCGTGCCGCCCGAAGCGTGTTACGCGCCAGCATCATGTTGGTCACCGCGCCCACGCCACCCGGGACCGGAGTGATCGCCGCGGCCTTGGCCGACACCGCCTCGAAATCGACGTCGCCCACCGTCTTGTTCTGTGCCTCAGCCAGGTCGGCGCCGCAGACCTTGCAGGGGTTCTTCTTGCTCCGATTGAGAGCCCCACACTTGGGACATACGACCACACGGTTGATGCCCACATCCAGCACGACCGCGCCCTCCTTGACCAGGTCGGCACCCACCAGGTGCGGAACACCGGTGGCTACGACCAGGTAGTCGGCCTTCGAGGTGTGCTTCGCCAGGTTCCCCCGGTTCGAAGTGAAGACGTGCGTGACCGTGACCGTGGCGTTTCGGTTGAGCAGCATCATCGCCAGCGGCTTGCCCACTATGTTGGAATGACCCACCACGCACACCTCGGCACCTTCGAGCTCCTCGGTCATGTCCTTTCCCTGTGCCGTGAGATAGCGCTCGAGCAGTTCCATGCAGGCGCGTGGCGTGGCCGGCGGAAAGGTGCGCTCGCCCAAAACCAGGCGGCCCATGTTGAACGGGTGGAAGCAGTCCACGTCTTTGTCGGGGATGATCGCTTGGATGACCAAGGAGTCGGGGATGGTCGCCGGGAACGGCCGCAGGGGGAGGATCCCAGACACGGTCGGATCGGCGTTGAGGCTCTGCACAGCCGCCACGACGGCAGCGTCGGTGGTGTCGGCCGGAAGCACCTCGCTCCGGTAGCCGAGTCCCATCTCGCCGCAGAACTTCTCCACGGCGCCACGGTACATGCCGGCGCCGAAGTCTTCTCCAACCATGAGGGTGGCGATGCCCGGCTCAGCGCCGGCCGCCTTCAGTCTCTCCAACTCGGCCGTCAACTCGACGCGGAGTTCCTCCGCTATGGCCTTCCCGTCGATAATCGTCGCTGCCACGAGTGCCTCCTACCCTCCGGTGCCTGCTAGGGCCCGGTCAGATCTTGTTGTACGTGATCGCCAGAACGATGTCGCGCAGGCGCGCTGTCTCCGACAGCACCGCCTCGATCCGCGTCCATGCGTCGCGCTTGAAAGAGTCGTCCTCGATCCAGGCCAGATTGATCCTGACGTTGAGCGCCGCCGACTGGGCGGCCGCGTCGGCCAGGAGGACCGCAACTGCTGCATCGGAGATCGCGTTGGGGTTGCCCTTCTCGGCGGCCGGGAGCGAGAGACGCGCCACCTCGACGGAGGCATCCGCCACGGTGAGCGGAACGGTCGCGGCTCCGACCAGGGCGGCCTGAAGCACACGTTGACGCTCCTGTTTCTGCTCGTCGGTGTCCTTGGGGAGCTTCATGGCCGCCGCCACTTCCGCGTAGGCCTGAGCGTCAAGCGTCACCAGTTCGGTCAACTGCCTGCGTAGCTTCTCCGAACCAGCCTGGATCTCGGCCACCTCGTCCTGAACGGCCGCGAACTTATCCTTGCCCAGAGTGAGATTCGTCACCATGGTGACCAAGGCGGCTGCCAGGGCCCCCACCAGGGCGGCCACGCTGCCGCCGCCCGGCTCCGGCTCCCCGCTGGCCAGTCTCTCCAGATAGGATTCGATAGTCGCCCGTGCGTACGATGACTCGCTCATTAGAAGAGCCCCACGATCTCGCCGTTGATGAGGTCGATGTTCTCAGCCGCCGGCTTCTTGGGCAGCCCCGGCATGGTCATCATCGTGCCGCAGACCGGGACCACCATCCCCGCGCCCGCCGACAGACGGATCTCGCGGACGGTGAGCCTCCAGTCGCGAGGCCGGCCGATCTTGGTCTTATCGTCGGAGAGCGACGACTGAGTCTTGGCCATGCAGACCGGTAGAGTAGCGTAGCCCAGCCTGGTGAAGCGATCGATGGCGGCCCTGGCCTCGTAGTGATAGTCCACTCCGTCGGCCCCGTAGATCTTGGTGGCAATGGCTTCGATCTTCTCGGGAATGGTCATGCCCAGCTCATAGGCGAACTGAAGCTTCGGCTTCTCCCCGCTCTCGCAGACCCTGACCACCTCTTCCGCCAACTCCACGCCGCCCTCGCCACCGAGTGCCCACACATCGGAGAGCACCACGTTCGCGCCCATGGCGGCTACGCGCTCGCGCAGCAGCGCCACTTCGGCGTCGGTGTCGTCGGGGAACCGGTTGATAGCGACGATCACGGGCGGGCCGAAGGACTGCAGGTTCTCCAGATGCTTCTCCAGGTTCTCGAGGCCGGAACCCAGCGCCGAGAGGTTCTCCTTCTTGAGCTCGGCAAAGGGGATGCCCCCGTGCATCTTGAGGGCTCGGATGGTGGCTACCAGCACCACGCAGTCGGGCTGCAGGCCGGCGTAGCGGCACTTGATGTCGAAGAACTTCTCCGCCCCCAGGTCGGCTCCGAAACCGGCCTCGGTGATGCAGTAGTCGCCCAGCTTGAGGGCCATGCGCGTGGCCTGGACCGAGTTGCAACCGTGGGCGATGTTGGCGAACGGACCGCCGTGGATGATGGCCGGGGTGTTCTCGAGCGTCTGGACCAGGTTCGGCATCATGGCGTCTTTGAGGAGAACCGCCATGGACCCGGAGACCTTGATGTCCTGAGCGGTGACCTTGCGTCCCCAGAGAGTGGAGCCCACGATCACGCGGTCGAGCCGAGCCTTGAGATCCTCGATGTCGGTGGCCAAGCAGAGAATGGCCATGACCTCGGAGGCCACGGTGATATCGAAGCGGGTCTTCCGTTCGATGCCCTCTCCGCCCTGGCCGATGGTGATCTGGCGGAGGGCCCGGTCGTTCAGGTCGACGACTCGAGGCCAGGACACGTCGTTGGGGTTGATCGTCAGTTCATTGCCCTGGAACATGTGGTTGTCGAGCACAGCCGCGCACAAGTTGTGGGCGGTAGTGATGGCGTGGATGTCGCCGGTGAAATGGAGGTTGATGTCCTCCATGGGCACGACCTGAGCGTACCCACCGCCGGCAGCCCCGCCCTTGACGCCGAAGCACGGACCCAGGGATGGTTCGCGCAAGGTGGCGATCGCCTTCTTGCCGATCTTGTTGAGGCCCATCGAGAGGCCCACGTTCGTGGTGGTCTTGCCTTCTCCCGCCGGGGTGGGAGTGATGGCGGTGCAGAGGACCAGCTTGCCGTCCGGCCGCTCGCTGAGACGGTCAAGGACGTCGAGGTGGATCTTGGCTTTGTACTTGCCATACAGGTCGATATCGTCGATATCGAGACCCAGGCCTGCTGCCACCTCATTCACGGGGATCATGGTGGCTTCTTGCGCGATTTCTATGTCGCTCTTCATGCTTTCATGCTCCATCGATGTCGTTCGTCCTTGACGGAAGCCGGTGCTGGGCACAGGCGATGCAGCCTCCCTTCAGCGGGCGCGTGAGACAGCAATGCGCTACATACCCACAATCGCCCGCGTGCAAGCAACTGCGCGTGACACAGTACACTTATATAGATAAATATGCAAGTCCCCCAGCAGGGCACCGGCGAGAGAGGAAAGCGGAGGTCCGGGCGAAGCGTCCGGGTTGTCTATACGCGGTGCGTAACATACCGTATACTTATATAGATAATTTCTGAATCCACAACGGAGTTGCCGCCGACAAATGGCCACCAAGATCGAAAAGCGACCCGACAGCGGCGCCTCTGTGCGGTCCGGAACGGCTACCTACAGAGGCCGCCGCTCCCACGAGCCCGCCTACCTGCACATCGCCAATGCGATAGCCGATCAGATCGGGGCCGGAGTCTACCGAGCAGGCGATCAGCTGCCCACGGAGCCTCAGCTGCGTGAGCGCTACGGCGTGAGCCCCATGACGGTGCGACGAGCGATCAACATCCTGCTCGACCGAGGGCTGGTGACCACCACTCAGGGCAAGGGCACTTTCGCGCGCTCGCCGGACATGGGCGAAGCCATCTTCCGCCTGCAGGAGATCACCGACCTGTGGACGGACGACTCCTCGGTGGAGGTGCTACTGCTGGAGGCGCGGATCGTTCCCGCCGACGAGCAGGTGGCCGCCATGCTCGAGTGCTCCCCCGGTAGTCCCACGGTCTACATGCGCCGGCTCATCAAGCGCAAGGGAGTGACCCTGATCTATCAGCGCGAACACGTGGTCTACGACGAGCATCGGCCGCTTGTGGAGGCGCAGCTGCAGATCACATCGATGGAAGGCCTGCTCTCTTCGGCGCACATACAGGGAATGCCCAGTGGGCGTCTGACCATCGAAGCGGTGAGTCTCGACGCTGAAGCGGCCGGTTTTCTGCGGCTTCCTGAAGGCTCGCCGGCCTTCTGTCTGGAGAGCTTGTTCTGTGACTTCGAGGGCCACCCGGTCAGCTGGGGCCGTTTCCTCTGCCGCCCCGACCAGTTCCGTCTGACCACGCACATAGGGGTTGCGCCAAACCACCCGGGGGGACAATCGGCATGAGCGGAAAGGCGCCCTCGAAGGGACAGACCATGGAGACGATCACTCTCGCAGTGGCCGCGCTCGAGGAGGAGAGAGTCCTTCGGCTTGTGAAAGAGGCACTGGATCGCGGAGAGAACTCGCATGACATAGTGCACGCGGTCCAAGCAGGCATGCGAACCGTCGGCGAGCGCTACGAACGACAAGACATCTATCTCGCCGGCCTGATCATGGCCGGCGAGATATTCCGGAGAGTCATGGAACTGGCGCAGCCGGGGATGGAGGACGAACCGGTGGGCGACGCGTCTGGCAGGGTATTGCTGGGAACGGTCGCCGGGGACATCCACGATATCGGAAAGAACATGGCTGCGCTCGCGTTCGGCATGTTCGGATACACGGTGGAGGACCTGGGAGTGAACATACCCCCAGAGGACTTCCTCGAGGCGGCCAAACGCATGAAGCCCGACATCGTAGGGCTCTCTGGTCTCCTGTCGGTGGCGTTCACGGCGATGCGCGACACGCTGATCCTGTTCCGTGAACATGCCGACGAGCTTGATACCATGCCGCTATTCGTTATCGGGGGCGGGACCATCGACGACCAAGTCGCGCGCTACGTGGGAGCCGATCTCTGGACCACCGACGCCATGGATGGAGTCCGGCTCTGCCAACGAGCGTTGGAGAGCCGAAGGTAGATGTGCAAACGGGTCGTCCCCGACGGCAGCAGCGCAACAAGCTGCCGTCGGGGACGACCAAGTACGTGCAATCGCGCCGGTCGGTGTGTTCTGGTGGCCGAGGCTTCGTTCGCCAGCAGCCTCTAGGTTTCGCGCACGTCCATGATCTCCAAGACGAGCGGCTCGATCGCGTTGAGCAGTTGCTCGCGACTGATTTCGACCACTTTCATGGTGATCGTCTGCGACTCCCCATGCAGACCGAGAGCCTCGAGACGACCGCCGATCGACGAGATCGCCCCGGTGATCTTGGCCAGGATTCCCTGCTCGGACGGGATCTTCGCCATCACCCGCACGCCGGCTCTCCGGGCGCCGAACAGATCGAGCAGGATGTTGAAGAGGTCCGATTCGGTGATGATCCCTATCAGTTCGCCGTCGCGCATCACCGGAAGACCGCTGATCTTGTTGTCGGACATGATGCGTCCGGCCTCTTCTACCGCCGTGTCTTCAGTGACCGTGATGACTTGTTGCGTCATCACCTTCTCGACTGTGATCTTCTCCAGCAGATAGTCGAGTTCCCAGACGCTCAGCGACGTGGCCGGCGAAGGCGAGACCCGAAACAAGTCGACCAGAGACACGATTCCGATCATCTTGCCTGTGTCGTCCAGCACCGGCAGTTGGCGGACCTTGCTGCCCTGCATCACCTTGAGCGCGTCGGGAACCGACGCATCGGGCCTGATAATTATGGGATTCTTGGACATCCTGTCGCGAACGAGCATGTGGTCCTCCTAGCTACGGCACCGTGTATTCACTATGTTCGTACCCACCTACCGGCACTCTCTGAACCTGCCAGGACGGGAGCGTCAGCGCTGCTTCGGGCTCCCTTGCTCTGGCGGCCTGCTCGCACTCCGGAGTTGCCTGCTCCGGTCCATGGCCACCTCCACGGCCCGTCGAAAGGCCGACCGTACCTCTCGGTCCTCCAGTACGTCCACCCCAGTCTGGTCCATACCGCTGCTCGCGGCCAGGTGCGCCCTGAGCTCGCTCGGCGAATCAGAGTAGAGCGGCAGGAGCTTCGCCGTGGCAACCGCCGCTTGCCGCACTAGGGCGCGAGCGGCCGTCCGCGGCAGACCCGCCGCGACCGCACCGTCCTCCAGACTCTCCACCACCAGCGCGAGGAAGGCCGGGCCTGATCCCGACACGGCCGTCACCGCATCCATCATGTCCTCCGGCACCACCTCCACGAGGCCCAGAGGTTCCAGCAGTCCCACGACCGTCCGCGTTCTGGTTTCGGGTACCCCTGGCTCGGCGGAGAGAGCAACTGCGCCAACCCCAAGTTCCACTCCCAGATTCGGCATCATCCGATAGAGCTCCGGCCCCGGTCCCAGGACACCCCTCATCCATTCCAACGTGAGTCCGGCCATGGCCGAGATCACGATCTGGTCGGAACGAAGCAGACCCGCGATGGACTTCAGAAGCTCGCCGGCATCCTTGGGCTTGACGACGACGAGTATCACATCTGCCTTGCCGACCAGGTCGGCGAGAGAGCCGGCCGGGGTTACGATCTCTGAGGCGAGAAGAGGCTGATACGAGGCGCTCACCTTGTCCCAGACGACTATCTCGATCCCCACCTTGGGAGTGAGGAGCCAGCCCTTGACGAAGGCCGAGCCCATACTGCCGGTGCCGATGACCCCTATCGTCGCCCTCTCGGACTCGGTCGATCTGGGCGTCACGGCTCCACCGCCACCTTGATCAGGTTGTCGGCGTGGAAGCAGTAGGCCCCACCCACGTACTGCGCCGCACGACCCTCGGCCTTGTCGATACGCACGTAGACGAACTCAGAGAACTGCTGCAGCACTTCGCTGTACTCGATCCACGGCACCACCGTGCCTTCGGCGTTGGCGAAGGGATAGCCAGGCGGATCCGGCCAATCGCTCCGACCGTTCACCATCACTCTCTCCCCGAGTTTGAAGACCATGCTCAACGCATACCCCCAGACTGCTCGGTCCTCGAGCGAAGAGCCACGCTGGCCATTGAGACTTGCGACACCATTCCGCGCAGGTTCTCAACGCTCACACTCAGATCGACCAGGCGCGTGTCGCCCTCCACGCGCTTGTTCACGACCTGGGCCCGAGCCACCAGGGCGTCGCCCACCGGGGTCGGCATTATGTGGCGCCACCGGAACCGGGTCAAGAATGCGTCGTCACCCATCCAGTTGGTGACGCAGCGGAGCATCAGCAGACGCGGCGACTTGGGGGAGAGCACAGCGCGCGGATGGCCCAGAGCCCGTGCGGCGTGGTCCGACCAAAGCTGGCCCGCGGGGCCGCCACGCTGGTAGAAGAGGCCGGCCGCCGGACCCGGGATGAATTCCTCGTTGATGGCCTTGTCGAGCCCCAGAAGCAGCCATTCCCTAGGAGTCACTTGCATAAGGAAGTCGGGCGTAGCCACGTACGCCAGCACGTTATCCATCATGCTCGTGGGGCCCAACACGGTGGGCAATGTGCGGTCGCCCAGATTCACATCCTGCCAGTACCGAGGCTCGGCACCTCGAACGTGTTCCTGCCTGGCAAGATCCGCGAGATGACGTAGCTCCTCCCTGGTATAGGCGTACTCGGGAATATTCGGCGGCTTCGGCGGCGTGGGCGCGAAGACGCGCTGGGTATAGGTCCGCAGCTGAGCGACCACCTTGTCTTCTTGGTTGACACAGTCCTTGTCGCTCTCCAACAGCCCAAACGTGCGTGGACTCTCCCCGTTGCCGGGAGTCAGATCGATGATGTCGGGTCGCCTCTGCCAGACACGTAGAACATCGCCTCTGCGCACAGGGTGTATGAAGCGCCAGTCTTCCCCGATCCAGATGAAGTGCTGGTACCCGCATGCGTTTGCTCCGGGCATCTCCCCGATACCCCCGCCGGCAAGCCGGTCGATGAACAGCGGGTGGGCGACAACGTCCCTCCAGCGAGTGCCCCGAGCATACTCAGGCTTCCGCCAGAGGAGGTTCCATGGGTCGGCCGCGCGGGCCATGTTGATCATCGACTCTTCTGTGACCGTGAGTCGGCCCCTGGAGTCGTCCCAACTCATCAGAGTGGCAAACAGGGCGTGGGTAGCCTCGAGCATCGCCTCTTCTTCGGGCGTATAGACCCCACGAACTGCCACAGACACTCCTTTCGGGCGCACGGCGAGCCCATCGCTCGGTGTGCGAGGAGTAGGTTACCCCTTCACTACTCCATACTAACGTGGAAGCAGCAGCACTGCCATGTGCCAAGCCAGCCACACACTCTGCACGCCTCAGAGAGGGAATCGGCAGGAGTCTGGCAATTCATGACACATCCACAGACGGGGTCCCGACGCCGGCCGGGGCCCTGAACAACAACCCACCCGCCGGCCGGCCCAGCTACCCCCGAGACCCGTATGCATGGCTCGTGTCACCTCTTGTCGGCTCTCGCGAGGATGATACGCGACGGAGCGGACGCCCAGAGCAAGGGGCGGCCCCGCAAAGCGACTCGGCAGAGCCCTAGTCGGTCGCCTCCATGGTTACGGAAATATCCGCCGGCTTCCCCCAGTACATGGCCGAGGTCACCAGAAGATCGATCCCGGTCGCGGCGTAGGCGGCCGCGTTCCCCTCGTTGACACCGCCCGCGGCGGCGATCACCACCTCCGGCGCGACGGCTCGGAGCGCCTGGACGAGCGTACGCAACTCCTCGGGGCCCATCTTGTCCACTTGGACCATGTCCGCTCCGGCGCCCGCGGCTGCCAACGCGCTGGTCTGGTCGGTGACCTCCACAGAGATCTTCTTCTCTCTCGCCCGGTGCTTGATCTCAGGCAAACGGGCCCACAGGTCCTGGATCCCCTCAAGAAAAGCCACGTGCTGCGCGAAGACCAGCACGCTCTCGGAAAGACCCAGCCGGTGCGGCAGCCCCCCTCCGGCATACACCGCCTTGGTCGCGACCGCTTTGGTGCCGGAGAAGACCTTCCGGGTGGCCACCACCTCGATGGTCGGATTCACGACCTGTGCCTTCTCGACCAGCGTGTGGGTTCGCGTCGCTATCCCCGAGGCGGCCTCCAGAAGGTTCAGCGCGGCCTTCCACCCCATGTGAAGAGCGGCGGCCTGCCCGCTCGCCTCGAGGAACACCCGGCCCGCGGCCAACAGAGAGCCACTTGGCTCGACGCCGGTCACAACGCATCCCGACTTCTCGAGCAGCCGCGCGGCGTCCTCGGTGCAGCACACCACAGTCTCATGACGAGTGGCGAAGACCATGCGGCCCGCTCTCGCACCGATCTGGAGCAGGGTCGTGGTCAGATCGCCATAGGGGCAGTCTTCCCTCAAGAAACGGTCGATCTCCTCGTCCGGCAGACGGTAGGTGACCGAGGTGGGCACCGATCCAAGACTCATGTTTTCAACGCCTTGCTTCCCATATGAGTGGAGAGGTACATGACGGCTCCGGCGACACCGACGAATAGGAGCACGGCCGGCAGAGCCGACCTGAAGTCCCCATATATGGCCTTCGTGTAGATGTATATGGGCATGGTATTGGTCTTACCCTCCCAGTTGCCGGCCACCATGATCGTCGCCCCGAATTCGCCCATTGCACGAGCGAAAGCCAAGGTGGCGCCCGCGATGATCCCTCGTCCGGACAGAGGGATGACTACTCGCAGCGCCGTCTGGAACTCCGAACGGCCGAGCATATAGGAGGCATCAACGAGTTCCTGGTCAACGTCCTCCATCGAGGCGCGGGCAGTCATCAACAGGAAGGGGAAGGACACGACGAACGAGGCGATCACAGCGGCGAACCATGTGAAGACGATGTCGAGATCGCCACCGGTCAGGGCGGAGAACGCCTTGCCGAAGACGCCGAAGTTCCCAATCAGAAGAAGGAGGAAGTAGCCCGTAACCGTTGGCGGAAGCACCATGGGCAGAGTGAGGAGCATGGCGATCAAGTTCTTTCCCCTGAAGTGCTTGCGGGACAGTAGATAGGCAATGGGGATGCCCACGATCAACGTGATCGCCGTGGCGCAGATGGAAACCTGCAGAGAGAGACGCATGGGAAAGAGCACGTCCACCACAACCTGCCTTTCGGGGCCGACGAAAGAAGCAAGACAAGGAACGCACCGAACCAGGGCCGCTCCCGGGTATCTAGCTTACCTCACTCGCTTGCCCACCTGTACTGGGCCGACGGGCAGTACCCCACCCTAGACGCGGCGCAGCCGTCGCGACTAGCTGGACTGGGTAGTTGATCCCTGTTGCAGCGCCAGTACCGCCAAGAAGGTTTCCGCCCCGACCTTCCACACTTCGTTCTGCAGTATGGCCTGCCCAGTCTGGTCAGGGAAAGCGGGCTCACCGTCCAGGAGTAGGGAGAACGTCACATCTGCCGTGGTAGGCGACGTGATGGTGACTGAAGAAATGGAGATGGAGACTGTCTTTCCCAGCGGCGACGCAGCTTGTGCCTCAAGCTCCTGCTCATACTGCTCGCCATTTTCGAGCAGCCCGATCTTGTCGGCGACAGGTCGGGTACCGTCGAAGAAATCCACATAATTCACAGCGATGGTGTCTGCCCCGGCGGGAGGAGGGAAGCTGACCGTGGTCGTCGGCTCATATATCGCCTCAAACACCGGGCTGGTCGGTGTACTGGTGGACGATTCTCCGCAGGCCGCCCCTACGACAGCGACCGCCCCTATGAGCAGGCTGAGTAGCACTGGCCAGGCTCCGGCCCGTCTCGCGATCCACATCCCGCATCAACCTCCTCTTGGCCGGCCTGATTCGACAGATCCCCGACCATTGACGGTCTTTCAAGCTTCAAGTTGAGTGTCGCGAGACGGCGGCATGCTCCACAACCAACTGACGCGACAGAGATGGTTTTCTTTCTCACCGACGGTAATCATAGCGTACGGACTCCCTGCCTCTCGACAGCAGATGCCTGTTCGCCCGTCCGTCGGGTGACTGTGGCGGACTGCAACCAGCGGCCTCGCAGCCTTGATCCTTGGTCCAAGCTGCGCGGACTTGCCGCGTCCAGGCGCGCTCGTTATACTCGCGAAACTATAACCGTCTCTTGAGAGGGGCCGATATGCCAAGAGAGATATTCACGCGTCCCAGGGCGTGGGCCGTCATAACGGTGCTGCTCGCCGTCCTCATTATGGGTCTGGCCGGTTCGACAAGCATCGCCAGCGCCAGTACGTTCCCGGACGTCCCCACCTCGAGTCCTTATTACACCGCCATCAATAGCCTGTCCAACGATGGCATCATCGGTGGCTACACCAACGGCAAGTTCGGTCCCAGCGACCCGGTCAAGCGGGCTCAGTTCGCCAAGATGATCGTTGGTGCGCTGGGACTGTCGGTGCAGGAGAGCGACTTCCCCAACTCATCGGTACCCTTCGCGGACTTGGGCTCCGACAGCAGCTCCAACCTCTACCCCCACGAATACGTGGCTGTTGCCGCCTTCACAGGCCTCACCAGAGGAAAGACGACGACGACCTTCGAGCCCTACAGCTACATCACCCGTAGCCAGGTGGTCACGATGGTGTTGAGGGCGGGAGGATCCGGTAGCACTCCATCCGGCTGGACATCCACGGGCAACGCGACTCGCGGCGAGGTCGCCTGGATGCTCTACACTCTCCGGAACGAGTCGAAGACAGGGCTGACGGTTTCGGCCGCGTCGAGCCTCAAGGCCGCGTTCACCGCGATCGGGCAGGCGTTCGACGACTCGCACCACACGAACACCTCGTTCAACTTCGATGCCTCCGGTACCCTGCAGAAGCAGATCGAGAGCGGTGCTAGCGTGGACGTTTTCGCCGCGGCGGCTTCCAAGCAGCCCAATGAGTTGATCAGCGGAGGTTTTGCCGAACAGTCTTCGTACAAGGTCTTCGCGAGCAACGGGCTCGTGCTGGCCGTGCCCTCGAACTCCACTCTGGGCCTCACGAGCTTCATGGATCTGACCAAGTCGAGCGTGACCAAGATCGCCTACGGCGACCCCGCGGTCGCTCCGCACGGCGTCTACGCTGAAGAGGTGCTGAACAAACTCGGCATCTTCACCCAGGTCAAGCCCAAAGTGATCTACTCGAAGAATGCCTCGGAAACGCTTACCTGGGTGAAATCGGGTGAGGTGCAGGCCGGTATCATGTTCTCCACCGATGCCATAGCAGGCGGCGACGACGTGAAGGTCGTGGCTACTGCCAGCTCCAGTTGGCACAGTGAGATCGTTTACCCGGCGGTAGTGGTCTCGGCCAGCAAGAACAAGGTCCTGGCCCAGGCGTTCATTGACTTCATCATGGGCCCCAGAGGCCAGCAGATCCTGCGGAGCCACGGCTTCGTCGCCCCCTGAGCATAGTGAGGACAGATAGCCTATAGGGCAAGCTAGAAGCAGGGGAGGGGCGCTGGCTTCCACGCGCCCCTCCCCTGCTTCTTCTTGTTGGTCCTGAGAAGCAGGTTGTCCTGGAAGCGCTTCTCCACCCGCGTCGTTCCCCGTATCATTCGCGCTCATGTTGATCAACGCCCGTCGAGTCCAGAGCGCAGCCGTCCGAAGCCGTTTCGCCTATCGGTTCGGGCAGTCGATGGTGCTCTGGGCAACAATCACCCTCATTCTGTGGGCCTGCTACGCCGAGGGGGCTTTCCTCTCACCGGCCAAGACCGTCGTCGCCGTGGCTACCCCGCTGCTGGGGCTCGTGTGGTTTGTGACCTTCCGGCGTCAAGACAGTGCGGGGATGAGAGCCGTTTGCCCGGGATGGGGCCTCACGGAGTGGCTGCTTCTCTCACTGTGCGTCCTCGGCGCGCTCTCGTCCTTGTGGAGCCTCGACTGGGCGGGCAGCCTTCAAGCGACGGGCATTCTTCTGGGTGGCCTTCTGGTCCTTCGCATGGGACGTGAGATCGGCTGGTCATCGCATCGAGCGCGATCGTCGATTCTCCTGATCACCAGCGCGGCAGGCGTCGCGCTTTCCTTGGTTTCGATAGTCGGATACGCGTTCGGGCTGTCGCGCTTCACCCAGACCGTCGACGGTCTGACCCTCCCCACGGGGACGTTCGGCTACGCCAACGCTCTGGCCAGCCTCCTCTTCCTCAGTCTTGCTTCGACCGTCGCGCTCTTCGTCGAGCCGTCGAATGGTGAGCTCTTGCCCGTTGGACCGCCACCGGCACCGTCGCAAAGGCGCGCCCGGCGCTGGCGACCGGCGCTGCTGGCAGCCGCGACGGTCGCACAGGTTACGACTCTAGTGCTCTGCCGGTCGAGAGCGGCGGGTGCCATCACAATCGTTTTGCTCCTCTTGATGCTGTGCGCACGGGCGGTGCGGGTCGCGAAGTATTCGTCGCGGCACCGCCGAATTGCCCTCGTTGCCCTGGTGTTAGTCGTGATCTGCGCTATTGGGGCAGCGTTGCTCTGGCAGAGATCGCAGTCTCAGATTCCCAGCGCGGATGCCTTCCGTGTAAGGACGTGGACAGCTGCCCTGGAGGCGGCCGAGGGACGCCCGTTCCTCGGCCACGGGCTCGACACGTTCTATCCCGCCTACTCCGCCTTCAAGAGCGGAGCTCAGACCAGCTACGCTCACAACATCGTCATCCAGTACCTGGTCGAACTCGGATCATTGGGAGCCACGCTCCTAGTGGCCTTTCTCATTGTGGCGCTGGCACTTCCCACCAGGACTCTGCTGCGGCCGTCCGCCGGACCGCAGATTCCCCTGCTGCTTGGGCTGCAGGGATTCGCTCTTCACAACCTGGTCGACCTGACTTGGTTCTTCCCTGCATTGTTCCTCGTCTTCATGCTCCTACTTGGCCTGATGCTCTCCTACTCAATCACGCGGCCTTCGTGCGCAACCGGAGGCAACAACGCCGATAGGCAGAGGAGCTGCCTCTGGTACGGCATGACCGGACTCGCGGTCGTGCTGCTCGCGGCAGGCGGAGGCCTCGCGCTCTGGCTTCGGGGTTAGGCGACTTGTGCATCGGCACCATTGGGTCCGAGCCCTTCTGCACATTGCTAGCCCTTCTCGAGCAGCCTAAGATGGTAGTATTAGGTCGAGTATAACGACCGAGATGAGTGGCGACCGATCGCCCGTTGTGGGCCTTGCCTCCCCACAAGAGCGACACGCGACGCCGACCGCGCTCAGAAGCAGCGCCAGCGGTCCAACACAAGGAGGCTATCGTGAGACTGAGCGCGAGGAATGTCCTCAAGGGTAAGGTCGTGAAAGTGACGCATGGGGCCGTCAACTCGGAGGTGGTCCTTGAGTTGTCGCCGGGGGTTCAGATGGTGGCCATCATCACCAGACAGTCCGCCGAGACGCTCGGACTCGTCGAGGGCGCTGGTGCCTATGCGGTGATAAAGGCGTCGAACGTGATGGTCGCGGTCGACTGAAGTCTTTTAGCCAGCACAGAGGCCGGTCACAAGGACTCTCCCGGCCAGGCGTCCGTCAGGTCGTGCCCTTGACTTTGGCCTGCCTTCGGCGCAGATTCTAGGTGAAACCGACTGAATGTTGATCGTCTGCATCGAGTTTCGCGTTGTCGGGCGGCGGTCCGCATGGGCGAAGGAGGAGTCATGAAGCTGAGTGCGAGAAACGTCCTCAAGGGCAAAGTCAAGAAGGTCACGCATGGTGCCGTCAACTCGGAAGTGGTGATCGAGTTGGCAGGAGGCGCCGAGGTAGTCGCCATCATCACCAAGCAGTCCGCGGAAACGCTCAAACTCGAGAAGGGCTCCGACGCCTATGCCGTGATCAAGGCCAGCAACGTCATGGTTGCCGTAGACTGACGCGTCTCAACCGGCGCGTTCAGCGGCCGAGACCTTGGCCTCATCCAGAAGGCCCGCGGTGAAACTACCTCTCCCGGGCCTTCTCCGCTATCATGCGCACAGCGAGGGCACTCAGACCGTCTCGGCTGCGTCACCTTCTGGTGGCGGGTGTGCTCTGCTTGGCGATTCAGTAGCGGAAGGGTCAACCTAGCGTGACAGAAGCGTGGCGGCTCGAAGTCCGGGTCGCGAAGAAGCTTCCCGGGCTTCGACTTGGATGTCTCTTGGTTCGTCGGCAACGAACTTGCCGTATTGTTCGGATACTCGGGCTCGGGCAAATCGCTGAGCCTCCGCTTGATCGCCGGACTGGCAAAGCCGGACTCGGGCCGCGTGGTGCTCAACGGCGAGGTCGTGTTCGACAGCGAAACCGGGCAGTGGGTGCCTCCGCAGGAGCGCAATCTCGGGTTCGTGTTTCAGGATCTCGCCCTCTTCCCCCACATGAACGTTCTCAAGAACATCACCTACGGTCTTCAGGACCTGGGCAGAGAGGAGCGTCACGACCGGGCGGAGGAGTTCATGACCCGCTTTCACCTGGAGGGTCTCTCCAAGCGGCTTCCCCGGGAGATCTCCGGCGGTCAAAGACAGCGGGTCGCCCTGGCGAGGGCGCTGGCCCGCCGCCCGAAGGCGTTGCTACTGGACGAGCCCTTCTCCGCCCTCGACCTGCCATTGAAGATCGAGCTCTGGGAGCTGATCGCCCAGGTGCGTGAGAGTCTGGAGATACCGATAGTCGTGGTGACCCACGATCCTGTCGACGCCCGTACCCTCGCCGACCGCCTCATCGTCTATCAATCAGGACGAGTGCTTGAGAAGCGACGTTCCGAATCGAGTACTGCACGACCCGGATGCTCCCGAGCTCTTCACGCTCGCCGAAGCCGGAGCCTCGTTCGCCGAAGTGTCGGAGTGGATGTCCGGGCTGGAGCTGGACACGATCCACGCCCGATTGATGCCCCGACAGATGGCCTCTGCCTGCTACGGTAGCTCCGCCACGACTTCACCCATGTGGGTGGTGTCGTAGCCGGGCAGCGCCGCGATGACCCGCCGCAACTCCGGACCGCGGATGAGATCGAGAAGCGGACGCAGCAGATCGCTTTCGTAGTGCGCTCGGGGGATCACCAGATCGTAGCGCTCTTGCTCGAACGGTAGGAAGTCGAGTTCGAGGGCATTGGCGGCAGCCGCGATGCCAAGGCCACAATCCGCCGCACCCGATTGGACCGCCACGGCCACCGCCAGGTGCGTGTACTCCTCGCGCCCGTAGCCTTGAATATCCTCGGGAGCGATCCCCAGCTTCTCCAGGTGATAGTCGAGCAATACCCGCGTACCGGCTCCGCGCTGGCGGTTGACGTAGCGCACGTCGTCCCGGACCAGATCGGCCAATCCCTTGATGCCTTTCGGATTGCCGGGAGCGATCATCAGCCCCTGCTGGCGACCCACGAAGGTCATGAGTACGACTGGAAGGTCGGGCAGATACTGCTTGATGGACGAGATGTTGTATTCGCCCGTGAGCGGGTCGAGCAGGTGCGATCCGGCCAGATGCGCATCCCCGCGCCCGATGGCCAACAATCCGCCGAGACTGCCGGCATTGGCGCTCGAGAAGCGGCGGCCGCTATCGGCGAGATACTGCGACAGCAAGTCCAGGCAGAGATCGTGACTGCCTATGTGGACTATGGTGTTTGCGATCTCGGATGCGTCGCGGTACAGCTCGACGGTGACCTCCTGTCCGGCCTCGACTCCTTCGGAGAAGCGGGGCAGGTGGACGATCCCGTCCGCCCGAACGAGAGAGGTGATGACGGCCGCCCCCCGCGACAGAGGCGCTGCGACTGTCCGTTCACCCACCCGTCCCACCGTCACCCGCACCCATTCGTCGTCGCCGATCGGCGAGAGAAGCTTGCGCGTGATCGTCGCCTGCAGCCTGGGCTTCTGCCGCGGCTGCAGGCCAAGCCAATGCGAGATCAGCGGCTCCACGAAGATCTCACCGGTCAGCGCGGCCGAGACGGGATATCCCGGCACGCCGACGACAGGCGTCTTGCCGTCGTTACCAGCCCCAGGATGACCGGGTGACCGGGGCGCACGGCCACACCGTGGACGAGCAAGGTCCCCAACTCCTCGACGACGCTCGCCGTGTAGTCTTCGCTCCCCGCGGATGAGCCGGCATTGACCAGCACCAGATCGTGGTCGAGCGCCGCTTCCCGTACGGCGGTCTTGATGCTCTCGAACTCATCGACCACGATCGGCACCCGCGTGGGCGAACCGCCCCATTCCCGCACCTGAGCGGCCAGAACAAGCGAGTTGTACTCGATGATGTCGCCCCGGTTGAAGCCCTCTGCCACCACGTGCTCCACGGTCACCAATTCGGTGCCCGTGGGGATGACGGCCACGCGCGGTCTGCGCCGGACGCTGACGGTCGCGTGCCCGCATCCCGCGAGCGCGCCCAGGTCCACGGGCTTCAGCACATGGTTGGCGGGCAGCACCAGTTCGGTGGCGACCATGTCCTCACCCACCGGCCGGATCGCCGTCCACGGGGCAACGGCCGCCATTATCTCGATCGATTCGCCTCCGTCGCCTTCATCGATGCGCTGGGTGTGCTCGATCATGATGACCGCGTCGGCCCAGGTGGGGATCGGGTCGCCGGTGTCGACGTATTCGGCCTGCCGTTCCAGACCGATCTTGAGACGTTTGGGCGATGTCTCCGTCGCTCCGATGGTATCGACCGAACGAACGGCGTAGCCGTCCATCGCGCTGGCGTGGTATCCGGGCGACGACAGCGCCGCCCACACCGGCTCGGCGGTCACCCGGCCCAAGGCTTCGTCGAGCGGCACGGCCTCACCGGGGAGCGCGGCCCAGACGCCGGTGCCTTCCATCGCCGCGATGAACCGGCGCCAGGCTTCGGCCAGCGGGATATCCTCGAGATAGAACTTCCTCTCCTTGCCCACATCTGCCTCCGTCACAAGATAGGCGTCAGAACAACTCCACCTCGACCGAAACACCCTGGTGCAGACCGTTGGTGTCGAGCGGCACCCGGATCATTCCGTCGGACTTGACCAGGGTGTAGATGAGATTGGACTTGCCGAAGACCGGCTCGGCCCAGACCTGGCCCTCACGCTCGACGAGTCTTACCGGAACGTATTCGTGGCGACCGGGCGCGGAGGAGACATTGCGGGCCAGTGTTGCCTCGATGTGCCGCCGGGCCGGCGGGGCAGAAGCACCCTGCAGCCTACGCAGCAGCGGTATCAGAAACAGCTCTGCCACGACCATGGCGCTGACGGGATTGCCGGGCAGTCCCAGCACGGGCTTGCCGTCGCACACACCGAGAATGGTCGGCTTGCCGGGCTTGAGTGCCACCCCGTGCACCAGCACGCCGGGTTCACCCAGATGGTTCACCACATCCGCCGTGAGATCGCGCACCGAGACCGACGACCCTCCGGATAGCACCAGCACGTCCGCGGCCTCCAAGGCCGGGCGCGCGGCCGAGATCAATGACTCGTAGTCGTCGGCCACGATCCCCATCGGCAGAGGGGTTCCCCCTCCCCGGGACACGAGACCGGCGATGGTATAGGTGTTCACATCGCGTATCTCACCCGGGCCGGGTGTCTTTTCTGGAGACACGACCTCGTCTCCGGTGGAGATGATGGCGACACGGGGCCTGACGGCCACCCTGACATGCGTGATGCCCAGCGCCATCAACCCGCCGAGATCCTGGGGGCGCAGAACATGCCCCCGTTCAAAGAGAGGCTCGCCGTCTTTCACGTCCTCACCGACGCCGATCGTGTTCTCACCAGGCGCGACGGCGCGGAGCACTTCTATGTTCGACGCGTCCAGTTTCTGCGTCTGCTCGACCATCACCACGGAGTCGGCCCCGGCCGGAATCATGCCGCCCGTGTGGATGACGGCCGCCTGGGCCGGACCGACCACCAGGCCGGACGACCTAGCCATTGGTACCTCGCCGATGACGGTGAGATACGCGGGCAGTGCTTCGGTAGCGCCGAAAGTGTCCCTGGAGCGCACCGCGTAGCCGTCCATGGTGCCGCGCGTGAATGAGGGTAGAGGCGATTGGGCCACCAGCCGCTCGGAAAGCACCCGGTCAAGAGCTTCCGCCGACGAGACCGTTTCGTCCCGTACGTCCTGCGTTAGCTGCGCGAGCAGCACGCTGAGGGCCTCCGCGGGAGGAAGCACCTTGAACATCTGCTTCATCTACAAGTCCTTGTCAGTACCGGGACAGCCGATCGAGACCGGGATGCGCGACCCGAAGGCGCGCAGGCGACACGTCCCCCCGGGGCGATCCCGGGGCGCTGTGACACCAAGCCACCATTCTACCCGGCTTGGGCGCGCCGAGCAGCGCTCAGGTCGCCCGACACGCCCATCTCCGATGCCCCGCGGCTCGCAAGGTTACTCAGGCAGGCTGCTATCGCTTCAGAATATCCCGGATCTTGCCGGCGGCCTCTTCGAGCACCGTGCCGATCTCCTTCAGCTTGGCAGGATCGCCTGCGCTCCTACGCACGGCCCTCTTCACGTCGCTGAGACTGTCGCGTATGCCGGTCACCACGGACCAGCCTTCGCCGCGGGGACCCGGGCCCCATTGGGCTTCCCAGCGATCGTGATGACCCTTGGCCCTTTCTTTGTGCTCTTCGAGGAAGGCGAGACCCGCGTCGGTCAGTTTGTAGATCTTCTTGCCCTCTTCAGTGGTAGAGGTGACGAGGTCCCGGTCTTCCAGCGCCTGCAGGGTGGGATAGATCACTCCGGGACTGGGGCTGTAGAAGCCCCCCGACTTCTCTTCCATCTCGCGGATGATGTCGTAGCCATGCCGAGGCTGGTCTTTGAGCATCCCGAGAATGGCGAACTTGATGCCGCCTCTCTCGAAAGCCCGCGGTCCGGGACCGTGCATGTGCCGCCTGAATCCCGGCCCAAATCCCGGGCCGAATCCCGGGCCATGTCCTGGGCCGAATCCTGGGCCATGTCCTGAGCCGAAGCCCGGGCCGCATCCCGGTCCGCATTCGTGTTCGTTTTCGGGGTCGATTTCTGGTCCGGTCCTTCTTCTTCGGACATCACTGATGCCCTCCTTAGCGATGTATCAAGATATATCGCGTAGTATCTTAAACTCGTATTCCAGGAGGTGTCAAGACCAGGGGTCGTCAGTTCGGTATTGGGCCAAGCGACTGCCCAGCTCACTCACGGCGGGATCGTCTGGCGACTACCTCTCGCCGGCGGAGTACTCGATCTAGGTCCGTCGAGCGTCAGCTCCGCGGCGCCCAGAGCACCATGCGGGGCTTGGTCATCTCCTTCGCCAGGTCTTCGATCCGGCCATACTTCATGCAGGCCGACATGCAGTGCTGAACGCAGGCCGGTTGCTGTCCCTTGCGGGTGCGGGCCGCGCAGAGCACGCACAACTCCGTCGGGAACGGCATGTAGGTCAGATACGACTTGTCGTTGGGCAGGTTCTGGACTATCTCGTGGACGCGGATGCCGCCCATGCCCGCCGGCCAGTGATGCTCCTGGGCGCAGGCCACCTGACAGGCATAGCAACCCGTGCAGTATTCGTAGTCGATCAGCAGGCCGTTCTCCGGGGCCTTCGCCTTCTGTTTGGCGGCCACGTCAGGCTCCTTTCCCGGTCGCGCTGTCGTCGCCGGTCGCGGCGCCGTCACCAGCGGGTGGCGCGGTCGCCACTCGTGCCGGCAGCGGTCTGCTTGGGGCCATGGCCGGGCGCCGGTCCGTGCTCGGTTGCAGACGCGTGGAGGGCACCACCGATGACGCCGCCCTCAGCCAGGGTGTAGGCGCCGGGCGGCGCGCTGTGCGCTCTGTAGACCTTGCAGAGCGTGCACTTGGCGTGCGTGCCCAAGCCGTCCTTGCCCTGATAGCCCATGGGCAGCAGTTGATTGGTGCTCGAATCCCAGACGCCGCGCAGCGAGGGCTCGGCGCCCTCCTGCTCCGGATACCACCAGCCGTGGGTGGCCGACGCCAGCCACCGGGGGACGATGGGGGTCAGCTTGGCCTTCAGCCGGCACTTGCCGAACATGTTCTCGATCCAGACCCACTCCCCATTCCCGATGCCAAGAGCGGCTCCGGTCTCCGGATGGAGCTCAACGATCGGGTCGGGGTCGGCATCCCGCAGCCAGGGGATATTGCGGTGTTCGGAATTGAAGAACACCGGCGACCTTCTGCCCGTGGTCAAGATGAGTGGATACTTCTCGTACAGCTCGGGACTGGACACCGGGCTGAAGGGCGGCTCTTCGTGATGAGGCATGGGTTCGAAGCCCCAACTCTCGCGCAGCGACGAGTAGAGTTCCACCTTGCCCGAGGGCGTGCAAAAGCCGGGCTTCTTGTCGGTCCGCAGCAGGCCCCGCTCGTGCCGGTGGTAGGGGGCGCTGGGATGACCGTCGGGCGGTATGACCCACCCGCGCTCCGACAACTCCTCGTAGTTGAACCCCGTAGGCTTGAGGATCTCATCCAGCAACTCGCGGTGGTCCTTCCAGCGGATGTCGGGGTTGAAGCGCCGGGCCAACTCGAAGTTGATCTCGATGTCGGGCCGGCAATCTTCTACCTTGATCGCCTTGACGATGGCCTCCAGAGGCGTCCACCAACTACGAGCAGCTTCTTTCTCCAAGAAGGTGGCCGCCGGGAGGACGATGTCGGCCAGTTCGGCCGTGGGCGTCATGAACGTGTCGACCACCGCGACGAAGTCGAGCTTCTTGAGAGCCTTGACCCAGCGTATCGGATCGTAGCCTATGCCTCCGATGAGGTTGCAGGCCTGGATCCACATCCCCTTGATGGGGTAGGGGTCGGCGCTGAAGATCTGGTCGAGAGTAACGTCGGTCTGCGCGCGCCAGATGAACTCCCGGAGCACGCCGTAGCGATCCCTGGCGATTCTGGGAAGGTCGGCTTCCTTGCTCGGGAGGCCTATGACGCCTTTGGAGCCCGGCAGAGCGTACGAGACCGCGCCGAGAGCCATACGGGCTATGACGTTGCCGCCGGGCGTGTCCAGGTTGCCGGTGAGGCACCACAAGGCCGCGATGGCCTGGGAGGTGGGCGTGATGGCGGGCGTCATGTCGATGGCCACGCCCCACTGGATGGTGGCCGGTTTGCTGTTTGCATAGAGGCGAGCGGCCTCGACGATATCTTCCTTCTTGAGCCAGGTGATCTCGGCCACCTTGTCGACCGGGTACTGATCGACCTCGGCGCAGAAGACCGACCACACCGTCTTGACCGTGACCGTGGAGCCGTTCACCAGGCTCACCGCGTGTTCGCCGTCGAGGGCGGGGACGACTCCGGGGGTCCGGAACTCCACGTTGGCCGAATCCCAGATGGCGGGTGCGTCGGAGGCCGTGTCCCAGACGACGAAGTCGTCCGGCGATCCGCCGGGCACTACGTCGGACGCCCGCAGCAGCACGCCGGTGTCGCTACGGATGAGGTGAGGAGAATTGGTCCATTTTTCAACGAATGAACGATCGTAGAGGTTCTCGTTGATGATCACGTTCAAGAAGCCCATGGCCAGGGCGCCGTCGGTGCCGGGGCGGAGTTGCAGCCATTTGTCCGCGCGCGAGGCGAAGAAGCTGAGGCGCGGGTCGATGCAGATGACCTTGCTGCCCTTCTTCATCAGGTCGGTGACCCAGTGGCCGAAGATGTTGTCGGGGCAGGAGGCGTTGATGTTGTAGCCCCAGATGACGATGGTCTCGGGCACCTCGTAGCCGGGGTCGTCGTGACCCTGCGGCAGCCACTGGCCGCCATCGAACACGCAGTAGTCGCCCAGGACGGTCTCGGAGGCCGCGATGCGAGGCGAGTAGCAGCCGATGCCGGAGAGCGCGAACATGACGTTGGGACTGCCGTAGTTGTAGGCAAGGAGGCATATCCAGGCGCCTACGTCGCGCCCCGTGCCCATGGAGAAGACCATGCTCTCAGGTCCGTACTTCTCCTTGATGGCGCCCATCTTCTCTTCGATGAGGTCGTAGGCCTCCTCCCAGGAGATGTCCTGCCACTTGCCCTCGCCCCGCTCGCCGACCCGTTTACGCGGGCTGCGGAGACGATCGGGGTGGTCGACATACTGAGTCATAGCCAAGCAGCGGGAGCACAGCCGGCCGCGGTTCATGGGGTGATCGGGGTCACCCTCGATCTTGACCAGCTTGCCGTCCTCGATATGGGCGAGAACCCCGCACCCGCCATGGCAGCCGGGGCCGGCGGACCAGGTGGTTGTACGAACGATCAAAGCGATTCCCCTCTACGTAGTCAACCCAATGCGAACAGGATACAGGGTGGGGGACGCATTCAGCAAAACAGGCACAACGAAGAGAGGCCCGGACTGAGCTGAGCACGTCCGGGTCTCTCTCGGGAGCGAGCGCGCCCGACTCAGGATGGCAGTACCAAGTCGAGCGTTATCTCGTGTGGAGTATAACGTGGCCTGGTGCGGAATGCAAGCCCACGAGACCGACGGTCCAGCCGCGCCCGGAATGGAGGTGTGCATCCCGGGGCTCTCTGTCATGGCGCCGCTCCTCACCCCTCGGCAAGCCGGTACCCCACCCCCTGCTCGGTGAACAGGTATCGGGGCTCGGCCGGGTCGTCCTCCAACTTGCGCCTGAGGCTGGCGACGAACATCCGTGGATAGTGAGTCTGCCCCTGGTAGCCGGGCCCCCATACCTCCTGCAGCAGGTAGCTGTGGGTCAGGACCTTCCCCGCGTTCTTGACCAGGGTAGTGAGCAAGCGGTACTCGATGGGCGTCAGATGCACCTCCTCGTTCCTGACGAAGACCCGCCGGGCGGCCAGATCGACCACCAGTTCGCCTACCTCGAAACGAGCGATGTCGCCCCTGCCGCCATCCTTGAGCGCCGCGGCGCGCCGGCAGGCCACCCCCATCCGGGCCAGCAGTTCGGGCACGCTGAAGGGCTTGGTGAGATAGTCGTCGGCGCCGGCGTTGAGCGCGTTGACCTTGTCGTCTTCGCGCCCTCGGGCGGAGAGGATGATGATCGGCACTTGCGACCACTCCCTGATCCGCTGGATGAGTTCCATGCCGTCCATGTCGGGAAGCCCCAGATCCAGAACGATCAGATCGGGCACCCGCGCCATGATCTGGGTGAGACCCATCCGACCTGTCTCCGCCTCGACCACCTCGTACCCGGCGTTGCTCAGGGCGGCGTTCAGGAAGCGCCGGATGGGATCGTCGTCTTCGATCACAAGTACGCGCGTCGTCACCATGGGCTCACTCGTCTGCCACATCTGTGATGTCGATGTCAGGCGGCGACCCTTCCACGGGCAGAACGAAGGAGAACACCGCTCCGCCGCCATCTCTGTTCTCGGCCCAGATGCGGCCACCATGAGCATTGACGATGGCGCGGGCTATGGCAAGGCCCAGCCCGACTCCGCGCTCGGACGTGCGCGCGGAAGCAGAGCCACGGAACAGCTTCTCGAATATCTGCTCCTCCTCTCCTCTTGAGAGCCCCCTGCCCCGGTCGGCCACCTGGACCACCACCCCTCCATCACCCACTCGCGCGATGATCTCGAGTCCGGTCCCGTCATCACTGTAGCGGAGCGCGTTCTCCAACAGGTTGACGAGAACCTGCTCGATGAGCACGCCGTCGAGCGGCACCAGAGGTAGGTCGGGGGCCAGTCGCTTGTTCACCGTGCGACCCACCAGTTCCTTCCGCAGTCTCCCCAGAGCGGATCCGACGACGTCCTCGAAAGGGAACCACTGCTTCTCGACCTTGATCGACCCGGCGTCGAGCCGGGTCATGCTGAGGAGACTCTCCACCAGGCGGCTCAGGCGGCTGGATTCTTGGACGATCACGTTCAGAAGGTCGTCTCGCTCGGCCCGATCTCCTTCCCAGCCGAGCTCGAGAAGCGTGCTGCTGGTCCCGGCGATGACCGCCAAGGGGGTGCGCAGATCGTGGGACACGGAACTGAGAAGGGAGCTGCGCAGCCGCTCCCGCTCCATCTGGAGCAAGGCTCGCCGGGTCTCGTCCGCAAGTTCATCCCGCTCGACGGCGGCCCCGATCTGCGTAGACACCGTCTCCAGAAGCTGCCTGTTCGCGGGTGAGAGCAAGAGCTCCCCGTCGGGTGGCGCCACGCTCAACACTCCCGCCACACCTCGAGGGGTGACCATGGGTAGGTAGAGGGCGTCGGCGTCGGGCAGAGTATCGGTGCCGCTCCCGGCCATTTCCCCGTGATCGAAGACCCAGGTAGCCACGGCGATCTCCCTCGGGCCCGCGACGGCGTGGTCGGTAGCCGGGACCGCCGGCTGCAGGCCGGACCCCTCGCCGGGCAAGTAGATGGTCACCGCCGTGCCGAACATCCCGGCCACTTCTCGCTGAGCGGCCAGCGCCAGCTGATGGGAGCCGGAGACGGCCGATAGCTCGCGGCTGAGCCGGTAGAGTGCTTCCAACCTCCGCTCCCGCGCGCGTGCGGACCGTATCTGCCGTCGCAGACGAGCCGCCAGAGTGCTGATGATCATCGCTACCACCAGCATGATGGCGAAGGTGATCACGTACTGCGCGTCGGCGACCGCGAAGGTGCGGTAGGGAGGCACGAAGAAGAAGTCGAAGGCGAGCACCCCGCCCACCGTGGCCAAGAGTCCCGGACCCAAGCCGAGACGAGCGGCCACCAAAGCTACCGCGAGTAGGAAGACGATAGCCTTGTTGGCTTCGGCCAGACCGAAGTCCTGGAACGCCCACGCCACAAGGCAGGCCAGCAAGAGCGCGACCAGCGCCCACGCATACCCGGTCCAGACCAGCGCGCGCGTCGGTCTCGCGCGGGAGGATCTGGCCACCTCCATGCCTCCCTGGACCACGTATACATCGATCTCACCGCTACGGTCGAGCACGTCCCCCACGACCGTGCCACGCAGAACCCGGCGCCACCGGGGTACGGCCGTCTTGCCTATCACGATCTTTGTGACGTTCTGCGACCGAGCGAAGCTGACTATCTCCTCGGCGATGTCGTCCCCACTGAGAGTCGCGGTCTCCGCTCCCAGACGCTCGGCCAGGTGGATGTTCTCCAGCAACTGCCGGCTGCCGATCTCGCTCGGGCCCTGGCTCCGCGAGGTCTCCACAGCCGCGGCGATCCAACGAGCGTTCAGCGAACCCGCCATCCGCTTGGACGTGCGGATCACTCTGGCCGACGTGGGGCTGGGACCCACGCAGACCAGCAACGTCTCCATGGCGGCCCAGACCCGCGTTGGTCCCGCCGCCGCCAGTCTGGCGGTCTCCACATGCGAATGGATCCGATCGGCCGTCCGCCTCAGCGCGATCTCGCGGAGCGCTCCCAGGTTCGGGCTCTTGAAGAAGCCCTCCATGGCGCGGTCGGCCTGCGCAGGGATGTAGACCTTGCCTTGACGGAGCCTTTCCCCGAGTTCCCGAGGAGGCAGGTCGACCACCTCGACCGAGTCGGCCTCGTCGAAGACCGCGTCGGGGATCGTCTCGCGCACCCGTACGCCGGTGATCTCGGTGATGACGTCGTTCAGACTCTCGAGGTGCTGCACGTTGAGCGTCGTGTAGATGTTCACACCGGCCGCCAGCAGCTCCTGGACGTCTTGCCAGCGCTTCGTGTGTGTCATGCCGGGCGCGTTGGTGTGCGCGAGTTCGTCGACAAGCAGCAGTTGCGGGTGCCGCTCCAAAGCCGCGTCGAGATCGAACTCTTGGAGCGTGAGCCCCCGATATTCGACCCCCCGGGAAGGCAACACCTCCAGCCCTTCGAGCAGCGCTTCCGTCTCCACCCTTCCATGGGGTTCGACATACCCGGCGACCACGTCCACCCCGGCGGCGGCTTGCCGTTGGGCGGCCTCCAGCATGGCGTAGGTCTTGCCCACTCCCGCCACGTAACCGAAGAAGATCTTGAGGTTCCCCCGGTTCAGCCTGGATTCGTCGGCCTGGAGCTGTTCCAGCAGCTTGTCGGGATCGGGCCGGGACTCGTCCGGACGGGACTCATCCACACCGATCACTGCTCCGACGCGAGGAGAGCATCAAGAGCGAGGTTCAGCTCGACGACGTGTACTCGCGGCTCGCCGAACACTCCCCACTGCCTGCCTTCGGTGTGTTCTGCCACCAGGGCCCGAACAGCCTCCTCGGACAGGCCGCGGGCTCGCGCCACCCGGCCCACCTGGTAGTAGGCGGCCGCGGGACTGATGTGAGGGTCGAGGCCGCTGCCGGAAGCGGTGACCAGATCGATGGGGACCGGCTGGTCGTTGCCGGGGTCGGCGGCCCGCAGCGCGCGGATCCTGTCTTCCACGGCCTGCAGGAGCACCGGGTTTGTGGGCCCCAGGTTGGAGCCGGCAGAGGCCGCGGCGTTGTACGGGAACACCGGCGTGGCCGAGGGACGGGACCAGAAGTATCCGGGATCGCTGAACGGCTGCCCGATCAGCTCCGAGCCAATGAGCTTCCCATCACTGACAATCATGCTCCCCTCCGCCTGGTGAGAGAAGAGCCCTTGGGCGATCCCAGTAATCGCGAGGGGGTATATCACTCCCGTGATCACCCCTAGGACTATCAGAACCGTCAGGCTCTGTCTGATCATCTTGAGCATATTACATCCCTCACACGAGATGGAGTGCGTGGAGCAGGAGGTCGATGAGCTTGATGCCCGCGAAGGGGACGACGAGACCGCCCAAACCGTAGATCAGCAGGTTGCTGCGCAGCAAGGCAGCCGCCGGCCGGGGCCGGTACTTCACCCCGCGCAGGGCCAACGGGATGAGGAAGACGATCACAATAGCGTTGAAGATGACGGCCGAGAGCACGGCGCTCTGGGGCGTGGTCAGGCCCATCACGTTCAGGGTGTTCAGCTGGGGATAGGTAGCGGCGAAGGCCGCCGGGATGATGGCGAAGTACTTGGCGATGTCGTTGGCGATGCTGAACGTGGTGAGCGAGCCCCTGGTCATGAGCGTCTGCTTGCCGATGTGCACGATTTGAAGGAGTTTGGTGGGATTGGAGTCGAGGTCCACCATGTTGCCGGCCTCCTTCGCGGCCTGGGTACCCGTGTTCATGGCCACCGCGACGTCGGCCTGAGCCAGTGCCGGGGCGTCGTTGGTGCCATCCCCGGTCATGGCCACCAGATGCCCGTCCGCCTGATATTGACGGATGAGCGCGAGCTTGGCCTCGGGCGTCGCGTCGGCGAGGAAGTCGTCGACACCGGCCTCGGCGGCGATGTGGGCGGCGGTGACCGGGTTGTCGCCGGTGATCATGACCGTCTTGATGCCCATCCGGCGCAGGTCCTGAAAGCGTTCGCGGATGCCGCCCTTGACGATGTCCTTGAGGTGGATCACGCCCAATGCCCTGGGCCCCTCGGCGACCACCAAGGGTGTGCCCCCCTCCCGGGCCACCGCCTCGACCGCACCGGCCACCTCCTTCGACATCGACCCGCCCTGGTCTCTCACGTAGGCCTCGATCGCGTCGGCCGCACCCTTTCGGATATGCCTGCCTTCCAGATCGACCCCGCTCATCCGCGTCTGGGCCGTGAACGGCACGAACGTGGCCCCGAGACCTTCAAGGTCGCGGCCGCGCAGACCGTACTCGTTCTTGGCCAACACGACCACGCTGCGGCCCTCCGGTGTCTCGTCGGCCAGGGAGGCCAGTTGGGCGGCGTCGGCCAGTTCAGACACGTCCACCCCGGGCGCCGGTAAGAACTCCGTCGCCTGGCGGTTGCCGAGGGTGATGGTGCCGGTCTTGTCCAAGAGAAGAATGTCCACGTCTCCGGCAGCCTCCACCGCGCGCCCAGACATAGCCACCACATTGGCCTTGCTCAAGCGGTTCATGCCGGCGATCCCGATGGCGGAAAGCAAGGCCCCGATGGTCGTGGGCGCGAGGCAGACCAGGAGGGCGACAAGAACCGTGATCGAAACCACATCACCCTTGCCGGCAGCATCGACGCTGTATTGCGACATGGGCCGCAGGGTGACGACCACCACGAGAAAGATGATCGTGAGCGCCGCAAGGAGGATGTTCAGGGCGATCTCGTTCGGCGTCTTCTGCCGTTTGGCGCCTTCGACCATGCCGATCATGCGGTCGAGGAAGGTCTCGCCCTGCTGGGCGGTCACCCGCACGACAAGCCAATCCGAGAGCACCCTCGTCCCCCCGGTCACTGCGCTCCGGTCCCCGCCACTCTCCCGAATGACAGGCGCGCTCTCACCGGTGATGGCGCTCTCATCCACAGACGCCGCGCCCGCGACCACCTCGCCGTCGGTCGGGATGAACTCGCCGGCCTTCACCAGAACCAGGTCGCCGCGGACAAGCTGCGAAGACGAGACGGTCTCCGCGGCGAGCATCAGGTCGGGCCTCGACGAGTCTGGTGGCCACTATCTCCCTGCGGGCCTTCCGCAAGCTGGCCGCCTGCGCCTTGCCCCGTCCCTCGGCCAGAGCCTCGGCGAAGTTGGCGAAGATCACCGTGAACCACAGCCACAGGGAGATGGCGATGGTGAAGCCCGCTGACATCTCGCCGTGCCCCGCCAACGCCTGGAAGAACAACACGAGGGTCAACGCCGCACCGACCCACACCACGAACATGACGGGGTTGCGAAGCTGCGTCCGCGGATTCAGCTTTCGCAGCGCATCTATCGCCGAGTCGCCAACCAAATGCCAGTCGAGTGAACCCATGACCGCCCCCTACCCGCCCATCGTCAGTTGCTCGACCACCGGCCCGAGGGCAAGCGCCGGCAGGAAGCTCAGGGCCCCTATCACGATGACCACCACGATCAGAAGGCCGACGAACACCGGTCCGTCCGTTCGCAGCGTCCCGGCACCGGCAGGGATGTGCTTCTTCTTGACCAGCGACCCGGCCAGCGCCAGTGTGGGAACGATGATTCCGAAGCGTCCGATCAGCATGCCGATGCCCAGCGCGACGTTGTAGAAGGTGGTGTTGGCCGAAAGGCCGGCAAAGGCACTGCCGTTGTTACCCACGGCCGAGGTGAACGCGTAGAGCACCTCGCTCAGACCATGGGCGCCGGGATTGGCGATGCTGGACCGCCCCGCTCCGGTCGCCAGTCCGATCATGGTGCCTACCAGGATGCCGATGACCGGGATAAGGATGATGAGGGAAGCCATCTTCATCTCGAACTTCTCGATCTTCTTACCCAGGTATTCCGGCGTCCTTCCGACCATCAGCCCGGCGATGAACACGGCCACGATGGCGAACACCAGCATCACGTAGAGCCCCGAGCCCACTCCTCCAAACACCACCTCCCCCAACTGGATCATCACCAGTGGCACCATCCCGCCCAGAGGGGTGTAGGAATCGTGCATGCTGTTGACAGAGCCGTTGGAGGCAGCGGTGGTGGCGACAGCCCAGGCCGCCGAGTTCGCGATGCCGAAGCGCACTTCCTTGCCCTCCATGTTGCCGCCCGGCTGGGCCGTTGACGCCTGGGTACTCGCGCTGAGATCCGCTCCCGCCTGGGCCGTCTGCGGTATGCCCTGCTGCTCGAATTGGTAGGTGGCGGCCATCAGCCCCACGAACATGATCGTCATCGCCGCCAGCACCATCCAGCCCTGCTTGGTATCGCCCACCATGCGCCCAAAGGTGTAGCAGAGAGAGGCCGGAATGAGCAGGATCGCCACCAGTTCCAGGAAGTTGGTGAGCGGCGTGGGATTTTCGAAGGGATGCGCCGAGTTGACGCCGAAGAAGCCGCCCCCGTTGGTCCCCAACTGCTTGATGGCCTCCTGCGAGGCCACCGGCCCGACGGCGATGGACTGCGACGTGACCGTCTGACCGTCGGCGGTGATGTAGGGCTGAATGAGTTGCGCCTCCTGAGAGGAGGAGAAGGTCTGCACGACCCCCTGCGACACCAGAGCGACGGCAAAGATGAAGGCGAGCGGGAGGAGGACGTACAGGGTCGCCCGGGTGAGATCCACCCAGAAGTTGCCCAGACGGTCGGCGCTCCGCCGGGAGAAGCCCCGGATGAAGGCGATAAGCACCGCGATCCCCGCGCCCGCCGATACGAAGTTCTGCACGGTCAGGCCAACCATCTGGGTGACGTACTTCATGGTGGACTCGCCACTGTAGGCCTGCCAGTTGGTATTGGTGACGAAGCTCACGGCGGTGTTGAAGGCCAGCCCGGGCCGCACGTTTCCCACGCCTTCAGGTCCGCCGGGGAGCCATCCTTGGATCAACTGCAGGACATAGAGGAGGAGAAAGCCGCCCAGACTGAACAGAAGGACGCTGCCTGCATACCCCTTCCATCCCATCTCCTTCTCGCGATCGACTCCGGCGAGCTTGTAGATGAGCCGCTCGACCGGGCGTAGCACGCGGCTTACGGCGAAGACCTTCTTGCCCTCGAAGACCATGGCCATATACGTGCCAAGGGGCTTGACCAGCGCCAGCACAACCACCAGGAAGAGCCCGATCTGCAGCCAGCCCTGCGCGGTCATCCCAGCTTCTCCGGCCGGACGAGGGCGTACAGAAGGTAGATGAGGAGTATTGCGGCCACTATCGCGCTAAAGATGAGCATCAACGACTACCTGACACGAGAGGAGATCACTCGATATCAGTCAAGCACCACGACCGTCGACAAGGCGTCGGGAAGGCGCTTGGGGATGTAAAGAAAGTGAATAGATTCCCGGGCGCATCAAGCGGAGCCGGTGGATGATCATCACTTGACCAAACAGCCGGAGAGGGTCAATGTTCTATGTAGAGCATTCGCGTGGAGCATCAAGCTGTCCGGGAGGCCGCGTGCGACTGGCCATCGTGTCACCCTATTCCTGGAGCATGCCCAGTGGCGTGAACAATCATGTCGCGAGCCTGGTCAACCAACTCGAGGGCCGAGGGCATGAGGTGTGGATCGTCGCGCCGGCGGGAAGCCTGACCCGCTCGGCGAAGGTGCTTCCCGACAACTTCATCTGCGCAGGCAGGGCCTTCCCTGTCGGGTCCAACGGCTCGGTGGCCTACGCGAACGGATGGCCGCTGATGCTTCAGAGGATGAATCGCATCCTTAGCAGTCCGCGAGTTCGACCTGGTCCACGTGCATGAGCCGACCATCCCTTCCGTGGGTTGCTCCGCCACCATGGTGTCCAAGGTCCCCGTGGTGGGGACGTTCCACGCCGCGGGCGCTGCCTCCGACTACTACGAGCGCTGGAGGCCTCTGGCGGAGAGGATACTGGCCTCGATCACGGTGCGGATCGCGGTGTCCGAGGCTGCCCGCGACTGCGTGATTGGCCATTTCCCCGGAGACTACCGGGTTATCCCCAACGGTATCGACGTACAGACGTACGCCCAGGCGCGGGAGGGACGCAAGGTGCGAAACCGCATTCTCTGCATCGGACGGCCGGAGCCGCGCAAGGGCCTGGGCGTCCTGGTCAAGGCGTTCAAGGGGCTCCGCGACCGCGTCCCGGGCGCGTCGCTCGTGCTGGTCGGTCCGACCTTCGAGGAACTTCATGGTCTACTCGGCCACTCGCGTGGCACCTCAGCCGAGGATCTTCCGTGGGATCACCGCCATGGGGAGGGTGCCGCTGGAGACGAAATTGGAGCAGATGCGGCAGGCGGAGATACTGTGCGCCCCCTCTCTGGGCGGGGAGAGCTTCGGGATCGTCCTGACCGAGGCCCTGGCCGCCGGTCTGCCGGTGGTCGCATCCGACATCCCCGGATACCGCGCCGTTCTCGCCGAGGGTGCCGTGGGGATGCTGGTTCCCCCTGGAGACGCCCTTGCTCTGGAGAACACCCTCGCCTCCGCCCTCACCAATCCAGAGCTGAGGCGCGATCTCTCCAAGGCCGGTCGCGCACGTGCCGAACGCTATTCGTGGGATCGCGTCGTGGATCAGGTGTTGGAGGTCGTACGAAGATGCCATCTCCCTGGGACCGCGTGTGGTCGAGGGTCCGAGAGTCCCCATCCTGGGCCAGATGCGCCACTTCGCGCGGATCAAGGCGCAACCAGGCGCGAAACCCCGGGAAGCGAGCGACCGGGCGGGCGGCTAGCAGCCTCCTAGCCCAGCACCAGCGCGGGCAACAGAGCGAGATCCTCGATGATCGCGTGGGGACGGTAGGGCGCGAAGGCCTCCCTCGGAGTCACCCCCGAAAGCACAGCCACGAATGGCACCCCGGCGCGCTTTGTCGTCTCAGCGTCTACTGCGCTGTCTCCAACGTAGAGCACCTCGGCGGGTGTGCGGCCGAGCCGGCCGAGCGCGACGATCAGGCCGCTTGGGTCGGGCTTGTGAGCAGCAACGTCTTCGCCCCCGACGATGACCTCAAACGCATGGTCCAACCCGTCGCGCAGCAGCACCTGCTCTATCCGGTAGCGGAACTTGGTCGAGACGATGGCAAGACTGATCCCCCCGGCCACCAGCGCCTCCACGGTCGGTCTGGTGGAGTCGAAGAGGCGGGACGCCTTGGAGCATGACCTGGTCGGCTCGTTCGACGAAGAGACGTTTGAACTCCTCGAAGCGGCCGCCGTGCCGGTCGCCGGCCAACTCCTCGTAGGTCTCGACCAGCGAGGTCCCGATCAGCGCCCGAATGGTCTCTGAGTCCCGGGTGGGCAGCCCCATGCTCCGGAGGACGTGGTTCATACAGTCGATGACCCCGGGTGACGAGTCGGCCAGGGTGTAGTCGAAGTCGAAGACGACCGATCTGAAAGGCCGGTCGCCGGCCAGAGTCGTGTTCAAGTGAGCTCCTCATCGCGGGCGATCCAGTAGTCGGCGCCCTGCCCGCCGGCCGAGAGCGGCGGCTGGCGAACACCTTGTGTACGGCGCGGCGCGTCGATGCATGTTAGGCTATAGGCGAATTCATCACACACGCAATCGCCGTGGCGCGCGGCCAGAGGCATTCTGACATATATGGAAAAGCTCAAGCCCCATCTTCTTCTGATCAATCCTTCCAACATCCTCGCCAGCATGGCCAAGACCAGCGGGAGTGTGTGGAACCGTTTCAGAGCCTGGCAGCCCCTGAGCCTGATGGTGCTGGCCGGCCTGACTCCGTCCGACTGGACGGTCCAGATCGTCGATGAGACCCTCGGCATACCCGAGTACGACTCGTTCAGCCCCCCCACTCTCGTCGGACTGACCGCCTTCACCTCCCAGGCCAACCGGGCCTACGAGTTGGCCGCTGAGTTCCGCAGGCGAGGCATCCCCGTGGTCATGGGCGGCATCCACGCCACCATGTGTCTGCAGGAGGCCTCCAAGCGAGTGGACTCCGTCGTCACCGGAGAGGCGGAAGGGGTGTGGGGGCGCGTCCTTGACGATGTCATAGGCGGCCGTCTCCAGAAACTGTACGAAGGTGGCCTGGCCGAGACGAGCGACATCAGTGCGGCGAGGCACGACCTGCTTCCTCCCGTCTACTCCTTCGGCGCCATCCAGACCACACGCGGCTGCCCGCTCAACTGCAATTTCTGCAGCGTCCCCGTGTTCAACGGTTCCCGGTACCGGCAACGTCCCATCGCCGACATCGTGGAGGAGTTCCGCGCCATCCCCGAGAATCGCGTGTTGATAGTCGACGACAACTTCGTTGGCACCGGACCCAGCCAGGTAGCCAGAGCCAAGGAGCTGTTCCGAGCTCTGGCGGAAGCGAACTTGGGCAAGGACTGGATAGGCCAAGTCACCATCAACTTCGCCGACGACGAAGAACTGCTGACCCTCGCCAAGAAGTCCGGGTGCGCGGGGTGTTTCGTCGGTTTCGAGTCGCCTTCGGCCGAGGGTTTGGCCGAGATAGGCAAGAAGTTCAACCTGCAGAAGCAGCGCAACCTCCGGGAATCGGTGCGCCGCATCCAGGCCCACGGGATCATGGTCGTGGGGTCGTTCATGCTCGGACTCGACATCGATGGGCCGGGAATCGGCGAGAAGATCGCCGCTGCCGCCGCTCAGTACGGAGTGGACAACATGAACGTGCTGTTCTTCACCCCTCTGCCCGGCACCCGCCTCTGGGACCAGACGAAGGCCCAACACCGCATCGCCATGGACGACTACCCCAGCGACTGGAAGTACTACACGCTCACCTATCCGGTGGCCCGTCACCAGAGTCTGTCTCTGACCGACATGGTCGCGGAGATGATCGCCTGCAACCGCGCCTACTATTCCATCCCCGGGATCCTGCAGCGCATGGTGACCGGCCTGCTGGCGGGCCGAGGCATCTTCTACCCGATAATCGCCAACTTCTCGTCGCGACGCAACTCCATCGCGTATGCCCACCGCTATGCCGACTACGAAGCCCTGGAAGGCTGGAGGTTCTCCCGTTCGGGAGGCACCGGCGGGCCGCGCGACGCCCGCGACGCGATCGGCGATCTGGCTCACTAAGAGGCTGCTGAGAGGACCGAGACCGCTCCGTCACGACGAAGGGGGATCCATGGGCCTGGACCTGAGCGTGGGCAGCCTGGCGACTGGGATACTCATCAGCCTCGTCGGCGCGGCCCTGCTGTTGTATGGGAGGAAGGAAGTCCGGGTGCCGCACATGGTGGCGGGGGTGATACTCATCATCTTCCCGTACTTCGTCGGTCTGTGGTGGCTGGCGATCCTCATAGCCGTCGTGATCCTGGTTGGCCTGGCCGTCGTGTCCCGGCTGGGCTACTAGAACCGAGGCCGCCGGCCAGGGCGGCCGAGACTCGGGCCCGGGAGGCCACGGTACCGGCCTCAGAAGACCACCCGGCAGGGAATTCCCAGCCCTCCGAGGGTGTCGGCCAGCTGTTCCGCCGTGTGCCTGAAGAAGCCCGCGGAGCACTCCTCCTCCAGGTCGTACTTCCGGTACACCCAGGCGGCATAGTTGTAGTTCATGCGGTCGACCAGCACGTAGTCGACCTTGCCCGCCAGCAGCTCTCCCAGGCCCTCCGCGCCGGGGAGCAGGGGGGCGATCATGGCAAAGGTGGTGATGCCGGCTTTGTGCAGTTCGTCCAAGGCCTGGAGTCTGTCCCCTATGGCTGGAGCGCTGGGCTCGAACAGGCTTCTGACGCGATCGTCCGCCGTGGTGACCGAGAAACCGACCTCGAGATCCTGAGCTTCTCTGAGTATGTCCAGATCTCTCAGAACCAGCGGCGAACGGGTCTGGATCCTCACCGGCCATCCGGCCTCAGACCAGGATCTCGAGACACATCCGAGTCAGCCGGTAGCGCCCCTCCACCGGTTGGTACGGGTCGCAGACTCCGCTGACCCAGACGGACCCGCGCTTCTTCTTGCCTATCTCGACCGCCAGCAGATCGGGAGCGTTGATTTTCGCATCGACGAATTCGCCCCAGGGTTCTTTGTGCCCGGTGTACCTCTTCATGAAGCGTGCGTAGCAGTACGAACAGGCGTGCTCGCAGCCCGTGTAGGGATTGAGAGCGTAGTCATGGATCTTCGAGACGGAGAGGATGGTCTTGGCTTGTGTCTCTCGGATGATCACGGCAAAGGCCTCGTGGTGCTGCGCTGGATGGTGATCAGTCACTCAGTCTACAGCGTGCGGTCGCCCGCGGCGACGGCACCTGAGCCGCCGCCTGGTTCCGAACGGGTTTCGCCTGCTCGACTGGGCGGGCATATTGCAGAGCAGCCGAGTCCCGCCGAGAGGAGCGACCATGCAGCCCGATCCTTCAACGATCCTTGCCCGGCTCTCGATCACAGAGCCGCTGATAGGTTTCTACGACGCGCCCGATCCCGCGCCCTTCGAGCCTCTGGTGGTGCCGGGAGGGCGTCAGTGCGTCTTCGCTTCTCTGAAGTCATGGCGCCAGGGCAAGACGCTGCACCTGACCCGGGACAAACATGGGTGCGGAGGCATGCATCTGTTCGGCATCAACGAACGGCCGCGCGACTCGCTGGTGGAGTTTCTCTGCGACGAGGAGGGTCTGAGAGCCAGCCGCGAACTCATGAACGAGTGGCTCGACTCAATGAAGAGCTACAAACCGGTCCACGAGCACCTCTTGATCGGTCCGCTGCACCCCGATCAGTACGACTACCTGCGGACCGTGACCTTCTACGTCAACGCCGACCAGCTCGCGGTGCTCTGCGTGGGGGCCACCTACTACAGCCGGCCGGATGACATCCCGCCGATACTGGCGCCCTTCGGCTCCGGCTGCATGCAGATCATCACGCTGTTCGACAGCCTCGAGGCACCTCAAGCTCTCATCGGGTCGACCGACACCGCCGTGCGCAAGAACCTGGAGCCTTGGATGCTGGCTTTCACCGTGACCCGGCCCATGTTCGAGCTGCTGTGCCGCTGGGCGGAAGATCCCAAGAGCTCGCTGCATTCCGGATTCCTCGATGGCCTCATCCGCGCCCGCGGAGGGTCGCTGGCCTAGGAGGCTGCCGAAAACCGAAGTCCCGGCCTCCAGAACGCACTGAGCGGCGCAATACGGCGTCCTCAGTCACGTGAATAGCGCTGCTATTCACGCTCCTTGCGTTCTTGTCTTGCGCGTACCCATCGCACTCTGGCGGCGAGACGTCCCTTTTCAGCAGCCTGCTGGGGCTACTGAGGTCCCCACAAACAACGGGAGCCCCGCCGAGGCGGGGCTCCCGTGTCAAGACCAGGCCGGCAGAAACGCCGGACACCGTTGCTTCTTCGCTACCTACGCCTTCAGCTGCTTGATGCTCTTGAACATGGGGTTCGCGAACACCTCGCCCAGGCACTGGCCGCTCTCCTGCATCTTGGCCTTGCCGACCGAGTAGCACACGCAGAACGCCACTTCCATGATCTCTTCGTCCGTCGCGCCGGCAGCCTTGGCGTTGCAGGCCTGCGGCAGAACGCCGTCCCAATGGTTGGTCATCATGTACATGCCCACGAGCAGCAGGTACCGGGTCTTGGGATCGAGGATGCCCCGGTCGAGCAGCTGGCTCAGCTGGTTCTGCGCGAACGTGTGCAGCATCTCGACCTTGTTGTCAGACCAGAAATCCAGCGTGGGATCGCCACCCTGGCCGGGCACGTAGCCCGGACGCTGCATCGCCCAAGATGCGAAGATCTCGGGGCCGGTCTTCGCGGCCTTCATTGCCTTAACGACTTCAACTTCCTCTGGCCGTGGCATATAGCACTCCCTTTCGTTGCTGTGTTGCCGTCTTCTATGAGTGGTCCTGCACCTGGATCCGGCCGGCTGACCAGCCCTGCCACCAGGATCTCCACCTAAACCATGGTGTACTTGGGACCCCCTCCGCCTTCCGGGGGGACCCACTGGATGTTCTCAAACGGATCTTTGACGTCGCACGTCTTGCAGTGTACGCAGTTGGAGAAGTTCACCTTCAACGTCTTGTTCCCAGTCGCCTCATCCACCGTCATCTCGTAGACGCTGGCCGGGCAGAAACGCACGCAGGGATTGCCGTACTTCTTGGAGCACTCGCCGTAGCAGATGTTGAGGTCCTTGATCTTCAGATGAGACGGCTGTGCCTCCTCGTGCGTGGCGCCCGAGTAGTAGACGTCGGTCTCTTTGTCGAAGGTGAGTTGCTTGTCGTACTTGATGTCGCCCATCGCTTCTTCCGACGGATTCGCGGTGCGGTATTTCTCCATGAGCGTCTTCATGTGAGTGTGGTCGGGACTGGGAGGAAAGCCTGTCGCTGATCACCCTGCCGCCCAACGCGAACTGCGCGCCGGCCGTCATGAGGCCAAGGTAGAGACCCCTGGTCATGGCCTGATGGAAGTTGCGCACCTTGCGGAGGCCCTTGATCTCGTCGCTCGCCTCCATGGCTTTGGCGTAGCCGGCGAGTCTCGCATCGGAGAGGTCGTCGTCGAGAAGGCCCTCGAAGATGGTCTGCGCGGCCAGCATACCGGACCTCATGGCCAGGTCGATGCCCTTGATCTTCTGGCCGTTGAACAGATTGGCCCCGTCGCCGATGATCATGCCTCCGGCGAAGGCCAGCTTGGGTATGGCGAAGTAGCCGCCGACCGGAGCCGTCTTCGCCCCGTACTGGACCAGCTTGCCGCCTTTCAGCAGGTCGCTCACCATGGGATGGAGCTTGAACCTCTGGAATTCCCTGTGCGGATCGAGGCAAGGATCGGAGTAGTCGAGGCTGGTGAGCTGCCCCACGGCGACCATGTTGTCCTTCATGCCGTAGATGAAGCCGCCGCCGAAGGTGTCGCTCTTGAGCGGATAGCCCATGCAGTGGACGACCTCACCCGGCTGGAGCCGCGTCTCGGGCAACTCCCATACTTCCTTGACCCCGACCTCGAACGCGGGCGGGTTCTTGCCCTTGTCGAGCCCGAAGTGCGCGATGACGTCCTTGGTCAGACTGCCCCGCGACCCTTCGCCGAACACCGTCACTCTGGCGTGAAGGTCGGTGCCGGGCTCGTAGTTGGACTTCTTGTTGCCGCTCGCGTCGATGCCCTTGTCGCCGGTCCGGACCCCGATGACCTTGTTTCCGTCGTAGAGGACCTCGACCCCGGCGAACTCCGGGAAGATGTTGACCCCGGCCGTCTCGGCCAGCCCGGCCATCCACACGTTCAGCTTGGACATGGAGACCACGTAGTTGCCATGATTGTTCATGGGAGGAGGCGTGATGGGCGACTTGATCTTGCCGGTCTTGGTGAGGAAGTAGACCGACTCCTTCTTGACCTCTCCCTCGAGCGGCGCGCCCTTGTCCAGGAAATCGGGGACCAGTTCCTTGAGAGGCGTCGGAGTCCATGACGGCGCCTGAGATCCCGTGGGCACCAGGAGCAAACCCCTTCTCGAGGACGGCGATCATCACCTCGTCAAGCTTCTTGCCCTCACCCTTCGCGTTGTGAGCCGCGATCAGATTGGACAGGTGAAGCGCACTGCTGAGCGAGGCGATGCCGCCGCCGACGTAGAGGACGTCGACGTCCATGACATCTCGTTCTTCAGTCATCGCCGCATCCCCTTAGTCTGATGGGTTCTATTCGGCAAGCAGAGGGAGACTATCCCGCGCTCCGGCCTTACGACGTCGCCTTGCGCCGGCGGATCTCTTCGGTCAGCGCCGGCACCACGGTGAGCAGATCGCCCACGATGCCGTAGTCGGCGAAGTTGAAGATGGCCGCCTCGGGGTCCTTGTTGATGGCCACGATGCACTTGGAGGTCTGCATGCCGGCCGCGTGCTGGATGGCTCCGGAGATGCCGCACGCGATGTAGAGGTGGGGCGACACGGTCTTGCCGGTCTGCCCCACCTGATACTGATGATGGACCCATCCCTCGTCGACGATGGCCCGGCTGGCGCCGACAGCGGCACCGAGCTCCGTCGGCCAGGGCCTTGATGAGCTCGAAGTTCTCGGCGCTGCCGCACACCGCGGCCGCCGGCCACGATGATCGAGGCCTCCTCGAGGCTGACGATGCCCGCGTTCTCGCAGACCACGTCGACGACCTTGGCCAGAAGGCCGCTGGCGCGTGAAGTCGACCGTAAGCGGTATGACCTCAGCGTCCTTGGGCGCTTCTTCGCGGGCGAAGACGTTCGGCCGCACGGTAGCGACGGCCGGGCTGGTCGTGGCCTCTTTCTCCACGATCACGCTGCCGCCGAAGCAGGGATGGGTCACCACGAAGCGCGCCGTCCTTGAATTCGAGGCCGGTGATGTCGACCAACAGGCCGGCGCCCAGGCGGGCGGCACAGCCGGAGGCCACGTCGCGGCCGTCGGACGAGCCCGCGCACAGGACCAGAGCCGGGTCGGCCGCCTTGATGGCAGCCATGGCCGCGTCGACGAACGGCCCGGGCCGGAAGACCGCAGCTTCCGGGCGTCTCGGCCACGTAGACGCGATCGGCGCCGTACTTGCCGGCGACGGCCGCAAGCGAGCCGGCCTCGGCAGCGATGATGACCACGCTGACCGGTCCACCAGCCGCGCCGGCAAGGGCGCGCGCCTGGGTGATGCTTTCAAGGGTGACGTTGGCGAGCTTACCGTCCTTGGGCTCGGCTACAACGAGGATGCCGCTCTGATTGCTCACTGGTAATCTCCTCCGCTACACGAGCTTGGCGCTTGCCAAGAACTCGGCGATCTTCTGGGCACCCGTACCATCGTCCTCTATCTTCACTCCCGCCTTGCGAGGTTCGGGAGAGCGGGCCGACAGCACGCGGGTCTTGGCCCCGGCCAAGCCGATCTGGCTCTGGTCCAGGGACAATGCGCTCGAATCCTTGGCTCCAGCGGCTTCTTCTTGGCGCCCATGATGCCCTTCATCGACGGGTACCGGGGCTCGTTGATGCCCTTGATAACGGAGAGGACGGCCGGAGTGGGGCATTCGCACGCCACGTAGCCCTGCTCGGTCTCCCGGTGGACCGTGAGAGTGGAGCCCTCGCACCTCGACCTTGGCCAGGGTCGAAAGCAACGGCACACCCAGTCGCTCGGCCACGGCCGCCGGCACGCAGCCGGTCTCGCCATCGGTGGACCGCACGCCGAAGAGCACCAGATCCCACTGGAAGGTCTTGAGCGCCTCGGCGAGGACGTAGGCCGTCGCCCTGCACGTCGGAGCCGGCCAGAGCCGCATCGCTGACCAGGACGGCCTTGTCGGCACCCATGGCCAGAGCCTTGCGCACGGCGTCGGTCGCCTTCTCGGGCCCCATGCACACCGCCACCACTTCGCCGCCGTGAGCCTCCTTGATCCTCAAGCGCTTCCTCAACCGCGTACTCGTCGTACGGGTTGAGGACGCAGGTCACGTTACGGTCCAGACGCCAAGAAGCTGGGTCGAGCTTCTTCTCGGCCTCTGTATCGATCACCTGTTTCACGCACACCGCAATGTTCATATTCCATCCATTCCTTATTTGAGGCGCAACCCAGCCGCGACCCCCACCGCGGTCCGCGGGCTGACTATATGATAGTCCGGAAGCGCCGCGATTGGAGCCATTATCGCTGAACTTTTCATAGGCCGCGCAAAGTATTACCATAGTGTATAGATGGAACTCGATCTCTTCAAATCATTCTTGGCTGTGGCCGAGGCCCGCAGTTTCAGCAGAGCCGCTCGGGCCATGCATTCGACCCAGCCTACGCTCAGCCGGCAGATAGCCCGGCTGGAGAACGAGCTCGGCACCCAACTGTTCGAGCGATACGGCCGGCACGTGGAATGTACCACCACCGGACAACTCCTTCTGCCCTTGGCCCAGGCCATCATCACCCGCACCGACGAGGCCATCAGCCTCGTGCGCGAGCAGGCGGGCACCGGATCGGAGCACCGTGCGCTTCGGAGCCGTGGGCAACGTCATGGCGGTTCTCCTGACGCCTATCCTGGTCTCCTTCCTCGCGGCCTATCCGAGAGTGGCCGTCGATCTGATCGAGAAGGACGACGCCCAGCTCGAGGAAGCCGTCGTCAGCGGAGAACTCGACTGCGCGGTCATGACCCCCTGGGGCTCGACCCGGGCGGCCTTCCAGAACCTGCTCACCGAGGAGATCCTGCTGGTCGTCCCTCGCGACCACCGATTGGCAAGCGAGAAGTCGGTCGCGCTGCGCATGCTGGTAAACGAGTCGATATTGCTCCCCCGAGGCACCATGAACGCCGGCAACGTGATAGCCGACGCCCTGCGCCGGGCCAGCTTCGAACCTCACTTCTCCTACCGGGCCAACTACCCCGAACTGACGAAGGCCCTCGTCAGGAAAGGCCTGGGCGTGGCGCCCATGCCCAAGATGCTGCTCGCTCCCGAGACTCTGGAGGGTCTCGTGGCCATCCCCTTCCAGGAACCGCTGTACCGAGATCTCAACATCATCTACCCGCGCGACCGGCCTCTTTCCGGCGGTGCGCGCGCGCTCATGGTCCACATCCGCGCCGGCGTGTCCGGCCGCGGCGGTGTCCGACTGGAGCCGACGCACAGGCGACCTGATATACGTCGCAGTAATACATGGCGCCAATGATGCAATGTTGGCTCGAAGTGCCGCTGCGAGTGCGCACTGGTACTATCATGGAGTAACCTGCCCGGCCCTGTAGCCGGCCGGGTCGGCGACCGGCGCCCGCCGGTCACAGCGCAGGAGTCGATGGCAGCCCCAGGGGCGCTAGAAGGAGAGATTGCATGGACTTTAGACTGACCGAAGAGCAGGAAATGATCAGGGACATGGTCCGGGACTTCGCCCAGAACGAAGTGAAGCCCGTGGCCTTGGACTACGATCACAAGCAGGATCCCAAGGACTGCGTGCCCTGGGACCTTCTCAAGAAGGCTTCGGCACTGGGCCTGCGCACAGCAGCTATCCCCGAGAAGTTCGGGGGCGTCGGCGCTGACTACCCGACCCTAGCCCTGATCCTTGAAGAGCTGGGGGCAGCCGACCAGGGCTTCGCCACCATCCTCAGGGGCTGCTACACCGAATCGCCCAGGCTCGTGGGTGAGTTGACCCCGGAACTGCGCGACGAGTGGCTGACCAAGTTCATGGAAGACGACACCTTCCTCCTGGGACTCGCCCGGTCGGAGCCCGACGCCGGCACCGACTCTCACTTCTTGTTCGACGAGCCCGGCGCCTCCATCCAGACCTACGCTGTCAAGCAGGGTGACGAATACGTCATCAACGGGACCAAGCACTACATCTCGTGCGGCGGCGTGGCCAAGCTGTACTTCGTCTATGCCCGTACCGACCGGAAGGGCCCCATCTCCACAAGCCTCAGCTGCTTCCTGGTGCCGGGCGACGCTCCCGGCTTCAAGGTGGGCAGGTTCCACAACAAGCTCGGCCGCAGACTGCTCGCGAACGCTTCCCTCATCTTCGAGGACTGCCGCATCCCGAGCCAAGTACCTGCTCGGCAACGAGGGCGAGGCCTGGGGTACCGAGGGCGAGTGGGGCGGCCCGCAGTTCGACTGGTCGAAGACTCCGCAGGGTGTACCGCCGCCATTCGGGCTCCTTGGCGCAGCTGCCAACCTGGGCACCGTCAGGTCCGTATACGAAGAGGCGCTGGAATACGCCAAGCAGCGTGTCCAGGGCGGCAAGCCCATCATCCAGCACCAGCACGTGGCCATGAAGCTGGCCGAGATGAAGATGCAGTACGAGGCGGCTCATTGCTACCTCATGCAGTCAGCCTGGTCGTACAAGGAGAAGTACGAGTACAACCCCAAATCCGGCATGTTGGTCAAGGCCTTCGTCGACCACATCGGGGTCAACTTCGTCAACATCACCTGCGGCATCATGGGTGGGTACGGCACCACCGACGATGACGTGCCATTCGGCAAGCACCTGCGCGATGTCTACTGCATGCTTCATGGTTTCGCGACCACGGAGATGGCTCTGTTGAACGGCGCGCCGACCCTGTAGGGCGTCGTTGTCGTATCCAACAGGGCTCCAGGAAGGACAAGGAATGGCAGAACAGACATTTGTGAACTGCACCGCCGGTGGCCCCATCAGGGTCCATGTCGAGGACGGCAAGATCACCAAGGTGCGTCCGCTCGTCTTCGACGAAACCGACGCGCCTTCATGGACTATCGACGTCGACGGGGACAAGTACACCCCGTTCCGGAAGGCCTGCGTAGCGCCTTTCTCGCTCGTGGAGAGAGCTCGGGCGTACTCCGAGGATCGGATCCTCTACCCCATGAAGCGGGTTGACTTCGATCCCAACGGCGAACGGAATCCCCAGAATCGTGGCAAATCCGGCTACGTGCGGATCAGCTGGGACGAGGCCCTCGACCTCGTCGCCGGTGAGATGAAACGCGTCCGCAGCGAATACGGGCCGGAGGCGATCATGTCGCGCGCCTCCTCCCACCACAACTGGGGGAACCTCGGCTACCGTTCGTCATCTTGGGCCCGGTTCTTCAACATGATCGGGTTCACCGATATCCTCGACAACCCCGACAGCTGGGAAGGTTGGCACTGGGGAGCGACCCACGCCTTCGGTTTCTACTGGAGACTGGGCAATCCCGAGCACTACGACCTGCTCGAGGACGCGCTCCGCAATACCGAGCTCCTCATATCGTGGAGCAACGACCCCGACACCACCCACGGCATCTACGGCGGCACCGATTCGGCCGTCTGGCGCCTGTGGTTGCGTGACAGGGGCATCAAGACCATCTTCATCGACCCCTTCCACAACTACACCGCGGCTCACGTGGGTGAGAAGTGGATCGCGTACCGTCCCGGCACCACGTCGGCCCTGGCTCTGGCCATCGCCTACGTGTGGCTCGATGAGGGCACGTACAACAAGGAATACGTCGCCACCCGCACCTTTGGGTTCGACGAGTTCAAGGACTACGTGCTGGGCACGAACGACGGGATTCCCAAGGATCCCCGCTGGGCGGCGGAGATCTGCGGCATCGAAGCCCGCACCATCGTCGCCCTCGCCCGCGAGTGGGCCTCTCACAGGACCTCCCTCGCCGGCGGCACCAAGGGCGGCGAAGGCGGCGCCTGCCGTTACGCCTACGCCACCGAGTCGGCCAGGCACCTCATCTTCCTGCAGGCCATGCAGGGGCTCGGTCTTCCGGGAATCAGCATCTGGGGGACGGCCAATGGGCCGCCCTACAACCACACGCTGGAATTCCCCGGCTACGCTCAGGGTGGCTTCAACCTGATCGGCAAGGCACCGGTGGTCAACCCCATCAAGCAGCGGCTCTACCGACTGACCGTTCCCGACGCCATCCTCAACGGAGAGATCTCCTGGATGGGCGAAGGTTTCTGCGGCAACTCCGTCGAGCAGCACTTCACCAAGTTCACCTACCCGTTGCCCGATCACTCCAAGGTGAAGGCGTTCTACCGCTACGGTGGCTCCTTCCTCTCGACCATGACCGACACCACCAAGTGGGTGCGGATGTACCAGAGCGACAAGCTCGAGTTCGTTGTCAACCAGGATTGCTGGTGGTGCAACGAGACCGGCTTCGCCGACGTCATCCTGCCGGCCTGCACCAACCTGGAGCGCACCGACATCGCCGAGTGGGCGAGCTCGGGCGGCTACTCGTTGCACGCCTCGGCCAGCGCCAACCATCGGGTCATCGTCTACCAGCAGAAGTGCGTCGAGCCGCTGGGCGAGTCCAAGCCGGACTACGACATCTTCCTCGAGCTCGCCAAGAGGCTGGGCTACGAAGAGCAGTTCACCGAGGGCAACACCTGGGAGGACTGGATCAAGAAGATGTACGACTGGTCGGACATGCCCAAGTACATGGACTACGAGGACTTCAAGAAGAAGGGCTACTTCGTCGTCCCGCAGATCGAGAACTACGAGCCGAAATACGCCCTTCGCTGGTTCGCTGAGGGCCGGGCCTGCGACACGCCCGACACCAGCAACCCGAAGCGCGGCACCGACAAGGCCCACGAGCTGGCGACCGACACCGGCACTCATCGAGTTCGTCTCGCAGAGCCTCATGCGGCATACGCCGGATGACGAAGAGCGTGCTCCCATGCCCAAGTACAACCCCAGTTGGGAAGGACATGAGTCAGAGCTCTTCAAGAAGTACCCGCTGCAGTTCATGTCGCCGCACCCCAGGTTCTCGTTCCACACGCATCACGACACTCGAGTGCCTTGGCTCTCTGAGATCCCCGAGCACCGCAGTGTGGATCGACGGCTACAACTATCAGATCTGCCGCATCCATCCCCAGGACGCCGAAGCGAGAGGCATCAAGCACGGCGACGTGATCAAGCTCTACAACGACCGAGCCGCGGTGCTGTTCGCGGCGTATGTCACCGAGCGGATCAGGCCGGGCGTGGTCCACTCATACGAAGGCGCGTCCAGATACGACCCGATCGAGAAGGGCAACCCCGACAGCCCCGACAGAGGCGGCTGCACCAACCTGCTGAGCCCCGGCCGGATGATGTCGAAGAACGTCCCCGGCATGGCGCCGAACTCCTGTCTCGTCGAGATGACCAAGTGGGAGGGATGACACATGCCTAGATACGGAATGGTCGTAGACGTCACCAAGTGCGACGGCTGCTACAACTGCTTCATCGTCTGCAAGGACGAGTACTGCAACCAGGCCAAGCCCGGCTACTCGGCTGCCCAGCCGATGACCGGCCAGGACTGGATGAAGATCATCGGCAAGGAACGCGGCCAGTTCCCGAAGGTCAAGCAGGACTACACCGCGGTTCCCTGCATGCAGTGCGAGAACCCGGCCTGCGTGAGCGGGAGCGATGGCGCCGTGTACAAGCGTCCCGACGGCATCGTCATCATCGATCCCGACGAAGGCGAAGGGTCAGAAGGACCTCGTCACCAGGTGCCCGTACCGCAGGATCTACTGGAACGAGGAAGAGAACGTCGCTCAAAAATGCACGTTCTGCGCTCACCTTCTGGATGCCGGTTGGAAAGAGCCCCGGTGCGTGGAAGCTTGCCCGACCGGAGCTCTGCTGCTTCGGCGATCTTGACGATCCCAACAGCGCGGTCTCCAAGGCGATGAAGTCGGCGGCGGCCGATGCACCCCGAGTACAAGCTCGGCGAGAAGGTCGCGCTTCGTCGGCCTGCCGAAGAACTTCGTGGCCGGCTCGGTGGTCTTCGGCGACACCGACGAATGCGCCAAGGGAGTCACCGTCACCCTCGCGGGTGAGGACGGCACCAAGACCACGCAGACCGACGCCTTCGGCGACTTCGAGTTCGAGGGCCTGCCGGACGACAAGGCCTACAAGGTCACGGTCTCGGCCCCCGGGTACAAGACCCAGGAGTTCGACGTCAAGACCTACAAGAGCATCTATCTGGGAGACATCTTCCTGGCGAAGTAGTCCCCGACTCGAGGCCGGTCTGACTCAAGACCGGTGGATAGACAGAACGAAGAAGAGGCCCGGAGAGATCCGGGCCTCTTCTTGTTGGCGGCCGAACGACGGCCGAAAACGACGGCCGGGGAACGACGGCGCGCGCCTACCAGGGCCTGGTCGGCGGATAGAACGCCCTCGCCGCCTCGCGAGGCAGACCACAGTACTCGACAGCTTCGTAGATGTGGTCGCGTTTCGACGTCGCCCTGGCCCACAGATGGTATGCGGATATGCACTCGAGGGCCGCGCTGATCGCCCCGAGCATCGGCAGGTACTCAAGGTCTTTGGTGAAGTTCTCGACCATCCCCCAGGGCGGGATGAGGCCGCGCGACTCCATCTGTCTGAGAACCTCGTAGACGACTGCCGGATCGGGCTCTAGCGGCCCCGACATGAGGACGTAGTGGGGATGGATGAGATCCACTTTGCCCGCTGTCCTTGTTCCGTTGACCACGTAGCCCGTACCGCGCGCATCCTCGCCCGCGGAAAGCCCGTAGAAGCCGAGTCGCGCCGCTTCAGACTTGGGCCAGCGGCGCGGGAAGTAGCCCTTCTGCTCCTCCAGCAGAGTACGGCGGGCGTCCAGCCAGTTGGCGCCGGTGACCACGTCGGTCTCGTCGAAGGAGAAGTCCGGGTAGAACAGGCTCTGTATCTCCGCGCTGAAGCCTACGCCCTCGCGAAATGACCCGGACCCGTCCATCTTGAGCTTGGCTCTGCCTCCAGTAGCCATGTGTTCCAACAGGAGCACCAGGACGGTCTCCCCGCCCCACTCGCGCCAGGAGGAGGTGAGCGGCGTCTGACCGTCGGTCTCCAGCCCCTTGATCACGTAGCCCTCAGCGTCGCGCAGCTTGCCGAACTCCATCTTTCTAACGGCCTTGACCAGGTTGGCAAGCGTCTTGCTGTCCCAGATCATCTGGGCGGCGAGGAGCATGCTGTGGTAGTAGAGGCTGGTCTCGAGGGTGCCGTACCGCGCGTCTTCGCAGACCCTGAGCTTCCCCCCTGCTTTCGAACGAAGTCGGGCAAGAGCCCCCGAGCCTTGGGCAGTTCGGAGACGACGGCATGGGTCTTCCGCAGAGTCCGCTCGGCAAACGCGGCCTTCACGATGCCCATCTTGAGGGCGGCACAGGTGGCGAGGCAGAAGAGACCGCCGGCGGCGATCGAGTCGCGCTCGCCCACCGGCCTATGCGCGCGATCCCTCACGGTGCCATCGTCGGGAGAGTACATCCGGGCCAGTTTGGCGTAGGAGACCAAGAAGATCTTCTCCTCGAACGGAACCTCCGGCACCTCGATGATCAAGCGTATGGAACCCATGCACAGTTGCGCGTTCGGGTCGGCCGCCCAGTTCAGGGATTTCACTCTTCGCAGGTCGGCGGGCGACCAGGAGAAGCGCAGCTCTCTCCACTGGTCCCCCGTCGCGAGGTCTTCGGTCGCCCACCAGAGGATGCGCTCCTCCGGTGACTTCAGCTCCAGCTTGAGCAGCCCGCTGCCTTGAACGTCCATCGTCATCCCCACGCACACGGGCTGATACTCGTTACGCACGTACGGGTAGCACTTGGCGAAATCGAGGTACTGGTCGCGATCGACGGCGGCCCCGGCTAGGCTATGCCACATGCCCGCCGTGCCGGACAGGGCAGGGTCGACACAGATGTGTCCCGAAACCTTCCCTGGCTTCCACGATAGTCGAAGGTCGCTCGGACGGTCTCCATCCGGCCCGTATGGGGCCATAGTCGCTCCCGAGGTGAGTGTAGGACCGGAAGGGGGCCGACTCGTCCTCATAGGAGATGAAGTACTCCTGGACGGGCTGAAGAACCTGACCTCCGGCTGGGCGGTCCCCTTCGGGCTGGTCACCTCCGGGATGGCTCGCCTTCCTGGACTGCCTCAGCGCCGGCGAGAGGCTCCAGCGCGCCGCGGGAATGGTGAATCCAGGCTTTGAGAGCAGAGTAGTTCAAACTGCCACCGGTTCCGCCTTCGGGCCACCGCTCATTCCTTGACTTGCGCGAGATGAAAGGGCTTGCCATGCCCGGGGTAGACCATGCCCACCCGCAGCCGCTTCAATCGTGCCAGGCTGGCTTCGGCAGCCCGCATGTCGTCGATGAAGAACTCCAAGCTTGGCTTGATCATTCCATCCATCAGGTCACCGCAGATCAGCCCATTCTCGGGAGTCAGGATCCCGATGGAACCCTTCGTGTGCCCCGGCAGGTGGAGAACGGTGCCGTCGTAGCCGAAGCGCAGCAGGCTCTGAGCATCCTCCAGGCAGAGGTCGGGCTCGAACTTGTCGAATGCACGCTTCCTGATGAAGCGTGACGCCACTCTGAAGTACAGCGCAGCTCTGTCCGGCTTCGATTTGAGACCCCAACTCCAGTTCGCCTGCCGCACTCGTCCCAGATCCCCGCGATGCATGGCGACCTTCGCACCGTACTTGGAGCGTAGGTATGCAGCGTTGCCTGCATGATCGTAGTCGCCGTGAGTCACCACCACGAGTCTGAGATCACCAGGACGGCAGCCCCCATTCTCCAATTCCCGGTCGAGAAGGTCGCGCTTCCCGGGAGTGCCCGTGTCGACCAGTATGAAACCATGGTCGGCTTCCGTCAGGTAGCAGTTCACGCTCCCCAGGGCGATCCGGGTCGGTTCCGCCATGTCCCTCCCATCGAGTGACTGAGCCAAACGAGAACAGCTTTCGAGCAGCTTTCGACGAACGCTGCGCCGCAGCGCTGTCCTTTCGTTATGTTCGGTCGCGATGGAGACCTTCCTCCCAAAGAGGGACGAAGACCTTTCGACAGGCCCCGACGCCGCATCGACATGGGAGAAAGGGAGGGAAGATGGGTAGTCTAGGTCTGATGCAAGACGAGGAGTCGGGCGATGGCGAGGGAGGTCTAAGTGGGCAGAAGATGGTTAGCCCTAGCGGCGGCGGCCGTGGTGATCCTAGCATCGACGATGGGCGGCTGCGGGTCGGACCAGCCGATCACCAGCCTGGATCAGCTGGAGGGAAAGGTATTCGCCGTGCCGAGCGGGACGATCGCCGATCAGCTGGTCTTGTCCAGGTTCGAGGACGCGACGTTCACCTACCATGATTCGGCCCTGGATTGCTGTCTAGCGGTCAAGGACGGAAAGGCCGACGCCGCCGCGTACGATGAACCCATCCTCAGGAACCTTGCCGCGAAGAATGAGGGCCTCGTCGTGCTCGACGACATGATCACGGTCGACCAGTATGGAATCGCGGTGGCGCTGGACAACCAGGAGCTGAAGACCGCGATAGATGCTGTCGTCCAGGAACTCAAGGACGATGGCACCTACGCACAGATGCTCGACCGATGGTTGCCTGCGAAGGGTAGCCCGGCCGCCATGCCCGATATCCCTCTGGATGGCAGCAACGGAGTCCTCACTGTGGGCACGGCGCCTATCACCGAACCGTTCTCCTTCACAGCAGGAGACCAGGCAGTGGTCGGCTTCGACATCGAGCTCGCCACCTACGTGGCGCGGCGGCTGGGGAAGACTCTCACGGTCGTCAGCATGGGCTTCGACGAGATGATGCCCAAGGTGGCCGCGGGTGAGGTAGATATGATCGCCGCCTGCATAACCATCACCGAGGAGCGGTCGAAGACCGTCCTATTCTCCGAACCGTACTATCAGGGAGGCATCGCGGCCTTGGTCAGGGAGTAGCCCCGGCCGCGGCGACTCCGCCCGCGGTGACTCCTCCGCCCGGAGCACTCGCGGCCCCGGCCGCGTCGGCCTCAAGCGCGGCCTGTACGGCCTTCCCGTCGACAGTCTCGTGCTCCAGCAACTCCTTGGCCAGGGTCTCCAGCGCGACCCGGTGATCGCGGAGCAGCGCCTGGGCCCGCTCGTACTGCTCGGTGACGGTCTTCTGTACCTCGGCGTCGATCAGTCTCCTGCGTGTGGGGGCTGATCTGGCTGTTGTCCTGCATCACACCGCCCAGGTACTGCAGTTGTGGTCCCGCGTAGCGCACCGACCCCAGCTTGTCGCTCATGCCGAACTCCGTGATCATGCGGCGGACCAGTTCGGTGGCCTTCTGGATGTCGTCGCTGGCTCCGGTGCTGATGGTGTCGAGCACGATGGTCTCCGCCGCCCGTCCTCCCATCATGACGGCCACCCGGTCGGTCAGTTCGTCGCGCGTGAGGATGTAGCGGTCTTCGCTGGGCATCTGCAGCGTGTATCCGAGGGCCCCGCGGGCCCGAGGGATGATGCTGATCTTGGCCACGGGGTCGGCGTGCGGGACCAGTCCTGCCACCAGCGCGTGACCCGACTCGTGATAGGCAACGGTCGAGCGCTCGCGCTCGTTCATCACCCGGCTCTTCTTCTCCAGCCCGGCGATCACCCGCTCCATCGCCGCCTCGAAGTCCTTGATGCCCACCGCGCTGGCCTTGCGACGGGCGGCGAGCAGCGCCGCCTCGTTCATGGCGTTCGCCAAGTCGGCGCCGCTGAAGCCGGGTGTCATGCGGGCAGCCCGCTCCAGGTCAAAATCGTGGGTGAGCTTGATGCCCTTGCTGTGGATCTTGAGTATCTGCACGCGGCCGATGAGATCCGGGTTGCCGACCTCCACCTGCCGGTCGAAACGGCCGGCGCGCAGCAGAGCTTTGTCGAGCACCTCGGGACGGTTGGTGGCCGCCATGATGATGACCGGCCGGTCCACGTCGGTACTGAACCCATCGATCTCGGCAAGGAGTTGATTGAGCGTCTGCTCACGCTCGTCATTGCCGCCACTGGGCCCGAGTCCCATTCCCCTGGTCTGACCTATGGCGTCGATCTCGTCGATGAAGACGATCGCCGGCGCCGCTTTGCGGGCCTGCTCGAAGAGGTCGCGCACCCGGGCGGCGCCCACTCCCACGAACATCTCCACGAACTCCGAACCACTGCTTTCGAAGAAGGAGACCCCGGCCTCGCCGGCCGTAGCCTTGGCCAGCAGGGTCTTGCCGGTGCCGGGAGGGCCCACCAAGAAGCACGCCCTTGGGGATGTGCCCGCCGAGCTTGGCGAACTGCTCGGGGGTCTTCAGGAACTGGATGATCTCGCGCAGTTCGGCTATGGCCTCGTCGGCGCCTCCCACGTCTTTGTAGGTGACGCCCACCTGCTCCGCGGTCACCTGGGTGGCCTTGCTCTTGCCCACTCCGAAGATGCCGCCCATCCCGCCTCCGGCCCCGCGCGCCATGCGGCGGTAGATGTAGTAGTACAACACCCCTATCACCACGAAAGGCAGCAGATTGATGAGGATGCCCCCGATTTGGCTGGAAGGGTCGCTGAAACCAACCTCGACCCCGGCCGCCTGTAGCTCCGAAACCAGCTCGAGGATCGGAGTCCGGATGGTAGTTGGTCTTGAAGTCGCTCGGCTCTGTGGACTCAGGGTCGGTGCTGGCCATCGTGCCGGTGATCTGCGCTGTCCCTATCACCGCCGTCAGTATCTGCTTCTCGGCCACCTTGGTCTTGAACTCGCTGTAACTGAGTACATGAGACGGGGAGGTCATGGAGCCCAGCAGGTAGTTGAAGAGATACAGGGCGACCAGAGCCACAACGACATAGGCTATGAGATGCCAGGCGCGCCGACCGCCGTTTCGCCCACGATCGTCGTTGCCGCCTTGCGCCCCCCCTTGCGGCCGGCCCGGCCCGCCGGCCTGGCTACCCCTGGCGTTCTTTCGCTGAGCGTTGGTCTTGTCATCCATCGCCATGTGAGCCTCCCTCGCTTTCCGGCGCCTGCCCCGAGTAATCGCTGCCTGCGCTCCGGATATCCTCGCACATGCTACATCAGCTGAGCGTCAGACTATGCAAATACCGTCGATATGGCGGGAGAGAGCGGCTGGGCGTCGACAGCTGAAGCCGGCTGCTGATAGTGTGTCTCTTGTCGTGGGAAGCGCCGTCCAGCACCCCTCGGCAAACGCGGACTGTGGAGGCCTACAGCACGCGCAACGTCGCCCTCTGTCCCATCCGCGGCCATGAGTCCGAGAGCCAGGGAGGATAGGAGTTGCTTGCTGCGTTCCTCTGGGGAGGTCTGGCGGCGATCTCGCTGCTGCTCGGATACTTCATTGCCGAGCGCGGGCTCTCCAACCGGACCGTCGGTCTGATCATGGGGTTCGGCGGCGGCGCGCTCATCAGCGCCATCGCCTACGAGTTGGTGCCCGAGTCGGATATCGGCGGGTGGGGAATGGCCGTGTCTTTCGTGCTGGGCGCGCTGGTCTTCTTCCTGGGTGATTGGTTCGTTGACCGTTGGGGCGGCCGGCATCGCAAGACCCTGGCAGGCAAGCAGGAGGAGGGTTCGGGCGCGGCCATCTTCATCGGGACTCTGCTCGACGCCATCCCGGAATCGATCGTGCTGGGCATGGGTCTGGCTTTGGGCGGCTCGATCGGCGTGGCCTTCCTCGTAGCTGTCTTCGTGTCCAACCTCCCCGAAGGGGTCGGCGGGACGATCAACCTCGGCGCCGCGGGGCATTCCCGACGCAGCACGTTCTGGATGTGGATCGTGCTGGTTGTCATCTCGGCGGCGTGCGCGGTGCTTGGGTACGGTATCGTCCAATGGGTCCCGACCGCCGACGCCCGCATTGCTCAAGCTTTCGCAGCCGGGGCCGTTCTTACCATGCTGTCCGACGCTATGATGCCGGAGGCTTTCGAGCACGGGGGCCGGCTGACCGGCTTGTTCACGGTGATGGGGTTCGCGAGTGCCGCCGCGCTATCGGTCTTCGCCTGACCGTTGACACCGTTACGCTGGAGTTCGTAACACGCCATGGAGAAACGATGACGGAAGGCTATGCACTCGTTACCGGGGCCTGCTCGGGCATAGGGCTCGAGATCGCTCGCGAACTGGCGCGGCGCGGGCACCCGCTGGTGATGGTGAGCAACCGCGAGGCGGAACTCGTAGCCGCTGCACGCGGGATCGCCGCCGAACACCAGGTGGACGCGCGCCCGATCGCAATGGATCTGGCGCGCCCCGATGCCGCGTGCAGACTCCATGAGGAGGTGAGCCGCCTCGGCTTAGAGGTCGACATCCTGGTCAGCAACGCGGGGATGTTCTTCTTCGGGGAGGTCATCGACACCGATCCCGCACGTGCCGAGACCATGATGCAGCTCCACGTGGTGACACCCTCGCTCCTCGCTCATTACTTCGGCCAAGACATGTGCTCCAGAAAGTCGGGGCACATCCTCTTCGTCTCGAGCATCTCCGCCTGGCGCGACTTCCCCGACATCGCCTACTACGGCAGCTCCAAGCGGTTCCTGCGTAGCTTCTCCTCCGCCCTGCGCGAGGAGCTACGCGACAGCGGAGTGAGCGTCACCTGCCTCGCGCCCGGAGCGGTGGCCACCGGACTCTACGAAGGGACCAACATCCCGGTCAAGACCGCCGTCAGGTACGGCGTGATGAAGGACCCGGCCGGCGTGGCGCGGGCGGGCGTGGAAGGCATGGCCCGGGGTAGGGCAGTCGTGGTGCCCGGATTCCTGGCGAAGTCCATGGCGTTCGCGATGACCGTCATGCCTCGCTGGATGATCAGACTGATCCACAAGCATGTTCCTCTGTCGCGGCTGGGGGGACGCTAGTCCGGGATAGCTAGCTTCCGGACCGCCGCCAGAGAGAGTGCGCCGCCAGGAACTCCAGAGTCCTCGCGAAGATGAGTTCCTTGTCGTTATCCATCGTGGCCACATGGTAGGAGTCCTGGAGTTCCACCAGTTCCTTGTCGGTGGAAGCGATGGCGGAGTAGATCTCGCGCTGGTTCGCAGGCGGAACCACATGGTCCGTGACCGACGAGAAAAGCAAAGCCGGACAGCGGATGAGGGGAAGATCGCGGCGGACGGCGGACAGCAGCAAGGCCAGCTGGTGCGTGGAGCGCATGGGGATCTTGTCGTAAGCCCTTTCGTCCACGCCGGCCAGCTTCGTGTCGTTTCCGATCGCCTTGGCCCACCGGGGTATCCCGATCCGGCCGAAGACGCGCATCACGAGTTCTTGAGGATGGCGGAGGATAGCGTTGACCGTGACCAGCCCCGCCACCTCGGGATGGCGCTCCGCCGTCCAGACAGCCAAGGCGCCACCCATCGAGAGGCCGAAGACGAAGACCTGGTCGGTCCGCTCGCTCAGCCACTGGAAGGCCCGCTCGGTGTCCGCGGTCCATTCGGTCCAGAGCGACCTCTCCATAGCCTCGGGGGTGAGGCCGTGGCCGGCCAGCAGAGGCAAAGCGACGGTGTAGCCCGCGTCCGTCAGTCGCAGTCCGACCTCCTGGACCGAGCGAGGCGAGCCGCCGAAGCCGTGGCTCACCAGAACCCCGATCCGGGCGTTGTCGCCGGATCCCGCTTTGAACAGAGGCTCGTTCCATTCCATCCGTCGCTACCTCCAGTCCCGCTCCGGCCGGGCTTGCTCGATGTGCGTCCGCTGCCCTATTGTACGAGCTATGGCGAACAGACCCACAGCAGTGACAGGCACGGCGGCGACGGGTACCGGCACGGCGGCGACGGGTACCGCCACAGCGGTACTGGCGCTCGACCAGGGGACCACGAGTTCCCGAGCGATCGTCTTCGGGCACGACGGAACCATCCTTGGGGCCGCCCAGGAGGCCTTCCCCCAGCACTATCCTGAACCCGGATGGGTGGAGCAGGACCCCGAGGACATCTGGGAGACCCAACACCGCTGCGCCAGGCTCGCGCTGGAGCAGGCAGGGATGAGAGCCGAGGACCTCGCCGCCATCGGCGTCGCCAACCAGCGCGAGACGGTCCTCTTGTGGGATGCGGAGACCGGCGCCTCCCTGGGCAACGCCATCGTCTGGCAGTGCCGGCGGACGGCCGGCCGCTGCGAGGAGCTCGAGCGGGCCGGGTTCGGACCCACCGTCGAGGCACGCACGGGACTCAGGCTCGACCCCTACTTCAGCGCCACCAAGATCGAATGGCTCCTCGCCAACAGAGAAGGCGCCGCCGACCTGCTCGCCAAGGGCCGCCTCCGTGTGGGCACCATCGACAGCTTCCTCATCTGGCGGCTCACCGGCGGCCGTCAGCACGTGACCGACTACAGCAACGCCTCGCGCACCATGCTGCTCGATCTGCGAAGCCTCGACTGGGCGGACGAGTTGCTGGCCGTCTTCGGCGTCCCCCGTTCGATCCTGCCGCGACTCTGCCCTTCGTCGGGGCTGATCGCGTCGACGGAGCCGACGGTGCTTGGAGCGGCCGTCCCCATCACCGGCGTGGCCGGCGACCAGCAGGCGGCTCTGTTCGGGCAGGGTGCGCTGCGGCCGGGCGACTGCAAGAACACCTACGGAACTGGCTGCTTCTTGCTGATGAACGTGGGCTCGCGACCCGCCAAGCCGGAACGCGGACTGCTGTCGACCGTGGGTTGGGTGCTGGGCCCAGAGGCCGGGGGCACCGGCCGGGGGCGCCGTCACCTATGCCCTGGAGGGCTCGGTCTTCATGGGCGGCGGCGCGGTCCAGTGGATCCGCGACACTCTGGGGATTATCGAGAGCTCCGCCGACATCGGCCCGCTTGCGGCACAAGCTCCCGACAACGACGGCGTCTACTTCGTACCTGCCCTGACAGGGCTGGGGACTCCATACTGGGACCCCTACGCCCGCGGGCTCCTGATCGGCCTCACCCGCGGCACCAAACCCGAGCACCTGGCCAGGGCCACCGAGGAGGCCATCTGCTTCCAGACCCGCGCGGTGCTGGACGCCATGCGTCAGACCTCGGGGATCGACATCGCCGGTCTGCGGGCCGACGGCGGCGCCGCCGGGGACGACTTCCTGCTGCAACTCCAGGCCGACCTGCTGGGCGTCCCGGTGGTCCGGCCCAGGCTACAGGAGACCACGGCCCTGGGCGCGGCGGCATTGGCAGGGCTGGCGGTGGGGTTCTGGACGGCGGCCGAGGTGGCGGGGCTGGTGGGAACCGACCGCGTCTTCACCCCCAGCATGGAGCCGGGCGAGCGGGAACGGCTCTATCAGGATTGGCAGAGAGCGGTGGAGAGAACGTTGGGCTGGGCCCGCTGAGCTTCTGGTACACACTCGGGATCGCGTTCGGCTTGGCCATGGATGCCTTCGCCGTGTCCGTCGCCGCCGGCATTCAGGTCACGGCACTCGACTACCGTCACGTCTCCAGACTCGCGCTCAGCTTTGGCTTCTTCCAGTTCTTCATGCCTGTGATCGGGTGGTTGGCCGGCCGGGGTCTATCCCAATGGGTGGGCGCGGTCGATCACTGGATCGCCTTCGGCCTTCTGGCTGTGATCGGCGGCAAGATGCTTTGGGAATCCGTGCGCCCGCCGGAGAATCCGGCCCAGGACCCCACGCGAGGATGGACGCTGCTCATCCTCTCGGTAGCGACCAGCATCGACGCCCTCGCCGTCGGCCTCAGCCTGGCCTTCCTCGAGGTATCCATATGGGTGCCGAGTCTGGTGATAGGAGTCGTCGCCGCCCTCCTCAGCGCGGTGGGGGCGTTCTTCGGATCACGTCTGGGACGACGCTTCGGTGTCTGGGCGGAACGTTTTGGCGGCCTGGTGCTCATAGCGATCGGCGTTAGGATCCTAGTCAGCCACCTCTTCTAGGTCTAGCCCGGCGGGCCGCCGCCTAGATCTCCCGGGCTATCTTTGCCCCGTCGGCAACGGCGTCGACGATGTATCCCGGTTCGCGAGTATCGCCGATCGCGTAGACCTCTTCGGCAGCGTCCTTGAACTGAGCGAGGAACTCGAAGTCGGCCAGCATGGGCATCGCCGTCACGATCTTGTCTGCCTTCAGGGTCCGCTTCGTCGCCGTCCTTCGTGGTGACGACGAGGCCCTCCTTGTTGACCTCCTCGTACTTCACTCCCGGCAGGATCTCCACCCCCCTGTCGTCCAGCCATTGGAGCAACCAGGGCTTCATGAAGGTCTCGAGGAGGCCTTCTCCGATCTGCTCCTCGGGGCAGGTGTCGACTATCGTCACGTTGCGGCCTCTCTTCACCAGGAACTCCGCCGTCTGGCACCCGTGCAGCCTGCCACCGATCACGACTACATCCTTGCCGAGCATGAGCGGAAGCGCGAACCTCGTCCCCCATCTCAGCAACTTCGGCCCGGCGAACCTGAGAAAGAACTTGAGGCTGTGATGGAGGTCTTCGCCGGTCATGACCTTTCTGCTGTCGATCCCCGGGATGTCCGGGATGTCATGCCTCGCGCCGGAGGCGACAAGAAGGACGTCGGGACCGGCTTTCTTCACCAACTCGGGAGTCACTTTCGTCCCCCGATGGACTTCCACGCCCAGCTTCCTCATCTGCGTCTCGTAGTAACGGGCGAAACCGGGAAGGTCCTCTTTCTCGACGCCCTTGACGACCGCTGCGACCAGCATGGAGCCACCCAACCTCTTCATTGCAGAGTAGAGGGAGACCTCGTGTCCTCTGAGAGCCGCCACCCGGGCTGCCTCCAGGGCCGCCGGGCCGCCGCCCACCACCATGACCTTCTTCTGCTTCTCGGGCCGGTTTGATCTCGTATTCCTTCTCCCTGCCGAGAGCTGCGTTGGTGCGGCACTGGGGAGACTCTCCCCGCTCCACGCGAGCGAAGCAGGTCATGCAGCCGGTACACGGCGCGATGTCCTCCGGCCTGCCCTCGGCGATCTTCCTGGGGAGGTCATGGTCGGCCATGAGACGCCGGTTGAGACTGATGAAGTCGGCTTTCCCCTCTCTCAGGATCTTCTCGCCAAGGTCCGGGCCCAGCCTTCCGACGGCGACGACGGGGATCGAGACCACTTTCTTGACCTCAGCGGCGGCGGGCACCCAGGCGGCCTCTCCGTGATGGCTGAGGTCGATCTCCCTATCCACCTTCTTGGGCCTAGCGGGGAAGGGGACCATGTCCGGGAAGTGCGTGCTGTCCCGCTTCATGAGATCCCGAGGATTCGTGTAGAACTCGACTCTCGGATGGATGGCATCGGCTCCAGCCTTCTCGGCCATCACCGCGAACGCCTTGCACTCTTCGAGCGTGATCCCGTCCTCCAGACCCGCTTCGAGGCTGTTGATCATGACGGATATGGGGAAGTCCTTGCCCGTGGCCCCTTTGATCCCCTTGATGGTATCAACCAGGAACCGTCCCCGATTCGCGAGACTGTCGCGGCCATAGTCATCGTGGCGCTTGTTCCAAGCGCGCGACAGGAAGGAGTTGCCCAGATGATTGCAGGCGAAGTTCAGCTCGATACCGTCGAATCCGGCCTTCTGCGCTATCACCGCGGCGTTGACGAACCTCCCCTCGACTCTCACGATGTCGTCGAGGGTCATCTCCTTGGCAAGAGGCGTGAAGTCCTTTCGCGGGAGCTCTTCCAGCGACAGCGACGAAGCCGCTATATGTTGAAGGCCGGTAGCCGCCTTGGGGTGCATGGGCCCCATGTGGAAGAGTTGGATGAACGCCGGGCAGTCGTATCTGTGGATCGCGTCGGCCAGTGTCTTCAGGCTGGGGATGTACATCTCCTCATCCTGGCGGTAACCGTGGTCCGGGACCGTGCCGATGGGATAGTCGATCTCCCCGCCACCCACCGTCACGAGACCTACGCCACCCGCGGCCAGGGCCTCGTAGTAGTCGACGATCAGGGGCTGGACGAACCCGCCATCGTAGGGATAGAAGCCGGGGTTGGACCCTGTCTTGATCAACCGGGTCTTGATCTTCACCGATCCGATGTACCCAGGCGCAAGCAGCCTCCGATACTTCGTACTACTCGTGGCGCCCACTCCGCACACTCCTCCCTGGAGCCGTCGCCCCAGGAGTCAAACAGCTCATAAGGTATATTGATAGTACCTTATGCGCAATGTGGGTGTCGACCGGCGGCGCCATTCGCGCGGTGAGTCAGATCTCAGGACCGGCCTCTCGGACAGGGACAGACTGAGCATGGCGATGTCATCCCTCAGCGATCCCTCGGCGAAGTCGAGCACCTTGGTCGAGGATGAGGGCGGGAAGCAGTTCCACCGAGGCGACTTCCGGTTCGAGCATGGCTCGGAGTCGTTCCTGGCCGAAGAAATCACCGTCCCTACGGGCCTCGATGACACCGTCGGTGTAGAGCAGTAGCAGGTCGCCCGTCTCGAGCTGGGCCGTCACTCGCCGTCCACGTGGCTTCGGGGAAGATCCCCAGGGGGAGCGAGCCGGAGCCGAGAGTCTGAACCTCGCCCGAAGTACGTCTGAGGAGAGCTTCAGGATGACCGGCCGAGCAGTAGCGCAGTTTTCCGGTGTTCGTGTCGAGGATGCCGAGGAAGAGGGTGACGAAACCGGCCGGCGACTTCTCGATCAGCAGCCGATTTGTGCTGCGGAGCACCTTCTGGGGTTGCAGGGTCTGGTGTATGAAGGCGTGGACCACGTCTTTGACCAACGTAGCGGAGCGGGCCGCCTCAATGCCATGCCCCGCCACATCCCCGATGAGAAGAGCGATCCTCCCCTTTCTTGCCTCGAAGACATCGTAGAAGTCGCCTCCCACCCGAGCTGCTTCGGTGGCCGAGCGATAGAGGTGGCCGATGCTCAGTCGTTCGACATGCGCCGGGATATCGAGCATGGCCTGTTGCAGGTGCTCAGCGATCCTGCGTTGAGCCTCGTACAGGCGGTCCTTCTCCCTCTCCGCCTTTGTCCGCTCTTCAACCTCCGCCCTGAGCAGCGCGTTAGCCTGAGCGAGTTCTTCGGTCCTCTCAGCCACCCGGCTTTCGAGGGTCTTCTGATGCTCCCGAAGCTCGTCCTCGGCCCTCTTGCGGTCGGTGACGTCGATGCCCACCTCCATGATGAGGTCGGAGCCATCGGAGTCGGTGAAGGGGAAATCAAGGATGTCATAGTCGCGATGGTCGGGCCCCGTCCACTCCCAGTTCAGAGGGGCTTGGGTCTCGAAGACCTCGTAGGTCCGACAGATCTCGCAGGGCTCGGTCCGTCCGAACAAGTACTCGAAACAGCGGCGGCCGTCGGACTTCCCGAATCTCTCCTCGAAGAAGCGATTCGCGAAGACAACGTGATAGTCGCGGCTGAGGAGGATCGTGTAGACCGGCATCATCTCCAAGACGTCGTTGAGCCGCTGACGCTCGGCCCGGGCGATGGCCTCCGCCTGCCGGCGATGGCTGATATCACGAGCCGCGGCGAACACCCCGAGCACGTCGCCTTCCCTGCCCCTGTAGACCGAGGCGTTGTAGAGAACATCGGTGAGCCGCCCGTTCTGATGTCGGATCGTGAGCGGGTAGTCGGTGACCGAGCCCTTGTCGAAGGCCTCGCGGTAGCCTCGCCGAGCGCTCTCGGGGTCGGTGAAGTAGTCGGAGAAGTCGGTGCCGATCAGTTCATCGCGTGCCCGACCGGTAACCCTGATGGTGGCCTCATTGACGTCGGTTATCTTGCCCTCGGGACTGATGGTGACCAGAGGATCGAGACTGACCTCGATTAGACTGCGCGCGTACTCCGCGGCGTCTGATTCTCGTCCCTCCGGCTTCTCCCGTGCCTCTGTCAGTTCGCACTCGCCTATGTCGCGGGCCATCTTAGAAGACCTGGCTCATCGAGAGTCGGGCTTTCCCAGCGCCGCCACTGCCGCATTGACCGCCGCAAGATCGGGAAGGACCTGGAAGCCCCTTCGGTCGACCAGCCCGGTCAGCTCCATCAGCTTGGCGACACCGGCGTTGGGGCTGATGACAAACAACCCGCCGGCATTTTCCAGCCTTTGCAGGGTATCGAACAGAAGCGCCAGACCCCCGCTGTCGATGTACCGCAACTCGCTCATCTCGAGCAGCAGGGCAGTCGCTCCCGAACCGAGTTCTTGCTCGATGACGCTCGCGAGGCCCCCGGCCGACTGGTGGTCGAGTTCTCCACTCAAGTAGATAAGGGGAAGGCCTAGACGAGAGGACTCTTGGATACGCAGCAGGGAGGGGCCCGTTCTGGAACCAGGCAGATCGTGTGATGATCGGAGATACCCTTTGAACTCGCTGTTCATGCTCCCGCCCCTCTCGATTCTTGAGTGCAGTGCACAGAGTACCCGGCAACCCGCCTCTCTACTCCCCACCGCCCCCGCCGACGACCTCCGGCCGGCGAAGCTATCAATCTCGACAATTGGGTATATGAGGGCGACACCGACACGACGAGGAGAAAGCCATGGCGCGCGCGCTCTGGAAAGGGGCCATCAGTTTCGGTCTGGTCACCATCCCGGTCTCGCTCTATCCGGTCAAGAATGCCCGCGAGAACGTGACGTTCCACATGCTTCACGGAAGCGATCTACGCCGGGTGCACAGCCGGTGGGTAGACGACGAGGACCACGAGGTGCCGTTCGAGGAGATCGTCAAGGGCTACGAATACGAGAAGGACCGATACGTGATCGTGGAAGAGGCCGATCTGAAGGCCGCCAACGTCGAGGCGACGCAGAGCATCGACATCATGCATTTCGTCGACGCCGCCGAGATCGACATCGCCTTCTACGACACCCCGTACTACACCGAGCCGACCAAGGTCGGTCGACGGGCGTACGTCCTGCTTCGCGAGACCCTCGAACGCACCGGCAAGGTGGGCGTGGCCAGGGTAGTCATCAGAGAGCGACAGCACCTGTGCGCCGTCCTGCCGGACGGGCCGGCCCTCCTGGCGTACACGCTCCGTTGGCCGTATCAACTGCGCGACGCGTCCGATCTCGAGCTCCCGGGCGAGAAGGTGGACGACCTTGGCCTCAGTCCCCAGGAGCTGAAGATGGCCGAGCAGTTGGTGGAGATCATGGCCGCCCCCTGGGAGCCGGAGCAGTATCGAGACACCTATCGTGAAGACCTGCTCCGCCTCATCGACCAGAAGGTGAAGGCGGGGGATGCGGTCGCCACCCCGGAGCCGCCGAAGCCGGAGGCGAAGGAAGCTGAGGTCGTCGACATCATGGCGCTGCTGAAGCAGAGCGTGGAGGAGCGGAGGGAGCGCGGCCCGGAAGTCAAAGACCCGGCGCGAAGCCTCTGAGGCGGCGGGGTAGCAGTCCAGTTGGCCGCGGCGATCGACAGACACCCCAAGACTGGGACCGGGCGAAGACACCCTTCTCGATCCACGAACGTGACCGGCGCCCGACGGGTCGCGGAGATGCCTCGCTTCGTGCAGCCCGAACTGGCCACCCTGGTCGAGCAGGCCCCCCAAGGCGACGACTGGCTGCACGAGGTGAAGTTCGACGGCTACCGGGCTCTGGCCAGGATCGAGCGAGGCACGGTCGAGATGCGCTCGCGCAACGACAAGGATTGGACGGGACCCTACCGGGTCCTCGCGGACGAGTTGGCCAAGCTACCGGTCGAGAACGCGATGCTGGACGGGGAGGTGGTGGTCCAACTCCCGGATGGGACGACCAGCTTCGAGGAACTGCGGCGGGTTCTTGGCTCAGAGGGCGTGGAGGGAAAGCGCCGAGGCGCCGCCGGAGGCCGGCTCGCGTACTACGTCTTCGACCTCCTCTACCTGGACGGCTTCGACCTGCTCGACGCTCCCATCGAGGAGCGCAGGGCGCTGCTCGCTCAGTTGCTCGCCCGAGGAGACAGCGGAGGTCGGATCCACTACTCCGAGCACATCCCCGGAGACGGACCCGCCGTGCTGGCGGAGGCCTGCAGGATGGGGCTTGAGGGAGTGGTCAGCAAGAAGGCCGCCGCCCGATACCGGCCGGGCGCACGGGGAGCCGACTGGGTCAAGTCAAAGTGCCGCCACGAGCAGGAATTCGTGATCGGGGGGTTCACCGATCCCGGCGGGGCTCGAGTAGGCTTCGGCGCTCTCCTCCTTGGCGTCCAAAGCAGCGGCGGGCTCCGCTACGTGAGCAAGGTGGGGACGGGTTTCGACGACAGACTCCTGCGCAACCTCGGAGAGCGTCTCCGGGGGATGGAGATGGAGAATCCTCCTTTCACGGAGAATCTGCCCCCGACGCGGACAGGAATCCACTGGGTCAGGCCGGAGCTGGTGGCGGAGGTGGCGTTCATGGAGTGGACGTCTTCCGGAGGCATCCGCCATCCGAGTTTCATCGGGCCTGCGCGAGGACAAGTCGCCGGCAGAGGTCGTGGCCGAGGTCGCGCACGAACTGCCCGCGGAGGCGACCTCGTGAGCGCGGGGGGCGAAATCGTGAACGGCGTGGCCCTCACCCACCCGGAGCGGATCTTCTGGCCGCTCGACCAGATCACCAAGCGCGACCTGGTCGCCTACTACGACCAGGTCGCCGAGCGGATGCTCCCCTACGTTCTCGGAAGACCCGTGTCGATGGTCCGCTGCCCAGACGGGATCGCGGAACTGCCGGCCAGCGTGCGCCAGGGCCGCGGCCGGGTCGGAGCCTGCTTCTTTCACAAGCATCCGGCGGCGGACTTTCCCGGCCCCTTCGAGCGGGTGATGATCACCGAGTCGGGCGGCCCCGCCCCCTACCTCACCATCACCGAAGCGGCCAGTCTGACCGCTCTGGCCCAGATGGGCGTCTTGGAGATACACATCTGGGGATCCACCTGGCCGGACATCGAACACCCGGACATGCTCGTCTTCGACCTGGATCCCGATCCCACGCGTCTCCTGGACGGCGCTGGCCGCCGGAGCCCGTCTGGTGAGGGACGTTCTCCGCGACGTCGGGCTCGAGAGCTTCGTCAAGACGACGGGCGGCAAGGGACTGCATGTGGTGGTGCCCCTGACCCCGTCGGCGGGCTGGGAAGACGTGCGCGTGTTCTGCAAAGGGGTGGCCGACGCCGTTGTGAGCAGGGCGCCCGACGGGTTCACCGCCAACATGTCGAAGGCCAAGCGAGGAGGGAAGATCTTCATCGACTACGTGCGCAACAATCGCGGAGCCACGGCCATCGCCCCATACTCCACGCGGGCCAAGGAGCGGGCCTCGGTCGCCGTCCCTCTGCGCTGGACCGAACTCAGCGGGCGCATCCGGCCCGACACCTACACGGTGAGGACCCTCCAGAAGAGGCTGAGCCGGCTGGAAGGCGATCCCTGGGAGGGGTACTTCGAGACAGGGCGCACCCAGGCCCTAGCCTCAGGCCGTTGGGAGTGAGACCCTTCCGCTGTAGGGACGCCCGTGCGAACGGATGAACGGCCGACAACGACTGTCTGGAGGACCTTGGTGAGAAGCTCGATCGACGACCTGGTCAAACGCAGGTACTCGTGCCGCAGCTACCTGGACCAGCCGATCGAAGCTGCGAGCAGGCAGGGACTGACCGAGTTCCTGGCCGCCCTTCGCACGGGCCTTTCGGGAGCTCCACCAGATTCTCTCTGGTGGCGGCGACCGAGAACGACCGCGCGGCTCTGAAGCGACTCGGAACCTACGGCTTCATCAAAGGCGCGCCCGGATTCATCGTGGGGGCGGTCGAGCCCGGTCTGAAGAACCTGGAGGACTACGGTCACTGTCTGGAGCGAGCGGTACTCGCGGCCACCGACCTCGGACTGCAGACCTGTTGGCTCGGCGGCAGTTTCTCCAAGAGCTCCTTCGCGCGGAAGATCAAGGCCGGGCGCGACGAGACCGTACCCGCCGTGGTGGCTGTGGGATACCCGGCTGAAGGCAGCAAAGACACCAGGATGCGGCAGATGGCGGGCAGCAACCGCCGATTGCCTCCCGAGCAACTCTTCTTCGAAGCACGGTTCGGAGAGCCCCTTGATCCCTCGCGTGACAACGAGTACGCAGAGGTGCTCGAGGCGGTGAGATGGGCACCTTCCGCTTCGAACAAGCAACCATGGCGACTGATCCGGTCTGGGAAGACGTGGCATTTCTACCTTCAGCGAACCAAAGGCTACGGCAAGGGCAGCGCCACCTTCTCCTTGTTGAGGCTGGCCGATCTACAGCGGGTCGACATGGGGATCGCCATGAGTCATTTCGATCTTGTCTGTCGCGAACACGGTCTGAGTGGCCGCTGGGTAGCCAGCGAACCACCCCTCGACGGCGCGTTCGCCGGCCTGGAGTACACGGCCAGCTGGATTCCTGAGACACAGTAGCTGGATCCGCCTGGGATCTCGGGTACCGCTACAGGCCGAGGCTCCTTGCGATCACCAATCTGATCACTTCCGAGGTGCCCTCGCCGATCTCCAGCAGTTTGGAGTCTCGCAGGTAGCGCTCCACCGGGAACTCATTGATGTATCCGTATCCACCGTGGATCTGGATGGCCTCCAACGCCGCCTTGGTCGATATCTCGGAGCCGAAGAGCTTGGCGTAGTTGGCTTCCAGCGCGTAGGGCTGGCCGGTGTCTTTGAGCCAGGCCGCCTTGAGATACATGTTCCTGGCCAACTCGATGTTCATGGCGATGTCGGCCAGCTTGAACTGGACGGCCTGGAACTTGCCGATGGGCTGGCCGAACTGGACGCGTTCCTTGGCGTACTTCAGCGCGGCGTCCAGACAGGCCTGGGCGATCCCCACCCCCATGGCCCCGATGGCGATCCGGCCGCCGTCGAGCACCTTGAGAAACTGCTTGAAGCCCTCCCCGCGCACGCCGACCAGGTTCTTCTCGGGCACCCTCACGTCGTCGAAGAACAGCTGCGTCGTGTTGGAGCCGTGCAGGCCCATCTTCTCGTAGCCCTCGCGAACGACGAAGCCGGGCGTTCCGGCGGGCACGATGATGTTGCTGATGCCGCGTGTCCCCACACCCTTGTCGGTCACGGCGGTGATGGTCACGAACTTGGCGTAGCTCGCGTTGGTGATGAAGCACTTCGACCCGTTGATGACCCATTCGCCATCCTGAAGAACGGCTGTGGTCTTGGTGCCGCCGGCGTCGGAACCGGCTTCCGGCTCGGTGAGGCCGAACGAGCCCATGCTCTCGCCTCTGCAGAGCACGGTCAGATACTCCTGCTTCTGCTCCTCGGTGCCAAAGAGATAGAGGGGCATGCAGCCGAGGGAGATGTGCGCCTCGTAGCCCAAGCCCGTCGAACCACAGGCCCGCGTGATCTCCTCCAGAGCCAGGCAGTAGCTGGTGTAGTCCGCCCCGGACCCGCAGTAGGCCTCCGGTATCGGCAGCCCCATCAACCCGAGTTCGGCCATCTGCTTGAAGATGTCCGCGGGGAAAACGCCTGACCTGTCGATCTCCGCCGCCACGGGCACGATCTGTTGCTGGGCGAAGTCCCTGACCGTGTCCCGGATCAGCTGTTGGTCGTCTGTTAGCTTGAAGTCCACTTTGGCTCCCGTTTCTCTAGGAATGCATTGCAACCCTCGCGCGGCTCATCGTTGGAGAACACCAGACCGTAGAGATCCGATTCCAAATGGAGGGCTTTTTCCAGATCCATCTCCTGGCCGTGATTCACGGCCTCTTTGCTGAGTCTCACGGCCTGGGGTCCCCTCGAGGCGATCCTCTTGGCCATGTCGAGGCAGTAGTCCAGCAGCTCGTCCGCCGGGACCACCTTGTTGACCAGCCCCATCTTGCACGCCGCTTCGGCGTCGTAGTGATCGCCGGTGAACAGCATCTCTTTGGCCCTGCCCGGGCCGACCAGTCTGGGCAGTCTCTGCGTCCCCCCGAACCCGGCGATCATGCCCAGCTTGACCTCGGGCTGTCCGAACACCGCCCGCTCCGACGCCACCCTGATGTCGCAGGCCATGGCCAGTTCGGTGCCTCCGCCGAGAGCGTAGCCGTTGACGGCCGCGATCACCGGCTTCTTCATGTTCTCGAACTTGCCCACCGTACTCTGGCCGAACTCCGACCATTCCTTCGCCTGCTGGGGTGAGAGCCCGCTCATGTGGCCGATGTCCGCCCCGGCGATGAATGCCTTGCCCGCCCCGGTGATCACCAGCACTCTCACCTCGTCGTCGCCCTCTACCTGCTCCACGGCCTCGCATAGTTCGTGCAGCATGGCGGCGTTCATGGCGTTGAGCGCCTCGGGCCGGTTGACGGTGAGAAGAGCGACTCCGCCATCCTTCTTGAGATCGATGTACATGCCGACTCCCCAACCTCCTGTGCGCTGATCAGCCCCGAGATGCCGCCGGAGATGTAGACTCCTGGCCAAGAGTTAGTAGAATACCTCGCACGCGCGATACGAGACAGTAGGAAAGAACCCGGATGATCGAGATACGGTGGCACGGCAGAGGCGGACAGGGTGCGATCACCGCGGCGAAGATATTCGCCACGGCGGCGTTCAAGTCCGGATACACCGGGGTGGTCATGGCCCCGACCTTCGGCACCGAACGTCGTGGCGCCCCGGTCTTCACCTCCCTCAAGATCGCCAAGGAGAAGATCTACGACATCTCCCCCATCGAGACTCCGGATATCGTGGTCGTGCTGGACTACCTGCTGCTGGCCGAGGCCGATGTGACCAGGGGGCTCAAGGAGGGCGGGCTCATCGTCCTCAACACTCCCAGACCTCTCTCGGCCTATGACTTCGAGGGCATGCGCCTGGCCGTGGCCGACGTCACCGCCCTGTCGGTGGAGGCGGGGCTGCCTCAGGGCAGGGTGAACTCCGGCATCATCGGTGCCCTGTGCCGGGCTCTCGACATCGTGCCCTTCGACCGGTGCTCGCCGAGATCGAGGCCGAGTTCGAGACCAAGAAGCCGCAGGCCAACGCGCAGGCCGCCAGACTGGCCTACGAGAAGACCGTCGTGAGTGACGTCGGCGTGGATGCCGGCATTGGTGGCGCCGGCGCGGCCGCCGTCGTAACGAGCGCCGGCGTCTACGCCGAGACAGGTGGCGCCGGCGCGGCCGTCGCCGGGGGCGAATGATGGGCACCAGGGGATATCGATTCAAGACCTCGCACAGCCAGTCCGGCCCGGGCGACGGCGGCGCGACCGGCTCCTGGCGCGTCCAGCGTCCGGTCATCGACGTCGAGCGCTGCACACCGGCCAAACGCGGCTCCGAGGCCTGCTTCATCTGCTGGCTCTACTGCCCCGATTGCGTGATCTCGCGCACCATCCCGCCCACCATCGACTACGAGTACTGCAAAGGCTGCGCCATCTGCGCCGAGGAATGCCCCACCAAGGCCATCACCATGGTCGACGAGTCCGACTCGGTCGACGACGAAGAGGCGCAGGCCTGCTCCTACGAAGGACCGCGGCCATGCACATAATCGAGAACGGCAACGTCGCGGCCGCCCTGGGGGTGAAGCTGGCCGGAGTCCAGGTGGTGGCGGCCTATCCCATCACTCCGCAGACCCCTCTGACCGAGAAGCTCTCCGAACTCATCGAGGGCGGCGAGATGAAGGCCCAGTACGTCCCGGTCGAGAGCGAGCACTCCGCCTTGGCGGTCTGCATCGCCGCCAGTTCGACCGGCGCGCGGGCGTTCACCGCCACCAGCGCCAACGGGCTGCTCTACATGCACGAACAGGTCCACTGGGCCGCGGGTGCCCGGCTGCCCATCGTGATGTGCGTGGTGAACCGGGCCGTGGGCGCCCCCTGGAATATCTGGAACGATCACCAAGACTCCATCTCGCAGCGCGACACCGGCTGGATCCAGATGTATGCCTGCGACCACCAGCAGATCATCGACGGCGTCCTCAAGGCCTTCTCCATCGCCGAAGCGACCAGTGTCCCGGTGATGCTCTGCTACGACGGCTACCTGCTCTCGCACACCTACATGCCCTTTGTGGTGCCGGAAGAGGAGAAGGTCCCGCAGTTTCTGAAGCCCTTCAAACCGGCCTATGCTCTCGACCCTCAGAATCCGGCCAACCTCAACACCGTGACGCTGCCCGACGTGCGCATGGACGTCACGGGCGAGATGGCCCACGGCTACATGGAGATCCGCTACCTGCTCCAGGAAGACATGAGAGCCGCCCTGACGGTCGCCCAGCAGACCGAGGACTCGTTCAAGGAGGTCTTCGGCCGGGGAGGGAACGCCCTTCTGGAACCGTATCGCTGCGACGACGCCGAGTACATCGTGGTCGGCCTCGGTTCGCTGACCTATCAGCTGCATGACGTGGTTGACAGCCTTCGGGACGAAGGGCTCAACATCGGCGTACTCGGGGTCAGGCTCTACCGTCCCTTCCCCGACCAGGCCCTGGCCGACGCTCTGCGGCATGCCCGCGGCGTGATCGTCATCGAGAAGGCGCTGTCTTACGGCTATGAGGGTGCGCTCTGCTCCGATCTCAAGGCCGCCCTCTACGAACACATCGAGGACAAGAACCGGGCTCCCATCGTCAAGGGCCTGATCGCCGGCATCGGCGGCCGCGAGATCCGGACCCCCGATCTCACCGCCACCCTGCGCGCTTACATCGCCGGCACGCTCGAAGAGGGTCCCAACTGGATCGGGCTCAAGCTTTGAAGGCCGCGGAACAGCCTTCTGGAGGAGCGCCTGTCGTGCCCACCAAGACCACCATACTCACCCTGCCCAGAGAAGAACTCGTCCACCCGGGCAACCGGGCCTGCACGGGCTGCGGTCTGGGCATCGCCTACCGCATCGGACTCAAGGCCCTGGGACCGGATACCATCCTCGTCGTGCCCCCCAGTTGCCTGACCGTCCTGCAGGGGCTCTTCCCCATCGCCTCCACCCAGTTGCCCTGCCTGAACGTGACCTTCGCCTCCACCGCGTCGGCGGCCACGGGCGTGCTGGAAGCGCTCAAGGCCCAGGGCAGGGAGCACATCAACGTGGTCGCCTGGGCCGGAGACGGCGGTACGGCCGACATCGGCATCCAGGCGCTCTCCGGGGCGGCCGAACGCGGTGACGACTTCCTCTTCATGTGCTACGACAACGAGGGCTACATGAACACCGGGGTGCAACGTTCGGGCACCACGCCATGGGGAGCCTTGACCTCGAACACCCCCATCAGGGGAAAGCAGCAGCAGAAAAAGGACGTGCCCGCCATCATGGCCGCGCACGGCATCGACTACGTGGCCACGGCCTCCTCGGCCTACCCGCTCGACCTCTACGACAAGATCAAGAAAGCCTTGGCGATCCAGGGCACCAAGTACATCCACATCCACACGCCCTGCCCGCCGGGCTGGGGCTTCGACCCCCGCTACACCATCAAGATCGGCACGGCTGGCCGTGGAGACCGGCTACTTCGACCTGTACGAGGTGGAGCGAGGCGCATTCCGCCTGACCGGCGCCTCAGAGAAGCTGCTGGAGAAGCAGCAACTGGTCCCGGTGGGAGACTATCTGAAGACCCAGTCGCGCTTCAGGACTCTCACGGAGGAGCAGGTCGCCGAGATCCAGGCCCAGGTCGACGCCAAGTGGAGCGGGTACTACCGGGCGAGCGAGTAGCCCGACAGGCTACGCAGCTCCGGCGCGTGGGTAGAGGGTCCGGGCGGTGGCTGGACACGCAAGCGCAAGAACATCGCAGGCCGAGGTGAGACAGCCATGTCTCCGGTCGCGCTCTTGCGAGTCGACCGCAGTCTGGCGCGAACGGCTAGCCGCGACGATTGGACAGCGACCTGGCGATGCTCGAGCCGGGATGCGGTCGCTGCGTGTCGCCAGGCGCCCTGCATGCGGAATGCGCCGAGCATCGCCCACAGCACGTGCGTGCTGGACGCCGTTCTGCCTCGTGCGTAGGACGGGTCCGGCGACTGTCGGTCAGGAAGCGCACGAGCGTGATCTCCGTCGAGTGCAGTTCCGCCTCGGCATCCCATGCGCAAGGTACGGCCGTCAACGGTCTCGGCGCCGCGGAGTCGGACCGATGACAGCTCCATCTGTCTCAGACGGACTGTGCCTGTGAGCAGACTCAATCCGGCGTCGCCTAGGGCATGCCGTCGGCGACCGCTGGCCGACCTGGCCTGCCATGGGACTCGCTCGGCGAACAGGTCGCCATATCTCATCAGTCGAAGTCGGTGAACGGGAGCCCGTCTCGACCGGGTCTCCGGCTCTGATCGGCCAGATGGTGTCCTCGAAGCCCCAGAAGGGACGCCTGTCATGTTCGAGGACAAAATCGACATCTTGCCTCGCCCTCAATCGACTGGGACTCATGAGGCTGCTGGGACGTGCTGGCGCGAGTGACCCACCGGCGAGAGCACATCGACGAACGGCGCATCGTTGCCTGAGGTCGTTGGACCAGAGCGGCTTTGAACGTTGCCCAATCGCCACCTGTGGCGGAGATGTGCCAGATGCGCAGATGGTCGTTCATCGTTGCTCGATGCTACAGTGACGGAAGGCAACGAGCTCATCCAGATGGGCAGAGGTCTGTCTCCTGAGCACCAAGGCGAGCAAAGTCGATGCGAAGGCATGCCGAAGACGCTAGGAGTGAATTGCGAGCCCTGGAGTACACCCGAGAAGCTCAGATAGTGCCACCTGACATGAATGACGCCGAGGGGGCGTAGGAGTCGGAGCGAAGCTTTGCAGTATCTGCAGTGCTTCGCGGAGGCCCCTGCGCCCTCTCGGCCACTGATAGCCCTAGGCGAGTGCCTGCAGCAGATGGGTGTGGTCCAGGTTGCCGCCCGACATGATCAGCGCCACCTTCTTGCCCGCCAGCTGGTCCTTGATCTTGATCGCCCCCGTGATGGCTGCGGCCCCGGCCCCTTCGGCCAGGTTGTGCGTGGCCCGCAGAGCCAGCCGGATACCCTCCAGGATCTCCTCTTCGCTCAGGAGCACCACGTCGGTGATGTGGTCCTTCATGATCGCGTAGGGGAGCTGGAAGACGCTCCGCGCCGCCAGACCGTCGGCCACGGTGTCGGCCCCTTCGATGGTGACCCACTCGCCCTTCTTCCACGAATCGTAGAAAGCAGCCGCCCGTCTCCGCCTGCACTCCGATGATCTCCACCTTCGGGTTGATGGCCTGGACCACCTTGATCAGCGAGGCGCATCCCGAACCGCCGCCGATGGGGCAGATGATGACGTCCACGTCCGGCAGGTCCTCGAAGTATCTCGAGTCCCATGGTGCCGAGGCCATTGAGGATCTCGGGTTCGTTGCCCTGCTCGACGTAGTAGTACCCGGCGCTGTCGACCAGCTCGTCGCAATACGATTGGGCATCGTAGAAGTCGTTGCCGTGGGTGATCAAGTCGGCCCCCAGGCTCTCGACGATGCGGTTGATCTCCGGGTTGTTGTTCTCCGGCACGACCACGGTGCAGGGCACGTGGAACCACTGAGCGGCCCAGGCCATGGCCAGGCCGTGGTTGCCGCGCGTCGCGACGAGCACGCCTCTCTCCAACTCCTCCTTGGACATGTGGTGGAAGAAGTTCAAGGCGCCACGGATCTTGAACGAACCGGTGGGATTGTGGTTCTCGTGCTTGACGAAGACCTCGCAGCCGGCCAGCCGGGATAGCTCCGAGTAGTAAGTGAGATTGGTGCGGTTCAGGTAGCGGTCGATGACCGTCCTGGCCTTGATGACGCCTATCAGGTTGACCTCAGCACTGAGCAGGTCATAGTTCCTCAACATCGACCCTCCAGACAGTCGCGGGCGGCCCACCACTCTATGGTGGACCGCCCGCCGCCAAACGACAAGATGTCTACGCGCCTAGAACGTTCGCACCTGGAGGCTAGAACCCGAAGCCTTCGGGTAGCGCCTCGGCCGGCGTGCCCGCGGGGACCCAGGAAAGATCCAAGATCGTGTAGCTCGGATTGTAGTACTTGAAGACCGGCACGACCCGCATCCCGATCTGAGGCTCATCACCTACCAGAAGATAGCTGAACAGAATGGTAGGCACGTCCTTGAACTCGATATTGATGAAGCGGATCGGCTTGTCGAGCATGTTGAAGGCGCCCGATCTCTGGCAGACCATGAACGTGTGCACGGTGGCCGTCTTCTTGGCCAGATCGGTCATGTCGATGACCGTGTTCTTCGAGAGGCAGTCCGGGCAGTAGATCCTGAACGGCTGAAACACCGAGCCTTTCGCTTCGCAGGCGGGGTTGTCGCACCTGGTGGCCATGAGCTTGCCCTGGGAAAGCGATTCGAAGAATATCGCCTCACCGCCGTAGGAATGCACGTAGGTCATATCCCTGGGCTTCGTGACGCCCAGCAGTTTCCAGTCGTTGTCGGCATCCCTGATGGGCATATGCTGCTCGAGGCGATGGAAGTCGCCCCGGAACTTGTAGCGACCACTCTTTACCTGCACCTGTCCGTATGAGCTCATTCTCGGCCTCTCCTACGCGTCTTTCTTTATCAGATGGTCGGGATCCATGAGGATGGTGGCCGTCACGTGCGACCCCACGCCGGCATGGCTGATGGAAAGGCCCCTCTTCGCGCCCTTGACCTGTAGGTCGGTCCAATCCGCGGGTTTCTCCCTGCCGAAGTCCTTCCACCGCTTCGGGTCGCCGTGGATCTCGGCCCACCGACCCCAGATCTGCGTCGCCAGCTCGAACACCTGCATGATGCCGCTGGCACCGACCGCGTGCATGCAGCCGATCAGCCCGCCGGAGAGGTTCGAAGGCAGCTTGCCCGGCTTGCCTGTGTGCGGGTTGGTGTGGTAGCAGTCGCCGGACTCGACGAAGTCACGCCCGTGGCCATATGGCCTCAGACCGATGTCCTCGTACGTCTGCACGTCGCTGATGGTGAAGGCGTCATGCAGTTCGATGACGTCGAAATCCTCCGTAGGATCGACGACGCCCGCCATGCGGTAGCCGTAGTAGGCCGCCATCCTGGCAGCGAGAAAGCCGGTGAAGCCCGGATAGCGGTCGCCTCCGGGGAACTCCTTGCCCAGGTTCTTGTACTGTCCGGCCGTCTCGTTGGGAAGCAGCGGTATGTCCATATCGCGTCTGTCCGCGGGACGCAGAGTGTGTGAACCGGCGGTCGAGAAGAGTCTGAGCGGCTTGTTCTTGCTGTTCTTGGTCAGCTCCATGGCCGTGGCTTCGTCGCAGAGGATCACGCAGGCTGCGCCTACGCTCATGAGGCAGGCATCGAGGGCCCGAAGCGGGTCGGCGATGATGGGCGACATCAGAACGTCGTCGACCGTGATCTTCATGGCGCCGTGAGCGAACGGGTTGAAGCGGGCGTAGCCGTGGTGCTTCACCGAGATCTCGGCCAGAGTGCGCCGGAACGAGGCCTCCGCCTTGCCGAACACCTGCCAGTACTTCTGGGCCATGACCGCGTAGTAGCCCGTGTAGATCTGCCCCATGGGAGATTCCCAGTCTCTGTCGGCCGCGGCCGCGATCAGGAAGTTGCCCTCGTCGGTGGGCACTTCGTCCATCCGCTCCCACCCCATGGCGAGAGTGCAGTCCGAATAGCCGGACGCTACCGCCTTCGCGGCTTCCCAGATGGTCGAGCCGCCTGTCGCGCCGCCCGACTTGACGCCGGTGTTGCCGAGAGGATCTAGACCTAGGCGATCGTGGATCAGGGCTTCACCAAGGAGCTGGTCCCCGAAATGATCGGCAAAATGCCCGTAGTAGCAGGTATGGATGTACCTCTTGAGTTCTGCCGGGGTGAGTCCGAGTAGCTCCGCCGACATGGTGAGGGCGTCGATGCATAGTTCTTCGGTCCTCTTGTACGGGTTCGCCCTGTCGTACTTGGACTGACCGGCGCTCACTAGATACACCGGTCGCATGAACTTGGGCGTTTTGAGTTGCTGCTCGCTGAACTTGATCATCTGTCCCCTCTTGTGCCAGGTAGTACGTGCTCGAGCTGGACCCTTCCCATGGTCGGGCTACTATGATAGTGCGAGAGTGGACTCTTGTGTTAGTGCCGACGCGCCCGAGCCATCTGGCGAACGCCGCCGCCAGTTCATTCCTCCTCTGCAACCGCCCGGAAACTGACGTCCAGCCCCGCTCGAGAACAGGCCTCCCGCAGGATCGAGAGAAAGACCCCTTCGCCGGGAACGTGGGCGCTCGATGGGATCGCCCCCAGCGATTCGAGCTCGCCCCCCGAGAATCCCTCGCAGGTGACTTCCACTCCGCAACTGGGGCTGCCATCTACCCCCCACACGCCCACGATCTCGCATCCGTCGCCGACCAACTCCGTCAACGTGTCCACGACAGGCTCGGCCAGGCGACTGCAGAGCCGCCGGTAGGCCGGCACATCGTACTGCTCCCTAGTCATCCCCCACCGCCGCATGCCCAGGTGGGCCACCTCCGGGCAGGGCAGTTGGATGATGGCCACGTCCTCCGAGATCAGCTCGCGCACCACTGGATGGACTCCCGGCATATGTCGCCAACCCCTTGACCTTGGTGTTCACGTCCAGCAGGCAGTGAGCGACCACGGCCACTTTCCTCCCACGTTTCACAGGAGCTCCTTTCCTAGGGAGACTGGGTTTTACAGGCTTTCTTCACTCGTTCGATGGCGGCCAGACCCTCGTCCGGCGACGAGAACCGCGGCAATGCGATCAGGAGACCGTCGGGACCAAGGGCGTGGGCGACAAAGCAGGCCTCTTCGACATCCACAGCCGTCACCTCCACGATCAGTCCCAACCGCCTGATCTCGCGCAAGGCGTGGATCCACGCGCGCAAGCTGCGGTGCGGCAGCTCCGGGTTCCAGTAGATCCCGTCGAGCTTGGGTATCCACGCCAGCGGACGCAGAAACCGGAGCATCTTGACGCTGTCCATGTTGAACAGAGAATGGTCGAGCGACTCGCTCTGCATCCGCAGTTCGGGGACGGCGAACCGCTCGAACATCGACGGGGATACCATGAACGTGAAGTCTGCTCTCAGACAATCGAACCTCCCTTCAGCCATGGTGTGGAACCATGCGCTCGATTCGCCGTGGCCGAGGTCTCGCAGCAGACCGTAGAAATGCCGGTAGAAGGGCGATATTCAGCCGGGTGATCTCGATCGTCCGCTCGACGACCCAATCCGGACGGCGCATGAGGTCCAGACACAAGTCCCGAGGACCACTGAGCTGGGACATCGTAGTCAACGCCATCCAGGGTCATCACTGTATTCACGAACGCCCTTCGGCCCACGTGCTCGACAACGGAACGGTAGACGCCCTCGAGTCGCTGGACGAATGGATGCCCGGGATCGAACGCGGGCACGGGGTACTCCAGAATCCGGGGGTCTCGCCGGATGATCGCCTCCCCATGGATGTAGTCGTAGTCGCCGCCCAGAAGAACAGTCGTGTCGGTGATATCGGTGCCAACCATCACACTGGCTGTAGGCATGGCCTCCGCGAGAAAGGCGGTGTTCGCGAGCGCGCTATCGATTCGCCCGATGTGCCAGGCAGGGTCGAGATCGGCGGCCTTGCGCACTGGATCGGGTACTCCGAGGGATCTGGCGAGTTCGGCTTGTAGGACAGGATCGGTGGTCCTTTGCGGTCGCCCGGCAGGGGCGGAACGGCCCACGGGTTCTCGACGTCGGCGACCACCCACAGGGCCGGGCGATCGCCCAGACTCGCCCCGTCCAGGAAGGCGCGCAGACGCTCGCGCGCCTCGGTCTCGTTGTCCTTGAGTACCAAGGGCGAGAATCGCCGCCACTGCCGTTGCCCTTGCCCCGTGATCACGCCGGTCACGTGTTCTCCCGCAGCCGCTTCAGGAACCGATTCAGTTGCGGATCATCCGTTCCTTCAAGAACCACCTCGGGAGGGCCGTCGGTGACGAACCTGCCGTCGGCCAAGAAGACAATGCGGTGGGCAAAGCTGCCGATGAAGTTCACCTGGTGAGTGGCGATGATCATGGCCAGACCCTCGGAGGCCAGGTCGTGGATAGTGTCCAGCACCTCATAGGCGATCTCCGGGTCGAGAGCAGAGGTGGGCTCGTCGAAGAGCATGATCTCGGGCTCCATGGCCAGTGCTCGGGCGATCGCCACACGCTGCTTCTGACCCCCGGAGAGGCTCACCGGATAGTCGGCCAGCTTGTCGGTCAGCTTGACACGCGCCAGCTGTTCCGCCGCGACCGCGGCCGCCTCCTTCTTCTCAAGACCGCGGACCACTCGCAGAGGGTTGGCGACGTTCTCGAGCACGGTCTTGTGAGGAAACACGTTCAGGTGCTGGAACACCGTGCCCACCCTCCTGCGCGCCTCCCGGGCCTCGCGGGATCTGCCCTGCAGGGTCTGCCCGCGTAGCTCCACCTTCCCCGAGTCGACGGGCTCCAGGCCGTTGATGCAGCGGAGGAGAGTGCTCTTGCCGCAACCGCTCGAGCCGATGAGCATGACGATCTCCCCCGGTTCGAGCGACAGCGACACCCGGTCGAGCACCCTCAGGTCTCCGAAAGACTTGGTCACCTCTCTGACCTCTAGGAAATCGACCACTTCTGATTCGCCCTTTCCAGTCGGCGGGAAGCGAGTGTCACGGCTGAGGTCATGACCAGATAGAGGAAAGCTATGGTCAGGTAGATCTCGAAGGGCGCCATCGTTCTCGCGTAGATGATATTGCCCACGCGGAAGAGTTCGGTGATAGCGATGACCGATACCAGAGAGCTCTCCTTGAGGAGCGAGGCCAGCGAGTTGGTCAGAGGCGGGATGGCAGTGCGCGTGGCCTGGGGCAGGACAACGTGCCGGAGAGCCTGCCACCGTCCATAGCCCAGAGCCTCAGCGGCCTCGCCCTGGCCGCGATCGACAGAAAGGAGACAGGCGCGCACCACCTCGGACATGTAGGCACCGCTGTTCAGTGCGAGGCCGACGACGCCGGCGGTCCACGCGTTCATGACGATGCCGATCTCCGGCAGACCGTAGTAGATGAGGAACACCTGGACGAGGAACGGCGTTCCCCGGAAGACTTCCACATAGGCTCCCAAAGGCAGAGAAAGCCAGCGGGAGGGCCGGCGCGCCCTGGCAATCCCCACCGCATATGCGATGAGGAGCGCCAGGACGAACGCCATCAGACTGATCTCCAGGGTATGGGAGGCGCCCCAGAGGATGAACGAGGCGGATTTCCAGACGTGGCTGAAGTCCAGGTTCATGTGTCTAGTTGAAGGAGAACCACTTGGTCACCAGTTGCTCGTACGTGCCGTCTTCTTTGAGCTGAGCGAGAGCCTCGTTGAGCTTGGCAGTGAGCGCGTCGCCCCCGGCTTTGGATACGAACACCAGGGAGTTGGTGGCAACATCCGCGTCGACCACCTTGATTCCTTCTTGACCTTTGGCCTCCGTAGCGGCGTAGGCCTCTCCCACCACGACCGCGTCCACCCGGCCGGCGCGGAGATCGAGGAAGGCCTCGGCGTTGCGGTTGTAGCGCTTGACCTCTTTGAGCTCGGTGAGAGCGTCGACAGCCTGTTCCGCGCTACAGGCGCTCTGCACTCCGACCACTTTGCCCGCGAGATCATCGACCGTCGCGATGCTGGTGTCGTCGGCCGCGACGACGATAACCTCGGCCAAGTCGTAGTAGGGATCGCTCATGTTGACGCTCTCAGCGGCCGCCTCTTGTTGAGACATGGCGGTGATGAGCACGTCGTAGTCGCCTTTGAGGATCCCGCCCAGCAGACCTTCCCAGGCGGCGTCCACGACCTCGACCTCGACACCCAGCTTCTCCCCCAGGGCGTTGGCCAGGTCGACGTCGAAGCCGACGGGGGCGTTGTCGGCCTCATCGCGCGATTCGAACGGAGGGTACTCCGCGCACAGACCGACGACGAGCTTGCCCCGGTCGGCGACTGTCTGCCAAGAGGCGTCGTTTGCCGCGGCCGTGACGGTTGTGACGCTTGAGTCGACACTCGTGATGGTGGTGTCGCTTTCGTCGCCCCCGGAGCAGCCGACTACCATTAGACTCGCGAGAAGTACGAGGGCGAGGATCATGAAGGGCAGTTTCCAACGATGCATTGCTACGTTCTCCTTGTGATGTGAGCGCGCGCAGCGCGCAAGCACTGCGGCGCGAACAGTGGATCATTTGTAGCTGCGGTCGCAGCCGGCGGTCTCGCTCTGGCAGCGGGCCGGTTGTGGACCTGGGCCGGAAGTGGGGACTTGCGGCTAGATCAGACGAGAGGCAGGCCGATAGAGGAGACAGCTTGAGCCGTGGTCGATGTGCCTGGCACACGACGTGTACCGCAGGCGCCGACTCAGGTTCTACGGTGAAGCACCACGATGTCTCCTCCTTTCTAGCGTCCAAACATGGACCGGCCGGACCGTATTCTACACAATGTGGGGACGTAGAACAGCGGCCCAAGCCCACAATCAGGTACCGCCGAGCACCCAGATCGTGGTCGCCGGGGCGACCTCCGCAGCCGCCCGATTCACCGCTGATTGAGGCCTTCACCCGTTCACGAAAAGCGCCAAAGATACGGTAGAATGGCGGGGCGGGAAGCCAGCATGGCAGCTGTCGGGCAATGGAGTCGATTCCTGATTGGAGATAGGGAAGAGAACATGAAACTCGCAAGAATGAGCTTGAAGATCAACGGGGTCGAAAGGTTTGTGGTCTGCGACCCTGAGGTGGACACTCTGGCGGAGGTTCTCCGTCGCATGGGCCTCACCGGCGTCAAGGTGGGATGCGGCACCGGTGTCTGCGGCGCCTGCTCGATCATCCTGAACGGCGAGGTGGTCCGCGCCTGCACCAAGAAGATGAAGACGGGTGGCCGAGTTCAGCGAGATCACCACCATCGAGGGCATCGGCACTCCTCAGCACCTGCATCCCCTGCAGCAGGCCTGGATCACCTACGGTGGAGCCCAGTGCGGCTTCTGCTCCCCCGGCTTCATCGTCTCCGCTTACGGCCTCCTGGCCGAGAACGCCTCTCCCACCCGGGAAGAGGTCCGCAAGTGGTTCAAGGATCACCACAACATCTGCCGCTGCACCGGCTACAAGCCCCTGGTCGACGCCGTGATGGCGGCTGCCAAGGTCATGCGCGGCGAAGCCACCATGGCCGACATCACCTACGACTTCGAGGGTGAGACGGAGATCTACGGATCCAAGCACCCCAGGCCTACCGCTCTGGCCAAGGTCACCGGACTTGCCGACTACGGCGACGACGTGGCCCTGCAGATGCCCGAGGGCGTCGCGCACCTGGCCGTGGTCCTCGCCGAGGCCCATCACGCCAACATCATCAGCATCGACACCGCCGAGGCCGACGCGATGCCGGGCGTCATCAAGGTCATGACCGCCAAGGACGTCAAGGGCAGCAACAACCTGGCCGGCCCGCTGCACGTTCCCCGCACAAGCGGCAAGGGCCTCACGGAGTTCCCCGTCATCGCCGGCAAGAAGATCTGCCGTCGCGGCGACGTGGTGGCTCTGGTCGCAGCCGACACCGAGGAGCATGCCCGCGCGGCCGCCAAGAAGGTCAAGCAGAACCTGGAGGTCCTGCCCTCCTACATGACCTTCCCCGAAGCGGTCATGCCCAACGCCATCCAGCTCCACGAAGACCATGCCCAACTTCTATATGGAGCAGCCGGTCTTCAAGGGACAGGACACGGCCGAGCTCTTCGAGACGGCGCCCGTTGTGGTCGAGGGCAGCTTCCACTCGCAGCATGAGCCTCACCTGCCCATCGAGCCCGATGTCGTCCAGGCCTACTGGGGCGTCGACGGCATGATGACCATCCAGTCCAAGTGCCAGAACCTCTCGGAGAGCCAAGGATTCATCTCCCAGGCCTGCGGCATTCCCAAGGAGAACATCCGCATGTTGCTGAACTGCGTCGGCGGCTCCTTCGGCTACTCCATCGCCGCGAGCACCTTCGCGCTGGTGGTCACCGCCGTCCAGAACCTGGACATGCCCTGCACGCTGACGCTCTGAGCTACGACGAGTTCAACCACACCACCGGCAAGAGGTCGGCCACCTTCGCCAACGGCCGGCTTGCCTGCGACAACGAAGGCAAGATCGTCGCGGCCGAATACGACGTGGCGCTCGACCATGGCGCCTACGGCAGTCGTCCCCATCTTCATGAACCTGGTTTCCGTCGGATTCCACGGCTACAACATCCCCAACTTCAAGGCTCTGGCCCGCGGCGGCTCCACGAACCACGCGTTCAACACCGCCTATCGCGGCTTCGGCTCTCCTCAGATCTACACCACCACCGAAGCCCTCATCGACATGGCCGCCGAGAAGGCCGGCATCGATCCCTGGGAGTTCCGCTACAAGAACGCGGCCAGGCCGGGCGACCTCACCATCAACAGCTGTCCGTATCAGGACTACGTCTATCCGTCTCTGCTCGAGAAGGCCAAGCCGGTCTACGACCAGTACAAGGCTGAGGCCGAGGCGGCCAAGGCCGAGGGCAGGCATGTCGGTGTCGGCATCAGCCTGGGCGGCTTCATCATCACCATCGGCATGTTCGACAACGCCGAGGTGGCTCTCGAGCTGAACCCAGACGGCACCATCACCCACTTCAACACCTGGGAAGACATGGGACAGGGCGGCGACATCGGCACTCTGACTCACACCGTGAAGGCGCTTGCTCCTCTGGGCATCAAGCCGGAGCAGGTGAGGCTCGTGATGAACGACAGCAAGACCTGCCCCGACACCAACCTGGCCGCTGCCAGCCGGTCGCACTACATGGCCGGCAACGCCACCATCGACGCGGCCAACCAGCTGATGGACGCCATGCGCAAGGAAGACGGCACCTACCGCACTCATGCCGAGATGGTCGCCGAAGGCATCCCGACCAAGTACGTCGGGCCACTACGACCAGTTCAACATCGGTCTGCCTCCGGGACTCGACCCCAACACGGGTATGGGCGAGAAGAACCCCACCTACATGTATGGCGTCAACGTCGCGCAGGTCGAAGTCGATGTGGCCACCGGCAAGACCAAGGTACTGAGGTTCACCTGGGTCGGTGACGTCGGTGTGGTCGGCAACATGCTCTCCGTCGAGGGCCAGGGCTACGGCGGCATCTCGCATTCCATCGGCTTCGCTCTCAGCGAGGACTACGACGCGGAGGACAAGCACGGCAACATGGTCGGTTGCGGCATACCCACCATCGACATGATCCCCGACGACTTCAACCTCATCTTCCAGGAGACGCCGCGTCCGGCCGGACCTCACGGTTCCTGCGGTTGCTCCGAGGTGTTCCAAAGCTCGAACCACATGGCAGTGATCAACGCCATCAACAATGCGTGCGGCGCTCGTGTCTACGCCCTGCCCGCGACTCCCGACAAGGTCAAGGCCGCGTATGAGGCCAAGCAGCGCGGCGAGGACCTGACACCTCCCAAGTACTTCCTCGGCTCCGACTTCGACGAAGAGCTGGAGATGATCAAGGCCAACCCGATCGGATAAGTAGCGGGCCTCGAAAGAGGCGAACGTGTAGCCCACGGGCTGCACCGTCCTCCACAGTCGCGAAATCGGTCTGTGGGAGCCGGTGTAGCCCGTGGTCATACGAGATCAGGGGTGCAGCCGTTGCGGCACCCGCGCAACAGCAAGTGAACCGTGTCGTCTATGGGATAGGGAAGAGAACATGAAACTCGCAAGAATGAGCTTGAAGATCAACGGCGTCGAAAGATTCGTTGTCTGCGACCCCGAGAAGGACACTCTGGCGGTGGTTCTCCGCCGCATGGGCCTCACCGGCGTCAAGATCGGATGCGGCACCGGCGTCTGCGGCGCCTGCTCCGTGATCCTGAACGGCGAAGTGGTTCGCTCCTGCACCAAGAAGATGAAGACGGGTGCCCGAATTCAGCGAGATCACCACCATTGAGGGCATCGGCACTCCTCAGCACCTGCATCCCCTGCAGCAGGCCTGGATCACCTACGGTGGCGCCCAGTGCGGCTTCTGCTCCCCCGGCTTCATCGTCTCCGCCTACGGCCTGCTTGGCCGAGAACGCCTCTCCCACCCGCGAAGAGGTCCGCGAGTGGTTCAAGGATCACCACAACATCTGCCGCTGCACCGGCTACAAGCCCCTGGTCGACGCCGTGATGGCGGCCGCCAAGGTCATGCGCGGCGAAGCCACCATGGAAGACATCACCTATGACTTCGAGGGTGAGAAGGAAATCTACGGATCCAAGCACCCCAGGCCGACCGCTCTGGCCAAGGTCACCGGTCTTGCCGACTACGGCGATGATGTCAAGCTGCAGATGCCCGAAGGCACCGCCCACCTCGCCGTCGTCGCTTTCCGAGGTTCCTCACGCCAACATCATCAGCATCGACACCAGTGAAGCCGAAGCAGATGCCCGGCGTCATCAAGGTCATGACCGCCAAGGACGTCAAGGGCACCAACAACATGGCGTCTCCCGTCCACACTCGCGCGCCAGAAGGGCAAAGGCATCACGGAGTTCCCCGTCATCGCCGGCAAGAAGATCTGCCGGCGCGGCGACGTGGTGGCTCTGGTCGCAGCCGACACCGAGGAGCATGCCCGCGCGGCCGCCAAGAAGGTCAAGCAGAACCTGGAGATCCTGCCCGCCTACATGACCTTCCCCGAAGCTGTCATGCCCAACGCCATCCAGCTCCACGAAGAGCCTGCCCAACTTCTATATGGAGCAGCCCGTCTTCAAGGGCCAGGACACCGCCGAGCTGTTCGAGACGGCTCCCGTTGTCGCCGAGGGCAGCTTCCACTCCCAGCATGAGCCTCATCTGCCCATCGAGCCGGATGTCCTTCAGGCCTACTGGGGCGTTGACGGCATGATGACCATCCAGTGCAAGTGCCAGTCTCTGACGGAGAACAGAGAGTTCGTGTCCATGGCCTGCGGCATCCCCAAGGAGAACATCCGGATGCATCCTGAACCACGTTGGCGGTTCTTTCGGCTACACGGTCAGCTCCAACACCTATGCGCTGGTCGTCACGGCCGTCCAGAATCTGGATATGCCCTGCACGCTGACTCTGAGCTACGACGAGTTCAACCACATGACCGGCAAGAGGTCGGCCACCTTCACCAACGGCCGCATCGCCTGCGACGAGGAAGGCAAGATCATCGCCGCCGAATACGACATCGCCCTCGACCACGGCGCCTACGCACGTCGTCGGTGGGCCCATCTTCAACAACCTCGTCTCGGTCGGATTCCACGGCTACAACATCCCCAACTTCAAGGCCCTTGCCCGCGGCGGTTCCTCGAACCATGCGTTCAACACCGCCTACCGCGGCTTCGGCTCTCCTCAGATCTACACCACCACCGAGGCCCTCATCGACATGGCCGCCGAGAAGGCCGGCATCGATCCCTGGGAGTTCCGCTACAAGAACGCGGCCAGGCCGGGCGACCTCACCATCAACAGCCGTCCCTATCACGAATATGTCTATCCGACTCTGCTCGAGAAGGCCAAGCCGATCTACGACCAGTACAAGGCTGAGGCCGAGGCGGCCAAGGCTCAGGGCAGGCATGTGGGCGTCGGCATGAGCATGGGCGGGTTCATCATCACCATCGGCATGTTCGACCATGCCGAGGTAGCCCTCGAACTGAACGCCGACGGCACCATCACCCACTTCAACACCTGGGAAGACATGGGCCAGGGCGGCGACATCGGCACGCTGACCCACACCGTGAAGGCGCTTGCGCCTCTGGGCATCAAGGCGAGCCAGGTGAGGCTCGTCATGAACGACAGCAAGACCTGCCCGGACACCAGCCTGGCCGCCGCCAGCCGTTCCCACTACATGGCCGGCAACGCCACCATCGATGCCGCCAAGCAAGCTGATGGATGCCATGCGCAAGGAGGACGGCACCTATCGCACCTACGCCGAAATGGTCGCCGAAGATATTCCCACCAAGTACGTCGGCCACTACGACCAGTTCAACATCGGTCTGCCGCCCGGACTCGATCCCAACACCGGCGAAGGCGAAAAGAACCCGACCTACATGTATGGCGTCAACGTCGCGCTGGTCGAGGTCGATGTCAACACCGGCAAGACCCAGGTTCTGAGATTCACCTGGGTCGGCGACGTCGGCGTTGTCGGCAACATGCTCTCCGTCGAAGGCCAGGGCTACGGCGGAATCTCCCATTCCATCGGCTTCGCTCTCAGCGAGGACTACGACGCGGAGGACAAGCACGGCAACATGGTCGGCTGCGGCATCCCCACCATCGACGTGATTCCGGACGACTTCAACCTCATCTTCCAGGAGACTCCGCGTCCGGCCGGACCTCATGGATCCTGCGGCTGCTCCGAAGTCTTCCAGAGCTCCAACCACATGGCGGTCATCAACGCCATCAACAACGCCTGCGGCGTCCGTGTCTACGCTCTGCCCGCGACTCCCGACAAGGTCAAGGCCGGCTGGGAAGCCAAGCAGCGCGGCGAGGACCTGACGCCTCCGAAGTACTTCCTCGGGCACTGACTTCGAGGAAGAGCTGGAGATGATCAAGGCCAACCCGCATATGAGAAGGAACGCCACGGATGCACGGATTCCACAGATACACTGGATCCGTGAAATCGGTGAATCCGTGGCGATCTGTGCTGTTTCGTCGAGGATGAGATCTATGAAGCTTGAGGATTCCACTGCATACACCGCGAAGTGTTTTCGCGGAGAGCCCGCCTCCTGTTCCTACGCGTGTCCGTTCCACATGGATATCCGTTCGTTTCTGGACAAAGGCGGGCAAGGGCAGATGGATGGCGGCCTACAAGAGCCCTGCGCAACGCCACCGTCTTTCCCGTTATCGTCAGCACGCTCTGCGATCAGCCGTGCAGAGATCACTGCCAGCGCACGCTGCTCGGAGACGAGGCGATCGCCCTGCGCGACCTTGAGGCCGCCTGCCTTCGATACGCGAAGAATCGCAGAGCGGAATCCTACGTCATACCGCCCAAAGACTCAGCGCATCGCCGTCGTCGGCGCGGGCCGTCGGCCTTTCCTGCGCGCTGAATCTCGCCCAGAAGAAATTCCCGGTCACGGTGTTCGAAAAGGCAGAACGGCTGGGGCGGCGTCCTCCGCTCCCATCCCCGCTTCGCCGAATTCGACGCCGATATAGCCCTGCAGTTTTCCGCCGTCGAGGTGGAATTCCGCTATGGAACGGAGATCAGGACCCTCGACGAGCTGGCCGACTTCGACGCCGTATATATCGCGACGGGAGCCGGCGGCGATTCCTTCGGGCTTCTCCAGAGCTGGGACCGCGATCTGCTCACAACCTCGGTCCCCAAGGTGTTCATGGGCGGAGCGCTGTGCGGGGCCAACACTCATGGAAGGCATCGCCCAGGGCACCGAGGTGTCCAAGACCATCGAGGTGTTCCTCCAGACGGGCAAGGCGCGCGCCGGCACCTCACGGCTCGGCGACTACGACAAGAGCAACTGCGAACGCTACCTCAAGCACGAAGACGCTGTTTCCGTGCCTCGCGTGGAGGCCGCCAGCCCCGACGGCTACTACCGAGGAGGAGGCAAAGGCGGAGGCTGCGCGCTGCCTGCAATGCGATTGCGACACTTGCATGGCCGCCTGCGAGATGCTGAAGAGTTTCCGCAAAGATCCCCAAAAGATCGCGGTCGAGGTGTACACCGACATGGGAGTCAACTCCGCCCTTCTCCGCTCACGCGCTGACCAGGGAGGTCTACTCCTGCAACATCTGCGGCTACTGCAAGTCGGTGTGCCCCGTCAAGGTGGACATGGGCGCGTTGCTGCAGTTCTCGCGCGCGGCGCGCATGAGCGCCGGCGTCCATCCCGCCGCGCTGCACGATTTCTGGCTGCGCGAGATGGATTTCGCCACCTCAGAGGGCGCCTTCGCCTCCGCTCCGAAAGGGAAGGAGACCTGCGAGTACGCCTTCTATCCCGGTTGCCAGCTGGGCGCGTCGAATCCCGAGCACGTGCTGAGGTCGTATGAGTTCCTGAGCGAGAACTACGACGCGGGCATCATCCTCGGCTGCTGCGGCGCCCCCGCCTACTGGGCGGGAGACGAGGCGCGCATGACGCGCGAACATCGAAGAGATCCGGCGAAGCTGGACCGATATGGGCAGAGCCCACACTGGTCTTCGCCTGCGCGACCTGCGAGAGTCTCTTCAACCTGTTCCTGCCGGAGATCCCGAGGGTGTCGCTCTACGAACTGCTGGCGAGATCCGAACGAGATCGCCCCAACCAGCCTCTTCCCGAAGCCGCCGTGTTCGATCCCTGCGCGGCAAGGGACGACAACGAGATGCAGTCCGGCGTCAGAGAAGCTTGCGGAGAAGGCGGGCGTCGCGCTCGAGGAGCTCAGCGAACGAAACCGCTGCTGCGGCTACGGCGGGCACATACGCATCGCCAATCCCGAGCTCTACGACGAGATCACGCAGCACCGCGCCGAGGCGAGCGAGAAGCCCTATATTGTCTACTGCGCCAACTGCAAGGAGGTCTTCGCTTCGCGGGGCAAGGAGTGCGCACACATCCTGGACATGGTCTTCGGGCTGGGCGCCAGACGACCGGGTGCCCAGCCTCCAGGAGAAGCGGGACAACAGCCTGAGGGTAAAGAGAGAACTGATGAAGCAGAATCAGGATGTCGATTTTCAGCCGGAGCCTCATGCATGGGATCAGCTGACTCTGATCATCAGCGATGAACTGCAGAAGAGCATGGACAAGAAGCTGATATCCGCAGCCGACCTCAAGGAAGCGATATGGCTGGCGGAGAGCTCCGGCGACAAGTTCTACGACGAGAGCGACGGCATGTGCATGTGCCAGCATGATCAAGCCCGTCATCACCTACTGGGTGCAGTATCGAGAAACGGCTCCACGACATACGAGGTACTGAGCGCCTACTATCACCGCATGCGCTTCGATCGAGGGGAGCAACCGGCGTGAACGCTGAGGCGAGAATCTGGAAATGCGGCAAGTGCGACAGGGAACTGGTGCTGAAGAAGACGGTCTTCTCATACCTGGGCAACACCGTCGCCCACGAAGTGCCGGCCTGCCCCAAGTGCGGCAAGGTCTTCATACCTCAGGAGCTGGCTGAGGGCAGAATGGCCGAGGTCGAAGAACTGCTGGAGTGCAAGTAGCCAAGGAGGGCCCCGGATGCCCATCAACCTCTCCATCAAGAACGTCCCCGACGACGTCGCCGCCGGACTCCGCAGCCGCGCGATCCACAACCAGCGCTCGCTCCAACAGGAACTCCTGGAAATACTGAAGCAGGCGGCCAAGGATCAGGCTCCGGTCACGATCGACGTCCTGCTTGCGAGCGCCCAGCGCGAGAAGCCCGCCCTCGACGAAGCCGCCCTCAAAGTACGCGCTGCTCAAGATGCAGAGAAGGAGAGGGCGGCTCAACGCTTCCGAGACCTTCTGGCCCGACCCGACGACGCCGGCCCAGACGAACTATCCGACGGGGAGTAGCCGCGCGGCCGAGAACGCCGCACTGCGCCGCCCCGCCCGGAGGGCACCCGGTTCTGGCGGCCGGCTCCTCGTTCCTCGGCAGCCTCCCAGACAGCGAAGACGGGGGTGGACCCTGTGCGGGTCCACCCCCGTCAACAAATCACCAGATCAATCCTCGGACCGCTAAGGTGTGAGCTTGCTCACGCCCTTCAGCGGTATGACTCCGTTCGGATCGAGCGTGTCCAGCACCTTGTACCACCACAGATGGTAGTTGGACATGGCCGGTCCGGTCCTCTCGTCGATCACGTCTAGACTGGCCATCGTGAGTGCGAAGTACTTCTCGTCCACCGCTCTCTTGCCCTGCTCCGCTTCCCACGCGTCGACGCCCTTCCAGGCTTCGGGGTTCATGGGGCTGAACGCGCAGAAGATCTCGGTCTTGCCGAGATGCCCGTGCTCGACTCCCCAACCGAAGAAGGCCCCGCCGTCGTCGACGATCAAGCCCTTCTCGATGAGGGGCATCTTGGCCTCGCCGGCTCCGATCGCCCACCGGACGGTCAGATCGCGCTGGCCCATGACCGGGAGCGACTTGAAGTAGCCTCCGGGCCGGAACGTCTCTCTGATGGCGCCGCTGATCCGGGTGCACTGACGCAGCAGGATCTCCTCGATCTCGGGTCTTTCGACCGTCTTCATCGACAGGCCGTCGGTCTCGCTTATGATCGTGTCGAGCACCTTCTTCTTGTACGCGAAATCCCCATCGGAGTTGCCGGCGATGATCACGACGAAGCCGTTGCCCTGCACCTCTTTCGAGACGACATCGAACAAGGCCATCTGTTCTTCGTTGCTGGGGGTGACGTTCGCGGAGACCATCGCTGAGTTGATTCCGTAGCATATGAAGGAGATCTCGCTCTCGCCGATCTTCTTCTCCGCCTCCATCAACTTGTCGATCGTTGGGAAGCTGTAGTAGCGCAGCAACATGTTCGCCGGCTGCTCGATGAGGCTGTAGTTCGGCGAGTTGCCCTTCAGGTGATATCTCTCGGGCCCCGGCCAGTGGTAGACCTTGGTGGCGACCCTGGTGAAGATCCCCGGCGTCACGCTCGGCGGCACCGTGCTCTGCACCAGGCACCGAAGGGAGGGGCCGGGCCCGTCACCACAGAACCACTCGTTCGAAGAACCCCACGAGCCGATTCTCACCAGCTCACCCTCCGGGGTCACCCACTCGACGGCCAGATGGTTCCTGTCGTCGGCCCCGCAGGACTGGTCCATGGCCCCGTGGCCGCGCAGCAACGCCGAGCCCTGGGCACCTGAGCCTTTGATGTTTGTGTTCAGACCCCGCTTGAAGAGCTCAGCCTGCAGCTGGGCCGAGGTCACATACGGTTCGCAAACCGCCAACATGTTCTTCTCGTCGATCTCGATGAGCTTGTTCATCCGCCTGAGATCGATCAGCACGGTGCCCGGGATGAACACTCCAGTCCAACCCGTGCTGATGGGTCGGAACTTCAGCTTGAACTTGTTGCACAGCTTGACGACCGCCTGGACCTCGGCCGTGTCTTTGGGCAAGATCACGGCGGCGAAGTCGGTTTTGAAATACGAAGCCATCATCACCGGATCGTCACAGATGTTTTCCTCGCCCACCACATCTGCAAACGCGCTGTGGATATCCTTGTCTAGAGCCAAGACGTACCGCCCTCCTTCCTATATGGCTTGGGCAACCAGTTCGACGATGTCATACACCTTCAGGCTGCCACCGTTCTTCTTGATGGTCTCGGAGAAGAGCTTCTCGCTCCAGGGAGAGGCCGTCACGATCGCCTCGGCGCCGGTGCACACGGCTTCCTCGATCCTCTCGTTGGCCGTCCATTCGGCGAACTCGGGATTGGAATCGGTCACTCCACCGCAGGAGCCGCTACACCACGCGTACTCCTTGATCCGGTCCATCTCGGTGAGAGTCACGCCGGGAAGGCTGGCAAGCACCTCGCGTGGAGGTTCGTACACGCCGTTCGTCCCGCGCCGGTAGGTCTTGGGCGGGTCGAAGATGAAGCGGTCGCCGGGGACCTTCTTGCCCTTCCAATGGATCCAGGGTTCCCCGAGCCTGCCGAGGTGGCAGGGGTCGTGGTAGGTGACATTCAGGTCGACCGGGTTCTTCGGCTCGAGCTTGCCGCTGCCGATGAGATCGGCGATCATCTGGCTGCTGTGCACCACTTTCAGATCGCCCTTGAGACCGAAGCGCTCGTAGAGGACGGCATAGCACTGATAGCAGGTGGCACAACTGGTCACGAGTGTCTTCGCGCCGGAGCGCTCGATGACTTCCATGCTCTTCTTAGCCTGCGCCAAGAAGTCGTCCTCGTAGCCCATCTCGTAGGCCCGGCCGCCGCAGCAGGTCTCGGCGTCGCCGGCGATACCGAAATTGACGCCGGCCTTGGTGAGTATCGAGGCGGTAGCCTTGGCGACACCCTGCATTTCCTTGTCGTAGCTGGTCAAGCAACCCACGTGGTAGAGAACGTCCACTTTCTCCTTGGTGGCGTCCTTCAGTCCCAGTCCTTCAGCCCACGCGCCCCGCTTGCCCGGTCCGGGCACCATGGTGCCCTGCTTGCGCATCCTCTCCACTACCTTGTCGAGAGCAGGATGGGTGTGACCATCCGCGACTGCCTTGATGCGCAGTTCCTGGATAGGCCTGAGCACTTCCATGTCCATGCCGTACTTGCAGGAAACGTCACAAGCGCCGCACAGCTGGCAGTTGTAGATACTGTCGAGGTACCGAGGCGTGTACTCAAACCCTTTGTCCAGCCCCTGGGCTCCCATGTTGAGCCGACCGCCACCCGCGTAGAAGTGGAAGTTGTACCTGGATATGCTGGGGCACACGTTGGCGTGCTCGTAACCCTTGACCATCTGCAAAGGCACAAACTTGCACATCGAACACCGGCAGCACATGTTCATATCGCCGGAATACTCTTCTAATGCCATTTCGCTCCTTCCTTCTATTGCACAGCTTTGTCTCTAACGGTCACTACGCCGCTAGAAACACAGCTTCCCCGGGTTCATGACCCCGTTCGGGTCGAAGACTTGCTTCAACTTCTTGAGCACAGCGACCGTCGCCGCGTCGCGATTCATGATCATCAGGGCGTTTTCTCCGTATGGCCTGGAGAAGAAGGCGCCCGCGTCGATGAGAGTCTTAGTCGCGAGAGAGGCGAGGTTCTTGACCTGATCGGCGTCGCCCGGGCTATCGGGATCGTAGAACAGGTTGAACTCGCAGTGGGAACCGGCCCCCTGCACCATCGGCTGAACGTAGATGCCCATGTCGGAGATCGCGTAGCCGGCTTTGCCGGCCAGACCGTTCATGATCTCCACAAGCCCCTCGACCTTGTCGTTCGGGGCCAGGAAGAGGACGTCTTCACAGCCTCCTCTGGCACGAAGCTTCCAGTAGGGCTCCGAGCAGGGATGCTGGACTGCCTTCAGTATCTCGCGGGCGGAGAGACCGCCGACCGACCTGGTCGGCTCAACGCCCAGGCGCTTGGTGAGGTCGGTGATGTCGCTGAGGTAGGAACTGACCCTTTCCTCCGGGTAGTAGTCGTAGCCGGCTACTGTATAGAAGAGAGTCCACGGCGGCAGTGCGGCTTTGAGGCGCTTGTAGTCCGTGGGCCATTGTTCGGCGAACATGGCCGCCAGACTGGCGCTGGAGAGCACGAAGCACTCGTTGACCATCCTCAGGCGGATGAGCCAAGCGGCCATCTCCTGAAGCGGTGCGAGCTGAGCGGAACCCACCACGTAGGGCTCCTCAAGGCTGGGAAGCAACTCACAGCGCAGGGAGGCCCAAGTCACGATGCCCATGGTCCCCTGAGCTCCCTGGACGAGCCGATGCCAGGTGGCCACATGAGGTCCGTAGGGCGCCTTCTGCACGCCTCCCACGGCCCACTGCTCTTCGACGGTCCCCGGGCCGGCAGCTTGGCCTGTCCGGAAATCCTCACCAGCACCGAAGATCACCTCGAGGCAGGCGATGGGGTCGGAGATGTCCCACTGATACTTGGGCATCACCACAGGCTCTCTGTCGAGGAGGCTGCCTACGACGCTCTTGGTGCTCCTTGGGAGCAGCGGCATGTTGAGCCTGACTCCCTCCTTCGTCGCGGCCTCGATCAGCTCGCCGAACGTAACGCCAGGCTCGACCATGGCGACCCGGCGAGGCCGGTCTACGAAGACGATCTTGTTCATGCCGCTGAGATCCACGACCACAGATCCACCGGTGCTCGGTACCGTGTCGCCCCGGAAATGAGGCGGGCCCGAACTCACCGGCACCAGAGGTGTGAGGGTCTCATTGGCGAGTCCGACCAGTTGCTTCACCTCGTCAGCGTTGTGTGGCTTCACCACGCACGCCGGCCTGGTCTGGTTGACAAAACTCATGTCCTTTGAGTACGCGTCCAGCGTCCCCGCATCCTCGCTGACGTTCGCACCCCCAACTATCTTTGCCAGCTTTTCTTTTGCGATCATCGTATCTTCCTTGCCTCCTCCTCAGTCTCGGTCCGTTTGCTCGTATTCCCCCGTTTTGCCTCTATCACGGGTTGGGTTGTAGGCGGTAGTCGCTTATGGGGATGGGCATGGTGGAGAGCTCCGGGCCGCCGTCCCGTTGCTCGACGTTGATCCATTTGAACCAGTTCTTGTCGTCGCGAGCAGGAAAGTCCTCGCGGAAGTGCTGGCTGCGGCTCTCTTCGCGCATGAGAGCCGCCCTGTAGGTGAACTCCGCGCACATGAGCATGCTCTCCGCGGAGTGGTAGCGAGCAAGGTCATGGAAGTCGGCCGCACCGACCAGCTGTAGTCTTTCCTTGGCGTCCTTCAGGATGCCCATCGCCTCGTTCATCCTCGCGGCTTCGCGGACGCGGTTGTACTCCATCGGCACGATGGCCTCGTGGACCTTGTACGTTATGTCGTAGGCATCGACTTCGCCTGAGCGCTCCATCGGAGCCAGCACCCTGGAGATTACCTTCTCGGCATAGTCGGGGTCGATATCGCACCTCGAGGCGCCGACCGCGTACTTCGCAGCGTCCTCTCCGGCGGCGAACCCGGTCACCGCGGCCGACTGGACTCCCAGACCCGCCTGACTGCCGCCCCCATTGGTCCACTGATTGCTGCACGCGCCACCGGCCGCCCAGAGGCCCGGCACAGTCGTCTTGCAGTTCATGTCTATCCGGAGGCCGCCGCCTGTGTAGAGAAGCCTCGGCCACATCTCCATCTTCTCTGTGGAGGGGTCGACGCCGGCTTTCTCGCAGAGGAGCATCATCGTGTCGTTCGCCATGATATGAGACAGGTCTTCGACGAATTCCTCGCACAGGCCGGCTATCTCAGTCGATGTCAGGCCGTTCAGGTTCAGGTAGATCGGGCCCAGGCCGGCCTTGACCTCCTTGTACATGGCAGTGATGACTCTGGGGTCGAAGGTCAAGACCGCGTGCTCGCCCACCATCAGTTCCGGGAAGTGCTTGCCCATGATCTTCTCGCCGCGGGCGTTCTCCAGGTACAGGTAGAAATGAATGCCCATGAGCTCTTTGCCGAGGAGCTTGATGCCCCAGACGTACATGCTGTTGAACTCGGCGTTGGTGATCTGCGCGCCGGCTCGGTAGCCCATCGCGGGGCCCTCGCCCTGCACGGAGGAATAGGTCTTCTCGTGCTGGTATCCGCAGTTCCCCGTGGCGACGATGGTCGCCTTGGCATTGAACTCGTAGACACGTCCGTCGACGAGCCCCAGGCCGACGGCACCCACCACCTGGTCGCCGTTCTTCAGCAGGTCGATGACGAATATCTTGTCCATCATCCTGACCCCGCGGGCCTTCGCAGTCCTCCTCAGAGCCTCCAGGGACTTGGGCGCATCGAAGAGCGTGACGTGGATGTTCGGTCCCCAGGTAAGGACTTCGATCTCCCCGTCCTTCCTCAGGAAGGTGAGCCCCAGGTCGGCCAGATCCATGGTCGTCGGATGCATCGCCTTGCCGAAGGCGTAGGTCCAGTCCTGGTTGTTGAAGTAGTTGCTGTCCTTGGTGACCTTCTCGGCCCAGGTGTCGGCGTAGGAAGGATAGACGTAGGCCAGTATCCCCCCGCCGATGGGCACCTGACCGCTGTAGCCGATGCCGCACTTGTCGACCATGAGGACGTCCGCGCCACTCTCCCTGGCCTTGAGCGCGGCACACATACCCGCGCCCCCGGCACCGAGCACGAGCACGTCGGTGGTCAATACCGTTCGCTCCGGACCCGACTCTTTCATACCTTCCACTCCTAGTACGGTGAGACCAGTTCGCCGCGGGCGCGTTCTGGTGAGATGTCAAAACAACCTTCGGGGCAGAACGATTCACATCCCCAGCAGGCTATGCAATCTTGCGGGTACTGCACTACCGCTTTGGTCTCGTCCTCGTTCATTCGCAGGACGTCCATCGGGCAGGCGGCCACGCAGTTGCCGCACCCGATGCACTTGTCCTCGTCGAAGTTGCGAATAGCCATGTTTCTTGCTCCTCTAGAAGGTGGTGAGTCTGATCCACTGGCCGACCATGTAGCTGCACACGTCGGAGGCCAGGAAAGCCACCGCCGGCGCCACGTCTTGAGGAGTGCAGAGCCTGTGCAACGCCGACATGCGCCGGAACCCCTCCTTGTGCTCGTCGGTGGTGGTGACGTTCAGCCCCGTCTCGCCCAGACCAGGCGCGACACCGTTCACGACGATGCCCAGGGGCCCGACTTCGAGCGCGAGCGAATGGGTGAAGGCCTCCACCCCGGCCTTGGCCGCGCCATAGGTGGACACCGTCGGGATGCCCTGCCCGCCCGAGGTGTTGATGATCCGGCCGTACTTCTGCTCGGCCATATAGGGCAGGACGGCCTGCGCCACGTTCATCTGCCCGTACAGATTGATGCCTATGTCCAGGTCCCAGTCGGCCTTGGTCTTCATCATGAAGGGCTTGTCGGCGCTGCTCCGACCCGCGTTGTTCACCAGGATGTCTATCCGGCCGAACTGCTCCACGGCCTTCTTGACCATGGCGTCCACCTCGGCGCGGTCGGTCACGTCCATCTTCACCGCGAGGGCCCGGCGGCCGAGCTTCTCGGCCAGCGCCGCAGTCTCTTCCGCCCCGGGTAGGTCGATGTCCGCGCAGACGACGTCGCAGCCTTCCTCGGCCAACTGGAGAGCTATCGCCCTACCGTAGCCGATCGCACTGCCGCTCCCAGTCACCAGCGCGATCTTGTCCCGTAGTTTCAGATCCATTGTGCCTCCTCGATGTCAGGGCTGTGGGTGCGATTCACCCGGCTTCATGTACTGGGGAGTGAAGGCCACGTTCATGAAGATCACGGGCTTGTCGACCCTGGTGAACTCAAGGGGGCCGTGGAGCACGCCGGCAGGGATATGGATGACGGTCGGCTCCGTGATGATGTGCTTCTCCAGTTCCGCGCCCAACGTGAACTCCAATTCGGCGTGGAACTCACCCACATGCATGGAATCGGCGTTGAAGAAGTGCAGGAACTGGTCGAAATCGTGGCTGTGGGGGTCGCGCACCATGAGGAAGGGCTCGGTGATGCAGTGCCAGAGCACCGAGTAGTTCTTCTCACCCACATGCTCGGCTGCCTGGTAGACCAGCCGGTCACAGTTCTTACCCGGCAGGATGGGGTTCGTCGCGAACCATTTGTCGTAGATTCCCATGGCGATGCTCCTCCTAGTCTCAGTAACCGCTCAGTATGTCCCGAACTCCCTGGTGGCTTCGGCCCAAACCCGGACCATCTCCGGGTTGCTGCCGGCCATCTCGCCCACGGCCGTGGACATGATGAACCCGCCGTTCTTGCCCACCTTCTCGCACAGCTTCTTTGTGAGAGCACGGACTTCTTCGGCCGGGCCGGCCGCGAGCAGCGAGTTGGGCATGCCCCCCATGATGCACATGGTGTCGCCGACGACCTCCTTCACCTTGAAGATGTCGCTCGACTGGAAGTAGCCCACGGTCTTGCCCTTGGGGAGTTGAGCGAGATGCTCCAGGCGCTTGTCCCAACAGCCCTCGTAGAACACGATCGGGGTGATGCCGTTCTCGACCAGCGTCTCGAGTATGCTTTTCAACTGAGGCCAGTAGAAGGTCTCGAACTGCTCGATTGACATGAACCCGTCGGAACCGCGATGCAGCGGGAGGAAGGCCTTGTACACACCCATGGCCTTGCAGGTGTTGATGGCATGCTCCAACTCGTAGCGCGCGATCTTTTCCTGGGCCGCGAGCAACTTCTCAGGCTGCCTGCGGATATCCAATAGGATGCCGCGCATGCCCCGCAGGGCGTCGGACATCATGTCGAACGGCGCCGTGAGCGTGGCTCCGCCTATGACCGAAGCGGGAAAGCCAAGGGCGGCCATCCGGCGCATGTTCTTCATCATCAGCTCGTTCTGGTCGGCCACGGCTTGGAGAGCCTGGGCGAAAGTCCTGAAGGCATCGGCCATCGGCCCCGAGGCGAGCCCGCCCAGGGCGCTCAGAAAGTAGCTGCCGGAGATGAACTGGTTGAGAGGGGGCATGAGGCTGAAGGCCTCCAGGCCTGCGAAAGCGCGGGGGAGGTAGGTGCGGATCACCCAGTCCGTCGGATCGTCCAGAAACGCGTCGTACTCGTCCGCCTTCATGAACTCGCTCTCGACGAACTGATACTGAGTGCTCGCATCCACGCCATGGCCGGGCCAGGCGGTCATGCGGTCGCCGAGAATGAGGTGCGGTGTCGGATCCGAGGGCATGGGACCGTGGATGCTATCCGGCTGGAAGTCCAGGGCGGCCTTCTCCAGCAACTCCTGAGCCTTCTCCGGGTTCTCCAGCAGTTCCTGCTTGCTGATGCCGCCCATGTCGGCCAGCATGTAGCCGATCGACATCGACAAGGGGACCCTGTCCGGCTGCTTCAGTTCGATCGCGTCCTGGATGCGCCGCGCTCTCTCCGCGCCCAGGATCTCCGGCGTCTTGGACTCCTCGGACATTGTCTGTGCTCCTTCTCGTTCTGCCTTCGTCGAAGACCGTACATCCGATGCCCGGGCCCACACCCATGCCCGGGAGCGCCACGATACGCCAACCAGTCGACAATCTGAAGATGGTCGACACCTAGTAGTGTACGCTAGTAGTGTCCACTACTCTAAGCCCCGCGGGGCTCAAAGTAAAGCCACTACTATCCATGAGGGAGCGGTCGCTTGCCAGTGCCAAGGGCCCTTCCGGTGCGTTCGGGACCGTCGCGATTGGTCTAGGGCGACTTCGTGGCGATGTCTGTCAGAATAGACTGGAATACCTTCGTGGAGAAGCCCGTCATCACCACGTCTTCCAGACCATGCAGGCGAGCCATTGCCTCAGTCCAGTGCACGGACATGATCCGCCAAGCGGTCTCCTCGGAATCGACGTCCGGACGGATACAACCCTGCGCCTTCCCTTCGTCTACCAAGTCGGCGAGCCGTCGAGCCTCACTGAGTTGTTGGTCTCTCAAGTGTTCACGCAGTCCATCGGTGGGAGGGGCGACGGCGAGTTCGGTGATGAAGCGGACGACCCGTGTCTGTTGAATGCCCGTGGTGTGGTATTCACAGATCTTCCGGAGGTGGTCCATCGCATCCGACGACTCGAAGGACTCGAGTTCGTCTCGTCTTTGCTGCCAGAGCTTGTCGGCAGCGGCAAGAAGCATCCCTTTTCTGTTGCGAAAAGTCCGATAGATGGTCGGCTCGGATACTCCTACGGCCGCGGCAATCCGCGCGGTGGTCGTACCTTGTACTCCGTGCTTTGAGATGAGAAGGAGGACGGCATCCACGATCCGCTGCCGCTTCTCCTCCACGCTCATCCGCTTCCAGCGAGTGGAGAGCGGTTCGCGGGTACCTTCCTTCGTAGGGGCTCCCATAGCTGTCTACTCCGATCGGCCTCTCCCAGCACCTGGGGATGGGGGCCATTTGAGGCTCGACCTCTCGTCTACCGTCTCCTAGGAAAGCACACAGAACTTGCGTTTGCTAGTAGCGTGTGCTAGTAGTGCTCACTAGTAGGACTCGCTATTCTTGGAGGGGACATGATGGGATTCGGCGATCTCGGTAACATGATGGGCTCTCGCGAGTGATCGCCTTCGCGACGGTCCGCCCCATCTTTCAGCTCGCACTATCCGGCGGCCGCGACCGACCAAACCGTTGACCAAATAGGAGGACTCGCTGCTAGTATGGCGGCATGCCACATGCAGGAAGGAGGTCTTGGTAGCGAATTCTGATTCGACCCTGACAAGATACGAGCAATGCTGTGAAATCCAGGCGAAGAATAGGATCGGGGGAACACTCGTGAAGAAACTGGCGATTATTGGTATATGTCTGATCTTGGCACTGTCCGTCCTGGCCGTCGGATGCGGCGGGGAAGAAGAGACCACCACCACCGCGGCACCCGAGACCACGACCACCGCGGCACCCGAGACCACGACCACCGCTGCTGCACCCACCGAGACCACCGCGGCGCCGACTGAGACCACCGTGGCAGCGGGCGACGTCGTTCGCGACGTGGTCGCTGACGTGGAGCCCATAGAGCTCACGTTCGTGAGCTTCCTCCCGGACGTTCCGCCGGGCTCTGACTGGAACCACGACTTCATGGACAAGGTCGCGGAGTACTCCGGCGGCGCGATGACCATCAAGTTCAACGGACCGGAAGCCTGCCCGCCCGCGGATGTGCCTGCCGCCGTCCAGCGCGGCACCTTTGACATAGGAAGCGCTCTGGCCATGTTTGGCGATTCCCTCGTTCCCCTCTGCAGCGCGATCGGCCGGGCGGAATACAACCCGGTAGAACTGCGTGCCGGCAACCCCGCCTTCAAGTACTTTGAAGACGGCTTCGCGGCGAAGGGCATCAAGTACCTCGGCGCGTCTGTCTCCTCAGAGGCTCAGGTCCAGACGGTCTTCTACTTCGGCAAGGAGATCAGCACGCTGGCCGACCTCAAGGGCCTGAAGATGGCCGCTGTCGGCGGCGCCAACCAGGCGTTCATCGAAGAGCTCGGCATGACCTGCATGCCTATCGACTTCAGCGACTACTTCACCTCCATGGAGCGCGGCGTGGTCGACGGGTTCAACGTCGGCATCCCCGGCATCATTGACTACGGCCTCACGCCGCTGACCAAGGCCATGCTCGACGAGCCGGTCAGTTCTTGCGGCGGCATGATGCTCATGAACATGGACAAGTGGAACAGCCTGACCCCGAAGCAGCAGCAGGTGCTCACCCAGGCCATGATCGCCACCGAGTTTGACAACCTGACGCACTTCAACGAAACGGTCGACAGCGTCAAAGCCACCATCGAGGCCGACGGCGTGAAGATCGTCAATCTCAGCCCCGAGGAATCAAAGGTCTTCTACACGGCGTACCGCAACACGATGTGGAAGGCCGACCTGGAGGCGTTCCCGACAGAAGGGAAGCTCCTCTATGACGCGCTCGTTAACCCCAACTTCCCGCGGGCTAACAACTAGAGACTAGATCGCAAGCACATCTGCAGGCACGGGGCGGCCGGTGTACCGGCCGCCCCGTGCCTGGTAAACAACACATTGACGGGGAGAGGCGTGGTCATGCGGCTATTGGACAAGGCAGGGCGAGTATTCGACAAGTCCATCGATTTCATGCTGCTACTCGCCGGCGTCATCGTCTTCATCCAGACCATCTGGATCACCCAGGACGTCATCATCCGAAAGGCGTTCAACTTCACATGGGCGCCTTCTTTCGAGATCCTCTCCTTTTCCATCCTCTGGATGACCTTCCTCGGCACCACGGCCATCTATCGGGACCGGGGACACGTGGTGATGGAGGCCGTCGTGGAAAGGTTCCCGGCCAAAGCCGCAAACATCATCAATCTCATCTCCACCTGCGCCGTAGCGGGGCTGATAGCCTTCTTGTTGTTCTACACGGCACGGCTGACGATTCAGGACTACCAGAACCACTTCGTCCTGGCCACCATTCTGAAGCCGGTCAAGTGGCCGATCGAGATGATCATCCCCATCGCATTCTTCGCTCTCTTCATACAGTCAATCAGGCACGTGGTGACCTACTACCGGGCGTACAAGTCCGGTGTGTACATCAAGGCCGGAGAACAAAGCTCGCTATAGGGAGGAGCACCTGTGGAGTGGTTTGAGGCCTTGGTATTGATGTTCGGCTGCCTTGTGGTCATCATGATCACGGGCATGCCCATCTGTTTCGGGATGCTGTTCACCTGCATCATCGGCGCCTCGGTGTTCTGGGGGGGCTGGAGCGGGATCGATCAGCTCGCCATGAGCTTGTACAGCTCGGTGGCCAACTACGTCTTTCTGCCTATCCCGCTTTTCATCCTGATGGGTGACGTCATCTTCGAGGCGGGAACGGGCACCATGGTTGTCGACGCCGTCGACAAGGTAATGGGCAAGGTGCCCGGCCGACTCAGCCTAGTGGCGATCGGGGTAGGCGTGCTTCTGGGCGCGCCGATAGGTATCAGCGGTGGATGCATCGGCATCCTAGGGCGGGTTCTCCTCCCCGAGATGATGGCGCGGGGCTACAAGAACGAGATGACCCTGGGCCCGATCATCTCCACCGGCACGCTGGCCATCCTCATCCCTCCCAGCGCGATGGCGGTGTTCATTGGGGCCATGGGCCAGGTGTCCATCTCGAAGCTGTTGTTGGCCATCACCCTCCCCGGCATCCTGCTGGCTGTGTTGATGGCCGGCTACATCGTCGTCCGCTGCAAGATGGATCCGACGTTGGCTCCGTCCTACGATGTGGTCAAGATACCCCTTCGCGAGAAGCTGAAGGCCACGTGGCTCTACCTGGTCCCAATCGGCCTGATCCTTCTCGCCGTCATGGGCAGCATCTTCTTTGGGCTCGCTACCCCAAGTGAAAGTGCTGCGCTCGGCGTCGTCGCGTGCGTCCTTGTGGCGGCGCTGTACAAGCAGTTCAGCTGGAGGATGGTCTTCCGAGCCTGCCGCAGCACCGTGCGCATCTCGGTGATGGTCTTCTTCATCGTGGTGGGCTCCATAAGCTTCGGACGCCTCCTTGCCACCTCGGGCGCCGTCACGGGCCTGACAGAGTGGGCGACCGGCCTCGACGTACCCCCCCTGGTCATCGTCGCCTTCACCCAGGTCGTCCTCCTGATCCTGGGGGCCTTCATGGACCCGGCCAGCATCGTCATGATCACGGCGCCGATCTTCTTCCCCATGATCAAGGTGCTGGGGTTCGACATGCTGTGGTTCGCCACGCTGTGCCTGCTGAGCGTGCAACTCGGGCTGATCAGCCCGCCCTTCGGGCTCGATGTGTACACCATGAAGGCGCTCGCTCCTCCAGACGTGACTCTCAGCGACTGCTTCAAGGCGTCCATGCCCTACCTTGCGTGGGGCCTGATCCTTCTGGTGCTGATTTTCTTCATTCCGGAATTGGCTACTTGGCTGCCGGGCATCTCCGGGGCCAAGTGAGGAACTAGTCGGCAATACGTATCTTAGGCAGGAGGAGCAACGTGGGTTTTGGTGTGATGGGAAAGATCCTCTGGGTGGATCTATCCACAAAAGAGATGAGAGAAGAGCCCCTGGATGAGAAGACGGCTCGGGAGTACCTCGGGGGCTACGGCCTGGGCGCGAGGATCCTCTTCGACCGTCAGAAGCCGGGCGTCGATCCGCTCGGCCCTGAGGCCACACTCGGCTTCGTCACCGGGATCCTGACCGGCACCGAGGGTGTCGGGGGCTCGCGGTATGTCGTCGTCGGCAAGTCGCCGCTGACGGGCGGCTGGGGAGACGCCAACTCGGGCGGGGAGTTCGGGCCCTACCTGAAGTTCGCCGGCTACGATGCGGTGTTCTTCACCGGTATATCGGACACGCCGGTGTACCTGCATATCAACAACGGCAAGGCCGAACTGAGAGACGCTGCCGGCGTCTGGGGCAAGGATACCTTCGAGACCCAGGACATCCTCAGGCAGGAGCATGGCAAGGACCTTCAAGTGGCCTGCATCGGCCCCGGCGGAGAGAAGCTGGCCCTCATTTCTTCGGTGATGTGCAACAAGGGCCGCGCTGCCGCGCGCTCGGGACTGGGCGCGGTCATGGGCTCGAAGAGGCTCAAGGCCGTTGCCGTCCAGGGCACCCTGCAGCCTCCCGGGGCCTCCGAACCGGCAGCGCTCAAGGCGATGCACAAAAGGCACGTCGACGCCCTCGGTGGCCACAAGGAAGGGCTGCACGAGTTCGGCACGCCCGGCATCTATGGCATGTGCTGCAACAGCGACGATGCGCCGTCCAAGAATTGGGGCGGTGTCGCCGCGATAGATGTGCCGAACTACGAGGACTGCGGTGGCCCACCTGTGTTTGCCAAGCAGAAGCGCCGGTATGGTTGCTGGCGCTGCCCCATTGCGTGCGGCGGCATCATGAAGGCGGGGACCGGGGAATACGAGTTCGAGGAGGGCGCCCACAAGCCCGAGTACGAGACGCTGGCGATGTTCGGCAGCAACTGCGCGAACGGCAACCTCGATTCGATCATCGTCGCCTCCGACATCTGCAACCGACTGGGTGTGGACACCATATCCGCCGGAGGTTGTGTCGCCTTCGCGATCGAATGCTACGAGAATGGAATCATCGGCAAGGAAGATACCGGCGGACTGGAGATGACCTGGGGCAATCACAAGGCCATCGTTGCCATGACCGAGATGATCGGCAAGCGCGAGGGGTTCGGCGACATCCTTGCTGACGGGGTGAAGCTGGCCGCGGAGAGGGTCGGCAAGGGCTCCGAAAAGTACGCGATGCACGTCGGAGGGCAGGAGATCGGGGCCCACGACCCAAGGGGAAGCTGGGGCTTCGCCACCGGGTACGGAGCGGACCCCACACCTGGCCGCCACAATCAAGGGGGCGGGCAGCACCCACCGGGTCTCATCGATGAGGTCGATCGCGCCGCTCGCGCCGGTCGCGGGCTCTATCACAAGACCAGCACGAACTACTTGCACGCCGCCAGCGCGTTGGGCCTGTGCCAATTCGTCATCGGGTCATATCCGCACGTCGATCAGTTGGTCGAGGCCATGAAGGCGATCACGGGCTGGGACGACCTGACCACGGAAGAAATACTCAAGACCGGTGAGCGCATCACCAACGTACGGCAAGCGTTCAACCAGCGAGAAGGCATAGTCACACCCTTCAAGTATCCTGAACGGCTACGGGGCATCCCCGCCAAGACCCAGGGTCCGCGTGCCGGCATCACCTTCACGCACGCAGAGATCTACGACGAGTACATGGATCTGATGGATTGGGACAAAGCAACCGGCATGCCGAGCAAGACCAAGCTCCTTGAATTGGGCCTGGATGACATAGCCGAAGTGATCTGCGCATAGCTACTACTTTGATTGGAAGGTAACCATGGATCTCGCCTTTGCAGGAAAGACGGCACTCGTCACCGGGGCCGGCAGCCAAGTAGGGTTCGGCAAAGAGATAGCTTTGCTCTTGGCCCAGGAAGGGATTGATGCGGTGGCTGTCACCGACATCATCCTGGAGGATACCGAGAAGACGGCTGAAGCAGTGAAGAAGCTGGGCTGCAAGAGCTTCGCCGTGCAGGCCGATATCACCGACAACGCCGCCGTCAAGGCGATGGTACGCAAGGTGATTGACGAGTACGGACGGATCGACATCCTCTGCAACGTCGCCGGTGCCATCCTCCACAAGGATGGGATCCCGATCGAGGATCAGGACCCTGTCGCCTGGGAGAAGCAGTTCAAGCTGAACGTCATCGGCACCATGAACGTCACTCAGGCCGTCGTCCCCTTGATGCGCGCGCAGAAGTACGGGGTCATCGTGAACATCGGCTCTGGTAGCACGCATCAGTACGCCATGGGCGTCGGCACCTACGCCATGTCCAAGTACGCGCTCGATCTGTTCACGAAGCAACTTGCCAAGGTTGAGGGACCGGCCGGCCTCCGCGTCAACTGCGTCGCTCCCGGTCCGGCGCCCACCAAGTTCGGGGCCATCCTCCACGAGGGAGAACCCGAGTTGTCGCCGGAAGAAGCACTGGAGAGGAACAAGGCGTTTCTCGGGGCATTCCCGCTGGGCAGGATGGGCACGGCGAGGGATATCGCCAACGCCACCCTCTTCCTAGCGTCCGATGTCACCAGTTACGTCACCGGGCAGGTCTTCCATGTGTCCGGCGGTTCGGTATTGTAGTTGCCCTCCGCGAACCCGCGGCAGGCAACCAGGCAGCACTCCGAAAGAGGTAGACGTGAGCAAGTACGACCAGTATGTGCATCATCCGCCCCACATGCTCCTGACGATGAAGGCGGACGGCACCGCTGTGTTCGACGGTCTGATGATCTCGCACCAGCAGATCGGCTTCCCCTTCATGATGGGTCATCAGTTCGTCCGCAAGCCCTTCAAGGGAGACAACCCATGCCACACCCACAACTTCCACGAAGTGCTGGCGTGGTATGGCGGCAACCCTGACGACCCGGATGAGTTCGGCGCGGAAGTGGTGCTGCACATGGGGCCGGAGTTGGAGAAGTACGTCTTCACCCGCCCGACGCTCGTCTATCTGCCGCCGGAGCTGCCCCACGGTCCGCTGGAGGTCACTCGCGTCGACAGCCCCATCATCCAGGTGGAGATAATGATGGCCGGAGCGGAAGGTACGCGGGAAGCCTATTTCGAGGAAGACAAGGGCTTCGACCCGCACAAGATCATGAACTTCGAGATCATCCCCTACAAGGGATAGGAGCACGCACCGACCATGGGCGAATTCGACAAGTACATCTGCACCACGCTCGAGAAGCGGCATCTACTGCCTGGCCCGACCCCGGAGCAGCGCGACCTTCTGGCCGCCCAAGGCAAGCGCGTCAGCATGGAGCACCTGCACTGGATCGACGAGGAGGTCATCCCCGGTGCCTACTACGGGGAGACCACCTGGATATGGCCCTCCACCTTCCCCAATCAGGTGACGTGGGAGGAGTTGGCGAAGATCGGCTACGCGACTCCAGGCATGTTCCCCCATGTTCATGGCTTTCCCGAGCTGCTCTCTTGGTGGGGGACAAATCCCGAAGATTTCGCAGACACAGACCCCATGGCCATGCAGATGGACGACGAGATAATCCCTCTGGAGTCGAGTTGGGTGGCGTACATCCCCGCCAACCTGCCCCACATGCCTGTGTTCAACAGAGGCGTGCGCAGCCAGATCTACTCCCGGCCGACGCTGCACTGGGTCTCCGGCCCCGGCGGCGTCTACACGAGAGAGAAGGACGACGAGACCAAGAAGGCCGAGGCAGAGGAGAAAGCCCCCCCGATCGCCAGGGAAGTGAAGCCCGGCGAATCGAAGTACGCGAGATACATGGTCTACGGGACGCCGGCCGACATCAAGATGCCCGACTTCATGCGTCCCCTCGATCCCACCTACTGTCGTCCGATGGCCTACATCGACCAGACCGTGATCCCCGACGCCGAGTTCGGCTGCGACACGAGATGGCTTCTTCCCGGCGACACATCCAAAGCCGGCCAACTGATCATGGACACCCACACCGTGCCCTACGGCACCTCCATCGCGATCACGTCGTTGAACTACGACGACATCACCGACCTCCGCGCGGAGGTGGAACTCTGGATCGGCGGCGAGAAGCACGTTATCAACAAGCCCTTCTGGGCATACGTTCCGCCGAACGTGTCGCAAGGCCCGATGATCGTCAGGAACATCAGCAAGCAGTTGTTCTTCATGATGTCGTCGCCCATGGGTGAGGGCATCAAGCTATATCCCGGCGGTCGGTAGGGGCACGAGAAATGACCATGACTCTGGAGCAGCTGGAAGCCGAACTGAGAAGCCTGAAAGAGCAGGTGGCCGAGGGAGCGCTCGCCAAGGACTACCTCGAGCTCTGGAAGCTGCAATCGCTGTACTCGCACCTCTACCACATCGGAAGAAGATCCGAGGTACCAGCTCTGTTTGCCCAGAAGACGCCAGGGGTCAACCTGGAGATGGAGGACAGCGGGGTCTACGAAGGCATCGAGAGCGTCACCCGCTTCTGGAACACAGTCTTCGACGACAAGATGATCGGCGCGGGACACCTCGCGATTCACATGACTGTCAACCCCATCATCGAAATCAACCGCGACCGAACGAGAGCTAGGGGACTCTGGCACTCGCACGGCTACTGTTCCCTCATGGTGGAAGGTACCTTGAAGCAATTCCTCTGCCTGGGGAAATACGACATGGAGTATGTCAAAGAGGACGGGCAGTGGAGATTCCTCAAGTTCGCCTACCGCCAGACGTTCATGTGCCCGTATGAGAAAGGCTGGGCGGAGGAGCCGGTGGCGGCCAGTATCGCTGGTTCTCCGGAAAACGTGCCGGACAGGCCGACCACCTACTACATGCCGTACAGCCGCTACCGGATAAATGTGATGCAACCACCGCCGCCGGAGCCGTACGCCGACTAGGCCGTTCTGGATACGGGAGGGTCAAGATCATGAGTGATGATGAGCTGCAGAAACGGGTCGAACGGCTGGAGCACAGACTCGGAGTGCTGGAAGACGTGCATGCCATCCGCCGTCTGCATCATCTCTATGGCTACTTCATCGACAAGTGCATGTACGACGAGGCGGTCGACTGCTACGACGAGGATTGCGAGATTCACTTCTTTGGCGGAATCTTCCGAGGCCTTGCCGGTGCCCGCCGCATGTACTGCGATGGCTTCCGTAACCGCTTCACCGACGGCAAGAACGGACCGGTCTTCGGCTTCCTGCTCGATCACCCCCAGATGCAGGACGTGGTCGACGTGTCCGCTGATCGACTGACCGCCTCGGCGCGTTTCCGCTGCATGATGCAGGCCGGCACTCACTACGAAAGGAATCCCAACCCCACCTCGATCGCCCGCCAGTGGTGGGAAGGCGCCCTCTATGAGAATGCCTACGTCAAGCGCGACGGTGTGTGGAAGATCAAGATGCTCAACTACCGGCCGGTATGGATCTGCACCTTCGAGAACGGATGGGCCTTCACACCGCCTGAGTTTGTGGCGCTGCAAACCACCACCTTCCCGGAGGATCCCTACGGTCCGGATGAGCTGACGGACTACACGCCATTGAGATGGCCCGAGCATGAGGTGCTTCCGTTCCACTGCGTCCATCCGGTGACCGGCAAGCCTATAGTCACGCCGCCCCCCGGTTTGGCGCCCCGGAAAGGCTAGAACAGGCAGCGCCGGCCTGGCACTGCGCCAGGTGCCAGCGGCAATGCGATCCCCCTGTGCACGAATAAGGCACGTCCCGCGCGCCCACCCGCCCGAGCACAGCGACCGAGCCCGTGGGAGCAGTCATGCTCCGCACAAAGCTCGGCCCGCCCCCAGACCGTAGTCTGGGGGCGGGCCGAGTCGCTGCAGCCTGTTTGCCGGCTGCAGGTCGATACCTATTGGTTACTAGTGCTCGCCCATCCAGGTCTTCTCCCAGGACCAGCCCACGAAGCCCGCTTCAATCGGGTATTCGCAGTGGACGTAGTCTTGGATGACGATGGTGGCAGGCTGATGATACAGCGGGATCATCAGGGCCTTCTCGTTCATCATGGCGAACGATAGTCCGCGGTCTTCGCTATCTGCTCGCTTCGAGTACGGGCCATCAGGGCCGGCTCGAAGAGTGCGCCAGAACTCGGCGGGACGCGCGAAGCTCGGTGAGGTTGGTCTTGGGTGTCGGGCTCCACCAGGCAGCGCACGACATGAGATAGGTCACGTCGTTGCCGCTGAACATAAGGGCCAGGTCTTTCCAGCCGGTGCCGAACACCGAGCCGTAGAACCGGCCGGCATCAGCGATGTCGATGTTGGTGACAAAGCCGGCGGCATCCAGATAGCCCTTGACCGCCTCGGCGCCGGTGCTGCGACCGCCTGTCTCCGCGACGGCAAGGATGTCGATGGGGCAGCCATCAGCGTAGCCGGCCTCGGCCAGGAGGGCCTTGGCCTTCTCCGGATCGTACTCACGCTTGACCATGATCGCGTCCGCACCCCATTCTCCCGGGGGGCGACTGCAGTAGATGGGGGTCAGCACGGCCATAGCCGATAGCCTCGGCGATAGCCGGCTTGTCCAGAGCGTACTCCACCGCTTCGCGCACCTTCTGGTCGGCCATCGGGGAGGCGGGGTCGACGGTGTTGGGCATCAGGTGCCACTGGAATCCAGCCCAGCCCTGACTGCAGAGTGAAGCCGGCAGCTTCCATCTCGGACTGGCCCTGCGCGTCGGCGCTCTGCCAGATGTCGGCCTGGCCAGCCTGCATCATGGCCGCCGCCGTCGCGTTGTCGGGGATGATGCTCACTTCGATACCGTCGAGATAGACCTCTCCGCCCCAGTAGTTGGGGTTCTTGACCCACTTGAGGGACTGGTCGCGGTTGAACTCGTCGAGCGTGAACGGTCCGGTACCGACGAGATGCTCCGCGCACCACTCAGCTCCACCGTTCGCTCCACCGTTCGCCTCGTAGGCGGCCTGGGAGAACATGGGGACCCAGCCGATGGCCTGCAGCAGCTGGTTGTGCCAGTAGTTCAGGTGTAGCACGATAGTTGTACTTGTCGACGATCTCGAACTCCTTGATGGAGTCGGCGAACTGGAGCTTGCCGTCGCCATGCCGATATCGTAGTTCCACTTGGCCACGTCAGCGGTCAGCTCGGTGCCGTCATGGAACATGACGCCCTCGTGAAGCTTGAAGGTGATGGTGAGGGCATCGGGATCCTCGGTCACGGTCTCAGCAAGGCAGGGAACCAGTGTGCCGCCCGGGGGCGAACTTCATGAGTCCTCTCCACACCGGGGAAGATCGCGCCTTCGTCGGTCGGGCCCATGGTCGCCCACCAGCCGACGCTCTGCGGACCTGCGTTGATGATCAGACGCAGGACGCCGCCGGCGACGGGCGTATCGGCCGACATCGTGGTCGTTGTCTCGGGCGCCACCGTTGTGTCGGTTGACGGCGGCAGCGGTGGTGTCGGTGGACGGAGCGGCCGTAGTCGTGGTCGTATCGTCCTCACCGCACCCTACCATGACCATCATCACGATGGCCACCAGTAGGAGAACGCCGATGCTCCATATTGCTCTTCTTCGATTCACTTCACTACCCCCATCTCGGACAACTTGCACAGTCGTGTCATTTCGATCGTCGTGCACACAGCAGAATCCTGACCTTCCCCCTATCACCCCGAGATCCGCACCCCCTTCCGACGAGTTCCTCGCGCACGTCTGGCAATGGATTGTCCGGCCTCAGCTGGCCGGTTTCCGGATGTACTCACCCGTGAAAACGAGATCCTGGTGGATCATCGGCTTCGCGGGGTCGTAGACCTTGGTGTAGCGCAGCGGGCAGTGGAACACGCCCGGCGGTACGTGAACCATGAAGGGCTTCGTGAAGACGTAGGTCTCCAGCTCTCCCCCTTCCTCTCCGAGTGTGAATTCCACTTCGCCGCCGAGATCCAACATGTCGGGCGCACCGCCGTAGAAGGAGAGGTACTGGTCGAAGTCGTGGGTGTGAGTGTGCGGGACCATCTCAAATGGCTCGGTGATGGCGAACGTCGCGATCCTGAAGCCAGAAGTCGCCGGCACGTCCGTGCCAACGAGGTAAGATCGCCGGGTACGGCACCTCGTGCTCGTGCGGATGAGACGGGATCTTGATCTCGTCACCGACCTTGAAGTACTTCTTGTACGGTGAGTTCTCCAGCTTGTGCAAGACTTCTTCTCCCTCCTGTTCGGAAATGCTCAGCCGATGCCATCCCTGCTGTAGTTCTGCGACGGTGCCGTCGACAGGTGAAGAATGGGCCTATCGACCCGCCGGAAGATCATCGGACAGTGCTTCACGCCCTTGGGCACGAAGACCATCGCGCTCTCGGTCAGTAGGTGCTTCTCTCCCCCGACCCACAACTCCACCTCACCGCACAGATCGTGCGGCCGCTCGGGGTCAGACCCGAAGAACATCAGAAGCTCGTCGAAATCGTCGTGGCTGTGCTCCGGCGGAGACCCTTCGGAGGCTTCGCGAAACCAGACACTCTCCGCGTAGAACGCTCCGGGGACGAACCTGGAGTCTATGTACGCAACCGGCGAGAGGGTAGTGCCGCTGAACTTGCTCTGGTCGGCCAGGTAGCTGGTCACGATGTTGTCTTTATAGGTGTTGGCGTCGGTCATGTCTGCGCCGTCTCCTTCAAGTCCGCGTCACTCGACTCCGAGGCAAGAGACCTCGTGATCCTGGCCTACTTCTCTCAGTTGAGGCACCGTCGTGCGGCATGCCGGCGTGGCGTTCGGGCATCTCTCGTGAAAGGTGCAGCCCGAAGGCGGGTTGACAGGGCTCGGCACCTCGCCCTCCAAAATGATCCTCTCGCGGGTCGCCTCGATATCCGGATCGGGCACACAGACCGCCGACAACAGGGCCCGCGTATAGGGGTGGATGGGATTGCCGTAGAGCTCCGCGGGCGTCGTGATCTCCACGATCCGCCCCAGATACATCACCGCGATCCGGTCGCTGAAGTGCTTGACCACCGAGAGATCGTGCGCGATGAAGATGTAGCTGAGCCCGGCGAATCCCTCTCTCAGATCCATGAGAAGGTTGATGATCTGCGCCTGGATGGACACATCCAGCGCCGAGACCGGCTCGTCGCAGATGATCAGACTGGGATCTCCGGCCAGGGCTCGGGCGATCCCTATGCGCTGTCGCTGCCCGCCGCTGAACTCGTGGGGGTAGCGAGACATCAGGTCCGGGTCCAGACCGACCTTGGCGAAGAGACTCTCCACCTTCTGATCGTAGTCCTGCCTTGCTCTCGACCATCTTCTGGATCTTGAGCGGCTCGCCCACGATGCCCCCGGCCGACTGCCGGGGATCCAACGAGCCGTAGGGGTCCTGGAAGATGACGGAGATGTGACGCCGAAGCGGCCTGAACTCCTTCTCCGGCATAGCGGTTATGTCCTGCTGGTTGAACAGGATGCGGCCCGCCGTCGGCTCATAGAGCCGGCTGACGCACCGGCCCACAGTGGTCTTGCCGCAGCCGCTCTCGCCGACGAGCCCGAGGGCCTCGCCCCTCCTCATCTTGAACGACACCCCGTCGACGGCCTTGATCTCGCCCACCTTGCGCTTGAGCAGACCTCGGGTGATGGGGAAGTGCATCTTGAGTTGGTCGACCTCGAGAATCATGTCGTTCGTGCTCGTGACCTCAGGAGTCTCTGTGGCGTCGGCGATGGTCGTCATTCTCCGGCCCTCCCCCCGCACATGTAGCATCGCGCCATGTGTCCCTCGCCGTCGACCGGCTCCAGCTCCGGCCAGGGTTCGAGGCGGCAGCGCTCGCCCCTCTCAGGGCAGCGAGGCAGGAAGGCGCAGGTGTCCGGCATGTCGATGAGGTTGGGCGGAGTGCCCTCGATGGGGACCAGACGACGGCCTTGGACTTCGTCCAAGCGAGGGACGCTCTTCAGCAGGCCGACGGTGTATGGATGTCTTGGATGGTAGAAGATGTCGCGGCAGAGACCTTGCTCGACGATCTTGCCCGCGTACATGATGTAGATGCGCTGAGCGTAGCGAGCCACCACGCCGAGGTTGTGTGTCACGAGCACCAGCGAGCCGCGACACCCCTCGATCGTCGACAGCATGAGTTCGAGCAGTTGGGCTTGAGTGGTGCAATCCAGTGCGGTGGTGGGTTCGTCGGCGATGACCATCTTGGGATGACAGGCCACACCTATGGCGATCATCACCCGCTGTCTCATCCCGCCGCTGAACTGGTGCGGGTAGTCGTCCAGGCGACTCTCGGCGCTGGGGATGCCCACCAGGTCCAGTAGCTCGGCGGCCCGGTTGCGCGACTCTTTCCTGTTCATGCCTAGGTGCAGTTCGAGCGATCTCGGTGATCTGGCGGCCTATGGTCAGAACGGGATTCAGCGAGGTCATGGGCTCCTGGAAGATCATGCCGATCTTCGCGCCACGGATAGCGCGCATCTCCGGGCCCGTCGGCTTGTAGTTGAGGAGGTTCTCACCTTCGAACCACACCTCTCCCCCCACCACACGGCCGGGTCGCCTCACGAGTTGGATGACGGAGAGCTGGGAAACCGACTTGCCGCAGCCGCTCTCGCCCACTATCCCTACGATCTCCCGCTCGTTGACCGTGTAAGAGACCCCGTTCACCGCGTGCACTATGCCCCCCTCGACCTTGAACTCGGTCTTGAGGTCGTTCACCCGCAGCAGTTCGCCCGCCGGGCGCGTATCGCATGTCGGATCGTTCGCGATCAAAGCGTACCCCTTAGCCTTGGGTCCAGCGCGTCTCGTAGTCCGTCACCCACCATGTTGAAGGCGAACACCACGATCATGATGGCCACCGACGGGGCGATCGAGAGTTCGGGGTGAGTCGCGAGGCTCCGATATCCACCGGCGGCCATGCTGCCCCACGCCGCCCCGGGGGGTTGGATACCTATGCCGATGAAGCTCAGGCCGGCCTCGGCGAGGATCACGTTGCCGAGCATCGTGGTGATCAGCACCAGACTCGGCTGGAAAGCATTCGGCAGGACGTGCCTGACCATGGTGCGCAGGCTCTTTGCACCTATGGCCTTCTGCGCCATGATGTACTCGTTCTCCTTGACGCTCATGGTCTCGGCGCACATCAGCCGCACGTAGCCAGGCAGAGTTGCTATGGACAGGGCAATGACGACGTTCTGCAGGCCTCCTCCCAGCACCGCGGCCAGAAGCAGGGCCAAGACGAGCATGGGGAAGCCCATCAGGGCGTCCATGACCCGCATGATCACCCCGTTGACCACTCCCCCCAGGAAGCCGGCGAGCAGCCCCAGAATCATGCCGACGACCGCCGAGACCGCGACCGTGGCGAAGCCGACGTACAGCGCCGTCCTCGTCCCGTAGATGATGCGGCTGAGAGAGTCGCGGCCCAGACTCGTCGGTCCCCAGCCAATGCTCAGAGCTCGCGCCCTGCAGCCTCCCGGCCAAGGTCCCCGGACTGTCTTCGTAGGGGTCGTATGGCGCGAGGAGAGGCGCGAAGATGGCGACGAGCACCAACAGCACCACTACGATCAGTCCGAACATCACGAGCTTGCGCTGGAAGAAGATCCTACGGAAGCGTTTCCACTCGCTGGTCCGCGGCGGAACGACGACTTCGGGTTCCTGCATGCTCGAGACCTCACTCATATCGAATCCTCGGGTCGAACCAGCCGTACGAGATGTCCACTATCAGGTTGACCGCGATGATCAACGCGGAGATTATCAAGGTCCCACCCTGGAGCACGACGTAGTCCAGGTTGAACACGCTCTGCACGAGGAGCCGCCCCATTCCCGGGATGGCGAAGATGTTCTCGACGATCACCGACCCGCCGAAGATGATGCCGACGCTGATGCCGAGCAGGGTTATCACCGGAACGAGGCTGTTCTTGAGAATGTGTCTCGTGACAACGAGCCTCTCTCTCAGGCCCTTCGACCACGCCGTGCGGACGTAGTCCATGTTGTTGACCTCCAGCACGCTCGACCTCATCTGACGAGCCGTGACCGCCAGAGGAGTCGCAGCCAGACAGATCACGGGCATCACGCCGTTCTTCGCGCTCAGCCAGAAATCTTCCCACGGCAAGCGTGTAGCCTGCGATCGGCAGCCACTTCAGCTTGACCCCGAACACGTAGATGAGCAGAAAGGCCAGCAGAAAGACCGGGATGACGAGACCGATATAGGACAAGATGGTCACCACGGTGTCGATCCAGGTACCCCTTCTGATGGCAGCGATCAACCCGAGAAAGACACCGATGATGGTGCTCAGCACAACGGCTACAAGGCCCAGAACCAGGGTCACGGGCAAGAAATCCGCCAGCAGATTGCCGACGTCCGTGCGATAGCGGATCGACTTGCCCAAATCGCCGGTGACAACCCCCTTGAGCCAGTTGCCGAACTGCACCACGACCGGCTTGTCCAGGCCATGCTCAATCCGTATCTTCTGCAGATTCTCCTCGGTCATGCCTGAGCCGGACGACTGCTGGGCCACGAACATGAGCACCGGATCGCCCGGCAGCAGCCGGACCGAGAAGAAGACGATCACAGACACCATGAAGAGGACCACCACTCCCCAGAAGAGTCGCCGCACTATGTAGGCACTCATACGCCGACCCCCAGGGCACGAACAGGATTGTCAGGTGCGAAGCACAGACCGCTCATGAGTAGACACCGTACTCTTTCGTGAAGTCGATCATAGCCTTGAGGTTATCGGGCCGCGCGTCGTCCACAGGGCTACGCGTGGACATGACGAAGCCACCGTCGCGGCCGCAGTAGTCCATCAACTTCTTTGCTTGCTCCCGCACCTCCTCAGGTGTTCCTGTCGCCAGCAGCGAGATAGGCATGTTTCCACTGATGCAGAGATGTCCCCCCAACACGTCTTTGGCCCTGAACATGTCGGTAGTGTCGAAGTGCACGAAGGCCTTGCCCTTGGGGATCTCGAGCAGATACTCGAGGCGCGAACCATAGTCGCCCTCGGTCATGACGAGGGGCGTGAAGCCCCGATCTGCCAGTTCGACTATCAGCCCTCTGAGCGTGGGCCAGTAGTAGGTCTCGAACTGCTTGAGCGAGCAGAAGCCCTCGGAGCCGAAGTGCAGAGGCATGCTGATGGTGTTGAGCGCCCCCTCCACCGGCATGCCGATATGATCGAGCATGACCTTCAGTATCGAGTCGCATGCCTGCAGCAAGCTCGTCGGGGTGCTTGAAGAGGTCCATCATGGTGCCCCGCATGCCCCTCAGGTTGTCGGCGATGACGTCGTACGGGGCCAAGGCCACACTGCCGATGAACGGCGGAAAGCCCAACTCCTCGATCTCCTTTTGGAAGGCTTCCATCTTGGGAGTCCACTCCCGGAGCTCCCGCCCGATCTTCTGAAGCGTTTCGAGCGACGCCGCCACTTCCGGCGAGACGATTGTCTCGGCGAGCTCCAGCACACCTCGATAGCCCATGGCGCCCGACGGCAGCGGGGTCATCGAGCCGAAGCCGGCCATCGCCCCCGACATGCGTGGCATGTAACGCCTGAGGATGAAGTCGCCCGGATCGGAGATCAGGTGCGCGTACTCGGTCTCTCGCATGTACTCGCCGTCGAGGTACTGGTGGGACTGCATCAGCGACCCCCCTTGCCCCGGCCACTGCAGGACATGGGGGTCGACGAGTTCCAGGACGCTCCCCGGGAAGAAGTTCTGCACGGTGCTGATGTCGGCTCCGAAGTCGAGCACGGTCTTCTTGCACGCCGAGAGCCACGCGTCGTAGTCGTAGTAGGACGCGGAATGCGGGATGCCGCAGTACTTCGCGGGGAAGTAGCCGAAGGCGATCTCGAGCGGGATCCTGTCGGGGACGCGGAGGCTGATAGCGTCGTTGAACCGCTTGCGCCGTTCTTGGAACAAATCCGTTGGAGAGATGTCCATTTCGCCCTTCGAGAACGCGCCTTGCTGAATCTGATTCAGTTTAATCATCTACCTTTATCACGCTGCGTCGGTGCCCGTCAACAAACCCGTCGTAGTCACGCGACCGGAGGCTTGAGAGGCTGCTGAGAAGCCTCGCTGTTGGTCTCAGGCGGGGCATAGGCTGAAAGCAACCGAATGAAGTTACGACGGGAGGCGCCGGCGTTGGTCACGGGGTCTACTCGTGCGAGGAGCGCCATGTCTTCCGCCCAGGCGAACATCAGAATGGCCCAGGCGAGGTCCCCGGGCTCGACGTCGGAGCGGATGCTTCCCTCCCGCTGACCCTCTTCGACCAGGGGGAGAAGGAGGTCGTACGACTGGAGCACGGCCTGAGGCGTGCACGGCTCGCGACGCGCTGTTTCCGAGACACCCACGAACGCGAAAAGCGGTCGGACAAAGGACTCCAAGGAGGAAACGGACCACGCCAGGTGGCTCTCCGCGATCTTGTCCAATCGCTCCAGAGCAGTCGACCCCGATGGGCCGACGATCCAGTCTTGCGCCCGCTCGCCCAGCAGCGAGGTGGCGGCCGCGAGCACTTCTTCGCGGTTCTGGAAATGCTGATATAGCGCGCTGTTGGAGATACCCACAGCCCTCGCGATGCGCTCGACCGAGGTGCCATGGTAGCCATGCCTGAGCCATGATCCGCAGAGCTGCCTCCGCAATCTCCCTCTGTCGTACGGACTTGGTCTTTCGTACGCGCTTCTTGGAAACTACGTTCAACCCATCCCCCCACGATACAGACGGATCTTCCGACTGGATACAGGCAATCTACAGAATCCTTTTCATTAAAGCAAGCGGCATGTCCAGGCGGACCAGAGACAGGCCGGGAGAGCACCGGAAACACCTGACCTCCTCGAGACTCGCTAGCGGTCCAAAGCCTCTGGATAGAGGAAGAACTTCGCTACCGTCAAGGCTTCGTCCATGGTCACTTGGGGCTGCGTGGTGTCTCCCTCCGACCGGGCCATGTACCAACTCGTCTGGATACCATGCGTGATGGAGATGACGATGTGCCCCAAGGCAGCCGAGGTGACACCAGCCTCCGTGAGAGCCGGCGTGCTCGTTATCACCTCTTCGCACAGCTCGTGTATGCGGTTCAAGTACTGGTGGTATGGCTCTTTGAGCCTCTCGTCGACGCTCGGGTCCATGCCCTCGATTCCGCTGAGGCCGGCGGTCTCGCGGTAGCCGTAGTGGCTGATCATGAAGGTCGTCATCTGCGAATCCTCGTGAAAGCCCTGCCAGATGGCCCGCATGAGTTCGATGATGAGGTTGCGAGGATCGGGGTCTTTCTCGGCGGCGACAGCCAGCGCTGCGTCGACGCGGGAATTGATCTGAGCCCAACACGACGCGTACACAGCCCGGAGCAGGCCGGCCTTGCTCCCGTAGATCCTGAGAACGCCGCTCTCGCTCGTCCCGGCCTCGTTGGCGATCGCCCGCAGGGGCGTGTTGGAGAATCCCCGTGAGAACAGGAGTTCCCTCGCTGCCCGCAGTATTCGTTGCGCCAGATCTGACCCTGTTTCCAGCGGAACACCCCCACCCTTTTCGCCCGTTGCCCAATAGTAGCACCACTACTACTGGGTCACCCTAACACCCACTGTCGGCCTTGTCAAACGACCTCTCCGGCGCTTGTGACACTTCCCAAGGGGAAGCAAAAGGTCGTTTTTGCGGGCTCTTTCTGGAACACCGAACACGAGCGACCTTGGCGCCGAACACCGGCCATCAACCCTTGGAAATGGGGTGCCCTCGGCTGGACCCAAACCGTCTGCCACCATCTCGGGTACTATTCGCTCGACGCCGGTATCGCCGGGAAGCTCTGTATGGAGAAGGGGCACGAGATGCAAGAACTCGGACCTGCGACCGCTCGTATTGTCCAGATGAGAGAACTCATCCGGGACAGGGTCATCGCGGTCGATGCTGAGAGAGCGCTGAACATCACCGAGTCCTATATGAGGAACTTGATGGTTCCACCAACCATCAGGAGGGCCCGGGCCACCTACGACGTCTGTTCGAAGATGACCTGCCGTGTGGAGGACTTCGAACTCATCGTCGGGAACCTGGGCACGAGCTTCCTGGGCTCTGGCGTGTGGCCGGAGGACGGGGCCGAGTGGATCTGCGACGAGTTCGACTCCGGCGGGTTCTGGGTGCGCGATGAGGACGGCCTCTACCATCGCGACGACATGGAGACAAGGCTCACCATCACCCAGGAGGAGCTCGACAAGCTCTACTCCATACGTGATTTCTGGAAGAACAAGACCGTCTCGGACCACATGGACTCCTGGTACCCCGACGGGTTCGAGGAGTGGTGCGCCATCGGCGCCTCCAGCTACTTCACCGGCGTGCCCATCGGCAACCTGGCCAGCGGACACCTGATCGCGGGCTATCCGAAGATCATCAATGTGGGCTACGCCGCCATCCGCAAACAGGCCCAGGACTGGATCGACACCCACCAGGGCAACCTGATGGGCAACGACGTAGAGAAGTACATGTTCTACAAGTCCGCCGTCCTCGCCTGCGACGCCGGCACGGTCATGATCAAGCGCTACGCCCAGGCCTGCTACGACAAGGCCACTGACTGCACGGAGGCCGGACGCAAGGCCGAGCTCGACAGAATGGGCGACAGCCTGATGTGGATCTCGGAGAAACCGGCGCGCACGTTCTGGGAGGCGGTCCAGGCGGCCGTCATGTACCAGGTGCTGCTGTACATGGACTGCAGGTACCCGGCTCTCGCCTTCGGCCGTTTCGACCAGTACACCTGGCCGTTTCTCGACGCCGACCTCAAGGCCGGGCGCATCACCATCGAGGAGGCGCACGAGATCATCGACGCCTTCCTGCTCAAGTCCAACTGCTTCTACCGCGCCGCGCCGCCTCTCTTGAATGAGATCGTGGGCGTCGGCAACACCTACCAGCACACCACCATCGGCGGCGTCGATCCCGATACCGGCGAAGACGCCTCCAATCCGGTCACCTACATGATCCTCGAAGCGATGGGCAGGCTCCTGCTGCACGACCCGACCATCTCCATCCGGATGCACAAGAACACCCCTCCCGATCTGTGGGAGAAGGCCATCGAGATGACGAAGCTCGTCGGCGGCCTGCCCCTGTTCCAGAACGACGAGGTCATCGTCCCGGCCCTGGTCGAGCGTGGCTTCGAGCTCAGGGACGCGCGCGACTACGGCCTCATCGGCTGCCAAGAGATCGTCGGTTCGGGCAACGACTACCCGGCACCGAATGGCACCAACTGCAAGGCCACCATCCACTACGGCGTCATCCTCGACATGGCCCTCAACAACGGCACCAACCCGTTCAACGGCAGGAGTGGGGAGATCAAGACGGGCTACCTCTACGACATGAAGTCGTTCGATGAGGTCAGAGCCGCGGTGAAAGCGCAGGTCGAGTACTTCCTCAGGTGGTTGGTCACCATGAACAACTACTCCGAGAGCATAGCCATGGTCGTGAGCCCTCATGCGGCGCTCTCCATCTCGATGGAGGGCTGCATGGAGTCCGGCAAGGACTGCGTCCGCGGCGGCGCGAAGTACAACTCCTTCGGGGGCACGGCCACCGGCCTCGCGACGGTCGCCGACTCCCTCTCCACCATCAAGTACATGGTCTTCGACAAGAAGCTCTGCACAGCCCGTGAGCTCTACGACGCTTTCATGGCCAACTGGGAGGGCTACGAGCCCCTGCGTCAGAGGATCCTGAACGAAGTACCGCATTTCGGCAACGACGACCCGTACGCCGACGAGCAGATGAAGTGGATCTGCGACCTCTACTACGACACCTGCTGCCAGATGTACAGCGACGAGGAGCAAGTTCTACAAGGCGGGCCTCTACGGTGCGGCCGACCACGTCGCTCAGGGCGAACATACCTGGGCCACTCCCGACGGGCGGCGCACGGGCGAGCCCATAGCCGACGCAGCCTCACCGGCGCAGGGCAGAGATCTGTACGGCCCCACCTACGTGTTCAACTCCGAACTCTGCTTCGACCACAAGCATTTCCTGGACGGCATCGCCCTCAACCTGAAGATCCACCCCACCGCCCTGCGGGGCCAGGAGGGCGCTGCGAAGCTGAGAGACGTGACCGCGGCCTTCTTCGACCAGGGAGGCATGGAGGTCCAGTACAACGTCGTCAGCTCGGACGACATGAGAGCGGCGCAGAAGGATCCGGCCGCCTACCGCAACCTCGTGGTCCGCATCGCCGGTTACTCGGCCTACTTCATCGAGCTCAGCGAGAGGATGCAGAACGACATCATCAACAGGACCGAGAATGTCGTCTGAGGCGGCCATCCCCCTCCGGGAGTCGCCCGATGCGCCTGCGGCCGACGGAACCAGTCGGGACGATCTACGACATCCAGGGCTTCTCCGTGCAGGACGGCCCGGGCATCAGGACGACCGTGTTCCTCAAGGGGTGTCCGCTGCACTGTCCCTGGTGCCACAGCCCCGAGTCGCAGCGTTTCGACATCCAACTCTCATGGCGGAGCAAGCGCTGCGTCGGCACGGCATTGTGCGGCCTGTGTCTCACCTGCTGCCCGCACGGAGCCATCAGCTTGGGCGAGATCTCCGACTCGACCGCCGCGGGCGACGGTGTCCAGCTCGTCCAGGTCGACTGGGGCAAGTGCGACGACTGCGGCATCTGCGCAGAGCGATGCCCCGCGGACGCGCTCTCCATGTGGGGCAAGAAGTACACGGTGACCGAGGTGGTCGAGCGGGTGCTTCGCGATAGACCCTTCTTCGAGAAGTCGGGCGGCGGCGTCACCATCTCCGGCGGAGAGCCGCTTTCGCAGCCGGAATTCACCCTGGCTCTGCTGAAGGCGCTCAAGGAGCAGGGCATACACACCGCGCTCGACACCACCGGCCTCGCGCCCTGGGATGTGGTCGAGAAGGCACTCCCGTATGTCGACTTGGTCCTCCTGGATCTCAAGAACATGGACGGCACGGCGCACAAAGCCGTCGTCGGCGTTCCCAACGAACGGATCCTGGAGAACGCCCGCCGGATGGCGAAAGCAGGGGCCAAGATGCAGATACGGATCCCCGTGATACCCAGATTCAACGACTCCGGGGAGAGCTTCAGGGCGGCCGGTGAGTTTATCGCGGAGCTCGGCGAGGCAGTAACCATTGTGCAGGTGCTTCCGTACCACGCGATGGGCGTTTCCAAATGGGAGCGGATCAAGCACGACGGCCCGGTTCTCGAAGCGACCGCTCCGTCCGACAAGAGGATCGAGGAGCTGAAAGCGATCCTGGAGGAGTACGGGCTGACTGTACAGGTGCACTGAGGAGCACTGAAGAACCGCCGAAGAATGACGCGTTCAGAGAAGGATGATGCGGAATGTACGAGTTCTCTCCTGTCACACCACGAGTGGCGCGCATGCGTCGGAAGTACCGGGAGACCAAGCCGAAGGTCTGCATAGAGCGTTTCCGGCTCGTCACCGACTTCTATCAGAACAACACCACCCTCCCGCCCATGATCAAGAGGGCGAAGAACCTTCTGAATCTCTGCGAGAACATGCCCGTCGTGGTGCACGACGACGAGGTCATAGTCGGTGAGTTGACCGCCAACTACCATGGCTCGGCGCTCTATCCCGAGTACGCGATCGGCTGGATATTCGACGAGATCCGCAGCGGCGAGATCCTCACCCGCGACCTCGACCCGTACGACATGGATCAAGAAGACATGGACTACGTCATGCAGTACGAGGACTTCTGGTCGAAGAACGACCTCAGCCGTCTGACCGACGACGCCCTGCCCCCCGAGTTCTACGACATCGTCGGCAACGGCGTTGTGACCTTCGGGGTCAAGGGCACGGGCGCCGGGCCCGTCGGCCACTTCTGCACCAACTACGACAAGGCCATCCGCAAGGGCTTCGGGGCCATCAAGCAGGAGGCGCTCGAGAAGATCGAGGGGATGAAGGGCAGGTTGTACGGCGACAGTGCCGAGCGCGAGCAGTTCTACTACGCCGTCACCATCGTCTGCGACGCCGTCATCCTATTGTCCAAACGCTATGCCGCCGAATGCCGCCGCCTCGCCGCGGAGTGCCCCGGCGAGGACCGGCAACCGGCGAGTGCGCCGACGAGAGCCGCCGAACCGAGCTTCTCCAGATGGCGGAGGGGCTCGACTGGATAATGGACAATCCGGCCCGCACCTTCGAAGAGGCCGTGCAGGGCATGTTCCTCTACCAGATCGCCCTCTCTCTCGATGGCAATCTCCACGGCCTCACCTTCGGTCGCGTCGATCAGTACCTGGGCAGCTTCTATGAAGCCGATCTGGCCGCCGGGCGCATCACGCGCGAGCGCGCTCAGGAGGTACTCGACCTCTTCTGCCTCAAGATCGCCGAGATGAACAAGATCTGGCCCTCGTTCGCCACCGCGGCCGCCGGGGGCTACACCACCGGGCAGCTCATCACCATCGGGGGCGTGAAGAAGGACGGCACCGACGCCACCAACGACGTCACCTACATGCTCCTCGAATGCGCCCGCCGCCTCATCCTCCACGATCCCCCCATGTCCCTGAGGGTCCACGAGGGCACGCCCGACAGGCTCTGGGACGTCGCCGTCGAGAGCACCAAGGCCTGCGGCGGCGTGCCCACCTTCGAGAGCGACAAGGTGATCATCCCCGCACTGCTCGACCGCGGGCTCTCTCTTGAATCGGCCCGCAACTACTGCCTCATCGGGTGCGTGGAACCGGGAGGCTGCGGGGACGATTGGCCCGCGAACGGCGGCCCCGGTCAGGAGACGTTCTGGAGGATCCCCGGCGCGGTCCTTCTGGCGATCAACAACGGCGAGAACCCCATGCCGAATTTCGACGGCACGCCTCAGCGCCGGACCGGCCTCGCGACCGGCTACCTCTACGACATGAAGAGCTTCGACGAGGTGCTGGATGCCGTCAAGCGGCAGATGGAGCACTTCATCGATTGGCACGTCTCCTTCTGCAGCGTCCGCGAGATGGTAGCGCGCCGCAACATGCCCCTTCCCGTCGTCTCGGCGACCATGGACGGCTGCCTGGAGAGTGGCAAGGACGTCATGTACGGTGGCGCCAAATACAACGGCACCGGTTTCGCGGGAGTGGGCATCGGCACGGCGACCGACAGCCTCGTGGCCATCAAGTACATGGTCTTCGACAAGAAGCTGTGCACCGCCCGCGAGTTCTACGACGCCCTCATGGCGAACTGGGAAGGGCACGAGCCGCTCCGCCAGCGGATCATGAAGGAGATCCCGCACTACGGAAACGACCTCGACTATCCCGACGAGATAGCCGAGTGGTTGTCGAAGGTCATCACCGAGAAGGTGCGGTCCTGCATCGGTCCGCGCGGCAATCGCTGGCAGGCGGGACTATATCCCGTGGCCACTCATGTCGCCTGGGGCAAGATGACCTGGGCGACCCCCGATGGTCGCAGGACAGGCGAGCCTCTTTCCGACGGCATCTCTCCCATCCAGTGCATGGACACGAGCGGCCCCGCCGCCACCCTGAAATCCGCCCTCCGGATCGATCATCGCAACAGCGGCAACGGGACCCTGCTCAACATGAAGTTCCATCCGAAGGCGCTGGAGGGCGGGGGCAAGGACAAGCTCGTCGCCCTCATGAAGACCTACTTCGACCTCGACGGCATGGAGCTGCAGTTCAACATCGCGAGCAGCGAGATGCTGAAGGAAGCGCAGGCGCACCCAGAGGCTCACAAAGACCTGGTGGTCCGCATCGCGGGCTTCAGCGCGTACTTCGTCGAGCTCCACAAGGGCCTGCAGGACGACGTGATCAAGCGTACGGAACTAGACCTGGTGTAGCTGAGCCGGGGCCAAGCGTAGCGACGGGTCCGAGGACCCGGCGTAGCGAGCGACCATAGGGCTCGCCGAAACGTTTCGCGGAGCGTCGCGTCCAAAGTGCCGGGAAGCCCCCACTGGTCCCTTCGCCTCTCAGATGTACGCGGCGGCTTTGAAGGCCGACCTCACGGCCGTCGCTATGTTTCCCACGCCCGACGCATCCCCGACCACGAACACCTCTGTTTCGGGTGCGCTGCGACGTAGCGAGTCGGCCACGTCGCACCTCGCGGCCATGCCGACGGCCAGCAGCACCGTGTCGGCGGGGAACTCGATCCTCTCCGAAGTCCCCGTGTCGCTGCAGACCACGGCGTTGTCGGTCACTTCTTCGAGCTTGCAGTTGAAATGGATGGGTATCTCGAGCTGGTCGACCAGCGACATGAGCTCCATGGCGGCGCCACCGGCCGATGCGCGGAGGCAGCTCAGGTCCGGCGCCATCTCGATGACGCTCACGTCCTTGCCCGCGCGCTTGAGACCGATGGCAGTCTCCACGCCCACCGAGCCCGCCCCCACGATGACCGTCTTGTCGCCCGGTTCGACCTTCCCGGTGTCGGCATCGGGCGCCCAGTGAACATGTGGCTTGTCGATGCCGGGGAGCCTCGGGACGATGGGTTCCGATCCGACGGCGATGATGAGCGCCTCGTATCCCTCGGCGTCCAGCAGAGCCTTCGTGGCCTCGGTGTTCATGAGGATGCGCGCAGGGGCCTTGGCCGCCTGACGCAGCAGGTAGTCGAGGTAGTCCTTGAAGTCCTGCTTGAACGGCAGCGCCGACCCGGGCACGACGTGCCCGCCCAGACGATCGCTCATCTCGTATAGCGTGACATCGTGCCCGCGCTCGCAGAGCGTCAGCAGAGCCTGTATTCCGGCAGGACCTCCCCCGATAACCGCTACCCTCTTCTTCTCGTCGGCCTTCTTGACCTTGGCTTCCGGGAACTCGGTCTCGTTGCCCAAGAACGGGTTCACGGCGCAGTTGATGACCGCGGGGATCATCAGACGAAATCCGCAGTACTGGCAGCGAAGACAGGGACGGTGATCGTCCTCCTTGCCCAGGGCATACTTGCGCGGCATCTCCGGGTCGGCGAGCAGCGGGCGGCACATCGCCACCATGTCGGCCTTGCCGGAGGCAATGATCTCCTCGGCGCGCGCGATGTTCATGATCGAGCCGACCGTGCACACCACCAGGTTCGGGAACGCCTTCTTGATGTCGGCGGCGTAGTGGACGTTGTACTCCCGGTCCATCAGGTAGTTCTGCCACCAGTTGCGCATGTACTTGAGCTCGCCGTGGAGCCCGGCGGAAACGTGCAGGATGTCCACCTTGTCCTGAATGAGTTCGATGAACCGAAGGGTCTCCTCGAGGTGCATCCCGTCGGGGTGGATCTCGTCGGCCGAGATGCGGTATTCGATGACGAAGTCCTCGCCGCACCGTTGCCTGAACCCTATCCAGCACCTCGATGGCAAAACGGGCTCTATTCTCGAGAGTGCCGCCGTACTCATCGGTGCGCTTGTTGTAGAGGCTGCTGGCGAACTGGGCGATCAGATTCGCGTGACCCCCGTGGATCATCGTCATTCTGAAGCCCGCCCTCCTGCAGCGGTAGGCGGCCGCGGCGTACATCTCAACGGTCTGCCTGATCTTCTCGAGATCCATCTCTATGGTGGGCAGCATCTCTCTGCCCTGCTGCTTCGCGCGCCACAGTTCGTGGGACGGCATCATCGACGAAGGGCTGTAGGCGGCTCTCCCCGTCCGGCCGGGGTCGGAGTCCTTGCCGTTGTGGTTGATCTCGAGAGAGGCGAGCGTTCCGTAGCCTTGGCACATCTCGGCGAAAAGGGTGAGGGGAAGGATGCAGTCGTCGCTGGCGAGGTCAAGCTGGCGCTCCTCGTCGCTCGCCTCTCTGACGTCGACGACCGAATTGCCGATGTGGATAACGGCCGCTCCGCCCTGGGCGAATGTTCGGAAGAGGTTGACGAACTCCGTGGTCACTCTCCCGTCGCGGGAGGCTAGGTTGGGAGACGGGGGAGCCATCTCCAGGCGGTTCCTGAAGTCGACCCCTCTGATCCTGAGAGGCGCAAACACGTGTTCGTACTTTGATCCCATCTTGCGTATCCCTTCGTCCTCAGGCCTGCAAAGCGATGGCACTATCACGCCGAAACCGATGCCGGTCAGGATAACAGGGAGCGTCAGTCAGTTCACAGCCTTCAGAGAATTCACCCCGCCCGCAGGTCTTTCGGCAGCCACACTCCCTGCTCCACCAGTCTGCGCTGCACCTTGCCCGTGTCCACCGCACGGGGCTGAACGCCATCCCTGAGGGCTATCGCCGCCGCCGTTCCGGCCGCCTCGCCCATGGCCACGCAGAAGGGGATCAGGTTGAGCAGGTCATTGGCGAACGGGTCTGAGGAGAAGCAGCGGCCCGCGACCAGCAGGTTCTCCACCTTCACAGGCACGAGCGAACGGTAGGGGATGGCCTTGGGCGGCGTCTTTATGTGAAACGGCGGGATCATGGCGATGGTATCGGGGAACACGGCCCCCGAACGCACGTCGTCTTCGGTGACCACGTACTCGCCGATCAACCGCCTGCTCCCTCTCGTGCCGAGTTGAGAGGCGGTGTCTAGGATGAAGCTCTTCTCGAAACCGGGCATCTTCTGCTTCAGGATCGCATGGACCTTGAGCATGGCCTTCCGCACGTTCACTTCGGTCCAGGTGATGTCGTCGACGTCGAGACAGTCTCTGCCCAGGACCCAGTTGTTCACCCAGACCTGATCGTTGCGGTGCGTAGGCAGGGCGAACACGTCGAAGCCGGCGGCCTCGCGCATCTCGGCCATCAGCGTCTTGAACGTCTCGGGTTCGGAGTGCCGGAAGCCGCTGTATTCGAGAAAGTCCACGTCACCCATACGCCAGACCACGGCAACCGCCGCGCTGCGAAGGTTGGGGTCGACCACTCCGTCGAATTCGGCACCGGCCGAAGCGAACACATCCCCGTCGCCCGTGGTGTCGATGGTGGTCGAACCCAGCACCGCCTGGCGTCCCGACTTGCTCTCGAAGGCGATCCCTTCCACACGATCGCCGTCAACTATCGCCCTGCCCGCCCAAGAATGCAGGTAGAGCTTGACTCCCGCCTCTTCGACCATCTCGTTGAGCACGCACTTGAGCAGCTCCGGATCGACGATGACGCTCATCCGCACCCTGCCGTCGACGACGAAGTCGTGGTAGTGCTTCAACTCCTCCGCCAGTTGCGGATCGTCCGACCCGAGGTGCCGTCTCTGCGGATGTCGGGCCCCGCCCTTGGCATCGAGCCTCTCCACCATCTCGTCACAGATTCCGGCGATCTCCTGTTCCTGGGTGCCGGCACTCATGTTGGGGATGAGGATGACCAGTCCTCCCGTGGCCATGCCGCCAAGGTGGTTGTAACGCTCGACCAGAGTGGTGTCGGCTCCGTTCCGCGCCGCCGCCACAGCCGCCGCGACCCCGGCCGGGCCTCCTCCGACGACGAGAACCTGTGTTTCCCGACATACCCTCAGTTGCCGGGAGGGCTCTGTGATGGTCCTGTCAGTTGAGCTCTTCATGTTCCACCAGTGCCTCCGCCGTGTTCGGACGCCTCCGTCGACTGCCCCAGTGTACTTGGCGGCTTACAGCCTGTAGTCTTCCGCAGGGCTATATCACCCAGATTCTGGTCCTTGCTCGGTCGCGTCGATGGGCCCCAGCTTCTGGGTGAGCGTAGCCCTCCTTCTCGATCAGGAGGGTGTAGGTGCCGTCCGGAAGGCCCTTCAGCCAGAAGTCGCCGTAGTTGTCGGTGGTCGTCGACGACGAGCTCGCCCGGTCTCGTTGTTGGTGGCGGTGACCGTCGCCCCTTCGGTGCACTCGTCGGCTTCCGGGTCGAAGACGGCGCCGGCGATCCACTTCTTGGGAAGGTTCAGGTAGTACACCCGGGGACGGGTGGGTAGCTCGGGCTTCAGCAGCTCGGCCTGCGCGATCTTGTCTTTCAGGTCCTCTTCGTCTCCGAAGGTGAAGGCTCCGGTCGGGCAGGCGTCCGAGCAGCGGGTCTCCGTCCAACCCTGGTCTAGGAGGTGGGCGCAGAAGGTGCACTTCTGGGCGATGTTGAGGGAGTCGTTGAAGTAGATGACGCCCTCATACGGGCAGGCCGCCATGCACATCTGGTTGCCCCGGCACTTGTCCGGGTCGATGATGACGATGCCGTCCGGCCGGCGGTAGATGGCGTGGGCGCTGCAGGCGCTGATGCAGGGCGCCTCCTCGCAGTGCTGGCAGATGGAGTGGTGGTAGATCACCTGCACCTTGGGCACCGTGCCCCGCTCCATGTCGATCACCTTGTTCCAGAACTGGCCGGTGTCGGGCTGCGGTTTGGCGATGGGCGACCAGTCGTTGGCCACGTGCTCGTCCTTGCAGGCCACCTGGCAGTTGTGGCAGCCGTTGCAGATGGCCAGATCTATGATCATGACCTTGCCCATTACTCCACCTCCTCCATCATCACTCCGGACAGGCACGGGCCGGCCGTGAGATGGCATTCCCGAGCGAAGGCCTCGGGGTACTTGACTCGCATGCCCTCCAGATCGGTCTTCTCCACTTCGGCCAGGAAGCCCGAGACCACCATCCCGCAGACGTTCTTTGAGGTGGTGTTGCCCGGGACGATGGTGTTGATCACGCCGCCTCGGTCGATCTCGCCCGAGCGCGATGGGATCGTACTTGGCCCCGTGGTCCATGCTCACCACTCCCGGGATGATGCGCTCGGTGACGTAGGCACCGGCCAGAACGACGCCCCGCTCGTTGAAGATGCTGACGACATCGCCGTGCTTGATGCCGCGCGCCGCGGCATCCGCCGGGTTCATCCACAAGGGCTGATACTGATAGCCATCCGGGCCCTTGACCTTGCAGGTCTCGATCTCGCGCAGCCAGGTGATGTCGTCGTGCTGGGCATGCACGCCCCAGCGCGGGTGGTTGCTCACGACCAGCAGCGGGTACTGCTTCGAGCGCTCGCAGTCCGAGCGACTCCTGATGGCTCTCGCCCTTGGAGATCCACTGGGGAACCGGACGTCCGTTCTTCGTCATCGGGGAAGTGCTCGGCCAAGCCGGTCGAGCAGAACTCCAGCTTGCCGGTCGGGGTGGAGAGCGGGTTGTTCTCCGGGTCTTCGTAGAAATCGAGGAGGCCGGGCGGGGTCTTCTCCCAGTCGGGGTTGACGGGGATCACGTAGTAGCCCTTCTCGTTCAACTCCTCCCAACTGATCAGATGGGCCGCGTTCGACTTCTCGTATCCCAGCCTTGATCCGCTCGGGGATGGTCATTCCATCGGTGTACTCCTCGAGCAGACCGAGACGCTCCGCGATCATGCAGACTATCTCGTAGTCGCTGAACGATTCGCCCAGCGGCTCGATGCAGCGGGGCTCAGGGAAGAGCAGGTTCATCTGGCCGCCGAAGAGGTCGGTGTTGATGTCGTCCTCTTCCAGCTTGGTGTTGACCGGCAGGATGACGTCGGCGAAGAGGCAGTCGTTCTCGATCCAGGGATGCTGGGCGAAGATGAACTCGATGGACGGGTCGCGGAGGGCCTTGATGTAGTAGTTGCCGTCGTTCCAGCAGGTGAGCCAGGAGGGCGAGTCGGTCCAGATCAGGTGGATCGGCGAGCAGCCGTCGGCCGGGTACTTGTAGTGGACGAACTGGTTCTCCCGCGGAGCCATCTCCTGCTCGCAGCCGTACCACTCGCACTCGCCCTCGAGTATCGCCTTGGGGATGAGAGTCTTCGGCAAGAAGGAGGGGTGGTTGGTGTCCCTGACGCTGCCGCCCGTGTACGCGGGCCACAGGCTCGAGCAGCACCGCCGGCTCGGGTTGGGCCATCTGCTTGATGTCGTTGGTGAGACCCCACTCGATCATCTTCGACTGGTTGCAGCCGGGCTTGCCCAGGCCCTGCATGGCCAGGCAGAGAACCTGCAGACGGGCCGGCTCGTGAGAGTAGGGTCCGCGGATGGCCGGGCCGCCGTTGCCGATGACCACGGTGGTGCGTTTGGAGGCCCACTCGGTCGGCCAGCGCCTTGATGATGCGCGCCGGGACCCCGGTGATGGGCGAAGCCCACTCCGGCGTCTTGGGGACGCCGTCCTCACGGCCCATGACGTAGTCCTCGAACTTGTCCACGCCCACAGCGTGGGTCTCGAGATACTCCTTGTCGTAGGTGCCGTTCTTGAACCACTGGTAGGTGATGGCGAGATAGAGTGCGGCGTCGGTGTTCGGCAGGATCGGGATCCACTTGTCGGCGTGCACCGCGTTCGCGTAGTTGCAGTCGGGGGAGATGTAGATCTGCTTGATGCCCAGTTCGGTCCACCAGTAGCTGAGCCGGCTGGGCAGCTGCCCCTCCCACCCCCAGGTGGTGGTCTCCTGGTCGCATCCCCAGAACAGCAGGAGTTCCGCGTTCTTGGAGATGTCGTAGAGCAGGTTGCTCTGCGGCACCTGCTGCCCCATCGGCTGCATGCCCCACACGTGCTTGGCACCCCAGGTCCAGCCTTCCCAACTGTCGGGGTTGCGGACCTGCAGGGTGTAGCCGCCGAAGAGTCGCAGCAGCTTGCGTCCGCAGCCGTGCGGGCCGTGGACCACCTTGGTCTCGCCGTGCTGGTCGGACTGAGAGAGGATGGCTGTGGGGCCGTACTTCTCCTTGACGCGGAGCATCTCGCTCACGACGATGTCGAGGGCCTCTTCCCAAGCTGATGCGCTCGTACTTGCTGACGCCGCGATTCTGGGGATTGCGCTCGCCGTTGGGATCGAAGTCCACCCGCTTCATGGGGTAGCGGATGCGGGCCGGGGAGTAGACCCGCTTCTTGTAGGCCAGACTGAGCGGAGGGATGAGGCTCTTCTCGCTGGGCTCGAAGGTCTTGCCACGGGCGTGCATCACCCAGGGCTTGACCTCTTCCTTGGTGTACTGCTCGTAGTAGCGGGCCGGACGGATGCGAAGCATCTTGCCGTCTTTCACATCGACCATGCAAGAATTCGCGCCCGCGCAGGTGCCGCACCAGCTGATATCGCGGACGATGGTCTTCTCACCGTCCAGCTTGCCGTGCTTTTCGGTTGCCATGCTTCTTACCTTTCCTGGGCAATCTCCGACTGTCTACGACGATATCAGGATGAGGCCGGACAAGCCAGCGGAAGTTGCGCCAGGCTGCACATGGTACCGGTGGTTGAACTCGCCCATTGAAAGCCGAGCGGGTGTTCGACCGGCCGCCGGTGGTCTATCCTGTCTACCAGCGAAGCGAAGTGATTGTGCAGCGGGAGGTTGTTTCATGGCACATGAAGACGCGGGCCACTATGCCGCCAAGCATCCAAGCGGGACGCCCTACGATCCCGCCCTCGCCGCCGCTCTCAAAGAGATAGCCGTTGACAGCCGGATAACCTGCACGGCCGCCCATGACCTGGCTGGAGCTTCCAAGGTCTCTCCCGCCGAGATCGGGAAGACCGCCGATCTGCTCGAGTTCCGCGTCATCGAATGCCAGATGGGCCTGTATGGCTACTCGCCCGAGAAGAGGATCGTGAAGGCAGCCGAGCAGGTGTCGGACGACCTGCGGGCTCGCCTGCTCGCGGCCACCAACGACGGGCGGATCAGCTGCGCCTCGTGCTGGAAGATAGCGCAGACGCTCGGTATCGAGAGGATGGCCGTGGCCGACGCCTGCGAGGGCCTGGGTCTGAAGGTCAAGCCCTGCCAGTTGGGTGCGTTCTAGCTTGTCCGACACGCCGGAACCCATGGCTGCGGAATGACCGCCCCGCAAGAGGCGCCCGCCACGGGTCCCACTCCCACATCCTCCCTCGGAAAGAGCGGCTGGGTGGTCGTGGCGACGCTGATGCTCGCCACGACTCTGGCCAGCCTCGCCAGTGTCTGCATGTTTCCGCACATCGTCTCGCTATCAGAGGAGTTCGGCCGGCCGGTCAACCAGGTGGTTTGGACCATGGTCGGTTTCCACGTCATCGCCACCGGCGTGGGCGGGGTAGCGGCCGCGTTGGGTGTGATCATCGGCAACCGAAGGATGCTGACCGTGACGCTCGCCCTGCTTTTCGTGGGAAGTCTCATGGCCGCCCTCTCGACCGAACTCAACCTGCTGATAGCCGGCCGTTTTATCCAGGGGGTCGCCATGGCGACACAAGCTCTGTCGATCGGCGTCATCGCGAACTACTGGCGTGGTGAGGCCATGCGTCGCGCCATGAGCATGATCGTTCTTGCCATGGGTTTGGGCGCTGTGCTGGCCTACCTCTTAAGCGGGCTGATATGGCGAAGCGGGGGCGACTGGCGCACCCTTTTCTGGCTCCTGGCCGGGGCGAGCCTCCTGGACGTGCTCCTTACCTTCGTATTCATCAAGGAGACCAAACGCACCAAAGGCGTGAGAGTGGACTACGTCGGCTGCATCGGACTCGTCGCTTGGTCGGTGCTGCTGCTGTTGCCACTGAGCCAGGCCAACTCCTGGGGATGGGCCAGCACCAAGCTGCTCGGGCTGCTTCTGCCCGGGGTCGCGGTATTGATCCTGTGGGTCCTGTGGGAATTGCGATCTTCGGCGCCGCTGATCGATCTGCGCTTGCTGAGGCGTATGGGCGTTTGGCAGGGCGGCGTGGTCTGGCTGGCTATCGCCATAGGCCTTCTGATTCCGGCCGCGGCCATGCCCTACCTGTTCCAGACACCTGTTGCTTCAGGCTTCGGCTTCGGCAGAAGCATGTTCGCGGTCTCGCTTGCGCTGGCCCTGCCCGCTTCGATCATGTGTTTCGTCTCGACTGCCGCCACTCCCGTGATGCGAAGGCTGGGCGCCAAACGGACGATGCTTCTAGGTATGGCGTTCGGTCTTTCCGGCTTCGGTCTGGCCTTCGCGCACGGGTCACTGTGGCTCACTCTCTTGTGGATGGCGGCCGCCGGGATGCCGGCCGCTCTGGCCGGCTCCGCGAGCTATGCTGTCGCGGCTGAGGCCGTGGCACCCGAGCAGGGCATCCTGGTCAGCGCCATCTACAACACCGCCTCGGGCACCGGCTGCGCCATCGCCTCAGCGGTCGTCGGGTACGTGCTCACTCTGCGCCAGGTCGCCGTTCCGGTGACCACACCGAACGGCGTCCAGACCCAGTTGTTCCCGGCAGACGAGACCTTCACCTGGTCGGCCCTGATCGTCGGAGGAGTGGCCGCGGTCAGCATCGCGGCCGTGATGACCATCAGGTCGAAACAGCTTCACGGAAACGCCCGCAGGTCAGACCTGGCGGCCGTGGAGAGCCACGTCTGACGGCTCAGTATCTCCCGTATTCCTTCGTGTAGTCGATCATGGCCTTGAGATTCTCCGGTTTGACCTCATCCGTAGAACTCCTCGGGCTCAGAATGTAGCCGCCACCCTCGCCGATCACGTCGATGAGTCTCTTGCAGTGATCCTTGACCTCTTGCACCGTCCCCATCTGCAGGAGCGAGACGGGCACATTCCCTTCGATGCAGAGATGACCGCCGAGGATCTCCTTCGCCCTGAAGATGTCAGTACGATCGAGACGCACGAGCATCGAGCCTTTGGGCAGCTCCAGCAGATACTCCAGTTTGTTGTCGAAGTTGCCCTCGAAGAACATGCACGGGGTCATGCCTCGCTCTATGAGCGCCAGAAGGAGCTTCTTGCAGGTCGGCCAATAGAACCTCTCGAACTGCTCGTTCGACATGAAGTTATCGGAGCCCCTCGTGTTGGTCATGAACATCCTGGTGTTGCCGTACTCGTTGGCCGGCGGAGTCGGCCAGCTCAGGTCCTTCTCGAGCACGAAGTCGCACAGCTCCAGGAGCTTGTCGGGCCTGCGGAACATGTCCAGCATGGTGCCCTTCATGCCTCGTATGCCGTGCGAAACCACGTCGAAGGGCGGTAGCACGGCGCCCTGGAAAGCCGCGGGAATGCCATAGTCGATCAGTAGCTGGTCGAACTCCTCCACCCTGGGTTGCCACTTCCTCAGCTCGCGGCCGGCCTTGAGGAGGTTCTGGATGGCGGCTTCGATATTGGGATCGGTGACGAGCATTGCCAACCTCTCGCCGGCTCCGGGCGCAAGCCAGGCGGTGCTGGACAACTCCGGGAGCAGCGACAGAACCTCCAGGGCCCCATACTTGCGGGGCAGATGAGTCCGCAGCATGAAATCCGCCGGGCTCTTCATGAAAGAGTCGTATTCGTCGTCCTGCAGGCTCTCGATCTCGATGGTCTGCATCCCACCACATTCGCAGTCCATGCCATGGCCCGGCCAGAGGACGTGCTTCGGGTCGAGGTACTCCAGCGCCTTTCCGGGAATGAAAGGCTTGAAGAACGTCATGTCCGGGCGGAAGCTTTCCAGCGTCTTACGACACGCGGCCATCCACGCATCCGGGTCGTAGTAGGCGGCCGAGCAGGGTATGCCCGCGTACTTGGCCATGAAGAACCCCAGCTCGCAGCCCACCGGAACCCTGTCCGTGGGCCTGAGATGGATGGCGTCCATGAACCTCTGCTCGCTCTCGCGGCGCAGCTCCCGCGGGGTCTTGCCCTCTTCACACTCTGTGCTCACGTCGCCTACGTCCTTTGTTGCAGGTAGCGCCACAGTTTAGGGGTGGGTGAGGCTCCTGTAAAGCCGCCGCGACAGACTGTCTCAGACACTTGCTTGTCCAGATCGCAGGAGATCACCTCCGGCCTTCCGCGGACGTTGGCCGCCGAGTCTCTCCGGTTCGCGGTCGCCTTCGGGCTTGTGTAGTATTGGAGATCCTGACGAGGGGACAATGCCCCCGGGCAAAGCCTGCTTCGTCGTCAAAGCCATCCGCCGCCCGTCGAGGGAGCGGTCGCGATCATAGGCCTGTAGGAGAAGGAGTCAGTGCGATGACGGACGCGAACACCTACAAAGACAACATCGTCACGAGCTACAACGCCGACACCAGCAAGTTCAAGGGCGGGAGCATCTCACCCGTCATATTCATCGACTCGAACTCCGTCCCGGGAGCGTTCTACGCGGAGTACATCCTGTACCAGGAGGCCGTGGAGGGATCTCCCCCGGAGCACACGCATGACGACTCCGACGAGATCCTCATGTTCTTCGGGACCGATCCTGAGCACCCGCACGATCTCTGCGGTGAGTTGGAACTCTGGATGGGAGGAGAGAAGTACCTCCTGACCGAGAGCGCCATGATCTTCGTGCCCAAGGGAGTGAAGCATTGCCCGCTGTACTGCCGGAGAGCCGACAGGCCCATCGTCATGGTGTCTACCATGCCGGCCCAGAAGTACAGCAGGGACGGCATCGCCTAGTTCTCAACCTGCCCGCAATCAGCGCAGACACAGCCGACGGAGGTAGCTTCGTGAAAGCCATTGCCATCAACGGAAGCCCGAGAAGAACGTGGAACACGGCCGCGATGCTGGAGAAGGCGCTCGAGGGCGCAGCGGCCGCCGGCGCGGAGACCGAACTCATCCACCTTGTCGACCTCGACTTCAAGGGCTGCATGAGCTGCTTTGGCTGCAAGCGCATTGGGAACCCGCACTTCGGCAGATGCAACTACGGCGACGATCTCATCCCGGTGCTCGACAAGGTGTCAAGCGCCGACGTGCTGCTCCTCGGCTCGCCCATCTACGTAGGCGAGGTCACCGGCATGATGCGCAACTTCATCGAGCGGCTCACGTTCCAGTACATCTCCTACGACGAGATGGGCGCCGGATACTTCAAGGGGAAGATCAACTGCGGCTTCATCTTCACCATGAACTGCCCCAAGCAGTTTGCCGACTGCCAGAAGGGCGCCTACGAGCTCAACACGGAAGTCCTGAAGCGGGTCTTCAACGGCACGTCGGAATACATCATGGCAAACGAGACGTGGCAGTTCGCCGACTACTCGAAGGTCGCCGGAGCCATGTTCGACGTGGAGGCCAAGAAGAAGATGAAGGAGGAGGTCTGGCCGCAGGACCTGCAGGCGGCCTACGACCTCGGCAAGAAACTGGTCGAGACGCTGTAGGAGGCTGCTGGACTTCTCGCCTTCACTTACGAGGGCCTTACGCCCTTCACCCTATCGTGGCGGGGCAACGTCGATGTGTTCAGGAGGCTCAGATGCCCGCGCCCATCATTCCCCGCCTACGCTCGCTCCGTCTTCTCCTGATCGTGGCCGCTGCGGTATGCGCACTCAGCCTCAGTGTGGCCGGATGCGCGGAATCGGCGGTAGCCGAAACGACAGAAGCCACCGCCGACCAGCCGTCAACAACGCAAGCAGCGACGGAGACGACGGTGGACACAATCTCGACCGAAAGGCCTTCCTCCACGGCGGGCTCCGACCTCTTCGACAGCTCCATCATCCACGAGATCACGGTCTCGTTCGCCCAGGAAGACTACGACGCCATGATGGATGCCTATGAGGACAGCGGGGAGAAGGACTGGATCGAGGCGACCGTTGTCATCGACGGAGAGACCTACGAGAACGTGGGCATGAGGCTCAAGGGCAACTCGTCCATCATGTCGCTTCGCGGCGGAGGCACGGGCGGCATGGGGCGCATGGGCGGGAACGACTCCTCCGCCACGACCGAGGCCGACGCTACGCAACGCGACACCGGGCAAGAATCCGCCAGGACCGCGGGCGGTCCAAGCGGGACAGTCTCCGCCGACGTTCCGGAAGGACTGCCCTGGCTCATCGATCTGGACAAGAACGTGGACGGCCAAAACCACGAGGGCGTCGTCGAGTTCTGCGTGCGTTCCAACAGTATGGAGACCGCGCTCAACGAAGCAGTCTCCCTCGAACTGCTCGAGGAGGCCGGGCTTGCCTCCCAGGAGGCCACTGCTGTCAGATTCAGTGTCAATGGGGGCGAGGCGGTCCTTCGACTCGTGATCGAGAATCCCGATGATCTCTGGATGGCAGAGAACTTCGACATCAGCGGCGCCCTCTACAAAGCCGAGAGCACCGGCGACTACAGCTACCGGGGCGACGACCCCGACTCCTACGACGAGGTCTTCGACCAGGAAGCCGGCAAGGACAACGCCGATCTCACCCCTCTCATCGAGTTCCTCGACTTCATCAACAACTCGGATGACGCCACCTTCAACGCCGAACTCCCCGATCAGCTCGACATCGACTCCTTCGCGACCTACCTGGCCTTCGAGGACCTCATCGCCAACTCCGATGACATCGACGGCATGGGCAACAATTCCTACCTCTACTACGACACGAAGACCGGCAAGTTCACCGTGGTGGCTTGGGATCACAACCTCGCGTTCGGCTCGATGGGGGGCGGGGGCGCATTTGGAGGCGGAGGCGCGGCGGTCATGCCGCGGGCTGGTGGAGAAGACCTCGGCGCCGACTCGACAGACAGAATGGAAATATCGGATGGTGGGCAACTGCCGGATGAGGCTCAGCGGGCCGGCAGGGGTGGCATGGGCGGGGGCAAGTCCAATATCCTCGTGGAGCGGTTCAAGGCTAACCCGGAATGGGAGCAGCTCTATGAAGAGCGGCTTGCGGAGCTGAGGAGCGAGCTGTACGAGAGCGGTTCCGCCGCCGACATTCTGGCCGAATGGGTCACACTCCTGAAGACCCAGGCGTCGGACTTGGTCGACTCAGCCACCATAGATCAAGAAGCCGCCACGGTCGCCGCGAACTTCACGTCGGAATAGAAGTCGGGCTACTCGGAGGCCGGTCGGGAGTCAAGCACCCGGCGCACGCGCCAGACCAGCTTCTCGGGCGTGAAGGGTTTCTCCATGTAGTTCACGCCCTCGTCCAGTCGGCCGTCGCGCACGATGGCATTGCGGGTATACCCGGACATGTAGAGCACCGGCAAACGGGGCCGCAAGACCCCTGCTTCGCGGGCGAGTTCGTTTCCTTGCAGACGCCCCGGCAGGACCACATCGGTGAGTAGGAGATCTATCGGAGAACCGGCTACCTGCAGAAGTCTCAGCGCCTCGTCGGCGGTTCGACAGGTAAACACGCTGTAGCCAAAGCGCTCGAGCACTCTTCTCACCAGTTCCTGCACCGCGATCTCGTCCTCCACTACAAGGATCGTTTCGCTACCGGCCATTGAGTCCGACTGGGGTGTGGCCGCGGCCCGCATCCGCGCGGGTTTGTCGACCCGAGGAAGGTATATCTTGAGAGCGGTGCCCTCGCCCGGCCTGCTGTAGAGAAAGACACTTCCTCCGCTCTGCTTCACAATACCGTGGACGGTGGACAATCCGAGCCCGGTCCCTTTCCCAGGCTCTTTGGTGGTAAAGAAGGGCTCGAACACACGCGAACTGGTTTCATCGTCCATCCCCACGCCGTTGTCTGCAACCGTCAGTAGGACACAAGGGCCGGGGGCAGTCTCCACGTGTTGCCGAGAGAATTCGGCGTCGAGTTCGACATTGGCCGTCTCAATAGTCAGCTTCCCCCCATCGGCATGGCGTCACGAGCGTTGACAGCCAGGTTCATGAGTACCTGTTCAAATTGGGACCCATCCACCTCCACCAGGCCCAGATCCGGCTGAAGCAGGGTGACCACATCGATGTTCTCGCCGAGGGTGCGACGGAGCAGACGTTCGATCCTGGCTATGATTTCGTTGATACATAGGGCCTCGGGTCGCAGCGCCTGACGGCGGGAGAACGCTAGGATCTGTCGCGTCAAGTCGCTGGCTCGACCGGCCGCAGCCTTGATCTCCCCAACATCCTCGCGGAGAGATTCATCGATGCCTTCCTCCGAAGTGAGAACCAGGTCGCTGTAGCCGATGATAGCCGTGAGCAGATTGTTGAAGTCGTGAGCAATGCCGCCGGCCAACTGTCCGACGGCCTCCATCTTCTGGGCCTGTCGAAGCTGGTCATCGCGTTCCTTGATGACTCGCTCAGCCTCGCGGCGTTCGGTGATGTCGCGAGCAAAGACGAAGTTGTACTCCCTGCCTTCGCATTCCACATAGTTGCTGGTGATCTCTATGGGAAAGACTTCCCCGTCCTTCGTCTGGTGGGTGGACTCTAGGTGGAGCGAACCTCGCTCCGTGAGCTCCTGCCAGCGGCTCGCCCAGGCATTAGCGGACATGGTGGGGTCGAGATCGCGGATGGTCATGGTCAGGAGTTCGTCCCGCGAGTACCCATGCCGCCGGCAGCAGACATTGTTGGCAAGCAGGATCCGTCCCGTGGCATCCAACCAGTAGATGAGGTCAGCGGCCTCCTCGACGGAAAGCTGCGTGAGGCGGAGCGATTCCTCTATCTGTTTGCGCTCGGTGACGTTGTGAATGGTGCCCTGGAAGCCCGACAACCGGTTCTCATCATCCCTGATCGCAACCGACGTGAGCAGGGCGTGAACCACGCTGCCATCCTTCTTGCGCCCCTCCACGGGATATTCGAAGGTATAGCCTTGCCTCTCGACGAGGGCCAGGTAGCGGTCTCGGACCTCTGGGTCTGCGTAGAAGCTCGTAACGTTCACACCCAGCAGTTCGTCGAGGCTGGAGTAGCCGAAGAGCTCGAGCGAGGCGTCGTTCATGTCCACTATGGTGCCATCGCGCGAGGTTATGAACACGCAGTCCCTCGAGGTCTTGAAGAACCGGTTGTACTTGGCCTCGCTCTGTCTCAGAAGCGCTTCAGCCCGCCGCTGCCCGACGACCCTCTGCAGGGCGCTTGCGACCACCTGGACGCGGGCAACATCGCTCTCGTCGTAGTCCTCGGCCTTGTTTCCCACGCCGAAGACCATCCTGGTCTTTCCCTCCTCGATCACCGGGACGCTCAGCAGCCTTCGCACAGGCACATGACCGTCAGGAAGCCCCTTCTGATTGGCCGACTGAGCGAAATCGTTGTAGACTGCCGGCCGGCCGGACCGAACGCTGTCAGCCCAATTGCCTGCCAACTGGATCGAACCGTGGGTCCATTCGGAGACCGCACACCCCTTGGTTGCTTCTCTGTTCCAGGTCGTGAGATCTATGTGGTTCTGGTCGTCGGAGACGACGTGCAAGAAGCCGATCATGCTGTCGGTCAGGCCCACCACCTGCTCCAAGACGTAGTCGCAGAGGTCCGCATCTGTGAGCCCGGAGCCCTTGGCGTAGAGCTCGATAAGGAAGTCCTTCAGCCTGATCTCTCCGGCTCGCTCCTGCTCTGCCCGCTTGTGTTCGGCTATGTCGCGGGAAATGCTTAGCACGAGCGGTCGGGGCCCACCCTCTATCAGTCGAGCACTGACCTCCACCGGCACAGATTTCCCCTCGCCCGCCCGATGCAGTGTCTCTACCACTACTCGGCCTTGCTTGCAGATCTCCTCGACGTACTCAGGGTAGAGCGCAGCCGCCTCTGGAGTCCGGATGTCGGAGATGCTCATGCCCACGAGGTCCTCGGGGTTGAGACCCAACCGCCCGCTCATGACCCTGTTGGCATCGAGGATCCGACCGTCGAGATCGTGGACGACAATACCGTCGTTGGCGCAGTGGAAGAGAGTGCGGTAGCGCTGCTCACTAACCCGGAGCATCTCCTCCGCCTGTGCCGTCTCCGAGATGTCCCGAGATCCCCCATTTACTCCGACTACCTCACCGTCTGCCGCCACGATGGGCCACAGACTGGTCTCGTTCAGGTGCCGGCGGCCGTCGGCCAACGTGAACTCGTTGAGTAGCCGCTCGGCTGGCTGGCCACTAGCAAGTACGTCACGGCACCTTCGCTCCCAGCGCTGCCGGGTTTCCTCCGGTATCCCCAGTTCATCTATGCGTCTGCCGCGGGCTTCTTTGACTGTGATGCCGAGACTGGCCGCTCCAGCCGCGTTGATGGCGGTCACGCGAAGATCTCGATCAAGGGCGAAGATGATGTCAGACGAGGCATCTATGAGCACTCGATAGCGCTCCTTGCTCTCGCGTGAGGCCTCTTCCGCTTCCTTCTTCTGGGTAGCATCGGCAAGCGCAACGAACAGATACGATCTGGAGCCAAGACTGGCCCGGCAAAGGCGCAAGCCTATCCACAGGCGTTTCGCGGAAACCGCCTCATACGGCGCCTCCCATTGCCGCGGTTCCCCTGTTCGTAGGACTTCTTCGCATCGGGCCGGGAGGTCGAGTTGCGCCAGAGCCCTGTCTTGGTTCGGACCATGCGCCTCAAGCACTTCTCGAGGGATTCCGAGGAGGTCGCATGCCGCCTGGTTTGCCAACAGACAGCTTCCGTCGTCAGAACATACGAGCACCCCGTCCGGCAGCGCGTCAAGAACGCTACGGCAGGCAGAGGCATCCCAAGCCACTCTCGCTTCCCTCACGATCGACTCACCGCGCGCACCTCACTCAGCGTTCGGTTGTCCTCCAAGAACCGTATTCTGGCAGACAGCGCCATATTCCTGTCTATCGGTGTCCGCAGAGGCGCTGTGCGAACCTCCATCGCCGTGATTCGTGCTTCCGCCCGTAGCCGTCTCGAATGGCACCGCGTCCGGCTTCATGGACGCAAGACTCCAACCAAAGTTGGATGGCCGAGGTATCGGCGTGATGTTAGCTATGCGGCGGAGAGTGGCACGAAGGCTTCCCTGGCCAGTTGGCTTGACAGCGGGAACCGCATCGGACCGGGCAGGCCCCAGTGTCAGCATCTCCGTCCGCTTGTTGACGACGAAGGGGGGTGGGTATCGGCTAGACGTACCGCGGGGCTTGGCTTGGCAGGATATGCGAGCAAGCAGCGCCTCAGCGGTCGCGCCCCATCTGTCGCGGGCGACAGTAGGGAGTGACGACGAGGCCAAGCCGAGATGGGATCACATTCAGTTGGCGCGCTGATTCGCGTGTTGAGGATAGTAGAGTGAATGGGAGGGAGAGAGTGAACACGAGGTGCAAGGCGAAGTCATGGGCCCTGATGACCGGGCTTGTAGCGATTGTGGCGACAGCCGTGCTGATGTCTGTTCCCCAGAAGGCCAACGCTTGGGAACTCATGGACTACGGCTACCGCTATCGTGCCGTGACAATCAGCACCTACTACTGCTCGACGGAGTACCGTAGCGCCATGAACTCGGCGTGCTCCGCATGGAAGAGCGCCGGCGTTGCGGTGAGCCCCAGTACGACAACTACCTACTGCCCAACCAACTACGCGCGGTGCCAGTCAACTGCGCAGACTTGGTATGGCATGTACAAACCGCTGGCAGGGAATGAAGCCTACTACCCACACATGACCACCAATTTCTGCATACTCTTGAACACCTACCAGATGAGCGGTCTTACCGCGGCGCAGAAGAAGGGCACGGCCGCCCACGAGCTCGGGCACCTCTGGGGGCTCGATGAGGAGTATTCGCACTATGCTCTCATGCGCTCCGGTGCCAGCTATTGTCCGATAGCCATCACCGTGCCCCAAAGCGACGACAAAGCCGGCGTCCGCGCAAGCTGGAGCCGGTGATGATCTGGAGAAAGGAGTACACCGTGAATCGAACGTGCATGGCTGTCTTGATGGTTGCCGCAGCCTTCTGTGGGTCCCTGGGACTCGCGAGCTGTGGAAACGACGCCTCCACCGAGGCATCCACCGGAACGACGGTCTTCGACCCCAAGGCTTTCGCTCTCTACCCCCACTACGACGACGTCGCCGGACTCGTGGAGGCCTCTGACGTCATAGTCGTCGGCAAGGTCGAGGGCACGGAGGTCCGCAATATCAACCTCAGTCTCGAGCCCGACCGCTTGGACCACCCTGAGAACGTCGAGTGTCTTGTCTCCTCCGTGCGGGTCACTCGAGTCATCAAGGGCGACCTGTCGAAGGGCGACCTGATTGAGGTGAAGCAGAACCCGACCATAGAGGCAGAGGGAGATCAGCTCAAGACGAGAGGGTCGGCTGGGGTGCTGTTCTTGGCAGCCTATCCCTATGGCATTCCCTACGACCTCGTGAACCCGACACAAGGAGTGCTCTCGATAGAGGGCGGGCGGATGAAGGCGGCCGAGGGCAACCGGCTGTTCGGCGACTTGAGGAGCGAGAAGGAGGTCATCGACCACCTGGACGGACTCGTGCCCTAACTGCGGTAGCTCCGACTGCAACGCCAGGGGCGCCTTGTGCGCCCCTTGGCGTTGCAGCGTCACCGGATAGGCGAAGGACGCGATGCTTCGGCGCCCCACAGATGCACCCCACAGATTGACGCCCCGGATGCCTGCCGTCATAGCAGTTCCTCTCCCCCGAGAGCGAAGACCTCTTCCACGCTCTTGCCGAATACTCGGGCGATCCGCATGGCGAGAACGAGAGAGGGGACGTACCGCTTCGCTTCCAGCGCGATTATGGTCTGGCGAGTCACGCCCACCCGATGGGCGAGTTCCTCCTGCGTCATTTCGTCGCGGTCGAACCGCAGTCTGCGGATCACGTTGGTGAGTTGTGCTTCGCCGCCCGTGTCACACCGCCTTTCGGTAAAGCACGAGCACGGTCACCGCCGAGACGACGTACATGACCATCCAACTCGCGAAGGCAAGCAGCGCGACGTGGATCGCGGGCACGAGCAGGTCCGTGCGGTTGACGAAGAAGAGAACCACGGCGCCGGCCATGACAACCATGCCGAATCCGTGCAACGCCAGCATCCCGGCTTTGTAGCGGATTGCCATATCCCGCTCGTCGAGCGCCTTCGTTCTCAGACCGACGAGGCCCCGTCCCACCCAAAGCACGACTATGAACCCGACGAGTGCCAGGAGAACCGCTTCGCTGTCAAACGACTCCTATGAGAGGGATCAGCACGCCCACAAGGACGCTGAAGAGGACCACGTTGCAGAGTTCCAGCACGGCCTCTTTCTGTTGGGGGAGCATGTACCACTTTCCTTTCGTTGCTAGATACCTCGACCCGGCTGCTCATGGCTTCTGCGAGGCCGCCAAGTAATGTCAGCACGACATAATGTAAGCTACACCATACATAATGTCAAGTACATATTCCATGGACGGTTGCGAGCACGAATCTGAGGTCCAGGCGGCTTCTCGCCGCTGGGACGAGGTATGGAGAGGGTCGGTCAGGCCGGCTGAGTTCGCTTACCGTCCGGGCGCCGGCCTCCGGTGAGTTCGGCCCAGGACACGGGGGATAGGACCAGGGCCAAGACCCCCAAGAGCAAGGAGGGAACGGTCCAGATGGCAAACGCGACGAGACTGAAGCCGGCGGCGTGAGTGGCCGGCACGCCGAACAGTCCCAGTCCCAGGATGCAGAAGAACTGCCACGCTCCGATCTTGCCCGGAGCGTTGGGGATGAGGGTACCGATCGTGATGATGCCGAACAGCGCGGCCGCCTCCAGCATCGATAGGTCGATGTGATACGCGTGCAGCAGCAGCCACATGACCGTCACCTGCATGCCCACCATCCCCGCGCCGGTGGAGATGGAGATCGGCATGGTCCACAACTTGACTGCCTTGGCGCCAGTGAGCAGGTCCAGAGAGGCGGCCTTGATCGACTTTCCCACCCGGCCGACCGGCTCGCGCGAATCCACGTAGCCGCGCAACCGCCGATGCTGCAGTGTCATGAAGAGGCCAACGACCATCATGGCTCCCACCAACGACACGAGCGCCAGCAACGCCTGATCGACTCCCGCCGGCACCTGGAGTCCGCGAATGGCGAGCCAGGCTATCAGAGCAAGGGCTACACCGTCGGCGGCCCGCTCGACTGCCTGAGCAGAGAGGACCCTCACCGTAGCCGTGCCGGTACTCCTGGCCACCATGACGCCACGCACCAGGTCGCTCGGGCACAGCGGCAGGATGCCGGTCATGAGCGTGCCGACATAGATGGCGTGGAGCAACACGCGCATGCGGGTCTTGATAGGACGCAGGAGGTACCCCCACCGCCAAGCCTGTACCACGCGTGGCGCCATCTGAAGCAAGACGGCCAACACCACCGGCCACCAGATCATCCGGGAGATGCCCTCACGCAGATCGGATAGGTTCAGCTTCCAGAGAACGTAGACAAGCGCCCCGGCGGCGATTGCGTAGGTGAGCCACTTTCAGCCAGCGGGAACGCCGAAGCCGACCACCCTTGTCGGTATGATCGGCTTCCCCGGTCCCCACTTCCGGGCAGCTCATGCTAGTGCGTACTGCGGGCGACCGTGGCTGGGACGCTCTGCGCGAGATCAGCCTGTCGCCGTGCGTCCGTCTCGCTCGGGGAGAAGCCCTGAACCGCGCGGCCGTTGCGCCAAACGCGCCAGACCCACAGCGGCCGCTTGGGCGTCGAGGTCTCTGCCTCATGTACTTCGATTCTCACTGTCTTCCGCCCCTTCTGCAGGCACTGGTGGATTCCGGTGCCGGGCTTGTCCCCCCGTGTTCGCTGAACAGCGGAGGATCCGATTAGCAACTACGCGCCCATAGAGACTGGCGGAGGAGGAAAAGGACGGGAAGACAAAGATGCGGTTACGCTAACTGCGGCGCAACTCACAGGCTGCGGTGCCCATTCTGGCCCTTCTGAGAGCAGAGAACATCTCTGCTGTATTCCATTATACGCTATTGCCTTCACCCGAGCCCGAACGCGTGCTAGATGAGGCCTTCGACCCCCAGCCGTTTCTCACCACGGGAGTGGGCATCGTCTCTCTTCTCCGTGTGCGCGGGAAGCTTGCTGGGCATCTCCCGGATGTTCCGCAACACGCGGTCGATGTGAGCCCAAGGGATCGTCACGATGGGCAGTCCCGGGGGATACAGCTCATAGCCCGTCATGCCGTGGCAGATGCCCGTCCAGACAGTGTTGATGTTTCCGGTGACGTAGGGATACATGAACATCCAGTTGCAGCCCATAACATAGGTCATCCGGCTGGTGATCATGTCCCCGGTGTCCCATTGGGTGGCCCTCAGCACTCGCTCGCCTTGTTCCATGTTGTCGCAGGCAAGTATCAGCAGATCGGGTTCGAAGGCCAGCTTCGAGACAGGAGCGAATCCGGTGGCGTAGACCGAGCCCTCGGCCAGAAGGCTTATGTGGCTGTAGACACGCCGATTGGCCCTTTCGTCGGGGATAGATATCGAACGCGGCGCCGATACGGCCACCGGCGGCCAGAGGATCCACCGGGCGATGGCCAGGCAGAAAGAGACCGGGCTCGCAGCTGTGGTTCTCAGCGGTCGCGTAGAACGCCCTCCCGCCCTGAGCCTCGCGAAGCATCTGGCACCAAGCCATCTTGCCCTCGAGCGGCTCGAGTCCCAGGTTCGCGAGATCGCCCTCTACGTTGAAGAACTTGAAACCCACCGGCGCGTACTTGAAGCCGAAGTCGTCGAGTACCGCAAGGTCGTGCGCCTTCAGCCTGTGCCTGTTATCGTAGTCCATCTCTCCCATGGATGCTCCCTTCTGGAGTGGTCTAGGTAGAAGAGTCTCACAGAAGACGTGGCGGCGTGAGAAGGTGGGGGAATGGCTCTTTGGATACCCATATTCGTGGTGTCGCTCCTCGTCCTGGTCAAGTCGGCGGACTTGTTCACTGAGGGTGCTGAGGAACTCGGCATCTTCTTTGGGGTGCCCTCATACGTGGTGGGGGTGACCATCGTCGCCATCGGCACCTCACTGCCCGAACTGGTGAGCTCGATATTCGCGGTCGCGCAAGGCTCCCCGGAGATCGTGATCGGCAACGCCGTCGGCTCGAACGTCACCAACATCTTCTTGGTCCTAGGGCTGGCGGCAATCCTTGGGGGGAGCCTGTCCGTACGCCGGGAGATCGTGAGAATCGACCTGCCCATGCTCGCAAGTTCGGCCGCGCTGCTCGCCCTGACGGCGTTGGACGGCGAGATATCCCGAGTCGATGGAGTGCTCTTGTTGGCAGGAGCCCTCATCTACGGGGTGTACGGGGTACGGATCTCCCGTCCGAGTCCGGCTGCGCAGGCAGAGATCGAGGCATCGGTGGCCCAGGATGTCAACGTCGAACGAACCCGCCTCCGCCCCTTGGTACTGCTCAAGCTCGCCGGTGGAGTCGTCGTTCTCTACTTTGCCGCCGAATACACCATACGATCGGTGATCGAGCTATCCACGCTTTTCGATATCGGCGCCGATGTCATAGCCATATCCGCCGTGGCACTGGGCACCTCTCTGCCCGAGTTGGTGGTGAGCGTGGTAGCAGCGCGGCGTGGGAAGCTCGAGATCGCCATCGGCAATGTTCTCGGATCCAACGTCTTCAACGCTTTCGCTGTTGTTGGTATACCGGCGATCATCACACCACTCCCGGTGACCCATTCGGCATTGACCATCGGCCTCCCCTTCATGGGAGTAGCAACCGTTCTGTACTTCTTCATGGCCCAAGACCGAGAGGTGACTCGGTGGGAGGGGATGCCACTCGTTCTCTTCTATGTCTTGTTTCTGGGCAGGTTGTTCGACCTGTTCTAGAGACGAGACGAAGCGAGAAGAGCGAGCCGCGAGGCCCTCAATACGTGTCGCACAGACCCGGGTCTTGCCCTACTTCCTGACCGGGGTGGTATTCACGACGGCCTTGGCCACCTCAGGCGCCACGCCCGCCATCTCACCGATCACGTTGATCAACTGAGCCTGGCCGGGGACGACGATCTTGGCATTCTGGGATAGAGCCTTCTCCACCGCCTCGAGTTTCCGTAGCACCTGGGCGTTGCCGACGAAGTACTTGTCGGCTGCTTCGTTCACCAGTTGGATCGCTTGGGCCTGCCCTTCGGCCTGGAGGATACGGGCCTGTTTGGTACCCTCAGCCTTCTTGATCTCGGCGCGGCGCTGACCGTCGGCCTGAGTCTCGGTCGCCGTTGCGAAATCGACAGCGGCCACCTTTTCGTTCTCGGCCTTGACCACCTTGTTCATGGTTTCCTGCACGTCTTGGGGCGGGTCGATCTCCTTGAGTTCCGTGCGTAGGATCTCGATGCCCCAACTCGCCGTCTCCGAGAGGAGGGTGCTGCGCAATTCGGAGTTGATCTTGCCACGCTCGCTGTTGGCCGATTTCAGCGTGAGCGTGCCGATGATGTTTCGGAGCGTGGTGCGGGCCAGGTTGACTATCTGGTTTTCGTAGTTGGTGACGTTGTACTGAGAGGACTTGACGCTCTCCTCGTCGGCCTTCACCTTGAGATACACCTGAGCGTCCACCTGGGCGTTGAGATTGTCGTTGGTGATGATCAACTGGGGCTGAGCTTCGACCAGCATCTCGCGGATGTCGACCTGGAACATCCGTTCGACCAGCGGGATGATGAGATGAAAGCCGGGGTTCGCGTAACGGTTGTACTTGCCGAATCGTTCCACCAGCCCCCGGTGGGTCGGCCGGACGATCCGGATACCCGCCGCCAGAAGTATCAAGACCACTACAACGGCCACTGCGATCCCGGCGATTGCTCCATTGGACATGAGGCCCCCCTGCCTTTCGGCCGATCCATCGATTCGCGTGTTGCCAGCATATTCGAGCCTACGCTCTAAGAGTGTCACAGACCGTGCGACATGTCCATGAAGAACCCGGCGGCAAACTCCTGCTAGGATAGATGCCTGACAGGCTGCTGAAGAATGGCGCCGCGCCGTCAGGGTACGATCGCCGCGCACGAGAGAAGGACGCAGGAAGCGCAAATAGCAGCGCTATTTGCGTGACCGAGGACGTGCTATCGCGCCGGCTGGTGTGCTCTGGGGGCCATGGCTTCGTTCTTCAGCAGCCTCCTGAGCCCCAAGCCAAGGGAGGCCGGCATTCTCAAGATTGAGCTAAACGGGTCGGAGACGTGCGAGCTCTCGCCCAGCACCAGCTTCGTTCAGGTCGGCGTTCCCATCCGGATCGTGGGCGAGGGAGCGAAGGGTGAGGCCACGTACCACTACAGCATCGGCGCATTCTTGGGCCGAGATACCACTCTGGCCCTGCGCGCGGAGCTGCAGACCACCCTCCGCTTTCGCATCCCCCTGGAGCTCTTTCGCTCCCGCGAACGGTTTGCCGTGGAAGTCCGTGCCGACAGTTCCACCGGGCCGGAGCAGGTCCTCTGGACGAAGCGCTGGGAGGTCACCTGGCTGGGCAAGATCCCATCTCTGGAGCCGATGGCCGACTAGCAGCGCTGCTGAAGAGAGGGTTCTGATGCGATCCGAGCAGAAACCCCAAACACCTTGGTCTGAACTCTCTCCAGCAGACAAACTGGAGGCGCGCTGGACGACCGCCCTCAACCCACCTGTCCCCTTCGTGAGCCCGGAAGCCGAGGACCAGTACAAGGCTAGGATTATCAGACTCAAGAAGGCTTGGACTCTCGATGGTCTGCCCGATCGCGTTCCTGCCTGTGTCATCTCGAACTTCTTTCCCTATTTGCGAGCCGGACTCACCCCCTACGACGCAATGTATGACTATGCGCGCGCCGCGGAGGCCTGGAAGAGATGCAATAGGGAACTCGCAGGTCGACCACGCGGTCGCTCCCTCGGCCCTTCCCGGGCGGGCCTTCGATCTGATCGGCCCGAGGACCTGGTCGTGGCCAGGGCACGGGCTGCCCAAGGAATCCACCTCTCAATACAACGAAGGCGAGTGGATGCTTGCCAACGAGTACGACGACCTGATCAGCGATCCCACCGGCTTCCTCCTCGAGGTATACCTACCGCGCACGGTCGAAGGTCTCGGAGGTCTGGCACTCCATGGGGCGGTCGGCGACATGGCTCAGATCTACTCTGCCCCCAGCTATCTGATGACCTGGGGTCTCCCTGAGATGCAGTCGAGCATCGAGTGCCTCTCGGCAGCCGGTCGCGAGGTGGTTGACTGGGCCCGCCACCGGGCACAAGCGACCCGCGAGTGCGTGGCCGAAGGCTTCCCGGTACTCGCGGCCGGCTTCGCCCCCACCCCCTTTGACTTCATCGGTGACACTTTGCGCGGGACTCGGCAGGTGTGTATGGATATGTACCGCCGACCGGAGCAGCTGCTCGAGGCCGTGAACCGGATCGTGCCCGTGCTTCTTCGCTGGCTCGTCAGGGGGATCACCCCGCAAACCCCCCCTCTGGTGATCATTCCCCTTCACAAGGGTGCCGACGACTTCATGAGCGACGAGCAGTTCAGGCAGTTCTACTGGCCCAGCCTCCGCCGCCTCCTTGACGGCGTCCGCGATGCCGGTCTCCTGGCCTATCTCTTCGCCGAAGGGGCCTACAACACAAGGCTCGAGATCGTCCGCGATGAGCTGTCGGCCGGAACCACCGTCTGGCACTTCGATCAGACCGACCTACGCGAAGCCAAGAAGGCTCTCGCTGGGATTGCCTGTGTACAGGGAGGCGTTCCTCAATCGCTGCTCCAGTTGGGCACCGCCCAACAAGTGACCGAGTACTGTCGTAGGTTGATCGAGGATGTTGCGCCGGGCGGCGGCTACGTCCTTGATTCCGGCGCGGCTCTCGACGAGGCCGAAGATGCGAACGTTCGTGCGATGATCAGCGCTGCCAAGGACTACGGCGTGTACTAGCCGTTCGTCTCGCGGTGCGGTTCTCGGTTGAGCAGTCGTCGGCACATGTGCACACCCTCAACAGCATCGGTGGTCCACGCGTCGGCCCCCACATAGTCCGCGACCGTGCTGTCTACCGTTCCGCCGCCTATGACTATGAAGGGGCGATACCCAAGCTCGGCTTCGTGCGCACGCAGGTACTGCGCCGTTTCACGCATGCTCTTGAACGCTGCCGCAATCAGTCCCGAACAGCAGACGAGGTCCGGCCTGAGCCGCTTTGCCGTCTCCAAGAAGTCTTCCTTGGGAACATTCACACCGATGTCGACCACCTCGAACCCATAGCTCTGGGCGGCGGTCAGGAACACGCTCTTCCCGATGTCATGGATGTCACCGGCCACCGTCCCGAGTACTATCAACCCTTGTGATTCCCCCATCGGGATCGCTTGGTCGAGGCCCTGGACGATCTCCATGACTTCCTTGAAGAGCTCACCCCCCATTATCAGCGCCGCCAGCGCGTAGTCTCTTCTCTCGTACCGTTCGCCGACCACCCTCAGTGCCTGCTGGCACGCCGACAACAGAGAGATGCGTGTCGTCTGCCCCCCGGCCGCCAGTTCTCGCGCCAGTTCCAGGGTGCGATCCTCGTCAAGATTGATCATCGAGCGAGTGAGGTCGTCAAGAGTCGCCAAGTATCGCCCCACCTATCACTTTTCGACCGGTTTCCGGACGCGACCGAAGCCTGAGCAAATCGGATCGCAAGAGAAACGAACCATAGCTGACCGGCTGATCCTCGCTGTCGAAGAAGACGTGTTCGAGCGATAGGGCCGGGGCACCCTCTTCCCGACCGAGAACCTTCGCGCTTTCCGCATCCAGGAGGACTGCACTCATGATGAGCTCGCCACTGTAAAACCTCTGGGCCCTATCCGACTCGAACAAGCTCTCGAGGGCGGTGAGCTGCAGTTGGGATTCAACCAATACGCGAGTGGGATCGTACAAGATGTATTCGTTGTGGTACATCGCCGGAATGCCATCCTTGTGGACCAGCCGGCGAAGGTGCACAAGCCGCGTTCCCAGCGGCACTCCCAGGACCTTGGCGCTCTTCTCGTCCGCCCTGGTCATCTTCACTGAGAGCAGGCGAATATCCGCCGGTTCATCAAATCCCTCCCCGAACACAGGATCAAGCCGGAAATCTGGCTCGCTGAGGTTTGGCGACTTGACGAAGGTGCCGCTGCCCTTGACCCCGTACACCAGACCCTTGTTCTCCAGCACAGATAGGGCACGACGGAGGGTCATCGAGCTGACGCCGAAGTGCTCGCAGAGCCGAGCCCCCGAAGGTAGGCGACTCCCCGGGGCGTAGTCGCCGGCGGCGATCTGATCGGCGAGTGTTTCGGCTATCTGGAGGTAGGGAGCGAGCCGCCGACCGGTCTCACCACGACTGTCTAGTTTTTCGTCCCGCGTGCTCACATCCTGATTCCCGCACTCAAACGGCCTGTTGTCAGACGAAACGGCGACCCTTTCCATGCAAGGAGACACGATACAGCACTCCGGGGAAAATCGAGTTGCTCGGTGAGTCCAGGTTAGCATGAGTAGCTATGTGGACGCGCAACCTATCTAGCTAGCCTCTTTGCAAAGCTTACTAGTCAAGAGTAGAATCGGCTTCGGCCGGGTGGTGGATTTCCGGACTTGGAATTGGACCGCAACGAGTGTCTCGACGTGGAGAAGATACCCCGCCTGGCGTGAGTCAGGCTCCAATAGAGGCCTCCCTCTCCCTTGCCTCCCCCGACGCACGAGCCTCCCTCCGTGCGTCGGGGGCCTTTGCTACAGTCCGTTTTCGGTGTGCACCGCCGCGCCAAGACGCGCCGGCGCCGGCGCTCTCTCCACCTGCACCAGACAAGAGTTGGCCGCCATTGAGTGTGACCTTTCGATCTGCATCCGGCTCGGCGTGAGAGTGTTCACGCAGCCGCCCCTGTCGTCAGAACGGCCAGGTGCGCCGACCGGGTCGTAGATCGCAGACGATTCGTAGGAATGGACCACACCCGGGCCGAACCCGCTCGGTAACGACCGCCGCGCACAACACACCGCCACGGTCGTTGAACAGCCTGACCAGGTCGTGGTGTGCGATGCCGCGGGCCTTGGCGTCCTCGGGGTTGAGGCGCGCCGTCCAGTAGTGGTAGCCATCGATCAAGACTCGGTGCTCGTCGATGTCGTTCAGAGCCCCGTCCTTGCCGTCGTGATGGGTGTGGAACGAAAAACGCGGATGCGGCGTGACCAGCTGCAGGGGATACTTCTCGAAGAGTTCGCCGGTGTGCGGTCCCTCCCACGACTCCCGGTAGGTCATGATGGGCGGGCGCTCCGGGTCGGCGGGGTCGAAGCGCTTCAGACTCGAGGCTTCGAACTCGAGCAGCCCCGACTGCGTCTGCAGACCGCGCTTCCATTCCTCGGTGTAGTCGCCCGGCAGGGGACTCAGCTCCGGCACGTCCTTCAGCCGGCCCTCGGCGAACCAGTTGTAAGAGACCGGGTCGCGTTGTCCTTCCGGCAGCGGCGGCACGACGTAGTAGCCCTTCCGGAGGAACTCCTTCCAGGAGGTGACGTCGAGACACGTCGGTCGCCTCAAAGAGCCGGCGGCACCAATCGATCTCGCTGCTGCCCTCGGCGAAGGCATTGCCCAGTCCGAGACGCTCGGCCAACTCCAGGAAGATCTGGAAGTCCGATTTCGACTCGCCCAGCGGCTCGATGCACTTGTGCTGCAAGACCGCCACCCGGTGATTGCACTGCGTGAAGGCGTGCTCGGCGTATCCACCGGGATTCGCGAATTCGCCGATATCCCAACGCTCGAAGTTGGTGCAGGCCGGCAGGATGACGTCGGCGAACTTGGCTTCGCCCTCGAACCAGACGGATTGGTTGACGACGAACTCCAGACTCTCCGAGGCGTACATCCGCGCGTAGCGGTTGGTATCGACCATCGTGCCGATGTGAGAACCGCCGTACTTGTAGTACATCCTGGCGGGTGAATAGCCCGGCGCCGGATAGCCGAACTTCGCGAACTGGGCCTCGATGGTCTTGCCGTCGCTCACATAGGCGTCGGTATGGCCGTCCATGATGGCCTCGGGTATCTTCAGCCGCGGAACCGCCTGCTTCACCGGATTCACGCTCAGAAGCTGCGGCATGCGCTGATACAGATGGAGCGACATGCCGGTCGCCTCGAGATCGCCCGCCATGCCACCTTCGGCGTATCCCGGAAAGTAGAAGCGAGTGTCGAGTGGCGCCCCCTGCTGCAGGCAACCCATGTTCACTCCGGGCTTGCCCAGTCCCTGCATGGCCATGAGGTACACCATGCCGCGCGCCCAGTCGGTGCCCGTGGCAGTACGGCAGGCTCCGCCAAAGCCGACGTAACCGCCCGGAGCCAGGTAGGTCTTCTTGCTGCCCCACTCCCGGGCGAGCGCACGCACGTCCTTGGCCGGCACGCCCGTCTCGGCCTCCTGCCATTCGGGGGTCTTGGCGATGCCATCATCTTGGCCGAGCACGTACGACTTCCAGGTGTCGAAGCCGGTGGTGCGTTCGGCCACGTATTCCTTGTCGTAGAGGTTCTCGGTGATCCACACGTAGGCGATGGCGAGGACCAAGGCGCTATCGGTGCCGGGGCGCGGAGCGAGCCACTTTCCACCCAGCCAGCCGGCCGTGTGAGTGTAGTAGGGATCGATGTGCACGAGGGGGATGCCCAACTCCTTCAGCCACTTCCGACGGATGGTGCCCTCCTGAGCGCCGTAGACGCCGCCGGTGGCCTCGGGGTCGCTCGACCAGAACACGATCATCTCCGCGTTCTTGAGGCAGTCCTCGACCGTGCTGAAGGTCTCGCCACCGCCCAAGCGGGTGCTCTGGCCCCAGTGGTGGATAGCTCCCCAGAACCAGCCTTCCCAGCTGTCGGGATTGTGGGCGACGGGTGTCCAGCCGATGGAGTTGAAGAAGCGGACGCGGGCCGACAGCCAGTAGCCGATAGCTCCCCAGTTATGATGTGAGCCGCTCCCGCTCATGATGGCCCCGGGACCGTGCTCACGCTTGACGCGCTTGATCTCGGAAGCGACCAGGTCGAGAGCCTCCTGCCAGCTGACGCGCTCGTAGCCGGAAATCCCGCGGTTCTGCGGATTCCGACCGCCAGGCCCGGTGGAGCCTGGGGCCCCGTTGGGGTCGAAGTCGACACGCTTCATGGGATACAGCAGCCGGTCGGGCGAGTAGATGATCGACTTCAGGCTCAGCGTGTGAGGGCTCACAGTGGTCCGGTGCGGAGGCGAGAACTCCTTGCCCCGGGCCCGGATGGTCCACGGCTGTGCGTCGGACTCATCGAATTCCATGGGGGTTATGCGGACGATCCTGCCGTCCTTCACGTAGACGAAGACCGGCCCGCCGTTGGAGTTGTTGGTGTACCGGACCGTACCGTCCTTCATGGCGGTGCCGTACTTGTTGCCCGCCGTGAGCATCTTGGAGAGCGCAGTCGTGAACCAGGTAACGAGGTGATCGTCGCCCGACACCTCGAGCTGGAAGGTCTTAGCGGCGTTGAGGAACTCCAGTTGGTCACGCTTCCGGCGCAGGACGCGGGCGGCGACCGCGGCGTCTTGAAACGACATGACGACGTCGGGCTTGGGATGTTGCCCGCGGCTGGATGTGACCTTGCCCTTGTTGAACACGTAGTAGCGCCCTTGGGAATCGTCCCGGATCTTCACCTGTGCGACCAGGTTCTCGCGACCCAGCCACTCCCTGAACTCGGGGTGTCGTCTTGCCTGCATACGCATGAGCTGCACCAGGCCCCAGGTCGTGACGGCGAACCGTGCCTTGTCGATGACGCCGGCGGACATCAGCGGTCGCCTTTCAATGTGATCGTGCCGAGGGTGATGCTTCGCCCCAGGCTGGCGCTCACCCTGACCGGTGTGCCGCCGTTCAGAGCCACCTCGATCTCGTAAGCGCCCGAGTCGGGCGCCAAGCCGTCGAACTTGAAATCGCCGAAGGCGTCGGTGACGACCGTCTGCAGCGGGACCGCGCCTGCATCGGCGGTACCTGGGGCGACGGCCTTACGCAGCACGACCTCAGCCCCCGCCGCGCAGTCGACCACCCCTCCCCGCTCGATGGCCACGCTGCCGGCGATGAAGCACGAGTCGTAACGGCCGAGATTCTTGTAGCAGACTCCTGTGTCTTCGACCCGTCCCGGATGCAGGGTCTCGAGTCCCTCCGCGGCCGCGCGCGCAGCGAACTCCGCGTCGCTTTCCACTACGAAGGATAGGGCCCCGGGCCCGCAGGCCTGCACGCATCGCGGCTTGGTCCAGCCAGCGTCCAGCAGGTGGGCGCACAGCGTACATTTCTGCGCCGCGGAGCTCTCGTCGCTCCACGAGATCATTCCGTAAGGACAACTCTCCACGAGTTCGCACCGACCCGCTGCCCGCGACGGGTCTATCAACACCAAGCCGTCAGTGCGTTTGCGGATCGCCCCCTCAGAGCGGGCCACGCAGGGGGGTTCGGCACAGTGGGTGCACAGGGTCGGCCTGTACGCAACGTCGACCAGCGGATACTGCCCACGTTCGTTGCAGGGAATCTGGATCCAGAGTTCACCATGCTTCGATTGCGGACGCGCGTAGCCCGGCCACTCGTTGCCGACGTGTTCGTCCTTGCAGGCCATGAGGCAGTTGTTGCAGCCCTGACAGAGGGCCACGTCAACGATCAGGTGGGGCTTGCTCATGTTGCTCCCCGTTCGCATTGGGACTCCGCCTCACGGGAGGGGTGATTGGAGATCATTGTAACCCGATGCCGCCGGGCTAGACAGCACGAATCCTCATCCTGACCCAAGGCGTGAGACTCGAGGCCCCTTACGCCGACTTTAGCGGGGTGCGGATACGATGTGACCAGAGCAGAATCTAGCGAAAGGCAGCACCCAATGAACCGCAATATCCTCAGGATATCTCCCCTTCTTCTGCTGGTCGCCCTGGTGATCGTCGTCGGCACTATCGGTCTTGCCGGATGCGGCTCTGAGTCAGCGGCGGCGACGGGTTCGACATCAGCATCAACCTCCGTCGAGTCGTCCAATCTCCTGGGAACCAGTCCGGCCGAATCGGTTGCCGCGGTGGCCAGCCCCAGTGTCGTCAACGTCCGGGTGACGGGCACAGCCACGAGCCCCTTCTTTGGCGATCAGCCGTACGAGGGCGTGGGGTCGGGGGTCATCTATTCCGCCGATGGCTACATAATCACCAACGCGCACGTCGTCACCCAGAATGGGAAGTTGGCTGATACCGTCGAAGTGACGTTCAGCAGTGGAGAACAGACCTCCGCAACCATCGTCGCCACGGACACCTACACCGACATCGCGGTCATCAAGGTCGACAAGTCCGGGTTGACACCGGCGGCCTTCGCCGTTGACAGCAAGCCGACGATCGGCGAGTACGCTGTCGCCATCGGCAGCCCTCTCGACTACAGCAACTCCGTCACGCTCGGCATCGTAAGTGGCCTGGGACGGAGCATCGAGAACGCGGGGACCACCTCACTCGTGGACCTTATCCAAACCGACGCCGCCATCAGTCCGGGCAACTCGGGCGGTGCCCTTGTCAACGAAGAAGGCCGAGTGATCGGAATCAACGTGGCGTACATGCCGCCCGACACGTCAGGAGCAGAGAACCTCGGCTTCGCCATTCCGGCAGCGACCGCCGTGAATGTGGCCAAAGAATTGATTGCGAACGGTCGCGCCAGCCACGCCTATCTGGGTATCAGCTACGCAAGCGTCACCGAGGCGCTGCAGCAACAGTACAAACTCTCCAGGGACGCAGGAGTGCTCAGTCACCGCCTTGGACCCCGAAGGTCCGGCTGCCGGCGGAGGACTGAAGCAGGGCGACATCATCACCTCACTGCAAGGGAAATCGGTCGCGTCTGAAACCGACATGATCATGGTTCTGAGGGAGCTTCAGCGCCGGAGACAGTGCGTCCGTGAGTGTGGATCGCAGCGGAGCAACGGTAGAGCTGACCATAACGGTCGGCGAACGTTCCACGTCGACAACCCAATCGACCTGAGTTCGGGCGGCGACGCAGCGGCGACGCGGAATCGTGCCCACTCACACAATCACCGAGGTCGGCACCGCCGGCCTCGGTGATTGCGTTGGAGACAACCCGTGAACTGAGTGGATCGGGCCGATCTCCTTGTCAGTCCGCCGAAGCGAACTCCATCAATCAGGGCAGCGCATTCGCGCCGAAGGATAGGCGCATCGTGGTTCGCAATTGCCCAAACAGCAGAGTCGACTATGGCAGCATAGTCGTGCACCAGCTGGTTGCGAAAACCGACTATCTTGCGAGCATTCGAGATTCGGGCAGCAAGATCCTCGTCGAGGCGCGACAGCGAGTTGACCGCCTCTCCGATGATTGTGAACTCCCTCTCAACCGCAGACCGAAGAGTCCTTGTGTTTTCGTACGACGGCAAGTCAACCCCGCGGAGAGTGACTGCGACAGCATCACAAGCCTCCACGATATCGCTGAGATATGCGAGGGCGCTACGCGGCATAGAGCAACTGCTTCGTGCGCTCAATGTCAGCGGCGATGTACCGATTCTTGACTGCACCGGCCATTACCAAGTCGACCTTGACGCCGAGCATCTCGCGGAGTTCGTCGAGCATGTCGAAGTAGGCGTCGGCCAGTTCATACGGATCCCTGGCCGAGAACTCAACCAGCAGATCGATGTCGCTCTCGCCGGGGCGAAAGTCTTCGCGCAGCACGGAGCCGAAGACATCCATGCGGATGACCCCGTACCTGGCGCACAACGCCTCGAGGGCGTCGCGATTGTTGTCGAGCGCTGAGACCACTTGAACCTCCGAGATGATTCTACCCGCGAACACGGCCCGCAGCCAAGAAACAGAACCGGCGGGGTGTGAGGCGGCCTAACACGTGAGTTTCAGCGGCTGAGGAGGGCAGTCCGCCGCGACGGCTTGTCAGGCCTGCGCGTGAGCCAATGCCCTCTGAATGGCTCGCATACCCCGGTCTTTCAGGTCGTTGACTCGAACGGATACATCGCCCGCTCGTTCACTGCCACCCACAAAGCAGCAGTTCGCCGCCTCAATCGTCACTAGGCTCAACACTGCGAACACAGTCTGAAGATTGGTGAGCGTTGCTATCACCCGGAATGGCTGCTCAACACGCAAATCGACACCTGTCCCCGCCTCAGTGGCAAGGTAATGGCCCATCGCCTCTGGTCCAAAGGATAGATGAGAAGCGTGAGTATTCAGATAGTCACGCGCGTCCTTGAAGCCGCCTTCAACACGCCTAGCGATTACCCCTGCTGAGGGCAGCCGCTCACCGAGGACCTCGTCCACCCTGGTCGGGTCTAGTCTCAAGTACGCTAGAAGCTCCTCTGCCTCGATGAGCGGACGCAGCAGCGCGCCACTCTCTTGAGATAGGCCATCGAGCACCATGCCACAGCAAGCCAAGCTCAGGTTACGCGCTTTCGCAGTGACAAGAGCCGTAACTCGTCCGAATGGATCGTCGAGCACCATCAACGCGTGGGCACACTCGTCGACTAGACAGAACAGCTCCTCGAACACGTTGAGGACACCCGGCGCGTCATCAGACAACGCCTGAAGTGCGAGCTTCCGAGTACCCCAAAGGGAGTGCATACTTCTCACCGATAGGTGTAACGACTCAGCCGGTCGACGGCAGCCGCTGGTGGTCCGCTGCGCCGGCTGCTAGAAGAACAACGCCAGTTTCGCTGCTTCGCGCTCAACAATCTCCGGGAACCTCCGTCCGTCCACCCGAGCCAAGAGTTCCCCGCGCGCTTGATCCAGAATCGAGAACTTGAGCCAAGAGTCAATACCCTGCGACCCGTCCATGATCTCATCCAGAACGACTCGCTGGGCGGCCAGCGACTTCTTCGTCCAAACCGTGGGACAGAGAAACCAGTGATCCGTACCGCGAATCATCCATTGTTCGACCATGTTGAGAACTCCGAGCGCCGACTCGAACGACGACAAGTACATGGCTATCGCCGACGCGTCCGCCGGGTGACCGTGTATGGATAGCATCGTAGAACGCCGACCCATATCCGGGAATACTCCGAGCAGTGCGAGCACGCGTCGGTTGACGTCACCCTCACGTACGTAGAACGACCCGAGCCCGGACAGCGCTACCGGGAAGAAGGCATCAATGCAAAACGCGTAGGACGCGGTTGTGTCAGCATCGAAGCCAAGAGCCGCTCGCTCCAGGTTCGCAAGTAGCCGCCTAGTAACCCCCAGAACCATGCTCGTATCTTCCAGATTCGATGCGGCCTTGGCCAGCCACGGATCCCGATCGAAGGCTAGACCTCCTGGCTCGAGCTCCAGGTTCAGGCGCCGTGCTAGTTCGGGCCCCAGCTGGGTCAAGAGGTTCCGCAGTAGCACTGCATCGCGAGTCTCCTTGTAGCGAATAATGAGGCGCTCAAGGCTCCCCTCGTACGCCTCCAGCCTGGCAACCTCGCGACACGCCGTTCGATAGATCTGAAGCACGATATCCGTCTCGTCCTCCAATGCTGCACGTGCTTCGAACCGCTTGAATACGGCCTCATGCTGCTGACAGAATCCCGGGAACACGGAAGCCTGGGCGAGTCCAACCGAAGCGAGTTCGACCCAACTCTCTCTAGGACTGAATCGGGGAGTGAGAACATGACCGTCGTGTGACACCGCTCGCAACGGACCAGACCTCTGAATCGTGTGAGAGCGGCGGATTGAGCGAGATATGCACCCAGGGAAGGCGCATTCACGCGACGAACCCCAACTGCCAGTCCATGTCGCGCGCTCGCGATAGAATTCCCGCAGACCTGCAGACTCGTCTTGGAAGACGATTCGGTTGTCATCGAGATAAGAATCGACAACCCGGCCGAACGCCTCGCTCACCTTGCCCGCATTCTCAGAATCCACGCGAGTTCCTTCTAGCACTGATTATCCAGCCTGCCCAAACCCACGGCCGCAGCACCGCGGTGTCTGCACAACACCGACGGCGGCGCCCGTCGAAACCGGCCGAAGGGCACCCTGCAGCAGAATACCCCCGTTTCGCGAAGCTCCCGCATCGGGATTGGCCATACTGTATGTGTCGCCCCACGACCCGTCAAGCGCCCGCGAACAGCTCGCCCACCCAGGTAGCGCAGATCGCCTCCTCCGCCGCCGAACGATGAGCCAGGGGCGCGTCGATCGCCTCATGTTGTTACCATGTCGATTGCAGGGAAGTCTCGTCAAGGTCATCACCCTCCGAGAGGAAGCAACAGCCGGGTCAGGTCAACGGCAGCCCAAGGAGCCACCACAGAATGGCCATCGCAATAGTCGGAATGCTTGATGAGAGGGAAGAGGCACTCAGGCTCATCCAGGAGCGCATCGAGCAACGAGGACATGAGACTTGCTTGATAGACATCAGCGTCGGAGCGGGGGCCATAGTCCCCACACTCGAGGCTGATGTGATCTCGCCGGGAATTGGCCGAGCTGGCCGAAAGCCACGCTGGGCTGTCGGTTGGACAAGGGGATGCGCCGACCTCGGTCATGGCCGCGGGTCTCAAGGCCAAGATACGCGAGCTGCATGGGCGCGGCGAGCTCCAGGGGATGATCGCCATCACGGGGATGACCGGCGCGCTCATATCGCTGCCGGCGATGAAGGAACTGCCGTTCGGAGTCCCCAAGATCCTCATATCGGGCGCGACCGGCCAGCCCGTCCACGCGGCGGAGTTTGGCGAGTACTTCGCACTCAGAGACATCACGGTGATGCACACCGTTGTCGACACCGTGGGCATGAATCCCCTGGTCAGGGCGCTTGCGCTGAACGGAGCCAATGCCATCTCAGGGATGGTGGAGGGAGGCCCGATCTCGCTGGAAGGGGAGAGACCCTCCATCGCCGTGACGGAATTCGGCTATTGCGACAGGGGTGCGTACCACATACGTCAGATCCTGGAGAGCGACTACGAGATCATCTCCATCCACGCGATGGGTGTGGGGGACAAAGCCGCGCTGGATCTTGCGCCTCAGGGCGTCTTCAAGGCGTTCGTCGACCTCGTCCCCGGGTCGTTCAGCGAGCATCTTCTCGGTGGAAACAGGGACGCAGGGCCGGATCGTCTGGATGTGGCCGCGACTCTATCCATCCCGTATATCCTCTGTACCGGCGGCTTCGACATGATCAGCTGCGGTCCCCCGGAGAGAAGAGACCGGAACGATCCTCTGTGGACCTCGAGAAGACTGGCGGAGAGAAAGCTGTACGTGCAGCCGCCAAGAGTCCAAGCCAGAACGAGTGCCGAGGAGATGGAGCAGATCGCCCTGGCCGCCGCGGACAGACTGAATCGATACCAGCACAAGTCCAGGGTCAAGGTGGTCATCCCCCTGAAGGGCTTCTCGTCACTCAGCGTGGAAGGCGGTCCGCTTCATGATCCCGTCTCGGATGCGGCGTTCTCCCCCGCTCTGAGGTCGCATCTCGACCCCGAGATAGAGGTGATCGAGGTGGATGCCGACATCAACAGCCCCATCTTCGCGAGAGCCGTCGCGGATGCCCTGTCACGCGCGTTCAGGGAGGTCGGAAGCCTAGTGGACAAGGTGCATTTCGTCGATCAGACCATCCGGGACGCCCAGCAGAGCCTCTGGGGCTTGATGATGAGGACCGATCACATCGCCCCCATCGCGGAGACGATGAGCAAGGTCGGATACCTTGCCGTCGCGACGGTGGGTTCTCAGGCCTTCACCGTCCAGGTGCGCAACCACGATGAAGACCCCTGGGAGAGGATCAGGCTCCTCTCCGGACTGATGCCGGGGACCACCCTGCGCGGGTCGTACCAGACGGCGAGTCTCTCCTCCTTCGATCTCAGCACGCCGCGAGACATCATCTCGCTCTGGATAAAGCGGTCGGTCGCCAATGGAATCGGGAGCTTCTGGATCTGCGACTACCAGGAGAACATGGAGAGGTTCCGCTACTTCGCCCAGATAGCGAGGGCCGAAGGGGCTGAGATCGTCACCTCGCTGATGTATACCAGCAGCCCTCTCCACACCGACGACCACTGGGCGGAGAAGACGCGCCTGATCGCGGACGCGAGGGACTGCATCGATCGGATCATGATCTCGGACGAGTCGGGAGTGATCACGCCGGAGCGCACTCGGGAGCTGATCTCCGTCGTGCAGCGCAACTGCGAGGGGATACCTCTCGAGTTCCACTGCCACTGCAATTCGGGCCTGGCTCCTCTGTGCTATCTCGAAGCTGTCCAGGCCGGCGTCACGACCCTGCACACCGCGGTCGCTCCTCTCGCCAACGGCACCTCTCTGCCGGCGACGGAGAGCGTCCTCAAGAACCTGCGCCGCCTGGGCTACGAGTCCGGACCTGGACGAGGATGCTCTGGCCGCGGTCTCGGCTCACTTCAGGGAGATCGCGGAAAGAGAAGGGCTGCCCATCGGGAGGCCGCTGGAGTACGACGTCTTTCACTTCGAGCATCAGGTGCCGGGCGGGATGGTGACGAACCTCACGCGACAACTCCGCGAGATCAAGATGGAGCATCGCCTGGACGAGATCCTGGAGGAAGTGGTGCGGGTGCGCCGGGAGTACGGGTATCCGGTGATGGCCACGCCATATTCCCAGATCGTGGGAGTCCAGGCGTTCGAGAACGTCGTCTCGGGGGAGCGGTACAAGAAGATCACGGACGAGTCCATCAAGTACCTCCTGGGATACTACGGTGAGCCGGCTTTCCCGCTGGACCCGGAGTTGACGCTTCGAGTGATGAGCTTGCCCAGGACGAAGGAGTTCCTCGATTGGAAGCCCGAGGGATACCTGAAGTCCGTCGAAGAGTTGCGTCAAGAGATCGGCCCCGACCTTTCCGACGACGACCTCCTGCTGAAGATCTTGATTCCGGGGGCACCTCTCAGGCGCGGCGAAGCCGGGAAGCGCGGCGAAGCCGGGAAGCGAGCGCCCATGCCGGCAGCGAGAGACGCGGCGCCGCCCGGGGCGGCGCCCTCCGCGACACTGCCGGCCGGCGCATCGCCCGCCGGTCCGTCGCCCTCCGCCGCATCGCCGGGCTTCGCGGACTTCCCCAGGGAGTTCAGCGTCGACGTGGACGGAGAGGTGTTCAGCGTCAAGGTCTCGCCCGTGTGGAACTCGGGCGAAGGCGAAGGCGCAGCGGCGCAGCCGAGAAGCCACAGACGCCACTTGAACCGCGGGAGTTGCCCGAAGGCGCGATCGTGTGCGGCGTGGCGGGACTGGTGCTCTCCATCCTGGTCAAGGTGGGCGACTCCGTAGCCGAGGGCGACGACGTGGCCATGCTCGAGATCATGAAGATGCGGAGGAACATCGTCTCGACCAGGCGAGGGGTGGTGAAGGAGATCTGGGCCCACGAGGGTCAGATGGTCGATGCCGAAGATGTCCTCATGGTCGTGGCCTAGCATGATCAAGAAGATCCTCATCGCCAATCGCGGCGAGATAGCCGTTCGCGTCATGAGAGCGTGCCGGGAGATGGGGATCCCTTCGGTGGCTGTGTATTCGGAGGCGGACAAGGAAGCGCTGTTCGCCAGATACGCCGACGAGGCCTTTCTGATCGGGCCGGCGCCGGCGTCGCAGAGCTACCTCGATATCCAGAAGATCATCGACGCCGCCAAGGAAAGCGGCGCCGACGCCATCCATCCCGGCTACGGTTTCCTGGCCGAGAATCCGAGCTTTGCCGCCGCCTGTGAGCGGGAGGGGCTCAAGTTCATCGGACCGTCGACCGCGGTGCTGGCGCTCATGGGCGACAAGGTGGCTGCCCGGTGCGAAATGGTGAAGGCGGGGGTCCCGGTCGTGCCGGGCACCAACGAGTGCATCACCGAGCCCGCGGTGGCAAAGGCCATCGCCTGCGAGATCGGCTTTCCCGTCATCATCAAGCCGTCCGGAGGCGGGGGCGGGATCGGGATGACCATAGCCGCGAACGAGGGCGAACTGCTGCAGGCGCTCGAGTCCACCCAGGCCATCGCCGTGAACACCTTCGGCATCGGCGATGTCTACATCGAGAAGTACCTGCCCGATCCTCGTCACATCGAGTTCCAGATCCTCGCCGATTCACGAGGGAACGTCATCCACCTGGGCGAACGGGAATGCTCCATACAGCGGAGGCATCAGAAGCTCATCGAGGAATCTCCATCCCCTGCGCTCAATGCCGAACTCCGGCGAACGATGGGCGAGGTGGCGGTCAACGCCGCCCGGGCGGTGGGATACGAGGGAGCCGGAACGGTGGAGTTCCTCTTCTCCGACGGGGAGTTCTACTTCCTGGAAGTGAATGCCCGAGTGCAGGTCGAGCACCCGGTCACCGAGATGGTGACCGGCGTCGATATCGTGAAGGAGCAGATTCGCATCGCGTCAGGTCTGCCTCTCAGCTTGAGCCAAGAGGACGTCAGGATGAACGGCAGCGCCATAGAATGCCGCATCAATGCCGAGGATCCTCTGAATGGCTTCGCGCCCACGCCCGGCAAGATCAAGGGCTACCATCCTCCCGGGGGGACCGGGATCAGGGTGGACAGCGGAGTCTACAGCTCCTACACCATACCGCCCTTCTACGACCCGCTGATGTCGAAGCTGATCGCGTGGGGCCGGGATCGCGATGAGGCGATCGCCAGGATGCAGCGGGCGCTCTACGAGTACGTCATCGTCGGCGTCAAGACCAATATCCCCTTCCATCAAGCGGTCATGGGGAACGAGCGCTTCGTTCGAGGGGAGCTGGGGACTCATTTCGTAGAGCAAGAGGTCACTCTGGTCGACGACATGAAGAATATCCTTGAGACGCGGCAGAACTTGGGGGAAAGGCTCCCCCATCTCTCGGATGACAAGAAGAGGATAGCCGCGATAGCGGCGGTGACGGCCATGGTAGGTGCGCGCGAACAGACATCGCGAGGATAGCTGTGGGGAGGACACATGGGTGAGAGGCCGAGGGTCTTGCAGATCGCCACGCTCGATACCAAGGAAGTCGAGACCCGGTTCATCAAGAAATGCCTCGAAGACAACGGATTGGACGTCTACCTCCTGGACGCCAGTATCCGCCGCACCGTTGATGGCGGCGCCCACATCACCCCCGACCAGATCGCCGCGGCCGTGGGGACGACCATGCCCGAGATCCGCGCCCTCAACCACGAGGGCAAGTGCCTGGCGCTCATGATCCAGGGCGCTATCGCCTGCGCTCACGAGTTGGACGAGCGTGTGGGCTTCAGCGGCATCATCGGGGCGGGAGGCTCCGCGGGAACCACCCTCGGCGCGGCGGTCATGCGGACGTTCCCGTTCGGCCTGCCCAAAGTCCTGATCTCCACCATGGCTTCCGGCATGACCAAACCGTTCGTGGGCACCAAGGACATCGTCATGCTGAACTCCATCTGCGATGTGTCCGGTCTCAACACCGTCACGCGGCGGGTGTTCGAAAACGGAGCCCTCGCGCTGGCCGGCATGGCTCACGGATACAAGCCTGTGGTGCCTTCGGGCAAACCGCTTGTGACGATCACGACTCTCGCCACCACGGACAAGTGCTGCAACAGAGTCCGCGAGGCCCTCGAACAGAGGGGCTGTGAGGTCATGGTCTTCCACACTCAAGGGACCGGCGGAGCCGCCATGGACGAGATCGTCCGCGACCAGGATGTCTCTCTCGTCGTGGATCTCTCGTTGATCGAGGTCGGTCAACTACCTGGCCCAGGGTCTGTACGACGGAGGGCCCGACAGGTGCAAGGCCGCTCTGGAGAAGGGCGTTCCGACCATCTTTGCGCCGGGCAACATCGACTTTCTGGTCGATGGTCCCATCGAGGGCGCCAAGGTGCGATACCCCGGCAGGCGCTATCACATCCACAACGCCTCGGTCACCGCGGTCCGGGCCGACGCAGACGACTTCAAACATGTTGCCGAGCATATGGCCGGACTCATCAAGGAGGCCAAGGGCCCCGTTGCCTTCTTCGTCCCGCTGCGTGGCTTCTCATTTCACGACAGCGAACAGGGCCATCTGTACGAGCCGTCACTGCCACCGGTCTTTGCCGAGCACTTGAAGAAGGTGATGCCCGAGGGCGTGCCCGTGGTCGTCCTGCCCTATCACATCAACGACGAAGCAATTCGCCGATGCGATCATCGAGCAGGCCATAGCGTTTCAGGACCAGGGGAGCGCGTCGGCTCTTTAGAAGCCCACCTCGCAACGTGGTCCGTGTGGGCCACTCCTACATGGTCACCCAACTCTTGCCGGTGACGGGGAACGCGCACATGTGGTTGGGGCACTCGTAGCAATTGAACTGACGCACCTGTGGGATCTTTGCGCCCTTGCACTGCTCGACGATCTCTATCGCCTTTCTGACCTGTTCGTCCTCCCCCTTGATGACCAGGTAGATGGCGCCTTCGGCGCCGCTCAGACCGCCGGCGCCTATGGGCACGGCCTCAGCGCCACTCAACATCTTGATCGCATCGACCTCGGTGACGGACTTCCCGTCGGCACACGAGAACAGCCCTACCGCGGAACCCATGGCGTACTCGCACCCCGCGCGCTTCGCCTCTTTGGAAGCCTGCTCCACGGGAATCGGTATGAGTTTCTCCAGACCGACCGGGAATATCAGATGAAACGGCCGCTTCTTCAGGGTCGACACTACGAACCCTATCGTCCCGCCTTCCGTGGGGTTCCCGATCATGATGCCCACATCGCCCTTCGTGTCGACAGCGTTCACGCCCTTGATGTAGACGTCATCGGGCCCCATGTTCGCCATGAGGTCCACGAGCGTCTCTCCTGCCGATAGCGTGCCGCCTCTGATCACCCATGAATGAGGGAAGCCGCCCGGACCCGATACCTTGTTGAGCGATCGCTCTCCTGCGTGGACGCCCATGTCCCCACACGCGCCTTTGGGGGTTATCGCACCACAGACCCAGACATCGGTCGTCGGGATGCGTCCTGTGAGAGCTTCGACAACAAACCATGTGCTGCTGCTCGGATGCAGCACTACCACTCCCTCCTGCGCCGCTTTTCTGACCGCAGGCATGTTTGCCACAGCTTGGCCGATCAACTTCTTGGACTCAGTCGGGGCTAGGATGACTTGAGCAAACACACTTGCCTCCTTGAGACAGCGAAACGGGCGCTGATTCTGAAAACGGGTAGGAACGGGCTTCGGGCAACAAAGTGCCTCAACGGATTTTAGCGCGTGTCTCCCTTCAGAACGAAGTCACCTCTAATATATGGTCCTAGGGCCAAGGACTCCGAGGAAGGCGATAGACAAGAAGGAGCAATGATCAGCTATGAGCCACGAGAGAGCGTTTGCTGAAGAAGAACTCAGAGCCATGGAATCCCGTACGTTGGACCTTCTCAAGGAGGCCATTGATGACGGTGACACGGAGAGATCGAAGGAACTGGCCCAGCGTATGTACGACGAGGTCGGCTACCTCCACGACGGCTACATGTTCTGGGTCTCAGGACTGCTCACCTACATCTACGACAACTACGGCATCGAGGCCGTCGAGAGAGCTGAAAGAGAGGCCCATACCATAGAGGAGAAGGTCGTCTTCAAACCGCTCGAGAAGACGGACTTCCGCTCACAGGTGGAACACGCAGCGAAGGCCATGAGGGGACACCTTCAGCCCCTCGTGATCGAAGAGGATGACGAGAAGGTCACGATAACCATGAAGCCCTGCGGCTCCGGCGAGAGGATCATGGCGATGGGCGGGTACGAGGCGGGTCTGGCAAAGGTCGAAGACCCCCACAACGTCACCTGGGGCAGGAAGAACTTTCCCATCTACTGCGTTCATTGTCCGGTCAAGGAGATGATGAGCGTGGAGAACACTGGTCATCTCAGTGTGATCCACCTGGCATCCGATCCCATGCGCCACGGATTCTGCCACTTCGCGTTCTACAAAGACCCTGCGGACATCCCGGAAGAGTTCTACACCCGAATAGGCAAGAAGAAGCCGGGGACGCCAGAGTAGGCACGGTATTGACTCTAAACAGCCCGGTGGGTCACACACAGACCAGGCGCAACTCAAGACCGCGGGCTTCCACATAAGGCGATACTCAAGCGATTTTCGACAAGGCGTCAAGGAAGCACAGGATCCCAAAGCTGGCAGTGGCGGCGATGGTCATCGGGGGATTGGCGGGAGATGTCAGCCTGGCCACGTCTCTAGCCGGGAGCAACTAGGTCTGCCAACCGAGGGATCATGCGCGAGTAGACAACCATGACGAAGGCGGCGTAGGTCATTCCGGCCCAGGTGCGTACATAGGTGAGGTCGGCCGCCCACAAGCGGAGCCCAGGTCTTGCCGCTCGACAGCGCGGACGCTACCCAGACTCATAGCACCTCCCCATGCCAGAGCTAATCCTGCTCACTCTAACCAACCCAGGCGAAGAGTCACTGCTCTCGGGACCTCGGACAATACGTGCAATCGTCTAGCTGCTCGTTTCCAAATCCTCCCTTCTCATATGCTTGGAAGCGCTACCTCACCCCGCTCATCGTCAGATATCGCGTGCGACCGCGAAGGCCATGCGCGTCGCCTGGTGGATGTTCCGCGGCATCCAACAGTCGCCGATCTGGTGGAACTCGGGCGCGCAGAAACGCAGAGCGTCCGCCTCGTCGTGCAGCGGTTGCTGACCGACGGCGTAGACTATGGTGTCGGCCGGGTAGAGCTTCCGGCTCCCTATCTCGGCATCTGCCCTCATGACCGTCGGGAAAGGGTTCGACTGAAGCACCGCGGCCTCCACAGTCGGAGAAAGAGGCAGGGTACAAGCACTGCCGACATACTCGCCGATGACGCCCTCGCCGTCGATCTCCACCGCTTTGGTGCCGGTGATGACCCGGATGTCGTACCTGTCGATCTCGCCGATCAGGGCCAAGGCGTGGATGGGGTTCCCGCCGTCGCTCAGAGTGTCCATCATCTCCATGATCGTGAGCTTCCGGCCCAGGCCCGCCAGGTAGATGGCCAGCTCGATGCCGACCAGGCCGCCGCCCAGCACGACCACGTTCCCGCCCGTCCTCTCGGGATGGTAGTAGGCCTCCTCGGCGCCCAGGACGTTCGGTCCGTCTATCCCTGGGATCTTGGGAGCGCACGGCCGCGCGCCCAGGGCGGCGATGAGAACGTCTACTCCGGCCGCGGCCGCGTACTCCGGCGTGACGGTGACGCCCAACCGCACCTCGATGGGCGCCCGAGAGATCATCCGTGCCTGATAGTCGAGATAGTTGGAGAGGAGCCTCTTGAAGGGCACCTTCTCCTCGCAACGCAGAGCCCCGCCCAGACGGTCCTCCTTCTCGCAAAGGATCACCCGGTGCCCACGCTGCGCAACGACTAGGGCGGCTTCCATTCCGGCAACACCGCCTCCGGCGATGAGAACCGTCTTGGGGGTACTCGCCGGAAGCTCATGCCTGGAGTCCTGTTCGAATCCGATCTCCGGATTGACGGCGCAGCGGTTCTGCCGCTTGGTTGTGATACCCGCGAAGCACTCGAAACAGCGGATGCAGGGGCGGATCTCATCGGACTTCCCCGCGCGCGCCTTCTTGGGTAGGTCCGGATCCGCCAGCATCGCGCGGGCCGTCTGGACCACGTCGGCCTGCCCTGAGGCGATGATCTCATCCATGAGAGCGGGGTCGTTCAACGCTCCGACAGTGGCCACAGGGGTCTGGACATGCTTCTTGATCTCAGCGGCGTACTGCACGTTGACGCCGTCCGGCAGGAACATGCTGGGATGGGTGACGGTAGAAGAGCGCCCCTGATCTATCAAGTCGTGAGGAATCCGGGGCGCTCCGTAGCTCTCCCGTTTCGTGACTTTCCGCCGACACATGGAGGGGATCCACCTCGGCATCGACCTGCGCTTCGTGACTGCCCGCCGACACATGGATGAGATCCACCTTGCCATCAAGCTGCTTCGCGATGGCTACGCCCTCATCGATGCCGTATCCGCCCTCATAGCACATGGAACCGCTGATGCGGACCTCGATGGGGAATCCCCGGCCGCACTTCCGCCTTGTCCGTTCGATGATCGCCAGAAGGAAGCGGCACCGGTTCTCGAGACTCCCGCCCCAGCGGTCCTTACGGTCGTTGATGTTGGGGTCCAGGAACTGGTTGACAAGCCAGCCGTGGCCGGCATGGATCATCACCAGGCCGAAGCCACAGTGCTTGGCGAAGGCGGCCGCGTCGGCGTACGCCTCGATGGTCTCTTCGATGACCTCCTCCGGCATGGCTGGAACGAACTGCCCCACAGGATTCACCTTGTCGACGGTGCCGTAGATCTGGTTGCCCTCAAGCGCGGAGGTATAGGAGTACGGCCCACAGTGCTGGAGCTCGATGGCTGCGACCGCCCCATGCCGGTTGATCGCCGAAGCCAGCCGGTAGATGGACGGCAATGAATCGGGGTCGTCCAGAGGAAGATGACTCTTCCCGATGCGACTCCTCTTGCTGTCGGGAACGGCTGAGCCCACGTTGACCGTGGCCGCGCCACCTATCGCCTTGCGCTCGAAGTAGGCGATGGTCTCTTCGAGGGGATAGCTCTTGCACGACAGGTGTTCGTAACCGACCGGTGCCGCGAAGTACCGGTTGCGGAAGACGGTATCGCCCAAGCGGATGGGCGAGAAGAGGTGTGGGTATTCGCATTTGTACATAAGACGCTTCCTATTCCATCAACCAACCGGACAGGGAGACACCGGTGGCGAAGTCGTAGTCTCTCTCGAACGCCTCTGGATAGTGCGGCCGCCACACGACGGCGCCGCGCGCTCATGTCTCAGTGCAGGCCGGCTCTCGGCGCTGGCCCACCTCGCGCTCCCGACGTGGTAGAAACCAGGAGGGTGAGGCGCCGCGGGTGCCAGAGGTTCCTACACCATTGACACGTAAGGCCGGAACCTCTAGGCGCCGTACTACTACTACTCAATTGGCCATCAAGGCTGGCAGCCACAAGGCAAGTTGTGGAACGAACAATAGCACTATCAGGAATATGAACACGACAATCAAGAACGGTATAGCTCCCTTAAGGAGGTCTATCATATTGATATTGAACGTGTTACGCATGAAGAACAAATTGACGCCCATGGGCGGCGTGATAAGCCCAATCTCTAGGGTGACAACATACAGCACCCCAAACCATACCAAGTCAACTCCAAGTGACGTCAACAACGGAGCAAAAATCGGAATGGTTAATACAGTAATGCTAATTGAATCAAGAAAACAACCGAGGATAAGGTACAGCACCACCATGGCTACAACTACCATCAAAGGTGACAACCCCATAGACGTCACCAAATTGCCAAGGAAGTCGCCAACTCCAGCGCTCGCCAGCAGGTAAGAGAAGAACGAGGCCGCCACAATAACAAGCAACATCATGGTGTTGATCACAGCGGCTTCGATAATCGCCCGCAAAAGGCCCTTCCAGCGAAGACGAAATACGGCAACGGCGATGATGATGATGACGACTGACCCAATTCCGGCGGCTTCGGTGGGCGTGGCGATGCCGAAGAAGATCGTGCCGATAATGGATAGCATCACCAGCGCCACATGCCAGACATATTTCAGCGATGAGATGCGTTCCCGCCAGGGCACCTTGGTCGCGGCTGGGCCCAATGTAGGATTGCGCCAGCAGATAACCAAAGGAACAATCGCGAGCATTACGGCCAAGATAATCCCGGGCAACAGTCCGGCGATGAAGAGATGACCTACGGACACGCTGGCCATGACGCCGTAGATGACCATCGGCGTACTCGGCGGAATCAGCGGCCCCAGAACACCTCCGACCGTAAGACCTCCCAGGGCCAGCTTTCTATCGTAGCCGTATCTCGCCAGTTCCGGTTCCGCCACCTTGCCCACCGCGACTATGGCAGCCCCGCTCACACCCACCGTCCCGGCCACCGCGGCTTCACCGAGGATGCTGGCGCTGATGAGCGCTCCGGGAAAGCCGGCCACCCAGTTTCTGGCTACCCTGTAGACCTGTGCCCCCATAGGGGTTTCAGTGATGATGCAAGCCATCAACACAAACAGCGGTAGAGGAGTCCAGGAATAGTTGTAAAACTGCGAGAACGTGCCCATCGCCATCTTCTGCAATGCCATGGGTCCATAAGCGAGAGTCCCGAAGACGACGGTACTGAATCCCAGGGCGAACGCGACCGGCACCCCCAGAAGAAAGATGACAAGCATGCTCGCTATGCATAGTATTGCCGCTAACTGGGGATCCATGATAACTTACCCTATCTCTCTAGTAGGTCGCTCATTGTCGACAACCGTGCACCTGCGTCGCTTCTTCCGGAGGTCGTCTTGAGATGAAGACAACCCAAGAACCATACGATAAAAGAGAGTCAGGCAGAGAAACCCGTACCCAATAGGAATGAACAGTTTCACCGGAAACAGGGGGACCGGCCACGCCGACCGGCTCACCTGGCCGATTTCCAGCGCACGTAGGGCGTCGCCAAAGCTGATCCACGTGATAATGCCGAAGAAGGTTATGCCCATGATCGGACTGACGATGTTGGTAGATGACGTTGCGGACTCCTCGGGGAAACCGGTCCAGCAGTATGTCGCACCGGAGCAGCCGGTCCTGCCTTTCGACGGCCGCGTTGGCCAGAACAAAACTTATCAAGAGAAACATGGAGGCGAATTCGTAAGAAACCGGCTCAGGGCTTCTGAAGGCGTACCTTCGGATGGCTCCGTAGGTCGAAAGAAAACCCATGATGACGATCAACAGTCCCGCACCAACGACAAAGACCCGGTTGATACGTTCGATCCAGGGCTCCACTACCTGTCTGAGCTTCTTCTCCATGAGTTCACTTCTTTGCTAGTAGTCTGATGCTGCGCTATGCGCACATGGTCGCAACTGGAGCGAAGCACTTATGATCGGGTGATACGGTCCACCTCACCGAGAGCGTACCGTATCACCCGGTGCAATGCTAGGTCGTACTACTCTGTGTGTGTAGGGATACTTGGCGTTGGCTTCGTCGACGATCTGCTTGACTCTGGCACCGATATCTCCGGCCTTGGTCCAGAGCATCCAGAGTCCCGGGATAAGCCAGCGCTTTCCACTTGTCGCGTTCCGCGGCGGGCAGGAAGTAGTACTCCACGCCTAGGTCCTTCGAGCACGGGTTCCAACTCATAGAACTTGTTGACGTAGTTGTCGCTTATGGCTCTTGGCCGTTGCACTCATCTCTTCGTCCAAAGCAGCCTGTACGTCCGCAGGCATCTTGTTATAGACGTCTAAGTTGATTGTGAATGCATAGAGGCTGCCGACACCATGGAAGACTGTGTAGTACTTAGCCACCTCGTACAGTTTGGCGACCTGGATGTACTGCGGCGCATTGGTCTTGGCGTCGATAACGCCCTTCTGGAGATTCGAGTAGTCCTCGGTGAAGTCGACCACGATGCCGGAACCGCCGAGCGCTTCTACCAGCTCAGCCACGGGAGGAGCGTCAACGCCGATAATCGCGCCTTTCATGTCCTCAAGGGTCTTGTAGGGTTTCTTTGTGGAGATGAAGTTGAGTGGTACCGACGCCGATGCAGCCCAACGTCCTTCTGATTGGCCTGCGCTGATGACAGCTCGTCCCAGATCGGCTGGATGCCGGCCATGGCGTACGCGTTGGCTTCGCCGTTGTTGAACAGGAATGGGAGTTCCACCAGACCGAACTCGGGCACAGCTCCCACGAAGGCGGCCAGGGGGATCATGCCCGCCTCGATCGCCCCGGTCCGGATGGCATCCAGACTCTCGGGGAACGGGCCCAGCTGCCCGCCGGGGAACATCTTCAACTTGTACGCGCCGTTGGTGCGGGCATTGAATCGGTCCAATCCCTCCTGCGCCCAGGTTACGAATTCGTCTCCGCCGGGACGGGAGTTGTCACGCGGATGAGCACCGCTTCGCCCGTTGTCTCCGCTGTGGATGCAGTGGTCTCGGAGCCGGCAGTGGTCGCTGGGCCGGCAGTGGTCGCGGGGCCGGCAGTGGTCGCGGAGCCGGCACTCGTGCTCGTCGTTTCTGAGGACCCGCCGCAGGCGGCGAGCATAAGAACTGATGCGATCGGCAAGGCCCAAGATGGTTAACCAGATCGCCAGCAGACGTTTGTTGCGCATTTCGACCCTCCTGAACTGTTTTTTCATTGGTCTCCCTCCATCATCGCGCATGCTGCTTCGTGCTTATGACACCTCCTCTGCGGCCTCCTCCTTGGGCTAGCAGCCCTGCTCGCTCCTGTAGATGATGTCGTCCTGGATCTCGGACGAGAGCATCACGAAGTAGGCGCTGAAGCCTCCCACCCTGACCACCAGATCCTTGTGCTTGTCGGGGCGTGCCTTGGCATCCAGCAGCTCGTCTCTGTCCACCAGGTTGAACTGGATGTGCTGTCCGCCGTTCCTGAAGAAGGTGTCGGTGAGCACGGCCAGCTTCTCCCTGCTCTGCTCGCTCTGCATGAGGGTGGACGAGAACTTCTGGTTGAGGCACGACGCGTACGACTCCTTGAAGCCGGCCTTGAGCGCCGAACGCAGGACTCCGGTCGGGCCGAGCTTGTCCATGCCGCGCATGGGCGATATCGAGCCGTCGTTGAGCGGCTCCTTGGACTTGCGCCCATTGGGTAGTGCGCCCACGCCCAAGCCTCCGAAGTAGTGCCACGACAGGCCCTCTCTGGAGATCTTGCAGGGTTGGTCGAAGGGGTTCTTGTAGGCCTTGATGACGCTCCCGGAGTACGCGCCCACATCGCGGACCATATAGTCTGCTTCGTCGATGTCGTTGCCGAACTTGGGCGCGGCCAGGCACATCTGCCTGATCTGTTCACCCCGCTTGCCGGCGAAGTTGCTGTCGAGCGCCTCGAGCATCTCGTCCATGGAGAGGTTCTTGTCGTCGTAGACCAGCTTCTTCAGGGCGGTGAGGGAGTCCGCCGTGTCGACGATGGCCCGGTCGCTGATGCCATAGCTGTGCGTCACGTCGGTGATGAGGATGTCCTGGCCCTTCTCCATGCAGCCCGGCCCCGCGATGCACGAATTGAACGGAAAGCGCAGGTACTTGGGCTCCACGCTCTGCGCCAGGGTGCCCAGCCACAGGAAGCGGTTGACGATGAACTCGTACTGTTTCTTGAACGCGGCGTAGAGGTCGTCAAAAGTCCTGAACTCCCGCGGGTCGCCCACGTCGATGCCCACCTGCTTGCCGGTCATCTGCGAGACGCCCCGGTGCAGTGTGAGGTCCAGGATCAGAGCGACGTTGATGGCCCCTTTGCCCTGGGCGCCGTTGTGGTCGATCTTGGTCGAAAGGATAGGGGTGACGCAGCCCTGCCCGTACCACTCCCTGGCCTCTTCCGCGGGGATGGAGTCCTCGACGAAGCACGAGACCACGTGATCGCTGTTCTCGAAGAGAGGGATGCCTCCCTTGGTCCTCAGATTGGTCTCCAGCCCTTTCAGAAGCAGCGAGTGCGGAGTGTTGGCGTTCCAATTGACGAGGACGGTGGGGGACGACATGCGGAGCAGGCCGGCCATGTGGAGTATGAGATAGCTGAGCGGATTGGTCGCGTCGTTGCCGTCCTTGTCCACGCCGCCGACGTTGATGCTGTTGATGGAGAAGCTGAACTGATGGGTCTCCTTCTGGGTCTTGCCCACGGGGATGACGGTCTTCATGCCCCAGAGGACGAGCGCGTTGCCCACCAACTCGGCCGCCCTCTCCAGGGTGATGCGCCCGGCCTCGAGGTCCTTTTCGAGATAGGGCCACAGATACTGGTCCATCCTGCCGACCAGCAGCGGATACATGGCCTCCAAACCCCTGCCGACCATGATGATGTTCAGGCACTGCAAGGCCTCATGGAAGGTCCGCGCCGGGTACTCCGGCACCCGTTCACAGATGTCGGCGATCTCTTCGAGCTCCGCCTTGCGGCCGGCGTCTGCTTCCTTGGTAGCCAGCTCCCGTGCCAGGGCGGCGTAGCGCCGCGAGTAGGCGATCATCGCCTCGCAGACGATGATGGCGGCCTGCCAGAAGTAGACCTTGTCGATGTCGGTGCCCCAGGTCTCCGTGAACCGTTCGATCGAGGCCTTGGCCTCGTCGATGGTGGCGCGCAGGCCCTTGGCGAAGATCTGCTCCCACATGCCCCGGCAAGTGATGCCCGGGTAGTAGCCGGAATCGGGAGTGGGGTCGGTGCACTTGGCGTCGGTGAGGTCCTCGGGCCAGGTGCCCATGAGAGTCGCCCAGGCCTCTTTGACGTGATCGGGCGCGGTCTTGCCGGCGAAGAAGCGGACGCTGTCGCGCAGGACCTCCTTGTCCTCCGCCGACAGAGCCCCCCGGAAGAGCAGCCCGCCGACTTCGTTGTCATCCGCCCAGAGACCGGGGATGACGTCACCATGCTCGTCGGGGAAGACCGACGCGGCCACCAGATGCTCCGTCTCCCTGCCCACGATCACGTCGAAGTCGTAGATGGCGATGGGCACTCCTTCCACGACCTTCTTGAACAGCTTGGCCCTGCGGAGCTCGATATCTTCGCCCTCGGTCTCCTTCCAGGACTCCACCGCGAGCGGGGCCCTGGCGACCGAGACCTTCCGGGGGGCGGTGAACATCGCTTCCTTGAGTGTGCGCAACCGTTCGCTGAGCGCTATCGCGTCCAGCTCCTGCAATCGATCAGTCTTGGTGTCCGTCTTGGTGTCGGTCGTCGTGGTCATGGCCCTGTTCCCTCACTTCTCGGTGGGTCAGTTCGATATGGTGCACTCCAGCCCATGGTCTGCGAAGACCTTCTGGACGCCCGCCAGATCCTCAACGGTAAGTGGCGCCACGCCGGGAAGCGGACAGGGCCGGTCGAGTGACCTGTACTTGCCTTCTGCCAGCCGGTGATACGGCATGAGTTCCACACGACTATTGATACCCGCGATACGCTGCAAGAAATCCGCGATCTTCTCGAGATTCCGCGGTTCGTCGGTGATGCCCGGGATGATCGGCATCCTGAAGAGCACGTCCGCCCCGCTCCCAGCAACGATGGCGGCGTTGGCCAAGATGGTCTCGTTCGTGCGGCCCGTGTAGTCAGCGTGCCGGGCGGGGTCGTACAGCTTCAGGTCGTAGAGCCAGCAATCGGCGTAGGGCAGCACCCGGCGCACGGCGGGCTCCGGGGCGCACCCCGAGGTCTCCACACAGGTGTGGATGCCGGCATCACGGCACTTCCGGAGCAAGGCGCTCACGAACGCGGGCTGAAGAAGCGGTTCCCCTCCCGAGACGGTGACTCCTCCGCCCGATGCGTCGTAGAACATCGCATCACGGCGCACTACGCCGAAGACCTCGTCCACGGTCATCTGCCTCCCGTACAGCCGAAGCGCCTCATAGCTGCACGACGCGACGCACTCGCCGCAACCGGTGCACAGAGCTGCGGTCGATGTTGGGAGGCGACCCGGGGGTGTACGCGAGGGCGCCGTTGGGGCACACCTCGGCGCAGGATCCACAAGATGTACAGAGAGTCGGAAACAGCCCAACTTCAGGGTTGCCCGAGATGCATTCGGGATTGCTGCACCACCGACACTCCAGGCTGCACCCCTTCAAGAAGACCACCGTCCGTGATGCCGGGTCCGTCGTGGATCGAGTAGCCCTGGATGTCCGTCACCAGGGCAGACAGGGCACCATCGGGCGAAGACACCACCGGCAACCTCACCTACCCAGCCATGCCTTTGCAACGTGGTCGCTGTCGAGCGGTTCCAAGGTCTGCCGCTTAGTCTTTGATGATCAGCTTCGGGTCTTTTGCATAGTTCGACGCGATGGTCGTGTGAAACATGAAGATGGGCTTGTCGACTCTCTTGAAGTTGAGCGGGCAGTGGATCAAGCCTTTGGGGATATAGACACTCGCCGGAGAGGTTATGGTGTATATCTCCCTCTCTTCACCGAGACCTATCTCGATCTCCGCCGGGAGTTCGTCCATGTGGTCGGGGTCGGACGAGAGGAAGTGCAGATACATGTCGAAGTCGTGTGAGTGGGGATACTCCTCCATCACTCCCGGTTCTTTGATCTGCGTGATGATGAAAGAGACCGCGCTCTTGTAGTCGGTCTCGCCCATCCACTCGAGGTCGGGCCAGGGTTCTAGATGAGTGTGGGACTTAGGAATGACCAGACTGCCGTACTTACCTTGTGTCATCTGAAAAGACCTCCTTCGTGAGGCGAACTGTCTTAGTCACCGATTTCTCTTGTACCACTCACTGGGATTCACCCTAACACCATGAAGTCCCACTTGTCAACAAATATCCCACCGAGCGACTCTGTTTGTCTTACTGAATGAGCCCCGGGGCTCGTGAGATTGGCCGAGAAGACCAGGGAACCTGGGAAACAGCCAGCCTGTGCGTCTGGACCGAGCCCTAGGTTTTCACCGCTCAGACAATTCACCCCGAGGAGTAGTCCACGATCACGACGTTCTCTTTCCGATCTTCGATGATCTCCCTGGAGTCCTTCTGGTCTCCTTCCTGGTATCGCTAAGTTAGGGCACCGTCAGGCTATACGCCTGAGGACCAGACCAGCGTCGCGGCCCTGTTCCCTTTGCGATCATAGCTCAGCGGAAACTAGTCATCGCGCCTGATAACGTTCAGTAACCCAGGCTAGCAGGGGCGCGGCCAGTGTCAACAATTGTTGAACGTGCGTACACCTGCGTAAGACGCGCCGTAAACCGCTGTTTAGAAGGTTATGTGGGAAGGATCAAGCAGCGTGTTGAGAACGCTGGTTCGCTCTGTTCTGGAATTGACAAGCTGGCGAATGCCTTGGCAATTCGGGTGAATTATAGTTCACTGATCGTAACCATCACGCGCACTCGCTCACCGCGTCCCTGGTGGCGAAGCTTCATTCCGAAACGAGTTCTTTGGGCAGCTGCAAGAAGACTCCTATCATCGGCTGCTCTCCGATCACCCGCGTGCGATGACCCTGCCCGGACACATCCTCCAGTAAGACGATGCTGCCCGGGCCTAGCCGGCACACCTGGCCGTCCCCCGCCTCCACTTCGAGCTCGCCCGACAAGTGCTGGCTGTACTGGCGCCGCGGTGCTCGATGCCAATCGGCGACAAGGCCGGGCGGCATGACCGAGAAGCGAGCCAGTGAGACATCGATCGGGGCCGACATCTGTATTGGAGGAGCTGACGGGGAATCAGGGCGGTCGAGCTCTATGTGTAGCTCCCCGATATGCGACGTGCCCGACTCGTCGGCAAAGATTCTCGCGTAGGTCAGGTTCGCCATTGACTTACCTCTTCGTCTCGCAGATGGTTGGCACCTAGTAATGGTAGCGCCTAGCCTCCCGCAGGCTACATCGGCTATCCTGAGGATCGTATGTGCCGTGACGACCACGGGGCGCGCCGATCTTCCGTGGCTGCAGTCTTGAACCGGTGGACATTACTAGGTTGAGCGCTGCTCGGACCTGTCCCGGGAGGAGGACAGTTGTGAAAGTAGGATTCGGGCAACAGAAGAAGAGCAAGCTCCTCAGGGACCGCATAGCGACCGAAAAGGGTCTGTGGCACCCGCTGTGCTACGACTGCGTCTCCGCCAGGATCTTCGCCGAAGCAGGCGCGGATCTCATCGCTGTGTCTGGTTACGGCATCTCGATGAGTCTCTTGGGACTACCGGACATGGGGTTCGTCTCGTTGCCCGAGCTCGTGATGGTCACCCGGGCCGTGGTCGACTCGGTGGATATCCCCGTCATAGCGGACGCTGATACGGGCTTCGGCAACGCTCTCAACGTGCTCCGCACGACCCGCGAGATCATCCAGACCGGCGCGGCGGCGATGCTCCTCGAGGACCAGTTGGCGCCGAAGCGCTGCGGGCATATGGCGGGCAAGCAGATCATCCCTGTGGAAGAAGCGTTGGGGAAGTACAGGGCGGCTGTCGAGATCCGAGACGAGTTGGACCCCGATTTTGTGCTTGTTGCCCGCACCGACGCGCGAGGTGCGGTGGGCGGCAGTCTGGAGGAGGCGATCAAACGCGCGAACGCCTATCTCGAAGTGGGCGCCGACGTAGCGTTCGTAGAGGGCCTACCCTCTGAAGAAGAGCTACGGCGCGTCGTCAAAGAGGTGAAGGGGCCGGTCATCTACAACATGATCGGCATTTCCCCCGTCATCCCCCTGTCGACACTCAAGGAGATCGGTGTCTCGCTCGTCTCTTTGGGAAACGCGCAATGGGCTGCGGCCAAGGCCATGTACGACTACGCCCACGACCTGAAGTCCCGAGGCGTGGAGGCCCAACTGGACTTCAACCACAGCCTCGAGGGGCACCCACTGCAGGAGTTCCACGAGTTCGCACGCTTCCCCGAGATGAAGGCGCTCGAAGAGCGGTTCCTGCCCAAAGAGCAGGTCGAACGGAAATACCGGGAGACGTTGGGATACAAGCCGTGAAGTAGAACTGCGCCGCACGCGTCGGTGTGGCGCTCGGGACCGTGCTAAGAACTTCGTCTCGGCACATCCGTTGCACCGGCTGGCCGGCCTTCAAGCTGCCCACGATCCGGGCGCTCCAGAAGTGGCGCGAGTGGGGGATCAAGCGCCGGACCCGGGTGGTGAGGATCTTCCCCAACTCAGAGAGACTGGTGATCACCCGCCTTGAATCATCGTCATGATGTGGATCGCGTCGCCGTCCTTCACGGGCGTGTCCAGTTCCCCGTGCTGGACCACGTCCCAGTTCAGGGAGACCAGCAGATCTTCCCGCAGACCGCCCGTGGCGGAGAAGAGGTGTTTCCCGACTTCCGGATATTGCTCCGCGAGGCTCCGGACGCACTCGCCGACCGTCCGCCCCTCGACCTCCACCTCACGCCGGTTGCCAGTGGACCTATAGAAAAGAGGATTGAGTATCCTGACACTCATGTAGTTGTCAGATCTCCAGTTCGGCCAATTTCTCCGGCGTCGGCACGCCTTCGCGGTCCCAGCCCATGAAGTAGTAGTAGTACTCCCGGGCCTTCTTCATAGCTTCCTTGCTGGGTATCGGCTTGGTAGACAGCATCCCGTCGGTCTTCTGGTCGTAATAGCGCTGCGGTAGCTCATCGTCGGCGGCCGTGAAGCCTTCGCGTATGTTGAAAAGCCTCATCAAGGTGAGGGTCCGTTCCGCTATCTTGATGAGCTCCACCCAGCCCGTGTTCCAGCCGGTGACGGCTTGAACGAGTTCTACTTTCTGGGTATTGCTGATGGCGGGCATGATGCATAGCACCAGGCAGTCGGTCAGCATCATCAGGCAATGAGTCAGCTTGTAGATGGACATGCGCCTCGGCCCGAAGTCCTCCATATCCGCCGGCTCCAGTATGCCGAACTGGTTGAGGTCCTCCAGCCCGAAGGCGGATACGCCGCCTCCCATGCTGGAGCAATGGTCGGCTCCGTGGGGGTTGACCATGTATCCCAGGCGGAACTGCATCATGGCCCGGGCATCGTGCATGGCCGCTTCCAGCCCCTTGACATTCATGGCGTAAGCCTCGGAACCCCTGCCGATCTTCTTGGCCATGAGGGCCGTGCCTTCGGCGATGAAATCGCCGATGCCTTCTCGCCGGGCGATCAGTTCGATCACCTGCAGCATGGCTTCGGCGTTACCCCACGTAAGGTCGATGCCGCCGGTATCTTCCTTCGTCAAGAAGCCCTTGTCATAGCATTCCATGGCAAAGGCGATCGATGCGCCGGTGGAGATGGTATCCAGGGAAAGCGCGTCACATCTCTCGTTGCCCTTGCAGCATGCTTTCAAGTCGTCGATGCCGCAGTTGGAACCCAGGGCGCCGAGGGACTCATATTCCGGTCCGCCGTAGGCATCGTCAACTGAGTACCTGGGCCCGGTGAACTTGACCACCGGCTTGCAGCGGATGTAACACGCGTAGCAGCCGTGCATCTTCTGCCTGATGCCTGTCTCTTCCATGGCCATGCAGGTGATGTTCTTCACACCGGGGAACAGCCCGTCGCGCTGGTTGCGTACCGGCAGGTCGCCCTCGGTCTCGTGCTGGATCATCATAGGGCCGGCGGTCCCCCATTCCGACAGGGGGTGAGGGAACCTCGTCAGCACTCTGCGGATGTTCTTCACGTATTCGGGATTCACGATGGGAGGCAGTTCGTGGCCTCTCACAGCGACCGCCTTCAGGTTCTTGGAACCCATGACGGCCCCCAGTCCTCCCCTCCCCAGGGCGTCGACCAGGTCGACCATGATGCACGCGTAACGGACCATGTTCTCTCCGGCCGGCCCGATGGAGATGACTTTGACGTGGTTGTCATCGAGCTCAGCCTGGATGATCTCCTGGGTCTCCTTGACATCCTTTCCCCAGAGTCGGGAACCGTCCCTGATCTCCGCCTTCCCATCGTCTATCCAGAGGTAGACAGGCTCTTCGGATCTGCCTTCGACGATGATGGCGTCGTAGCCGGCCCTTTTCATGTCCGCCATCCAGTAGCCGCCGGACTCGGACTTGGCGATCCCGCCGGTGAGCGGAGACTTGGCGCCCACGCAGAAGCGCGCGGCACCGGCGAAGGCAAGGCCACTCAATGGTCCCATGGCGATGACCAGCTTGTTCTCCGGGCCCAGGGGGTCTTCGCCACCCTTGAGTTCATTCCAGAGATAGTAGGCAACAAACCCGGCCCCACCCATGTACTTCCGGACGAATTCGTAGGTGATCGGCTCGTCCGTGAGTGTCTGGCCGGTGAGATCGACTCTCAGTATCTTGCCGTGATAGCCGCCCATGGGTTTCTGGGGGTCTATTGCCGCCTCTTGAACAGCATCCTCACGGCCGTCCGTCTTGTTGTCGGTCAAGCTATTCTCCAGTCAAGAGTGCTCAGCACGAGTGCCGTGGTCTGTTAGTCATACTACTGCATACAATCAGCTCATCCCTCAATAGAACTACTTGAACCTGATGAGCGTATCACCGCGCTCGGACAGGTTCTCGTTCGAAGCGCCTCTCAGAGATTTCCTCGTTTGCGGCATTCTCCTCTCCAGGAAATCGCCGTCCGCAAGAGCGACGAGTAACCAGGCGCGGCCAGCGGTTGGAGTAGGCAGCAAACGTTCACCGATGCTGGCATCTTCACGCAGGCTGCTGGGCACGCCGAGAAGCCACTCCTTATGTTGACCTCGCCTGTTGCGGACCAAGCAGTACCCGCAGACTCGTACGCAGTCCCGCTATCGCATCATCGAAGTCCGGCAGGGGCCTCACGATATCTGCCAGGCTGGTCTCCCACTGACGCTCTGCCTCGCTGACGATGAGCGGGGGAAAGAAGTCATCCGCGTCGTGGTAGGAGACGTTTCTGACGGCACACTTCTGGGGCAGGATCTCGAGCACGGTCTGAAGATCGACCACCTTTTCTTCCAGCCGGAAGAGGTACCAGAGGTCGTAGAAGTCGCGAGCGCAGTTGCGGGGCCATGATCCTTCGTCCACGCGCTTCTGTGCCTGCAAGGGGGTGCGCAGCTTCTCGGCGACTATCTCCTCCAGGCGGTAGACGGGAAGGCCAACGGAGAGGCTCTCTCCATAGGGATGTAGCAGTGGACGGGTCTCGGGCGCCAATGCCAGCGGCTCGTCGACAGTGATCTCGACCTTGATGCTCCGTGGCAGTGACCGATGCCACGGGAACTGCATCTGCATACGAAACGCTTCCTGGCCGGAGGGATGAGCGCTCCGCTCGGTCCGGCGAGCAGATGTGACCGCGAAGGGCCCACACTCGCTCAGCATCTGTTCCGCATCGCGGGCCACGGCCTCCATGGTCCGCTCCAGTTCGTCACCGCGAGGCCCGCCCACTGCGGTGAAGTCCAGATCGCGCGAGAACCGGTACCCGGCGAAGTAGGCCTTCTCAAGTGCCGTGCCTCCCTTGAAGATGAGCGCCTCACGGAGTTCCGGCCTGGCGAAGATGGCGGCCAGGACGTAACTGAGACCGTAGTCGAATTCGACAGCGTCGATAGGGACGCTCAGGGTCTGAGCAGCCTTCCGCAAGCGGTCCCGGAGCGGGAAGAGTCTCTCGGTCACGCCCGATCCTCGGCGCGGTTGTCGATGATCATCCAACGCCGGTCATACCGACCGCGCCGAGCCCTGCCCGGGTCAAGGAAGCCGTAACTGGTCGCCTCCAGCTCAAGAAGAGGAGCAAGTGCTGCCAGGCTGGTGCCCGTCGCTTCGAGACTCCACCCCAGGCGCTTGGCGACAGCGACCGAGCCGTACCGAAGGGCATAGGCGACCAACCTTGGTACGTCGATCTCTCCCTGGGCCCGCTCGAGAACACCCAGACCTTCCCCAATACCACCGAACAGCCTGGGCATGGCGAAAAGATCGAGAACGGTGCGCTCTCGATCGGTGATGGGCACGCGGAAGCGCTCGTCCAACCAGATCATCTCGATTCCCAGTTCGAACCGTTCCGGGACGACCGTCACATAGCGAAAATCAAGGCCCACCGCGTGCCAGACGTGCTGACCCTCCGTGCTCTTCGTGGCACCTCTCATGCTGGGCGTGACCAGCTTCCGAGAGGTGATCGCTGAGATCACCCGTGGAATCTGATCGGTCAGACCATGGTGGGCCAGGGCAGATAGATGAGCGATGGCAGACGGCGTGACCAATGACGTCGCGATCGCGAAGGGTGGGACGTCTACACCTCCGGGCAACCTTCCCGTCCCCGCGTACAAGCCCCGGCGCAGGCGGATGATCCAACCGGCGTCGGCGAGCGACTTGAGCAAGCGAGGCACAGCAGCCGGGCGCATGTCCGGGAGACGCAGTTCGACGGCATCATCCGTGGTGAACACGTACAGTCCCGCGTCGGCTAGACTGCCAGCCAACGCAATGCCAGCCGAGAGACCATATTCACCTGCGGGGCGCTCGTCCATGTCTGCGAGTCTACTGCGTTAATGCATTAATAGCAACTTAGCGCAGTATTTTTGCAGATCGCCCGAAAGGCGCCGTGATCACCGCCCTTCAGTCAGCCCTCGGTCCGAACGAAAACCATCGCACATCCGGAGGCTACCCGGGAAAGTAGGCAGCCTCTTTGCTGGTTCTTTCATGTATCAGCCAACGGCAATCCCGCACCGCAGCCGCTCTTCAAGTGCACGTCTGATCGAGCCTGGGGTCAGACCGGCATTGCCGCTGCCAACGACTTGCCAACGCGATTCACCCGTGTACGACCGGTTCATCACATGAATGATCACTATCCGATGGTTTCGTGATGGCGCCCACGACGGGCAGGTTATCAGGGGTGTAGTGACGCTTGAGCGCTGTGGAACCATCGGACCTTCCCAACCAGCACCCCTTCGCCTACACTGCACTGTGTCCCGCCGATTCAACCTTCCACGCGAGGACGCGCATGTCGGGATCAATGAAGAATGCGTCCGGACAACGTTGTGATCGATGACGGCCACCCTGAGACCGGCCGAATCGGCCAAGGCCGGCGTTGCATCCAGAATCCGAGTCAGTTCGGCGAGCATCATGGTGCGGCTGGTATGCGTGCCGCCGCTATCGTCAGACGGGACGACCAGACGAGTATCCCCTCGCTGCATTGGCGCCACCAGACTGGTTGTTCGACGGGGAGGACACAACTCCCTCGAACGTCCTACAGCGTATAGCGGACAGAAACGAAGGCCACTTGCGGTCCAGGCCGTGGAGGTTTGTTGGCAGCCCGTTGGATTTCGCCCCGTTCGGGCAATCCTAGATGCCACTTCAGAAAAGTAAAGCCCTGCAGGATTGCAGGGCTTTGTATGGTAGCGGGGACAGGATTTGAACCTGTGACCTTCGGGTTATGAGCCCGACGAGCTACCGGACTGCTCCACCCCGCGCCGCTTGAGCAACGGAGTATAGCACAGGGCGCGTGCGCCTATCGCCGGAGCGCTGAGGGCCGACGCACGGCCGGGCGGGCGCCGCGATTTCGTCACGCCACGGCGGGCCGGCGCCATCCGATTCCGCCCCGCGCCAAGCCCCGCCGAGGGCCCCCGCGCCAACCTCCACCCAAGGTCCTATCGCACTGCGACTGCCCGAGGGCTACAATCATCCTCCGTCGGGGGAGGTAGGCATCGCGGGCAAGAAGGCGAATCACCCAGAGAGCGGTGAATCGCGCAAGTGTTCGCCCCCTCGTGCCGATAACTTGACGAGGTAAGCAACCAAAGGGTCGTGCGTGCTCTGATGGCTCAAAGCCGGTCTCGAAATGGACGTCCGGACTCCGCCGCGCCTTCCGGCCGGCGATGGCTCGTCATCGCCGGGGCCCTGCTCCTCCCCATCGCCATCATCTGCTCCATCGCGGTCGTCATGGTCATGGGCCTCGCCTGGCTGATTCCCGATCCTGCTGAGGCCATCCCGGCCGAACTCCAGTCGGTCAATCTCTACGGTGACGCCAAGACTCAGGTCGACGATCTGAACGCGCAAGCGGCGGGCGTACAATCCGAGATGGACGCTCTCGACATCGAGCTCGAGAAGTTCTCCGAGTCTTACAACCAACTGCAGCTCAAGCTCAACGACGTCAACACCGAGATGTCCGCTCTGCGGCGACAACTCTCGGCGGCCCAGAAGGACCACGCCTATCGCATCCAGAAGTTCGAGGAGCGCATCTGCGACCTCTACAAGTCGGGAGGACGCGGCGATGCCCTTCTCGAGCTGCTCCTCGAGTCAGAGGGGATCGAGGACCTCGTCAACCGCGTGCGTCTGGCGACCACCCTTGCCGACCAGGATCAGCGCATCGTCAGCAACCTCAGCGAGAGCGCCGACAAGCTGAAGACACTCCTGATCGCGGTCGACAGCGGCAAGCAAGAACAGCTCGCCGTGCGCACGCAGCTCAACGACCAGCGGGACCGGATAGAAGCGGCACTGGCCGAGCGCGAGAGCGCCATGGCCGGCATCGACACTCAGATCGCCACGGTCATCGAGAGCGAGCTCCAGCGTCAGAAGGAGGAACTGGAAAGACTTCGGAGGGCCCGAGCCGCGCTGCTGAACGGCGGTCAGGTCTATGATGGGCCGCTTCCGGAGAACGACGCGCAGACGGTCAACCAGTTCCTCCAGACGGCCACCTACTACCTCGGCATCCCCTACGTTTGGGCCGGCGACAAGGTCGCCACCGGGTTCGACTGTTCCGGATTCTGCCAGTACGTCTTCGCGCAGCACGGGATCTCTCTCCCCCACTACTCCGGCTACCAGGCTCAGATGGGGTACCCGGTGAGCCTCGACCAGATCCAGGCCCGGGGACCTGTTGGCCTTCGGCTTCCCTGTGCACCACGTCGGCATCTACATCGGCGACGGCCTGTTCATCCACGCTCCGCGCACCGACGACGTAGTCAAGATATCCGTGCTGGCCGAGCGCGCAGATCTTGCCGCCATCCGCCGTTTCATCATCCAGCCGCGAAACGGGGACCCCGCGGTCTGGTAGAGTGAGCGCATGACGCCCGCCATGATCATCATGATCTGTCATGATCTGCATTGGTTGCGCCCTGGGTATCGCCGGGCTCGTCGTAGCCGGATCCCAGCTCCTCCGGTTGGTCAAAGCCGCCCGGAAAGCCGGCATCGACTCCATGGCCGACGTCCAGGAGATCATCCGCCGCGCTCGCGGCCTGGAACCCCGCGTACGAGAGATCCAAGAGAAACAGAAGGTCGTGGCCGAAAGGCTTCGATACCTTTCGGCCACGACCAGCAAACTGAACTACCTCAAGGAGGAGTTCGACCGAGCGACCGGCCACATCTCCAAGCTCAAGTCCTAGCAGGCTGCCGAGGAACGACCTCGTTCTTCAGCAGCCTCCCGAGCCTGGCTTCGGGCCGAAGCCCGAAACGGCCGTCTAGACCGCGACTACCTCTTTGATCTCGGGGATCTCTTCTCTCAGCACCCGCTCCACGCCCATGCGCAGAGTCATCTGTGACATGGGGCAGCTACCGCAGGCGCCCACCAGCTTGAGCTTGACCACGCCGGCGGCTTCGTCGACGTCCACCAACTCGACGTCGCCGCCGTCGTTCTGCAGGGCCGGACGGATGAGATCCAGTGCTTTTTCAACGCGATCTTTCACGAGCTTCTCCTTGACCTGATTCTGTTCTACTCAGACCTTGACTGATGGTCGCGATGCCCTGGCCGCCACCGATGCACATGGTGGCAAGACCGTACGTGCCGCCCTCTTGCTTCAGCGCGTAGATGAGGGTGGTGAGGATGCGGGCGCCCGACGCTCCGATGGGATGGCCCAGAGCGATCGCGCCACCGTAGAGGTTGACCTTGCTCATGTCGAAGCCCAGCTCCTGGGCCACGGCGCCGGCCTGGGCGGCGAAGGCCTCGTTGGCCTCGATGACGTCCATCTGATCGAGCTTCATGCCGGTCTTGGCCAGGACCTTCTTGGTGGCGTAGTAGGGGCCCATGCCCATGTAGGCGGGATCGAGCGCGGCAGTGGCGTAGCCCACGATGGTCGCCAGCGGCTTGATGCCCTTCTTGTCGGCCCACTCGCGCGAAGCGACCACGAACGCGCGCGGCGGCGTCGTTGATGCCCGAGGCGTTGCCGGCGGTCACGGTGCCGTCCTTCTTGAAGGCCGGCTTCAGCTTGCCGAGCCCTTCGAGCGTGGTCTCGGCACGGACGTGCTCGTCGGTGTCGAAGATGATGGGGTCGCCCTTGCGCTGCGGGATCTCGACCGGCACGATCTCGGCCTTGAACTTGCCGTGCTGCGATGGCGGCGCCGGCCTTCCGCTGGCTGTCGTAGCCGATCTGGTCCTGCATCTCGCGGGTGATGCCGTACTTCTCGGCCACGTTCTCCGCGGTGATGCCCATGTGGTAGTTGTTCATGGCGCACTGCAGACCGTCCAGGATCATCTCGTCCTGCAGGACGCCGTCGCCCATGCGATAGCCCTGGCGGGCCTTGGGGATCAGGTACGGAGCCATGCTCATGTTCTCCATGCCGCCGGCCACGATCACCTCGGCGTCGCCGGCTCTTGATGGCCTCGGCCGCCTCGTGGACGCCTTCATGCCCGAGCCGCACACGATGTTGAGCGTCCAGGCCGGGATCTCCTGGGGAAGACCGGCGGCGAGCACGGCCTTGCGGGCGGGGTTCTGGCCCTGACCGGCGGTGCAGCACGTTGCCCATGATGACTTCTTCGACGTCCGTACCGTCGATGCCGGCGCGCTTCACGGCCTCGGCGATGGCGATCGCGCCGAGCTTGAAGGCGGGAATGTCGGCCAGCGTGCCGAGGTAGCGACCTACGGGGGTGCGCGCAGCGCTAAGGATCACAACTTCTCGAGACAAGGGGGATCTCCTTTCCTACTATTCATGGGAAAGCCGGCCGCTTGGATAACCCCCCGAATCGACACGGTCCTGCCAAGCCCAATACACACATGAGAATGTACTGGCAGAAGATACCACCCCGCGCTGCTGTTGACCGCGACGGGCCCTCTTGCCGACCGCCCCGGGGCTGCTGAGGACAGCGAAGCCTGTCAGATCTCCTCTGGATGCGGCCCCCCAGCCCACGGCTCGGGCCCGGCCAACGTCCGGGAGATCGTGACGCCGTTGGCCTCCAACAACTGGACGAGCTCGGCGGTCATGGGCCAGAACTCCTGTTCGCGTTCGCTCCCCGACTCGCCCTGGCGTGAGACGTAGTGCACAGTGAGGCGAAGCTCACCGTCGATGTCGTCCGCGAGAAGCTGGTAGCCCTGGGAGAGCCAGTCGCCAAGCTTGGCCTCGTACTCGCGAAGAATCACCGGGTCCATGAAGTCCCCTTTCGCGTCCGGATGGCCGGGGCCGCTCCTTCTCGGCCGTCTCGCGACGTCCGACCGGAGCGGCTTCCTCTACGGACCTGTTCTAACCGTTTCGGGCACCCGGCAAACCCACGTCCACCGAGGAGTGGGGATCGGCGTCGAGCATCGCGGCAGCGTCCTATGCCTCCGCGACCTCCTGTGGACGCCAGCCGGCACTGAACAGGAAGAACAGCGCCGAGGTGCGGCCCAGATGGGTGAAGGTCTGCGCCAGTTCCTCGGCGACGGCGTCGAGATCTTCGCTGGCGCCCAACTCGCTCAGATAGGCGTGGAACGATGTGTGCTCCCCGACCCTCTCCAGAAACCGGCGCGCGTTCTCCAACACTGCCTCGATCTTGCGCCGGTTGCGGATGACCGCGGGGTCGCCGAGCATCCGGCTGACGTCGGCCTCGTCCATCTCCCCGACCTTCGCGGGGTCGAAGCCGTGGAAGGCCGTGCCCATGTCCTTCCAGCGCGACTCCACCACCTTCGGCCCGAGCCCGGCCGAGAAGACCGCCCTCGCCAGAAGACCGAAGTACTCCTTGTCGTCCTGCGGATACTCCCCGGCCCGCTGCATCCACGCCTGCTTCTCGAACATGATTCCTCCTCGCCATCGCACGCCTGTGGTCGTCTTGCCGACGAGTCGATGGTAGGGCGAGGCGGCGTGGCGGCATGTACAACTGAGGACCAATCTTGGCGGGACAGGATCGAGCAGATACTCACGTTCTCCGCGCGCGTCACCAACACGCGCGACTGCTGCGCCCGCGAGCACCTGCTCGATCCTGTCCTGTCCTTGCGACCGGCGGTGCCGCACACCAGAGGCTTCGCCAGCACGCCCCTCGGCCCGCACTTGTCTCTCATAGGAGTGTCTTCAGTAGGGTGTCTTCAGATGACGGGCGCCTCGGCTTCGCCCTCGGCGGTCCTCACACTACGCCCAGCCGCTTCTTCACTGCCTCGCCCTCCAGCTCCCGCAGGGCGTCGGAGGCTATCCAACGGGCGGACTTGCTGCCCTGCTCGGCTATGCGACGCGCCGTCGCTATCGCGGCTGCGTTCAGGGCCGGGGTTCTCTTGCCGATCTGGCGGAGAGCCCAGTTGACCGCCTTCTTGACGAAGTTGCGCTCGTCCGCGGCCTCTCTTTCGATGGCCGCCAGCATGGGCGCGAAGGAATCGTCGGAGGCCTTCTTGTCGTGCAAGGCCAAGACCGCTATCAACGCGAATCCGGCCCGTTTGACGAACTCCTCCTCTCGGGACGTCCACTCCAAGGCCTTGCTCCAGGCCAGCGGCGTCTCCGCGAACAGGTTCATGCAGAGCTGGTCGCAGACGTCCCAGGAATCCAGGTCGAGCACCCAGGCGTCCATCTGCTCGGGGGTGACCGCCTCGGCCAGATCGACCATGCCGGCGAGCAGCCGCGCCTCGTGTATGCCGGCCGCCCAGAGTCCCGCGGCGAACTCATGCCGGGCGGGATTCCGCCTTCCCAGCTGGGCCACGATCCTCTTGGCCAGGGCCCGGATCTCCGGCACAGACATACCCACAGCGTCGTCCACCGTGATGCCGAACCTGGCCATCCCGGCCATGGCCTTCTCGTCCCGGTGCGAGCGGAGTTCAGCCACGACCTCCTCGACGGTGATCGCGCCCGCCTCCCCTTCGCTCACGGCTGGACCTCCAGGCAACCCAGATTGGTCGCCAGCCATTCTCGGGCAACGGCCCCGCGGTCGCTCAGGTCCAGCTCGCGCAGAGTGCGCTCCGGGGTGATCTCCACGATGCGGTCGGCCAGGCGGAGGGCCTCGGTCAGCTCGTGGGTCACGTACACCACCGTCGTCCGCCTCTCCTTGACGATACCCTCCAGGATGTCCATCAACGAGCCCTTCAAGGCCGCGTCGACGCTGCTGAACGGCTCGTCCAGGAGCAGCACGCGTGGTTCGACGGCGAGGGCCCGCGCCAGAGACACCCGTTGTGCCATGCCTCCGCTCAGCTCGGCCGGATGGTAGCGCTCGAAGCCCTTCAGCCCCACCCGCTCCAGCCAGCCGGCGGCTGCCGCACGGGCCTCGACCTTAGTCCTCCCTTGGGCGCGAAGGGGACCAGCCACGTTGTCCAGCGCGGTGCGCCACGGAAGCAGCCGAGGATCCTGGAACACGAACCCCAGCGCCCCCTCCGCCACCGTGACCGTACCCTCGTCAGGGAGCACGATCCCTGCGATCAGCCTGAGGATGGTGGTCTTGCCCGATCCGGAGGAACCCACTATCCCCACGATCTGGTCGGCGCCGATGTGGAGAGAGAAATCGTGCAGGACTTTGAGCGTATCGAAAGCCTTGCTCACGTTCTGGAAGGTGATCATTGGGCCACCTTTCTCCAGCGCATGAACCGCCTCTTGAGCGGACGCAGCACGCCGAACTCGATGGCTCCCATCAGAACGAGGAGCACCACGATCCAGGCGAACAACTCCGGGGCCTCGAGAAGGGTGTTCGCTCGATAGAAAGCATGTCCGATGCCGCTCGCGGTTCCGAGCACCTCGGCCAGAACCACGGCCCGCACCGAGGTGCCCGCGCACAAGGTCAATCCGGCCATGACCGGGGACGCGATCCCCGGCAGGTAGACCTCACTCAGGAACAAGCGCCGGGGAAACCGGTAGACGCGACCCATCTCCACCAGCTTGGGATCGACGGCCAGGACTCCCGCCACCGTGTTCACGAACATGGTCGGCCAGACGATCAGCGCCACGACGAAGATGACCGTGAAGTCGCCCAGGCCGAACCAGAACATGGCCACGACCGCGATGACGACCGCGGGGACGGTCATCCCCACCCAGCGCAGCGGCTCGAGGAACGAGCGCAGCCGCGGCTCGATACCCGCCAGCACCCCCAGCACGAATCCAGCCCCTGCCCCGATCACCAGCCCGATGACGAGTCGCTTGAGCGTGATCAGCAGCTCGATCCAGAGCGTGCTTCCCCAGGCCAGGTCGGCGAGGGCTTTCGCCGTGTCGACCGGAGAGGCCATGATGGTCGGGTCGACCACGAAGGAGAGCAGCTGCCACCCCACCAGGATGGCGACCACTCCCAGAGCCGCGTAGAGCGGTCTCCTACGGCGCGTAGTAGAAGCCATCATCGGGAAGCTTTCCGCCGATGACCTCGGGAGAAAGCTCCGCTAGGGCGGTGTAGAAAGCCTCCAGGCTCGAGCGGGCCTCCGCCGCTTGCGTGTACTTCCAGGAGATGCTCTTGAGCGAAGCGGTCATCACGGCGGCCTTCAGGCCCAGCTGGGGCAGCTCGGTCTCGACCAGTTGGCCGGCCTCTTCGGGATGGGAGAGCATCCATTCCACGGCCGCGGCATATTCCCGCTCGAAGGCCGCGACGATCTCGGGCTTGTCCATCACGCTCGCGGTGGCCACGGTGCCTGCGATGGGGGTCTGGGCCGAACCGCCGGCCGCCTTGGCCCAGGCCGCGTCGAAGGCGAACGCCTTGCGCAGAGGTTTCTCAGCCTGGGCGGTCTGCAGAAGAACGGAGGTGGCCAACGCCTCGCTCAGACACCGCGTTGTCGGCCTTGCCGGCCAGCAGCAACTGGGCGGCCTGAGTGGGGTCGGTGGCGTAGCGCAGATCGAAATCCTTCTGAGGATCGAGCCCCTCCTTCGTGGCGATGTACTGGAACATCACGTCGGGCACGCTGCCCTGCAGCGACACCACCAGCGATTGGCCCGCTATGTCGGTGAAGCTCTTGGCATCCGGGTCGCCGGTCACGAGGTAGGTGATGTTCCAAACCGAGGTGTTCAGCATCTGGAGCTTCAGGCCCTTGTTATAGAAGAGAGCCATGTTGTTTGAAGGCATGGTCACGAAATCGCCCTGGCCGCCTGCGACGATGGCCTTGAGCTGGTCGCCGTTCTCCCAGATGACCAACTCGGTCTCCTCGGCCACGTCGGCCAGCTTGCCGTTGACCGTCATGTAGGCCATCGGGATGGCCATGGGTCCAGGCGGCGCCACCAGGATGAGTTTGTCCAGCTTGGCCGTGTCGGACGATCCGCAACCCGCGATGAGAACGCATGCGGCCAGCAGCGCCAGCACCAAGACGACCGCGATGAGAGTCTTAGCAGGCTGCGAAAGCGAATTCCCGGCCGCCAGGCGCACGGCGCCGTCGCACGATGGCTCGATCTGAACCTGTGGTCGCCCTACCCTCCAAAGTCCATCCTCTGCACGTCCACGCCCTTGAGGCTCTGGAGTTCCCGGTAGAAGTCCTCGGTCTCGGCGCCGAACACGTCGACCAGCAACAGCCCGTCCGGCGAGCAACTCGTGCTGTCGGCGTCGTGGATGCCCAGGCGTGTGCGGATGTTGCATCCGTACTTGCTCAGGATGGTCTGAACGGCGGGAACGTTCTCGACTCGTTGGTTCACATGGACGCCGAATATCGTGTGCTTCATTTCTGCTCCCCTTCTATCCGCAAGGGCATGAGTACTTTCTTGAGTGTTTCCGGCTCGAAGTAGGCTGAAACATGCCCATCATACATTGACTAAGGCCGCACGGAGGAGTAATTTGTGAAACGCGTAACGGCGTTATCTCTGTAACGATACCGTGGGATGGGTCGCCAGAACGATGACCACAGCTGGAAGACAGTCGATCTCCCGAAAGACCGTGGAGCGGCTCAGCCTCTACCGGCGGCTGCTCGACGGCCTCGGCACGTCCGGCACTCCTCACATATACTCCCACCAGTTGGCCCACCTCGCCGGAGTCAGCGCCACTCAGGTCCGCAGGGACCTCATGGTCATCGGCTACTCTGGCAGCCCGAACCGCGGCTATCAGGTCGACACCTGTCTGGCCAGCATCGAGAGCTTCCTCGCCGGGACCAGCCGGCAGGACGTCGCTCTGGTGGGTCTGGGCCGGCTGGGTAGCGCGGTGCTCGCCCACTTCTCCGGACGGCGGCCGCTGCTGAGGATCGCCGCCGGGTTCGACACCAATCCGGCTATCATCGGGACCTCCGTCGAGGACTGTCCTGTGTTCAGCGTGGACGACCTGGAGCGGGTGGTGACCGAGAAAGGGATCCGCATCGCGATCTTGGCGGTCCCCCCGGAGACGGCTCAGAAGGCCGCCGAGGCCTTGGTGCGCGGGCGGCGTGCGCAGCATCGTCGACTTCACCGCCATTCCCCTGCAGGTCCCCGACGACGTGTTCGTCGATCACATGGACATCACCTCCGCGTTGGAGTCCGCCGCTTTCTTCGCCCGTCAAGACCAGAATGTGGCCCCGGTCGACGAGAACGGCGGGGAGAACGGCTCCGACGAGGATATGGATCCCATCATCCACAACATCGACACGCTTCTGGCCGGCGCCCATATGAACCTGGGAGAGCTTGCCCGCAGGATCGGCGCGCGGATACTGACCCCGGGACGGGAGAACGAGACCGAAGTGACCAGGATCTACGCTGGCGACCGGGTGAGCGATCTGCTCAACGAAGCCTCGGACAAGACCCTGCTTGTGACCAATCTCACAAACCTGCAGATGGTGCGTGTGGCGGAACTCATGGAAGTTCCGGGCATATGCTTCGTCGACGGGGTCGATCCGGATCAGGAGATCGTGGACCTGGCCGCTCAGAACGGCACTGTGCTCATGGTCTCTCCCGCCGGGGTCTACGAGACCTGCGGCATCATCTATCAGTTGCTCGCTCCCGAGGCCCGCGGCAACGGCGACGACGCCCAGACTATCGAAGAGAATCGGAGCTAGTCCTTCGGACCTGCCATGGAATTCGTGTCATACGACATCGCCAGCAACGACTTCCGCAGAGCGGGCGCTGCTTCGCGCTCCATCAAGGAGCACCTGAAGCGGATCGGAGCCGACGCCGACGCCATCCGCCGCACCATGATCGCCGCGTACGAAGCGGAGATGAACGTGGTCATCCACTCCGTGGGAGGCCGGCTGGAAGCCTCTCTCACCGACTCTCAGATCGATGTGAACGTGGTCGACGACGGGCCGGGGATTCCCGACGTGGAGCAGGCCATGGTCGAAGGGTTCTCCACAGCCAGCGCCGAGGCCCGGGCTCTCGGTTTTGGAGCGGGGATGGGACTGCCGAACATCAAGCGCAGCAGCGACAGGCTGCGGGTGACCTCCAGAGTCGGCGAGGGCACGCGCGTGAGCTTCACCGTCTACCTGAAACCGGAGTGCACCGCCGGGTCGCGTCTGACCTCGCTCTATGCCTCGGCGGACCGTTGCCGTGACTGCCGCGCCTGTCTGACCGCCTGCTCGACGCAGGCCATGCGGGTGCGCGAGGGACGCCCCAGCGTGCTCGAGCATCTCTGCATCGACTGTGCCGACTGCATCGCCGCGTGCAGCAGCCAGGCGCTGACCGTGCGAGACGAGATCTCGTCTCTGGACGATATCAAAGGCAAGGAGCAGATGCTTCTGGTCGTGCCGCCGGCCTTGCTCGCCGGCTGCGGAGCCGACCACCCACCCGCGCAGGTACTGGCTGCGCTGCGCGGGCTGGGATTCGCCGACGTGATCACCTCGGCCCCCTTCGAGGAGGCATTGCGGGAGATGGCGGTGGCAGGAGCCACGCAGGGCGAGGGCACCGGCCTCGCGACGCCGGACGCGACGACCGGCACCACGCCGGGCCCGGGCGCCGAGGTTGCGACGCCGAAGAAGCCGGTGATCGTGCCGTCTTGCCCGGCGGTCGTCAACCTCATCGAACTGCGCTTCCCGTCGCTCGTCCCCCATCTGGCCCCCTTCGACTCTCCCTGGGAGGCTGTGCAGGCCGCCTTCGGCGATCGTCCGGTGGCCTACGTGGTGTCGTGCCCGAGCCAGCGGTCCGCGCTCCTTCTGCATGCTCAGGCAGCCGGGAGTGCCGGCGCCGCAAGCGCGCAGGCTGAGTACGTCGCGCCCGAGGTCGTCCGCCAGGCCGTCATGATGAGACTCACCGGGGGTGGCGCCGCGGCCGCAAGCGCCACGGCCGCCGACGCGCCGGCGACGGCGCGCAATGGTAAGACCGACGTTCCTCGAGCTGGTGGCGCCGCGGCCGACGCCGATACCGTCGCCTCCCCGGCCGGTCACGAGCGCACACTCACGGTCACGGGCACCAAGCACGTGATCTCCGTCCTGGAGAAGATTGAGGACGGGCTGCTGGGCGACGTGGCCGTCATCGAGCCCTACGCTTGCGAGGGTGGCTGTTTCGGGTCGCCTCTCCTTTTCGAGGATCACCACGTAGCTGCACGTCGCTGGGACGAAGGACGCCTAGCCGTGGAGCCGCTGCTGGCCGAGGCCGCGACGCAGGTTGCCGAGGGCGACACTGTCATCGCCCGGCGCCGAGCCTTCGTGGCTCGCCCGGGCATCAGGCTCGACGCCGACATGGGGCGGGCCATCCAGAAACTCGGGGAGATGCAGGCCCTCATCCGTCGCCTCCCGGGCAGGGACTGCGGCGCCTGCGGCGCCCCCACCTGCGCCGCCCTGGCCGAAGACGTGGTGATGGAGCGCGCTAGTGTCGATCTATGCCCTTACAGCGGCAAGGAGGAGCAGGGCTGATGCAACTGCAAGAACTGGCAAGAGCCCTGGACCTTCAGCCACTCGTCCCCGCTGTGGAGTTGTACCACGATGAGAATGAGGGCGGGGGCGAGGGGATTGAGATCACGCAAGGCTACGCCTCTGACCTCTTGAGCGACGTCTTGGCCAATGCTCCCACCGGCGGGATCCTGGTGACGCTGCAGGTGCACCTCAACGTGATCGCGGTGGCCAGCCACGCGGGCCTCCGAGCGGTCATCTTCTCGAGCGGACGGATCCCCGATGAGGACGTCGTCGAGAAAGCGACCGAGGAGGGTCTATCCCTCTATGCCTCCAAGTCCGACACCTTCGAGATCGTGGGCCGCCTCTACGAGTTGGGCCTCAGGGGGAGTCTCGCGTGAGCCCCAGACCTCACATGAGCACCACGCCGGAAGGATGCCATGCTTGAGCACCGACCTCTCAGCCATGGGGCCCCGGCTACGGTCGCTCCGCGCCGATCTTCACATCCACACGGCGCTGTCGCCCTGCGCCTCGGAGGAGATGACTCCTCCGGCGATCGTCCGGACCGCGTTGGAGCGAGGGCTTGACATGATCGCCATCTGCGACCACAACACTGCCGGCAACGTCGAGGCCGTCCAACGAGCGGCCGAGGACGCCGGAGGTGGTCTGGCCGTGCTCCCGGGCATGGAGATAACCAGCGCCGAAGAGGTGCACGTGGTGGGCCTGTTCCCCGACCTGTCGGCTGCGGAGAGCGTGGCGACCCGACTCCGGTCGTTGCTCCCGACCGCCGATGCCGACTACTACACCTTCTTCGGCGAGCAGCCCCTGCTGGCCGCCGACGGGAGCGAATCGGGCAGCGAGACCGCGGCCCTGGCCACGGCCGTCCCGCTGGATCTCAACGACACTGTGAAGCTCATCCACAGCGTCGGCGGCCTGGCCATAGCGGCACACGTCGACCGAAAGGCCTTCAGCGTCTTCTCCCAGCTCGGTTTCTTCCCCTGGGACGCCGGTTTCGACGGAGCCGAGGTGTCGCGTCATCTGGATCCCGGCTCCACCAAGCCTGATGAGTTCGCCAAGCGCGGTCTCCCGGTCATCGGCTCGTCCGACAGCCACTTCCTGGAGGAACTCGGCACGGCCGGGGCCGTACTCCGCGTCGTCGAGCCCACGTTCGCCGAATTGGTCCTCGCCTTCTCCGGGGCGGAGAGCAGGAGCGTGGCCCATGCATGATCTCTCTCTGTACCTCCTCGAAGTGCTCGAGAATTCGGTCCGCGCGGGCGCCAAGCACGTGGACATCGGCCTGAGTCTGGATCAAGGAACGGACGAGTTGCGGCTCACCGTCGACGACGACGGCACCGGCTTGACCACCACGCCCGAGCAGACTCTCGACCCGTTCTACACGACCAAACCCGACAAGAAGACGGGCCTGGGCCTGAGCCTGCTGAAGGCGGACGCGCAGGCGGCCGGCGGCGACCTCCGGATCGGCCCGTCACCGACCTTGGGCGGGGCCAGAGTAGATACCTTCATGGGTCTGAACCATGTTGACCGTCCCCCGCTCGGGGACATGGCCGCCACCATCGTGGTCGCGGCCGCCACCAATCCAGGCATCGAATTCACCGTGACCCTGGCAGGCGACCAGTTCATCCCGCCTCTCGAACACGCGCCCCCCAGGGAAGCAGCCGACAGGCTGACATCACAGCGATCGATCGATCAGACGACCAATCAAACGACCAAGATGAACACGGACAAGGGAGTAGTGAGCATGGCCGATGTAGAGAAAACCGAGGCAGGCTGCTCGTGCTGCTGCGAGGAAGCCTCTGAGGAGGAGCTTCTCACCCGGCTCGACGAGGTGATCGAGAGCTACAAGGGCCGACCGGGCGCCCTGATCCCGGTGCTACAGCTGGCGCAGGGCATCTTCGGATATCTGCCCGATGTGGTGATGAAGCACATCGCTGAGAAGATGAGCGTGTCGTACAGCGAGGTAGCCGGCGTGGTCGGCTTCTACTCCTTCTTCTCCAGGGTGCCGCGGGGTCGCAATCTGATCCGCGTGTGCCTGGGCACCGCCTGCTACGTACGCGGTGGCATGGCCGTGCTCGAGTCGTTGAAGAAGGAACTGGGGATCGACGTGGGCGAGACCACCGAAGACCGCGAGTATCTCGCTTGAGGTGGCGCGCTGTTTCGGCGCCTGCGGCCTGGCCCCGGTCATCACGGTCAACGATATCGTCCACCATCGGGTCAAGCCAGCACGGATCAACGACATCCTTGTCCAGTACAGCTCCAAAGCCGTGGCCGAGCCTGTCGCGGTCGGAGCCGGAGAGAGGAGCAACTGACCATGGCCGACAAGATCAAGAGCCCTGCCGACCTCCTGGCCATGGCCGCGAGGGCCAAAGAGAGCGTCGACCTGCGTTCGGGAGCCAAGGAGATCAAGGTCACGGTCCACATGGGCACCTGTGGCATAGCGGCCGGAGCCCGGAACGTGGTCGTCTCCTTCATCAGCGAGATCGCGGACGCGAAACTGGACAACGTGACCATTCATCAGTCCGGCTGTGCCGGGCTCTGCGAGATGGAACCGATGGCGACGGTGGAATCGGCCGATGGGGGCGTCTTTCACTACGGTCGCCTTGAAGACCCGAAGAAGGTCCACGAGATCGTACGAGCGCACCTGGTGGGGGGCACCCCGGTCGCGGAATACCTAATCAAATCGGCCTAGGCGCCCATCACACGGAATGTCGAGGGAAATGCAATGGAGCAAGTAGTCAATCAAGTACTCGTTTGCACGGGAGGCGGATGCATCGCCTCCGGTGCGCTTGAGGTCAGCGCCGCCTTCACTGAGGAGCTCGAGAGCCTGGGCATGAGCAAGACCAACCAGGTCATCGAGACCGGCTGCCTGGGACCGTGCGCGGTGGGACCCGTGGTGCTGGTCTACCCAGACGGAGTCTTCTACCAGAACGTCAAGATCGAAGACGTCAAAGAGATCGTGTCGGAGCACCTTCTCAAAGGCCGGATCGTCACCCGGCTGGTCAGCCACGCTCCCGGCACCGACAGAACGGTCGCCGAGATGGGCGACGTCGACTTCTTCAACAGGCAGATCAAGATCGTCCTGCGCAACTCCGGGATCATCGACCCGCTCAAGATCGAGGAGTACATCGCCCGTGAAGGCTACCAGGCGCTGGCCAAAGTCCTCACCGAGATGGAACCCGCTGAGGTAGTGACCGAGATGATCCGCAGCGGCCTGCGAGGTCGTGGTGGAGCCGGCTTCCCCACCGGGCTCAAGTGGAAATTCGCCATGCACGCCGACTCCGAGGTCAAGTACATCCTCTGCAACGCCGACGAGGGCGACCCCGGGGCCTTCATGGACCGAGTCGGTACTCGAAGGCGACCCGCACAGCGTGGTCGAGGGCATGGCCATCGGCGCCTACGCCATCGGGGCCAAGCAAGGCTTCGTCTACCTGCGCGCGGAGTACCCGCTGGCGGTCGAGCGACTCCAGTACGCCATCGACCAAGCGCGGGAGATGGGCCTGCTGGGCAAGGACATCATGGGGACCGGGTTCGAGTTCGACCTGGAGATCCGCATGGGTTCCGGAGCCTTCGTTTGTGGTGAAGAGACCGCCCTCATGCGCTCCATCGAGGGTAAGCGCGGAGAACCACGGCCTCGTCCGCCGTTCCCCGCCGAGAGGGGCCTCTGGGAGAAGCCCAGCGTGCTCAACAACGTGGAGACCTTCGCCAATGTCGCCCCCATCCTCCTGAAGGGCGCGGACTGGTACGCGAGCACCGGCACCGAGAAGAGCAAGGGGACCAAAGTGTTCGCGGTGGGCGGAGCCATCCAGAACGCCGGCCTGGTCGAAGTTCCCATCGGCGTTCAGCTCGGTGAGATCGTGTACGAGATCGCCGGCGGAGTGCCGGGCGACAAAGAACTGAAGGCCGTGCAGCTCGGCGGACCTTCCGGAGGCTGCATCCCCAAGACCGACCTGAACGTGCAGATCGACTACGAGACCCTGCAGGAGCTGGGGGCCATCATGGGTTCCGGCGGTTGCATCGTCATGGACGACGACAGCTGCATGGTCGACGTGGCCCGCTTCTTCCTCGACTTCATCCAGGACGAGAGCTGCGGCAAGTGCATCCCCTGCCGGGTGGGCACCCGACGCATGCTCGAGATCGTCACCCGCATCTGCAATGGTGAGGGCAAAGAGGGCGACATCGAGGAGCTCGAAGAGATCGGCGCGATCATCAAAGACACCGCCCTCTGCGGTTTGGGGCAGACGGCTCCCAACCCGGTGCTCTCCACCATCCGCCACTTCCGCCACGAATACGAAGCCCACATCAGGGATCACTACTGCGAAGCCGGCGTCTGCTCGAGCTTGTTCACGGCCCGCTGCACCAATGCCTGCCCGGCCGATGTGAACGTGCCCGGCTTCGTGAGCCTCATCGGCGAGAAGCGCTTCGGAGAAGCCCTCAAGCTCCACCGGGAGCGGAACCCTCTGGCCAGCATCTGCGGCCGGGTGTGCTTCCATCCCTGCGAGAGCAAGTGCGCACGGGGCGGTCTCGACGAGCCGGTGTCGATCCGTGGACTCAAGCGCTTCATGACCGAGCAGGAGACCGAGGCGCAGTTGCCGGAGATCCGGGAGAACGCCGAGAACGCCGCTCGCAAGGTGGCAGTCATCGGCAGCGGTCCGGCCGGCCTCTCCTGCGCCTACTTCCTGGCGCGCCTGGGCTACAAGCCGACCATGTTCGAGAAGGAAACCAGCCCCGGCGGCATGCTCGTGCAGGCCATCCCGGCCTACCGGCTCCCTCGAGAAGAACTGGGCCGTGAGATCAGCATGATCCAGAGCATGGGCGTGAATCTCGAGACGGGCAAAGCCCTGGGGCGCGACTTCACCTTGGCCGGTCTCAAGGACCAGGGTTATCAAGCCGTCTTCCTCGGAGTCGGCGCCCCGAACGGCACCGGCCTGCGCATCCCCGGCGAAGAAGGCGAAGGTGTATCTGAAGCTCTCACCTTCCTGCGCGAATACAACGTGAACGGCACCGCCTGGGTGGGCAGTGAAGTGGCCGTCGTCGGAGGAGGCAACTCCGCCATCGACGCAGCCCGCACGGCGTTGCGATTGGGCGCGAAGCACGTGAACATCCTCTACCGGCGCCAGCGCGAGCAGATGCCCGCCTGGGCCGAGGAGATCATCGCGGCCGACGAAGAGGGCATCACCGTCATGCCCCTGACCTCTCCCAAGGAGGTCGTCCGCGACGCCTCCGGCAAGGTCACCGGCGTCGTTTGCCAGCAGATGACGTTGGGCGACTACGACAGGAGCGGCAGACGCCGTCCGGTCGCCGGGCGCAATCCCGACATCACCGTGCCCTGCGACCAGGTAATCGCCGCCGTCGGCCAGTCTCTACCCGCTGAAGCCCTGTTGGGCGGCGTGCCGGTGGAATTGCGCAACGGCTGGTTCGACATCGACTACCACACCGGCGCCACCAACGTCGAGTGGGTCTTCTCTGGTGGCGACGCGGCCACCGGCCCGGCCTCCGTGGTGCAGGCCGTCGGTGCAGGCGAGCGTGCCGCCGTGGCCATCGACCGGTACCTCACCGGAGCCGATCACGCCTTCTGGCGCCGCGACGTCGCCGTGGACGTGTTCTTTGACCCCGACGCCGACCCCGTTGAGACCCCACGGGCGGGAGTCGTCTGTCTGGACCCGCAGGCCCGTGCCTGCAGCTTCGATGAGGTAGAGCTCTCGTGGAACCTGGATACCGCCTGCGGCGAGGCCAAGCGCTGCCTGCGCTGCGACTACGGCAAGACGCCGGTCCGCGTCAGCGCCACTGCGGAAGAAGGAGCGGACTGATACTAGTCCCAAGAGTAGAAGGGAAGACTTGCCATGCCACTTCTGACTGTTGACGGCAAAGGGGTCGAGGTACCTGTAGGCGCCTCCGTGCTGGATGCCTGCCGAAAGGCAGGCGCCCAGATCCCCACGCTCTGCTATCTCGAGGGCGTCCAGGCCATTGGCGCCTGCCGACTTTGCCTGGTAGAGATGGAGGGTGCGAAGACGCTCATTGCGTCGTGTTCTCAACCGGCCGGCGATGGCATGGTGGTCAAAACCACCGGTTCCAAAGTACGCCGAGGCCGTCGAGCCATCGTGGAGCTGCTTCTCTCCGAGCACGCGGGCGACTGTCAGACCTGCGTCCGTAGCGGAGATTGCGAGCTGCGTAACCTTGCCGAGCAGATGGGCATTGACCGCGTCCGTTTCAGCGGCGAGAGGAGACAGAGCGTCATCGATTCCTCCACTCCCGCCTTGGTCAGGGATACCGGCAAGTGTATAAGTTGCCGGCGGTGCGTCACAGTCTGCGGCACCATCCAAGGCGTAGGCGCGCTGTTCCCCCAAAGCCGAAGCTTCTCCACCATCATCGGTCCAGCCTTGGGCAGCGATCTAAGCGACGTGGTGTGCGTACAGTGCGGCCAGTGCGCCGCGGTGTGCCCAGTGGGAGCGATCACCGAGAAGAGCGCCATCGACCGAGCCTGGGCGGCCCTCGACGACCCCAACAAGCACGTGATCGTGCAAACCGCCCCGGCTATTCGCGGCGGCCTTGGGGGAGGAGTTCGGCTACGAGCCCGGCACTCTGGTGACCGGCAAGATGGTTTCTGCACTGCGGCGCCTTGGTTTCGACGCTGTGTTCGATACCAACTTCACCGCTGATCTCACCATCATGGAGGAAGGTACCGAGCTCCTCACCCGTCTGAAGAGCGCGTTAGTGGACGGCAAGCAGGTCGCTGTGCCGATGTTCACCAGTTGCTCTCCAGGTTGGATCAACTACATGGAGCACTACAACCCGGACATGCTGGCCAATCTGTCGAGCTGCAAATCGCCGCAGCAGATGTTCGGCGCCCTCTCCAAGACCTACTACTCCGACAAGCTGGGAATCAGGCCCGAGGACATCGTGGTCGTGTCGGTCATGCCCTGCACGGCGAAGAAGTTCGAATGCGCCCGCCCAGAGATGGGGCGCAACGGCGTGCCGGATGTCGACATGGTGCTCACCACGCGAGAGTTGGCCCGGATGATCAAACAGGCCAGCCTCGACTTCACCAGCTTGCCCGACGAGAAAATGGACAGACCCTTGGGCATGTCCACCGGTGCCGCCGACATCTTCGCCGTTACCGGCGGAGTGATGGAGGCAGCGCTGCGGACCGCATACGAGATAGTCACCGGCCAAGCCTTCCCCTTCGCCAATCTGCACGTGACCCCCATCGCCGGTCTGGAGGGTGTCAAGGAAGCCTCGATCACCATCGAAGAGACGACGCCAGACTGGGCCTTCCTCAAGGGAGCCACGCTCAACGTCGCCGTCGCCCATGGATTGTCCAACGCCCAGAAGGTGATCGACCGTATCCGTGCCGGCGAGGCGAACTACCACTTCGTCGAAGTGATGACCTGCCCGGGTGGCTGCATCGGCGGTGGGGGCCAGCCCCGCCTTACCTCCGATGCGGTGCGAGAGGCTCGCATTCGCGCCATCTACGCAGAAGACGAGGGCCGGGAACTTCGCAAGTCGCACCAGAACCCGGATGTTGTCGCGCTTTACCAGGAATTCTTGGGTGAGCCTCTGAGCCACGTGTCCCATGAGTTGCTCCACACAACCTACACCGAGAAAGCGAGGGTCTAGCTGCACCAGCGCCGACTCTCTTCGATCCGGTGGCGAGAATCCCGGAGTGCGAAGTGGCGGTAATCAAGCTGGGAGAGAGTTGACGGGTGAGTGAGCCCTCACCGGCCGTAGTTGCTGGGAGCAAGGACCGGTGCAAACCGGCCGACAGAAAGGAGAGAAAGCCCAGAAACGCCGTATGTGCCCGATGCTCGCCGTCAGGCGAGGCAATCATCGGCGACGCTGTATGGACTAGGACAGAAAGGGTCAAGAAAGTATGTCAACGCCAGTAGTAACTGTCTCCTGTAATGCACCCGGCGAGGTTGCGACGATAGCCTGCAACACGAGCAAGACGAAGGCCTCGCTCCCGCTGGGCAAGTTGATCATCCTGGGGCTTCTGGCCGGAGCCTACATCGGCTTCGGAGCCTATCTGGCCACCACGGTGGGCCATGATGTTCCGAAGTTCCTGGGCAACGGCATCGGCCAGCTCGTCTTCGGCGCCACGTTCACCGTCGGCCTCATGATGGTGGTCATCGGCGGTTCCGAGCTGTTCACCGGCAACAACATGTTCATGATGGTCGGGGCGCTCGAAGGAACCACGAAATGGCGTAGCCTTTGGAAGAACTGGGCCGTCGTCTGGGTTGCCAACCTCGTCGGAGCACTCATTCTGGTCCTGATCGTGTACGGCGCCTTCTACGCCACAGGCGACGGAGCGGGCCTGTTCAAGGGCGGCATCGGGGCAAAGGCCCTGAACATCGCCAAGGCCAAGGTGGAGCTCAACTTCTGGTCAGCTCTCCTTCGCGGCATCCTCTGCAACTGGTTGGTCTGCATGGCCGTCTGGCTCGCCCTTGCTTCCAAGGACGTCGTGGGCAAGATCTTCGCCATCTTCTTCCCGATCATGGCCTTCGTCGCGATGGGCTTCGAGCACAGCGTGGCCAACATGTTCTTCATCCCCATGGGCATCCTGGTCAGCGACCATCAGATCATCGTCGACCTCGCGGCCAATGGCGTTCTCTCCGCCGATCAGCTCGCCACCCTTGCTTCGGGCGGTGTGCTTCCGGACACGGCGATTGCAGCCGTGGATGCCTTCAAGGCCGCGGTGGCGGATCACCTGAACTGGGGCACCTTCTTCTACAAGAACCTTATCCCAGTCACCATCGGCAACATCCTCGGTGGCGGCGTCTTTGTGGGAACCGCGTACTGGTTCTCGTACCTCCGCAAGTCCAAGAAGGCTGCTGCCTAGGCTGAAGCCTAGTACTTGAGCCGACAGAGGCTCGTAGAGCCTTGACCAAGCGGCCCGGGGAGAGCATCACGCTCTCCCCGGGCCGCCGTTCTGTGGCCGTCACGCCGGTCGCGTCCCGGGGGGCTACTAGAACGAACGCAGCCGCTCCGGGTGGGTGAACACCGTGGCGCGGGTTCCGCGAACGAAGGCGCAGAGGGTGATACCACAACGATCTGCCGCCTCCACAGCCAGTGAGGTGGGGGCGGAGACGGCGCCTATGAACTCGATGCCGGCACGGGCGCACTTGTCTACCAACTCCAGACTGACCCGCCCCGAGAGCATCACCCCATAGCCGGCCGGCGAGCGGCCTTCCAGCAGACAGCAGCCGATGACCTTGTCGAGTGCATTGTGGCGACCGACGTCCTCAAACACACAGAGGAGTTCGCCTGAGGCATCGAAGAGTCCGGCGGCGTGGGTGGCACCACAGGCGGTGAACAGGGGCTGGCGGCGGCGCAAGGCTTGGGCCGACCGGCGCAGCGACGGGGCGGCGACCTCCAGGGTGTTCCCCACCTGGGGAAGAGACGCCAGCCTGGAGGCCAGGTCATCGGCACCGCAGAGGCCGCATGAAGAAGCAACGAGCCTGCCGGAACTGGGTCCGGTGGTGCCGCCCGGCTTCGCTCCGGTGAGCCGCACCTGGATCTTCAGGGGGTCGTCTTCGCAGTCGAGCAAGAGCCGCGATCTCGCCCAGCCCAGTGATCACTCCTTCCGTGAACAGGAAGCCCACCGCGAGAGCGCGGATATCGGTCGGAGTGCAGAGCAGCGAGTAGGAGCCCGCCCCTTCCACCTCGATGAACAAGGCATCCTCGCGCACGACCTGCACCGTTTCGTTCTCCGGCGGTATCGGGGAGTCGTCGGTAGAGAAACGGAGGGCTGAAACCGCGGCGAGGGGGCCGAGGTTGGGTGTCGGGTCACTCACGATATCGACGTCCGGCATACGCCGGAGACCCCGGTAGGACGAATCCTCCGAGGTCTCCGGCGGGAGTGTGAGTGCTTGTCAGAACGCCTCTGGGTAGCCGATGTCCACGAACAAGGTCTCGAGCCGGGCCTTGTGGCCGATCTCCATCCGAGCCAGGTTCTCGAACACGCCCTTGGCGTCCGGGGTTGTGGAGGCCGCGGCAAGCGCCTCGTACTCCCGGGCGGCGTTCTCCTCTTTCTTCATGGCCAGCGCCAGCGCATCGACGGGCTTCATGTCGATAGACAGGTCCGGCAGGGCGGTCGCTTCGGCCACCTTGTAGTCCGGCACCTTCGGGACCGCCGCCAAGAGCTGCGGATTGTCGCGGCAGCTCCGCAGGAAGTCCCGGTGGCCGAGCTCGTCCATGGCGAGCTCTAGAAAGGTCTGCTTCACGGTCAGGTTCGCAGAGCGATCCGAGACCTGGGTATAGAACTCGTATGCCTCTACCTCGTTACGGATCGCCGCCGCGAGGATGGTGCCGATGTCGATGGTCTCTGCCATGGTCATTCCTTTCCTGGCGGCTTTACGGCCGTGCCTGGCGGACTACCTCGCTGGTCCAGGCCTCTCCGTCGCTCAACTTCTCGACGCTGATAGCGCAGACCTTGTACTCGGCGGTCTCTGTGACCGGGTCGAACGCGTCGATGGTGAGAACGTTGGCGCAGGCTTCCTCGAAGTGGAAGGCCATCCAACACACACCGGGTGTGGCACGTTCGTTGACCCAGGCCCGCAGCGTGACCTCACCGCGCCGGCTCTTCGCCTTGACGGTGTCACCGCTCGTGATGCCGAGCGGCGCCGCGTCGACCGGGTTCATCTCGATGAGTTCCTCGGGGAACATGGCCTCGAGCCCGACCGAGTTCCGAGTCTGCGTGCCCGAGTGGTAGTGCCAGAGCCGCCGACCGGTCGAAAGTACCAGGGGATACTCCGCGTCCACGACCTCGGCTGGTGGTACCCAGTCGGTCTTGGAGAAGAGACCCTTGCCCCGGGAGAAGTTGCCGTCCTTGTGCAGGAATCTGGTCCCTGGGTGCTCGAGCGTCGGGCAGGGCCACTGCAGACCGGCCTTGTCCAGGCGATCGTAGGTGATGCCGGCATAGCTCGTGGCAGTCCGCCGCATGTCTTCCCAGACGGCCTTGGAGGAGGTGAAGCCCAGATCGTAGCCCAGCCGCTTGCCGAGCTCCTGCAGGATCCACCAGCTGGGACGGCACCCTTCGGGCGCCTTGAGAGCTCCACGCACGCGATGGACGCGGCGCTCGGTGTTGGAGAAGGTGCCTTCTTCCTCACCCCAGGAGTAGTCGGGGAAGACCACGTGCGCATACGGCGTGGTGAGGTTGGGGAAGATGTCGACGACGACCAGAAGCTCGAGCGCCTCCAGTTCCTTGATGGTGTGCGCCATGTTGGGCTCGGTCTGCACCGTGTTGTCACCGATGCAATACAGGACCTTGGTACCGCCGTCGCGCGCCTTGCGCAGCATGGTGGGCATCTTGTAGCCCACGCGATCCGACAAGCCGGTGACTCCCCAGTCCTGCTCCATCTTCTCGACGGCCTTGGGATCGGTGACCGACTGGTAGCAGTGGAACACGTTGGGCAGTGCACCCATGTCGCAGGCGCCCTGCACGTTGTTCTGACCGCGCAAGGGGTTGAGCCCCGCGGAGGGCTTGCCGAGGTTGCCGAGGACCATCTGCAGGTTGGCCAACGTCTTCACGTTGTCGGTGCCGCAGATGTGCTCGGTGATGCCCAGTGTGTAGCAGACGCTCGCCGACTTGGACGTGCCGAGCAGCCGGGCGATCTCCTTCATCTCCTCGACGGGCACGCCGCAGATCTCACTCGCGCGCTCGACCGGATAGTCCTTGACCCACTCCCGGATCTCATCCGGGTTCTCGGTATGCTCCTTGAGGAACTCCTCGTCGGCCCAGCCGTTCTTGAAGATCTCGTTGATCAGGCCGTTGACATACGCGATGTCGGAGCCGGACTTGATCTTGACGTGCTGCGTAGCCCAGCGGCATAGGTCGGTCCGCCGGGGATCGTTGACGATAAGCGTGGCGCCCTTCTTGACCGCCCGCTTGACGTAGTACGAGACGATCGGATGCGCCTCGGTCATGTTGGACCCGATCACGAAGATCAGGTCAGCGTTCTCCAGTTCCTGGATGCTGTTCGTCATTGCGCCTGAACCAAAGCTGGTCGCCAGACCGGCGACAGTGGGAGCGTGTCAGGTTCGTGCACAATGGTCTACATTGTTTGTCTTGATCACCGCCCTGGTGAACTTGGCGATGGCGTAGTTGTTCTCGTTGGTGATGCGGCCGGAGCCGAAGGCCGAGAAGACATCCGGACCGTCCTTGTCGACGATCTCCTTGATGCGTCCCGCCGTGAAGTCGAGTGCCTCATCCCAGGAAACCGGTTCGAGCTTGCCGTTCTTGCGGATCATGGGCTGAGTGAGCCGCTTCTCGCTCGAGGGGAACTCGTAGCCGTAGCGCCCCTTGACGCAGAGCATGCCGTCGTTGGGCTCCACCTCGCGGCCGGTGACCCGGACGATGCGGTTCGCGTCGCGATCGACGTGGAGCGTGACCTGGCAACCGACACCGCAGTAGGGACAGGTGCTGTCGACCTTCTCCAGATCCTTGGCCCGACCCTTGCCGACGGCCTTCTTGTCGATGATCGCGCCCACCGGGCAGATCTGCACGCACTCGCCGCACTGCACGCAGGTGGACGAGCCCATGGGCCGGTCGATGTCGAAGATCACGTGAGACTGGAAGCTGCGCTCCCCCATACCGAGGACTTCGTTCACCACGGTGTGGTTGCAGGCGGCGATGCAGCGGCCGCACAGGATGCACTTGCGGCGATCGACCGTGACCATCTCGCTCGAGGTATCGGCCTCGATCGTCGGTCCAGACACCAGGAAGGCCGGCGTCTCGATGCCGAGATCGTAGGCGGCGTCCTGAAGCTCGCAGGCTCCGTTCTGCTCGCAGGAGAGGCAGTTGTGCTCCCCGTTCGAAAGCAGCAGATTGACGATCATGCGACGCGCCTCGCGGACGCGCTCGGTGTCGGTCCGCACGACCAAGCCTTCTCGAGCGGCGGCGGTGCAGGCCGTCACCAGCGTGCGGCTGCCCTCGACCTCCACGATGCAGAGGCGACAGCGACCCGCGGGACCCGTCTTTCGGTGATAGCAGAGCGACGGTATCTTCACTCGGTTCTCACGGGCCACTTCCAGCAGAGTCTGTCCCTCTTCAAAAGCGACAGTTCTACCGTCAAGTGTGAGTTGTCCAGACATAGGGCTCCTTCCACCCTCAATCTCCGGCCGGCCGGCCAAATGGCGATGGCCACATTATAGGGCAAGCAAGGAGAGAGACCAACGGCCAAACCCTCGCGGCAGGCCATCTCTCGCGGCAGACGGCCCGTCAGACGAGCAACGTCTTGCGCATCGTGCTCAGCTTGGCCAATCGCCTCGCCACCGACCTCGATGACGCGCGACGATCGGTCTCGCGAGCCGGACGGGGAGTGACCACGGAGCCTCAGATCGTCTCAGGCGTTCAGCGCCCGCGACCCGTCCCTATTGCCGCGCGGCGTAGTACGTCCTGCACCTGTCGAGTCTTCGGGACACGATCACGTTCACGCCCTTCAGCACGCCGTATCCGATACAGCACTTCTCCTCGAAGAGCCGGCGTAGCCGTTCACCTTCGAAAGAAATGAGTTCCGAATCCTCCACCACATCGACCGATGCCGTGGAGATCCTGCGCTCGGTCAGGGCCGACCATCCCACGGTGTTACCCGGCCGCGCTTCGTCGAGCGCCACCTCTTCGCCGCTGGCACCGGTCATCCTAACCTGCAGTTTGCCGCTCTTGACCAGATACAGATGCGTGGCGGGTTCACCCTCGGTGATGATCCTTGTTCCCGGCTCGCGTGTCTCTTCCTTCGCCAGCGGCGCAAGCACCTCCAGCTCCTCATCCACCAACTCCATGAAGATCCTGTAGCGCCGCAAATCTTTGGCTGTGAGCATATCGCCCCCCTTTCATGGCCCCCGTCAGGGCCCACCTGCCGTTGTGTTTGGCCGACCGTACGCCTGATGCCGATGGTGTACCCCGTTGGGGCGAGTGCAACACACGTCGTGGGCTCAGCCTTCGCCGATGCTAACATTGAGGTTGCGCCCTATAGGCGGAATCACGCATGGACAGCCTCGCCCATGGGCGGCCTCGCCTTGGCTCTCGGCAGCTAGGAGGTTACTTAGTGTCAGGTCATACCCACGTCCCCGAAGGCTTGAGACACCATGACGGCATGTGAACCTGCACTCATCCTGATCGTCGATGACGACTACGACTTTCTCGAGATCAATCGCTTGATCCTCGGGAGAGCCGGATACCGCGTGGTCACGGCGGCAGAGCCCAAACAGGCCCTGGTGCGGATGGGGGAGACAAAGCCCGATCTGGTCATCACCGACCTGATGATGACCAGCCTGGATTCCGGCTTCATGTTCGCCCGCACCCTGAAGGAAGACCCGCGCTACGCCGACATCCCGGTCATCATAGCCACCTCGGTGTCAAGCGCCCTGGGTCTGGACTTCAGGCCCCGCACCGACGAGGAGCGGGCGCAGATGCACGTGGACGCCTACTTCGACAAGCCGCTCGATACCACTCGCCTATTGGCTACGATCAGCGAACTGCTGGGCCCAGCGGCCACCTCTGCCGCAGCGACGGCTGCCTCAAGAGTCGCCGCCCCGCCGCTCGGCGTTCCCGTCGCCCCCGACGCGGACGCCCCCGACGCGGCCCCGGAGGACTGATGCCCACCTGGGACAACCCCCTCATCACCATCGTCACCGACAAGTGCCGCATGTGCTACGCCTGCGTGCGCGAATGCCCAGCCAAGGCTATCCAGGTGGTAGATGGACAGGCCAGGGTCATCCAGCCGCGCTGCATAGGCTGCGGCAACTGCCTGCGGGTCTGCAGCCAGAACGCCAAGCAGGTCCGCGACGACACCAAGCACACCTTCGACCTACTGGCGTCGGGCGCCCGGGTGGCAGCCCTCGTGGCCCCCAGTTTCGCCGCGGAGTTCGGGGAGATGCCGCCGGGTACTCTGGTGGCCATGATCCGAGCCCTCGGTTTCGATTCGGTCCACGAGATCTCCCTGGGGGCCGACCTGGTGGGGCGGGCCTACCGCCGCCTGCTGGAAGAGAATCCGGACATGCGCTACATCTCCACGCCCTGCCCGGCGGTGGTCTCGTACGTTCGCAAGTACCACCCTCACCTGATGCCCAATCTGGCGCCCATCGTCTCCCCCATGGTGGCGATGGCCCGGGTGCTGCGCTTCGAACTGGGCGAGGACCTCAAGGCGGTCTTCATCGGTCCCTGTGTGGCCAAGAAACGAGCCTCCATCGACTTCCTCCACCACGAGTTCGAAGCGGTCCTTACTTTCGCCGAACTCCGAGACATGTTCGCCAGGCGCGGGATCAAGCCGGAGTCGTTCTCTGTGGACGATCGGTTCGATCCTCCCCACGGTGGAGTCGGGATGGTCTTCCCGATCCCCGGCGGCCTCCTCCAAACCGCGGAGATCAAGGAAGATCTCTTGAGCGGTGAGGCGGTCGTCGCCGACGGTAGAGACGAGTTCGTCGAGACCATCAGTGAGTTCGACGGGGCTCAAGGCGACACGCACCTTCTCGACGTGCTGGCCTGCCAGGGCTGCTACATGGGAGCGGGCATGACCACCGACATCCCCATGCTTCAGCGCCGGACTCTCGTGAGTTCCTACGCCAGAAACCGCCTTTCGGACTTCACGCGAGCAGCAGTTGGCGGAGTTGGAGGCATCCAAGGAGAAGTACCGCGGCATCGATCTGCATCGCGAGTACCTCTCCGACGAGCAGACCCTCGGCCATTCGGCCACCTCGGAAGAACTGGAAGAGATCCTCCACCGAATGGGCAAGTTCGGACCCGAAGACCTGCTCAACTGCGGCGCCTGTGGCTACGACAGCTGTCTGGAGCACGCCCGTGCCGCCTACGCGGGGCTGGCCGACTCGGAGATGTGCCTGCCTCATACCATCGAGCAACTGCGCACCGCCTATGACGAGCTCGAAGAATCGCACCGCTCCCTCGAGGAAGCGAAGGAGGCCCTCGAGCGGTCCGGCAAGCTGGCCAGCATGGGTCAGTTGGCGGCCGGGATCGCCCACGAGGTCAACAACCCCCTGGGCACGCTCCTCCTGCACGCCAATCTCCTGCTGGAGGAATGCGAGGAGGACTCCCAGATCAGGGACGACCTGGAAACCGTGGTCGACCAAGCCAACCGCTGCAAGCGCATCATCTCCGGCCTGCTCAACTTCGCCCGTCAAAGCCGGGTGCTCCGCCAGCCGACCGACATGGCCGAACTGGTGGAAAGGACGGTCCGGACGGCGCCCGCCGCTCCGAACGTGACCGTTGAGATCAAGAACGAGCTGGCCGACGCGATGGCGGACATCGACCCCGACCAGATGGTCCAGGTATTGAGCAACCTCTACACCAATGCTCAGCAGGCCATGTCCGAGGGGGGCGACCTCACCATCACTCTCAGCGACGATCCGGAGACGGTCACCATCAAGATCACCGACACCGGTGTCGGTGTCGCCGAGGAGAACATGGGCAAGCTTTTCGACCCGTTTTTCACCACGAAGCAGGTTGGCATGGGCACCGGCTTGGGACTGGCCGTCGCTCACGGCATCGTCAAGATGCACAAAGGCCAGATCGCGGTGGAATCTAACGCCGACCGGAATGCCGGTCCCACCGGGACCACTTTCACCATCACTCTTCCCAGGCATGGATAGGGGGAAGACACGCTGACAGCCAACCCGGAACAGGTGCTCAAAGTCGCCATGGTGGACGACGAGATCCCGCTCTCTCTGGCCGTCCGCCGTATCCTCGCCAAGTGCCAGGTACATGTGGACGACGTGGGAGTCGACGTGGTCTACACCTGCTCCCATTTCGCCACCGGGGAGGCGTTCCTGGAGAGCCTCGCCTCCGGCGCCGAATACGACCTCGCGCTCCTGGACCTCAAGCTGCCCGGTATGACCGGGCTCGACGTCCTCGAGGAACTGGGCCGGCAGAACCAGCCGATCCTCTCCATCATGATCACGGCCTACGCCACCTTCGAAACGGCCGTGCAGGCGACGAAGCTAGGGGCTTTCGACTTTCTAGCCAAACCCTTCTCGCCGGAGGAGCTCCGCTACGCGATCCGCAAGGCGACCGAGCAGCTCATTGTCAGCCGCGAAGCACGCAGGTTGGCGGAAGAACAACGCCAGGTACGCTTCAACTTCATCTCAGTGTTGTCGCACGAACTCAAGGCCCCGCTCAATGCCATCGAGGGGTACCTCAAGATCCTTCAGGGCGACGAGCCTCCGGAGCGCAAGCAGATGGTCGACCGCAGCCTGATCCGGCTGGATGGGATGCGGAAGCTCATCTTCGACCTCCTCGACCTCACTCGCATCGAGTCCGGACAGAAGGCTCGCCAGTTCGAGAAGGTGGACGTGCTTGCTGCCGCTCGAAGGACGATCGAGCTCTTCGCCGCCGAGGCCGGGGAGCGCAAGATCAGCATCACCCTGCGCGCCGCGCAGCCGGTGGAGATGGTGGCCGATCCGAACGAGATCGAGATCGTGCTCAACAACCTTGTCTCCAACGCGGTCAAGTACAACCGCGACAACGGCACCGTGACTATCGCGCTGGAACGCGTGGACGACCTGGTCAAGATCCAGGTGGCGGACACGGGCATCGGCATGACTCCCGAGGAGACCGCCAAGCTCTTCACGGAGTTCGTCCGTATCAAGAACGAGGACACCTACAAGATTCTCGGCAGCGGTCTGGGGCTCTCCACGGTGCGCAAACTGGCCCAGCTCTACAATGGCGAGGCCAAGGTCAAGAGCGAGAAAGGCTCCGGCAGCATTTTCACCGTCACCCTTCGCGACGCGATCCTCGAGGCGCCCACCGCGACGTCGGTCGAGGCCACCGGCCCGGCCCTGACCACCGGCCCAGCCGAGACGCTCACAGAATCACCTGCGTAGACGCCCCAGTCTCGACCGTCCACTCTTGAGCAGCCGCTCTACCTCCCGACGGCAAGCTGAGATACTATTCGCACTGTCATACGGCCGCACTCAACGGAACCGTGCTGGTCCGTCATGGGAAGCTTAGGACTCGAACGAGGGGGTAGTGTCGTGTTCAAGATCCTTATTGTGGACGATGATCCGGATATCGTCGCAACAGTCCGGATCGTCCTCGAGCGCGAGGGATACGCGGTCGACAGTGCACCGAGCATGGCTGATGGCCTGGTCAAGCTCGGCGAGAGCCAACCCGACCTCGTGATCCTCGACGTGATGATGGAGGAGCCCGACGCCGGCCTGCTCTTCGCCCGCCAGGTCCGGCGAGACGGCAACGCAATCCCCATCCTGATGCTCACGAGCGTCAACCTCACCCTGGGGCTGCAGATCGGTAAGGACGAGGAGATCGTCCCCGTGGACGAGTTCGTGGAGAAGCCGATCGATCCCACCACCCTGGTAGAGAAGGTCAGGTGGCTTCTGGAGGAGCGAGGAGAGGCGCTATGGTAGAGCGCACGTCGGAGACAACTCCGCGACGAGGTGACCGCGATCGCGCGACTGAGTGACTTCAGCCGCGCCGCCCTCATCCCCATCCTCCGAGACATCAAAGAGAAGCACCACGGCATCGACAGCGAAGCCATGCAGCTTGTCGCCAGCATTCTCGACCTCCCCCTCGTCGAGGTGGCCGCGGTGTCGACCTTCTATTCCTTCATCCATGCCGAGGACCAAGGCCGGTTCTTGTTCCGCTTGTGCCGGACTTACTCATGCGAGTTGGCAGGCAAGATGGAGGTCGCTCGACAACTGGAGCGGGAGCTTGGGATCAGGTTCGGTGAGACCTCAGCGGACAAGGCCTTCACGCTGGAATGGGCCAACTGCATGGGCATGTGCGACCAGGGCCCGGCCATGCTGGTGAACGAGGATATCTACACCAAGCTCACCCCGGACAAGGTCCACGAGATCGTGGAGGACTACCGGAAGCGCTTGGAGGACGAGGCCGCCGGGCGCGCGGCCGGGATGCACAATGAGATCGCCGACGCCGACCTGGCGACCGCCGCGAACGAACTGACCTTCTCCACCGTCCAGGTGGGCGACGGTCTGACGAAGGCACTGGGCATGTCGAGGGTCGACATCATCGACCTGATCCGCGACTCCAAGCTGAAAGGCCGCGGCGGCGCCGGATTCCCCACCGGCATGAAGTGGAACTTCGCCGCCGCCGAGAAGCGCACGCCCAAGTACATCATATGCAACGCCGACGAGGGCGAACCGGGGACCTTCAAAGACCGGCTCATCCTCGGCGAGTTCGCCGACCTGGTGATGGAGGGCATGACCATCGGAGCCCGGGCTATCGGCTCCCCCCTCGGACTGATCTACCTCCGTGCCGAATACGGCTACCTCCGGCCCCATCTGGAAGAAGTCATCAGGAGGCGCACCGAGGCGGGGCTGCTGGGCAAGAACGTCGGCGGGATCGAGGACTTCGAATTCAACATCATGGTGGTCATGGGCGCGGGAGCGTACGTGTGCGGAGAGGAGACCGCGCTGATCGAGTCTCTCGAGGGTTCGCGCGGCGAGCCCAGGAACCGGCCCCCGTTCCCGGTGGTCTCGGGCTTCCTCAACCGGCCGTCGGTGGTCAACAACGTCGAGACCCTGGCCTGGGTGCCCTGCATCGTCTCCAAGGGGATCGACTGGTTCAAGAGCGTGGGGACCGACGACTCCGCCGGGCACAAGCTGTTCAGCGTGTCCGGAGATTGTGAGCGCCCGGGCATCTACGAGTTCCCCTTCGGCATCACCGATAGCGGAACTGCTTCGTCAGGTCGGCGGCGAGAGCGCCAAGGCCGTGCAGATCGGGGGAGCATCGGGCCGGTGCGTCCCCAAGAAGGACTTCGAGCGCCGGCTGGCCTTCGAGGACGTCCCCACCGGGGGCTCCGTCATCGTGATCGGTCCCGACCGGGACATGTTGGCCCTGGCCCACAACGTGATGGACTTCTTCGTGGACGAATCGTGCGGCAACTGCGCGCCCTGCCGGCTTGGCAACAGCAAGTTGCTGAGCGGGGTTGAGATGCTCCGCAAGGGCCGGTGCACCACGGAACACCTGGACGAGATGAGAAGAGTCGCCGACGCCATGCAGGCCACGGCCAAGTGCGGACTGGGTCAGGCCAGTTCGGTGGCGCTGATGTCCATCATCGAGCACTTCGAAGAGGAGATCCTGAGTCGCTAGATCGGCCCCAGAGCGAGCGCGCGAGCACGGGAAACAAGCGAGGAGCCCCGGGCGACCGGGGCTCCTCGTCTTACAACTGACTTGGCGGCCTTCAGGCAGTAGGCCGACGGGAGCGCGCCCACAGCTCGGTTGCGGGCGCCGAAGTCCAATCGGCGGGCGGCTCCTATGTGACCGCGTCCAAGAGGGCTCCCATGCCGAGAATGACCCCGTCGACAACGCCCCCCACAGGCCCCAGGACAAAGTGGCCATCAAGATCCCAGACCTCGACCTGACGCCCGTGACTCGCCTGGGAACGATATCGATGACCAACGCGGGAATCAGCCAGCCCAGGAAGGAGAAGAGGAACCAGAGGGCAAGAAGCCACAGCCAAATAGGCGGCCACCCCCTTGCAGCACCGGCCCAGATGAGGACCCCAACGAGCGGAACCAGCAGGATCATCGGAGCGATCTCTCCGAACCTCGCCCACCTCACCCACGAGGGCAACCATTGTGGATCTGACCTGGGGCCGTCAGTCAATCGCGACGACACGAGCCCAACCTGCGTGCTCACTGAGGCGAGTCCCGAGTCGGCGAGCATGGACGAGATCATCTCGCTCGCCTCACGAAACCCTCGGCCCCACTCTACAAAGCGCACCAGGGTCTGGTCTTCAGAATCCTCGACGGTGACCGCCAGCCGGGCAAACGCCCCCGAGAGAGACCCGCCACCTCGTGCCGCGACGCTCCACCATGAAGAATCCGGTACCCGACTCCTCCACAACGTCCCATGCGAGGTTTGACGCGGACCGCCTAAGAGCGGCCAGCGCATCGCTCCCTGCGCGCTGAAACGAGGTACGCCTCATGAGCTAGCGGCACCGCAACCCCCATCGGTCGTGCCATCTGACACCGACACGATACAAGACACCTGTCCGGGCTGGAAGCGGGTCAGACGACCAATTCCCCTCGCAGAACCGTGACAGCCCGTCCCCCCAGGTCGACCCGCCCGTCCTTCAGCTCCATGTGGACGACGCCGCCACGCGCCGAGGCCTGGTAGGCCACCAGCCTCTCCTTTCCCAGCCGCTTGCCCCAGAAGGGTCCGAGGCAACAATGCACCGACCCGGTCACCGGGTCCTCATCCACGCCCACCCAGGGTGCGAAGCAGCGCGAGACGAAGTCGAACTCGTCGGACGCGGAGACACTCGTGATCACCACGGCCTGCCCGGGCATCGCTTTGAGAGAAGGAAAGTCCGGCCGCACCTGTCGCACCTGCTCTTCGGTCTCCAACTCGAGCAGGTACTCTCCACCGAATCTGCCCACGTATCGAGGTTCGACACCCAGGGCGGCTATGAGTTCCGTGGGAGCGGTGGCTGGTTCCTCCGCAAGCGCCGGGAAGTCGAGCGTGATCAGCAGGTCCCCTCGCGTGGCCGTAAGTAGGCCGCTCCGCGTGTGGAAGCGGGCCTGCTGGTGCCGGTCCAGCGTCCCGGTCTCCCAGAGAACGTGAGCCGAAGCCAGCGTGCCGTGTCCGCAGAGATCCACTTCAGTGGTCGGCGTGAACCAGCGTAGCGAGAATCCATCCTCCTGGGGGCTCAAGAAGGCCGTCTCCGACAGGTTCATCTCCGCCGCGACCTGCTGCATCCAAGTCCCGTCTCGGGGCGACGCCAGAAGACAGACCCCGGCGGGGTTACCGGCAAAGGGGACCTCGGTGAACGAATCCACGTGGAAGAATCTGGTTGTCACTGCTGCCTCCTACGCCTCGTTTCGGTTCTTGAAGACTGGGCCAGGGGAACATGTTGTAGTGCGCCCGACAGCGGTATGCACCGCTCTGTGCGCGTCGGGCGTGAGAGGCCTCCGGCTGGCCCCAAGTGGACGGCTTCTGGACCTCTCTAACGAGGTTCGTCGCATGCTCTTGCCAACCGTGCATACGGTGGAAACCAGCCGGCGCACCTGCTCAGTGGGAGCTACCGCTCAAGCGGGGTACCAAGAGACCTAGGCCAACGGCGCCCTCTCAAGGCCAATCGTTGAGAACCGCCCACTTTCACTCACTGGATCCGCGCCCGGGCAGGAGCTCCACCTCCACTTCGTCTCCGGCTTGATACTCCTCTGCGCCGATGGGAGCAATGAACAGGGCGTCCGCCCTTAGTAAGAGATGGGGGATACTCCTGTCGTTTGCCATGGCCGACGCTGTGTACTGGTCACCTTGCCTATCCAGCAGGAGCCTCCAGTACCACTCCCAGGCGGGGTTCTTCTTCAGCGGCCCTCCCAGTTTGACCCTCGTTCTCTGGCGCACGGGTGCCGGCACTCCTAGGAAGTGGTGGACCAACCCGCACACGCACCAGTCCATAGCCAGGAAGGTGGCAACAGTCGGGCCCGGCAAGTTGATGACGGGCTTTCCGTCGATGATGGCAATGGCCACCGGACGGCCTGGGGCGGCCTTGATGCCGTGGCGAAACAACGAAGCCTTGCTCTGAAGCAGGCGGGCGTTGAAGTCCTCGACCCCCATGGAGGAGCCACCGTTGATCAACACGATATCGGCCGCGTTGATCGCCAGATCCAACGCGCTCTCCAGTTCCGCCGGCTTGTCCTTGATGATGGGGTAGCAGATGGCCTCGGCGCCCCATTCCTCCAAGAAGGCCGACACCATGAGGCCGTTGGCTTCGACATTCTGACCGCGGTCCGGTCGAACCCCGACAGAAACCAGCTCACTCCCGGTGGGGATGAAGATCACCCTTGGCTTTCTGATCACCTCCACCTGAAAATGCCCGCCCAACGCCAGTACCGCCAAGTGCACGGGTGTCAGCCGCACGTGCGCCTCCACCAGCAAGTCACCCTCTCTGACCAGGCTGCCTTCTGCGCGAACGCCGACGCCCTTCCCCGAGACGACCGTGTCCGATAGGCACAACTGCCCTTGCTCGCCATAGTGGACATCCTCTGTGGCGATAACAGCGTCGTATTCATCCGGAAAGTCATCTCCTGTGTCCGCCTGGACGAACTCCTTTCCCTTCACCCAAGCGGTGGTGTCCGGCAAGCCGTCGGCAAAGTCGGCCGAACGCACCGCGATGCCATCTCGCGTGGAACAACGGGAAACCGGAAGCGTGTTCTTGGAATAGACATTCCGAGAGGTAACCCGGCCCAGAGCCTGCTGCAGGGGGATCTGCTCGATGAGGGGCTTCACCTCCCAGTGATCGAACAACAGAGCCAGTGCTTCCTCTCTTGTGACTTCGAGACGCCCGTAATCCATGTCGATGGCACCCTTCATAGTTCTGTACTTGGTCACTGGGAGCTACTCGCATCCGCATCCCGAGTCCGGTTCTGCGGCGCTAGCGTTATCTGCGGGTTGAGATACCGCCCCGCTCTCGGTTTGGTAGTAGAGAGAGCGCGCGGAGTCTTCGTGCTGAACAACCACCGGCCAGGAGAACCAGATGGCTATCACCAGTACTGCCGGCACCACTGCCAGTGGCTTCTTCCACCATGCCACTGCGGCGAGCATGGTGAGGCCGGCCGCGGTCAGGCAGTAGCGGCAGGGCGTGATTCCCTCGACCGCCCAACTGCACAAGGCATATACGAACAGCGCGCCGTGAGCGGCGACCGCGGCCCACAACAGCCACTTTGTCCGCCGGTAGCCGCTGAGAACACCGATAGCACACACCACGTAGTAGGCGATCCCCAAATAGGCGAGCACGTTTCCCTTGGCATAGGCCACCGCCACCGCTCCCATGAGGGCCATCACCGGCACGAGACGCCTATCACGTAGCGCTTTGTATGTCACGTTATGTTCGGACCATTGGTTTCATGTGTTCGCGATTCAGAAGAATCTCAGGTCATAGCTATATGAGTAACTTCTCATCCATCTATCATCCAGGCCACTCATTCCAGCCTCGTAGCATTTCGCCGCATTGCTCACCTGATTGGCTGAGATATGGTTTGCTCCAAGCCTCACGAGGTACTCCGGCAGGATCGCTGCACTCCAGCCGTACACGCCGATCACTCGTGCCGCTGCCGCCCGGGCGATGAGGCTTTCGATCGTCCCATTCACGAGCGTGCATCCGGTGATCAGCACCACCGATGAGCCGGCGAGCACTTCGGGAGCCTCGGCTGCTCCGTAGATCGCTACACCGGGTGGGCCGTACTCGATGCTCTCTCCGACAGAGAGCGTCTGGAGCATGGCTCTCGGCCTCATGTCGCAGACACTGCAGGAATCCACGTGTGCAAGTACGTCCTTGACCGGTCCGAAGCCGATCATCGTCACCTGGTCGTCCGGGCGAAGGAAGTCGAGCCAATCGCCGGGCGGTGACGAATGCAGGTACTTGCCGTAGTTCGCCTTGAGTTGATCCCCCAAGACGAAAGGCCTCGTGAGTGCGTTCAGAGTCGCCACCAGCGCCGCCTTCAGGACCAGCGCGTCCTCACCAAGCAGATGCTCTGCCAGCGCGAAAAGCGGCTTGCCGACAAACCTCTGCAGAGACAGCAGCGGCTCAGTGTCCAACTCCTCATACACCGCGTGCTCCCCGTTGAAGGTGAACGCAAGCCCGGACTGCTCTGCTGAACCCCTGACCATGACCCAGAGGCCGCTCAAGCCAACGCCTTCCAGGACCCCGGAAGCCATGCGCTGCCGACGATACCGCTCCACTATCATCCGGTACGCCTCTCCCAGCATTGCCTCAGCCACTATCGGCCTCTCCCTTGTATTCACGGTTGCAGCAGAGCGGAACCCGTGCCGCCCGGACGCACCGGACGGCGCGACGGCGATACCCGGCGCGCCCGGGCGGCACGGTCATCTTTCACCCGTCAGACAGCGGTCCCTGAATCACCGCGGACTAGTCATGGTCGTACTTCATCAAGTCGGCGTAGTCCGCATCGGTGAGGTCATACCGGAAACAGGTCTTGTAGAAGTCGACCACCTTGTCGTGCATGTACTGTTCCGAGACCAAGTCTGGGTAGAAGATATGCGCCTGCCACAAGGCAAGAAGCGGCAGTTCTGCCCCCGGCCTATCCCATACGAACACCCCGATTGGAGTGATATACAGATGGCCGGATCTAACAGCATCCAGCTTCTGCCAATCCGCATTGCTCTGCATATCCTTGTACTCTTCCTCAAGGAAGCCGCTCAGGACATAGTAGTCGGCGCTGGCCTTTATCAACTCCTCCATCGACGCCTCTACCGAGTAGCCGTCCAGGTTGAGCGTGGTGGCTATTGAAATCGCGCCGGAGTGCTCGAACATGCTCTGGTTATGGCTCTTGAGACCCTTCACGGTCAATGGATTGATGGAGGTAGACATCATAGCCGTGACTTTCTCGTCCTCAGGAATATCCTTCAGCTTGGTGTCCAGCTCCTGCAACAGGTTGTCGGCATATGTCAGATACGCGGTGGCCTGATCCTGTTTCTCGAATATCTCTCCCAGAAGCGTCACCAGCTTCTTGACGTCGTCCCAACTGCTGTAGCTGACACACACTACCGGCAATCCGAGAGAGGCCAACTCGTCCGCGTTGTCGATCTTGTACAGAAAGATCACATCGGCCTTGAGTGCCAACAGTTCCTCGTAGTTGACCTTGCTCTCCTGTTGCGCCACCATGCTGCCCGCGATCGCCTTGTATTCGGTCGACACTGCGAGTTGCAGGGGAAAGTCGTAGCAAAGGCCGGAAGCCAGCTTGTCCGAGCAGCCCAGCATCGATATGAGACCGGGCAGGGGGCAGCAGCCCTCAACCGTCACGGCGCGCGTGATGTCCTTCTTCAAAGTCACCGTGCGCCCCAACATGTCGACGATCGTACGAGTCTCGCCATCGGTGACCGCCTGCGACGCCGTGGTCGTGGGTTGAGCTGCGGCTGAGGTGGTCGTTTGGGCGGCCGTGGTGGTCGTCTGGGCCGCAGCTGTGCTGGTCGTCGCGTCGGCGGCCTGGTCGCCGCAGCCCACAAGCCCGAGTACGAGGGCGGCCAAGAGAACCACAGCCACCAGTAGTGTCGTTGCCTTCTTCGTTCGTTTGTCCATGAAGAACGGTCCCTTTAGTAGGTAGTGCTCACAAAGTCGAAGTGCCGAGCTGTTCCCGACAGCAGTTGGTCGCCAGAACCGGAACGCAACTCCTCGTCTCGTTCCCGTACTTGTCTGGCCCGGAGAGAACATTCACATCTATTCCATAGGCCTCCCGTAGATTTGCCTCCGTCACCACCTCATGCGGTGTGCCGAACATGGACTTGCTGCCCTGGAGGAGCAGTACGACCTTGCTTGAGCAGAGGAAGGCGTGATCGGGAGAATGAGTCGTCATGACGACTGCATAGCCCTCCTGTGCAAGCCTGAGGGTCTGCGCCAGTACATTCGTCTGATTGCCGAAGTCCAGTGACGACGTGGGCTCGTCCAGAACGAGGATCTGCGACTCCTGGGTGAGCGCCCTGGCGATCATCACCAACTGCCGCTCGCCGCCGCTGATCTCCGTATAGGTCCGGCCACGAAGATGCTCTATGCCCAGCCGCTCCAGATTGTGCTCGGCTACGGAGACATCCTTCTTCGAGGGACTGCTTGTCATGCCCAGGTGGGCTATCCGCCCCAACACGACCACATCGAGCACGCTGAACGGGAATGCGGGGACGTGGGCCTGGGGGACATACCCGAGGTACTTGGCGAGCTTGCTTCGCTTCCAGCCCTTGATGTCGTGGCCGTTGATCAAGATCGAGCCGGAAGCGATCGGCAGGAAACCGAGCATGCTCTTGAACAAGGTGGTCTTGCCGACCCCGTTAGGCCCCAGGAGGCAGAGCACCTCACCCGAGCTGATGGTGAGAGAGAGATCCTCGATCACGAGTCTGTCGCCGTAGCCACAACACAAGTCGGCTATCTCCATCGTCACAGCCATGACCGCTTCCCTTTCACGAAGAGGTAGATGAAGAACGGTGCACCGAGAATCGCCGTCAAGATGCCGATGGGGATCTCGAAGGGGAATGCAAGGCGGGAGATGTTGTCGATCAGCAGCAGATAGATCGCGCCGAGCAACATGGAGGCAGGCAAGAGCGTGCGATAGTTGGGGCCGGTGATGATTCGTGCAAGATGCGGGACTATCAAGCCGACCCAACCGATGATGCCGCTTGCCGCGACCGAAGCTGAGATCGCGACCGTGGAGCTGACGATGAATACGGCCCTTAGTTGGCCGGTGTTGACTCCCATTGCTTTGGCCTCCTGATCCCCAAAGGCCAGCGCGTTGAGTCTGTAGCGCAGCAGCAGCATCGGCGCTATGCCGACGAGAACGGGAACGACCAGCATGGGCAGGTCCGGCGCGGTAACGCCCGCGAGCCCTCCCATGAGCCAGTACGTTATCGATGGAAGTTTCGCGTCCGGATCGGCCACGAACTTGACCAGAGAGATGAAGGCCGAGAAGAGCGCGGCGACGACCATGCCGATCAGGACAAGCGACAGTATGGTGTTCTGCTCGCGATCCACCGCTTTGCTCACGCCGCATGTCAACAGGACCGCAGCCAGGCCGAAGATGAAGGCTATGAGCTGAACCTCAAACGCGGGGCGGGAGAAGAGAAGCGCGATCACCGCGCCGAAGCCCGCTCCGGACGAAGCGCCCATCAGGTCGGGAGAGACCATTGGGTTCTTGAACAGCCCCTGGTAGGTCGCACCTGCTGTCGCCAGTGCCGCCCCGACGAGAACCGCGGCCAGTATTCTCGGTATCCTCACCTGGAACATGACGATGTCCGCATCCGGCGGTACGGCGCCGCTGGTGCCGCCCAAGCGCCGTGCGAACGCGTGGTATATCTCGGTCAGCGACAAGCCGTATCTGCCCATGGTGAGTGACACAACGACCACAACCATCAGAATGGCTGCCAATACCACAATCGGAACGAAGCCACTGCCCGTGGCGTCCTGCCTTGTCTCACTGAAAGACCTTATGTCTCCCCCTCTTCTGCACCGGGTGAACCTCCTCTTCCCCTGCCACCTTCCTGCCCTCTCCAGTGAGGTCATCTCGCGGAGTCCGCATATGATGGCCGTGCTACTTTAGCAAGTATAACGCATCGGAATTGGCAGGAGGCCGGAGATGATTGGCTGTAGCTGAGCAAACAGACAAGCCGGCCCGTATACGTGGAGCGGGTGCCCCGGACCATGCTTGAGGAGTGCCGGACGCCCTCCTTCGCCTGCCACCTCAGCGCCAAATCCAACCGGCCTCAGGCACGACCCCTTTGCGCTACCTCACCTACCGCAACACCGATCGAGCTCGCATCGGTACACTCACGACCGCCTGCTCGTCCTTCAGGGCTTCCGAGAGGAGATGGCGAATCTGCCGATGAGGACAGATGCGAGGAGCACGACCACAACCAGTGCCGCAAAGTACGAGGGCGCTCAACCTGGAACAGCCGGCAACGCTCATCTCGCGCATCGGCAAGTACGGACGAGACACGCCGCTTGCGTCCGCATGGCCCACTTCCGTCGGAGTTGCAGCCTCGATAACCCGGGCGTCTTGAGGAATTGTGGGCCCACGCAGCAGCACTTCCCAACACCATTGTGCATGGCTGGTCGTTATCCGCTATAGAGTATCACGCTGAGCCTAGCGATGTCACATGAAGGTACGGATTGGGGTGCAAGAGAACTGCGCCTCTGGTCGAACGGACTGCGCCGAGATCGGTCGTCCGTGGGCCAGGCATGCGCGGGGGCACTGACGACAACAACAGGTGGGCGATACTGGATTTGAACCAGTGACTTCTGCAGTGTGAATGCAGCGCTCTCCCACTGAGCTAATCGCCCGCATCAGGGGCCAAGATGATACCAGCAGGCCCCATGACCCGCCAAGACCGCGGAGGCTCAGCGGTCTTCGACCATGGCGGTCTCCGAGTCTTCGACCATGGCGACTCGACGTCTTCGATACTATGCAACAACCCGCCAGCGCCTACTCCACTCGGAACCGCCGCAGCCGCAGCGAATTCGACAGCACGCTGACCGACGAGAGCGCCATGGCCACCGCTGCGTACACCGGGTCGAGCAAGATGCCGAAGGCCGGGTAGAGCACTCCCGCGGCCACCGGGATGAGAGCGATGTTGTAGCCGAAGGCCCAGCCCAGGTTCTGCTTGATCACCCGCATGGTGGCCCGGCTCAGCCGGATGGCTGTCCCGATGGGCGTCAGGTCTCCCCGGATGAGTGTGATGTCGGATGTCTCCATGGCCACGTCGGTGCCCGTGCCGATGGCGATGCCGATGTCGGCCTGCGCCAGAGCGGGAGCGTCGTTGATGCCGTCGCCCACCATGGCCACCACCTTGCCCGCGGCCTGTAGTTCCTTGACCGCCTGGGCCTTGCGCTCCGGTAGCACCTCGGCGAGCACATTGTGGATGCCCGCCTCTCTGGCGATAGCTGCAGCCGTACGCTGGTTGTCGCCCGTGATCATGTAGACCTCGAGGCCCAGCGCCTCCAGGTTGCGGACCGCCGCGATCGAGTCGGGCTTCAGCACGTCGGCCACCCCGATCATCCCGACAACAGCCCCATCGACGACCACGAACATGGGGGTCTTGCCTTCCTCGGCCAAGCTGTTCGGCACGGTCGGCCAGATCACCCAGGGCATAGCCCCGCTCGTCCAGAAGCCGGCGATTGCCGAGCAGCACCCGGATCGTCGCCGGCGATGCCGGAGATGGGCCGGCGCCTTCTGAGGATGCCTGCGCGGCACGTGGCGGCGTCGCTTCCGTCCCCTCACGCAGTGGCCGCAAGGCGGGCGGCTCCGGCCGATGGAGACTCGCCTCCACGCCTCGACCCGGGATGGCAGAGAAATCCGGTAGCCCTCGGAAGCCGCAGGCTCCGGGACAGCGCCGCTTCCACGATCGCCTCTCCCAGAGGATGCTCCGAGCCGCGTTCGGCCGAGGCGGCCAGGCTCAGGAGATCGAGCTCGGCGGACCCCCAGGCACGAACCCCATCGCCAGTGCCGCGGCGAGGGCAGGCACGGCCGCCACTCCGGGGCTCACCGCCACCGCCGAAGGCGCCACGACGATGTCGGTCACCTCGGGCTTGCCCCGGGTCAGCGTCCCCGTCTTGTCCAGCACCACGACGTCCAGCTTGTGCGCCCGTTCGAGCGCCTCGCCCGAGCGGATGAGGATGCCGTTCTCGGCCCCCTTGCCGGTTCCCACCACTATGGCCGTGGGAGTGGCCAGACCCATGGCGCACGGGCAGGCGATGATCACCACCGACACGAAGGCCAGCAGGGCCAGGGTGAAGGCGGGATCCGGTCCCACGAAGTACCAGACCAAGAACGTCACCACCGCCACCGCCAGCACCACCGGCACGAAGATGCTGGCGATGTAGTCGGCCAGCCGCTGGATGGGAGCCTTGGAGCCCTGAGCCTCCTCCACCAGCCGCACGATCTGCGCCAGGGCGGTGTCGCGCCCCACCTTGGTAGCGCGGAAGCGGAACGAGCCGGTCCGATTGAGGGTGGCACCGATGACCTCGTCGCCGGGTCCCTTCTCCACCGGGATGGATTCTCCGGTGAGCATCGACTCGTCAACGGCCGAACTGCCCTCCGAGCACCACTCCGTCCACGGGGATCTTCTCCCCCGGCCGCACGACGACCACGTCGCCGACCACCACTTCCTCCACGGGGATGTCGATCTCCAGCGGCCCGACGTCCAGAGCCGTGGCCTCAGCGGCTGCGCCCAGCGCCCGCCGCCGACCGACGCCCCGGAGCCATCGGCCATTGCCCCGGCCTCACCGGCGCCCGTGCCGGAGCGCGCCCCCGCCTCACCACCCGCGCTGTCTTGGCCTGCAGCCCCATGAGCCGCCGCATGGCGGCCCCCGTCTGTCCCTTGGCCCGCGCCTCCAGATACCGTCCCAGCAGGATGAGCCCGATGATGATCACGGCCGAGTCGTAGTACACGGCGGCCTCGAATCCCGCCCCGGCGGCACCCTCGAACGCCCCCGGGAAGAAGGTGACCGCCGCGGAGTAGAGATAGGCGACCGACGTCCCCACCGCGATCAGCGTGTTCATGTCGCTGGTGCGGTGGCGCAGCGCCGCCCAGGCGCCCCGGTAGAACTGCCAACCCGCCCAGAACTGCACCGGCGTGGCCAGCACGAACATGATCGAGCCACTGCCGCTCCATGCTCAGCCACGACTCGGGGATGAGCATCATGAGCATGAGGATCGCCCCGACCGCCAGGGCGACGATGAACTTCATCAGAAGGAGCCGCACCTGCTTCGCGGCGCCTGGCATCCGCGACCGCGCCCGGCTCGGACTCAACGCCGAGTTCCGCGCCCGCGACACCGGCCTCCGGCAGAACCAGCTGGTAGCCGGCGCTCTCACCACTTTGGCGATCTCGGCCGGGGTGACCGCAGCGGGCAGGTAGGTGACCGTGAGCTTCTCGGTGGCCAGGTTGACCGCGGCCTCGGTCACTCCCGGCAGACTCTCTGCACCACCCTCCCCACCCGGGTCGCACAGCTGGCGCAGTCCATGCCCAGCACCGGGAAGGTCGCGGTCGTCCCGGTCACGCCGTAGCCGGCGTCCCGGATGGCCGTCACCAGAGCGCCGGTCGACGTCCTATGGGGGTTGTAGGTGACCTGAGCCCGCTCGGTCGCAAGATTGACGGCCGCCGACGTCCACGCCCGGCAACCGCCGTGCAGAGCCTTCTCGACCCGGGCCACGCAGGCGGCGCAGTTCATCCGCTCGACGGGCAGCTGTACGGTGTAGGCTCCCGGCAGACGCCGAGCATCGTCGTCCGGCTGAGTCATGTTCGTGGTGGCTCGGGTCGGCCGCCGGCGTGGGTCCGGTTCTTCCGAGATCCAATGTGTCCCCCTGGACGGTGACTGTGCACTCCTCAAGCAGGAAGTGCCCCATGGGGACAGGGCGGTCGAAACGCGCCGGACCGTTACTGCACGCGGCTCCGCAGGTTGCGAGTCTTGTCGATGGCCTGCAGCTTGGCCAAGGCCTTCGCTTCGATCTGGCGGATGCGCTCCCGGGTGACTCCGAAGCGCTTGGCCACCTCTTCCAGAGTGCGCGGGTGCTCGCCCTTGAGGCCGAAGCGCAGCTCGATGACCTTGCGCTCCCGGTAGGGAAGCATGGCCAGGGCCTCGTTGACCCCGTCGCGATCGAGCTGCGAGGCCACGGCGTCGAAGGAGCGCACGGCGTCTTCGTCCTCGATGAAGTCGCCCAGCTCGGAGTCCTCTTCCTCCCCGATGGGCGTCTCCAGCGAGACGGTGGTCTGGCTGATACGCAGGATCTCGCGGATCTCGACGTCGGTCATGCCCATCTCGGTGGCGATCTCCTCCGGAGCGGGCTCGCGGCCCATGTTCTGCAGCAGCTGCCGCTGCACTCGGATGAGCTTGTTGATCTTCTCCACCATGTGCACGGGGATGCGGATGGTGCGCGCCTTGTCGGCGATGGCGCGGGTGATGGCCTGCCGGATCCACCAGGTGGCGTAGGTGGAGAACTTGTGACCCTTGCGATAGTCGAACTTCTCCACGGCGCGGATGAGGCCCAGATTGCCCTCCTGGATCAGGTCGAGGAAGCTCATGCCGTCGGTGTGATAGCGCTTGGCGATGGACACCACCAGACGCAGGTTGGCCTCGGTGAGCTCGTGCTTGGCCCGGATGTCGCCCCGCTCGATGCGCTTGGCCAGCGAGACCTCCTGCTGCGCCGTGAGCAGCTTGACCCGGCCGATCTCCTTGAGATACATGCGGACCGGATCGGTGGTGGGAACGTCGACGCTCAGATCCAGCTCGTCGACGCCGCGGCGCCACTCCAGCTGCTCGGCACGACCGTCGAGCTCCAGCTCCTCGTCGGACGTCGACGGACGGTCTCGTCCACCACCTCGATGCCCTGGTCGAGCAGGGTGGTGTACATGACCTCGATCTGCTCGGTGGTGAGATCCAGCTCGGAGAGGACCTCAGCGATGTCTTCCGTGGTGACGAACCCCCGACCGCGGCCAAGCTCGACGAGTCCGTCGACTTCTTCCAGGTTGATGATCCAGCCTTCCGACGCAGGGGTCCCGGTCAATTCCCGCCTCCGTGCCCGGTACGATTGGTCGATGAGCGTCACGCGCCGGGCGCGTCGTCATCTGATGAGATGCTCGCGGGCGGGCGGCCGTCGTTCGAGCCACTTGGTGCCGTAGTCGCGCATGTGGTCGATGAGCGGGATGAGATCCCAGCCCATGCTCGGTGAGAGTGTACTCGACCCGGGGAGGGACTTCGGCGTAGCTCTTGCGCGTGACGATGCCGGCCTTCTCCAGTCCCTTGAGCCGTTCGGACAGCGTCTTGGGGCTGATGCCGGTGAGCGAGCGCTCCAGCGCGCTGAAGCGGTTGATGCCTTTGGAGAGATCGCGCAGGATGAGAAGCGTCCACTTGCCCGAGATGATATCCGCGGTCTTCAGAACGGGGCACGATTCCGGGTGCGCATCTGTGGATTGCACGACGCTGACACCTTCCTGGCATGTTCGAGCGTTGTCCGACACTCTGCTGGAGTCCGGCGCGATACCGGGTCCTGAAAAGGTAAGGCAAGGTACCAGAGATAGGGCCGGTTTTCAACCTTCGCCGGCTTATGCAGCGGCCCGACCGCACCATCGCCATGGGCCGCCAGATGCTTCGCAGCAGCTCGTTCACCATCTGTGGGTTGGCCTGGCCACGGGTCTCCTTCATCACCTGGCCGACGAAGAAGCCCAGCACCCGGTCGCGTCCCTGCCGGAACTCCTCGGCCGGTCCCGGGTTGGCCGCCACGATCCGGGCCACGATGGCCTCGAGCTCGCCCGCGTCGGAGATCTGGCCCAGTCCCTTCTCGGCCACGATGCTCTTGGCGTTCTTGCCGGTGGCGGTCATGGCCTCGAACACCTCTTTGGCCATCTTGCCGGAGAGGGTGCCGTCGCGACACGAGACCCAGCAACTCGGCCAGGCGCTCGACGCTCACCGGGCACGCCGGCTCACCTCCAGTCCGGCGGCGTTGAGGTAGGCGGAGAAATCGCCCAGGACCCAGTTGGCCGACAGGCGGGCGTCGCCGGTCGCGGCGGCCAGAGCCTCGAAGTAGTCGCCCAGGGGCTTGTTGGCGGCCAGAAGGGCGGCATCCTTGGGTGGCAGACCGTACTGGTCCGCAAGCCGTTCCTTGCGCGCCGCCGGCAACTCGGGCAGGCCGGCCCGCACCCGCTCCACGTAGGCCTCGTCGAGCTCGATGGGGGTGAGGTCGGGCTCGGGGAAGTAGCGGTAGTCGTGCGCTTCTTCCTTGCTGCGCAGGGTCGACACCAGTGCCGGTGGCCGGATCGAAGTGCACCGTCTCCTGGACGATGCTCTCGCCCGATTCGAGGGCGTCTATCTGCCGCTCGATCTCGGCCTCCAGACCCCGCTGGAGAAAGCGGAAGGAGTTCATGTTCTTGAGCTCGGTCTTGGTGCCCAAGGGCTCCCCCGGCCGGCGCACCGACACGTTGGCGTCGCAGCGCAGCGAGCCCTCCTCCATGTTGACGTCGGAGACGCCCAGCTGCTGCACCAGGCTGCGCAACTGGGTGAGGAAGGCCCGGGCCTGGTCGGGAGTGGAGATGTCGGGCTCGCTGACGATCTCCACCAGCGGAGTGCCGCCCCGGTTGAAGTCCACCAGGGAGTAGTCGGCCCCGTCGATGCGGCCCGAGGCCCCGCCGGCATGGACGAGCTTGCCCGGCGTCCTCTTCCATGTGCACCCGGGTGATGCCGACCCGGAAGTGGCTGCCGTCCTCCAGCTTCCACGTCCAGATGCCCGCCGATGCCCAGCGGCAGGTCGTACTGCGAGATCTGGTAGGCCTTGGGCAGATCGGGATAGAAGTAGTTCTTGCGGTGGAAGATGGTGCGCTCGGCGATGCGGCAGTTGAGAGCCAGAGCGATGCGCGTGGCGTACTCGACGGCCTTCTCGTTGGTCACCGGCAGCACGCCCGGATGGCCCAGACAGACCGGACAGACGTGGCGTGTTGGGCGGTTCGCCGAAGGTCACCTCGCAGCCGCAGAACATCTTGGTGCGCGTGTTCAGCTGCACGTGGATCTCAAGACCGATGACGGCCTCCCAGGCATCGGCACCGGTGGCTGCGCCGCCGTAGCCCACACCGCCGGCTCCGGCCGGTCTGGCGCTCACTGCGCCCCTCCCGCGACAGGCGCGGTCCCCGCGGGGGCGCCACCCGCGCGAGCGGGGGCACGACCTCGACCTTCAGCCTCTGCTCCACCGCGTGGGCCGCGTCCAGCAGGCCTCGCTCGGAGAAGTGCGGCCCGATGATCTGCAGGCCCACCGGCAGCCCGGCCGAGAAGCCGGCCGGGATGCTGATGCCCGGCAGAGCGGCCAGGTTCACCGGGATGGTGCACAGGTCGGACAGATACATGGCCAGCGGGTCGGCCGTGCGCTCCCCGATCTTGAAGGCCACAGTCGGCGAGGTGGGCGAGATCAGGAAGTCGAAGCGTGTCGAAGGCCCGGGCGAAGTCCTGGATGATGAGAGTGCGGGTCCGCTGCGCCTGAGCGTAGTAGGCGTCGTAGTAGCCGGCGGAGAGAGCATAGGTGCCTATCATGATGCGCCGCTTGACCTCGGGGCCGAAGCCCTCGCTGCGGGTGCGAACGTACATCTCGTAGAGGTCCTCGCTCTGCGCGGCGCGGTGGCCGTAGCGGACCCCGTCGAAGCGGGCCAGGTTGGAGCTGGCCTCCGAGGGAGCGATGAGGTAGTAGGCGGCGATGCCTCGCTCCACGCTGGGCAGGCTCACCTCTTCGCAGACGCCACCCAGCGCTCCGATGGCGTCCACCGCCGAGTCGAACACCTCGCGCACGCCGGGCTCGCAGGCGTCGCCCACGAACTCCTTGATGACGCCGAACCGCAGCCCTTCCAGGTCGTCGCGGCTGGGCACGCCGACCGGCTCCGGTAAGCCCGGTGCTGGTGGAGTCCCGCGGGTCGCGCCCGGCGATGAGGTCGAGCAGCGCAGCCGCGTCCTTCACGTCGCGGGTGAGCGGACCGATCTGGTCGAGCGAGCTGGCGAAGGCGACGAGGCCGTAGCGGCTGACGGCGCCGTAGGTGGGCTTGAGGCCCACCACGCCGCACAGCGAGGCCGGCTGCCGGATGGAGCCGCCGGTGTCGGTGCCCAGAGCCCAGGGGGCCTCGGAGGCGGCGACGCAGGCGGCGGAGCCGCCACTGGAGCCGCCCGGCACCCGGTCGAGATCCCAGGGGTTCCGCGTGGTCTGGAAGGCCGAGTTCTCGGTGGAGCTGCCCATGGCGAACTCGTCCATGTTGAGCTTGCCCAGGAAGATGAGGCCGGCCGCCCGCAGCTTGGCGACCACGGTGGCGTCGTAGGGCGGGATGTAGCCCTTGAGGATGCGCGACGCCGCAGGTGGTCTCCATGCCCTTGACGCAGAGGATGTCCTTGAGGCCGATGGGCACGCCCTCCCAGGGAAGCCGCTCGATCGCGGGGCTTCGCGTCCACGGCGGCGGCGGCGGCCATGGCCCCCGCCTCGTCTACCGCCAGATAGGCCCGGACGGAGTCGTCGACCGCGGCGATGCGGTCCAGGTAGGCGCGGGTCAGCTCGACGGCCGAGACCTCGCCGCTCGCCAGCAGCTCCCGGCAGGCATGGGCGGTGAGCGTGGTCACGTCCAGGGCGGACACCCCAGTTGCTCCAGTCGCGCCGGCAGTCGGGTCGGTTCTCATCGCCACTCACCCTATCCGAGGGACCACGAACTGGCCCCTCTCGACGTCGGGTCCGTTGCCGATAGCCTCGGCCTGGGTCGAGGCCGGGCACCGGCTCGTCCGGGCGCAGCACGTTCTTGAGAGGCACCGCGTGGGAGGTAGGCTCCAGGCCGGAGAGGTCCAGCTCGGCAAGCTGCTGCACGTAGTCGATGATCTGCCCGAGCTCCGGCTGCAGCCGGGCAAGCTCCTCCTCGTCGAAGTGAAGGCGCGCAAGCCGCGCCACGTGCTCGACCTCTTCCCGGGAAATCATCGTGCAGCTCTCCTTGGAACGATCAGAACTGCGGCGACGGCGGGCGCAGAGCCCACCTTCGGTCGCAGACTCCGGGATTATAGCCGAAAAAAGTGGGCGCCCTGGCCAGGCGCCCGAGAGGAGAAAGGAGAGCTTTGAATGGGAAACTCTCGCCTCAGCTCTCTATCGGCGAACCTCGCAATGGCGCACGAGCGCCTTCAGCGCCCGGAGGAGTCTGATGGGAACTCTCACTCTCATATCGGCTTTTTGGTAGAACCCTAGCTCGTTCCGGATCGCGTCACAAACAAAGAAAGCCCCGCCGGAGCGGGGCTTTGATGACGGGAAGAGATAACTCTTCGCTTGGACTACACGGGCGAGACGTTCGCCGCCTGAAGGCCCTTTGGACCCTGGACCACGTCGAATCGAACAGCCTGTCCCTCCGAGAGTGTGCGAAACCCTCCGTCTTGGATCTCACTGAAATGGACGAAGAGATCCTCCCCCTCCGGCTGCTCAATGAATCCGTAGCCCTTCTCGGGACTAAACCACTTGACAGTCCCCTCAGCCAACCCTGCAACCTCCATGTGTTTCGGGGCGACACGGTACCCGGCCCACCCCACTCTAACGCACGCGGCCCGGTGTCTTCCGGACTCGCGCGCGCAACAGTAGCGGAACCTGGGGGCTGGGTCAAGGCTTAGTGTACGCGGATTTCTGAAATCGTTTGCGTCTCTCAGCCGTCGATATCGCGCAGGGCCTGGGCGTCGCGGTAGTTCTTCAGACGGTTGAGAGTCTTGGCTTCCACCTGGCGGATGCGCTCCCGGGTGACGCCGAAGCGCTCGCCCACCTCCTCCAGGGTCCGCGGGCGCTCTCCCTTGAGGCCGAACCGCAGCTCGAGCACCTTGCGGTCCCGCGCGGGCAGACTGTCGAGCACCCTGAACAGCTCCTCGCGCCTGATCTCGCGGAAGACCACCTCCAGGGGCTGGTCGGCGTCGGCGTCCTCGATGAAGTCGCCCAGCTCCGAGTCGTCCTCGTCGCCCACCGGCGTCTCCAGCGAGACCGGCTCCTGGGTGGCCTTCTGGATCTCCCTGCACCTTGCTGGGCGTCACCCCCAGAGCGTCGGCCATCTCGCTGACCGTGGGCTCGCGGCCGTTCTTCTGCAGCAGCTCGCGCTGGACGCGGTTGAGCTTGTTCATGGTCTCCACGGCGTGCACCGGCACCCGGATGGTCCGGGCCTGGTCGGCGATGGCCCGCGTGACCGCCTGGCGGATCCACCAGGTGGCGTAGGTGGAGAACTTGTAGCCCAGCCGGTAGTCGAACTTCTCCACCGCCCTGATGAGACCCAGGTTCCCTTCCTGGATGAGGTCGAGGAAGAGGAGTCCCCGGCCCATGTAGCGCTTGGCGATGGAGACCACCAGGCGCAGATTGGCCTCGGTCAGCCGGCGCTTGGCCTCCACGTCCTTCTTCTCGACGAGCCGGGCCAGTTCGATCTCCTGCTCGGAGGTCAGCAGAGGGACCTTGCCGATCTCGCGCAGATACATGCGCACCGGGTCGTCGACGGTGTGGTCGATCGTCACGTCCAGGAGGCTGAGGAACTCCTCTTCCTCGGAGAAGTCCTCAAGCTCCTCGGCCTCTGTCCTCGACGACCTCCACGCCCATGTCGCACCAGCAGGGAGTAGAGGAACTCCACCTCGTCGGGAGACAGGTCGGCGTCCTGGACGAGAGCGCTCACCTCGTCCAGGGTCAGCGAGCCCTGCGCTCGCGGCCTGCTCGAGCACCCCCTGGAGCACGTCGGCGGTGAGTCTCGGTCGTCGTCGGGCATCTCAGGCCCGCCCTTCCTCAGGGTCGAGATTGGTCAGACTCGCGCGGACGCTCTGCAGCACGCGCTCGAGATGGAAGAGGCGGCGTTGCTCTTCTCGACTGTCGCCGCCGTCGTCCAGAGCGCCCCGGAGCGCTGCTGATCTCGCGGCTGAGGTGCTGCTCCTGCAGGCGCAGATGAAGCTCCTCGAGCACCGCGGGCGAGATAGCGCCCCTGGTCGGCCTCCATGACCAGACGCACGAAGAGCGGCCCGGCGTCAGAATCGCCATGAGCCCGCGCCTTGCAGTTCGGCGAAGGCCGACTGCTGGTCCTCGGGGTCGGTCATGAGCGCGAAGGCCTCGCGCAGACCCGACGAACACCTCCCGGTTGCTCGGGATCGGCGAAGTGCTCGGGAGTCAAGCGCCTCGAGGATCTGCAGCGCCCGGTCCGGGTTGCAGGCTGCCGCCACCAGGAAGTCGCGCTCGATGGCGGCCTCGCTGCCCAGCAAGCGCTGGGCCAGAGACGCTGCGCTGGCCCCGCTCCGCGCCCGGGCGCGGGTGCGGCGCCGCGGCCGCCGCCGGACGCTGACCGTCCGCCCCCGGGCCTCCACGCAGCAACATGGCCACGCTGTCGCGGTGAAAGGCGCAGCCGGTCGGCCAGCAGGGGGATCTCTTCCTCCCGCTCCTTGAGCGATGAGGCCCGGCTCATGATCTGGCGCACCTCTTCGAACGCCCGCACCCGGCCGTCGGCCGTGGAGGTGTCGCCGCGGGCCAGCGCCTGGCGCAGCTCGAACCCCAGAAGCGAGATCTTGCCCGCCGCGACGCGTGAGACGGCCTCCTTGCCGCCCTCCACCGCCACGTCGGCGGGGTCCCGGCCGCCGGGCAGCACGGCGCACCATGGGCCGCAGCGAATGGCCGCGGGCCAGCTCGCCCGAGCGCAGCATGGCCTCGGTGCCCGCCCGGTCGGCGTCGAACATGAAGGTGACGTTGCTCGGTGAAGCGCATCATCAGGCCGATCTGGGCGTCGGTGAGCGCGGTGCCCATGGAGGCCACCACGTTGCCCACGCCCGCCTGGACGAGTCCCAGAACGTCTGTGTAGCCTTCGACCACCACCACCTCGTCAGCGTCGGCGATGGCCTTCCTCGCCTGATACAGCCCGTACAGAAGATGCCCCTTCTGGTACAGAGGCCCCTCGGGGGAGTTGAGATACTTGGGAGTCTCGTCCTTGAGAGTCCTCCCCCCGAACCCCAGGACCCTGCCTCGGTGATCGACCAGCGGGAACATGAGACGTCCGCGGAAACGATCGTACGTCTTGCCCGTCTGGCGGACCAGCAGACCGGCGTCCTCGAGCTCCCGGTCGGTGAACCCCTCCTTGGTCGCCCGGCGGTGGAGCCCTCTCCACTCGTCGGGCGAGAAGCCCACCCGGAACGTCCGGCAGACCTCCTGGCCCAGGCCCCGCTTCTCCAGGTACTCTCGCGCGACGCTGGCCGCTTTCTGTTTCCCACAGGAACCGCTGGTAAAACGTGGCCGCCTTCTCGAGCGCCTGCAGAAGACGGGCGTCCCGGTCCTTGCGGCCGGGGTCGGGCCCGCTCCCTCCTCGTACTCCACCGGCACGCCGAAGCGCTCGCCCAGTTGCTCGATGGCCTCCGCGAACGACAGGTTCTCCATCCGCTCCAAGAAGCGGACGACGTCGCCGCCCTCGCCGCAGCCGAAGCAGTAGTAGAGGCCCTTCTCGGCGCTCACGGTGAACGAGGGCGTCTTCTCCTGATGGAACGGGCAGAGTCCCGAGTAGGTGGCTCCCCGCTTGCGCAGGCTGGTGTAGCCCGACACCACGTCGACGATGTTGGCCGCCGAGAGCACCGCCTGCACGCTCGCGTCCTTGATGAACGGGCTCACGGCGGGCTCAGGGAGTGCCCCAGCACTCTGGGCATGAACAGCTCCAGGTACATGCGCTGGGCGTAGCGGTCGGTCATGCCGGCCACGTGGTCGGTGACGGCCCGGACCAGCTCCAGCCGGTCGGCGCGCGGCGTCGCCGGTCGCCGGCCGGTGGCGCACGGGCAGGGCCTCGGGATGCTCGAGGAAGTACTCCATCAGCTGAGTGATCAGCTGCCGTACCTTCTCGCCGCCCGCCTGCTCGAGCGCCCGCGGGTACACGGTCTGCGAAGAGGAACGCCCGCAGCTCCTCCATGGCCCCGCCGACGGCCGGGGTCTGCGAGCCGATCGCGCCGCCTGCTGCCGCGTCAGCTGCTGATCGACCAGGTCGTGCACCAGCGCGTCGATGCGCTCGCTGCCCGTCTCGCCCAGGAGCGCGACCGGGTCCGCGAGGCAGGTCGCCCGGGGTGATGAGCCCGGCCCGCAGCGCGTCGTCGATGTCGTGGTTGACGTAGGCGATGCGATCGGCCAGAGTGGACGATCTGGCCTTCGAGGGTGGCCGGCGGTCGCGCTCGCCGGAATGGTGCCGGATGCCGTCGCGCACCTCCCAGGTGAGGTTCAGACCCTGGCCGTCGTTCTCCAGCACCTCCACCACCCGGGCGCTCTGCTCGTTGTGCTGGAAGCCCGCCCGCGCCCAGACGCTTGAGCATCTCGTCGATGACGCCCTCGCCGGCGTGGCCGAAGGGAGTGTGGCCCAGATCGTGGCCGAGGGCGATGGCCTCGGCCAGGTCTTCGTTGAGACGGAGCGCCCGGGCGGCCGTCCGGGCGATGCCGGACACCTCCAGCGTGTGCGTCAGCCGGGTGCGGTAGTGGTCGCCCTCGGGCGCGATGAAGACCTGGGTCTTGTGCTTGAGCCGCCGGAACGACTTGCTGTGGACGATGCGGTCGCGGTCGCGCTGGTAGGGCGTGCGGAGAGTGCAGGGTTCTTCCGGGCGCTCGCGGCCGCGCGAGGCCGCCGAGCGCTGCGCCCATTCGGAGAGCCCCGCCTCGTAGAGGTCGGTGGACAACTGGACTCTGCCAGCCCACTCGTGCTTCACGACGTCACCGACCCCCCAGGCCCGGCCGGTCCAGCCGGCTTCGCTCGAGGATACAGGGCTGACGGGGGCCGCGGACCGTCTCGGTCCGCGGCCCGCCGCCGCAGTCTGCTCGTCAGTCGCCGGCCTTGCCGGCCGCCTTCTCTTCCAGCACCGCCTGCGCGGCCGCCAGCCGGGCCAACGGCACCCGGTACGGGCTGCAGCTCACGTAGTTGAGACCGGTGCGGTGGCAGAACTTCACGCTCGTCGGCTCGCCGCCGTGCTCCCCGCAGATGCCCGTCTTGAGCTCGGGCTTGACCGAGCGGCCCTTCTGCACGGCCATGGCGACCAGCTGGCCCACGCCGGTCTGGTCGAGCTTCTCGAACGGGTTGCTCTTGAGAAGGTCGGTCTTCAGATAGTGGGTGAGGAACTTGCCCTCGGCGTCGTCGCGCGAGAAGCCCAGAGTCATCTGGGTGAGGTCGTTGGTGCCGAAGCTGAAGAAGTCGGCCTGGCGCGCGATCTCGTCGGCGGTCAGGGCCGCCCGCGGCACCTCGATCATGGTGCCGACGGTGTAGTCGATCTCCACGCCGCGTTCCTTGAGCACCGCGTCGGCGGTCTCCACGGTGAGGGCGCGCATGCGCTTGAGCTCTTCCTCGAAGCCCGACCAGCGGGATCATGATCTCCACGTGCGGCTTCTCGCCGGTGTCGGCGAGCACGTCGGCGGCCGCTTCGATGATGGCCCGCACCTGCATGGCGTAGATCTCCGGCCACTGGATGCCCAGGCGGCAGCCGCGGGTGCCCAGCATCGGGTTGGCCTCGGCCAGTGACTTGACCGTGGCCGACCAGCTTCTCCTGCGCCGCGATCTGCTTCGGCGGAGGCGCCGGTCAGACGCAGGCGCTCCAGCTCCACCATGACTTCGGTGTAGTTGGGCAGGAACTCGTGCAGCGGCGGGTCGAGCAGGCGGATGGTCACCGGCAGACCGTCCATGGCCCGGAAGATGCCGTCGAAGTCCTCGCGCTGGAAGGGCAGCAGCTTGGCCAGATGCTGCTCGCGCTCGTCGGTGGTCTCGGCCATGATCATGTTGCGCACGTGCGGCAGGCGGTCCTGCTGCATGAACATGTGCTCGGTGCGGCAGAGGCCGATGCCCTCGGCCCCGAACTCCCGGGCCTGCCTGGCGTCCTCGGGAGTGTCGGCGTTGGTGCGCACCCGCAGGCGGCGGACCTCGTCGGCCCAGCCGAGCACGGTGTTGACGTTCTCGTCGATGCCGGCGGCGACCAGCTGCGGCCTGGCCCAGGATCACCCGGCCGGTGGCGCCGTCCATGGAGATCCAGTCGCCGTCCTTGACGGTGACGTCTGCCCACGGTGAACTCGCTTGGCCTTCGTCGTCGATCTTCAGCTCCTGGGCGCCGGCGATGCAGGGCTTGCCCATGCCGCGGGCCACGACGGCCGCGTGGGAGGTCATGCCGCCGTGGCTGGTGATGACGCCCTGGGCGTGCATGAGACCGTGGATGTCGTCGGGGTTGGTCTCCCAACGCACCAGGATGACCGGCTCGCCCTTGGAGCCCCGCTCCTCGGCCTCGTCGGCGTCGAAGACCACCTTGCCCACGCCGGCGCCCGGCGAGGCGCCCAGGCCGGTGGCCAGGACGTTGAGCTCCTGCTTCGGGATCGAGACGCGGATGCAGCAGCTGGTCGAGCTGGCTCGGGATCGACACGCATGAGCGCCTCGTCCTTGGTGATGAGGCCCTCGGCCACCATGTCGACCGCCATCTTGAGAGCGGCCGGGGCGGTGCGCTTGCCGCTGCGGGTCTGCAGCATGTAGAGCTTCGTGTCCTCGATGGTGAACTCCACGTCCTGCATGTCGCGGTAGTGCTTCTCGAGCGTGTCGCGGATGGCGTAGAGCTGCTCCAGCGCCTCAGGCATGACGCTCGCGCAGCTCTTCGCAGCGGCCGCGGGTGCGCGCACGCCGGCCACCACGTCCTCGCCCTGGGCGTTCATGAGGAACTCGCCGTAGAAGAAGTTCTCGCCGGTGGAGGGGTCGCGGGTGAAGGCCACGCCGGTGCCGGAGGTCTCGCCCTTGTTGCCGAACACCATGCTCTGCACGTTGACGGCTGTGCCCAGATCGTCGGGGATGCCCTGGGTGCGGCGGTAGACCTTGGCCCGGTGGTTGTCCCAGCTCTTGAAGACGGCCACGGTGGCCATGTGCAGCTGCTTGAGCGTGTCGGCGGGGAACTGCTCGCCGGCCTTCTCGCCCAGGATCTTCTTGAGGCGCACGGTGAGGTCGCGCAGGTCGTCGGCGGAGAGATCGGTGTCGAGCTTGGCGCCCACCTCAGCCTTCTTGGCGGTGAGAGCGTCCTCGAAGGCCTGCGAGTCGACCCCCATGACCACGTCGCCGAACATGCTGATGAAGCGGCGGTAGGAGTCGTAGGCGAAGCGCGGGTTGCCGGTGCAGCTTGCGCCATCCCCTCGACGGTCTCGTCGTTCAGGCCCAGGTTGAGCACGGTGTCCATCATGCCCGGCATGGAGAACACCGCGCCGGAGCGGACCGAGAGCAGCAGGGGGTTCGCCGGATCGCCCAGGGTCTTGCCGGTCAGCTTCTCGAGAGCGTGCAGATGCTCCTCGATCTCCTCTGTCGAGTCCGTCGGGGTACTTGCCGTTGGCGGAGTAGTAGACGCACGCGGCGGTGGTCACGGTGAAGCCGGGAGGCACGGGGATTCCCAGCCCGGTCATCTCCGCCAGGTTGGCGCCCTTGCCTCCGAGCAGAGGCTTCATGGTGGCGTTGCCCTCGGAGAAATCGTAGACGTACTTGCTCGGGCTCATCAGACCATACTCCCTTCGGAATCACGCGAGATGCCGCGAAAGTGCTGCCCCCTCGAACCCCGTATTCTAACCAAGAGGACCGCTGTTGGGAAGCGGCGACCGGGACGCCTGACGCCTGCCGCGGTCTGCTCCGAGGATAGGCATTGGCTCGCTTCGATGCTATGGTAGTCAAGTTCGAGAACTCACCACGAGCAGAAAGGAGTCCACATGCCCGAGCACTCGATATCTGCAGGCTCGGGAGCGACGCGACTACGAACGGACCGCCTCCATGATCTCGGCGGCCCTCACCGTGGTCGGCAGTTCGGATCTGGCCATGAAGGGCCTGGTCGCGGCTGTGAAGCGCACGGCCAAGTCCGCGCAGCAGGAAATGATCGCCGAGTGGCTCAAGAACTACACGGCCCCTGGCAATCCCGGCAACGCGTTCTTCAAGAACATCCGTCATCTTCATCCTAATGTACGTAAGCATTTCGTTGCCGGAATGATGGCCAACTTCTTCATGCGAGATCCGGAACTAACAAAGTCGCTCAAAGAAGAGTATGACGTCTACTCCCCCACGGCCATACTCATCAGCCCGACCATGCGCTGCAACCTCAAGTGCGTGGGTTGCTTCGCGTCCGAGTACGAACAACGAGGACAGAACTGTCCGAGGAAGATGTCGAAGACATCATCACCCAGGGAGAGGCGATCGGAACCCGGGTATTGGTCATGCTGGGAGGCGAGCCGTTCATCTGGCGGCCCCTGCTCGACGTGGCCGAGCGCCATCCACAGTCGGTGTTCATGGTGTTCACCAACGGCACCCTGATCAACGACCGCGTGGCCGACAGGATCGTCGAGGTAGGCAACGTCTGCCCGGTGATCAGCATCGAAGGCGGACGAGAGTCCACCGACGCCCGCCGCGGTGCCGGTACGTTCGACCGCATCATGGCGGCGTTCGACCGTCTGCGTGAGCGGGGCGCGATGGCCGCCTTCTCGGCGACCGCCACCAGCCAGAACATCGAGGACATCACCTCCGACGAGTTCGCCGATCTCATGGTCGAGAAGGGCGCGTTCTACGGCTGGTACTTCTTGTACATGCCGATTGGTCGCGACCCCGACCTGAGCCTCATGCCCAGCGCCGACCAGCGCGTCCAGCTCCACAAGGGCGTGTCGCGCATGCGCGACACCTATCCGCTCCTGGTGGCCGACTTCTGGGGTGACGGCCCGCTCACCGGCGGTTGCCTGTCCGGTGGACGCAAGTACCTCCACATCAACAACAAGGGCGACGTGGAGCCCTGCATCTTCGCCCACTTCGCCGTCGACAACATCCATGAGAAGTCGCTGATCGAGTGCCTGCGCTCCGACTTCTTCAAAGACCTGCGCCGCATGGCGCCCTACGGCAAGAACGTTCTGCTGCCGTGCCCCATCATCGACCATCCGAGCGTCATGAGAAAGGCCGTGGAGCGTAACGGGGCGTATCCCACCCACGACGGGGCCCTGTCGCTGTTCCATGAACTGCGGCCCGGACTCCAAGCCTACTCCGCCGAGGTGCGCGAGAAGCTCAAACCGGTGTGGGAACACGAGTCGGCTTGGGCACACACTTGGCTGGCGAGCGACCCGGACTTCCAGCGACGGCTGCAGCGCGCCGGCGATGCCGACACGCTGACCGACGAGGCCGGCGACCATGCCCCCGAAGAGGTGAGCGCCCTCAACTGACGGCGCAGGCCCACGGGGCAGTACGAATGACTTGACAGAAGGGGCGCCGCAAGGCGCCCCTTCTCACTCCATAATCCTGATTTGACCCACACCGGCATAGGGTGCCACGAGCCTGACCCTACGGTACCGGGGTAGAGGCACGTCGCCAGGGGGTCCACTCCAGCGACGGCTCCGCTCGGCAGAGACCATCACCTTTCGGCCTTGGCTCGGGTACTCGGCCACCGGAGCAACCCAACAGGCCAGAAGACTGAACCGCTCGCCCGTTGTGACCGCTCTTGGCGAATACATACCGCAGCGTTATACTGGGCGAAGTATTACCACAGTCGTCAACGACGGCGAGGCTGCAAGCGATGTCTCGAGTCGAGATTGAAGGCGGTTTGGAGGCGGTATGGCCGGATTGACCACGAAGGCAGAACCGAACGCGAGGTCAACCTACGGCGGTGCCGGCGCCTATCGGGGTGCCGCCCTGGCGAAGGGACTCACGATACTGGGGCTGTTCGACGCCGAGAACCAAGAGTGGACGCTGGACGAGATCGCAAGGGGTGCCGGTCTCCCTCGAATGACCGCATACCGCATGATTCGAACCATGCAGTCGACTCGGTACCTTGTCCGAGACCCGGTGTCCAACCGCTATCGTCTCGGCCCAGCGTTTCTTGCGACCACGTACTTGTCAGAAGGTTGCGCCGACCTCGCCATAATCGCACGGCCCTATCTGTGCGATCTGGCCGAGACGACCGGCGAGACGACCACGCTGGCCGTCGAGGTCGATGGAGTCGCGGTCATCGTGGACATGCTTGACACGAGCCGTCCTTCCAGGCAGAGAGTCGCTGTAGGACGGATCATCAGTGACACGGCGAGCGCAAGTGGAAAGATCTTCGCAGTCTCCAAGAGCGACGCCGAACGTGCGGAGATCATTGCGCGCTCTCATCCCCAGTTGACTCCTCATACCATAACGGATTCCGGGGTACTGGCCGGGGAGCTCGCTCGGGTGGCAAACGCAGGAGTAGCCTTCGACTTACAGGAGAGCAACCTGGGAGTCTGTGCAGTGGGTGCCCCCGTTCGCGACCAACTTGGGAGAGTAACCGCCGCGCTGTCAGTGGTCATCCCGGCCGGGCGCTTCGACCACATGGAGAGAGTCAGCTACGCGGAGGCGGTCAAGTCCTCCGCCGCTGAGCTTTCTGCCTCTCTCGGTTACACGCAACGCGGAAGTCGTCCGCAGAAAGTGGGAAGAACAAGTGCTAGTCAGCGATCGGATGTCCAGGAACCCCGTAACCACCAAGCCATTCGCGTCGGTACCCGATGCGCTCAAGGTCATGCAGGGGAGCAAGTCCCGAGTGCTGCCCGTGCTAGACGAGAAGAACAGACTGGTGGGTGTCGTGTCCCTGGTCGACCTGTTCCGCGTTTCGCCCTCACCCGCGACCTCACTGAGTGTCTGGGAACTCGACTACCTGCTGGAGAAGATCAGGGTCGAGGAGGTGATGACGCGTGATGTCATCACTGTTGCCGAGGACACCGCGGTGGAAGAGGCCGGGCGCATCATGTCCGACAACAAGATCAGCGGCCTGCCGGTGATGCGTGAGGGTGAACTGGTGGGAATCATCACCGAATCGCATCTCCTCAACATCCTGCTCGAACTGTTCGGGGCTCGGACCTCCGGCGTACGGGTCATGGCGAAGATTTCCCACGAAAGGGGCATACTGGCCAAGCTCACCAGTGCCATCTCGGCCAGCGGCGGCTGGATCGAAGCGCTCGGACTGCACGGGGATTCCCAGACTGTCACCTTCAAGGTGGTCGGCGCCGAACGCGAGGCGATACTCGACGCCGTCAAGCCGTTTGTGCTCGAAATCCCGGACGCGCGGGAGACCTAGGACGGCTGCTCACGAGACCCGCGGCGTAGGCGGCGTGATGGGCCCTATGACTGGACCGGCCGCCGCAGAACGATGAGAAGGTCGAGTGTTATACTTCCGAGAGTAGTGATACTCGTAGAAGTATAACCCCCCTGCAGGAGTCGAGTCTTGTCGCGTGTGGGTTTCTGCATGCGCGTACTTCGCCCAGCTTATACCTCCTTTGGTATCACGAGCCGGTATTGCGGATCCCACCCTGGTATATCGAGTGAAGGAGATACGGATGGAGCGGGTCAGATCCAGGTGCAGCGTCTGGTCGGCAGCGGGTCTGGTGATTCTCATTTTGGTCGTGCTGAGCCTCGCCTGCGGGTGCGGGTCGGATTCGTCTACGGCCGTCTCCGGACAAAGCACGGTCAGCTTCACGGACCAAGCGGGGCGCCAGGTCACCATTCCCGATCCCATCGAGAGTGTCTTCTGCACAAGTCCCATGGGAACCAACCTCATGTACATGCTGGCCCCGGACATGATGGTGGGCTGGAACGTTACCCCCACCAATGTCGAGAAGCAGTACATCCCGGAGCAGTACCGGGAGTACATAGGGTTGGGTGGCTGGTACGGCAAGAACACCACCGGCAACGTCGAGGAGATCATCAAGCGAGACCCGGACGTAGTCTTCGACATAGGGACCCTGAACGACACGTACATTGACGCTGCGGGCCGTACCCAGGAGCTCCTCAACACGCCGGTAGTCATGGTGGACGGCAGTCTGGTCAAGAGCGGCGACGCCCTCCGCTATGTCGGCAAGCTGATCGGCCGGGAAGAGCGGGCGGAGGAGTTGGCCGCCTACTGCGACAAGGCCGTACAGGAAGCTCAGACCATCGCCGCCAAGTTGACGGACGACCAGAAGGTGAAGGTGTACTACGCCGAGGGGGCCAAGGGACAGAACACCGACCCCGCGGGATCCCTGCATACCGAGGTGCTCGACCTGGTCGGCGGCGCGAACGTGGCCGACGTGGAGCTGGATGGGTCGGGCTTCGGCATGTCTCCGGTGTCTCTGGAACAGGTCTTGGTCTGGAATCCCGACGTCATCCTGGTAGCAAGCGATCCCACTGGGGAGAGCACGGCCTACGAGGAGATCACCACCCGGAGTGAATGGTCCAGCATCAATGCCGTCAAGAACGAGCGCGTCTACCAGATCCCCCGCGGTCCCTTCGACTGGTTCGACCGTCCCCCCTCCATCAGCCGCATCATGGGCATCCGATGGCTGGGCAACCTGCTCTACCCCGATCTGTATGAGTACGACATCAAGACCGAAGTGAAGGACTTCTACAAGCTCTTCTACCAGATCGACCTGACCGACGCCCAATACGATCAACTCATGGCCCGGGCCGGCGGCACGGTGAGCAACAGCGCCGCCACCGCTACTACCGTCGCCAATACGCCCGCGGAAGGCAGCGGGACGGCCACCGTCAAAGGCCTGTTGGACAGCCCCATGACCATCACCGGCGACATGCTCAAGAAGATGAACGTCGTCACGATCACGATGGACCATCCCAAACTGGGCCAGAAGGAGTACGCAGGAGTGCGTTGGAGCGAACTGCTCCCGCTCCTGAAAGTCCAAGCCGCCGCCACGGTCGTCGACCTCGGCTGCACCGACGGCTACATAGCGGAGGTCTCTCTAGCGGACATAGCCGCCAGTCCCGATTCGCTACTCGCTGTTGGTGAGGACGGCTCCCTGAACGCGGCCATGCCCGGCATGTTCGGCAAGGCCTGGGCCAGGGACATCACGTGGATAGAATTCAAGTAGGCGCAATCACGGGCGTGGCCGAGGAGGCCTTCCCCGGCCGATACCCCCAGAAATGAAGGAGTTCTTGTGAGTAGGCGAATGGGTAGCGTAGTAGCTGCGGTGGCCATCATTTTGGCACTGCTGGCGGCCTCCGGCTGTGCCGGCGGCGAGAGCCTCGACAACAGCGCAGGTACCGGCGATCTGAGTGTCACATCGTTGGACGTCACGAGCGGGCCCCGGTGTGGGTACCAGAATGTGACCATCACGGGCTCGGGCTTCCAGGGGGTCACGGAGGTCACCTTCGGATCGACCAGAGGCGCTCGGGTTCACCGTGGCCGACGACACGCACCTCGTCGTGAAGACACCCCCTGGGGAACTGGGGCAAGTGGTGGACGTGGCCGTGAGCACCGACGCCGAGACCCGAGAGCTGCCCAAGGCCTATGCCTACTGGGACTACGATCTCAAGGTCACCAAGGGCTCCACCACCAAGACGTACACGCTAGACGACGTCAGGGCCATGACGCCCACCACCGGTTTCTTCGGCGCCGTCAATGACAAGCCCTACAACACCGATCAATACCGCGGGGCGCTCCTTTCCACGGTACTCGAGGCCGTCGGCGGTTGGACGGCGGGCGAGGACATCGTCGTCAATTCGGCCGACGACTTCCACGCCACGTTCACCACACCCATGATGGAGCAAATGACCAATGGCACCTACGAGATGTGGAATGTCAGCGGCACACCGGTCGTCAGCGATGACCGCGTTGCCCAGCTAGTACTTGCTTATGACATCGACACCGCCGGTTCCGGCAAGGACTGGCAGGCGCTCCCGGCCGGCAAGGCCCCCTTCAAGCTCGTGGCCGCTACAACACAGGATGACCGTATGAGCACGGGCTGGTTCAGCCCCTCACTGGTCACGTCGATAGAACTGCGTCCGGGTTCGGCCACCACGGGCACCACGGCGGCCGTAGCGACCACGACCACCTCTGACGCCGGCTCCACCGCTGGGCTCACCCTCGACCATGCCGATGGCCCCCGCTCAGGCTACCAGGCTGTTACCATCCGGGGAACGGGGTTGGAAGGGGTCACCAAGGTGGTGTTCGGCTCCGCCGAGGCGCGCAGATTCACCCCAGTGGATGCCACCCGCCTCGTTGCCATCACCCCTGCCGGGGAGCTGGGCCAGACGGTCGATGTGGCCGTGACCACAGCCACCGGCACCATCACGCTGCCTGGCGCCTACACCTATTGGGACTACGACTTCAAGGTGATCAAGGGCGACAAGACCAAGACCTACACGATTGACGAGCTGCGGCCATGACTCCGGTCACCGGCTTCTGGGGCGCCCACAAGGATCCCGTGCCGCACATCACCGATCAGTACCGGGGCGTTCCTCTGCTCACCTTGCTCGAAGACGTCGGCGGCCGCAGCTCCGGGGAGCAGGTCACCGTGATGTCGGCTGACGCCTTCGAGGCGGTCTATACGCCTGAGATCTTCGACCAGATGACGAACGGAACCTACCCCATGTGGAACCTGAACAGCACTGAGATCATCACCGAGGACCGGTTTGCGCAATTGATCGTCGCCTACGAAGTCGATGAAGCCGGCGACGGCAGCAGTTGGCAACCGCTGCCCGAGGGTACCGGACCCCTGCGCGTGGTGATGATCATGCCCGCGCTCGACCGAGTGAACCAGGGCAAGTTCAATCCCTTCATGGCTCTGACGGCGGAGGTGACAGTCCCTTAGATGACAGTCCCCTAGTCGCAATGGAGCAGCCGGTCTCTCATCGTAGAAGATGCACGTGGCTCGGCTCGGGGAATGACCCCGAGCCGAGCCACGTGCGATTGCAGGAAGGCCGGCCACGTACAACACAACGTCGGGGTTGACCGGCTATCCCATGTCCTTCTCATCGAGGACGGCGCCACCTATCCCAGGTTGCGGGCAAGACGAGGAGTCCTGCCAGTCGCAAGTGCAGTGCGCTGAGGAAGACCTCACCGTACCTCTATCGACGTGACCAGATAGGGGGAGTACTTGCCCTCCGTCACCATGCGTTCGTTGTCCTGGAGGAGGACCACGCGGATCGGTCCGACCGAGTCGTCAAGCGGGCTGCCATCGCAGTCATAGGCCGCCGCTAGGGTCACTGACCCGGTCGTCTCCGTATCGTCGGACCAGGTGGCGAGACTGTCGCCGTAGTCCCACATCTGGTAGGTGCCATCATTCATGGCGACCAACCGATCGGACTCATAGTCGACGGCAAACCCGTCGGCTGCTTTGATGCGCAACCCCTTGCCTTCCGGTATTCCGCCCACATCAGCCACGAGGTCGAGGATCGAGACGCCGGTGTAGTGGTTGACGACCTCGGGTTCCTTGTGGGCACCCCAGTACCCAGACACCGCCGCCCGTTCTCTGAGATCGGAGAGGCTGTACTTCTGCGTGTCCGAGCCGTTCTTGACCGTTAGGGTGTAGTACAGATAGTCGTCGGCCGAGGTGTTGCTGCTCGCGCCCACGGAGTTGACCACGCAAACACTGACCGTCCTGCTGGGCTTGCCTGTGGCAAGCGAGGTCTCCGGGGCGACGGCGATGATCTCGGTGTCGGACACCACTGTGTAGCTACTGGCCGCCTCCCCGCCGAACGTGACGGTCGTGGCGCCGGTGAACCCGGAGCCATTGATAGTAACGGAGGTGCCGCCCTCCACCAGACCGTCCGCAGGAGCAAGTTCTTCAACGGTCGGGGTCACTTCTGCCGGGCTCTCGTTCACCGTCACCGTCACCACTACCGTCCCCGTCACCGTGGTGTACGCGTCCGTATCGGCGGGGGTGAAGGTGACCGAGGCGGCGTACGAGCCGGCGGTGGCTGGGATGGTTGATGGAGAGGTGAAGGCGAAGGTGCCGGTCGCGGAGGCAGAGCCACCGGAGAGCGTGGAGTCAGAGAGGGCCTCGCCCAAGGTGAGGGCCGAGGCCGTCGGCCAGGCGGTGATGGTGGGCGCAACCGGAGTGGTGGTGGAACCCTCCGCGTAGCTATAGTCATCGGCCGCGGTGTCGGCGCTGGTACCAGCCGTCGTCGTCACCCGGACATCCACCGGGCCGGCGGCGTGAGCCGGGCTTAGGGCGGTGATCTCGCTGTCGGAGACCACGGTGAAGCTGGTGGCGGCCACGGTGCCGAAGCTGACGGCTGTCGCGCCGGTCAGTCCGGAGCCGGTGATGGTGACCGAGGTTCCGCCCGCAACAGGCCCGCTCGCCGGGCTGAGGGCGCTCACGGTGGGGGCGACTGGGGTGGGAGTGCTGGCGGCGCGCACGAGGAGAGTGGCAGCCGGGAGGCGGCCGATCTGGGCCTGAGGGGAGAGGTCCCCTTGGGAGTTACCCTTGGTGATGCCCTTAATGAGGGCGTAGGCCACTTCGTCCCTAAGGCCGGTGCTGACCAGAGGGCCGTCGGCGTAGGCGCCCAGGGTGCTTGAGATCTCGGTTTCGCTAAGGCCGGCCAGATTGAAGCCCTCCTGGGCCGCCACCTGGCGGGCGATGATGGCGATGGCCTGCTCCCGGCTTAGGTTGCGCTCCGGACCGAAGAGACCGGCGCCCACCCCGTTTACAAGACCGGCGGCGTAAGCCGCTTCTATCTCGCCGTAGTAGAAGTGGGTAGCCGGGACATCGGAGAAGGTGGGTGGGCCTGAGTCCAGGGGGGTGACACCGAAGGCGGCACCCGCCATCTTCACGAACTGGGCCCGGGTGATGCTCCTAGAGGGCCCAAAGGTTCCATCCGCATATCCACCCGAGATGGCTTTCACCTGGGCCTCGCTCACGCCGTAGGAGGCGAGCAGGGAGTCGGAGACATCACTCCAGGAACCGGCCAGGGCCAGGGAGGCGAGGCCGAAGACTAGGAGGAGGGCAAAAAGGATCACCAGGGTGATTTCTGTGGCGCGTCGGACCATACGGAGACTCCTTTCTCGAGACTTGAACAGCTACTGCACGACCTTCGCCGAAACCGCCAGATAGGGCGAGTACTTCCCCTCTGTCACGTGCGTGTCGGCCGCGAGCACCGGAACGATCCGCAAAGGACCCGCGCCTTCGCCGCTCGTGGGCAATGGGTTTCCGTCGATCTCGTAAGCAACGATGAGCTGCACAGGAGCAGTACCTTCCTCGCCGGTGACCTTGTCCCAGACCTGGTATGTGCCGTTCGCGATCGCCGCCAGGCGGGCGGAGTCGTAGGTGCAGGGGAAGTTGTCGCTGGTATTGAGTTCGAGGCCGGCCCCCGCCGGCACCCCGCCGACTTCCGACAGCAGGTCCGCTAGGGCTACGCCCGTGTACAGATTGGTCACGTAGGGGATGTCGCCCTTATGCGCACCCCAATACCCGGAAACGGGCGTCATGGCCTTCAGTTCGTCCAGGGTATAGGACTTGGTACCCGACGGCCCGGTGACCTGGAATGCGCCCGCAGCCCCCGTGGTGTCGGAGGTTTGCGGCGAGGTGGTCGTCGTCATCTGCGTGGCGGTCGTCGTCGGTTGCTGGGTGGTGCTGGTAGCCGCCTCCGAGCCGGTGCTGGTCGTGGTAGACACGTCTTCCGAGGAAGCCCCGCATCCAGTGAATGCAAACACCCCCAGCACCAGGGCCACCAGCAGCAGAAGGCCGGCCCATCTCGTCAATCGCTCGCGTTGATTCATTTCCTCTTCTCTCCCTTCCTGCGGCTTCCGCGCTTCGGATTGCGCCGCTCTCTATAGACCGTGTTCATCTGTCGTGGACGCCTCAACGCACGACCGCGCGCGCTCCTCACCGGACGACAATGGAGGTGACGAGATAAGGTGAGTACTTGCCCTCGGTGAGCATGCTCTGGCTGTCCTGGATGAGGACGACGCGCAGGGGACCTGCGCCTTCTCCGCTCGTGGGGAGCGACTTTCCGTCCACCGCGTAAGCAACCACCATCTGTACCGATCCGGCGGTCTCGATGTCGTCGGCCCAGGTCACCAGCGTGCCGTTGCAGTCCCACATCTGGTAGGTGCCGTTGGCCATGGCCTCGAGTCTCTGTGGCTCGTAGTCACAGGCGAAGCCATCGGACGCCGATATGCGTAGTCCCTTCCCCGAGGGCAGCCCGCCGACTTCAGCCAAGAGGTCGAGAAGAGGCACACCGCTGTAGCGGTTGATGGAGGTGGTGTCCTTGTGCGCTCCCCAATAGCCTGAGACGGCCGGCTTGGCTTTGAGTTGCGCCAGAGTGTAGGACTTAGTCCCCGACGGCCCCGTGACCTGCAGTACGATTGCGGCGACCGTCGTGGCCGTGGTCGGTTTCGTCGTGGTCGTCGGCCGGGCTGTCGTGGTCGTGGTAGCGCGAGTAGTGGTAGTGGCGACCTGGCTGGTGGTGGTGGCGGCACCGTGGGTAGTGATGGTGGAGCCGTCGGTGGTTGAGGCGTCGGTCGGAGAGGAGACCCCAGGCTGAGTGGCAGGAGCCGTGGACGTGGAAGCCGTCACCGCCGTTCCGGGGTTGGTCTTCGCACTGGTAGCAGGACTTTGCGTGGTGCTGGAAGCCACCTCGGTCACCGAGACATCCGCGGGGGAACCTCCGCATCCCGCCCAGGCGAGCATCCCGCCTAACAAGGCCACTCCTACAAGCATCCGGGCCAGCTTGACCCGCCCATCCCGTATCATTATTCCTTCTCCTCCATTTCGTCGCCTCTCCAAGCGTCTACTGCGCAGCCGCCCTGACACACCGGGAATGTCTTCTCGGTTGACCCTTTTTTGCCCCATCGAAACCGCTGTCCTAGGCCAAGGACTAGCTGATGTTGGTGGTTATGTTGGGGGTCAGGAACTCGAAGGGAAGCGGCGGCGGGTTTACGCCGTCGGCCCAGGGGAGCACGCGGTTGCCGAGGGAGTTCCCGTCCGGACCGTTGGTCGAGGTGTAGTTACGGAAGCTCACGAGCACGTTCGGCCGATCGTAGGTGCCGTACTGGGTCACGCTGTAGTTGGTGTGCCAGGCGTCCGAGTCGGGGTCGTAGAGGCCGGCACCGAAGGTGGTTAGGTCGTGCACCGCGCTCACGTCGATGATGGTACCGATGGGGAGTGGTTCACCCCGGAAGGAGGCGGTGCTGAAGGTGTAGGTGCCGTCTGTGGCGGTGACGGCGTGGTCTACCCAGGCAGTGCCGTCCCAGAAGGTGACCGTGTTGTTCTCCTCGTTCTCCTCGTCGTAGAGGGGATCAAGGGCGTTCACGGTCAGGTAGACGAAGGCACCCGCCAGGCTGCCGCCGCTGTCGCCGTTGAGTTCGGGGTTCTCGTCCTCATCCAGTCCCGTGACCCAGCGGCCACGCACGGTGCCGGTAATGGCCCACAGGGCGTAGCGGTAGTCTGTGCTGTTACTGACCGTGGTGCCGTCTGCGCCGACTACGGTCACCTGTACGGTGCCCTCGCTGCCGGCGGGGGCCACGGCGGTGATCTGGGTGTCGGAGTCCACGGTGCAGCTGGTGGCGGCGGTGGCGCCGAACATCACGGCGGTTGCGCCCGTTAGTCCGCTGCCGGTGAGGGTCACCGCGTTACCGCCCAGAGTGGGGCCGGCCTCGTAGGTGGGGCCGGTGATGGTGTTACCACCGGTGCTGGTGGTCACCGTCTCCGCGTCAAGAGCGGTGATGACCGGGGTAAGGACGGGGGCGGTCACGCTGACCGCGCTGGTGTCGGTGAAGCCGCCGTCGGTGGTGGTCACCGTGACGGTGGCATCACCAGCCCCAACGGCGGTCACAAGTCCGCTCGCGTCCACCGTGGCTACACTCTCGTTGCTGGATGTGTAGGTGACGGCCGGGTTGGTGGCGTCGTTCGGGGCGACCGTGGCTGTGAGCTGATCGGTGGTGCCCACTTCCAGGGCGAGCGTGTCCGGGGTGAGGGTGACGGACGTGACGGAGATGGCGGGATTGACCGTCACCGCAATCGTAACCGCGGATGTAGGCATTGTGAAGCTGTAGGTGCCGCCGGTCTCGGCGACGGTCACCGGGCTGATCGCGTCGTCGGTCACGGTCACGGCCCCCAACTCGTAGCCGGGCGTGACGCTGGAGACCGCGAAGGAGACCACCTCACCGGGCGCGGCCTTCAGATAGCCATCGTCGGTGGTGACGCTGGCGGTGCCGCTGTTGCCGTCGGGACTGGTCACGCAGGCGGTGATCGCGAGATACGTCGGCGTGAAGGTGACGCTGTCGGCATTGAGCCATCCCGCACCCGTCGAGAGATTGTAGTCATCGGGGGTCGAGCTTCTCTGCCCCATCATAAGCCGCAGACTGTAGTAATCGTCAGCCGCCTGGTCCAGGATGCTGAAGCAGTCGTCCACATCTGTCTGCGTGGCAGGCTGGGGCAACTCCTGACCGTAATTGAGACGCATCAGGTAGGGACTGCGCAGACCGGTGGTGTCGAGCAGTGTCGTGATGGTGTAGCTGTTGATGGCGAGAACGGTCGGAGCCGGCTGCCGGGTCCCCTCCACAAATCCCTGGTCGAGGATCCATGAGGGATAGTAGTAGCGATCATCGTCGCTCAGATACCCCAAGGTGTACGTCTGCCCGTGGCCGAGTAGGCTTCCCTCGGCCACACCGACATTGGTGTCGTCTCCAAGGGGGACGCCGGTGAGATCGGTGGCGTAGGTAGCAAGGTCGGACAGCAGGATGCCCTTGGCCACCGTCCCCAGGTTCTTCCACCGCCACGTGGAGGAGCCGGCAGTGCCACCGGAGAGGCCCGAATAGTGGACATAATGGCCGCCCGCAGTAGGTGGTCACGAAGGGCGCCTCCGTGCCCGAAGAGTCCTCGAACGTGCAGGCGACAGGATCGTAGTCCCAGGTGCCGAGTGTCTGGGCGACGCCCGCTTTGTCGGTGAATCTGACGGCAAAGCTGCTCTGGGCATTGCTGTAGCGGTACGCGCGCACGGTAGAGGCGCCGGAGAGAGTGGCCGTTCCTTTGGGGTTGCTCACGGAGACCGCGACCGTGGCTCCCCTGCTCCCGGCCGGAGCCGTGACGGTGATCTCCGTGTCGGACTTGCTGACGATATTCGCCGCATTGGTGCCGAAGCTGACTGAGGTGGCGTCGGCAAGGTTGGCGCCGGTGATGGTGACCGTGTTGCCTCCCACCGCGGGGCCGGTGCCCGGAACCACGTTGGCGATGGTGGGCGCGCCCGGAATACCGACCTGGGAGAGAGCCACCGCGATGGTGACGGCGGAGCCGGGCATGGTGAAGCTGTAAGTGCCGCCCGCGTTGCTCACGGTGACCGCTCCTCCGGCTGCATCGGTAAGGGTGACACCGGCCAGTTCATAGCCCGCGGTGATCCCAGAGACGGTGAACGACACCGGTTCGCCCTCAGACGCTTTCATGAACCCATCGTCAATGGTGACGGTAGCGGTGCCGCCGTCATCGGGGCTGGTCACAGTGGCCGTGATGTCGAGGTATGCCGGAGTAAGGGTGACGTTGTCGACCGAGTACCAGGACATGGAACCGAGATTGGTCTCTGCAGGCGACGAACTCTTCTGTCCCACGAGAGCCCTGAGAGACCGGTCGTCGTCCGCCGCCTGGGTCAGGATGCTGAAGCCATGATCGAGCGAGGCGCTGTCCGTGGCCGTCGGCACCACCGTTCCCCCGTTGAGGCGGGTAAGGTACGGATCGCTCGCCCAGCCCTGGCCGGATGCTCCCTCGTTCCTTATGTTGTAGCTCTGGATGGCAAAGGCGGTGGGGACGGCCACTTTGGTCGCATCGTCGAATGTGCTGCCCGTCACGAACGAAGGATAGTAGTAGCGGCTGCCGAGCTGGCCGAGGGCATACGTCTGCCCCGAAGCCCCCTGTGCGTATTTCACGCTGGCGTCATCACTGAGGGCGATGCCGGTGGCGTTGTCCGCATAGACCACCAGGTCCGAAAGCAGAATGCCCTTGGTCATGACAGCCATCCTGGGGAAGTTGCCGGCATCGGTCCCTGAGTAGCGCACCGCACTATCGCCGGCGAAGCTCTTTACGAAGGTGGCCTCCACCCCGCCCGCGTCTTTGAACGTCATAGCCCTGGGATCGTAGGTCCAGGTGCCCAGCGTCTGGACGACGCCATCCTTGCCGGTGAAATTGAGAGTGAAACTGCCCTGCGCATTGCTGTAGCGGTAGGCGTTGACGGTGCCCAGGAGCTTGACCGTCCCCCCGCTGGTGGTCACAGTAACGTCGACCGCGGCACCCTTGGTCCCGACAGGCGCTGTGACGGTGAGCTTGTTGGCGGAAGCGGTGAGAATGGTGGCCGGAGCCGCGCCGAAGGTCACGGCGGTTGTGTTGGCGAGATTGGTGCCGGTGATGGTGACCGTGTTGCCTCCCACGGCGGGACCCGCGGCTGGAACCACGTTGCTTATGGTGGGCGCGCCGGCTGCATTGACGGTCACACTCACCTTGCCCGTCACTGCGTTGTAGTTGGTCGCGTTGGTGGGGGTGAAGGTGGCCGAGGCACTGTAGGAGCCGGTGGCCGCCGGGATGGTGGACGGAGAGGTGAAGGCGAAGGTGCCGGCCACGGAGGCCACACCGCCGGAAAGCTTGGAGGTGGAGAGAGCCTTGCCCAAGGTGATGGCCGATGCAGTCGGCCAGGTGGTGACGGTGGGCGTGGCTTTGACGATCTGGAAGGTCACCGCTTTGGTGCCGGTGTAGGGACTGAGGCCGGTGAGGGTGACGGTGGCCGTGCCCACGTTGGTGTTGTTGGTGTAGCTCAGGCCGTAGTTGATCCCGACTGCGAGGGTGGTTGCTCCGTAGGTGACCACCGGTTTGGGGGTGATGGCCGAGCCCGTATAGGTCTGGGAGGCGATGGCCGCGACCGTGGCGCCGGCTATGTCCGTCGTCGCCGCGTTCACGATGACGTTCACGGTTCCGGTCACCGTGGTGTAGTGGGTGGTGTCGATGGGCGCGAAGGTGACCGAGGCACTGTAGGAGCCGGTGGCCGCCGGGATGGTGGACGGAGAGGTGAAGGCGAAGGTGCCGGGCACGGAGGCCACACCGCCGGAGAGCTTAGAGGTGGAGAGAGCCTTGCCCAAGGTGATGGCCGATGCAGTCGGCCAGGTGGTGACGGTGGGCGCGCCCGGAGCGATGGAGCCGGCGCGCACGAGCAGCGTTGCTGCCGCCAACCGGCTGATCTCCGCGTTGGGCATCAACTCACCGCCGGCACTACCCTTGGTGATACCTTTGATGATCGCGTAGGCCAGCTCGTCACGCAGGTCGCCGCCGACCGAAGATGCGTCTCCGAACGACGCCAGGGCGGCGGCCACCTCCCCTGTAGTCATGCCGGCGAGGTCGAACCCACGCTGCGCCGCCACTTCGCGGGCGATGATGGCGACGGCCTGCTGGCGAGTGAGGATCCGATCGGGACCGAAGAGGCCGGGGCCCACGCCGTTCACCAGGCCGCGCGTGCATGCGCCCTCGATGTGGCGGTAGTAGAAATGCGTGCTGGGGACGTCGGAGAACGTGGGCACGAGCGGGGCGAGCGGGGCCACGCCGAAGGTGGCATCGACCATCTTGACGAACTGGGCTCGGGTGATGCTCCGGAATGGTTGGAAGGTACCATCGGGGTAGCCGCTAGAGACGCCCTTCACCTGCGTGTCACTCACCCCGTAGGAGGCGAGCAAGGAATCGGGGGCGTCGCGCCAGGAACTGCCCATGGCCACGGAGGCAAAGGTCAGCACCACCATCAGAGCGATGGCCAACACCAAGATGATTCTTCTTATGCTCCCTGCCATGTGGAGTCTCCTTTCTCCTGACACAAACCCTCACCGATGACGGCTGCCGGACCCCCTCCAGTCGCCACCGCTCGTCCGTCGGACTAGTCAATCGGCTCCCAGTAGTTGGGCGTCAGATACTCACAGGGAAGACCGGGCATGCTGCCGTCGTCGTACGGCAGCGCGCGCCCTCCCCAACTCTCACCGTTGGGATTCACCCCCCATTTCGTCGTGCTGTAGTAGTCCCAGAAGTTGACGAGCGCATTCGGGCGGTCGTAGGTGCCGAACTGGAGGACGCTCTTCTGCCCCGTCTTCTGAGCACTGACCTCAACGATGGTGCCCAGGGGCAAGGGAGCACCCTTGAAGAAGGCGGTGCTGATGCTGTAGTCACCATTTTCGTCGGTGGTGGCGAGGTCGATGATGTTGTCGTCGTCCGCGGGATCGTAGTCGGCGTCGAAAAGCGGATCGGCGGCGCTCACACGCAAGGTGACGGTGGCGCCGGACATGACCACGGTCTCACCTTCGGACGTCTTGCCCTTCACATTCCCGCTAACGGCCCACAGGGTGTAGGTGTACTGCATGCCGTTGCTGGTCGCACCCGACGTGGTCACCGTCACGTCAATGGCTCCCGTTTCCGCGGGCGGAGCCACGGCGGTGATCTGAGTTGCTGAGACCACGGCGTAGCTGCTGGCCGCCTCTCCGCCGAAGCTCACCTCCGTGGTGCCGCTGAACCCGGAGCCGTGAATGGTGACCGTGTTACCACCCACCGTGGGTCCTGCCGCATACGGCGTGCCTGTGGTCGGGGTCACGGTTTCCGCCTCTAGGCTGGTGATTACGGGAGCAGACCCAGTCGATGTGTTCACCGTCACCACTACCGTCCCCGTCACCGTGGTGTACGCGTCCGTATCGGCGGGGGTGAAGGTGACCGAGGCGGCATACGAGCCGGCGGTGGCTGGGATGGTTGATGGAGAGGTGAAGGCGAAGGTGCCGGTCACCGAGGCAGAGCCACCAGAGAGCGTGGAGTCAGAGAGGGCCTCGCCCAAGGTGAGGGCCGAGGCCGTCGGCCAGGCGGTGATGGTGGGCGCAACCGGAGTGGTGGTGGAACCCTCCGCGTAGCTATAGTCATCGGCCGCGGTGTCGGCGCTGGTACCAGCCGTCGTCGTCACCCGGACGTCCACCGGGCCGGCGGCGTGAGCCGGGCTTAGGGCGGTGATCTCACTGTCGGAGACCACGGTGAAGCTGGTGGCGGCCGCGGTGCCGAAGCTGACGGCTGTCGCGCCGGTCAGTCCGGAGCCGGTGATGGTGACCGAGGTTCCGCCCGCAACAGGCCCGCTCGCCGGGCTGAGGGCGCTCACGGTGGGGGCGACTGGGGTGGGAGTGCTGGCGGCGCGCACGAGGAGAGTGGCAGCCGGGAGGCGGCCGATCTGGGCCTGGGGGGAGAGGTCCCCTTGGGAGTTACCCTTGGTGATGCCCTTAATGAGGGCGTAGGCCACTTCGTCTCTGAGGCCGGTGCTGACCAGAGGGCCGTCGGCGTAGGCGCCCAGGGTGCTTGAGATCTCGGTTTCGCTAAGGCCGGCCAGATTGAAACCCTCCTGGGCCGCCACCTGGCGGGCGATGATGGCGATGGCCTGCTCCCGGCTTAGGTTGCGCTCCGGACCGAAGAGACCGGCGCCCACCCCGTTTACAAGACCGGCGGCGTAAGCCGCTTCTATCTCGCCGTAGTAGAAGTGGGTAGCCGGGACATCGGAGAAGGTGGGTGGGCCTGAGTCCAGGGGGGTGACACCGAAGGCGGCACCCGCCATCTTCACGAACTGGGCCCGGGTGATGCTCCTAGAGGGCCCAAAGGTTCCATCCGCATATCCACCCGAGATGGCTTTCACCTGGGCCTCGCTCACGCCGTAGGAGGCGAGCAGGGAGTCGGAGACATCACTCCAGGAACCGGCCAGGGCCAGGGAGGCGAGGCCGAAGGTTAGGAGGAGGGCGAGAAGGATCACACACAGTACTACTGCAATCCGCTTATTCATCCACAGAACCCTTTCTTGTCATGACTAGTCTCAAAGCCTCATCATCATTCGGCGGTGAACGTCACCGTCTCCCCCACCGTCCCCTTGACCCAGGCCCCCTGTCCGGGAACAAGGGTGGTGGTGGAGACGTACCGGTGAAGAACGGCATCGTAGTCGAAGGCCATGCGGCCCGAGGGCAGGCCCAAGGTGGCGGTGGAGCCCATGGGGTTGCCGATGAGGTTCCAGCCGGTGGTGAGGTCAGCGGTGTGGGGACCGGAGACGGTACTCATGTCTACGAGCTCCTCTGCGCCCACCTTGCACCAGTAGCCCTGCCAGGCCACCGGCGAGGACGTGCTCGAGAAGGCGGACCCGTTCCAGCCGAAGAGCGCGGCCGGAAAGATGGTGCCAGGTCCACCGGCTACCAGGTTCCAGCCGGTCTGGAGCGTCACAGAGGCATTGTCGGCGTTCCACTTGGCATAGAGGGTGATATCCCCGGTCACGACCTCGTTCGTGAAGCTGAAGGCCGTGGTGCAAGCCGCGTCCTTGTACCAGCCGCCGAAGGTGTAGCCCTCCCGGGTTGGGTCGGCCGGAGCCACGATGTGACCGCCTGCATTGACCATGGCGTAGCTGGTGTGCGGAGTGTTGCCGTCCTCAAGGTCCAAGGTGAGGATGCAGAAGGGCTCGGCCGGGTAGAGGGCAAATCCCGACCAGCTGGCGGCCTCGCTTTTGGGGTAGTAGAGAGTGAAGCCCGAAGCGGTCTGGGCGAAGGTGGTGGAATCCATCTTCCCGGGCTGGGGTCCCAGGAAGTAGGCCGAAACAAGCTGCGTGCAGCCCTGGAAGGCTCGGAAGTAGATGTTCTGCACCCCGGCCGGGATGACGATCGTGGTGAGGCCGGAGCAGTACGAGAAGGCTTCGGGCTCGATGCTGGTAACGCCGGAGGGGATGATAACCACGCTAAGACCACTGCAGCCAGTGAAGACCCCGAACCCGAGATTGGTCACACTAGCCGGAATAGTGATCGAGGCAAGGGAGGCGCAGTGGTAGAAGGTGTAGCCAAGAGTAGTCACCCCGGTGGGGATGTTGACCGAGGCAAGATGGGTGCAGCCCGCAAACGCCCCCTCTCCTATCTGGATCACACTGACCGGGATGCCAACCGCGGCCAGGCCGGCACAGTCTTGGAAGGCGTAGTTGCCGACGCTGGTGAGACCGTCCGGGAGCGTGATCGAGATCAGATTGGAACAGCCGGAGAAGGCGTAGTTACCCAGGCTGGTCACACCGCTCGGGACGGTGACCGAGGTGAGGCTGGTCTGGCCGGAGAAGGTGTAGTCCGCCAGGCTGACCACCGCGTAGGTCGCCCCCCCCACCGTGATCTCGCTCGGTATCGCCACGGCTCCCCCGGGACCGGTGTAGCCGTTGAGGGCGGCCGTGGTGCCCCGAAGCAGGTAGTTGAAACCATCCACGTTCACTCCCGGCTTGATCTCACCAGAAGCGACCTGCAGGCAGACGTAGTTGACCACGGTATTCGCCGAGGTGATCTCGTAGACGGTCACGTACTGGGCGGCCGAAACGAATACGGGAGTTGCGCTACCTGCATACGAGATGCCGTCAGTTACGGTTGTGGCCGTAGTCACGCCGGCGACCGGATGATCGGTCACCTTGTAGACGAGGGAGTTGCCCGGACCGGTCGCACTTGCCAGGGCTATCGATGTGGCTCCGCTGTAAGTGGGATGAGCCGCCACCGAGGTGATGGTGAGATGTCCGGCCGGCTCTCCCACGCTCCAGCCGGCATAGAGGGTCTGATCTCCAGACACTGTGTCCTGGGCAAAGTCCCAGGCGTTCGTGCAGACTGAGTCCGCATGCCAACCGGTGAAGACATATCCGAGGTGGGTGGGAACGTAGGTGGGATAGGTGAGGTGGCCACCCGCATCCAGGGTGGAGAAGACGGTAGTGGTCGCCCCCCCCTCGTAGTTGGTCGCCAGCGTAAGGACGGAGAAGGGGATCTTGGGATAGGAGGAGAAGCCGGGCCAGCTGGCGGCTTGGGTGATGTTGTAGTAGACGGTGGCGCTGCCTAGTGACGAGTTTCCCAGGGCGGGTGGGGACCCCAGGAAGTAGGCCCGCTCGAGGTATACCGGTCTGACCCGATCACTGAATGCCCAAGCGCCGATGGTGCTCACACTCGCCGGGAATGTGACTGTGGTAAGCGCGGTGCCATAGAAGGCATCGCCCCCGATGCTCATCACGCCGCTGGGAAGGCTCACTGTGTCCAGAGCCTTCGCCCAGCAGAAGGCATTCTCGCCAATAGTGACCAGACCGCTTCCGAACGTCACCGAGGCGAGATGGGTGCATCCGTAACAGGTCCGACCCCCGATGCTGGTCAAACTGTCGGGGAGGGTAATGGAAGTGATGTCGGTCCGATCTTGAAAGACGCCCACCTCGATGGGCGCGCCCCACACGACATCATAGGTAGCCGTCACCGCATACCCGTCGATGGTCTCGGGAATGACCACGTCTCCCCCCGGGCCGGCGTAGGCGGTGAGGGTGGCCGCGCCCCCGGAGACCTCGTAGGTGTAGCCGCAGGTCAGCTTGGCATAGAGCGTCACATCCCCGGTCACCGTGTAGGGGAAGGTGACCCGGGTGGTGAGAGCCTCATCGGCGTACCAGCCTCCGAAGATGTAGCCCGGCTTCACCGGATCTGTGGGGGCATCTATCTCGGAGCTACCGGCCGCAACTATGGCCTGGTAGGGCTGGCCTTCGCTCATGAAGGTGATCAGATGGGAGTCCTGCTCCAGAGCAAGCTCGAACTGGCTGTCCGCGTCGGTCTGGTAGGCGTCCAGGTAGGGGGAATAGGTAACGGCCTCGACCTTGTTCTGGAGCGGATAGAACCGGTAAAGGCGTAGCCAGCCGTCGCCACCGTTGGATTCGCCCGTGTAGTCGGTCAGTAGGTTGTAGATAGTGTTGCCGGCATTGCCAGTATCGGTGCCGTGGTACTCGCCTTCGATGTGTCCGCACAGACGGCGATCACGTTTTGGTGGTTGGTAACGATGTTGTTACGGATTGTGGGACCGGCCACCCAGTCTCCCCCGGCCAGGGTACCATCCGCCTTGATGTAGCCGTGAGTAACGACAATCGCTTTGCGATCGGCATAGGTGTTAAGAACCCCGTTGGCCCAGTCAATGGTCTCGGCGGTCAGCAGGGTGGGGTTGCAGACCAAATCAAGGACAACAAAGTCATGCCCCATGGCAGAGAAGAGCTGGTAACTGCTCGAGTTGCTGCCCTCGGGGTAGTGGTCCTCCGTACCAGGAGAAGGAGCTGAAGCAGGCGGGCGAGAAGTAGGTATCGAACCGGGTGGGATCGGCGGCGTCCATGTTGACGTCGTGGTTACCCGGCACCAGCGAGTAGGGGATGCCGGCATCGCGGATGATGTTCATGGCAGTCTGCGCGTTCTCCCACTCAGCGTCGCTTTCGTAGTCGTCGATGATGTCACCCAAGTGAGTGGCAAAGACGATGTTCTGGGCCTCTTTGTTATCGGCGATCCATTGGGTCTGAGCCGTGAAGATAGCCGGATAGAGTTCCGAGTAGAACTGGGTGTCGGGGATGACGGCCAAGGTGAAGTACTCCTGGCCGCCCGACTCCACCGTCACTAGGCAGCTCGCGGTGAGGTTGCCGTCTTGCGGTGGTCACGGTGATGGTGGTCTCCCCTATCCCGCCCGGCACGCACAAGACCACTGCCATCCACGGTAGCCACGCCCTCGTTGACCGGAGGTCCAGGTGACCTCCTGGTTACCGGCGTCAGAAGGGGCGATGGTGGCCGTAAGTTGCAGGGTGTCCCCCACGGCAAGCTCGGCCGAGGTCTGATCCAGACTGACCCCGGAGACCGGGACGGAGAGATTGCCGAAACGAGCCGTCACCACCACGTCGGCTTCCGGCAGGATGAAGCTGTGGATCCCGCCGGTTTCGGTGATGGGTGGTGTAGGTGGCTCCGCCGTCAGTGGTGTATGCGAGGCTGCCCTCCACGAGTTGCCAGCCCTCGTTGGGTTGCGGGGTCACGGCTGATGGTGGTGCCCGAAATAGCGCTTGCGGGCTCGATCCCAAGGGTGCCCCCCGGTGAGCACGGGATCGGCGCTTATGGTGCATGTGCGCGGGATCTCAAAAGTGAGTTCGGTCACCTTCTTGGCCATGTTGTTGGCCGTGCAACGGGCGTCGCGCTCGTCGAGAGTGGGAACTGCGCCGGTTGCGTACTCGGCCGCCGATTGCCCGTACCAGAAGCGGTAGGTGTTGAGGGTGTCGTAGGGTTGGTTGTCCACATAGGCCTGTTCGCCGCTCCAGCCAGTGATGACAAGGATCGGAGGCACTTCCCGGTCGACTCCGGTCTGGTTGGCGGGGTCGAGATAGAGGTCACCCAAGGCGGCGTGGTAGTAGCGGGGGACGCCCAGGAGACTGCTCCAGCTCTGGTTGGTGGCCCACCCGTCCAGGCTCAGACCTTTCATGACACAGTCTGGGCCGTCGAAGCGCACGGCGCTGTCATAGCTGTGGGCACTTGCCACCAACTGGGGAATGGTGACATAGCGCACGGCTTTGCCCATGAACGTCTCCGGCTGCCGGTTCCAGCAAGCGTAGTAGATGGGGTCGGCATTCTCCGCGGCCAAGGCCTCCATCTCGGCTCGGGTATAGGAGTGAACCAGGGTCTTCTCCCCGCTTCCCACCTTGACGTAGACCTTCAAGGGGGTGGCGTCCCAGGTGAAGTCCACCGTCACCGGTTCTGAAGGCATGACGAAGCTGTAGACGCCAGTGCCGTTCACACCATTCGCGTTGCCGGTAGCGGCGGTTACGGTGGTGAAGTCAAAGGTGGCGCCCGACTGGCCGGTGACCACAAGGCCGGTGGCCCAGGAAGCATCGGCAGTATCGGCCACCGTCACCTGTACGGTGGTGCCGGCCGTGGCCTCACTTGCGCTCGCGGTCACCGTCCAGATGGGATCGGGCACCGCCGAGGTGGTGATGGCGTAGATGGAATCGTCGGCTTGAGCCAGAGGGGAGAAACACAGGCAGAGGAGCACCGCCAGAAGCAAGTGAAGGGCCAGACGGGACGCCGTCCTTCTCGCAGTGCTTCCGTGCCGACCGTTCATCTCTTGCCTCTCCTTGTTCTCGTCTCTATTGCTCACCGGGGCGGACGTCGGGGGTCGCGGCCGCTCCTTGTCTTTCTTGGGATCACTCTCTTGCAGTCAGTCGCCGCCCATTGTTCATCCCGCGTCAAACGTCACCGTCTCCCCCGCGCTCCCCTTCACCCAGGCCCCCTGTCCGGGGACGAGGGTGGTCGTTGAGACGTAGCGATGAAGAACGGCATCGTAGTAGAAGGCGGTGCAGCCCGCGGGCAGCTCCAGGGCGGCCGTGGAACTCATGGGGTTGCCGATGAGGTTCCAGCCGGTGGTGAGGTCACTCGTGTGGGGACCGGAGACCGTGTCCAAGTCCACGATCACGCTCTCCTCTCCGCTCAGCTTGGTCCAGTAGCCTTTCCAGGCCGCCGGCGAGGGCGTGCTCGAGAAGGCGGAGCCGTTCCAGCCGAAGAGCACGCCGGGGAAGGTGGTGTTGGGACCACCGGCCACCAGATTCCAGCCGGGTTGGAGAGCGAGTTGGGGGGTCGTTGCGTCCATGTCCAGGGCAAGTTCGAACTGGCTGTCCACATCGGTCTGGTACTGATCCAGGAAGGGGGAATAGGTGACCGTCTCGACCTTGTCCTCCTCCGGATAGAACTCGTAGAGGCGTAGCCAGCCGTTGCCACCGTTGGGTTCGTCCTGGTAGTCCGAAAGCAGCGTGTACACGGTGTTGCCGTTCACGCCGAAATCGGTGCGCTGGTACTCGCCGGCCCAATGGCCGCAGAGCACGGCGATCACGTTGGCGTGCTGGCTGGCCACGTTGTCCCACATGCCCTGGCCCTCGGCGGTGTCGCCCGTAAGGTAGGCGCCGGCAGAGTTGATGTAGCCGTGGGCCACGATGATGGCCTTGCGGTCGCTGTAGGTGGTGAGCACATCATTGGCCCAAGCGGTGGCCGCGGCAAGCAGAGAGCCATCACTGACCAGATCTAGCATGATGAAGTCCTGGCCCATGGCCGAGAACAGCTGATAGCTGTTGGCATTGCTGGCGGCCGAAAAGTGCCCACCGTACCACGAATATCCGGTGAAAGCCGTGTAGGGGAAGTAGGTGTCGTAGCCTGTGAGATCATCCGTCGTCCCGTATAGATCGTGGTTCCCGGGCACTACTGCGTAGGGAAGGCCGGTGGCGCGGATAATCGACATGGAATCCCGGGCGGTCTGCCACTGCGCTTCGCTGTCGAACACCTCGACCAGGTCGCCCAGGTGGCTCACAAAGACGATGTTCTCCGACATCGCATGGTCGGCGATCCACTGGGTCTGGGCGTCGAAGATAGCGGGATTGCTCGCCGAGTAGTTCTGCGTGTCCGGGATCACGGCGATGGTGAAATGATCCCCGGGCCGGACCGTACCGCTGTCGTCCGGGAGGAAGATGGCCTTGACGGCGACGTCGGCCTCGACATCGAGGTCGGTCCTGGGGTTGTCGGTCCGCCCATCGCTCCAGGCTGCGAAGTGGTAGCCAGAGTCGGCCACAGCTGTGACCGGAGAGCCGTCGGCGCCCTCCGCCACCGTTTGCGCCGAGGTGCCGCTGATCTGTCCGTGGGCGCCGGCGCCGTAGCTGAGGGTATAGGTCCCGTTGAAGAACGTCACCAGTACCGTGTGGTTCTCGCTGACGTTGGTGATGGTGTAGGTGTTGTCCACGACCGAAGCCGAGACGTCCACGCCGTTGTCGGTGATGCTGCCCACCCAGTAGCCGCTGTCCGGGCTCAGGGTGATGGTGGAGGACCCACCGCTCAGGACCGAACTCGGATCGGCCGCGGCCGTGCCGTGACCCCCCAGCACCGTGGACGTGATCGAGCAGGAGGTGGGCGGCTCCGGGAAGCCGGTGGCCGGGTCGATGTAGAGGCCGGGCATGAGCTGCCAGTAGAGCACAGGGTAGCCGCCCTCCCCCGCGTATGCCCAGCCGTACGATCCATATGCATTGTCCGGGTCGGCCGCCCCCAGGTAATCCGGGACGATGTAGCCGCTGAAGACGCCGCTGTCGTTGGGCTCGCAACCGGCCATGTCGGCGGTGCCCTCCAGTTGCGTCGCGCTCACGGCCGACATGTTCACCTGGGTGCCCCAAGAGCCGAGCGGATCGTAGGGTTGCGTAATGTCGGAGTTGGAGGCGTCGGGCAGCCAGAAGCAGTTGGTGATATGTACCGCGGAACTGCCGTCGACCGAGCCGTACAGCCAGCGATCATGCGAGGCGGCGTAGTGGCCGGCGGCGAAGACTGCCGTGCTGTAGCAATTGGACATGGAGGCGACGGGCGAAGCTCCTTGCAGGAGTCCGGCGATGCCCGCCAGGTAGTGCCCGTTGTTGGTCTCCAGGTTGCCCTGGTTGTAGCAGTTGCTGATGTAGCCCCGGCAGTAGCCGACGATGCCGCCGGTGTATATCTTGCTGCTGCTGTTGGTGGAGGTGAGGTAGCCGGTGTTGTAGCACTGGTCGACCACCACACCGCCATTGCTGACGCAGTAGACCGCACCCACGATGCCGGCTACTCTGCCCCGGCCGGTCACGGCGCCGGTGTTTGAGCAGTACCGTACGTATAGCGTGCTGCTGCCGTCCGTGTTCTCCACGGTGCCTGCTATGCCACCGCACATCGATGCAGTAAGGGAGGCGTCGTTCATGTACACGGTCACCGAGCTATGCAGGCTGTAGAGGCTGCCTTGGCAGTAGCCGACCACGCCGCCTATTTCGTCGATCTTGAGCGTGCCCATGTTGAGCGAGCCGGCCACGGTCAGATTGGCCAGAACACCTCCCGTGCCCACATATCCGAACAGACCGTAGGCCCCCGTTCCAGCGGCCGGATTGCTGACGTTGATCCCGCTGATGGTGTGGTTGTGGCCATCGAACACGCCATCGAAATGAGCCCCGGTGGGAACTCCGCTGCTGAGAGCGCAGGCACCGCCGATGGGCACCCAGGTGTAGTTCTCAAGGTCCACATCGGCGCCCAGCTCGAAGAACTGCCCGCCGTAGGTGGTGCCGGTGTTGACTCTGTTGGCCAGGCCTTTCAACTCCTCCGCAGAGCCTATGACCCAGGGGTCGCTCGAGGTGCCGGTTCCGGTCCAGATGTAGTCCGCGCTGGTGCCGTTCCAGGCGGCGGCCGTGCCGGCAACTAGAAGGACCATCACAGCCGTGACCACGCAGACGAGCGCCAGGCGAGCGGCGCACCTGCGCCGCGGCGGCGTGGTCGTCGCAGAGATGCGGGCAACCGCGCCGAAGGCCGGACGAACCTGATTGAACTGAAGACGACCCATCACGTTCAACTCCTTCCCGGGAGGAGGTCCTCGAACGGTAGGGGCGGGATCGGATCGCCCACGGGCAGGCGACGGTCGCCTCCCTTGGCCCCATAGTCGGCGAAGTCGACCTCCTCGACTTCGTATTTGTACGTTCCGTACATGAGCACGGAGGCATAGCCCGCCTTGACCGCGCTGACATCGACGACGGTACCGAGCGGCACCGTGCTCATAGACACCTGGTAGCGTCCGGACGTATCGGTGGTGCCGGTACCCACCAGGTTGGGCCCCGAGGGCGCATAGAGGGGGTCGATCGGCGTTGATGACCACGTACACCGAGGCGCCTACCACCGGTTGCCCGTCGCCGCCGAGGACCGTGCCCTGGAGAACGTTGGTGGCGACGGTGGTGCCCGGAGCGACGTAGAGGGGTTCCGATGTGGTCGTGCTCGCCGCGGCGGGCGCGCTGCCGGTCGCAGAGGTCGGCGGTGTTTCGGACCCATCTCCGGTGACTGCCGAGGTGACGGTGCCATTCACGGACGTACCCACTGCACCGGTTGACATCGCACTTCCAGCGGCTGCAAGGGTAGGGGTCATGCTGCCGGCTGCGTCCGCGCTGCCGAGTGTCTGTTCAGCCGCCGCCTGGCTCGTACCGGTGCTGGGCGGCGAGCTGTTCGCGGACGCACAGGAGGCGACCATGATCGTCAAGACGACGGTCGTCAGAAGCCCAAGCGCGACGACGAACGCCATCGCGAGGACTTTTCTCTCAACCTGCTCTTTCATGGAATCGGTCGCACTCCCTGTGCTTGTACACATGGGGAGGCTGGCGCCGCCTCCAGGGCCGGCGCCAGCCTCCTTCAGGTTTGCGGGACTAGCTGATGTTGGTGGTTACGTTGGGGGTCAGGAACTCGAAGGGCAGCGGCGGCGGGTTCACGCCGTCGGCCCAGGGGAGCACGCGGTTGCCGAGGGAGTTGCCGTCCGGACCGTTGGTCGAGGTGTAGTTACGGAAGCTCACGAGCACGTTCGGCCGATCGTAGGTGCCGTACTGGGTCACGCTGTAGTTGGTGTGCCAGGAGTCCGAGGTCGGGGTCGTAGGCGCCGGCACCGAAGGTAGTTAGGTCGTGCACCGCGCTCACGTCGATGATGGTACCGATGGGGAGTGGTTCACCGCGGAAGGAGGCGGTGCTGAAGGTGTAGGTGCCGTCTGTGGCGGTGACGGCGTGGTCTACCCAGGCGGTGCCGTCCCAGAAGGTGACCGTGTTGTTCTCCTCGTTCTCCTCGTCGTAGAGGGGATCAAGGGCGTTCACGGTCAGGTAGACGAAGGCACCCGCCAGGCTGCCGCCGCTGTCGCCGTTGAGTTCGGGGTTCTCGTCCTCATCCAGTCCCGTGACCCAGCGGCCGCGCACGGTGCCGGTAATGGCCCAGAGCTTGTAGGTGTATTGGTCCGCGGCTGATACCGCGCTGGTGCCCATGGGTGTGGTCACGGTGACGTCAACCACTGTGCCGTCGGTGATGGCGGCGCTACCGGGAGCCGTCACGATGATCTCGGAATCGGAGACCACAACGAGGTTGGTGCCGTCACCGGCCGAACCGAAGCCGACCGCGGTTGCCCCGGCAAATCCGGTGCCGCTTATGGTCACGGTGTTCCCGCCCAGAGTGGGACCGGCCACATAGGTGGGGCCGCTACGTCGGGGTGACCGTCTGGGCGGCCAGGCCGGTGAGGACCGGAGCGGCGGCGTTCACGGTCACATCCACGCTACCGGTGACGCTCTCGTAGCTGGTCGAGTCGCTGGGAGTGAAGGTCACGCCGGCCGCGTAGGTGCCGGCGGACGGGATGGTTGAGGGCTCGGTGAAGGCGAAGGTGCCGGGAACCGAGGCCACACCATCGATAAGGGTCGAGTCGGAGAGGGCCTGGCCCAGAGAGATGGGCGATGCCGCCGGCCAGGAGGATATGGTCGGCGTGCCTTTGGTCACCGTGACCCGGCAGTTGGCCTGGTAGCCACCGTCGACGGTGGCGGCGGTGATGTCCGCCTCACCCACGGCAACCGCGGTCACAAGACCGCTGCTCGTCACCGTGGCCACGGCCGCATCACTGGATGTCCAGTTGACCGTCTTGTTGGTGGCGTTCGCTGGCGAGACGGTGGCCGTCAGTTGATCGGTCGAACCAGCCGCGATACTAACGGTGCTCTTGTCCAAGGACACGCCGGTGACCGGAGGAGCCGTCTCTGTGAGATAGATGGAGTTGGTGCCGGTATTCAGACCGAAGTTCCAGCTGGTGCCAGAGTAGGTGAGCTTGGCCAGATCAGCCGTGGTGATTGTGTAGTCGGAACCGGTGGCTACCACCACGCCCTCCGCGGGTGCCTTTGAAACCAGAGTCAGGGGATTGACAAGCGCCCCAGTGAACATGAGCTGGCCGTTGGTGTAATCACCGCTACTGGGGTAGTGCAGGTAGATATCACCCGTTATCGAAGCGCCTGTACCGATGATGTTGTTGGTTTGGCAGAGATAGAGAGCACTGCCTGCGGTGGTCGCGGTGTTGTCGTGGATACTACCGCCGGTGATGGAGAAGGTCTCGGCGCCGGAGGTGTTCGCCCTGTCGACGGCTCCACCGTATGTTCCAGCGGAGTTGTTGCAGATCTCCCCTCCTGTCATGGTGAAGCTGCCGTACTGGCAGCCTACGCCTCCACCGGACTGCGTGGTGGAGTTGCCGGTGATTGTCCCGCCGGTCATGATGAACTCGCCACTGTTGAACACGGCGCCGGCGCCGACTGCGTTGTTCGCATTGTTCTGCAGGACGGCCCCGTCCTGCATGGTGACGATGCCGGGACTTGTGTAACTGCCGCCGTTAATCCTGCCATTGATGGTGACCATGGCCCTGGTCGCGGCTACGTTGGCCTTGTTGCCATCGATGGTGATATTGCTCAAGGTCAAGTTTCCGGTGTTATAGCTGACCACTACAAGTCTGGCCTCGTACCCTGCGGCCCGCATCACCTTGGCGCCCTCGTAGCCGGAGAGATCCCAGGTCTGCGTATCGGACACGGTCACTTCGCCTGAGATGTAGATGGTGCCGTTGGTCATGCTGAGCAGGTCCTTGGCCTGGGCAAACGTCTTCACCGGATAGGCGGCACTGCCGCTGTAGGCGTCTGAACCACTGACGCCGTTGAGGTATACCGTCGACAGAGAACCGGGCCTGTCCTCGAACTCCGCGGTGATGACAACATCCGCAGCCGGCATAACGAAGCTGAAATCGGTGATGGCCGTCCACGTGGTGCCACCATCGGTGCTGTACTTCAGACTCTCGTCCACCAGCTGTTTGCCGCTATCAGAGGTCACGGTGACGCTGATGGTTGCGCCCGCCATTGCCGAGGTCGCGCTGGGGGTAAGGCTTCCGCCGCTGAGAGCCGGGTCCGTACCCACTGCATAGTTGACGCCCATCAGCGTGATGGCGTTGGTGCCGGTATCAAGAGCGAAACTGTAGCCGCCGCCGTCATAGCTGAACTTAGCCTGGTCGGCCGCGGTGAGCGTGTAGCTTGAGCCCTTGGCCACCACAGGACCTTCGATCGGGGTAACAGACTTGACCGTCAGGCCACTCGCGAGCGCCCCGATGATGTTGAGGTACTCGGTCGTCGCCGAGAGATAGATGGTGCCGGATATGCTCACAGATGAACCGACGCTGGGAGTGATGCTGGCACCGGAGACGTACATGCCGTCACCCAGACCGGATGTGTCCGTGTTGTCGTGGATGGCCCCGCCGTTCAGGGTGACCAGAGAACTCGCGGTGTAGAGACCACCGCCCCGGCCGCCGGTGTTTCCGGTAATCTCGCCGCCATTCATGGTGAAGGCGCCGGTGGCGTTCGTGACGCCTACGCCACCCGCGTTTGTGCTGGTGCATGTGTTGTTGATGATCCGGCCGCCGTTCATGGTGAGCGATCCGCTGGTGACCCGCACACCGGCCGCGTAGCTGCTACTGGTGGACTGGCTGTTTTGCAGCACGGTGCCGTCGTTCATAGTCACAGCGCCGCTGTTGACGTAGATGAGGGAAGAGCCGGGCTGGTTGGCCGCGTTACCGTCGATGGTGATGTTGCTGAGGGTGAGGATGCCGCCGGAGTTGACCCGAACAAGATAGCTGTTGTAGCCGACGGTCCGCATCACTTTGGCATTGGTGTAGCCCGAGAGGTCCCAGGTTTCCGTACCGGTGATGGTCATCTGGCCGGTGATGTAGATGGTGCCGTTGACGAGGCTCAGCAGGCTCCTCGCCTTGGCAAAGGTCTTGACGGCCTTGGCGGCGGTCGTGCCGTCGTTGGTGTCCAGACCCGAAGCCCCGTTCAGATAGACCGTGGCAAGACCCGTATCGTTCACAGTCACGTCCACCGTGCCCGCCACAGTCGCGTAGTTGGTCGTGTCGGTCGGGGTGAAGGTCACGCCCGCCGAGTAGGTAGCCAGTCGTGGCCGGGACGATGCGTGGGATCGGTGAAGGCGAAGGTGCCGCCGAACCGATCCTGAGCCCCCGGAGAGAGTGGAGGCAGAGAGCGCCTGGCCCAGGGTGATGGCGGAGGCGGTCGGCCAAGTGTCCACGGCGGGGGTGGCCTTCACGATCTGGAATGTGGCGCTCTTGGTGCCGGTGTAGGCGCCGGTACCGGTGATGGTCAGGGTGGCGGTGCCCACGTTGGTGTTCTCCGCGTAGGCGACGGTGTAGTCGGTGTCTTTGACCAGGGTGGTCGCGCCCAGGGTCACCACCGGTTCCGGGGTGATCTCCGAGCCGGTGTAGGTCTGGTCGGCGATGGCTGTGATGGTGGCTTCGGAAATGTCGACGGTGGCCGCGTTCACGGTCACCGCGCAGGTGTCGGTGAAGCTGCCGTCCTCGGTGGTCACGGTGATGGTGGCGCTGCCGGGGGCCACCGCAGTCACGAGACCGGTGCTATCGACGGTGGCCACGGCTTCGTTGCTCGAAGACCAGGTGATGTTCTTGTTGGTGGCCTCAGCCGGGGCCACGGTGGCAGTCAGCGGACTCGGTACCGCCTACGGTGAGGGTGTCGGTGTCTTTGTCGAGGCTGACGCCGGTGACAGCCACAGGCGAAGCAGTCTTCGTCCAGTAGATAACGTTCGTGCCTGTATTCAAGGCGAGATACGAGCCGCTGTTACCGGAACTGAACTTGGCCAAGTCGGCGGCGGTCAGAGTGTAGCCTGTTCCAACAGCGAGGGTTTTGCCTTCATCTGGAGTGTTGAACCAGACCACTAACAGAGTGCTTTTCACCGGGGCGGTGACTTTGAGAGTCACGTTGGAGCCGTTACAGTAGATGCTGCCGTCGATTGTGACATCGGCACCGATGTACGGACCGCCCGCGGAGGTAGCGTTTATGGCATTGCCCGAGTTGGTACCCGTGTTGGCGGTAATAATGCCACCGTTGAGATAGATTGGCATGCGTGCCGTGATGCCGCCACCGGTGGGGGAGGTGTTGTGGTCTATCGAGCCACCGTTCATGTAGAAGGCGCCATAAGGAACGCCGACTCCGCCTCCCGTGTGCGTAGTGTCCGTGGAGGTGGTGGAGTTGTTCGTGATGCGGCCGTCGTTCATGGTGAAGGTGCCACCGCCGGCAAGGGACCCGGCTACAAACACCGCTCCGGGATTCGCGGCGCCGTTGTTGTTTTGCAGGATGGCGCCGCTATTCATGATCAGGTTGCTACCGACGTTGACCCGGATGAGGGAATTAGCCGAAGCTACGCTGGTCTTGTTGCCGTCGATGGTGATATTGCTGAGCGTCAGACTGCCGCCGGTGGACATCTGGACAAGATGCCCGGTGTAGGTGCTGTCGCGAATGACCAGGGCATTGGTGTAGCCACTCAGGTCCCAGGTTTGCGTGTCGGTAATGGTCACCAGCCCGTTGATGTAGATGGTGCCGCCATCAGTCGCCAGTAGGCCCTTTGCCCTACTGAAGGTCTTGACGGCTTGAGCGGCGCTCGTGCCATCGTTGGTATCTGAACCGGCGGCGCCGTTCAGGTAGACGGTGTTGAGGACCGCCGTGTTTACCGTCACATCCACACTGCCGGTGACGGTGTTGTAGTTGGCCGTGTCGGTCGCGGTGAAGGTCACGCCCGCCGAGTAGGTACCGGTCGAGCCCGGGATGATGGAGGGGTCGGTGAAGGCAAACGTGCCCGGAACCGATCCTGAGCCCCCGGAGAGAGTGGAGGCAGAGAGCGCCTGGCCCAGGGTGATGGCGGAGGCGGTCGGCCAAGTGTCCACGGCGGGGGTGGCCTTCACGATCTGGAATGTGGCGCTCTTGGTGCCGGTGTAGGCGCCGGTACCGGTGATGGTCAGGGTGGCGGTGCCCACGTTGGTGTTCTCCGCGTAGGCGACGGTGTAGTCGGTGTCTTTGACCAGGGTGGTCGTGCCCAGGGTCACCACCGGTTCCGGGGTGATCTCCGAGCCGGTGTAGGTCTGGTCGGCGATGGCTGTGATGGTGGCTTCGGAAATGTCGACGGTGGCCGCGTTCACGGTCACCGCGCAGGTGTCGGTGAAGCTGCCGTCCTCGGTGGTCACGGTAATGGTGGCGCTGCCGGCGGCCACGCGCTGTGACCAGACCAGCGCTATCGACCGTGGCCACGGTCTCCTTGTCCGAAGTCCAGGTCACGTTCTTGTTGGCGGCGTCGGACGGATCGACGGTGGCCACCAGCTGGCTGGAGCCACCGACGGTGAGGGTGTTGGTGTCTTTGTCGAGGCTGACGCCGGTGACAGGGACGATGGGTGCCCTCAGGTAGATCGCATTGTTGGTCGTGTCAAGGCCGAAGTCCCAGCCGCCTCCGTTGTAGTTGAACTTGGCGGTATCGTCGGGAGTCAGCGTGCAGCTCGAACCCTTTGCAACAATCCGCCCCTCGGTTGGAGACACGCATTCGACGCTCAGTGGGTTGGTGAGTGTCCCGGTGACAACGAGATATGAGCCGCTGTTGTTCAGGTAGATGCTGCCGGAGATGGATGCATCCGAGCCGACAAGAGGCTTGGGGTACAACGTGCTGACATAGTGGAGGAATATGGCGTCACCTTGGCCGCTGGTGGCAGTGTTGCCTGTAATGCGGCCGCCGTTGATAGAGGTGGAGCCCAGGGCTTGGAAGATCGCGCCACCGTGGACGCCTGTGTTTCCAGAGATCACGCCTCCGTTGATGGTCAGCACGGCCGCACCGTTGCTGATTGCACCGGCACCAACGTTGCCGGAGCCCATTGTGGCGTCGGTGCTCCGGTTGTTGATGATCTGACTGCCACTGTTCATGGTGAACGATCCCATGGCGTCGGTGACGGCACCGGCCCCAACGGTGGTGGAGTTGTTCTGGAGAATGCCGCCTGTGTCGAGGGTCACGCTCCCGGAGCCCACGGTAATGAGCGAAGATGCAGCGGTCACCTCACTCGAATTGCCGTCAATCACGATGTTGGCCAGCGTAAGGTTGGCGCCTGAATCCGCTCCCACGAGTTGGGAAGTGAACCCAGCAGCGCGCATGACCTTCGCGCCGTCATAGCCGCTCAGGTCCCACGACTGAGCATCAGTGACAGTCACCGTTCCGGTGACGTAGATGATGTCGCCCGTGGCCGCGGGATCAAGCAGGCCCTTGGCGACATCGAAGGTCTTGACCGCGGTATCGGCGGTCGAGCCGTCGCTGCTGTCGCTGCCGCTCGCACCATTCAGGTAGACGGTGGTGAGGTTGACCGTAACGGCACAGGTATCGGTGAAGCTACTATCAGTTGTGGTTACGGTGATGGTAGCCGTACCAGGAGCAACTGCGGTCACAGCACCGCTGCTGTCAACCGTGGCGATGGAGGTGTTACTCGAAGACCAAGTAACGCTCCTACTGGTAGCGTCACTGGGAGTCACAGTGGCAGTCAACTGATCGGTGCTGCCCACGTGGATGGTGTCGGTGTGCTTGTCGAGGCTGACACCGGTCACCGGGATGCCGACCGGATTCACCGCTACGGTGCAGCTGTCGCCGAAGCCGCCGTCTTGGGTAGTCACGGTGATGCTGGCCGTGCCGACGGCATGAGCGGTAACCAGGCCGGTGCTGCTCACCGTAGCCACTGACTCGGCGTCCGAGGACCAGTTCACGTTCTTGTTGATGGCATCGGCCGGGGCGATGGTCGCGGTCAGCTGATCGGTGTTGCCAACGGTGATGGTATCGCTTTCCTTGTCGAGGCTGACACCGGTGACGGTGACACTCGGCTTGACACTCACGTTAACGGTCGCAGCAGTGCTCGGCATGGTGAAGCTGTAGCTGCCGGCCGAGTCGGAGAGCACGATGGTGTTGCCCAGGGCATCGACCGCGCTGACGTCGTGATTTCGTAGCCCGCGGTGATGTTGGTCACGCTGAACGAAACCGGCTCGGTGGCCGCTGCCTTCAGGTAGGTGTCGTCCGTGGTCACGCTGGCGGTGCCGAACCCATCAGAGCTGGTGACGTTCGCAGTGATGTCGAGGTAGACCGGGGTGAAGGTGACAGTGTCCACGTTGTAGTAGGACATGTTGCCAAGGTTCCGGTCGCTAGGAGTCGCCGTGCTTCTGCCCGGTGAAGAACCGCACGGCCTTGTAGTCGTCGGCGGCCTGCGACAGGATATCGAAGCAGTGTTCCAGCGAAGCGCTGTCGGTCGCAGTCGGGACCGGCGTCCCACCGTTGAGGCGGGTGAGATACGGGTTGCTCTGCCAACCCTTGTCGGAGCTGCCGTTCCTCTGGTCGTAGCCGATGATGGCGAACGCAGTGGGGACCGACACCTTGGTGGACTCGTCGAAGGTCGAGTCGATCACGTAGGAGGGGTAGTAGTACCGGTTGCTCAGATAGCCGATGGTGTAGGTGAGGCCTCCGGTCCCCGCTCCATATTTGACACTCGTGGTGTCGGCCAGGGGAATGCCGGTGGCGTCGGCGGTATAGGTCACGAGATCGGAGAGCAACATGCCCTTCTTCATCACCGCCAGCCGGTGGGTGAGACCATCCAGGCCGGAGTAGCGCACCATCTGGTCGTCGGTGAAGGACTTCACGAAGGGAGCTTCGACTCCACCATCTCTGAACGTGTAGCCAAGACCGTCGTAGCCCCAGCTGCCGACCGTCTGGAGCGAGCCGGACTTGTCGGTGTATTTCAGCGTGAAGCTGGAGACGGCGTTGGTGTAGGTGTAGGCGCCGGACAGGGTGGCCGTGCCGGCGGGGGTGGTCACGGACACGCCGACGGTGGCGTTCTTGGTCCCAGCCGGAGCCACCGCCGTTATCTTGCTGGCCGAGTCGACGGTGAAGGTGGTGGCATCGAGGCTGCCGAACTTGACCGCGCTTGCACCGGTGAAGTTGGTGCCAGAAATGACCACGCTATTGGTGCCCAGCACAGGACCGGTGGCCGGGACAACGTTGGCGATGGCGGGCGCAGGCACGTTCACGGTCACGTCGCAATAGGCCTCAAAACCGCCGCTCTCGGTCGTGACGGCGATGGTGACGCTGCCGGGGGCCACGGCTGTGACCAAGCCGGTGTTGTCCACCGTGGCTATGGAGATGTCGTACGAGGTCCAGGTTACGTTCTTGTTGGTGGCATCAACCGGAGCAACGGTGGCCGTCAGTTGAGTGGTAGCACCGACGGCAAGGGTGTCGGTCTCCTTGTCGAGGGTGACGCCGGTGACCGGGACGATAGTCGACTTGAGCAGGATCGCATTGCTGGCCGTATTCAGCTCAAGACACCAGTCGCTGCCGCCGTTGTAGCTGAACTTGGCGAGATCGGCGGCCGTCAGGGTGTAGCCCGACCCCTGTACGATCGCCCGGTTGGCACGGCCATCGCAGTCGATGGACAGTGGATGAACCAAGGCTCCGGTTATGCTGATAGACGCATCCCACGTGAACCTACTGTTGCTTTGGCTCGCAAGGTAGATGCTGTCGGTGATCTCCACACCCGGGCCGATGACCATTGGGATATCGGTGGCCTCATCGTAGATAGCATTGCCCACACCAGTAGTGGCGGAGGTGTTGTCTGTGATGATTCCGCCGTTGAATGTGGCGTGGCCCGAGAAGTCAATAGCACCGCCGCCATACATGCTGTCAGTACTGACGTTGTGGGAGATCTCGCCGCCGTTCATGGTGAATATGCCTTCGCTATGAACGGCCCCTCCGCAGGTGGAGGTATTGGCGCTCTCGTTGTTCGTGATCTTGCCGCCGTTCATGGTTACGACGGGGGTGGTGGTGCCTCCAACTGTGTAGGGAAGAATCGAGTTGATCGCGGCTGCCTCGGCGATCGTCTTGCTGTTCTGCAGAACCGCGCCGTCGTTCAGAGTCAGTGCGCCGCCCTGGTTCACGACAAGAGACAGGAAGCAGGTGATGCTGCCTTTGTTACCGTCAATGGTGACGTTACTGAGAGTGAGGTTGCCGGTGGGCTTGATCCAAATGGCATAGTCATTGCTCACCAACCGCATGACCATGGCATTGGCGTAACCGGACAGGTCCCAGGTCTGGGCATCCTCAATGTCCACCCGGCCGCTGATGTAGATGATGCCGTCGGTGAGGGCGAGCAGGCTCTTGGCTTTGGCGAAGGTCTTGACCGCGGTGGCAGCGCTTGAGCCGTCGTTGGTATCTAGGCCAGTCTGACCGTCCAGGTAGACCGTGGCGAGCAGTGCGGGATTGACCGTCACCCCGCAGGTGTCGGCGAAGCCGCCATCCGCGGTGGTCGCGGTGATGGTCGCGTTGCCGGGGGCCACGGCGGTGACAAGACCGGTGCTGCTGACCGTGGCCACGGACTCAGCGTTCGAGGCCCAGGTCACGCTCTTGTCGGTGGCATCAGCCGGGGCGACGGTGGCCGTCAGTTGCGTGGTGTCCCCGACGGTGAGGGCGGCGGTGTCTTTGTCAAGGGTGACGCCGGTCACGGAGACGGTGGGCTTGGTAACGGCCACACTGATCGTCGCCGCGCTCGCGGGCATGGTGAAGGTGTAGGTGCCGCCCGTCTCGGTAGACCGTCGACCGGGCTGCTCGAGGGCGTCGGTCACGGTGACGCATCTGATCTCGTAGCCGGCAGTGACGTCGGAAACCGTGAAGGACACCGACTCGGTGGCCGCGGCCTTCATGTAGGTGTCGTCGGTGGTCACGGTGGCGGTGCCGAGACCGTCGGTACTGGTCACGTTGGCGGTGATGTCGAGGTAGACCGGGGTAAGCGTGATGACTGGTGACGTTGTAGATGGAGTAGCGGCCCAGGTTGGCGGTGTAGGCGTCGTTTTCCGCCTGTCCCATGTACGTCCGCAGCGAGCGGTCGTCGTCCGCCGCCCGAGCGCCAGGACGTTGAAGGCGTTGTCCAGGGAGGCCGCGTCGGTGGGCACCGCCACCTCGACGCCGCCGTTCAGGCGGGTGAGGTAGGTGTTGCTGCCCCATCCGGTGTTGGCGGTGCCAGCCACGTTCCTATTGCCGTACGCGACGATGGAAAGAACCGCTGGGACCTGCACTCTGGTCGACTCGTCGAACTCACCGGCCACCGGGGGGTCTGCGGGGTACGACCCGGACATGGCGTAGGAGGGATAGTAGTAGCGGTTGTCCAGGTCGGCGATGGTGGGGGCGGGGATCCATCGCCCACGCGTCGGCGGTTGCCGTACCGTCGACCGGAATACCGGTGGCGCTAGCGGCGTAGCTGGCGAGGTCGGTGAGCAGAATACCCTTCTTGACCACCGCGAGCCGCGAGCAGAGGGAGTCACAGCCCGAGTAGCGCAGGTAGGGGTCGAAGGTCTTCACGAAGGGCGCCTCTACCCCGTTCCGCGTCCCTGAAGGTCAGGGCGGTCCGGTCGTAGTTCCAGGTGCCCAGGGTCTGGACGGTGCCGGCCTTGTCGGTGAACTTGAGCGTCGAACTCGGTCACCGCGTTGTTCTCGTTCACTGTCACGTTCACGCTGCCGGTCACGGTGTGGTTAGTTGGCCGTGTCGGTGGGGGTGAAGACGACCGTGGCGATATAGCGTGCCAACCGAGCGGCTTGATCGTGGGGTCGGCGAAGGCGAAGGTGCCCGGGACCGAGGCCGCGCCGCCCGAGAGTGGTCGAGGCCAGAAGCTCTGGCCGCGGGTGATGCCGCCGAAGCCGTCGGCCAGGTGGTCACGGTCGGCGTGGCCTTCACGATCTGGAAGGTGGCCGACTTGGTGCCGGTGTAGTTCCCCAGGCCGGCGATGGTCAGGGTGCCGGTGCCCACGCCCGTGTTGTCAGCGTAGGCGACGCTGTAGTCGCTGTCCTTGACGAGGGTGGCCGCGCCCAGGGTCACCACCGGATCCGGGGTGATCTCCAAGCCGCTGTAGGTCTGATCGGCAATGGGAGCGATGGTGGCGCCTGAGAGGTCGATGAGTACCGCGTTCACCGTCACGTCCACACTGCCAACCACGGTCTCGTAGTTAGCGGAGTCGGTGGGGGTGAAGGTAACCGAGGCGCTGTAGACGCCGGCAGAGCCCGGGACGGTGGTGGGATCGGTGAAGGCGAAGGCGCCCGCAACCGAAGCCTCGCCGCCGGTTAGGGTAGCCTCCGAAAGGGCCTCACCCAGGGTGATGGCGGAGGCGGTCGGCCAGGTGGTGACCTGGGGCACGCTGAGCGTATAGCTGAAGTCATCGGCCGCGGTGTTGAGGCTGGTGCCGGCCAGAGTGGTCACGGATACATCGACGGTCCCGGTGCCGGCGGGAGAGATGGCGGTTATCTTGGTGGCCGAGTTTACGGTGAAGCTCTGCGCGCTAGTCGTGCCGAACTTCACCCCGGTCGCTCCCGAGAGTCCGCTGCCGGTGATGGTGACGCTGGTGCCGCCCAGGGTGGGACCGCTCTTGGGGCTAAGGACGGTCACGGTGGGGGCGGAAGGCGGAGTTCCTTGGTACGTGTAGCGGTCAAGCCAGCTCTTGGCGCTGGTCCCACCCGGTCCGGTCACGGTCACGTCCACGGTGCCCGAGCCCAGAGGGGCAACGGCCGTGATCTTGCTATCCGAGTTGACGGTGAAGGACCCGGCCACCTTGGATCCGAACTTGACCGAGGTGGCCCCGGTAAAGCCGTCACCGCGGATGACGACGCTGTTGCCGCCGGCAGCGGGACCCTTGGAGGGACTGAGGGAGAGAACCGTGGGAGGCGCGACATATCGGTAGTTGTCGGCCGAGGTATCGGCGCTCGTGCCACCGGTGGTGGTCACCCGGACATCGACCGTCCCGGCCCAGTGTCCGGGAACCTTAGTCACCGTGATCTGGGTGGGAGAGTCGACTCGGAAACTCGCGGGCACGAAGTCGAATCTCACCAGGGTGGCCCCGGTGAAGTTGGTCCCGGTGAGGATGACGGTGTTGCCCCCGGAGGTAGAACCGGCGGAGGGCTCGACCGTGCTCACCGAAGGAGCGGCCACGTAGGTATAGTCGTTGGCCGTGCCCGCGGTCGAGCTGGTGCCGCCACGCGTGGTGACCGTCACGTCCACGGTCCCGGTTCCGGCCGGCGCCAGCACGAAGACGCTGTTCGACTGAGACCAGAACCACCAGGCGTTGGTGCTGCCGAACTTGACCGAGGTGGCGTTACCCAGGTTGGTTCCCTTGATAACGACCAGGTTGGCCCCCGCTTGCGGACCGCTTGCAGGGTCAAGGTGGCTAATGACAGGAGCCTTCGCGGCCGGTCCAGCGGCATCAGCCGGCGAGGGAGAGCCGACGACGAGGCCCGCGGCCAGGAAGGCAACCGCGAGCAAGATGATCAGGAATACCGCGACAAAGCCTGAGAGCGATCTGTTGTTCAGCCGATGCGACGTCATTGCGCTAACCTCCGTGTCTTCTCCCCTTCAGTGACCAGGATGCTTGTTTCAGTCAGGTGAGGACGGACGCGGGGCGGATCGCAGCCATCGCTGTGACTACCGAGCCTCGCGGATGCAGCGTGATTCCTCCCGTGGATCTCACCCGGGAATAGGGCGCGGCTTACCATCTCTCCCATCTCCTTGCCTCTCTCCTCTTGCGGAAGACCTGCGAATATTCGTTCACGTCACACAGGACCGGCCCCTCAGCCTCAGGCTCTGTGTGACGGGTGAGCGCTATACTCTGTGGAGTATTACGCCAGACTAGCCCTTCACAAGCTCGAATGCAACATCTGGCGAAAATGCGGCTGCGCTCCGTCTAGCGCACTTGCCCTGCGTGCAAAGACCCGACCATACTGCGCCGTGATACTTGCACGAGTACTATGCTGCTACACAGTATCCGAATTTGACAGTGGTGTCAAACGCTCTCGCCACTAATGCCGTATTTTCAACAGCGTGAAACGACACTCGACAAGACCACTGTCGGAGACGCTGAGGCAGTTGCTAACCGAGCGCGGGATGAGCCAGACCGACCTGTGGGCGGCGGCCGGCATAAGCCCGGCGGTGCTGAGCCGTTACCTGAAGGGAGAACGTGGACGCGTCATGAACAGCGGCTCTATGAGTACGCTTGAGAAGCTCGCCGCCGCGCTCGAAATCTCGCCCGATTACTTTCTCGAGTACCGCCAAGCAAAGGCAGCCGAGATGATAGCTGGAGCCTTGGCCGAAGGCATCATGGAGCCGGAGGATCTTGCGGCGTTTCTTGAGCAGCAGCGAGAGCTTCGCCGTCTAGGCGCTTGAGGGCGATGCCGATGAGATCGGCGAAGCTTTGACAGAGTAAGTGCAGGCGATCCTCGCGGTCAAGCCGCGGCTCTTCCCGTAGGATGGCAGAGGCTCGCTCGAGCCGTTCCCTACCAGTCACGAGGGTTCCAGAGAGGATCAGTCACCATTGTGTCCTCCATCAGAGGGGCGTCTCTTTCTGCAACGGCCGGGGACGAGCATCCCGCGCGCCGTACTTGAGAGAGCGTTATACCATGTAGAGTATTACGAACTCGTCGCAAGAACAAGTGCTGTGGGGTAGGACGCGTTCGCGCACTGTCGCCTAACAGGCTGCTGAAAAGGGACGTTTCGCCGCCAGGGGTGCGATGGGTACGCGCAAGACAAGAACGCAAGGAGCGTGAATAGCAGCGCTATTCACGCGACTGAGGACGCCGTATTGCGCCGCACAGTGCGTTCTGGCGGCCGGGACTTCGTTTTTCCGCAGCCTGCTGAATCCCAAATGGCTGATTGCCACGACCCGTGCCGACCAGGGCCCAGGCTGGGACGACCCAGTCCCCGGCTCTCTCAAAGACCCTAGAGACCCTTCTCCATCTCCCCAGCTATCATGCCCGGCAACAGACCACGGGACTCCGTTGTAGCGCAGAACACCTTGGGAACCGGGTCACCCAGGCGGCCCAAGAGCCTATCCACCAGGTGGGGCCGGCAAACCACCAAGGCTGCCCCGTAGTCCCTGGAGCCGAGCGTGGAGAAGGCTTGCGTCCATCCCTGTCCGTCCAGAAGCTCCAAGGGTCCCACCTCGTCTACGATGAGAAGATCGCAGGGTGTGGCGACAGCCAGGATCTCGTTTCCCCTGGTGAAGCAGCCCCATCGAGCTCCCAGCCCGGCAGCAGCGCATTCGAGTCCCCACGACAACCAAATGCGAAGTGCGTTCCGGTCGAGAGATCTACCACGACACGCCTGTCGGTGCCTACAGACTCGGCGTCTTCGCTCTGGATATCGGATGCCCTCATCGTGAGAAGGCCGTTGACCGCATATCCGGACTGTCGAGCCCATTCGGCTAAGCGGGCACAGATCGTGCTCTTGCCGCTGCCACGCTCACCTGTCAGCAAGTAGATCTCGCGGCTCAACGGCTCGGTCATGACCGGTAGTATGGCCCCTGGGCGCAGGCCCGACAGAGGGTTTGGTCGTTCTTGATCACTTCGCGAGCGTCGTGCACCTCCTCGCCACACTGAGCGCATAACGCGGTGTGGCTCGGGCGGCCCGGCTTGTCCTCCTCCGGAATGGTGAGCTTCACCGGAACGCAACTGAAGAGCTGCTCGTCGGTCCACTCCTTCCAGAACTCGACCGGATCGACGTCCTGCCCGGCGTGCGGCACCTCCGGTCTGGGGGCCACACGCAGAGCGCGGTCCGTGGCCAGATCGACGAAGGTGGCCGCCAGCTTTCCGTAGTCGACCCATTTGAGACGTCGCCGCCCCAGGGACACGCCGGTCGCCGCACTCACAGCGTCGCTGGCGCAGCGGTCCATCTCCACATACACGACGAGGTCGGCATATGAGTGTGGATCGTCTATCCCCAGTTCGCGGCAGCCGTAGCGGGCCATCCGGACTCCCATCACCATGCCGTGGCAGAGATGCCCGTGGAAGGACCGGGCGGCCTCTAGATCATCCTCTAGCGTTCTCACTAGTTCTCCGTTCTTGGCCGATTCGCGCGATCTACGCCGTCGGCCGCTTTCCGCCCGGGTGGCTGCTTCAAGAGCACCCGGATCTCCTTGATTCCTCCAACGAACATATCGGAGTCCCCCAGGTATCCGGATGCGATGCCGGCTCCTACCAGACTCAAGGGGAATTCCCAATCTCCAAGCGGGATCCCAAACATCTCGTCGGCCACCAGGTAGTCTGAGCTACCGGCGACTTCCGCCGAATCCAAGGTGACTGTGAAGCCACCCAGACCAACAATCTCGACGGTGTATTCTCCGCTCGCTCCGCTGGTGACAAGGTTCGACCAAGACATGGAGCGGCACGCCGGACCAGGTCCGGCTCTGAACGTCCTCCCACTCGACCTTGTTCCCAGCCGTGGCAACAAGCTCTCTGAAAGACCCGCGGTCCAGTGTCACGTGACTCGTGCCGTCAAGCTGGAGGGTCCAGCCGTCGTCGATCCCCCGTATCCGAATCCTCGCCACCCTCCTGACCCACAAGTACCCCTCGACGACCTGTTCCGGATCGGGCGACAGGAACACGAGTGCGAACGGTCCATCGTCCTCACCGAGAACGACGCCTTCGCTCTCATACGCAATCACCGCCCGCGGCGATCCTTCGACCTCTGCCTCGCCTCCGGTCGCCGGGTCGTATGTGGCGAAGGTCCCGTTGGCGATCTGATCAGCGGTGAACGTCATGACGTAGCCGTCTGTCGCGGCCACGCTGATCACGCTGTCGTCAGACAAACCCCCAATGGTCTCGAGCAGATCGGCCAGCGCGACACCCGCGAACTGCGATGGGGCCGGTGACCCCGGGGTGAGGAGGACAGGTGAAACCCCCGTATCCCTGAACGGCCTCCATCGCTCTGAGTTGCGCCTCCGTGAACGATCGTGTAGCCGCGGGGCCGGTGACGGCGAGTGAGGGCGCAGGCTCGGGGGTGCCCGCGCCCTCACAGCAGTTCGACGTGGTCGCGTCCGTTTGGTCAGCGACCCCCGCCGCTTTGTCGCCGCACTCGGAGACCAAGACCGCAGCGATGACCGGCATCACGGTCAGCACGACTCACGCCGCGCGCGGAGCAGGTTGGAACCGGTCGGAGCGAGCTTGGAAGTCCGGCGACAGCTACGGACGCGCACGACGCCTACTTGAACTCGAGCGAGACGATGTCGCTGACCCAGGCTTTGCCGGACTGGCCCGGCATGACCGCGTTGAGCTTGCCGTCGTCACCGATGGCGATCATGGAGTTGGGGTCGAGTTCCGCGAGCAACACCATGCCCATGTAGCCATCCGTTGCCCCCATATCAAGCTCGGTGGCTCCAGACTGGGCTCCGACAGCAGTCATGATGTCGCTCAAGAGGACGCCCGTGTACTCGGTGGCGCCGTTCTTGGGATGCTCGGCCGTGATCGTGGTCACCTTCAGCGCCTGCAGGTCGGCGACCGCCAAGGTCCCCGGCTTGTCGACCATGCCCTTCACGGTCATGGTCCCGCTGGTAGCCGCGCAGCCGCGGTGGTGTCGGTTGCGGCCGCAGCCGTCGTGTCGGTTGCCGCTGCGGTCGTGGCGGTGGTGTCGTCGCCGCCACAGGCCCCGGCGAACACCATCACGCTGAGCACCATGAGGCACACAGCCAGAAGCAGCAGTGGACGGATGCGCAGTTTCATACCTTCTCTTCTCCTTCGTTCCCTGGTTATTGCCAGGCACGTCGCGTCATCATCCGACGCGGATGCCTACTGACCATGTTCTGGGGCACCGACCTGCCGTCCCCGCCGGCTACTTGCTGGGAACCGCCCGTGCCATGAGTTCCTGCAGCTGTGTGTCGGCCAATTCCATGTGATAGAAGACTTTGTAGAAGTCCTTCACCTCAGCCTCGATGTCGTACTGATACAGATCCGGATAGAGCAGGTTGCCCAGCCAGCGCACGCCCAGGATGCGGCTGATGCAGGGAGGCCGGTCGAACCAGTCGAACGGGCCCCGGGGGATCTGATAGACCTGTCCCTCTTTCACGGCCGTGACCGTCGCCCACTGCGAACTCGTGGTGATCTGCTCGTAGACGTTGCTTTCCTCTGCGGGGTCGCTCGCCACGAGGATCACTTCCGGGTCCCAGACCAGAACCTGCTCGAGTGACACTGGAGCCATGCCGTAGTCCGATTCGAGCGTTACGTCGGCCACGTTGGCGCCACCCACCAGATCGAGGACCTCCGTGTGCATCGAACCTGCCGGGTCGGTGTTGAGCCCCTCCATGCCCTCCGCGTAGTACACCCTGACCTTGTCGGCCTCCGAGAGGCTCGTCGAAATCTCACGTGCCTCTTGGATCACGCCGTCACAGTAGTCTGCCAGCTCCTTCGCGCGGTCCTCGGCTCCGATCAGTCCTCCGATGTAGCGAAGGGCATCCCCGCTCGCGGTCAGGTCGCCGTCGACCATGATCACCGGGATGTTCAGCAGCCCCTGGATGCGGTCGGCCTCCGAGATGGCGGCTTCATCCAGGTCGCCCAGGCGAGAACACGACATCGGGCGCACGCTTGATGATCTCCTCGACGTTGCCGGTCGTGTTCTTGCCGTACCACCCGCCCATCCCGGTAACACTCCGGTACTGTTCGGGGATGTACTTCTTCTCGAGAGCGGTGGGCGTGATGTTCCAGCCCACCAGCATGTCCGGAGCCAGCATGTACATGAGGTTTGTGCCCATGGGGCTCACACACCATACGGTCTCGATCGGGTCGGGAATGGTCACCTGCCTACCGGCCTGGTCGGTGATAGTGACAGTGCCGCGCTCAGTCGCCGCTGTGGCGTCCCCGTCACCGGAGTTGCAGCCGGCGACCCCAAGCGCCAACAGCAACGCGAGCAGTAGCACGATCGTCAGGGCCACAAGCCCGGACCCGAACGCACCTCGAACATGACGACTCTTCTTGGCGTGCAGCACCTTGCGTTCCTCTCCTTGTGACCTATGAACCTTGCTTCTCGCGGCTGAGATCGCCGCGCCGTATGTCGATCATCCAGGCGCCGGCATCGAACACGCCTCTGTGCGCCCCCTCCTGACAGGCCTTCCAGGCGGCCGGTCCGTCCATCACCACGCTGCCGGCCAGCGCGTCCACGCCGCACTCGAACCACCAGGGAACAAAGGGCACGGTCGGTCCGACCAGCGCTACGGTCGCCCCTGCTGAGAGCTCGAGAAGTCGAGGTAGGGTCTTGTTTGTGATCGTGGTGCCGGTGATGAACACGTAGTCCTGCTCCGGCAGCACGTATTCGGCGGCGAAGTCCGGCAGGTCACCATCCTGCGGATTCCTCTCGAGGATGGTGAGGTCACAGCGTTTGGCTGTCGCCTCCAGTCCGGGGAAGTGACCTATGACGGCCACCTTCTTCCCTTCGATGTCGGGCAAGCATGGACGTGAAAGCACCCGAGGAGCGCAGTTGCTCGAGAGGCCGCGCCAGCCATTCCTGCACTCGACGAGGCGCGTTGTAGAAGGCGTTGATCGCCGCCATGCCCAGGGAGGCCTGCGGCAAGTCCCAGCTCTTGACGAGAGCAGCGAGTTCGCGCAGCGGTCTGCCGGACATGGGTCGTGGGAGACTCTCGAGGTGAGCTCCGCCCCGATAGGTCATGGCCATCCCCATGGCCGTCTGACTCGACGACGGTCCAGGTGCTCCCGACGAGAACAGGCTGTGGCCGTCGCCTCAGGGGCGATCCCGTCAATGAGACGATCGAAGATATCCCAGCGCTGTGGCCAATTCAACCCCGTCCTGTCTTCTGCCCCCTGCGTAATACTGTGGACAGTATAACGAGCGCACTGCTCCGATTTCAAGTGCGCGCGGCGCAGACCTTCAGAGTCGGGTCGGTCAACGGGTCGCCTTCCAGGATGCGAACGGGGATGCCGTAGATGTCTTCCAGGCTGGCCTCGGTAAGCACCTCGTTCGGCGCGCCCAGCGCCACCAGGCGCCCATCCTTCACCAGCCCCACCCTGGTCGCGCAGGCAAAGGCGTGGTTGGGGAAGTGCGACGACATGAGCACGGCCAGGTCGCGTTCGTGCACGAGACTCCTTATCAACGCCAGCAGACGGGCCTGGTTGCCGAAATCCAGATGGGACGAAGGCTCGTCCATGATGAGCACCCGCGGCTCCTGGGCCAGTGCCCGCGCGATAAGGACCAGCTGACGTTCGCCTCCGCTCAGCTCGGTGTACGGCCGCTCCGCCAGGTCGGCGATGTCCATGCGCTCGAGTGCGGCCTGGGCGACCTGCTCGTCGTGAGCGAGAGGGCGCGGAGGTGAGGGAGATATGGGCCGTGCGGCCGGTCAACACCACGTCGATCACCCGGAAGGGGAACGGGGCCGTGTGCGCTTGGGGCACGTAGGCCATCAGGCGCGCTCGCTGGCGGCGTGACTGCCCCTTGAGGCTCTTGCCGTCGACCAGCATCTCGCCGCCCATGGGCTCGATCGCCCCCAGGATGGTGCGAAACAGGGTGGTCTTGCCTACTCCATTGGGGCCGAGCAGGCAGAGATTCTCGCCCGCGGCCACGGTCGAGATCCACGTGGCTGAGCACCTTGCGCCTCCCATAGCCACAGGCGAGATCGCGCAATTCAAGGATCATGTCCAGGCCCTCCTGGTGCGGGCCATGAGGAGGATGAAGAACGGCGCCCCGATGAGAGCGGTGAGTATGCCGAGCGGCATCTCCAGGGGTCCTGCCAGGCGCGCAATATCGTCGACCAGAAGCAGGTAGACACCGCCGATCACCCCCGACACAGGGATGAGCTTGCCGTAGTCGGGCCCGACCAGTCCACGCGCCAGATGGGGGATGATCAGTCCCACCCAGCCGACGATGCCTGCCACGCTCACCGCCGAGGCTGTGAGCAGCGTGCACGCGCCGATGATGATGACCCGCAGCTTCCCCGTCTCGGCGCCCATGGCCCGCGCCTCCTCTTCGCCGAACGAGAGAGGATTGAGATGCCAGCGCACGAGCAGCAAGGCTCCTCCACCGACGACGAACGGTCCGAGAAGGATAAGCAGGTCCTGGGTGTTGATGGCGGCCAGGCTTCCCATCAGCCAGAAGGTGATGGCCGGCAGCTTGTCGTACGGATCGGCCAGGACCTTGAGTACCGAGATGAGCGAGGTGAAGACGGTGCCCACGAGAATGCCTGTCAGCACCAGGAACAGCGTCGGATCGCCGCGGCGCAGCCGCCCGGCTATCGTGTAGGTGGCCAGAACCGCGGCCAGCCCAAAGCCGAGGGCCAGGAACTGCGTGATCAGGACACTCTTCGACAGCATGATGCCGAGGGCGGCGCCGAAGCCCGCTCCGGCGGAGGCGCCCAGGATGTCGGGCGACACCAGTGGGTTGCGGAACATGCCCTGGTAGGCCGCGCCGGACAGCGACAGACCGGCACCGATCATGAAGGCGGCCAAGCAGCCGGGGAAGGCGCACGGTCAGGATGACGGTGCTGACGTTCTCGGGTACGGTGGCGTCGGTCAGTCCCAGTTTCGCGCCCAGCAAGGTGAACATCTCACCCAGCGAGACGTGGTAGCGCCCCAAGGTCATCGACAGTAGGAACACCAGGATCGGAACCACAATGAGGACGGGAAGCCTAAAACGCACAGCAATGGCGGCGAGCTTGGTGCTGAGGCTCCGTTCCGGAGCCTCAGCACCCTCGGACGCTGTCACTTCTACCAGAGGCCTCAGCCATGCGAGGGCCGATCAGGAGTCCTGTAACCGCCGTTCAATCCACACCCTTTTCTCTTGGCCCCTGCCGCCGTCCCTCCAGCGATGGCTCAGGCTTTGCGTTATATGGCGACCAGTATAACGCGCATCGCGGGTCACTGCGCAAGAGTCGGGGAATGCTATTCGGCGAAAACGGCGGGGCCAGGCGACTGAAGGCGAGAACCGATACGCAGGTTCCCGCCCATCCTCTTGGTAACCCGCACGCGGCCTACCCCTGGACCAGCTCCAACCAGGCCACGCTGCGCACCGTCGCCGCCACCGCGGCCAACTGGCGCAGCCGGTTGATCCGCACCGGTTCGTCCTTCGGCCATCACCAGCACGTCGTCGAAGTACCGGTCGACCGCCGGCCGCAGAGCCGCGAGCGCGGCCAGGGCGTCGCCGTACTGCTGCGCCCCGATGGCCGGCGCCACCTTGTCGACCGCCTCCTGCCAAGCAGCGAACAACGCCGACTCGGCCTCCACCTCGAACAGGGTCGGCGACACCCCTCCGTGTGCCGCGCCGGCCGAGCCGCGGCCGCCTCGGCCGGCAGCTTCTTGGCCAGATTCGACGGCCGGGTGAACACCGTCACCAGGTCCTCCCAGCAGGCGTCCGAGCGGAACTCGTGCAGCGCGGCCGCCGCAGACGCAGATCGAGGAAGTCACGCGAGGTCGGCAGGACCGCGTCCACCGTGTCGCGAGCCAGCCCGTCGTCGGTGAGGGTCTTGGCCAGGCGTTCCAGGACGAAGGCCGTCGCCTCGGGTACCACGCTCTCCCGTCCGACCAGGCCGGGGAAGCGCTCCAGCTCGTCGTAGGCACGTCCCAGCAGCCTCTCCACGTCGTAGCGCAGCCCGTGCTGCATGGCGATGGCCACCATGCCCGCCGCCGCCCGCCGCAGTCCGTACGGGTCTTTGGAGCCGGAAGGGGGCTCGCCGCACGCGAAGGCGGCCACGATGTTGTCGACCTTCTCCGCCGTGGCGAGCAGCGCGCCGGGAGCGGTCACCGGCACCGCGCCGCCGGCCGCGTCGGGGAGGAACTGCTCCCGGATGGCCTGGGCCACCTCGGGATGATGCCCTTCCATGAGCGCGTACGTCTCGCCCATGACCCCTTCCAGGTCGGCGAACTCACGCACCATGATCGACACCTGGTCGGCCTTGGCCAGCCGGGCGGCCTCGAGCGCGCGCTCCCGCGCCTCCGCCGGGAGCGCCGGTCACCTCAGCCAGGTACCCGGTCAGCGCCACCAGCCGGTCGGTCTTGTCCTTCATGGTGCCGGCCTTGACGTGAAAGACGATCTTGCCCAGTTGGGCCGCCATCGCCTCCAGGCCGGTGGCCTTGTCCTTCTCGAAGGAGAACTCCGCGTCTTCGATGCGGCCCTCGATCACCCGCTCGTTGCCGGCGGTGATCTGCTCGAGCCAGGCGGGATCGCCGTTGGTCGACGTAGAGAAACCGGTTGGAGAGAGCTCCGTTCTCGTCCACCAGCGGGAAGTACCGCTGATGCGACTGCATGGCCGTCTCCAGCACCTCGGCGGGCAGGCTCAGATGCTGTGGCCCCGAACTGCCCCTGAGCCACGGTGGGCTTCTCCACCAGGAAGAGCACCTCTTCCATCTTGCCGTTGGGGTCGATGACCTCCAGACCCTGCTCGGCGGCCATCCGCTCGAGCTCCGCCCACATCACGCCGTTCGCGCTCGCGATGATCGACCATGACGGCCACCGACCGCATGGCCTCCACGTAGTCGGCCGGACGGGCGATCTCCACCGGTCCGCCCAGCCAGCGGTGCCCGAGGCTCGTCCTGCCCGAGGTCAGCCCGGCGATGCCGAACGGGATCACCGTCTCGCCCCACAGGGCGACCAGCCAGCGGATGGGCCGCGAGAAGCGCACGTCGCGATATCCCCAGCGCATGTTCTTGGGGAAGTACATGTCGCGCACGATCTTGAGACAGATGTCGGGCAGCAGCCCGGCCGTCGGCCGGCTCTCGCTCTGCGTCACGTAGTAGACGAAGCGAGCGCCCCGCTTCCTCGCGCATCTCCAGATCGTGCGGCGAGACGCCCTTGGCCCGGGCGAAGCCCTCGCAGGCCTTGGTGGGCTTGCCGTCGGCGTCGAAGGCCGCCTCGATAGCCGGTCCGCGCTGGACGATCTCGCGCGGCGCCTGCTCGCCGGGCACGTCCTTCATCAGCGACCGCGATGCGCCGGGGCGACACCATCACCTCGACGTCCTCCGGCGTCGACCTCCACGCCCTCCGCCGCGAACAAGCCGGCCACCCGCTCGGGCAGCAGGTCGATGGCCGCCCGGCAGGCCGAAGCCGGCATCTCTTCCACGCCGATCTCGAGCAGGAAGTCACGGCGTCGCCCGGTCGTCGGGCGAGATCCAGGCCGTGTCGCCGGCGACGCCCCGGCGCGGCGCTCGCCGACGCCTGGCCCCGCCGTCGGCCGGCAGTCCCGGCGTCCGCCGCCGGCACGTCCGCCGTCGCCCAGCTCGGCCGCGTACGTCTCGGCCACCTTGCGGGCCAGGTTGCGCACCCGGGCGATGTAGCCGGTGCGCTCGGTCACGCTGATGGCGCCCCGGGCATCGAGCAGGTTGAACATGTGCGAGGTCTTGAGCACGAAGTCGTACGCCGGCCGGGTCAGCCCCCGTTCCAGACAGCGCTCGCACTCGCGCTCGTAGTCGACGAACGACCTCTGCAGCAGCGGGATGTCGGCCAGCTCGAAGTTGTAGACCGACCACTGCGCCTCGTTGGTCTTGTACACGTCGCCGTAGGTCACGCCCGGCACCCACTCCAGATCGAAGGCGCTGTCGACGCCCTGCAGGTACATGGTCAGCCGCTCGGTGCCGTAGGTCAGCTCCACGCTGGGCGGATCCAGGTCGATGCCGCCCACCTGCTGGAAGTAGGTGAACTGGGTGCACTCCATGCCGTCGATCCACACTTCCCAGCCCAGTCCCCACGCGCCCAGGGTGGGCGACTCCCAGTCGTCCTCCACGAAGCGCACGTCGTGCTTGGCCAGGTCGATGCCCAGGTGCTCCAGAGAGGCCAGGTAGAGATCCTGGATGTTGTCCGGGCACGGCTTGAGGATCACCTGGTACTGGTAGTAGTGGCCCAACCGGTAGGGATTCTCTCCGTAGCGCCCGTCGGTGGGACGGATGGAGGGCTCCACGTAGGCCACCTTCCACGGATCGGGGCCGAGCACCTTGAGAAAGGTCGCCGGATTGAAGGTGCCGGCGCCCACCTCGGTGTGATGTGGCTGCCAGATGATGCAGCCCTGTTTGGCCCAGAACTCCTGCAGGCCGAGGAGTACGTCCTGGAAGGTAGGCTTGTTCGCATTCATGCTAGAACCCTATCGTTACGGTGGTGGTTGTGGGCGGTTCGGTCGTGGTCGGTATGGTCGAGGTCGTATCTGGCAAGGTGGTGGTCGTCGTGGTGGTCGGTAGTGGTGGTCGTGGGCTCCTTGGCCACCCAGAGTTCGACGTAGCTGCCCCTGTTCACTTCCGCCCCGGCGGCCGGAACCTGCTGGACGACCAGGCCTGGCGCGAATTCCGTGGTCTCGTAGTCCACCTTCCTCGCGCGCAGCTCGTACTGACTCAGCTTCGCCACGGCTTGATTGTAGGTGAATCCGAGACCGGCCACGGCAGGCACGACGACCGTGGTGGGCTCGGGGGCGTTGCTGATGTAGATGGTGACCGTCGCTCCCAGCGCCACGTTCTCATTCGGCAGGGGGTCCTGTTCGACGACGGTCCCCCCGGGAGCGTCGAATCCACCTCCTCGACCTTGGGGACCAGGCCCAACTCCAGAATGCGAGCCGTGGCCACCTCTTCGTTCATGCCGATGAGCCGCGGCACGACGACGGCGTTGCTGGCCACCCCGATCCAGATGCGCACCGTCGGTGCCCGCGTCCACCTGCGTCCCCAGCCTCCGGGGCCTGCCGCAGCACCTTGCCGACCTTGGTTTCGTCCTCGGTGGGCTTCTTCCTGGGGCGTCCCTGGATCCAACCCCCTTCTGGCCAATTCCTCGATGGCTTCGTCTCTGTTCATGCCGACCACGTCGGGGACCTCTACCGTGCCTTCGCCTGACGAGACCCAGACCTTCACGGTCTCGCCTTTCGCCAGGTCGGTGTCCTTCCCCGGCTCCTGGTCGAAGACCGTCCCCTCTGCTTCGGTGGACGCCTGCTTCTCAGTGTCGAACTTGAAGCCGGCATCCTCGATCTTCTGCTTGGCGTCTGCCTCGCTCAGCCCGATCACTCCGGGCACGGCCGCCAGTTCATCCCCCGGGCTGTTCCAGTTGGAGAAGATCGCGTAGGCGGCCCCGGCCAGAGCCAGGATGAGCACGATGACCAGTATCCACGGCCACGCGCTCCCGCGCCGCGCCGGTTCGTCGTAGTAGGGCTCGGGTGCGAATCCGGGATCGTCGGCGGTCCGCCGCCGTATCTGCGTGGCCTGCGCGCCGGAGCCGGCGGCAGCCGCGGCAGCCGCGGCCGGGCTCATGATCGTGGTGGCCTCTTCGGCGTAGACGACAGGCGCGCTCACCGGCTCGCCTTCCTGGACCCGCCGCAGATCGTCCAGCATGGCCTGAGCGGTCAGATACCGCTCGATGGGCTGCTTCCCCAGAGCACGGAGGATGACGGCCTCGAGATTCTCGGGGATCTCCGGGACGAGGCTGCGCGGCGGAACCGGCTGCTCGTGCACGTGCTGCATGGCGATGCTCACCGGGTTGTCGCCGTCGAAGGGCAGCTTGCCCGTGGCCATCTCGTACATGACCACGCCCAGCGAGTAGAGATCGGAGGCGGCCTCCACCGGTTGTCCCTGAGCCTGCTCGGGCGACAGGTAGTGGGCGGTCCCCAGGATGGACCCGGCCTCGGTCATGGTGGAGACGCTGCCCGCCCGGGCGATGCCGAAGTCGGTGACCTTCACCCGGCCGTCGTTGTCGACGATGATGTTCTGCGGCTTGATGTCGCGATGGATGACGTCCCGCCGATGGGCGAAACGGAGCGCCTCCAAGATCTGCGTCGAGATCGACATCACCAGTTCGGTGCTGAGCGGCGCGTACTTGAGGATGATCTCCTTGAGCGAGCGTCCCTCGAGGTACTCCATGGCGATGTAGTAGGTGCCCTCCGCCTCTCCCCGATCGTAGATCTGCACGATGTTGGGGTGATTGAGACCGGCGGCGCTGCTGGCCTCGCGGCGGAAACGTTCCACGAACTGCTCGTCGTTGGCGTAGCGCGCGGAGAGGACCTTGAGGGCCACCTGCCGGCCCAGGAGACGGTCGTTCGCGAGATAGACGTCGGCCATGCCGCCGCTGCCCAGCTTGCGGACGACCTCGTAGCGGTCGTCGAACACACGTCCTATCACGGTGCCATCGTCCTCCGACGTGCTCTTGCGCTTCTCGTTCTCTCGCCCGCATCGCGCGAAATACTACCTTACTCACAGAGTATCAGAGACCGAGAGCCGCCGCGATGACCTGTCGAGCGATGGGAGCCGCGATGCTGCCGCCGGTGCCCGCGTTCTCGACCAGCACCGCCACCACCACCTGCGGGTCGTCGGCCGGCGCGAAGCCGACGAACCAGGCGTGCGGTTCGGCGTCGGCCACTTCGGCGGTCCCTGTCTTGCCCGCCACCTGGACGCCGCTCAGGGCGGCCGCGGTTCCCGTGCCGCTCTTGACCACCTCGACCATGAGGTCCCGCAACACGGCCGCCGTCTCGCTCGAGATCGGCCTGCAGCCACACCTCCGGTTTGGTCTCCTCGAGCACGGTGCCGTGGTAGTCGCTGACCCTGCTGACCAGATAGGGCTTCATGATCTGGCCCTCGTTGGCGACGGCCGCGGCCGCCGAGCGCCATCTGCAGCGGAGTGGCCAGCACCTCGCCCTGCCCGTAGGCAGCCTGGGCCAGGTGGGCCTTGTCCATGTCGCCCGGGTCGGGGAAGAAGCTCTTGGCCCCGCCCATGGGCCAGGGCAGCTCCTTGCCGAAACCGAAGTCGCCGCGTACCCGGCCAGCGCGTCGCTCCCAAGCTCCACCCCCACCTTGGCGAACGTGGTGTTGATGCTGCTCGCGAACGCCTTGGTGAAGTCGTGCTCGCCGTACGACCTTGTCGCCGTAGTTGTTCACCACGAACCCGCCGGCCGTGACGCTGCCGGTGTCGGTGAACTCGGTCTCGGGAGTGACGGCGCCGGTCTCGAGGGCGGCCGCGGCCACGATGATCTTGAAGACCGAGCCCGGAGGATAGAGACCCTGCATGGCCCGGTTGAGCAGCGGCGTGTCGGGGTCGGTGTTGAGCTCCGTCCACAGGGTAGTCGACCTTGTTGGGGTCGTAGCGCGGATACGACACCATGGCCAGCACCGCTCCCGTGCGCGGATCGAGCGCGACGACCGCGCCTTTGCGATCCCCGAGAGCCTCGGCCGCCGCCCGCTGCACGGCCACGTTGATAGTGAGCTTGAGGTCGGCGCCCCGGTGGGTCTTGCCCAGCAGCTCGTCCCAGTAGCTGGTGATGCCCAGCAGGCCGGACTGCCCGGACAGCTCCTCGTTGTAGACCCGCTCGACGCCGGCGCGGCCGTACCGCAGGCTGTTGTAGCCCAGCCAGGGAGAGGTGAGACTGCCCTGCGGATACTCGCGCAGGTAGTACTGCCCTTCTTTGGTGTTGACCGCCAACTCCACCCCGTCGGCCGAGACGATGACCCCCCGCTCGACCTTCATCTCCTCCTCGATGGCCCGGGTGTTGGCGGAGTTGGTCTTGAGATCGGCGAGCGGCCCACACCTGCACGTAGGTGAGCTGCACCAGCAGGGCCACGAAGAGCAGGGCGAAGAAGAAGAAGAGACGGCGTAGAGGTCTGTCCATCCTAGGCCGCCTTGTCGCTCACCCGCAGCAGCAGAGCCAGCAGCACGAAGTTGGCCACGATGGAGCTGCCCCCGTAGCTCACGAACGGCAGAGTGATCCCGGTGAGAGGGATCAGCTTGATGACCCCTCCCATGATGAGAAAGGCCTGCAGAGCGAAGATGCTGATGAGCCCGGTGGCGAGCAGGCGCGAGAAGTCGTCCCTGGCCCGCACGGCCACGCGGAAGCCGCGATAGACGAAGATCAGATAGAGAAGGATGATCCCCACCGCCCCCACCAGCCCCAGCTCCTCCCCGATGGCCGAGAAGATGAAGTCGGTCTCCAGTTTCGGGATGATCGTCTTCCCCGACTGCAGGATGAGATACCCCTCGGCCAGACCCCGTCCGAACAGTCCGCCGGCGGCCAGAGCGAACAGCGACTGGACGATCTGGTAGCCCTTGCCGCTCGGGTCACTCCAGGGATCCAGCCAGATGTCCACGCGAGTCTGCACGTGAGGGAAGATGAAGTAGAGGATCGTCGCGCCGGCAGCGAACAGCACCAGACCCACCAACACGTAGAAGAAACGCCCGGTGGCCACGTACAGGAGGGCGAGCAGAGCCCCGAAGAAGAGCAGGCTCGTTCCCAGATCCTTCATGAAGATCATGAGCGCCAGGGAGAGAGCCCAGATGCTCAGAAGAGGCGCCAGGTAGCGGAAGGGCGGCAGAGGCACCCCCAGCACTCGGCGCGTGCTCACGGTCAGCACCTCCCGCATGTCCACCAGGTAGCCGGCGAAGAAGATGACCAGCAAGATCTTGCCGATCTCGGGCAGTTGGAAGCGCATCGGCCCCAAGGCGATCCAGAGACGCGCCCCGTTGATCTCCCGGCCGAAGATGGCGGTGACCAGCAGGAGCAGCAGCCCAGGGCGCCGATCCAGTAGCGATAGCGACACAGCCACTGCAGGTCGCGCACGAGCGCCAGCACCAGCAGGAACGCCACCAGGCCCACCACCAGCCACATGGCTTGCTTCAGGGCCAGGTCCTCGTTCAGCCGGTACAGCACGACCAGTCCCAGGGTGGAGAGAAGGGCCGTGACCGGCAGCAGGTAAGGATCGGCATTGGGGGCCAGGAACCGGCGCCCGACGTGAGCGATGAGGAAGAGGACCAGGAAGAGAGCTCCGTACGTGAGCGACGTCCAGGTGAGTGCCGTAGCCTTCTGCGTGTAGACCAGGGCGAAACCCAGTGTCGTGAGGATCAGCGCTGGGACCAGGAAGACGAGCTCCCGATTGCGCAGACTCACTGTTGCTCGCCCAGCGATTCGAGGAACGCCCGCCCCTCCTCCTTGCTGATCAGCTCTCTGGCGTCCACCCGCTCCCGCAGGTAAGGTGCCAGCGATTGATAGTCGACCGTTCCCAGTTGGACCACCGAGGAGAGATCTACGCCGAGAAAGCTCCCGGGAAGCCCGCGATAGAGGGCCACCGTGCCATCGTAGGGCCCCACGTAGTAGACGGTCGAATTGAAGATGGCAAAGCCGGCCGCGGCTATCGCCAGAACCAGGACGATCGCGACGACCAGGTAGATCCACCTGCGCCGTGACCGCCTCCTCGGCGTCGCCCCGACCGCCGCAGGTCCCTGAACCGCCGACTCGCGCGTTGCCTTCTCGGCCGGCGACGCATCACCAGCCGGTGCTGGCACAATGGGCGCGGGCGGCTTATCGCCGGTTGCCTTCTCCTCGTCCGCCGATGCCTCTACAAGCCGTGCGCCTCCTCACCCGCGGGCGCGGCCTCCTCCCCTTGCGCGTCGCCGGCCGCCCGAGGACCGACCGGGCGCAGAGCTGGGAGCAGCCCGCCGGCTGAGTCGCTCGCGCACAGCCGCACCGGCCTTCTTGCCGCGAGTCGCGGGCTGCAGCTCTCCACGATCGCTCGGCCCGATGAGCATGCGGTCGCCGACCTGATCCCCCGGGTCACTCCCCTCGGACCGGTCGTCGCCGGCCACCACGTCGACGACCACCACGGTCACGTTGTCCTCGCCTCCGGTGGCGAGAGCGGCCTTCACCAGAAGTTCGGCAGTCGCCTGAGGCAGTTCGCCCCGCCCGAGCAACGCGGCGATATCGGCTTCGGAGACGATCCCGCTCAGACCGTCGCTGCACAGAACGACCCTGTCGCCTTCGCCGATGTCTATTTCGTCCATGTCGGGCTCGAGGTCGCCATCGGTGCCCAGCGCCCGCGTGATGACGCTGCGGTGCGGATGGACCGCCGCCTCATCCGGAGTCAGCTCCCCGCGGCGCACCATCTCGCCCACCCAGGAGTGATCTTCGGTGAGTTGGATCAGGCTGCCGTCGTGAAACAGGTAGGCCCGGGAGTCGCCCACGTGGGCCAAGATGACCGATCCGTTCCTGATCAAGACGGCGGTGAGCGTGGTGCCCATCCCCAGCAGATGGTCCTCGGACAGGCTGCGGCTGATGATGGCCTGATTGGTGCTGACCACCGCCGCCCGCAGGTCCTTCTTCCCCGCGGAGGCCGGATTGAGGCCCAAGAAGCCCCAGGCAGGCCATCTGCGACGCCACCTCCCCGGCGCGGGCACCGCCCATGCCGTCGCACACCGCGTAGAGACCACGGCGGAGGAAGAAGGAGTCTTCGTTGGCCGGGCGGATGAGGCCACGGTCGCTCGCGACGCCGGCGCGGAGGCGCATCACCTCACCTCCACCTGGAAGACGGTGTCGCCCACCTCGACCCGATCTCCCACCTGAAGGACCACGGGATCGGAGATATCGGCCCCATTGACCTGAGTGCCGTTGGTGCTGCGAAGGTCTTCCACCTGCAGACCGGCAGTCGTGGTCTCGAACAGGGCGTGCTTCGACGACACGAAGGTGTCCTCAAGCTGAATGTCCATCTCAGAGGAGCGGCCGGCCATGGCGTGAGCGCCCAAAGGGAGCGAGAAGGTCGTGCCTGCTGCGACAGAGGGGCTCTTCTGGACCACAAGCGTCCACACTCCGGTCCCCTTCGGTCCCGGCGCCGCGGCGTTCGCCCCGGTCGCCCTCGATGCAGACGCCCCAGCCTGGACGGCCAACTGCTGTCTGTCGGCGACGGCGGCGGTAGCGCGCAATTCGCGGGTGGCAGAGCGGATCACCCTGTAGATGAAGAGATAGAGGATCAGCAGGAACGCGATCTTACCTGCCAGCAGAACGATCTGCAGCATGCGTCTCTCCCCTGATCCCCAGGTCTTACCTGGTGTCGACGGTGATTCGGCAATCCCCGATCACGATCACGTCGCCCGACCGGATGACGGTCTTTGAGATCGGGTAGCCATTGACCATCGTCCCGTTGGTGGAACCGAGATCCTCGATCACGACGCTGCCTTCGGACCAGAATATGGCCGCATGACGGCGAGAGACGTTGGAGTCGTCGACTCGGAAATCGACATCTTTGGCTCTGCCCACGATCACCCGTCCCTGCGTGAATTCGCGCTCGCGGTTGCCGGCCTTGAGTACTATGGTCTGCCAGGCGAGATCGTGCTCCGCCGCCTCCACGGCCGGGATGACCTGGGTCGCTCCGTTGCCCTCCCAGGCGGTCGCCGGCGTTATCGGTTTGCGAGCGGGCTTGGCTCTCGCCGTCCTTGGACGTTCGACAGGGGCCGCAGGCTCCTCCACGACGAGAGCGGGCGCGCTCTGCCGTTCGCGCGACGGCTGCTCTTGCAGGGCACGGCGCGGCAGACCATGATCGACGAGGCCCGGTGCATCACGCTCGGCGAGAATGCCGAAATGACCCAGCGTCAGATCGGGATCGACCACGATCTCCACGTCGATGTCGCCTGGAAGCTCGTACTTCTTCGACCGCGCGTGTTTGGTGAGGTGGCGCTCCAACTTGAGTATCAGCGTGTCCTTGCGCTCGCTGAGCCGCTCATAGTCCTCGGAGCACAGGAAGATGGTGTACCGGTTGCGAACCGACACGCGAGGGGGACGTGAGACCTTGTGGTCCTCCATCTCCTTCACGAGCTTGCGGGCCAGCTCTGCGGGTTGTACGTACAGCTTGGACCCCTTTCCGATGCTCCGCCCGGACCCTCACATCTACCGCGAGCGTCCGCCCCTATAGGGTCCCCGTACGCTCGGATGGAATGAGAAAGGCGACCAGAATGGCGATTATAGCGCACGGTACGTACGTGACCAGGAAGTGACCCAGTTCCACCGGCACCCCCAAGGCCAAGATCGGGAGCAGGACGAAAGCCAGGAACAGCAGGATGAGATAGATACACGCGCCCCACATCCGCCGCTCTCGGGAGCGCCCCGGCAACGCGTAGAGAGGCAGCGAGAACAGCGCGAAGAGCAGGATCTGCAGGCCAAGCTCCGGTCGTGAATCGAGGAATCGAGCGATCTCCAGCAAGACGGTCCAAGGGGACTTGGCATGCTCGGCCGCCATCAGTGGAGCGCCCGGACCCGGGTTGAACGTGTAGGGCAGGGTCGTCCATCCAGCCAGCCCGGCTGTCACCGCCAGCACGAGACCGCTCAAGAACCCGCCAAGCGCCCCCCAGCGGCGAAGCAAGGCCCCGGCCAGAGGCAGCACGGCCAGACCCGCCCAGATGGCTACGGCGAACGGCATGACGCCAGGAAGGAGCGCCGCCCATTCCCGCCGTCGCCAGCGCATCAGCGCCATGTTCGACGGCGGCCGGGACCAGATAGACCACACCCCAACCGGCGCCGAAGGCGAATATGGGAGGGGCGAGCACGGCCAGAGTCAGCACCCCGCCGCCGAACGGCCACAGTAGTGCGATGAACGTCGGCGCGACTATCAGAGGGACGATCGCGACCTCGGGATAGAAGGGAACGCGAGGTAGCACGTACAGAAGGCAGCACAGAGCGAAGACCGCGCTGGCAAGGTGCTCTCCCATATAGAAGAGCCGGTCGCGATCCACCGGACCGGGGGCAAGCTTCTCCCTCACCCGCGTGGCGAGACGCTCATCCCGGATCTCCTCCTCTTCCTCCGGCATGCGCTTCTCGGCTCGACCGAGGTTCCGTCCGAACGTCCCCGCGTCGGGGCGCGCGTAGCGATCGTAAGCCATCGCCCGAGCGAGCGCGTCGTTGAGCTCCGCCGGAAGATCGGGGCGATTGTCGGACAGCGGCGGGATGTCCGGCCTCGACACGTCGCGCAGCAACTCCTGGAGCTTCTTGCCCCTGAGCGGGTTCTTGCGGGTGAAACCTTCGTAGAGGGTCAAGGCGAGCGAGTACACGTCGCTGCGTGAATCGACGTTCTTCCCTTCTCCTTGCTCGGGCGACATGTAGGCCAAGGTGCCGACCAGGTCGCCGTCGACCGTTATGGACGCCCGATCCTCCAGTTGGGCTACCCCGAAGTCCATCAATCTGACGTCGATGGCGTCGCCGTCGACCAGCATGATGTTCTCCGGCTTGATGTCCCGGTGGACCACTCCCCTCTTGTGCGCGTGCTCCAAGGCCCGGCAAAGCTGGACACCGATCTCGAGGATGTCGAGATCGCTGAGGCTCTGGTCGCGATAGAGCTCGCGCAGGGTCTTGCCCTGGACGTACTCCGTGATGAGGCAGGTCCGGTCGGGTTCGCGGATCATCTCGTAGACGGTCAGGATGTGGTGATGGCTGAGCTTGGCAGCCGCCTGGGCCTCCCGCGCCACCCGGTCCTCGACGTCGACCGCGTGCTCCACCACCTTGACGGCCACGGGCCGTCCCATCTTGAGGTCGTCGGCCAGATAGACAGTGGCGAAGGCCCCACTGCCCAGCTTGCGGACTATGCGGTAGCGATCGAAAAGAAGGGGCGTGTCGGCCATCCGCCCAGTATATCGCCGGAGTCCACTTGTCCCCATGTGAGGCGCGAGCCGATACCCTCTCGCTCCAGCGCGCGTCACCAACACGCGCGACTTGCTTCCGCGAGAGGGTATCGGCTCGCGCGTACCTGAGGGAGCAAACGCGGGCGGCAGTCTACTAGGCGGACGGTCCGCTGCGGCATCGGCCTCCGCGCGGGGGGGTGCGGCGCGGCGCTCAGAGAGGGCGGCTACCGGCCTGGCTTCGCCTCGAGCGGCGCCTAGGTCTCCCATGAGATACCGCTGGATTGTCGGGCCGACCAACTGGACCACCGTTTCGACCGACGCAGAGGCCAGGGGCTCGATCCCGACCACATATCGTATTAGGACCAGACCCACCAGAGTGCTGTGGGCCAGCACCACACGCATGGGCGCGTTCGGGTCTTGAGTCCTTGCCGCCAGAAGGCCCACCATCGACTGCTCCACCCACTGCGACGTAAGCCGGGCCGCATCCTCTCGCTGCACGGCGTTGCGCAGGATCACGGTGAGGGGATAGCGGGTCGTCTCGTCCTCCCACATCTCGCACACCTTGCGCACCAGACGTTCGCCCGTCTGGTCAGGATCGCCCCCCTCGAAGATCTGGCGCGCGGCCTGTTCCATGTCGAACGGCCACTCCATGGCGGCCTGCAGCAGGCCTTCCTTGGAGGAGAAGTAGTGCATCACAAGAGACGAGTCGACGCCGGCCCTCTCGGCGATCGCACGGATGCTCGTGTGCTCGTAGCCCTGCCGACGCAAACAGATGCCGAGCAGACTCCAGGATCAGGCTCTTGGTGTCGCTCCGACCGGGGCGCCGGCCTCGGCGGATGGGCTGGTCTCCTCGGCTCATCCTTCTTCCCTTCTCTTCCGCTGCCATGGCCGGGTGCCGCAGCTATGCAGCCTGGGGAGTCGGCCGTTCTCCTCGTTTGATCCACGCGGCCGCGCCGGCGAACACGAGCAGCGACCCTACCCCCCACAGGGCCAGCGTTGCAAGCCGCCAGCCAGCGCCCGCCCCTCCGAAGTATAGGACCGAGCGGGCGGCCTCCAGAGCCGAACCGGCAGGAAGAGCAGGCGAAAGCCACCTGAAAGGCTGCGGAAGAAAGGCGGAACCTACAACGCTGCCTGAGGATGCATTTCCAAGCAATATGACGATCAATCCCGCCACCCCCACTCCCGCCCTTCCGAAGAGGCGGCAACAGGCGGCGGTGGCAGCAGCAACAGCCAGGGCGAGAAGTGCGCAGACCCCGGCAAGCGCCCAGTAGCCACTGTCGAAACCGATCACGATGTCTACCGCCAGGGCCGCCAGCAGGCCGTCCACGACGGCGAAGACGACTATCGTCGCAGCCACACTCCAGAGACTCAACCGGCCCATCTGCGCTCTGGACAAGATCTGGAACAAGAAGGCCGAGACGCAGACTCCCAGCACGAGGAAGAAGGGCACCAGCCCCCGAGAGTCGGACTCCGGAAGCGGCTGCACGTCCTCTACGATAGCGGTCTGTCCGGATGCTTCCGCTATGGCCGTGAATGCCCCCGAGATCGCTCCCGAGGCGGCCCTGCCCGCCCGCGCTGGCGACCAGGATCTGCGGCTGTCCGGAGCCGACGATCAGGGCACCGGCGACATCGCGCTCCAGAACGGCCGTCCGAGCCTCGTCGGCGGAGGAGTAGCTGGTAAAGACAAACGCTCCCGGGGCATTGGCTTCGACGCCGGCAGCGACCTGCTCAGCCACAGCGGCCGGGCCAACGAAGCCAACCGGCAGGTCGTGCGGCTGAGGCTGGTGAAGTGCCGCCGCGAATAGCCAGACGAAGAAGAACACCATCACAACACTCGCCACCATGGCCGCCAGGATTGCGCGCCATCCAGGCCGTTCCGAGACTCGCATGCGACAACCTCCGTAATTCAACACTCGTTGATTTATTGAATTCTACAACCGTTGAATTATGAAGTCAAGGGCCGGCCGGAGCGACGTGGGATGGAGCGAGCAGAGCGAGACAGAGGCGGAGCCGAAGCCAGCGAGGCGAAGCGGAGCGAGTGAGGCGAGCCGGAGGCGAAGCCAGCCGGAAGCGAAGCGAGTGAGGCGAGTGAAGCGAAGCCCAGGCTGTGAGGGCGAGTGAAGCGAAGCCCAGGCTGTGAGGGGCGAGCCGGAGGCGAAGCCCAGGCAGTGGGGCCAACCCTCCTAAGAGGGCGCGCGGGGCGTGTCAGTGCTGACAGCAAGGGTGCCCGCGGGGGACTGCGTGTCTGGGGGAGGAGTCGCACAGGCTTTTGTGCGCAGCCGGAGCAGACACGCAGTCCCCCGCGGGCCCACTCACAGTAAGGTCAGGTCGCGGCAAGGCGCCATGTTATACTGGGGAGCATTCCGGGCGAGTGGCGGAATTGGCAGACGCGCTAGGTTCAGGGTCTAGTGAGCTTACGCTCATGGGGGTTCAAGTCCCCCCTCGCCCACCATCATCATTCATCTACTGCCGCTTTTTATGACCGATCTGAATAGAGACGACATCATCAGCGACTCGGCCACGGGGGAGCACAAACGGCGGCAGAAGAAGATACTGCCTACGCCGGTCTTTCGGCTCCTTCTCATTCTGGCCGCCATCATCGTCATCGTCGTCATCATCGTGATCGCCGCGCGCGGCGCCATCCACAGCGGTGAGGCCGCCGACTACCAGCGCTACATGGTGTCGGTGGCAGACATACTGGAAAGATCGGACGCGGTCGGCGCGGATCTGGCGAAGTTGCTCACGAGCCCAGGCGATACCAACCGAGCGGGCATCCAGGCTCGACTCGACGATCTCGTCGCCACCTCGGAGGAGCTGCAGGTGGAGGCCGAAGCCCTCGACGCGCCCAAGGACATGGTCGACGAGGGGATCCACCAGTTCTTCCTGCTGGTGATGAGCTTTCGACAGATGGGCGTGGCCGAACTGAAGCCGGCTCTCATGAACGCGCTGGAGGTAGAGGACACAGAGGTTTCGGCGGAGCAGATCTCACACGCGCTCCGCTACCTGGTCAACTCCGACTTCCTATATCAAGAGGTCTTTGGCCCAAAGACGGCGGCCATGCTCGCGGAGAAGGCGCTGACCGGTGTCAATGTCCCGACGACAACCTTTTTCGCGGATCCCGATCTGGCCTCCAATGCGAAGGTGCAGGACATCCTCGCCGGGCTCAAGAGCACCGGCAATCTGCAGGCCATCCACGGAGTCGCCCTCAACAAGGTGGTGGTGATGCCCGACGCCAAGGAGATCACCGCAGGCGGCACCTTCAACCTGACCTCGACCGACGCACTCACCTTCGAGGTGACGGTCGAGAACCAGGGGAACATGGACGAGAAGAACGTCAAGGTGGTCGTCACCCTTCTCTCGCCCAACCCCACCGAACCTCAGAAGAAGACCATTGACATCCCCCTGATCAAAGCCAAGGCCGAGGTCACGGTGGAGGTCAAGGGAATCAACCCCACCGACATACGGCGAAGTGGCCGCACTCAAGGTGCAGGCGGGACCGGTCCAAGGATGAGAAGTTCAAAGACAACAACTCGATCGAAGCCGAACGTCATCTTCAAACTATAGGGACCGGAGGAAGCGCGGTGCAGGTATTCGAGATAGTCGCCATCGTGGCCATCGCCCTGGCGGTGCTTGCCGGCGCGGGATTGTTCGTGGTCTACAAGAGGCTGCAGCGCTATCTACGGAACCAACACGTCATCATGGGATCACGGGGTACCGTGGACATCGTGGAGCACGTATCGTCGGTGGACGACAAACTCACCAACGTGCGCCTCGCCCTGGAGGATCTGACCCTGGCTGTCCGCGACCATGACGTGCGGATAGACAGCGGCCTGTCCCGGGTGGGCATCGTCCGTTTCGACGCCTACTACGACCTGGGGGGCCGGCAGAGCACAGCCGTGGCATTCCTCAACAGCCTCGGCGACGGCGTTGTCCTCACCACTGTCGTGAGCCGCGATTTCGCCCGCATCTACGTCAAACTCATCAAAGACGGCGAGCCCGACGTGCCCTTGGCTCCCGAAGAGATCGAGGCGCTGGATCAAGCCCGCGGAAGCACTCCCTTCACCATCAAGCCTCGAGTCGATGCCGGCTTGAGTAACGGATCGGATGCAAGGACAGACGCCGATTCGCCGGCTTCCGGCGCACCCATATCTGTAGGTCTGCCTGGTCTCCGCGCCCCCACGGAGCGCGAACTGGCCCAAGAGAACCGGAAACGCAGGCGCGAGGGTCTGCCGCTGGTGCAGGGCGAGGTGGTTCCGTCCGCCAAGGGCTGGAGTGAGCCCGAGACACCGTCGGCCACAAGCTTGGCCGAAAGATTCGTGCAGGGACGGAAGGAGTCCCTGGGTCAGGGCGAGGACGACGGGTGGCTGGCTGGCGCGCCGGATCAGGACGAGGACGACCGTGAGCTGTGATCCGGCCAGACCGGATCCCGTCCGTTGGGAGGTCTCGTCGCTAGTCGACCCCCTTCCGGTGGCCGCGACGACCATCGGCTTCCTCGGACCCACCGGTACCTTCACCGAGGAGGCGCTGCGGGCCACCCTCGACGAGCGGACGCCCACCGGCCGGTTGCGTCGGTTCTTGCCATTTGCCTCCAATCCGGAGACCATCGAGGCCGTGTCCAAGGGCGAGGTCGATTGCGCGATCGTCCCCATCGAGAACTCCATCGAAGGCTCGGTCTCGGCCACGATCGACATGCTGGCCCACGAGATCGACAATGTGCAGATAGTGCGAGAGGTCCGGCATCCCATCCGCCACAGCCTGCTGGCCCGTCCCGGGCTGACCTTGGATCAGATAACCAAGGTGATCTCCCATCCTCACGCCAACGGGCAATGCCGCATCTGGCTGCGTCGCAACCTGCCGGGCCGGGAGATCGAGGCCGCCAACTCCACCGCCAACGCCGTGGAGAAGGTAGCGTCTGCGAACGAGCCCTGGGCCGCCATCGGGAACAAGTTGGCCGGGACAACGTATGGCTGCGCCGTGCTCGAGGCCGATATCGAAGATCACGACGACAACGAGACCCGCTTCGTCTTCCTGGCCCGCCAGCGGGAGCGCCAGGACTGGTTCGAGCCGTACAAGACCTCCGTGGTCTGCGAGATCCAAAAGGACCAGCCCGGAGCGCTCTTGCTGATCTTGCAGGAGTTCGCGTTCCGTCGCGTCAACCTGACCAAGATCGAATCGCGGCCTTCGAAGAGAAGGCTTGGCGACTACATCTTCATCGTGGACATGGAGGGCAAGGTGGACGACGCGGCCGTGGCAGACGCCCTGCGCTGCCTGCGCTGCAAGCTGCCCCGGCTCACGGTCCTGGGCAGCTATCCCGTCGGCCGTCCACTGAACCAAGGCACGACTTGAGGATGGCAACTCGGTGAAACGTCTTTCCTCAGCAGCCTGTTAGGAGAACCTTGTGCTCGATCTGAAGCTGATCCGCAACGATCCCACCCTGGTGCGCGAGGCGCTCAGGCGTCGCGGCGCCCACGCGGAGGAGTCCCTGGACAAGCTGCTCGAACTGGATGCTTCGCGGCGCGAGATACTGGTGGAGGTCGAGGAGCGGCGGAGCCTGCGGAACTCGGTGAGCGAGGAGATCGCCCGGCTCAAGAAGGACAAGCAAGACGCCGGCGACAAGATCCTGGCCATGCGTGAGGTGGGCGAGGAGATCAAGCAGTTGGAGGCGAGGCTGAGAGAGGTGGAGGCGTCGCTGGAGGAGGAACTGTTCCAGGTGCCCAACCTGCCCGACCCGACCGCTCCGGACGGCGGGGAAGAGGATTCGGTGGTCTTGCACCAATGGGGCACCCCTCGGGAGTTCGCGTTCACGCCCCAGGACCACCTCGACCTGGCGACTCCGCACGACCTCATCGACATGGAGCGGGGGGCTCGGACATCGGGCAGCCGCTTCGCCTATCTCAAGGGCGACCTGGTGTTCCTGCAGTTCGCGCTGGCGCAGTTCGCCCTCCAGACGCTGGCCTCCAAGGGCTTTCGCCCGGTGATCGTGCCGGTGCTGGTACGCGACGAGGCCATGTACGGCACCGGCTTCTTCCCCACCGACATGCAGCAGGTCTATCGCCTGGAAGCCGACGGTCTCAACCTGGTGGGGACCTCCGAGGTACCTCTGGCGGCACTGCACATGGACGAGATCCTCGACGAGGCCGATCTGCCGCTTCGCTACGTGGGCTATTCCAGCTGTTTCCGGCGTGAAGCCGGGGCGGCCGGCAAGGACACACGCGGGATCTTCCGGGTGCACCAGTTCGACAAGATCGAGATGTTCAGCTTCTGCGCCCCCGACAAGTCGGCCGAGGAGCATGACTTCATGCGCTCCATAGAGGAAGAGATCTTGCAGAAGCTGGGGTTGCCCTACCGTGCGGTCAACATCGCCGCGGGCGATCTGGGCGCCTCTGCCGCGAAGAAGTACGACCTGGAGGCATGGCTGCCCACCCAAGAACGCTACCGCGAGGTCACCTCCTGCTCCAACTGCACCGACTACCAGGCCCGCCGCCTCAAGGTCCGCGCCAAGGGCGAGAAAGGCGGAGCCTATCTCCTGCACACTCTCAACGGCACGGTGGTCGCCGTGGGACGGACCATCATCGCGATCATGGAGAACTACCAGACGGAGGATGGCCGCGTGGAAGTACCGGCCGTCCTACGCCCGCTGATGCCCGCCGGGATGGAGACGATAGGACGATGAGCAAGACCGGCGACGAGACCGTGTTCACCGGGGCGCATGACGCCCTCATCGTGGTCGACGTGCAGAACGATTTCTGCCCCGGCGGCAGCCTGCCGGTCCCGGGCGGCGACGAGGTGATCCCTGTCATCAACCGCATCGTCCCCTTCTTTGGACGCTGGATCTACACGCGCGACTGGCACCCGGCCGGTCACGTGAGCTTCTGCGACCAGCCGGACTACTGCGATGGCTCCTGGCCTGCGCACTGCGTCCAGGGAACACCGGGATCCGATTGGTGCAAAGCCCTGGACATGCCGATGAACGCCATTCTCGTCAGCAAGGGAGACGAGCCTGAGGACGATTGCTACAGCGGCTTCCGGGTGGACCGGCTCGACCTGGCCGAGTTCCTGCGCCTCCGCAAGGTGGAGCGTGTCTTCGTCACCGGCCTGGCCGCGGAGTACTGCGTCCGCCGGACCGCGCTGGATGCGTGTGCCGCGGGCTTCACCGTCTATCTCGTAGAGGACGCGGTGCGGGGCCTCTCCTCGGAGGGGGTAGCGCAGGCCCTGGCCGAGATGCAGGCTGCCGGAGTCATCCGTATCTCGTCGGAGCGCATTGAGGACTCGGGCGAACGCCCAGCCGCTGCCTACGACAAGGACGGCAACCCGATACCCCACGACGACTGACGGGGCGAACATGCTGATACCGCCGGCACCGTCGGGAGAACGGAACCTCCCATGAACCTGGACACTTCGCAGCGCTGGGCCAAGCGCGAAGACATGGCGCTGCTGACCGACTACTACCAGCTCACCATGATGGGTGGGTACTGGAAGACCGGTCGCAAAGACCTCAAGGCCTGCTTCAACTACACCTTCCGCGAGCTCCCTCCGGACAACGGTTTCGCGATCGCGGCCGGGCTCGAGCAGCTGCTCGATCTGGTCGAAAACCTGCGCTTCACCGAGCAAGACCTGGAGTATCTCTCGGGACTGGGCGCCTTCGAACCCGCCTTCCTTGACTACCTCAAGGATTTCCGCCCCACCTGCACCATCGAAGCCGTCCCGGAAGGCACCGTGGTATTTCCGCACGAGCCCATCGTGCAGATAGAGGGACCGCTGATCGAGGCCCAACTCCTGGAGACGGCGGTGCTCAACACTCTCAACTACCAGACTCTCATCGCCACGAAAGCGGCGCGCATCCGGCTGGCCTGCGGCGACGACCACCTGGTGGAGTTCGGTCTTCGCCGGGCTCACGGCCCCGATGGGGGCTTGAGCGGCTCTCGGGCGGCCTACATCGGAGGGGCGGACAGCACCTCCAACGTTCTGGCCGGCAAGGTCTTCGGCATACCGCTTCGGGGGACCCACGCCCACTCGTGGGTGATGAGCTTCGACAACGAACTCGACGCCTTCCGTGCCTACGCAGCGTCGTGTGACGATCCGGTCCTCCTCGTCGACACCTACGACACCCTGAAGTCCGGGCTGCCCAACGCGGTCACATTGTTCAAGGAACTGCGCGCGGCGGGGCGCACCGTTCGTCCGGCTGTCCGTCTCGACTCCGGCGACCTGGCTCGGCTCAGCAAGGCGGCGCGGCGGATGTTCATCGAGGCTGGATTCGAAGACCCGCTGATCGTCGCCTCGAACGAGTTGGACGAAGACCTCATCGCCGATCTCAAGAGGCAGGGCGCCCCCATCAACACGTGGGGCGTGGGAACGCACCTGATCACCTCGTCCGATCACCCCACCCTGGGCGGGGTCTACAAGCTGGTGGCCATCCGCGAGGACGACGGACCGTGGGAGCCACGAATCAAGCTGTCGTCCAATCCCGCGAAGATGACCGATCCAGGCCGCAAGAGGGTGGTTCGCTACTTCGATGGCGCCGGACGTCCTCTCGCAGATCTCATCCGCCTGGACGCCGAGGCCCTCGATGTCATAGATCCCGGACAGCCGGCCAAGCCCGTGCCGTTCGCCGAACGCCACGACCTTTCGTTTCTCCGAGCCGTGTGGGACGCCACTCGTTGCGAGAACCTGCTTCAGACCGTCATGCGAGACGGGGTGCGTGTGGGTGAGCCCCCTTCGATCAACGGGGATCGAGCGAGAGCCCGCGAGCAGGTGGCGTCGCTGCCTGAGGAACTACGCCGGCTGCGCAACCCCGAGATCTACGCGGTGGGATTGTCTCCACAGCTGGCTGCCGAGAAGGTCAGACTCGTCCGCCAAGCGCCTGATGTGCTGGACTCGGGCCCTGCGTCGGAGGGCCCAGCCTAGGTACCAGGCTGCTAGCAGCGTCTGGGCGCCGGGGCGCCTTCCCCCACTGGGATGGCAGTCGCTTGGCCCTTGGCCAGGACCCTGCCGTCGGGACCGAGCGTCACTAGGTCCACAACCATCAGGCGGCGTCCCGTGTGCAGAGGACGGCACTCGGCGGTGACTTTGTCGCCGAGTTTGGCGGAGCGGAACTGACTGATACTCCATTGCACGGCCACCGCGTCCAGCTTCGCATTGACGGTCAAGGCGAAAGCCACGTCCATCAGCGCGAACATGAACCCGCCGTGAGCCAGATCGTGGAGTTGCAGAAACTCCTCCTTCACCACAGCCGACACCCGGGTCAGATGTTCAGAAGCCTCCTCCACCTCCATGCCGAAGAGGCGGATCATGCTGTCGGTGGCGATGGCGTGGGCGATGCGTTCGGGCGTGTCTGATTCGGTCACGGTTACCTCGCGGAGGGCGGGAAGAAAGGGCCAGGCTCTAGAGCTGGGCAGCTCCGGAGAACACCAGCGTCAGCAGTCCCGCCAACGCGACCACCGTCGCCACGATGGCTGCCTTGGTCTTCAAACCAGGGCGGCGCCTGCGGGCGACCGTCAGCGGGCAGGCATGCGCGGGACGGATCTTGTTGTAGACCGCGGGTTGGTGTCCACTATGCCGATGGCTCTCGCTGCCGCTCCAGCCTGTGCCCGGCCTGTAGACGGCCGACTGATAGCCTCTGACACCACCGAGATACACCGGTTTCATCGTTTCGCCTCCACGCGTGACAACACCGAATACCCTTCGCGCTCTTGTCGGCAGAAGTTCGCCGAACTCAAGCGCTTTCCTCCGGATGCCGAATCTAGGGAAGGAGTCACGCCTATTACTGCTCGCGCGCCTACCGTAGAATGTGTGACGCGCGGCATCGCCGGAGACAGCCAAGGGAGGCAGGATGTATTGCCCACAGTGCGGGGGCACTATTGAAGACACGGCCAGGAACTGCAGCATCTGTGGCCTCGACATAGAGCAGTACAGGCGGCAGTGGGCCAGCCCCCCTGGGGAGCAGGCCAACGGACAGGCACCGGCGCCCTACCAGCAGCCGGCGCAGGAGGCCTATCAGCAGCCCTATCAGCAGCAGTATCAACCGCCGTACCAACAGCAATACGAGGCGCCATATCAGGCGCCCTACCAGTCACCTCAGTACCGCCCGATCAGCTCGACCGGCGCCATCCCGCACATCCCCAGCTACCTGGGCTGGGCCATCGCCGTGCTGATCGTCTGCTTCTGGCCCACCGGGATCGCGGCCGTCGTGTATGCGAGTCAAGTGGGTAACAAACTGGTGATGGGAGACATCGCCGGCGCGCGGGAGTCATCGCGGAAGGCCAAGATGTGGTGCTGGATCACCTTCGGCATCGGCATCGCCGGGATCGTAATCGCGATCATCGCCGCGGTCGTCCTCTCCGCCGCCTCGATCAGCACCTTCTAGGAGCTATACTCCACTCTGCCCGATACCGGGCGTCGGCGCCTCAACCGAGACGCCGACGAGTGCCGCAACGCCATGCGCGGCGCGGCGACGACGCAGTGCGTTGTCGACCATGCGGAGGGGTGGCGGAGTCAGGTTGAACGCACCGGTCTTGAAAACCGGCAGGCCGCAAGGTCTCAAGGGTTCGAATCCCTTCCCCTCCGCCTACTGTGGGGCTGTCGCGCTCCGCGACCTGAACTCGTCCCACACCTGGACGCCTAGTTCCAGGCCCAGAGCGCTCCGATGAGGGCCGGCATGCATTCCACCAGTTCGTTCGTCGCGCCGAGCGTGTCGCCGGTGTATCCCCCGATCCTCCGCTGGCAGTATATGCCCACAATCAACCCCACGAAGATCGAGGCACCGGCCGCCGCCAAACCCTCGACGCCGGCGAGCAGCCAACCCCCGGCCAGCAGCACCAAGGGAGCCCAGACCAGGAGCAGCCGGCGACCGGCGGTGCGTGCCAGAAACACGGTGGCGAGTCCTCCCTCCGGTCGGGCGTAGGGGAACAGGGCCATGGTCACCACCATGGCGCACCGCCCGGCAAGGGGCATGAGAAGGGCGATCTGCCAACGGGCGCCCTCGGGTGTGATCGAGGCGAGGAGCGCCGTCTTCAGCAGAATGACGCAGACGACCACGACCACCCCCATGGCTCCGGTGCGACTGTCGCGCATGATGGTGAGGATCTGGTCGCGGGGCCGCGAGCTGAGCAGACCGTCCGCGGTGTCGGCCAGACCGTCCATGTGAAGGCCCCGCGATGCGGCGACGAGAACGCACACGAGGATGGCGCTCGCGGCAAGCGGAGGCAGGACGTGGTCGAGACCGAAGCTGATCGCAGCGACCACGCCGCCGATCAGTGCTCCGACGACGGGGAAGAAGAACGGGCTGCGCGACAACTCCCTCTCGCCGCCCGCCCACGGACCGGGTACGGGCACCGGGGTGAGGAAGCGCAGCGCCGAGAAGAACGGCTTGATCACCATGCCCGCATCGCCCGCCTATTCCGAAGAGTGCGAGACCGAGGCTTCTTCGAAGGTGGCCACCTCGGTGAGGACCCGAACGGCCGCGTCCACGAGGTTCATGGCCAGAGCCCCGCCTGTCCCCTCGCCCAGACGCAGGTCCATGTCGAGGAGAGGCTTCTTGCCCAGCTTCTCCAGGGCGATACGATGGCCGCGCTCCACGCTGCGGTGACCCGCGATCATGTACTCGACGGAGAGGGGGGACAAGGCCTGAGCCACCAGCGCCCCCGCCGTGGAGATGAGTCCGTCCACCATCACGGGCTTGCCCATCGAGGCAGCGCCGAGGATCAGGCCGGCGATACCCCCGATCTCGAAACCACCGAGCTTGGCCAGCAAGTCGAGGCCGTCGCCGGGGTCGACGCTGTTCACCGCGAGGCTCTGCTCCACGATCCGAGCTTTGTGCTGCAACTGGTCGTCGTCGATACCGGTGCCACGACCGGTGACCTCGGCGGCGCTGGCGCCACATACGGCCGCCACGATCGCGCTGCTGGGCGTGGTGTTGCCTATGCCCATCTCGCCCGTCCCGAAGACATCCGTGGAGAGTCCCAGCTCGCGCGCGACCCCGATCCCAGCCTCCAGCGCTCGGATCGCCTCCTCGCGGGTCATCGCCGGCCCCCTGGCTATGCTGCGCGTCCCCCGACCCACCTTACGATCGAGCACCTCCATGCGCAGATCGCCCAGATCGGCGGCGATGCCCATGTCGACGATGATCACGCGAGCGCCCACCTGTCGGGCCAGAGCGTTGATCGACGCGCCTCCCGCGACGAAGTTGGCCACCATCTGCAGAGTGACCTCTTGCGGATAGGCGCTGACGCCGTCGGCGACCACGCCGTGATCGCCGGCCATGACCACTATGGTCTTCCGCTCGACCGGAGGTATCGTCGAGCCGGTCATGCCCGCCAGTTCCTCGGCCAGATCCATCAGGCGTCCAAGGGCCCAGTAGGGCATGGCCAAGGCTTCCAACCTGGCGTGCGCGGCAGCTTTCGCGGCCGCGTCGGTCGGACGGATCGACGCCAGCGTCTCTTCAAGCAAGCTCATGCAAACACCTCTCTACCGTTTTGTAGTCGACGCAAGAGGCCCCCGCGGGCCCTTTGAGAAGGAGCGGAAGGCCGCTGGCCATGAGCACGACCAACTCAGCCCCGAAGGCGATGGTCTGGTTGCAGCGCCCCAGAAGATCCCGGTACTGGCGGCCGGATGGGGACTCGGGCACAACGCCCATGCCCACCTCGTTGGTCACGAAGACGGTGGGGCCCTGGCGCCGCCCACAGGCGGCGATGATCGCCTGACAGCGCCGCACCATATCCTCCTCGGTCATCGTAGAGACGGCCTCCTCCGAGTCCCGCATCCCAGAGGCCCACATGAGATTGCCGACCCACACGGCCAGACAGTCAACGACAACCGCCGCCTCCGTCGGCGCCGACGCGAGCGCCGCAGCCAGGTCGTCCGGCTCCTCCAGCGTGCTCCACCCGCCCTCTTCTCGGGCCTTCCGATGCCGCGCGATTCGCTCGGTCATCTCGGCGTCCAGCGCAATGCTGGTCGCCAGGAACACCCTGGGCAGCGGCAGCGATTCCGCCAGGCGCTGAGCCAGATCGCTCTTGCCGCTGCGACAGCCGCCGGTGATGAGCACGATGCTCCCCATGTCAGTCCGCCTCCCCGCCGGAAACCGACCACAGCTCGGAGAGCACGGCTCCTCCCTCCAGAACGTCGACCCGCAACACCGACGCCGGCTGCACGTTGAACAGCCAGAAGCTTTCCCGGCCCAACCCCAACAGGGCGCAGACCAGACCCCTGACCGTTCCCCCATGCGCGAACACCATCACAGTTCCCGACTTCTGCTCGAGGATGCGATCGCAGACCCGTGCCACACGCTCGTCGAATTGGCCGAGGCTCTCGCCTCCCGGAAAGGCCAGATCGTCTCCGGGTGACTCCCACTCCGCGAGGGCACCCGGATACTGGGCCTCGATCTCCCCGGCGGTCATCCCCTCCCACGCCCCGAAGTCCATCTCACGCAGGTCCGGATCGGTAGACACATGTAGGCCGGGGCGGCCGGCAATCGCCTCCGCGGTCTGTTGCGCACGTAGCATGGGGCTGGCCACGAACCAGGTGTCCGCGTCCGGCGCGAAAACGGCGGCCGGCAGCAGTTCGGCGAGCCTCCGTACCTGCCTCACGCCACGAAAGGTCAGCGGAGAGTCGGTTGAGCCCAGGAAGCGACCGGAGGCATTGCCCTCGGTCTCACCGTGGCGTATCAAGTAAACCCGCTTCTGAATCACGCCTTCCTCCATGCCCCAGGAACAAAAAAGGGCGCCCAGAGCCCAATGGACCCAGGGACGCCGCGTTCCAAGCTGCACGTCGACATGACCGTCCCGGTCCACGGGGGCGGCATGCTAATCACTCGCGCGGGCAGGTCTTCTGGCTCCCGGATCAGCCTACTCACCGCGCCTTCCCATCCTCTCGGACAGTGGTCTCAGCGGCTTTCGTCCCCGGTTACAGCGGCGGGACCGCGACGGACTCGCACCGTCTTCCCTTGTGGCTCTCTCGGAGCCACCCACACTTCCGTACGATTCTTACACGGAGGTGAACGGCTAGTCAAGGCGGCTCTCTGAGGTATAGAGGTTGCCGCCGCTGCCGTCACACGACCTACCGACTCAAAGCCTGACGTTGACCTTGCGGACCCGCTTTCCGAAGAACCCCATCCCGCCGCCCTCGCTCACGATCTGGAGGATCGCCCAGGGGATCGGCCACGGTGACTCCGGAGAGCAGCGTGACCCCCCGGGATGCGAACACCTCGGCAACAAGTGGGGTGGAGGCACCGACCAGCGCCACCTCGCGACATCCGGTCGCCGCCTCCAGCAAGCGGTCGAGCCCTCCGAGAATCAGGGCTGTCGAGGTGATGACTGCCACGTCACAGGCCGGCAGTTGCTCGAAGGCCGCCTCGGCCGGGAGAACCCGGTTCGAGCGAGCCGCGTTGCGCTCGAAGATGATCAGTTCGCGGGCACGCTCCTCCAGCGGAGCTACCAGGGGGCCGAAGTACCCCACCATGCCCACCCGATCAGTGGGACCGACCGGGAGCACATCGAGGATGTCGCCCTCGTGCTGGCAGGGATGGGGCCGGTTGGCAAGCGCATTTGCGACGGCCAGGCCCACGGTGGACTCCACGCCCTCGCTCGACCCCAGGTATTCGAGTATCTCGGTGGTCGTACTGCCCGCCAGAGGCCGGTGGCCCGTGAACACCGAGCAGCCCGCTGCCGCGTTCTCTCGAAATGTATAGGCCGACACCCACGTTGCCGTCCTCGAGCATGACGGCCGTATAGCCCAGCCCGATGCGGACATCGGCGACACGTTGCTCGGGAAGAGTCGTGGCAAGGTGCGCTCGCAGTTCATCGACGATCATTGTGCCTCCATAGATGCGTAGTCAATCTAACTGGTTACTGCATCTAGATAGTAGTACAGTCGACGGGTTTATGCGACGATGGAGAGCGCCCAGAGTGGGGCTCGCGTCTGACAGGAGAGGATTGAGCATGGCCGAGAGGAAGAGAATCGTGGTCGTCGGTGGCTCCGCGGCAGGGCCCAAGGCTGCAGCAAAAGCGAGACGCATCGACGAGAACGCGGAGATCACCATCATCCAGAAGATCCCGAGCTTTCGATGGCTTCCTGCGGATATCCCTACTACGTGGGCGGCTTCTTCGACGATCGCAACCAGCTGCTCTGCAGCCCCACCGGAGTGGTACGCGACCCCATCTACTACATGAACGCCAAGAACATCGTGGCACGGACCGAAACTAACGCGATATCCATAGATCGCGTCAACAGAGACCGTGCTCTGCCAGCATCTCCAGACAGGTGAGACGGACGAGATACCCTACGACTCGCTGATCCTGGCCACCGGCGCTCTACCCAGCATCCCGCCCGTCCCCGGACGCGACCTCGACGGCATCACTACCTTGCAGAGCATCCGAGACGCCGACTACCTCCGCAAGGTCCGCGACGAGAAGAAGATCCAGAAGGCCGTGGTTATCGGCGGTGGGCTGATCGGGATCGAGACCTGCGAGGCGCTCAATCTCGCCGGCATCGAGATCACCGTGGTCGAGTTGCTGCCGCAACTGCTCACCTTCCTCGATTGGGAGATGGCCCGGCTGGTCGAAGGTCATCTGCGCAGCAAGTCCGTGAATGTCTTCACGGGCAACGGCCTGGCCGCCTTCCTGGGAGAGAACGGAAGACTGACGGGGGTCAAGCTCGCCAATGGCACCGAACTCCCCTGCGAACTAGCCGTCGTCGCCGTCGGAGTGACGCCCAACACCACACTCGCCAGAGAGGCCGGCCTCGAACTGGGTAGCAAGGGCGGCATTCTGGTCAACGAATACATGCAGACCTCTGATCCCAGCATCTACGCCGCCGGAGACTGCGTGGAGATCAAGCACCGCCTCACCGGCAAGCGGGTCCATGCCCCATACGGCGATCTGGCCAATCTCGAGGGCCGCGTGGCCGGGGAGAACGCCGTACTCGGCAACACCGTCACCTTCCCCGGGACCGATCGGGACCGGCATCTGCAAGATATTCGACTACACAGCCGGCTACCACCGGACTTTCCGAGCGTTCCGCCCGAGAGAACGGTTTTGACGACGTCATCACCGTGGTCAACGCCAGTCCGGACAAGCCGGGCTTCATGAACGGCAAGCTGCTGGTCACGAAGCTGGTCGGCCGAGCGGACCACCGGCCGGATTCTGGGAGCGCAGTGCGTGGGTCCGGGGGCAGTAGCGAAGCAGAGTCGCGCAGTGGGCCATGGCCATTCAGGGCCAGCTGACCGTGGAAGATCTGGTGAACGCCGACCTGCCTTACGCTCCACCCTTCTCGCTGGCCATCGACCACCTCATCGCCACCGCCCACCTGATGCAGAACAAGATCAAGGGCCGGCTGAAAGGGATCTCGGCGGCAGAAGTCAAGGAGAAGGCCGAATCCGCGACGCCGCCTTTCTTGCTCGACGCGCGGGGACCGGATGAGTTCGAGACCATGCGGCTGGGCATCGGCGAAACGTTGATACCTGTGGGCGCTCTGCGCAAACGCCTGCGCGAGCTGCCGGCGGACAAGGAGACCGAGATCGTCTGCTTCTGCAAGATCTCCCTGCGGGGCTACGAAGCTGCGCTCATCCTGGAAGCAAACGGCTGGAAGAACGTCCGGGTGATGGAGGGCGGCATCATGGCCTGGCCCTTCGCGCGAGAGAGGTAGCCCGCGAAGGACCGCCGGTGGCCTCGCATGCCCGGCTCACATGCCGGGCATGCGAGGCACTTTCCCGAGCTTGCGCAATTCGTAGTACCGACCCCAACTCCGCTTGATCCAGTGCCCGACGATCGGCAGCGGCGCGAAGATAGCGTGCTTGTCGTTCCGGTACACGAATCCGGCGCCGTTGCCCATGTCCATGACGCAAATGATGGCCAACTCGTCTATGTAGCTCCCGCGCTCTCCATGGCCGGTCTCCTTGCGCACGATGTCCTCCGCGGCGATCCGAGCCATCACCTCGGCCATGTGGCCCTGCTTGGCCTTCCACTCGGGCCCCTCCAGAGCAGCGACGTCGCCGACCGCGTATAGCCAGGGATACCCTCTCACTTCACACGCCGGGTCTATCAGGACAAAGCCGACCTCGTTCTGAGGCAGATCCGAGCACTTCACGACTCCGTGGCCATCACCTGCCGTGATGAACATGATCAGGTCCGCATCGACCTGGTTTCGTCTTCGACGAGCACCGCGCTTGGAGTGAATCCGCTTATCTTCTTGCCCGTGTAGGAGAGGATGCCCAGGGAACTGAGAATCCGGTCCATCGCACGCACTGCCTTCTCGCCCATCCGGATTCCGGGCTGAGGCATGGGAGCGAAGAAGACGAGATCGAAGTTCTTGCGGACGACCCGACCTCTTGAGCCGATGGTGGAGGTTCAGAAGGAACTCGAACGCCGGACCGCCTCGTACCGCGCTGCTGTCCTTTGGGTTGCCACCGAAGCCGACTGCGATCGTGCCGCTGCCCTTCGCGATGAGCGCGTCAAGCCGCTCGCGCAACTGCACGCTCTCCTCGGGAGGGCCACAGATCGAGAACACATGCTCTTTGCCCTTGTGAGGCATCTTGGCGGCGCCGATGGCCAACACGAGATAGTCGAAGTCCCGCCGTTCTCCGCCGTTCGCGCCGGTGAAGCTTCTGCCGGCCGCGTTGATCCCAACAACCTCGTCGATGGTGACTTCGAACCCATGCGCCCGGGCAATGTCGGTGAGCTTGATGCTGACCTGATCAAGCGACCTCTCCCCGGTGGGGATCCAGATGGCAAGCGGATAGACGAAGAGGTAGTCTCGCTCGGATACCAGCTCCACCTCGACGCCCTTCTTCGCCAGCGCGATGGCCGCTTCGACCCCGCCTATCCCCCCACCCAGTATGACCGCCCGCTTCATGTCGTCTCCCGCTCCTGGATGAGGACCTAGATGAACAGGTTGACGTTGGCCTCGTCGGCTTCGCCCAGGTAAGCCGCCACGCCCTCAAACTCGATGCCGTCGATGAGTTCCTCCTTCTTGAAGCCGAGGATGTCCATCGAGAGGGTGCAGGCCACGAACTTCACGCCCTGTTCCCTGGCGCTATCGAAGAGCTCCTCGAGCGACATGCCCCCCGCGGCCTTCGTTGCCATCCTCATCATGGGTGCGCCGGCGCCCATGAAGTTCATCTTGGAGAGCCCGAGCTTCTTCGTGCCCTTGGGCATCATCTTGCCGAACATGGACTGCAGGAGTGCTCTTCTTGCCGCTGCCGCTCGACGATGGCTTCTTGGTCTTGCGGAGGATGTTGAGCCCCCAGAAGGTGCAGAAGATGGTCACGTCGTCGCCCATTGCGGAGGCGCCGTTTGCGATGATGAGAGCCGCCATGACCTTGTCGAAGTCCCCGCTGAACAAGATGATGGTCTTCTTGGTGGTATCCATGGATTTCCTCCGGTCCGGTCGGATCAGGATACGAATGCGCGACGCAGGTAGTCCGAGATGTCGTTGAAGGTCACGCCGTCCGACGCGGCGCCACTCAAGTTGACGTAGCACATGGGGCACATGGTGACGACCTCGGACGAGACAGCCGCCAGCTGCTCCACCCGCTTCTGGGCGTTGGCCAGAGCCTTCGCGGGATAGAGCGATTCGACCGGGCCGCCGCAGCACCAGGTCATGCGACCCGACTTCTCCGGCTCCAGAACGGTCAACCCGGTGGCCGCCGAGCAGCTTGCGCGGCTCGTCGACGATGTTCTCGTAGCGGGCGAAGACACAGGGATCGTGGATGACCGCCTCGCCCGACAGCATCGTCCGCGGAACAAGCTCCTTCTCCGCCAACACCTCTAGGTAGCTCTTGACCTGGAGGTCGTAGCCGGGGATGAGCTTCGGGTAGACCGAGCGCAGCATGTTGGTGGTGTGAGGGTCGATGGTGATGACGCGTCTTCACCCCACGTTTCTTCAAGACCTCGTATACCCGGCGAGCGTGCTCGGCCACTACCTCGTCGGAGCCCAGATCGTGAGCCAACGCCCCCGAATAGAGGTCGTCCTCGTACAGGTAACCGAACTCGACCCCGGCCGCCTTGAGGAGTTGGGCCACGTTGATGGGCACCTGGTTGTAGACGGCCTTGAGCTTGGCGGACGGCCGAGCCAAGAAGGCGCTGATGTTGATGAGCTTGTTGATCTTGCGGCCCAGGGGAGTGAGCTTGGCCAGCGGCGAATCGCCCAAGCGCGTCTCGGCCTTCACCAACCCCTCGATGTAGGGGATCAGCTGATACATCATCCCCGTATACAGCACCGTCTGTCCCCCGCGTGGCAGATCGAGGCCGCGGGCCCAGCGGGTGGCGTTCCTCTTGGATAGGGGCAGCACCGACCCACGGAGGCGCAGGTTGTCCGCCAGGATGCCGATGACGTCGCCTGTTGGAAGCGGCATGACCTATCTCCTAGAGTCCGAAGACCTTGCGGTTGATGTGATGGCGCAGAGAGCGGACGTTCTCGGCGATATGCACCCCGGCGGGGCAGTTGACCTCGCACATCTTGCAGAGAAGGCAGGAGTAGACGCTCTCGATCTCCTCGACCACCTGCTCCTCCATGCCCAGAAGCACGTAGCGGAACAGCCTGCGCGGCAGCGCCTCGATACCCATGGGACACACGGCCGTGCACACCCCGCAGTTCATGCAGGCGGAGGCGTTGAACTCCTCGTGGGTCCCCACCTCGGCCGCCAACTCGGGCTTGACGAGGGTCGCCCCGTTCTCTTGGATCTCATGCTTCCTCCCTCTCCACGGCCTGGTATGGGTAGAAGCCCTCGTCGTTCGCTTCTTTGATCTCGGCCACGTAACCGTACTTGCGCATCCCCATGACCCAATACACCACCTCGTGCGTCGGCCGGCCTATGGCCTCGGCGATCTCGGGGATGGTGAGCGGTCCCGATGCTAACGCCTCCAGGATCCGCCTGCGCATGAGGTGCTCGTCGCGGATGATCTCGCGGACGTCGCGGCCGCCGGTCCCGCCTGCCTGGTTCACGGCTAACATGGCACGATCTCCTGTAGTAGTCCGTCGATCATGGCCCTGATCTGAGCATCGGTGTAGCCCAGCAGGTCGATGGCGTTCTTGGGGCAGACCGGGACGCAGCCGCCGCAGCCTTTGCAGGCCGCCCTGTCGATGAAGGCCACCGCTTTGCCGTTCTCCTCGGCCTCCCGAGGCGCCTCGTAGGGGCAGGCCTTCAGACACAACCCGCACCACTCGCACGCCTCGGGGTCGACCACGGCGATGAGAGGATCGAGTTCGGCGTAGCCACGCTTGAGGATGGCCGCGCTCTGTGCGACCGCCGCCAGTCCGGAGGCCACGGCCTCCGCCGAGTTCTTGGGACTCTGGCAAGCGCCGCAGATGAACACTCCGTCCACCACGGTCTCCACCGGGCGCAGCTTGGGATGGATCTCGTTGAAGAACCGGTCGCTGCCCACCGGCAACTTGAGCGTCTTGACCAGGTCGTCGTTCTCGCGGGGGACCATGCCGGTCACCAGGACCACCAGGTCGGCGGGGATGGCCAACTGGGCGCCGCCGGTCAGAAGGTCGCGCGTAGTAACCACTAGGCGGTGATCGCCGGCGGTCGCGGCAGCCGTTGCCTTCTCCACCACCGGGGGCTCGTCGTCCGGAAAACGGAGGTAGAGAGCGCCTTGGTCCCGAGACTGGTTGTAGAGGATCTCGTATTTGCCGTACGTGCGTATGTCGCGATAGAGATGGTATTGACGGATCGGGGCCGCTCCCGGCGACCCGCTCACGACCTCCCGGCCTCCGACTCCGACACCCTTCGCCCCCGCCAGCAGCGAGGCATGCACGGCCGCGGTGCAACAGTAGCGCGAACAGTACTTGTTCCCCTCGGGCTGCCGGCTGCCCACGCAGTAGATGTAGACGACGCTCCTGACCGGCTTGCCCTGGTATTCCAGCGGGCCGTCGGTCGAATCCACCAGTTGCTTGAACTCGGGCAGCGTGATGACACCGTCGAGGCCGCGTCCGAACTCACCGTCGGACACCCGGTACGCGTCGAACCCGGTGGCCACGATGATCGAGCCGGCCTGGACCGTGATGATCTCCGGCGGCTCGAGATTGATACGGATGGCCACCTCATAGTTCCCGAAACTCCCCGACTTGGAGACGACTTCCGCATTTGTGAACGCGGTGATGCCCGGGTGCTTGCGCACCTTCTCCATCAGCCCATCCACCAACTCACGCCCGTTCTTGCCGTGAGGATAGATCTCACCGAAACCACTCAGCCAACCGCCAAGCTCAGGCTCCTTCTCCACAAGGAATACCGCGAGGCCTATCTCCGCCAGCCCCAGAGCCGCTCTCAGCCCGGCAACGCCTCCCCCGATCACGACGGCTTTGGGCACCGTCTCCACCACGATCGGCTCGAGCGGTTCCGTCAGCCGTGTGTGAGCGATACCCGCCCGCACGAGCCGCGCCGCCTTCTCGGTCGCCCCCACCTTGTCGTCGGTGTGAGCCCAGGAGCACTGCTCCCTGATATTCACCTGGGTGTATTCGTAAGGATTGAGCCCGGCACGCTTCGCCACATCCCGGAACGTGAAGGTGTGCAGCTTGGGCGAGCAGGAGGCCACCACGATGCCGTCGAGCTTCTGCTCCTCGATGTCCTTGATGATCTCCTGCTGGGTGGCGTCGGAGCAGGTGAACATCGCCGTCCGGGCCACCACCACACCCGGTTCGGACTTGACGGCGGCCACCACGTCGTCCACAGACACGTAGTCTCCGATGTTGCCGCCGCACTGGCATACGTAGACGCCTATCCGGCGCCCGTGCGAGCCGTCGCTTGCGCTGGCGGGTTTCTCGCTCATGCCGTCACCTTCGCCTTCTCCAGGTACGCAGCCGCTTGGGCCACCGCCGCTCCGGCGTGGAGGATCGAATCGGGGATATCCTTGGCGCCGGCCGCCGAGCCCGCCACGAAGACACCAGGCAGGTCGGTCCGACCGGGATCGAGGTCCTCGTCGGCCTCGCCCACGTAGAAGTACTCGTCAAGGGATGGCCCGCCCTCAGGGAACAGCCGCTGCACGTTCGCGCTCGGCTGCACGCCCACCGCCAGCACCACCAGATCGTGCTCGGCCTGGGCCAGTCCGCCCCCGTTTTCGATGTCCTCGTACGACAGGAGCAGATTGCCGTCTTCCTTCTCAGTGATCTCCGAGATGCGGCCGCGCACGAAGTTGGCGCCCATAGCCTTGGCCTGTTCGTAGAACTCGTCGTAGCCCTTGCCGACGGAACGCACGTCCATGTAGTAGACGGTGACGTCGGCCAGAGGCAGAGCCCCCATGATCAACTGGTTCTGCTTGATGGAGTACATGCAGCAGATCTTCGAGCACAGGGGATTGTCGACCGTCTCGTCGCGCGACCCCGTGCAGAGGACATAGGCGATGCTGTCGGGGATCTTGCCGTCGCCCGGGCGGACCACCGCGTTGTAGGGCCTGGTGGGAGCCAGCAGCCGATCCATCTGCATGCCGGTGATGACGTTCTTGTAGCGGCCGTAGCCATACTGCGGCTTCGCGTCGGCGGGAAAGAGCGTGAAGCCGGTGGCCAGGACGACCGCGCCCACCTCGGCCTCCACCTCGCCGCCCTTCATCTTGAGATCGACACAGTCGGCGGGGCAGACGGCCACGCACTGTCCGCACTCCGAGCAGACCCCGCAATCCACACAACGGCTCGCGGCGTGGAGCGCCTCTTCTTCAGTCATGGTCTTCTTCCTCGGATAGAACTCGCCGGGTCCCAGATGACCGGCCCCGGGGGGATTCAGCGGCTCGATACGGCTGTAGATCGCCTGTCTCGCCAGAACCACGTCCTTGTCCATCGTGGGGAGCGCACCGTCGAACTCCGCCGCGTCGAGAGACTGACCCTGCAGCCACCGGTCGATCATGAAGGCGGCCCGCCGCCCTTGCCCGGCGGCCGAGGTGATCATCGAGGGGCCGAGCACCACGTCGCCGGCCGCGAACACGTACGGCACGCTGGTCTGCAGGGTACCCTCGTCCACCTGTACGGTCCCGCGCCGAAGGCGTTGACCGGCAGCCCGCCGCCAATCCGCGGCGACTATCACCACCGTTCAGTCGACCCCTCCCGTTTGGACGGTTCATCAGCCGCCTCCTCTCCTGCCTCGGCCACGATGCACTCGGTCTCGAGCACAAGGGACCCATCGCCCGTACCGGGCTGATCGCCCCGCTCTCGTCGCTCCCCCACCATCGGTGCACACCAGCGACTCCCCGCACGCTTCGCCCTCGCATTGCGCGGTCCCGCAAGGTTCATGAACTGCACGCCTTCCGCCTCCGCTTCGGCGATCTCTTGCGGGTGCGCAGGCATCAGTTCATGCGACTCGAGGCTGACCAGTTGGACCGAGCGAGCGCCTTGGCGGAGAGCCATGCGCGCCACGTCGATGGCTACGTTGCCGCCGCCGACCACCACGACTCGCTTGTCGTTCACGCCGGTCTCTTCGCCGAGCTTGGCCGCCTTCAAGAAATCGGCGGCCCGCATGACGCCGGGAAGATCCTCGCCCTTCACCCGCAACTTGGTGGCCTGATGGGTGCCGATGGCCAGCAGGAGTGCGTCATAGCCTTCGGCCTTGAGGGCCTCGAGATCGTCAACACGCGCGTCGGTCACGATCTTCACGCCCACCCCGGTGACGTTGGCCACGTCTTCGTCGACCACCTCGTTGGGAAGACGATAGGGAGGCAAGGCCAAGCGCAGCATGCCGCCGGCCTGGGAGGCCGCTTCGAATATGGTGACCTCGTACCCCTTCCGCGCCAGATGCCAGGCCGCGGTCAGGCCCGCCGGGCCCGAGCCGACGATGGCCACCTTCTTGCCGTTGGGCGCCGCCACCTCGACCGCCGCCCTGTCCCTTCGCGTAGTGCGTGTCGGCGATGAACCGCTTCAGCCTGCGCATGGACAGCGCCCCTTCCAACTCGCCCCGCGTGCACTCCTCCTCGCAGGGCGCGTAGCAGGCCCGGCCCAGGCTGCCCACCAGAGGCGTCGCCTCGCAGACCAACTCGAAAGCCTTCTCGTACTGGCCGCTGCGGACGAGGGCCACATAGCCGTGGGGCTTGATCCCGGCGGGGCAGGCAGCCGTGCAAGGCGAAGTCCCCGCCCGTTCCAGCACCGCCTTCTTCGGCACAGCCTGCGGAAAGGGAATGTATGCCGCCCGTCGCGACACCATGTCGGCGTTGAACTCGTCGGGCACGGCCACGTTGCAGACCATCTCGCACTGGCGACAGCCGGTGCAGGCAGCCTCGTCTACAAACCGGGACTTCTGCCGTATCTTCGCCAGGAACCCCCCGCTGCCGTCCCGACGGATGCTCTCCACCTCAGAGTAGGTGAGGACCGTGATGTTGGCGTGGTGGATGGTAGCCCCCATCTTGGGGGTCGAGATGCAACTGGCGCAGTCGAGTGTGGGGAAGACCTTGCTCAGCAGGATCATCTTTCCGCCAACGCTGGAATCCTTCTCGACCAGGAGCACCTTGTAGCCCATGTCGCCCAGCTTGAGGGCGGACTCCATACCCCCGATACCGCCGCCGATCACCAAAGCATCGTACTTCATACGGCCTCGCCCCCCTCAGCCCCGGATGGTCCCGAGGGCGATCCCTCGCCGGCCTCCGCCTGCGCGGACGATCCGTCGGACGGTCCCAGATCGGCGAGCATGTGTGAGAACTCGCGCATGTAGTTGGTGAACGGCTCGGCGCAGACCGAGCAGATCGCGGCCATCTTCACCCGCCTCGGGTCGTAGCCTTTGTCCTTCAGCAGCTCTTGCGCGTCGGACATGATCTTCGCCGTGCGTTCGCTGCAGTCGGGTAGGTAGGCGCACTCCTCGCCGTCGGCCGCGATGAACACCCCGTCGAACCCCTGCTGCACCGCGTAGAACACCCAACTCGGCTTGATGCCGCTCGAGCAGGGCATGCTGATGACCTCGATGGTCGGCGAGTAGTGCATGTGCGAACTACCGGCCAGGTCGATGCCCGGGTCGGAGATGTTGTTCGTCGAGAAGACGAGGATCTTCGGTGCGAAACCTTCGCCGGCTGACCACCTAGGGGCTCCTTGCCTATTTGACCCGTTTGACGAAGAGCCTCATGTAGCCCGGCTCTTCCACCAGGCCCAGATACTCGTGCCCCAGCTTCTTAGCCCAGGCGGGCAGATCCTTCTGGGTGCCGCTGTCGGTGGCGAGCACTTCCATGATCTCGCCCACTTTCACCTCGGCCATGCCCTTCTTGGCTGCCAAGATCGGGCCCGGGCACGAGGTGCCCCTGGCATCGACGACCTTGTCGCCGTTGAGCGACCCGAGGTCCGAGCCGCTTCCGTTTGCCGTGTCCATGGTTCTTCTCCTTGTCGAGATAGTCTGTGGTTCTCGTCGACCTTCAGCTACGTACCCACTATTGTGATGGTCGTATCCATGAGCCCGGCGGCCTGAAGGGACAGCCCCTCGGCCTGGTGCTCCTCGATGAGCGCCTCGCGTATGAGCCCACAGGCCTGGACGAACTTGGGGTTGGTCACCGAGTAGTAGACGGTCTGGCCTTCCTTGCGCGGGCGAACGAGCAGTCGTTGCCTGAGGATCCGCAGGTGCTGTGAGACGTTGTGTACTGAGATATCGAGCTCCGAGGCGAGGTCACCGACGCACTTCTCGCCATCCTTGAGCGCGTACATGATCGCCAGACGATGCGGATTGGCCAACGCCTGGCACATCTCGGCGTGCATCTCGAACAACGGTCTCAGATCGGAGGCGAACGAGGCCGCGGGCTCGGTTGTGCTGTTATCCTGTATTTGCATATTTACTTATATACTCCACAATGCACGTCCCGTCAAGAGGTCACCAATCGGGGAGATGGGAGAGCGTGGCTTCAGTGCGAGCAGGCGCGCGAGCGCGGCGTCAGAGCGAGCGGGCATCCCTCAGAGCGAGCAGATTCCTGCCCAGAACCGAGGAGTACTCCTCGAGGTCGAGTGCCTTGAGCTTGGTCAGCACGGCATCCGGCAACTGCTCGGTGGGGAGATTCTCAAGAATGATCTCTGTCTCTTCTCTGTCGAATTCCGCCACCAATTCTTGCTCCAGGTGCAGATGGAATCTGTCGGCAGGGCAGGCCTCTTGGCAGCGCATGCAGCCCACCAGACTGTTGTGTGCCTTCGGATCCAGCCAGTCCGGCCACTCGCCTTCGCCCTCGTTCAGATAGGTCAGGCATCTCCGCGCGTCGATGACGGTGCCGTCGCGGGGGATGCAGCCGGTGGGACAGACATCGTGACAGTTGCGGCAAGAGGAGCACGCGCCCAGGAGCACTCCGGCCTTGGTCGCGGGGTCCGGTGCCTCCAGATCGGCGTCGGTACAGAACACGTCCAACCGGGCGAATGTTCCCATCCCCCTGACGTAGGCCAGGTTGTTGCGACCGTATCGAGCCAGGCCCGTTCGAGCAGCCAACAGTTTGTGGGGAACTCTAGCGCGTTCCACCAAGTGACCCGCCTCCCCCAGAACCGACCGTAGGGCCTCCAAACAGCGCTTTCGACCCACCGACGAGATGTAGGTGGGCGGTATGACAGCCTCCAGCGGCCCGGTGTCCAGATGGAAGAGGACCTTGACGGCCGGCGAGGCGAACGCCACCACGATCAACGTCCGCGGTTCCGGGATCTCGGGGGGCGGCGTGAAGGCCAGAGATCCCGCGTACTGCTCGTAGAAGGTCTCCTCGATCAGCCCCTGATCACGCAGTGCGCGAAGGTTCTGATCGAGCTCTTCCACGACGCTGATCGGCGCCAGCCGGTGACGGTAACCGGCGGCATCCAGGGCGGCTGCCAAGTCGTCTCTGAGCATGCACCCATTGTAGGGGTTTCGACTGACGAGGGTTGGGGTCATAACACCGCTGGGTGTCCATCGCGTCGGGAGTCAGAAGGGGAGAACCATGGGAGTCAGGAAGATCATCGAGATCGACCGCGAGCTTTGCAACGGGTGCGGTCTCTGCACCACAGCCTGCGCTGAAGGGGCCCTGGCGCTGGACGAGGAGAACAAGGCCGTACTTGTCCGAGACCTGTACTGCGACGGCATGGGAGTCTGTCTCGACGTGTGCCCGACCGGGGCTCTCACCATCACGGAGCGAGAGGGCGTCGAGTACGACGCCGAGGCGGCCCGCGAACACGTGGTCCACACCCGAGGCCCCGAGGCGGCCCTGGCCGTGCATCCGGGCCCTGGAGCCGCGACCGCTGTCGCCCCCTCGGAGCTCACCCAGTGGCCCATTCAACTCCACCTGATCTCTCCGCAGGCTCCCTACTTCAAAGAGGCCGACCTGCTGGTCGCGGCCGACTGTACTGCCTTCACCCGCGGCAGCTTCCACGACGACCTGCTCAAGGGCCGCAAGATGGTCATCGCCTGCCCCAAGCTGGACGACGTGAGTCCTTACGTGGACAAGCTGGCGGAACTCATCCGCACCAACCATCCGAAGTCGCTCACGGTGGCCTTGATGACTGTGCCGTGCTGCGGCGGTCTGCTCCGCCTGGTGGAGAACGCCGTCGCTCTCTCCGGTGTGGACCTCCCCGTACACACCGTCATGATCGGCCTGGACGGCGAGATCGTCATTCAGTCCTAACCCGCCACAGCTGATAGTCTCTCCGAATCAGGAGACCACGAGGACACCTCGAAGCGCTCCTCACGCTGCTGAGCGCGTGGCTGCCCGCGTCTGGAATCTGAACCGACTGTTGGCATGAGCCGGGCCCCGACCCAAGGGTCCACGGAAAGGACCGGGAAGCTCTTGTTCGCTGAGAACCGAAGGACCAAGCTGTTCACCCTGGGAGCCATGTGCTTCAGCCTCTTCATGATGATGCTGGACAACACGGTGGTGAATCTGGCGCTCCCCACCATCCAGCGCGAGCTGGGCTCCGACATCTCCGGTCTCCAGTGGATCGTCGACGCTTTCACACTGCTTCTCGCGGCCCTCATGCTCACAGGAGGGACTCTCGGAGACCTCTACGGCCGCAAGCGCGCCTTCATGCTCGGCCTGGGGATCTTCACCGCCGCTTCCTTGTGGTGTGCTCTCTCCCCCTCGGTGCCGATGCTCATCGCCGGGCGGGCCCTCCAGGGCGTGGGGGGAGCCCTGATGATGCCTGCCACGCTGGCCATCCTCACCCATACCTTCCAGGATCCCAAGGAGCGGGCGCAGGCCATCGGCATCTGGGCGGGCGTCTCCGGCATCTCGCTGGCCGTGGGACCCGCGGTGGGAGGTGTCATGGTCGACGCGTTCGGATGGGAGAGCATCTTCTACCTCAACGTGCCCATCGGCCTGATCGCGTTCGCCCTGGCCGTCCGATTGGTGCCCGAGTCGAAGAGCCCCGAGGGGCGTGGCCTCGACATCCCCGGCCAGATCCTGGCGATCGTGGGGCTGGGTGCCCTGACCTTCGCCTTCATCGAAGCGAACACGTACGGCTGGAGTTCGGCGCTCATCGTGAGCCTGTTCGTGGTGGCCGTGGTCGCGTTGGTGGGGTTCTGCCTCTGGGAGAGGCGAGCGAAGAGCCCCGTGCTTCAACTCGGCTTCTTCAAGAACATCACCTTCTCGGGAGCCAATCTGGTGGGCCTCCTGGTCAGCTTCGGGTTCATGGGCGTGCTGATGTTCCTCGGCCTGTTCATGCAGAACGTCCAGGGCTTCACTCCCACTGGCGCCGGGATACGACAGCTGCCCTCGACACTGGCCGTCATGGTCTTCGCCATCCTCTCCGGACGGGTCGTCGGCCGGATCGGCGCCCGGGTCCCCATCACTCTGTCGGCATGGTCCTCATGGGCGGGGGGATCCTGGGCTCTGCTCGCGGTACAGACCACGACTCCCTACAGTCACTACTGGTGGCTCCTTGCCATAATCGGAGTCGGTGCCGGCCTGGTCATGAGCCCCATAACCACGGCGGTGATGAGCACCGTTCCCGTGGCCCGAGCCGGCATGGCCTCGGCCACATCGAACACCATGCGGCAGGTGGGCGGGGTCTTCGGCATAGCGGTGCTCGGTTCCGTCGTGACCGGCGCCTTCTCCTCCGCCCTGACCGCGTCGTTCAAGGCGTTGAACCTTCCCTCCAACATAGCGGCGACCGCCATGCAGATGGCGCAGGAGGGGCGGAGCGGGCAGGATATCCCATCGATCCCAGGCTTGGATGTGGCCGCGATAGAGATGGCCATCAGGGATTCCTTCACCTCCGGTCTGCACCAGGCGGTCTGGGTGGGCGGCTTGGTCCTGCTGGCCGGAGCCGTGATAGCCGCGGTGATGGTCCGCGACACGTCACCAGACGCGCAGTTGGCGAGACGGCCGGCGACCGACGTGCCGACTACGGACGTCCCCGACCCGGCGGGCACCTAGTAAACCAGGCGCTCGGGCCGACCAGAGAGTGAGAGCGGGCAGATGCCCGCGCGAGTGAGAGCGGGCAATGTGCCCGCGCGAACGAGTGAGACATCCAGAGTAGGAGTGTGTCGGTTTCCCCCTGACTGGGAAGAGACCCATCGTGGCGACGAGGTAGGTCGGCGATGCGGCGACCTGTCCGGCGGAGGAGTCGCGATGCGCCATCGCGCAGCCGGAGCCGGATAGGTAGCCGCATCGCCCACTAGCATAGGAGGGACGATGGTCAAGAAGAACATTGGGAGAGGCTTCAACATCTACCCCATGCCCGTGGTCATAGTGGGCACGGTCACCGACGGCAAGCCCAACTTCATGACCGTCGCCTGGATCACCAAACTCAACACCGACCCTCCCCTTGTGGGCATCTCCCTAGGTCACAAGCAGCACACGGCCAAGGGCATCCAGCAGACCGGCCAGTTCAGCGTGAGCTACCCCAGCGTCGATCAGGCCGTCCTTGCCGACTACTGCGGTCTCGTGCACGGCTACGACGAGGACAAGGCAGCGCAGGTCGACATCTTTCGAGGCGCCCTGGAATCCGCTCCCATGGTGCGCCAATGTCCTCTCACCATGGAGTGCCGCCTCAGCCAGACCGTAGAACTGCCGAAGGACTCCTTCTTCATCGGGGAGGTGGCCAACGTCTACGCCACCGAGGCAGTGCTGACCGACGGCGCGGTCGATGTAGCCAAGCTGCGGCCCTTCGTCCTCACCATGCCCGGCAACGGCTACTGGGCCCTGGGCGAGCGTGTGGGCGACGCCTGGAGCATGGGCAAGACGCTGATCACGCCTTCTTCCTAGGAGTCCGCCCCCGCTGATCGCTCGCCCGTCTTGAAGAAGAGCGCTCCCACCACGCCGGCCGCCCCGAAGACAGCCAGGATAAGGTAGCCGGCGAAGTATCCCAGCCCGCGATCCAGAGCCAGGCCGAACAGCCAGGGCGCGAGCATCGAGATCCCGTATCCCAAGGCGTTGATAAGGCCGGAGGCCGGGCCTACATGCTCGGGTTTGGCGACAACGTCCGGAATCATAGCGAATCGTGGCGAGAAGTAGGCAAGGCTGAAGAATCCCACCAGCGCCACCATGACGAAGACGAGAAAACGGCCGGGAACCACCGGCACCAGCACGGTCATCAACGACATGGCAGCCATCGACCCGATGATCACGGGCATCCTTCCCCAGCGGATGGCGCCTGCCGCACCGCTCGGGGCCCCGACGAGTTGAGCTACCGCCAGACCGGCGGTCAGGTAGGCGGCAACGCCCGCGCTCGATCCGTACCGCTCCGTGAGGAAGTCGGGAGTCCAGATGAGCACCGCCGTTCCCACGGCGATGGAGGCGGCGTTGAACAGCCCCAATAGCAGCACCCGCTTGTTGACGATCACCGCTCCGAGAGACCTGCCCAGGGCCCGAAGCGAGGCGACCTCACGGGACTCGATCGGTACCGCTCTCACCTGCCCTTGGGCCAGCGCGACCACGCCGATGACCGCGGCCATCCCCGCGGTGACCAGGTACACGGCCCGAAACCCTCCCATAGTGGCCACGCTGGGCATGAGGAGCAGCCCCACCAGAGCCCCCAGGCCCTTGCCAGCTGGCAAAAACGCCCCAACCTCTGTTTCGCGCCTCTCTCGCCAGGTAGCGGGCCATCACCGGACTGCTGACGGGCAGGACCATCCCGCCCCCCAACCCCTGCAAGATCCTCCCGACCAAGAAGCCCGCGTACGAGGAGCTGAGGCCGAAGACCAAGGACCCCGCTATGAATAGGGCGCAGCTGACAAAGAGCACTCGCCCGCCCCAGCGCGCAGCTTCGGCGCCGGCCGGTATCCCCACCGCCCCGTACGCGAACATGAAGGCTGAAGTCAGCAGCCCTATCTGCGAGGACGACAGACCGAACCTGCTCTGCAACTCCGTGGTGACCACTGCCATGAGAGCCAGGGTGAGCGTCGACAACAGGTAGAAGAGCATGAGCGTGAAGGCGAGAGCGTCTCCCTTCCGCGTCCCTGCGTCGGACGCATCGCCCACCGCGGACGATGCAGCGTCCGCCATCACATCGCCGTCGTGGTCGGCCATGCTGCTCCCAGATCATCAGTCCCACTTCCCAATCCTTTCTCCATAGTACCGAAGAGGCTGCTCGAAAGCGGAGACTACCTGGGAGCAGCGCGGCGACCGGTGGAACGCAGCAGACGGCGCATGCTAGTCTGCGTGCGCGAGACGCACTCCAAGGGAGGGGATCCTTGTCCAAGTTCCTTGTTCGCTGGGGCATCACGGCCGCGGCTGTAGCCGTAGCCGCGTGGATCGTGCCCGGGATCACGGTGGTAGAGCCTCACCGTGTGTGGGCGGTCGTCCTGGTGGCTCTGGTGCTTGGCCTCATCAACGCGTTCATCCGCCCGGTGATCTACGCCCTCTCCTGCGGCCTCATCGTCCTCACCCTCGGGTTGTTCACCCTGGTCGTCAACGGGCTCATGCTATGGCTGGCCTCTTGGATAATGGTCAACTGGGTCGGGCTGGAGTTCCATGTGGACGGCTTCTGGAGCGCCGTGCTGGGAGGGATCATCATCAGCGTGGTCTCGATCGTCGTCTCCATCGTCGTGGGAAAGAAGAAGGGCAAGTAGAGCCGGGAGTCTCCCTGGCCCACGAGCGACCGGGACCAGCCGGCGGCGATCGCCTGGCTACATCAGCCGGCCAGGTCGAGTATGGCAGGATCGATTGCGGGGATCTGACCCTTGTTGGACGGGTTGAGAACAGCCAGGATGCTGTGGGAATACTCGCCGTCCGCTCGCTCGGAGAGATCACGCACGATCCCGGGCTCCTTTCCCACCAGCACCCGCACATGCGGACGATCCAGCGATGCGCCTACAGCGGGTGGCGTGCACACCACACCCGCCTCGCCTTCGTTGAGCACCACCACGGTCCCCGGAGGATACAAGCCCATGACATGCACGAAGAGCTTGGCCAGGACCGGATCGAAGTGCGTCCCCGACTTCTCCAGCACATGGAGCACGGCTTCGGAGGGAGTGAGGTTCACCTTCCGGTATACGCGGGCCGTTGTGAGGGCGTCAAAACGATCGGCTATGGAAACGATGCTGCCGTACAGTGAAAGGGAGTGTTTGATCTCGGTCTTGGGATAGCCGCTGAGGTCGTAGTTGAGGTGATGTTCGAAGGCCACCACTACCGCTCTCATGTTGGACGAAGAGAGCCGTTGCCTCCCGAGGAGAGAATACGCGGCCAGAAGCGGGTGGCGTTGGATCTCCTTCCACTCGTCAGCATCGAGCGACCCCGGCTTCTGCAAGACGTCGGGGTCCACACCCAGCTTCCCCGCATCGTGGAGAAAACCGGCTAGGCATAGCTCACCCAGTCTGACCCTGCCGAGGCCAAGACGGCGCCCCAGGAGCGTCGACAGCACGGCGACGTTGGTCGAGTGGAGGATCAGGTAGTCGTCCAGGTCTTTGATAGTGGTCAGTGCTAGAACGGCCCCCGGGTCGCGAAGGATCTCGTCGACGATCGCCTGGGTCACGTGGCGCACGCGCCGAATCGTGCCGGGTTCGAGCGAGCCGCCCATCTTGCTGAGCTCGCCTCCCAACTGCATGGCAGCCGAGTAGGCGAGTATGGGTGATATTTGCATGGAACCAGGCCCCGACCCCGCTTCCTCTCCCTCGGGAATACTCTCGACCTCTATCAGCTCGAGACCGTCGGTTCGGAGCATGCTTCCCAGATCGGTCGCGTCGGCCGGGCGAGCGCGAGACACCAGGATCAAGGCCCGCATCAGCTCTTCCCCGGTCAGCCCTTCGTGGAAGGTCAGCGTACGCACCTGCCATTCCTCGAAGAGCTCCATGAGGAACGTGAAGCGCTCGTAGGTCGACACCGAGGTGGGGACGCGGACCTTGTCCACGAACACGCAGTGGCTGTGAACCCCCACGGAGACCGAGCCCTCCTCCCGGCTGGCCTCGGTCAGGGCAGACAGGAGTGTGGAGCAGGCCTGTTGCATGACACTGTTGCCGCCATCGTAGTAGGCGGCCGTGCGGATGGCCGAGGCGAGAGCCAGAGCCAGTTGCTGGCCGTTCTTGGAGGTCGCCTTGGGTTCCATTCCGCTGCTCACTTGCGTGGCCCCGAGGCCGGGGCTCGCGACTCACCAAGGGCGCGAGTCGCTGCCCTCTGCAACTGCGCCTCCCCGGACTTCGCGGCCTCCTGCAAAGCTTCCCTGGCCGCCTGAGACGCTATGGCACCTAGAGCCTGGACCGCGGCCGCCCGCACAGGCACTGGGCGATTTCCAAAGACCCGGCGCTTCCACAGCTTGTTCAGCTTCTCAACCGCCGCGTTCTGCCCCAACGTTGCGAAGGTGAGCAGAAGGGCCTCCACCTCCTCGATCGGGCGTCCCTCGAGTTCCCGTGACTCCACCTGGGCCTGGATCTCGGGGAGCTGCACTCGATTGCCGTGGCGCCCAAGACTGCGGACCGCGAGGATGCGCACCCCGGAGTCATCGTCGGGCAAAGCCCTGGCCAGTAGCATCGCGGCACGAGGGCCGCCCAACACATCCAGACTGCGTACTACCTCTCGTCGCACCCGCGCGTCTGGGTGGCGCAGCAGCCGCGTCAGTTCCCCGACCAGCTTCGGGTCTTCGGAGCCTGTTGACAACTCGACGGCATTTCGAACGACATACCAGCGAGGATCGCGCATGAGCGGCAGAAGATAGTCCAGTGGCACGCCCTCATCTAGATGTAGGAGGGTGAGCGCCGTTCTGCGCACTGCCTTGTCGCTGCCCTCCTCGGTGAGAGCCTCAAGCAGACCCGGATAGATCCAGCTGCGCATCTCGCTCAAGAGCCTCTCGATCCGGGCCGCTTCTTCCGGAGGCGCTTCGCCCATTCTCTCGATGAGCCCCGTCAGGTGATCGGATGTCGCCGCCTCGCTGATTACCTGGGCCCCAAAACCTACCGGCCTGCGCCCCTGCTCTTGCAGCCTCCGGAGATAGCCCACCACGAGCGCGAGGCCGTCGACATTCTTGGCGTCGAGGAACTGCTGCACCACCAGGGATAGCGAGCGGGTCAACGCGTCGTCTCCGGCGGGCGTTTCCAGGCCCGCGCCGATGATTTCGAGCAGAACGAGGGCGAAATCGGCCAGCGCGTCGGAGGATCTGGCGACGATCTCTTCGGTTCGCCCAATGTCGTCCTCGCTGAGAGCGACGCCCTCGGGATCGACGCTACCCGAATCAGATCCGGGCCTCGCTGCTCCTCCGCCGGACTCGCCGCTCTTCTCGCTGTCGCCCCCGTCACCACCGCCCCGGTCCAGTCCGGGTGCGCTTCCGGTTCTCAGCTCATTGAGGCGACGGGCGACAGTGTCCCTCAGGTCATCGGCGATCCCACCCCGCGAGCCCTCCCCCCCGCTGAGGAAGGGATCCACCACCTCGTAGTCGATGTGCTGCAGGTCGCATTCCCACAGGGCCGTGGTCAAGTCGTGCTCGATGTCCGCCAGGTCGTCCGCATGGGCGAGACAGTCGAGGACAGCCGTGATCTCTTCTGCTTCCACACCGGGCCGGAATCTCAAGAACCGAATCCCATCCCGAAACATGGTGAAGGCGAGATTGTCCCTGGTTCCCTCGCTCGAGTACACCACCTCGCCTTCGTAGAGCAGGTGGCTCTGCGTAACCTGGAGGGTCAACGCTCCGACCTGATCGATGTAGGCATTGACGACCTCCACCACCGCGTCCGTGGTCTGACGGGCGGCGGGATGATCCGCTGAGTACAGCCTAAGCCCCTTCTGGGCGTGTTTGAGACGTAGGCAGATCGTCGCTACCAGGTCGCGCCCAGAGGATGAGGTCGGCGGGCTCACGGAGCGCTCCGGCTCGAACAACCAGCATCCTCAGCTGCCGCCCGAAGCGCGCTGGCGAACTCGGCTTCTGCCCTGGCGCCGGCTCGCCCGGCCTCCTCGGCTTCATCCTCCAGATAGATGCGCCGGTAGGAGAACGCCGCCACAAGCAGGACATACTGCAGAGCGATCTCAATGAGAGCCTTGATCTGATCCTGGTAGAAGACCAGCAGATCTACCGCGGTGAGGGCGACGATGAGGCCTCCGATGGCGATACCGGAGCCTCGCCACTCGCGGCGCAGTCCCATCAGTATCCCTCCACACAGCATGGCAACGCCTACCCCCCCTTCAAGGACAGCGCGTACCGAGAACCAAATCTTATCACCCAGGGCAGCCAACTCGTCCGGAGACACCAGCGACCGCAGGAGTTCCGTGGCACGCGAGGCGGGGGCGACGGCCAAGAAGGCAAGAAGAGCCATGTCCAGAACGGCCCAGATGCCAAACGCCACAAGAGCTACGACGAGAAAGATCCTCAACCGAGGGCGCGTGAAGACCCGACGCCCCCACGCCCTGACGTCGGTGAGTATCAGTTGCGTCCGGCTTGGTTGCGACTCGACGATCCGTGCGCGCTGAGAATCGATGAACTCCAACATCGCGGTGGCAAGCCGGCAGACCGCCTCGTCCTCGCTCGATGTCTGCAGCAACACCAGCCGGCGGTGAAGGACATTCAGGTCGTGCCGGCTCATCTCCCGGTCCAGCACCCCGGACATCTGCTCCAAGGCCCGGTACATCTCCCCGCGCACGTCGCGGGAGGGGGGCGGCGAACTCGCAGATATACGAGCACGGTGGCCAGGAACAGCGCGTAGATGATGGGAGCGGCTGCCGGCGTGAAGTAATCGTTGCTCTGCGTGACGAACTTCCCGACTTCGTCGATGAAGAGGCCCACCCCTGAGCCGCACAGGACGGCCCCGACACCGAGCGCCCAGCGATTCGACAAAGATCAAGAGCAGGAGCGCGCCGGCGAACAGCGCGAGGCCACCCCACAGCACGTGGGCGATGTGGATGGTGTCGGTGCCGATCTGCGCGTAGCCCGTGAGCTTCAAGACGCCGCGCAGCACGATCACGGTCAGGGCAAAGGCCGCCAGGGATATGAGCACGTATCGCTCAGAGCGATAGCGCTTGACGGGACGGAGGTTTCTGATGCGCTCAAAAGCCATACCACTAGCTCCGATTGCCCCGGACGTTACGCGCATATCTTATCGCAGCACCCTGACCGGCGACCCTGGGAGGCTGCTGGGACGCACGAGCCAGAGTCAGGCCGTAGTATCTGGTGATCGGGTTTGCTTTTGTCTGTCTTGGGAACTTTCTGGGCGACCGAACGGCCACGCAACCCCGCATGCATCGGAGGCGGACCATGGAAGAACCGAGAGCGCCGTATCCCCCAACGACCTCCTACCCACCAGCGAACCCCTATCCCGCTCACCTACAACGTCGACTATCCGGACAGGCCACTCGATCGTGCTGAGTTCGTTCTTCCGCCTGTTGTGGCTCATCCCCATCGGCGTGATCGCCGCCCTGCTCGGCTCGGGCAGCATGTCGGTGGAGGGCACGGGCTACTCCTGGTCGTGGGCGGCGGGCGGCATCCTCTTCGTTCCCGTGCTCCTCATGATCCTCTTCCGCCAGAAGTACCCGCGCTGGTGGTTCGACTGGAACCTCGAGCTGAGCCGATTCCTGGCGCGCGTGGGCGCCTACGCCATGCTCCTGCGCGACGAGTACCCCTCCACCGACGAGCAGCAGGCCGTCCATCTGGATTTCGCCTATCCGGACGCCAAGCAGCTCAACCGGTTGCTGCCGATCGTGAAGTGGTTCCTGGCCATCCCCCACTGGTTCGTGCTCTGTTTCTTGGGGATCGCGGCCGTGGTGTGCGTGATCATCGCCTGGTTCGCCATACTCTTCACGGGGCGGTACCCCGCGGTCGTTGTTCGACTTCGTGGTGGGGGTGAACCGGTGGGCGCTGCGCGTGGAGGCCTACGCGCTGCTGCTGATCACCGACCAGTACCCGCCGTTCTCGCTGCACTAGACGAGGGAGCAGGGCACCCGGGGAGGCGACGACTCGCCGGCGCTCGCAGGAGCGGCGACTCGCGCCACCCGGTCGCCTCGACTACTCCAGCCCTCTCACCCGGTCGGCCAGGTCGCAGGCCGTCCGGTAGAGGCCGGCACCGGTGCGGATGCGTGTCGCCCAGCTCCAGGTGCTGATCGGAGGCCTCCTCGTACTTGGGCCACATCGGGGCACCGTCGCCGTTGGGGTCGCCTGTGGCTGCGAATCGTGTCCAGTAGCCCATGACTGGAGTCCGAGAGATCGTGGTCGGCCTGCTCGATGTTGCCGAGAGTCGAGAAGAGGTCGGCGTTGCCGAACACGTAGGGGATCTCAACCGCGTGAAAGGCGCCCAACGGGTTGTCCAGGGGCACGCTGGTGAACTGATAGAGATAGGTCGGCGAGTCGGTCCGGCTCATGGAGCGGGCGGCGAAGCGCGCCGTGGAGGCGAAGCCGATCTCGGTGAGCATGCGGCTGAGTGCGGCGTCCATGTCCTTCGGGTCCGACACCGAATAGAGAGCCAACGCCTCCTCCGCGTGCTCTCCGAAGATCTTCCGCATCTGCGCTTCGTAGTCGCTCTCCGACACGGTGAGACCGGCCAGGAACGAGTTGCCTTCGTCGGCGTTCGAGCCGATCAGCAGGGGGACGCTCGTGCTGCTCGCCCGCGGCCCACAGCTTGCTGGGCAGATCGGGTAGCACGTAGCCGTCGGCCACCGGCTTCCAGGTCAGCCCTTGCTCCATGAGGCCGTAGGCCCTCGGCAAGCGCGGTCGCGGCCGCCAGCAGTTCGTCCGGCGTCTTGGCCCGCATCTGGGCGAGAACGTCACCGGATCCGTCGATGCCCAGCCGGGCGGCGAAGTCCTCTCCGCCGCCTCGGCCGCCTCCAGCGTCCCGGCCGTGGAGACTCCGAAGCCGTGGTCGAGCAGGATGCCGCTCTCGAGCGATGGCCCGGTGGAAGAGACCCTCGGCCAGAGGGCTCACCAGCAGATCGAGGATGCTGATGGCCCCCGCCGATTCCCCGAACACCGTCACGTTGGCCGGGTCGCCACCGAAACCGGCGATGTTGCGTCTGCACCCACCGCAGAGCCGCGATCTGGTCGAGCAGACCGTAGTTGCCGGACACCCCCTCGGCGGACTCCGCCGACAAGGCCGGGTGAGCCAGGAAGCCCAGCGGACCCAGCCGGTAGTTGATGGTCACCACCACCACGCCCTTGGCAGCCAGGTTCTGTCCGCCGTAGACGGCCATCGAGCCCGAACCGGTCTCGAAGCTGCCCCCGTGGATCCACACCATGACCGGGAGCCGCTCGTCGGCCGACTCCGCCGGAGACCACACGTTGAGGTAGAGACAGTCTTCGTCGGTCGCGCCGACGTCGAAGTAGAAGAGCTCGCTCTGAGCCGGTTGCGGGCACGAGGGTCCGAACGAGGTGCAGGCCAGCGGCTCGGTCCACGGTGCCACGGGCTGCGGCGGCTCTCCACCGCAGATCGCCCACCGGCGGCGCGGCGTAGGGAATGCCCTTGAAGCTCCAGATCTCCTGGTCCGCCAGTTCCTCAGAGGCACCCGTGATGGGGCCACTGTCAAGCTGCACCCGCTCCAACCCCGCAGGGCCGCACCCTCCGCTCAGCATGGCGATCGCCAGCAGGACGGCCGTCATGCCCAGCATCATCAAGCGAGCGGTCTTGCCCAACATCTCGCCCCTCCTCTTCGTCGGCCGCGGACCGGCCCCCACGGGATGAGATACCGCCCGGTACGGATCGTCGGAACTAGTGTTTCCGCGATCCCGATCCTCCAAACGAGAGTAGCAACTCGTTTCAGAATGAGCCACGGCCGCCGAACCATGCGTAGCGTCCACGGCTTCCGGGTAGTATCGTCTAGCTGCACGGCCCCTGCCGTTGCGGCGAAAAACCGTTTCGATATCCTTGGCCCAGCCCCGTTCGCGCGGGACTACCGACTGTAGGAGGCGCACCATGCCACGTCGCAAGAAAGTGACCAGCCTGGGGCTGGTGGGAGCGGTCATCCTGGCCGCGGTACTTCTACTCGCGCTCAGTGCACCGGCGCTCGCCTTCCCAGACGTCCCCACCGGCCACGCCTATGAAGTAGCCGTCAACGATCTGTCCTACCTGGGAGTCATCGGCGGATACGCCAACGGCAACTTCGGCCTGAACGATGCGGTGAAGCGGATGCAGTTCGCCAAGATGATCGTGGGGACGCTCGGCATCACCCCAAGCAGCTCGACCGCCACTCGTTTCACCGATCTCGGAGCGCCTGATGCGAACGGCTACCCCCACAAGTACGTTCAGGCGGCATACGACAACGGCATAACCAACGGCACCAACGCCGCCCAGACCCTGTTCTCGCCGGCGAATCCCATACGCCGCGACCAGGTGGTGAGCATGATCGTGCGGGGAGCCGTCAGCCTCTATCCCGGCTCCCTCTACGCTCCGCCCTCCGGGACTCTGTCACTCTTCGATGGCGTCGCCGAGCCCCACGGCGAGAACCTGCGGATCGCGGAGTACAACGGCCTGCTCGACGGCCTGATCGGCATGGGCCCCGGTTGGAGCGTCACGGCCACGGCCACCCGCGGCGAGGTGGCCCAGATGCTGTGGAACCTGCTGGACGTCATGGAGGCTGGGCCGCCTCCCCCCTCGGGGAATATCTGGGTGTACGTCGACGGGAGCGGGCGACTATCCGACCATCCCGGCAGCGGTCGCCGGTGTCGATCCCGGCACCACCATCTACCTCGGCCCCGGGGTCTTTCAGCTGAGCGGCACCCTTCAGATAGCCAAATCCCTCAACCTGGTGGGTAGCACCTCGATGGGAGCCAGCGTCAGCACCATCGCCTACGGCGGAGGCGACGTGGTCAGCATCAACGCTCTCACTTTCTCGGCTGCCGACATAGACTTTGTCAGCACCTCGACTGCCTATGCCGCCGACGTGATGGTCGTGAGGGGCGGCACCGCCGACCTGAGCCGCTGCTACTTCGGTGGGGGGACCTACGTGGGTCAGTACGGCCGAGGCCTGTACGTCGATGGGTACGCCGACGTCAGCGTGACGGACTGCGCCTTCACCCTCAACGATATGAGCGGCATCTCCGTGTTCGACCAGGCCTCAGTGAGCGTCTACAACTGCAGCATGTCCGACAACGGTGAGAACGGCGTGACGCTCGCCGAGGACGCCGTTGGCGTCATCAACCAGAGCGAATGTCTGCGCAACGCCCTCCACGGCGTATCAGTCAATGACTATGCGACTCTGGCGATCCAGAACAGCAAATGCTCCCAGAACGGGAGCGCCGGCGACTATGCCAGCGGCATCTACTTCGAGGAGTACGCGACCGGGACGGTCAACAACTGCGAGTGCAACTACAACAGGATCGACGGCATCGCGCTGCATGAATACGCAGTGGCGACCATTCAACACGCTACCTGCAACTACAACGGCACAGACGGAATCGCTCTGACCGAGAACGCCGACGGCACTATCAGTTCCTGCGAGTGCTCCACAACGCGCAGGCCGGCATCTGGTTCGGCGGATTCGCCACCGGCCTCGCCGACGGCAACCTGTGCACGGAAACCACTGGGGTCTCTACGTCGACGCGACGTCCTACCCCACCGTCACCGCCAACAACTCCTTCTACGGCAACACGGTGGACTGGTTGTACGAATAGGCGACCATCAGCTTCCAGATGAAGTAGGCGCACTGGCCTCTGGTGGCCGGGGAGAACCAATCCCACGGTCCGGGATAGCCGTCGAAGAGACCATGAGCCGCTCCCGTCCGCGCGTACGGATAGTGGGGCTCCCCAAAATCGGCGAACGGCGGTGTGTACGAATGCGGCGGGGAGTCCCACAATCCGAGGTCTTCCGCGGTCGCGGACGACCATCGTGGTCACCTGCGCCATCTTGATGTTCTGATATGGGCCGAAGGTGGACGGGGTCACCCCGACGGTGATGTGATGCCTGGCGGCCACCGCGACGTAGTGGTCGGGGTAGAGGGGATCGGAAGATCGACATAGTGGCCGGGGTAGCTCGTGGAGACGTCGGTGAAAGGACAGACATCGCTGGCGAAGACCGGGTAGCCCACGGCCCGCACGATCATCTTGGCAAACTGCTGCCGGGTCACCATGTCCGAGGGACCGAAGCGGCCGTCGGCATATCCGGAGACCACCCCTTCGTCTGCCAGATAGGTGATGGCGTCGTAGAACTCGGAACCGGCCGGCACGTCGGGGAATGTGGCTGGTTCCCGCGTCGGCATACGTCACCGTGACTGTGTAGGCCGTTGTTCCCGGCTCGCCATTTCCCACGACGTAGACGACGGCGAATAGCCGCCCGGGTCCTATGGTCCCCTCGACGATGAAGCTGCCATCGTCGTCGTATTCCTTGTCCCAATCGCAGCTCGACCGGCGTGCTCGCCTGCCCGTGCGACCTCGAAGAACAGCCGGCAATCGCGCGGGTATCCCCCCGTGGTGAACTCCACCGTCACCAGTTGGGACTTGGGGAGATCGAGGTAGAAGTAGTCCTTGTCGCTCACCGTCTGGATCGCCGCTCCGTAGTCGGTCTCGCCGCTCTCCAGCATGGTGGCCGTCGTCGTAGCCGTCGTTGGGCTCGTTGTAGTCGGGCAGCGGCACGAGAGCCTCGGCCGGCGAGGCCGCACATGAGGAGCGCGGTCAGGACCGCTACTACCCCCAGAGAGGACCGCCACCCCCGGAAGAACCATCGCGAGAAGTGGAGACCGCAGATACGTTGTCGTGCAGGGAGGGTCGGATGCCTGGATCGATGCTCATCATGCACCTCCGTGGTCAAGCCCGCTCGGTGACTAGAGTCTCTGCTTGATTATAGGCCTAGGGCCGTTGCGGGTCAATCGGACGCTGTCTCGACGCCCGGCTCCGATCCCCGGCTCCGATCATCTGTCCGTGGCGCCCTGTATCCTTTGTTTGAGACGGCCGCCTCGCCTGACGAAGGGATGCACGACTCGACATGGACCACACCGCCCGTGGGATGAAAGACCCTCTCGCAGGCACGCCCATCGGGACGATCCTGGGTGAGCTGAACGAGCAGCAGAGAACGGCCGTCCTTCACGGCGACGGACCCTTGCTGATCGTGGCCGGCGCCGGCACGGGCAAGACCGCCACCCTGGCCCACCGTGTCGCCTACAAGATCGCTACCGGCACCGACCCGGGCCGCATCCTGCTGCTGACCTTCACCCGGCGCGCCGCCGGCGAGATGCTGCGGCGCGTGGACGGCATCCTGCGGCACCTGGAGGAGGAGACGCGCCGCGCCGCGATGGACTCGGCGGCGGGCGAGGCGTCGGGCGCGGAGCCGGGCGAGACGGCCCTCGGCGACGAGATCAGGTCCGCACGGGCTACCGCCGCTCGCTCTCTTGCCTCGGGCAAGGTCTGGGGGGGCACCTTCCACGCCACGGCCGCCCGGCTTCTCCGCCTCCACGGGCGTGCCATCGGGCTCGACCCAGCCTTCACCATCCTCGACCGGGGCGACGCCGAAGACCTCATGGGCGTGCTCCGCACCGAGCTGGGCCTCTCGAAGAACGATCGCCGCTTCCCTCTCAAGGGCACCTGCATGGACATCTACAGTCGCTGCGTCAACGCGCGCGAGCCCGTCGAGGAGGCGGTGGAGACCCACTTCCCCTGGTGCAGGGACGAGGTCGAAGACCTGCGCCGTTTGTTCGCCGCCTATGTGGATCACAAGGGCGACCAGAGCGTCCTCGACTACGACGACCTGCTGCTCTTCTGGCATGGCATGCTGACCGATGCCCGAGCCGCCCGCTCCGTGCGGAAGCGCTTCGACTGCGTGCTGGTGGACGAGTATCAAGACACCAACAGGCTCCAGGCCGAGATCCTGCAGATGCTCTGCCCCGAAGGCAAGAACCTCATCGGCCGTCGGGGACGACGCCCAGGCCATCTACTCCTTCCGAGCGGCCACGGTGCGGAACATCCTCGACTTCCCGCGGCAGTATCCCGACACCAGCATCGTCACCCTGGAGCAGAACTACCGCAGCACGCAGCCCATCCTCGATGCCACGAACGAAGTCATCGCGGGCGCCACCGAACGGCATACGAAGAACCTGTGGTCGCGCCGCGTCGGCGGAGCCAAGCCCCAGCTGGTGTCTTGCGAGGATGAAGACGAGCAGACCGAATTCATCATCCGCCAAGTGCTCGACCATCGAGAAGCGGGACTGGCCCTGCGCCGCCAGGTGGTGCTCTTCCGCGCCTCGCATCACAGCCTGGCGCTCGAACTGGAGCTGGCCCGGCGCAACATCCCGTTCCACAAGTACGGGGGGTTGCGATTCGTGGAGACCGCGCACGTCAAAGACCTCATGGCCTTCCTGCGTCTGGCCGAGAACCCGCGCGACCTCATGGCCGGCACCCGGGTGCTTATGCTGCTGCCCGGCGTCGGGCCCAAGAAGGCCCGGGCCTTGATGGACCGCCTCACAGCTGGCGTCGGGCCGAAGGCGACCGTCGATGACGACGCAATGGGAGACTCCGGCACGGCAGGTGAGGCCGAAACCCCGAGCCCTGCGAGCAGCGCCGAAACCGGGAGCGCTGTGGGCACTGCCGAGACTGCGAGCACTGCCGGCGTCGGCCGGGGCGCTGCTTTCGCCGCTTGGTCTGATTGTCCCTCTCCCTCGGCAGCGTCAGCCGGCGCGTGGAGCGGTCTGGTCTCGCTCATGACCGGCATCGGGAGTCGCGAGCCGGGTGATCTCGCCTCCCAGATCAAACGGATCAGGCTTTTCTACACCCCGCTTCTGGAGCGTCTCTACGACAACGCCCGCGCCCGGCTCATGGACCTGCAGCAGCTGGAGTGGCTGGCCTCCCGCTACCCCGACAGGACCCGCTTCCTGGCGGAGATCGCCCTCGACCCGCCTTCCTACACCGAAGATCTGGCCGGGCCGCCTCTGCTCGACGAGGACTTCCTCATCCTCTCCACCATGCACTCCGCCAAGGGCCTCGAGTGGGACGCGGTGTTCGTCATCCACGCCTCCGACGGCAACATCCCGTCCGACATGGCCACCGGGAAGCTGGAGGAGATCGAGGAGGAGCGCCGCCTGTTCTACGTGGCCCTGACCCGAGCGAAGGACTGGCTGTACGTCTGCTATCCCCTGCGCTACTACACCTTCGCGCGCAGCTTCAGCGACGTACACGGCTACGCGCTGTTGACGCGCTTCTTGACCGAGAGCGTGCGCAAGACGTTCGAGTTGCGTCCGGCCTCAGACCTAGTCGCCCCTGGGTCTCCGGCGACCGCGGGGAGCCCGGGCCAGGAGGGATCCGGCGGGGCAGTGACCACCTCCGACATCCGTCGGCGGCTGAAGGACTTCTTCTAGGCCGGATAGGCGGGCTGTCCGGGCGACCGGACAGTTGTTGCGCGCCGCCGGGGACTGGCGGCGGCGGAGCCTCTAGCCGGCTTTGACCTCCGCATAGGCCCAGTCCAACCAGGGGAACAGGGCCTCCAGGTCGGACTTCTCGACGGTCGCGCCGCCCCACAGCCGTATGCCGGGAGGGGCCTCGCGATAGGGGGCGACGTCGTAGCCCACGCCCTCAGCTTCGAGCAGGGAAGCGACCTTCTTAGACGCTTGAGCCCTTTCCTCCGCCTCCAGCCCCGTGAACCACGGATCCACGATCTTCAGGCATATGGAGGTGCACGAACGGGTGGTCGGATCCTCGGCCAGGAAGTCGACCCAGGGCGTGCGCTCGACCCAGGCGGCCACGGCGGCGAGATTGGCCTCGCTGCGCCGCACCAATTCCGGCAGACCACCGATGGACTCGGCCCACTTCAGACCGTCAAGGGCATCCTCGACGCAGAGCATCGACGGCGTGTTGATGGTGTCGGCCTTGAAGATGGCCTCCATGAACTTGCCGCCCTTGGTCATGCGGAAGATCTTGGGCAGCGGCCACGGCGGCTGGTAGGTCTCCAGGCGTTCCACGGCCTTGGGGCTGAGGATGAGCACACCGTGCTGAGCTTCCCCGCCCAGGACTTTCTGCCACGAATAGGTGACCACGTCGAGCTTGGCGATGGGCACGTTCATGGCAAAGACCGCGGAGGTAGCGTCGCAGATGGACAGCCCCCGGCGATCGTCGGCGATCCAGTCGGCGTTGGGGACCCGTACCCCCGAGGTGGTGCCGTTCCACGCGAAGACGACGTCGCGGTCCCAGTCCACCTGGGCCAGGTCGGCGATGCGCCCGTAGTCGGCGCCGAACGTGCGGACGTCGGGCAGCTTGAGTTGCTTGGTGATGTCGGTGACCCAGCCCTGGCCGAAACTCTCCCAGGCCAAGGTGTCTACCCCGCGCGGCCCCAGGAGCGACCACATGGCCATCTCCATGGCTCCGGTGTCGGAGGCCGGCACGATGCCGAGGTGGTAGCCCTCGGGGACGCCCAGCAGGGCGCGAGACCGGTCGATCACCTCTTGGATGCGGGCCCTGCCGGCCTTGGAACGATGCGACCGTCCGACCAGCGCACCCTCCAGGGCGGCAGGCGTCCAACCGGGCCGCTTGGCGCAGGGGCCCGAGGAGAAGCATTGGTTCTGAGGACGGAGGCTAGGTTTCATCGCGAGGTCCTTCCACACCAGGGTCGATCGATGCCGGCGGGCGGTGATGAGGTCGTCATTCGTGGCCGCCGCTCGTGGTCTTACAGCTTCTTCAGCCCGCTGAGCTGGGTCACGACGTCTCTCACCGGGCCCACGGATTCTACCAGCTTGCCGGCCGAGTTCGCGATCCCCTCGGCTCCGCCAAGAGAATCCCAGACCTCCTTCACCTGGTCCTTGCGGCGCCAGACGGCCATTCCGCCGACCATCAGTATCGCCACCACCACGATCAATCTCACCGACCGAGCGAACTCCGACATCGGAACCTCCCGAGGACGTCCGTTTCTGACACTGGAGCTTGATTCGCGGGCGGGTGGCCTCACTCCTTCGCGACCGGCGTCACCTCGGCGGTGCCGGCGTCCGGACCATGACACCGCGTCACCGGCTCTGCTAGAATATCGGCTCGCTGAGGCGGCGAGCCTTGTCGCCAAAAGGAGAAGTGGCCGAGAGGCTGAAGGCGCTCGCCTGCTAAGCGAGTGAAGGAGTGAATGCTCCTTCCGAGGGTTCGAATCCCTCCTTCTCCGCCAGCATGCGCCTGTAGCTCAGTTGGATAGAGCGTTGGTCTACGAAACCAAAGGTCACGCGTTCGAGTCGCGTCAGGCGCGCTAAGAAAAGCCCCGCATATGGCGGGGTTTTTTCGTTGAAGAGAGAGTCTGGAAGGGTATGCTAGATGGCGGTCTGCAAGCATTTTGCAAACCTTAGGCGCTGAAGACTGGCTGCCGCGACTTCATTTGCGGCCTGTTGCTGCATCGCCGGAAGCACGTGCTGGTAGACATCCATGGTGAAGGCTGCGGAGGAGTGGCCGAGCCTTTCTGACACCACCTTGACGTTTATGCCTTGCTGCAAGGCGAGTGTGGCGTATGATGTGCTGAGGTCATGAAGCCGTGATTCTGGGCAGTCTGGCCTTCTTCACAAGGACGTTGAAGAGGTGGCTAAATCGGTCAGGGTGGAACGCGCTACCGTCTTCACGTGTGAACACGAGGCCGGTATCTACGTACTCAGGGCCCTTGGCCAGCCTCTCTGCCGCCTGTCTGGCTCTGTGGGTCTGGAGGACGGCGATGGTCTTCTGGTCGAGCGGGACACATCTCCGGCTTCGCGGCGTCTTGGGTGGTGAGAACCTCAGTTTGTAGCCGGAACTTGTCAACGTCTGCGTGACAGAGAGTTCCCCTCTCTCCAGGTCCAAGTCTTGCCAACGTAGACCGAGTACTTCGCCGCGTCTCATCCCCGTGGTCGAGGCGAGTACAGTATGCGGGATAGTAACGGTTCTCCTGGATGCTCTCAAGGAAGACTCTGAGCTGTGCCGCCTCCCAGGTCTTCATCTCATGCTCTCCGAACCTTGCCGCTCTGGGAGCGTTAGCGACCTTGGCCACGTTCTTCTGGACCAGATTGTGTACGACCGCGTAGTCCAACGCCTTGTGAATCACGACATGTATGTTCCTGACGCTCCTGGCGCTGAGCCCTTTCTTCTCTTCCTTCTGCTTCGGCTCCTTCCTGGGCTTTTCAGTCGTGCCGCATTTCTGTACCGTCCGCTGACTCTTCTTCCCCTCGGTCTGGAGCTTGTTGTAGAACGAGTTGAGGGTGGCTGGGGTCAGTCGCTGAACCTTGACGTTGCCGAGGTTGGGGACAATGTGAACTCGAACCAGAAGGCTGTACGTCTGCCACGTGGACTCCCGCACGGTCGGCTTGATAGCCGTCAGCCACTCGTCCATGAAGTCGCGCATCGTGACCTTGGATTGCTCCACATACCGTCCGGTATCGATTTCGCGGAGTACCCTGGTCCTAGCTTCCTCCGCTGCCGTCTTGGTCCCGTAGCCGGAGTGCCAGTATTGCTTTCTCTTCCCAGTCACGGGGTCACGAGCGCCCTCGATGACCACCGAGTAGTTTGGACTCTCCTTGGTGCCGCGATTGATGATGGTTCCTCTGGCCATGATGACCTCCTGTGTTCCGTTATTCTTCTGGGGATGTACGTGTTATAGCTTAATGATGGTATGCGCGTTAGTCTTTCCTATGGCAAGTGTATTCCGTCCATTGAATGGACATCACCTCATAGTATACTATAGATAGATGAAGTCGTTAATAGACGGTTATGTTTGAAAGTAGTCCTCTGCACATGCAGCCCAAGCTGGTATTTGAGCAAAGTCCATGGTCTTTAGGTCAACCACCGACAGGTGTTGGTTGTAGTCCACTTCATAGAGTCTGGAGTGCATTTGCTGATACTTATTTACAGTGGTGCGCGATTTCCAACAGCGATTGGGCTTGGCTCCGCCTTTGATGGCGTAGTAGTACTGGTACAGCTCGTGCGGCAAACTATCGACAAGTTCAGGCGGTAGGTCACAGTCCCAATTCATCCCCAGATAGCTGAGCTGCTCTCTCACTATATTGGTGGGGGTGTCCTACTATCCAGTTCCGCGCTAGGTTGAGTTTGCCCAGCTGTTTTAGCTTCTCTTCCCTGATAGTCATTTCTGCCCGTATCTTGTTCTTGCTCCACTCGTGTACTCGCTCCCGACATTCGGAGGTACAGCCATGGCCCCACTTCTCAGGGTCTTGTAGCTCGGAGTACTTGTCGTAGAGCTTGAAGCTGTACTTTGAGCCGCGAAAGAGGACGGTGTTCTGGGTATATCATCGGGCGAGACCGCAGCCGTTTGTGACGGGCGTACTCAGCCTGCTTGAGCATGGTCCTCACTGCCTGATGGTTCGGGAGTTCAATCATGGCGGTGACATCCACCCTACGAAGCCGGAAGTCCCCAGAGTGAAGGATGGCGAGTGTCTCGGGTGACAGCTCCAGTTCTAGCCTCGTGGCCAGGTCGGTCACGACGGCGACACACAAACCCAACAGGTCTGGCGAAGCAAAGGCGTTGTGCCCCTGGAAATACCGACCAGGGGTGACCGAGCACCTCAAGCAGGGTGTTGAGGGGTGGGTCGAAGGTCCGCACCTAGAGCATCCCCCCTTGGCCCCGATACGGTCTTCAGCTTCATCTCGTCCTCGCCAGGAATGGATTCCCCACTCTCTGCGTCAAACCAGTGGTTTCCCACGGTGCCGATGCTCGGTCGGTCCGTATGGTTGCAGGGTATGACCAGCTGAATCTTGTCGATGAAGGCCATGCCAGTGGGTTGGGGCTCGGTAATCGGTGTGGTGGGTTGTCCAGCCATCTCACACCTCCCGACTGCCGACACCGGCGGTGACGGCGTCTATGAGCGCCTGCTTGTTGATGGTGATGCGGTCTTCCGATGCGGAGCACACCGGGGACAGTCCCTTGCTTGATGGCCTCGTACAGAGTATTGACGCTCACCCCCAGGTAAGTTGGCGGCCTCCTGCGGGCTAAGCCAGTCCTGCGCTGGCTGAGTCCTGCTTTGCTGCGGTTGCGTTCTTGCTGAGTACCTTCATCGTTGTTTACCTTTCCGAACGTGAAGCGAGTGCAATCCAGCACGAGCACCTGCCATGACGACGAGTCAGAACTGAAGTGGATTGCTGCTCGGTCACGCCCGAGGTATCAACGCTCAGGAGCCGAGCTTATACGGGTAGTTCAACCCCGTTGGGATGGTGCTCTAGTGCACCGGTATAACGTGAAGCGGCATGTAGCACCCGCTACTGTTGCAATATAGCATACGTGTATACTTTGTCAAGTGTTAGACGAATAGTTTTATAGTCTACTGTCAAGCCAATCGTATTAGTAACACTGCGTGCACCATAACAATGCTCGGGAAGATGCTAACTACCTAAATCCGCCGCTACACCTAATCCTCTCACCTCCTCTTCCAGATATCTTCAACTTATGCCGACTACGTTCGTCAGCCGCTGAACTCTCACTGTTTGGTGCCCCCGAAGGGCCTGGTACCCGCCCTCCGGTGGCATAGTTGTGGCCAAACCCGCAGTGCTTCAACTTGAACTACGATGCCGATGTGACTCTCAGCTGTGGCTCATCCTGCTGTGCATGCATGGGTCATGCAGCGCTCGATGCTGGTTGCCGCGAATCCTGCCACGATCATTTTGCACAGCCCCAGCCCGGTCTCCACCTTCCGGGCTATCTCATCAGCGGCCTTCAGGTGGCGGAGGACCTCATCAATGTCTCCCTGCGCCCAGCTCATCAGAGTAGAAGCTCGACTGCTCCACCGTGCAGAGTCCCAACTCGGCACAGATGATGTTGGCGGCGGTCTCGGTGATTATCTCGGCGGCTTCTCGACCGAAGTCCTTGTAGCCAATCCCGGCAGCGTGAACCAGTTCGTGCACCAGGCAGTGCACCATGCCGTCGATGTCCAGCCTCTCGCTCAGGCAGATGAGCCTGTCCTTGGGGCTGAAATATCCCTCTGCAGACCCGGTGTCCTTGACCTCGACCATGATGCCTTGAGTGGCGGCATAGCCTTGAAGACGCTCCAGCCACCTGCCCATGGTGTTGCCGTTGGGGCTGATGGTGTAGGTGGGCAGCTCCGGTCCCGTGGTCTGGGAGATGTCGAATACCGGCACACAGGTGAACCCGGCCAACTTCACATAGCTCCTCAGATTGCCGTCCTCGTCGGTCTCGTTCCAGGTGCGCTTGATGGGAGCGAACACCCAGATGGCCTTGGCCCCCTTCCTGCACCTGGCGACCTTCACGTTGCCAGGCCCGGTATCCGGCTACCCTGGTGGCGTCTTCCCGCTGGTAGGCGACCAGCAGCTGGTTGTAGATGGTGTACCTCCCGATGGTGGTGGTCGTCCTCAGCCTCAACCACCGTTGGAATCCTTCATCGCTGCCCAAGGCGGCGACGGCTTGGACAAGCCGCTCTTTGGTCTCGTCGTGGCTCGTGACGTTCTCCCTTCTGGCCCTGGTGGCGGCGAGCTTGGCCATCACGCCACCTCCCGCAGTTCCGAGCGGCTGCGCCAGATGATGGCGGCCTGGGTGCGGTTGCGTCGCCCCTAGCTTGGGAAAGACGTTGAAGAGATGCCGCTTCACAGTGGCCACCTCGATGAAGAGCGCGCGGCGATTTCCTTGTTGGTCTTGCCTCGGGCCACATAGTCGAGAACGCGAGCTTCAGCGCGGGTCGGTTCCATGTCAGTTACCTCCTCGATATTCAGGGTTGAAACAAGAACGGCGACCCGAAAGCCGCCGTCTGCTGCGTTGATGTCGGGGTCTGTAGGAAGACGCCCGATGAGGGCGACGCTGTTCATGTGGGTTCCATTCCTAGATGAAGGGCAGGTACATCTCCTCGATGACGGGCTTCAAGGCCACGGCCAGGGTGTGCGTGCTTTCGTTACGCGGGTCGGTTCGATACTCGGGTTGGGCTGCATAGACGAACCAGGCAGCGCAGAGCCGAGTGAAGGCCTGCTGCAAGGTGCGGTGCTCCCTCTCCATGGCCACGCAAAAGGCCAGGTATCCACGTCCACGGCAACTGGCTCACCAATGACCTTCGGCATGGCCTCTTCGCCAAAGGTGTCGCGTATCCGGTGCTTAATCAGGGTGATGGCCAGATGGGTGACGTCAATGCCAATCCAGTTTCGCTTCAGCTTCTCGGCCGCGACGATGGCGGTACCGCACCCACAAAACGGGTCGAGCACGGTATCTCCAGGGTTGCTGCTGGCCTGGATGATGCGCTCCAGAAGAGCTACGGGCTTCTGTGTTGGGTACCCAAGACGTTCATTACCTACAGCGTTGATTCGGTCAATGTCGCTCCAAATATCCGGCAGAGCCTTCCCCTTCAGCTCCTCGCGGTACCGCTTGTACTGAGGCCAGCCTTGCCCACCTTTGGGCCAATAGATGCGGCCTTCGGCATCGAGTTTGTCCAATCCGTCAGACGTGAACTTCCAGTGCATTCCTTTTGCCGCCACGTCGAAGCCTCGCCAGGGTTGCCCTGATGAGCCGTTTCGGACCCCGGCAGCACAAAGATTGTCTCTCCAGTACAGGCGACCATCACCGTCATCGTACTTGTAGTAGTGGTCAAGGTACTCCTGCTCGTAGGGTTCACGCGGTTCATTCCACGTCGGCGCCGCGGTACGACCGAAGTAGAGCAGAGTGTCGTGGATGGGCGCGTAGCGCTTCGCCGAGCTATGCGCGGTCGTACGCTTCCAGACAATCTCGTTGCGGAATTTGTCGGGTCCGAAGACCGCATCCATTAGGAGCTTCAGATAGTGACTTGCGGTCGGGTCGCAGTGTAGGTAGATGCTTCCCGTCGGCTTCAAGACCCGTCTCAGCTCAACCAGCCTTGGAGCCATCATCGCCAAATAGGCCATCATGTTGCTCTCGCCCAGCAGCGTTCTGAAGGCCATGAGTGCCTTGGACACTTCCCCGCCGGTCTCTACGGTTTCCTCGTACTCACGGGCTGCTTCCTGGTCCCAGCGCCAAGTGTCTTCGAAGGCCTTGATTTGAGCGGCGGCTTGAGTCCCGTTCTGCTCAGCGAAGAGCACGTTGTAGGTGGCGTTGGAGTTGAACGGCGGGTCAAGGTAGACGAGGTCAACGCTCTCGTCCTTGATGTGCCGTCTAAGCACGTCCAGGTTGTCGCCGTAGTAGAGGAGATTCTTCTCCACACTGACCCCCGCTGTCCCAGTCCGTTCGGATGGCTATCATCATATACGCGTGTGCGGACACATGGAACCGAGTGTCCCAAGCCCAAGGGCCAACTTCCGGCGCAACAGTCACCCAGATTCTCTGGACCTCGTCCACGGACTGACCGCGGTCAATTATGCAAGCATTTTGCAAGCGGGGTAGAAGCAAGACCCTGTGGCCAGCCGTGACCAGACGGTATGAGCACTTCCGCCAGTGGCGTTCTTGCTTCAATCTATCAGCGGATTTGCGGTGACTCGCGATGAGTAGACGGGACCAGATGGGACTGGCGTTGGTCTACCCGAAACGGGTCGTGCAGCCCCCTGGGGCAAACTACGAAACCAAAGGTCACGCGTTCGAGTCGCGTCAGGCGCGCTAAGAAAAAGCCCCGGATATCGGGGCTTTTCTTTGTCTAGCTGTCAACCCGAGCCCCCGCTAACGCTCAGTCCTTCGGCGCCTTGGCCGGTGGAGCCTTGGGTGCCTTCTTGGGTGTCTTCGGTGTCTTGGTCGCCTTCTTGGAGATCCTCGATGCGTTGGGCTTCTTGTCGGGCAGCAGTTGCATATCGTTCTCCGTCTCTTTAGTCTTCGCGCGTTGGGGTCGGCCGGGAGGTTACCGCATCAGCGACGAGTCGGCGCCCCTATGTCTCCCTCTGGAACCAGCGGATGTTCTTCTGCGGGATCTTGCTGACCTCCGGTGCGGGCATCAGCGCCCTGGTGACTCTGTAGGCCAGCCGGCTCACGGTATCGGTGACCGGCTTCAGGTTCGGATACTTCTGCCCGAATGCCTGTGCGACCAGGTCGGTGTAGAGGCTGACCGTTTGGGTCGCCGTCAGGAAGTCCAGGCAGACGAATATCTCCTGGGCGATGCCGAAAGGCATGCTCGCCGGGATGATGCCTCTCGCGTACTCCACCGCCCATACCCCATCGGTGAAATTCATGGCGCGCGCCTGGCCGGGCCCGACGTAGACGCGGTCGCCGGGCTTGTACACCTTCTTCTCGAACTCGCCCTCGCCGTAGTACCACATCTCGCCGTCGATCACCGTGTCCCAGAAGCCGGTGCAATGGCGCCCCGAATGCCCCTCCGACCCTATCGGCGTGCCCCATATCATGATGTACTCGGTCATGGAGGCGTAGTACAGCTTCATCTGTATCATCGCGCCGCCGGCGATGCTGTAGATCCAGGGCTGGCTGAAGTCCAGCGTCTCGGGATAGTGCTTGGCCAGTGACTCGGCGAAGACGTCGAACATCTCCGGCTTGGGCAAGCCCAAGCAATCCATGGAGCACTGGTGGACTATCTCAGGGTCGAAAACGGGCATTGGCATCAACCTCCATGTGACACGGTGCGAAACACCATCTTACCCGGGATGGAGCCGGCGTGCTCCCGAACGCGACGATGGTTCGGTCGGCCGTGGTGCCAGCGGGTTTCTCAGGCTTCTTGTCTGGCAGGGGATGCCGGACTGGCACTTGCCGCAGCCGTATCTCGGCGCATATTGCGCGCAATTGTCGTGCAGGAAACCGGAGCACGCGCGGATATCCTTGCCGTCATCGGAGTAGGCTCCCGCGGGACATGCCTGGTAGCACGCGCCGCACTCGGAGCAGTAGTCGTAGACACCCCGATAGTCCTTCTCGTCCGGTTCGGTCTCCCAGTCGGTCACGATACTCACGAGACGGCCGCAGGCACCAAGCTTGGAGATGAGATTGGTTGAACGGCCGAAGGTGCCAAGCCCCGTGATGAACCCAACATGTCGCTCCGACCAGTTGCTGGAAAACGTGGGCAGCGGAAGTTCCGTCTGCGCGGGCGACACCCGCATGAAGTAGCGGTCGTCCATCTGCGGGACAACTGCCTGGTATCCATCCTCGACCAGAGCGTCCCTGACGAGAGCGGCCGTCGCGAGCAGATGCTGCTGGCCGTCGACGCGTGTGAACAGCCACTCCCAAGACGGCTGGATGGGGTCAACGGTGTTCGAGCTGATCACGCGTTCCGTGAACGGGAGGAATAGCGACAGGACCGACTTGGCGCCCGGCAGCCAGTCTCCCGGCATCATGTGATGAGCGCCCACCACTTCGGGTCGTCTGAGCGTCTCGTAGATCGGGTCGGAGGCGGAGCCAACCGCGATGATGGGAGGCATGAAGAAGCGCATGCCGACATAGAGCTCGTCCTTGAGGTCCTCGTCGGTGACCGCCGCGGGCGCGAGGTAGTTCGTCGGGGAGTTCTCGGAGAAGTCCAGAGGTGATCTGGAGTAGGTACTCTCTGTCCAAGCGAATCCCATTCTCTTCTTTCCGCAATTCTACCAAGCGGACGGCTCGGATCGCGGACGTGGTGGTCACTCTGTTCGCTTGGTCTTGACAAGGCCCGAGAAAGCCTCACAATGGTCCTCACGAGTGCACTCTCGGTGAAGTATCTTTGACGGAGCGTGCAACCGGAACGGGCCGCGTGAGGAGGGAATGGGCCTCCTCCCGCGACCCACCTGCTGCGGCAATCGCGCAGACCACACGCACTATCGCGCGCCGGTCCTCCCCACGATAGAATCGACCCGATACCCAACCACGATCACGCAAGACAGGAGCCCGCATGCCCAGGCGCCAGGATATCCGCAAGGTCCTCATCATCGGCTCCGGTCCGATCGTGATCGGCCAGGCATGCGAGTTCGACTACTCCGGTACGCAGGCGTGCAAAGCACTCCGCAAGCTGGGCTACCAGGTCGTGCTGGTGAACTCCAACCCGGCGACCATCATGACCGACCCCGTCATGGCCGACGAGACCTACATCGAGCCGCTGAATCTCGAGACCCTCACCGAGATCATCGCCGCCTCGCGTCCCGACGCTCTGCTACCCAACCTGGGCGGTCAGTCCGGGCTCAACCTTTCGTCTGAGCTGTATCGCTCGGGCGTGCTCGACAAGTACGGGGTGAGCATCATCGGCGTGAGCCCCGAGGCCATCGAGCGCGGCGAGGACCGCATGGCCTTCAAGGAGACCATGACCCGCCTCGGCATCGAGATGCCCAGCAGCGAGATCTGCTACGCGGTGGACGAGGCGGCGGAGGTGGCCGCGAAGCTGGGCTACCCGGTGGTGATCCGACCCGCCTACACCATGGGGGGCACGGGCGGCGGTCTTGTCTTCAACCGGGAAGAGCTGCAGGTGATCGTGGAGCGAGGCATCCGGGCCAGCCTGGTGGGCCAGGTCCTGGTGGAGGAGTCGGTGCTCGGCTGGGAGGAACTGGAACTCGAGGTGGTCCGCGACGCCAAGAACCAGATGATCACGGTCTGCTTCATCGAGAACGTCGACGCGATGGGAGTCCACACCGGCGACAGCTTCTGCACCGCACCCATGCTCACCATCGCGCCGGAACTGCAGGACAAGCTCCAGCGCTACTCCTACGCCATCGTCGAGGCCATAGGCGTCATCGGAGGCACGAACATCCAGTTCGCCCACGACCCCAAGACCGGCCGGGTGGTCATCATCGAGATCAATCCGCGCACCTCGCGCTCGTCGGCCCTTGCCTCCAAGGCGACCGGCTTCCCCATAGCCATGGTCAGCTCCATGCTGGCCGGGGGTCTATCCCTGGACGAGATCCCCTACTGGCGCGACGGGACTCTGGAGAAGTACACGCCCTCCGGCGACTACGTGGTGGTCAAGTTCGCGCGTTGGGCCTTCGAGAAGTTCCGCGACGCCCAGGACAAGCTGGGGACGCAGATGCGGGCGGTGGGCGAGGTCATGTCCATCGGCAAGAACTACAAGGAATCGCTGCAAAAAGCCATCCGTTCCCTGGAAACGGGACGCCACGGGCTGGGCTTCGCCAAAGACTTCAACAGCCGGTCGCTGGAGGAGCTCATGGCGATGCTCAAGGAGCCGACCAGCGAGCGGCACTTCATCATGTACGAGGCGCTGCGCAAGGGCGCCGACACCGAGACCCTCTATGCCAGAACCGCCATCAAGCCTTGGTTCATCGAGCAGATGCGGGAGTTGGTACAGCTGGAGGAGGAGATCCTGGCCTGGCGGGGCAGCGACGGCCGACGGCAGCCGGCGCGAGCCGATGCCGCGAGCGCAGCCATCCCCGACGATCTCCTGACCCGGGCCAAGAAGGACGGCTTCGCCGACGCCTATCTGGCCAAGCTGACGCGCATCCCTGAGACGCAGATCCGCGCCCAGCGCCTGGCCCTGGGCCTGAAGCACGGCTTCCATCCCGTCCCGGTCAGCGGGGTGGAGAACGCCGCCTACTACTACTCCACCTACAACGCCCCCGATGTCGTGCCGGTGAGCGACCGCCGGAAGATCATGGTTCTGGGGGGCGGACCCAACCGCATCGGCCAAGGGATCGAATTCGACTACTGCTGCGTGCACGCGGCCTTCGCCCTGCGCGAGGCGGGCCTCGAGTCCATCATGGTCAACTGCAACCCCGAGACCGTATCCACCGACTACGACACCTCCGACAAGCTCTACTTCGAGCCGCTCACCGTCGAGGACGTGCTCGCCATCTACGAGAAGGAGCGCCCCGAGGGAGTCATCGTCCAGTTCGGCGGGCAGACGCCGCTCAACATCGCCCGTGAGTTGGAGAAGGCGGGCGTGCCCATCATCGGCACCTCTCCCGACACCATCGACCTGGCCGAAGACCGCGACCGCTTCCGCGGGATGATGGAACGCCTCGGCATCCCCATGCCCGAGTCCGACATGGTGGTCAGTGTCGACGAGGCTCGGGTCGCCGCCGAGCGTATCGGCTATCCGGTCATGGCCCGGCCCAGCTACGTGCTCGGCGGACGGGGCATGGAGATCATCCACGACGAAGAGATGCTGGTCCGCTACGTGGGCGCGGCCGTCGACGTGACCCCGGAACGGCCCATCCTCATCGACCGCTTCCTCGAGAACGCCATGGAGTGCGAGGCCGACGCCCTGGCCGACGGTACCGACGCCTTCGTCCCGGCCGTGATGCAGCACATCGAATACGCCGGCGTGCACTCGGGCGATTCGGCCTGCGTCATCCCCCCGGTCTCCATCCCGGAGAAGCACCTGGCCACCATCAACGAGTACACCAAGAAGATCGCCATCGAGTTGGGCGTGGTGGGTCTGATGAACATGCAGTACGCCATCCTGGACGACGTGGTCTACGTGCTGGAGGCGAACCCCCGGGCTTCGCGGACGGTGCCGCTGGTGTCCAAGGTCTGCAACGTGCAACATGGCCGGCCTGGCCACCCGACTGATGCTGGGCGCCAAGCTGGGCGACCTTGGCCTCGAGCACAGGGCCATCCCCTACTTCGGCGTCAAAGAGGCGGTCTTCCCCTTCAGCATGTTCCCCGAGGTGGACCCGCTGCTTGGGGCCCGAGATGCGCTCCACCGGCGAGGTGCTGGGAATGGCCGATTCCTTCGGTCTGGCTTTCGCCAAGGCCGAGGAGGCCGCCGGCCAGACGGCTCCGCTCGAGGGTACAGTGCTGATCACCGTCGCCGAGCGGGACCGCGAGTTGGTGCTGCCGGCGGCCCAGGCGTTCTTCGACCTGGGCTTCAAGATCCGGTCGACGGTCGGCACGCACGCCTTTCTCGCCGAGCACGGCATCGTCGCCGAGCCGATCCTGAAGCTGCACGAGGGCCGGCCCAACATCGAGGACGCCATCAAGAACGGCGAGATCCAGCTGGTGGTGAACACCCCGGCGGGCAAGTCGAGCGAGTTCGACGATTCCTACATCCGCAAGGCCGCCATCCGGTACAAGGTGCCCTACATCACCACCACGACGGCGGCCAAGGCCGCGGCCGAGGGCATCGCCGCCCGCCAGACCGCGCGCGGTCTTGTGAGGTCGCTGCAGAGCTACCACTCGGCCCTCGAATAGCGCCGACAGAGCCGCGAAGCCGCATGGATACAGGGGGCCGCTGGTAGCGAATATCGGGGCCGCTGTGACTACCCGCAGAGAGCGAGGTTTTCGTCTTCTCGGAGCGCTCGCGCAGCCCTTGACTTGCCTGCGGAGAAGACTAGAATCAGTTGCAGAGTCCCGAGAGTTCAGACGCAGCGTCTGAGGTTCTTACAAGGGGACCCGCAGAGGAAACGCGGAGGTAAATGGCCGCGAAGTACAGCGAAGCGGGTACGAAGTGAGGGTCGATGAAAGGCGAAAAGCGAGTGCACTCGGGGCTCGCTTTTTGTATTGCGCCGCGCTTGGTCCGCGGCTCCCGCGCTCCACTCGCTCCAGTTCGCCACGGTCGATGTCGCCGCGCTTCCCTCGGTCGGAGCCGCCACCGCATCACCGCCTAGCGGCGCCCTATTTGGCCCCGCTCCCGCCGAGCCTGGCGACCTCGCTGCTCCAGCCCTCGATGGTCTGGTGGATGACGCGCCCGCGAAAACGCTCGCGCAGCTCCACCAGGAAGCCGAGGAACTGGGCCGGGATGGCAAGATCGGCGCTATCGCCGTCAAGCTCCTCCACAGGACTGTACAGCGCCTCCCTGGAGAACTGAGGAGCGCACAGCAACCGCGCCACCAGAGCGGGCACTTCCTCGCCGCCGGCGAAGCAGTAGGTGGCGCGATCCTCACTCGAAAGCGCCTCCAAGAACCAGACCCCCTCCTTGCCGCAGAGCAGCCAGAGCGGGCTGCCCTCGTCGCCTGTCTCGCCGCTGGAGGTCGCCTTCTCTCGCGCGCAGCCCAGCCACGACGAGCCCGACGAGGCCCAGCCCAGCAGATACTCGCCTTCTTCGTGACGGGCGAGCCCAGGCAGCCACTTCTGGCGAAAGACGCCGGCGAATCCCGGGCAGATCGCGTCCATGGCCTCGATCTCGAGAAGCCTGCCCGGCATCCACATCCCCGCGAGCTCGCCCCTGGAACCCGCCGGCAACGTGGGAACCGCGGCCGCCAGAGCTACCGCCGACTCCTCGGCCAAGACCTCACGGCTCTTTCGCAGGTGGTTGAGGAACCCCTCCGTCTGCCTGGCCATCTTGGAGAAGACCAGTTCCTCTCCCGGCCACTGCCGCACCCGCACTTCGTAGGTGGCTTCGTCGAATTCCACCGCCCCGAACAGGGCCAGGAAAAGCGGCTCCAGATCGCGGCCCTCGCGGGCGAAGACGAAGACGTCCTCGAACAGCAGTCCCCAGAACGGTTCCGGGGTACCGGCCGGCTGGGAGGAGCTCGGACGGAAGCCCGCGCGACCATGCCCGACGACCGGTTCGCCCTCTCCGGAACCGCCCAACCGCAGGACCTTCGCTCGAGCGACCAGCCATTCCCGACGCAACCTCTCCAGAAGAGTCGGGCCCTCGGCTCCGAGGTGGGAGAGGAGGAGTTCCGCGCCGCCGGCTTTCGCCGTGGCTGTCGGCCCGGCGGCGGTCGGACCGGAGACCGGCGAAACGGCGACCAGCTTGCCTCCACCCTCGCCAGGAAGGGTCAGACGCAACGTGTAGCCGTCTCCGGCGATCCCGGCCATCTCCCGTGCAGCGAAGGAGAGCGGACTTCCCTGCTCGGGCGAGACGACCAGATACTCTCCGTCGTACGACCACTCGGCCGCGCCGGAGCGATCGCCGAAACTGAACCGGCAGGTGCGAGCCATCAGGCTGTCTTGGCTCCACACTCCGGACAGAACTTCGCGCTTGGCTTCAGCTTGGTCCCGCAACGCGGGCAGTCGACGGCCGGCGACAGCGAAGCCCCGCACTCCTGGCAGAACTTGCCGCCCTCGTTCTCGGCCCCGCACAGCGGACACACGACCACCGCCTTGGCAGCCAGATTCAGGCCTTCGGTCAGGTCCTGCTCGCGCAGCTTCTCCCCCGCCTGCTCGACGGTGAGTTTCGCCTGCATCGAGCCGAGTTCCCGCTGAACCACGGGGGCACAGTCGGTGCACAACCCGCGGTCGTTGTTCCAACAGATCTCGCGGCATACCCACTGGCCGCAGCGCTTGCACTGGACGAACAGAGGACGGATCTCCTCCACCGCCTCCTGCAGCGCGTGATCGTGCGCCGGGCCCTGAACCAGATCGCGCAGGTCGTCGGCGCTGTTTGCGGCGCTCCCCAGAAGCCTCCCAGAAGACTCCCGGCCCCGCGGAGGAGACCGGTGGCCATGCCGCTCTTGCTGGTGATCCAACTGGACATGTAGCCGTTGCCGCAGTTCTCGCAGATGAACTTGAACTGGTAGCCGCTCTCAGTGGAGAGATCCTGATAGTTGTCGGTGAACTCGATGTGGGCCACGATCTACCCCCAGGGGATAGTGATTGCCGATCGCGCAAGTGTATCCATAAGCAAGCGGCGAGCACCAGCCGCCGGAGCGCAGCCCATATGGACCTCGGGAAGAGTCGCACAGGCCTTTGTGCGCAGCTGGACGAGGCCCATATGGGCTGCGCCCGGTCTTCCTGTCCGACCCGTCCGCTATGCTCCCCAGCACAGTGATCCACGCCGAGACCGGAGGGGTCCCATGCTCATATCAGCCGTCGTCGCCGCCGCGATCCTCCTGGCGTGCGCCGGATACGTCGTCTTTCGCAAGTTCTCTGTCACCCGACAGGAGATCGAGTTCGGGGCGCCCCAGAACGGGGTCACCGCCATCTACCTCGACATCCACGAGGACACGGTGCGCAGCCTACACATCATGTACGAGGACGGCACGGTCAGCGAGGTGCGCAAGCTGCGCGCCGCCTGAACGGACCTCCGGACCGACGCCATGGCGCCCGTCTGGCCTTCGCCGGACGTGGCGGATGGTGTGGACCCCACGCTGGTCGCTGTATCATTGAGAGACTGAAAGGAGGCGCCATGAACAACAAGCGCTGGACCGATCTCTCGAAACGGCAGAGAGTGGGCATCGTGTTCCTGGGCACCATCCAGGTTGGGCTTCTCGCGATGGCCCTCTGGGATCTGGCTCACCGCAGCGCGGACGAACTGCGCGGTAGCAAGCGAATGTGGGCCGGCCTGGTCTTCATCAACTGGATCGGACCTCTGGCCTACTTCGCCATCGGCAAGAAGGACGGACTCTGCTCCCGTTACTGTCCTTGTTGCGCCCCACGCAAGGATTGAACGATCCCGCGCCCAGCATCGACCACGCCTTCATGGCGTTGGCGCTTGACGAGGCGCGGAGTGCGGCAGAGCAGGGCGAGGTGCCGGTGGGCGCCGTCCTGGTGGTGGATGGCAAGGTCCTCGCCGCACGGGGCAACGAGCGCGAGCGGCGCCACGACCCCACCGCCCACGCCGAGATGCTCGTGCTCCGCGACGCGGCCGAGATCATCGGCGGATGGCGGCTGCGAGAAGCCACCCTCTACGTCACTCTGGAGCCCTGCGCCATGTGCGCAGGCGCGATCGTGCTGGCACGGATCAAGCGGCTGGTCTACGGCGCCGACGACCCCAAGGCCGGCGGCGGCGGGCACCATCTTCAACATCGTGGACCACCCGGCCCTCAACCACCACCCTCAGGTCCGAGCGGGGGTGAGCGCGACAGAAGCCTCCAGGATCCTGCGGGAGTTCTTCGCCGGCCGCCGGGAAAAGGACCTTCTATGACCGACCAAGAACTCCGCTCGCCGGCTGCGTCACCGGCCGCCCAGCCGGCGACCACTCCCGACCACCCCACGCCACCCCCGACTCCCGATAGGCCATTGATCGTCAGCCTCGTCCTCAACCTGCTCATCACGTTGCTCCAGATCGTCGGCGGCATCATCGCCAACAGCCTGGGCCTCCTCTCCGATGCGGCACACAACCTCAGCGACGTCGTGGCCTTGGGTCTGAGTCTCTGGGCGGTCCGCCTTGGCCGGCGGCCCGCCACTCCGCGACGCACATTCGCCTACAAACGGGCGGAGATCCTGGTGGCCATGTTCAACTCGACAGTTCTCGTCGCGATCTCCGTATTCATAATCTACGAGGCCGTCCGTCGTCTGCTCGATCCTCAGCCGGTCGATGGTTTGTGGGTCATGGGCTTCGCGGCCGGAGGTCTGGTGATCAACGCCTTGGCGGCGGTGCTGCTCCGCTCGCACAGCCACGATCTCAACATACGCAGCGCCTTCCTTCATCTGGTGGGCGACGCGGCGACCAGCTTCGGGGTGATGATCAGCGGCCTGGTCGTCTATCTGTGGGACTGGAACTACGCCGATGCGATCGTGTCCATCATGGTCTCGCTTTGGATCGGCCGGGAGGCGTTCGGCATCGTCCGGAGCACCGTGAACGTGCTCATGGAGGGGACGCCGGAGGGCGTGGAGTTCGCCGACGTAAAGAAGGCTATGCTGGAAGTCCCAGGGGTGAAGGGTGTGCACGACCTCCACATCTGGTCGATCTCGTCCAACGACCTAGCGCTTTCCGCACACGTCGAAGCCGAGGATGCAGCTCTCTCCGAGACAGGAGCTCTGGTGACGGCCGTCAAGAACGTTCTCGCCCGCGACTTCAGCGTGGGACACGTGACCCTGGAGTTGGAGACCGAGGACGGCGAATGCGCCGGGAGTAGCTGCGACCTGCCGCCGGAGGGCCTTGGCGCCGACCGGGCGAGGAACGGGCATGCCGGACATGCGGGGCACTCACACTAGAGCCTGACCGCGACCCTCGGGAACGAGCGCAGCACCTGTTCATCCCGCGTCACCAACTTGGCGCCGAGTGTCACCGCCAGGGCGACATACTCGCAGTCGTACGCGGAGCACTCGCTCTCGCGCACGAGCGTCAGCACTTGCGTCGAATCCACATCGTACTCATTGCCGCTCATCAGATCCTCGGCCTCAGCCTGCAGGCGACATGCCTGCTCCAAAGCGATGCCGCCCCGCCGCACCTGCCCGGCCAGCACGTTGCGGAATTCGCTCCGCCAAAGCACTGGCGCCGCCCACTCCGGGTCTTGCTCGAACAACGAATCGGCGGCCGACGTACGCTGGCTCGGCAGCAACAGGTACGCGAGGATATTCGTGTCGACCACGATCATGGCCGCCCCCAACGCTTCATGGCATCGATGTCATCGGCCGAGAACTCTGTCCCTTGCAGCTCGGCACGCAACCGTCTGATGCGTTCGAGGCGCTCGGCCGGGCTCACCCTGGTCGGCGTCAGCACGGTCTCCAAGCAGACGATGGCCTCGCTGTTGAGACTGCGGCGATGCGCCGCCGCCGCCGCCTTCAGCCGTTGGTACACGTCGTCGGGGATGTTCTTGAGTGTGAGCGTGGTCGGCATGAGTCCCTCCAACCGTATTGCAACCATAACGGTTTCATCATACACCTCGCTCCTTTCGTGGGACAGCGAGGGTACGTGCAACCGGTGGCGCGCTCAATGGGGCCTTGGTTGGAGTAGGGGCATCTGGCGACACCCCGCAGCTGGTCGCTCGGCAGCCTGGCAAAGGCCGCCAGGAGGGCAAGAACCCCGTTCTTCGCTCAGCCCAGATCGAACTCCATGTGTCTGAACTCGGCCGTGGGCAACCGCTGGCCCACTCGGAGTATCTCAATGCCCACGGTTTCACCCCGCTGGTCGAGATCAAGAATGACCCCGGGGCGAACCTCCTCCGATTCGACCATGTGAGACTCGTCCAAGCGCACATAGAGGGCGTCAGCCTGCCGGTCGACGCGCACTCTCATAGCTTCCGCCTCATGCTGCAATCAAAGAACGCAGTGGCAACTCGAACCGGGTCGACCTCCGCATCAAAGATCGCCCTAAGAACGCGTCCTATTCCGCTACCAGGTCGGCCGCGTCGCGACGCATGCTATGCGGCACCTCAAGAGAGGACCGGCCGACCCGGACCAGCATCTGGATCGTCTCCCCATCCGGAGCGTACTTCGAGTGGATCTGGCCGCGTAGAGCCTCCATCTCCGGATATTCCTCGAGGATCTGGCTCAATGGCTGCACCGCCAGCCCCATGCTTTGAGCGGTGAGTTGCATCCGCGCGTACGCCATCCCGGCGCGCACCTGACTCGTGCGGCTGTTGTCACTCGTGAGGATCATCACGTACGCCGGCGTGTGCTCGACCTGGACGGTGGTCTGCTTCACGAAACGCTCGTTGCTGTCGCCACTCTTCGCCAACGAGGGGATCAGAGCCAGGAGCCCCTCCGTGAACCACATCCCGATCCCCTTGGTGCCCTGGCCTTCCAGGGAGAATCCATACCGGTACTTGTTCTTCTGATACTCCGTGCCCCTGAAGAGCGCGTTACTCTCCTCGTTGATGCGACTGATACCTCCCTCTACCGTCGCTCCCTGAATCGCCAGCTCCCCAAGATAGTCGCGATCCTCGGCTCCCTGGAGAAGGACTATCTCCACGGACGGATCCGGAGTCCACTCCGTCAGACGAGCTGCCTGCTCCTCCGTGAGCGCCGTGTCGTCGTAGGCTGCGCGGACGGTGTCGGGGAGAAAGAGGCAGTCGTAGAGGAGATCCAGGCCGGTTGTCTGCTCGGCGACTGCTCCTGAGGCCGGCGGCTCCGAGACGGTCGTTGCCGAGGCGCCCGGCTCCGGGGCAGACACGGGCGCGGCACCGTCACCCCGGACACTCACCTCGGCCACGGGCTTCTTCGCCATGCTCGCGGGCGTCCCGTCGAGATCGTACTCCCCTTCTGGGAACAACTCGATGTCGCACCCATAGCCGAGCTTCGCGGCTGCCACCACGGCGTATTCCAGAAACGTCCCCTGGCTGATGGTGATCTGCCGAGCGACCGGATCTACCTGAGGGGTCAGTCTCTCGCCATCTGTGAGGAGCCGAAAGGACGTGGTATCCACCTCGTCGAGCTCGATCCGCCAAGGCTGCATGTTGTGGCTGTTGGCCGCCAGAAGGCCGTGCGCCACCACCTGCATGCGGGGATCGTCGAAACGCTGGTGGTAGTCCTTCTCCCACGGGTCCAGGTAGTTGCGGGGCATGAAGGCGCCCCCGGCCACGGTGATGATCAGTACCGCCACCACCACGATGGCGCCAAGCACTGTGGCCACGATCTTCGTCCTCCTCTTTGCCTTCTGCCTCATCTACCCGCCTCCCGAGGGACCGTCGAATCGTCGGGCGCTTGAAGGAGCCGGAGGAGTAGCGACACGTATGCGGCCACGCGTTCATCCAGATCCAGTCCGCCGCTCATGAGTTCCGAGATCTCCTGCATTCCCGTGAAGGCGGCCAGCGTGATCTCCGCTAGATCGTGAACGTCGACATCCCCGGGAATGTCTCCTTCGGCCTGCGCCTGCCGAAACGCGGCCTCGGTCATGTCGATCCAGGCGGTGAAGGTACCCCGCAGCTCGGGGGCGAGATCCGGACGCACCGTGAGCAGGTGAAAGCAGAGCTTGCCAATGGCCCTGTAGCCGGGCAGCTGGTGATAGGCGTCTGTGGACGACTGTGCCATGGCTTTGAGCTTGTCGACGCCACGAACTCCACCGCCCGCGCCCTCCAAGGTGGAGGCGAGCCAGCGTTCCCGAAGATGATCGACCACGGCTACCGCGAGAGCTTCCTTCGAGGGGAAGTGGAAGTAGAACCCCCCTTTGGTCACCCCGGACGCCTGCAAGACCCGATTCAGCGAGGTCCCCGCATACCCCGACTCCGCGAACATGGCCGCGGCGACCTCGAGAATGTGCTCCCGCGTATTCCTGGCTCTATCGGCGTTTCTGGCGCTCATGGATGGTGCTCCTCCCGGTCGACACCCCGTATGATACAAACCGACTGGTCGGTTTGTCAAGCACGGGACGGCAGATCGTCGCCCAATCGGCTACAATCCCCACTGCGCTGCGCGGGGCGACCCGGGAAGACCTCGCCAGACGCGCCATACTGGAGAGGTGGCAGAGCGGTTGAATGCGGCGGTCTCGAAAACCGTTGAGCCGCGCAAGCGGTTCCGGGGGTTCGAATCCCCCCCTCTCCGTAGTCATTCCCGCGCAGGTGGAGGCGGCGGCTCACAACAAGACCGGGGATTCCGAACCCGCGAGAGCGCGAGCGTCAGCGAGACAGTCCCTTTGGACTGTCGAGCAGCGAGCGGTCTGAGCTGAGCCGGACGGCGAGGCGAAGACGGCAGCTTGCGTAGCAAGATGCGCGAATCCCCGCCTCTCCGCTTCAGAAAGCCAAGAACGGCACGTCGGCGCCCGGTCCAAGCGGCCGGGCTTTCGCGTCTTTGGGCGAACTCGGGGGCAACTCGGTGGCACTCACAGGTACGAGACGAACGGAACCACGCGCACGTCGTCGCCCAGGAGATGACCAGCAGGGCTTCCGAATGTTCAGGCAGGGCCACCGGCTGAGGCGCCCGGTCAGTTCAGTTCGAAGTCCTTCTCCTTGAGGTTCGGGTAGATGTCTTTGAGAGGGGAGAAATCGGTCACGGCCGTTTCCTTCAGCTCAAGCGTCTTCAGATTGGTCAGGCCGGCCAGCGGGGTCACGTCGCTGACCGGGGTGTTACCTAGCTGCAATTGCTCCAGCCCCTTCATCCCCGAGAGCACGCTCAGATCGCTGATCTTGGACAGGCCTATGAAGAGGACCCTGAGAGACGTGAGATTCTCCAGCGGGGTGTAGTCGGTCGCCTCGCAGTTGAAGATCGATAGAAAGTCCAGCTCCGTCAGACCCGCCAGCGGCGTGATGTCGCTGATACGGTTGCCGCCCAGTCCGAGTGACTTGAGGTGAACCAGCCCGGCTAGTGGACCTATGTCGCTGATAGCGTGGAACTGCATTCCCAACGTCTCGAGATTCACGAAGTGCTCGAGGCCGCTGAGATCCTTGATCATCATCTCTTCAGGAGACCCAAAATCGATGCTGAGTTCGAGTTCCTTCAGTGTGGCGGCCTCGGCGAACGTGATATCCCCCGTGGGTTTGTTGAGAGCCGCGCGGATACCCTTCTCCAGTACGGGGTCGTTGAACACGACGATGTCCGCGGCAGGACCTGCGGTGGTCGGCGTGGTGGACAGTGTGGTAGATGGCAGCGTCGACGCGGTCGATGGTGCGGTGGAGGTCACGGGGTCGTCGGTGGTCGACGAGCCGCAGGCCGCCAAGCCCAAGACCAGGATCGTCACTGCTGCTGCCAAGCATGCCGCCTTCATCATTTTCATGCGCTCTCTCCGTCACTGGCACAAGGGGAATAAGTTATTAGCGTTGGTCAATGTTAACAACTCGGGTACTGCACAGAACTAGCATCTTCGGATTCTGCCTGGAGTGGTGGTAGCGGTCCGACCCATGTGGCCGGGTTTTCGCGTCTCTGGGGCGAGTTCGGGGTCAAGTCGGTGGCAAACGCATCGACAAACAACGGAACGGGACGGACGCAAGCACACCCAGCAGGCACGGCTGGCTACCCCTCCGGCGTGGGGCCTTCGCGAGGCTTGCGCGGCAGAATCACCTAGTCTGGAGTGTAGCCGTCCAGCGTCCACCTGCGATGTTGGCTTCCGTTAAGCAACGCGGCAGGCCCGTCACAGTTGACACATAGATTACCTATGTATATAATGCCTAGGTATGAACGACCCGCGAGGATACTTGGATCTGATGCTGCTTGCCGCTCTGGCGGACGGACCCGCGCATGGCTACCTGGTGATTCAGCGAATCCGGGAGCGAAGCGGGGGCGTCTTCGACTACCCGGAAGGCAGCGTGTACCCAGCTCTTCATCGTCTCCACGAGGCCGACCTGGTGGACGCTTCGTGGGAGACCGTCTCCGGGCGGCGACGCAGGACGTACGAGCTCACCAGGAAAGGTAGAGAAGCGCTTGCCGCAGAAGCGGATAGCTGGAGGCGGCTGGCCGGTGCTGTCGAGTCGATGTTAGGAGGTCTGGCGTGAGCAATCTGGTCGATGACTATCTGATGGAACTGCGGAAGTTGCTACCGAAGGCTCTGCGAAAGGACATCGCTGCCGAGGTCGAGGATCACCTGCAGGAATCGGCTTCCTCAAACGGCGAGGAGGTGGCAGTCGCGCGGTTCGGCTCCGCCCAGGAGGTTGCGCGGGCGTTCGCCGGACAGGCCGCGCTCCACGACATCCGGCGTGCGGCCGTACTTCTGGTGCTGGCCGTCGTACCGTTCGGACTTGCGTCGCTGCCCTTCCCAAGGGATCTCATCCCTGCATGGGGCGCCAGTTCCATGGACCGCTGGCCCGAACAAGCGCCCCAGGTGGCGGGACAGCAGGACGCGATCCTCGTCCTCTTCTGCGCAAGCGTGGGCCTCGTACTCCTTGGGGTCGTGGCGTCCGCGCTCCGGTGGAGACGCATCGGGCTGATCCTGCACACCGCTTCGTCTGTGGCCACCATCGCTCTCGGAACGATGACCACGGTGCTGGCTGTGCGATGGGAGCGCGCTCTGCCTGCGGCGCCGAGCCTCTTCTGGATCGTCTTGTACGCCTTCGTGGGTGCGGTAGTACTCGCTGCCGCAACTCGGCTGGGGATAAGGGCGGGGCGGACCTATGCGGCCGCGCGAGGAGGCGTCGCCAGGGCTGCGTAAAGCAGCGACCGCTTTCGGTTCGAATCCCCGCTCTCCGCTCAGGCAAAGGGCTTCGCCCGTGTGGAGCCCCCTCAGTGAGGCCAGGCCTCCGTGTCTCTACGGCGGGTTCGGTGGCATTTCGGTGGCAAACTCGATAGCACCTACGGTGGCCAGAGGGGTCGAAACTACTGGCACACCTCCGGATCGCAGGCATCTTGTGCCTCCTCACCAGGCATCCCAGCGCTGGTCTCGTTCCTGATGCGTGGATACCGTGACGCGAGGGGCAGACAAGGACCACAGATGGCACACCTCGGCGGTCGAGGATCAGCGGCAGGTCGGCTCTCTCATCGAGGGTTTCGTTCTCCGGCTGTCCTGGAATCACTGAGCGTACGGAGTACCTTCAAAGGAGGAATCCCATGACCATCGTGCGAGACGTCCAGGAGAACGCGGCACGCTGTGGCTGCGGCAGCTGTCCAACGTATCCCGGCGAAGGTGCCCTATTCTGCGCCAGGGGCAAGAGCGAGACACCACCAGTCAGGCAGGGCTGCGTCTGCGCGGACTGCGAGGTCTTCAAACAATACGATCTGCTGGGTGGGTACTATTGCGCAGAGGGCCCCTGCGGAGCCTGCGGAGAAGGGCCGCAATAGAGGGAGAAGGTCCCCCTGGGCCGGGACATCGTCAGCGCGTCCCCGGAGGTCGGATCCCCCCTCCGCCCTGAAAGCCAAGAACTGTGCGTTGAAACCCGGCCCGGGTGGCCGGGTTTCCGCATCTCTGGGGCGAGTTCGGGGCATGTCGGTGGCAGACTCAACAGCCGGAAACGGACCAGGACGAATGACGGCGTCCTGCCCATCACAGCCGGCCACACCAGCCCACGAAGTCGATCCACGCCGATTCAACCCGGACAACTGACCGGCCGATAGGGTAGCAGGCGAGGCGTTCCCCAGGAGGGGTCCGTCTTTGCCGCGCTCCGTGATACAGCCACGAAGGGAGGGAGCAAGTGAAGCTGGCCGAAGCGCTCGTGCTAAGGGCAGACGCTCAGAAGCGACTTGAGCAACTCAAGGAACGCCTTGTTCGCAACGCCAAGGTGCAAGAAGGCGATGAGCCCGCCGAGGACCCGTCGGTCCTCCTCGCGGAATTCAACGTCGTCGCCAATGAACTGATGCAACTCATCCAGCGGATCAACCGAACAAACTCGGCGGCTAAGCTCCGGGATTCCTCGCTTAGCGACGCTCTTGCGATGAGGGACGTTCTCCGCGTGCGTACGAGCCTCTATCGGGAGCTGGCGAACGCCGCCTCCTATTCGCAGATACGCATGACTCGTTCCGAGATCAGGTTCCGCAGCACTGTGTCCGTGACCGACATCCAGAAGCAGGCCGACGCGCTGTCCAAGGAACACCGGGAGCTTGACGCCCGCATTCAGCAGGCAAACTGGGAGATCGAGCTCGCAGACTAGGCCGGAGCAGGTAGTTTTCGAAATGGAAGCGAGCACGACCCTGCCGGTAGGGTTTGCCGGCTTGGTGGCGTGCGGGGCCACGCCCGGGGTTCAAGTCCCCGAAATCACAGGTTAGGCCCAGCAGGCTCACACAAGCATCGGGTAAGCAGTAGGTCGCACTCCCATGTGCTGGTCCATTAGGAAACGAGGGTGGGGCAGGGGCACTCCGGCTTTGAGCCACAGGCATCGGCGATAGCCATGACTACTGACGCACGCTTCTCGAAGACCTACCGCGCAAGCGGTTCCGGGGGTTTGAATCCGGCCGCTTCTTCCATCCACGGTCCTGGACTATGATGATTATCAACCGCCACCAGCGCTGGGACCCGTACATGAGCCCGTTTTCCGATAGGTCGTACATCTGGGTCTTCTATACCGCCGCCGGGTTGCTTCTTGCCGGTGTGGTACTGCGTTCGGTCTTGATGATCGAGGATGGTACGGTCCTGCTCGAGGCACTGCTGCTGCTACTTGGCTGGTTGGCGCTCTTTGCGAGTGAGCCGTCGATCTCCAAGAGATGGAAACAATGGCCCCTTCCCTACATGGTCCTGCAGACAGGCATCGTGGTTGGCCTGTTTCTCCTGCCCGGAGACGAAGACTTCTTCGCCGTCCTGTTTGCTGTTCTCTCCATGCAGGCGCTGCGGCGTTTCGGCCGGCTTGGGGCTTTGTGGCTGGTCGCGTTCGTACCTCTCATGCTCGCCGCTTTCCTCGCAGACTACGAGCTTCCCCAGGCGATGACGTTGACTCTCGTCTACACCGCCGTCAACGTCATCCTCGGCCTGTATGCGCTTGCGACGCGCCGGGCCGAGCAGGCGCGCCATCGCAACAGGGCCCTGGGGCAGGAGCTGGAGCTGGCGAATGCCGAACTCACCGAGTATCTGGAGCGAGTAGAGAGCCTTGTCGTGGCCGAAGAGCGCAACCGGGTGGCCCGCGAGCTACACGACTCCGTCACCCAGACCATTTTCAGCATGACACTGGCCGGCCAGTCTGCCGCCATCCTGCTACGTCGCGAGCCATCGAAAGCTGATGAACAGCTCGAGCGCCTGCGTCAATTGGCCGAGAGCGCGCTGGCTGAGATGCGCCTCCTTGTTTCGGAGCTCAAACCGGACGCCATCGGCGGCGGGAGTCTGGTGGAAGCAATTCGCCGCGATGTGGATCGGCGACGGAGTGACGGCGTCAGCGTCTCGTTCGATGTCCAGGAAGAGCCGCTCGATGCCGACGACCGAGCCGCTATCGACCGCGGAGGAAGCCGCCCTCGCTCGCATCGCCCGGGAGGCACTCAACAATGTCGTCAAGCATGCCGGCACGTCCCAGGCAACGATCCTTCTTCGCCTGGGAGGCAGACCTAGGCTCGAGATCCGCGATCAGGGAAGAGGCTTCGACCCTCAGAACGCAGTGGATGGGACGGGCATGGGATTGGCGAGCATGAGCGAACGCGCCGCCGAAATGGGCTGGGTCTTGGAAATCGAGAGTGCACCGGGACAGGGGACGCGGGTCGTGGTCCAGCGGGCTGCAGGACAGAGAGGTGGGAGATGAGCGCGCACGAGACTGAGGGTGAGAAGATCCGGATACTCATCGTGGACGATCACCAGATCGTCCGGCAAGGGCTACGCACTTTTCTCGAGTTGCACGAGGACATGGTGGTCGTTGGAGAGGCGTCCGACGGGCAGATGGCGGTGGAGATGGTGCGGCAGGCGCCGCCGGATGTCGTGTTGATGGATCTCATGATGCCCCGGCTGGACGGTGTGTCCGCGACCAAACAGATCATGGAGATGGACGTCAACACTCGGGTGATCGCCTTGACGAGCTTCGCCGAAGACACCCAAGTGTTCCCAGCCATCCAGGCGGGCGCCTCCAGCTATCTCCTCAAAGACGTCTCCCCCGATGAACTGGTTGATGCCGTACGGGCGACCTCCCGCGGGGAGCCGCGATTGCATCCCGACGTGGCCCGGAAGCTGATGGAAGCCATGCGGGCGTCACAGCCCTCGGGCCCCGACGCGGATGCCGACTCGGCGCCGTCGGCGGCGGCAGATCGAGGCTCACCCGCGGGCGATCTGACCGACCGCGAGCGAGAGGTCATCCGATTGGTGGCCCAGGGCAAGAGCAATCGGGAGATCGCCAGTCAGTTCTACATCAGCGAGAAGACGGTGAAGACGCACATCAGCCACATCCTGGCCAAGCTGGGACTGAAGGACCGCACTCAACTGGCCATCTTTGCGATCCGCAACGGTCTTGCCGAAGCTGACTGACATCGGCGTCTGGCCGCGGGTAGTGCTTGTCGTCGTCTACCTGGCCGGAATCGGTCTCGCGGCGAGACTACTCATTTCGGTCGAGGACGGCGCGCGTCTCCCCTGGTACGTCGCGCTCTTGGTCGTGTTCTTCGCCCTCTTTTCGCTGGCGTGGGTGCTGCCGAGTCGACACCCGCCGATGCTCCACCTCATCTTCGTCGTACAAGCCGCAATCGTCGTCGCGCTGCTCGCCCTGGGACCGGAGTTCGACTACGTGACCGGCCTCTTCGTGCTGCTTGCTTACCAGGCGGCGATGGTCCTGAGAGGGTGGTTCCGCTGGCTGTGGACCGCCGCCTGCGTCGCCCTCATCGGTGCATCTCTGATGATCTTCGCGGGTCCACTCGAGGGGCTCGGCTTGGCCCTGACCACGATGGCCATCGGCATGGCCATGGCCGCTCTGGCCATCGCCGGCCAGGAGATCGAAGTGGCCAGGAACGAAAGCGACGAGATGCTCGCGCAGCTGGAGAGGACCAACGCCGAACTGAGAAGGCGTGCGGCCCAAGCGGACGAACTGGCCGCTCTGCAAGAGCGCAACCGTCTGGCCCGGGAGCTGCACGACTCGGTTTCCCAAGCCGTGTTCAGCATCCTCCTGGCTGTCCGCTCTGCCCAACTGATGCGCCAAAGGGAGCCCGACCGGGTCCAGGAGCAGCTCGCGATACTCCAAGAACTCACGAAGAACGCGCTCGCGCGAATGCGGGCATTCATCGCCGATCTCAGACCTAAGTCGTAGTCGCATAGGCCTCCGGTCGTAGCAGAAAAACCGTCCTGCTGGCCACCGGCAAATACATCGCCGGATCGATGTGCCGCGTCTTCATCGGCGTCATGCTTGAAACGTGATCCACGCCATCGGAGGCGGGCATGTTCAAGCAAGATTCAAAGACTCGGGTCCTGATCGTCGACGATGTGGCCGACGTGCGTCAAGACCTTCGCGTCTTCCTCGAGGTGGTCGGCGACTTTCAGGTCGTCGGCGAGGCGAGCAATGGACGAGAGGCAATCGAGCAGGCGCACGCCCTTCACCCCGACATCGTGATCATGGACCTCGCCATGCCGGTCCTCGACGGCTACGCCGCCGCCACGCGCATCAAGACCGACCTCGCCGGGTGCCGTATCGCCGCCCTTACCGTTCACTGCACCGAACTCGACAGGCTGCAGGCGCATGCCGCCGGCTTCGATGCCTTCGTGGTGAAAGGCGCGCCGCTGCTGGAGCTTCTGGGGGCCATCCGCCCCCTGGCTGATGAGACGAATCGTGAATCGGATCGGACATAGGAGGTAGGTCATGGAATCCGCGGTGGACACTCAACGGCGCCACGACATCGACTGGCTGCGGACGCTTGCGGTAATGATGCTCGTCTTCATGCATACGGCGACGATCTTCACGGTCAACGGGGGAAGCGTCGTGAAGGGGCCGCCGAACACGGGTATCGTGGCGGTCTCGACGTTCTTCGGCGAATTCCTTATGCCGCTGATGTTCTTCATCGCGGGCGCGTCCGTCTGGCTCGCCCTCGGCCGCCGGTCGCCGGGCCGGTACCTGGGCGAACGCGCGAAGCGCCTGCTGGTGCCGCTCGCCTTCGGCATCGTGGCCGTCCTGCCGATCCTCTCCTACCTGTACGCGGTGAACAGGGAGGACTACCACGGCAGCTTCTTCGGAAGCTACCTGCCTATGCTCGCCCATTTCCCATTCGGCCACCTGTGGTTCATCCTGTACCTCTTCCTGTTCTCGCTCGTGACGCTGCCGTTGTTCCTGTACCTGAGGACGCCCAGGGGTTCTCGCTTCACGGCACGTCTGGGCAGCCTTTGCGATCGTCGCGGCGGCCTCATCCTCTTCTTCGTGCCGCTGACACTCTTCGAGGCGGTGCGTCGGGTGATGCCCGACCCTAGCGACAACGACGCAGCGCGTCTCCTTCTCATCGCCTTCTTCATCTACGGCTTCCTCGTCTTCTCGGACCCGCGGATCGGACGAGCGATCGAGCGGAACGGGAAGGTCGCCCTCGCCCTGGTGGTGCCGGTAATGGCCACTATGGTCTCGATCATCGTCGGGTACGGCCTTGCGGAAGGCGCCGAGCTGCAACCCTGGATGTACGGGGTGCTCGGCCCGTTGTCGATGATCAATGCGACGCTGGTGATCGTCACCATGCTGAGCTACGGGAAGCGATACTTGAACAGAGACAGCAGGGCGCTCCGTTACCTGAGCCAGGCTTCCTACCCCTTCTACATCCTGCATTGGGTGCCGATCGCCTTGATCGCCTACTTCGTGATGCAGTGGAACCTGGGAGCGGTGGCGAGCTACCTCATCATCGTGCCCGCCTCCTTCGCCGGCACGTTCCTGATCTACGAGGTCGTGGTCAGGAGGACAAGCGTGACGCGGTTCCTCTTCGGTGTGAAGCAACCACGGAAGGCGAGCCAAGTGCGCGTGGAGAAGGGCGCCCCCGCGGTGGGGATGCGGTAGGGGACAGGGCAGAGGACTCCCAAGCCTTCGCAGCTGGGGTGGCTTCTTGCCGTCACGTGCCGTGCAAGCGGTTCCGGGGGTTCGAATCCCCCTCTCCGCTTTGGAAGGCCAAGAACGGCTCGTTGAGACCCGGTCGCCAAGGCCGGGTTTTCGCGTCTTCTAGCCGAGTTCGGGGCCAGGTCGGTGACAAAGTCGACGGTGCCAACACTGATGGTTGTCAGACGGACGAAATAGCCGAAGCTCCGGCCAAGGTGGGCGGTTCCGCGTCCTCAGGCGGGGCTGCCGGGCTGAGCCGCCCGGTCAGTTCAGTTCGAAGTCCTTCTCCTTGAGGTTCGGGTAGATGTCTTTGAGCGGAGAGAAATCGGTCACGGCCGTTTCCTTCAACTCAAGTGTTTTCAGATTGGTCAGGCCGGCCAGCGGGGTCACGTCGCTGACCGGGGTGTTGCCTAGCTGCAGTTGCTCCAGCCCCTTCATCCCAGAGAGCACGCTCAGATCGCTGATCTTGGACAAGCCTATGAAGAGGACCCTGAGCGACGTGAGATTCTCCAGCGGGGTGTAGTCGGTCGCCTCGCAGTTGAAGATCGATAGAAAGTCCAGCTCCGTCAGGCCCGCCAGCGGCGCGATGTCGCTTATGCGGTTGCCGCCCAATCCGAGTGACTTGAGGTGAGCCAGCCCGCTCAGCGGGCTGATGTCGCTGATCGCGTGGAACTGCATTCCCAACGTCTCGAGATTCACGAAATGCTCGAGACCACTGAGGTCCTTGATCATCATCTCTTCGGGAGACCCAAAATCGATACTGAGTTCGAGTTCCTTCAGTGTCGCGGCCTCGGCGAACGTAATGTCCCCTGTGGGTTTGCTGAGGGCCGCGCGGATACCCTTCTCCAGTACGGGGTCGTTGAACACGACGATGTCCGCGGCAGGACCTGCGGTGGTCGGCGTGGTGGGCTGGGTGGTAGGTGGCAGCGTCGATGCGGTCGATGGTTCGGTTGATGTCGCCGGGTCGTCGGTGGCCGCCGACCCGCAGGCCGCCAGGCCCAAGACCAGGATCGTCACTGCTGCTGCCAAGCATGCCGCCTTCGTCATTTTCATGCGCTCTCTCCGTTACTGGCACAAGGGGAACAAGCTACAAGCGTTGGTCAATGTTAACAACTACGCGGGTGCCGCGACGGAAGGGGGTCAGTTTTCGACCGGCAACTACAGACCGGCATTGACGTCAGACGGACGGGATGGCTCAAGGTAGAATCCCACGCCAAGAGGCACCCAGAGCGTTCAGACGCCCACCTATGGCTTCAAACCGAAGGGCAACCCGGGTGATCCGTTCAGTTCCTCCGTCTTCGATTAGCAGCTGGCCGATGTTTCTGATCTCGCTCTCCGCTGAAGACACGCCTCGCTGCTGCTGCAACGTCAGAAGCCTCTTCGCCAGTTGCTCGTCCTCGCCCTCCAAGGGGCGTCGGTAGCCTCCCCTTTTCCACCACTTCCTCGTGTTGGCTCTGTTGTCGTGGCCACATTGCGGACAGTCTGGGGCGCCAAGTGTCCAGAAAGCACTGTCCCACTGGAAACTTGCGCCGCACTTTGAGCAGCGTGTTATCCGCCCCCCTAGGTCTAGTCCCTTCTCGCCATCCGACATCCACCCTCCTAGCCAAGCGCATGGAAACCCTCCCGATGTATTGTCAAATCAACGATCGGGAACAGCCTGCATCGCCTTCTGAACCAGTGACCTTGTGTCCACTCTATCACCGGTCTTGATCATCGGGGGTCTTCGCGTCTTCTGGCGAGTTCGGGCGCAGGTCGGGGGCACGCGGACGCCGGACAACAACGAGACGCGAGGTTTCCGCACTGTTGGTGGTCGGCAGGCGGCTCTCCACCTTGTCACGCCGAAGGCTTCCTATCCTCGTCCGTGACGAAGCACCTCGGAACTGCGTTCGCGCTCAAAGGCAACGCATGCCTCCTCTTCTCTCCCAAGCTTCCTCAGAACCACGCCTAGATTGTGCTTCGCGTAGATCCACCACCGGGCCGGCTCCTAGCATTGTGGCGCGCTTTCTCACTGCTCAACAATGCCTTGCCAACGGGGATTCGGGACCCCTCCTCGGAGCGCAGGGATGACCTGCCACCGCGCGCTGGTCATCCGTGGTAACTGACATCTGCAACGCGCCCTCACTCAGACGTGCGGGTGGCGCCCATGCCGGCTGTGATAGGCGAGGGCCTGAAGCCCTACCACCAGATAGACACCCAGCGAGAATTCCCATAGAGCAATCGGGATCACGGCGAGCCCCCACAGCGAGGGCAACTCTCCCGAGAGATCGTGCATCCTGGCGGCTACGGAGGCGACAAGCAGGATCGCTCCCACGAATCCCAGCAGGGGAGGAACCCGCGGCACGAGGCGCGATTTGTACAGCAGGGAGCCCAGCAACGCTGCGTTCACTGCCGGAAGGAAGCTTTGTGTGACAAGGAACACCCTGTCGTACAGGGCGACCAGTGCCTGGCCGGTGACCGACGCATCTGGTCCGACTCCGGTCTGCCGCAAGGTCACCACAGCCAGAAGGCTGGCGACACCAACGAAGATCCCGGCGGCTTCCAGTGTCCGGACGCCGACGAAGCCCAGTGCGACGCCTTCGTTCTGTCTCTTGACCACCGGGTACAACGCTACGGCGGTGTCGATGCAGGCGAGACCCACGATCATCTCGAGGACGCCGCCGAAGATCGCGCGAGTGTCCGGACCGGCGCCGAGGATGTAGTTCAGCTCCTTCACCGGACTGTAGAGCCACAGGGTCGGAATCGAGACAAACGTGATGAGGTATAGGATGCCCGCCGCCAAGGCGTGCTTCCGGGGTGAGTCCATCGCGCCACCCGCAACCGGCATGGCTGCGGGTACGGCTTCCACGACCTGTTCTCATGGTTCAGTCAGCTCAGCGCTACTTGACACGCGCGAGACCCCCTTGTAAGGTCCTTTGGGGCTAGGACAGTTCATGGAGGGGCCTGTTGGCGCGGATCGCTCTCAGCGTCTTGGTGGTATGCCTCGTTCTCGCCTCGCTCGTCGGATGTGGGGCGCCAACAAGGACGACCACGAGTCTGGCCCCCACTTCCACAGCGGCCGTCACCACAACGGTTGTTATCGTCGCAACGACGATGCCTATGACCACCACGACGCTGCTTCCGCCTCCTGCTGTCGTTCTCCCAGGCTTTGAGAGGGCCAACGTCCACACGGTGTCAGTTGTCATTGAAGACAGCTATCCAGAAATCCCTGACGGTGTGGCACCGGAGCTGACGAAGTTGGTGGGTGACGCACTCGGCACGATGGGATTGGTCGCCGTGGACCCCGGAGTCGTCGCTGATGCGATCCTCTGTCTTCAAGGTGGAGGGGCGGGCGCTCAGCGCGCAGTACGCCGAGAGTGGGATGCCGGAACCTGGCGCCCTTCAGTACACAGGTGCTGAGTACACCGGCACCGCTGAGTTCAGGGTCGCCGGCCAGAACAGCCAGCCGTGGGGGGTCAAGGGCTATTGCTTCCCCTACAACTCGATTCCTGGTTCCTTGCCATACTCTAGCCCCGCCGATGCGCCCTTCGATGAGGCCTTTGTCGTTTCCATGGTGGAGTCACTCGCACGCGTGTGGGGCGCCGCAGCCATAGAGACTTTGGGACTTTGGACAACTGAGGCCCATGTCTTCGCAATCGATGGTGAGTTCCTTGACGGCGACAGTCTCTATGTCTACGAGAATTGGTGGAGCCAGAACGACGTGGCGTGGCTCGAGAGCGTCGCCGCCGAAGCCACGCCTCGTCTGCTGAGGCTGGGGCGCTCTACGAAGCCCTCCCGGCTCTGGCCGGGGAGCAACCGTACTACGTCGGGGCGTCTGAGTACTCGGATACAGTCGGCGATGACGCCTGTAGATTGCTGGGGCAGTTCGTCTCGGAGAGCTGGGTTCCGCCTGAACCTCAGTCTGACATCGTGCGAGCTCTTATCTCTCGGCTTGTCGATGGTGACGCTGGTGTCGGTGCCCGCGATGGCCTGGACAGCATTGCGGCTCGCCTTGGCGACAGCGTCGATGTCGAGGGTTGGGGTGTGCAACAGTGGCTTGACTGGGCTGCCGCCCATGGCTACTGAGCGCCGTGATCGCCCCGAGCCGTATGCGCGAACACGCGGGTACCGAGGGTCGGTGACGGCGGTGAGTACGAATTGCTCTGTCTCGAGAGCGCCACATACGTCAGTCTTGACGCTCCAGAGAACGCCGTCACGATCGAGATCAGCTCGATCTCCTCGCTCGACAACAAGCCGACGAGCATGACCTCGGCACTGCGTCAGGAACGGCTCCGTTCTCACCGGATGGGTCGAAGCCGACTGGTGACGAAATCCGGCTCCAGACCAAACGCTCGCATCAGAACCTGACCTGGACGGCTCGGGGAACGCTGCGTTCACGCCTACGAGGGGATGATTCCGTGCAGTAGATGGCCGAGTATGGCGCGGCTTCACCGACCTGCCCCCCTCTCCACGCCAGAACGGCCGCTCAGAGCCAGGGAGACGACGGCCTATTGCTTAGGGTAAGAACCGGATAGACTGGTGGCGAATCTGCCCCGACGAGGCTCACTGGAGCGGCCGTGACTAGCTAGAGTGCCTGTCCCACTTCTCTCTCACAAAACTCTACGTCCCTACACCCCGGCCCGGCATCGTCGCACGCCCCCGCTTGATCGCACGGCTGAACGAGGGCACGCAGAGGAAGCTCATCCTCGTCTCCGCCCCCGCGGGCTTCGGAAAGACGACGCTGGTCGGTGAATGGGCCGCCGGCTGCATGCTCCCGGTCGCCTGGCTGTCGTTGGACGAACGGGACAACGATCCTTCGAGCTTCCTGACGTACCTCGTCGCCGCCGTGCGGACGATCGCTCCCGGCGCAGGAGAAGGAGTACTGGCCGTTCTCCAGTCGCCTCAGCCCCCATCGACCGAGGCCGTCCTGACGACCCTGGTCAACGAGCTGACCGCCGTGCCGGACGATTTCGTCCTCGTCTTGGACGACTATCACGTGCTCGATTCCAACCCCGTCGATGATGCCGTCACCCTTCTGCTCGAGCACCTACCTCCGCGGATGCACCTGGTCATCGCCACCCGCGAGGATCCACGCCTGCCCCTCGCCCGGCTGCGCGCCCGGGGCCAGTTGACCGAGCTGCGTGCCGCCGACCTGCGGTTCACGCCTGCCGAAGCCGCCGAGTTCCTCCGACGGGCGACGGGACTGGACCTCTCGACCGAAGACATCGAGGCGCTCGAAACCCGCACCGAAGGCTGGATCGCCGGTCTGCAGATGGCCGCCATCGCTCTGCAAGGTGTGACCCTCCAGGGGACGGCCGTATCCGGCGGCCCGACCGACGCCGCCGGTTTCATCCGCTCCTTCACCGGCAGCCACCGCTTCGTCTTGGACTACCTGCTCGAGGAGGTTCTGCACCGAGAGCCGCACGAGCTCCAGGCTTTCTTGCTCCGCACCTCCATCCTCGACCGTTTGTGCGGCCCCTTGTGCGATGCGGTCCTGCGCTCCCCGGCAGGCTTCGGGGAGGCGACCTTGCAGGCGATCGAGCGCGCCAACCTGTTCATCGTGCCCCTCGACGACGAGCGGCGCTGGTACCGCTACCACCACCTCTTCGCCGATCTGCTGCGGAAACAGCTTGGACAGAGCCTCTCGCCCGGGGAGATCACCGAGCTGCACTCGAGGGCCAGTGACGTGGTGCGAGCACAACGGCCAGCTGCTGGAGGCCTTCCGTCACGCAACGGTGGCCGGCGACGTGGAGCGCGCCGAGCGTCTGATCGACCACGACGGAATGGACCGGCACCTCCGCACGGTGCTGATGCCCATCCTGGACTGGCTGGCCTCTCTGCCCAGAGCGGTGCTGGACGCACGACCCCGGTTGTGGGTACGCTGGGCCACGCTGTCGCTCATGGCCGTGCAGACCACCGGGGTCGAGGACAGGCTGCAAGCGGCCGAGAGGGCGCTCCAAGGTGTCGAACCCGACGAGGAGGTCCGCGACCTCATCGGGCAGATAGCCTGCGCCCGGGCCACCCTGGCGCTCACCCGCTATGACCCTCGAAACAATGGCATCCCAGGCCCGTCGTGCCCTGGAGCACCTTCGCCCCGAGAACCTGCACTTCCGTTTCACCGCCTCATGGGCGCTGGCACTTGCCCACCTCTTCGCGGGCGATCGAGCCGCCGCCGCTCGCGCCTGCCGGGAATGCGTCGAGATCGCCGAGAGATCCGGGCAGGTCTTCTCGAGGATCCTGGCGGCCCAGGCCCTGGGCAACGTGCAGGAGTTGAACAACCAGCTTCAACAGGCGGCCGAGAGCTATCGACGAGCGCTGCAACTCGCCGGTGAGCATCCGCTGCCGAACGCCGAGGAAATGCATCTCGGCCTGGCCCGCATCTACTACCAGTGGAACGACCTGGACGCCGCCGAACAACACGGGCAGCAGAGCCGACAACTGGCGCGACTCTATGACCGCGCGATCGACCGATCCATAGCCACCGACACCTTCCTGGCCCGCGTAGCCCTCGCCCGCGGCGACGTGGAGGGCGCGGCAGCTATGCTCGCCCAGGCGCAACGGGTTGCGTGCGAGATGAACTTCGCCCTGCGGCTCCCGGAGATCGCAGCCGTTCAGGTGGTGACCCTCATCAGGCAGGGCCAGGTGGCGGCGGCGGCTCAACTGGCCGGGCAGTACGAGCTGCCGCTCTGCCAGGCGACGCGTGCTCATCGCTCAGGGAGACCCGACCGCCGCCCTGGCCGTGTTGGAACCATTCGGCCGGCACGATGGAAGCTCGGGGTTGGGCGGACGAGCGGCTCAAGACAATGGTTCTGCAGGCGGTCGGCCCAGCATCAACTCGGCGAGAGCGACCGGGCGGCGCGATCGCTGGACGAGGCACTGGCGCTGGCCGAGCCGGGCGGCTTCGTCCGTCTCTTCGTGGATGAAGGGGCTCCCATGGCGGAACTCCTGTCCGCGGCGGCCGCGCAGGGCATCAGGCCGGAGTATGTCGGCAGGTTGCTGGCCGCCTTCGCCGGCGGAGCCGAAGGGTGCGATCACCGGCATCGCTCCAGCTACCCGGTGCTTCGTCTACCGCCGCGGCTGCTCAGCCCACGCGAGCTCGAAGTCCTGCGGTTGATCGCCCAGGGGCTTTCGAATCAGGAGATCGGCAAGCAGCTCTTCCTCGCCCTGGATACCGTCAAGGGCCACAACCGCCGCATCTTCGAGAAGCTGCACGTGCAGCGGCGCACCGAGGCCGTCGCCCGCGCCCGGGAGCTGGGCTTGCTCTAGAAGGCAGTAGAGCTCGGGCCTCCCGTGCGTTCCGCTCCACCCCGAGACAACACTCAGAACCACACTCCGACCCACACCAAGGTGTCTACCCGCGACACTCGGGCGCGGGTAGATTGCAGGTACGGCACGCTGATGGCCGCGATCGTTATCACCTTCAAGAACGGGAACGGGCCGATGTCGACCAGAGCTGATTCTCGCATCCGATCCAGGGCAGCCGATGACCTACGAGATCAGGATCAAGGGCCAACTCGATCCTACTTGGGGAGATTGGTTCCCCGGGCTGGTCATCATGCCGCAGGAGAACGGCGACACGCTCTTGGCTGGTCCGGTGGTCGATCAGGCCGCGCTGCACGGGCTGTTGCGAAGGGTTCGCGACCTGGGCCTGCCTCTCGTCTCGGTCAATCGGGTCGAGCCTGGCAGCACGCCATGAGTCATCTCGCAGTCAATCAAAGGTCACGCGGTAGAGGAGGAGGTTCGGAAATGTCATCCAGCATCACAGAGCGACTGACGCAGAACGGGGTGGCCAGGATCACGGGCGGCTGCTACCTCGGATTCATCCTGGCTTCGGTGCTTGCCGACCGGCTGGGGCACATCGGGCTGGGCGAACCCGAGCAGATCTACCAGGCGGTCGTCGCGCACGCCACGTTGTTTCGTCTTGCCCTCGTCGTCGCCTTTGTCTCGGCGTTCCTCTTTCTGGTGACCGCCTGGGGCCTCTACGTCCTCCTGCGGCCGGTCAACAAGAGCCTGGCGCTGCTCTTTCTGCTGCTCAACACAGTTGGTGTCGCCATTCAGTGCGCAAGCATGTTCCCGCTGCTATCCGCGCTGCTGATGGGCGATGGGGGCAGTCACATGCAGGCCTACTCGGCGGCGCAACTGGAGGGGCTGGGGTACCTGTCCGCCGACGTCTACAAGACGGGCTTCGCCACCGCCCAGCTCTTCTTTGGCACGTGGCTGTTTCCGCTCGGCTACCTGGTCTACAAGTCCAGGTTCCTTCCCCGGTTCCTGGGAGTGCTCTTGCTGATCGACGGCGTGGCCGAACTCGTCTGGTTCCTCCAGGCCCTGCTGCTGCCGACCCACCACATGCTCGCCTTCCCCGGGTTCGTCATCAGCGGCATCGCCGAAGTCGGGCTCACATTGTGGCTCCTCGTCAAGGGCGTGAAGGTCGTCGACTCCGCAGCCCGCCTGCCCGTTGATGACCAAGCCCCGCGGCGTAGACTTCCCTCCCGTCCGAAGGCGGGGTCGATTCAAGTGGCCTATTCCGCAGCCTCCGCGGGTCTGCTGCGCCTCGACCGGCGGCCTCCGCGAGCCGGCGTTCTGAAAACCGCCGGGCCGAGGCAAGCAGGAGGTGAGTGGTGGAGCCCTCTCGCGACCGCATCTTCAGCCGCGATTTCTCCCTCGCTCTGCTCGCGAATCTCTTCTCGTTCTGCGAGCATGTACCTGCTGCTGGCGACGCTGCCGCTCTACGTCGTGGCCATCGGCGGGACCGTTTCGGACGCGGGGATCGTCGTCGCTTGCTTCACCATCACCGCCGTCATCGTACGCCCCTGGATCGGACGCCTCTCCGACCGCCGCCAAGAAGGCCCTCATGCTGGTGCGCGCGCGGTCGTCCTGGCCGGCAGCTCGATGCTCTACGAGCCCGCCCATTCGGTGCCTCTGGTGATGGCCGTGCGCGTCTTTCACGGCGTCGGCTGGGCGGCAGCTTCGGCACCGCCGCGAGCGCGCTATCCGCCGACCTTGCTCCACCCGCCCGCCGGGGCGAGGCAATGGGGTACTTCGGTGTCGGCACAAACGTCGCTATGGCGGTAGGCCCCGCGCTCGGCGTGTTCCTGGTTGGCCGTACCGGCTACGGAGCCCTGTTCTTGACCGCCATGGTGGTCGCAGCGGTAGCGGTGTTGCTGACGGTCGGCATCTCCGAACCGAGCCTGAACCCGGCGGGGCGGCTCTGCAGCGCGGCTGGCGGAGCTTCATCCTCCCCTCGGCACTCTTCCCCTCCGCGGTGCTGTTCACCAACGCGTTGACCTACGCCTCGGTTGTTGCCTTGCTCCCGCTCTTCGCCGAGGAGGCCAAGCTCGGCAACCCGGGTCTCTTCTTCACCGTCTTCGCGGTGGTCGTGCTCGTTATTCGCGGTCCGCTCGGGCGCTTGTCCGACCGGCGGGGAAGAGTGGTTGTCGTCGCCCCGGGCCTGTTCGTCACCTTCCTGGCCCTGATGCTGCTTTCGCGTGCGGGGAGCATGGCCACGCTGCTCGTGGTCGCTGTGCTGTACGCGATCGGCGTAGGTGCCGCTCAGCCGACACTCATGGCGATGACGGTCGACGCGCGAAGCCCCAGGAACGCGGCGCGGCAATGGGCACGTTCACCACCGCCATGGACCTCGGCATCGGCGTCGGGTCAGTCCTGTGGGGGGTGACAGCGCAGGCCTTCGGCTTTCAGAGCCATGTACGTGGCTGCCAGCTTTCTCGGGGCTCGTAGGCTTTGCCATACTCCTCGCCGGGAGCCGGAAGCGGCCGAAAACGGCCGGGTAGGCCGCGCCGTCAGCGCTATCATCCCAACATGGCGGTGATCGCCGGCCAAGCCTCCATACAGCGTCACGCATCCAAAGGAGAGCACCCGAGATGAGAGCAGCGTTCGTTGTGGCGCCCCGCAAGTACGAGATCCGCGAAGTCCCCACCCCGCAGATCACCGACAGCGAGATGCTGGTCAAGATCGAAGCGTGCGGAGTCTGCTCGAGCGACATGACCGCCTACAAGGACTCCTACAGCGAGGAGATGAAGAAGGCCAACCCCTTCCCGCGCCGCGCCGGGCACGAGCCGGCCGGGACGGTGGTGGAGGTCGGCAAGCTGGTGAAGGGCTTCAAGGTGGGCGACAGGATCACCGGCTACTTCGCCGACGACGCCTACTGCGAGTACGTGGCCGTCGATCCCGACCAGATTCGCCGCCCACCGCGCGCACGGCATGATCATCGAGAAGATCCCGGACGGCATCCCCTTCGAATACGCGCTCGGCGAGCCGCTGATGAGCTGCATGTCCATCGCGCGCACGACCACGCCGGAGTTCGGGGATTACGTCTTCCAGATAGGCGCCGGTTTCATGGGCCTGGGGATCATCGCCGGGGTCTCCTCTCCCAAGCTGCGCGAGTACATCGTCGCCGACCTGGACGACAGCCGCCTCGAGCTGGCCAAGGAATTGGGAGCCACCATCACCCTCAACCCCTCGAAAGTGGACGTGGTCGAGGAGGTCATGAAGATCACCGGGGGCCGGGGCGTCGACGTGGCCATCGAGGTGGTCGGCCATCCGATAGGCATCAAGATGACCGGCGACGTCATCAAGACCAACCGGGCCAAGGTCATCCTCGTGGGTTGGCACCAGGCGCCCGACACCTACGAGCTGTTCAACTGGATCAAGTGCCCCATCATCTACAGCCCCCAGGGGATCGGCATGTCCACCAACTACCAGAGCGAGCTGGAGCGGGCGATGTGGGCGCTGGAGAAGGGCATCTATCCCATGGAGAAGCTGATCACCCACAAGTACAGGCTGGAGGACATCGGCCAAGCCTTCGAGGACAACCTGGGCCTGAAGCCCGGCTACATCAAGGGCGTGGTCATGCCGTTCATGAGCTAGATATGAGCACCCTGGCTGGCAAGAGTCCGTGGATCCGCCTCGCGGTCGTGGCCGTGTGGGCGATCGCATTCGCCTTGGTGGAGGCGATGGTCGTCCTGGCGCGGTCACGTAAGACCTCGGTCTAGTGGGCCGGCTGCGAATGAAGGATCGAGCGGATCGGGTCCCGTATAATCCCAGGAGAAAGCGTCGCGGTCTCGCCGGCCCGGTGGTTTCGATCAGGCGCAACCACGGCAACTCCCAGACGATGGCCAGGCGATGAAGGCGGAGGTCTGGTTTTGGAGAGGCAGGTGCAAAGCAGGCGGTTGGCGAGGGATCTTCTCTCGTCGCAGAGGTTCGCCGTCCTCTCCACGGAGTCCGAGACCGGACCGTATGCCAGTCTCATCGCCTTCTGGGCAGCCGATGATCTCGGCTACATCGTCTTCGCCACCATGCGCGCCACCCGCAAGTTCGACTATCTGACCACCCATCCCGCGGTGGCTCTGCTCTTCGACAACCGCTCCAACCAAGATGTCGATGTGCACGAGGCTATGGCTGTCACTGCGATGGGTTCGGCCCGTGAGATCACCGACCGAGACACCCGTGCCGCCGCCATCGATGAGTACCTGGCCAAACACCCCCATCTGAGAACCTTCATCGCCTCGCCCGGCTGCGCGGTAGTGAGGGTGGATGTCGACGCCTACTACGTCGTAACCCATTTCCAGAGCGTGGTCGAGCTGCGTATGCCGCGTGACGACCGTGCCGGCTGACATGACGCCTGCCGATACCGGGCGCCGGGACTCCATGCTGGACCGAATCCGCCTGCTCCTTTGCCGGACGCTCGGTCTCGCGCGGGTCACAGGGTAGGCTCATCGCATGGACCGTGGCGGCCTTGTTCTTCTCACCGGGGCAACCGGCTACATCGGAGGCCGGCTGATTCGGCCGCTCGAGGCCACCGGCCACCCCCTTGCGTCTGATGGTGCGTGATCCCCAGCGCCTGCGCCCGGCCCATCCGCCGGCATCGTACGTCCCGAGGGTGGCGGACACCACTGAGCTGGTGCGCGGGGACATGTTCGACCGCGCCTACTCTGATCGAGGCGCTGGCCGGGGTAGACACCGCCTACTATCTCGTACACTCGCTCGGAGCCGCTCCGCGACGAGTTCCGTGAGAAGGAGCGGGCGTCGGCTCAGAATTTCGCCGAGGCCGCTCAGACTGCCGGGGTCCGGCGCATCATCTATCTAGGAGGCCTGGGGCGCTCCGAGGACACGCTATCGCCCCATCTGGCCAGCCGTCAGGACGTCGGTCGCCTGCTGTGCGAGAGCGGCGCGGAGGTCATTGAGTTTCGAGCGTCGGTGATCCTGGGCAGCGGCTCCATATCGTTTGAGATGATCCGCGCGCTGGTCGACCATCTGCCCGTGCTCCTGACGCCGCGATGGGTGAACACCTTGACCCAGCCCATAGCGGTGGAGGACGTGGTGGCTTACCTGGTGGCTGCGCTCGATGTGCCGGCGCCCGAGCGCTGCACCATCTACGAGATCGGAGGAGCGGACCGGTCTCCTACGGGGGCATGATGCAGGCCTACGCCCGCTCGCAGGGTCTGCGACGACCCATGGTCAAGATCCCCTGGCTGACGCCCAGGCTCTCGTCGGGTTGGTTGGCCCTGGTGACACCGCTCTATTTCCGCGTGGGGCGTCATCTAATCGAGGGCGTACGCAACGAGACGGTGGTGACAAGCGACGCCGCCGTCCGCGACTTCCCCCAGATCAGCCCCTGGGCGTCGATGCGGCCATCGCTCGCGCGCTCGCAAACGAGGATCGAGAGTTCGCCGAAACCCGCTGGAGCGATGCGCGTCTCCGCCGCCCCGCCTCCCAAGCACTTTGCCGGCTGAACGTTTCGGTCGACGCTACGTCGACCAGCGCACGGTGGACGTACCCTGTCCACCCGGCACCGTCTTTCGAACGCCATTCTGTGTATCGGTGGCGCGAAGGGCTGGTACGCATGGACGTGGCTGTGGAGTCTGCGTGGCCTGCTCGACCAGATAAGCGGCGGCGTGGGCTCCCGCCGCGCTCGGCGAGACCCCGCCTGCGTGATCCCCGGGGACACGCTGGACTTCTGGCGAGTGCAGAGGCTGGAACCGGAGCGGCTGCTGCTGCTGGCGGCCGAGATGCGCGCCCCCGGCAGAGGATGGCTCCAGTTCGAACTGGTCCCGTTGGCGGATGGGCAGACACGCATCGTGCAGACGGCTATGTGGGATCCGGTCGGTCTCTACGGCCGGCTGTACTGGTACAGCCCTCTGGCCCATGCACGAGTTGATCTTCCGAGGCATGATCCGCGGCATAGCCAGGGAGAGCGGCTGCCCGCGAGTGAAAGTCCGACGCCGTCCCGTCAGGTCCGGATGACCGGGCGGCTGATGCTGTTGATAGCCGGCTCATTTCCTCGGTTTCTTCTTGATCTCTGCTTCCACTTCCTCGGCACCTTCGGCGTAGAACTTCTCCTCATCCGGAGCAAGCTCGTGGAGCAACCTCAGGAACTCCCCGGCGTGGACGCGTTCCTCATCGGCTATGTCCTTCAGTACTTCGACGGCAAGCTTGTTGTCGATCGACTCGGCGAGCTGCATGTACAGTTGAATCGCTTCATACTCCGCGGCCACCATAAAGCGGATCGCCCTGACAAGCTCCTCGTGCGTCAGCTTCCTCTGATTCGCCAATCCTGAGAAGGGGGATCCGAACTCGGGCATGTTCGCTCTCCTTTCGCACCCTCAACGCTTTCTCGGGCTCATGGACAGACCCATGCTAGTGCCGTCCGACGCTGCGGGTCAAGTAGATGTCCGAGGCGGCCCCGTGGGCTTCCACACCCGAAAAGTGGGGGCGGGCGACACGACGGGACCCGCTTGGCGCTAGAATCTCTTCAATCTCAAGACGGCTCATGCAGGGAGGAAGACGGAAAGATGCCACGGAAAGAATGGACCATAACGCCGCTTGTGCTTGCGACAGCGGTGAGAGACCTTTCACAGGTCATCCTGATGGCGCCCACGGGCCAGGGCGTGCCCGGCGCTGTCTGGCCTGGCTGCTCAGGAGCGAAGACGAAACGGTACTCGTCGACACAGGCTTCGGCGCGATGGATACGCCGGACCTGGAAAGCAACTTCAGTCGGACGCCGGAGCAGACTCTGGAGGCGCAGCTCAACAAGTTCGGGACCACGCCGGAGAAAATCCGGCTCGTCGTGAACACCCACCTGCATGTGGATCATTGCGGCGGCAACTGCTTCTTGCCAAACGCCCGGTTCGTCGCCCAGAAACGCGAGTTGGCGTATGCCCTGAACCCGCTTCCTGTCCACAGGCCGGCCTATGACCTGGACCTGTCGCGGATGGAACTCGATCTCATCGACGGTGACGCGGAGATCGTGGACGGCATCCGGGTGACACCGACTCCGGGGCACTCTCCCGGTAGCCAGGCCGTACTCGTTGACACGGAGAAGGGCCTTTTTGTCATAGCCGGGGACACGATAACCCACTATCTCAGCATGGATGTTCCCAAGGGAACTTCCTTCTTGCCCGGACCACTGTACGTGGACCTGAGGGAGTACACGAAAGCCTCGACCGGCTGAGAGACATGGGTGGGACGATCCTTCCCGGCCACGATCCTGTTGTGCTCGAGAGGACGGTATACCCTTCGCCTCAAATGCTGATTTCACACCGATCGCGCCTTTAGAGGCTGCTGAAAAGTGAAGTCCCCGGCCGCCAAACACACTGCGCGGCGCAACGTCGGCGCTTTGGCGGCGATACATCCCATTTCAGCGGCTTGCTGAGCAGGTCGAAACGCCGGTGATCAGAGGCCGGACACGTCGGGAAGGAGGCTTGGCGTCCTTCCATCGGCGGCGGCACTCTCGTCTACTACGATGCCATCGCCGCGTCCGCCGGTCACGTCGCTTTCATAACCGGGGGTTCGGCCAAGTTGTTCACATGGCAGGGCCGGTAGAGTCTCAGGCGTCAGCGGGGCGAAGACTCTCGATCACCTTGATGTCCACCCACCATATGTCGTCCTTCAGCGCGAAGAACAGATACTTCCCATCCGGCGAGACGTAAGCTCCCCCTGCCAACGGGTCGAAACCATGCTTGGTCAGGTCTATCGCCTCTCCCCAGGTCCCGTCGGCCTGCTTGAAGCTGACGAACAGATGACTGCCCCCGTCGACATCGAAGAGAATGTAGCTTCCATCAGGAGCTATGCCGGGGTGCGCCTGAGACCCATAGTAAGGCTCTATGCTCAACCGCTCGTATGCTTTGAAAACGCCGTCATCCCTCTCGACCCTCGCCAGATACGTCTTGCCGGCCGCACGTGACGACATGTCGGTGGTGTATATCTGTCCGTCGCGGGTAGAGCTCATGAACATGCCCTGTCCCGCATGCCGTGGCTCCGACCAGCCGTCCGCCGTTCTTTCCACGAAGTAGTATTCAGCTTCCGCCTGGTACCCGGGCTCCCCTTCGGCGACGGCGACCTTCCAATTGAAGTACAGCGTCTGGTTGTCGAAGGTCAAATGGGGTTCCGCGGCCGACGACTCGCCCGTGAAGGCGCATGGTTCGGGAGGAGTCCAGCGGCCATCGACCAGCTTGGTCGCGAAGATCTTCGACGGCGAATCACCGAAGTAGCGGTAGAAGTAGTATTCGGTCCCGTCCGGGGAGAAGGTGCCACACCATTCCATGAAGCGGCTGTCGGATACGATCCCGGGAGCGAAAATCTCCGCCTGCATACCCGGAGGCTCCTGCCCCAGATACGGGCCACTCGGCCCCGCGCCGGTCGAAGTCGTGGACGCGTCCGTGGATGCCGGCGCACCGGGCGTTCCGCAGCCGACGATGACCAGCATGCACAGCAGGGCGACCATGCACCCAGGCCCCTTCAAGAAGCACTTCGACGGGCAGCCAGAGTCAGCCATCGTCCACTCCGTCTTTCGAGCTCCACGCCATGTTCGATTCTACACCGGCGAGCGCGCGCTCCGTCGAACAACCCCGAGCGCTCGCAGACGAACCGAACCGCATACAGAAGCGCGGGGTCTTCCTGGATACCGTCTTCTATGATGAGTTCTTCAAACCGGGCGCCTATTTGGAGACACATGCCTGCCACATGGAGCGCTGGCATCCGGAGGGCACGACTTAGGTCAGGCGGCTATCTCCAAAGGACCGTGTCCCAGAGCCGGGACCACCGCCTCATTACGGCTGAGCCCTGCCCGAGCGCGGCTGAGCGACTCCCGCTTCCCCCCTGGTTTGGGTGTTGACCGAGGTGGGAATCAACTATGTTCAGTCCGGGGACGACCTCTGGGCCGTTTCGCTCACTGCGTGCGTGGGAGGTGGGCCTCCCGGCACCCGACTTCCTGCCGCCGGTGAAGAGATGAAAGCGAATCTGCATCAGCATCTGAAAGCAGCCGTGGCGTCGACCGCAGGCGTACTCGGCCTCGCTCTCACTCTTGGCGCTCTCCTGCGCAGGGCTGCGGGGACGGGGGGGCCTCGACCACCGAGACATCGCAAGGAGGGCCGACCGTGACCAGCACCATGACCGCACGTCCGCTCATCGACCTGGCCGCCCCGGTCGCCTTCCAGACGGCTTCCTTCGCTCTGGGCTGATTCTGGGGATCGGAGGCCCAGTTCGGGCATCTCGAAGGAGTCATAAGAACCCGGGTGGGCTACACAGGCGGGACGAGAGAGAACCCCACTTATCACGCCCTCGGAGACCATTCGGAGACAGTGCAACTCGACTACGACCCGGCCGTGATCACCTACGAGGAGCTGGGCTCGGTCCCCTCGCGGGCCCGCCACGACGCCACGCAGCGCGTGGGTTCGCGCCAGTACATGTCGGCCGTCTTCTACCACGACGGCGCTCAGGAGCGCCTGGCGAGGGAAACGAAAGCAGAACTGGAGAGGAAGCTCGGCAAGACCGTCCACACCGAGATCCTGCCTGCGTCCACTTTCTACATGGCGGAGGACTACCACCAGAAGTATGGACTACAGGGAGACCGGCTGGTCCTTGACGAGTACCGTCGCGAGAGCCCCCACCTCTGGGACATCGTGGTATTCGACGTCGGCCACTCGGGCCAATGCCTATCTCTACGGCTATGGGAACGCGGAGCAACTCCGGCGCGAGTTGGACCGCTTGGGGCTCTCCGAAAAGGCCGGGGACAGACTGCTGTCACGGATTGAATAGGGCACCACGCTCGACGTCAGCAGTCCAGATCGACTCCAGTGCCGCCTCTGGCGCTCCCTGCCAGTCCTCCGCGACGAGCGAGCTTCGACGGCCACCAGACCCTGTCGCCGACGTCGTGCACCAGCGCCGGCACGAACAGAGCGCGCACCACCAACGCGTCGAGCAGAACGCCGAAGGCGACGATGACGGCGAGCTGCACCAGGAACAGGATCGGGATCACGGCCAGGGCCGCGAAGGTCGCAGCCAACACCACGCCTGCCGACGTGATCACGCCACCGGTGACGACGAGTCCGCGCAGCACGCCCTCCTTGGTCCCGTGCACCAGCGATTCCTCCCGCACGCGTGTCATCAGGAAGATGTTGTAGTCGATGCCGAGGGCCACCAGGAACACGAACCCGTAGAGCGGGACCGACGGGTCGGCTCCGGGGAGGTCGAGTAGATGGTTGAAGATCAGGCTCGAGACACCCAGGGCCGTGCCGAAACTGAGCACCGTGGTGACCATCAGCAGCAGCGGCGCCACGATGCTGCGCAGTAGCACCATCAGGATCACGGTGATCACGACGAGCACCACCGGGATTATCAGGTTACGGTCGCGTGTGCTGGTCAGGTTCGTGTCGAGATCGATGGCCGTCGATCCGCCCGCGATGATCGAAGGGTCGACCGAGCGGAGCGCGGCACGCAGTTCGGTGACCGTCTCGTTCTGCCTCCAGAGAATCCGCCTTGTCGGCGAGGGTGAGCTGTAGCATGACGTCGCCACCGGCGACGGTCGGGGTGGCTCTGGGCGAATGGCCCCTGCGTCGGAGTGGGAATGGGAAGGGAGCCGCTCGGCGAATCCCCGGAGACGACCGAAGCGCTGCTCACCCCTCCGTTCTTCAGGGCGACCGCGGCCACTTCGGCAAGCTTCGCCTCGGGAACGATCACCAGCACAGGCTGACCTGAGCCGCCGGGGAAATGGGCGGCAAGGACATTCTGCCCATCACGCGCCGGCGACTCGCCCATCACGAACTCGCTGACCGGCACTCCGCTCGCGTTCAGGCCGACCAGACCGACGCAACCGAGCGCCAGCACGATCCCGACGACCACCCACACGCGCCGGGCCCGGATGTGGATCATCTCGGCGATCCGCGCCCATAGCGCCCTTCTGCGCTCTGATCGGCCGGCTCCGGGGCGCGCTCCAGGCGCCGCGGCCAGAAGGCGACGCGTCCGGCCAGCAGGAGCATCGCGGGCAGGAACGTCAGAGCCGCCAAGACCGCGAACACGATGCCGAGCGCAGCCACCGGACCCAAGGCCTTGTTCGAGTCGAGATCGGAAAGGAGCAGGCAGAGCAGCCCGGCGATGACGGTTCCGCCGGAGGCAAGGATGGCCGCGAACGACCCCCTCCAGGCGGCCTTGGTCGCGCTCCAGACCGACTCGTTCTCGCGCAACGCCTCCCGGAAGCGAGAAACGTACAGCAGCGAGTAGTCGGTCGCCGCCCCGATGACCAGGATGAAGAGGATGCCCTGCACCTGGCCGTTGATCTTGAGTACTCCTGCCTTGGCCAGGTAGAAGCTGACCACCACGGCGGCGCACAGGGCGCTCATCGAGGCGAGCAGCACCATGATCGGCAGTAGAGGAGACCGATAGACGACGACCAGGATGACGAAGCACGGCGAGGACCGCCACCAAGAGCAGCAGACTGTCTACGCCGGCGAATCGCATTGCCCAGGTCGGCACTGATCCCCGCGGCGCCGGCGACGTACACCTCGAGACCCTCCGGCGCCCCCTCGAGGGCCGTGCGTAGTTCTGCGACGGCGACCCTGAGCTCGGAATCGGCAGACAGCGGCACGAACATCTGCGCCGCCATGCCGTCCTCAGAGGGGATGGCCGGCGACACGGCGCCGATGACGGCCCCGACCTTCTCAGGCAAGCTGCGTGGACTGCGCCGCAAGCCAGGCCTGGTCCTCGGCAGTCAGGCCGCCGGCGCGCTCGGCCACCACCACAGCGGGGATGGTCTCGCTGCCATAGAAGTCGGTCAACCGCTTCTGCACCTGCGTAGACTCGGCGCTGCTGGGCAAGTATGAGGATTGGTCGTTCGTCGCGACCTCGCTGATGCGGCCGAAATACGGGCCGCCGAGTCCGGCGATGGCGACCCACACGAGGGTGAGCACCAGTCCGATCAGGGGTCGCAGCCAGCGTCGCGAAGCTTGTGAGGCCATGGGATCTCCTGTTGCTCCGACCCCAGCAGCGTAGCAGAACTGCGTGCCGCAACGACAGGACATCGGACTGCAAGCGTTGACACAGAGCGGCTGCGGTTCTAGAGTGGTCCCACAAGCAGGGCCGGACGTGAGGAGCGCCGGGCTGCTTCTCGATAAGGGCAAACCCGCTGTAAGGCGGGGGCGCAAAGCCATCGGCCCAGAGAGTTGAAGCGGGCGGTCGGGTTGCCGAGGAACGGTACCTGGCTGCCCTTTGTTCTGGTCGCCAAACCTCAAGACATCAGTCTTCCCGAGGAGGGATGGGTCTGATGAAGACCAAGCACATTATGGCGATGGCTCTGTTCTGCGCCCTATTCACGGTCGTGCTACTGGGCCTGCCCGGCCCTGCTTCGGCGGGCTGGTCGGTGCAGCCACTGACCAACAACGACTATGGCGACTACGGTCCCCAGATCGACGACCGACGAGTGGTGTGGCACAGAGAAAGTGCGTTCGATGAATGGGGACATCTCATTCATGGGAGATCTACCTCTGCGATCTGACCACCGGCCAGACGACACAGGTGGCCCCTCCTAGCCCGTCTTCGTATGACAACCTGCAGATCGACGGGGAGCATGTAGTCTGAACCAGGACGACCTTCGGGAGACCGACCTGCACGAACTCGATCTCTACAACGTGGTCACCGGCCAGACGGTCCTATTGGCCTCCGACCTCCTGTTCGGCTACTTCGAACCCCAGATCGACGGGGGACTGGTGGTCTCGGTCGCACCAAGACGAGGATGACGATCCGATCTATGACGCTGAGATCTATCTCTACGATGTGGCCACGGGCCAGACGACCCAGGTGACCGACAACGAATACGCCGACTACCGCCCCCAGATCGACGGCGGGCTGGTTGTGTGGGAGCGCTACGACGGCAGTGACCACGAGATCTGCCTGTACAACGCGGCCACCGGCCAGACTACCCAGGTGACCGACAACGACTACACCGACGTGACTCCCCAAATCAAGGGCGGGCAGGTGGTTTGGTACGGGGGCAACGAGGTCCAGGACTATGAGATCTATCTGTACGACCTGGCCACCGGGCTGACGACCGAGGTGACCGACAATGCCTACATCGATGTCTATCCTGAGACAGACGGCCGGCGCGTGGTCTGGGAGTCGCTGGATAGTGTGGGGGCGACCAACTCCCAGATCTACCTATACGATGCCGTCTGAACCAGCACCACGCTACTCGACTCCGCCGCCCCCAGCTACAACTACCCGCAGATCGACAGCGGGCTGGTTGTATGGAACGGCTACGACGGCAATGACCGCGAGATCTGCCTATACGACGCGGCCACCGACCAGACGACCCAGGTGACCCACAATCCCTACGCGGACTACTCTCCAGTGATCGACGGCGGGCAGGTGGTTTGGACGTGTTGCGACGGACCGGCCGCTGAGATCTGGCTGACAACATTCGCAGTCACGATTGACGATGTGCTCGATTTCTTCGAGGCCACCGCGGCCGACGGCACTCTGGCGGGGAGCCCACCGGGCGGACAGGCCGAACGTCGTCTCGATAGGCTCCGCACCACGCTCCTGAAGGCCGAGTCCTACCTGGACAGAGGGAACACACGAAAAGCCATTGCCCAACTGGAAGCGGTCTACCTACGCTGCGATGGGGCGGATAGACCCCCCGATCAGGTCACTGGGCCGGCGGCACCGGGGCTTTCGAGTCTGATACGGCGGTTGATCGACGACCTGACCTAGCGTCCGGTCAGCTCTCCAGTAGCACCACCGCGTCGACGAACAGCTCGTACTCGTCGTCTTCGTCCAGATCGTGGATGAGCACCTTCTCGACCTCGCCCTCGCCGCGCACGGCAAGCAGGCGTGACTGGAAGAGCACCTTGACGTCGGAGCGCTTGACCTCGGTCGCCACCTCCTCGGGGAGGCCGAGCGTCTCGAGCTCGGTGACGAAGATGACCCGAGGGGTGACGCCGGTCAGCGCGAGGGCCAGTCGGGCCGAGGCGACTCCCTTGTCGAGCACGAGCACGCGCTTGTCGGCCAGGACCGAGACGTCATCGACGGCGGTGTAGACTCCCTTGCCGGCGTACTCCGTCGGCTCCCTGGATGACCGTCGCCTCGCGAGCGCCGCAACCCTTGCCCGCGGCGGCGATCTCCTCCGCGCCGAGCGGCTCGAGCGTTCGTGCCGGAGCGCCAGTTCTTGATGGCGTCGTGCAGCGCATCGGCCGCCAGGTTCGAGCAATGCATCTTGATCGGCGGCAGACCGTCGAGGGCGTCGGCCACGTCGGCCCGGGTGACCTCGAGCGCCTCGTCGAGCGTCTTGCCCATGACGAGCTCGGTGATCATGCTGGAGGTGGCGACGGCCGACCCGCAGCCGAAGGTCTGGAACTTGATGTCGTCGATGCGGTCGTCCTTGACGCGGACGTACATCTCCATGAGGTCGCCGCAGACGGGGTTGCCGACGCGGCCCACGGCGACGTCGTCGCCCTCGAGCGTGCCCACGTTGCGAGGGTTCCGGAAGTGGTCGAGAGTCTTCTCGGAGTACTGCGTCGATTTCATGAGGCCCTCCTAGCTGTCTCGTAGAGCGGCGATATGCCGCCGCAGCGCGTCGACGATCCCGGGCAGGACCTCCATGACGCGGTCGACGTCTGATTCGCGGCTGAAGCGTCCGAAGGTGAACTCGAGCGATCCGTGGGCCTCTTCGTGGAGCAGTCCGCACGAGATGAGGGTGTGGGAGGGCTCGAGGGTCTTCGACGAGCAGGCCGAGCCGGTGGAGACCGCTATCCCTTCGTCCTTCAGGGACAAGAGCAGCGACTCGCCTTCGATGCCATCGAAGCGGAAGTGGGCGTTGTTGGGCAGGCGCTCCACCGGATGGCCGTTCAGGTGGGAGTCGGGAATGGTGGAGAGCACCGCGCTGATGAGCCGGTCGCGCAGGGCCGCGAGCCGCGGCCCCTCGGTCGGCAGCTCCTCGGCGGCGATCCGGGCGGCGGCGGCCATGCCCACGATGGCGGGCAGGTTCTCGGTGCCCGACCGCAGCCCGCGCTCCTGTCCGCCGCCCATGGTGACCGGCGCCAGCGCGATCCCGTTGCGCATGTAGAGCGCCCCGAGCCCGGGCGGACCGTAGATGTCGTTGCTCGAGATCGTCAGCAGGTCGACCGGCACCGCGGCCATGTCGATGGGCAACTGGCCCTCGGCCGCGACCGCGTCCACGTGCAACGCCACGCCGGTGCCGCGGAGCATCTCGGCGATGGCGGGGATGGGCTGCACGGTGCCGATCTCGTTGCTGGCCCAGCCCACCGAGACGAGGATCGTGTCGTCGGTGATGCGGGCGCGGAGCTTCTCGGGATTGATCCGGCCGAACTGGTCCGGAGGCACCTTGGTGACCCGGAAGCCCTCCTTCTCCAGGTACTTGCCGATGTTGTGCAGGGAGATGTGCTCGACCTCGGAGATGACCACGTGGTCGCCGGATCGCTTGTTGCGGCTCGCGTAGCCGATGAGCGCCAGGTTGTTCGACTCGGTGGCGCCCGACGTGAAGACGATCTCCTCGGGCGTCGCGCCGAGGAAGTCGGCGACGGCGGCCCGGCTCTCCTCGAGCGTCTCGGTGGCGCGGTCACCGACGGCGTGCAGGGAGGCCGGGTTGCCGAAGCGCTCGGTGAAGTACGGCAGCATGGCCTCGACGACCCGGGGGTCGACCGGTCGCGCCGACTGGTAGTCCAGGTAGACCTCGTTCTCGGCAGGGCGCCATCGGGCGGTCCGCCTAGAACCACATCGTCGCGCCGGCATCGAGCGCGAGATCGTTGAGGGTGGCCGCGCCGACGATCTTCACGCCCTCGATGAGCTCGACCTTGTCCCAGCCGAGCATCTGCTTGGAGGCCTCGCAGACCAGGATGGGGATGCCCATCGCCATGGTCTTGTCGAGCATCTCGCGCACGCTCGGGAACGAACCGAGCTGGATCTTCTCGGCCTCGCCGGGCCGCAGGATGAGCAGACCCATGCCGAGGTAGTAGACGGTGGGCTTCAGGTCCATGGCCTTCGCCGACTGCGCGAGCACCAGCGGAGAGTACTGCCGTGTCGGATCGTTGCTCGTCTGCACGTAGAGGATCGCGTTCTCGTCTTTCATGGTGATCGCCTCCTAGCGTGCCTTTGCGGATCAGGAACCGCTTGTGGTCGCCTCGGTCCTCTATCGAGACGATCTCGTGGCCGGCCCGCTTGGCGAACCTCGTGAGGTCTTCCTCGGCAGCCGGGTCGTCCGCAAGCACCTCGAGGATCGTCGCCGACGGCGAGGCCGTCCATGGCCTCGCGCGTCTGGAACAGCGGCTCGGGGCAGAACAGGCCGATGCAGTCGAGAGACTCGTCGGCGGACTTCGTCGTATTCATAGTGGTCCTCGCACTCTCCGAGTGGGATGTATCTGCGTGCAGTGTTCCCCGGTCGCGCCATTGCTAAGCCCGGGTAGCCGGCGAAGCGCGCGCCATCCAGCTCCCGCACATGCGCAACGGCGGTCAAGCCGTCGCCGGACCGTGCCGCTATCCTTATCTCCCGAAAGGAGGCAGGGTGCTCACGGAGTGGGAACAGCGCAAGGCGGTTCAACGGATGCAGGAGTTCATCGAGGATCATCTCGGCGAACCGGTGACCCTCGCCGACCTGGCGCGGGCGGCGCGCTACTCGATGTATCACTCGGCGCGGATGTTCAAGGAGATGACCGGCCGGACTCCCTTTGAATACCTGCGCATGCGGCGCCTTTCAGCCGCGGCTGTGGAGCTGAGCAAGGAGGAGAGGCGCGTGGTGGACGTGGCCTTCGACTTCGTGTTCGACTCCCACGAGGGCTTCACCCGAGCCTTCGCGCGGCAGTTCGGCGTGCCGCCCTCCCGTCTCCAGGAGGTCGCCTGGCCAGCCCACCTCTTCCACCCCGAGCCCGTGACCGAAGTATATCGAGGTAGACAGAAAGGAATGAACGGCATGGCCGGGACAGTGAAAGACAAAGAGCAGGACAAGAAGCAGGTGCAGACGGTTTTCGTCCAGATCCTCGAGCGGCCGCGGCGCAAGCTTCTCTTCCTTCCGGGAGAGAGCGCGACGCACTACTTCGCCTACTGCGAGGAGCTGGGCTGTGACGTGTGGGACGACCTGAAGACGATCCGCGAGGCCATCCACGAGCCCATGGGTCTGTGGATGCCCGATAACCTACGTCCCGAGGGAACCTCCACCTACGTTATGGGTGTGGAACTACCCGCCGATTACGCCGGCCCCGTGCCCGAGGGCCACCGGATGATCGACCTGGCACCCAGCAAGATGCTGGTCTTCCAGGGGGAACCGTTCGAGGACAAGGACTTCGAGCAGGCCATAAACTCGCTCTGGGACGTGATGAACAGCTACAACCCGCACGTCATCGGATATGAGTGGGCCGACGAGGACGCTCCCCGCTTCCAGTTGAATCCGATGGGATACCGGGGCTACATCGAGGGGCGGCCGGTGAGGCCGCTGGCGCCGGGCGTGTAGCGGAGTGGTGACTGGGGCGGCGGCGACCAGCTGCCCTTCGGGGCGTGGTCGCCGCAATTCCTCCCGCATATTTCGTACGATGATGGTGAGAAGTGCCATGAGCAGAGGTCATACCTCCAAGCATCGGGAGGCTGAGACGAAGGAAGTCCAGCTCGACGATTGCGGATCGCCTACACCCAGGCCGGCCAGGGTCCTCCATTGGTCCTTCTGCATGGCGGCATGGACGACAGCCGGTCCTGGCGACGGCAGTTCGACGGACTCGCAGACGAGTTCACCGTGCTCGCCTGGGACGCGCCCGGCTGTGGCCGGTCTTCGGACGTTCCTGAGAGCTGGCGCATGCCGCACTTCGCCGAGGCCTTGGCAGGATGGCTCGACGCGATCGGGATCGAACGGCCGCACGTTCTCGGCTTGTCATGGGGCAGTTCGGTGGCGCTCGAGTTCTACCATCGGCATCCGACCGTCCCGGCGTCGCTGATCCTGGCTTCGGCCTACGCGGGATGGGCGGGGTCTCTCCCCCTGACGAAGTGGCGACGCGCCTCCAAAGCGTGCTGGCGGCCGCCGACAGTCCGCGCGAGACGGTGCTCCAAGGCCTGCCCGGGCTCCTTGGACCTGCCGTACCGCAAGAGTCGGTCGACGAACTGATGGACATATGGATGGACAGTTCGGGCAGCCGCCATCCGGGTGGATACCGGGCGACAGCGCACTCGATGGCGGAAGCCGATCTCCGCGGCGTCCTGCCGGAGATCCGGGTCCCCACTCTTCTGCTCTATGGAGAGCTCGATCAGCGAGCACCCCTTTCTGTGGCCAGGGATCTCCACGCTGCCATCCCGGGAGCCGAGCTCGTCGTCATCCCCGGCGTCGGTCACCTGACGAACATCGAGGCCCCGGAGGAGTTCAATTCCCAGGTGCGGCGGTTCATCCATTCGGTCATGGACGAAGTCGACCCCGGCGCGGCGAGCGGTGCTGCGGCGCCTGCGGCCCCTACCAGAGCGCTAGAATGGTCCAGCAGCATCCTGGTGCCGCGGGCGCCATCCGCCCGCGCGTCTTGCTCGAAGGACGGAGTAGAGTAATGGAACTGAAAGACGGCGTGCTGGGAGACGTTCCCATGCTTGTGGCGGCCGGGGCCATAGACCACAGCACGTGTGGTGTTCTGGAAGCAGCTCTGCGCCAGAGGCTCGAAGCCCGCCACAACATCGTCTTCTTGGATCTCAGCGACGTCACCCATATGGACAACGCCGGTCTCTCGGTCCTGCTCGACTGGGTGCAGGCCCTGGGCGGTCGGGGGTGGCTGGGGTTGATCGGGGCGACCGGCGACGTCCGCCGCCTCCTGGACGACGAGGGGCTGCTCGTCCATGCGAACGTACGGGTCTTCGAAACCAGACAGGCGGCTCTCATGGTGACAGGCGAACGGCAGAGCACGTGATCGAACGGGATCTGGGCTCTCGAAGAGCACCGACTCCGGTCTAGCGTGACTCCAGCACCCTCTCGAGCCCATCCAGAATGAGGTCCAGCCCGAAGTCGAAGTCGGCGCCGTCGTCGTAGCCGCCCTTCAGCGCGTAATCGACGACCATCTCGCTGAGGTAGGGGAATTCATCGGCGGGTATCGCACGCCTGAACGCTTCCGCCATCTCCTCGAGCGACGCGCCGCTCCGGCCGACATGTTGAGCTGCTGTCGACCGAAGCCGTAGACGTAGCTGTCGAGAACGGAAAACGCCCTGGCGGCCATGGTCGATGGAGAACCCGGCTCGCCGTAGAGTCCCGATCACCCAGTCGAAGTAGCGCAGCCTCGCAGGTCCGCTGCTCTCGCGCGAGTCCATCAGACACGCTGGCCCAGGGGTGACGCGAGAAGACTCGCGGGCGGAGATCGCCCTCCTCCGCATGGCCTCTTTCCAATCGACCGTCGTCCGAAGGAAGGTCGATCTCGCCGACGACGAGATCCATCATGCCGTCGAGGAGGTCGTCCTTGTTCGGCCACGTGGTTGTACAGCGACATCGCTTCGACCTCGAGTCTCCGTCCGAGCTCGCGCATGCTGAGAGACTCGATGCCACGCTCGTCGGCGAGGTCTATCGCGGCACGCAGCACCCGCTCCCTGCTGAGTGGGACTCGAGGCTCCGGGCTCGGCTCTGCGTGTCTTCGGCATCTTCTCCCCTCTTGACAGACTTACGGTGTAAGTGTAGACTTACGACGTAAGCTTACACCGTACGTGTCGACGCGACAACCATAGCGCGTTTCGACGAGACAGGAGAGTCAGATGAAAACACTTGTTCGGGGCAACGCGGGTCACCAAAGGGTGGGAGGCCTCGCCGCGCTCTACTTGGCGCTGGCCTATCTGATCGCGATGCCGTACTTCCTCATCGCGGTCGACTATCTCAACGTGACCGACCCCGCCCGAAAAGGTCGCTCTGCTTGCGCGAGCACCAGAGCAGCATGAGCGCCATCTACCTCATCACCTACGTGATCTTCGGGATCGTCCTTGCCGTTCTGTCGCTCGCGCTCTACCGCCGTATGAAGGACGGGGCGCCGGTCATGATGCAGGTCGCCACCGCCGTGGGACTCATCTGGGCGTTCGTGCTCGTCGCGAGCGGCCTGGTCTTCAACTTCGGCATGGAGACGGTCACCGCTCTCTACGACACGGATCCGGCTGCAGGCCGTAGCAGCCTGGCAGGCGATCGAGCCGGTGACGGAGGGTCTGGGCGGAGCCGGCGGCGAGATTCTCGGCGGCCTGTGGGTGCTGCTCGTGAGTTGGGCGGCTCTGCGCACGGGGGGCCTGCCCAAGATCCTCGGCTGGCTGGGAGTGGCGATCGGCCTGGTGGGCATCGTCTCGGTCGTCCCGGCTCTGAGGGACGCCGGAATGATCTTCGGCGCGCTGCAGATCGTGTGGTTCGCGTGGACCGGGATCGTGATGCTGCGCACGACCGAGCGCGCGGTGGAGCGGGTCGCATCGAGGGCCGCGGTCGCGGAGGCCTAGCAGGCCACCGAGGACGCTGTATCGCGTCGCCCAGTGCGTTCTGGCGGCCGGAACCTCGTTCCTCAGCAACCTCTCAGCACCCCGCCCTGCGATGTCGTCGGAGGCGCCGGCTATTGCCGCCCCGGCGACATCGCCTACCTTCCGGAGATGAACGTGATAGCTTGCATCTATCGATACACCACCAGGGTGGAAGGAGCGGGTGGCAGGTGAGCGGAGCGACGTCGATACTGGTGCTCATAGTGCTATTCATCGGGGCTTTGGCCCTTGTGTTCTATCTGCAGAGCCTCCTAACGAGGAAGGCCATGCGGGAAGTTGTCGCCCGTTTTCGTGCCCGAGGGGCGACCAGCCCGGAGAAGGCGACGACGGAGGCGGAGCTTGGCCTGGCTCGGGCGGACTTCCTGCACAGAATGGGCAAGACCCGTGACTACAAACCTCAGGCTATGCGTCTGCTCGGACAGAAGAACATCATCAGGGTGACCGAAGAGGGCAGGCTCTACCTCTCGGAAGACGAACTCCGAAACTCGCCGTTGAAGGACTTCGCCAGGCTCAAGTAGGCTGTGCCTCTTCTGGTTCCTGCTCTTCCTCCTCCCAGGGCTTCCGGCACACGATCTGCGCCATGGCTCTTCGAGGGTCCTCCAGGAGACCTTCGAAATGGTGGATCACCTGCCAGTCCTGAAACCAGTCAGCTAACTCCCCTGGCTGCAGCAGATAGTCCGGGTTGTGCGGGTGGCCGTACTTGGGCTGTTCGCTGGTGAAGGTCTCGTAGATGAGGATGCCTCCTTTGCGGATCCCGTCCCGTATATAGGGGATAAGCGGCCGATGGAGGTAATGGAAGACCATAATCGCCCGGTAGTGCTCCTCTTGGAGTGGATTCCTACCGGTTTCCAGGTCAACCTCCCAGAACTGCACCTTGAGCCCCGGTCTTCTGCCGACCTTCGAGCCACTGCCAGGGCTTCCGGTGATCGGTCTGCAAGAATGACCGGCAGGTCCAGGCCAGCCAGGAACAGCCCGTTCTCCCCCCTGCCACAAGCCAGGTCCAGGATGGGACCCTCCAGGTTCTTGTCCTCCAGCAGGGAGCTGAACCTCGTTAGCAGAGGATTGGGAGCCATTGGCACCTACCTAGCTCGACCGCCCGGGCCTGTGTCTGCCTTGGAGAACGCAGTAGTGGCTGTCGACAATATGACACATTTCCTGTCCTAGCGGGCACTTCGCTGCCTTCAAGGCGGGGCGACATCCGTCGCGCAGTCTTCTCTGACCGGCGACGACAGGCGACCCGGCGGGCCCGCTTCGCGGGGCCTGCCGGGTCGCCTGTAGGGTCTTTCAACCGCCGCGGTCCTCGAGTTCCGGGCCGCGTGTCTGGTGTCAGTGAATCATCCTGTAGGTGATGGTGACGCTCGCGCTCACGTCCATGCTCTGCGGGGCGATCGGCGGCGGAGTCACGCCGGAACCCACGTCGGTGGCGGACTCAGACCTGTCGTAGATCGGGTAGAACTGCGAGGACGAGCTTTCGCTGATGATCAGCGCGTCGCCGAGCTTCACACCCTGGTCGGCGGCTATGGCCTGGGCTTTGCTCTTGGCGTTCGCAAGCGCCTGCGAGAGAGCCCCGGCGACGGCCGAGTTGTTGTTGGTCAGTTCCCAGCTCGGGCCGTACACGGTGTCCGCACCGGCCTCGACCACCGCTGCGTAGATCTTACCGATGAGCTTGAGGTCTGTGAAGGTCACCGTGATGCTGTTCTCAGCCCGGTATCCCGCGAGCGTCTGCTGGCCGGTCTTCTCGTCGTAGGTGTAGTTGGGATATACGGCGACGTTGGCGGTTTCGATGTCCTTGCTGGCTATGCCTTCTGACTTCAGCCGATCGAGCACCTTCTGCGTGTCCTTGGAGTTGGCGTCGAGCGCCTCGGCCGAGGTGGCCCCGTCGTTCTGCACGCTCACATTGATGGTCGCCTTGTCGGGCATCGCGCTCGCCTGGCCCGTTCCCGATACGACGATGGTGTTGATGAGCGCGCCTGTGTCTGCCCCCTCCGCTGCGTTCGAAACGCCGCCGCCGGCCGTGAACACCCAGACCAGCGCCAAGGCGACAGCCAGGATGATCACCGGCAGAACCACTTTCTTGTTGAGCAGGTTACTGGTTGCCACTGTTCCTCCCCTATAGTCACTTTACGGTCGCCGCTGAGACGCCGCCTTGCGAACAGTGGTTCCTCTTCGGCACTGGGCAGCCGCTGAAGAACGAAGTCCGGGCCGCCAGGACGCACTGGGCGGCACAATACGGCGTTCTCAGTCGCGTGGATAGCGCTGCTTGGGCGCACCTCTCCTTTGCGTCCTTGTCTCTGCGCGTACCCATCGCGCTCCAGCGGCGAAACGTCTTTCTTCAGCAGCCTGCTAGGCGACCCGTGTGGGGGCTCCAGTGCCATCCGTCGGGGTCGCGACCCGAACCTCATGAGGGCGACTCCGATGGCCAACAGCACGACTCCTGCCACGGTCAGCCCGACGACCAGCGGGTAGACGATCCCGAATCGTGCGCCCAGCGTCACGTCGGCCGCGATCGGCGCACTCGCGTCGCCGTTCATGACGACCAGCGCCCAGTCGCCCTCCTGCAACGCCCATTCCAGAGTCTGGCTCCCGGTCCCAGCAGCCGTGGCCACCCAGAAGCTCTGTTCCCCGGGAGGAGCGGGGAGTGCGGTGCCGTTCACGTGCTCATAGTGGACCGATCCCGCCGACAGGTCGATACTCGTGATCCGGTCGCGGGCAACGCCGGAGAGGTACTTCGAGACCTGCGCAGTCGGTGCGACGCCGATGAAGACCGGAGAGGGCAGCCTGGAAGAACCGATCACACTGGATGGTGGCGTCCGCCCGAGACAAGGCCCACCGCTCCCACCCAGCCGTGAGTTGCCCGTTGATGTCGGGAGCCGTGAGCGCAAACCCGTTGCTGCCGACCGTCTGGCTGGACGTCACGAAGAACCCGGAGGGAGCACTGTGAAGGTGGTGGAGTCCAAGGACGAAGCCACCCGATGTCACGGAGGCCACCCCGGCAAGAGCCAAGAGGGCCCCGAAGATCACCGAGATTATCTTGAGCGGAAGCATCCCGGCAAGGTTACACCATGAGCGCTGCCCTCGCCGGTGCGATAGACTGCTGAATGGACGCCAGGGCTGTGTCGTGAGGACAGAAGCGCTGCTGCCCGTCGAGCGCTGACTGCTAGTCCGGTCTTGAGAGGAGCGACACACGTGAGCGAAAAGAAGTACGAAAAGCTGATCATGAACGATTTCAACACAGAGAGAGACGAAATCGGCACTCTGCTGTACAGGCTGGATGAGGAGAAAGTGAGCGGTATTCCTTTCTTCACTGATTGTGCGTGGGTGTGGCCGAAGCCGAACGATATCGTCATGGAGGCGAAAGCCCATTCGCACGATTTCGATGAGCTCATCACCGTATTTGGCACCGATCCGGAAGACCCCCAGGATCTGGGCGGCGAGATCGAGTTCTGGTTGGACGATGAGAAGTACGCTATCACCAAGAGCTGCATTATCTACGTACCAAAGGGCTTGAAGCATTGCCCGATGATCTTCCGGAATGTGAAGCGACCCATTTTTCACTTCATCGTGGGGGATGCCGGCAAGTACAAGGCGTAGAGTCCCGAGGATCGCTGGAGGCACTCCCGTTCTCAGAACATCCCGTTGGGATTGGCCGAGGTCTCGGGGATCTCCTGGATCGTGTCCCAGTGCTCGACGATCTTGCCCTCTTCGAGCCGGAAGATCTCGATGATCGCCCGTCCCCGCGACTCCGGGGAGCGCTTGGAATGCACGTGCAGAATCACGTAGTCGCCATCCGCCAGGACCCGCTTCACCACGCTGCGGGCGTCGGGATACTCCGCCCTGAGGAAGTCGACGAACGCGGCCAGCCCATCCGGGCCGTCGGCTACAAGAGGGTTGTGCTGGCGGTAGTGGCTACCCATGAATGCGGAGGCGGCGACGAAGTCCTTCTTGTTGATGAGGAGGTCGTAGAACTCGACGACCCGCTGCTTGTTGGCCTCGATTGCTATCGTCTGGGCTCCGTCGCGCTCGGCCCTATTCGACTCGCTCATGCGCTGCCTCTCTTCTCTTCGTGGTTGGGAGCCTCCCATTCCCACATGTTGCCATATCTGCCGGCGGGCCGCGCCTGACGCCCTGCCGCACCTTAGCGGCAGGGCGTCAGGCATGTTTCGCGGCAGAGACTAGCTCTGCCGGCGCAGCAGGAAGAACACGTTGCCGTAGTACTCAGGGTACTTGCGGCGCATGTCGATCTCCGTTTGCATCCACTCCAGCAGCTTGCCCTTCTCAGGGTCACCGGCAAGCTTGTCACGATACAAGGCGAGACGAGCCTCGAGTGGGTGGTAGTAGGAGTCCCACCACGATGAGTCCGGGAGCACGAACTCGTCCACGAGTTCGAATCCGCAGTCAGCGATGAGCGTTTCATTGGCGGTCAGATCGAGCATCCCGGGATACTCGCCGGCGAAGAACTCCGCGCACTCTGCCGGCGGATCGGGAAGCAGCCAGGCGAGTTCGGAGACCGCCGCCAGCCCACCGGGCGCCAGCCGGGCGAAGCAGGCCTCGAGTCCGGCCTGGAAGCCCACGACGAAGAGAGACCCCTCCGCCCAGACAAGGTCGAAGACTCCATCTTCCTCGCTCAGGGCGTGCATGTCCTTCAGGCAAGGGCGGATCTTCTCCGTCAAACCCTCGGCGCGGGCACGCCTCTCCAGTTCGTCCAAGTACGGCTGGTGGTTGTCTATGGCCACGATGGTGCCGTCCAGATGACGGGCCAGTTCCAGCGTCTGCGCGCCCGGGCCACAACCGATGTCCAGGACCCGCATGCGAGCAGGCTGCGGCCTGTCCGTGCCTCGGCGACCGGCATCCAGCAGACTGTTGAGAGCGCGCAGGGTCGAAGCGTCATCTCCCGGACCCAGCCGCGGAAACGAGGGGTCGAAGATCTCGTAGAAGAGACGCCATTGTTCTTGTTCATCCATGATGGTGTTGTTCACCCTTCTTAGGTAAGCAGCCAAGTCGTGCGGACAGGCTGCCCAGATTTGCGTGCGGGAATGGGTGGAGTTCGAAGATCGCGTGGGTCGAGGACCGAACGCGGGTAGCCAGCATCACGCCAGGCTACGCCCTACAACCGGCCCTCAAGTGCGATCTTCGTTGCTAAACAAGTACCATACCCCGTCATTTAAGCCCACGGTCCTCGCATGTGTCAACCGGCCAGGGGTCCGATGGCGGCGGAGGCGAGGAACTGACCCCCGACTACTTCGCAGCCGCCGGCGAACCGAAGTCGCTCTGAATGATCCCTGACGGAAGCCACACCGCGGGCATCACCGAACGGCCGCAAGAGTACGCCCAGCGCGTGGGCGACTTCCTCTCGAAAACGCTGCTTCGCTAGCGCGCAAGCACCGACCATTGGTCTGGAGCACCCCTGTGAACAGCCACGGGTCTCTGATCGCGAGAAGACTACTCCCTGCGGCCGCCGTGCTTCACGCGATCGTGATGCGCCTCAGTGCGTTCTCCGCCTGTGCGACGATCTCTTGCATAGCCGCGGAGGCGCTCTGGATCCGCTTCACCAATACGCAGGCCGCGCCGCACACGAACGTGCCTGCCTCTCCGTCGCCTTCCAACATGCCCTTCACGTAACCGGAGTGGTACGTGTTGGTGATATCGCGGACCGAGCACCCACTCGCCTGCATCTCCTGGCACCGCGCCGTGACAGGGTTCTTCAGCGCGCGCAGCGCGCCGAGAGTGGCCGGAAGGAGAACGGTGCTCGCCTCGCCGGCCTCGACGACGGCTCGCTTGAGGTTCTCGTGAGCCCCACACTCTGTCGTAGCCATGAACCTCGTACCGATGTAGGCGCCCTCCGCGCCCCAGGCAAGAGCCGCCGCGACTCCCCTTCCGTCTCCGATGCCACCGCCCGCAACCACCGGCATACGCACCGTATCGACGATATGAGGCACCAACACGGAACTCGGCTCGCAGTCGGAGCCAGGATGGCCGCCCGCCTCGCACCCAACCGCCACCAGAGGCGTCGACACCAGCCTGCTCGGCCTCCACTGCGGCATCAGTGGTCATGAAGATGGGTCGATGGAGAACCTTGATCCCTGCGGCCTTCAGGCTGCCGGTGTAGGTACCCGGCGCGTCTCCGACAAGCACGACCACGGGCACGCGCTCCTCGAGGGCCACCTTGTGACACTGATCGCTGAATGAGTCCTCCGGAAAATTGTCAGATGTCTTCATGCTGACAAGATTCACGCCAAAGGACTTGTCGGTGAGCGTTCTCACCTTCCTGATCTCACGCCGAAGTCGCTCACCAGTCTCGTCCACGCTACTTGTGACCGTCCGTTGACCTGCATTCGGCCCCAGCACCCCCAGGCCGCCCGCATTTGACACTGCCGCGACAAGCTCTGCATTCGTGATCCAGTCCATAGGCGCCTGGATGATCGGGTACTCGATATCGAGCAACTGGCACAACTTCGTCTTGATCATGTCGACCTTCCCTTAGACTGAGCGAGGCCGCGTGCTACGCGGCCTCGCTCCAACCGCTATTCCACCGCCCGGCACTACTCGATTACTTCGTATCCTACTTTTCCGTCCTGTATCCACGAAAGCATGTTCGGTCCTATCACCACGTGATCGATACCAAACACATCCTTGCCCCAGATGTCGGTTCCACCCCAAGTGGCCGGGCCCCAGATAGTGTCGAAGGTCGACATCTCGTCGATAGCAGCGAGAACCTTGTCAGGATCGATGCTCTGAGCCTTCTGTATGCACTGGATCATGATGTAGATCGCGTCCAGAGGCATAGGGCTATCCATGGTGAATGAACTTCCCGTCGCTTCCACCATCGGGCGCAGCTCCTTCACGATGTCCGGCATTTGGTCGCTGAGTACGTCCATCTCTGATCCGCAGACGATATCGTAGGCATACTCCGGCGTGACCATCGCGTTGATGATATTGGGGTCGCCCATGGGGGCGCAGCCCCAGATGGGGCCCGTGAACCCCAACTCGCGCGCCTGGTTGATTATCGCGGAGGTCCAAGGTGGAATGCCGAAGAGTACTTCTATCGCATCCGGTTTCGTCGCCAGAGCCTTGTTCAGAATGGAGTAGAAGTCCTCGCTTCCCGTCGGATACAACTCAGTATAGACAAGCTCCATGCCATGGGCAGCAATTGCTTCTCTGGCGAGTTCCTCGTACGTTGCGCCGCCTGGATCGTCGGCGTAGATGAGGGCTATGCGCTTCGCGTTCGGATACTTGGCCGATATGTACTCGTAGAAGGGCTTGATGTATGGCACCCCCGAGCGAACATACATGGAGTGAGGAAGCTCCGGATTCAACTCGATGGTATTGGCCCCAACGGGTTTGAAGCACAGGATGTTGCTCTCTTCGCAAGCTTGCTGAATCGCTATGTTGACCGGCATGACCATTGGCGGAATGAGGAAATGTATGTCGTTGCCAATGATTCTCTCTATAGCCGTGACTGCGCCGGCGGTCGACGACTGGTCGTCTTCCGCGACGATTTCGATCTGGTAGGTGTCGTTGCCGATCTTGAAGCCGCCGTTCTTGTTGATCAAGTCCTGTGTCGGCTCCAGGGCGTCGTACTGAGCCTTGAAAGCCGCTGCGAAGGGACCGGTGACCGAAGTGATCAAACCGATCTTGAGCGTCTTCACTTCGCCGGCCGGAGCAGTGGTCTGCGCAGTTGACGCTGCTGTCGCTGGCGCGCTTGTAGCAGGCGCCGCGGTTGTGGCGGACCCAGCCGTGGTGACCGATGCATCGCTGGTCGCAGTAGTCCCGTCTTCACCACATGCCACCGATCCCACAGCGATGAAGAGCAATACCATGAGAAACACAGCTGTCACAAGCCGTTTGTTCATCGATTTCTACCTCCCTCTGGCGCGAGAACCTCGCACTGAACGATCTTCGTTCGCTTCCTGCCCCTACGCAGCGTTCAACAGGTGTTTAGCAGGTTGATACCGGCCACTGCCCGATCCGGTCGATAGACACCTCCCTTGCGAACATGGGGTGGAGTACAGAGCGGGAGGTGCATTCAGAACTCATGCCTCCACTCCCCTCACAATGACTTCGAAAGAGGAAAGTTGATGTTGAGAGCCTGCAGAAGCGGCCCAAGTCGCTCGCTCATCTCCGCGGCCGACTCGACGAGAAGGCAACCTATCCTGTGTATCCCGTCGGGTGGGAACGAGCCTATGGCCACGAGACATCCTGGCACCCAGCGGACGCCGGGACGACTAGGGACGTCGACGCTGAGAACCGCGCTGACCGCGTTCCGCCCCCACCATGCCATCCCGACTGTCTTGCCATACCCTAGGCGCCGGCACTCATCGACCTGGATCCTGAGAGTCTCCCGATCGATTCCTTCGTTGGCCACGGCCGCGGTCTGAACGGCAGGATCGTACCTGAGCCGTTGTTCCGCCTCCTCGACTGGCAGGGCAGCCAGATAGGCTCTGCCGTGAGCGCCCCATAGCAGCGGCAGGCGGTGGCCGGCATCAAGTGGGATGTAGGTGCCACCTGGTGGGTACCGCTGTGCAAGCACGAACAGGGTCTCCCCTGCCACTACGCCGAAATGCACGCTGCAGTCGGTTTTCGCGGCCAGCATCTGCAGGTATGGTGTGACTGCCCGGGCCAAGTCGGTGTTGTTCACCATCGCCCGATGTAGATGGTGGATCTTGGCTCCGAGCGCGTAGTTCTTCGTGTACTCGTCGCGAGTCACCAGTCCAGAGCTGCAGAGCGTATTGAGAACGGCGAGCACTTTGCTCTTGCCGATGCCTGTCTGGTTCGCCAGTTCAGTCAGAGACCCCTCGCCTCGCACGGCTTCGGCCAAAGCGAATAGGAGGCGAGCGGCCTGATCCACGGCGGGTACAGCGTTGACGTAGTAGTCGGCACCTTGGCGACTTCCGGTCGGGATGCTTCCCTCGTCGGGTTCGCCTGGCGCTACAGAGTTCCGTATTTCGGCCATCTGCCCTCCGATTGACGACTTTGGAAGCGCTTTGCGCGCTATAGTTCTATAGAGCGAACTATGTTCTATGTCGTGCCGGCCAGCATAGAACCGGGCACTCCTCTTGTCAACGGTTCTCGGCGAGAGGGCGGGCATGGCTTATGAGGCGAACAGAGTCCGCGATATCGGGTCGGTCGAGACGGCGGATCCGCCTTGGTCGATCGCGAGACGCAACTCCGTGATGGAAGCGTCTCTCTTGGCCTTGTGCGCCGTGGGCCGTTACGCGCTAAGCGAGAAGTGGAGAGCGAGACATGAGAGTCCTGTTTGTGAATATCCCCGCAGGGCAAGAAGAGACGGAGTTCGGACAGTTCATGAAGAGCGCCTATGTGCCGTAGCTAGAGAAGGGCCTCAGCAAAGTGAAGCAGCCCGGCACGCAGGTCGTGTACCGCTTCTGCACGTGGGGAATGGAGACCATGGAGCCGGCCTTCTACAGCTACATCGACCACCTGGCCTCTCGACTGGTCTACCACGCGGCGGTTAGTGCTGAACAAGAAGGATTCGACGGGGTGGTCATCAACTGCTTCGGTGACCCCATGCTGTGGGAACTCCGACAGGCGCCTGACATCCCCGTGGTCGGTCTGGGGGAGTCCGCAATGCTCTTTTCGACCATGATGGGGCTGGACTTCGGGATAGTCCACATCTCTCCCTACAACATCCCTGGGCAAAGAGAGCGGATAGCCAAGTACGGCCTCAGGGACCGTTGTGCCGGAATACGGCCGATCGCGGAGTCCGCCCACTTGCAGGAACTCGCGCTCGTGGACGCTCACGCCACCATCGAAGCCTTCTCAATCGTGGCTCGAGATCTGATCGACGACGGTGCCGAGATTCTTGTCCCCGGCTGCTCGCCCATGTCTTCGGCCTTGCGTCTCGCCCCTGGGGCAGAAGAGGACTTCCCCAACGGGGTCACCGAAGTAGATGGCGTGCCCGTCGCCGACGTGCTCGGTGATGCCATCAAGATGGCGGAATCGCTCGTGGCCCTGAAACGGGCGGGTTCTGGCTGGATCAGTAGGAAGTCGCTGTATGCCAAGCCTTCGGCGGAGGCGAGGGAGGCCGCGATGGCCGTGACTGAGGAGAGCGAACTGAAGTTCTGGGACGTCCAGGGATCGCGCTGAAGCGAAGGCCATGCGTCACTGAGCGCCGGCGACAGCCTTGCTTCCAGCCCGGGTCGCCTACAGTATGGGCCCGGAAGGGTGTAGACTCGGGGCTCCAGAAAAGTTCTGAGCCGACGCGCACCTCGCCGTCGCTGCCACAGATACGCTCTGTCGTGTGGACAAGGAGTCACGAGTGAGAATTCGCCTCATTGAGCCGGAACCACCGGGCATGAACGTCTTCAGCAAGGTCATGTTCCCGCGTCTGGGCCTGCCGGCGATCGGCGCTGCCCTGATCAGCCAGGGTCACGACGTGTCGATCTACGTGCCGCAGTTCTCCGCCATCGATTGGAACGATGTGAACACGGCGGACCTTGTCGGCATCTCCACAACCACCTCCACCGCGACCACCGGCTATCAGTTCGCCGACCGCATTCGGGCACGCGGCATCCCGGTAGTCATGGGGGGGCCACACGTCACCTTCATGGCCGCCGAGGCACTCGAGCACGCCGACTACGTGGCCCGGGGCGAAGGCGGCGAGGCGTTCATGGCCGAACTCATCGAGGCGCTCTCGGGGCAGCGAGACCTTTCCAGCATCGCCGGTCTCTCATACATGCGCGACGGGGCGGCGGTGCACAACGCCGACCGCGAGCGCACCGAGGACCTCGACACGCTGCCCTTCCCAGACCTGACGCTCATCCATGGCCACGAGAAGATGGGCACGATACCGATCATGACCAGTTGGGGCTGTCCCTTCGCCTGCAATTTCTGCTCGGTAACGGCGATGTTCGGCCGCAAGTACCGCTTCCGTTCGCCGGAGAGCGTCATCGCCGAGATCAAGTCGAGCAAGGCGCGCAGGATCTTCTTCTACGATGACAACATGGCGGCCGACAAGAAGCGCCTGAAAGTGCTCCTGCGCATGATGATCGATGAGGGTCTGGCCATGCCGTGGTCGGCCCAGGTGCGCACAGACGTCGTACGCGACCCTGAACTGCTTGAGCTGATGCGCAAATCGGGCTGCAAGCGCGTGTACCTGGGTCTCGAGTCGGTGAATCAAGCGACGCTCGATCACTTCCAGAAGTCACAGAACGTCGACGACATCGTCCAGGCGATCAAGAAACTGCACGAGTACGGCATCAACAGTCACGGCATGTTCGTGCTGGGCGCCGACGACGACACCAGGCAGACGCTGCGCGATACCGTGACCTTCGCCCTCAAACACCGCATCGACACTGTGATGCTCAACATCCTCACTCCATTGCCCGGCACGCCGCAGTTCCAGCAGATGGAGGAGCAAGGGCGCATATTCGACAAGCGCTGGCATCTCTACGACGCTCACCACGTGGTGTTCACGCCCAAGCAGATGACGCCCTACGAACTGCAGAGCGAGGTCGTGCGTGGCTACATGCGCTTCTACTCCAAGCGTCAGTGGCTGAAGCTGCTCGTCACCTTCCGCTTCACGAGGCTTCTCTTTCACGGCTGGGGAATATGGATCGTGCGGGATTGGCGCAAGGATGCCCGCAACAAAGCGTTCATGGCAGCGCTCAAGCGTTTGCCCAGGCCCCGCCTATGGCACATGGACAATGGCACCGGCATGGAGAGCATCGGTCTCTAGAAGTGCTGCAGAGCGCGCCACAGGACGTCACGGCTTGACACATGACGCTGAATCGAAGCAAGGTACGTTTCGCCGGCCGGCCGGAGTGATTGCAGCGTACTCGGCGATGATTGTCGCCGCGGTCGCCATCTTCTTCGTTGTGAGGAGCTACGGCGACACACTCGTGACCGCTTCTCTACCGACCCTGCCGGCGGAGGGTGCCATCCCAGACTTGAGCCAGTGGCTCCTGCATCTTCTTATCGCTCTCACAGCGATCATTCTGCTGGGCAATGTGCTCTCCAAGCTGTTTGCGTACATTAATCAGCCTCCGGTCATCGGCGAGGTGGTGGCTGGGATAGTCCTCGGTCCTTCCCTGCTCGGCCAGCAAGTCTCGGGCTGGATACTTCCGCAGTCGGTAGCCCCCTATCTGGCCGCCGTTGCGCAGTTGGGTGTCGTCCTCTACATGTTCATGGTCGGACTGGAACTCAATCCCTCACTGCTGAAGAACCGGGGCTATGCCGTATTGGCGATCTCTCATGCGAGCATCCTGCTGCCTTTCGTGCTCGGTGTTATCTCAGCCCTTCTCCTCTATCCTCGGTTCTCGTCGAGCGACGTGAACTTCACTGGGTTCAGTCTCTTCATGGGCGTCGCTATGTCGATCACGGCCTTCCCGGTGCTGGCCCGGATTCTGTCTGATTACCGCTTGACGAACACGAGGCTGGGAGTGCTTGCCCTTGGCTGTGCGGCGGTCGGCGACTTCACCGCCTGGTGTCTCCTGGCCTTTGTGACTGGAGTGGTCAAAACGGAGGCCGGAGAAGGGATCGTGGTCATCATCGCGGCTCTGGCCTACATCGGCTTCATGTTCTTCGCCGTTCGCCCTCTCGTGGCGCGCCTGCTCGGCCGCTGGGAGCAGAGGGATCATACTGGAAGACTCTTCGTTGTCCTCCTGTTACTGATGCTGGTGTCGGCCACCGTGACGGAGGCAATCGGCATCCACGCCATCTTTGGCGCCTTCCTCGCCGGCGCGGCTATCCGAATGACAACGCCGCCACTCGACGACTGACCGGAACCTGAGAGACGGGCCTTGACGGTGCCGCTCCCGGCCTTCTTCGGCTTCGCCGTGCGGCCCGCATCGACCTGCTCTCGAAGTGGACCCTCTGGCTCATGTTTGCGCTTGTCCTGGCGGCCGCCGTGTTGGGGAAGTTCGGAGGCACTTATGCAGCCTCCCGCCTGACGGGCCTGGGGCGCCGGGGTTCGTCAATGCTCGGCACCCTTATGAACACCCGGGGGCTCATGGAGTTGATCGTGCTCAGCGTCGGGCTGAATCTGGGCGTGATCGGTCCCGAGCTGTACACGATCATGGTGCTGATGGCGCTTGCCACCACAGCGGCCACCTCCCCAGTCCTGCGCCGGCTGATGAAACGGGCGACTCCGGCAGAGGTCACGGAACTGCTGACCGACAGCGAACGGACATAGTCTCATCCTCTAGAGTCACCACCTTCCGCCATGTCGATCGCTCCAGCGGCACTCTAGCCATTTCACTGCCGTCTGCACACGCTGTAGACGATATGGGCACCAATGGCCACCAGCAGCAGCGGGAAGACCGGCAGTGCGGCCCCGACCATCTCGGAGACCCCAAGAGCCAGAGCGATCAGCCCGAGCACGATCGTGAAGCTGCTGGTGCTGATGCTGCTGCGATGCCTGGCGACGTTCAGCCCTATCATGATAAGCCCCGTGCCGACCAGCCAGGTGCCGTCCGGCACCGACCCGCTCGGCAACAGGGCGATACCGCCGATCATGATGAGGAACAAGGCCCAGCCGATCCGCTCGAGCTGCTGGCCCAACGTGACACTGCGAGATTCTCTCGTCTTCTGCTACCCCGATGCCTGTCATGGTTGATTCTCCTTTCCGGCTAGATGATCGACTCAGCCCTACTCAGCAGCTCTTCCGGCTGCGATCTCGGCGAATCCGCGGGCGAGAGCCCGTAACCCGAACTCGAACTCAGCGTCAAAATCCATGAGGTTGCCCTCCTCGAGAGCGCGGCGCAGGTTCGGAAACTCGGCCTCATCGAACGCATCTCTCATCTTGCGGAGATGCAGGTGCCCGTCGTGCTCGGGCCCGGACGGCAGCTGGACTTCCCGGAGAACCGAACCTGTCACGAAGGTCGAGAACACGTTGATAGCCGCTGATGCCTTCGGCAGGGGTCAGGCCTCCGCTGACGAGACCCGCCAGCATAGCTTCGGAGGGCTCGAAGCCGATCGGCGTGGCGAGAGACCGCACGGCCAGGAGGAGAGCGGTATTCGGGTGAGCCAGCAGAGACGCGCGGAATATCCGGCCGGCAGTCATGACCAGGTCGTACAGGGGAAGTGTCGTGAACTCGGAAGGCCCTTCAATCTCGACATTCACCGCTTCAACGATGGCGTCCTGGAGAGCAGCCTTGTTGGGAAGGTAGTAGTAGATGGCCATGGGATCGACGCCGAGCTTGGTCGCCAAACGGCGCATGGAGAGAGCCGGCAGCCCTTCCTCGTCGACAAGGGCCAGCGCCGCACTCACGATCCGGTCCCGGCTCAGGGGTTCCTCCGGACCGCGGCGTCCGGTCGACCCTCGATCACCTACTAGTCTTCTGGTCTTCGGACTCAAGATACTCCTCTCCCCTTCCCGTCGGTCTACGGCGTAGAATGCTCTATGCCCAAAGTAGCTCTACAGCGTAGAATTGTCAAGACCTCGTGCGATGAAAGATCGACTGGCGGCACGGCGTAGCGGGTGACTTGAGATGGAAAGCCCCCCAGCCCGTGCGTCCGTGGCCGGGAATCCGGGCTTGCACCGACTACTCCCACTCCTGCCCTCAGCTTCCGGTGGCCTGGGCCGGCTGAGATCGGGGACGCAGAGCCGGGACTTCAGTCCTCGGCTGCCCGCTAATGGCTGAAGCGGCAGGTTTCGCGCAGATCGCAGTACTCGCAGGGCGACCGAACCGTCGTGGATTCGTACTCGGGCCCAACGCCGACCATCATCGGAGGCCGATTTCTGAGGCACGAGCATGCCCGAGTCGGTCACAGACACACCGATCGACTCGACGTCGAGTAGGCCTGCCACCAGCTTCTGCTCCGCGATGCTCCATCCGGCCAGTTGACCGGGGGCCAACTCGGCACCTACTCCCCAACCGCGTTCGACGGCGTCCTTCTCCACTATCGAGCGCGCCAGTTCGATCATCTTGCCCACGGCGAATATGCCCGCCGCGTCGAGCATGAAAGCGTCGAGAGCGCGCGTGGACGCCCGAAGCTCACGCGCCTGCTCCTCAAGTCGAGGTCCGATGGTGACCACAGCCACGAATGCCACGCGGGCCGGAGCAAGCAGATCCGCGTGCCGGCCGAGGCTCAGGATCACACCTCCGACCTCAGCCTTCAGCCCATCCCGAGCGCCAACCTCGAACCAATCGTAGCTGACCGCCGGAGACACGAGTTCGGCGGAACGCTCCAGGGCTTTGCGCGCGATGTCGCGCATCCCGGGACGGCCCAGCGCATCGCCCTGTGCCCCGGCGAACTCCTCGAAGTCAAGATTGATGTCGCGCGGCTTCAGGATCGTCATCGACTTGCCTCCATCCCGTGCCATCCCATGCTGAGTCCTGCCTGCAGACCGGCTACGAAGCCCCACTCCGCCGATGCGTATTCTAGCCTGCGTGAAGGAGGCACCGCTTCGATTAGTTACGGCGGAATTGCGGTAGTACACGAGCCGTGGGGCCGGCCCGCTCCCATAGCCCCACTGAGCAGACGATTCACGAGCCGAGGGGGTTGGTACACATGGCAGCTTCAGAGAGGACTCTAGACGCGGCCGGCGAGGCCCAGGATCTCGAAGGGCGCTTCCGCAATCTGCGCTGGTGGAACGTGATGGTAGGCCTGGTACTCGCCGCCCAGGCCGTGGTCATCGCCGTGCTCTCCAACGATTTCGCCTTGCCCGTGGTGGCCACGTACATGGCCGGACCGCCGGGCACAGAACCCTCGATCACCAAAATAGGGGAATTACCGCTCGGGTGGGGCGTCTTCGCCTTCATGGCCATATCGGCGGCGGCGTTGCTCATCATCGCCTCACCGGGCGTGTTCGGCTGGTACAAACGCAACCTGATGGAGCGCCGCAACTACGGGCGATGGATCGAGTACTCCATCAGCTTCTTCGCTCATGATCGTCCTCATCACCATGATCGTCGGCGCGACAGATCTGGCAGCCATGATGGCCATCTTCGGGGTGAACGCGTGCATGATCTTGTTCGGGCTGCTCATGGAGAAATATGAGAAGCCGGGTGGCCCGAGTTGGCTCTCCTTCTTGTTCGGCTGCTTCGCGGGGATCATCCCTTGGATCGTGGTTCTGATCTATCTCTGGAGCCCCAACTTCGGCGAGCAGGAGGCGCCCGGATTCGTCTACGGCATCATCGCGTCGATGTTCGTGTTCTTCAACATCTTCGCCGTCAACATGCTGCTGCAGTACAAGAGAGTGGGCCGTTGGCGCGACTACCTCTTTGGGGAGAAGATCTACATCATCCTCAGCCTGACCGCCAAAGCGTTGCTTGCCTGGCAGGTGTTCTCGCGACTCTGGCAGGCTAGGCATGTGGACCTGATCACAGCCAACACCACCTCTTCGACCCGGAGGGGCACCGAATAGAGGTATGGCAACGCACTCCCAGCGCGGCATAGGTGTCTCTCGGATGATAGAGTTTTCGGGGGTCGACCAATCCCGGTCGCCCGAGATAGTCCTCAGTCAAACAAATCGGAGGTCCGTGTCATGAGGCTGCGTTACGTCCTGGTCCTGCTTGCGCTTTCCCTGTTCGTCATCCCTCTTGCCGCTTGTGGCGGTGACGACGGGGCGACTGAAACAACGTTAGCAGCGACCGCGACGACTGCCGCGGCGGGTGCCCCGGCCGCGGAACCGGTCGACATGATCGCGTCGCAAGCCCTCATCGACGCCATCGCCGCGGGCGCGAAGGACGATGCCGTGGTGCGGCCGATGTCGGGTTGGGTGGTCAACAGCGCGAGCCTACCGAACGTGTACTTCGTTGCAGTGGAGTTTTCGAGCAGCATGGAGAACCACCAAGGTGTCTGGGCCACCGACGACCCCGAGGGCGCCGGCACGTTCTGGGCGATCGACGACGTAGCGAAGGACAACACAACGTGGCCCAAAGGTGACGATGCCGACCCAAAGATCACCATGGACGACCCCGCGGCGGCGGTAGCACTGGACAAGCTCCACTTCTAGCAGCCTCTCAGCGGGTAGCCCACAGCACGATCTGAGATGGAGAGCCCCGGAGATCTCCGGGGCTCTCCACAATGCGTGAGGAGGAGAAGCAGATGGCAAGACCCCTGCGTGGCGTCATGTTCATCGTCTTGGTGCTCGTCCTCTCCGCCTGTGTCCTTGCCGGTTGCGGTGGCGAGGAGTCAGCGTCCGACACCTCGGCAGCGTCCGGCAAGACGTTCACCCGCGACAACTGGGCTGAACTCGCCGCCGCTCCGGACAGCTTCAAGGACGCTCGGGTAGACATCGTGGGCGCAGTGTTCGGCGAGCCGGTGAAGGACGGGAACGTCACCCACTGGCAGATGTGGCCTCACCCCACCAACGTGGACTGGCTCGCCGTGGTCGATTTCGAGGACTCGGCCTTTGCCATCGCCGACGGCGACTACGTTCACGTAGTGGGCACCGTGCGGGGTGAGACGAAAGGCGAGATTCCCCTGTTGGCTACGCTCGACGCCGTAGCCGTACGCGCGGAGACAGCCGAGGTGGTCGACGAGAGCGCGCTTGCCCCGACGGCCCTGCGCACCGTCACCGTGGCCATGAGCGCCGAGCAGCACCAGTTGGTCATCACCGTGGACAAGGTGGAGTTCGCCGCCAACGAGACGCGTGTGTACGTGACCGTGAACAATCAGTCGACCGCCACCGCCAGCTTCAACGGCTACAAGACCAGAGCCGTGCAGGGACTAACTGAGTACCAGCCCCAGGACCTGAGCCCCTACCCGTGGGTGGAGCAGGAACTACCGCCCGATGCCGTCTCCTCCGGCGTGGTTCTCTTGCCGGCGATGGATCCGGCACAGGCTACCGAGCTGTCATTCGAACCCCGCACGGACGACTACCAGTTGGAGTTCAGCCCATACGTCTTTGAGATAGCCGCGGGATAGGGACCGTGATCGGCTCAGATGGGACCTCGTGTCACCAACGTCGCCTCCTCGACCACGTCGAAGACCTTCACGTCGATGTCGCTGAAAGCCGGTTTGCTCTTCATCGCGGCCACGATGGGCCCTTCGAGATAGGCTTCTAGAGAATCAGCATCCTTGAACAGGTAGATGCCCGCCGACTGCGACCGCTCCTCGTTCATGGCGAAGATCTTCCACTCCAGCCCCGGCACCGCCGAGATGGGAGTCGCGGCGCCCTTGAACTCCGCCGCCAACTCCGTCGCCGATACGTTCGAACGCGCGTTGATCTGCAGGATCTTCTTCGACACCTCTCGACCTCCCTTCACAAGGCCATGGACCAACGAGTCGGGCTCATGGTAGCAGCGCGCGCCGCGTTTGGTCCCGTGCTACGCCCTCTGTTGGAGCCAAGCCTCGAACGGGTTCCCCGGTCCTGCGATAATGGGCAACATGGCTGATGATACGAGACAACCTGACGGTAGCCCCCCCTACGCTCGTCAACTACCCACTGCGCCACAGCCCGCGCCGGAGGAATTCGTGCAGCTTACGCTGGGCGCCACCGTTACCGGGCGGGTATGCGGACCGAGGATTTCTACGAACCAGGGACCAAGCTGAAGATCGAGGGCCAACGGGGAGTCTTCACCTACAGGTACGCGAGCGTGAGCCAGGCCGGGTTGGTGAGCCTGCATCTCACGCGAGATGGTGCGTCCCGGGCCGTGCGTCCCGATCAAGTGACTATGGTGAGGAAGACCCGCGGCAGCACCAGGTAGGAGCGGTCGCGGCCGGGACCGGCCCCAGGAGGCTGTTAGAGCTTCTCACCGCACCCCGGGCAGTAGACCGAATCGCGGCTGGCAGCTGACCCACAATGAGAACAGAAACCGGGAGGGGGCGCCGGTGCAGCGGCAGCCTGAGTCGCTCCCCCGCCCGCCCGACCACGCGATCTGCCCATGACGTACGCAGCCACGCCGATAGCTGCGACGGCCACCACCGCCAACGCGATGATCAGAGCCAGGATCCCGCCAGAAAGCCCCTCAGAGGCAACACCTTCTTCATCGTGACCATCACCCTCGGGACTCTCGCCGCTACCTGTGTCCTCACCCGTGGTGAACGTGGTCATGCTGCCACCTGAGGTAGTGCCCGTTGTGTCCTCGGACGTGCCCGAGGCAAGCGTGCTTGTCGTCGCCTCGGTTACGACTACCTCATCAGTCCGCCAGATCTCAACGCCGTTCTCCAGGTCGTTACTTATCCAGATGAAGTGCCCCTCAAAGTCGAGCACTCCCCCTCCCTGCTGGAAGAAGCTCGGCTCGGGCTCCCGGAAGACCAACTGCCACTCCTGCCCATCCTGAGACTCCCACAGCTGGCTGCCCAGATGGTAGTCGTAGGCCTCCAAGTAGGCGACATCGCCAAACACATTGGTGCCCGCGACGAGACTGCTCTCGGCCCCGAAGCCGTCCTTGCCCACCTGAGTCCAAGTGCTCCCGTCATCGGAGACTCGCAACTGAAAGCCTTTGGGGGCCAATCTCTCCATGGTATTGCCCGGCACAAGCACCCGCGGGTCCATGTTGCTTGAGGTCAGGTAGAGCCTTCCCTTGAACTCCACCAGGTCTCCTTGCACGTTCCGCTCAGGGCCTACGTCGAACCCGTTCTCCACCACCCGCTCCCAGTTGGTTCCATCGTTCGAACGGAACAGCTCGAAACCGGCTATCTGGTCCAGGGTGCCACCGCTGTAGCCAAACGCGTAGAGCCGATCCTCATACACCAGGTCAGGGTCAAGGGAGGCGCTGCTTGCCCTACCCAGGCCCTTGTCGGCTACCCGTTCCCACTCCAAGCCGTCTGAAGTCCGCCACATCTCACCCCCAGATTCCGGGTTCGAGATGCCCAGATAGAGCTTGTTCTGGAACACAGGTTCTGGGTCCGTGGGGTCGATGGGGCGAAGAACCCCAGTGGTTCCCCCAACACCCAAGCCGCCGGAGACCACCTGGCGGAAGGACCGGCCATCGTCTGAGACCCAGATCTGAACACCTGTCTCGGAGTTGCCGACACCCAGGATGAGGCGGCCGTCAAAGACAAACGGCACCGCGTGATCGCTATTCGGGTCGCCAAAGCCACCCTTTTCCACCTCAGTGAACTCGGTGCCATCGGAGGTGACCCAGATTTCCATCCCATGATCGTTCAGGTTGTAGGAGAGAGCGTACAGTTCGTCCTTAAACACTACGAAATCGAACGTGCTGTTCCGGGGATTGCCGAGCCCGGGAGTGCCGATCTGCTCCCAATCGGTGCCATCGGCTGTTCGCCAGATGTCACCTCCCAGCTTGTCACTGCCCGAGTAGAGCTGGCCTGCTTCGTTGGCCGTGGTGCTGAGATAGAGATATCCCTTGAATTCGGCGAAGAAGGGGGCGTACGAATTGCCTTGATCGGTGAAGCCACCTTCAACCACCTGGGTCCAGCCGTCGACGGTTCCGGGAGGTAGAGGTGCCGAAGATGGTTCGGCGACGGCAGGAGCTGTCGAGAACAGCATATATGTCGCGGCCGTGACTATGAGAGCGGCCGCCCCCACAACGCGCGGTGTCCTCAGGCGTGCGTCACCCGGTAACTGCACAGCGATCCCCTTTCGCTTCGGCCTTGCCCTGCTGCCATAGTAGGCCTCGGAGACCTTGGACGCGAGAGGTGTCGCCTGCCGCCGTACCTGCGCACCCCCAGCCCAATCCGGCAGACATGGCCCTACTCGGCGCTCCGAGGTGTGTGCCACCGTCCCCCACTGTGGGGGCGCAGAAGACCCGCGGGAGTCGCGAGAACAGTGATCACCGCCATCTGCACCCAATAGGCCACGGGGTACAACGCTGCCCACCAGTAGGTCCGGACGATAGAGGGCTCGTACTTCCTGTCCATCAAGATGCCAAGACCAAGTTGGACGAGTGAGGCCGTCGCGATGAGCATCCCCCACCAGGCCGGCACCGGTGTGGCTCCGAGCAGGGGCATGCCGGCGAGCCACGTGAACAGCCACATGGCGGTCAGGATAACGAAGCAATAGGCCCAGATTATTGAGAGCACAGCCTCAACGTAAACGGGATAGAGACGGCGAGCGCGCCAGTGGCGCCAGATGCCGGCGTTGCGGCTCAGAACCTGCGCCAGGCCTTTCGCCCAGCGGCGGCGTTGTCGCCACAGAGAGCCGACTGTCGGTGGCACCTGCATGTCGATCATCGCGCGCGGCTCATAGCGGATCTCGTAGTTGTTCCGCTGCACGCGCCACGAGGTCGATATGTCCTCGGTGGCGGCATCGTGCGCGAACAGACCCACACTCTCGAGAGCACTCCGCCGCCACAGAGTCATGACACCGGACACGGTCATCACGCGCCCCCAGACAACCTGTGCGCGCTTGAGAAGGGAGACGATGGAAGCGAACTCCACCGTCTGGATCTTGCCCAGAAGCTGCTGTCGATTGCGCACGATCGGGTGCCCGGTCACCGCTCCCACTTCGGGATTCCTGACCATGTGCGGGACCATCCAGCGAAGCACGTCTCGATGGGGCTGTGAGTCGCCGTCGAGAACGAGGATGTACTGACCAGAGACCAACGGCAGCACGTCGTTCATGGCGAGCGCTTTGCCCTCATTGATATTCTTGCGAACCACTCTAACCCGAGGATCACGAAGGTACGCTCGTGCCCTGGTGAGAGTGCCGTCGGGGGAGCCATCGTCCACGACAAAGATCTCCAGACGCGGGTAATCCAGGTCGACGACCGCGGCGAGCGTCCCGCATTCCGTGAGCTCCTCACGATAGGATGGGACAATGACGCTTACCAGAGGCAGTTGCTTCCCCGACATTTCGTAGAACGTTTCGCTGGGATGACGCTCGCGCCGGAAGTAGAAGATGAGCGAGGTCAGAACCCACATGATCGAAGAGAAGAGAGGGTACAGGGCGAAGAAGAGCAGAGCCGCACGATACGCCGGCGAAGAGCCGATCGCCTCGACTATAGCGCGCATGCCAGGACCTCTTCGCCCGTGATCTCCTCGTCGCCGGGCGTGTAGGTCTTGGTGGGGCCGCCGGGAGCATCGACGACGTCGATCACTATGAAGCGACTGGTTTGCAGGGAGGCGAGGTCTGCCTCTACCTGGCGCCCGGTCACGTCTCGTGAATAGTCGTAGGGGATCGGCAGTCTGACCGGCTTTGGGCCGTTGCGCTTCCAGATGAACACGTTCCAGGCGACCCAAGCACCCGTAGCGATCGCGAGAGCCCCTGCGAAGACCGCCGCCACCAAGACGCCTGTGAGCATTTGTCGTGCCGGACCCAGATGGCGAAAGGCCAGCCACCACAGGAGCCCGAAGGCCACCCATCCGGCAAAGGCAGCCGCTGCTTGGCAAAGGGTGCGTCTCACTACATTCGCTCCTCACCATGACGGGGTGACACAGTTGGTCTATCGGCAGATGGCGGCCTCGGGGTGAGACGAGCCACGGACGCCGCGCTTGCGGCAGAGCGTTTGCAGTCACCTCGCGCCCTGGACTAGACTGAAAGGTGGACAACCACCAAGAGGGGAGGTAACCGTGAGCCGACGCCGTTTCTTCCGCAGAGGCCTTCTTGTCTTGCTGCTGATACTGGTTGGAATGGCCGTGGTGCTGGCCGGCCTGGGCGCTGCCGCGCGGAACGAGGCTCGAGCTCTACCACTTCCGGGAATCACGCTTCCGACGCTGTTCATCCTCCAAAACCCCCAGGTCGCTTCTACCAGCCCTCACGACGGGGCGACCGACATCCCGTACGACCCGGTGATCTCCGTCACGTTCGACCAACTCATGGACCCGAACACCATGTCCTGGGCCAGCTTCTACCTCACGAAAGCTGACAACACCCTGGTCCCGTCCACGCTGAAGTACAGCACGGATGGACTGGGCTGGTACCTGTATCCGGTGGATCCCCTGGAGCCGGGGACTACCTATGTGGCCACTCTGACCACCGCCGCCAAAGGCGCAAATGGTTTCGTCGTTTGGAACACGCCTGTCACGTGGAGCTTCACCACCATCTACTTCACCGATGTCTCGCTGGACAATCCCTACGCCATCGCCATCTCCCACCTCGGCGCTTCCCAGGTCATCAGTGGCTTCGCCGACCACAGCTTCCGTCCCGGCGAGCCGGTCAAGCGCATGCAGTTCGCCAAGATGATCGCCCGGATCATGGGGCTCCAGTCGACAGTGAACGACGTGTGCCCCTTCGGGGACGTGCCGGGCGACCTCGATGCCGCCGACCCCCTCTACCCAGACCACTACGTGGCGACCGCCTTCGCGTACGGGGTGACTATGGGGAAGACCGCCACCACCTTCGCCCCATACGATTCCATTACGCGCTACCAACTCATCAGCATGGTGGTGCGAGCTCTCGAGAAGGGAGCGCCCGGACTCCTGCAGATTCCTCCTGCGGACTATCACTCCACTTGGAGCGAGACTCTGAGCCCGGAGCATGGGCAAAACGCCCGCCTGGCCGAATACAACCACCTCTTGAAAGGCATCCCACTGGCGAGCCTCAACCCCTGGGATCCAATACCACGGGGAGAGGTGGCCCAGGTGCTGAACAACATCGGTGGGTGACCCGGCGCCCGGCAGCACGAAATCGGACGCTGCAGGCGCCGAGTGCCTGCCGACATGGGGCTGGCCGAGCACCTGAAGCCCGGGGACTTCAGACAAAACTAGGGGCCGACTGAAGGTGGTTTGGCGTTTCTAGGGACGCGGCCCGGAATCATCCGGCCGGTATTCCTGAGGCGGAACGGCTTCCTCGCGTCGGGTTACAACCTCATTCCGGATGACTCGCGAGTCCCTCCGCGTGTACCAAAGTCCGAGAGTGATGATCAAACCCAAGATCCCGACGAGAAACACGATCAGCCCCGCCAGCTGGATGTCGAAACCGGACACTTCCCAACTAACGGCCCAGCGGAGGATCGCTCCCACTGCTATCAAGAATATGGCGCTTCCTATGTACATGCCCTCTACCTCTCCGCCTGGCGAGCAGGCAATATTCCCCACTGAGGACCAGTACTGCCGTTGGTACGCGTTACTGTCTGTTTCTTCCCCTGGATACAGCAAGACAAACCAAACCTCCCACCCAATCGAGACCCGTGGGGTTTGGCTGCGACCGATTGCAGGTAGAAACTCCAACAGGCCGACCAGATCGAGAGGAGAGGTTTGACCATGGGCGTTCTCGCGTGGATCTTGTTCGGAGGCTTGGCCGGCTTGGTAGCTGGGTTTCTCACGGGCGGCGGCGGAGGCATCATCTACAACATCATCGTCGGCATCGTGGGAGCGCTGTTGGGCGGGCTCATCATGAACCTGTTCGGGGAGAGCGGCGTGACCGGGTGGAACTGGCGCAGTTTCGGCGTAGCCGTTCTTGGGGCGGTCGTGCTCCTCATCATCCTGGGGATGGTCCGGGGTAGAAGCGGGACACGTAGCCGCTGAGTAGCTCAGACCCCGCGAAAGGAGGGAACAGTGCCGAGAGCCGCAGGCAAGAAGAGCCCGAGATGGCCATGGCTGATTCTCGCCGTCATTGTCGTCGCGGCTGTGGTGTTTGTCGTGTTGTGGGCAACGGGCGTCATCTACTAGAGAGGCAGCAACTATGCGCAAAGGCAAAGACGCCAACGGTCTGCTGGTGATCGCCCGAGACACCGGCAGGAAGCTGGGAAAGGTCGAGGACCTAGTCATCGACAGCCAAGGCAGCCGGATTCTCGGGATCTTGGTGGACGAGGCCGGGTGGTTCAAGGAAGCCAAGGTCGTGGCCTGGCCGTCGTTCCGCGTCATCGGTCTGGACGCGGTCATCATCGACGACGAGGCGAGTGTCAAGAAGGCCTCCGACGTCCCGGAGATGAGCGAGGTGCTCAAGGGCGGCAACGTGCTCATCGGAGCCCGGGTGGCGACCACCGACGGCCGTGAACTGGGCAAGATCGAGGAGTTCTACTTCGATCCCGAGACCGGCGTCGTCAAGGGTTTTGAGCTATCCGGAGGCAAGGGACGGTCGTTCCTTCCCACGCCGGCAAGCCTTCAGACCGGCGAGGACGTGGCCTTCGTCGATCCTTCCGCCGTGGACACCATCACCGATCTGAAGGAGGCTCTGCGAGGCGCCTGACAGCGGGAGCGGAGCCGGGCAACAGACCAAAGGAGAGTCGCGTGAACTGGTTGTTGATCCTCTTCATCATCGTCGTGCTCGTCGTGTTCGGATCTTGGCTTCGTGGTCGAGTGGTTGTTCTGGATCGCACTGGCCTTGTTCGTGGTCTGGATCATCACCCTGCTTGTCGACCGCCTTCGCCGACGGTGACACAGGGGTTCTTTATTGGCCCCCAGGGCGGGTCGCCAGGTGGACCGCGATGACGGCTAGGTCGTCGGCGAGCCGTCCTCCGGCGTGTTCGGTCACCGTGGATACCAACGTCTCGACCATCTGCTGCACGTCTGCGCAGTCCTGGCTGGCTCAGCGCCTCCAGCAGCCTCTGTTCGCCGAAGAGGTCCGCCCCCTGTCTCGCCTCGGTCAAACCGTCGGTGTAGAGAACCATGGTCTCGCCGGGCAGGAGATCGAACTCGGCCTCACCGTAGTCGTTGGCTCATCGCTCCCAGCGGCGTTCCGTGAGGAGCCTCGAGAAAGCGAGTGGTCTCCCCGCAGACGACGAGCGGCGGATGGCCGGCGGACGAGATGATGACCTTGCCGCGCGCGATATCCAGTATCGCCAAGAGCACGGTGACGAATTGCCCGGAGGACGCCTGCAGCCAGGAGGAGCTCGTTGGCCCTGGTGAGGATGGAGGACGGCGAGGGGTCGAGCGAGGCCAGAGCCCTGAGGGTGGCTCGCACCGTCTCGGTCAGCGAGGCCGCCTGTACTCCGCTCCCGCAGACGTCGCCTACCACGACGGCGACCCGCTCGTCCTTGAGGACGAAGAGGTCGTAGAAATCCCCGCCTACCCGCTCGGCCGCGTGAGCCGGCCGGTAGGCCAGACCGATCTCGAGTCCGGGAACAGCTGTGACCGGTTTGAGCAGGCTCGTCTGGAGCACCTCGGCGATCCGGTGCTCGTTGGCGTGCAACTCGGCATTCTCGAGGGCCAAGGAAAGAGCAGGGGCGACCTTCTCGATGAAGTCCAGCTCCGCCTCGCTGAATGTACCCTTGCGGCCGTGACGGCCGAAGCTGAGCGCACCGACCACCCTATCCCGAGACCCGAGTGGCACATGCACCACCTGCGTGCCCGCCTCTCTCGAGGAAACGCGCGCTCGTCCTGTCCAGCGAGGAGGTGCTCACGACCGCCCGCTGCCCGATGGCCAGGGCCGAGAACTGCCTGGCCTCTCCCTTGGGGACGACCGCGCCTGGGCTCGCCCACGGCACACCCGAGGAGAATCTTGTGATCCACGAGCCGTCTGCCGGAACAGCGAGCACGGCCTCGTCGCACCCAAGCGCCTGGGCGGCCTCGGTCATGACCCGCTCCAGAAGCTCATCGTAGTCGACGGTCGAGATCATCGTGAGGTTTATCTGGTCGAGAGCGTCGCTCAGAGCCTCGGCCTGCGCGCGCTCGGTGATGTCGTCGATCGCCAAGAGGACGTTCCCCAGGCCGGCGCTCGCGCCGTGTATGCGGCGGCCGGAGAGGAGCAGCGTGCGCCGGCCGAGCCGAGCAAGGTCGCGGTCGACGACGAAATCCTGAAAGTCCACGCCCTCGACCAACGCACGTTCCATCGCCTCACGAAGTCCGACGACGTCCCACTGTCCCTCGTCCAACTCGAAGAAGTTCTGGCCCAGTACGTGGTTCGCGCTGGTCTTGAACATGCTGTAGAAGGGCGGGCTGGCCGAGACCACGCGAAAGTCGGGGTCGAGAATCAGGAGGGGCTCCCGCACGGTGTCGATGACCGCAAGAGCGTAGTCTCTGGCGCTTCTCAGTTCGATCTCGCGACGGTCGAGGCGGCGTTGACTTCTCGCAGCTCCGCGTTCTTGGCTGTCAGCTCCTCGTTGAGCGTGGCGAGCTGGTCATTGACCGCGTGGAGTTCCTCGTTCAGCGTCCGCAGCTCCTCGTTGGCGGACTGCACTTCCTCCGAGGCCGTCTCCAGCTCCTCGTTGACGCTCTGCAGCTCCTCGTTGGTGGACTGCAGCTCCTCGTTGGCCGAGCGGAGCTCTTCGTTCGCCGATTCCTTGTCCTCGAGGACGGCTCGGGCGTACTCCCTCATCTCGCCCAGTTCCTGCTCCAACTCCGTGATCCGCTGCAGACAGATCGTCCGCGGTCTTGGGCGAGCCGTCGAGCTTCCGTGGCCGGCGCTTCCTTGTCGGCCGGCGGCATGTCGTGAAACAGCACGAGGAACGAGGGCTCACCGGTCGGAGACCGCATGGGTATGACATCGAAACCCACGGCGGCCACCCGGTCGTCGCGAAGAATGCGGATCCCCTTCCTGTGAACGGCGGTCCCGCCCTTCTTCGCTTCTCTGAGAGCGCTGCTCAGCTCGCCTGCCAATCCCTCGCGGGCCATGCGCAGGAGGTCGAAGCTCACGCGACCGGGCCCAGGTTCGAGATAGGGGCCGGTGCGACCGCGAAACCGCCGTATCTGCAGATCGGCATCGACGATCACTCCTGCCGGGGCGTAGCTGTCCAGCACGATCCGGTCTGCTTCGCTTGGAGGGATCGAAGTCCGCCGGCGATGGTACGGGGCCGGACGACGGCGGCCGCCTGACCCGCCGTGAGGGACGGGGACGGGCGGTATGGGAGCGAGACCTCCCGACCGTGCCGCGTAGATCTTGCCTTTCTTGTCCACCAGAGAGAACAGATCGGTGAAGCCGCCGACCGACTCCGACTCTCCCAGCATGAGAAACCCCCCGGGGCGAAGCGCGAAGTGCAAGAGAGGCATCACCCTGCGCTGCAGGAGCGGACCCAGGTATATGAGGACGTTTCTCAGACTTATGAGATCGAGCCTGGAGAAGGGCGGATCCCGGGTGAGGTCGTGCTTGGCGAACACGCACGTCTCCCGAATGCTCTTGACTATCTGGTACCCGCGTGTCGACGCGGGAGAAGAATCGTTCGAGCCGTTCGGGCGAGACGTCGGACGACGATGCTCTCCGGGTAGATCGCCGTTCTGGCCTTGTCGATCACCTGCTGGTTGATGTCGCTCGCGAATATCTGGAACGATGTCTCTCTCCAGACCGTTCGCGCTCTGGAACTCGGCCCAGGCCATCGCCAGAGAGTAGGCCTCTTCGCCGCTCGCGCAGCCCGGGACCCAGAACCTCACCTGGCCGCCGGCCTGAGCCTCGGCTATCTGGGGGAAGACCTTCTCCTTGAGCGTCTCGAACACCTCGGGCTGCCGGAAGAAGCTGGTGACGCGGATGAGAAGATCCTGGTAGAGAGCCTCGACCTCGGCCGGGTCGCTGCGGAGCAGTTCCAGATAGCCCTCGAGGTCCTCGACGTGTCGCGATGGCCATGCGCCGGCTGATCCGGCGCATCACCGTGCTCTGCTTGTAGTGGCTGAAATCGGCCTTGGTGGCGGATCGGACGAGAGTCAGCAGGTCGGCCAGGATGGGGTCCTCCGCAGACGGGGCCGGAGCGGGCGTCCCCTCGCCAGGCACCGGAGCGAGGTCCGGATGCCCGGCGATGACTGACAGTTGTTGCGCGAGCAGCGGGATCGGGAGGACGAAATCGACCGCGCCGGTGGCGATCGCGTTCTCGGGCATGCCCTTGTACTTGGCGGTGTTTGGGTCCTGCGCCAAGGTAGTGCCGCCTTCTTGCTTACGGCCTGCACGCCCGCCGCCCCGTCGGAGGCCGTGCCGGAGAGAACCACGGCCACAGCTCGGGTCTTGCGGTCACGTGCGAGAGAGGCGAGGAACGAATCGATGGGAAGATGCTGGCCGGAGGCAGGACGGGAGCTGAGCTTGAGTACGCCTTGCTCGATGGTCATGTCCTCCGCCGCAGGTATCACGTAGACGGTGTTGGGAGCCACCGGCAAGTCGTCGGTCGCCTCGATCACCGTCATGGCCGTCTTCGAGGAGAGGAGGTCGGGGAGCATGCTCCCATGGGTCGGGTCGAGGTGCTGCACCAGGACGAACGCCATGCCCGTATCCGGCGAGAGATGCCGGAGGAGCTCGGTGAACGCCTCCAAGCCCCCGGCTGAGGCGCCGACGCCAACGATGGCAAAGGCCGGAGAGGTTGGTTCGGGGACTCGGGGAGCACCACCCGCACCAATGGGATCTCTGCGAAATGCCGGCTCGGAACTCACGGCCCCCACAATCATCTCGGCTGAAGAAGCCAGGTTTGCCCCCACAGCGCCAAGGTAGCATCATATGGTGCGATTCCGCCAGCTGACGGTAGTCTACCGACCTGCGCGGACGCTCGCGTCAGGGTCTGGGAGAGAGGGCATTTGTTATGACCACGGACGCTCAACATGACCGCGCTGTCTTGCAGGGTCTCGCTCGCAGAGCGATGCTTGAACGAGGACTGTTGCCCGACTTCTCAGACGGAGTCCTCAACGAGGTCCGTGCCCTCCGATCATCTCCGACGATCGACCATGAGCCTGCTCGTGACCTCCAGGGCCTCCCATGGGCTTCCATCGACAACGACGACTCGCTCGACCTGGATCAGCTCACCGTTGCCGAGGCACTGCCCGGGGACAAGGTGAAGATCCTGGTCGCTGTGGCCGACGTGGACACGCTCGTCGGAAAGGGATCGGCCATCGACGGCCACGCTCGCCACAACACGACCTCGGTCTACACGGCGGCCCAGATATTCCCGATGCTTCCGGAGGACCTCTCGACCGACCTGACGTCTTTGAACCCCGGGGAGGAACGGCCCGCCGTTGTTGTCGAGATGGTGGTGGACGCGAACGGATCGCTCAGTAGTTCGGACGTATTCCGAGCCCACGTGCGCAGCCACGCGAAGCTTGCCTACGACAGCGTCGCCGCGTGGCTTGAGGCGGAGGGACCCGCGCCCGAAGGTGTGGCTGCCGTCGACGGATTGGCCGATAACCTTCGCCTGCAGGATCGGGTTGCGCAGAGCATGAAAAGTCTCCGCCAGGTTCAAGGCGCGCTGAGCTTGGAGACAATCGAGGCGCGGCCCGTCTTCGAGGGCGACGAGCTCACAGATCTCAGAATAGAGCGGTCCAATCGCGCCAAGGACCTCATCGAGAACTTCATGATCGCGGCAAACGGCGTTGCCGCACGATATCTCTCGTCGAGATCTCTCCCCTCCATCAGACGAGTGGTCCGCATTCCAGATCGATGGGAGCGGATCGTTGAGATAGCGGCGCAGCATCACACCACGCTGCCAGGCGACCCAGATTCGGGCGCGCTCGAAGCATTCCTGATCAAGGAGCAAGCGGCCGACCCGGTCCGGTTTCCCGATCTGTCTCTGGCCGTGATCAAGCTGCTGGGCGCGGGTGAATACACAGCGGAGCTTCCGGGCGACGTCGCTCCTGGGCACTTCGGTCTCGCGGTCAAGGACTATGCCCATTCCACCGCCCCGAACCGCCGCTACAGCGATTTGGTTACTCAACGCCTGCTGAAGGCCGCCATCGACGGGAAGCCGTCTCCGTACAGCGGGGATGAGTTGGTGGCCTTGGCGAACAACTGTTCGAAGCAAGAGAACGTCGCTAACAAGGTCGAACGACAGGTGGCCAAGTCGGCGGCGGCGCTTCTCCTGCAGCCCAGGATCGGGGAGCGGTTCGATGCCATCGTGACCGGGGCGGCCGCCAAGGGCACGTGGGTACGTCTACTCGCAGTGGCTATCGATGGGAAACTGGCGCAGGGGTTCGAGGGCGTGGATGTCGGCGACACGATTCGCGTGCAGTTGATGTCTGTTGATGTCGAACAGGGATTCATCGATTTCGGCAGGGCGGACTGACCGCCTGCCCGGAAGCCGACTGTGAGAGGGTCCGGGCACCGAGCCAGCAGGCAGAGGGGCTACGTCAGCGATGAACCTTGAACGCCCGTCCCGGCCCACCGGTCGGAAGCGTGGCTGAATAGGCTTGAATACGGTCACGACCGAGGCTCTTGGCCTCATACATGGCTAGATCGCCCCGTTCCAGCAGTTCCGTCTTGGAGCCGCCATCCGAAGGGAACACAGCAAGCCCGATGCTGACAGTGAGAGCGGAGGTACCGGCCACGATCGTCGACCGCGAGACTCTCTGGCGGATGCGCTCGGCTACCGCACAGCCCGTCTCAAGGTCGGTCTCGGCCAATACGGCGACGAACTCCTCCCCACCGTACCGCCCGATCACGTCCGCCCTTCGCACCTCACCCTGAATGATCTGGGCGACGGCCCGTAGCGCTGCGTCTCCCAGCGAGTGGCCCCAGCGATCGTTGTAGCTCTTGAAGTTGTCGATGTCGATGAAGAGAAGCGTGAACTCGGTGCCACGGAGAGTCGAACGCGAAATCTCCTCGGCCAGGTACTCATGAAGGTAGCGGTGATTGTAGAACCCCGTGAGACCGTCGGTGATCGCTTCGAACTCGGCGCGAGCTATGCGCTTGCCCGCTTCGCCGAGCAGGGAGGCCAGCGAGACGGGCTTCACGCTCTCTTCACAGTCAGGCATCATGGTTCGTGGAGGTGAATCGACACACACCACCCCAACGGTCTCCCCGGCGCTGTCGATCAGTGGCGCAAATCCGGTCACCCACACCCCGTACTCGTCGGTGTTCAGCACAACCCTCTCCGGCCCATGCTCCCGCGTGTAGGCTTCAAGCATCTCTTCGTCGGGCACCAGCACTTCATCGCCGGTATGCGACCTCAACCTCTCGATTCGCTCAGGATCGACGACAAAGACGAACTTCGAGGCCCTTCGTGTTAGAGTCGTGATGTAGCGAACGCCCTCGTATGCGTCGAGCACGCGCCGCAAGACACCCTGTATCTCCCGGTACTCGCCGGTCTCCTCGTCGTCCATGGTCTGTAGCTTCTGGTGCTTGTCAGCGTCGATCAGCGAGGCCGCCTCGCGGGCGATCTCCTGGCAGTAGTCTCCGCTTCTGGGCAAGGTCCTCCAGCGCACTCAACATGGCATCGGCCATGTCGGGATCGAACTGAGAGCCGCGGCCGGTCAGCAGCTCCGCTCGGCACCGGCCATACGACAGCGGATGCTTGTACGCCCGCCGGAACGACATGGCGTCGTAGGCGTCGGCCACGCAGATGGCCCTGGCGATCAGAGGGATCCCTTCGCCGCGCAGCCCGTCGGGATAGCCGCCTCCGTCGTACCTCTCGTGATGGTGACGGATAGCGAGCAGAAGTTCCCGGGGCATCATCCGCCGGAGAATCTCCTCGCTCGTCTCCGGATGCGCGCGCATCGCCCCCCACTCCGGTTCAGTCAACGGCCCCGGCTTTAGGAGGATGCTGTCAGACACCGCCAATTTGCCGACATCGTGCATGATGGCCGCCTCTTCAGCCCGCCCGATCAGCTCTTCCGACCATCCCAGCTTGGCGCCCAGCAGAGCGACGTACTGCGCTACCCGGGAGGCGTGGCCTTGCGTGTATGGCTCCTTGGCCCCGAGAGCTCCGATCAGGGTCGCCAGACCGGCCAACTGCACATCGCGCAGTTCCTTGTGGCGATGCGCGTTGTTGATAGCGAGCGCAGCCTGGTCGGCCAAGCCGCGTGCCAGTTCGATGTCGGCTTCGGTGAAAGCCCGGTCTCGCCGGGCGGCCGTCAGCACCATAGTGCCGAGCCTTGACTGGCCGAAGGGCAGGGGGACGATCAGTCGCCTTCCCTGGCCGTGCGCAATCATCTCGGCTCTCGCAGAGTCGGGCAGGTCGGGGTCGTCGATGCTTTGCTGCACCACCTCGTTGCACTCATCAGGCAATACGGCCGCCCGAGAGCGGACGTCGCCGGTCTGGTCGTCCGAGAAGATGCGGACAGAATCACAACCCAGCGCAGCAACCGCCTGCTCGCCAACGGCCTTGAGGACCTCATCGACATCGAGGCTGGAACTGATGGCTCTGTTCGCCTGCAGAAGGCAGGTCAGCCTGGCGTGGCGCTCCTCCATCTGACGCAGCAACTGATCGGCGTGAATAGCCTGAGCGGCCAGAGCCCCCAGGCTTCGGGCCAACAGCATCTCCTCCTCGCCGAACGTTCTCTCCCGTTCGGGGTCATAGAAGGCCAGGAGACCGACACGTCGCAAGCCAACAAGCAGTGGAATGGTCAGACGGGTCTTCTCCCCCCACCTCTCCATGCTAGCCCGGCTGGCAGGGGTTAGGTCGGGGTCAGAGATGCGTTCGAGAAGCGGGTCGCCCGAGATCAGGACGCTCCGTGCGGAATCGTGGGTGACTAGCGACAGCGGTATGTTCTTCAGTCCACCCCGCACACATGCGGTGCGTTCGAAAGAGGCTCTCGGGACGAAGGAGTCCGACCAGGACTCGCACTCATAGATCACGCTCTCCGGCGTACCCAAGGCCTCGGCTCCCCGCCAGGCGATAATGCGCAGCGCTTCAGCCAGGTTCTCAGCCTCGGCCGCCGCGCGGCTAGCTTCGAGGAAGGACTCGAACTCCTTGAGCGACCGGACGGCCGGACTGGGGCAAGCGGGAGCCTGCCCAGCGCTATCCGCCTGAGCGTGAAACGTAGCCGAAGACTCTCGGTCAGATGTCTCACTCATCCAGAGTAGAGTCGACCTTCCGGGGCCATAGCTTTAGCCAGGCGTTGACTCGCCCACCCGGCAGTCGCGACGGGTCTCCCCCAGCTCTTGGGATTCTTCTGACATCAAGCTGGGAATAGAACACGAATCATCGAGGTGCGGGCGTATTCGAACGGAGAGTCCTTCATGAAGGTGACAGAAAGCACGATCAACGGTGTACCCCTTATCGTGGTCGAGGGAGATCTTGACCACGCATCGAAGCAGGCCGCCCTCGATGCGGCGAGCGGGATCCTCAAGGGACCTTACCCTCCCAAGAACCTTCTTGTTGACCTGACTGACTGCGCCTTCGTCGACAGCGGCGGACTGAGCGTCCTTCTCTCTGTGTTGGGGCAGTTGCCCGCCGACGGCTGGCTCGGTCTCATCGGTGTTTCGACCGGACCGCTTCGACTCCTGACGTACACCGGCTTCCTCGAGAGCGACAACGTGCGTTTCTTCACTTCCCCCAGCGACGCAGCGGCCTCCCTCGCCCGGGAGAAGAGACTACCCCCGGTACAGAAGGACCAAGGGTCGAGGTAGGGATCGCTCTCTCGTTCTTCAGCAGCCCTCTATCTCAATACCGCCAGCCCGAACATGTCGTAGACGAACAGGCAGGCGAAAACCACTAGCATAAACAGGCCCGCGATCAACGCCTTGCGGTAGCGCCTGCTCTCCCACACAAGCAGGCTTGCCGCCAAGACGGTCACCACTTTGAATGTGCCGGCCCACAGCGGACTCATCGCGAGTAGGGGGCGCATGACGGGGTTGGCTTCCCGACCACCAGAGTCGAGCACGTTGAGGGTGAGCGAGAAGTCGGCCACATTGAGGATGTTCACCGCGGCCAGAAGCAGCTGGAGCGCTCTGGGCCGGTCGCGCAGAGCCATCAGAGTCCTCTTCAAGACCCCCATCCTGACCCCGTTGACCCTGGGATCGAATCCTTCCCTGGTGTGGCTACTTGGCCCGCCTGGCGCTGGAGACCCAATCCTACTACCAGAAGGGAGCTGTCTCGAACCGCGGCCCTCCGAGGTAGCAGGACGCTTGACTATTATGAACTTAGTAGTACTATTAGTTTGTTAGTGCATTCAGTTAGAAACAGCTGCTCCAGGAGGAAGGGATGTCGAAGGGAATCATCGCAGCCCTGATCGTTGTCGCGGTCGTTGTAGTACTCGCTGGAGCCTGGATCGGCATCGGGTATGCCATCTCAGAGCACGGTGGGCCCGTCGTTACCGAACAGCGTCAGGTGTCGAACTTCACCGCGGTGGACGTGAGTGGATCGGGGACACTGATCATCACGCAAGGCTCCACGCCAGGCCTAGTGGTAGAAGCAAAACGTGGCGTTCTTGACAGGCTCAATGTCACGGTCAGCGGAGGAACCCTCACACTCGATTGCGATGGGCGTTGGTACACACCCTGGACGCTATGGGCAGACGATCACGTCACCTACCGCTTGACGGTGGTCGACTTGACGAAGATCGCGGCGCACGGATCCACGGACATCCAGGCAGAGGGGGCGCTGGTGGCCGACCAGTTCGACCTTTCGGCGAGCGGCTCCAGTGACGTCGCGCTCGAACTGAAGGTCCAGACCCTGAGCGTCCGGACGTCAGGTTCTGCCGATGCTACGCTGTCCGGAACGGTTGACGTTCTAGACTTCACGAGCACCGGCTCTGCGAGCGTCTACTCCCGTGAGCTACAGAGCCGCGTAGCAACGATCGACTGCAGCGGATCGGCGGACTTCGAGGTCAGCGTGAGTGAGCAGTTGAACGTGAACATCTCCGGTAGTGGAGACGTTTCCTACGCAGGCGACCCCGAGATCAAGAGCAGCATATCCGGATCGGGAAGCATAGACCGCCTGGAATAGACGACCGAGGGAGACAACGCGGACCGATGCCCCCCGTCCCGATGGGGTCACGCCGTGGCCGGAGGCGCCTTCTCGGGTCCCACAAGGATATTGTCGCCGTCGATCCTCACCGCATAGGTACGGAGCGGCCGCGGGTGGCGGACCAACTTGGCCACACTCAACGTGGCGCCTTGCCAGTCGGTCCATCGCACCACGCTACCGTCTCGAAGATCGAACTGGCTATGGTGGCGTGGACAGGTCAGAATCGTGCCCTCGAGGCTTCCGTCGGAGAGATGGCCGCCCAGGTGAGGACACTTGGCGTCGGCGACGAAGTACTCGTCTCCAGAACGAGCGACAATCATCTCGTGTTCGTCGAGAGACACCGGTTTCAACCCGCCTGGCTCGAGGCCCGCGGTAGTGGTCAACTGAACGAATTCCTCCACTGGTCCCCGCTCCTTCGTCCGCTCTGTCGCCGGCTCGCCACGTGACGGTCGGGCGACCGATTTCCAGGGCTATCCCTTCGATAAGTCTTCCCTCGACTTCTCCGCGGGAAACAGCCCTAATTCACCAGCGGTGGGCTCAGTAGAGCCAGGGGATGATCCGCCGCGGCACGCGGCGGCGGTACTCCGTCCACAGGTCGCCGTACTTGGCTGCGCAACGGCGCTCGTCGGCGACTTCCCTCGGGACGAGCAGGGCGACGTAGTACAGGGGGTAGAGCCAGACCACCCATCTGCCGGGATAGCCCAGGACCAGAGTCAGCCCGGTCGCCATCAGGATCTCACCCAGGTAGTTCACGTGTCGAGATACCGCCCAGAACCCACTGCAGAGAAGCGTGCTCTTGCGATCGCTGAGGGTCCCCGGCTTCATGAACCCGAGGAACGCGCGCTGCGGGTCGATCTTGAAGAAGTACTTCTGCATGTTGGCGCCCCGAGACAGGGTCCAGCCGGCGAAGAAGACGATCGCGAATAGGACGAGAAGCCACGCGGGTGTGCCGGGATCGGGCAGATCGGCCGCTACCCACAGCCCCACCAGGTAGAAGTAGGGATAGAAGGTGAAGCAGCCCCAGCCCAGCTTGAACCCAACGCGTTCCGCGAAGATATCGTACGTGTAGAGGTGCACTCTCTCGAAGACCAGGTATTCGACCACGAACCAGAAGAAGAGGATGCAGTACAGCAGCACCCCCGGGGAGAAGCCGGGCTCCTGCGTCATGATGTGATGCGCCGTGAAGGAGAGAAGATTCAGTCCGAGCATGGCTGCGCCCACCAGGTAGAGGAACATCTTGGCGTCCACCCGCGCGCCGAAGAACTGGCGGTTCATCGAGCGGCCGAAGTAGAGATCGGCCGGAAACGAACGGCCCGTGGGCGGAGCGGAGAGAACCACGGCGAAGCTGAATATCAGCCCGAGGACGCACGAGCCGATCAGACCCGACCAGCGGTGAACGTACAGCCAGTCCCAGTCGAGGACCCCGGTGAGACCGAACACCGCCCACAGCACCGCCAGGTCACCAGCACCAGCAGCCCGTTGAGCCGATACCTCAGGGGCTCGCCGGTGGTCTCGTCGCTGACGTATCCCACCACCTTCCGGGCCGGCAGAACGAGATGAAGGCCCAGCATGACCGCGTAGATGATCCAAGGCGCGAAGAAGCCTGCGGCGAAGTCGGTCATGAGGTGCTCCCTGTCTCTTTGATCTGGGCGAGGCTGGAGGTCGAGCCGGCCAGGATCGCGATGGCCGTCCGTCGGGGCAGCAGCCGGGTCATGAACACGGTGGCGACTCGATTGACGAACCCGGGGATCACCACCGGCCCACGGCCGATGGCGCGCAGGGTCCGCTCGACCACTTGCTCCGCATCGAGCGTCCCCGGGGCGTCCTTGCCGGCCGCCATCGCGTAGCCGGGCGTGCGAACCGCCCCCGAGGAACACACCACCACGTCGATCCCCCGGTCTTTCAGTTCATGCCACAGGCTCTCCCCCAGCACCCGCAGAAAGGCCTTGCTCGCCGCGTAGGCCGCGATCCTCGGGGTGCCCAGGTGGCCGGTGAAGGAGGTCATGAGAACGACCGCGCCCCGGCCTCGCGCCTCCATCGCAGGCAGCAGCGCCCGCAGCAGCAGCATCGGCGCCCGCACGTTCACGTCGATCACTCGCGCAAGGTCCTCGACGTCCCTGGTAGCGAAATCGCCGATCGGCGCCTGCGCGGCGTTGCAGACGACGAGCCCCAGGTCGAGGGCTGAACACTCGGCCTGCAGGGCGTCGAGGAACTCGGCCGAGGCGAGATCGCCGTCGCAGCAGCGCACCTCCACGCCGAAGCTGCCGCGCAGGTCTTCCGCCAGGGCGTCGAGAGGCGCCCGCCGTCGAGCCGCCAGGACGAGGTTCATGCCGCCGGCCGCCAGCGCGCGGGCGTAGGCGGCGCCGAGGCCCTCAGAGGCGCCGGCGACCAACGCCCAGGCGCCGTAGCGCTCGGTGAGCCCGGGGCGAAGCCGTCCAGCATTCGTTCGACGTACAGGCATTGGCAGCTCTCAGATCGTCGCGGAAGACAGTGTCGGTGCTCTATGCTATCAACCGCGGACGCAGCGGGCTTCACCGACGACGCCACCTATTCCTGGCCTGCCTCCCGCTCGCGTTCAGCCTCGCACGCGGCGTTCAGCTTCTGACGGCTGCTTCTGAACAGGTCGCGGTAGTAGCTCAGGTGCCAGGTGAGGTGGAAGATCGAGACTATCGTCATGACCACCCCCGCCTGCACGTGCCAGCGGAGCATGTTGATGGGGAAGCTGAAGAGCAACACGTAGTCTCGCCGGATCGCCATCGTGAGTCCGAAGATGCCTGTCATCAGAAAGGTCGCGAGCAGAAGTACGTTCCAGATCTTGCGATGGGTGGCTATCTTGATGCGCTTGGTCTTGTAGAGGGCGAAGCTCCCAGCGTAGATGACAAAGAGAGCGATGGCGCTGAGACTGACGTTGTAGGAGGTGAACACGGTGTCTCCAGACTCGAAGGATTCGCCGGCCGTCAACACGCCCTACTCGTACGCCGGCCCCTTGTCGTCGGCGTCGTTGTTGTACCCCGCTCGTTCCCAGAACCCGCGATAGTCGGCATCCGAGGACAACTCTATCCGAGTGACCCATTTAGCCCACTTGTACCCGAACTTCTCCTTTGCCACCACCTGAAAAGGGAAACCCCTCTCGGACGGCAGAGTCACATCGTTCAGCTTCAGAGCAAGCAGTATGTTGTTGTCCCTTATGTACTGCAGGTCCAGAGAGGTGTAGCCGTTAGGCACGTCCGCAGTGTGGAATATGGCTATGACTGCCGAGGGATCGACCTGGGCATCATCGAGAATGGCGCTCAGTGATGGGCCGGTCCACTTGGCCGTGAAGCTCCACCCTTCGACGCAGTTCAGGTCCATCAACCACGACTCCTGGTTGTATGCCTGCAGATCCGCATACGACAGCGACAGCGGCGTTTCCACCAGACCATCCACCACGAGTCTGTAGCTGTCGCGGTCGATGACCTGAGCGCCATCCAGGGCGTTGTTGTTCTGATCACGAATCGGGGTCAACTCCACGCCCTGAAACTCGGTCGCCTCCACTTCTCCGGAGGTCTGGGGCACGGTCGAACCGCTGGTGGATGTAGGCCCTTCTTCCCCGCACCCGACCGCCGCCGACCCCACAGCCAGCATCAGAACCAGCAAGAGGGCCGATGGCGCGAGCAGCCTCTTGATCCTCATCACTTCCTCCTTCTCCTTGCCGTACTTGCGCCCCTTGTGCCGGATCGGCAAGCGCGCGACTACGCTACTTCGATCTCCACCAGCCACTTGACCCAGTAGGAGCCATACCTATCCGGGAAGACCGCCCGAAGCGGGAAGCCATGCAGCACCGGCAACGGCTGACCCATCCATTCGTAGGCCAGGAAGTTGACCGGTTTGAGAGCCTCCTCCAAGCTCAGGGAGGTCCCGTAGCCGTCCGCGGCGGTCAATATGATCCTCTTGGCGTCCGGTTGCACTCCGGCCATCTCCAGGATCTCGTAGAGAGGCACACCCGACCAGGTGGTTGTATCCTCGAAGAACCCCGGGCAAACCAGGGTCGGGGTCGCAGTCATCTTGGGCATTCTGCGGAGATCGTCGTAGGCCAGGCTGAGTTCCTGAGTCACCATCCCACTCACCTTGAGACGGTAGTCGGCCAAGTCGATGACTTGAGGGGTGCCGGTCATGTGCAGACCCGTGGCCGGATCGACGTCGGTGTAGTCCGGGATCACCTCGGGCAGGGTCGGCACGACGATGGGCTCGAGCGGCTCGAGTTCGGAGGTGCTCGTCGTCGCCGGGATGGTCGTGCTGCTTCCCGGCACCGTGGCGCTGGTCACCGGCCCGGCGCCTACCGTGGTGTCGGTCGTTTCCGGACTCTGACCGCATGCGACCAGCCCCAGCAACGCCAACACAAGTACGCTAGCTATCAGCAGTTTTGTGAACATGGTCCCTGACTCCCAGCATTAGAAGGTCGGACGCTGGGTAGTATGCCCACCAGGTCTTCCGATTCCATTGCGCTTTCCTTACGTGTTTCTTAAGAGGCTGCTGAACTTGCCTAAGTCGGGTCCGCCCGCTGGACCTTTGCACTAACATGGGCATCTACCAGGCTGGAGGATTGGAGGGACCGGTTGATCCTTGTAGTCGAAGACGAGCCGAGCATCGCCGAGATCGTCGGCCTTTACCTTGACCGGGCCGGGTACGAGGTGGAGATCGCCGCCGACGGCGCCGCCGCCCTGGAGATCCTGGCGCAACAAGAGCCCGAACTCATCGTGCTCGACCTGATGCTGCCCAAAGTCGACGGCTTCGAGATCACTCGGCGGGTCAGGGAGAAGGGGAACGTGCCGATCATCATGCTCACCGCACGGGGGAGCGAGATCGATCGGATCGCGGGCCTCGAGATGGGAGCCGATGACTACGTGGTGAAGCCCTTCAGCCCCCAGGAGCTCGTGAGCCGGGTGCGGGCTGTGCTGCGTCGAAGCCAGCTGGCCGGAGGCGGCACCGCGCGCGCTCAAGCGTCGGATGAGAACGAGCGGCTGATCTTCGACGGTCTCGAGATCGATGTCCAGGCTCGAACGGTCAGCGTGGGCGGAAGGCAGCGCGATCTGACAGCCAAGGAGTTCGACCTTCTGCTCGTTCTGGCCCGCCACCCGCGGCGAGTCTTCACTCGCGAAGAACTGCTCGAGCTGGTCTGGGGATTCACGGACTACATCGACCCCAGCACCGTCACGGTCCACGTGCGCCGGATCCGGGAGAAGATCGAAGACGACGCGTCCAATCCCCGCTACGTCACCACCAAGTGGGGGGTCGGGTACCGGTTTGAACCGTAGTCGAACATGGATGGGGCCCCTCAGCCGCTTCACGGTGTGCGTGGCGGTCACGTTCATCGTCGCGGTGGGAGCGTACGCCGCGCTTGCCTCGCCGTCCTTGCCCGACCTGGGGGTGGTCGCGCTGCTGTTCTTTGCGTCTGCGGTGTTATCGCTCCTCGTCGGTCAGTTGGCCCACCGTCTGTCCTGGCTCAAGCGATCGCCGCGCATCCTTTGGACCCTCGTGGCAGGTTACGCTCTGGTCGGTTTCGTTACGTTGCTGGGCGTGATCGTCTCGGCATTGATGATGTTCATCAACACCGAGGATGTGCGACTTGTGGCGGTGCTGCTGCTCTTCGGAGTCGGTATCGCGATCTCGTTCGGCTATCTCCTGGCGATGGGCTTGTCGGGGGACGCGAGACGGCTTGTCGCAGCCGCCGACCAGGTAGCGAAGGGGCGGTTCGATATCCGCATGGAGCCTCAAGGCCGCGACGAGATGGCCGACCTGGCCCGAGCCTTCAACGAGATGGCCGAGGCTCTCGCCGAGGCCGCGGATAGACAGCGCGCGGTGGAGAGGATGAGGCTCGACCTTGTGGCCTGGGCGGGCCACGATCTGCGTACTCCGCTCACCTCGGTGACGGTCATCGTGGAGGCGCTCGCGGACGGGCTGGTGACCGATCCCCAGACCGTGGAGCGCTACCTCCAGACGGCCAGGCGCGATCTGCAAGTCCTCAGCCTGCTCATCGACGATCTGTCTCTACTGGCTCAGATCGACGCGGGCGGCCTGCACCTGACCAAGAGCGTCGATTCACTGGGGCGCCTGCTCTCCGAGCTGGCGGACTCGTTCTCGCTCCAGACTCGGCAGAAGAACGTGCGCCTGACGAAGGAGATCGGCCAGGGACTGGAGCCTTCTTCCTTTGACACGCTCCAGATACGCCGGGCGCTGACCAATCTCCTCGACAACGCGGTGAGGCACGCTCCGGAAGGCGGGATCGTGCGAGTCGGAGCGCGTTCCGCCGGCGACGGAGCCGTGATCGAGGTGTGGAACGACGGGCCGCCCATCGACCCAGAGGATCTCCCCTATGTCTTCGAGAGGTTCTATAGGGGCGACAAGTCCCGGAGCCGAGCGACGGGGAGGGCGGGACTGGGGCTCGCCATCGCCAAGGCGATAGTCGAGGCTCACGGGGGAACGATCACGGTCGAAAGCGAACCGGATCGAGGTACCAGTTTCGTGCTGAAGCTACCCTATGAGCCCACGGTGCGTGCACAGGCCCACTATCAGCCTACCGGCGTTGAGGAGATGTGAACTATGCGAGCACGGCGCTATCTATTGAGTCTACCGGCCGTCATCCTGCTCTTGGGCTTGACCGCATACGGTTGCTCCGACCAGGAGACGGTGTCGTCGGCCACGACCGGCTCCAGTCCCACGGTGGATTCGGCTTCGACCACGGAAGAGTCGGCCGCATATGTCACCGTGGACGTTCAGACAACATATGAGAGTCTGAACTCGAATGAAGATGCTCAGGTGGTGGATGTGCGGGAGCCTTCGGAGTGGGCCGCCACGGGCGTCCCCCGGGGGCAGTGCTCATCCCCTTGGGAGAAGTAGAAGCGCGCGCCCCCGCCGAATTAGCGGCCGACAAGCCGGTCTACGTCATCTGCAACAGCGGCAACCGCAGCCGAACTGCCAGCGACACACTGATCCGACTGGGATTCACTGAGGTGTACAACGTGGACGGAGGTATCCAGGCCTGGCTCAAGGCCGGGCTGCCGGTGGAGACGTACGAGCCTTAGGCACAGACAGCTTGCGGGAGGCCGAGCAGAAGAGAATTGCGGTGACGCTCGCGAGTGTGTAACGTCGTACCAGCGTGATCACACGAGAATGGGGGGGATGTACGATGCTGAAGCGGATCCTGAACGTGAACGGTGTCTCGACCACGGTTGTCGCCAACCCCGAGGACAGTCTGGCCGAAGTACTCCGGTCGCAGTTGGGGCTGACCGGCACCAAGATCGGCTGCGGTCAGGGACAGTGCGGAGCGTGCTCGGTCATCCTGGACGGCAGAACTCGTGCGCTCCTGCGTCACCAGTATGAAGCGCGTCCCGGACGACGCCTGCGTGACCACCGTCGAAGGCATCGGGACACCCGGCCGACCTGCACCCCATCCAGCTCGCCCTGGTGGCATCCACGGCGCGCCCCAGTGCGGTTTCTGCATGCCCGGATTCGTCGTGTCGGCCAAGGCGCTTCTGGACGAGAACCCCGACCCCAGCCCGGCAGGAGCGTCCGCAACTGGTTCCAGGTTCACCGGAACGCCTGCCGATGCAACGGCTACAAGCCGATCGTGGACGCGGTGATGGACGCGGCCAAGGTGCTGCGCGGAGAGATGCCGCGCGAGGACCTGGAGTTCAAGATGCCGGCCGACGGACGGATCTGGGGCACCTCGTATCCCGCGCCCACGGCCGTCGCCAAGGTGACGGGCACCATCGACTACGGTGCCGACCTGGGGCTGAAGATGCCGCCCGACACGCTGCGGCTGGCCCTCGTCCACGCCGAGGTCTCCACGCCAACATCCTGGCCATCGACACCGCCGAGGCCGAGAAGATGCCCGGCGTCTTCAAGGTGGTCACCCACAAGGACGTCAAGGGCAAGAACCGGATCACCGGCCTCATCACCTTCCCCACCAACAAGGGCGACGGCTGGGATCGCCCGATCCTGTGCGACGACAAGGTCTTCCAGTATCGGCGACGCCATCGCCATCGTCTGCGCCGACACCGAGGAGCAACGCCAGGGCCGCGGCGGAGAAGGTCAAGGTGGAACTGGAGGTGCTGCCCGCCTACATGAGCGCGCCGGCGGCCATGGCCGAGGATGCCATCGAGATCCATCCGGCACGCCGAACGTCTACTTCGAGCAGGCGCATCGCCAAGGGACCGGACACCGGCGCCGATCATGGAGTCCGCCGCCTACACGGTCGAGGACGAGTTCTACCTCCAGCGCCAGCCGCACCTGACCATCGAGACCGATGTGGGCTTCGCCTACTTCGACGAAGAAGGACGGCTCACCATCCACTCCAAGAGCATCGCGATCCACCTCCATCACGCCATGATCGCGCCCGGGCTTGGGCATCGAACCCGAGAAGCTCCGTCTCGTGCAGAACCCCGCGGGAGGAACCTTCGGCTACAAGTTCTCCCCGACCATGGAAGCCCTGCTGGGAGTCGCCTGCATGGCCACCGGGCGCCCGGTCTTCCTCCGCTATGACTACAAGCGAGCACATCACCTACACCGGCAAACGCTCGCCCTTCTGGATGCAGCTGAAGTTCGGCGCCGACAAGGACGGCAAGCTCCTCGCCATGGAGAGCGACTGGTCCGTCGACCACGGTCCCGTACTCCGAGTTCGGCGACCTGCTCACGCTTGCGCGGCGCGCAGTACATGGGCGCCGGCTACGACATCCCCAACATCCGCGGCCTGGGGCGACCGTCTGCACCAACCACATCTGGGGCTCGGCGTTCCGCGCCTACGGTTCGCCGCAGAGCTTCCTGGCCTCCGAGAGCCTGATGGACGAGCTGGCCGAGAAGATGGGCATGGATCCGCTGGAACTGCGCTACCTCAACGTCTACCGGCCGGGAGCCACCACGCCCACCGGCCAGGCTCCCGAGGTCTACAGCTTCCCGCAGATGATCGACATGCTGCGGCCCAAGTACGAGGCCGCGCTGGAGAAGGCCCGAGCGGGAGTCGACGCCCGACGATCAAGAAGGGCGTCGGCATCTCGCTGGGGCATCTACGGCTGCGGCCTCGACGGCCCCGATGCCTCCGAAGTCTGGGTGGAGCTCACCCAGAACGGCGTCACGGTGGGCGACTCCTGGGAGGACCACGGTCAGGGCGCCGACATGGGGAGCTCTGGGCACCGCCCACGAGGCCCTGCGGCCCCTCGGCATCGCGCCGGACCAGATCAGACTGGTCATGAACGACACGGCCCTGACGCCGAAGAGCGGCCCCGCCGGCGGCAGCCGGCAGCAGGTCATCACCGGCAATGCCATAGCCAACGGCTGTCAGATGCTGATCAGCCGCCATGAAGAAGACCGACGGCACCTACCGCACCTACGACGAGATGGTCGGCCGAGAACCTGCCCGCGCGCTACTGCCGGCAAGTGGACGGCCTCCATGAACACCGGCTGCGACGACGAACGCGCAGGGCAGTCCGTTTCGCCGTCTACATGTACGGTGTGTTCATGGCCGAGGTCGGCGTGTGGACGCCAGCACGGGCAAGACCACGGTGGAGAAGTTCACCGCCGTGGCCGACGTCGGGAAGATCAACAACAAGCTGGTCGTCGACGGCCAGATGTACGGCGGCATCGCCCAGGGCATCGGCCTGGCGCTGAGCGAGGACTGCGAGGACCTACAGAAGCATCACACCCTGGCTTCGGTGTGGTCTGCCCTACGCCGAGGACATCCCGGACGACATCGAGCTCATCTACGTGGAGACGCCGCGGGAGAACGGCCCCTTCGGCGCCGCCGGGCGTCGGCGAGCTGCCCGCTGACGTCACCCCACGTGGCCGTCATCAACGCCATCAAGAACGCGACCGGTGTGCGGATCACCCACCTCCCGGCTCTGCCGGAGAAGGTCCTGGCCGGACTGCAGGCGCTCGGCTAGCAGCCCCCGGGAGCGGCCGAGCTCCGCGACCCGGAGCTCGGCCGCCCCTTCCTCAGAAGGTGATGCCTCGTGGACAAGGATCGGCTCGACGAATTCGAGCGACGCTGCATCCAAGAAGAACCGGCCGAGTGCGTGGCCGCGTGTCCCCTCCACGTCGACGCCCGCGCTTTCGTGATGGAGGTGGCGCGTGGGTCTGGGACCGAGGCGTGGAAGGTGCTGCGGAAGACCATGCCCCTCCCCTCCGTGCTCGGACGGATATGCGACCACCCGTGCGAGTTGCGATGCAAGCGACGCGAGTGTGGCGATGCTATCCGAATCGGAGAGCTTGAACGGGCGTGCGTCGGAACCCCCGCGCCCCATGCGAAGATCGTGCCGCTCCCCCGTCGGGCAAAGCGGGTCGCAGTGCTCGGAAGTGGGCTTTCCGGTCTCGTCGCCGCTTGGGACCTGGCCCGCAAGGGCTACCCGGTCACGGTGTTCGATTCGGCGGCGACCGTCGGGGGACTCCTTCTTCAGTTCTCCGAGGCGCTCTTGCCTCGTGAGACCATCAGACTACGAGATCTCGACACTCGAGAGCATCGGTGTGGAGTTCAGGGTGGCGGAGTCCGTCGACCTGGAGACCGTCCGGCATCAGTTCGACGCCGTCTACTGGGCGCTGGATGGCGGGGTCGGCGATCACTCCGGCAAGGAGCCGGGTGCAGAGGAGCGTCTGACGGTCGATCCGCTGACGCTGCAGAGCGGATCGGACAACGTCTTCATCGGAGGAGGACTCCCGAACGAGGCTGATTCCCCGGTTCGAGGCGATCTGCTTTCTCCCATCGGTTGGGCTCTGGACGGAAGACGCGCGGCCGCGTCGATAGACCGATACCTGCAGATGGCCGCGGTGTCGGGCGAACGTCAAAGAGAGGGCCCTCAGTCCACCCGGCTCTTCGTGAGTCTCACGGGAATAGAGTCGAACGTGACCGTGGTCCCCGCCGTGACAGCTACCGGGTACTCGCTCGAAGAGGCGGAGAGAGAGGCTCAACGGTGCCTCCGCTGCGAATGCCTCGAGTGCGTCAAGGTGTGCGAATACCTCGCGCGCTTCGGCAAGTACCCCCGGCGCTACGCTCGGGAGATCTACAACAACGCTTCTATCGTCCAAGGTGAACACCGGGCGAATATCCTCGTCAACTCCTGCACGCTCTGTGACCTCTGCACCACGGTTTGCCCCGAGGACTTCTCCATGCCCGACCTCTGCCTGGGCGCTCGGCGTGAGATGGTCGATGGTGGAAAGATGCCGCCATCGGCTCACGAGTTCGCCCTCGAAGACTACGCTTGGAGCCACGGCAGCGCGTTCGCGCTTTCCCGCGACGCACCGGATCGAGATCAAAGTGCCTATGTGTTCTTCCCCGGGTGCCAGTTGGCCGGATCGAACCCTGCTCAGGTTGAGGCGGTCTACGAGCTACTACGATCCGTCTTGCCAGGTGGAGTCGGTCTGATGCTCGACTGCTGCGGAGCGCCCGCGTACTGGGCCGGCAGGCAAGATCTGTTCGAGCGAGGCCTGGCGGATATCACAGAGGGCTGGACGGGGCTTGGACGCCCGACAATGGTGTTCGCCTGCCCGACGTGTCTGGCCTTGATCGGGCCACGTCTGGAAGCCGCCCGGTCGATGTTCCTCTCGCAGGTGCTCGAAGAGGTAGCGGTTCTCCCGGCTCCGTCACGCGCACAAGACCTGCCCGTGCGCGCGCTTCACGACCCGTGCACCACCCGTCACAATCCCGAGGTTCAACAGAGCGTGCGTCGATTGCTCACGATTCTTGGCCAACCGGTGGAGGAACTCACGCTCTCCCGGGAGCTGACCGAGTGCTGCGGCTACGGAGGACTCGAAGCCAACGCCAATCCCGAGTTGGCCAGGCAAGTGGCAACCCGGCGCGCCGAAGAAAGCGCCGCTGAGTTCGTCACGTACTGCGCCATGTGCCGAGATAGCCTCGTCAGCGCGGGCAAGCGAACCATCCACATCCTCGACCTGATCCTCCCGGATGGTGACGACCCGGCAGGCAGAGCGCGACCGGGTTGGTCCGAGCGACGAGAGAACCGCGCCCGCCTCAAAGAGCGGATGCTCACCACGCTGTGGCACGATGGAGGCCCCGCGGCGGAACCCTGGCAGGCCATCGAGTTGTACATCTCCGACGACACGCGGGCCCGGCTCGATGCCCGCCGCATCCTCGTCGAGGACGTGCAGCGGGTCGTTCATCACGCGGAAGAGACCGGCGAGAAGCTGTGCCATAGCGTCTCCGGGCGGTTCCTGGCCTCCCATCGCGCCCGGACTGTGACCGTATGGGTGGAGTACTCGCCGCGCGGCGAGGGGTTCGACATCTACAACGCCTACGGGCACCGCATGACCGTCGAGTCGGGGGTGTCATGAGGAATCCCGTCGGACTAGCCGAGGACGACCTGGGCTGGACCTGCTGCCGGTGCTCGGTCCCCCTGGAGATGGGCCCTATCCAGCTCACCTACCTGGGCAATTCCTTCTCGCTCGACCTTCCGCACTGCCCGAGATGTGGCCTCTATCTCGTTCCGGAGCCATTGGCAACCGGACGGATGGCGGAGCTCGAGCAGATCCTCGAGGGCAAATGAACTAGGAGACGGGCCAGAACACATCGTCGGCATTCATCCGCAGCCAGTAGTCCTCCTCAGCTACATGGCATCAACCGGCGAGCTATAGTGTGCGCGTGTCCACGAACGCGGAGGTAGCTCATGCGAACCCCGGCTGTGCTCACGGTCCTGGGAGAGGACCGAGTGGGTATTGTCGCCACCGTCTCCGGAGCCCTCGCGGAGGCGAACACGAACATCGAGGACATCCGTCAGACCATCCTGGGCCACATCTTCTCCATGACCATGCTTGTCACCGTGGACGAGGATCGCTGCCCCTATGACGAGTTGCAGAAGCGTCTCGCCCAGATAGGTCAGGATCTCAGCATGCAGATAACCCTGCAGCGAGAGGACGTCTTCCGCTCCATGCATCGCATCTAGAGCGCTGAGGAGGACCCACCCGTGCACGTCACACCTGAGGAGATCGTCGAGACCCTCACGATGATCACGCAACAGCATCTCGACGTCCGCACGATCACCCTCGGGCTGTCGCTCTCGTCCTGCGCCGACTCCGACATCGACGTGATGGCGCGGCGGGTCTATGAGCGGATCACCGCGGCCGCCACTCGACTCGTCCCCTTGGCCGAACAACTGGAGCGCGAGTACGGCATCCCCATCGTCAACAAGCGCATCGCGGTCACACCGGTGGCGCAACTCGCGGCCGCAACGCAAGTCGCAGACCTGACGCCGCTGGCGCTGGCCCTCGACCGGGCCGCGGCCGCTGTCGGGATCGACTTCATCGGCGGCTTCTCCGCCCTGGTCCAAAAGGGAATCTCCGACGCCGACGCGCGACTCATCGCCTCGATCCCGAGGGCGCTCGCGGCCACCGAACGAGTGTGTGCCTCGGTGAACGTCGCCACCACCCGGGCGGGCATCAACATGGACGCGGTGCTCGCCATGGCGCAGACAGTGCTCGACACCGCTCAGGCGACGGCCGACCGGGACTCGATCGGTTGCGCCAAGCTGGTCGTCTTCGCCAACATGGTCGAGGACAACCCCTTCATGGCCGGTGCGGTACACGGCTCGGGCGAGCCCGACATCGTGGTCAACGTGGGCATCTCCGGCCCTGGAGTGATACGCGCGGTCGTGGAGTCGCTCGCCGAGGATGCCGACCTGACCACGGTGGCCGAGGCGATCAAGGCGACCGCCTTCAAGATCACGCGCGTGGGCGAGCTGATCGCCCGAGAGGCCGCGGCCAGGCTGGGCGTGGCGCGGGGCATCGTCGACCTGTCGCTCGCCCCCACCCCGACCAAGGGCGACTCGGTGGCCGAGATCATCGAGGCCATGGGCGTGGGACGCTGTGGCGGTCCGGGAACGACAGCGGCGCTCGCGCTGCTCAACGACGCCGTCAAGAAGGGCGGAGCGATGGCCACGAGCTCCGCGGGTGGCCTGTCCGGGGCCTTCATCCCGGTCTCCGAGGACGCCGGCATGATCCGAGCCGCCGAGTCGGGCGCGCTGTCGCTGGAGAAGCTCGAGGCGATGACCAGCGTCTGCTCTGTCGGCCTGGACATGATCGCGATCCCCGGCGACACCCCGGTGGAGACTATCGCCGGGATCATCGCCGACGAGGCGGCCATCGGCGTGATCAACGCGAAGACGACGGCAGTGCGCCTCCTGCCTGCCATCGGCAAGGGAGTCGGGGAGCGCCTTTCGTTCGGCGGGCTGCTCGGGGAGGCGCCGGTCATGGCCGTGAACCCCTGGGCCGGCTCGATATTCGCGCGCCGCGGCGGCCGGTTCCCGGCGCCGCTGGGCAGCTTGAGGAACTAGAAGCCAGATCCGTTCCGGACGCGAGCCTCCGCGGCGACCGCGTCACCACCGTCGACTTCGTCCGTCCGAGGCCGGGCGTATGCTGCTCTCCATGAAGACCGGAACTGCCACACTACCGCTGCACGGCGGCAAAGCCCCCGCGTGGCTCTTCTCGCGCATGCGCCTTCTGGCCCGCGAAGTCACTCTGGCCATCGTGAGCGAGTACAGCCCGGAGGAGATGCTGAGGCGGCTCTCCGATCCGGCTTGGTTCCAGGCTTTCGGGGCCGTTCTGGGCTTCGACTGGCACAGCTCGGGCGTGACGACCACGGTATGTGGGGCGCTCAAGGACGGCCTCCGTGGCCTCGAGCACGAATCAGGGCTGATCGTGGCCGGAGGCAAGGGTGGAGTCTCCCGGAAGACGCCGGGGGAGATCGAGTCGGCGGCGGCTTCGGGGGTGCTGTCGATCGAGCCGGCAGGTCTCGTCTATGCAAGCAAGATGGCGGCGAAGGTGGATAGTTCGGGTCTCCAGGATGGCTACCAGATCTACCACCACAGCTTCTTCTTCACTCGCCGGGGCGACTGGGCGGTGGTGCAGCAGGGCATGAACGACCTGAACCGCAAGGCCCGCCGCTACCACTGGCTGAGCGATGCGGTCACGGACTACGTGGTCGAGCCCCACAAGGCCATTGCTTCGCAGGCCCCCGGCACCGCCGTGCTGAACATGGTGGCGAAAGAAAGCCTTCCTGCACAAGACGTCGTGACTCAACTCTCGCACGAACCGCCGGACCGCATACTGGGCCGCCTCGACCGCCTGAAGCAGCTATCCATGCCCACGCGACATGCCGTCGAGCTGCGGGATATCCACCCCGACAACCTCAAGAAGATCTTCCTGTCCACCTACGAGCGGCAGGCGGAGAGTTTCGAGATCCTGCTCGGCCTGCCGGGCGTCGGTCCCAAGACCATACGGGCTCTCACGCTCATCGCCGAACTAGTGTACGACACGCCTGCCAGTCGAAGCGATCCGGCCCTTTTCAGCTACGCCCACGGTGGAAAGGACGGCTTCCCGTATCCCGTGGACCGCGAGATGTATGACGAGAACACGGAGATCCTTCGACGAGCTGTCGCCCAAGCGAAACTCGGGCGGACCGAGAGGCTGGATGCTCTGCGCCGCCTGGCCAAGGCGGCGTCGCTGGCCGGTCCGCTACCTCCTGGCCGCGGGAGGCATGAAGCCAGCCGGCCTTCCGGACCCTAGGCGATTCTTTATACGCACTTTACGTGCCATTCGGTAGCTTCTGAGACGTACCGCACGCTGTGCGCCGCCATGGACAGGGGCCGCTCAGACGCCGCAGTAGTCCAACATACGTCACGCTTCGGAGGTTGTCGCATGCGTCGCTCAACTCGTGAGTCACGTCTTCGTCGCTGCACATTGGGAGCCGCGTTTGCCAGCGCTGCCGTCGCTCTGGCTTTCCTGCTAGTCCTAACCGGCGGAGGCGGTTCGGCTCTTGCCACGACCCTCACCACTCCCTATCTGGCCATGACTGTTCAGGCCGGTCAGACTGTCAGCATCGACCTAAAGGTGAGCGACACGGTCGCCCAACGACTGGATCTGTCGGTTCAGGGGGTGCCCGAAGGCTGGAAGGCGTCGATCCTCGGCGGAGGACGACCGGTATCGGCGATCATGACCGATCCCGAGTCCCCCTCTTCGCTCAGTCTCCAAGTGGAGATCCCGGCGGGTGAAGCGGAAGGCACCAAGACCGTCACCGTCGTCGGCCGGGCCGGAACGACCTCCGTGTCGCTCCCTGTCTCCCTGACGATCAGTGCGGTCGAAGGTGGAACGACTGAACTGACGGCCGAGTACGCCTCGCTGCGCGGTCCCGCCGCCGCCACCTACACCTTTTCGCTCACCCTCGCCAACAAGACGTTGGAAGCACGCACATACAATCTCACCGCCGAAGGGCCGGACAACTGGACACTCTCGCTTACACCCTCGGGGGCCTCACAAGAGACTCCCACGGTCGGCGGTCGAGTCCAGTGGATCGCAGGGACTGACCCTGAAGGTGACCCCTGCTGCCAGTGTAGAGATCGGCACCTATGATGTCACCGTGACGGCGGCGGGCGGCGGAGAGACCGTCTCCATACCTTTGCAGGTGGAGATCACAGGGACATATACCCTCACCCTCACCACCCCCGACGGCAACCTCAACGCCGATGTCAAAGCGGGCGAGACCACGCGGGTTCAGTTCGTAGTCACCAACAGCGGCACCGGACCCCTGCAGGAGGTGGAACTGTCCGCTACCGCGCCCGCGAATTGGGAAGTGACGTTTGAACCGAGGGTCATCGACGTGCTGCCCGCCAACCAGCAGCAGAGCGTCGTGGCGGTGTTCAAGCCGGCCGAAAACGCCATAGCCGGGGACTACGTCGTCACCATGAACGCGAGCGCGGACCAGGCCTCCGCCCAGTCGGAGATCCGAGTCACGGTCAAGACCGGGACCCTCTGGGGCGTCATCGGCGTGCTGATCGCTATCGCCGCGATAGCCATACTCGCGTTCGTCTTCCGCCGCTACGGACACCGCTGAGGTATACGCGTGAGCGATATGGTCGAACAAGATATCGGCCGCGGAGCGCACGAGACGCCCGCTCCCGCCACAGAGATTGTGGCACCTGGGGCCGTGATCGTGGCAACGGGACTGACCAAGAAGTACGGCCACTTCACCGCCGTTGATGGCCTCGACCTCTCGGTTCAGCAAGGCGAGATCTTCGGCCTGCTCGGACCGAACGGGGCGGGCAAGACCACTACCATCCTGATGCTGCTGGGCCTGACTGAGCCGACCTCCGGAAGCGTGCGCGTGGCCGGCTACGATCCCGTACGGGATCCTCTGAGCGTCAAGTCCATCGTCGGGTACCTCCCGGACAATGTCGGCTTCTATCCCAACATGACCGGGCGGCAGAATCTCCGCTATACGGCCTCTTTGAATCGGGTACCCCGCAAGGAGGCCGAGCGAGCGAATCGATACGCTGCTGGCCGAGGTGGGTCTGACCGAAGCCGCGGACAAACGGGCGGGGAAATACTCCCGGGGTATGCGCCAGCGCTTGGCGGTTGCGGATGCGCTGATCAAGCAACCATCGATTCTCATCTTGGACGAACCGACCATCGGGATCGACCCGGAGGGCGTGCGAGACATGCTTGCTCTGCTGTCGCGCCTCAGGAGCGAGGAAGGCATGACCATTCTCCTGTCCTCTCATCTGCTCCATCAGGTGCAGACGGTGTGCGATCGAGTGGGCATCTTCGTCGGCGGTCACCTCATAGCAGCGGGACCGGTGCCCGAACTCGAACGGCAACTGGCGGAGAGCGACGAGTCAGAGTATGAGATCGCCACCGTGACCGCCGATGGCAGAGCAGCTGACGAGGGAGCGCTGGTGCGCCTGACTAGGTCTCTCGAGTCTCTCAAGGGCGTTGAGGATGTCAGCAGGCTCCGAGATGTGGTGACAGTCCGTAGCCGAAGCGACATCCGCGCCGCCGCCGCGCGATTGGCCATCGAACAAGGGCTCCTCCCGATCCACCTCCGCCAGCTGGGGCTCAGCCTCGACGACATCTACGACCGCTATTTCCGAGAGGAGGTCGATGCCGGCCATGTCGCAGTCAAGTAACGGATCCGTGGTCCTCGCCGCACCTGGTGGCGACTCCTCCCCGAGCCGCGAGCGCGTCTCGCGATCTCGTGGGCGCTTCTTCGCGGTCGGCGTTGGGCCGGTCGCCCGCAAGGAGTTCGCCGACCATCTGTCAGGACTCCGCTTCGGGATCCTGCTCGTTCTCATCGCCGTGACCACGCTGGCTGCCGTGTATGCGGCCAGTTCGGCCATCAGAGAGGCGGTCTCGAGTTCGAGCACCGTCGACTTTGCCTTCCTCAATCTGTTCACCGTCTCCGGGCAAAGCCTGCCTTCTTTCACCAGCTTCATCACCTTCCTGGCCCCGCTGCTCGGCATCGCCCTAGGATTCGACGCTCTCAACAGCGAGCGATCCCAGGGAACGCTCAGCCGACTGATATCTCAGCCCATCCATCGTGACGCGGTGCTTCAGGGCAAGTTCGTGGCCGGCCTGGGCGTGGTAGGTCTCGCATTGACCGCACTCGTGGTGATCGTCGGCGGGATAGGGATCGTGCTCTTGGGCACGACACCCTCACTCGAAGAGGTGGGGAGGCTGGTGGCCTTCATCATCGTGACCGTGATCTACGTCGCCTTCTGGCTGGCCCTGGCCCAGCTCTTCTCCGTTCTGTTCAAGCAGGCGGCCACTTCGGCCCTGGCTTCCATAGCCGTGTGGCTGTTCTTTGCCATATTCGCAAGCCTCATCGTGGGATTGGTCGTCAACGCGGTCGCTCCGGCAGGGGACACCGCCACCGACAGCGAGTTACTGCGCAACGCACGACTGGAAACGACCCTCGACAGAGTATCTCCAGGGACCCTGTACGACGAAGCCACCAGCGCCCTCCTGAACCCGAGCGTGCGTTCGCTGGGCGTTCTGGTCTATGAGCAAGTCGACCGGGCTGTGATTGGCCCCCTCAGCTTCGGACAGAGCCTGTTGCTGTGCTGGCCGCAGATAATCGCCCTGGTGGGGTGCGTGCTCCTGTTCTTCACCGTGAGCTACATCCTCTTCATGCGCGAGGAGATACGGGCCTGAGAGGCTGCTGGCGCCTGCTTCGGGAGTGCTCGGCCCGAATGTGCTAGATAGTAGAAGACACATTTGTGGTCATCCTGCAGTCAACCGAACGGGGGGTGTGCGGTGGACGCTCTGAAGATCATCCTGCTACTGGTCAATGTCGTGGGTGGCGTCGCGGTCATAGGCAGCTACGTACTGGGGCTCCGGGGGGAGTCGCGCGGGGCGAACGCTCTGTGGGGCGGGGTCCCCGCAAGGATACGGCCCGTCTATACCGTCTCGATGCTCCTCTCCGCGATCGGGTATCTCGCGGTTCTCTACTACGTCTTCTTCGAACTCGTCTCCGATGAAGTGGAGATCGCCGGCGCGGTCGGATTCGTCGTGTTCATCCCGATCTTCGTTCTGATGCTCATTCCCTCCGCCTTCTGGATGCCTCTGTCGAACCTCTATGTGGACAAGCCCAAGCACCGGTACGTGGATAGCCATCCGCACGGTCCTCTTCGTCGTGGGACTTGCGTCGATCGCGCTGGCCTGGGCCCTCTTCGCGCTCGAGCCCAACGACCACGGCGTGGCCTACTGGTTCGCGGTGGTGGGAAGCGTCTACTTCGCCTTCCATACGTTCATCCTGGATGCCATAGTGTGGGCGGCGTTGTTCAGACGCGAGTCGTAGTGCTCGCCGAAGGGAGAGGGTGGAGCCACTCCTCGACATATGCAATATCACGGCCTTCCGGGGCGATACGAAGGTGTTTGACGGCTTCACTCTGCAGATCGACCAAGGGTGCAGCACTGCGATTCTTGGCCCCAACGGAGCCGGGAAGACGACACTTCTCAAGCTGATCTCGGGCGAGCTTCATCCGGTTTTCTCGCGCGACAGCCATATCAGGGTTCTCGGCAGGGAACACTGGAACGTGTGGGACCTTCGCGCCCATTTCGGTCTCGTCTCGCACGACATGCAGCACGACTACCTCGAGAGCGTCCGGGGCATCAACGTCGTTCTCTCGGGGTTCTACTCCAGCGTCGACACCTGGCAGCACCAGATCTTCAGCGACAGTGAGCGCCGCAGAGCCGAGGAGGTCATCGAGATGCTGGGCGTCGGCGCCCTCAAGGAGCGGCCCTTCGGCAGCATGTCAACCGGCGAGCAGCGCCGTTTCCTGCTCGGCAGGGCACTGGTCAGCGATCCCGGCACACTCCTTTTCGACGAGCCGACCTCTGGGCTCGACTTGAAGACCTCGCTTCTCTATCGCGAGCAACTCCGGGAGTTGATCCGACGCGGAACGACCATCCTTCTCGTGACTCATCACATCCAAGAGATCCCTTCTGAGATCCAGCGCGTGATCCTGCTTCGGCAGGGAAGGATACTTGCCGACGGGAGCAGAGAGGACATGCTCACTTCGGAGATGCTTTCAACTCTCTTCGACTATCCCCTACACGCCGTCTCGCACAACGGAACCTGCCAGGTGTTCCCCGCCGGGCGGGACAGCGCTCCTCCGCTGTAGGAGGCCTCGTTCTTCGGCGACTCGGTGGGCCTAGTCTTTGCCCGCCCGTTGACTCATCATGCTATCTACACGTAGTGTTCGCTACTGACGTCTGTTGGCACGACGATCCGAGGAGGCAGACCGGTGAAACTGAAGCACCCTGAAGCACAGAGGCTTAGAGACAGGATCGCTATCGTCACCGGAGGTGGTGGCAATCCCAGCATCGGGCGCTCGATCTCCCTTCGGTTCGCGGCCGAGGGAGCGAAGGTGGCCATCTTGGACGTGGACTTCGCTGGGGCCGAGGCGGTGGCGCAAGAGATCGCCAACGACGGCGGCGTGGCCGCACCCTTCGCGTGCGACGTCTTGAATGAGGCGCAGATGAGATTCCGCGGTGAAGGCGACCGCCGAGATGTGGGGCGGGCGCATCGACATCCTCATCAACAACGCCGCGGTGTACAAGGGCATGGGCGGTTTCCGCCCCTTTGACGAATGGACGCCGGAAGAGTGGGACAGGACCATGGCGGTGAATGTCAAGGGCTGCTGGAACTGCGCGAAGGCCGTGGTGCCGTACATGAAAGAACGGCAATACGGCAAGATCGTGAACCTGAGTTCGTCTTCCTTCTTCCTGGGCGTGCCCGGATTCATCCACTACGTCTCCAGCAAGGGCGCAGTCGTCGGATTCACCCGAGGTCTGGCCAAGGAGTTGGGCGAGTACGGCATACGAGTCAACGCGCTGGCTCCCGGCTACACGATGACAGAGGAGAGCATTGTCGCCGACAGGAACAAGCCGGGGTGGGCCGACTTTCAGAAGAACCAGCAGGCTTTCAAGGACCGGAACGAGATGCCGGAAGATCTCACGGGCCCAGCGCTGTTTCTGGCCAGCGAAGACAGCGACTTCATGACGTCTTCGACCATCTTGGTGGACGGAGGGGTGGGAACCTGGTAGAAGGCACCCTGGCGAGAGACGCACTCTGAGGGAGGCGTATCGTGTTCGACATGCAGTCATGGCAGTGGATCACGAGTGCGGTTGTGGCCATCGCGGCCGTTGGGATCATGTCCTACTCCATCGCGCGGCTGTTCTCACGGCGAGCGCCGATCAGAGCAACCCTGCGCAGGGCGAGCCGGGTGGAGTCGGGTCTGTTCGATGAGGACATCCCGGAGAAGGCTCGGATATTCGACGGCTGGTCCTATCGCATGGGCGCTCGGTTCGCCGGCCGCAGCCGGTTGACGATCTACGACGACCGGGTCGTCGTGACCGGACCACGGGTGCCGCGTCGTCTGTACGAGAGTTGGGTCTGGGTCCAGGGCTTGCTCCTCGCCTTGGTAGTCCCGCTGCTGGTCGCAGCTATCGTCGCGCTGGACTGGCGCTGGCTGGTGGTGGCGGTGATCGCCTTCCTCCTGAGCTACGGGATCTCGTTCGGAGGCGCGGGGCTCTGGCCCGGATTGGGCGAGCTCTTTGAAGAGGACGGCTGCTTCATGGCCGTTGAGTTTCCCCGAGACTCAGTGCGTGAGGTAGACATCGGCAAGGGTTGGGCCAAAGGCGGGTTCGCGGTGGTGCTCTTCCCCTACAAGGCCGGCATCGACAAGCTGTCCGAGGGACTGGCCGTGTCGTTCTTCGCCCCTGACGAGCATGGACATGAAGTCCGATTCGCCTTCGCCATGTACACCGCCGAGCGCGCTCGCGAGTTCGCCGATGTGCTCAGGCAAACGCCGGACGCAGCCGAGCCACTGGCCGCACAGGAGGTCTTCTCATGACGGAATTCGACATGATTCCCCAACGGACCGCACTCATCAACGTAGACCTGCAGGAGTGCTTTGTTCGAGACTCGCCTGTCTCCGCCCCCGACGGACCCCTTGTATTGGAGAAGCTCAACCGACTGGCCGGGGTCTGTCGCGGAGCGGGCATCACAGTCATCCATGTTCGGCTTGTCCTGCGGCCCGACGGCTCCAACCTGGGAGTCCTCGGCGAGACCTCCCCTCCCGCTCGAGCCGGAATCCTCAACGAAGATGCTCGATCTGCGCAGCTCGACCGCGAACTCGTCGTCCGGGAGGGAGACATCATTCTGGACAAGACTCGGTTCGGCGCCTTCTTCCGCACCGACCTGGAGCAGATGCTGCGTGCGCGCGGCATCGACACTCTTATCATCGGCGGGGTGGCCACCAATATCTGCTGTGAGACGACGGCACGCGAGGCCATGCAGCGAGACTTCCACGTCTTCTTCCTCAGCGACGGCACGGCGACAGCGGCCATAGGTGGCATGTCGGCAGCCGAGCTTCAGCGGGCATCCCTGGCGACGCTAGGTTTCCTCTTCGCGCAGATCGTCACTGTGCAGGAGATGATCGAGATGATCGATGCCGCCTCACACATGAACGGGTGAGCAGCACTCCCGAGGGACCAGCACGGGCCAGCTGGGCGAGAGTCGGCGTCTTCGCTCGACAGCAGTACAATATGTGGGGGGCCTCATCGAAGGGGCTGCGCAATGGCCAGGTGTGCGACATGCCGAGCCAAGCTCGCCAAGAATGTCTGGGAATGGTGCTCCAGATGCGGCAGCCCGCTTGTGCCCGATGGCGCGGCGTGGGAATTGGGGCCATACGCTGGGCCTATGGGGCGGAGACCGTTCGCCGAACCTTCTGCGTCTTCCAAGCGCCGTGAGCGCTGGAAGGCGATCCTTGGTACGTGCGCTGCAGGGGCGCTCATTGTCCTGGCCGGGATAGCACTGGGCACGACAGGAGAGGGCGCGGCCGGAGAAGTCGAGCTCTTCCCTGCCTACGACAACGCCGCCGAGAAGTACGGGTTCATCGACAAGACCGGTGCCATGGTCGTCCAGCCGCGGTTCACCCGGGCTGAGCCCTTTTCTGAGGGCCGTCGCCGCCATAGCAGACGGCGATGTCTGGGGCTACATCAACGGTGGCCTTCTTCGTGGGAACGGTGTCCGGGCGGTCTGCCTGAACTTCGTTCTGGCCGAGTGCCGGTGAGATGGTGTCTGGTCGGAGCCTCCCCCTTCTCCGAAGGCCTGGCCGCTGTGAGTCGCTTCGCGACGGCTATGGTCGACCAACCGGGACGTTTTCCATTGGCCGGCATTGCCCTGCATATCATCTCCGTGATCCCGGGCAGTGGGTGATCCCGCTCGGCCAACACGACACTATGGGGCTACATCGATCGACCGCGCGCTTGTCATCGAGCCCTTGTATGTCCGTCTCGCCCTTCTCCGAAGGGCTGGCCGCGATTGGGGTGACGGAGATGGGAGGGCCAGGTGAGATCCTGCGTGCTATTGGCCGTACCTGGCGCGACGGTCATCTCCACCAGCTACTGGACCGCGAGAGCCGTTCGCGGAGGGCCTGGCCGCGGTCTGGACGGTCGGTGACCTCTGGGGCTACGTCGATGCCTCCGGCTCCTTCGCGATCGATCCTCAGTTTCTGGTCGCCCAAGTTCGAGATCGACGTTTTCCGAGGGACTGGCGCGGTCAAGGTGAGAGACAACTTCGACGGCTCGAGAAGGGTACATCGATAAGTCCGGGTCGCTCGTGACGCCGCCGCTTCGATACTGGTCTTCTCGACGCCGCCCCGTTCTCGCAGGGAGGCTCTTGCAGCCGTGCAGCCGAGTGCCAGATCCGGCGACTTCAGATGGGGCTACGTCGACCGCGAGGGTACGCTCGTCATCCCCGCGCAGTTCTGCGCAGCCGAGCCCTTTCTCCCGGGCGGCCTAGCCGTGGTGGTCTTCAACCAAGGCCGGCACAGAACACGCCTACATCGACAAAGCCGGCAACGTGATCTACCACGTGGGAGGATTCCGGCAGCTAGAGGAACGTGCGAGACCGCGTCGTCGCATCGTCGTCTACTGGGTCGGGCAGCTGCTGGGGAGCGTGGGCGCCGGGCGCTACAGCCGCAACGCCAGCAAGCGCGCCTGATCCTCGATCCTCTCCAGGTCCCGTTCGCTCGGGAGTCCCTTGATGTTCCCCATACGGCCGAGGGTGCTAAGTCCTTCGTTCCCATGGAATTCGGCCAATACGTACCACTCATCGAGCACGGTGAAGCCGAGATGCTCGAAGTACTGCCCCGCGTACTTTCCTGCCGGGATGGCCTCCCTGATGCCGGTGTGCGGCCCGGAGTAGGTACAGAAGATGAGAGCATTCTTGCCCGGGAGCAAGGGTGCGCCGGGTAGGATGCGGCCCTCCTTCAGATATCGCGCGAACTTCGCCCTCAGAAATTCTTCCACCGGCTTGGGCGTGTGCCAGTTGTAGGAGGGGAACCCGAGACAGACCAAGTCGTAGTCGAAGAAGTCCACATCCTCGGCATCCTCGACTCGCGTCGCAACGACGCTGAGGCCTCCAGCCTCCAAACCCGTTCGGATGCTGGAGGCTACCTTCTCGGTGTTGCCGCTATGCGACCAGTAGAGTACGACGGCTTTCTTCATCCCCTACCTCACAAACGTCGCGTACTCGTCCACGTCCAAGCGCGTCCTGGGGAAGTGGTTGACGGGGGCCTCCCAGTCCGGATAGCCGAGCGTGATGGCGATCACGAACAGCTTGTCTTCGGTCCCCGGGATCTGCTTCCGCAAGAGGTCGGGGTAGCGGACGTTGGAGCCGTTGACGCAGGTGCCCAGACCGCGGGCGTGAGCCGCGAGGGCTATTGACTGAGCGAACAGCCCGGCGTCGAAGCAGCCGTAGGGGAGCCCGATGTCCCTGGGGATGGCCAACAGAAGGAGTATGGGCGCGTTCCACAAACCGGCGGCGGCCACCATGGGATGCACCGGAGGGGTCGGCGGCTGGATGAGCAGCCTCGCTTCTTCGGCGGCCATGAAAGCGCCCCGGGTCTTGAACAGGTCGTCCTGCCTGGCCTGGAACAGCGCCGGCAACGGCACCCGGGGACCAAGGTCGGATGCCTCGGGCTTCTGCGCCTCGGCGTTCTGGCGGAGGTCGGCCTTGAAGCGCTCCAAGGCGTCGCCCGTAAGTACGTACGCGTAGGTGGTCTGGGTGTTGGTGGCCGAAGGTGCCCACCTGGCCTCGGTCAGTACTTCCCGCACGAGTTCGTCGGGCACCGGCTGGGCCGTATATGCGCGGATGGACCGTCTCTCGGCCAGAGCCATAGCGATGGCGTTGCTCACCTGTCGTACCTCCTTCTCGATCTTTGTTCCAAGGATATACCCGATGATCGACGAGTTCATCGGCCACTATCTCTGTTTGGCGGCCTAGCAGGCTGCGCCTAGTAGATGTAGACCTTTGTACCGTCGGGGACCATCGGGGCGTAGCCGTCCATCTCCCTCAAGTCGTCCATGTCAGGCTTCGGCAGGCGCACGCACCCGTCACTGGCGGGATAGGTCGGAACCGAGGGATAGCCGTGGATGGCGAGAACGTATCCCGGGTTGAGATACAGGGCTCTGTAGCGGGGCCCGTCGGCTATCGGCTTTCTCTGCACGGTGTAGGGTGACGATCTGTAGACAAAGCTTCTGCCGGTCGACGTGGGAAGCGTCCGGGTCACGACACCGTTCTCCACGTATAGGAACACCTGTCTTGTTAGGTTGACTTCAATCCAGACCCCCGAACCGGTCCGCACGGGCGTCGGTCTGGCGGCCGTCATCATCCGCGTCCAGGTCTGGGCCCCCACCTCCCCGTCCCGGCTCAGCCCCTCCCACTTCTGAAACGCGATGACCGCGTGCCGGGTGCGATCGTCAAACACTCCGTCGACCGGACCCGGTCGATACGTCAGATCGGCGAGACGCTGTTCCAGCCACATCACATGAGGACCCCTGCTGCCGACGCTTGCGTGCTGGTAGGCGATCTCGGCCGGCGCGGGTGGTTCCGTCAAAGGCACGGGTGTCTTGAAGAGAGCTGCGTAGAGCATGCCTACGCCCTGGGCCCGCGTCACGTCGGCGAGCGGCGCGAAGAAGCCGTCGGAGCGGCCCGACACGATCTGCAAACGATAGGCATTGGCGACCGCCAGTTGGTGGACGTCGGCGATAGCCGTGCGATCGGGGAATCCCTGGAGCCACAACGCGACATCGGAAGGTGTTAGAGCCAGGTTGAGCCCTGTGATCGGCTGGACGCTCTGCTTGTAGACAAGCGCTCGCATGACGAAGGCGACCGCCTGCTGACGCGACACCCTGCCGTAGGGATAGAACTCGTTCGCCGATACCCCTTCGCTAAGACCGGCCTCAAAAACCGCACCGACCGCCGGCTCGAACCAAACGCCGGGAGGGAAGTCCGTGAAGGGATGCGAGATCCCAGGAGAGAGACCGAGACAGCGGCTGACCAGGACGGCGAACTCAGCGCGAGTGATCGAATCGTCCGGGCGAAAGGCTCCGTCATCTCCTCCTCGCACGATCCCCTGGTCAGACAGGACCTGCACCGCTTCCGCGAACCACTCGGCCGGATCCACATCAGGATACGAGACAGCTCGGGCAGACGCGGGAGCCCCCAGCAAGAAGACAAGTGCCAGAAGAACAACAACTGCAGCCGTCGCCCGCCCCAGATTGAGCCCCATTCTCCCTGATCGCACCCTGCTATCCTCCCTGTCGGTTGACCATTTCGTCTACCAGTACCCGGCTTCACGCCAAGACATGCATTCCGCCGGCGCTGCGCCGACTCCGGTCGCGCGCGGCCGCTTCTTCCGCTCACGCCATGCGGCAACCGATGTTCTATCAGTCGGGCAGGAGCGAGCAGGTATCATGGCAAGGTCGAGTAGACCCAGGAGGAGGCAGCATGCGCAGGTCTTGGATCGGTCTGACCGTGGCCATGACGATCGTCTTGACCGTAGTTGGTTGTGGGAGTTCGAATGACGGCGTCGCCGCGGAGACGTCCACCACAGCCACGACCGTCACCCCAGCCACCGAGATGTCGACCACCCAGGCCCCGACGGAAGACGAGTGGAAGACGATCGCCACGCTGCGCTCGAGCGACTCACCCTGGCAGGGCATGGAGGGCATCCTGATCAGCGAGCCCTTCACTGCCTCGGGCGAGGTCCAACTCGTGCTCGACATGCCCGATGCCGGGGAACTCGATGGTGTCATAGTCGCCATCGTTCCCGCCGACGAGGCCACTGATCCTATAGCTATGATCGATGCGATTCAGGATGGGATATCTGTGACCATGCCCGCGATGATGCCCACGCGGTGGTCACCGTGGCGGACAACACGTACGTCCTCCTCAACTCGGTACCCGAATCCAAGGCATGGTCGGTGGAGGTGCAGACGAGGCCCTGACGTCCGGCGTCCTGGGACTCATCGTGACCGTTCTGCTCGTGCGCCGACGGCGGTAGTATGGCAGCGTAGTCAAGCACGTTCCGTACGGAGGCGCGAGCGCACAATGAGCCGACCCGTCCACTTCTGGACGCTCGAGGACGTTTCTGCAGTTGCCGACTGGGATCCGGATCGCGATCCCGGTTTCTTCGGCGACGGGCGGGGGCACACGCTCTACGAACTGTACGTTCGTCTGAAGAAGCGGGGTGCAACGGTCTCGCTGGGGAGCCACGCCCCCCGTGAGGCACGCCTGGTGGTGACATCTGTCGGGGAACTCACCCAATGGACGGGGCAGCTCCTGCCCGGCCGAGTGAGACGTCTCGCAACACAAGTCATGCCCGACCGCGGTGCTCTGATCATCCGAGGCGATCAGCCACTGAGTGTCCCGGTACCCTCGTTCGCGCGGTGCGAGATAATGCCAAACCCCAGCTCCGTGACCGATCCGCTCATCCAGCGCTGGGTGGTGCTGCTCCCCCAAAGAGGGATCGTGGTCAGAGACCCGAACCGTAGAGGACTCCTGGAGAACATGGCGTTCAAGGGTCACCCGCCGAATGTGCCATCGTTTGCTCGGGATCCGGACTTCAATCGTTCGCTATCAGATGTCGGGGTCATGCTCCGCGTGGACACAGCGCCATCTGCCTGGCCCGATTTCTCTACGATCGACCTGGCCCTGTGCATGAGGCGGCAGGATGATGAACAGGAAGACGAGCGCTGGCCCCAAAAGCCTCCCACCAAGCTGATCAACGCCTGGGTGGCAGGCTCCATTCCGCTCATCGCGCCCGAACAGGGCTATCTCGACCTGGCCAGGGTCGGGGAGGACGCGATCGTTGTGGAGACGCCCGCCGACGTGGTCCAGGCGGTGTCGATGCTTCGCCGATCGCCGGAGTTGGTGGCCCGCCTGGAGGAGGCCGTCAAGGCACGGGGAAGCGAGTATGCGGTGGACATCGTGCTCGACCAATGGGAGGAGTTGCTCCAGGCGGAGATCCTGTCCTCCCCCTATCGTCTCGGGGTGGTCTGGACCAAGTCGTGCCTGGCATCTCTGGGGAGACGGCTCACGCCGTGGAGGAGCTACTGAAGAAACTGATGAACGCACGCCTCAAGAAGCAGCTCCTGAAGATGGGTCTCACCAGAGCCCGCCTGACGAACCCACGTCTGCGTCAGGAGTATCGAGCCTGGCGTCAAGCCAAGGCGATGTCTGGAGATCCCGCGCACTCGGCTCTGGCTCAGCAGATCAGCGCCGCGATGGATCTCCCCCCCGTGCGGTCCCGGCGCAGAGAGAAGGGCTCGGTCTGGGCTGTAGCCATGACGAGAAACAACGCCGACATCATCGTCCCGGTGGTCGAACACCTGTTTCGCCAGGGAGTCGAAGGCGTCGTGATCGCCGACAATCGCTCCACCGACGAAACGCCCGCACTGCTGAGCCGGCTGGCAGAGCAACATCCCATCTATCTGACCTCCGACCGTGAGGAGGGATACTACCAGGCCTCGAAGATGACTCTTCTCTCCGATTGGGCGAGGAGGGCCGGGGCAGACTGGATCGTTCCGTTCGACGCTGACGAATTCTGGTTCGCTCCTGAAGCAACGCTGGCCGACTACCTGCGCAACCGCGGAGTCGACGTGGTCGCCGCCGCGATCCACAACCTCTTTCCGGTACCAGGCGTCGCGTTCGGCCAAGGCCCATGGCGCCTGGAGACAACCCCGCACAGACTGCAGAAGGTGGCGTTCCGCGCCCACAGATACGCCTCCCTTGACTACGGCAATCATCGGGTGAGCAGGCCGGGATCATCCTCGGCCGGACTCAGGGTGGTGCACGTTCCGTGGCGATCCTACGAGCAGTTCAGGCAGAAGGGCCTGGAGGGCTCGGAGGCCCTTTCGCAAGCGGGTCTCGCTCCGGCCAGGGGCTACCAATGGCACACTGTGGGTTCGCTTGGGGAGGAGTCGGCGAGGGAGGTCTGGGCCCGTATCCTCGCGGGTGACGCGGTGGATGGGATCTGCTGGTCGCCTGGAGGACCTGTTCGGCTCGTCAACCCGCTGACGTGGGGTGTTTGGGATCCGGACGGCGTACTGGGCGTGGTCTGAGAACCTGTCCGAGGCTCGTACTACACTACGTTCGACTGGCATTTCCAGCGTCAGGGGGATCCGAATGAGAATCGTGGACCTCACCGAGGACAAGAAGGATCTCTTCTGCCTCTGCCTTGAGGACTGGTCCGATGATGCCAAAGAGTCGGGGCCGAAACGCCGGGAATGGCTCGAACGGAGTGAGAAACGGGGGCTTCGGGCCAAGCTTGCCGTGGACGACAACGGCGTTGAGGGGGGAATGATCCAGTACGGGCCTATCGAGCACTCCTTCGTCGACGGCTCGGGGCTCTACTTCGTCTACTGCATCTGGGTGCACGGACACAAGCAGGGACGGGGCGACTTCCGGAAGCTCGGCATGGGCAAGGCTCTACTGAGCGCCGCCGAGGAGGACGCCCGCGCGCGCGGCGCGCTCGGAATGGTGGCGTGGGGCATCTCGCTCCCCTTCTGGATGAAAGCGTCCTGGTTCAAGAAGCACGGCTACCGTAAGGCCGATCGCCAAGGCATGTCGGTCCTCCTGTGGAAACCGTTCGCTCCGGATACGCAGCCCCCTCGATGGTTTCCCAAGGTGGACCGGCGACCCGAGCCCATTCCCGGGAAGGTAAACGTAACAGCGTTCACAAGCGGCTGGTGTCTCGCATCGAATCTCACGTGCGAGCGTGCCAGGCGTGCGGCCGCCGAGCTCGGCGACGCGGTCGCGTTTCGCGAGATCGACACCTCGGAGCGGGCCACCGTGGCCGAGTGGGGCTTGTCGGATGCGGTCTTCGTCGACGGCCAGAACCTTCAGAAGGCAGGACCGCCGAGCTACGAGAAGATCCGGAGGAAGATCGCCAGGCAGGTGGGCCGCCGGGCGCGCACCTGACAATCGGTTCCCCTCCGTCCTGGATGACCCAGCGTCAGTTGTCGAGAAACTAGTCCGGAAGGGCGGCCAGCCTCCCCGGATGGAGAGCGATTCTCACCCGTGGCAACCCTCGGAGAAGAATCAAGCAGGAGACGAGAGAGCCGACAAGAACGACGATCCACACCGGCGAGCTCGCTCAAGGCTCCTTCCACCCCCGCGTCGTGCGCCCCCGTGAAAGAGACCACAGTCAGAGGCACCCCAGCATGTACAAACCGCAAGAGGTCGATGTCGGTCCAGCCCAGAGATGAGCACGAAGACAGGCAACACGACGAGGGCGGCATGCAGGGGATAGAACCAGTTGAGACTACCGCCGAACAGCTGGAACGAGTAGTTGTATGTGACGAAGTAGGCCAATCCGAGCCAGACGAGCCGGGCACGCAGCGAGCCACGCCGGGCAAGAATGTGCGCCGCCGCGAGCAATGGCACCGCCACCGCAAGGATGACGATGTCGTTGCCCAGCCAGTACGCCTTACTGAATCCTTCGGCGGCGGCGGGGTCCTGATACAGGTCGCGGAAGACCAGGCCCGCGAGCGCGGCGCCCGCGGTGAGTATCGTCACCACGACCGACAGAAACGACGTGGTTCTGGAGCCAGATTGAGACATGGTTTCGACCTTCCTTTCGATCGGGTTCGAGCCGGGTCCACACGTTGAAGTCGGCTTGCACTCCTATTCCGAGGGCGCGACGACAGCGACAACAGTCCTCAGAGGAAACAGGTAGCAGAAAGCAACGAGGGCGCACACCACCTCAAATGCCACTTCCACTCCGGAATAGCCCAGTAGGGGTACACCCATGGTTATACGGAGCACAAACACTCCGGCCATGTACGCACACATAGTCTTCTCAAGCACACCGAATGTTTTCCTGCTGCCGATGTAGAAAGACACTCCTGCGTTGAACAGGGACATGTATATCGTGCCAATCCAAAGAGCTAGGATTACGCCTCTGCTCTCATGGTTGAGCCAATTGAGCTCCTCGCCCCAATGGTATTGCGACCAGAAGGTGAGGTGCAGGACGGCAGCAAGGAACATGACCGCCCCGGCGATATGCAGCAGTACTCTTCTCATCTTCATCGTAGCGACTCCAATAGATAGCGTCGTTGAGGCCGTGTTCTTTCCGCATTTGTCGAGCAGTTCGCCGGCACCAGTCAACCGAGAAGCGCACCTCTCCCGGCAGCCGTGTGCCCAAGCCAAACCGCGACAGGCGCCATGATGAGGATGGAGGCCGTCATCAGCACCACCGCCGCCTTGGGCGCGAACCGCAAGAAGGGGACGTTCACGACGAACAGACCAATGCTTGTCGCGATCGCATAGGCCGGCCGGCGGCTCGCTCTCCACTCCACCAGTGCGTAGACGGCGAACGCCAGGTAGATGAGCGTGAACCCGGCGACATCGAAAGCCAGGAACCGGATCGCATCGGCCTAGATGAGGCGCAGGAGCACGTCCGCCGGAACGGGTTCAAGCCGGCCGGGATACACGCCCGCCGAGGGCGCCACCTGGTACCGACTCGCGGTCACCATCACAGCCACCGGCAGGAAGGCGAACGCGTACAGCGGCGCGAAGCCCGCCAGCACGGTCGCGAACGTAGATGGGGTTCCGTCTCGGTCTCCCAGCGAGGCCGGCACGAATCCACCTGAGCCGACTTCTGGTAACGCCACCAGGTAGGAGACGGCGTACCCGGCCAACCCAACCGCGGCGAGAACGCATAGAACGATGAACAACTTGCTCCAGCCCGTGTCTGGTCCACCGCGGCTCATGCGTACTCGCCCGCCCCCGCGAGATCGGCCGCCGCTCGCTTCCCGGGCCGTCTTCTCCGCGAGTTCCTTGAGCGTGAGGAGCTGCTTGCGCATCATGACCAGGTCGCCCCAGGCCAAGAGGAATGCGCGGGCCCGCCCCCACCATCCTCGACAGCCTACGTTCAGCTTGACCACGAGCCGGGACGAGGCCGGCCCGGTCGGCATCACGAGATAGGTCACGGCCAGAGGCCCATATAGCCGCCCGAAGCGTCTGTAGATGCCGACCGTCACGTGATGGTCTTGCTCGAACTCCAGGATGGGGCCGATCCCGAAGCGTCCGCCCACTTCCAGCCGTTCGGATCCGGGAGTGAGTTCCCGAGGGCTCCGTCGGCCGAGGTTGTCGAGCCAGTCATAGCTGTAGGGCGCCACCCTGGTCTGGCAGATCCATCGGTACGCCACATTCACCGGCGCCTGTACATCGACGGCACGCAATATCTCCCGGTACGGGTCCCCGATGTACCTGTCGCACGGATACGATGCCCACCACTCCTCGTCCGTGACATTCCAACTCCAGGCCTTGCTCCACCGGCTCATTCCGCTCCCTCCCCCGCGCCGACACGCAGAGCGTTCGCTTCGTCCGCCTCCAGGGCCGTCTTCTCGGCCAAGGCCTTGAGTGTCAGGAACTGCTTTCTCATCATGATCAGGTCACCCCAGGCCAGAAGAAACCAGCGGACTCGGTCAAGACGCGTGCGTGAGGCCAGATCGGCTTTGCACACCAGTCGGGAGGAATCCGGACCCGTCGGTCTCACGTCGTAGGTGAGCGAGAAGCGCCCGTAGGCCCGTTCTCCGCCGGGGCTTACCACGACCGTGATGTGGCGGTCCTGCTCGAACTCGACGATGGGTCCCACCAGGAACCGCTGGCGCAACTTGAGCTTCTCGGCCCCGGGGGTCAGACAGCGCGGGCTGCGACGGAACCAGTTGTCCAGTAGGTCATAGCTGTACGGGGCGACCTTCAGTTGGCAGACCCAACGGAAGGTCACCGCGGCGGGCGCGCACACGTCGATCGCGCGCATGAACTCCTGGCGGGGCTGATCCATGTACTTGTCGCACGGATAGTGGGCCCGCCACTCCTCGTCAGTCGCGTTCCAGCTCCAGGCTTTGCTCAAGAAGCTCATGCTGCACCTCCTGGCACAGGTTCGTCCGCTCCTGGGGAGGCCCCAGGGCGATCGCGGCTGCCTTCTGCGAGAGGGTAGTGGCCAAGCGGCGAAGCGACGGTCGCGCGACGTGTCAACCACCAGGGCACCAGCGAAATAACTGCCAGCGCCACCAAACTCGAAGCGCCCCATTGACTCAGCAAGAGTCCCACGACGCCCAGTAGCGCCAAGAAGAGACACGACGCCAGCGTGAGGCGGTGGGCCCAGGACTCGCCGCGCACCAGCCCCCGAACCGCGGCAAGGTTCAGCGCGCCGGCAAAGACGACTGCGGTGCCCGTGCAAAGGAACAGCCACATGGAGCCGTACCGATCAGCCTGTGGCAGGGATTCGAAGACCTCCAGTTGTGTGTAGATCATGGCGTCGTGAAGCAGCCCGGTGGCCACAGTCAATGCTCCCGCCACATATGCCCAGGTCAGACTGAATCGAGTGGGTGTTCTCATGATTCCCTCCTTGTTGTTTCCGGGATTGGCTCACTGTGACGAAGCGCCTTCTGCCGGATTGTTCTGCGTGCGGGGGCGGCGACCACGACCGTGAGGGCGGAGAGCAGGAGAGCAGCCGGTGCGAAGACCGCACGTGACCAATTGCCCGAACCGGCGAAGTCGCCGATGGCCACTCCCAACATGACGACCGCCACTACCCAGCATCCGCCGACGATGAGAAACCGCGGCATCCTCAAGGGGACGATCCCGGTCCGCACCAGAACCAACAGCGCGGCCACGAGGAGCAAGACTACGAGACCCCAGGTTCCGAGGCGCCACCCGGGAGAAAGCGACTCTCCGGCTGGGAAGCTACGGCCGCTGCCCTCGTAGATGCCCCACGATCCACCGAACGCCCAGTAGGCATGCAGACCCGCGATCCCGGTCACGGTGACGGAGAACACGAAGGGCACAGACTCTCCGAGCTCGCGTGCGGGTACTCCCGATGGCGCGGCTGCTCGCGTCTCCGTGGGCGCCGAGTGAGCGGTCGAGCCCTGTTCCTGAGTCTTGCTTCATCGTCTGCTCCCCTTCCGGTGGCGGTCCTGCCTACCGTAGCGTTGGTAAGATCCTTTATTTCGGAATTATCCGAATTCTACGTCCAAAAAAAGGGGGCCCTCTCTTCCCCCGGCTCAGCTCACCTCACTGAGCATCCCGATACGGCTGGGCACCACATCACTTCACCAATCTCCTGAGCGACTCACCCAGCCCATCACCGAGTTGGGCCAGCTTGAAAGCGGTCTTCATGGGTAGTTGGCCGGTCTGTTTGACCATCTTGAGGAGCATGTCGGTGGGGATCTCCTCGGTGCGCTCAAACACGGCTGCGAACATCTCCACGAGGTCGAGCATCCCCTGCATGCGGTCCCGAACGAAGCCCTCGTCCTTCTCGGCCTCAGCGACGCCCTCGCGCAGCAGGGAGGCCAAGGGATCGACCATGCGGCGCTTGTTCTCCCTGACGATGACGCGGAAGAGCTCCCCCGGATCTGACAAGGTCTCGAAGTGATCGCGGCGATCGCCAAGCACGTGGACTACTTTGATCACTCCCCAGTTCTGCAGCTCGCGCAGATCGGTGCTCACCGTGGAGCGGGCGATAGAGAGGGTCTCGCTCAGGGTCTCTGCCGTGAGTGGTTCCTTGGAGAGGTAGAGGAGGGCCACGATCTGTGCGCTGGCCCGGTTGATGCCCCAGATACCGCCCATCTCGCCCCAGCGCACTATGAACTTCTCCATGACAGGTGTGAGTTCCATCATCGCCCCTTCATTTCGGTCTATACCGAAATTACCGGATGATACGGCTGTTGTCAAGAGGACCGTCAGTCCCGGCCGAAAACGCCCTCGCGGAGGGGCTTGACAGGAACGACCTACGCGACTAATTTATTAATCGAACAATTAATAACCACGAGATTGGATCTCGATCCGCTGTGGACACAATAGACTCACAAGCAGACAACGGCACCGGCACCGGCGACCCGGGCGAGGGCGACGATCTTCCGTCATCGTCTGAGGGCAGAGGCCCTGGGCGTCCCCCAGGCGGCGGTGACAGCAGGGAGGCGATCCTAGAAGCTGCCGCCGACGCATTCCTCCGTGACGGGATGAACGCCTCCACGCGGGACATCGCGGCCAAGGCCGGAGTCACTCAGAGCGCCCTCTATCACTATTTCCCCACCAAGCAGGACCTCCTGCGCAACGCGGCCAAGCTGGCCTCGCGCTTCTTTGAGCACATCGGCTCCATGGCGGTCCCCGAGGGAGAACCGGAGGAGGTCTTCCAACGGTTGGCCAAGAGCTACCTCCGCATCTTCGCGAGGAGGGGTGCACCCCGGTTCCTGGTCACCATGATGGTCGAGGGTATGAAGATGCCCGGCTTCATGCCGGAGATGGCGCAGAGGCTTCATGGTGGAGCGGTCGCTCCGACCATCGCCTATCTGGAGACGCTTCAGGCAGAGGGGCGCATCAGCCCGGACCTGAATCCGTCGATGCTGGGTCAGATGCTGTTCGGCACTTGCTTCTCATACGTGATAGCGCGTGATGTGCTCAAGGCCCCTTGGGTCCAGAACATCGACCCGGACGAGGTGGCCCGGCAGGTGGCATACGTCCTGGCTCACGGCATGGGCGGTTCGGCCGTTCGCGAATCCCGCTCCGCTTCCACAGGTGGTACTGACTCGGAGACCGGTGCCGATCCCGCGAGCGACCCCACTCCCACGAGCGATATCCACCAGACCAAGGGGGACGACGATGAGGTGGCGTAGGCTACTTTCCCTGATGGGGAAGGAGTTCATCCAGATCAAGCGCGACCGCCGGACGCTGGGGATGATGATCGTCATCCCGTTCCTCTGGCTCCTGATCTTCGGCTATGCCGCCACCTTCGACGTGCGCCACATCTCCACGGGCATCGTCGGCGGCGCGAGCACTCCGAAGGCGCAGATGCTCGCCGCCGTGCTCGGTTCCTCGCCCTATTTCGATGTCGTAGAGGAGGAGTTCGCCACTGTGGCTGACGTGGAGGAGGCCATCCGCACCGGCAAGGTGTCGATAGGTATCGTTCCGCCGCAGGACGACGGGACGCCCGGCACCCTTGTCGTCGACGGGTCGAGCATATTCGCCGCCCAGACCGCGATCCGTCAACTGCAGACACTCGCTCAGAGCCTCGCGGCACAGGGAGGGACGGCCACACCTATCCCCTTCGAGGTCGACATCCTCTACAACCCCGAACTCCGTTCGGCCAATGCCATGATCCCCGGTTTGGTGGGGGTGGTCATGGTCTTCATCGCCACCATCATGACGGCTCTGGGTGTGGTCCGGGAGAGAGAACGGGGCACCCTGGAGCAACTCATGGTCACCCCGCTCTCCGCGACCGAGCTCATGATCGGCAAGATCGTGCCCTACGTGGTCATCTCGCTCTTCGATCTTCTCATCGTGGTAGTCGCGGGGGTGTTCATCTTCGACGTTCCCTTCGCAGGCAGTCCGCTGCTCTTGTTTGGACTTTCCTTCATCTTCCTGGTCGCCTGCCTGGGCATCGGCCTCCTGGTGTCGACCGTGTCGCAGACCCAACAGCAGGCCATGCAACTGGCGATATTCACGCTGCTACCCCAGATACTCCTCTCCGGCTTCATCTTCCCGCTCGCCGCGATCCCCTGGGGCGTGCGCTGGATCGCCTATCTGCTGCCGCTGACGTACTTCCTGCCCATCTGTGAAGGCATCTTTGTGAAGGATCTGGGCATGGGCAATCTGTGGCCGTGGGCCTTGATCCTGTTCGGCTATGCAGTGGTGGTGATCGCGCTCGCGGCCTGGCGCTTCCGGAGGAGGTTGGTGTGAGCGCGGCGACGCCGGCGCGCCACGACGTCTCGTCTCCCTGCGAGGCGTGGGGGTGCGATTCGGCCAGAAGCGTGCTCTCCAGGGGCTAGACCTAGATGTGAAGCCTGGCGGGTTCGTAGCCGTCATAGGCGCCGACGGAGCGGGCAAGTCCACCCTTCTGCGCGTCCTGGCGGGGCTGCGCCGGCCTTCCGAGGGCGAGGTTGCCTGCTCCCTGTCCAAGGCCGAAGTGGGGTTCTCCGGCTCGGAGTTCGATCTGTACGGCGATCTGACCGTGATGGAGAACCTGCGGTTCTTCGCGTCGGTGCGCGGCATGAGAAACGACGCGTTCCGGCAGGCGGCAGACCGTATTCTCGACATGGTAGGGCTCGCCGAGGCCGCCGACCGCCTCGCCGCGGTCCTTTCCGGCGGCATGAAGAAGAAGCTGGGATTGGCGGCCGCTCTCATCTACGAACCCGCGCTGCTCCTTCTCGACGAACCCACGGTGGGTGTCGACCCTGCCTCCCGCCGGGAGCTCTGGGGCATCGTGGCTCAGGCGCACGCGACCGGCACGACGGTGGTCTTCGCGACCACGTACCTCGACGAGGCCGAGCGCGCCCGTCAGGTGGTGCTGCTCGCTGAAGGGAAGACCACCGAACTGGCGCCCGAGAACATGGCGTCTCTCGCCGAGGGGTGGCAAGCGTGGATCCTCGCTGAAGAGGCGGAGCGAAATGCCCTCAGAGTGGCCCTTGCGCGCTCCGGACTCGACGCCCGCGTGTATCTGCGGCCGGAAGGGCTCGCCGTTCTGGCGCGTGACCGGGCGGAAGCGGAAGAACAAGCAGGCGGGTGCTCGCCTGCCTGCCGGGCGGGCCGGCAGACCGTTCTGAGCCTCCGACCGTCCGGACTGGAGCCGGCCTCGCTGGCCCTTGACGACCTGTTCGTGCTCGTGCAGATGGGGCTCGCCGGCCAGAAAGGAGGCGAGGCATGAGCGAGCAGTCCGATCTCGCGCTCTCAGCTACCGACCTCGACAAGCGCTTCGCCCGCAAGCATGCCGTCGACGGCGCCACGTTCAGCGTGCCCCGCGGGAGCGTGTTCGGCTTCCTCGGACCCAACGGCGCCGGCAAGACCACCGTTCTCCGGCTGGTCCTCGGTCTTCTGCGGCCGGATTCCGGCGAAGCCCGTGTGCTGGGACTCGACCCGGCGAAGCAGCCGCGGGAGGTACGCCTGCGCACCGGATACGTGTCGCAGCTTCACTCGCTGTATGGCGATCTCACCGTGGATGAGAACCTGCGCTTCTTCGGCAGCATGTACGGGCTCACGGGGGCTGAGCTCAGTGGACGCATCGCTGAGGAGAAGCGGAGGTTCAGACTGGAGGAGCATCGAGGTCCGGCCGTCGCGCTGGGCAGCGGGGTGCAGAGGAGGGTCGCCCTCGCGTCTGCCCTTCTTCACCGACCGGAACTGCTGATTCTCGACGAGCCCACAAGCGGCATGGATTCCCTGGGCAGACGCGACTTCTGGACGTTCCTGGGAGGTCTGACGGCAGACGACACGACCATCGTCATCACCACGCACCACCTGGAGGAGGCCGAGGGGTGCGACCAACTCGCCCTGATGCTGGGGGGCCGAGTGCGCTTTCAGGGGACTCCGGCGGAACTCAAGAGCCGGTACGGCGGCCCCGTGCTGGTGGTTTCGTGCGATCCGTGGGAGAAGGGCTTCACCGCCTTGCGACCAAGCCTTCGGGGCCTCGCTTTTCGGGACCACCTCTCACATCGACGGCCTGGCGGCGCACGCCGGCGGACGTGGAAGCGCTGCTATCCCGGGAGAACGTGCGCCTGCTCAAGGTGGAGGAGCATCCCCCGAGCATGGAGGATGCGTTCCTGCGCGCGACCGTGGAGTAGCGCCGCGCCTACCGGATGAAGTTGGTCATCATCCAAGGCTCTGTCTCCGGATAGGGCACCGTGCCTTTGGCCGCCTCGATACACTTGAGCAGCCAGGCCATATTCCGGCCAAGGGTCCTCATGATCTGCAGGCCCTCAAGGTCTTGTCTCACCTCATCAGGCGTGAGCCCATGGGTCGCGTTCCAGTACTGCGAGGGGACGACGGGCATGCTGGAGATGGTGAAGTACTTGTTGAGCCGGTCGAACGCGGCACTTGCACCGCCACGGCGGCAGTTCACGCACGGCGGCCCCCGGCTTGTAGGCGTATCCCGCGCTCTTTCCGAAGAACATCCGGTCGAGGAACGCACAGAGCGAACCGTTCGCGCCAGCGTAGTAGACGGGGGAGCCGATCACCATGCCGTCCGCACTCTTGGCCAGGTCGATGCACGCGTTGACGGAGTCATCCTTGAAGACACAGTACCCGCTCTCACGGCAGGCTCCGCAGCCGATGCATCCGCGAATCGCCTTGTCTCCTATGTGAAAGAAGGTGGTCTCAATGCCCTGCTTCTCGATCTGACCGGCGACTTCCAACAGCGACGTGTACGTGCAGCCCTTCTCATGCGGACTGCCATTGATCATGAGGACTTGCATTGCTCCGCCTTTCTCTGCGCCTGTCCGCAAGACGGCCCGCGCCTGTGACTTTCGGGATCGGAATCAGGTGTTCGTCAGTCGATGTAGCTGACTGCGCCTTTCTTGGCACGCTCCTCGAGGGTGTACGGATCCTCGGCCGCGGCATATCCCACGATGACCGCGCACTGCGCCGCATAGCCCTCGGGGATACCGGCCTCCCGGGCCAGGGCACCATTCTCCGGCCTGTTCAGCACCAGTGTCGGGGTGACGATGAAGCACGAACCCAGGCCTAGCCCAGTCGCTTCAAGGATCATGTTCTCGCGGCAAGCGCTGCGTTGACGGCGCTGTAGGGTCCGTCGGCCGGTCCTGAAAGCAGGAGCAGCACCGGCGCGCCGTAGAGCGGCCGATATCCCGGCAGCGACGCTCTCTTCCGCAGGAATTCCCTATCGGAGTTGAGCATGGCCTCATGCGTCAGAGCATCGATCTTGGCCTCGACTCGGCATTCCGGATCACCGAGATCTGAAAGGCACCGGCATTCGGCGGCCACTGCCCAGCCTCGACGATCCTCGCGAGATCTTCGGCGGGAACCTGCTTGTCCACGTATGCGCGTACGCTCTTCCTCGTCGCGATCGCCTCTGTGACGTTCATGATCAGCCCCCTGTCTGCTCGGGGTCGATCGAGCAATACCACTCGTTCCAGGATCTCCTACAGGCTAGCACACCGTGCATCGGCGGCGGCCCAGCGGCCAAACATGGACACCGCCGGCTGATACACAACCGCGGACGAGAATATGCGTGGACGTGCCGCCGGCACGCTTCATCCGTCCGAGCGGTCCACTATAGTTGGCCGGTAGTCGACGCAGGATGGCCCGCATCCTCGCGCTAACCGAAGGGGGAAGCATGGCCGACACCGACAATCTGGACGACGCCCGCGGTCGCGTACTTCGCGCTCACTACGCCGGGCGCATCAACCGCGTGATCGACTACATCGAGGCGAACCTGGCCGGCGACCTGTCTCTTGACACGCTCGCCTCTGTGGCCGCGTTCTCGCCCTACCACTTCCATCGGATCTTCAAGACCATGGTCGGAGAGAACCTCAGCACCTTCATCCGCAGACGACGGGCCGAGAAGGCGGCCTCACTCCTGCTCGCCAACCCGGCCAGGCCCATCACAGGGATCGCTCTGGAATGTGGGTTCTCCAGTCCCGGCGCCTTTGCCAGGGTCTTCCGAGACACCTTCGGGGCGAGTGCCACCGACTGGCTTCGCGCAGGTGGCAACCTCAATAGCAAGGACGGAAGAGACAAGAGCAACCGGAGTGAAGAGGCCCGCAAGCCTCGAGAAGTAGCCCCTCCCGCCGCGCGTATCCTCGATCCAGTCACTAGAAACTGGTCATGGAGGGTGGAGATGGAAACCGGCGAGGCGAAGATCGAGGTAAGAGACGTTCCCGAGATCCAGGTAGCCTACTTGCGTCATATCGGTCCGTACGCGGGCGACAGTGCGCTCTTCGGGCGACTCTTCGAGCAGCTGTTCTCATGGGCGGGCCCGCGGGGTCTGGTGGGATCGGACACGAAGGTCTTCTGCCTATACGAAGACGATCCTTGCATAACCGACGCGGCAAAGCTGAGGGTAGACGTCGCTGTCAGCGTCCCGACCGGCACCGCGACTGACGGAGCAATCGGTACGAGGACGATCCCGGCGGGCAGCTACGCTGTCGGCCACTTTGAGGTGCAGGCCGAGCAGTTCGGTGAAGCCTGGGACGCCATGGGCCGGTGGCTACCCCAGAGCGGCTACCAGGGCAGCTATGGACCCTGCTTCGAACAGTACCTCAACGACGCGAGCTGCGACCCGGAGGCGAAGTTCGTGGTGGAGATCCACGTTCCCGTCAGGCCGCTGTAGCGAGGAGGTGGTATCCATCGCCTGCCACGCTCGATTCTCAGGACAAGCCGCGGCGCTGCCGATATCCCAAACAGGCTGGACCGTGTGATCGTCCGGCCTACGACTATGCAGCGGTCGAACACGGGGTTCGGGTGAACAGCAACCACGCGAGGACAATGCGCTTGAGAAGACTCGTTCGAGCATCGGCCTTCGGAGCGGTGTTGGTCTTGACGACGACGCTCCTTTCCACCCTCGCCTCGGGATGTGGGGAGAGCGTCTCTACGACGCAGAGCCTCCCGGCAGTCACGTCGCAGTCGGTATCGCCCACGGTCTCGAAGGCGGCCCCGGCTGAGCCCGCCATCGAGCAGACCGCTGCCACGCTGACCCAGCACCAGAGGATCATGATCGAGCAAGGCCTTGCCGAGGGCTCGGCGGCCACCTACCACCGTGTCCAGGTCGCGGCCGTGGACGCTCCGCAGTCCGCCGACATCAACGCGACGGGCACTCCAGAGTCCGCTCCGGCATCCGGCGTCACGTCCGATGCGCCGGGCGACTCCACCACAGTCGTCCTTGCCGGCGGGCAGACACCGCTCACGGGCATCTGGAGCGGAACCGCCGAGCAGTTGGCCTCATATCTCCTTGGGGTGGCTCCCTCGCCCGGCTTCACGGTCTCCGCCTCAGCCTTGGCCGAGTACTACGTGCGCTACTGTGCCGAAGCCGGGCTGCGCGCCGATCTGCTCTGGGCACAGATGATCCACGAGACAGGGTCCGGCACGTACGGAGGCGACGTGCGGTCGGAGCAGAACAACTACGCGGGCATCGGAGCCACCGGCGGAGGCGAACCAGGCATCGCTTTCGCAACTGCCGAGGCTGGAGTCATGGCCCACGTAGCCCACATGGTTGCCTATGTCTACTCATCGAGCCCGGTATCGTGGGCCAATGCGACCACCGATCCGCGGTTCGATTTCGTCAACCCTCGAGGCGCGGTGTCAATCCTCTCCGACCTCGACGGACGCTGGGCTGTGCCCGGGGCCGGATACGGCGAGCGCATCGAGGAGATCGCCCGGGCCATCAACACGGGCTGAAGTCAGGGGACACTCGAAACTCGCCCAGCAGCCTCTACCCGGCCGGACGTATGTCCTTCATCTCCACGCACCCTTCCGAGGGCTCACTGGCCGACGGAATGTACTGAAGACCGTAGTACCTGCACAACTCTCCTTGGTCGGCTTCAGTCAGGGCCGACTCGTCCTCGACCTTCGGCGCGTCCTTGACCCTATCCTTGGTATAGCCGACAGAAAGCCGGTCTCCGGCGCGTCGGACCTCACCGGCGGGCACAAGGATCTTCTTCGTACCAAGGATTCCTGTCTCTACTACCAGCCAGGTGAGGTTGCCCTTGACGTCGCCATAGCGTACACCCTCGACCTTGCCGATCTTGTCACCATCCAGATCAAACAGGTCGTGGCCGGTCCACTGCGCTTCCATTTCGTCGTTCGGCGTCATCGTCACTCCTTCGCAGAGAACGGGGCTGAGGTCTTGTGTATACCCCTTCCGCGCAAGGCGCAAAACGCTCCCCAGGCGGACGCTTCGGCAATCATCGCGCCCCAGGTGAACGAGCGCCTACGTCTCGCTGCCGGTGGCTTCCGCGGCCGCGCTTCCCGGCACCGTCCCGTCGAGTTGCCGCACCGAGGGCACGACCCATGGCAGCAGGCCGGTCACGAGCACCAGCGCGCCCGAGATGGCGAACCAGACCGAAACCCCGGTCCTTTCGGCCAGCGGGCCGGCGATCAGTAACCCCGGCACTGCGGCCAGCAGCGCCATGGTCGTGTATAGCGAGAGAACTCGTCCGAGCTTCGCGGGATCGATAAGCGTCTGGAACATGGCGGTGATGGGAGCCCCGAACAGCGGTACCGAAAGTCCCATGGCAACGCAGAGGACGACGAAGGCCCAGAAGGCCGAAGACGGCAACAGACCGGAGACACCGAGCATCAGACCGACGAGAAGGATGCCGGCGCCGACGAGTCTCGTGGCCGGGACCCTCTTCGACAGGCTTCCTATCGCCAGTGAACCCACCAGCATGCCGGCGCCGAAGGCGACCTCTATCAGGCTGGCCGCTATGGCGCCTCTGTCGAAATGGACCCGTGTCATCAGCGGGAAGAGAGCGTTCAGCGGCATGTAGAGCAGAGTCACGACCGTGAGGATGAGCGACAGATGGAAGAGCCCCCGGATTCGGATCAACTCCCGCCAGCCGGCGGCGAGTTCCTCAGCGAAGGCCTGGACGGGCCCCCTCCGCGGCACGTCGTCCGCCTGACTCTGTGGGTTCGGGATCCGGACGAGTAACAGCGACCCGACCGCCAACAACGCGCCGCCGATGTCGACCGCGAGAACGGCGGTCATCGGCGCGACACCCATCAAGAAGGCGCCCAGCACCGGACCCGCCATGGCCACGCCCGAACCCAGGAAGAAGTTCCAACCTGCGACCCGCATCAGTTGCTCGACCGGGACGTACATGGGCACGGCCGCCTGGCTCGCCGGCGTGTGAACGGCCGCGCCCAACGAGCGGACGGCGATCACGGCGATCACGACCCCGACGGCCGGCGTTCCGGAGAGAAACACGACGACAAGCACCAGACTCGTCATTGCGATGAACAGATCGGCGGCTATCATCGTCCAGCGACGGTCCCAGCGATCGACAAAGGGACCCGCGAAGGGTCCGAGCAGCCCTTGCGGGAGGATCGCGGCGACCGAGGCGTAGGCCAACACAGCCGCAGACCCCGTCTCGACGGTGAGCCACCACACCAGAGCGAAGTTGACAGCGGCGCTTCCCAAGAGCGAGAAGGCCTGCCCGCTGAAGATGATCGTGAAGGTGCGAAGCCAGGAATCGGTCGAACGGTTCATGTGCGTCGCAGTCCAAGTACGTGAGTCACGGTCAAGCCGCCATGCCCCCTGATTGCGTTCTCTTCTGCGCCAAAGGCAGGGTTTCTGGCGTGCGAATCTAACATACTGCTGTAAGGCCGACACCTGGCGACAGACCCCGCTCCCCGAAACCGCGCTGCTTCGTGCGGTCATGCCGCTGAGTTCAACAGGAAAAGAGCGCCCTCACCAGTGGAATACCTCGATGACCATGCGCCCCGCAGATCCGCCGCTTCGAACGCCGCCTGGAGGGCTCAGCGAAACCGCCTGAAGCGAAAAGCGCGGCGCCGGTTCCTTGCGTTGATCCTGGGAGTGGTGCTCGTGGGAGTGTTCAGCGGCCTGTTCACCGCGTATTTCGGTGCGAGATCCCCGGCGGCAGGCGTTACCTCCTCAACAACACCGGCGGCCGCGGCAACGAGCCCCAAAGAACAGGCAGCCATCGACCCTGTGGTCCAGGCGCGGTCCGTCAGGGCGAATGAGATGGGGCAAGTGCTGGTACTCATGTATCACCTGATCGGATACGACGACAGCCAGTACAACCGCACCCCCGAGGGTTTCCGTCAGGACATCGCCGATCTCAAGGCCGCCGGCTACTACCCGATCAACCTTCGCGACCTTGTGAACGGCGATTTCGATGTTCCCGCGGGCAAGTCCCCCGTGGTCATCACTTTCGACGACTCCAGCGGAGGTCAGTACCGAATCAGCCCAGACGGCTCTCTCGACCCGGACTGCGCCATCGCCATCCTGCAGGAGGCCGCACGACAGGGAGCGATGGGCGAGCCGGGCGAGCTTCTTCCCTCTTCTCGACGTAGACGCCCCCGATCATGTCCTTTTCGGCCAGCCTGAGACGGCGCAACAGAAGCTGCAGCGATTGGTCTCCTGGGGCTACGAGGTGGGGAGCCACACGGTGAGCCACCTCAATCTCAAGAAGGCGTCCGCGTCCGAGGCGAAGAAGCAACTCCAGCAGTCCAAGGACACGCTCGAGGAGATGATAGGCGGTGGCTACCAGGTCACATCTCTGGCCGCCCCGTTCGGCGAGTACCCGGCCGAGGCTTCGATCCTCAAGAGTGGCGAATACGAGGGCCGGTCCTACAGCTACCAGGCCGCGCTCAGGGCCACCGGTGGGCCCGCCTTCTCGCCCTTCTCCGAAAGCTTCCGCGCGTACCACATCCCCCGGGTCGAGGTGGGCGAAGCCGGACTCGGCGAGGTCCTCTCGCTATTCGAGAGATCTCCGGAACTCCGCTACGTGTCCGACGGCGATCCTGCCACCGTCTCCGTGCCGGAGAACACTGACGCTTCGCTCGGTCTGATCCGGGCCGGGCTCAAGCAGGAAGTGGTCCGCTACTAGTACCGGCGAGAGGGTGCTGCGCCCGGCCGCGAGAACGCGCGGCTATTGCAGGCGCTGAGTCGGGTCGACGCGAGCCTCAGGTGGACGTCCCCAGGGATAGGTGCCTTCTGCGGTCTTTCTCCCACCGGCCTCGCGGGACTCCCGCCACGCCTTCACCCACCACCAGACAGCCAGACCGAACGCGACCACGAAGAGTAGTACGGAAAGACCGCGCACGGTATAGGCGATGCCGTCCGTGTGATCCAGCCACCCCAGTCTCGAGAGGATGTTGCGCCAGTCGTGCCCGGCACCGGAGCCGTCGTCGCCCAGGAGCGGCAAGACCATGCGGGTGGCGTCGTAGATGTACACGGAGACGTTGTTGAGCGACTCTGCAGCCCAAGCGACTGCGAACACGACTGCGAAACGGTCGTGCCGCAAGAAGAAGTAGACGGCAAAGGCCAGCGGAACGGCCACTTGCAGGAACGAACCGGCTCCCTGGCACATCAACTCGGGAGCCCAGAACGTGAGCATGTGGCCGAGTTCGTGAACACCGAGATCGACGTACGACAGAAGGAAGATCCAGCCTTCACGCGAGAAAGTGAGCAGAGCGATCAGGCCGGTGACTAGGATCGCGACGATCCACTGGATGGTGATCTTCCAGGTCAGCATCTCACGGGTGACCAAGGGGTTGTTCATAGCAGAAGTACCATCGGCAGGTAGCGCCGCGGGCTTTATCCAGCACTCCCGATACTTCTTCCCTCTCTCCCATCGGCGGCGCATTGTTAATATTGGGTAGGGTCTGACAAAGCCGAGGCAGGAGCCGGAAGCGACCATGGCCAAGAAGAACGCCTTCTATGCGCAGTCGGGCGGGGTTACCGCCGTCATCAACGCGTCGGCGTGCGGAGTCATCGAGACCGCCCGCCAACACTCCGACGTGATCGGCAGGGTGTTCGCCGGCCGCAACGGCATCATCGGCGCACTCACCGAAGATCTCATCGACACGAGTGAGGAGTCCGACGCCGCGATAGCCGCGCTGCGTCACACACCCTCCGGCGCCTTCGGATCCTGCCGCTACAAGCTCAAGAGTCTCGAGCAGAGCCGCCGTGAGTACGAGCGGCTGATCGAGGTCTTCAAGGCTCACGACATCGGCTACTTCTTCTACAACGGAGGCGGGGACTCAGCCGACACCTGCCTCAAGGTCTCGCAGCTCGCTGCAACGACCGGCGTTCCCATCCAAGCCATCCACGTGCCCAAGACGGTGGACAACGACCTGCCGATAACGGACAACTGCCCCGGCTTCGGTTCCGTTGCCAAATACATCGCCGTCTCCACTCGCGAGGCCAGCTTCGACGTACGCTCCATGTCCAAGACGTCCACCAAGGTCTTCGTGCTCGAGGTCATGGGGCGCCATGCCGGCTGGATCGCCGCGGCGGGCGGTCTGGCGTCGGACGCGGACACCGAGATCCCGATCGTCATCCTGTTTCCCGAAGTCGTGTTTGACAGAGAGCGGTTCCTCGCCAAGGTGGACTCGCTGGTGAAGCAGTTCGGGTACTGCACCGTGGTGGTCTCCGAAGGCGCGAAAGGACCCGACGGGAAGTTCCTGGCAGATCAAGGGTCGACAGATGCCTTCGGTCATGCACAGTTGGGTGGCGTGGCACCAGTGGTGGCCAACATCGTGCGCGAGGGTCTGAACCTTAAGTACCACTGGGGCGTAGCCGATTACCTCCAGCGCTCCGCTCGCCACATCGCTTCGAAGACGGATGTCGAGCAGGCCTATGCCGTGGGCAAGGCCGCGGTGGGGCTCGCGCTGGCAGGCAAGAACTCCGTGATGCCAACCATCGTGCGCAGCTCGGCACACCCTTACGCGTGGGAGGTGGGCTGGGCCGACCTGTCCGACGTGGCGAACGTGGAGAAGATGATGCCCGAGACCTTTGTCTCGGATGATGGCTTCGGGATCACCGAGGCGTGTCGCGAGTACCTGATCCCACTGATCCAGGGCGAGGACTACCCGCCCTACAAGAACGGACTGCCGGACTACGTCACTCTCAGAAACATCGCGGTGGAGCGGAAGCTGGCAGAGTTCGCGCTCTGACAAGGCCCTTTGGGGCGTGCGGTCGAGCCTGTGACACCCGAGGGTCCGCTTCGGCGTCTGATATCTTATGGCGAGATCGAGTCTGGAGGTATCAGCGGTCGTGAACAACGAGACTACAGCTCAGAGGAACGGACTGAGGCGCACCGGGCAACGGCAGCGTCGCAGCACCCGCTTCAAAGTGCTGGTGGGTGTGGGATCGTTTGTGGCGATCATCCTGCTGGCGCTGGTGGTCGAGGCGGGCCTCTCCTACAACAAGGTGCACGCGGGGGTCAGTGTCACCGGTCTCGACCTGGGCGGACTGACCCGAGACGAGGCTGTCGCCGCACTTGCGGCTCACGTCTCGGAGATCCAGGCCAGCCCGATCAAGCTCACCAGCGCCACCAAAGACCTGGGACGTCATGCCTGCCGACCTAGGAACGGAGATGGACGTCGCCAACGCGGTCTCCGCCGCGATGGAGGTCACGCGTGAGAGCAACTTCCTCGTCGACTTCGGCCGGCGACTCAAGCTGTACTTCAGCGGCAGGGATCTGCCCCTCCAGGGGACCGTCGACAGCGCGAAGCTCGATTCGCTTCTGACCGAGATTGCCGGCGAACTCGACGTTCCAGCCGTGAACGCCGGACTGGTCATAGAGGGCGCCGACATCAGGGCCGTCGAAGGCCAGGACGGCAGTGTGGTCGACCAGGACACACTGCGTCAACAACTCCACACTCTGCTCCTGTCGCAGCACGCCACCGAGCTTCCCATTCCCATGATGGCGAAGGAGCCCGATGTTCAGGTAGAGGACAATCAGGCCGCGCTGGAACAGGCGCGAACCATGACCGGCTCCTCGGTGACGCTGAAGAGCGGGGAGAGTTCTTGGACCATCGACCCCGCGGAGATAGCCGGATACATGGAGTTCACCTCCGAGATCCAGAACGGGGTGTCGACTCTGGTCCCCCTCCTCTCCGCCGCGAAAATGAGCTCGTTCTTCGCGGGAATAGCCGATTTGGTGGCCACCGACCCGGTCGACGCCTCCTTTGCCAGCGACGGGACCAAGGCGTGGGTAGTCCCTGGCCAGCCGGGCCTGAAGCTCGACCCGGAGACCACCGCGAAGGCGGTGACGGCAGCCGCCTTGAAGACCACCGATCGAGTCGCCGACGTGGCCCTGATGGAATCGGAGCCTGACTCCACCACCGCGGAAGCCGAAGCGATGGGGATCAAGGACCTGCTGGCGAGCTACGAAACCGAGCCCTATACCGGCAGCTCGAATCGCCAGGTGAACGTCCGCATAACCACCAAGTACGCCGAGAACGTGTTTCTGGCTCCCGGCGAGGAATACGACTTCGACGAGCGGATCGGACCCCGCAACGCAGAGCGCGGCTACAAGCTTGCGCCAGGCATCGTCGGCAATGGGGTCATGGAGGACGTGTTCGGAGGCGGGATCTGCCAGGTCTCCACCACTCTGTTCAACGCGGTCTTCGAGGCAGGGCTCGAGATTCTCGAGCGCCACAACCACAGCCTCTACATCAGCCACTATCCCGACGGCCGCGACGCTACGGTGGCCGGTCAGAGCAAGAACTTCAGGTTCCGCAACGACACCGACCACTACATCTGGATCCGGGGAAGGTCAGACGGGGTGCACACGCGCTTCAGCATCTACGGCACCGACGACGGGCGCGAGGTCAAGATCAGCTTCAGTGGCTTCTCCTACGGAGGGGGGCGGACCGAGGTGACAGTCATCAATCCGGCCCTGAGCCCCGGCCAGACCCACGTCAAGGCTTCCGGCCAATCGGGCAGATCGTGCAGCGTGAAACGAACCGTCACCATGCCGGATGGCACCGTGCTATTCGACGGACCCGAGGTCTTCAGCAGCAGCTATCCGATGATCCCCAGGCTCGTCGAGGTGGCGCCCTCGACGACCACGACCACGCTGAAGCCGACCACCACCACGACCAGCCCCACGACGGGCACGACCGACCCGGCGACAAGCACCACAGTGACGATCGGGTTCTAGGGGCGGAGCCGCGCCGGCCAGGGGCAGGCGGGCCTCCTGCGATAGAGTCCATCTGATGCTCCACCACACGCCGGCATGAGAGCGACCAGCCGAACACCTCGCCTGTTCTACGGGTGGTACGTGCTCGCGGCCTCGTTCGTCATCCTCTTCCTGAACGCGGGGGGGCGACTCATCGTCGGCGTCATGGTGAAGCCGATGGCTGCCGACTTCGGCTGGAGCCGCAGCGCGATATCCTCGGCCATCTTCCTCAACATGGCCGTGTATGCGGTGTCTATTGTCATCACCGGCCGCCTGTATGACCGTTACGGTCCCAAGTGGATCATCGCGGGGTCCACCCTTCTGTTCTCGGCCGGCTACGCGCTCATGGCCACCATGGACTCCCTGCGGGAGTTCCTCCTCTACTTCGGCGTTTTGAACGCGGCCGGACTCGGGGGGACCACGGTGCCCCTCTTCGGCTCGCTGATCGGCAATTGGTTCGAGAGGCGAAGGGGACTGGCGGTCAGCCTGGCGTTCGCCGGCAACTGCCTCGGCCAGTTTCTCCTCATCCCGGTCTTCTCGGACATGATCGTCATCTCCGGCTGGCGAAGCACGAGCTTCTGGATCGCCGTCATCTCCCTCGTCGTCAACCTGGCCCTCGTGTTCGGGGTCATCCGAGGCGACCCGGAGAAGTTCGGGCTCCAGCCCTACGGAGGACGCGACCGGCAGGGGCCGACGGCCGGGGCGCAACCGCTCCCGATATCGCCCAGCCGCCCCGCCGGTCGACGCGACCTCACCCTCTCCGAAGCCATGCGCACTCGCTCCCTATGGCTGTTCACGCTGGCGATGTTCGTGTGCGGTAGCGCGGACTCCCTTATCACCACCCATCTCGTCCCCATGGTCACCGACTACGGCCTCTCCACCGCTGTGGCGGCGAACATGCTTGCTTGGCTCGGACTCCTTGCCCTTCCCGGAATACTGCTCGCCGGGCCTGCCGCCGATGTGATCGGCAACAAGATCCCCATCGCCATCACCTTCGCCCTCAGGGTCGTCCTGCTCGTCATGCTGCTGCGGTTCAAGGGCTCGATACCCTTCTGGATCTTCTCCTTGGGCTTCGGTTTCACGCTGCTCGTGACGGCGCCGCTCACGCCGACGCTCGTCGGCGCCTTGTATGGCGTGACTCACATCGGCTTCATCTCCGGGTTCATCGTGACCGTCCACATGATGGGTGGCGGGCTGTGGGCCTATCTCGGCGGCGTCGTCTTCGACAGCACGGGCGACTACGATCTCAGCTTCGCCGTTTCAGCGGGGATGGCGGCACTGGCGTTGGTCTGCACGCTCTTCATCCGCGACGAGCGCCATCTGCCGCCGGGGGGAGAAATAGTCTAAGGCTCCCGCGACCTCCGGCCGATAGGGCCTCTGGCAAATGACGCTCCTGCGAAACTGTCTCCTGTAGAATGATTGTTTCCTAACAGTGGACTATTTCGTAGAGCTGAACAAAGTGCAGAGTAGTCGCGGAGATGCGTTGAATACGACCCTCGAAGCAAGCGAACGAAGCCGACTGCTGGACGAGACGGAGGTCTTGGTGACCCGCGTGGGCATCAAAGGCCTGCCGGAGCAGACCTCGTCGCTACTCGACTCCAACGTCACACTCCAGCAGTTCCGGGCACTGCTCCTCGTCTACATGCAGGGCCCGATACCCATCAGCCATGTCGCCGAGACGCTGCACTTCCTGCCGAGCCATGCCACCGGCATCATCCAGCGGCTTGTCAACCGCGACATGATCGAGCGCCGCGAAGATCCGCATGACCGGCGCGTGCGCATGCTCACCATCACCGACCACGGGCTCGCGCTGATAGAAGAGATGATGGCGGTAGTTCACGCGAAGCGGCGCGAGCTACTCGATCGTCTGAGCGACCAACAACTCCATCAGCTACGCGACATCCTTGCCGCCATGGAGGGTTGACCCAGCCCCCATGCCCTTGCTCGAGGTAAACAACCTCACGAAGAACTACGGTTTCGACCGTGGCGTCTTCGACATCTCCTTTCACGTCGACGAGGGCGAGGTCTTCGGCTTCCTCGGCCCCAACGGAGCCGGCAAGACCACGACCATCCGGCACATCATGGGCTTCTCCAAGCCGCAGAGCGGTTCGACCACCGTGAACGGCATGGACAGTTGGGAGAAGGCCGAACAGATCCAGAGGCAACTGGGATACCTCCCCGGCGAGATAGCGCTGCCCGGCGAACCTCACCGGGACCCAGTTCATCGCGTACATGGCGAAGTTGCGCGGCATCACCGACATGACCAAGACCAAGTATCTGCTCGACAGGTTCGACCTCGACCCCTCGGGCAAGCTCAAGCGCATGGCGCTGGGCCTGAAGCGCAAACTCGCGATCGTCACCGCGTTCATGCACGATCCCAGGATCCTGGCCTTGGATGAACCTACCAGCGGCCTCGACCCGATCATGCAGGGCACTTTCATCGATTTCGTCATCGAGGAGAAGAGGCTCGGCAAGACGATCCTTCTGTCGTCGCACATCTTCAGCGAAGTGGAGGCGACCTGCGACCGCATCGCGATCATCAAGGAGGGGCGCATAGTCTCCGAGATCGTGACGGACGACCTGCGGCACAGGCAGGACAAGGTCTACGAGCTCGAGTTCCTCTCCGGGGAGGATTTCGCCCGTTTCGTACGCGAGTCCACCCTGGAGATCATCTCGGCGCACCCCGAGAAGAGGCAGGCGAAGGTCGGCATCCACGACAGCTACGTCAACGAGTTCTTCTCGATACTCTCCGGCTACTCCCTCAAGTTCATGAAGGAGGAGAAGTTCACGCTGGAGGAGTTCTTCCTCGATTTCTACGACCGCGAGAAGAGCGTCGCGGAGGGGATCGCCCATGTCGCTGGTTGAGATACAGCACCTGACCAAGGACTATGGCGACGGGCGCGGCGTCTTCGACGTCAATCTCGCGGTGGAAGAGGGCGAGACGTTCGGTTTCGTGGGCACAAACGGTGCGGGCAAGACCACGACCATCAGGCATCTGATGGGATTCCTGCGCGCCCAAGCGGGCGCCTGCACCATCAAGGGCCTCGATTGCTGGGCTGAGTCCGCGCAGGTGAAACAGCACGTCGGGTATGTGCCGGGCGAGATCGCCTTCCCCGATGAACCTACCGGCCTCGCTTTCTTGGAACGCCAGGCCACCATGCTCAGGCGCATCGACACCAAGTATCGCGACTACATACTCGAGAAGCTGCAATTGGACGCATCGGCGAACCTCAAGAGGATGTCCAAGGGCATGAAGCAGAAGACCGCCATCGTGGCGGCGTTCATGCACGACCCGCCGATCCTGATCTTGGATGAACCCACGACCGGTCTCGACCCGCTCATGCGTGAATCGTTCATCGATCTGCTGGTCGAGGAGCGCGGGCGCGGCAAGACCATCTTCATGTCGTCACATATGTTCAACGAACTGGAACTCACCTGCGACCGGGTGGCAATGATCAAAGACGGCGCCATCGTGGACATCGCATCGACTGCCGCCATCAGGCATTACCGGAACAAGACCTACAAGATCGAGTTCCTGAGCGCCACCGACTACCGCCGCTTCCTCTCGGAGCCCTTTGAGCTGGGCGAGAAACGCGACTCCACCAACCAGGTGTTCGTGAACGTGAACGACGACGACATCAACCGCCTCGTCCAGACGCTCACGGGCTACCAGGTCAAGTTCTTCACAGAGATCAAGTACTCGCTGGAGCGGTACTTCAACGGCATCTACAAGAAAGAAGCGGACGATGTTCAGTAGGCCCATCTTCTGGCAGAGCATCAAGGGCAACTACGTGCTGTGGGTGATCTGCACGGTCGTGCTGACCGCCATGCTCGCACTCCCCGCCGCGTTCCACGACCCCTCAGCCACGGCCTCCTTCATGGAGGCCATCAAGGACACGCCGATGGCTGAAGCGGCTGGAGATCAACTCGACGTCTTCAGCTCCCTGCTGGGGATCATGAGCCAGACGGTCTACGGCTTCTCGGGCCTCATGGTCGCGATGGTCTTCGTCGTGGTGACTGCGAACAGCTTGGTGGCATCTGAGGTCGACAGGGGCTCCATGGCCTATACGCTGTCCACACCTACCAAGAGGTCCAAGGTCGTCTTCACCAAGGCCGTGTTCCTGATCGTCGCCGTGGTGATCATGTATGCCATCGCGGGCACCGCCGGCCTGCTCACCGTCCAGTTCAAGCACCACGCCGTATGGGGCAAGGAGTACGCGGCCGACGTGACAGCCGCGGCGAAGGTGCTCCAACTCGACGAGGCCACGGTCGCCGGCGACCTCTCGCTGATCGTCCAGAGCACGGACGCATCCATCGCAGGCGCTCGGGCCCGCGGTGTCGACGCGATGGTGTACTCGGCCTACCTCTCGCAGGCGATGCAGAGGGACGCGTACTCGGCAGCCGCCGAGATCCTCGCCATGAAAGTCGACGACGTGGAAGAGACGCCCTCCCTGATCCAGACCGAACCGGCGGCGCTCGAGGCGGCCGCCGCCAAGATGGGGATGGACACTGTCACCCTCAGCGCCTACATCGACCAGATGACCGCCCAATCGGATGAACTGGCGTCACAGGAAGAGGCCATGCAGCAGGCCTTGTCCGACGGCGTGACGGCCGCGGCGAAGCACCTCGGCATGAAGACGTCGGCCCTGATGCAGGACTTGGGCGCGCTCAAGAAGGACTCCGAGGCGATGGTCGTCGCCAGCGAGGCGTCCGGCCTCGACGAGCCCACGTTCGCGGTGCTGTTGAACCAGGCGCTGGGTGCCATGGAGGTATCTTCCGACCTGGGAGTCGACTTCGACCCGTTCGCCTTTCTCATGATGAACTTGGGATGCCTTCTGCTGCTGTTTGCGATCAGTGGCATCTCCTTCCTGGCCTCGTGCATCTTCAACCTCTCGAAGCACTCGCTCGGTCTCGGTGCCGGGCTGCCGTTCGCCTTCCTGATCCTGTACTTCTTGAGCGAGGTCAATACCACGCTTGAGCCTTTGAGATACTTCTCACTGGTGACCCTGTTCGATACCGCACAGATCATCGACCGGGGCACCTACTGGGCACAGTTCGTTATCCTTGGTGTCGTGGGCGCCCTGCTCTACGCCTTCGCTGTCAGGATCTTCGGGCGGAAGGACCTGCCGCTGTAGGCACGGAGCATTCAGCGGCGTCCCAGGCCAGAGAGGGGGATACATGGGTCGTCAGGACGAGTACGTCGACGAACTCCAGAGGAGTACTGACAGGGTCGCATTTCTGCGCACGCACAGCGGGCTTCCAGGACCCCGGGGTAACTTGGAGCTGATGCAGGCCGCGGCGGATGTCGGCGACGAGGCCGCGTTTCGAGAGTGGATCGCGCTCGGCTCCGGCGATCAGCCCACCGACGAGTTCCTCGCCATGTGCGGCATAGTGGGCCTGGGCCGGTTGATGGCCGAGGGGCGCATCGATCTCGCGAACGAGCTGCGCACCCATGCGGCGGATGTCCGCTGGCGACCCCGCGAGGCGGTGGCCATGGCGCTCCAACGGGTGGGAACCGCGGACACGAACCTACTGCTTCAGATCGTGCGAGACTGGACCAACGACAGGCCCTATGTGCAGCGGGCGGTCATCGCCGCGGTCTCAGAGCCCAGGCTTCTCAAGAATGCTGAGACGAGTCAAGCCGCCATCGACCTTGTAGACCAGGTCACCGCCAACCTGGAACGCATGTCCGATCGACGCTCGGACGAATTCCGGACGCTCAGACAGGGGCTCGGCTACTGCTGGAGCGTGGTGGTCGTGAGCGACCCAGATCACGGATGGCCGCGCATGGAGCGGTGGGTGCGGTCTTCCGATCCCGACGTGCGCTGGCTCCTGCGGGAGAACACCAAGAAGGCGCGCCTCATCCGCCTCGATCGAGATAGAGCCGAGAGGCTTGGCAGGGCGGTCGCTTCGACGAAGGCCGGGTAGCCTTCTACTGATCGATGGTGACGCTGCCCTATTTGCTCTTCATGCGGCGCACGGTCGCCAGAGGCGCAACGGCCAACCACAACGTGATCGTGACCAGCATCGCCTGCACGTAGCTGATGTCGAGATCCCATCCCACTCTTCGGGCGACCGGGTTCCACAGAAGCCACACGAGAAGGGAACTGATGAAGAAGCCCGGAATCGCCCCGAGTATGCTGAAGTATCCCATTGCTTTCCTCCCGCTAGAAAGGTTACTGACCACCACGTTCCATAATAGTGCTGGAGCCAAACTCCACGCCAACTCCGCGCGCGACGGACGACGCTGGATCTGGGGTGCAGTTCTCCCGCCGATGGTGTAGCGTGACGGCTGGTGCAGGCGCGAGCCTGCCTGGCAGATCCTAGAGGAGACATCCGTGGGAGAGAGATCATCGAAGCTGTCCCGTTTCTTGCCGCTGGTCGCGCTGGTCGCGCTGGCGCTGATCTGGGGGTACAGCTGGGTACCGTTCAAACTGGGCGTCTCCCACAGCAGCCCCTTCGTGTTCGCCGCGCTGCGCACCTTTCCCGGTGGCCTGCTGATGCTGGCACTGCTGGTCTCACTCGGGCGGCCGCTCAGACCAAAGGCCGTGAGACTCACGATGCTGCTGGGGCTCCTTCAGACCAGCGGTTTTCTGGGCCTGACCATGGGTGCCCTCGTGAGCGGCGGGGCCGGCCGCACCAGCATCCTTGCAAACACCTGGCAGTTCTGGATCTTGCTCATGGCTTGGCCGATCCTCGGGGAGAGGTTGCGCGGGCTGCAGTGGTTGTCGGTACTGCTGGCGCTCGGGGGCATGGTTCTGATAATCGAGCCCTGGAATTTGCACGGCGTGGTCAGCAGCCTATTGGCTCTTGGCGGAGCGGTCTCGTTTGCCGCAAGCTCGATCGTTGCCAAGGTCCTCCGGCAGCGTCACGAGGTCGATCTGCTTTCGCTGACCAGTTGGCAGACTCTATTCGGGTCGATCCCATTGATCCTCTTGTCCGTCTTCGTCGAAGGCGGCCTTCCGGACTGGTCGGGGGCGTTCATCTGGTCTCTGGCCTTCACCCTGGTGGTCACCACCTGCTTGGGATCCTTCCTCTGGCTCTATGCCCTGCGGGAGTTGCCGGCCGGCGTCGCGGGTCTGGGAACGATGGGCACCCCAGTCGTGGGCGTACTGGCCTCTTGGGCACAACTGGGCGAGCGGCCTACCGCCCCTGAGGTCGTGGGGATGGTTGTGATCCTTGTGGGGATGGCGATCCTCTTCATCTGGACAACGACCCGAGCCGCCCCGAGCCGCAAGTGACTCGGGGCTGTCTCCCGCCTGAACGGCGGGAGACAGCCCCGAGGTGAGGACCGCGCCTAGGACAGTCAGGCGCCCACGATGCGAACGAAGATGAGCAACTCGTTCGCGTTTGCGTCGAGAAGCGTGAGTCGGTCACCACTCAGGCGGTACAACCGGGCCTGTTCCAGCAGACCGAAATAGGCGCTCTCCGCCTGCATGGCCGCCGGGGAGCCGGCCATCAACGTTTGGATCAGCGTCCCTGTTGAGAAGCTACCGTTGGAACCGATGGTGCAAGGCCCGGAGTAGTCGTTGACCGCCGCCTTCCCCGATATCCGACCGTCTTCGAACGCCGCTGTGATCTCGAAGTCGCCGGGATAGAGCGAACTGACGGACCAAGCCTCCAGCCTCCACGCCGTCTTCTCCAACGGCTGGGCCTCGACCTTGACGGTCACCGCGAAGGTCTCCTCCGTCGAACCTCCCTCCCACGACTGCTCATAGACCAGCTTGAGAACAGCCTCGCCGGCTGCAAGTGCCTCAAAAGTGAAGGTGTAGGTGCCGCCGGAGCCGACCATGCCTGCGGGGACGCTGTCGGGAACGTAGGTCGGTTCCCCCATCTGCTGGATGATGACGGCGTCGGCTTCGCTGATATCCGCCGCCCAGCCATAACCGGTGGTCGGGTTGCCCTTGAGTACGACCTGCACCAGATCGCCGACCGCCAGCGTGATGCTGCTCCCGCTGTCAGCGATGTCCAGCGCCAGGGGAGCTGGGTCCCATTGCCCGGATAAGCAGGGCCGCAGCCGCGATGCGGCTCATGACGTCCTTTGGGTAGAGACGGTCGGCCGTCACGCCCTTGATCAGGCCTTGGCCGACGGCATACGCCATCTCGGCACGCAGGTTCGCGCTGACGGCGGCGGCATCCTCGAATCCCGACAGGGCCGCAGTGATGTCTTCCTCCTTCATGGTACTCAGGTCGAGACTACTGTCGGCGGCCACCTTACGCGCCACGATGGCGGCGGCTTGCTCGCGAGTGATTGTCAGACCAGGGCCGAACACACCTTCGGCCACGCCGTTGACCAATCCAGCGAGATAGGCCCCCTCGACGAACTGATAGAACTGGTCGGTGGGAGGAACGTCCGAGAAGGTAGGGCTGGCGGGGTTGGCTGGACTGATCGCGAAGGCAGAATCGGCCATCTTCACGAACTGAGCCCTGGTGATGTTCCGCCAGGGCTGCCAACTCCCATCCGGGAAGCCGGTCGAGACCCGGGCGATCTGATCGAGGGAGATGTCGTAGGACTCAAGCACAGCGCCGTCGATATCGCTCCAGGAGACGGCGGAGGCCGTGGAGCCGCTGCCGAGGAGTATGGCGACGGCGACCAGCATCACCATCGCTACCTTTGTGAGGGGCTTGGCCATTTCGAGATGCTTGACCATGTGGTGGTCCTTCCTTCCTGTCCGCTGATGCACGTCCCACCGACGGGGCCCAGAAGCGCCCGGTTCCCGGCGCCCGCCGAGAACTCGCAGGGTGCCCGCGGACTCTATATACCTCGTTCAGCCGAATTCGACCCTTCGCTGTCGAACGAACCCTCTCCGGCTATCAACTCGTTCAGAGACAGCGCGCGCCGACAACACGCCGATTTCAGCGGCCAAGCGACGCCGATGACGGTATAGTAGTTGAGTCTTGGACCCGAAGGAGAGCCATGCCCGATCCTGTTCGCGTTCGCTTCGCCCCCAGCCCTACCGGCGCACTTCACGTCGGCGGCGCGCGCACGGCCATCTACAACTGGGCGTTCGCGCGGCGGAGCGGCGGCACCTTCATCCTCCGCATCGACGACACCGACCCCGGGCGCTCCACCGCGGAGAACACGGCGCAGATCCTCCGCTCTCTGGAGTGGCTCGGCATCGACTGGGACGAAGGACCCGAGGTCGGAGGGCCGTTCGGTCCCTACTTCCAGACAGAACGCGCCGCAAACTACATGGCGGCCCTCGAGCATATGAAGGCCAATGGGAGCGCCTATCCTTGCTTCTGCTCCACCGAGGAGCTCGAGACCAAGCGAGCTTCGGCGACGGCCGATGAGGGAGTCCGCGGCTACGACAGGACCTGCAGAAGGCTGGACTCCTCCGACGTCCAGGCGCGTCTGGCGTCCGGCGAGCCTCACGTGTGGCGGTTGGCGGTGCCCGAGGACCGAGGCGACATCGTCGTCCATGACGCGGTACGTGGCGAGACTGTCTTTCCGGCCAGCGCCATGGACGACTACGTGCTCGTGCGCGGTGACGGTACCCCCACCTACAACTTCGCCACGGTGGTCGACGACGCGGACATGGAGATCACCCACGTCATCCGGGGTGACGATCACCTCTCGAACACCCCGCGACAGATCCTCGTGTATGAGGCTCTCGCGCGTCGCGTGCCCATGTTCGCCCATCTCTCGATGATCTGGGGCGCCGACGGCAAGAAGCTCTCCAAGCGTCACGGCGCGACTTCGGTCGAGGCGTTCAGGGACGAGGGATACCTGCCCGAGGCGCTGCTCAACTACCTGGCGCTTCTGGGGTGGTCGCTCGATGGCGAGACCACAATCATCACGCCCGAGGTCCTGAAGGCGAGTTTCTCACTGGACAGGATCTCGATGAGCCCGGCTGTCTTCGATTTCGAGAAGCTGGAATGGATGAATGGCGTATACATCAGGGACATGGAGCCGGAGATGCTCGTGCAGCGGATCCTCCCCTGGCTGGAGAAGGCGGGGCTCACCTCCTCGAGCGACCTCGAGGCTCGCCCCGAATGGTATCGAGCCCTCGCTCCACTGGTCTCCGAGCGCGCCAAGCGCATGACGGACGTCGCGCCGATGGTGCGCTTCTTGTTCAGCGAAGACATGACGATCGACCCGGCGACCGCGGAGAGGGTCCTGGCCAACGAGGACGCGGATCGCGCGCTTGAAGCCACGAGGGACGCGCTCGCTTCGCTCGCGGCGTGGACCCCTGATGCCATAGAAGACGCGCTGCGCTCGCTGCCCGAGATGTTGCAGTCGAAGCCCAAGGCGGTCTTTCAGGTGGTACGGGTGGCGGTCTCTGGATCGACCGTGTCTCTTCCCTTGTTCGAATCGATCGCGCTCATCGGGCGAGAGCGGACGCTGGCCCGCCTTGAGACGGCGCGGACCGTGGTCGGGAACTATCTCTCAGCTGGGGAGTTGTCAAAATGACGGATCCGAACGTGAACCAGAGCCAGCCGGCGCAAGAGCACCTGGACTTCCTGCGGGAGATGGTCCAGGACGACCTGGCCACGGGCCGTATCAGCAGCGTGGTGACGCGCTTTCCGCCCGAGCCCAACGGCTACCTCCACATCGGACACGCGAAGTCCATCTGCCTGAACTTCGGCATCGCCCGCCAGTTCGGCGGACACTGCAACCTTCGCATGGACGACACCAACCCGACCAAAGAAGATGTCGAGTACGTAGACTCGATCACCGCCGACATGAAGTGGCTCATCGACGGCTGGGCGGACCACTGTCTGGGTTTGAAGCCGGCCGGGAAGCCTGCGGAGAAGCTCGAACTGGACGGACGCGAGGACTACTACCTACCCCCGGTCATGCCGGCTGACAGCCGCGGGATCGCGCTGGAGCCGTTCTATGCTTCCGACTACTTCGAGCCGCTCTACGAGTACGCGCTGGAGTTGATCCGCAAGGGCAAGGCCTACGTCTGCGACCACACACCCGACGAAGTCGACGAGATGCGCGGCGCGCCCGACCGGCCGGGGCGCGAGAGCACCTACCGTGGACCGCTCGGTCGCAGAGAATCTGGACCTGTTCCAGCGCATGCGCGCCGGCGAGTTCCCGGACGGGGCGTGCACGCTGCGCGCGAAGATCGACATGACCGCGCCCAACGTCTGGCTGCGCGACCCGATTCTCTACCGCATCCGTCACGCCTCGCATCATCACACGGGCGACCAGTGGTGCGTCTACCCCATGTACGACTTCGCGCACGGCCTGAGCGACTACATCGAGGGAATCACCCACTGCATCTGCACGCTCGAGTTCGAGGTGCACCGTCCCCTCTACGAATGGATCCTCGAGGCCCTCGAGTTGCCACGCACGCTACCGCGCCAGCGTGAGTTCGCGCGTCTCAACGTCACCTACACGATCATGAGCAAGCGCAAGCTGCTCCGATTGGTGCAGGAGGGACTTGTGAGCGGCTGGGACGACCCGCGAATGCCGACCATCTCGGGCATGCGGCGGCGAGGCTACCCCGCCGAGGCCATCCGCGACTTCTGCGACCGCATCGGGATCGCCAAGCGCGAGAACATGGTGCAGTTGCAGCTTCTGGAGCACTGCGTGCGCGAGAACCTCAACCGCTCCGCCCCGCGCGCGATGGCGGTGCTGCGCCCGCTCCGGGTCGTTATCGAGAACTACCCGGAGGGACAGGTCGAGCAGATGGAGGCCGTCAACAACCCCGAGGACGCCGCGATGGGAACCCGCCTGGTCCCATTCTCACGCGTCGTCTACATCGAGCAGGACGACTTCCGCGAGGTTCCGCCACCCAAGTACCATCGCCTGAGTCCGGGTGTGGAAGTGCGGCTGCGCTACGCGTACCTGATCACCTGCACCGGCGTGATCCGGGACCCTGAGACCGGCGAGATCGTCGAGGTGCGGGCCACCTACGATCCGGCCACGCGCGGCGGCGACGCCCCCGACGGGCGCAAGGTCAAGTCGACCATCCACTGGGTGTCCGCGGACCATGCGATCGATGCCGAGGTGCGACTCTACGAGACGCTCTTCACGGTGGAGGATCCCGAGGACGTGCCTGAGGGCCAGGACTTCACCCAGACTCTGAACCCAGGCTCGCTGGAGGTCCTGCAGGGCTGCAAGCTCGAGCCATCGCTGGCGGCGGCTGCTCCCGGCTCGTCGGTCCAGTTCGAGCGACTTGGCTACTTCTTTGTCGACCCGGAGGAATCGCGAGCCGGCGTTCCGGTCTTCAACCGCACCGCCACGCTGAAGGACGCCTGGGCCCGGATCGAGAAGAAGCAGGGTCAAGCCTAGCCGTTCCCTGCCCCTGGATAGCGAAGAGTGAGAGACGTCCCGACTCGCAAGGAAGCAGGATGAGTGGGATACATAGCGGTCGCAATGGTAAACTTCCTGGCGCCCTGTGCTGAGCGGGCCTCGCCTTCTTGGACCCGCTCAGATGGCATCTATTGCCCGATGGTGTAACGGCAGCACGACTGGCTCTGGACCAGTTAGCCGAGGTTCGAATCCTCGTCGGGCAGCCTTGGTCGCGCGCGGGTCGCGGCGCAACGGTGCGTCCCTCCCGCTTCGCTGGGCCCTGCGGGTTGACGCCAACGCCGGCCACGGGTACAGTACGTGTTCGCGCTGCAGGGCTGGGTAGACCAGCCAGCTTGGCCCGTTCGTCTAGCGGTTAGGACATCGCCCTCTCAAGGCGGAGATCACCGGTTCAAATCCGGTACGGGCCACTCATCAGAGAGGAGCCGCTCCTCGCAGGAACGGCTCCCTCTTGTGGCTCCTCGTGGCACCTTGTGGTCCACAGCTCATTCCTTGGTGCCGGCACCCTCCACGAGGCGCTTGAGGCGCAAGGCGAGTTCCTGCATCTGCCGAATCTCCTGCTCGACCTGCCGTGTGCCCGACACCGATTGGTTGCCGGCTTGGTTGATGCTCTCCATGGCCTGGCTTATCTGCTCCATGCCGGCCAGCTGCTGCTGGCTGGAGGCGGAGATCTGCGCCGCCGACTGAGCCATGCTGTTCGCGATCCCGGACAACATATGGATACGGCCGCCCGATTGCACAGACTGCTGCCGAACGTCCTCGATAGCTTCCCGGCTCTGCTCGGCTGCCTGCACGGCCAGGCTGCCGGCCTTCTGGATCTCGGAGAGGATGGTGCGCACCTGGGAGACGGCCTGCTTGGACTGCTCGGCTAGGTTCTTCACCTCTTGGGCGACCACGGTGAAGCCCTTGCCTTGATCGCCGGCCTTGGCCGCTTCGATGGAGGCGTTCACCGACAGAAGGTTGGACTGCTCGGCCAGGTCGTTCACGGTGGCGATGATCTCTCCCACCGCTTGGGTCTGGTCGCTCAGGCGGTGTGATGGCCTCGGCCACCACATCCATCTGGGTCTGCATCCGCTCGACGCCGGCGATGCCCTCTTCGGTCCTCACCCGGCCGAGTTCTGAACTATCAGCAACGACTCTGCGCATCCTCGGCCACCTGTGCGGCTTTCTCACGCGCGAGAAGTGCCGTCTGCTTCACCTCTTCCACCGTGGCTGTGGTCTCGTTGGTGGAGGCGGCTGTCTGGGCGGCCCCCGCCGCGACTTGAGAGGAGACGGCCAGCATCTCGGCGGTCGAGTTGCTGATGCTGGTTGCGGCGGCCTGCAACTGCCGGGCGATGGCCCGGGGGGACCTCACGGTGGTGACAATGCCAAGTAGCACGGCAACGGCGACCACGACCAGCATGGCTATCAGCATCTTGCCGGAACTCGCGCTGATGCCGTCCAATCTGGCCGCTTCCTCGGCCTTCTCGCTCTCTGCATACGAGACGGCCGCCTCGCGGAGTTGCGTGGCCAGTGGCATGGTCTGGCCGTATGACCATGGCTGACGCCCCCTCGGGGTCCTCCGCAGCCATCGCGAGAACCTCCGTCACTCCCTGCTCGAGTCGGTCGACCATGCCACCCAGGTTCTCGACCGCCCCCACGCCCTCCGCATCGCCGGCCTCCAGTGCCTTCGCGGAGTCGATGGCTTCTCTCGCCGCGGCCAAGCTCGCATCCAGCGCGGCCTTGTACTGAGCGGTGTTCTCCGTATCGCCCAGCGCGGCGAGGACGTAGCCGCCCACGACCGACGCGCTCGACTCTATTTGGTCCGCGGCCTCAGCCTGCGCCCGCGTCGAATCGCGATACTCCGCGGGCCACGATTGAAGCCAGTACGCCGCGATCACGCCCAGACATCCCAGCACGATGACTGCAAACAGCAGCCCGATCTGTCCCGTCCGTATGCGCTTGGCGACAGCCATCCTGTCGAACATCTTGAGAAAGCCCATCCAGAATCCCTTCACTCCTTCGCTCTCATCCGCCTACGCCTTGGAGTCCACCAGGCGCTTGAGGCGCAAGGCGAGTTCCTGCAGGTTCTTGACCTCCTGCTCCACCTGCCGTGTCCCGGACACCGATTGGTTGCCGGCTTGGTTGATGCTCTCGATGGCCTGGCTTATCTGCTCCATGCCGGCCAGCTGCTGCCTGCTGGAGGCGGCGATCTGGGCGGCCGATTGAGCCGACTCGTTCACGCTCTCAGCCAACTCGTTGATAGCCTCGCCCGATTCCAGGGACTGCTGCCGGCCGGCCTCGATAGCCTCCCGGCTCTGCTCGGCTGCCTGCACGGCCAGGCTTGAGGCCTTCTGGATCTCAGAGAGGATGGTGCGCACCTGAGAGACCGCCTGTTTGGACTGCTCGGCTAGGTTCTTCACCTCTTGGGCGACCACGGTGAAGCCCTTGCCTTGATCGCCGGCCTTGGCCGCTTCGATGGAGGCGTTCACCGACAGGAGGTTGGACTGCTCGGCTAGGTCGTTCACGGTGGCGATGATCTCTCCCACCGCTTGGGTCTGGTCGCTCAGGCGGTTGATGGTCTCAGCCACCACGCCCATCTGGCTCTGCATCCGCTCTATGCCGGCGATGGTCTCTTCGGTTCTCACCCGTCCGGTCTCTGCTACCCGAGCCACGTTCTCCGAGCCTTCGGCCACCTGGGTCGCCTTCTCATGAGCCAGAAGCGCCGTCTGCTTCACCTCTTCCACCGTGGCTGTGGTCTCGTTGGTGGAGGCGGCTGTCTGGGCGGCACCGGCCGCTACTTGAGAGGAGACGGCCAGCATCTCGGCGGCGGAGGTGCTGATGCTGCTGACGGCGGCGTTGAGGTGCCGTTTGGTGGTGCGGCCCAGATACAGGTTGAACGCTACGCCGCCTCCGATCGCGAGGACCGTCCAAGCGATCATGACCCAAAGACATGATGGTGGAGTTCTTGTCGAGGTCGTCCAACAGAGTCGTCTGCTGCGTCTTGGCGCTCTCCCTGTACGCGGTGCGCAGCCCTCTGGAGCTGCTGCGCCGCGGGGATGACTTGTCTCGTTGATGGCGGCAATGCCCGGTCTGCGTTACGTTCGACGAGCAGCCACCACAAGGCCGCTTCCGCGACCTGCTGGTGCTGGTTGACCAGGCTTCTCATGTTCTCGACCGCGGCCGCGCCTTCCGAGCCGGCGGACTCCAGGGCGGCCAAGGAGTCAAGGACGGGCGCTAGGTCGGCGCCGGCCTCACCCAGGATGCTGACGCCTCGTCCGCCGAGTCTCGTCAGAATGAGGTGGATCACCGCGAGCCAGGTCGAAGCCCGTGCTTTCGACGACCATGCTCTGCGCACTCAACTCGACCTGGCTCACAGTCTCTACCCGTGCGACCGAATCGCGTACGTGTCCTGCCAACGCCCTGCCAGACCACCCAGCCTATGGCCATACCCGCCAGCACGATAAGTCCCACCAGCAGGTTCACGTATCCCATGGTCTGTCGCCGCGTGATCGTCATCTCGTAGCCCTTTCCCGAAACCCGTTCTGTCGTTTGAATGACCCATGTACCTACGATTCGACGGCCTTGGAGTCCACCAAGCGCTTGAGGCGCAAGGCGAGTTCCTGCAGGTTCTTGACCTCCTGCTCCACCTGCCGTGTCCCGGACACCGACTGGTTGCCGGCTTGGTTGATGCTCTCGATGGCCTGGCTTATCTGCTCCATGCCGGCCAGCTGCTGCCTGCTGGAGGCGGCGATCTGGGCGGCTGATTGAGCCGACTCGCTCACGCTCTCGGCCAGCTCGTTGATGGCCTCGCCCGATTCCAGGGACTGCTGCCGGCCGGCCTCGATAGCCTCCCGGCTCTGCTCGGCTGCCTGCACGGCCAGGCTGCTGGCCTTCTGGATCTCAGAGAGGATGGTGCGCACCTGGGAGACCGCCTGCTTGGACTGCTCGGCCAGGTTCTTCACCTCTTGGGCGACCACGGTGAAGCCCTTGCCTTGATCGCCGGCCTTGGCCGCTTCGATGGAGGCGTTCACCGAGAGCAGATTGGACTGCTCGGCCAGGTCGTTCACGGTGGCGATGATCTCTCCCACCGCTTGGGTCTGGTCGCTCAGGCGGGTGATGGTCTCAGCCACCACGCCCATCTGGGCCTGCATCCGCTCGATGCCGGCGATGGTCTCTTCGGTCCTCGCCCGCCCGGTCTCGGCTACCCTGAGCGACGTTCTCCGAGTTCTCGGCCACCTGGGTCGCCTTCTCATGAGCCAGGAGAGCCGTCTGCTTCACCTCTTCCACCGTGGCCGTGGTCTCGTTGGTGGAGGCGGCTGTCTGGGCGGCACCGGCCGCCACTTGAGAGGAGACGGCCAGCATCTCGGCGGCGGAGGTGCTGATGCTGCTGACGGCACCCCGTAGCTGCCGGCCGATCGTTCGGGTGAGAGCCACCACGGCGAGCACGCCCCCCGCTATGGCGAGCACGCCCACGATCACCATGACGATCACCACCAAACTCGCGATCCTGGCAAGGGAGTCGAGTTCATCCGTCTGCTGGGCCTTGGCGCTCTCCCTGTAGGCAGTCGCCGCCTCCCGTACCTGCAGCGCGACGGGGATGACTTTCTCGGTGATGTCGGCGAGCCCCTGTGCGACGTTGGTCGCGGCAACCACATAGGCTGCTTCCGCGGCCTGCTGGTGCTGCGTGACCAGGACCCTGATGTTCTCGACCGCGGCCGCACCCTCCGAACCGGTGGGCTCCAAAGCGGCCAGGGAGTCAAGGACAGGCGTGAGCTCGGCGCCGGCCTCGCCCAGGTAGCCGCTGGCCTCATCGCCTATTTGGCCATAGCTGCCGAGCGTTATGAGCGAGGTGGTGTTCAGGCCCGTGCTGTCGCCGAGCATACTCAGCGATCTCACCTCGACCTGGTTCGCACCTTCGACCCGCTCCGCCGCTCGAGTGAAGCCCGACTGCCAGGAGTTGATCCAAAGCACGGCGCCCGCGCCGACGCCCACCAACACGATCACCATGAATATCAGTGCCGCGTATCCAAGGACCATCCGTCTCAGTACCGTCACGTCTCACATCCCCCTTGAAGTGCTCGGGATCCATTGCGAGGTGGTCGTACGCTACCGTGGACCGTCCGCGTTCTTCTCTTCACGGTCACCGGCAGGTCGCTGCACTCGTCTTGACCGAGTTGTTGGAGGCGGCCAGCACGTGGTGCTCCACAACGTAGGCGACTCGGTCGGGAGGAAGGACGTAGCGGGCCCCTTTGAGCTTGATCGCCTCCCCGGGCATGCCGTGGACGACCGACGTCTCCTCATCCTGCGCGATGGTCACCGCTCCCCTGTCGCGCATCAGGCGCAGTTCCTTCGCCCCGTCCCTGCCCATTCCGGTGAGCAGGATGCCGATAGCCCTTGGACCGTAGTGCTGAGCCACCGAGCGGAACAAGACCGAGACCGACGGCCGCGAGCCATTCTCCGACGGGTCGTTGTTCAGCACCATCCGGCCGCCCGAGTCCAGAGTCATGTGCTTGTTGTCGGGCGCCAGATAGACCACTCCGGGGTCGAGAGGCATGCCGTGCTCGGCCACGCAGAGTCGCACCCCGGTCGATTCGCTCAGCCACTTGACCAAGCTGCCCTGAAAGCCGGGACTCATGTGCTGCACGAGCACGATGGGAACCGGGAAGGGTCGCGACAGCCCGGCCAGTATGGTCTGCAAGACCGGTGGTCCACCCGTCGATGCACCGATGGCCACGATATCGATGCGGCCCCCCGGAGGCTGCAAGATCAGAGTCGGGATTGCGGTCGAAGAAGGCGCATCCTCGTGCGCACGCTGGCCCCGACGTCTCACCACCTTGACCTCGGACATGGCACGCACCGTGCGGACGAGCTGGCCGTCGCTCTCCTTGGCGGCATTGGGGTCTCCACGAGTCCACGAGACGAGCGCGACCGCCCCTGCCTCCAACGCCTGCACGTCGAGAACCGAAGCCGAGGCCTTGGCCTCCTTGGTGACCATGACGACCGGCACGGGGTGAAGAGTCATCATCGCCTTCACAGCGGCGAAGCTGCCCGGTTCGGGCAGTTCGCAGCCCGTCAACACCGCGGTCGGGGTGACTTCGTCGAGCAAACGCAGCGCCTTGTCGATAGTCCCAGCCTCGCCCACCACGTCTATGTCCGGCACGTCGTCGAACAATCGACGCAGTCGCTCGCGAGTCGCGGGTGACTGGTCGAGGATCAGAAGCCTGACAAGTCTATTCTTGACTACGGTCACAGCAGACTCCGCGCCGTCTCCAGCAGAGTGCCTTGCGTGAACGAACTCTTGGCGAGATAGGCGTTGGCGCCCACGTCGACGCCCCGCTCTCTCTGCTCCTGGGACTCCATCCCGGTCACCAGCATCACGGGCAACCTGGATAGCCTGGAGTCGCCGCGGATCTTGCAGGTCAGCTCGAAGCCGTCCATACGCGGCATCTCGATATCGCTGATCACGAGGTCGAAGTCCTCTTCGTGAAGAGCCGACAGGGCGTCTACGCCATCGACGGTGGGCCTCACCTGGTAGCCCGCGGCTTCCAGCACGTTCTTCAGTAGCATGCGGGAGGTGATGGAGTCCTCGACGACCAGTACGGACTTCCTATCGCCGTCGGAGTTCAGGGCACCCGAGATCGCGTGAGTCCGCCACGTGGCCCCACCTCGTGACGATTGGAGCAGGTCTCCGATGTTGATGATGGGAACTACCTTCCCCGACCCGATGATCGTCCCGCCGGAGATGTTCCGCACCCTTACGAGCTGCGGGCCCAACGTCTTGACGAGGACCTCTTGCTCGTCGATGTATCCTGTCCACCGCAAAAGCGACCCGGTCATCGCCGGAGCCCGCGACTACCACTTGGATGTAGTCCGACACGTTGCGCTGCGGTTTGAGGGGCAAGTCCAGCACCTCGTGCATGTACGACAGAGGCAGAGTGCGTCCCTCGAGCTGAATGGTCTCGCGGTTCTCGACCATGCGCACGTCTCCCTTGTGCACGCGGACCACCCGATCAACGCCCACCACGGGCATGACAAAGGGCCAATCGGAAACCTGGGCAAGGATGCCCCGAGCCGTGGCTAGAGTGGCCGGCACCGTGATGCGGAACGAGGTCCCTCTGCCCGCCTCTGTCTCCACGGTCACCGACCCGCCCAGGTATTCGACCTTCTCCTCGACGATGGCGAGCCCCAAACCCCTTCCGGAGACCTGGGATACCACCTGACTTGTCGAGAGTCCCGAGGCGAACGCCAGACGCAGGGCCTCGTCGTCGTCGGTTCCGTCGATCTGAACCTGGGTGAGCAGACCCTCCTGCACGGCTACGTCACGCAGCCGCTGCACGTTGATCCCTCCCCCATCGTCCGAGACACATATCTGTATCTTGTTGTTCTCGAGCTGATGGACGGCGATGACGATCAGGCCGCGCGGAGGCTTGCCCCGGCTCTCCCTGACTTCGGGGACCTCGATCCCATGGTCCACGCTGTTCCTCAGGATATGGACCAAGGGGTCCTTGAGGTTCTCGATGATCCGCTTGTCGATCTCGATGTCGGCTCCCGTGACCGACAGATCCACCTGCTTCCCTCGGGTCCTCGCCAGATCGCGGACCATCTTGGGGAAGCTCGAGAGAAGCGAGGATACCGGCAGCATGAGAACGCGCTTCATCCCATCGAGCAGATCGTCCACCATAGGACCGATCGTGCGTCGCTCGTCGTCCGCCGACCTCGCCAACATGCGGATGCCGGCCGACAGGCCCTCCACAAAGGTGGAGTTCCAGTCCAGGAATTCCTCGATCTTGTCCTGATCGCCGCTGATACGGGCCTGGTACCACTCGCGCTTCCAGATCTCCAGTTGCGAGCTGAGGCCGCGCAAGGCCGTCGAGCGCTCGTTGGCAGCCAGCTTGACCGAGATGAACTCCTCGGCCTGCAGCATGAGAGACTCCAGCTTGTTTGTTGCGACACGTACCGTGTCCGTGGTCGCCCCTGCCGGCGCGGCCTGTGCAGCGGCCGACTGCTTCGGCTCCTCGCCGGCATGCACACCCGCGGGCAGGGCATCGCCCGAGGAGCCGTTGCTCCGCGAGGGTTCGGCCCCCCGCTCTCCGTTCCCGTTTGGCGAGACACGGGGCGCATTGGCGGGGTGTCCGGCTACCTCGCCTGGGTGGAAGGCGACACCGGCCTGCCCGGAGGAGACCATGCCCTCCTGACGAGCGGACCCGGCCAGGATCGAAAGCTTCCGCAGCACCACGGCACCCATTTCGTTCGTCCCGGTCCCGTTCATGGCCAGGCACCCGTCCAGGCAGTCGATGCCCTCACTGAGCGCGTCGATCAGCGGCGTGGTCAGCCGGAGGTCGCCACGTTTGATCGCCGCCAGCACCGACTCCATCTCCTGGCATATGGACACCATCAGTGGGTGACCCACCGCCCCGGCGGCTCCTTTGAGACTGTGGATGTGCCGGAAGAGAGTCTCGACATGAACGTTCCAGTCACCGCCTTCGGAGGCGGCCTCCAGTTCCACCACAGCTCCGGAGAGCACCCTGATGTGCTCCGATCCTTCGTTGCGGAAGGTCTCCATCAGATCTCTGAGAAACTCCTCGTCTTCATACATAGTTCGCACCACCCGCGATGTAGCATTTCTCCAATGAAGCCAGTTAGGTCGTCCAGAACACCCGCGCGCTCAGAGGTCGCCGCGCACGAGCAGGTCTTCGGAAGCTAGTAGTTTCTCGGCGTCCAGCACGACGACGCGGTCTTTGGTGACCCCCTTGAGGTACTGCTCACGATTGCCAGACAGCGTCGGAAGCGTGCGTTGGGTCTCGTCCACGTCGATTGCGTACACCCCTGTGACTTCGTCGGCGAGGACAGCCAACTCCATATCGCCGTCGCATAGGATGATTGCGTTGTTGAGGTTGGTCAGACCCACGTTTCCGAAATCCAGCAACCGGCGGATGTCCATCACCGACAGGATGCGGCCGCGGACGTTGACCACCCCGAGAACATGTGATGGCACGCCCGGCAGCAGCGTGATCTCGGTGAGAGGAAACACCTCACGGATGCACGACGACGGGAAAGCGTAGTGCTCCTGGCCGAGCGTGAACTCCAGGATCTCGATAAGCCGCGCCCCACCGGCTTGGGTCTCGGGGAGTTTCGCCAGCTCCTCCGCTCGACTCCTGAGGATCGCGCGGGCAGACCCCGCCTCAGGCTCTTGGGTAGACACAGCGTTCATACGGCACACTCACTTCCCATCAAGGACGCTACCATCTCAGCCATCTCGCCGGCCGTGATACCGTCTGTTTCCGGTAGCACCGACCCCGAGGGCATCTGCTCGAGCAACGAGAGCGCCACGCGGAAATGCCTGGCGGCCTCTGCCTTCCTCGATTGACCCCGGGCTATGGCGCCCAACATCACGCGCGCCGGCGCGAAATTTCCGTCCAAGAACAACGTGGATTGCAGGGCCGACTCCGCCTCTTCCGGGCGGCCGAGTTCCTGCAGAATGCTCGCTTTCAGGTAGTGCAAGGAGGGATTGAGCTTGTCGCTTTCCAGAGCCGACTCGCAGAGAGCGAAGGCCTTGCAGAGATCGCCCTTGTCCGCCAGAAGACGCGCCTCCCTGGCCGCTGCCAATGGTTCCACGGCCTCGGCACGCCGTTCCACGCGAGGAACTACCGCGGGTTCGGCGGTAGCCCGCACGGGTTGCCGTGGCACTGCGGGTCCCCGGGCGAACTGCCTGCGCTCCAGACGAAGCTGAGGGGAGCCTGCGCTGACTTCCGGCCGACTCCGCTTGCTGACCGGCTTCCGCGCATCGACGTGCCGCGACAAGGGGACACTCGGCACGTTCTTGTAGAAGATCTCTCCGCCGAACATCTGCGCGGTGAAATCGCCCTGAATCTCGCGTGATGTCTCGCTGGCGGTCACAAGGAGGTACCCGCCTCCCCTGACCGACCTCCGTAGCCTTTCGGCCACGCGTTTGGCGACCTCTCGCGAGAAGTACATGATGACGTTTCGGCACACGACCAGATCGAAGTCCAGAGGATAGAGATCCTCCGCAAGATTGAGGTGGCGCAAGGTCACCATGTTCTGAATGGCCGGGTCCAGCCGGTAGACGCCTGCTCGAGTCTGAGTGAAGTATCCGTTGACGACCCAGGAGGGCGTACCGCGGAAGGACCACTGAGTGTACTCAGCCTTCCTCGCGGTCTCGAGCGCATCGGGGTCGATATCGGTGCCAAGGATGGTGATATCCCAGTCTTTGAGCTTGGGTATGAGACGAGATATGAGGATCGCCAGCGAGAAGGGCTCCTGCCCGGTCGCGCAACCGGCGCTCCATATGCGCAGCCTCCGCGTCGTGTCCTGCTGGGCGGTGATCAGTTCCGGAAGCAACCGTGACTGCAGAACGGTGTAGGTCTCCGGGGTCCGGAAGAAATGGGTCTCGTTGATCGTGAGATGAGATGCCAATGCCTGCATCTCACGCTGGCCGAACGGGTGGGCCAGCAGGTGCGCGATGAAGGCATGAACGTTTTCGAAGCCCAAGCTAGCTGCCGCCCTCTCCAGCCCCCGTTCGAGGTCGGGCCACCGATCCTCCGGGAAGTGCAGGCCCATCCGCTCCGAGATGAGGGCCGAAGGTGCTGACAGGTCGTTGCTCATGCCGATTGGAGATCCTCGAGAACCGAAGCGAACTCCGACTCGGCGGGGGATTCGGCGCCGAACAGCACTCGTTCAAGATCCAACGAGTAGACGACTCCCAGATCCAGAGGAACCACCTTCCGCACAGCGCGAAACCGTATGTCGTCATCGGGGGGGTCGACCCAACCCGACACCTCTCGGGAGCCGAGCGCGGCGTCGACCGGCAAGACAACGGAGAAGTTCGGCGTGCGCGCGATGATGAAATGATCTTCCGGACGAATCTCTCGTGACGATTGCCCGAAGCGCACGCGAAGATCGACGACAGGGAGGATCTTCCCCTGCACATTGACTACTCCGCAGACATGCGGCGGCGACTCCGGCAGAGGCTTCACCTCGACGGCACGGACTATCCGCTCAACCTCGCCGATCTGCAGGGCATAGGTCTGCTCGTCGATCAGAAAGAAGACACAGATCTCCGCCGCATCGTTCGTAGCTTCGCCGTTCGTCGCGACCGCGGATGGGTCCACGGGTTCCACGGCACCAGCTGACAGCATGCTCGACACCTTCCCTAGAAAAATGAACGGCCCGGCCCGAAATCGCCGGCTTGCGACGCTTCACTATGAGTAAGAGTGCGTCTAGGCCCTATTATCGCCAGATTTGCCATCGGGCTTTACCCCCACCCGCTAACGCCCCGAGGCGGAGAGCCTCCCTGATGGCGGCCACCCTTGCCGGAGCCCGGTGAGACTGATGCCATCGCCCAGGTCTACTTCTCCCTTCGCCCTCCGCGAGAAGCGGCGCACCCGCTTGTGAGAGCCCTAGCCAGGCCTACTTAGGTGGATCGCCCCGGTGTGCGATTATGGAAGCCGCAGTCGTCAGGGAATCTCAGAAAGGGACTCAGCAGATGGTGATCACGGAGGTACTCGAGCGCAACGCGCAGCTCTACGGAGATGAGATCTGCCTTGTCGAAGTCAATCCCGAACTCGGCGAGAAGCGCGAAGTAACTTGGCGCGAATACGAACTCATGGAGACCAACTCGGTTGAGCATTCCCGTAGGGAGATCACCTGGCGCCAGTTCGACGATGCAGCCAACCGGTTCGCGAATCTGCTCTTGACCCGGGGCATCGGGAAGGGCAGCAAGGTCGCCATCCTCCTCATGAACTGCCTGGAGTGGCTACCCATCTACTTCGGCATCCTCAAGACCGGCGCCATCGCCGTGCCCATGAACTACCGCTACACGTCGGAGGAGATCGAGTACTGCCTCAAGCTCGCAGACGTGAACGCCTTGGTGTTCGGCCCGGAGTTCATCGGCCGCATCGAGGCCATCGCCGACCGCATACCGCAGGTCGACCCACGCTTCTTCGTGAGCACCGACTGCCCGACGTTCGCCGAGAGCTACCGCCAGCTGTCCGAGTACTGTTCGACCAAGGCACCCGCGGATCAAGCTCTCTGAAGAAGATGAGGCCGCGGTGTACTTCTCTTCCGGGACCACGGGCTTCCCCAAGGCGATCCTGCACGATCATCGGCGCGCTCATGTCGTCTTGCGCCACGGAGCAGCATCATCACGGCCAGAAACGAGGCGACTGCTTCCTGTGCATCGCGCCGCTCTATCACACGGGTGGCAAGATGCACTGGTTCGGGAGCTTCCTGGCCGGCTGCAAGGGCGTTCTACTGCGCGGAACGAAGCCGGAGTGGATCCTGAAGACGATCTCGGAGGAGAAGGTCACGGTCGTCTGGCTGCTGGTGCCGTGGGTGCAGGACATCCTGGACGCGATCGACCGCGAAGACGTGAAACTCGAAGACTTCGAACTGGAGCAACTCCGGTTGATGCACATCGGCGCTCAGCCGGTCCCGCCAAGCCTCGTGCGACGGTGGCTGAGCCGCTTCCCCAATCACTCGTACGACACGGACTACGGTCTCACCGAGTCGACAGGCCCGGGCTGCGTGCACCTGGGGTTGGAGAACACCCACAAGGTGGGCGCGATTGGAAAGGCCGGCTTCCGATGGGAGACCATGATCGTCGCCGAGTCCGGCGAACCCGTCGCGCCGGGAGATGTCGGCGAGCTGGCGGTCAAGGGACCGGGAGTCATGAAGTGCTACTACAACGACCCGGAAGCCACGGCCGCGGTCATGCGGGACGGCTGGCTCCTCACCGGCGACATGGCGCGCGTGGATGAGGACGGCTTCATCTATCTGGTCGACCGCAAGAAGGATGTCATCATAACCGGGGGCGAGAACCTCTACCCCGTGCAGATAGAGGACTTCCTCCATCATCACGAGGCGATCAAGGATGTCGCGGTGATCGGACTGCCGGACGACCGGCTGGGAGAGATAGCAGCGGCCATCATCCAGCTCAAGCGCGGCCACCAGTGCACGGAGGCGGACATCCTCGAGTTCTGCTCCTCTCTTCCCAGATACAAGCGTCCCCGCAAGGTCATTTTCGGCACGGTGCCGCGCAACGCGACTGGAAAGATCGAGAAACCCAAGCTTCGCCAGAAGTACTGCGGCGGAAGCCTGGTCGAGGCCGAAACCCAGCGCTAGCAGGCTCCTAGTGCGCGTGTCTCCCCGAGAAAGGCGGACAGCTGCCGTACCAGTCTGACTACGTAGTCCGTCTCATAGAGCAGCTCAGCGGTCTGATGCGCCGAGCCATGGAGAAGCTAGGTCTGCGGAGGCCGAGGAGCCCCTGGAGGTCGCCGGGCAGGCGATCGGCTTGGCGCTCGGCATGGACCCGCTGCTGGCTTCCCGGCTCTCACCCCAGAGTCTTGCTTCACTTCTCGAACTCAGTGGTCTCGATGCCGGCGTCATCGAACTGGTCGCCGAGCCATCGAGCTTGAGGGCGAGTCGCTTGAGACCCGAGACGAGACTACGCGGCGCGGTTCAGACGCGACCAGGCGGACGCGGTGCGGTCGCTGTTGGAAGCGAAGCGGGAGTCCCGCCCCGAGCACGACCTGACACGGAGTGACAACAGTCGATAGTGGGTACCAGACTGCGTGGACAATCCGGGGTAGGAAGTGAAAGGATGACCAACGACCAGCCATGTGAAGGTCGCCGTCCTCGTGATCGGGTGAAAGATGCTGATAGCCATGGCGCCACAGACTGAGCCCGCAACCTCGCTTTGTCTGGCCTGCTGTCCACACGTTCTCCCCGAGGTCAGAGCTTGCCTGCGAGAACTCGCTGAGCCTGACGTGACCTCAGCCGCTTTCTCTGCAACGTGCCACTGCAGCGCCGAAGAAGTCAAGTGGATACGCCGGCAGCTCGTGAGACTCTCCCGGCGACACGAGAGCGTGGTGGCCTTTGGGGGTCCCTGTCTGAGGGCAGCGGAAGAGAGTGAAGGCCTACCCGCCAACCTCTCTCTCAGGGTGTTCGAAGACTGCCTGGCCCCACTGGCCGACGCCGAGCTACTGCGGTCGATGCTCGGCGAGGGCTCCTATCTCTTCACCTCTGGTTGGCTGCAGAGCCGGAGTCCGGCCCTTGATGCCTGGGACGCGAACCAGGCTCGGGGGTCACGTTCGCCCAACGGACCGTGCACGCAGTTGGTCTTCCTGGACGCAGGCGTGACTGCCCGAGCAGCTCAGAAGGCCCAGACCGTGAGCGATCATCTTGGACTTCCGCTCCGCGTCGTTCCGATCAAGCTGCGGGCTCTCAGCCACTTCGTGCATCTCATGACGCTGGAGTGGCGCTTCGAACAACCCCGCGCGGAGGACCGGGATGAGGACATCATGCGGCAGGTCGCCGACTACGCCATGGCCTTGGACCTACTCGGACAGGTTGCCGCCTTGCGTTCGGAACACGAGCTGCGAGCGCGGATAGCCGACCTCATGCGGCTGCTCTTCGCATGCTCACAGGCCTGCTACGTACCCCTCGACCAGTTCGTCCGCGGCCAGGGTTCGGACGAGCTGCAGTCTCTCGCGTGCGGCGATACGCTGCAGAGGGTCATGAAGGAGACGATGTCGACCAGGAGCGAGTACGGCGAGATCGAGGAGCACAATGCGTTCTGGGTGAAGATCGGCAACCCTTCGCGCCCAACTGCACTCCTGATGGCCGGCGACTTCGCCTTTCCCCAGCACAAGCGCCGGTACCTCAACCTTGCGCTGAGTCTGGCCCGAGTCTTTGGCCTGGCGGTCTCCAACGCCAGGGCCTACGACGAACTCGCTCGAACGCGCGATGAACTCGAGGAGTCGGAGCACCGATATCGCACCCTGGTCAGCGAGGCCGGGGAGGCCATGGTGGTGGTCGACCCATCCGGGGTCATCGTCGAGACCAATCGGCGTATCGAGGAGTTGCTTCTGGCCCCGGCGGGTACGCTGGTCGGCCGGAAACTCGTGGATCTCGTGCGCCCCGACGAGAGGCGGCATTTCCGGGAGAGGCTCAGCACTTTGAACGGAGAGAACGCCATCGCCCTCAACAATCTGCACTTCGCTCAAGCACGGCCGGGGGACCCGGTGACAGTGGACATCACCGCAACAGCACTGCGCCTCGAGGGTCAAGGTCTGTACATCCAGGCGATCATCCGAGACTCGAGCGCGCGGGCTCAGGCAGAGCGCGAACTTCGTGCCCTCTCGCTCAAGGACGAACTGACCGGACTCAACAACAGGCGCGGCTTCACCACCCTCGGACCTAGACAACTGGAACTGGCTTCACGTCTTGGCAGACGAAGCACGCTCTTCTTCATGGATCTGGACGGCATGAAGAGGATCAACGACAGTCTCGGCCACCACGAAGGGGACCGCGCCTTGCGCCTGACCGCGGCCGTGCTCCAGGACACCTTCCGCAGGTCTGATCTCATCGGAAGGCTGGGGGGTGATGAGTTCGTCGCCCTAGCGCTGGTCAAGTCCGCCGAGGACTCGCAGAAGACCGTGAACCGCCTTCAGGACAACCTTCGGCGGCGAAACGCCCGCGGTGACCTCCCGTTCAGTCTGGAACTCAGCATAGGCGTCATCGCAATGGAACCCTCAGACAAGCGTCCGCTGGAGTCTCTGCTCGAACTTGCCGACCGCCGCATGTACGAGGACAAGAGAAAGAGGAAGAACGAGCGCGAGCCGGTCGATCGCCCCGGAGCCCCCGAGAGAGACTCGGCCTCCTAGACCACGGCTCCCTCGACTGTGCGGTCCGCTCAGCCCCGCTTGCACGGGCCTGACCTGGATGGAGTCGCGGCCCAAGAGGCCGGTCGCGTGACGACGCTACTTCTTGACCACCCTGGAGAGCACTTCTTCCTTCGCCAGCTTCTTGGTGCAGAAGAACCAGTCGTGGCAGGTCATCTCCCCCGCTTGGCCCTCCATACGCTCCTTCGCCACCCCGCATGAGCCGGCGGTGGGAACGATCACGTCGTCGCCCGGCTGCCAGTCGGCAGGCGTAGCCACGCCGAACTCGTCGGCCGTCTTGAGCCCGATGAGCACGCGATAGATCTCGTCGAAGTTGCGACCGAGGCTCAGCGGGTAGTACAGGATGGTCCGGATGACGCCCTTCGGGTCGATGAAGAACACGGCCCGCACCGCTTTGGTGGTGGCCTCACCCGGCTGGATCATGCCGTACTTGTGGGCCACTTCCATGGTGATGTCCTCGATCAGAGGGAAGGTCACCTCGACGTTCTTCATGCCCTTGTATTCGATCTTGTCCTTGATGGTCCGCAGCCAAGCGATGTGGCTGTACAGACCGTCCACCGACAGCCCCACCAGCTTGCAACCGGCCTCGGCGAACTTCGCTTCGAGGCTGGCGAAGGTCATGAACTCCGAGGTGCAGACCGGGGTGAAGTCGGCTGGGTGGCTGAAGAGAATGACCCAACTGCCCTCATAGTCTTTGGGGAAGTCGATCTCGCCCTGCGTGGTCACTGCCTTGAAGACCGGAGCCTTCTCCCCGATCCTCGGCATGGGTGTGTACTGCTCGTTGGTAGCTGCTTCCATGTTCCTATCTCCTCTCGAGTGGATGGGCCGTTGTCTCGCGAGTCCGACGTGACGTCCACCGGCCGCTCGCGGGGCCCGTAGACACGATGACGGGTGCCCTACAAATCGCGGACAGGATGCCGGCGCTTCCTGTGCATGATATGTGCCTGGCGTCTGACCAGTCCAAACCTCTCGCTCGAACAGACGACTGAGAACGTTCGAATCGTGGTACTGCAACCTATGCGGCTCGGACTTGCCGGCCCCTCGGTGACGGACTGTTTGAGAGAGAGGATGGAGAGATGAAATCTGCTGACACCGCCGGAGACCTCCGCGCGACAGACGGAGGCTTCGACGCACGCGTGCGGAAGCTTCGCATCTGGAACGTAGCGGTCGGGCTGGTGTTGGCCGCGCAGGCAGTGATCATCGCCATCCTGGCGAACGACTTCTCGCTGCCGGTGGTGGCGAACTTCATGCAGGGCCCTCCGGGAACGGAACCCACCCAGACCAAGATAGGCTCGTTCCCGCTGGCCTGGGGCGTCTTCGCCTTCATGGCGCTATCGGCGCTGGCGCTTCTCCTGATCGCCTCGCCAGGGATGTTCGGCTGGTACAAGCGCAGCCTGGCGAAGCAACGCAACTACTGGCGCTGGATCGAGTACTCCATCACTTCGTCGCTGATGATCGTGCTGATCACCATGATCTGCGGCGTCACCGAGATCGCCGCCATGATCGCCATCTTCGGCGTGAACGCCAGCATGATCCTGTTCGGATTGCTCATGGAGAAGTACGAGAAGCCCGGCAATCCCAACTGGCTTTCTTTCTTGTTCGGCTGCTTCGCGGGGATCATCCCCTGGATCGCGGTGGTCATCTACTTCGTGCAGCCGGGGCTGGGCGGGGCCAGCCCGCCCGGATTCGTCTACGGCATCGTCATATCGCTGTTCGTGTTCTTCAATATCTTCGCCGTCAACATGGTGCTGCAGTACAAGCAGGTGGGCAAGTGGCGCGACTACCTCTTCGGCGAGAAGGTCTACATAGTCCTGAGCCTGACCGCCAAGGCGCTGCTCGCCTGGCAGGTGTTCGCGGGCACGCTGGTCGACTAGGAGATCTCGCGCTCCGTGACCACTTCTGTCTTGATGAGCCGCACGAGTTCCTGCAGGCTTGAGAGCACGTTCTCGCGGATATCGCCGGCGACAAGCGCGTACATGATGTCGTCCCCGACGGCGAGTGCGCCCTCGTTGATCCATGCCCGCACGGCCACGACACCGGGCCTGGCCTCCACCTGGGCTATCACCTCTCCCAAACGGCCCCGGTCGTATGACAGATCCATCCCCGTGACGACCGAGCCGTCTCGTGCCGTGCCGCGGACTACCCCGTTGTGGACCAGATACATGCCTATCCGAGCACTATCGGGACCGCTCTTGATCTCGTCCAGCCATTCCTGGGGAGAGGGTCGAGATCCGTCCATGATGTCCTCCATCTGCTGGTCAGCCGTGAGTCGACTTTCAGGCGAGATTAGCACGATGGCTGAGATCCAGGCGATGGGAGGCGAGCTACGCGCATACTTGGCGGAGGCGATCCCGTAGTTCAGAAGACCGCTGTTTGCAGGTACCGGGAGGGCGGGGTCCGAATATAGTGAGCTATGCTCACAATGTGCTACACTCAGCACATGGATCACCCCGAACAGCCCGAGACCATCGTCGACCTCGCCGAGCTTCTCACCCGAGCTTCTTGGCGGCTGCGCAAGAACGAGCGCAAAGAACTGGCGCCCTATGGGCTGACGTTCGCTCAAGCGAGAGCGCTGCGCAGACTCGTGGACGCGGGCGAGATGCGCATCGGAGATCTGGCCAACCTGCTCGAGATCGTCCCGCGAACGGCCACCACCCGAATAGACGGCCTCGAAGAAGCCGGACTTGGTGGCCCGCAGCATGGATCCCAGCGATCGCCGCTCCATCCTGGTCGCACCGACGCGACAGGGAACAGAGCTTGTCGCCCGCCTTAGAGCGGAGCGCAGGGCGAGCGCGGAGAGTCTCTTCGCCCCTCTCTCGGCTGAGGACAGGTCGGAACTCCGGTCGGCTGCTCGCCTCGCTGACCAAGGACTCCTGATGCGACCCTCGAGTGGGCAGATGGTGCGCTCCATGCGTCGGAGTGAGGATGTCCGCGGCCGGAAGGTCGCTCCCGGGACCACTCGCCGCATACTCCGATTTCGCCACCCCCTACAAGCGGCTGCTTGCTCGTCTTCTTCGGCCTCGTGGTACTGAGCGCCGTGATCGGGAGCGGCCAATCCCCTCATCTACCGGGAGATCATCAACCAGGGGATCGTCGGGCGCCGGGCCGGCTTGGTCATCGCGCTGGCTCTGACGGTCGCCGGTCTCGCCATCGTCGACGCCGCTGCTCTCCCTGGGGGAGCGCTACGTGTCCGCCCGGGTCGGAGAGGGCCTCGTCTTCGACCTGCGCACCAAGGTCTTCTCCCACGTCCAGCGCCAGCCCATCGCCTTCTTCACTCGCGCCCAGACGGGAGCCCTCGTCAGCCGCCTGAACAACGACGTCACCGGCGCCCAGCAGGCCTTCACCGACGTGCTCTCGACCGTGGTCGGCAACCTCATCAGCGTCGCCCTGGTGCTGGCGGCCATGTTCGTCCTCTCGTGGAAGCTCACGCTGGTGGCGTTGGTGCTCCTGCCCCTGTTCGCCCTGCCGGCTCGCTGGCTCGGGCGCCGTCTGCAGAACATCATGCGCGAGAAGTACGATCTGACCGCCGACATGAACACCATCATGGTGGAGCGCTTCAACGTGTCGGGAGCGCTCCTCGTCAAGCTCTTCGGGAGGCCGGCCGACGAGGACGCGGCCTTCCATGGCAAGGCCGGCCGGGTGCGCGACATCGGCGTGACCCAGGCCATGTACGCGCGCGTGTTCTTCGTCTCCCTGCTGCTCACCGCCTCCCTGGCCACCGCTCTCGTCTACGGCTGGGGAGGCGTGCTCACCGTCCAGGGAGCGCTCGACGTGGGAACACTGGTCGCCCTCGCCGCCTATCTCGGCCGGCTGTACGGACCGCTCACGGCCCTCTCCAACATCCACGTGGACATCATGACCACGCTGGTGTCGTTCGAGCGGGTCTTCGAGGTGCTCGACCTCAAACCCGTGGTCGCCGAAAAATCGTCCGCTGTGGCCATCCCGCGCGGGCCCGCCTCCCTCGAGTTCCGGAACGTGGACTTCAGCTACCCCGCGGCCGAGGAGGTCTCCCTGGCCTCGCTCGAGGCGGTGGCTCTGCCCTCGGCCGGCCGCCGGAAGCAAGTGCTCTTCGACATCTCGTTCAGAGCCGAGCCCGGGGAGTTGGTCGCCCTGGTGGGACCGTCGGGCGCCGGCAAGACGACCATCAGCCAGCTGGTCCCCCGCCTCTACGACGTCTGTGACGGGGCGGTGAAGATCTCGGGCGTGGACGTGCGCGACGCGACCGACGAGTCGCTGCATGCCGTCGTCGGCGTTGTGACCCAGGACGCCCACCTCTTCCACGACAGCATCCGCGCCAACCTCCTCTACGCCAAGCCGGAGGCGACCGAGGAGGACCTGCGGGAAGCTCTGGCGGCTGCCCAGATACTGACGTTCGTCGACGCACTGCCCGACGGTCTGGACACCATCGTGGGCGACCGCGGCTACCGGCTCTCGGGCGGGGAGAAGCAGCGCATCGCCATCGCCCGCCTGCTGCTGAAGGCGCCCGATATCGTCGTTCTCGACGAGGCCACCGCCCATCTCGACTCGGAGTCGGAAGCCGCTCTGCAGAAAGCGCTCGATACTGCCCTGGCCGGGCGCACCTCCCTAGTCATCGCCCACCGGCTCTCGACGGTGAGGGATGCCGACCAGATACTGGTGATGGACGAGGGTCGCATCGTCGAGCAGGGGCGACACGAGGAACTGGTCGGCGCCGGCGGTCTGTACGCCGAGCTCTACGAGACTCAGTTCCGCCCTCGGCAATCGGCGGCAAGCTAAGAGCTGGTCGATCAGCCCGTCCGCTTGGCCATGATGCCGTCCATGCTCTCGCGCAGCCTTTCGAGCGCTTGATCGAGGACCTCGTACTCGATGGTCAGTGGCGGGAGCACCCTGACCACGTTGTCGCCGGCCCCGGCCAGCAGACACAGGACGCCTTTCTCGAAGAGGGCGACGCGCAGTTCTTTCGCGATCGCGGCGGCCGGCTCCTTGGTGACGCGGTCTTCCACCAACTCCATGGCGACCATGGCTCCTTGCCCTCTCACATCGCCGACCACCTGGTACTGCGCCTGCAGGGCGGTGAAGCAGGCCCGCACCCTCTTGCCGATCTCCTCAGCCCGTGCGCACAGCCCTTCTGACTCGACGATGTCGAAGACGGCGAGGCCGGCGGCGCACGCCACCGGGTTGCCGCCATAGGTGCCGCCGATCCCTCCGGTCTGAGGCGAATCCATCACTTCCGCGCGGCCGGTGACGGCCGCGAGAGGATAGCCCGAGCCCAAGGATTTGGCCGTAAGGATGATGTCCGGCGCCACCCCCGAGTGCTCAATGGCGAGGAGCTTGCCGGTCCGGGCGATCCCAGTCTGGATCTCGTCGCAGATGAAGACGATCCCGTTCTCCTCGCATATCTCCTTGATCCTGCGGAAGTATTCGGGAGGCGGAACGACAAAGCCGCCCTCGCCGAGGACCGGCTCTACCACCACGGCGGCTACGCTCTTGGCGTCGACGTGCTGCACGAAGGCCTGGTTGAGAAGCTCGGCGCACTTGAGGCCGCACTCCGGATAGGTCAGCGACAGCGGGCAGCGGTAGCAGTAGGCGTAGGGGATGCGGTAGACATCGGAGGCGAAGGGGCCGAACCCTGTCTTGTAGGGAGAGGTCTTGGAGGTGAGGCTCATGCCGAGCAAGGTCCGCCCGTGGAAGGCTCCCTCGAAGACCACGACCGCGCTCCGTCCGGTGAAATGCCGGGCGATCTTGACCCCGTTCTCCACGGCCTCGGCGCCGGAGTTGACGAACATGGTCTTCTTGGCGAAGTCACCGGGCGCCGCTTTGTTCAGCTTCTCCGCCAGTCTGATGTACGACTCGTACATGACCACGTTGAACGACGTGTGGGAGAACCGCTCGCACTGACGCTTCACGGCCTCGACCACCTTCGGGTGGCAGTGACCGACGTTCATCACTCCTATCCCGCCGGCGAAGTCGATGAACTCCTTGCCGTCGATATCGGTGATCACGGCATTGCGGGCGTGATCAGCGAAGACCGGGAAGTAGTTGGTCACGCCTCGCGGTACGTTCTCCGCTCTTGCTGCTTTGAGCTCCTCGGTTCCCATCACTCCTCCTGCTCGGTCACCCAGCGACTCATGGCCAACCGCGTGTGGCCGCGCCCGTGGCCTGCCTACACGCGCACCTCACCCAGAGCCTTCTATGCCACTACTTCCTTCACCAGGTCTTCGAAGGCGTTCACGTAGCGATCGATGTCTTCGTCGGTGTGCTGGATCGGAGAGGGTCCACTCCTCTTCGCGCCCCGGGGCGATGATCACGCCGCGGTTCATGTTGTAGAGCCAGGCCAGGTAGCACAACTCGACGTTCTGGTACTTGATGAACGACTCGTAGTCGGTGATCTTGCCGGTGGCGAAGTTGAAGCAGCCCTTGGACGAGATGCCCACCGTGTATCCCGGAAAGCCGTACTTGGCGCTGATGGCGTCCATCTCGGTGATGAGGCGGTCGTTCAGGTAGTTGAGATGCTTGTAGGCGTCGGGGGTCATCACCTGCTCCAGGCTGGTGCGGGCCGCCGCCATGGAGAGCGGGTTGCCGCTGTAGGTGCCCACCTGGTAGACCTTGCCGCTCTCCACGACCGACATGACCTCCTCGGTGGCGCCGATGGCGCCCGAGGGCAGTCCGCCGGCCAGCGCCTTGGCCAGGGTGACCATGTCGGGCACCACGCCGAAGCGCTCGACCGCACCGCCGGCAGCCGTGCAGATGCCGGTCTTCACTTCGTCGAAGATGAGCACGATGCCGTGCTTCTTGGTGATGTCGCGCACCGCCTGCAGGTAGCCCGGTTCGGGCAGCACCACGCCCAGGTTCATCATGGCCGCTTCCATGATGAGGCAGGCCGGTTTGCGCCCTTGTTCGATCAGATGCTCGATGCGCGCCTCCATCATGGGCGCGTCGTTGAAGGGCACCGCCGCCGTCATGTCGATCGACGACTGGGGGATACCCGCCCCGTAAGAGATCGACCGGTAGTTGTCCCGGGGGCCGATGTCTCCGAAATCGGTGACGCCCAGACTCACCATCACGTAGTCGTGATGACCATGATAGGAGCCAAAGATCTTGAGCACCTGATCCCGGCCTGTGTACGCCCGGGCGATGCGGATGGCATCCATGGTGGCCTCGGAACCGGAGTTCACGAAGCGCCACTTGGGCAGGCGGAAGTTCTTGGCCAGGTGCTCGGCCACGATGAACGAGTCCTCGGTGGGCAGGGCGAACTGGGTGCCCAGCTCGCAGCGCTTCTTGATGGTCTCGACGATGGCCGGGTGCGCGTGCCCCTGCACCATGCAGCCGAAGCCGTTGTGAAAGTCGCAGATCTCGCGCCCGTCGACCGAGTAGATCTTGGAGCCCTTGCCGTGCGTGAAGTAGATGGGATAGGGGTCGCGCATCTGGTAGGTGGACGAGACCCCGTTGACGAGCGACTTCGACGCCCGCTTGAACATCTCGTACGACTTGGGAGTCTCGTCTTGAGGCGTTTCTCTTCGCGTTCCGCCAGTTCGGCGACCCGCTTGCTGTCGATCTTTACCGGTGCTGGAGTCATTAGGCCGTCATCTCCTTGAAGCCGAAGGGGAAGTCGTACTTGGGCATCAGCGCGACGAACGGATCGGGGTCGAAGGCCTCCGGGCCCAGCACGCCTGCGCCTTTCCACACCCCGGTCTGCAGCAACTCCCAAGCGATGACCGGGTTGACCGCGGTCTGCCAGACCACTGCCTGCACCCCGTAGTTCCTCATGCAGGTCTCGTTGTCGGCCACCTGATACAGGTACACCTGGCGAGGCTTGCCGTCCTTGGTGCCTTTGACCCAGGTGCCGGCGCAGGTCTTGCCGAACATCTGGTCGCCCAGGTGCGCCGGGTCGGGCAGACAGGCGGCCACCACGTCGCGCGGCGCCACCTGCACGCCCTTGACGTCGATGGGGAAGCGATTGTCGAGGCCGAGCATCTTGATGGTCTTGAGCACCCCGATGAACTCGTCGCCCAGGCCGTACTTGAAGGTGACCCGCTTGCACTTGACCCAGCGCGGCACCAGCAAGCACCTCTTCGTGCTCCACGTTCACGCACTCCACCGGCCCGATGCCCTCGGGGAACTCGAAGATCTCGGGTTCCGAGAACGGCTCGGTGGTATACCAGCCCTTGCCCTCCTCCCAGATCACGGGAGCGTTGAGGCATTCCTCGATGGTGGTCCAGATGGAGAAGTTGGGGGCGAACTCGTAACCCCGCACCTCCAGGTTGGCGCCGTCGCGCACGCCGATCTCCTCGATCTCGTCGAAGAGGTTCTTCTCGGCGTACTTGGCGAACACGTCCGCCATGCCCGGCTCCACGCCCATGCCCACGAAGGCAAGCAGGCCCTTCTTCTCCCACGCCGCCGGCCCGCTCGAACTGGTAGTCGCCCAGCTTGACGCCGGGGACGTTGAACGGGTCGGTGGGATGAGCAGTGGACAGGGTCATCGCCATGTCCATGTAGTTGCAGCCCACCTCGAACGCGGCGTCGAAGATGGCCTCGTTGAACACCGGGTCGACCGCGTTGTGGATCAGATCGACCCCGTGCTTGCGAGCCAGCGCCGCGATCTGCTCCTTGTCGCCGGCATCGATGAACTCCACCGGCATGTGAGCCGGCGAGCCTAGCTTCGTCCCAGACCTCCTTGGCCCGGTCGACGTTGTAGTCGGCCAGCACCAACTTCTCCACCCAGGGTTTGTCCTTGGTGAGGACGGCGATGGCCTCGCCGACGCCACCCACACCCACCAGTAGTACCTTCATCTGGGGCCTCCCGAAGCCGTGTGTTGGAAACACTGCACAAGTCACAGTAGCGGGGGCAGGATTCGAACCTGCGCCCTTCGAGTCATTTAGCCGGGGCTCTGATCGTCGGCAGCCTCTAGTCCCGGTCCCCAGCTGGCGGCGGCACCGCACCCTTCCTTGGCTCGAGCTTGATGGCGGCGACGGCGCAGGCGATGGCTATCGCCACGAAGACCCCCGCGATGACGAGGATGGCGGTCAGCATACTGTCGAAGTTGTCCAGGAAGCCGAAATACCATTTCGCAGTAGGTCTCGCTGTAGTACTCCGCCGCCCAATCTCCCTCGAACCATCTCAGCCACGGAACGGCCACGAAACCCGCAACCGCGAATCCGAAGAAGACGCCGGCCATCCTCTTCAGGTCGCCGACCCCAAGACGCGTCCGTGGATTGAACGGGTAGTGCACCGGATCCTTCTTGGCAAGACCGCCGTACCTTAGCTTCAAGATGACGTACACGACCGGTCCTGTGAGAATACCGATGAGGCCGCCGATGAAGTAGTCGGTGCCGTTGACGAAGAACGACATGACTCCGATGATGATGGGCACGACGCAGAGCAATACGAGAAACGGATATCCTCCGCGGATCTTGAACTTGTACGCTTCCTCGGGAAGTCTCTTCCTGAGGATCATCGCCGAGATGTACACCAGGATGTACGACGAGATCAGCAGAAACACGTCCACGATGATGACCGTCTTGAAAGCGAAAGCGGCACAGTATCAAGTTGACAAGCGCCACAGACAAGACCGCCACGTACGGCACGCCGTGCTTCTTGTCCACCTTCACCAGGAGTGGCGGCGCGAGATGGTCATCGGCCAGCGCAAAGAACCCTCGTGATCCCGATGCGATGTAGGTGTTGTAGATCGAACACTGAGCCAAGACGGCGATGACGACGAAGAAGATGCCGAATCCCGTCCCCCAGAAGGTCGTGACGACATCCGCGTACCCGATGCTCTCGGCGTCGATGCCCCAACTGTCCCACGAGCCTATGGAGGCAAGGCCTGCCATCGTCGGGAGTATGTAGACGGCCATGATCAGGGGAATGGTGAGAAGGGTGGCCTTCGGGATGACCTGCGGGTTCTTGACCTCTCCGGCCATGGTCGACATGGACTCATAACCCGAGTACATCCACATTCCGATGGCGAGGCCCGCACCGATGAACATGATCCACTCGCCGAAGCCGATACCCGCGACACCCATGATCTCACCGTGCGAAGTGAATGGCGTGAACGGGTTCGATTCCCAATTGGAAAAGCCGGCGATCGCGACTATGGCGAAGGCGGCGATGACGAGGATCGACAGGATCGTGGTGATCATGCCGACATCCTTGATGCCACGGATGTTGATGTACGTGAAGATGATGATGATGGCAGCTTTGATCGCGTACTCCTCGTAGCCGTTCAAGTCCCACTGAGATGCGAGATAGCCGCCCGCGAGCATCACGTAGAGGGTGTTGTCGATGTAGACGGAGATGGTCCTCCACCAGCCGGCCTGGAAGCCCCAGAACTCGCCCAGTGCTTCCTGCACCCACTTGTAGTAGCCGCCCTCCTGAGGCCTGGCGGAGCCGAGCTCTGAGGCCACCAGACCGAACGGCAATCCCCACACGAAGGGAAGCACCATGAGCATGACCAGCGTCAGACCCGCACCCGACGCGGGGATCATCTCCTCGATGCCGTAGGCGCCCGCGGCCACGAGGGAGAAGATCATGAAGACGACGGTCGAGACCCGAAGATCGTGCTGTTTGAGCCCGCGTTCGCCGACATCGAGTTTGACCGTGCGCTTATCGTCCGTAGCCACGGGGCGCCTCCTTCACGGCCGATTCGATCCCGAACGTGCCGCCGCCGATGGTGAGGTAGATGATGCCGCACAGCGGCAGGAGCATAAGGGAACGCTTCAGCATCTTGCGTTCGGCGCTCATCTCCTGTGCTGCGGAATTGGAGACTTCCTTGGCCATCCGACCCCCTCCTTTGGTGCGTTCATGCGCCCACAGATGCGGTCCCCACCGGAGTCTCGAACCGGCTTTCCCACGGAGGAAACTGTGATTCCAATCTCTCACAGACGCGGTCGCGAACGCAAGCCCGAAAAGGGGGTCGAAGACTCGCGAATCGGTGTTGTGGGCCGACGCGACCGATTCGAAGCCCGCAGGGCCGCTCCTTAGCCCACCGTGATCTCCACCAGCCACTTGACCCAGACAGAGCCGTACCGGCTGGGGACCACGGCGCGCAACGGAAAGCCGTGCAGAACGGGCAGTGGTTGGCCCATCCATTCGTAGGCCAGGAAGTTGTCCGGGTTGAGGGTCTCGTCCAGGGCGAGCGAGATCGAGTATCCGTCGGCAGCTTTCATGGTGATCCGCTGGGCGTCAGACTGCACCCCCGCCATATCGAGGATCATCTTGATCGGCACACCGGACCAGGTCGTGGTGTCGGTGAAGAAGCCCGGGCAGTTCAGAAGGGGCGTGGCTGTGACCTTGGGAAAGCGCCGTAGGTCATCGTAGGAGAGGCTGAGTTCCTGGTCCACCGCGCCGTTGACAACGAGCCGATACGTGGCCAGATCGATGACCTGAGCCGTTCCAGTCACATGCAACCCGGTGGCTGGGTCCAGATCGGTGTAGCCGGTGATCTTCTCCGGCAAGGTCGGCACGACGATCGGCTTCAGCTCGCCGCCGAAGGTGGTGACCGTGTTCGCCGTCATCTCCGTGGTCGTGTTGGTGGTGACGCTTACCTCACTGGTGGCGGTCGACTCGGGGGTGGGGGCAGCAGCCGCGCATCCAGCCATACCCAGCATCAGAAGAAGCCCGCAGCACGCCGCAAGTGTCCGGAACATGGCGTTCCTCCATCATCATCGTGTCTCATACCAGATGCCTCCGCCCACGTCGTCAACGGCCTGGCCGCCGGCCAGATCGGCGATGGTGGTCCCTGCGAAGAGCTGGTCGACCAACTTGACGGCCTGCTGCCAGACCGGTCGCGTGGGGCAGGTAGCCGCCCGTTCGCAGTGCCCCGTGCCTTGACAGGGGGCCAGCATCGTCTCTCCTTCCACAGCACGGAGGACGTCGGCCACCGTGATGTCCTCCGGAGGCCTGCCCAGACTGAAGCCACCGCGAGCCCCTCGGTGACTGTCGACGAGGCCGGCCACGCGAAGAGCCACCATCAACTGCTGCACATAGGCAGGTGTCACGCCCTCTGCTTCGGCGATCTCGTACTTCGTCAGCGCGGGCTTCTCCTGTTGATTCGCGAGCAGAACCAGGATCCTCGGGGCATAGCGTCCCCTCGTGGAAATGGACAGCATGGGCCGACTCCCTAATAGATTACTAACATAATCATCTATGTATTCTATCCCTCATGCTGAGCAGAGACCACTCCTTCGGGGATCTGCAGTCCCCGCGCCGGACTCTGATATCTTTGGGATTCGGGCGCTCGCCCACCGGCGCTCACCCGACCATATGACAACTTCTGACCAAACCGGAGGGCCCGATGCCGTTCCCGTTCTCCAGACAGTCACGCGTGGCGTCGTTGCTCGTCGTGCTGAGCCTCGCCGCAACTCTGGTGACCAGTTGCGGCGGCACCGAGGACTCAGACACCACTACAACTGAGGCGGCACCGGCTACCACGACCAGCAACGCGCCCTCGTCGACCACCACCCCGGCACCCGTCGAGACGACCTCGTCGAGCGAAGCTCTCGTCGCCGATAACGGGGAGATCGGGGCCACCGTCTCCGTCTCGTCCACGAACGGCGCCTATCCGACCGAGAACGTCCCCGACTGGAGCCAGATCAAATCTATCGTGGCTTTTCGCAACGCATCCTACGGGGTGGCGTCCATCTGGGTCTGCCTGGCGACCGATGAGATCAGCGCGGGGTCCATCTCTGAATACTGGGATCTTCCCTATCCGGCCGTGGGACAGGGTCGCGTGGAGATCGGATTGACGCGCACGCTGCTCGATACTAACGAGCCTCCGTTGGTGGTGGGCACCTACGACCTGACCACCCCCCAGGGCAAGGCCGAACTGACCGGCTGGGCCGCGATAGTCGTCACGGGCGGCACCTCGGTCACATTCTCGGGCGACAGCGACATGCAGAGCGACGTGCAGATCACCGCGGTCAGCGACACCGAGATATCGGGGACGTTCCACGTCAAAGACAAGTGGACGGAAATCACCGGCACCTTCACGGCGCCGGTCAAATAGGCCGCGACGAGACTCGGAGGGCGGTCTTCCATGACCAGGGGCTACGTACACGGTTACGATCCGCGCGAGCAGGCGCGGTTGCAGGATCAGGCCGACACGCTGGTGGATCTGCTGCACTGCGATACCGCCTACCCGGCCGGCAGCCTGGTGCTCGAGGCGGGGTGCGGCGTCGGGGCTCAGACGGTCACTCTCGCTGCCAACAGTCCGGGCGCGCGCATCGTTTCGATCGACATATCCGCGGACTCCGTGGCGACGGCCAAGACCAAGGCCGAGGAGGCGGGGCTCGACCAACGTCGAGTTCCGGCAGGCGGACATCTTCGCCCTGCCCTTCGAGCCCGAGTCCTTCGACCACGTCTTCATCTGTTTCGTGCTGGAGCATCTGCCGCGTCCGAGTGAGGTCCTGACCGCGCTCAAAGGGGCGCTCAAGCCAGGCGGCACGATCACTGTGATCGAGGGCGATCACGGCTCGACCTACTTCCATCCCGACAGCGAGGTCGCACACCAAGCGGTCCAGTGTCTGGTCGAGTTGCAGCGGAGAGCCGGGCGGCAACTCCCTGATAGGCCGAGAGCTCTACCCGATGCTGGTGGAGGCAGGTTTCGCCGCGGTGCAGGTCTCCCCGCGCATGGTCTACGTAGATTCGAGCCGGCCCGGGTTCGTCGACGGCTTCACCCGAAAGACGTTCACCGCGATGATCGAGGGCGTCCGCGAACCGGCGATCGAGGCCGGCCTCATGAAGCCCGCCGATTTCGACGCGGGGATCCGGGACCTCTACCGGACGGCGGAGCCGGACGGGGTCTTCTGCTACACCTTCTTCAAGGCCGTGGGCGAGAAGCCCCGCCCCGACTGAGGGCAAGATTCGACGAAACCATCACCCGTGAGAGGCTGCCGATGAACATATCCGTGATCCTCGCACACCCGGTCGCCGCCAGCCTCAACCATGCCATCGCCGAGGCGGCCGTCGCCCAGTTGCGCGCCAACGGTCACCAGGCGAGCTTCCACGACCTGTATCTGGAGGGCTTCGATCCCCTTCTGCAGGGCGCGGAGATCGACGAAGAGGCTGTCCTGCCGCCGGAGATCGGCGCCCACTGTGAGGAGATCGCGAAACGCGGACGGCATCGTCATCGTGCATCCCAACTGGTGGGGCCAGCCTCCCGCCATTCTCACGGGCTGGGTGGACCGAGTCCTACGGCCCGGCGTCGCCTACAACTTCCTCGAAGGCGATGGCGGCGAAGGCGTGCCGGTGGGCCTGCTCAGGGCAAGAACGGCGATCATTCTTAACACCTCCAACACTCCCCCCGAAAGAGAGCAGTCGGCCTTCGGAGACCCGCTCGACCTGATCTGGAAGAGGTGCGTCTTCGACCTCTGCGGGGTCGGCGATGTGCGCCGCGTCACCTTCTCGGTGGTCGTGACCAGCTCGCGGGAGGAGCGCGAGAAGTGGCTGGCTGAGGTGCGAGAGCTCGTTTACTCCTGCTTCGGGGCCGGGTAGAAAGGACCTGGCAACCAACTTCCTGGAGGCACCATGACCAGCATCCGCGAAGTCCGCCTGACCTCCCCCAGCCGCCCCACCATCGAGGGCGCGGGCGTCCACCTACGTCGCGCGTTCGGCTTCGGCCAGGAGGAGCTGTTCGATCCCTTTCTGATGCTCGACGACTTCCGTGGAGACGACCCCTCGCAGTACGAGGCGGGTTTCCCGTGGCATCCGCACCGCGGGATCGAGACCATCACCTACATGCTGGAAGGCGAAGTCGACCACGGCGACTCGATGGGCAACTCGGGCACCATAGGCCCGGGCGACGTGCAGTGGATGACGGCGGGTAGTGGCGTCATCCACCAGGAGATGCCGCGTGGAGACACCCGAAAACGCATGGGTGGCTTCCAGCTCTGGGCCAATCTACCGGCCGCCCACAAGATGATCGACCCGCGCTACCGCGGGATCACCGCCGACGAGATCCCCGTCGAGATGACCCCCGGCGTTCAGGTCCGCGTGATCTGCGGAACCGTGGGCTCGTCCGTCGGCCCCGTGGGTGAGGTGGTCATCGAGCCGGAGTATCTGGACGTGACGCTTGAAGCGGGCGCGACCTGGTCGCACCCTACGCAGTCTGAGCACACGGTATTCGTCTATTTGTTCGAGGGCGCTGCGCAGTTCGGAGGCTCAGGCGACCAAGTCGGTCCCGGGCGAGGTACGGTCGTACTGCTCGGAGACGGCGATCTGGCCTCAGTCACGGCGGGAGAGCCCGGAGCCCGCTTCCTTTTCGTGAGCGGGAGACCGCTGCGCGAGCCCATCGCTTGGCGCGGCCCGATAGTCATGAACACCCGCGAGGAACTGGATGAAGCGTGGCGCGAGTTGCGCAACGACACTTTCGTGAAGTACGGGGGAGTGACTGGATGATCCACTCCTCGCCCGTGGCACCGTCCGAGACCAAGATCACCGTTCTTGCCGACAATCACGCCAATGGGGGGCTGGTCGCAGAGCATGGGCTGTCACTCTGGATAGAGGCCGGGGGCAAGCGAATCCTCTTCGATACCGGCCAGGGAGGAGCGCTGCAGAGCAACGTCCCCGCGCTGGGCGTCGATTTGGACGAGACCGACATCTTGATTCTGAGCCACGGTCACTACGATCACACCGGCGGCCTCCCCCAGGTCCTCAGGCAGGGTCGGGAGATAGACGTCTACTGCCACCCCTGGGTCCGCCGCCCCCGATACGCCGTGCGCGATATGAAGGCGAAGGCCATAGGCATTCCGGACCCGTCCCTGGGGGCTCTGGGCAGCTGGCCCCGCGCGCGTGTCCATTGGATCGAAGGGACCCTGATGTTGTCGGAGGACATCGGGATCGCGGCGTCCATCCCACGGGCGACAGGCTACGAGGACACGGGGGGTCCTTTCTTCCTCGATCCAGAAGGCGAGCGGCCGGACTCGATCGAGGACGACCTCGCGCTCTGGATGCGGACAGACCGGGGACTGCTCGTCTGCACCGGTTGCGCCCACTCCGGACTGGTCAACACGCTGGACCACATTGGGCGTCTGACCAGAGGCGAGAAGATCCACACGATCATCGGGGGATTCCACCTCGGCGACGCCGGGCCCGAACGCATGGAGAAGACCATCGCGACGCTTCGGGCGCTGGAGCTCGGACGCCGGTGATCCCCTGCCACTGCACGGGTGAAGCCGCCTTCGACGTGCTCGCCGAAGCCCTCGGTGCGGTGGTGGCCCCCTGCGCCGCCGGGATGACGTTCTGGGTCTGAGGTTCGGCTAGGCCTGTGGTGATGGGCGCGCCGCGCTGGGCGTCAGCCACCCACAGCCGAGAGACCGGGCTCAGAGGCGGCCGACAGCCCGGGCCAGGCTCACGAGCATCCCGGCGGTGGCTCCCCATATGCGGTGGCCGGGATAGGGCAAGACGTAGAAGCTGTGACGTTCGCCTGCGACGCACAGGCTGTCCCGACAGTGATTGGCCGGGTCAAGCACGAAGCTGAGCGGCACCTCGAAGATCTCGGCGACCTCGTGCGGATCCGGGGTGAGCGCGATCGGCGGTTCGATCCAACCCACGAGCGGATACACGCGAAAGCCGGTGACGGTGTCGTAGGGAGGAAGGCAGCCCAGAAGCTCCACCTTCTCGGGAGCCAGGCCGATCTCCTCGAAGGCCTCGCGCAGAGCGGCCTCGGCCGGCCCCGCGTCGACCGCCTCGATCCGCCCTCCGGGGAAGCTGATCTGCCCGGCGTGGTTCGCGAGGTGTTCGGTCCGCTGGGTGAGGATGACGCTCGGCCCCTCCGTATGAGCGACCAGCCCCACGAGCACAGCGGCCGGAATCCCCGGTGCGGAGGAAGACTCCCAGCCCTCGACGCCCGCGCACGTACCCTGCAGACGGCGGCGTAGATCTTCACGCATCTCATCGGTCGAAGGGATGGAGGCCTCCTTTTGGCAGCCGTGTGGGCTCGCGAGGACCGCTACCAGCCGATCATGACCTCTACCAGACGAGGCTCCCCCGACCCCACAGCCCGTCGCAGCGCGGGTCCCAACTGATCCGGAGCCGTCACTCTTTCTCCCTCCACCCCCAGCGACTTCGCCAAGAGGCTGAAATCCGTGACGGGGCGGTCGAGTTCCATGCCCTCGTGCTTCTCGTTCAGGGGGTATTCCCCGAGGATGAGCTTCCTAACGATCTTCACCTGGCCGTAGGTGGCGTTGTTGGTGACGACGTAGGTCACGGGGATCTTGTAGCGCGCGGCCGTCCAGAGGCTCTGGATGGACCAGGCGGCGCTTCCGTCGCCGACCACGGCGATGACCTCCTTGTCCGGAAGGCCCAACTTGACCCCAAGCGCGCCCGGAAGACCCCAACCGATGCTCCCCCCCTTGCGCGAGCGGAAGTAGCTCTTGGGCTTCGACAGTGCCAGGGTATGACGCAACGCCAGCGAGGACGACCAGCAGTCGTCGACGATCACCGTGTCCGGCGTCGCCACCTCGGCGATCTCGCTCATCAGGCCGGGGACGGACAACGCTGTCGAATCGCGGCCCGCCGCCCAACGGGCCTCCAGCGCGGCGTTCTCGGCGGCGCTCTCCCGGGCGATGTCGGCGATCCTGTCGACGCACCCGATCCTCCGCGTCCCGAGCCGCCGGCCGCCTTCGAGGCGAATGCCGCTTCCAAGGCAGCGTTCAGTTCGGCGAGCACCGTCTTGACCTCGCCCTGGATGCCGCAGTCGGTGGGGAAGTTCTTGCCTATCTCCCAGGGATCGTCGTCGATATGGACGATCTTCATGCCGGCGAGCGACGGCATAGCCGGATTGAAGAAGTCCTCCGCCAGCAGCGAGCAGCCGACGCCGATGAGCACGTCGACGCCCCGCAGCACCTCCACGCCCTCGGCGCTGTTGGGGTCGAAGTCACCGAGATACTGGGGATGGCGCATGGGGAAGTTCACGTCGGCCATCCAGTGCTGGTACACGCGAGAGCCGGTCAACTCCGCGAACCTGACCACCTCGTCGAGGGCGTCGGCGCGGGCCACTCCGCTCTCCACCAGGAGAAGCGGGCGCTCGGCGGCCGTGAGGATCTCCACTGCCCGGGCTATCGCGGCCGCATCGGGCCGCAACCTCGGGATAGGCGACCGTGTTGGGCTGGTCTTCGAAATCGAACTCTCGGGCGAGCACATCCTGGGGGACGGACACGAGCACCGGCCCCTTGGGCGGTTGCATGGCCATCTTGAAGGCGCGGCGGATGGCGGTGGGGAGGTCCTCGGCGTGGATGAGTTCCGTGCTCCACTTGCAGAAAGGCCTGCCGATGCCCACGATATCGCCGGTGAGGTGGGGATCGCGCTGCAGAAGCCTCGAGTCGTTCTGACCCGCCGTGACCACCAGCGGGACTCCCCCCGTCTGGGCGTTGTAGAGCATGGGGGTGGCGGCTGCCAGACCGGGAGCGGTGTGGAGGTTGAGGAAGCCGGGTTTGCCCGTAGCCCGCGCGTACCCCTCGGCCATGCCGGCACAGACGACCTCGTGCAGGCCGAGGATGTAACGGATCTCGGGAGCGTCCTCGAGAGCATCCATGAAATGGATCTCGGTGGCCCCCGGGATGCCGAACACGTACTCCACGCCTTCCCGGCGCAGCAGCTCGACCATGGCACGCTTGCCGGTGGTTTTGGTCATGGTGATCCGCCCTTCACATCGGGTGCCCTGCCGCCGCCTTGCCGTGCCCTTCGCCACATGGGCGTTCGGGCACCTCGGCGGCGCTACTTCCAGGATGCCAGAGTCAAGGCGGGGAGTACAGAGCGCCGCGGCTGCCTAACACTGTTTGACAAGAATCCTACACCGCTCTTTCTATACTCCGCGAAGTAGTAAGAGTGATAGGCGTTCACACGCCTCGAGAACGTCGGGGGTGTGGAGATGTACGAACTTATGGACGGAATGACGCAGTCCGGCAGAGACGTCGACCGCGTCGGTGAGTGGGGTGTCCACGTTGGACCCCTGGGCATCGTGGGCATAGTGCTCAGCATCATCCTCTGGGCTGCCCTCGTAACGGCGCTGGTCCTCGTCATCATCGCGCTCGTGCGCCGGCTGAGGCTCCCGGAGACCGAACGACCGGTTCTTGGGCCGCAACCACTGGCTGCTCAAACGGGAAACTCGGCCACCGGATCAGAGGCCTTGCGGATTCTCCAGGAGCGCTATGCGCGCGGAGAGATGGGGCACGACGAGTATCTGGAGCGCAGGGGCGATCTGACGAGCTGGGGCAGCTAGCTCGATGGCCGGTCGTCGGCCTCCGCTCTCTCGGTACTATCGGCGGTTGCTTCCCCGAAGGATGCCGCTCCGGCTGAGGCCTCCTGAGGGAGAGACTCTGGCGACTGGCTCTCCAGCGCGGCTCGACGTGCAAACCGAGTCCTCAGCGAATCGCGCGCCAGCCAGAAGGCGACGACGGCAACGATCACTGCGGCCACGCCTGCTGCCGCCTGGTAGCCTCCGCCCAGAGCCTCCTCCTCCCCCCGGAAGTATCCGACCGCCAGATAGAACGCGCCTCCGCCGATGAATCCAGCAACCACGGCAATGGGCAGGCTCGCGAGGATGGCCAGCAGCTCGCGCGAAGGGCCCGGCTTTGCGCTTGGCATCGTCTTTCTCCTCCTTCTGGATTCCTGGACTCAGCGAATCGTGGACTCGGCCATCCAAGATAGCACCGCCCCGGAGACCGCCGCGACGGCCCCGACCTCGGCAACCCGCTCCGACCGTGGCGACCGGCTCCGACCGCGGCGACCGACATTCGCAGGTCGCACAACGCAGGTTGACACCTCACGCAGTCGGTCTATTCTGAGACCATGCGTTGCAGTCACGACACGACATCGACAGCGGCAGACCCGGTGCCGGCGGATGATCGTCGCCACGGCGCTGACAGTCTTCGGCTTTGTGCTCGTGGCCTCGCTGGGTCTGGTAGCCTGCGGCCAGGGTGGATCGGACACCACCGAACTCACCACCCAGGTCACCGGTGGATCCACCACGGAAACGACGGATGCCACCGGCACGTCGACGACAACCTCCGGTTCCGGGGAGACGACCTTCACCCTGGACGAGTTGGCCCAGTTCGACGGCAAGGACGGGAGATCGGCCTACGTGGCCGTCGATGGGGTGGTCTACGATGTCACGGGCAGCCGAGTGTGGCCTGACGGCGGGCACTCAAGTTGCAACCTTGGTGCCGTGGCGGGCCAGGACCTCTCCCAACTGATCGATCAAGCTCCGGCAAACATGCGGTCGCTCTTGTCGAGGATGCCCGTGGTGGGGAGATTGGCGCCGTAGTGGGACGTGCCCGCGTCGCATGGCAGGTCGCCTTGGTCGCTGTAGGCCTAGTCGCCATCGTCATCCCGCCGCTGGTGATCGGGCGGTCGGGGACCGCCTCGGCAGACCCGCTGTGGACAACGCTCCGGCTCGCCGCCCTTGTGGCCTTCACCCTGATCTGCGCGAGCCTTATCGTCGGCGCGTTCCGGCCCTTGCTCAACCGCGTCGCGAAGGCCCGCGTCATACACCGTCTGCACGTGGCCATCGACCTCACCGGATTCTCGCTGGCGCTGGCGCACGGGATCATGGTCCTGGTGTTCGGCATCTCGGGCTACAGCAAGCCACCCGTGTGGCTGGGGCCGACAGTCCTCGCGCTGCTGGTACTGGTGATCCTGACCGCCCTCAATCGGAAGCGGTTGCGCCGCGCCTGGCGCTGGATCCACCGTGTCAACTACCTGATCTTCGTCGCCGTGTTGGTTCACGGCCTCTCACTCGGCTTCGACCTACGGAGCAGCGTGCTTCTGAAGGCATGGTTCGGGGTGTGGGCGGCTGTGATCGTAGTAGGACTGGCATACCGGTTGCGCAGCATGATCAAGCCTAGAGGCGCCCGGACGTAGCGGACGCCGCCGAGGGCGGAAGAGCGTCGTGTCGAATGACGAGGGGCGCCGGCGTCCGTGACGCCGGCGCCCCTGACGTATCGCTCGGAAGACCCCGTTCCTACTTGTTGAGTTCCGCCAAGCGCCTCTCTACCTCCACGTCCTCCGCTAGATCGTCGAGACTGTCGAACTGCGCGTCCAGCGACGACGCCGCTATCTCGGTCATGCCCGCAACCTTGGCTTCCTCGCGGCGGATCCTGTCCTCGAAGCGGCCGAGTTCGCTGGTCGGATCGGCGATGTTGATGCTCCTCAAGGCGTCGGTCACTTTCGCCTGAGCCTCGGCCACTTTGGCCCGCCCGACGAGTTCGTCCCGCTTGGTCCGCAACTCCTCGAGCTTGACGTGCATCATGTTCAGCCCGTTCTTCAGCTTGGCGACCACTTCGGTCTGCTGCGTGATCGGGGTGGCGAGGTCACTGACCTGCTCCTCGAAGGTGATCTGCCGCTTGAGCGCCACCCGGGCAAGGTTCTCGAAACGGTCGGCGTCGGCGGCGTTGCCGGCCCGTAGATCCCTGGCCTTGGCGGCTGCCGCGGCCGCCTTTGCGCCCCAATCGCCCGCAGCCTTGCCCGCCTCGCGGGAGTCCTCCTCCATCATGCGGAGATTCCCGATGGTCTGAGCCACCGCTTCTTCCGCTTCGGTGATGCTGTTGATGTAGTCGCGGATCATCTGATCCAGCATCTTCTCGGGGTCTTCGGCCGCATCGATGAGAGCGTTGATGTTGGCGCGCGCGAGTTGCGCGATCCGCCCTAGAATGGACTGCTGTGCCATTTAGTGCTCCTTCCCGTTACCGTGTCCCTTTGACCCGCACCAGACAGCCTGCATCTGATTGCCTGATTGCCAAATCGCCTCCGCTAGAACCGCCCGCCGCCTCCCCGGCGCATCCGAGTTCCGCTGCCACCGAATGATGGGGGAGCGAACCCTCCGCCGCTGAATGCCTTGCCGAACCTGCCCCCACCGCTGGACCTACCTCCGCTCGGCCTTCCTCCGCTGGGCCTTCCTCCGCCGAACAGGCCTCCGCCGGAGCTCCCTCCACCACCGAAGAGGCCGCCGCCCGACCGACCGCCCGAGCTTCCACCACCTAGTCCACTCGCAAGGATGCCGCCGAGGACGGCGCCGATGAGGCTGGGGCCGAGGCCCAGGCCGGGAATGCCGGCCGCGCTCGTGGCCCGGGTTGTCTCTGCCTGGGCCTCGCTGAGGGCACGCGTGGCCAGTTCGTGCGCGTTGGCTGCGTACCTACCCGCGGTGACAGGATCGGAGCCGCCAACGACTGCCTGATCGAGGAAGCTCTGTGCCTCAGCCAGCCTAGCGCGTGGGCCGCTCCCTACCGCGCCCCTGTGCATGGTGATGTAGTCGCCGGCGGCGGCGATCTGGGCACGGGCGGCCACTAGAGTCCGATCCAGGACTGCCGCGGCCTTGGCGCGCTGCGCCTGTTCGTCGCGGACCTGTTGCAGTGCCAGCTCGAGAGCACCGTCGGAATCTTCCAGGTGCCGCAGCGCTGCCAGGGGGTCGCGCCCCCCTTCTGGGCTGGCCGCACCAGCGGCCGCGGTCATCGCCGCCTCGGCCGTCGCGATCAGCGGAGCGAGCCGCGCCCCCACACCGGCCGCCTGTGCCTCACCGATGTCCCGCCCGGTCTCATTGATAGCGGCCTCGATGCGCCCCTGGGCCTCGCCCAGATCCTTGCCCGTGCGGCCGACAGCGTCAAGGAATGCCTGCGCCTGACCGGCGGCCTCCTGCGCGGCGAGAGACTCGACCGCAGCTTCCCCAAGCCTCTGCGCGGCCACGTCCTCCAGGCCGGCCTTCACCTGTTCGCGCGAGAATGCGATCCGAGACGCAGCCTCGTCGGGGTTGGAGGCCACCGAGGCCAGCGCCGCCGGGGAGTACACCTTGGCGAGCTCCGCAAGCTCCTGCTTCACCAGCGGAACGCGCGCTTGAAGAGCGTCCAGTTGCTGTTCCAGGTCCGCCAAGACCTTCGGGGCCTGCTGTTCGAGATCTCGCAGCTGGTCAAAACGCTCCACCTGCGCGTCGAGTCCCTCGTTGGCAGCCGTCGTCCGTTGAAGGACCGCGGTCAGGATCTGACGTTGCGTCTGCTCGTCCGCGTCGGCGTCGAACTGCTTGTACAGTCTGAAAGCCTCACTGAGCTCGACCCCCGCCGCCTCCACGGCCTTCTGGAAGGGAGCCGCCTCCGCCTCGCCGAACTCGGCGATGGCGAAACCCAGTTCCTCGGTGCTGGTCTTGACCGCGTCATCCGTCTCGACCAGCTCCGCTCCCACGTTGCGTCGCAGCTCTTCCAACGTCATGGTCTGAGCCGTATCCGTTCCTTGGGCCGGCTGCTGCAATCCCGCGGTCCCCCGCGAACGTCTCGCCAAGAGCCAGACCCCCAAGATGATGAGGGCCAAGACTATCAGACCTATCACGAGTCCCCAGGGGAATCCGTCGCCGTCGGCGTCTCCTTCGGTGGACCCGCCTCCGCTTCCCTCACTCGCCCGGGTAGTGACCGTGCTTTGCACCTCACCGGACAGCGCCCGCTGCAGTCCCACAGCGGCACCGATGACGGCCCCCGCCCACTCATCCCGCGAGAGCGCCGGCTCCACGTCCTCCAGCATGATCTTGTTGAGCTGAGCCTCCGTGAGTTCGAAGTCCTGGTCGACCGAGTAGGCGTAGGCGCGGTCCTCCGTGGCAACCGCCAGCAAGACGTCGTTCAAGCCCAGATCGCTCTCGATGGCCGTCTGGTCCGCCCATTCCTGGGCGGCGAGGCCCGAGAACGTGTCCACGTAGGCCACCCAGAGCTGCGCGTGTTGATCGCCAGATTGCAGTTCGTCCAGCGCAGCCTCCACATCCGCCTCGTGACCACTCAGCGCCCCAACGTGGTCCTCAATCTGGGAGTTCAGTCTGAAGGGTGCCTCAGCCAGCGCCCGAGCGGGGAGGAGTCCGGCGAGGAGCATGGCCACAAGAGCCAGAACTGTCGTCACAAGCGCGACCCCTAGGAGGGGACCGATGCCGCGGGATCTGAGGGCAGATGAACCGGTGAAGATCACAGAAGCCTCCTCACGCGAGTGGAAGTCCCGCCATACTACCACCCGGTTCTGCTAGTGCAGAGCGATCGGCGTCGCGACGCGAAGAACTGCTCTCGGAGCCGCATCCTCCCGCCTTACACGCGCCATACACCCCTCTACGTAGAGTTGTGTAGCGGCATAGACAACTCATACGTTTAAGCACGATGTCAAACGAACAACGGAGGACTGCTTTATGAAGAGAAGGATGTTGATCCTGCTGTTACTCGTGGGGCTTGTGGTCGGGATGCTGGCCGCCCCCGGCGCTGCGCTGGCCAGTGGGTCCAGCGTGTCGGCCGCAGCCAGCGGGTCGGCTGCGGCGGCGACCCGAGCGCAGTTCGCCATGATAGCCGTGAACGGCTTTGGTCTATCCGCGGTCAATTCGCCGACCGAAACGTACTCAGATGTGCCACGGGGCAACGCCTACTACTCGTACATCGAGGGTGCGACGGCCGCCGGTTTGATCCACGGTCTGGGCGCTGGAGTGTACGGTCCGGACCTGCAAATCTCCCGCCAGCAAGTCGCTACCGTTCTTGCCCGCTATCTGTCCGCGGTCGAGCTCTCGAACGTTGGGTACGTGACCGGGTCGACCGGAGTCCACTACGCCAGTCTCGACGCTTGGTACGCCGCTGAAGGCGAAGCACAACTCGCGGCGTTCAGCGACCAGGCGAGCATTCTGACCGTGCACCGTCCCGGCGTGGCCTATCTCGCCATGCACGGGGTAGCTCTCGGTTCCAGTGGCGCGTTCATACCACTCTCAGCCGTCACTGTGTCCCAGTGTGAGACCTTTGTTGCTCGAGCAGCGGAGGTCGCTGCCGGATTCAGCCAGCAGGCCGCGGCTCCCACTGTCACGTCGGTCAGCCCAGCCACTGGTTCCGCGGATGGCGGCACGACCGTCTACATCTACGGCGCCAACTTCACCAGTGATTCGACTGTGTATTTCGGCAGCAGAGCAGCGTCCAGCGTCGTAGTCAGCAGCTCCAGCGTGATCGTCGCTGTCTCTCCGTATGGCACAGCCGGCACCACGGTGCAAGTCTCTGTTACGACCAGCGCGGGCACCAGCGCCAACACCTCGGCTGACGACTTCACCTACAAAACCAACACCATTCCTACCATCACCTCGATCAGCCCAGCTACTGGCTCCGCGGAGGGCGGCACGACCGTCTACATCTACGGCGCCAACTTCACCAGTGATTCGACTGTGTATTTCGGCAGCAGAGCAGCGTCCAGCGTCGTAGTCAGCAGCTCCAGCGTGATTGTCGCTGTCTCTCCGTATGGCACAGCCGGCACCACGGTGCAAGTCTCTGTTACGACCAGCGCGGGCACCAGCGCCAACACCTCGGCTGACGACTTCACCTACAAAACCAGTGTTCCCACTGTCACGTCAGTCAGCCCCGACAGTGGTGAAGAAGGCGACTCGATATACATCTACGGCACCAACTTCGACGATGACTACCTGGAGGTCTGGTTCGGAAGCTCCGAGGTGGACGAGAGCGACATCGACTACTACAGCTCCACCACGCTGCTCGTGACCGTGCCTGAGCACTACAGCGGCGACAGCGAGACAGTGCGTGTGAAGATCATTAGTAGCACCGGCACCAGCGCCAACACCTCGGCTGACGACTTCACCTACGAGGATACGACCGACGCCCCCACCATCACCTCGCTCACCCCAGCGGCAGGCGACTCCACCGGTGGCGAGACGGTGACTATCAAGGGCACCAACTTCGGTGACGACGAAGACGACATCACCGTCTACTTCGGCGACCAGGAAGCAGATATCGACTCGGTCAACAGCTCGGGCACTACGCTCAAGGTGGAGGCCCCGGAAGGTACTGAAGGCACAACGGTGCGGGTCTCGGTCGTCACCGACGACGGAACCAGTGCCAACACTCTGGCCGACGACTACGCCTACGGCCTTCCCACGATCGCCAGCATCGTCCCCACCGTTGGCACGAGTGGTATCACGGCGATCATCTGGGGTACCGGCTTCAGCGGGACCATGGACGTCTACTTCGACGGCACCAAGCTGTCTTCGTCCAAGGTCACGGTGAACGGACCCACCAAGATGACGGTGACGGTCCCCAGCGGCACCGACGGCGAGACGGTTGAGGTATACGTCGCCAACGATTGTGGCAGCAGCGGTACCGTGGACTTCGAATACGACAAGTCGCTGCCCACCATCAAGTCTCTCAGCAAGAACGCCGGCACCCCTGACGGCGGCAACACGATAACCATCACGGGCACCCACTTCACCAGTTCCGCGACAGTCACGTTCGGGTCCACCGCGTCTGACGACGTCACTTACGTCAGCAGCACGTCGCTCAAGGCCGAGGTCCCCTCCGGTACAGAGGGCGAGACAGTAGACGTCTATGTCACCACCACTGCCGGCGACAGTGCCAACACTCCCGCGGATGACTACGCCTACGGCAAGCCGGTCGTCGAATCGATCGACCCGACCGAGGGTACTTCCTACGGCGGCACCGAAGTGACTATCACCGGCACCGGTTTCACCCCTGATGTGACGGTCAAGTTCGGAAGCACGACGGTAGATAGCAGCGATTTCGTGGTGAACAGCCCGACGTCGATCGCGGTGATCGCGCCCGCCGGCACTGGTGGAAAGACCGTGTATATCTACGTCACCAACGACTACGGCACCAGCACGAAGAACACCGACGCCGGCGCCTTCACCTACGACGATGATGCTGACGACGAGGACGCTCCCGACATCACGTCTCTCTCGGATGACGAGGGCGAAGAGGGCGACTACATCTACATCTACGGCACCGACTTCAGCAATGACGGCCTGGAGATCTACTTCGGACAATCCCAAGCCGACGAGGACTACATCACCTACTACAGCTCCACCAAGATCAAAGTGAGGGTCCCCGAATTCGACGACGAAGGTGACGAAACGGTCTATGTCGTGGTGGTCACCGACGACGGCGAAAGCGACGGTGACGATGACGACGCCGAGTTCACGTACGAAGACGTAGACGACGAGGACGCTCCCGACATCACGTCTCTCTCGGATGACGAGGGCGAAGAGGGCGACTACATCTACATCTACGGCACCGACTTCAGCAATGACGGCCTGGAGATCTACTTCGGACAATCCCAAGCCGACGAGGACTACATCACCTACTACAGCTCCACCAAGATCAAAGTGAGGGTCCCCGAATTCGACGACGAAGGTGACGAAACGGTCTATGTCGTGGTGGTCACCGACGACGGCGAAAGCGACGGTGATGATGACGACGCCGAGTTCACGTACACGGACTACTAGGAGGTAGTTGTTCAGCCCACGCTCGACGACCTGGTAGAAGCTCGCACGGAGCCCAGGCCACAATAGACAACGAAGAGGCCCGCTTCGGCGGGCCTCTTCGTTGTCTGGCCGCGCCCGTGACGTACAGACGGCTCCTTGTGGCACAATTGGCGAGAAGCGAACAGGACCTCGGGAGATCAAGTGAAAAAGCCGCGCTCTCTGAACGAATCGCACCCTGGCAAGGACCCGCGCCCCATCGGCGTGCGGACCGCCGCAGTACTTTCGGGCAATCCGGCCAGTCCCCTCACGGGCGCTGCTGCTCCCGACATCGTCATGTCGACCACCTTCGTCATCGATCCCAGCATCGCGTTCTCGGCGGACGAGATGAACGATGAGACGCCATACGTCTATACGCGCTGGGGCAACCCGACTATCCGGCAGCTCGAGCAGAAGCTGGCCGTGCTTGAGAACGCCGAGGAAGCCGTCGCCTTCGCCAGCGGAGTGGCAGCGATCGCGTCCCTCTTCCTACACGCCCTCAAAGCGGGCGACCACCTTGTGATGAGCGATGTCACCTACGCCGCGGCCTCCGAGTTCGTCAACCAGAAGCTCCCGAATCTCGGCATCGAGGTCTCGCGGGTCGACGCCTCCGACCCTGAGAATGTGCGGGGCGCCCTTCGCTCCAACACCCGCCTCGTGTATCTGGAGACGCCGGTCAACCCGCTCCTACGGCTCACCGATGTCGAGGCAGTGGCGAGGATCGCCCACGAAGCCGGCGCCTTGGTCGCCGTGGACTCCACATTCGCCACCCCGATAGGGATGCGACCGGTCGAACTGGGCGCGGACTTCGTCATCCAGTCGTTGACCAAGTACATATGTGGGCACGGGGACGCTATCGGGGGCGCGGTCATAGGCCGCCACGAGGATCTCAAGAAGCTGCGGACCATGGCCATCCACATGGGAGGCATCATCAGCCCGTTCAATGCCTGGCTCATCCAGCGTGGGGCCGCCACGCTGCCCATCAGGATGGCCGCCCACCAGGAGAGTGCGCTTGCGATCGCCAAGCACCTGGAGGAGCATCCCAAGGTGACGCGCGTCATGTATCCCGGCCTGCCGTCGCATCCCCAGCACGATCTCGCCAGGCGCCAGATGAAGAACTTCTCCGGCATGATCACGTTCCAGGTGGACGATGGCCCAGCGGCTGCCCAACTGCTATCCGACCGACTCGAGATCATCCACTATGCCGTCTCTCTTGGCCACTGCCGCAGCCTCGTCTGCTTCCTGCCGACGGACGACATGCTGCGCACGTCATTCCACCTGACACCCGACCAGGAGAAGTCTTACCGGGCGTTCGCGGGCAACGGCGTGTTCCGTTTCTCTGTGGGCCTAGAAGATCCGGCCGACCTCATAGCCGACCTCGACAACGCGCTGGCGCCTCTGGCCTAGTCTGGCACCGTGGGAACTCCCACTCCAGGCTACTCGCTGGCGTTGCCGCCTTCGCGCTCGTAGGCCTTGTCGGTCATACCGCAGGAGAAGTGAAAGATGGGACGGTCGGCACTGAGAATGTTCATAGGACAGTGGTTCGTGCCGGCGGGGATGTAGACCAGGCAGCTCTTCGTCAGCACATGACGCTCGTCCTCGATCCACAACTCCACTTCGCCGCCCAGTTCCAGCGGATGCTCGGGGTCTCCGCCCATGAACGCCAGGCATTCATCGAAGCCGTGGGTGTGCTTCTTAGGGGAGTACTTGGTCGGCTTGTGGAACCAATGCGTCTCGACATAGAAGGCGCCCTTGATGATATTGCCATCCAGGTACGCCATGGCCGAGTGGACATCCGGCGGGTCCTTCTCCTCGTATCCGTGCTCCTCCTCCAGGGGTTCCGTAATGATGAACTTCGCGTATTTCGATTCGTTCATTTGGCTGCCACCTTTCGATGCTCGTGAGATCCCGAACTCTACGAGATGTCCAGCCCCCCATCGACCGCTAGCACGTTCCCATTGATGAACGACGCTTCGTCGGAACAAAGCCAGATCACCGTCCGAGCCACGTCCTCTGGGACCCCCATGGCCGCAGCAATGTCGCCGCCGCCCGGAGGGGCACCGTCGGAAGACCCGGCTTCCTTCATGCTGCTCAGCAACCTGGTCGACATCCCGGTGCCCTTGATCGGCCCGGGACAGACCACATTGACCCGGATCCCCAGATCTCTGTTTTCCAGGGCGGCCACCTTGCTTACGGCCACCACTCCCGCCTTGCTTGGGCCGTAGGCCCCGAAGTTGGGCATCATGTGCAGACCGCCGGTCGACGAATTGTTGACTATGGTCCCCGAGCCCTGGGCCCTCATCTGCCTCAGCTCGTGCTTCATGCATAGAAACACGCCCTTGAGGTTGGTGTCCACTACCCGGTCCCAATCGGACTCCACCACCTCAGTCAGTGGCCTAAAAAGGATCGTAACCCCGTCCGGGCCCACGCCGGCGTTGTTGAAGGCAAGATCGACGCTCCCAAACTCAGCTACTGCTTTGGCGACCATAGCCTCGACCTGCACCTCGTTCGTTACGTCGCACCGAACATAGATGGCCTCACCGCCGAGCTCTCTTATCTCCTGTACGGTCTCCTCCGCCGCGGCGATGCTGCGAGCTGTGGCTACGACCACTTTCGCGCCCTCACGGGCAAAGGCCAAGGCCGTCGCTCTCCCGATTCCTGAGGCACCACCCGTGACAAGAGCGACCTTGCCTCGAATGCCTGCTGCCATCTCACACGTCCGTTCTCTCGATCGCACGTTCTTGTCTCGCTTCTAGGATACTCGGTACGAGGAAGTGGTGGACGGCCAGGAGGTCCCGTCCTCTGGAGCTGTGCCACCCGGCGGCGTCCCGCCGCCACCGCCCGGTGTGGCGCCGTCCTAAGGCGTGGTCGCCGGTTTCGGGCCTCGTTCCGCCCTCCGGTCTGGTGCCACCACCAGACACGGTGCCGCCATGCGTGCCGCCGGAATTCATCATTCCCGCCTGACCTGACGTGGTCACGATGCTCGCGAGCGTCAGGGTCGCGTACTCGGTACCCGGGGTGTAGGTTCCTCCCGAATAGACACCGTCGGTGATGGTGCCGGTGGAGCTGCCGCCAAGGTAGACGGTGTAGGTCCCGCCTTCCTTCGAGATCGGGCGAACTCAGCACCAGCGACTGGAACTGCTTGGTAGGCGCGAATGTGAGGATCTCGGTTGCCGTCCTCGTCCTCTATGTGCACCACTGTGCCCGCCGGTTGCACGGAGTCGAGGTTCACCATGACCGAGTACTGGGTGGACGACTCGCTGGGTGCCTGCGCCATCCCCGAGCTACCCGCGGCCACGATCCAGCCGCCGGTGACAGTGAACTCGCCCAGGTAGTCGAGTGCACCGTTGCCATCGTTCGTCGGTCCGCTGACGATCACCGTTCCGCCGGCCAGGAAAATCCGGCCGTTGCAGTCGATACCATCGCCAGTGGCGTCGACCACTAGGTAGGCCGCCATTCATCCTGAGTTGGTTGTTCTCGTTGACAGTGAAGTCGCCCTGGCCAGGTCGTCCACTCACCGAGGAAGCGTCGACACCCCCGGCCACGTTGATGCCGTCGTCGCTGGCAACGATGTGCAGGGCACCGTCGTTGATTGTGATCACGGCGCTCTCGATGCCTTCGTAGGACTTGGTGATGGTCAGATCTCCCCCGTTGATCTCGAGGGTCGCGTCGGCTGTGGATGCCGTCATCACCCGAGGCAAGAGTGATAGTGCCACCATTGATCTGGGCCGCATTGTTGGAGTGGATAGAGTCGTCGGAGGAGTCGATGTCGATGGTGCCGTCGTCTACGAACACACCTCCCGTGGCCTTGAGCCCCTTGGCGCTGTCTGATTCGGTCGCGTCGACGGTGCCGCTGGCATCAGCCGTGTCTGCCGCGTCGGACGTGTCGGTGGCGCTGCTACCTCCGCCCGACATCTGATCCCGGCCCCATTCACCCCAGCCTTCGCCGCCACCGCTGCTGCTGTTCGCGCTGCCGCCGCCGGTGGAGAGGGCGATGTCACCACCCGTGACCAGAAGGGTGGTCTCCGCCTCGATGCCGTCATTCCCCGCGGTGATGTCCAGGGTGCCGCCCGAGATGTCGACGAAGCCTTTGTCGGCGTCCTCATCGTTGCTGGACTGCAGGCCGTCGCCGCCCGCGTCCACGGTGATCGCCCCGTCTCTGACGCCGATGCAGTCGCGACCCTTGATGCCGTCGTTCACCGCGGTCGACGTCGATGGTGCCGCTCACGATCTTCAGGTCGTCCTTGCTGGCGATGCCGTTCGTTGTAGTTGGAGATGACCGTCAGAGAGCCTGTGCCGTTGATGGTGAGGTCTGAACTGCTGAAGACGGCGGCGTTCGGCTCGTCGGAATCGGAGTCTTCAAGCGTGTAGGAGTCGCCGTCGGTGACGAGCGTTCTCGGTGCCGTCGGCCAGGATGAGAATGACCTTCTCCGCATTCTTGACGTAGATCGGCGCGCTGGTCGGCGCAGGTGAGATCGACCCCGTTGAGGACCAGCCTGACCAGTCCGTCCTCCTCCAATCCACGACTATCTGGCCGTTGGTCGAGGTGCCGCTCAGGACATAGGTGCCGGCGGCGGTGATGGTCACCTTCCTGTCGCCGGCGGTGCCGCCGGCGCCGTCAAGCGGATGGAGTCGTCCGCAAGAGTGATGAACGACGCCGCGGAGGTGCTCCAGGTGGCATCCAGGTCGTCCTCGTCGTAGTCGACGGTCATGGCGTCGGAATAGGTGGTTGCCACCTCGCTCTGAACGGTGGTAGCCGTCGAATCCGTCGCGTACTCCGTGGAAGTCATGGTCGCGGCTTGCTCCGGGGTGTTGGTCGTGTCCGAAGCGTTGTCGTCGGAGCTACAACCTGCGGCCCCGAGCATGAGGGCAGACGCCATGGCGAGCGCCGCGAGTGTAGTCGGTATCTTTCTCATATTGGATCCTTTGTTCCCTTCCGCAGATTCCCGCTCGGGCCTGAGCCCTATCCCACGAAGATCTCGACCGTGGCGGGAGCGGTCGTCTGGTTCAGTTCGCTGACGAGAGCCGTCCAATCGAGGGTCGGCTGCTGTCTGTACTGGTATTGGAGATTCACGCGGCCGTCCACCGTCGACATGGATTGGAGGGAGAGACCCTTCAGACGCCCGCTGAGGAAGCCCTTGAGTTTGCCCTCGAGTCCTTCGAATTCCGTCTGATCGAGCGAGATCATGAGGCTACCCCTGGCGCCCAGCCGCGGCGCGGTCGCGCAGCAACCACTTGACCCCCAGGACCAGGAAGGTGGCCACGTAGAGCAGGGCTATCAGCATGAAGTTGCCCGATGAGGCCCCGATCGACGAAGCAATGACGAGAAGAAGGAAGCCGATCTCGGCCGGGTCCTTCACAGGGGTACGGAAGCGCACGAACGATAGCGCCCCCAAGAGGCCCAAGGACAGGGGGATGGAGGTCTGAATCCCCAGGAAGAGAACCGTGATGGCGGGCCCACCGATGAGGAACATGCGATGGACGCCGGCCCCGATGTGTCTCGAGCCGTAGAACAGCTGGTACATGAAGTAGGCCACCAGCGAAAACACCACCGAGAAAGCCAAGGCGATGATGGCCTCCGTCCAGGTGAGCGAAGACAGCATCCCCTGCCAAGTCGACGTGATTTCCTCCCACATCTTGCGACCTCTCTATTCGTTCGTAGTCTTCGACGAACCGTTGCGACCTGAGGTCCCATCCTTGCCAGGCTGCCCACGAGTCCGGTCGATATCACTCCCGCACTCGCACGTCTCGTGCGCATCCAGAGCTGGATGAGTACTTCGAGTACCGGGTCCAGGACGAGCCGATCTCCGCGATCGGCCGCAGGGCGCTCGGCACCTCGAACCTCGCTCCCTTGACCTCAACCACGGCGCCCGGCAGTTCCAACGCTCGCTCCCCGAGCCCACGACCCCGCATGACCATGGACGAGCGGATGTTCGAGTCGATGGAGATCCGAAAACCCGTCTGTGGCTCGACGAAGCGATAGCGCCAGTAGGAGATGGCGATCACCGGACGGAGCGGGGCGGGCGTGAAGAAGCCGAAGCCGGCCATGGTGCGAGCCAGAGTGATCGGCTCGACGATGCCCCTGGACAGAGCGGCGTAGTCGAGCGCGGAGGACGGCACGTCGAGGGTCAGGCGCTGCTTGGTCGAGGCGAAACCGCGGCGGGACTTGAGCTCCAGCCAGACTCGGACGAGCTCTTCCTCGGTGGCGATCGTCGCCGATGCGACGCCGGGGCACGGGTGGCCGTAGGTGTTTCCGTTCGTCCGATGCGGATCGTGGGCCTCGCCGTACCAGCGGATGCGGACCTTGTCTTTGGCGAACTCCCCCGAGTCGGAGCGTTGGTGCTGTTCCAGGTCGGGGGTGTCGAAGTAGAGGCTGTTCACCTGTCCAACGGGATACTCCCTGTCGGCCCTGCAGGTCCTGCGTAGCAGTGCAGAAGCCATACCCTCGCGCTGGGGCGTCAGGAAGAACTTCTGCTCCACCCGCTCCCTCAACCGAGGAGCAGCCGACGCGGAGCTCGTCACGCTCACGTGCAGGTTGGCGGGGCAGGCGGTGAGCCCTCGGTGCGACGACTCGCTCACGGTCGCCCGGCCGCCGAGGCCCCCGCGCCGCCTGCGGCGCCGGGGGCATCCATCGCGCCCGCACCGGCCGGGACCGTGGCTGCGGAGACCGAGATGGCCGTGGTGCTCGTGCCCACGTACACGTCGTAGCTCGCGTCCGCGATCAAGTCGCTCGAGCTGATGAGCACGTTCTGGAACTCCTTGTCCGGGGTGTAGGTGAGAATCTCCTCGCCATCCCGCGTCACAGTCACGACGGTGCCCGCCGCCTGTGTTGAGCCGGTGCTCACGTAGATCGATGCCTGGGTGGAGTCGTCGCTGGGAGCCGCGATGGTGTTGCCGCCGGCTATCACGATGCCGCCGGTGATCGTCAGAGCGCCGATAGCGTCAAGACCGCCGTCGCCGCCCGCAGTGCTCCCCAGCGAGATCAGGGTCCCGCCGCTGATGCTGACAGTGCCGTTTGAGTCGAAACCGTCGCCGCCGGCCAGGATGTAGACGTCGCCTCCGGTGACGGTGATGTCGTCGTGGGCGTTGAGCCCGTCGTCTATGGCGGTCACCTTGATGGTACCGGCGTTGATGATGATATCGTCGTCGCTGGAGATGCCTTCGTTGTTGTTGCCGTTGACGATCAGGGTCCCGGCTCCGTTGATGATCAGGGTGTCGTTGGTGAAGAGAGCGGCGTCAAACGCGGAGTCGCCCGCAGTGTCGGTGAGCGAGTTGGTTGTACCCTCGACCAACGTGAGGGTCACCTTCTTCGCGTCGGTGATCAGAAGAGCGGGGCCAGAGCTGCTGGTGATGTTCACGCCGTCGAACTCCAAGTAGACCTTCCCCTTGGCGTCCACGTTGATCTGGCCGTCGGCGAGAGTCCCGCTGATGCTGTAGACGCCGGCGGCGGTGATGTTGACGGTGTTGCCGTCGAGCGTCGCGCCCTCTCCGCTGATTGTGGTGGTATCACCCAACACGATATCGATGACTCCCTCGGCGTACGCCCCTTCCACATCGGACGAACTGGTGTCAGTGGAATCGGTGTCGGTGTCGGAAGAATCGGTGTCGGAAGAGACGAATAGGGCAGATGAGGTCGTCTCCTGCGCAGCCGCGGTCGACATGTCGTCCGCGGTCCCGATCACAATACCGGCACCGGTGCTCAGGCTCAGGAAGAGAGCCAGCCCAACTATCAGTTTGGGGATCCTTTTCATGGTGGACTCTTGCCTTTGGTTGCGGGTTTCCCGCGACTACGTGTATGAGCCTACCGGGGGAGCTGTAAGGTCGGCGTGAAGTGTCCAGGCCCCTCCAGGCCGCATCCCGGACGGGTCGTCGCCCTGAAGAGCTACGGCAGGAAGTAGAGGGTGTGCCCGGTGGACCCGCCGCCATACTCGGCGGCCGCCACCACGGTCCCGTTCGCGACGACCCACTCCGTGACAGCCTGGAGCGTGACCGCGGTGCTGTCGGCGGAGGTCGCGGTCGATGTCGATGAAGAGCCCGCCTCGCCTTCATCAGCCAGCAACACGTAGTGCAGGTCTCCGGCGGCGACCATGCTCTCGAGCCCAGCGACCGTAGGGTAAGGGTCACGGCTCTTGTAGCCCCCGATGGTCACGACCGGTTCACCCGTTGCCAGGATGATAGGCACGGAGGCCGCGGAGGTCTGCACCGCGACGAGAAACCTCGTGTCTCCCTGGTGCGCCTGAAGGTACGAGATCAGGGCTTCGTCAACACCTGTGCCGCTGCTCCCGCCGCTCGCGCTTGACGAGCTGGAGGACGTAGAGACTCCGGGGCTGAGATTCACCAGTTCGTCGACGCCCGGACCCGCGGCGGCCGCGTTGCCGGTCACACTCCTGCCGACAGTGCTGAGGTCGTAGGCCAGAGGACCCGCGAGTAGAACCACTATGCACGCCGCCGCCACCGCCCGAGCGGAGATTCTCCGAATCCTATCCCCCATCCCCAGGACGAAGACGATCAGAAGAGCCGCGGCAGCCACAGCGCCGGCCACGACCACCGCCACGGCCAGCCCGGGCGCGTAGCCTGAGATGCGCCCCAGGAGCACCGCCGACCAGACGGCCGACCCGGCGACAGCGACGGGCAGCAGCCACGCCAGCCACCGGCGACTCCGGCCGAGATGCCACAGGTCGAGGCAGCCCGCGCCCGCCAGAGCGGCGACGCCGGGGGCAAGCACCACCGTGTAGTAGGAGTGCAGAGTCCCCTGCACGAAGCTGAAGACAAGGATCATCACCAGACTCCACAGTCCCCACATCAGATACCCGGCCCGCTTCCTGTCTGTGCGCGGGGCTCGAAGAGTCAGCAACAAGCCTGCAACCAGCCCGACAAGCGCCAAGGGGACGAGCCACGATACTTGTCCCCCCAGCGAGTTGTTGAAGACCCGGAGGATCCCCGCGGTGCCGCTCATCGGGGTCGTGGCCGTGGCGCTATCGAGGTATCCCCCGGTGCGGCCGAAGACCAGGTCGAGCCAGGAATCGCCCGTGGTCCCGCCCACGTAGGGTCGAGTGGCGTCCGGCCACAGTTCCACTATCGCCAACCACCACCCCCCAGTGAGCAGGAGAGTCGCGAGCGGGGCCAGCAACTGCAAGAAGCGGCGTGCAAGCCTGGGCGGTCCGCACACCAGATAGACCAGCACGAACGCCGGGATCACCATGAAGGCCATGAGCATCTTGGTCAGGAAGGCGAACCCCAGGGCCGCCCCGGCCAGACTGAGCTTGCCACGTTGACCCGGATTCCACCGCCGACCACACCGCCCAGGCCGCCAGTAGAAGGAGCAGCGTTAGGAACGCGTCCGGGTTGTTGAAGCGGAAGATGAGGACCGCGACCGGAGTGAGCGCGAACGCGAGCGCGGCCAGGAGCGCAGCGAGGCCGCCGGCCCACCGGCGCACCAGCCGGTGGAGGATGAGGACCGAAGCCACCCCGGCCAACGCCTGCGGCAGCAGGATGCTCCAGCTGGAGAAGCCGAACAGCCGAGCCGACAACGCCATGACCCAGATGGCTACCGGTGGCTTGTCGATGGTGATGAACGACCCCGGATCCAGCGACCCGAAGAAGAAGGCCTTCCAGCTGACCGTCGCGCTCTTGACCGCCGCCGCGTAGTAGCTGTTCCCCATCCCGTTCCGGGACAGCGACCAGGTGTAGAGAGCAAGAGCGAGGACGCCGATCGCGGCCAGGCCGGCGATCTCCCACCGCGGGCGCCGGTCCCGGGGAGCCGTCGTCTGCGCCTCACTCACTTGCTTCCACCACAAGCCTTTCAGCCGACGAACAACTCCAATCGTGCGGGGGCCACAGTGGCAGTGATCTCCTTGGTGAAGGCGGCCCAATCGAGATCGGACTGCCTACGATACTGGTACTGAAGGTTCACCTTGCCATCGACCACCGACATGGACTCCAGCTTCACGCCTTTCAACTGCGCGTTCAGCAGCCCTTTAACCTTGCTCTCGACCTTGGCGAAGTCCGCCTGCTCCATGGAGATCATGAGGCCGCCCCGTCCCCCCACCGCCGAGCGATCCCGGAAGAGCCAATAGGCCCCCAGTACCAGGAACACCGTCACGATGAGCAGGCCGATCACCATGAAGTTCCCGGTTGCCGCGCCGATCGAAGAGGCGATGAGAAGAAGGAGGAAGCCGATCTCAGCCGGGTCCTTGACCGGGGTGCGGAAGCGTACGAAGGAGAGAGCTCCCAACAATCCGAGAGACAGCGGGATGGAGGTCTGGATCCCCAGGAAGAGCACCGTTATCGCCGGACCGCCGACGAGAAACATGCGGTGGACGCCTGCCCCTATGTGCCTCGATCCGTAGAAGAGCTGGTACAGGAAGTAGATGACCAGCGAGAACAGGATGGAGAAGGCCAACGAGATCAGCGCCTCCGTCCACCCCAGTGAAGACAGCATCCCCTGCCATGTCGAAGTCAGTTGCTCCCACATATTGCACCCCCTCTGTTTGGTTTCGGCGCCCGGCTAAGCATTCGTGGTCCCAGACGGCCAGAGCCTCGACACGCTTCCGAGCTCACCGGCATGCGCTTCGAGACTCGATGAGTACTTGGAATAGCGGGTCCAAGACGACCCCAACTCCGCCACTTGCCGCAGACAGTGCGGCAGATCGACAGACGGGCCCTTCACTTCGATCACGGCCCCGGGAAGCTCCAGGTCGCGCTCGCCACGGCCGATCCCCGGCATGACTGCAGACGAGCGGATGCGAGAGTCGAGAGCCACTCGAAGCCCGGTGCGCGGCTCCACAAAACGCTGACGCCAGTACGAGATCGCGATCACCGGCTGAAGCAGCGTGGGGCTGAAGAACCCGAAGCCGGCCATGGTCTGATTCAAGTCGGTGAGAGGCACGATCCCCCGGGATAAGGCTCCGAAGGCCACCGTGGATGCCTGGACCTCGACCCTCTCCCTCTGCTTGGTCGAGACGAACCCCCGGCGGGATTTGAGCTCCAGCCAAACCGGGACGATTTCCCCTTCGACGCCGGTCCCATACCAGCGAATGCGGATCTTGTCCTTCGCGAACTCCCCAGCCAGCGATCTCTGGTGCTGTTCGAGGTCCCGCGTGTCGAAGTAGAGGCTGTTGATCTGCTCCTGGGGATAGTCCTCGTCCCAACGACAGGTCCTGCGCAACAGAGCCATGGCCCGACTCATCCGGGCAGGAGACACGAAATACTTCTGCTCAAGTCTCTCGATCAATGGCGTCATTCCCCCCGTCCGTAGTGCCATCAGCTGGAGCCCGCGAGCGTCGTCGTGGTCGTGGTCGTGTGGGCCGCGCCGCCGGGTGCCGCGCCGGTCGCTGCCGGCCGTTGCTGCCCGCCACCGGGCACGGCCGGTCTCCCTTCTGGTGGGTTGCCCTGCTGGTTGTCCGGCCGTCCACCTCCACCCAGGCCGCCGCCCATCCCGCCAAGGCCGGATGAGCCGCCGTTGCCACTCCCATCGCCGTTGCTCGCGGGCTGCTCCCCACTCAGTTGAGCCGTGATGGAGGCGACCCGTGCCTCGACGAAGTAGGTGAGCCCGATGAAGTTGCCACCCCTGTTCCAGGTCCGCCCATCACCCGCCAGATTCTCCGTCAGACCCTGCTCGAACTGCTCGAGCGATACGCTGTCGTCTTTCTCCACGTAGGGTCTGATGAGGTCGGCGATCTCAGCGATGCGCGCCGTCATCCGCTCCACCGAGAAAGGTCCCTCGACCAGCTCTTCGAGATACTCGTGGTAGATCTCCATGTATTCCGGCTCCGCGATCAACTGCTGCACCAAGGGGTACTGATCCACCGACGCTGAGGTCGGTTCGTCGATGAAGAAGTCGATAAGCGCGTCCTCGCCAAGCCCTGAGTCGAACCCTCCGAACGACATGTTCAGATCCCAAGGGATGATCGAGAACCGGCCGCCGTCTTCGTAGAGGTAGTAGTTGTGCCCCATACCCGTGTAGTTGTCCAGATGCACCAGGGATGTCGAGACTGCAAGATAGCGAAGAACCTCATCCACGTCGAGCACATCATCGAGGTCGTCCGCGGACACCTCGCCGGGATCGGAGTTGATCGTCTCCAGCAGATCGTACAGCCGGGAGTGATCGGCCTTGTCCTCGTTGGTCTTGAGTCCCACCGAGGTGAGGTAGTCCGAGCTGAAGTTCATGAAGCCGCCCCCACCGCGCCCCGGAGCGATGCCTCCAGCCCAGCCAACGGAGGTAACCGTGGTCTCGCCCTCTTCCGGGGTCTCGAGCCTCCCCGGTATCCAGCCGGCATCGTCACCCAGCCGCTCGATGATCTCCTCCAGGTCGCCACCGCCTAGATTGAAGGACTCGCTCGTCGTGGTGGTCGCCCAGGCAGTGGCGCCGGCCGCGGAAGCATCCGCGCCGGCCGCCTGCGCGACGACCTCGGCCTCTGTCCAGTCGAGCTTGCCGGCCGCGATCTCGGGCTTGTAGAGATTCCCGTTGCCGTCGGCGAAATTGTCGTCCACGAACCGCGCGTCGACTGCCTCGACCTGGGTGTAGACGCCCAGGTGAGTGTCGTTCACCCACAGGTCCACGAAGCAAGCCCTGGGGGTCGGGATACCCATCGACGCCATGACCTCGTAGCTGAGGAACTCCTTCATCAGAGTGGGATCGCTGAACCCGTTGCTGTAGCAGAGCTTCTTGATGCCGTGATAGGTACGGGCTGAGTTGAAGAAGTTGAAGTCGACTTTGAGCCCCGCCCGGAGAGTCGCAGACGACGCCGCCTGCGAAAGAGAGCTACTGCCCTTGGTGCGGACCGCGACGTCCTGCACGAGTTCATCGTCGATCCAGATGTCCGCCTGGTAGTACTCCTTGGCCGTAACGTTCGCGGCCAAGGCCTCCAGGTCCGAGTCATTCATGACGACGCGGACGGTCAGAACACGGTCATCGGGGAACAGGTCGTCGTAGCGATCGGCCAACAGATCGAGGTAGCCGTCGGAAGCGGGGGCAGCGCCGGTGTCGGCGGTCTCACTCGCTCCGCACCCCACGGTGAGCGAAGCGAGAGCGAGCGCGCCGCAAAGAGCCGACGCCGACCACAACACGACATAGCGAACGAGACTCACAAACTGGCCTCCTACCGGCCCTGCCGTCGCAACGACTCGGGCGAGTCCGAGTGGGGGTGGCTGATTCTGACAGTAGCGGCATAAGCTGCCCGTAAGAGAGATCGCCTGCCAGCCTCGCGGCTATTTGAAAGGACCACCCTGCGCCTGAAAGCCACCCGGACCACTGATGGTGAATCCTCCACGATTGCCGCTGCCGTCACCGTAGCTCGCCTTCTGCTCCCCGCTCAACTGAGCCGCTATCGAGGCGACTCTGCCCTCCAGGAAATGCCTCAGGCCCATGAAGATACCGATTCTACCAATTGTGACCAGCGCGTTCTGGCGGCCGGGACTTCGTCCTTCAGCAGCCTCCTACCGCTCGACTCCCGCCTTGGCGGTGTTGCCGCTGCCTTCACCACTCCCTGCCGGCGACTCCCCGGCCAGCTGTGATTCGATGGAGGCGATGCGCCTCTGGACGAAATAGGTGAGACCGAAGTCAGTGCCCGCGACTCTCTGAACGCGTGACAAGGTCTCGCCCATCAGGTCGGTGGTTAGGTTCAGTTCGAAGGCCTCCACCGAGTAGAACATGGTGCGATCGTTCTCGACATAGGGCCGGATGAGGCGGGCGAGCTCGTTGACGCGGGCGGTCATGTGTTCGAGCGAGAATGGCCCCTCTATCAACTCCCGTAGATGACGATGATAGGCTTCCAGGTACTCCGGTTCGTCGAGGAGTTGCTCGACCAGCGGATAGTCTGCCACCGGCCCCACTGTCGGCTCGTCGATGTAGTACTGAAGGATCGCGTCCCGGGAAAGCTCCACATCGTACTTGCCGAAGCCCATATTCATGTCCCAGGGGATGATCGAGAACTTGCCGCCGTTGTCGTACAGGTAGTAGTTGTGACCCCTCGAGATGTAGTTGTCCAGATGCACCATAGCCACCGACACAGCGAGGTAGCGCAGCACTTCGTCCACATCGAGCACTCTCTCAAGGTCGTCCGTGGACACCTCGCCCGTTTCGGAATTGAGGACTTCCAGCAGTTCGTAGAGCCTGGAATAGTCGGCCTGATCCTCGTTGGTCTTCAGCCCCGCTGAGACCAGAAGGTCGGTGACGCGTTCGGCATCTATGGCCCGGGGGGCGTCCGTTCCACTCTCGTCTGCGACCTCCGGCCTGCCCGGTATCCAGCCGGCTTCGTCACCCAGCCGGTCGATGATCTCCTCCAAGTCGCCTCCACCGACATTGAGCGACTCGGTGGTCGTGGTGCTCGCGGCGAAACGCTCCCGGGCGGCCTGGCTGGCTGCGTCCTCTTCTGTCCAATCGAGCTTTCCGGCCGCAATCTCCGGCTTGTAGAGATTCCCGTTGCTGTCGTCGAAGTTCTCATCGACGAAGCACGCATCGACCGCCTCGACCTGCGTATAGACGCCCATGTGTGTATCGTTCACCCACAGATCCACAAAGCAGGCTCTCGGACTGGGAATGCCCATCTCTGCCATGAGCTCGTAGCCCAGGAACTCCTTCATCAGAGTGGGGTCGCCGAACCCGTTGTTGTACACGAGCTTCTTCATACCGTGGTAGGAGCGCGCCGAGTTGAAGAGGTTGAAGTCGACCTTGAGCCCGACCCGGAATTCACGAGTCATGACAGCCCCCATCAGCGAGCTGCTGCCTTTGGCGCGGACGGCCACGTCTTGCACCAGTTCGTCGTCGATCCAGATGTCGGCCCGGTAGTACTGCTTCGCCTTGAGACCTGCGCGCATCGCCTCCCAGTCCGCAACGGCGAGCACAACACGGACGGTCTGTACGCGGTCATCGGGGAAGAGGTCATCGTAGCGTTCGGCCAGAATGTCGGCGTAGGGACTATCGGCGGCCAGGTCGGCAGCAGAGACGCCAGCAGGGTCCGACGCCCCGCAGCCGCAGACGAGCAACCCCCACAATAGGACCGCGCACGCCCCAACTGCCAGGCGCAGCTTTCCACCACCGCTCAAACGCACGAGCAGGCCTCCAAACGATTCTCCTCCGTCGCCAGAGCCTTCCTCATCGAAGAATGGTCTGCTCGGTCAATTGTGGCACAACCTGCCGGCGAAGCCCGCGACCGTGGGCAACAGGTATCATTGCGGGCGAATCCATGGCCACATCATCTGACAAGCCCAAGCTATTCTCCTCCTTCGCTCTCGATGGGTTGACGCTGCGCAACCGCACCGTGCGTTCCGGCTGCTTCGAGGGAATGAGCCAGGGTGGGGAGGTCACGGAGCGGTTGATCGAGCACCACCGCCGGGTCGCCGCCGGAGGTGTGAGCATGACCACGCTGTCGTATTGCTCGGTCAGCCAAGACGGGCGCGCCTTCGGTCATGAGCTCTGGATGAGGCCGGAGATCCTTTCGGGACTGAAGCGGTTCACCGAAGCCGTGCACGCTGAGGGGGCGGCGGCATCTGTCCAGCTCGGCCATTGCGGCTTCTTCGCCAGCCCTTCCGTCATCGGCCGTCGCCCGCTTGGCGCCTCGCCGAAGCTGTGTCTCTTCCGCCTGTCGTATTGCAGCGAGATGAGCGAGGAAGACATCGCCGAGAAGACAGAGGACTTCGTCCGAGCCGCGCGCCTCGCCCGCGAGGCCGGGTTCGACGCCATCGAGATCCACGCGGGCCACGGGTACCTGCTCAGCCAGTTCCTATCCCCGTGGACCAACCGGCGGGACGACCGCTACGGAGGCTCGTTGGAGAATCGCGTGCGCTTCCCCGCGGATGTCGTCAGACGGGTGCGAGCTGAGCTTGGGAGCGGATACCCCATCCTCGTCAAGATGAACCAGCGAGACGGGATGCGGGGCGGGCTGGAACTGGACGAGGCGGTCGAGGTCGCGCAGGCCTTCGAGGAGGCGGGGGCCAGCGCCCTGGTGCCTTCCTGCGGTTTCACCGCCAAGACGCCGCTCAACATGCTCCGTGGCGGCAAGCCCCTCCCGGAAATGGTCCGAGCGCAGAAGGGCTTCTTCTACAAGATCGGCCTCTCGCCTGTTCGGGTGGATCATGGTGCAGCACTATCCGTTCGAACCTCTCTTTCTGGTTGAAGGGGCCCGGCGCATACGCGATGCGGTCGGCATTCCCGTGGGCTACGTGGGCGGAGCGCTGTCCCTGATCGACATGGACCGTCTGATCTCTGAAGGCTTTGCGTTCGTGCAACTCGGCCGTTCCACCATTCGCGACCCGGACTTCGTGAAGCGCCTGGAAAGGGGCGATGTCGATGCCTCCGATTGCGACCAGTGCAATCGCTGCATCGCCTCCATGAGCGCCGAGGGCGTCACGTGCGTCTCGACCGAATAGGCCTTCGGGCCGGACCTGCGACGAGCGGGGTCGCAAACCTGCTCTTTGGGCCAGTGAACGCAACACGGCGATCGTGCGGATTGGACCCTCGCAATCGTGGGAATAGCTCAATCGCTGTAGTTCACCGAAAGGAGAATCGGGAGTAATGGGCATCAAGGGCACCAAGACAGAACAGAACCTGCTCAAGTCGTTCGCCGGCGAGAGCCAGGCCCGTAACCGCTACACCTTCTTCGCCAGTCAGGCCAAGAAGGAGGGATTCGAGCAGATCGCCGCCATCTTCGTAGAGACGGCCGACAACGAGAAGGAACACGCCCAGGTGTTCTTCGACTACCTGGAGGGCGGACCGGTAGAGATCACCGCCACCTACCCCGCCGGCAAGATCGCCACGACCGCCGAGAACCTACTTGCCGCGGCCGAGGGCGAGAAGGAAGAGTGGGGCGAGCTCTACCCGGCCTTCGCCGCGGTGGCCAAGGAAGAGGGCTTTGCCGACATCGCGACCTCGTTACACGGAGATCGCCGAGGTGGAGGAGCAGCACGAACTCCGCTACCGCAAGCTCCTGGCCAACGTCAAGAACGGCAAGGTCTTCTCGCGCGAGACCACGGTCAAGTGGCACTGCCGCAACTGCGGCTACATCCATGAGGGACCGACGGCTCCCGACGAGTGCCCGGCCTGCAAGCATGCGCAGGCCTACTACGAGCTCTGGGTCGAGGCGTACTGACCGGATCGCTTGCCATGAGGACGGGCGGCCGATGGGAGATCTCGGCCCCCGCGGGGCTAGGAGCCCGCTAGACGACGCGCAGACTGGCGCCGATGCGGCCAGTGGTCTCGTTCGCGGAGGGTTCCGCTTGGCGCTGCTCGAGGCAGTCCAGGAAGACGCGGACCACTTCCGGGTCGAACTGAGTGCCGCTGCCCTTGCGAGTTCGCCGATGGTGGTCTCTAGTTGAGGCCCGCCCGGTAGGGGCGATCGGTGATCATGGCCGAGTAGGCGTCGGCCACCGCGAGGATGCGGCCCAGCAGGGGGATGTCCCGGCCTTTGAGTTCGGCCGGATAGCCCGTCCCGTCCCAACGCTCGTGGTGAGTGGCGCACGGCTTCCCGCACCTCGTCGAGATCGGGCAAGTGCTGAGAGACCATCAGGCTACCCAGGAGCGAGTGCTGCCGCACGGCCTCCTCTTCCTCGGGAGTGAGCGCGCCCGGGCTTGCGCAGGATGCGGTCGGGCAGACCGATCTTGCCCACGTCGTGCAGCAGGGCGGCCACCCGTAGCACTTCTTGCCTCTCCTTGCTGAAGCCGAGGGACTTGACGATCGCCGCGCTCTGCTCGGCCACGTGGGCGGAATGCCGGCGCGTGTAGTGGTCCTTGTTGTCGACCGCGCTCACCAGCGCGTCGAGGGTGCTGAAGCCCGAGACGTCGATGTGCTCGCCGCCGATGGGCTCGCGCCGCAGCGGTGACGGTGTCGCCGCCCCAGCGCTTGGACTCGTAGAGATTGGCGTCGGCGATGGCGATCAGCGAACTGGCGTCGTGGCCGTCTTCGGGGAACGAGGCGGCGCCGAAGCTCATCCGCAAGGGGATGGCGCTTGCCGTCGGGTGCGATGAAGGGCTGCGAACCGAGAGCCAGGCGCATGTGGTCGGCCACGGTGGCCGCGCCCGCCCGGTAGGTCGCGGGCAGGATGAGGATGAACTCGTCCCCGCCGAAGCGGCCCACGAAGTCGGAAGTACGGTTTCGGTGGTGCAGGATCCCGGCGACCCGCTTGATGATCTCGTCGCCCGCGGGTTGCCCGTAGGTTTCGTTGAAGAGCTTGAAGTTGTCGATGTCGGCGATGAGGATCGAGAAGGTCCCCTCGTAGCGGCGTGCGCGGGCCACCTCCATCTCGAGCTGCTCGAGGACCCTGCGCCGGTTGTGCAGCCCGCTGAGAGAGTCGATCTCCCCAAGGGCCTTGATCTCTTCGTAGAGGCGGGTGTTCTCGAGAGCCTGGGCCACCTGGCTCGCGAACAGCAGGATGGTCGACTTCCTGTCGGCGGTGAACCGGCTCGGTTTTGCGGAGGCCGAGATGGTCATGCCGACCGGCAGATCTTCGGCGAGCAGCGGCACCACCGCTATCGAATGAAAACCATTGAAATTCGGCATCCGGCCGTTGAACAGGCGATCGCGTTCGCTCTGTCCCAGTTCGGTCACGGACTCGATGAAGACCGGTTCTCCACCTTCGAAGACGGCCGTCAACATGCTGTTGGTCCCCATCGACACGACCCCATCCGAGCTGCTGCATCCGAACAACTCCGGCAGCCGCGCGTAGCCCTCTTCGTGGTTGGAGAACGCCCGCAGACCACCGAATTGCTGACCGTCGGCCTGCAGCCGCAGAAGCCAGACCTCGTCGGCCTCGAATATGCCGAGGGCAACCTCTTCGCATCTGACCAAGAGCGTCTTCTATCTCCAGGCTGCCGCCGAGCGATGCGCTGACCTCTTGGAGTTGCTGCAGATGGAGGTGAGCTCTCTCGAGGTCACCGTGCCTTGTCTTCAGTTCCTCGAGGGCTTCGGCCAGATTCAGAGCCTGTTGTTCCTGCTGGGTGCGCGTCTTCTCGAGTTCAGAGAAGCCTGCGTTGATCTTGTTAGCGAGCAGACTGATCTCGTCCCTTTTCCCCGCCGTGATCGGCGTGAGATCGCCTGCGCCTCCTCCGACCGGCTGGACCTGCTCGGTGAGCTTCACGATCCTCCGGAACACCGACTTCTCGAGGATCGCGCACACCGCGACGCCAAGCGCTAGTACGACAACGATAAGACCGAGCGTGAGATAGAGGACGCTGCTCGTCCACTGGCCGTCACGAACGAACACCCATTGTGAGACGGCGAAGATCGCCACTGCGGCGACCAGCATCGTGGCTCCGACCAGCATGTACGTCTTCCGGCGTAGGGACAAGGAACCTCCCAAGAGAAACAGGCTCTAAACACCCGGTAATCGCAACTCCCTTATCGGCTGGGGCTCGTTGCTACTTGAGCGCCACGGGGTCCTCCGGCGGGAGCGCTGCGACGGCGCCTCTGACGCGGCGACTCACAAGCTACAATTGGTTCGATGGATGCGTACGAAGACATCAGGCTCGAAGGGCACATCATCGACTCCCTGCTGCTGCCTCGGGTGCTCGACGACATCCTCGAGCGCGGCGGCGAGTATCGCATCCTTCGCTTCCGCATGGGTCGCGAGAAGAACGACCGGTCTCTGGCGGTGCTGCGCGTCACCGCGCCCACCGAGGAACAGCTTGAGACACATCCTCCACGGCCTGCAGCAGCACGGAGTCGAGATCGTCGAGCAGGATGACGTCCGCCTCGAACCGGCTCCGGCCGATGGGGTCTTCCCGGAGGACTTCTACTCCACCACCAATCTCGAGACCTTCGTCCGCCTCGACGGACGCTGGCTCGCCGTGCAGTGGCCGGAGATGGACTGCGGCATCATGGTCGACGCCGCAGCGGAGACGGCCCGGACGGTGCCTCTGATACAGGTGCGCGCGGGCGACCCGATCGTGGTCGGAACACGCGGCATCCGCGCGATCCCGCTGGGGCGGGATCGCGCCTCTCGCGCCTTCGAGTTCATGGGTTCGGCGATCTCATCGGAGAAGCCCAAGCGTCTGGTCGTGGCGAAGGTGGCCCGTCTCATGCGAGAGATCCACGCCGAGGGCAAGAAGATCGTCGCCGTCCTGGGGCCGGCTGTGGTGCACACGGGGGCCGCACCCGCTTTCGCCAAGCTCGTCGCGGATGGTTGGATCGACGTGGTCTTCGGAGGCAACGCCATCGCCACCCACGACATCGAGTCGGCCTTCTTCAACACCTCTCTGGGCATCAACCTCTCCGAGGGCGAGTCGGTCGAAGGCGGTCACGAGCACCACCTCCGCGCCATCAACCGCATCCGTCGCTGCGGCGGGCATCCGCCAGGCGGTGGACCAGGGCGTACTCACCTCCGGGCTCTTCTACGAGATCGTCCGGCGCGACATCCCCTACGTGCTGGCCGGGCTCCATCCGCGACGACGGTCCGCTGCCCGACGTGATCACCGACGCCGTGGAGGCCCAGCAGGCGATGCGCGAGCACGTGCGCGACGCCGGCCTCTGCCTGATGATGTGCAGCATGCTGCACTCCATCGCCACCGGCAATCTGCTTCCGGCGTCGGTCGCCACAGTCTGCGTCGACATCAACCCGGCGGTGGCGACGAAGCTGTCCGACCGCGGTAGCTTCCAGACCATCGGCATCGTCACCGACGTGGGCCTGTTCCTGGATGAGCTGGTCGCCGAGTTGGAGGCGTCGCCAGTCGTCTGACCACGTGACGGAGTCAGCGCCGGAGCAAGGAGGACGAGAAGATGGGCTCGGACAGGTCCGGGCGATTCGAGCAAGGGAAGCGCGAAGGAAGCTGAGGCAGCGTCTCGAGCTACGGGGACAGGCGACGCCGGAGCGGAAGACGCCAAGTCGAAGCGAGGAATCTGGCTGATCCTGGGCGGCTTGGTGGTGACCGGCAGTCGCCGCCGGCTGGAGCTGGCTGCGAGGGCTGCCAAAGGACTAAGCGACGAGCGACCGCGTTGCAGTAGCCGATGCCGGGCGAGCGAGAGGCGACGGCCGACCGAAGCACGCCGGACATGCAGGCTCCGAAGAAATGACTCAGGCATGCAAGAGCCTAGCTGGAAGGGTGCCGAGGGGGCATAGGGGTTCTGACCGGAGCGTTTCGCGGAGCTCGCGTCCAGAGCGGAGGCGGAGACCCCTATGCCCCCTCGGCCACTAGCACTTGCGCACCCTCCAGATCTGTTCCCCCGGCCAGCGCCGGTACCACTCCCGGTCGGCGTCGTCGCGGTAGCTGCTGGTCGCCTCCGGGCCCGGGACGCAGTTCGATGAGGTCTTCGATCACGAATCCGTGGGCCCGGAAGAGCCGGATCCAGGCTCCGTAGGGCAGCATGAACTCGGTGTAGCCGTCGTAGCGGCAGAGACCACATGCCGAAGTAGTCCATGAGCAGCCGGTCGCCCGGATTGTCGCTGTCGTCCGGGATAGCACATCTGGACGATCGGAGTCGCATCCGCAGAAGGCGAGGAGCCCGCCGGGCCGCAGCAGACGGGCCGCCTCGGGCACCGTGGCGTACGGGATCGGCGAAGGTCATGCCTCCGTAGTCGCAGAAGACGATGTCGAAGCTCTCGTCGGGCAGCGGCACCGCTTCCGCGCTGGCGTGCACGAGGGGGAAGTCCACACCGGCCTCGGCCATGAGACGGCGGGCATGCTCGAGCTGCTTCTCGGAGAGGTCCAGGCCCACCGGCCGGGCCCCGGCCTTGGCCAGGGCGATGGACCACTGGGCTGCGCCGCAGCCCAACTCCAGGATGTCGCGGCCCTTGACGTCGCCCAGAACCTGGAGACTGGCCTCGGGAATCTGCCAGACCCCCCAGGCCAGACCCCCCGAGGCCGCCAGCTGCGGTCCGTGGTCGGCCTGGTAGGTGTCGCTGTCGGTGTTCCAGCTTCGCCGATTCTCGATCGCGTGCTCGGAGAGCGATTCCGGGTCCAATTCCGGGATATCCAGCATGCTGTCGTCTCCTATCGGCTGCCTGCCAATTCCTTCCGCGTCACCACACCGGAGAGGCCACCCAATACGCGCGACATCGCCCTATGGTAACGCAGCGCCCGCGACCGCATCGCTCCGAGAGTGAGAGAATAGGAGTCGCACACAGATCGGGTGGCGCAGTGTGAGTCAGCTCCCACCCCGACCAAGAAAGAGGCACGACATGACAGAGCAGACGAACCCCCGGGTGCTCCTCAGCACCTCCCAGCGGAGACATCACTCTGGAGCTCGACGCGGTCAAGGCTCCGGCCTCGACCAGCAACTTCCTCGCCTACGTCGAGCTCTGGCTTCTTCGACGGCACCATATTCCATCGGGTCATCCCCGGCTTCATGATCCAGGGTGGCGGCTTCACAGCGGACATGGACCAGAAGCCCACCGAATGCTCGATCACCAACGAAGCCGCCAACGGCCTCAAGAACGACCGCGGCACCATCGCCATGGCCCGCACCTCCAACCCGCACAGCGCCACCAGCCAGTTCTTCATCAATCTGGCCGACAACGACTTCCTCAACCACACGCGCCGAGACCCCGCAGGGTTGGGGATACGCGGTGTTCGGCAAGGTGGTCGAGGGCATGGATGTCGTCGACGCCATCGCCGCAGGTGGCGACGGGAACACACGGCCCTCACGCCGACGTGCCCCGCGAGCCGGTGATCATGACCAAGGTGACTGTCCTGGAGTAGGGTGACCCGCACGCAGCGGTCACCATGTATGCGGGGGAACGCCAAATAGCCGAGCGGTCATCAGCCGTCGCTGCCCCACTGTCGCGGTCAGCCCTCGTCAGAGCGGCGGCGACTCTGTTGGCGGCGATCGCTGCTGCTGCTGGGCGGTCAGCGGTCCTCGCTCCCGCGTCTCCGGCCGCCGCGGCGGTTGACATCCCCAACCTCGAGGTCACAGCGTCATTCCCGGCCGGCGAGCCGGCTCAGCCGAGAATCACCGCGACCGCCGCGATCCTGATCGACGCGGACACGGGCGAGATCCTCTTCTCGCACAACGCCAACGCGCGCCTGCCGATGGCTTCGACCACCAAGATCATGACTGCGCTCCTGGTCTTGGAGTCGCTGGATCTGGATACAGAAGTCACCGTTTCCGCCAACGCGGTCGCGACCATCGGGTCGAAGACGATGCTCGTCGCGGGGGAGGTGCTCACGGTCGAGCAGCTCCTGAACGCCCTTCTTGTCGTCAGCGGAAACGACGCGGGGGTGGCACTGGCCGAAGCCACGGCGGGCAGCGTGAAGGCCTTTGTGGAGAAGATGAACGCCAAGGCCGACGCTCTGGGTCTGACCAACACCAACTTCGTCAACCCCTGCGGGCTGAACAACAAGAAGCACTTCTCCTCCGCCAAGGATCTGGCCACGCTGGCGCAGTACGCGCTGGGCGATCCGGTCTTCAGCGGCATCGTGGACACAATCCGCTTCTCGCTCCCCCCGATCCCGCCGGTCGCCCCCAGCACCAAGGCGACTCCCCGCGACTTCGACAACCAGAACGAGCTGCTGCACAGATACGCGTGGGTCACGGGGGTGAAGACGGGCTCCACGCCCTATGCGAAGTACTGCGTGGTGGCATCGGGCACAGTGGAGGATGTCTCTCTGATCGCTGTGATACTCGGCGCGCAGGAGGACGAGACTCGCTGGAAGGAGGCCAAGGCCCTTTTTGACTACGGCTTCGGGCTCTACCCAAGAACCGTGCTGGTCAACACCGGCCAACTGGTGACAGAACTGGACGTTGGCGATCTCATCGACCGGCCGGCGCGACTGGTGACCGATAGAGCGATCGTGGCGCGCCTGTCGAGAACCGACGTGGCGAAGGGCACCATCAGACTGGACCGTGCATTGACCCTCCCGGTGAATGTGGGCGACGTCTTCGGGACTGTCGAATTCACTCTCGAGGACAGAAGCCTGGGCTCCGCGAAGTTACTCGCCGCTCAGTCGATCCAGAGACCCACGATCGAGATGATCCTTGACCATTGGAGAAGTGGCAGTCCGGTCGAGATCCTGCCGAGCGATCGAGGGGCCGCGCAAGACCCGAGGTGAGCACTCGGCCCCAGTGTCACCGATTGCGCCGCGGCCGTTTTGGGTATAGCTCTCAGAGTCGTCTGCGCTTCCCACTGACGGAGGAGAATGGCATGGGATTCTTTGACTTTCTGAAGGGGGCCTCCAACAAGACCGCAACCGCCGCCACCGGTGCTGCCAAGGCCGGCAGCGCGGCGACCGCAGGCGTAGCCGCGGCGGCAACCGCGGGCGCCGCCACATCCTGGGCGCCGCCGCAGCCGCAGGCACCACGACAGTTGTGAGCGCCACGGCAGCCGAAGAGAGCGCCATCAGCAGCCTGCTCGGCGAGGGCGGAGCCAAGCTTACCGGCCTGCTGGACAAGCTGAAGTTGGGTGGCTTGGACGACACGGTCAAGTCCTGGATCGGCAAGGGCGAGAACAAGGCCATGACCGCGCGATCAGGTCAAGGCCAGCCTTGGCAAGGACGACATCGCCGCCGTGGCGTCGAAGCTGGGCATCTCCGAGGAGGAGGCTGTCGCCAAGATCGCCAAGGTCCTCCCCGGCATCATCGACAAGCTCACACCCGACGGCCTGGTTCCGGACCCCAGTGCCATCGCGAACAAGCTGACCGGCCTCCTCAAGTAGCATCTCGACAGCGTACCTCCCGTACGTCACAAGACGGGCGCCCAGAGAGGCGCCCGTTCCCTTCTCCGAGGATCACACGCCTTCGCAAGCCCGCCGATTGCCAGAGGGGCGGCTGCGGGCCGCTCTTCGTCCCACGCGTGATAGCCTGAGTCCATGAAACCGCCGCTTCTGATCGTGAATCCGGCGTGTGGCGCGCGCGGCACCGCGCGCGCCCTCCCTCAGGTGCTGGCCGCGGTGGAGAAGACGCTTGGCGACGTGGTCATCCGCCATACTGCCCGCCGCGGTCACGCTCGCGAACTTGCCCTTCAGGGCGCGCTGGAGGGCCATCCGCTCGTGGTGTCGGTGGGCGGCGACGGAACCTTCAGCGAGGTAGTCAACGGAGTCCTGGCGGCGAGCGAGGCGGACTCGACGGTCTGTTCGCCTATGGTCGAAGGCCCGGCCGTGGGCCTCATCAACCTGGGCACCGGGGGCGATTTCCGCCGCAGCCTGGGCATCGACCTGAGCTACGAGCGCTGTCTGGAAGCGCTCGCCCTGGGCCGCGAACGCCTCGTCGACGTAGGAAAGGCCTCGTTTCGAGGCTCCGACGGTAGTCAGATCGAGCAGTATTTCGTGAACGTCATCTCGGCCGGTCTGGGCGGCCTAGTCGACCGCTATGTCGACACCATGCCAAGCCTTGTCGGGGGCCGCGCCGGCTACTATCTCGCTACGTTGCGGGCGGTGATGGAGAGCAGAGAACGACCCCTGCTGGCGCGGATCACCTGGGAGGGCGAGACACGCGACGAGGTCATCCCCGCCTATCTGGTGGCCATCTGCAACGGTCGCTGGTTTGGGGGCGGCATGGACATCGCCCCGATGGCACTTCCAGACGACGGCCGCCTCGAGGTGGTGACCATAACCGAACGCAACAGGCTCTTCCTGGCCGGCAAGGTCGCGCCTGATCTACAGCGGCCGCCACCTGGACGAACCCACTGTGCACCACTTCCCCTGCCAGCGCATAGAACTGCGCTTGGAGGACGAGTCGGCGGAGCGCAGCTTCCTGCTGGATGTGGACGGCGACCCCTTGGGCTCGCTACCGCTGAAGGTAGAGGTGGTCCCGCGAATCCTGCGAGTCAGAGCGTAAGTCCCGAGAGCCGATCAGGTCAACCGCGCGAGTCAGGGCGTGAGCCCTGAGAGTCGACAGGCGTCAAGATGATGGAAAAGTGACAGCCTGAGTGAGCCCGCACTCGCCGTGAGGAGCCTCGTGAGTACTCGAACGTAAGCTTCCGAGCGGCGAGTGCGGGCTCACTCAGGCCGATCTAGGTAGTGGATGGCGTGATAGACGGCGAACGCACCGCGCGCGCACGCGGTGACGACCTGCTTCAGTTCGTAGTCGGCCACATCGCCGGCTGCGTACAGCCCGGGTGTGAGGTCACCCCGTTGCGATCGACCTTGACGAAGCCGAGCTCATCCAACTCGCAGAGGTCGGCGACGAGACCGCTCTGGGCATCGATCCCGACGAACTCGAACACGCCGTCGACCGGCAGGATCTCCTCGCTCCCGTCCTCCTTCGAGCGCAGCCTCACACCGGTCACCTTGCCCCCTTCGCCCAGGATCTCCTCGACGACGAACGAAAGATGCATGGTGATCTGCGGGTTGAAGAGGCACTGCTCCTGAAGGCACTCGGTGGCCCGCAGTTCGTCGCGGCGATGGATCAGGTGCACCTCCTTGGCTATCTTGGCGAGATAGACGGCTTCCTGGGTGGCCGAGTCTCCGCCGCCGACCACGGCCACGACCTTGTCGCGGTAGAGGGGCCCGTCACAGGTGGCACACCACGATATGCCTCGGCCCGTGAACTCCGACTCACCGGGCACTCCCAGCTTCTTGGGGATGGCACCGGTAGCCAGGATGACGACTCGCGCCTCCACTTCTTTCCCGCCGGCGGTGAGCACGAAGTCGCGTCCGTTGGCGCGGATAGCCTCCACCGGCGAGATGGTGCGGAACTCGGCGCCGGCGTTCTGGGCCTGCTGGAACATGAGGTCGCCCAGTTCCTGGCCGGTGATGCCATTGGGGAAGCCGGGGTAGTTCTCCACCCAGGAGGCCGAGACGATCTGCCCGCCGGCCAGCCCGGTCTCGAAGACCACGGTCTTCACCCGCGCCCTCGCGCCGTAGATGGCCGCCGTCATGCCCGCTGGTCCGCCACCCACGATCGCGATGTCGATGATGTCTGACACGCCCGCCTCCATCCATGCAGTGACCGGTCCCTGACCGCCGTCGGAGCCATTATCCCCCGAACACGCCCAAACTAACGAGCGGTCAACTCCACGCCCCGCAATTCGACGGCCTTGTCGGAGGCAACGATCGTCAACACGAAGGGTCCCTGCGGGATACCGTTGGCGATGATCTGACTCACCAATCCGTCGGTCCCGTTGAGCCGAGCCCAGTAGCCTTGCGTGCCGGCGACCACCCCGTCGTAGGTTCCGACGGGGATGTCCTCGCCCACGAGGTAGATGCCGTCCCCGTAGGTCCCAGATGTGGCCCCGTCGTCAAAATCCACGGTCGGCGGGGTCGACCCCAGGTTCTCCGGTTCCAGGTTCTCGACCTCGACCTTGAGGGCCTCATTCTCCCGGTAGTAGTTCCAGTTGCGCTCCTCAGCCGCGGAGAGCGCCTTCTGCACCGAGCCGAGTTCCTGGCGTGTTTGCGCCAACTCAGCCTCTTCGTCGCCGGCCTGCGAGCGGGCTATGAAGAAGCCCGCGAGCAGACCCACCAGCAGCAGAGCCAGCCCCGCGGCCACCAAGGTCAGCGGAACACGCCTCCTGCGCCGTACGGGAGCGGAAGCCGGAGACGCGCCCGCTTCAGCGACTGATTGATTGGCCGGCACGCCAGGCTGGGGTCCGGAACTGATCTGGGAGTGCGGGGCGCTCGCAGCCGCTGGACGACTCTCGAGGGAGCGCACCTTATCCGAGGCGGGAGGATCGAGATCCCAATCGTCCATGGGGGCTATTATCTCACCACCATGCAACGCTCGAGTCGCGCTTGGATCCTCTTGCCCGTAGTCATCGTGGTTCTCGCGGTGATAGGCCTTGTGGTGTCCAACTTTCAGAAGGAAGTCGGGCTGGCTGAGCCCAACAAGGGAGGCACAGCTGCCGTCGCCGCGGCTCTCGCCGCAAGAGATATCTCCCGGGGCGTCGGCACCGATGACTACCGGGAGTTCAGTGAGGCCCTGCTGGTGGCACTGGCGGCCCGAAACAACGCGGCGCTCATCAACGCGGCCGACACCAGACTCGACCACCTGCTGGCTGAAGCACTCGACTGCCTGGTCGCGCTTCGGGAGGCCTGGCAGGCCGAGATAGACCAGACCTGGAATCCCGAGACACACGGCACTGCCGCCTACTGGAACGTCTTGCACCCGGCCGTGAACGTCGCCGCCGAGACTGGCGACCCTCCTCTGACGGCCGACGACGTACGTGACGTCTTCCGAGAGAGGGCGACCGAGATCCTCGCGGAAGCGACCGATCTGGTCAGCTGAACCGGCGACGCGGGCCCCGTCGATCAGACGGACGCCGCCCCTTACGGCGCCGGCATAGCATCGGCTAGCTCAGAGTCACATCGAGGAGCATCATGATGACGAACCCGGCCATGGCGCCACCCGTGGCCAGATCGGTGTTCTAGCCCCTCTGCGACTCCGGGATGACCTCCTCCACCACCACGTAGATCATGGCTCCGGCGGCGAAAGCCAGTATGTAGGGGAGGATCGGCCGGGCGAGCGTGATCGCCACCGCCCCTATCACCGCGGCCATCGGCTCCACGACCGCCGACAACTGACCGTAGAAGAAGCTCTTGCGCCGCGACATCCCCGCCCCTCTGAGCGGCACCGACACGGCCGTCCCCTCCGGCAGGTTCTGTATGCCGATGCCGAGGGCCAGAGCCGCCGCGGCAGCCAGAGTCGTGCCCCCCTCTTGCGCAGCTGCACCAAAGGCGACGCCCACGGCCAGGCCCTCGGGGATGTTGTGCAGAGTGATGGCCGTGACGAGCAGAGTGCTGCGGCTCCACGAGGTCTTCAGTCCTTCGGCGTGATCTGAAGAGAGCCCGGGGTGCAGGTGAGGCAGTATGCGGTCGACTGCGAACAGGAAGATCCCCCCGCAGACGAAGCCCACCAGGGCCGGCATCCACTTGGGCAGGCCATCCGCCTCGGCTAGATCCATAGACGGGATCAACAGCGACCACACGCTGGCGGCGATCATGACCCCGGCGGCGAACCCCAGCATCAGGTCGACCACGCGCCGGTTCATGGACTTCACGCCGAACACGAGGGAGGCTCCGACCGCCGTCAGGAGCCATGTGAAGACAGTGGCCAAGAAGGCCTGGAGAATCGGGCTCAGCTCGCCGAACCAAGACACCATCGCATCCTCCCGCTGTCGAACGACGCGGCTTCGACCGTGCGCCGGGGCGCACCGAGGGTCGCCGGGCCGTGTACGCACGGTAGCATTTCCGGCGCATTGGTGACATCGTAGATGGCCATGAATCCCGAAGCCACTACCACCAATCCCAGCCTCCGCCACCGGATACCGCTCTACCCCACTCAGTTCCTGTGCGCGATGGCGATCGTCTCGCTGGGACCGCTGCTGAACTCGATGATGGCCGATCTCGACGTTCCCCTCAGCCGCGGAGGCCTCATCAGCGCCGGGCTCTTCCTGGGCAACGTGACCGGCATCGTCATTCTCAACACCGTCATGGCCAGGGTGCCGGCCAAACGGATCCTACAAGCCGGTATCGTCCTGCAGGGCGCCAGCCTCATAGCCGCGGGAGCGGCGACGTTCAACCTCTGGTCGGTGTTGCTCGCCTATCTGTTCGTCGGCTTCAGCGGAGCGCTGCTGAACGCGACCTGTTGGATGTGGCAGTCGGCGCACATGAAGAAGAACGCGGCCGCCTGCGCCCTGCAGATGATCATGTTCTTCGGGCTGGCCATGATGGTCGTCCCGGTGGTCCTCGGGTTGGCCCTCGACGCGGGCGCGACCTGGCGGTGGATACTCGTGGCAGAGGGCGGACTGTCCCTGTTGACGGGCGTGAGTTTCGTCTTCCTCCCTCTCCTGGATATTCCGGGACGTCAGAACGTGCGCGCATCGCACCTCAAGCAGGTGGTGGCCTTCAACCCCAAGCTCCTGCTGGGGATGATGGGCGCGGGCTTCACCTACGTGGGCGCGGAGATGACGATGAACGTCTGGCTGCCCAAATTCCAGATCGACGTCTTCGACGCCGGCGACACTTGGGCCAGGTCTGTCCGTGACCCTCTTCTGGGTGGGCCTGATCGCGGGCCGCCTGATCGTGATGTCTCTGACCAGGCGCTTCTCCCCTTCGCGGCTGCTGCTGGTATGCGCGTGTCACCATGGCGGTCTTCGCGGTCGCGGTGGGTCTCGCTCCCTCACCGGCGGCGTCCCTGGTGCTCATCGTGGGAGCCGGTCTGGGGGCATCCGCCTCGTACGGACTCATCGGGAGCTACTCCGGACGCTTCCCGGGCTGGCAGTCCAGCGTGGCCTCCTCGTTGTTCGTTCTCTCCGGCGGAGTGGGCAGCATAGCCTTCCCTTACATCATGGGTCCGTTGGCCGACAGTGCCGGCTTCAGGATCGCTCTCGCCATGATCGCCATCCCGGCTCTCGTCTATGCGCTCTTCTCGCTGCTCATCCACGCGCGTTCGGGAGAGGGGCGCAGCTCCACATGAGCTCCGACATCAACCAGACCGGCGACCCGACCTTCCGCCAACGGCTCCCGCTCTACCCCACCCAACTGATCGGCGCCATCCTGATGGCCTCGTTCGGGCCGCTGCTGGACCCCATGATGAAAGATCTCGGCATACCGCTGAGTCGCGCCGGCCTAATCAGCGCCGGCTTCTTCCTGGGCGGCGTCGTGGGCATCGTCCTCTGCAACACGACTCTGGCTCGGGTACCGGCCAAATGGGCCCTCATCATCGGGAACGGCCTGGGAGGGCTTGTGCTCATGGTCGTCGGACTGGCTTCATGGAGCCTGTGGTCCGTTTGCGTAGGCTATTTCGTCGTCGGCGGGGCCGGTGCGCTGGCGAATACCATGTGCTGGGCATGGCTGGCCGCACACGTCAAGAAGAACATGGCCGCTGCGGCCCTGCAGATGATCGTCGTCTTCGGCATGGGCATGATCGTCATCCCCCTGATCTTGGGCTTGGCCCTGGACGGTGGCGCGTCGTGGCGCTGGGTCCTCGTCGTCGAAGGTGGCCTCGGCCTGGTGCTGGGGCTGGTGTTCGTCTTGTCGCCGTTCCCGGATGTACCCGAGCGCCGCAACATACGTCCCTCGGATCTCAAGCAGGTGATCAAGCACAATCGCGGCCTGCTCCTAGGCATGGCGGCAGCCTGCTTCACGTACGCAGGTGCCGAGACGACACTCAACGTCTGGTTGCCCAAGTATCAGATCGAGGTCTTCGGCGCCGGCGACACCTGGGCCAGCCTGTCGGTGACTCTCTTCTGGGTGGGCTTGGTACTGGGCAGGCTGGTGGTGATCCGGATGACCGCGCGCTACTCCCCTTCCCGGCTGCTACTGGCATGCGCGTGCGTCCTGGCGGTGTTCTGCGTGATACTGGCTCTCGCGCCCTCGCAGGTGGCGGCCCTGTTGCTTTCGGTCGGCGCGGGGCTGGGGGCGTCGGCCTCGTACGGACTCATCGGGAGCTATTCCGGGCGATTTCCCGGGTGGCAGTCGGGAGTCGCCTCCTCGCTCTTCATCCTCGGCGGTTCGCTGGGATGCGCGGTGTTCCCCTACCTCATGGGTCCCATCGCCAGCGGCGCCGGCTTCCGGGTCGGCATGGCCGTCATCGCCGTTCCGGCGCTGGCCTACGGGTTGTTGTCGCTGCTGCTGCACGCCCGCTCGGGAGAAGGGCACCCGTAGCGGCACGGTTCCCGCTGGTAGAATCCCTGCTCTTGGCGTCTATCGTCGTCGCGCGCGCAAGGAGGAGGCAGCACATGCCGGCCGTCCAAACATCCGAGATCGTCACCGTGCTACAAACCGCCGTCAGCCCGGTCGTCCTCATCTCCGGCGTGGGGCTGCTCCTGCTCACCATGACCAACCGCCTGGGAAGGATCGTCGATCGCACTCGCGCGCTGGCCGCCCGAGCCAGAGAGGTTGAGGGCGAGCAGAGGGAGACCGCCCAGGCACAGCTGCGTATCCTCGGCAAGAGGGCTCACCTCGTCCGCCGGTCGATCGCGCTGGCCGGCTTCTGCGTGCTGTTCGCGGCCGTGCTCGTGATCGCGCTCTTCATCACCTCGCTCGCCGGCGTCGACATCCCCTGGCTGATAGCGGCCTTCTTCATCGTCAGCATGTGCTTTCTTATTGCCGCCATTGTGGAGTTCATCCGCGACGTCAATGTTTCGCTCGCACCGATCGCGCTCGAGGTGGGCGAGGACTGGAAGAAGAGGTAGACCGACAGGCGGGAGAAGCTCGGCAGAACTGACTACGCGGCGGGCGGGTCACCGCGGATGGGCCAGGGCCGAGGCACCAGCATGGGCGTCTGCTCCCGATACTCGGCATAGTCGGGCCGCGTGGCCAACACCCGGCGTTCCATCATGGGGATGCTGACGAAGACGAACATCGCGGTGATAGCGGCCGCCCCGACCACGGTCCACCACCACTCCGAGCCCGGCGGCCAGGGCGAACAGCCACAGCCCCCACCAGGTCGCGACCTCCCCCAGGTAGTTCGGGTGCCGGCTGCGCGCCCAAGGTCCGCTGCCGATGACCCGGCCGCGATTCTCCGGATTGCCCCGGAACGCGCGCAGTTGCTCGTCGGCCACGAAGGCCAGCACGACGGCGCCCAGCGTAACCACGATGCCAAGTCCGTCCAGCCAACCGAGCCCGCCGCCCCGGACCGCGTCAGCGCGTACAGCGGCAGACAGCCCAGATACACCATGACCGTGGGGAAGAGGTGAATGCCCAGGAAGCTCACCGGCCAATAGCCTCGTCCGAACCGCTCTCGAAACGACACGTAGCGGAAGTCCTCCTTGCCCAGCCCCGGCCAATCCCGGTAGAAGTTGCTGGTGAGCCGCAGCGCGTAGAGGAACACCAGACAGGTGACGACGATCTGCCTGGCGTCCGCCTCGCTCCAGCCGGTCCAAAGGTAGTATCCGGCAATGGCCAGCGGCTGCAGGCTCCAGTACGGATCGTAGATGCTGGAGTTGTCGACGGCCATCGACACCGCGAAGACGACCACCGTGGCCACCAGCGTGCCCAGCCCCAGATCGGCCAGCGGATGTGCGAGACCGGCCGCGCGCACCACCAGCACGGCAACGACCAAGGCGACGAGGTATGTAGCCGCGCTGATGACCAGTCCCAGGCTCCGCGCGGAGCGAATCTCTTCCCTCATGCCGCCAGCATACCTGACCGGCCTCACCAGAACCCCCTCTGGTGCCTCTTTTCCGCTATCCTCGTGAACATGGATCTCTCGCGCTTCGACACCATGGACGCCGACGAACTGCGTGGCTACCTCGCGTTCCTGCTCTGGCACTACCGGGTAGTCGACGCTTTCTGGTTCCTCTACATGACCGACGACTACAGCCTACCCGAGGCCGAGAAGTTGAACGAACGGGTGTGGGCGCGAGTCTCCGGTCTGGCCGCCCGCGATCTGGTGAGCCGCTTTGGGGTCAAAGAGCAAGGCTTGGAGGGATTTGTCAAGGTCTTGCGCCTCTATCCCTGGACCCTTCTGCTTGAGTACCAGATAGAAGAATCCCCGGACGAGATCGTCCTCACCGTGCCGTGCTGCGCCACGCAGGAGGCCCGCCGAACAAGAGGGCTGCCCGAGTACGAGTGCAAGGAGATGCACCGGCGCGAGTTCGCGTCCATAGCCGCGCAGGTCGACCCCGAGATCCAGGTGCGTTGCGAGTTCGCTCCGCCCGGCGAGCGGCCGGAAGGGTGCGATTGCCGCTGGCGGTTCACGATGGGGACTGCTGTCCCGCCGGGTTAGGCGGCACCGGGGCCGGCAGGAGAGCCGCTCGACCCACATCACACTGACGCCCAGCCCCACGCGTCATGCGCGGGATTTCCCTCTGCGCTTCAGTGTCAACACATGTGCGGTCACCCCGACCGCAACCACAAACATAAGTGCGCGTAGCCACAGAGCATGCACGAGGAGCACCGCCGTCGGTGTGATCACCCCCCACAGAAACGCGACGGTGCCCGCCTTGACCTTCCAGGAGACCCCCCGGCCATGCATGTAGTCGTCCAGGTGACGTCCGAAGATACGGTTGGTCATCAACCACTGGTAGCAGCGGGACGAACCGCGCGCGTAGCAGATTGCGGCCAGGATGAAGAACGGTGTGGTGGGGAGCACCGGCACGATGATTCCTATGAGACCGAGCGTCAGACACATCGACCCGGCTATCACCAACAGCACCCGGACGAACCGGCTGGATGAGTTCGGACAAGATGACGAGTCGGCGTCCACGGCCACAGCTTATCAACCGGCCGACGTCGTGGTGTCCGCGCGCACGAACATCGCGAGACGCGGGACCTTATGCCGGCCTTATGTGGGCCTTATGCCGGCGGTGATAGGTTCGACCTGCCTATGAGGCGCCTGTCGTCCGACGGAGTGCGGCCGTTGGACCCGTCGCGTGCAGCGGGCTGTGTGCTATTCCGAGTGATGCGTAGGAGGGTGCTGATGGCCGAGGAGACCGTTGCCGAGACAATCACCGCGGCTAGGGCAAGGCGCAAGAGGGCCAAGAGACGCAAGACCATTGCCGTCGTCTGCGCAGCGGTCATCCTAGTGGTGGGCGGCATCGTTGCCTATCTTCTGATCTCGGACGACGGCACCGGCACCGTCACCTACACTACGGCCGCAGCCGAGAAGGTCACCATCATCCAGATGGTGTCGGGCACCGGTAGCGTCAATCTGACCGCGTCGGAGTCTGTCACACCCGAGATCAGCGGAACTGTCGAGGAACTCGCCGTGACTCTCGGCGCGGAGGTGACGGAGGGCCAGGTCCTCTTCACCCTGGTCAACGAGGAACTCGAAATCGCCGTCGAGGAGGCAACCAACTCCTACACTCAGGCCGTGAACTCCTTGCAGAATGCCGCGCTGTCGCTTGAGAGGGCCCAGCAGGACCTCAACGAGCTCCAGGAGAAGTACATCGAGGAGCGCTGGGGATCCGCCGAGGTGATGGAGGTCTACGCGGCTGGAATCAACGTCACGCCGCCGTCGGATACGACGACGACCATCCCCTCGACCACGACCACCACCGAATTCAACACCACAGACACAACCATAACCGAGCTCGACGTCGAACTCGCCCAGCAGGAGGTTACCAGCGCACAGCTATCGGTACAGGTGGCTCAGACCAACGTCACTCTCGCCCAGATGACAGTGGACGACGCCAAGGAGAACCTTACGAAGAAGCAGGTCACCGCTCCAATCAGCGGCACTGTGACAGAACTGAACATCGCGGCCGGAGATGAGGTGGGCAACTCCACCTCCAGCGAGGCGACTTCGACCAGTGCCGCCCTGGTGATAACCGACCTCAGCTCCTGGGATGTCACCGTGACCCTGGCCGAATCAGATGTCGGCTCCGTCGAGGTAGGCCAGAAGGCCACGCTGACCTTCGATGCGTTGCCGGACATCCTGCTCACGGGCCGGGTGACGAGCATGGATACCACGGGAACCAGCTCCTCGGGAGTCGTTTCGTACACGGCCACCGTGAGCCCCGACGTCCTCAACGAGAGCGTGCTAGGCGGAATGACGGTCACCGTGGACATTGTCACCCTGGCCGTGGCCGACGTCATCGGCGTCGCTGGTAACGCGGTCAAGACCGCCACCGACGGAACCTACTACGTGCAGACGCTAGACGAGAACGGGGAGCCGGCCAACCAAACCGTTGAGATCGGCGCCTCCGACGACACCTACACCGAGATCACAAGCGGTCTCGAGGAAGGCCAAGAAGTCATTACAGCTACCGTTGTCGAGGGAGCCTCCACCAACACGACCGAGAGCGGCGGAAGCATCTTGGACGGCGGTGGTGGCATGCCTTCGGGTATTGGTATGCCTTCTGGTGGTGGCATGCCTTCGGGCGGCGGTATGCCTTCGGGCGGCGGTATGCCGGGCGGATGAGTGACAGCCCTTACATGATCGAGTGCCGGAATCTGGTGAAGATCTACCAGTCCGGCGACAACGAGACACTCGCGCTGCGAGGCATCGACCTTCACATCGCGAGCGGGGAGTACGTCGCCATCATGGGTCAATCCGGCTCGGGCAAGTCCACACTGATGCACATACTGGGCGCCCTAGACACGCCCACCAGTGGCGACTACCTCTTCGAAGGCACCGACATATCCACCTTCACGGACGACGAACTTGCGGAGATCCGGGCCCGCCGCATCGGCTTCGTGTTTCAAGCCTTCAACCTGCTGCCACGCACGACCGTTCTCCGCAACGTGGTCCTCCCCCTCCTCTATACAGGGGTCTCCCCCGACGAGAGAGAGGAGCGGGCGGAGAGGGTACTTCGCCTGACCGGACTCGAAGAGGAGCGCTGGTTCCACCACTCCAACCAGCTGTCGGGTGGCCAGATCCAGCGCGTGGCCATCGCCCGCGCCCTGATCAACGATCCGGCTCTCATCCTGGCAGATGAACCCACGGGGAACCTCGACACCAAGACCGGAGAGGTGATCCTGTGCACGTTCGCGGACCTGCACTCCAAGGGGCACACGATCGTGCTGATCACCCACGAGCCAGACGTGGCCATGCATGCTCAGCGCACGATCGTGCTGCGCGATGGCCTCATCGTAGACGATTCCAACAATGGTGACGCGAGAAAAGTCACCGACTACTGAGGTGCCGGCATGAGACTGGGAGACACGCTCTGGGAGTCGGTCCAGGGCATCACCGCCAACAAGGCCCGCTCCAGCCTCACCATGTTGGGCATCGTGATAGGCATAGCCTCGGTCATTTCCATGGTGGCCATGGGTCAAGGAAGCACGAATTCGATCACCTCGAGCATCGAGTCGGCGGGCGCCAACCTGATCACGGTCAGCGCGGGCTTCAGTCGCACCGCGGGACCAGTCATGGGGGGCCGCGGCAGCGCGACTACACTCACGATGGAAGACGCCGAGGCCATCGCCACACTCGGCGGGATATCCGCCCTTGCGCCACAGATCAGCGGTAACTACCAGGTGGTGGCATCAACCGGGAACACGAACACCCAGGTGATCTCTACGACAACTCCCTACGCCACAGTCCACAACATCGAAATCGCAAATGGCTCATTCTTCTCCGATACCCAGACAGACAGCGCCGCGCGGGTGGCAGTGCTCGGATCCCAGAGCGCCATCGACATCTTCGGCGACCCGGCCAGCGGTGGAGTCGATCCTGTCGGACAGACCGTGAGGATCAACGGGACCCGCTTCAAGATCATCGGGGTGGCCGCAAGCCAAGGTGGGACCGGGATGTCCAGCCCAGACGACATGATCTACATCCCCCTGCTCACCGGCCAGAAGCTGCTGGCGGGACAGACCAAGTACGTTTCGAGTGTCGGCGTAGCCGCAAGCTCATCGGAGGCCATGACTCAGCTGCAGACCGACATCACCAACCTGCTGCTGGCGCGGCACGACATCATCCGATTCCACTTCGGCGGATTTCACGGTGACCAATCAGGCCGACATAGCCGAAACCGCATCGTCCACCGCCCGTACCTTGACCCTGCTACTGGCCGCCGTGGCAGGCATTTCGCTGGTGGTGGGAGGAGTCGGGATCATGAACATGATGCTGACCACGGTCAACGAGCGCACGCGCGAGATCGGGCTGCGCAAAGCCATCGGCGCCAAGAAGCGCGACATCAGCCTGCAGTTCCTGACGGAGGCGGTCATGCTGACCTTCACCAGCGGGATCATCGGGATCGCCGTGGGATGGCTCGTGTCCATGCTTCTCACGAGATTTGCAGGCATGGCCGCGGATGTGACGCCCGTCTCCATCGCGCTCGCCTTTGGGGTCTCGGTGCTCATCGGGATCGTATTCGGCTACTACCCGGCGCGCCGCGCGGCCGGGATGAATCCAATCGAAGCCCTCAGGTACGAATAGCAACTAGAGAACGAGAACTGGAGGAAGACAATGAAGCGTTGGTTGGTGCCGGTCCTGATAGTCCTGATAGTGGCAGCAGGCGTCGGGGGCTTCTTCGGCGGTAGAGCCACGGCTGGCGACAGTACTGAGTCCGCCCAGATGGGCCCGGAGGGGATCGGCGACATGCAGGGAGACGGGACCCTGCCTGACGGATCCACAATGCCATCGGGCGGCGCGATGCCTTCCGGCGCTGCCGGACGCGCAGGGGCCGGCTTGACCGCGGGCAGCATCGTCAGCAAGGACGATACCAGCATCACCATCCAACTGGCCGACGGCAACACCCAGATAGTCTACTTCTCCGACTCGACGACCATCTCCGAGACGAAAGAATCAACGAGCGACTCGCTCGCGGAAGGTGAGGACGTGACTGTGATGGGCTCATCCAACTCCGATGGAAGCCTGACCGCCAGCACGATCCAGGTGGGTGCGGCGCTAGGTGGGATGTTTGGAGGAGAAGGCGCGGCTCCGGGCGACGGAACGGCTCCGGGGGCAGGCGGAACGACCGGAGACACCGGCGTGGAGGCGGAAGATACCACGGCTACGACCGCGGACTAGCGAGTAGAGAGCAGGGAGGGGCCTGATGCGAAAACGGATTCTCTTGGTCGGGATAGCGGTGTCCTTGATCGCCGCTTTGTTCCTCGGCTATGTGTCGGCGGCACAGGCCAGTCCTTGGACCGACCTTCCGGATAGTCTCCTGGACGAGCGCGGCATAACCAGCGACCAAGTGTCACAGATATCGGTAGGTTTCGGCAACGGTCTGTGGAGGCCGGAACAGCAGATCACTCGAGCACAGTTCGTGAAAATGACTTGCCTCGCGTTCGGGATAGCCCAGGCCGATCCCACCATCCCTCGGTTCGCTGACGTCAGCCCCGGGAGCACCTTCTACACCTATATCGAAGGCGCAGTGGTGGCGGGCATAGTAAACGGGGTGACCGCCGGCCGCTTCGTCCCCAACTCATATGTGACTCGCGAGCAGGGCTTGGCCATAGTCGCGAGAGCCGTTGCCTTGGCTACCAATCAAGACCTCTCGACCCTTTACACCTCCAGCCAGATAACCGCGTGGCTGGCCGGCTTCACCAACGGGACCGCCGTCAGCCCCTCGCTCCGCAGCGCCGTGGTATTCGCGGCCAACCTGAGTATCGTCCGCGGCACCGACGGCGACCTTGATCCCCGCGGCTGGCTCACGCGGATAGATGCCGCGATGTTCCTCACGCGGGCCGGGGCTCCAACCGTGTCCTCCATGAACCCAGGCCGTGGCGGCGCCGCAGGTGGCGATACCGTCGTGATCACCGGGACAGGACTGATCGACGTCACCAGCGTGAAATTCGGGGAGGTGGATGCAACAAGTTTCGCTATAGTGTCGGACACCGAGCTGACCGCGGTGGTCCCTGAGGGAACGGTGGGCCAGACGGTCGACGTGGTGGTGACCAATCCCCAGGGGTCCAGCGAGGTCTGGGAGGTCACCTACACCTACATCCACAGCGTTCCCATGATCACCTCAGTCAGTCCCGACAACGGCTCGCCGGCCGGAGGCAACACGGCCATCATCACGGGCAGCGGCTTCACCGACGTATCCGCTGTGCAATTCGACGGGGTCGACGCCGACGGCTTCACGGTGGTCTCCGATACCCGCATCACGGCGGTCGTGCCCGCGGGAACACCCGGCGAGACCGTGTACGTGACGGTGATCGGTCCTCAGGGCACCAGCACCGCTGATGCCGAGGCCTGCGCCTACAGCTACACCGTCGCGGCCATCACCTCGATCAGTCCCAGTCACGGAACACCCGCCGGCGGCAATACCGTCACCATCACAGGAACCGGCTTCTACAGCCTCACCGGTTCCGACACCATTCAATTCGAGGACGTCGATGCCTGGAGCTACACAGTGGTGTCGGACACCGAGCTGACGGTAGTCGTCCCCATGGTCACGCGAGACGACGCGGACGACGAGGTCACGGTCGAGGTGACGCTGGACGGCGAAGATTCGCCCATCAACTACACCTACGACAGGACGGAGATCACCTCGGTGACTCCAGACGCGGACGAGTGGAACGAAGGTAGCTGGGTCGTGATCATGGGGACCGGCTTCACCGACGCCATCCAGGTAGACCTGGGAGGTGTTCCGGCTACGTCCTTCACCGTGGTATCGGACACACGGATCAAGGCGAAGGTCCCGGTGGGGGCCAGCGATGCTTCGGTCACCGTCGTGGCCTTTGATGGATACGCTGCCTCTTGGGATTGAGGCGCCGAGCACACGACTACACTGAGAGACAGGGAGCGGTGAGAGATGCATGAACGTGGGCTGAAGATGATGCTGGCGGTGGTCGTGGTGACGATCTCCCTCCTTGGCCTCGCCGGAGTCGCACAAGCCGGATACTGGGAGGATCTCCCGAGCTCCCTGCTCTACAAGTATGGGCTGACGGAGGACCAGGTGGCACAGGTCTCCGACGGCTTCCCCAGTGGACTCTGGCTCCCCAACAAGCTCGTCAGCCGGGCGCAGTTCGTCAAGATGGCGACCGTGGCCTTCAACGTACCCGAGGCCGATCCGATGGTCCCAACCTACGATGACGTCGACGAAGACAACTACCACTACAGCTACATCGAGGGCGCCACATCTGCCGGGCTACTCGCGGGTATGGGCAACGACGGGCTGTTCCATCCGGGAGCTTCCATCACCCGCCAGGAGGCGGCAGCCATCGTCGCCCGAGAGATCGCCGCGGCCAACGGTTACAACCTCGACCAACTCTACGCCAACAGCGCCGTTACCATCCTCGCCAAGTTCAAGGACGGCAGTTCCGTGAGCCGGGACATACAAAGCGCCGTGGCATTTGCAGTCGAGCGCGGAATACTGAACGGCAATCAAGAGGGCTGGCTGTCACCCAGGGCCAACCTCACGCGCCTTCAAGGCGCGGCCATCATCATCAGAGCCGGCGCGCCCCAGATAACCTCGATCAGCCCCGCGAGCGGCCCGGCCACGGGAGGGAACAAGGTGATCATCACCGGTGTTGGGTTCGCCAACCTCTGGGAGCTGGGCTCTGTGAAGTTCGGACTGGCCAACGCCGTCAGCTACACGATCGACTCGGCGACGCAGATCACAGCCGTTGTGCCCGCCGGCACCGCGGGTACCAGTGTCGAGGTCAGCGTGAGCAGCGCGGCAGGCATCTTCACTACGGTCGGCGCCCAACGATACACGTACGGCTATGACACACCCACCGTCTCATCGGTGACCCCGGGCAGCGGCCCGGCAGCGGGTGGGAATGCCGTGGCCATCAACGGCAGCCTCCTCACAGGAATCACCGCCGTCTACTTCGGCTCCACCCCAGCCACGCTTCACAATCGTCTCGGCCACCCAGATCTCAGCAGTGGCTCCTCCGGGATCCTCGGGCGAGACAGTGTATGTCACCGTAGTCGGCCCCGCCGGTAGCAGCGCAGCCACATCCGCAAGCCGGTACACGTACGGCGTACCCGTGCTCATCTCCGTCGACCCCGCTGCCGGCCCGGCCGAGGGCGGCAACACAGTAGTCATCACCGGCGCGGGCCTGGCCGGTGCCATCGACGTTCTGTTCGGCTCGAGAGGAGCGACCAGAATCACGCTCAACTCGCCCACCCAGATAACTGTGATTGCGCCTTCGGGGGCCGACGCCACCACGGTCGACATCACCATCGTCGGTCAGGGCGGCAGTAGCGTAGCGGTGCCGGCCGGAAGGTACACCTATGGGGCGCCGCTGGTGACGTCCATCAGCCCTGACGCCGGCTCGAGCGACGGCTACGACTCGGTGGTGATCAACGGCATCGGCTTCACCGGCCTCTCCGGCGCCAGCGCGGTGCGATTCGGCGCGCGGAACGCCGTGAGCTACGAAGTGATCTCCGACACCCAGATCATCGCCCAGGCACCGCCCGGGACCGCCGGCACCTCGGTGAACGTATGTGTGACGAACCCCGCGGGAACCAGCCCAGCGACCGTCCAGTACATGTACTACGGCGGCTAGCCCAGCAACTCGTTCGACCGCCCGCGACCGGACCGGCGTCCGGTCGCGGAGTCCTAGCCCTTGTCGCTCTCGAGATACTCGACCAGAGCCTCGGCCAATGTGCGAAATATCCAAGCCCGCTTGGCATCGTCGGTCTCGAGGAGTGTGAACCGGAACCCCGGATGCGGCGTGTAGAAGCCGGTTAGGGGAACCACGCAGATCCCTTTGGATCCAAGTAGGTGATAGACGAAGCGCCAATCGGGAGCGGCGCCCTTGCACTGACGATCCACCACGTCGCGCAGACCCTGATCGGCGATCGGCAACCGGTTGTTGCCGTTCAACGCGCCGTGCTCGAACCGGGCGGTCATATAGAACGCCCCTTGCGCTGGCGTCACCTTGACGCCGGGGATGTCGCCCAGCGCCGCGAGAGCCTCTTGATTCCTTTCGGCATACATCTGCGCGCGCGCGGCCAGGTGTCCCACGTACCGAGGATCGCCGAACAGGCGAGGCACGGCAAGCTGCGGCCCGCTGGTCGAGCAGACCTCCAGCCGCTTGGCCGCGACTATCGAATCGACGTAGGCTGAGAAGTTCTGATCGCAGGAGCGGTTGAGCACCTCGATCCACCCGCAGCGAGACCCCGGCCAAGGCACTTCCTTGGATATGCCGCGCATCACGATCGCGGGCACGTCGAGGGTCAACTCGGAGAGGTGGACGGTCTCGACGCCCGGGAAGACCATGTGTATGTAGATCTCGTCCGCCACCAAGAACAGCCCGAACTCCCGCGCGATGGCCACGATCTGCTCCAACAGCTCCACCGGGTAGACCGCCCCCGTCGGGTTGTTCGGATTGATGAGCAGTATCGCGGCGATGGAGGGGTTCTTCTCCACCTTACGGCGCAGATCGTCGATGTCGGGCATCCACCCGTTCTCAGGATCGAGATCGTAGGTGAGATGAGGCAGGGCGCAATGCGCGGACTCCGCCGAGGAATGCGTGCTGTATGCCGGTGACGGACCGATGACCCGCGCATGGGGACTCAAGAACCCGTAGACCTTAGCCACCGCGTCGGCCACACCGTTGAAGAAGATGATGTCGGCAGCCGATACTCGGGCGCCGGAGCGGGCGTTCACGTGCGCGGCCAGCGCCTCCCGGGCTTCAAGGAAGCCTTCGGTGGGGCAGTATCCCCAGGACTCGTCCAGATTCACGACCTCGTGGAGGATCTCGCGGATCCAGGGGGCGATCGTCTCGCCCTTCGCCACCGGATCGCCGATGTTCTCCCACGTGATGTCCACCCCGTGCTGACGCACCACATCGCCGAACTTCACGATATCGCGAATCGCATACGACAGATGCGCCGCCGAAGGGCTGACCAGATTCGCTCTCATCAGATCTCCCCGACCGCTTGAACAAGGAAAAGTCGAGTATACAGGAGCGATGCAGCCCGGGACGACCGGCGCGGCATCACCGGCAGCCCGGTCCGGAGCCGGTCACGCAGCGTCACCCGCGTCACAGGCCGGAACCCGCCCGGAGGCCGCGCGGGAGGCTAGGGTCGGCAGCGCGCCGGGTCTGAGGCTGCTACGCTGTAGACACAATGAACCGCTCCCAACAGAACATCATCCTCGCCGTAACCGCCATGACGGGTTTCGTGGCCACGTTCATAGGCTCGGCCATCAACATCGCTCTCCCGCTCATCGAGTCCGAGTTCCACGTGTCGGCGGTGACCCTGGGTTGGATATCGCTCGCCTATATCCTCGCGGCCGGGGCCATTCTCATGCCGGTGGGCCGCATCGCCGACCTCTACGGTCGCAACCGTGTGTATCTCGTCGGGATGGTGGCCTTCACCGTCATCTCGTTCGCGACGGCCCTCGCCCCCTCCACCGCCGTGCTGATCATCCTCCGTGTCCTTCACGGCCTCGCCTCTTCGCTGCTCTTCGCCACCGTCACGGCCATGGTCACCCTTTCCCACCCGCCCGAGACCCGGGGGCGGGCCCTGGGGATACAGGTGGCCGGCGTGTATCTGGGGCTGACCCTGGGCCCGGTGCTGGGAGGAGTCATCTCCCACAACGTCGGGTGGCGGGGTCTGTTCGTGGTGGTGGGCGTCATGAGTCTGATCAACTGCGTAGTCCCGTTCTGGAAGCTCCGCGGGGTCGATTGGCGCGAACCGAAGGAGGCGCCCTTCGACGTGTTCGGGCTCGGTCGTCTGGGCGATCGCCCTCTCGGCCCTTCTCCTCGGGTTCTCCTACCTGCCCGGCTGGATAGGGGCGGTCCTCGTCGCGGCGGGACTGGCAGGACTCGTGGTGTTTTTCTGGTGGGAGGGGCGGGCGGCCGACCCCGTGCTCAGTGTCGACCTGTTCCGGCACAACCGGGTCTTCGCGTTCTCGAACGTCGCCGCGCTGATCAGCTACAGCGCCACCTCGGCCATGACCTTCCTCATGAGCCTCTACCTGCAATACAACCGAGGCCTCGATGCTCAGACCGCCGGCTTCGTGCTGGTGACCGGGGTCTTCCTCCAGGCCGTACTCTCAGTGGCGACGGGACGCCTCGCCGACCGCGTCGAGGCCCGGCTCCTCACCTCAGCGGGCATGGTCCTCACGGTGTTCGGGCTGTTCGCCTTCGTGTTCCTTGGTGACACCACACCCTACTGGTACATCATCGCCACGCTGTGCGTTCTGGGGATCGGGTTCGCCCTGTTCGCCTCTCCGGTAACACGCACCATCATGTGCAGCGTGGAGAAGTGCCGGGTGGGGACTGCTTCCGCAGCGCTGGCAACAATGCGCGTGACCGGACAGAACATGAGCATGGGCCTCGCCACCCTGGTGCTTGCGATCGTGGTGGGGCGGCATGAGATCGTGCCCGCCGACTATCCCGGGCTGCTGACCAGCGTGCGCATCAGTTTCGCCATCTTCACGGTTCTCTGCATACTCGGCGTCGGGGCCTCGCTGGTGAAGCCGACGGAGGCAGCCCGCGGACTCGACTCCTTCGACGTCCCCACCGCAGACCGGCTGACGGAGGTATCACGTGAATCCCGCTCCCTTCGCGCTCGAACGGTTCTTCGCCCGGCATGAGTTCAGCGCCCGCTACCTGCTCTCCACCTCGGACTGCCAAGGACTTGCGATGGCCGACCTCGTGGCAGGTGCAGACGAGGATCTCCGCGCCCGCTGGGAGAACCTCCGGCTCGGCTACACCGAATCGCAGGGTCTGCCCGAACTACGGGCGGAGATCGCCACGCCTATACGAGAGCGTCGAGGCAGAGCGAGGTGCTGGTAGCCGCCCCGGAGGAGGCGATCTTCCTCGCCATGAGCGCCATGCTGTCGCCCGGGGACCACGTGATCTGCACGTTCCCTGGGTACCAATCGCTCTATGAAGTGGCGCGCAGCATCGGGTGCGAGGTCAGCTCTGTGGCGACCGGTGGAAGCCGAGAGCTTGGCGGTTCGACCCCGCGGACCTGGAGTCTCTCCTGCGCCCCGACACCAAGCTGGTGGTCTGGAACTTCCCCCACAATCCCACCGGCGCCCTGCCATCGCACGATGACTACGCCCGCATGATCGCCGCCGTCGCGGGCGTCGGCGCGAGGCTGTTCTCCGACGAGATGTACCGCCTGCTCGAACTGTCCGAGACCGCGCGCCTCCCCGCCGCGGTCGACAGATACGACAAGGCCGTGTCGCTTTCGGGCATGTCCAAGGCGTTCGGCCTCGCCGGACTGCGACTGGGCTGGGTCATCACCCACGACGCGACGCTTCTCGAGGAGATGAGCGGCCTCAAGGACTACACGACGATCTGTTCCAGCGCCCCCAGCGAACTGCTGGCCCTCATGGGTCTGCGCTCGCGCGATGGCATCGTGGCGGCCAACCGTGAACGGGTGCGACGGAACATCGATGCGGCGGAGACGTTCTTCGCCCGGCACGCTTCGTCCATGACCTGGATCGCCCCGCAGGCCGGGACCGTCTGCTTTCCGCGGCTGACCGGCGGCGACTCCGAGGCCTTCTGCGCCCGCGTGCTGCGCGACGCGGGTGTCCTGCTGCTGCCGTCCACCGTCTACGACCACGGCGACAGCCACTTCCGCCTCGGACTGGGGAGGGACGATTTCGGAGTAGGTCTCGAGGCGCTCGATGCCTATCTCACAGAGACTCGGCCGGACGTGCCCTGAGCGCCGGCGCGGGTGACGGCCGAATTCAGCTGGACGTCCGAGAGGGCCGAGAGACGACCCGATGCTGCGGCGTCGCTATTTCAGGATGTCCCTTAGGATGCTCTCCGCGGCGATACGGCCGCTGTTCAGAGCGAAGCCCAGGGTGTTGCCGGGTAGGACGTAGGGATAGGTGTCGCCGTATACGGTGTTCGCGTCCGAACCTGCAGCGTAAAGCCCAGGGATGGCCCTGTCCTCGGCATCGAGCACTTCCGCCTTGTGGTTGATCTTGAGGCCACCAAGAGTGCCCAGCCCGCCGGGATGGTACTCCGCGGCGTAGAACTTCGGGCCTCGCAGCGGCTTCATGTACTTGGCCTTCTTGTTGAAGAGGAGGTCCCTGCCGGCTTCACACATCTCGTTGTACTCGCGGACGGTCTCCCTAAGCACGGCGTTGTCCACGCCGATCTGCCCGGCCAGCTCTTCCAGGGAACCGGCCACGAACACGTACTTGTAGCCTTGCGCCCTCGCTTCCGCGATGTTCTCATCGAGCCCGACCAATCTGTCGACCCCTTCGACGCCGAACTCGCTGCCCTCGATCTCGTAGAGAGCCTTCAGGGTGCTATCCATGATCATGAACGCGCACTTGTCCCGGAGTCTGCGCGATGGCGTTCCCCAGGAACGAGCTGTTCTCCGTCAGCTCTTCGTTGATGAAGCGGGTGCCGTCTTTGCTCACCAAGAGGTTGGGATTGCGGAACTGGAGGAACTTCAGACCCGTCCCGCCCAGAGCTCTGGTAGGGCATGGTCGCGTTGATCTGCATATGCATCTCGGACTGCTTGGCACCCACATCCCAGGCCATCTGCAGGCCGTCGCCCACTTCGCCAGGGGTGCGTACGTTGAAGAAGTCCACGCCGAAGGTGAAGTCGAAGTACTTCTTCAGCCACTCCGTGTTGTCGTTGAAACCGCCGCAGGAAACCAACACAGCCCTCGCCGAGATCTCTACTGCCCTGCCGTCGGCCGTCTCAGCGATGACCCCTGTGAGGGCGTCGCCGTCGCGGAGAATCCTCTTGGCCGGGGTGTTGAGCAGCAACGTCCCGCCAAGGCGGAGGAAGTGCTCGGTCAGCTTGTCGATGATGGGCATATCCTTGGGCTCGTCGGGGGTGACGCCCTGGGTGATGTGCCATACCCTGACACGTCCGGGGATGAAGGAGACCGGGCCGAAGAACGACACGCCCATGTCCTCCAGCCAGTCGATCGTCTGACCGGAGATGTCCACGTACTTGCGGATGAGCCTGGCGTCTCCCTTCCAGTGCGTGTATTCCATGAAGTAGTCGAACACTTCATCGGGACTCGGCGGGTTCTCCATCTTGCTCTGGAGCCTGCTCCCGACACCGAAGGGCCCAACGGCCTTGCGGCAGCATCCGCCGGTGAAGCCGGCCTTCTCGCAGGCCACGACCTTCGCGCCGCCTTGAAGAAGGGAAACGGCGGCGGCAAGACCGGCGGCGCCGGCCCCGATCACCGCCACATCGGCCTGCAGCACCTCATGCCTCATGGAATGTACGACATGGAGTCGTCCCAGGTCTCATAGGGCGCCGGAGTCTTGGGTACGTCCACGAAAATACTGTCTCTTCCGTACTGCCACGCGTAGGAGTTGGGACTGTCGGGCGCGATCTCGGGCGGCAGGTAGCGCTGCTGCTCGTAAACTGCTTCGCTCCACGGTCGGCTGTACGGCGTTGTGAAGATGCGGTACATGTGGAAATGCCAGATCTTCCACACATTCTCTTCCTTGACGAAGTCAATGCCGTACTTCACCCAGCACCAGCTGTCTTCCATCATGCCGGGGGCGGATTCGGCTCCCGGGGAGATCCATACACCCTGAGCCGTCTGCCCGTCGCCGGCCACTTCGATGACGGGAGTCGTTAGGGTGTGTAGGTGCATGTGCCCGACACGGCCGTCCTTCTCTTCAGCGAACTTGTTCGCGCCGATGAAGAAGCGCGTCACCCCGTCCACGCCCTCGAAGACTCCCAGCTCGGCGATCTCCACCTTGACACCGGAGGTCTTCAGGGCGAACAGATCGACACAGGCCTGATGCTGTCCGCTGACATGGAAGTATTCATACCGGCTCATGATCTGCTGGATCTGATGCACGTCCCAGAGTTGCCGCAGTATTTTGTCGTTCACTTCAAACAGCTCCTTACACGAGTTCCATTGGCATATCGCCGCCCGGTATGCCCAGCCGCTCCTGGCACCTGATGGCGCTGAACTTCCAGCTGCCGCTTTCTCTCACATACTCGGGCGCGAAGAGGGACTGTATCCAGAACATGGATTGGCCGGTGCGCGGGTATCGATACATGATGTAGAGGAACCAGGTTCCTTTGGCACGATCGCCGTCGACCGTGATGAGCGGGTTCACCACAAAGAAACCGTCTTGGCCGGTGTGGCCTTTGGATAGCCCCTCCTCGTAGAACCTACGCAGACTCTCCTTGCCCTCGAGGTGGAGCGGAGGATTGGTCTCTTGCGGCTGATTTGGCTTGCTGAGATCGAGTACCGCGCCTTCGGCGAAATTGTCCATGATGCCCTCGTACTCTCCAAGAGCGATGGCGTCGATATACCGGATGGTGAGTTGTCTGATCTCCTCGATGTCGCGCACCGTGCTGAGTCGCCCTACTTCCTGCCTCAGCTCCCGGAGTTCGGCCTCCACCGCCCCGAGTCTTTCCTCTAGATCCTCAGCTGCCATGGGTCATTCCCTCTCTCGTTGATTTCGCCACTGGTGCCCGTGGCAGGTCTTCTCAGTAGGAGTAGCTGTCGCTCTCGTCGAAGGCCCCGTACGGCTCGGGCGGCTCGGGATGAAGCTTGGGCTCTCTCGTGATGCGGTATGAGTCGTACAGCTTGGTGTTCGGCCGGTCGGGATTGGCTTCATGTCCGGGGATCCCCGTGCAGGTTCCGGGAGCCGGAATAGGGGGCAGACCGAGCGAGGCCTCCACCCAGTCCTTCGTGTACGGAGCCAGGAAAAGCGGGTTCTTGAGCACGTGCCAGAACTTCCACTCGCCGTCTTCTTTGACAAAGTCGGCGGCCGATTTCCACCAGACCCACGAGGCCTGTGGACGCGGGTCATTCTCGTGCGTCTTGCCGCAGGCCATGAGCGAGACCCAGGCCGCGCGCGCCGTCTTGCCGTCGACGGCAACCTCGATAGCCGTGGTGCCGGTCAGCTGGGTCTCCAGCATCCCGGCCGTCTCACTGGAGAGCTCCATCTCGGGGAAGGCCTTCTTCATGCCCGCGGCATGCGACCGCTCCATGCTCTTCTCGATGTCGATCATCGTCCGGCGGGCTCCCTCGAGCCCCTCGAACACCCCGCGAAGCCCCTGTTCGATAGTCACCCCGGGAGTCTGTTGCGCGATCAGCGCCAGCCGCTCCTCGTGCATGTGGGCTTCGAACAGGTACGCCTCTTTGCTGATGAGGTTCCTGATGGCGTTGACGTCACGGAGCCGCTGGATCTCGTGCCCCTGCTTCTCGGCGGCTGACTCCAGGGCGCCCAGCCTCTCCGTCAGCTCCTTCAGTTGCTCTTGAAGATCTCCGTTGTTCATTCATGGATCCTTCCGTCGTACAGGGATGCGGTTCTACGCCTCGGCCCTCAGCTACAGAGCCCTTCCGACTCGCGAGCCGTCGGCTATGGCGTCGAGCATCAGATGGGGCTCCCGGGAGTCGCCGATGATATGGCTTTCGGGTACGTTCACCTGGAGAACGTCGAATAGGCGGGTATCCGGGGCCAAGGGAAGAACCGGGATGATGCTGTCCGCTTCGATGGTCCGTTTCACGCCTTCCTTGTCGATCACCACAAGACCCTTGCCCGTGATCTCCTCGTACTTCACCCCCGGCATGAGGACGGCGCCCTTTCTGCCAAACCATCTGAAGAGGAAGAACTTGCGCAACTCGACCAAGTCGCTGCCCAGCGCCTCCCCAGTGTCTACGATGGTTACCTTCCGGCCACGCTTGAGCAGGAACTCGGCCAACTCACAGCCTTGGAGCGACCCTCCGATGATGGCGACCTGCTTGCCGACGGGCATCCAGATCTTGGTCAACTTCGATAGGGTCTGGGAGGACCGAAATATCGTGAGGGCCTGCTTCAACATACGGTGCAGGTCGGCGTTCTTGACCACGTTGCGGCCCTCGATCCCGGGGATTTCCGGAAGCACCGCCCTGCCCCCCGTTCCGACAACCACCGCATCGGGCTTGAGACGCTCGACATACGCCGCGTCGACCTCCGTGCCCAACTCGACCTTGACCCCGAGCTCGTCCAGTTGCCTCTCGAAGTACTTGATCAAAGCTCCGCAATCCTCGATGGCATTGCCCATGACCACGCCGGCCAGGGGCACCAGACCGCCGAGCCGCGATTCCTTGTCGACCAGCGTCACGTCGTGACCCCGCAGCGCCGCCACTCGAGCCGCCTCCATGCCGGAGGGCCCGGCCCCGACAACCAGCACCTTCTTCTTCCTGTCGGCCGGCACGAGTCGGTACTCCTCGTCGCTTCCCACCATAGCGTTGACCCGGCAGTGCAGACCCTGCGGCGAGAAATTCCTCGACGCGCGCAGGCATTCGATGCACCCCATGCACTCGCGCACATCCTCGACCTTGCTCGCAGCGACCTTGTTCGGGAGCTCATTGTCGGCGATCAGGCGCCTCGTCATGCCAATGAAGTCCGCCTGGCCCTGCTGCAGGATCTGCTCTCCCATCTCGGGATCCAGCCTCCCCACGGCGATGACCGGCACCTTGACGGCCCTCTTGACGGCGGCGGTGAGAGGGATGAACGCCCCCTTGCCATTCCGGCTGCCGTCGAGCGACGCCGGGAAGGGCTGGGGGGGTTCGGGATAGAAGACAAGTTCGGGGAAGTGCACGTTGAAGTAGTCGGCGTAGCCATAGGCGCGCACGTGGATGGCATCAGCCCCCGCCTTCTCCGCCAATTTGGCGATCTCCACGCCTTCTTCAGGGGTCAGCCCGAGTTCACCCAGCCCATACTCGGCGGCGTTGATGAGGGCGATAAGCGGAAAGTCTGCCCCACAACGCGTCTTGACCGCCGCGATGATGTCCACCAGGAACTTAGCCCTGTTTTCCAAGCTGCCGCCATAAGCGTCCTCGCGTCGGTTCCAGAACCGTGACAAGAAGCTGTTGATCAGGTGGAAGGTGGAAGCGTTGATCTCGATGCCATCGAATCCGGCCGTCTTCGCCCGCGCCGCCCCGGCGGCGAACCCATCCACCAGGTGCTCGATCTCGGCGATCGACAATTCGCGCGGAGGCATCTTCCACATCATACCCACCGGCATCTCTTCCGCCGTCCTGGGCGACGGTGCCACGGGTTGGAGACCTGTGTAGGACGTGTGATACGGTCCCGCGTGCAACAGTGACAGAAACGCCGGACAGCCGTGCTTGTGGATGGCAGCGGTCAGCTCCGCGTAGAAAGGGACGCACTCGTCGGTCTCGATGTGGAAATAGGGCGGAGCGATCATGCCCAGCGGGAACTCGATGGTCGCCGGCTCCACGATGATGAGGCCCACGCCACCCTTGGCCAACGCTTCGTAGAAATAGACGTTCCGGCTGTTCCCGTGACCGTAGTACATCACGCTCGCGGTCTTGATCATCCGGTTCCTGGCCGTCACCGTGCCGATGCGGGCGGGCTCCAGCAGCTTCTCGAACCTAGTCATTCTCGGACCTCCTATCGCGGCCTGCGCCGCCGTCATACCGCGCCCGCTCCGCCGTCCTCCCGCGGTGGTCGATCACCCACCCAGATAGCTGCGCTGCACTTGCTCGTTGTTCATCAGGTCACACGAGACGCCCTCGATCGCTATCGCTCCCAACTCCAGCACGTATGCGCGACTGGCCAGCTTGAGCGCCATGCGACAGTTCTGCTCCACCAGAAGGATGCTGATGCCCTGCCGCTCGTTGATGTCCCGAATGGTCTTGCCCACCTCAGCGACCATGATGGGCGACAGTCCGACGCTCGGCTCGTCCATCAGCAACAACCTCGGACTGGCCATGAGGGCGCGGGCAACAGCCAACATCTGCTGCTGGCCCCCGCTCAACTCGCCCCCCAGCTGGTCGCGTTTCTCCTTCAGCATCGGAAAGTGTTCGAAGACCATCTCGAGATCTCGGTTGATGCCTGCCTTGTCCTTGCGCAGGTAGGCCCCAAGCTTCAGATTGTCGATGACGGTCATGGGAGCGACGATCAGCCGACCGGCGGGTACCTGCACTATCCCCTTCCTCACCCTTTCGTGCGGTGGAAGATCGGTGATCACGTGACCGTCGAAGGTGATCCGTCCGGCGCTGGGCTTCTTGAGCCCTGCGATGGTCCTGATGATCGTCGTCTTGCCCGCCCCGTTGGCACCGACGATGGCGATTATCTCGCCCTCGTTGACCTCCAGCGACACGCCCTCTACAGCCTTTGCCTTCCTGTAGTAGACCTCCAGATCCTCTATCTCAAGAAGGGCGGCCATCTAGTCGTCTTCCTTCCCCAGGTAAGCCTCTATAACCTGTTGGTTCGTCTGGATCTCTTTCGGAAGGCCCTCTGCGATCTTCGTGCCCGACGCCATCACCACGATGCGGTCGCAGATGCTCATAACCGCGTCCATGTTGTGCTCGATCATGGCGATCGTGACACCATCGTCCCGAATCTCCTTGATGAGGCCGGACATAGTCTGTACCTCGGTCTTGTTCATGCCGGTAAGCGGCTCATCGAGGAGCAGGAGCTTAGGCCTCGTCGCCAGAGCGAGGCACACTCCCAGGACCCTCTGGTACCCGTGCGGAAGGTTCTTAGTCACCTCGAACTTGAGCGAGCCGAGACCCATTTTCTCCAGAGTCTCATCCGCGCTCCGCCGGAGGTCCCTTTCTTCGCGCCTGGCGGACGGCAGATACAGCAGATTCCGCCAGACACCCGTACGGTAGGCCATGTGGTAGGCCGTGAAGACGTTCTCGATGACCGGCAACTCCATGAACAAGACCGACGATTGGAAGTTCCTCCCGATCCCAAGCTTGGCAATCTCATGGGGCTTCAGATTGGATATGTTCTTGTCTTGGAACAACACCGTTCCGCTGCTCGCCTGATGAAAGCCGGAGATGACGTTGAGCACCGTAGTCTTGCCGGCCCCGTTCGGCCCGATGAGACCGAGGATCTCCCTCTCCCTCACCTCGAAGCTCAGGTTGTCGACGGCGTGTACTCCCCCGAACGACTTGCAGAGCTGATCGACCTTAAGCATCATGGCTTCCGGCTCCTTGACGCCGCGCGCGCCGCCCCAGCCTCGCCCTCCGAGATCACTGCCTCGTTGCCCTGCACCCTGTTCCAGAGCCGGCGCACGGCATTCCCGATCAGGCTCCTCCATCGCCCGATCCCCAGGATCCCTTGGGGCAGGAACAAGACCAGAAGTACCAGGAGAACTCCCATGATGATGTTGGCGTAGACCGCGGCGCCCCGCAGTGCCTCGGGCAGCATGGTCATCAGACCCGACCCGACCAGTGACCCTACGATGGGGAAGCCGATGCCACCCAAGATCGCGTATATCTGGAAGTAGATGTTCTGCCACATGCCGAAGGTGTCCGGAGCTACGAACCCCTGATAGTGCGCGTAGAACGAGCCGATCAGTCCGGCGATGGCCGAGCCGACCACGAATACTGCCAGCCGGTATCTGAACACATTGACACCCAACGACGACGCCAGCCGCAGGTTGAGTCCTATGGCGGTCCACGCTCTCCCCACCCGCGACCTGTATAGGGCGACCAGCACCAGCGCGATGACGCCCAACAAGAACAACACCAGATAGTAGTACGGCATCTTGTCCGAAATGCCGAACTCTATCGAGGAGCCACCGGGCAGAGGGATCGCCTCGGGCGCAGGCACGTTCTGCCGGCCGGTATACCCACCAACAAAGGAGATACTCCCCATAACCACGCTGAACATCTGCCCGATGACTGCCGAGAGCACGACAAACCCGAAACCGGAGCTGCCGCTCCCCACGAGTATCCAGCCTATTCCGAAGGACACCACACCAGTGACCAACGCCGACAACGGCAGTGCCGCCCAGAATGGGATGCCCAGGTCCATGACCATGATGACCGACGCGTATGCTCCGATGCCCCAGAATGCCGCAATGCCCATGTTGATCATGCCCGCCCTCAGCAGGAGGACGAACACCATGCCCAACACGCCTCGGACCACCACGGAGATGAACAGGTCCAGATAGTATGGCGAATGGACGAACGACGGTATGGCAAGCAGAAAAACGACGACCGCGGCCAGCGCCAGGGGCTTGACAAACCTACTTGGCCTCTTCTCCATCGTGCCTCTCTATATCCCGATGTCGATGCCGCGGCCTAGGATGCCGTTGGGCTTGAAGTACAGGACGACGCCGATGATCAGGAAGATCACGATCTGGATCAGACCACCGATGTAGTACTGGCCGAAACTGAGCAACTGGCCGATCACCACTCCTCCGACGACAGCGCCCAGGAGACTGTCCATGCCACCCAGCATGGTCATGAGAAGCACCGTCCAGAGGATGCTGTTGCCCATCCCGGGATTGAGGCCGTAGCTAGGCGCAAGCATCGCGCCTGCGATGCCGGCGAGAGCGCAGCCCACCCCGAGAGACCACATGTACACGCGGCCCACGTTCACGCCGTGCATCGTGGCCACTTCGGGCATGAAAGCGACGGTCCTCATGGCTCTACCCGGCCGCGTCTTCTCATAGAGGACGAAGAGGATCACCGTGACGACAACGCCGAAGACGATGAGGGCCAGCTTGGCATTGGTGATGTTTATCCCTCCGACGCTGAAGGCCCCGGGGAAGGGCGTAGCTATGCTCCGTCGCGTAGTGCCAAAGATGAGCAGGTCGCCCTGGGTGAGCACCATTGAAAGGCCCATGGAGGCGATGAGGGTCGCGAGGAACCCACCTTCGGAACGCTGCAACCGCCGGAATATCAGCAGATACGACAGTATCCCGATGATCCCGGCAAGAAGGACGCCCACTACAAGAGCAACGAAGTACGGCAGGTCCCAGAGTTCCATGACCCACCAGGTGGCATAGGCACCGATGGTGTAGAAGACGCCGTAGGCCATGAAGAGGATCCTGTTCACGCTGGAGATGAGCACCAGGCCCGTGGCGAGCACCACGAACACCAGCCCCATCGCCAACCCGTCGAAGATCAGTTGTCCGATCAGCATGCCTCTCTCCGTCTACCTTCAGATGCCGGTGTGATACAGGAAGGGTCGTATGCTCACAGCGCCTGTCTCCAGGAGGCGTTCTCGCTCTCCTTGTACGACGCGTAGGGCTCGGGAGGAGCCGGGATGTTGAGAGCGGGCTTGTCCACCCCGTAGCTCCACGGCGACGGTGAGACAAGATACCTGTCGGGCGCTTTCTCCGGTGGCATCTTTGGCCTGGCGGGCATCGGCCCGACGTCGACCCAGCTCTTGTAGTACGGGCATATGAAGGAGTTGAAGACCCGGAAGTGCCAGACCTTCCACAGGCCGTTCTCCTTGATGCAGTCAAAGGAACACTTGTTCCACAACCAGTATGCTTCAACCTCCCCGGGCTGGCCCGTTGGAGCGATAGCACCAGTCTCTACACCTGGAGAGACATATGTCCCACTCACCGTATGTAGATCGTCGGCGGCCTCGATGACCATGGTGCTGATAGTGTGGAGGTGCAACTCGCCGTCCCGTGGCGAGTTGTTCGCGGCCTCGTGCGGTCCGTGGTAGTTCAGGTAGAACCTCTCCAGCCCGGCCCGCCCTTCGTAGACGCCCCAGTCCATCTCGACGGTCACACCGGGCGTGTCCAGGGCATGCAGATGCATGCACTTCTCGTACTCATTGGCGGCGTGCAACAACTCCAGGCGACCGATGAGATTCTGACACTCGTGGATCGCTTCCATGCGTTCGACGCGGTGTTCAAGCGTTAGTTCTGCCACTTCTCTTCCTTTTCTAGAACGTGCCATAGGGCTCGGGGGGTGCCGGGATATTCGGATAGACCGAATCCTTCCTGTACTGCCAGAGCGGGTTGGACGGCCTACTGGGAGCGAGCTCCGGAGGCATTGATGGCGGCGCCGGCGGCCCGCTCCCTTCACTGTCTGTCCAACTCGTGTAGAACGGGGTACCGAACAGGCCGTAGATGCGCAGATGCCATATCTTCCACGTGCCGTTCTCTTTGGCGAAGTCGCAGCCATACTTGACCCAGCGCCACAGCGCCTGCAGACTGCCGTCTTCGGCATAGGTATCGGTGGCATGGCCCGGGCACACCCAGACGCCCTTCGCGGTCCTGCCGTCGTCCGCGACTTCGATCACGCTCGTGGTCATGGTGTTCTGATGTAACTTGCCGGCCCGCCCGATCACGTCGTGGTCCGCCCGCCCCAGTATGCCTAGGTAGAGCCGTTCGAGGCCCTCGCGATCTTCATACACGCCGAAGGGCAGCTCAACGCTCACACCGGGTGTCTCAAGCGCCGAGATCTCCAGGCACTTCTCGTGAGTACACGCGGCGTGGTAGAAGGCGTAGCGCGACATCAGGTTCTCGATCTCGTGGATCGCCTCGATCCGCTCTATGCGCCTTGCCAATATGCCTGTACTCATCTCTGTCTCTCTTCGGATCCGGACCTGCTGGGGTGTGCGTTCGAGGGAGCCTGGAAGCCCATGACCGGCGCAGGCTCCCTCGAACAGGGGGGACCTACCTCACTACTTGCTCTGGAAGTCGAGCTGCTGCTGCCAATACGCAAGCGCATCATCCAGCGAGACTTCCTCGAGCAGTTCAGCTTTGCCGTTCACGATCTTCTTGATGTACTGCCCCGTAACGCTGTCCACTGTGCGGCTGTTGCCCAGGTCCGGTCGCGCGATCATTCGCGCATAACCGTAGGGGCTCTCGAATTCCAGGCCGGAGGCGATGACATCGGCGACCTTGTCGGTGTCCACCGAGCCGGCTTTCTGAATGGCAGTGATGATGGCGTCGAAGTGCGCCACCCCCGACACCTCCGGTGCTGCCCATTCGCCGTACTCTGCGATCCAGGCGTCTTTGAACGCCTGAGCGGCTTCGGTCTTGCAGGGATCGTATTCCAGGGGGTTACCGCCGCCGATTGCGCCCTCCACGATACTGGCGTCACCCACTCCGGCGATCATGGTATCCGCGGTAGTAGGACCGGGGTTGAATATCATGCCCGTCCAGCCGGCCTGCCGAGCCGCTGCGTAGACCTGGAAGGTACCGCCTACCGACATCATCACGTCGGGATTCTCGGTCTTGACCTTGGTACCTACAGCGCTCAGGTCGGTCGACGAGGCTGGGTAGAACTCGAACGAGTAGTCGAAGCCAAAGGTGTCAAAGACCGGAGTGAAGATGTCGACGCTCGGCCGTCCGACGTTGTCGTCGGTAAGGGCCATGATGGCCTTCTTCATGTCCGGGTAGTTCTTGGCGAACCAGCCCACGAGCACCGCGTTGGAAGTATTGCTGACGCCGGTGTTGAAGCAGTAGTTGTACTCCGGCTTCAGAACGGTACCGGTGAGATCGGCACCGCAGGTGATGACCTTGTTCTCTTCCGTGGTGGGGAGTACCGCATTCCAGAAGAAATCCGTCCAGACGATGAAGTCGACCTCGTCCTCAAAGATCAGCTTGTTGGCCACGGCCTGAGCGGTGGCCTGGTCGTTGTTAGTGTCGTACGAGACCAGCTCGAGCATGTAGGTGTCGTTCCCGACTTTGAGGCCACCCGCCTCGTTGATCATCTTGACCCGAAGCTTGAGGCAATTGTCAGTGTCGAGGCCCACGAAGAACCCAAGCCACGCGGCGTGGCCGATCTTAAGGGTCTTGACCTCGCCGGTCGGAGCGGTGGTGTCGGTGGACGCCGGAGCGGTCGTCGTAGCCGGACCGGCCGTGGTGTCGGTCGAGGCAGGAGCGGCCGTCGTGGTGGTGGCCTCGTCCTCCCCACACGCGACGATGAACAGCATGCTGAGAACCAGCACGACAGCGATGCCTAGTATTGTCAGTCTCTTGGTCACGTTAGTCCCTCCTTGAGTCGTAGCCCATTCCCGTATTGGTCCTGCGGTTTTCCCTGCCCGATTCAGCTGTTTCTCACCAAAGACTTCCCCCTTGCGGCGGTTTGGCCATGGGAATGCAACCCTGGTCTCATCGATGCCTACTCGACTCTTTCCAGCACGTCAGCGTGGAAGGTCAGAATGGTGCCCGCGTCGATGTGCACGGGGAAAGTGGTGGGCAGAACCCTACCCTCGCTCTCTTCGACGGTGAAGAAGACGTCAACGAACTCTTGCAGCTCGGGCGGCTCCTCCGACAGCTTGCGGTTGATGCGCTTGGTGACCGTGCCCGCCAAACCGGCCAGCCTCTGCTGCGGATCCGAGGTCCAGTTGTAACGGGACCTGATCCTGACCCTGTCGCCATCTTGGAAGCTCATAGCCGTATCTCCAACTCCTCTCGGGACATCAGCCGTACGGTGGCCACACCCGCGGCTGCCACGTTGCCCTTGATTGTCTCGAGCCAGGATACGAGGTCGACGAGTTTCTCCCCGTTCCTCTCGTATTTCCGGCAGACCCTCGCCAGGGCGAAGACCGTGCTCCCGAGTTCCATAACCCCATACATCCTCCAGTCGAGCTTGCAGAAGAAGCCGTCGTTGCCCATCCAGTTGGTGATGGCCCGGGTCATCATGACTTCGAAACCGGGAGCAATCGGTTGGCCGGTAACCAGCCTCGCCACCCTCTCGGAGAAGTGAATCTCGATCTCCTTGTGCGAGACGCCCGTGACTGGGTCGACGATGAGAGCATCGGGGGTCTTGCGGCGTACTTCCCGCATTGGCATGGTGTTGGCACCTACGCCGGCGACCGCCATGACTATGTCCCAAGTGGTGAGCGGGCCGTTGACGGTGGGCGTCACGACGTCACCCACGCATACGTCCTCCCAGAACCGGGGTTTGATGCCACGGATCTCTTCCTGGTCGGCGATGCGGTCGATCGTCTCCAGGTCCTCTTTGGAGTAGACGTAGGGAGACGTGACTACCGGCGGCTTCCATGCCTCAAGCGACGGCAGGATGGTTATGAGCATGGTCCGGGAGCGGGTCGCGACGACCTCGTCCCGCTGGTTGAAGATCTTGACTCCCCCGCGCACCTTAAATATCCGGGGCTCGGACCCATCGGGATTGGTCGCGTCGGTGAGTTCCGGGCGCATCACCCAGACGTGGAACGAGTCATTCACTCTGATGGGCTGGTAGAAGTAGTTTTCCTCCCACCACACCTTGCCCACCTTGTGGCCCACGGACTCCGGGACGTGGAGGACCGGCCACGGCGAGCTGAAGGTGATGTAGACCGCGTAGAACGGGTGTCCAATGATCCCACCCCATCTGGTGCGCCTGGCGTATTCCTCGTCGCGCCAGAGAGGATTCTGGTAGTCGTTGCCGACCGCGGAGAGCTGCAGCAGTTCCTTCGTAGCTACCAGATGCACGAAGGGATAGGGTTTGCCTTCGCGTGGTTCCTCGTCCAGCCAACCGGGCACCGCGTCGATCTCCCGCTCCCACTGAGCGAGCATCTCCCTTTCAGCCGCCGAGTACACGCTGGGAATTGTCATCTAGTCTGCCTCTTCTCCGAGTCTGTTCACAATGCGAGATGCCTCGCTCACAAAGCGGTCGCTGTGTCGATACTAGTCGGCTCGCCTCTGGCTGTCAAGCAGGTCACTCGCCCGAGCACCCTAGCTCGGCGGACATCTTCGCGGCGAAGGACTTCACGATCTCGGCCAGCAGCCGGCGGCGCTCCGCACCAAACCTCTCCACAGAGACGACTACCGACACCGAAGCCACTACGTTTCCGGATCTATCCCGCACCGGGGCTGCCACCGCACACACCCCGGTCCAGTGCTCCTCGATGTCGAAGGCGATTCCCTCACGGACAACCCTCGCCATCTCTGCGGCCACCAGATGAGGATCGGTGATGGTATGAGCAGTACGGGCGGGCTGCGGTCTCCCCAGCAGTTCCTCCAGCTCTATCGGCGGCGCGAAAGCGGCAAGCACTTTGCTGTGAGCGGTGATCAAACCCTCGTGTACACGGCCAACAGGGACGATCGGCTGAAAGGGATTGTGGGAGCTCGAGGCCGAGTCGATGACCACAGCGGCCCGCTCGACCCCCACGGCCAAGGAGGCGTGCTCGCCTGCGATGTCGGCCAGTTCTTGGAGATGGCCCTCCAACAGTCTGACCAGGTTGGAATGGTCCTTCAGCAAATACAGAGCGGGAATCATCGCTGGGCCAAGACGGTATCGGGAGGTATCGGCGCTGAGCACCACGAACCGCTCGTCCTCCAGGGTGCGGACCAGCCGGTACGCCGTCGGGCGCGGGAAGCCCGTCTCCCGCACTATGTCCTTGAGGGCCAACTCCGGACGCTCCACCGTGAACAGGCTGAGCACCTGCAGACCCTTGGCAAGTGACCGTATGTGCAATCCATCTCCCTGCTCGTTCGCATCCTGTTCCGGCTTCTCCACCATGTGACCCCCCTATCGCGGTGAGATGTAGTTGCTGGCCTCCGACACCTCTTTTGGATCGAAAGCCTTCTTTATGGCACGCAGCCATTCGTGGTAGTTGGACGCAATCGGCCCGAACACGTCGTGCATCTCGTCACCACCCACGAAGTGCGGTACCCCGAGTCTGCTCGAGGCCCCGATGCCCACCGCCTCCCTCATGAGCAGGCCCATGCCCTCGTCCGTCGCTGCGCTGGGCACATAGCGGACGAGCAACTCCGCGTGTCCGAAGTGCCCATGCTCGAGCGAGGTGACGAATGATTCTGAGCCGTCGTCCAGCACGACCCCCCGTTTGATCAAGTCGGCCTTGCGGACGGCCGTCGCGGCGATGTACTCGGCCAGCAGCTCCACTTGATCGGTGCCTCCGACCACGCCCCCGAATGCACCGGCCGCCCGGAGTGTCTCCCGGACGGACCCGGTCACCCGGATGCAACGCCACAGCAGAGCTCCACCGATGTCGGAGTCTTCCAGCAGCTCAAGGGACTGGGCGCCCGACTCCTTCATGATCAGGTTCAGCGTCTTGACCTTATAGTCGAAGTCGTTGGCCGAATCACCGATAATGACCATCTCGAAGCCGACTCCCTGTACGGCCTTGTTGATCTGCTCGTCGTAGTTGACGTCTTGCTCGTTGCAGGTGGCGATGTTGGCCGCCACCATGGAACCGGTGAAGCCCATGATCTGGGCGGCTATCTCACTCTCGCCTATCTTGCGGAGCGCCTGGAATCTGGCTTCCGCAGTCGGGAAGCTCAGATAGCGGATCATGAACCACTCCGGGATCTCCTCCAGGCAGTACTCGGGGGAGACGCCCTTGACGGGCATCGTGGCGGGGCCCTGCCAGTCGTAGAGCTTGAGCGCCGCGGCCGTGTAGACACCCAGGCCGCCCAGTGGGGTAACGTTCCCTCTCACTACGCCCCTTAGCGACGGCCCCGGACCGTCTCCGCAGAACCACTCCCCGGTGGAACCCAGCGAGCCTAGCCTTACGAGTTCCCCGTCGGGCGTCACCCACTCGAGGGCCAGCAGGTTCCTCTCAGCGTAGCTGTGGGTCTGACCCATGTGCCCGATACCTTCGTGAGCGGCTATCGGGAGCGCGGAGCAGTTGCCTCCGGCTCCGGTGACCATGCACGTGAGCCCCCGCCTCATGAGCTCAGCTTGGAGCTGCGCGCCGATCACATACGGCTCTACGACCGCGTACATATTCTCCTCGTCGATCTGGAGGATGCGGTTCATGCGCCTAAGGTCGATCTTGATAACGCCCGGACCCCCTGGATCGCCCTGAAACCCCCAGCCGGTACTGGAGGCCTTGTACTTGACGCCGCTGCGATTGCATAGCCGCACAATGGCCTGGACCTCCGCGGTGGTGCCAGGCAGAGCCACTGCCTCGAAGCAGGGGACGAACTTCTTCGAACTTGCGCCCAGACCGGACCTTCCCGCATATGACCAAAGGACGGCCGGTTCGTCGGAGACGTTGGCAACCCCGACGATGTCTTCCAAAGACCTCAGCATCGCCGCCGTCAAGCTCATGACAGCACCTCCTCAGTTCCGGCGGAGGCAAGCAACTCTGCGATGTCGAGCACCCGGAGCGGACTTCCGGCTTCAGCGGCGGCGCCCTGCAGGCTACGTCTGCAGCCGGGACAAGCGGTCACGATGACGCCGGCGCCCGTGGCTTCAGCTTCTCTCAATCTCTCCCCGGCCGTCCAAGCGGCGAAGTCCGGATTGGACTCCGGAACCCCACCTCCCGCGCCGCAGCACCAGGCGTATTCCTTGATGCGCTTCATCTCCACCAGTTCGACTCCGGGCAACGCCGCGAGCAACTCGCGCGGCGGCGCGTACACTCCCTTGGTGCCCCTGCGCCAGGGTTTGGGCGGATCGAACATCCGTCGATGGCCGGGGACGGGAGTCCCACTCCACGGAACATACGGCTCTCCCAACCTGCCCAGATGACAGGGGTCGTGGTAGGTCACCCTCAGGGGGACGGTCGACTCCGCTTTCCGCCCGCTCTGCAACCGCGGCACGTCCTTCAGCTCCAACCTGCCCGTGTGGACGAGTTCGGCAAGGAACTGCGTCACGTGCATCACTTCCAGCGGCGGCTGTTTACCCGCCTTTGGATATTGCACGGAAAGGGCGTGGAAACAGTGGGCGCAGTTCGTCACAAGCAGTTTCGCCCCGGTGCTCCCAAGGACGGCATTGCAGTGGTCGGCCGCCTTGAGGAAGTCCTCCTTGTAGCCGAATTCCAAGGCGCGCCCTCCGCAGCACACTTCGCCGCCGCCCAACACTCCTACGTCAACCCCGGCCCGCTTGAGCAGGGCCGCCGTGGCCCGGGCGACGGGCCAGACTGAGTCGTCGAAGGCCTGGCGACAGCCTAAGTGGTAGAGGACCTGGGCGGACTCGCGCGAGCAGTCCTTGATTCCAAGTTCCTCGGCCCCCAGCCGTCGTCCGGCGCGCGGCTCGGTCGGCATGACCGATTCCTCCCGCAGCCTCCGCACGAGCTCGTCCAGAACAGGGGCCGCTTGCCCCGCCTCCACGCAGGCCGCCCGGATCTCGCCGAGCGGTTCAAGCACTTCCATATCCATGGCGTACTTGCAAGCGATATCGCAGGCTCCGCACATCAGGCACTTGTACGCGACCTCGGCCACTTTTGGCCCGAATTCGAGGTGGCCATCCAGCAACGCCGTACCCATGGTCACCCGACCTCCACCCGAGTACGTGTGGAAGTTGTACCTCGCTATGCTCGGGCACGCGTATGTGTAGTTGGCGTCGGTGACCATTTCCAAGGGGATGAATTTGCAGAGTGAGCAGCGCGAACACATCTCCATGTCACGCCGGTAGTCTTCTAGGCTCATGTGAAGCACAGCTTTCCGGGATTCAGCAGGTTCATGGGGTCGACGACGGCCTTAACTCTCCGCAGGGCCGCGACGGTGGCGGGATCCCTTTGGTAGACCAGCGCCGCATGTGATCCGTACGGCCGCGAGAAGAAGGCGCCTTCATTCATGAGTCTCTCGACCGCCGCGATCGACAGAGCCTCGACCGAGGCACAAGCCGCCGGCGAGGCGGCATCGTAGGACAGAGTGAACTCGCAATGGCAGCCGGTTCCCTGCACGATGGGCTGGAAATAGACCCCCACGTCCGTCAAGGGGAAGTGCCGAGCCTGGGCAAGCTCGCTCATGGTCGCAAGAAGACCGGGGAGCTTGTCGAAGGTGGCTAGAAAGAAGATATCCCGGAAGGCCCCGCTACGGCGGAGCTTCCAGTGCGGCTCAGCGCATGGGTCCCGAGTGGCCGCCAACAACTGCGAGGCCGAGACCTTGCCGAGATGCCCGACCGCCTCCGTCCCTTCTGCGTGCACGATCTTCAGCGCGTCCTGGACCTGGCCCTGGACTCGAAGCTCGGGTAGATACTCGTACCCGGCCACTGTGAAGAAGAGTATCCACTGGGGAAGACCGGATTCGAGGTCACGGGGACTGTCGGAGCCCTGACCGGCGACGGCCGACGCCAAGCTGGCCCGGTTGAGCATGAAACACTCGTTGACCAACCGGCGACGAATTAGCCGGCGCATGACCCTGACCAGCCTATCCGTCTGGAGGTCTCCGATGAAGAAAGACGCTTCCACGCGCGGAGTCACTTCGCAGCGCACCGTCGCCCACGTCGCGATGCCCATGGTGCCCTGCGCACCCTGGATGAGCCGGTACCACGAGGCCGCGGAAGGTCCAGCCGCCTCTTTCTGGGCACCGCCGACCTGCCATTGCTCCTCCACGGCGCCGGGCCCGGCCGCGGCTCCCGTCCGGAAAACGTCGCCGGTGCCAAAGACCACTTCCAGACAAGCGAGGGGATCGGCGATGTCCCACTGGTACTTGGGCATGATCACCGGCTCCCTTTCGAGCAGGCTGCCGACCACTGATTTCGAGCCCCTGGGCAGCAAAGGCGTGTTCAGTCTCAGCCCCTCGTCGGCCACAGCCGCGGCCAGTTCGGAGAAGGTCACGCCCGCCTCGCACATGGCCACGCGGTTCTGTCGATCCACGCGAATGATGCGGCGCATGCCGCTCAGATCCACAGTGACGGCGTTGTCCGCCGAAGAGGCGCTCCCCCCCTTGTAGTGAGGTGGTCCGGAACTCACCGGCACGAGCGGGGTGCCGGTACGTCTCGCTTGATTAACGATCTCCACAACCTGAGAGGTAGTGGTAGGGCGCACGACGTTGGGAGACTCAGACATGTTCTACACCTGCCGGTCCACGCTGAAGGCGCCGTAGATAGGTGATGGCACCCAAGTGCTGAGCGAAGTGGCATACCACAATGGACAGCACGTCGGCTACCGTGACCTCACCCTGCGGGATCGTGGCCGCCTTCACCAGATCGTCGTCCGACAGGTCGCGCAGACACTGCAGCGTGCCCGACCGGACGCCCAGGTAGTAGGCGAGCACCTCCCTGTGTGAAGGTATCGCCGACGAGTCCGCGGCAGGGTTCCCCGCCACGGGCGTGCCTGTTCGCTCCCAGATCTCCTGCCGGCCCAGAATCCTCTGCTGGACGAACTCGTCCTCGAACCTAGCCGTGTGGAACAGGTTCTCGGTGATGGAGGAGGCGCCGGGAGCAGGGGCCCAAGACACTTCCGTCTCCGTCAGACCCTCCAGATACCGGTCCAGCCCGCGGCCGAGGTCCTCCAGTTCCTTGGTGATGTGATTCTTGACGTCCATGGTCAATCAGTCGCCCGGCCGCCCCACTACCAACTCTCGTATGGCTCGGGCACGTCCGGCAGATGCCAAAAGAGCTGCTCAGGGCCGGTCTTGCCTGGATCGTACGGGTTCCAGGCCGTAGGTGGCCCATCCTGCAGTCCATCGCTGACCGAGGCAGAGACGGGCACCTCGGACCATCCCCGGTGATACGGAGTGCGGAAGTGCGGAGTGAAGTTGACATGCCATAGCTTCCACTCACCGTTCTCCCGGGCGTAGTCGATCAGATAGAACCCCCAGGCCCAAGCGTCTTCCGCACCCTTGGCCCCAAAACAGCCGATCTCGAACCAGATGCCCTTGGCCGTCCGACGATCCCTGGCGATCTCGATGACCGGCGCCACCGCCGTATGCAGGGTGAAAAATCCCTGGACGTTGCACAACCTTGCCATGTGATCATTGAAGAAGCGGTCGATCCCCTCGATCTCCGTGAACACGCCGCTGTCCGACGCCTCCATTCGGGCTCCCGGGGTCTCACGGACGAAGCAGCGCTCAGCAACCTTGGCGTAGTCCATCTTGCAGAGCCAGTACTGGTACCTCCCCTGCAGTTGCTTGATCTCCTCAATGTCGGTCAGGTATTCAATCTTCTTCTGCAGTTCTTCGAGATTCATCGAGGTCATCTCCGAAACTATCATCGGTTTACTATGCGAGCTGGGTGACTCGCCAGGTGGTCAATGCGACTCTAGATTGCTACACTCAAGTTGTCAAGAGGCGCCAGCGATCCGACGGACCGCGGGAGAGCAAAGCCGTGTTATTGAAAGACCGAGTAGCGATCGTCACCGGAGCCGCCAGAGGGATCGGCAGAGGGATCGCTATGGAGTTCGCCGAGCGGGGCTGTTCCGTTGTGGTGGTCGACGTCCTCGTTGCCCAATCGGAACAGACCGTTGCGGAAATCAACCGGATCGGTCGCCGTGGGATGTTCATCAGGTGCGATATCACAGATAGCGCGCAGGTGAAGGAAGTCGTAGGAAAGACGCTCTGCGAGTACGGCACCGTCGATATCCTGGTAAACAATGCCGGTGGTGAGCCCTCGTCGATGCCGGCCGCCGATCTGGCGGCAGACCAGTGGGACAGAGTCGTCGATCTGAACCTAAAGGGGGCGTTCCTGTTCTGTCAGGGGGTCATCCCCACTATGAAGAGGAACCACTTCGGAAAGATCATCAACATCTCTTCATTGGGCGCTCTCCACAGCCCTCATCCGTCGGTGGCCTACCACTCCGCAAAGCTCGGCATGCTCGGCATGACCCTCGACCTGGCTTCGGAGTTGGCTCCCCACAACATTTACGTGAACGCCATAATGCCTGGGGCCATCAGGACGGAGTGCCTAGATTCCTTCATCGAGGCCGAGAACAAGGACCTTTTCTATAGCGAGATATCCAGAGAGATCCCGCTGGGCAGGATGGGCACCCCCAAGGACATCGCTCGGGTTGCTGTGTTTCTGGCGTCGGAACTGTCGGACTACGTCACGGGCGGGGTCCTCCCGGTGGCGGGCGGTCAACCCTACGTCGGTGTTCAATCCGCGGAGGGCAGCTTCAGCACGCAGCACTGAGACGGGCAAGGCGCTATAATCTCCTGCTCTCTCCATTGAGTTGTCCGTCCGCCCGAACCCAGCGAGGAGTCCGAGGCTTCATGCCGTCCGCACAAGCGACAAACCAGGCGAGCCGCATCCGCAATGTGGCGATCATCGCCCATATCGATCACGGGAAGACCACCCTCATCGATTCGATCTTCCGAGCCGCTCACGTCTTCCGTGACAACCAGCGCGTCGAAGAACGGGTGATGGACAACAACGACCTGGAGCGAGAGCGCGGCATCACCATCCGATCGAAGCACTGCACGGTGGAATGGGACGGCTACCTGATCAACATCGTCGACACTCCGGGGCATGCCGACTTCTCGGGCGAGGTGGAGCGGGTGCTCTCCATGGTCGATTCGGTGCTCCTCGTCGTCGACGCCAACGAGGGCCCCATGCCTCAGACCCGCTACGTGCTCATGCGGGCCCTGCGCCTGGGCCTGCGTCCCATCGTGGTGGTCAACAAGGTCGACCGACCCAACGCCGACCCCTTCGGCGCCCTCGACAAGACCTTCGGTCTCTTTCTCGAATTGGGCGCTACCGACCACCAGGCCGACTTCCCCGTGGTCTATGGCTCGGCCTTGGAGGGCTGGATCACGTACGATCCCGACACCGGCCCCCACGAGGGCATGGACGTGCTGTTCGAGACCATCGTCAACGAGGTCCCGCCGCCCAAGGCCAAGCTGGACGCGCCCTTCCGCATGCAGATCTCGACGCTCGCCTGGAGCGACTACCTGGGACAGATCGGGTGCGGACGGGTGTCGGAAGGGACTCACCGGCGCGGTGACGAGCTGGTCCGCACGTCCACCCGCTGGACCGGGCAGGACCGGAGCGACACCGACTGGGAGGTCACGGGCAGCCAGAACACCCGCAGTGTCCACCTCTGGGTCACGCGCGGCCTGGAACGTGAAGAGGTGGACGAGATCCGAGCCGGCGACATCGTGTGGGTCAACGGCCCGGACGAGATCACCATCGGCGACACCCTGTCGGCCCCCGACCTGGCCGAACCGGCGCTTCCCCCACTCGAGATCGAAGAACCGACGGTCTCCATGTTCTTCCTTACCAACAACGGCCCCTTCTCGGGTCGAGAAGGCCAGGCGGTGACCCTCCGTCAGATCAAGGACCGCCTCGACCGGGAGCTGCGGGTCAACGTGGCCCTTCGGGTGGAAGACTTGGGCCGTCCCGACGGCGTCAAGGTCTCCGGTCGCGGCGAGCTGCATCTGGGCATCCTCATCGAGGAGATGAGGCGCGAGGGCCTCGAGCTCTGCGTGTCGCGCCCGGAGGTGATCACGCATGAGGACGAGCACGGTCACGTGCTCGAGCCCATGGAGGAGCTCACCATCGACGTGCCCGACGAGTATCAGGGGATCGTGATAGAGAAGCTGGCCCAGCGCAAGGGCGAGCTGACCGGAATGCACAACGCCGGGACCGGGATGGTCCGCATGGATCTGAGCATCCCGACACGCGGCCTGATCGGCTACCGGGGCGACTTCCTCACCGACACCCGGGGGCTGGGCATCATGTCGTCGCGCTTCGTGGGGTACGCACCCTGGCAGGGCGAGGTGGCCCACCGCGACAGAGGCTCCCTGGTGAGCATGGAGAACGGCCCGGCCACTGGGTACGCTCTGGAGAATCTCCAGGCCCGGGGGACGCTCTTCGTCAGCCCGATGGAGCCTGTCTACGCCGGCATGATCGTGGGCGAACACTCCCGTTCGGGCGACATGACCTGCAATCCCACCAAGACCAAGAAGCTGGGCAACTACCGCTCCGAGACCAAGGAGATCGACGTGGGCCTCAAGGTGCCCCGGGTGATGACTCTCGACCAGGCCCTGGAATGGATCGCCGACGACGAACTCGTGGAGGTCACGCCCAAGTCGGTGCGGATACGCAAGGCTATGCTCGGCCTCGAGGACCGCAAGAAGGCCGACCGGAGCTAGGAGGCTGCTGGGCCCCACGGCAGTCCTAGAGTCGCAGACGATGCAGCCGAGCGAGATCCAAGTCCTCTACCGCGATCGCTGGATCGAGTGCACGTCGGAGGCCCTCATCATCCACGGCTACTACTTCCCCTTCGGGAACAAGCGGACCATCGCCTACTCCGACATAAGGGGCGTCTACGGAATCGAGATGGGCCTGTTCACCGGCAAGTGGCGCATCTGGGGATCGGGCGACTTCAAGTACTACTTCAGCCTCGACCCCGAGGCGTCCCCGCAAGAAACGGGGGCTGATCGTGGACATCGGAGGACGCGTCACGCCGGTGATCACCCCGGACGACACCGCCCAGGTTGAAGCGATCATCGAATCCCGGCTCAAGCAGCCATCCTCTGGAAGAGCCCCCCTTGTCTAGAAGAGCCGCACTCGTCTGGAGGGACCGCCCTCTTCGAGAGAGACCGCCCTTACTGGAAGATACTGCTCGTCGATCGTGATCACGGTGTCGCCGTCGCGCACGATCCACCAGGGCATCTGATGCAGATGGCTCGTCGCCATCTCCGAGGCCGGGTCCCCAGAAGCTCAGGAAGTCCTCCCAGGTACAGGTCGCCTCGAATCCGTCGTGGGGAGCCCAGCGCGTGGACGTGGTGATCGCGACGGAGTCCGAGACCACGAACTCCCGCAGCTGCGAGTTGACGTTGCGGATGAAGTAGTCGTTGGGGAGGTCTTCGCCCGGCTCGATCACGCCTGCCTCGATGGCCGCCTCAATGGCCTCCTCACCCGTCAGGAACTCGGCGTAGTCGATGCTGATGTGACGCACACCGCCGTCCTCCCACACCGCGTCGATGAAGCCCATGGCCTTGATGTTGCCGTTGGGCAGCCTCTCTTCCGCGCTGGAGAGCGCCTCAGTGGTCGTGGTACCGGACGACACCGTGGTAGTGGAGGCGTCGGTGGGCGGCACCGAGGTCGGCGCCGGAGCCTCGGTCGTGGTTGTCGTGTCGCCCGCGCCGCTGGTGGTCGGCACGGCGGCAGTCGTAGTGGTCTCCTCTTCGGAGGAACAGCCGATCACGGCCAGGGCGAGTACCAGAGCGACAGCTGCCGCCACCACGATCCATAGTCTTGACGTCCGTGTCGATGCCATGGTCTCGCCTCCGTCTCGGGATAGCTCAATAGTGTCGATCTGCTTGTCCGACAAGCGTAGGCCGTTTGACCGGCCGGCGCCAGCCCCCACCGCGCACGCCGGAGTGGCCGTCACCGGCAGTCTCGCGGCCACGGCGATACCGCCTGGTCTTGCGGTAGCCGGAGACGCTTGGCCCCGCAATGGGCTATAATGAGCCAACTATCACAGACACGGTTGTCCCCCGCGCTCTTTTCCCGAAGACTCGACTGGATCAACTGCGTCTACAATCGCAGTGCATCCTATTGGGACGCACGGCAAGGAGCTATACACCGTATGAGTTTCACTGAACTCGGCCTGGAACCAGGCCTCCTCAAGGCTGTTCAAAGCCTCGGCTACACCGATCCCACTCCCATTCAAGAACAGGCCATCCCCCTCGCCCTCGCCGGACGCGACCTTCTCGGCTGCGCCCAGACCGGCACCGGCAAGACGGCCGCCTTCATCCTGCCGGCTCTGCAGTTGACAACAGGCCGCGCCGGCGACAACCGCGTAAGGGCATAACGCACCCTGGTGGTCACCCCCACTCGCGAGCTGGCCGGCCAGATCGAAGAAGTGGCCCGCGACTGCTCCAAGCACACCGGCCAGCGCGTCGCCGCCGTCTACGGCGGCGTGGGCTACGAGCCCCAGCTCAAGAAGCTGCGCCGGGCGTCGACCTACTGGTGGCCACACCCGGCCGCCTGCTCGACCTTCAGCCAGCGCGGGGACGTCGACCTGTCCCACGTGAAGATCCTGGTGCTCGACGAGGCGGACCGCATGCTCGACATGGGCTTCTGGCCCGACGTGCGTCGCATCATCGGCCTGCTGCCGACCCAAACGCCAGAACATGCTGTTCTCGGCCACGCTTTCCAGCGACGTCATGCGCATCGCCGGCCCGATGCTCGACAACCCGGCCCGCGTGGAGGTCGCTCCCAGCGCCACGCCGGTCGAGGCCATAGCGCAGGCCGTGTACCCGGTGGCCGAGACGCAGAAGACCGACCTGCTGGTCCGCCTGCTCGAAGAGGAGAAGCTCGACAGGGTCCTGGTCTTCACCCGCACCAAGCACCGCGCCGACCGGGTCTGCCGCCACCTGGAGCGTAGCCGCATCAAAGGTACGGCCATCCACTCCAACCGCACCCAGGCCCAGCGCCAGCGCGCGCTCGACGGCTTCAAGGACGGCACCTACCGCGTGCTGGTGGCCACCGACATCGTGGCCCGGGGCATCGACGTGGACAGCATCTCGCACGTCATCAACTACGACCTGCCTTCGCAGGCCCAGGACTACGTGCACCGCATCGGCCGCACCGCCCGCGCGGGCGCCTCCGGCACGGCCATCAGCTTCCTGGCCGCGGAGCAGGCCGGCGAGCTGCGCGAGATCGAGCTCATGCTCGGCGAGACCCTTGCCCTGCCGCGACCTCGAAGGCTTCGCAGTACATGCAGCGCCTGATCCCCAACCCGGATCGCACCGCCAAGAAGCTCAAGCCACGTCTCGTCTACAACGGCAGCAAGCGGAGACGCAGGTAGGAGCGCAGGTCGACGGAGTCGCGAGCTCCATGGCGACCTGCACGCCGATCCGATTGCAGCCGCAGACCGGCGCCGACCTCGTCCGCGCAACCGCGACCTCTGGGATGGGTGGACCGAACTCCACGTCGTCAGCGAGCTTCTACGACGTGGAGGGCTTCAAAGCCGGGCGCGACACCCTGGACGCGGTCGAACTCAGGGGACGGGGTCGGCGACGTGCAGGGCAAGTCGCTGCTGCATCTGCAGTGCCACTTCGGACTCGACACCCTGTCGTGGGCGCGCCGCGGCGCCCGGGTGACCGGGGTCGACTTCTCCGAGAAGGCGGTCGCTCACGCCCGGCGCCTGGCGCGCGAGCTGGCGATCGAGGCCCGCTTCCTCTGCGCCGACGTCACCGACACTGCCGCCGTGCTTGCCCAATTGGAGGGCGACCAGTTCGACGTGGTCTTCACCTCGCACGGCGCCATCACCTGGCTACCCGATCTACGCCCCTGGGCCCGCACGATCGCCGGACGCCCTCAAGCCGGGCGGCACCTTCTTCATAGCCGACTCTCATCCGTTCACGCTGGATGTTCGACGACGAAGCTCACCGAGCCCGAGCTCCGTTTCCGCTACGAGTACTTCGGCCGGGAAGGCCTCCGCTGGGAACAGACAGGGTCCTACGCCGCCCCCGACGCCGACTTCAAGAGCGTCTGGCTATTGCTGGCAGCACGGCTTCGAGGAGATCGTGACGGTCGCTGGCCGAGGCGGGACTGTGCATCACGTCCGCTACGGGAGTATCCGTACCTGTACTGGCAGTGGTTCCCCTGGATGGTCAAGAACGAAGACGGTACCTACTGTCTGCCGGAGGGTCTACCGCGTATCCCGCTCATGTTCTCGCTCACCGCGACCAAACCGCCTGCCTCGTGACCCACGCCGGCCCCAGGGTCCAAGTGCTAGCATGGGCGCCATGAATGTCGAGATCGCCCAGTCGCACGAGGTTTACGCCGTGCTCGAGCTCCTCGAGGAACTGCTCATGGAGCTCGTGGACGAAGGGCACCGACCTCCCCTGGATCGACCGGGAGAAGCTCCACGGCGACATCCGGAACAACCTGGACTCTGAGGCCGGGTCGCACGGAGGCCCGGGAAGGCTTCTGGCCGTCCTGGCCAAGGAGACGAATGGACTGGCCGTGGGGGTCCTACTGTTGTCGCAGTGCTTCGCCATCTACGCCGGCGGCGAATACGGCGTTATCGACGAGATGTACGTGCGGCCGGAATACCGGGGCAAGGCATCGAGCGGCAGTTGCTCGACGAAGCCGTAGCAGTTGCCACCCGGCGCGGATGGTTACGCCTCGATGTTACCGGTCCCGAAGCCGCCCACAGCGAGCGGGCGGAGCGCTTTGCCAGGAACTTGGGGCTGTAGACCGGCGAGGGCTCAATCACCGGCCCAAGGATGGCTTCACAAACTCCACGTGCGTGTAGGCAATCCGGAACCCCAGCCGTTCCATATTCCGTTGCGACACACCACCCGGCGCCGCCTCGGTGACCGCCAAGTCGCAGCCAGCGTCACGGGCCAGTCGCAGACGGTGCCGCTGGATGGCCTGCTGCACGCCGCGCCGTCGGTAGCCGGGCAGCGTCGAATCGCCCGAGAGCCAGCCGACTCCGTCGTCGACCACCAGACTGCCGACTCCAACGGGTTCTCCGTCTATCCAGGCGAGCACGAGGATGGCGTCGTCCCTCTCAGCCATGATCAGACCGAATTCTTCGTGGGCCCGCTCGGGTGGCTCACCGTCGGCGAAGCCCAGTGTCGCCACGCGCGCCCAGATCGCCCGCTCTTCGGGCAGACACACATGCACGTCCAGCACGCCATCGGAAGCCACGTCGCGGCCGTCGCCGGGCTGAAAGTCGGTCCTTGCGCCGAGACTCTCCGGCAGTAGCTCATCGGAAAGCTCCAGCACGAGAAGGTGTTCGAATTCCGACACCCGCCAGCCTCGCCGGCCCAGAACCGAGAGCAGCGACGGGTCGGCCAGAGGACAGATGCTGGTGATAGCAGCGGCTCCCCGTTCGTGGTAGAAGGCCTCGAGTCGTTCAAATCCCGCGTCATCCACGGGCCCGTTCATGCCGAGACCTACGGCCAGATTGACCGGCGAGCCCTCGCCGAGCCAGAGGGCGACTCCACCGGCTAGGTCGACGCACTCGGCGGATGCGTGCGGAAAGACTCGGGGGGTCACCTCCGCCAAGCGGCGCCACTCGGTGCAGATGAGGCCCTCGAGACGGTGTGCCAGCGCGTGGTCGGCGTAGATCATCTGACGGCCCTCCCCCGTGAAGGTCCAGCTTCTCCTCCATGGTACCCTCTAGCAGGCTGCTGAAAAGGACGTATGGCGCCGCTCAGTGCGCTCCCGTAGCCGGGACTTCGCTTTTCGGCAGCCTCCTAGACCGTTGAGGGCGGCGACGCCGCCCAGAGAAGACCGGGAGGCATTCTTGGGGATACGAGCGGCGTTTGAGTCGGATCTCGAGGCGATCCTCGACATCTACAACGATGCTGTGGCCAACACCACGGCCACGTTCGACCTGGAGCCCCGCTCCGTGGAGACCCAGGCGGACTGGCTCGCCGAGCATGTGCCTCCCTACCCCGCGATCGTGTTCGAAGAGCAAGACCGGGTGCTCGGATGGGGCTCCATAAGCGCGTTTCGGACCCGGCCGGCCTACCGCTTCACCGGAGAGACCTCGGTGTATGTTCACAAGGAGGCGCGGCGGCGCGGCGTGGGCGAGGCCCTGCTGCGCGAGCTTATCGCGCTGGGGACCGAGAACGGGTTCCACACCCTGGTCGGCGGGATCACCGAGGAGAACGCAGCCAGCTGCCGCCTCGCCGAGAAGACAGGGTTCTCCCGCGTGGGGCTGCTCGAGGAGGTCGGATTCAAGTTCGACCGCTGGCTGAACGTGGCCTTCTACCAACTCAGGCTGGACTCGTGAGCGACGTCGCGCCTTCGGGCGACGGAGTGGTCGCCGACATCGACGCCTTGGCACCGTCCGGCACCCCGGCGCTGACCGGCCCCCGGTCCTTGACGGGCCTCACCTCCGCGGAGGTCCGCGAGCGGGTCGACGCCGGCAAGACGAATGTCACCCCCCGCCCCGGCGGCCGTACCACCTGGGACATCATCCGCTCGAACGTGTTCACCTGGTTCAACCTGATCCTGGGCGTGCTCTTCGCGGCCGTCATGGTGTTCGGCTCCTGGAAGGACGGCTTGTTCGGCGGCATCATCTTCATAAACGCGGCCATCGGGATCGTCCAGGAGATGCGCGCGAAGATCGCTCTCGATAGGCTCACGGTGCTGACGGCTCCCGCGGCGAAGGTGATACGAGACGGCGAGGACCGCGAGATCCCAGTGGTCGAAGTGGTGCTCGACGACGTCCTCCGCGTCTCGGCCGGCGATCAGATCGTCGCCGACGGTGACACCCTCGAATCGCGCAGCCTGGAAGTGGACGAATCGCTGCTCACCGGGGAGTCGGTGCCTGTGGCCAAGGAGCCCGGGGACCGCCTGCTCTCCGGGAGCTTCGTGGTGGCGGGGAGCGGGGCGTTCCGCACCACCGCCGTGGGCGCCGACGCGTACGCCCAGCGGCTGACCGGGGAGAGCAAGCGCTACGTGCGACTGCGCTCAGACCTAATGGACGGGATCAACCGCATACTCCGGGTGATCGGCATCGCGATCGTCCCCATAGGCGGCTTCCTTATCTGGGCGCAGTTCCGCATGGGGGCCGGGATAGAGCATGGAGTCAACAACACCGTGGCGGCGCTGGTGGCGATGGTCCCGCAAGGGCTGGTGCTTATGACCAGTATCGCCTTCGCCGTGTCGGCGATCACGCTGGCGCGGCGGAAGGTCCTCACCAGAGAGTTGCCGGCGGTGGAGGGGCTGGCCAGGGTGGACGTGCTCTGCATAGACAAGACCGGCACCATCACCGAGCCGCACCCGGCCTTCGAGCGCTTCGAGGCCCTGGGGACCGACGGGGAACCGCTGGCCGGAGCCGCAGATGGCGCGGCTGACGCGACGGTAGGCGACCCAGGTCGAGACGCGCTGGCGCTGCAGGTGCTCGGGTCGATGGCCGCGACGGCCTCGGGGCGCAATTCCACCTTCGACGCCATCGCCAATGCGCTGCCGGCCCCCGCCGGCTGGACAGTCGAAGACGCTGTCCCCTTCTCCTCGGCCCGCAAGTGGAGTGCTTCCCGCATCGCGGGGCGCGGCTCCTGGGTGCTGGGGGCGCCGGAGATCGTGGCGGGTTCGGCCCAGGGGCCGGTGGTTTCGGCTCCGGCGCCGGCAGCAGACGACGGGGCAGCCGCTCAGACTCGTACCCGGGCTGCGCACCTGGCCGACGAAGGCCTCCGGGTGCTGCTGCTCTCGCACACCGATGCGCCTCTCAGTGGCGAGGTGCTGCCAGAAGGACTGCAGCCGGTAGGGCTGGTCATCCTGAGCGAGCGCGTACGCTCCGACGCTCCCAAGACCCTGGCCTATTTCCGAGAGCAAGGCGTGCAGATCAAGGTCATCTCCGGTGACAACCCCGCGACAGTGGCCACCATAGCCGCCAAAGCCGGAGTCCCGGGCGCGGAGAACGCCATCGACGCGCGAGGTCTCCCAGAGGGTGAGGAGTTGGCCGACCTCATGGAGTCCACCACCGTGTTCGGTCGCGTGAATCCCGACCAGAAGTACGCCATGGTCGTGGCACTGCAGAGTCGCGGGCACGTCGTGGCCATGACCGGCGACGGCGTCAACGACGTTCTGGCCCTCAAGCAGGCCGACATGGGTATCGCAATGGGCACCGGCACCGCGGCGGCCCAGGCGGTGTCGCAGTTGGTGCTGGTCGACTCGCGCTTCTCGACCCTTCCCGGCGTGGTAGGGGAGGGCAGACGGGTGACGGCCAACATCGAGCGTGTGGCGAACCTGTTCACCACCAAGAGCGTGTGGGCGGCCCTCCTGGCCATCGCGGTGGCGGCGCTCACCATCTCCTATCCCATCCTGCCCCGGCATCTCACCATCATCGACGGCCTGGTGATCGGCATACCCGGCTTCTTCCTGGCCTTGGCGCCCAACCCGCGCCGCTTCATCCCAGGCTTCGTGTTCCGGGTGGCCCGGTTCGTGATACCGACCGGATTTCTGGCCGCGATCACCATGCTGCTCTCGTACCTGCTGCTGCGGAAGGTGGGGGCGTCGGTCACGGAGACCCAGACGATGGAGACCATCATCTTCTGCGTCATCGGGTGGCGGGTGATCTTCGCGATAGAGCGGCCCCTGCGCGGGTGGCGGCTCTGGCTGGTCGTGACCATGGTCGGGCTGCTGGTTCTGGCCTTCGTCATACCCCTGACCCGCGAGTTCTTCGCCCTTGGCCTGCCCGACTGGACGCCCATCGGCGTGACCGCGGGCGCGTGCGTATTCGCCTGGCTCTTCGTAGGACTGGGCTGGCGGATCGGCAAGCGGCTGCCGTTCTGGCGCGAAGCGGCCGCCCGGGTCGAGCACGAAGCCTAACAGGCTGCATGAAAAAGGACGTCTCACCGCCAGAGCGCGATGGGTACGCGCAAGACAAGAACGCAAGGAGCGCTGATAGCAGCGCTATTCGTGCGACAGAGGACGCCGTATTGCGCCGCCCAGTGCGTTCTGGCGGCCGGGACTTCGTTTTTCGGCAGCCTGCTAAGCCAGGCGATCGGGGTTGAGTCCCTCCAGCTCGGGCAGCACGAAGCAGGCCGTCCTTGCGCACCAGCACGTCGTCGAAGTAGATCTCGCCGCCGCCCCACTTGGGCGTCTGGATGAGTACCAGATCCCAGTGGATGCTCGACCGGTTGCCGTTGTCGGCTTCTTCGTAGGCCCTACCCGGAGTGAGATGCAGGCTGCCGCCGATCTTCTCGTCGTAGAGGGTGTCTTTCATAGGCCGGTCGATGCGCGGGTTCAGCCCCAGGGCGAACTCACCCAGATAGCGGGCGCCCTCGTCGGTGTCCAGCATGGTCTGAAGCCGTTCGGGCTCGTTGGCGTCGGCGTCGACGATCTTTCCATCCTTGAAGGTGAAACGCACGCGTTCGTACGTGACGCCGTCCTCGAGCGAGGGCGTGTTGAAGGCCAAGGTGCCGTTGACGGAGTCACGCACCGGCGACGTGAAGACCTCACCGTCGGGGATGTTGTTCTTGCCCGCCGCCTTGACCACCGGGATCCCCCTTGATCGAGAAGGAGACATCCGTTCCCGGGCCGGTGACACGTACACGATCGGTGCGCGACATCAGGTCGACCAGAGGGTCCATCGCCTTGTCCAGGCGGGCGTAGTCCAACGTCGAGACGTCCAGGCAGAAGTCCTCGAAGGCTTGGGTGGACATGCCCGCTGCCTGCGCCGCCGAGGGGGTGGGGTAGCGGAGCAGGCACCACTTCTTGGTCATGTGAAGATCCATGAGCGGCTCGCTGGCCAGATGCGAGGCTTCCAGGATGCTCCCCGGCACGTCGGCGAATTCCGAGGCGTTGTCGCCCGCAAGGAGGTGCAGGGTCGCGTCGATGTCCCCGACCCTGTGCATCTCCCAAGAGACCCGCAGGTCCATCTGCTCGCGCGTGGCGCCCAGATACCAGGCTCGCTGCAGGCGCTCATCGCCCAGCAGCACGTAGGGCACGGCCTTCCGGCGATACGTCGCCTCCACCAACTCGATCATCAGCGGCACCGAACCCGACTCTCCCGATATCAGCACCTTCTCTCCCGGCTGCAGGTCGAGCGAGTAGTCGAGCAGGTTACCGGCCAGTATCTCCAGCCGCGGGTCCTTCATCTTCCGATCCTTTCTGATGCGAGCCTCTGCGCTTGCGCACCGCTTCTCTCAGCACGTACTCGATCTGTCCGTTGACACTACGCAACTCATCGGCGGCCCAAGCCTCTAGTTCCCCCCAAAGCTGGGGATCTATGCGGAGCAGGAACTGCTTGCGCTCGGCCATTGTTCGAAGCTCCGGTCGCTACCTAGTCTACGCGTAGAGAGTACCGGTATTGACCACCGGATGCACCTCGGACTCCCCGCACAGCACCACCATGAGGTTGCTCACCATGGCGGCCTTCCGCTCTGCGTCCAGATCTACCACGCCCTTCGCGGTCAACTCGTGCAGCGCCATCTCGACCATGCTCACCGCGCCGTGCACGATCTTCTGCCGGGCGTCGATGACGGCCTCGGCCTGCTGCCGCCGAAGCATGGCCTGGGCGATCTCGGGGGCGTAGGCCAGGTGGGTCAGACGAGCCTCTTCGACCACCACGCCGGCTCGGGACAACCGCTGCTCCAGCTCGCCCTTGAGGGCCTGCGACACCTCGTCCACGTTGCTGCGAAGGGTGATCTCGTTCTCCTCGCCGTGGTCGTAGGCATAGGAGCTGGCCAGGTGACGAAGCGCGGTCTCGCTCTGGGTCTCCACGTACTGCTCGAAATCGTCGACGTCGAAGACCGCCTGGGCCGTGTCCTTGACCCGCCATATCACCACGGTGGCGATCTCGACGGGGTTGCCACGCCGGTCGTTCACCTTGAGCTTCGGCCCGTTGAGGGTGCGGGCCCGCACCGAGATCTTGTAGCGCGGATACTTCCGAGGCGGGCGGCTCGGCTGGCCCTTCTTCGAGGCCGAGGCGGACGCGGCGGACGCGGCGTCGCGGGCGGCCGCGTCGGCCGCCATCTTCGCCGCGGGTCCGTTGGAATAGAAGGGGTTGGCCCAGCGGAAGCCGCCCTCGCGCACCGTGCCCTTGTAGGCGCCGAAAAGCACGCACACCCTGGTCTCGTTCGGCTCCAGGGTGAAGAAGCCGGGCGAGAGAAGCGAGCCCAGCGCGAGCAGGACGATTCCCACCGCCACCAGCGCGATGGTCGTTCTGTCGCTGAGCCCTCCGTCGTCTCCCAGTATGGCGGTCACTGCGAGAAGCGCGATCCCCGCCACGAAGATGAGGATCACGGCGGCCAGCATCCCCCAGCCATTCCGCGCCTTTATCTCCTTCTCGTGATTCAGTGACGACTGCTGCCCGTCCATCCGATCCTCCTGTCTACCGCCCCTCCGCGGGGCGGGCTCGCTACCGGTCTAGGAAATGGGCCAGGCCTCGACCCGACGTAACAATATTAGTATGATATCACTTCGAAATCAAGGCCCGCCTTCTGTTCACGCGTGGGCTTGCTCGGGTTACAATCCCTGGAACGGTCCATGACCTGACGGAGACGACATGCTAGAAGACTATCCGGTGGTGGTCGATATCGCCGTGCGCTGGGGAGACATGGATTCCCTCGGCCACGTCAACAACATCATCTACCTCCAATACTTCGAGACCGCTCGAATCGAGTACCTGATGCGCCTGGGGATGGAACGCCCGGGGCCGGCTTGGCAAGAATCGGGTCTGATAATGGCGAGCAACAACTGCCGCTACCTGGTCCCCGTGACCCACCCCGACACTCTCTCCGTGGGCGCGCGGGTCTTGGCCATCGGAGAGGACAGCGTGAAGATGCACCACGCGGCGTTCAGTCAGAAACTGGGAAGGATGGCCGCGGAGGGCGAGGCCATGATCGTCTCGTATGACTACGTCGCCGGCCGGCGGGCGCCACTCTCCGCGGAGATCAGGGGGGCCATCATCACCCTCGAGGGGCGCGAACTGCCGAGCCTACCCGTTAGCACCCGAGTCGCGGAGAAATCGCAGTGAGTCCGGCGTCGGCTCTGCACGTCACCATCCGGCCCGAGGAGCCGGAGGATGTGACCGCTGTAAGACATGTCAACGTTCTGGCCTTCGACGGCCCCACCGAAGCGGACATCGTCGACGCGGTGAGGACCGCCGGCGAGGCATTCGTGTCGATGATCGCGGTGGACGAGAGCGGACGAGTCGTTGGCCACGCACTCTTCTCTCCGGTGACCGTGATCGGTGAACATGGCGAGTCCACCCTGTTGGGCCTTGGACCGGTTTCGGTCTTGCCTTCGGAGCAACACCGAGGGATAGGGACCCTGCTCATCGATACGTGCTTGGAGCGGGTTCGGACGGGCGACTATGCGGGAGTGGTGGTCCTGGGCCACCCCCACTTCTACCATCGATTCGGGTTCATCCCGGCGAGCCGGTGGGGCCTGCGCTGGGAGGCGGACGCGCCGGATGAGAGCTTCATGGCTCTGGAGTTGTCGGCCGGCCTGTTGACCGGCATAGGCGGAGTGGTGCGCTACCGGCCCGAGTTCACCCAAGCCTAGCTCTCGCTCACAGCCCGCCTCGCCCGGGCAGGTCCGGCACCTTCTCGTCGTACAACCAGGCGTCGAACAGCTCGGCCAGGTCGGCAACCGGCACCCCGCGCGCCACCTCCTGAGTCAAGGCGACGAAGTCCTCCGTCGAAGCATTCTTGTATTGGTAGCGTGAGACCCACTCGCGCAGGATGCGGAAGAAGACGTCGTCGCCAACCGTCAGTCGTAGCGCGTGAAGGGCCAACGCTCCGCGCTGGTAGACGCCCACCCCGAACAGATCATCCGTCCCTGGGTCCCCGGGCTGCTGGGTGTCTCCGCTAAGCATGTCCAGACTCTGCTCCACCATGGTCGCCAGCGTCTCAGGACCCTGGTCGTACTCGAGCCACAGCCAGCTGGCATAGGTGGCGAAGCCTTCGTTCAGCCAGATATCCTTCCACAGGTCGACCGTCACGCTGTCCCCGAACCACTGATGAGCCAGCTCATGCGACAGGTATGTCGGCCCGATGACGGGATCGGACATCCTATTCTGGAGCAAGTCCCTCCCAAAGAGAGACAGCGTTTGATTCTCCATGGCCGCCCCCGTCTCGACATCGGGCACCAACACGCCGTAGACGTCGAACGGGTAGGGACCGAACAGCTCCGAGTAGTAGGCCAGGATCTCCCCGGTGCGCGCGAACGCTGCCTCCGCCTCCTCCGCCAGCTCCGGGGCGAAGTAGTCGCGTATGGGCACCCCGTTCGGGGAGACACTCTCCTCCAGCGTGTATTCCCCCACGCTGACCGTGGCCAGGTAACTGGCAAGCGGCTGTTTCATCTCCCACACGAAGGTCTGGTCGGCGCCCTCGGCAACGGTATCGACCAGTACCCCGTTGGCTGCCGCCACGTACGGCCTGGGCACTGTGATTCGGAACAGGTACGTGGCCTTGTCCGACGGGTGGTCGTTCACAGGGAACCAGGTAGCCGCTCCCTGTGGCTCATCCAGCGTGTAGATGACGTCGCCCACGTGTTGCCAGCCCATGGGGAACGACTCGGCGTCCTTCATCGTTTCCGGAGTTCCGGAATACCGAACCTCAGTTGAGAAGGTCACTCCCGCCCCCAGCAGCTTCGGGCACGAGATGATCAGTTCTTGGCCCTCCCGCCTATACTCGGCTGGTGTTCCGTTGACCGTCACCCCGCCGACCTCCATCCCCGTGAGATCCAGACTGAAAGACCGTAGGTTCTGTGTGGTCTGAGAGAGGATGACGACAACGCCCTCAATACCATCTGAGGCCGGATCGACCGCCAGAGAAATCTCGTACGAGGCGACATCGTAGCCGGAGTTGCCGGCTTGCGGGAAGTAGGGGTCGCCGACCCCCGCCAGGCCGGCGTCGGGATCGGCGCAGGCGAGACTCGCAAGAGCCACTGCCAGTAGGATCGCGACCAGCAGAGCCAGGGCCGACTGCGCTGGCGTCTGCGCGACTTTCCGATGCTCGGTCATTCCACTTCCTCAACCCTCTCCGGCTCGTCACGTCCTCGAGAACTCGTTTCAAAATGAAGCCTGCGCCCTGGACGGCACGATGCGTCGCCCTCAGGCGCCTCCGTAGTGCCGCTACGAACGCTTCCTGCGTCCTAGCCTCGTGCTCGTCCCGCGCGTTCCTGGTGGCGAAGCTTCATTCCGAAACGAGTTCTTCGCGCGCCGGGCGTACACCGCCCCCATCGCCACACCGATCGCGCAAAGACCGGCCATGCAGACAACGGTGGCCTTCACCTTGAGTTCGCTCGTACTCAGCGGCAGATGTTCGCCCATGAAGCCGATGAGATAGCTTCCGATAGGCGTGGTCCCTATGAAAAGGAGGATGTACATCCCCATCACCCGGCCCCGCAAGTGATCCGGCACGCCCAGCTGCAGCCGCGTGTTCGCCGAGGTCATGAACAGCACCGCGACGAAGCCGATCAGGAACATCAGGACTGTGGTGACGGTCCGCCAATCCGACAGCCCCACGCCTAGCAAGAGGATGACGAACACGCTCGCGGCCCAGAGCAGCTGGCGCTGGCTCGGCTTGCCCCGATAGGCGGCGACCAACCCCGCGACTACCGACCCGACTCCCATTATCGTCGTGAGCAGGGCCAGAGTGGACGCCCCCGAACCGAGGACATACTTGGTAACCAAAGGTAGGAGCGTCATGAAGTTGAGGCCGAAGGCTCCGATGGTCCCCATCACTATGAGTATGACCACCACTTCGGGAGTCGACCGCGCGTACCGGAATCCCTCTGCCAGCTGACGCAGGGAGCTCTCTCGCCGCGGGCGCGGTGTCAGATGAAGGTCGCGGGTGCGCATGGCAAGTAGCGCCGCGATCAGCGCCAGGAAACTCACCGCATTGATGTAGAAACAGGTCGCCACATCGAAGACTCCCATGACCACCGCGCCTATCGCCGGACCCGCTATGCGGGCGCTGTTGAACAGGGTGGAATTGAGCGCGACTGCATTCGGGAGATCCTCCGTGCCGACCATCTCAGGCACGAAGGCCTGACGGATAGGTCCCTCGATGGAGTCAACCAACCCGCGCAACCCGGCAAGCACGTAGATGATAGTCACGGTCACGAGTTCGGTTGACGTGAGAATCGCCAGAGCCAGCGCCACGAAGACTTGGATCACCTGGGCGGCTACGATGGTCGGCCGCTTGGGGAAGCGGTCGGCCAGCACTCCTCCGTACAGCAGAGAACAGGAGGGCGGGAAGAAAACGTATCGTGATGGCCAGACCCAGTGCGACCGGGGAATCGGTCAGAGCGAGCACCAGCCAGCTGAGGGCGACGTCCTGCATCCAACTGCCGGACATCGAGACGAGCTGTCCGAACCAGTAGAGCCGGTAGTTTCGGTTGCGCAGGGAGCGGAAACCATGGGTCAGCGCCGCCGTGCCAGGAAGACAGGCTTTCATCGAGATCTTGCCCGCGCGGCATCGGCAAGCGCCTGTGCGTCCCGATTCATCATGCTGTCAACCGCCGCCGGACGGCTGAAGAAGGACGTTTCGCCGCCAGGACGCGTATTGCGCCGCCCAGTGCGTTCTGGCGGCCCGGACTTCATTCTTCAGCAGCCTCCCAGCGCGGACTCGGCGGCCGGGGCTTCGTTCTGAACGGAGTCTCCAGACGGGACACCTCGTCTCGCTGGAAGCAGGGCCAATCGGCAGCGGCGCCATTCCTCAGTGCCTCGATGCCCTCCCCTTCGCCAAGCACCTCTCCGATCTCGGCGATCTCGATCCCGGCGGCGGCTATCGCGGCGGACAGGGGAGCGGCGTGGGCGGCGGAAACGGTGATGAGCAGACTCCCCGATCCGATAAGTCCCAACGGGTCGAGACCCAGGTGCGCGCAGATGCGTTCGGTCTGCGGATAGACCGGGATCTTCTCCAGGCGGAGGCGCAAGCGACGCTTCCCGGCCGCCCCCAGCTCCATGACCGCCGTCGCCAGACCACCCTCGGTGACATCGTGCAAGGCCGTGACTCCCGCGGACGAGCGTACGATCCTGGCCTCCTCGAGGATTCCGATCCTGTCCAAGAACGCGCCCGCCTCGGCGATCTCCGCGGCCGTCATCCCCACTTCGAGCAGGCGCTCGCCGAATTCCCGAGCGATCAGACCCGTTCCCTCTATGGCCACCCCTTTCGTCAACAGAATACGGTCGCCCTCGCGCATCTGCCGCTTGTCGACGAGTTCGCCCCTAAGAGCTGTCCCCGCCATGGTCCCGACGATCACCGGCCGCGTCACGGCATCCGAGATCTCGGTGTGTCCGCCACACAACGACACGCCGCAACTCGCGCACACCTCTTGGATGTCTCGCGTCATGGCCGCGACTTCCGACGCACTGGACCCCGGAGGGAACAGGAGCGTGGTCAGCAACCATCGGGGCGTGGCCCCGCTCGTAGCGACGTCGTTGGCGTTCACAAGCACCGTGTAACGGGCCATCGAGTCGAGCGCGAGCGTGATGGGATCGGAGGCCAGCACCAGCACCTCTGCCTCGGTGACATCGATAGCCGCTGCGTCCTCGCCAAGGCCCGCGCCCACAAGAACGGCCGCATCGGTGGGGGCGATGCCGGCCAGGGTCTGCTCAAGGAGGTCGGCGGGCAACTTGCCTGTCGGCAGCGGAAGGCCGAAGCGGATGACCCGGCGCGCCTCTTCGAGCGTGTTCACGACGAAGTCGGCACCACCGTCAGGCGAAGGCTCCAGTGGATCGTTCTGAAGAAACATGGTCAACGCACCGGCGCGTCGCCCCGCCTCGACGTCAAAGGCATGGTCCCCGATCATCAAGAGATTGGCCACGTCCACCCCCAACTCGCAGGCGACGAACTCGACCCCATCGGGAAAGGGCTTGGGGTTCAACGGCATGTCGCGAGTCACCACAACGGCGAAGGCGGCCGGATCGATGCCCGGGAGATTCTCCGATGCCCTCATTATCGCTTCGCGACTGTTCCTGGTGATGATGGCCATGGGGATACCACTCTCGCGCAAGAAGGCCACCAACTCCTCGGCCCCCTCGTTGACGCGGCAGCGCCGGGCAGCCTCCATCTCAGCGGTCGAAAGGACCGCCTCCTTCCGGCGCCTCACCTCCGGGTCGTCCACGCCCGCGAGGAATTCGAGCAGCCCGATTTCCCGCGGGCATCCGATGGCTTGATGGATCGCGGCGAAGTCGATCGCGTCCGGCTCGGTCAGCGTACCGTCGAAATCGAAGACGACCGCAGCCAGCCGAAACGCGCTCCCGTCGCGCAGGAAGGGCCCGGGACCGGACGTATGGCTCCCACGGTCTGTCACTGCCTCCGGCCTCCTTGCCGTCCTTCGCACCTCATCCGCCCTACCGGTTCATCGCCCGGCGGGATCAGCCCGCCTCACCAGCCGTATCCTACCAACTCCCTAGGTGAGGTAGTACAAGAGAGCCGGTATGGCCCCCAACGCCATCAGGGTGGTCGTCAGCACTATCGACGACACGAGTTCCGCTTCGTTCTTGTACTTGGTGCACAGCGCCGAGACCACGACAGCGCTGGGCATCGCCGCCTCGAAGAGGACGACAGCCCTGGTCACCCCGGTCAGGCCCAGCAGCCACACCGTCAGCATCCCGACCGCGAACCCCCCGCCCATCCGAATAACGCTCGCCGTCAGAGTCAAGGGGATCTGCGCGAAACGGATATGACCGATGCTCATGCCCAACACCAGCAACATCAACGGAACAGCAGCCTGCCCCACAAAATGGAACGACGTGGTGACGACTTCCGGCAGCGCTACTCCGGTGACGTTCAGCACGAGGCCGATCACTGCCGCATAGATCAGTGGCGTGCGCAGGATGGCCCCGATGCCCCGCCGAAGCCCCTTCTTGCCTGAGGCCAGGTAGATCCCGAGAGAACAGAGAAGGAGGCTGTACGGGATGTAGTAGAGCACCGCCTGTGACACCCCCTCGTCTCCGAAGGCAAGATAGAGGATGGGCAGGGGGATGTTGATGACGTTGGCAAAGATGATGGGCAGGTAGAGAGCGGAGCGCCCCCTGTGGCGGAACCCGAAGGCCAGCCAGGCAAGCACGAAAGTCCCGGCCATTATGAGCAGGCATGACGCCCAGATCCGGGCGGCCTCGCCCAGGAGGATGGTGCTCGAGTACATGGAGACGAAGACTAGACAAGGGGTGGCCACAAACATGGCCACGTCGATGAGTGGCCCCATGGCCGTATGGGTCACTCTGCCGAGCAGATAGCCAAGCGCTATCGCGAAGAAGGTGGGGCCGATGACGTTGACTATCTGCTCCATCCCGTCAGAGTACACGCCCGCGCCGGGGGGTGCCAACGCGCCGCACGGCGTGCAGATCCGTGCGAAGGGAGGCGCCAGATGGTATAAGTCCTGTCATGGACGAAGCGACTTTCTACCACTGGCTCGTCATAGCCTGGATGGCTCTTGCCGTCGCGACATTCGTAGCGCTCTTCTTCGTAAATGCGCCGTATGGACGCTTCACTCGCAGTGGATGGGGTCCCCGGATCGCCGCGCGCTGGGGATGGATACTCATGGAGACGCCGGTTCTTGCGACCTTCCTCATCCTCTACGGGCTGAGCGACCGCAAGTCGAACCTCGTCAGCCTCGTGCTGGTGGTCTTCTGGGTCGCGCACTATGCCCATCGTTCACTCATATATCCCTTCCGGGTGCGTAGCGGCCGGCCCAGCACCACCCTCTCTATCATTGCGATGGCGGTGGTCTTCAACGTCGGCAACGGCTACCTGAACGGACGCTACCTGTTCTCGCTGGGGCCGGAGCTGCAAGCGTCCTGGCTACTCGACCCCCGATTCATCCTGGGTGCGATCCTCTTCTGGTGTGGATTCGCCCTGAACCAGCATTCGGACCGTGTGCTCATCGGGCTGCGCGCCGGGGGTGAGACCGGCTACAAGATCCCGCACGGCGGCGGATACAGGTTCGTCAGTTGCCCCAACTACTTGGGCGAGATGATGGAATGGGCGGGTTGGGCGCTCGCCTGCTGGAACCTGGGGGCACTGGCCTTCTTCGTGTGGACCGTGGCCAATCTGGCGCCGCGCGCCATCAAGACGCACCGTTGGTACAGGGAGGAGTTCCCAGACTATCCACACGAGCGCAAGGCTCTTCTGCCTTTCATCGTGTGAGGCGAGCCGACGTCGATACCCCCCAACCTGTCCAGCGCGATAGAATGACCGCGGCGCGGCGCCTTTCGAACATCGATCATGAGGGGCTGAAGACCGAGTGAGAGTGAGCACGAGCCAGGTAAGAGCGACCGCCCCGGTCGCCCGCAGCGTGTTCTGGCTGATGATATCCCTGCTGGCCTGGGAGCTGTTTCAGGGTCTGAGAGCTGGGGCGAAGGTCCCGGATGGTTCCTGGGCGATACCGCTGGTCGACCTGATCTTCCTCACGCTGCTGCCGGCCGTGAGCGCGTTTGCGTACACGCGGCTCTTCCTCGTGATAAGCCAGACCGCCCGGGGTACGCTCAACGTGTACTCGACCGTCTCGAGCCCGTTCGCATGGCTCTTCTGGGTGGGTCTGGGCGTCGGCATGATCGGTCACGGCATCCACATATCGGGCCATGCCATCCGGCGGGCTATGCCCGACATATTCGCCCAAGGCGAGTTCGCGGCCAAGATCGCCTTCCTCGACACCAAGGTCGGATACCTCTTGCTCGGAATCGGCTTCTTCCTCGCTAGCATGGCCATCCTGCTCATCGGCCAGGGAGCGGGGCAGCGAATCTCGGGGCCCGAAAGACTGCTGTTCGTGCTGGGCTCTTTGGTCACCTATGGCTTCGTAATCCTCTATATGGGTGTGGGTGGGGGACAAATCATCCTCGCCATCGTCGCCAGCGCAGCGCTCAGCGCGGTCAGCCTGTGGAGTCTCCCGCCTTCCGAGGTCACCCGCGACCCTATCGGGGCGTTCATAGTTCCCGGGTCCTTCCTGGCAGGCCTCACCCTGATCATCTGGACGGTCATCGTGGGCGGACAGCCCACCTGGCCGTAGAAGAGTAGCGCGCGCTTGCCGGGAACGCGCCTGACAGCCCTCTGTTTGCTCCTCCTCGCCGGTCTGTCTCTGGTCTTCGCCGGCTGTTCGTCCGGAGGCGAAGAGCAGCCCACCACCAGCCTCTCGAGCGCGGGCGCCACTACGACCTTGACCGATAGTCTCTCCGCCACGGAGAGGGAGTTGGCAGACAACTACGACATGCACCGCAGCTTCGCGGCCTATCTGACCAAGGACAAAGCCGACGACGACGATCCCCGCAGGGCGATTCTCTATGGGCTGCAGGCCCGCACTCAGGCGCTGAGCTGTCTTGACGCGCTGGACGCCGGCCTGTTGGAGGTAGCCGACGACACCATGCCCGAGCTCAACCAGATGATGAATCAGGCCCAGAAGATCGCGGCCGACACCGTCAAACAAACCCTGGCCGACGCGCGGCTTATCATCGCGACCATGGGACTTCCTTCAGAGGCACCTCAAGTGACAGCCGCGCTCCTCGGGCAGTTCGTCGTCGAACTGGCGCCATTGCTCGACGCGGCGACCCAGTCGATGTCGGCCCCCACGACGATCCCCTCGACGACCTCCACCTAGCCCCCTCCCCGCCGGCCGCACGGGCGCTCGGCGCCGGCAGGCAGTCCCCTTGGCCGTAGGCTATAATCGCGCCTTGCTCGAAGCCGGATACGCGGCGCGGAGAGGTGTCCGAGCTGGCCGAAGGAGCACGACTGGAAATCGTGTAGGCGGGGTTAACTCGTCTCGAGGGTTCGAATCCCTCCCTCTCCGCCATTTTCTCGAGAGGAGACTGTTGTGAGAATCCGCACATCGCTGGCACCTCGGGTGCTGGTCGTTCTGCTGCTGCTTGTCGCCCTGTCCACGGTCATCGCCGCCTGCGATTCGGGCGACACAGACCATCGACGACCGCCGTCTCTGACTCCAGCTCCACCACTGCGACCAGTGACAGCGTCACCACCACCCTGCCGGATGCGCTTTCCGTCACGCAGACGCTG
>CAVQNN010000002.1:0-110788 GCA_963714175.1 uncultured Actinomycetes bacterium | reverse complement strand
GCAACCCGGAACTCAATGTTAAGGACGTGAAGGGGCTCATTGCACTCGCCAAGCAGAAACCGGATGAGTTGTTTTATGGCGCATCCGGCCTCGGCAGCGGTCCACATCTGGCGACCGAACTGTTCAAGCAGATGGCGGGAATAAAGATGACCGGCGTCTTGTATCCGGGCAGCGCGCAAACCGTCCTCGACCTTATTTCCGGCCGCATACAAGTGATGTTTTCACCCGCGTCGACGGTACTGGCACTCATCAAGGACGGACGCGTCAGGGCGCTAGCGACCAGCGAAGCCAAGCGCACGAGGATAGCCCCCGATCTTGCCGACAATCTCCGAAGCTGCCCTGCCCGGCTACGATACCGGTGTTTGGTTTGGCATTCTCGGGACCGGTCGGCACGCCAAAGCCGATCATCGACAAGATTTCGAAAGCAGCAAATATGCGCTCTCAAAGACCCGGAGGTTCTCAAAGAGCTCAACGACACAGGGCCTGGACGCGCGCGGGGGAAGCCCGGAAGAATTCGCTCGGTTTTATCAGAAGCGAAACGGAGCGCTGGGCACGTGTCATCCGTGAAATGGACGTAGCCAAGGATAAAAAGGACGGGGCGGCAGCACAGCCTTAGTCAAAATCGCACGCCAAAATCAGGAACGTAAACGTACTGCAGCATCGATTAACAAATGGCGCGTAAAAATGAACCCCGCTCCGGTTTGGAGCCGGACTTTATCTCGATATATTGTTTGACGTTCTGGGTGACGGCCTCGCGACAATCGGCGCAGGCGTGAGCGTTTTGAATCCATTTCGAATAAGCAAACAGGATCGCCTGTTCGATCTGCTCGGCCTCAATCTCCATGCTTTTGACGCGCGCTCTGAAGCTCTCGAATTCATCGTACGTGAGCGCTTTTATCTGTTGCCGCACGCTTCGCAACGGGCGGACGACATGTTCTTGCCAAGCAGAAACATTTTTTAAAGCAGTCTTCGATGTCTTTGCGGCTCAAAATAATAGCCCGCGTACCGATCCACGCACAAAAAAGCAGAAAATTGATGTCGGCTTCGATTGCTTGCTGCAATGCCAGGCACTCTTCGGCGACGTCAGCTTCGCCGTAGACTGCGAGTGAAAACCGCCAGAAATCGTTGTCGTATTGTAGAGTGCCAGTATCGCCGTTGGGCGGGTTGCGTTGAACCAAGCTTTCACCCGGCTCACGATTTGTCCGCTTCTTCACGGTTTTTCGGGCGCTCGCGTTCGCCGGTCCAGCGACGGATCTTTCCGGTGTCGATGTCGAAAAGATCGAGTACGCGCGCGAGTGTGTGATCCACCATTTCTTCGATCGACTTTGGCAACGCGTAAAATGCAGGAACCGGCGGATAAATAATTCCTCCCGCTTCGGTCACCGTAGCCATGTTGCGGATGTGTCCAATATGAAGGGGGGCTTCCCGCAGCATGAGGACCAAACGGCGGCGTTCCTTCAAGACAACGTCCGCCGCTCGTGAGATCAGAGTTCGCCGTATTTCCAGTAGCGATTTCGGACATCGTCTTGATCGAGCACGGTGCGATCACCATGCCTCGCGTTGGGAAGGAACCGCTCGAGCAGGCCGCACCGACGTCACTATTGGAATAAACGACCGTCGCCAGGCGTTCGACGTCTGCGAGTTTCAGGCTGGTCTCGTAAGCGAGGGTCATCTGCGCGGCGCGGGAGACGATGAGATGTGTCTCGACGTTGCAGGCGCTCAGCAATTCCAGCAGTCTGACGCCGTAGATCGACTCCCGACGCCCCGGTAATGCCGACGAGGAGCGGGGAATTCTGAGGTTTGATCGCGAGATGTTTCATAGACTGCATATAATGCAGGCGCCAATGTAACTGGCGGGAGTATTTCCTATGGCCGGCTGTGCGCAAGGTATTTGGCGGATGCCATAAACCGCAGGTGTAATCTGGTCGCATAGCCGAATATTGAACTATTTCTGTTTTGCGACTCATGTTGTTCGCAAAAAGGTTGGTTTTCCGTTGGTTTTGCGGTCAACTGCGATCTACCCTTGCCGCAACTCAGGCGCCAATGACAGACCAAAATCCTCGTTTCCGCTTCATCGGCCAGCCCATGCCGCGCAATGAAGATGCGCGGCTTGCTAACGGGCCGCGGGCAATTCAGCGACGACTTCAGTTTTCCTGGCCAAACCTATGCAGCGATAGTCCGTTCGCCACATGCCCATGCCCGCCTTGTGCGGATTAACAAGGACGCCGCACTCCGGGATGCCTGGCGTTCTTGGCGTATTTACCGGTACTGATTGCCTTGCAGACAATCTTGGCGCGATCCAGCACGATCCACTTCCCAAGACAAAATACGACATGAAATTGCATGGCCCCGGTGGCGGCGAAATCTTCATTGGCCCTCATCTGTTGTTGCCGGCCGACAAGGTACGGCATGTCGGAGAAGCGGTCGCGATGGTGGTCGCGCAAAGCCAGGCACAGGCGCTCGACGCCGCGGAAGCCCTGACAGTCGAATATGAGGAATTGCCCTGCGTCACGCACTCCGAAGAGGCCATGCGGCCCGGTGCACCGCCGGTATGGGACGAAGTTCGCGACAACATTTTAGTTGATACTCATTTCGGGGATGCCGCCGAAGACGATCGCGTTTTAGCGAGTGCCCCACACGTCGTCTCAATGGATTTTCACGTCGACCGCGTGACCGGCGCGCCGATGGAGCCGCGCGCCGCCGTAGCGCAATACGATAAGGCCGACGGGCGCTACACGATTTATGCCGGCGGTGGCGGAGCGGTGCGCCAAAAGCGCGAACTTGCCGCGGTGCTCGGCGTCGATGCCGAAAGGATCCGCGTGTTGTCTTTCGATGTGGGTGGCAATTTTGGCACCCGCAATCGCGTATATGTCGAATTCGGTCTCGTATTGTGGGCCGCACGCAAGCTTGGCCGCCCGGTCAAATACACTGCCACAAGGTCGGAATGTTTCATCAGTGATTATCAGGGCCGCGATCTCGTAGCGAAATTCGAACTGGCCCTTGATGCGCGCGGCCGCTTCCTCGCCCTACGCGCGACCAACATCAGCAATGCCGGCGCGCGCTGTGTCTCGCTCTCGCCCTTGAGCAAGGGGGCCGGGTTGATTACCGGAAGCTATGATATTCCGGTCGCGTCATTGCGTGCCGTTTCGGTCTTCACCAATACAGTTCCAACGCAAGCGTACCGCAGTTCCGGCCGTCCAGAAGTCACCTTCGCGATCGAAAGGCTAATCGACATTGCGGCCAAAAAGCTCGGCATTGATCGCGTCACCCTCCGCCGGCGCAATATGGTGCGTCCGAAGGCCATGCCGTATCGAAATGCCGTCGGCATGCTCTACGATAGCGGACTCTACGAGAACAATATGGACCTCGCCATGCGCCTCGCCGATTGGGATGGCTTCAAGTCGCGCAAGCGCAAAGCTAAAAAACGCGGCAAGCTTCTGGGTCTCGGTCTGGCGAACTACGTCGAATCGTCAATCGGTTCGCCAAAAGAACAAACGCGTATCACGGTGCGTCCTGATCGCCGCGTCGAGGTCGTCATTGGTACGCAACCCGCTGGGCAAGGTCACGAAACCAGCTTTGCGCAAGTGATCGCGGACCTAATTGCTGTGCCAGTCGAAACCGTGCAAATCATCCTTGGCGATACCGACGTGGTTAAAGCCGGTGGCGGTACTCATTCCGGCCGCTCCATGCGCCATGCCGCCACTGTATTTTCTCTGGCCGCGGTCGAATTGATCGCCAAAGGCAAGCGCGCCACCGCGCTGATTTTGGCCACGTCACCGGATCGCGTCGATTTCAGCGACGGGCGCTTTGCCGCAAGAGAAAGCAATCGCAGCTTTGACTTTCTTGAACTCGCTCAGGAAATGACGCGCCACAAGATGCCGGAAGACCTTTCCGCAGGGCTTGCCGTCGTTACCGACAACGAGATGCATGATCCAGTATTTCCGAACGGTTGCGCCATTTGCGAAATAGAGATCGACCCGGAAAGCTGCAATTTAAGCATCACCCGCTACGCATCGGTTGACGATGTCGGACGCTGCATCAATCCGCTCATTGTCGATGGCCAGACCCACGGCGCGATTGTACAGGGCATCGGTCAGGCCCTATGGGAACAATGCGTCATCGACCCCAAGTCCGGCCAGCCTCTGTGCGGCTCTTTCATGGACTACGGAATGCCGCACTCCGATCGCCTGCCTTCGTTCATCACGAAAATCGTCGAGGTGCTTTCGCCGACCAATCCGCTCGGCATCAAGGCCGGTGGCGAAGGCGGGACGACGGCTGCTCCGGCGGTGATTGTCAGTGCAATCGTCGACGCCCTCGCCTCTTACGGCATCGACAACATCAAAATGCCTGTGACGCCTTACCGCATCTGGCTGGCAATTCAGGGCAGACAGGCCGCTGCTTCAAACTAATCAGCCGTCTTGCAACTGGGGTTGTGTCGCTTCAGTCTAGGCGAAATAAAACGGGGAGTGAAATGATCAACGTCAGATTTATCGGTCTTTGCCTTTTCGCAGTATCGCTAGCGTTGCCTGCTCGGCCGGTCCTTGCGCAGAGTCTCGCGGGCAAGACCGTCAGAATTGTTGTTCCATATGCCGCAGGCGGTACCGGCGATGTGGTTGCGCGCGTTATAAGCCAGGCGGTAACACAAAAGACCGGTCAATCGATCGTCGTGGAAGACCGGCCGGGTGCGAGCTCAATTGTCGGCAGCGACTTCGCGGCGCGCGCGACACCGGATGGCACAACTATTTTACTCGTCGAAAATCCATTCATCCTGAGCCCGATACTGTTTCCAGGCCACTACGACCCGATAAGCAGTTTCGAACCGCTTTGCTATGTCGCCGCGACGCCGGCGGTGCTCGCTGTGAGCAGCCAATCCGACATTCACACTCTGGCCGACTTTCTGAAACTGGCGAAATCAAAGCCCGGCGCGGTCTCTTATGGCAGCACCGGACCGGCCTCGATCGTTCACATCGCAGGCGAACTCCTCAAACGCGATGCCAAGGTCGATATGACTTATGTCCCTTATCCGGGCTCACCTCCCGCGATGAACGCCACGCTTGCCGGCACAATCACTGCGGTGATGGCCAACTATTCCGATCTCAAGGGGCAGATCGACGCCGGTGCATTGCGGCCGATAGCGGTACCTGCCGAAAAAACGAGTTGAGCCACTACCGAACGTACCGACTTTGGCCGAAAGCGGCTTCAACGATCTGGACGCCGCCGTGTGGTTCGGCTTCGTTGCGCCGGCCAAAACGCCGAAGGAGACGCTGGCACAGCTCTCGCAATACATATCGGACGCGGTCAAGCTCCAGGACGTCGCCGACAGGCTTAAAGGTCAGGGGATGTTCATCAATCTCTTCTGCGGCGCGGAATTCGGAAATTTTCTGGCCGATCAGAAAAATACATACACAAAGTTCGCACGCGAGTTCGATATCAAGCCATAAGATACAACGCGCGTCGCAATTCAATCGCTCGCTCTAATTCCGGCATCTTTAAGGACTTTCGCCCATTGCGGGGTTTCCGCCTTGATGACAGCTGAAAACTCCGATGGTGAATTGGCTATGACTTCCATGCCGATGTCACTGAGCCGCTTGCGTACCTCTGGCTGGGAAAGGATCGCCGCTGAGTCCTGATGGATCTTCTCGACGACCGCGGGTGGCGTTCCCGCCGGCGCCGCAAAACCGATTGAGAGAATCGACTCAAAACCGGGAAACCCGGACTCGATCATGGTCGGCAGATCAGGGAGCGTCGAAAAGCGTTTGGCGGATGTGACGGCAAGTGCGCGCAGCTTTCCTTCCTGCACAAGGGGAATCAAAGGCGCAACGCTGCCAAAGTACATGGTGATGCGTCCGGCAAGCAGATCGGTTGCGACCGGAGCGCCGCCACCATAGGGAATGTGCTGGATATCGAGATGCGCCATCGTCTTGAACAGCTCGCCCGCGAGATGCTGCGTCGTACCGATCCCGGCTGAGCCGAATGTCAGTTTGCCTAGATTTGATCGTGCATATGCAACCAACTCGCCCACATTCTTGGCGGGTATGTCGTTGGGAATGACGAGAATGTTTGGCGAGTAGACTGCCAGGGTGATGAGTACAAGGTCCTTGGCAGGGTCGTATGGCATCTTGTTGTAGAGGCTCGGATTGATGGCCAACTGTGCGTTCGTCGTCATCAGAAGTGTGTAGCCATCTGGCGCCGCTTTGGCGGCGCGGCCGCCGGCAATATTGCCCGCACTGCCGGGAATATTTTCGACCACTACGGATTGGCCCCAGAGCTTGCTCAACCTGTCGCTCATTATTCGTGCGATGATGTCGACCGGGCCTGCCGCCGCGAAACCGACAACGACGCGAACCGTATGATCCGGATAACTACTCTGGGCAACGCCATTGCCGGCACCCGAAATTATTGACAGGGCGCCAATGAGGACAGCAGTTACGCTCGCTCTAATGTTCATCGCACCACGGGGCTGCCGTACGTCTGGGCCGACGCGCCTCGTCCTAGCTTAAACGCAAGGCCAGGCCCTTGCGAAGTCCCTGTTTGGCATCTGGTCTATCGCAAGAAAATTGTGCGGTTATAACTGCGGCAGCCAAGTGCGTTTTGGCGGTTGAAATCATGCGAGAGAAACCCTAACCATGTCGGGTCACATATCGAAGTGTGCATTTTGGGCCGCCTTGACGATCACAGTTCCTAGCTCACATCGACGGACAACTTGACCGAGACGATGCTTCCGTGGTCGATACTTCGAAAGCCGACGACGTACTACAGATGCTATTCGGGCACTAGCGGCACGAAGGTGTACGAGAAGTCCCCTTCCCCACCCCCGTCCACCACTATCTTGTTGGCCTTCAGTGTGGCGACGAAATCCGACCCTCCGACAGAGAACCTGAACTCGGTGCCAGCTTCAGAGTCCACCGGCCGACGTCGTTAGGTACGTAGGGTTTCACTAGGGCTACATCAATCGCACCGTAGACCGCCACCAAGTCTCTTTGTGGTAGGTCGGACTTGTCGAGAGTCTGGGTGACCTCGCCGCCCTTGAAGAACCGGAAGTAGTTCGCCATACCGAGAAGTGCCCGTATCCTGTATCCCCGGTTTCATACTGCTGCTCGTACAGGCCGTCGAACCGCAGCTCCGCCTTCCCGCACCCAAGAGCAGAAACGCCAGCCGTCAGCACAAGCAGCAATACGGACAGTGCTAGCACCCTACGCACGACAGACCCCCTTGTTCGACACTGGACCAGGCGCAGGGCCGACCCGAGACTCGACCTTCGCCGGTCCTGCCAAAGACCGCCCCAATGAGCCCCGCGCGACCCGCTCCCTCACTCTATCACCGCGGGCACGGGCAATGCGCCCAGACCGAACCGTGGAATCCGGCTGGTCCGAGTTGGTCTCCATAGAACGGATGTACGAACATCTGAGTGGCCGATTCAAGGATGGGCTCCCTCGAGTTGGCGGCCCAAGCAACAGGCGCGAAAGACGCATCTGATCTCACCGGGCTTGAGACACTCCCGACTCCCCATTCTCGCTTCCTGCGTCTCTCTCGCGCGCGTCAATCATGCCCTGACGGCGAGGCGTCATTGTCCTGTAGCCTGCGAGGCCGACAACGACGGCGCCATCCAGAAGTTCAGCAGAATTGCAATCTGCTTGACAAATGATAATCTGCGGACTGTGGAATGCCGTCTCGTTCCAACCGAGGAGCCACAACTCATGGTCAAGCTGCCCGAACCGGCACCCAAGCCACCGGCTCAGACCGATGCCCTGACCACACTGCCCAAGCTTCTGCAGGGCGGCGCGTTGGCAGCCATCCTGGCCAAGACTAACGAGGACTACCTCTACTGGGACAAGGTCAAGTACCTGGAGCAACCGGAGGGCGTCTCTCCAGATCTGTTCTGGCAGATCCTGAAGACCGTGCGCCTACTCAACCGGCGGCCTACGCCTATCAGGGACTTGCACGGACATGAGTTCTGGTACTCGATGACGGACTCCGTTCAGCGCAGGCTGATGAATATCGATCAGCAGGCTGGTAGGAGGATCGGAACCACGATCTCCTCGATCCCGCCCGACACGAAGCAGAGGTACCTGCTGAGCAACCTCATGGAAGAGGCGTGGGCGTCCAGCCAACTTGAGGGTGCAGCCACGACCAGACGCGCTGCAAAAGACATGCTTCGGAGCGGCCGACCGCCGGAAAGTCGCGGCGAGCGGATGATTCTCAACAACTACCGCACCATCCGTACGATCACCAACCTGTTGGACGAGCCGCTGACGCCGGCTCTGCTTCTCACATTGCAGAGTTCCCTGACGGAAGGAACGCTGAGGGATCCGGGGGACGTCGGTCGCTTCAGGCGGTCTGACGACGACATCGTCGTCGGCGACGGTCTCGGTCGCGTACTCCATGTGCCTCCGAAGGCGGAGAGTATCCCGGATGAACTAGCGCGTCTCTGCGACTACGCGAACGCAGAGGGTCCCGGCTTCGTTCACCCGATCGTCAAGTCGTGTCTGCTCCATTTCTGGCTTGCCTATGTTCATCCCTTCTCCGACGGCAACGGCAGAACGGCGCGCGCCCTGTTCTACTTGCATGCGTTGAAGAGCGGCTTCTGGCTGATGGAGTATGTGGCGATCTCAAGGGTGATTCTGAAGCGGCGGGCCCAGTACGAGCAGGCGTTCCTCTACTCCGAGACCGACGACATCGATTGCACCTACTTCTTGGTCTTTCACCTTAAGGCGATCGAGAAGGCCCTGGAAGAACTGTGGCAGTACATGGAAAGGAAGAGCCAGGAGGATGAACTTCTCAGGGCCCGGTTGCGCTCTGCCGAGGGCCTGAACTACAGACAGAGGGCCATACTCACGCGGGCACTCAAGGATACAGCCGCGCGATTCACCATCGAATCCCACAAGGCGTCTCACAACGTTTCATATGGCACCTCTCGCAACGATCTCCTTGACCTCGTTGCGCGGGGCTATCTCTCACAGGTCCGCGAAGGTCGCCGGACGTACGTCTTCTCCCCCAGTGCTGACATCCGCGAACGGCTTCAACGCTGATTATCAATTCTGCGCCTGATTGTAATTCTGTTCACATTCTGTCGGGCGGGCGGGCGGCTCGGCCTCGCTTGGCCGCTCCCATGCCGCTTCGCCATTCCTAGCAGATGTCGGCGACGGCCTCCTACACGGTTCGGGCCGTCCGCAAGCCGGCACTGATGGCGTCGCGCATCAGGCCCGGCTTGCTGGCGTCACCGATCGGATACACTTCGGCCACCCGCTCTTGAAGCATAGGCAGTAGATCGTCATTGGCGGTCAGTGGCAACGCCGAGACAATGGTGTCGGCCTCGATCGTCTTCTTCTCGCCATCGCTCGTGATAATGGTCAGGCCTTTGTCGGTGATCTCCACGTACTCCTTCACGCCGGTGATCATGCCGACACCCTTTTTGGCGAACCAAGTCATCAGGTTGCCGAGCACCGCGTCGATCATGCCGTCGCCCATTTGGTCAGCCTGCTCGACGATCGTGACGGTGCGACCCCGCTTCGCCAGGAACTCGGCCAACTCGCACCCCTGCAGGGCCCCGCCAATGACGACTACGCGCTTGCCCAACGGCAGGTAGAACTTGGTGAGCCACCGCATCGTGTAGGGCGCGAAGAAGCGGGCGTAGGACTTGAGCTGCTTGTGCAGCGCGGCGCCACTCACCACATTCGGCCGGTCAACGCCCTTGATCTTGGGGATGGTTGCGCTGGCGCCGGTGGCCAGGAAGACCACGTCGGGCTTGAGTTGCTCGACCGTCTTCACGTCGGCTGCCCTGCCGGTTACCACCTTGACCCCCAGCTGCCGCACTTGCCGCTCCAGGTATTGGACGATCAGCGGCACATCCTCGGGATGCTTGCCCTTGACGATGGCGGCGATCGGAAGGAGCCCCCCGAGCTTGGGCGCCTTCTCGTACAGGGTCACGTCATGGCCACGGATGGCCGAGACCCGAGCTGCTTCCATGCCGCCCGGGCCGCCACCGATGACGAGCACCTTCTTCTTCTTCTGCGCCTTCTCGATGTCGGTGTAGGGAGTGCCGAGGAGTGCGTTGATACGACAAGTCTTTGTGCCCAGGCAGTTGATCGCAACCCGTGCAGGGAGCGATGTCGTCGAGCCGGCCTTCCCGCAGCTTGTTGACATAGTCGGGGTCGGCGTGAAGTCGCCGGGTCATGCCGATGAAGTCAGCCCAGCCGTTCTCGAGAACCTTCTCGCCCAGGTCCGCGTCGAGCCTCCCCACCACCGTCACCGGGATCGAGACCTCTTTCTTGATGCCCGCGGCCAGGAGGATGTTGGCGCCCGCGCCCTGCTGCTTCGCGTAGTACTCCTTGGGGAAATTCTCGAGCGGAATGGGCGGTTCGGGATAGAAGAGCAGATCTGGGAGATACCCAGGAACGTGGTAGCCCAGCCAATGGCTGCGAACCATGATGGCATCAGCCCCCGCCTTTTCGAGCCAGCGGGCGTTCTCACGGGCCAGCTGTGGGGTGAGCATCGTGCTGTCCTCGTAGCCGAGGACCTGGCCCACCTCCAGCCCGTTGATGATGATGGTGCAGGCGAAGTCCTTGCCACAGAGGCGCTTGATCTCCTGGATCACCTGGGACGGGAACCGGCTGCGGTTCTCGCTCGACCCGCCATAGATGTCGTGCCGCCGGTTCCAGAACGGCGAGAGGAAATTGTGCAGCAGGTGGCTGCTGGCGGCGTTCACATCCACTCCGTCGAACCCCGCCCTCTTGGCCCGCTCGGCCGCCGAAGCAAACTTCTCCACCAAGCCCTCGATCTCGGGGATAGTGAGTTCCTTGGGCATCTCATTGTGAAAATCGGTCGGGCACGGCGCGACCACCGGTGAGGCAGCGAGAGGCGGCCCGTCGTACATCTGGTCGCGCTCGAAGGCGAGATGCGACTGCCACGGACCATCGTGGTTCATCTGCACAAGGGTCGGACAGCCGTGCTTGTGAATGACCTCGGCGAGTTCTTTGAGACCCTCGATGAAGCGATCGTCGTCCATACGATAGCGATTGCGCCAGCGCGCTCCCGCCGGGTAGTCCACGGTCGGCGATTCGACCACGATAAGGCCTGTGCCCCCCCTTGCCATGCGTTCGTAGAACGCGAGCACCTCGGGTCGCATGTGTGTGTCACTCTCGTGCCACATGAGCATGCCGGCGCCGGTCTTGATTATGCGGTTGCGGGTGGTTATCGAACCGATCTTGCCAGGGGAGAGCAGTCGTTCGTACTTCTCAGCCATCGTATTCAACGTCCCTTTCCTCTGCCGGAGTAACGCATGTCGGCCTCCGGCTTTGCACGCGCGGCTCCCCGCCCAACAGGCCGGCATGTCCAACACCGTACGGCCGCCTCGGGCTTATTGTCAAGCGATGTGGAAGAGGTCGGCCTTGTTGACCCAGCCGAGGATGAGCTTCTCGCCGATTCCGGTGGCAGCTGCGAGAGTCGCCCGCTATGATGGAGCGCGGGGCCTTGAACCATGAGACCCACCGCAGGTAAACACGACAGAAAGGCGAGGGTAGCGTGAAACGTTCTGTTCGAGCTTCGCTCCTCGGGGTGGCGCTGGTTCTGGTGATGGTGCTGATCCCGACAGGCATCGCCGCCGCCGCCACGACCGTCTACGCTGACGACCAGGCGGGCTGGGAAGCCGCCGCGGGTTCATGGGCGACAGAGGACTTCAACGACGCTACCTTGAACCCGGAGATCAGCGTCGAATCGGACAAAGGCTGGATAGACGTTGGAGGCTACTGGTTCGACCGACCGGAATACGGTACTGACGACCAGACGACCTGGACCTTCTCCGAACCCATCTCTGCGTGGGGCGGAACCTGGTACGTCGGTAGCGGGTGGACAGGTGGCCCGGGATCGCATCTCGAGGTTCTTCTAGGCGACACTTGGGAGACCATCGGCGTGATCCCGAATTACTACGACGATCAGTTCTGGGGCTTCGTCTCGGATGCCCCGTTCACCCAGGTCCGTCTCACGGCCTACAACGACGACGGGTGGCGCGAGAGCTATGCGCTTGATGACATGGTCTATGGCGGCACCCCCCGCGACATCAAGCAGTATGCGCTGGCCCAGATCGAGAACCTGCTGGCCGGCGATCTGAAGCCGGCGCAGAGATCCATGCTCGACGAGGCCGCCGGCCAGGTCGCCAAGTCGCTCGACCCGGCATTCTGGGTGGACGGTTTCCACCTGGAGAAATCGTCGGGGACGCAGGTCTTTGGCTACGAAGCCGCGGCGGCCGAGAGTCTGCTCCGGTCCCACACTGCTGGAGCGCAGTCGGCCATCGGTAACCTGTTGAAGGCCGATCGGACGCTCGCCCTTGAAGCAATAAACGACGCCGTGGCCGGGCACGGCAATTCCGCCAAGATCTCGGCCGCCCGGAAGAGCCTACAGGGGGGCGACCGCTACCGCTCTGACTCCAAAAGGGCGGTCCAAGCCATCAACGCCTACCGCGATGCCTGGACGTCCGCAATCAAAGCCGGCGGCTCATCCAGCTGATCGGGTCACCCGGGAGATAGCGTGCGGAACGGAGGTCCTTCGGGGCCTCCGTTCTTATTGGGAGTTGCAGACAAGCTTCAGGCCGAGCACATCGCCGCACCGCCCCAGATCACAAAGCCGTGATCTCCACCACCCCGAGATCGGTGCCTGCCAGTAGCTTCTCGACCAGGTCTCTGTCGGTCCATGTGAATCTGACGCAGAACCCGCAGTTGGAACTCAGGCTGCGGGGCACCGGGATGAGCTTGTGCTCGAATCCCGCCTCAGCAAGGAGTTTCTCAGCGCCGATGGCGCCCTGCACGGACTGGAACAGCACAACGCCGAGACCGTTGGGAGGCTCACCGATCGACGACTCCCGGTTTGACGCCTCCCGGTTTGACGACTCACAGTTCGACAATTCGTCCCGCCTCGAGAAGCGCAGTGGCGATCTCGTACATGTTCGACACCCGGCCCACGGCCAGCTTCTCCGTCAGCTCGAAGTAACTCAAGCAGGCCCCGCAAGCCAGTATGTCGACGCCCTTCCCCGCCAACTCGCGCAGGTCGTCAAGCGCTCGCGAACCCTCCACCACCAGCTTAACGCCCGAGTTCATGAAGATGATCGTGTCGGGCTTCGGCTCGATCTCCAGGAGCGTGTGGAAGAAGGCACCCATCAGTCGTTCTCCGAGTTCGGCCGGGCCCCGTCCGAGCGAGTCCGACGGCACGAAGACCACGGTGGCACCGGCCACGGATTGCGACGGAGCGCAACTGATCACGGGCTCTTCGGCCGACTCGACGGGCGCGCCCTCCCCCTGAACCGACGCACCCTCTCGCCGAAGGGCGAGATAGATGCCGTCAGGCTTCTCGGATACCTCGACCGCGAACCCCTTCGAGCGGGCGAAACGCGTGACGTTCTCCACGGCGACGGCGTTGTCGACGATGACCGTCAGCTGTCCGGCGCCGACGACGGCCTTGGCGGTCAGCACGACCGGCTGCGGGCAGGCGAGCCCACGAGCGTCCACAGTCTGTTTCACGACGTTCCTCCTTCGGGTAGCAGCGCGAGCGCCCGAAGCGCCTCGAGCGCGGTATCTATCTCCGCTTCGGTGTTGAAGATGCCTAGACTGAAGCGGACGGCTCCCTCGGGGAAGGTCCCGAGTTCACCGTGGGCCATGGGAGAGCAGTGGAGACCAGCGCGGCAGCAGATCTCGGCGTTCTCCTCCAGCGCATAGGCGACTTCGGAGCAGTCCCATCCCTCGATGTTGAACGAGACGACGGCCGTCTGTCGATCCGGGTCGCCCGTTCCAAGGACGCGCACTCGGGGAGTGTCCGTCAGCCCCTCTATGAGACGAGCTGTGAGCGCTCGCTCGCGCCTGCCGATCCCCTCCACGCCCTGTGCCTCGACGAAGGCCACCCCGGCCGCAAGTCCGGCCAACCCTACCGCGTTCAGAGTGCCAGCCTCGAGACGATCGGGGAGCCAATCGGGCTGAACGACCGAGTCGGATTCGCTGCCCGTGCCGCCGTACATCAGCGGTCGGATCTGATCCCGGGCACGCTCGCCGATGCACAAACCCCCCGTGCCCTGCGGGCCATAGAGCGACTTGTGGCCGGTGAACGCCAGCAGGTCGATGTGCATCGCGCGCATGTCGATGGGGCAGACCCCGGCCGTCTGGGCAGCGTCGACGCAGAACAGAAGGTCATGCTCCTCCGCCAGCTCTCCAAACTCCTTGATCGGGCACAGCGTGCCGACCACGTTTGAGGCGTGACCCAGCACCACGAGCCTGGTGTCGGAGCGGATCTCCTCCTCCACGTCCTTGGGTTCGAGGGTCCCGTCACTCGCGCAGGGGACGCGCGACACGACAACCCCCTGCTCCTCGAGAAAGCTGAGCGGCCGCAAGACCGAATTGTGTTCCATCCGGCTGGTGATCACGTGATCTCCCGGAGCCAGCAGCCCGAGGAGCGCAAGGTTCAGCGCCTCCGTGGCGTTCTTGGTGAACACCACGGAGAGCGGGGAGTCAAAGCCGAAGAGGCGTGCGACGCTCTCCCTCACCCCGTAGACGACGCGGGCCGCTTCGATCGACAGCCTGTGTCCGGAGCGGCCGGGGTTGGCTCCGCACTCGCGGAGAAAGCGCTGCATCGCCTGCCCCACGGTGTCGGGCTTGGGCCAGGAGGTGGCGGCGTTGTCGAAGTAGATCATGCCGTGGGCTCCGCGGGGTGGTACGCGGCCAAGGACAGACCCGCGCTCCGACGAACCGTGATGAGCGGCCCCTCCCCCTCCTCGACTACGCGCCCAACGACGCCACAAGAGGTTGTCAACTCCCCCCCGGCCCATCCCATGAACTCCGAGACCCGCGAGGCGGGGCAGCATATGAGCAGGCCTCCGGAGGTCTGCGGATCGAACAGCAGGTCGCGGACCGGGAGCGTCACCTCGTCGTCGAACTGCACGGCGTCGCCCACATAGGCCCGGTTGGAATAGGCCGCGGCAGACAGCAGCCCTTGCTCGGCGAAGTCGAGTGCGCCCTCGAGGAGAGGAACGCCGTCGGTGCCGATCTCCAGCGCCACGCCGCTTGCGCGGGCCAACTGCATCGCGTGCCCAAGCAGGCCGAACCCGGTCACGTCGGTCACGCAACGCGCTCCGCAGCGCCTCGCCAACTCGGCGGCCTTCGCGTTCAGCACGGCCATGGAGCGGTTGGCGGCGCTTTCCTGCTCCCCGCTGGTCATGCCGGCCCGGACCCCCATGATGGTAACGCCCGTGCCCAAGGGCTTAGTGAGCACCAGCAAGTCCCCCGGCTGAGCTTGGGCATTGGTGAACATCTCCCCAGAATCGACGGCGCCGGTCACAGACAGCCCGAACTTGAGTTGCGGATCGAGCACCGAGTGCCCGCCCAGAAGCACGCAACCGGCCTCGCGGAGCTTCTCGCTCGCGCCGGAGGTGATGGCCCGCAGAATCCCGCCCCTTGCCAGCTCAGACGGGCAGCAGACGATGGCGAGCGCGGTGAGCGGCCTCCCTCCCATGGCGTAGACATCGCTCAGCGAGTTCGCCGCGGCGATCCGGCCGTACTCCTCGGGATCGCGAGCAACAGGGGGAAAGAAGTCCACCGTCTGCACCAGGCACTGATCGTCGGAAAGACGGTACACGCCGGCGTCGTCCAGCGTGTCGGGCCCGACGAGAACGGCCGGGCTGGTGGGCACCTCGATGCCGCGAAGCATATCGGCCAGTTCCTGCGCCGGCACCTTGGCGGCACACCCGCATTCGGTCACGGCCTCGAACAGGTCGACGGCCGCTCGCTGGTTGTCAGCAGACATCGCGCACCTCCTTCGATCACGGGCGGATCGTCCCAGCCCGCGAGCAGAAGCAATGCGCTCAGGCGGGGGGCAGATCCAGGCTGCGCGCTCTCCTCGGAGACAGACCTGCCTCCCAGAGAACGCGTCAACTACACTTCTTCCAGATCCATGCCATTCAGTATCTCCCTTCGCATCCGCATACTACCATCCGGAGGATATCGGCCTACTTCAGCGCTCCGACGATCGCCAAGGTGTTGGCCTTCATCATGTCCAGATAGGTGGGAGCAGGACCGTCGGGCTCCGTGATCGAGTGGCTGTAGAGTTCGGTGATCACTGTGATTCCGGTCTCTGCGGCCACTTGCTCTGCCAACTGGGGACTGGAGCCTGTCTCCAGGAATATGGCGCGAGCACCGGTTTGCTTGATGGTGTCGATCAGCCTAACAAGCTGCCGCGAGGACGGCGAGGCCTGAGCGCTCACGCTTGGCATGACGGTGCCCACCACGGTGAAACCATACCTGTCGGCGAAATAGCCGAAGCTCTCGTGGTTGGTGACCAGCAGACGCTCCGCCGGCGGGATCTGGGCTACTTGCTCTTTGATCCACTCGTCCAGTTGGTTCAACGAGTCGATGTAGGCTGCTGCGTTCGCCGCGTAGACCGCCGCGTTGGCAGGATCGACCTGGCCCAGACCATCGCGTATGTTCTCCACGTACTTCACCACCAGGGTCGGATCGAGCCAGAAGTGGGGATCGCCTTGGTCGTGGTGATGCCCTCCACCCGCCGGGCCCACCAGCAGAGTGGCCTTTTCGGAGGCAAATCCGGAAAGCTCAAGCACGTAGGCAGCCTCCTGCAACTCCACGATCTGGCCCTCGGGGGTCTGGGCGCAATCCAGGGTCAGTTCCTTTTCCACAACAGGCGCCACACCCCCGTCTCCGGGCAGCACGGCAAGTCGGCCGGGCCCGAGAGGCGAACCAGAAATCTCCGGACTCGTCAGTGGCGTAGGCAACGTAGCCGGAGTACGTGCCATCGGCCTGACGAGCGAGTGACACCTCGAAGAGCCCCTCTTCCGCCGGCAGCAACTGCGCCTGAGACGCCTCCGATCCGGCCTCCACCGGCACCGCTTCGCCCTCGGAGACGGCGGCGCACATGGCGTCGGCCAGGTCCGCGTCGGTGAGAACAGCCTCTTCTCCCTCCCGAGCCGTGCGGCTCACCAGCCCGGCGGAAGCCTCGATCAGCCGTGCCTGACCGCCGATGGTGGTGAGCATCTCAACGAGAGAGGGCTCAAAGCCGGCGCCGTTGACGATGAGCACGTCACATTCGGCCACCCGAGTCGCGTCGCTTGGAGTGATCTCGAAGGCATGAGGATCCGCTCCGACAGGCATGAGAGACTGAACCGGCAACTGGTCGCCGGCCACATTCTGGGCGATGTCGGCCAGGAAGGTCTCCGCGGCCAGTACATCGAGAGAAGCCCCTACTGCCGCGGTGGTTCCGGAGGTGCCATCCTCTTCAGAGCCGCAACCCGCTACCCCCAGCCCGGTCAACAGCAAGGCCGCGACAGCCACCCATAGAGTGACAACCACAGTCCGCTTCGGTCTCCGCCCGCCCATCTGCCTCTCCATTCCTCGACTACCTACACGCTCGACGATGCGGCCCGGTAGCACCGGTCGCATGTGCCCATCAGTTCCAAGAAGTGCTCTTGCACGCGAAAGCCGGTCTGCCGCATCGCCGCGGGGATGAGCTCCGCCACGTTGCACCCGGTGAACTCGGCCACGCGTCCGCACTTGACGCAGACCACGTGATGGCCCTCGGTCCGGCTCGCGGGGGCGAATCCCTCGCAATTGTCGGCCATGTGCACTCGACGTACGGCTCCCAGCCGGTCGAGAATCTCGAGAGTGCGGTAGACGGTCGTCAGGCCCAGGTCGGGACAGAGCTGACGAGACCGCTCATGGATCTCGGCGGGAGTCATGCGCGCTTCGGCGCCCGCCACAACCTCGAGCACCGCGCGACGTTGCCGGGTTTGTTTGAACCCGTGTTGAGAGAGCTCTGAGGTGACCGCTGACAGATCGAACACCGGTGCGTGGTACTCCCCTGCGCCATGCGAGTCATACTGTGGCGCTAATTGATAATGATTTTCATTTAAGCGCAGTGAAATCTACCAGTCGAGCGCGCCGCAGTCAAGCAGGAACGGGCCGATCGAAGGAGCCCGAAGGACCCGCAACGTGAGATAATCTACTGGTTGCTGAACCCACGTGGCGTTCTCCAACCGATACCTACATCGGGACAGACATCCTTCAAGGAGGCGACGAAGTGGCACAAAAGCTCTATGGCCATCTCATCAAGCCGGCGCTTGTTCAGCCGGGGCCGGCCGGGCTGTACCCGAAGCCGCTGGTGTGGATGGAAGCCAAGGATATGGAAGGCTTCAACGCCCACTTCGTATACGGCTTCATCAAGGAGCCCGGTACCCTCCACCCGATGGAGGGCATGGTCGTCCACCCCTACGACGAAGTGTTGGTCTTCGCGGGCTTCCAGGACGGCAACGTACTCCGCATGGACGCTGAGATCTCCATCCAACTAGGTGCGGAATGCGAGACGCACACCTTCCATCAGCCGACCTACGTCGTCATCCCCAGGGGTCTCCCCCACGGTCCGGTCACGACCCATTGGGTCGACAGACCGCTGGCGCACTACATCATCGGCCTTTCCCCGGAGTACAAGGCAGAGGTGCTCCCCGCGGGTACTCCGACCACCGGCTCCAAGTACGATCATCTGGTCAAGCGGCTGGTGTGTGAGCTTCCCGAAGCCATGACCATGACGGGCGAGGACGCAGGACCGACCTACGCCAACATCATGGATGAGAACGGCATTCTCCATCCGGCCAAGTTCGGCGTGGGCCCCGGAAACGGTGACGATATCGTCTGGCTCTTCGGCGAGAACCTCGAGGGCTTCGACGTCAACTTCACCTGGGGCTACTACACCCAGACCGGCAAGTGGCACAGAGGCGGGGAGGTCCACACCCATCCCGAAGCCGAGATCCTCTGCTACCTGGGCCTCGATCCGGACGACCTCAACTACCTGGGCGCCGAGCTCGAGCTGGGCATGGGCAAGGAACGCGAGCGGCACATCTTCAACACGCCGACCATCGCCATCTGCCCAGAGGGATTCCCGCACCTGCCGCTCATCACACGGTGGGTGGACAAGCCCTATGCCTTCATCGTCATGTGCTTGAGCGGTGAGCACGACTCGCCGTGGGTGGAAGTCGAAGAGGACTAGCGGCTCGTTTCAGAATGAAGCCACGGCCGTCACACGAGTTCGAGCCTCCGAGTGACAGCCACGTTGAACCAAAGGACGTGGGATGTCGAAGCAGCTGACGTCCCACGTCCTATCTCTATCTACCTTGGGTGGGAGTCGTGAAATACCGTAGATTCGGCAGACTCGAGTGGGACGTCGTCGATCCTCGGGATGGGCGTGATGCGCCTGCCCGGCTGGGCGGAGAGCGGCCAGGAGGCCCTGAACGGGCCCGAATCGGTCCGGATGATCAGGCATGCCATCGACCAGGGCGTCAACTACGTCGATCTGGGCTTTCCCTGGGAGATCGATCGTCACGAGCCGATCGTCGCCGTGGTGCGCGACGCGCTCGAAGCTGGGTATCGCGAGAAGGTCAAGGTCGCGCTCACAATCCCGGCATTCCTGATCTCGTCACCCGAGGACTTCGATCTCTACCTCGACAGACAACTCGGCTGGCTGGGATCCGACGGCGTTGACTTCTGCCTCCTGGGCCGGCTGACCCGGGACAACTGGCCGGCGTTGGAGAACCTGGGCATCCTCGACCGCCTCGAGAAGGCACAACAGGACGGCCGGGTGGGTCACGCGGGCTTCTCCTTCTACGATCAGTATCAGGTGCTCAAGGGCATCGTGCAGGCTTACGACCGCTGGGCCCTGTGCAGCGTCCAGTACAGCTACATGGACGTGAAGCACAACCCGGGCGCGAACGGCATACGCTACGCGGCGGATAGTGGCCTGGCCGTGGTCGTAACGGGGCCGCTCAAGGCAGGCAGGCTCACCAAAGAGCCTCCCGAAGAAGTCCGCCAGATCTGGGCTCAGTCGAGCAGTGAGAGGTCGTTGGCGGAATGGGCGCCTGCGCTTCGTCTGGAACCACCCGGGAGTATCCACGGTGGTCTGCGACATGAGCAACATGGAGCAACTCGCCGAGAACCTGAGGGTTGCGGACGAGGCTGAGGCCGACAGCCTCTCCATCTCCGAGGAAGTGACAATCAGCAGGGTGCGCGACGCCCTCCAGACGCGGCAGAGAGTCCCGTGTCCGTCGTGCCGCCCCTGCATGCCCTGCCCCGCCGGCATCGACGTGCCCCGCTTCTTCGAGATCTACAACGACGCGCTCATGTACGACGATGTCGAGACGGCCAGGTCGCTCTGCGCGCTCGAGCAGATCCATCCGGGAGATTGCACCGAATGTGGCATCTGCGAACGCCGTTGCACCAAGAGACTGCATATGATCGACTGGCTCAAAGAAGGCCGTGCGTACATAGGCGATTGCTGAAGAACGGAGTCCCGGCAGCCCGCTCGAGGTCGCCTCACGGGCAATGAAGGGGGCCCGCCTTGCGGCGGGCCCCCTAACAGAGTCGGCGACAGAGTCAGCGAGTGCCGACCCTCATTCTGTATCCCGGCGCTTACTCGTTGGTGTAGACGGCCGCGTTGCTGCGCGTCTCGCCCGCGTCAAGAGCGTCGTTAGTATCGACATCGTCCTCGAACACCCTCAGCGAGTAGGTGTCTTCAGCATCGTAGGTGTGGTCGAAGTAGAGGTAGCCGTCCACATCCGGAGTGCCCGTAACATAGAGCACACCCTCGTCGCCGCCCAGATCCAGCACAAGTAGATCGGCCGCGGTGATCAGGTGCTTCCATGGGTTGCCCCACTGATCGGTCACCCGCACGCGAATGTACACCGTGTCCTCAGCCATAGTCAGACTCGTGACCCAGCCGTGATCGGGGTACTTGCTGATGGACAGCCCCAGAGGAGCGTCGATCTCGGCCGGCTCCAGCGTCCATTCCTTGGTGAAGTAGAAGTCGTCGACGAAGACACCGGCCGGCGAGTACACCTTCACGTTCACAACGCTGGTGAAGTGATCGGCTGCGTTGTCGGCCAGCATGTCATATGGCTCGTCGAGGGTCAGCTCCGCCCAGGCGGCGCAGTCGAGGTCGTATTCGAAGTTGATCGCTCCGTTGAGGGTGTAGGCGATGGCTTTGTCGTCGTCCGCGTCGCCATACGGCTCATCCGAGTCGTCCCAAATGAGGTTCGTGTCCACGAACTTGCCGCGATCGTAGATGCCGGAGGCCACACCATCGAACTTGGACATGCCGGGCTCGTCCTGAACCTCCGCCTCAGTGTGAGCGTAGTCGGAGAAGTGGGCGTACGGATGATACGTATCGATCGTGCCCTCGTCGGTCTCGCCCTGGTACATGATCTCGAATTCCAGTCGATATCCGGCGATGGCGTTGCCGTACTTGTCGAACATCGCCGCTGCCAGAGTGTCGCGGTTCAGGTTGGCGGCGTCTTCGACATCGTCCTGCGCATCACCAAGGTCGTCGGCCACCAGGTCTACCCAGGAGTAGCCCGAAAAGGCGTCGTCGACCGAGTTGGTGAAGCGAGTGTCTCCGTGAAACGCCGTCGTTGTGGCGGCAACAGTGGTCGTGGTGGTCGCCGGGAGCGTGGTCGTGGTAGTCCCCGCCAGTGTGGTCGTGGTGGTCGAGACCGGCGTCAGCTTCACCAGCAGGTTGTGCAGCACCTGCGCCACCTCGCCCCGAGTCATGTTCCCGGAGGGGCTGAGGGAGGACAGGTCGAGGTCGGCCAAGAGGCCGTTGTATTCGGCCCTTGCGGCATTGGCCCCATGAGTCGCGTCAAGGCCCCAGGCGCCGGTACCCGTCCAGCCGGCGGGAGGCGCGATCAAGAGTCCGGGGCGGATGTCGTCGGCTGCCCTCACCACCATGCTGACCACTTGGTTGCGGGTGATGTTGCCGTAGGGGTTGAAAGTGGTGGCCGTCACGCCTGTGGTAATGCCCTTGGCCGCGCACACCGCTATGTAGTTGTCGGGGAAGAAGGTGGTCGCACCGCCCGTCTGGACGTCGGCGAAGGGAGAGACATCGGCCTCCGACACCGGATACCCTCCGGCCAGCACGATCATCTTCGCGAACTGCTGGCGCGTGACCGCGGCGGCGGGACCGAAGTCGCCGTTGACAAATCCGCCGATGATGCCCCGCGAGCCCAAGTCGTTGATGGCCGTGTAGTAGGGGTGACTGGAAGGGACGTCGGGGAAGGTGGACGCGGCCAAGGCCAGCGAGGTGATCGACACCACCAGAGCCAGCATCACAATCGCACCGACGCAGAGGTTCACCTTTCGCCGCCGGACACTTCCGCCAAACGCTGAACGACCTACTGATTTCAGTATCACGATCATTCCTCCGTTCTGTCGCTAGTCCTACTTTACCGCACAGGCAGCCGGGTGATGAACCGCGGCGGCCCCTCAAGTGCACAACGGCGCTGTTCCTATGACACCAAGGTGAGAACGCGTCGCAAGGAGTGAAGCAATGTCGCTGCCCACCAAGTATCCCCATGTGTTCCGTCCGCTAACCATCGGCAGCATGACACTCAAGAACCGCGTACAGTTCTCGCTCATCGTGTCCGGCCACGCTGAGACCGTCACGGGAGCCTCCAACAACGACCTGGTGGAGTTCCTTTGTGCCCAGGCTCGCTCCGGCGCATCACCAATATCGACGAGGTCGAGGAGATCCTCGCCTCCGGCAAAGCCGACATGGTAGCCATGGCCCGCGCCCTGATCGCCGACCAGGAACTCGTGACAAAGGCCAAGTTCGGCAGAGCAGACGATATCCGACCCTGCCTGAGATGCCTGGACTGCGTCCGTGGCCCCAGCATCGGCGCTCCGCTGCGCTGCACCGTAAACCCTCAGGCTGGACGTGAGGTTAAGTATCGCTACCTCCCTGCTGGACGTCATTCCCGAGAGCAGCATCTTCAACGCCAACCACGACGCGTTCAACGTGGCAGTCGAGGTGTGAGCTCCGGCGGGCCGGACCCTGGCCTTAACCAAGGTCCGGACCGCCTGCGGTTCCTCGGCTATTCCTCTCCTCTGATCCAGCCCGTGTAGCGCAGTCCGGCCGCCGGCGAGTAGTCCCTCTCGAAGGCCGCGGGTACTTCTCACGCCAGGCTTCCATCTCGGCCATGGTGACCTTCTGCACGTCGACCAGGTAGCCGCTCGTGGCCATGCCCCAGCAGTTCTGGGAGGTGCCGTTGGCCGGTGAGATGAGGTTGTTGGCGCCACCCCGGTCGATGTACTCCTCGGGCCCGGTGGCTATCATGTCGGCCCGGGCGCCGTGATCCTGATAGACCGCTCCGGGTATCAGCCTCTCCCAGACGATGGCTCCTCCCAAGACAGTGCCGCGCTCGTTGTAGAGCTTGACGATGTCGCCGGTCTTGATGCCGCGCGTAGCCGCCTCCGAGGGATGCAGCCACACGGGCTCGTACATATAGCCGTCCCAGCCCTTAACCTTGCAGGTGGGGATCTCCCTGAGCCAGGTGAGATCGTCGTTCTGCGCGTGGGTCCGCCAACGAGGGTGATTGGTGATGAGCAGCAGCGGATACTTGCCCGCCCTCTCGCTAGACATCCGCTCGTCGTGGCTGGGCCCCTTCTCGACCCATTTGGGCGAGGGCGGCCGCTCTTCGTCGCCGGGGAAGCTATCGGCCAGCTTCTGCGAGTAGAACTCGATCTTGCCGGTGGGGGTGGTCAAGGGGTTCTTCTCGGGATCCTCGTAGAAGAGCTGCAACCCGGCCGGGACCTTCTCCCAATCCGGCGAGGTCGGGAGCACGTAGTAGCCCTTGTCTCTGAGTTGCTCCCAGGTGACGTGCTCCGACACGCTCTCGTTCGCGAAGCAGCCCCGTATCATCTGCTTGACGGTCAATCCGCCTGTGTACTCCTCGTGCAGTCCCAGCTTCTTGGCCACCTCTCCCACTGCCTCGTAGTCACTCATGGACTCGCCGATCGATTCTATGGCTTGATCCTCGAGGAAGGCCCCCGTGTAGGGAGTCGCCGTGAGCCGGTAGATCATCCCCAGGTCTTCTTCTTCCAGCTTGGTGTTGATGGGCAGGATGATGTCGGCGTAGACGGTGTCGTTCTCCAGCCAGGGATGCTGGACCACAAAGGTCTCGATCTTTGGGCTCCTGAAGGCCTCGATGGAGAGGTTGCCGTTGTTCCAGCAGGTGGTGCGGCAGGGGTTGTCCATCCAGATCATGTGGATCTCGGTGCCGCCCTGCTCCTTGGGGATGGGATAGGTGTACTTGATGAACTGGTCCTCGGTGTCTGTGCACAGCAGGGTGCTGCCCCAGGTGCTCACCGGCGGATCGAGGATGGCCTGGTGCAGAAGAGTCTTGGGGATGATCTGTGGCGCGAGCTGCATCATCCTGTAGCCGGTCCACCTCGAGGTGGCCGTCTCCTTCGTCCCCAGACTGCCGTCGCCGGCCAGCACTTGGATCGGGGAGGGCAGATCCAGTCCTCCCATCTTGGCGTATTGATGCACGCCGGGCTTGCCCACGCCCTGCATCGCCAGCAGGCAGACCTCCAGCCGGGCGGGTTCATGCGCGTATGGTCCTCGGATCATGCTGCCGCCGTAGAGGTGCACCGTTGACGTGACCTTGGAGGCCCACTCCCTGGCCAAGGCCTTGATCGTCCACTCGGCAACCCCGCATTTCGGCGAGGCCCATTCCGCGGTCTTGGGCACCCCATCTTCCTTGCCCAAAACGTAGTCCGCGAATCTGTCGAAGCCCACCGCGTGGGTGGCCAAGTAGTCTTTGTCGTAGGTGCCCTCGGTTATCCAGATGTAGGCTATGGCCAACTGCATGGCGGCGTCGGTGTTGGGAAGTATGGGGATCCACTTGTCTGCGTGGATGCCGGCCGCGTAGTTGAGGTCCGGAGAGATGAAGACCTGCTGCTTGCCGATATCGGTAAGGTAGTAGAGCGCCCCGCTCGGGAACTGGCCGCTGAAGCCCCAGGGTGTGGTCTCGAGATCGGAGCCGATGTGCACCAGCATCTCGGTGTGTTGGACGACATCGTTGAAGACGTTGTCCGGAGGGATCATGAGCCCGTTCTCGCGGCCTCCGCCTCCTCCCCACACGTGCTCGGCGCCCCAGTACCAGCCCTCCCAACTGTCGGCGTTTCTCACGGCCTGCGTATAGCCGCCCGCTTTGGACAGGAGCAGCATCTGACAGCCGTGGGGACCGTGGACCGTCTTGGTCTCGCCGTGGCCGTCGCCGTGCGCCAGCACCGCGTAGGGGCCGTAGGTCTGCTGCACCCGCCGGATCTCGTTGGCGATGATGGTGGTCGCCTCGTCCCAGGAGATGCGCCTGTACTTGCTCTTGCCACGATTCTGGGTATTGCGCTCGCCGTTGGGATCCCAGTCCTCACGGATGAGGGGATACAGGATCCTGTTCGGGGAGTACACGCGCCTCTTGTAGGCGACATGGTAGGCCGGTATCTGGGACTTCAGCAGCGGTTCGAAGACCTTGCCGTCCTTCTCGATGCGCCAGGGCCTCAGCTCTTCCCTGCTGTACTTCGCGTCGTAGCGGAAGGGTCTGATCCGCAGGATCCTGCCGTCCTTGACGTCGACGCAAGACGGTTCACCGTTGAGTGCGAACGAGCACTGGCCGAGCGACTTGGTCACCGTCTTGTCCACCTGGCCCACTGCTTTCTTGGCCTCTTGCGCTGACATTGCTTTGATGACCTCCTCCGCCCTTCGAGGGGCTCGAACTCGCCGACTGGGTCGATCGCGGTTTGGAAAAGGCAGATGCCGATACTCTACCGCCCACTCCGGAAAAGGCAACACGACCTTGCGAACCATTCGCGAGGAGTGAAAGGTTGAGCGGGACGCTCGCGGACGAGCGGGGCACACCAGGGCCGCAACAACAAGAAGCCCCGCTTTCACGGGGCTTCTTCATCAGTCATGCTTTCTGTCCGGGCGCGCGGCCTAGTAGGCTTCTAGTAGCCCTCGTCCCCGAAGTGAACTCTCACCAGGTCGGGCGAACCCCACTGCTCGGGGTTCAAGCACTGGTGATAGCCCTTCTCGGTGTGGCTGGGCCCCTGGTTCACTTCAATGAAGAGCCAGGGCTTGGTGGTGTAAGCCGGTCTCCAGGGGGAGTGGACCACGTTGGGCGGGATGTAGATGACGGTCGATTTGGTGAACACGTGCCGCTCCATCTCCACCCCGATGAAGAACTCCACCTCCGAGTTCAGCTCCTGGGGGTTGGAGGCGTCGCCGCCGATATGGAAGAGCAACTCCGCATCCCTATGGATGTGAGGTGGATGGCCGATCTCGAGGAAGGGCTCGTCGTGCGGCATTATCCAGTGCACGTAGTAGAAGTTGGAGCCGGCGATGGGGAAGGTGTCGCTGCCGAAGCGAGTGGCGAAATTGAAGGGCATGTCATCGGGGACCGATTCGATGTACGCGTCGTCCCCTTTCTTGTACTGATAGAAGAACTTCGAGAACTTGCTGCCGTCGGCCTCCCGGCCCACTCCCACCCGGGTGCCGAAGGGGGTCTTCTCAGCGGGCGCGTCATAGATGGCCTCCGCCGGGCACCAGAACTGGTTCGCGGTGCAGGCGCCGCAGTCGGTGCAGGCGGCATTGTCGAGCTCTATGGAGTCGAACACCTTGGATTGGCCGACTACATGCTCCCCTTCCCCCTTGAAGGCCTTGGCCGGACAATCGGCTATGCATAGCCCGCAAAGGACACATCTGGTCTCGTCTATCTTGAGAGTCATTGCTGCTTACGACCTCCGACTCGATCTCTTTGTTCGGACTGGACTCCCCCTACTTCCTCGAGTATCCCGAGGCGAAGAACATGTCGTGGAAGAGGATGGGTTTGGCCGGGTCGTTGATCTTCTTGAAGTTGAGCGGACAGTGATAGAGACCGGCCGGCACGGAGACGAAGGTGGCCTGGGTGAAGGTGAACTTCTCCATATGATCCGCGTCTTCGCCCAGCCAAAGTTCCACTTCCCCGCCCAGGTCCATCATGTTGGTGATATCCCCGCCCACGAAGAGCACGAACTGGTCGAAGTCGTGAGCGTGGGCATCCGAGATCATCTCAAAGGGCTCGGAGATGGGCCACCAGGTCATGCGTACGTTCTTGTCCGCCGGGCCCCAGCCGTTTTCGCCGCTCACCAGAGCCAGGCGGTCACCGCTCACTTCCGGATGGGGGTTCTCGCCGGTCGTCAGGGGGTTGCGGATGTACTTGTCGAGGTTCGACATGCTGATCATCTACCTTTCGTTACAGGCTCAGGCTCGCGCCCGGCAAGAAGACGGGCGCGAGCCAAGCCTGAACGTTGCTTATCGGCTCGGTTAGTTCAGGATCCTCACGAAGGTGAACACGCCGGACTTGACGGTCCATTCGTTGTAGCCACCGTGGAGCCTGTGATCGGTGGCCGAGTAGTTGACCACGCCCTGGGAGACCGGGAAGTTGGTGATGGCCTCGATGGCGTCACGAACCTTGGCCTTGTCGTCGCCGCCGACCTTCAGGCCCTCGAGCAGGATGTGGAAGCTGTCGTAAGCGGCTCCAGCGAAGAGCGTGGGGACCTCGTCGTATTTCGCCGTGTAGCGAGTGGCGAGATCGAGCATGAGCGCTTTGTTTGGATAGTCATCGGGCAGCTGCGAGGGGTTGGTGATACCCGCGCCGATGAAGAGGAAGTCCTCCATGATCTCCGGACCCATGGACAGAATCGCCGGGTGGGCCGAGACCGGGCCGGACTGGATGGGCACGGTCACTCCCATGTCCTTCAGACCCTTGACGATCTGCGGAGCCTGGACGATCGAGGACATCGCGAAGACGACATCCGGCTTCACATCCTGGTAGGCGGCCCAGATCTTGTTGATGAACGGCGTGAGGTCGGTGGCATCCAAAGGCCAGGTGTCGGGCAGCACGGTGATCGTGGCGCCGGCCTCAGCGACCATGTCCTTCAGCAGTTCGAGCGACTGGTAGTTGGGCGGCAGGATGTCGGCCGCGGCAAGGATGTTCTTCCAGCCTTCAGCCTTGATCTGCGTCATGAGGGCGTCGGCTACGTCATCTGGGCCCACGCTGCAGATGAAGTCCCATTTGCCCATTGCATTGGGATACTCGATTGTGGGAGTGTCCCACCTGAGCATCGGGACTTCGTACTTCTCGCACAAAGGCGCCACCGCTAGGCAAGGGGGCGTCGACAGGGGGCCGAGGATCGCGATGACCTCGTCCTGCGTGATCAGCTTTGTGGCCACCGCAACCGCGGTGGTGGGATCGGACTTGTCATCGACGCTGATGATCTCGATCGGCCTGCCGTTGACACCACCGGCCGCGTTGATGGTCTCGACCTCCAGATCGAGAGCCGCTTGCATGGACGGCATCGGAGCCGCGGCGGTGCCGCTCAACGAAGCTATGAGTCCGATCTTGAGTGGCTCTCCCGTCGCCGGGCCGGCTGTTGTCGTTTCAGTCCCGCCCGCGGTCGTCTCGGTACCACCAGCCGTTGTTTCTGTGCCACCCGCGGTCGTTTCAGTACCACCCGCGGTCGTCTCGGTGGTGGCGTCGTCGCCGCAGGCCACCGCGAGCAGGAGCATCACCATCAGAACCGCGAGCAACCCTAATCTTGTCAACCTCTTCGCCATTCCCTCATCCCTTTCTGTCTTGTTACCGCTGCTTCCCCCCGACTGATCGCACAAGCCTCGCGCACTAGTCCTTGCCCAGATAGGCGGCACGCAGGCGATCGTCCCTCTTCAGTTCGCTCGCTTTGCCAGTGAGCACGACCGACCCTGTTTGGATCACAGCCACGTGATCTGCAAGTGAGAGCGCCATCTCGGCGTTCTGCTCCACCATCAACATGGTCAGGCCCTCGGCGTTGAGTCGAGCCAGAGCCTCGAATATCCGTCTCCACGGCCAAGGGCGCCAATCCCATGGACGGCTCGTCCAGCAGCAACAGTGTCGGCCGCCCCATGATCCCCCGGCCGATCGCCAGCATCTGCTGTTCGCCGCCCGAGAGTGTCTTCGCAGGCTGCCTGCGACGCTCGCCCAGGACCGGGAACAGTTCGTAGACGTAGGCCAAGTCGTCCGCGTAGCCGGTCTGCCACTGCTTCTTCCCCGAGGCGCCCATGAGCAGGTTGTCCTCCACCGACAAGGTGGGGAAGAGCTGGCGCCCCTCGGGAATCTGGCAGATCCCCCGGGTGACGATCTTCTCCGCCGGCACCGAGGTGATCTCCTCGTCCGAGATACGCTGATGGAGCCGGCGCTGGGCCGAAGCATCCCCGAGATGGTGTTCAGGAGCGTGGTCTTGCCGGCGCCGTTAGCCCCCAGCACGGCCACGACCTCACCTTTGTAGACGGTGAGCGATACTCCGTGCAGGGCCTGGATCGATCCATAGGAGACCACGATGTCCTTGAGGACCAGCGCCTCTTCTCCTCGGGGCGAGTCTCCGGACCTGCCGGCTCGCCGGCGGTCTCAGCGTCGCTGTCCTTGTCTCGACCGGCGCCGAGGTAGGCCTTGATCACGGTCTCGTCCTGCTTGCACCGTTTCCGGTGGACCACAGCAGATGAGCTTCCCGTAGTCGAGCACGTTCACCGCGTCCGATATGCCCATCACCAGGCTGATGTCGTGCTCCACGATCAGGACCGTGACCCCGGCGGCCCGAATGTCGGCGATCTTCCGCACCAGGTCGGCCCGCTCGCCGGCGTTCATGCCCGCGGCCGGCTCGTCCAGCAGAAGCAGCCGCGGCTCCGAAGCCAGAGCCCGCGCGATCTCGACTAGGCGTTGCTGACCGTAGGGCAGGCTGCTGACCGGTCTGTCGGCATGCTCCACGAGGCCCATCAATTCCAACGCGTCCATGGCCTGGACCCGAGAGCGCCGTTCTTCAGCCCGTTGCGAGCGGAACCCCAGACAGCACGACCAGAACCCGGCGCGCTCGTGCCGGTGACAGCCCACCAGCACGTTCTCGAGCACGCTCATATTCACGAACAGGCGCAGGTTCTGGAACGTCCGCGCGATCCCCAGGCGAGCGGTGTTCGCGGCGCTGAGCTTGGTCAGATCGACTCCGTCGAAGCTGATCCGGCCGGCCGTCAGCCGCTGCTGCCTGCTGATGGCGTTGAACAGCGTGGTCTTGCCCGCCCCGTTGGGGCCGATCAGAGCGGTGATGGTGCCTTCCGCCACATCGAACGAGACATCGTTGACAGCCTTGAGACCGCCGAATTCCACCGTGGCGTTCTCGATCCTGAGAAGCGGCCCCGCCGCTCGTTTCTCGCCCTGCTGCCGGGCGAGGTCCTGCTGGAGCAGTCCCGAGGTCACCGCCGTGGTCCGCGATGCGGTGGTCTGCGACGCAGTGACCTGCGCTGCCGCGGACTCCGCCGCGACCGTCGGGCCCGCTCCCCGACCGGCGCGGACTCCGCGTCAGGCGCGTTCTGCGCAGGCTCCTGCGGCCGCTCCAGCTTGAACAGCCTCTTCACCCAGGCGCGCGAAGAGGGGCGGAGGCCAAGTATGCCGACGGGCAGGAAGAGCAGGAGCAGGATCAGGATGACCGAGTAGGCCACGCCGCTGTACTGCTGGATGGCGGTGGAGCCGTTGATCACCCAGGTCATGATGATGGCTCCCAGGATCCCTCCCCAGATGCTCGAGGCGCCACCGACGAGCGACATGACGATGGGCAGGATCGCAGCGTTGAACGTGAACGAGCCGGGGCTCACCGAGCCGGTGACGAAGGCGAACAGACCCCCGGCGAGTCCACAGATGACCGCGCTCACCACGAAGGCCAGCAGTTTCCAGTTGGCGGTCCGGATACCGAGGGTCGACGAGGCGATCTCGCTGGTGGCTATGGCGCGCAGAGACCGGCCGAAGCGGTACTTGAGCCCGCGCTGCACGAGCAGCAGGATGACGATGGTGATGATCCAGACCATGTAGTACTGGCGGATGAAGCTGCCCAGTGAAGCCGAAGATGCTGAGCGTCGGCACGCCCGGGAAGCCGTTCACGCCGCCGGTGGTGCCGCGCAACTGAGTGATGAGCACCCCGAATATCTGTCCCAGGCCGATGGTGGCCAGCGCCAGGTAGAAGTAGCGCAGCTTCAGCACCGGCCGCCCGATGATGAGCGCAACGATCCCGGGAACGATCGCCCCGATGATCAGGGCGGCCAAGGTGGGCACGTCGAGCTTGATGCAGAGCAACCCGGCCGTGTAGGCCCCCATGCCGTAGAAGGCCGAATGCCCGAACGACAGCTGACCGGCCTGGCCGAGGATGATGCCGACGCCGATGGTGAGAATGGCAAACAGGCCGGCGGTCGTCATCATGCTCATGGCGTACATGTCTTTGTACACGAGCGGCCACACCAGAAGGATGACCACGAGCACCGCCTTGGCTATGGTCACATAGTGCCGCTTCACGAATCCGCGCGTGTCGCGCACGGCTCCGGCCTCGACCTGGGTCGTGTCCGCCGGGGCCATCACATCTCACCTTCCGTCATCGTGGTGCCCAGAATGCCCTGCGGGCGGAAGTAGAGGATCAGGATGAGAAGAGCGAACGCGATGGCGTTCTCCCAGCCGGTCGGCATTATGCCCGTGAGAAGTGACTGGATGAGCCCGAGCGCCAACCCTCCGAGCACGGCCCCCCCGCTGGATCCCCAGCCTCCCAGGATCGCGCCGACAAAACCGTTCATGCCCCAGGTCCCACCCGAGATGTAGGTGATCGGGATCAGGGAGGTGATGGCCAAGCCGCCGACGGCTCCGACGAAGGAGGAGATCGCGAAGGCAAGGATGATCATCCTGTTCGTGGAGATGCCGCACATGCGGGCGGCGCTCGGATTGGTCGCGGTGGCGGTCATCTGCTTGCCGATGCGGGTGCGGGAACTGAGCAGGTACAGCGCCACGAAGATCACGACCATGAGCCCGATGACCCAGAGACTCTGGGGAGAGATGGCCACCCCACCGAGCCACAGCATCTTGCTGCCGGTGAAGGCCGGTACCGACTTGCCGTACCCTCCCCACTTCAGCAGAACGAGAGCCTCGAAGAGGAGGCTCAAGCCGACCGTGGCGAGGATCATGTTGACCAAGGACGACTTCATGATGGGCTTGAGCACGAGCAGATACATGCCCACCGAGATGATCATCACGCAGACCAAGGTGAGGATTATCGAGGCCCAATAGGGCAGGCCCACCTCCGTGAGGAGGGAGAAACCGAAGAACCCGCCCATCATGACGAAGCTGCCCTGCGCCATGTTCACAACGTGGGATGTCTTGTAGATAGTCACGTATCCGAGTCCGATGAGCGAGTAGATCGCTCCCATGGTTATGCCGGTGACTATCAGCTGAAAGAACTGTGTCATCTAGCGCGCCTGCCTTGCCTTCTCCGCCGGTCTTCCGTCGGGGCGGGCCCCGACGGGCGGCCTCGATACCCGACCGACGAGTTGGTTGCCTTCGTCACTAGAGACACTATAGTAAGTTTCCCCTTCCATCACATAGCGCGTCGGGAGACAGTGGCAGCCATCTGCTGCGCGCTGAGATAGGCGCTGGCTCCTGCCAATAGATCGCAGCCGACGACGACGGTGACATCGTGCGGGGTCCCCTCCATCCGTATTGAACACTACCGTAGTGTGCGTTACCTGTATACAGGGGCCGTGGCGCCCTGTCAATAGTAGGCGACGGCGAAAGACCGACCGCGTACACGGGGACTGTTGGCGGTGCCGCGCAAGCGGCAGAGGACGCGAGAAACCGGCTGAGTACTCTGGCTACTCTTGGGGTCGAACTGCGATATCGTCCAAGATGGAATCGAGCGAAGCGACGCTGGCATCCTTGATGACCGGGTCGTGGACGCCCATGGTGAGAGCCACGGACTCTATCCAGTTGCACCCAAGGACTCGCCAAGCGGTCTCGATCGAATCGACGTCCTGGCGAATGACGCCCTGTGCCTTTCCCTCGTCTACGATATCGGCTAGGCGCCGGGCAATGGTCAGGCAATCTGCTCTGACCTTCTTGCTCAACCCCAGCCTACGAGGAGCGACTGCGAACTCGAACACCGCGATACGATGCCCGGGTCTCTTGCTCGTTGCCCATCGGGTGTGCGCCTCAGCGGTCTCCCGCAACCGTTCCAGCGCGTTGGGGTTTTGGCAAGACTCGATCGGCGCCATCGACCGTTGGAAGACGCACTCATGGGCGGCCATCAGAATGCCCTGCCGGCTGCCGAAGTTCCGGTAGAGAGTCGGCGCGGTGACCCCGACCGCGGAGGCGATCTTCGCCACGGTCGTGCTCTGGATCCCGTCCTTCTCGATCAGGCGGAGTGTGATGTCCAGTATCTGCTGCTTCCGCTGGGCCTGGGTCATCCGTTTGGGGCGAGCGGGTACGACCTCGGCGAGAGGCGCCTCCAACCTGTGTCCATCCGACCCATCAGTTCTCAATGCGGCCCCCTGGTCGCTCCTGATCATGCGCCGATTCTGCGAGAGCGCAGCACTACCAATCATGATTCTGGTGACTAGTGTAGCGCTCTCGCTACGGCAATGACCAAGAGCGAGTGCCGCCGGGCGTCTGGGCCCGCTGGCGCTCCCCACCACGGGCCAGCGGGCCCAGACGCCGGAAGTCGGGCAACTCCTGCCCGATAGCTACGGCTACAAGTGCTTCAGATAGACCAGTTTGAGCTGCGTGTAGCAATCCGAACCTATGACCCCGCCTTCCTTGGCCAAACCGCTCTCCTTGAACCCGCCCCAAGGCGTTTCGGGGGAGAGGTTCATGTGCTGGTTGACCCAGACGGTGCCGGCCTGCAGGTCGTTGACGAACTTGAGTCCCCTGGCGTAGTCCTTGGTCCAGACCGAGGCACAGAGACCGAAGACGCTGTCGTTGGCCGCCTCCAGCGCCTCCTCGTCCGAGGAGAATTTGTGGATGCCGACCACGGGACCGAAAACCTCTTCCCGGGTGATCGTCATGTCCTCAGTCATGTCGGTGAAGACGGTGGGCATGACGAAGTAGCCCTTGTCGAGAGGCGCCTCCGTCGGTCGTTTGCCGCCGGTCGCCAAGGTGGCCCCTTCGTCTACGGCGGACTTGATGTACCTCTCTATGCTGTCCCTCTGCGCCGCGCTGACCACCGGACCCATCATGGTGCCCTTCTCGGCCGGATCGCCCACCTTGATCTTCTCGGCGGCGGCGACATACGCCTTGACGAACCTGTCGTACACCTTCTCGTGGACGTACATCCTGGAAGGCTGAGCGCAATTCTGGCCGACGTTCTCGAAAGCTATGCGGCAGAGCTCCTCGGCGTTCGCTTCCACGTCGGCGTCCTCGAGGACGATCGCGGGATTCTTGCCGCCCAGTTCCATGATGAGAGTCTTCACCGTCTGGCTGGAGGCGGCGATGATGGCCTTGCCCACCTCGGAGCTGCCGGTGAAGCTGATGAGATCGACGCCCGGGTGCGATGCCAGAGCCTCGCCCACCGTACCCCCTGGGCCGGTAACGAAGTTGACTATGCCGGCGGGCAGGTCGAGTTCGGCCAAGATCTCCGCCCATTTGAGGCCGATGCCGGAGTTGAGGCTGGGGGGCTTGACCACGCAGGTGTTGCCGGTCGCCAGGCAGGGTCCGATCTTCTGTCCGATCATGAGAGACGGCACGTTCCACGGCGTGATGAGGGCGCACACTCCGACAGGCTCGCGCTGCATGAAGGCCACCGTGTTGGGAGCGGACCCGGGGCCGTCGTCCTTGCTGGCGGTGGTCGGTAGTACCTGGCCCATCACGGTCCTGGCGCCGGCCGCCGCGAGATCCATCTGAGCAGCCGAGGTGGCAACCATTATCGGGGCAACGAACGAGGTGGCGCCGTGCTCCAGGATCTCAAGCTGGGCCAGTTCATCGGCGTGCTCTCTAACGGCGTCCGCTATGCGAGCGACGACCGCGGAACGCTCAGCCTGGCTCTTCTTTCGCCACGCCGGCAGCGCCGCGCGAGCGGCCGCGACAGCCTTGTCCACGTCGGACAGGCCCGCCCAGAGGAACCTCGGCTACCACTTCTCCGGTGGCCGGGTTGTAGGTGCGAAAGGTCTTGCCGGAATCGGCGTCGACCCACTGGCCCCCGATCCACATCTTGTAGGTTTCCATCTTCTCGCCCTCCTGTCTAGATTTCGGAATCAGTTGGTCGGTCGCAGGCAGCATCAGTTGAGGAGGCCCTCCCAGAGCGTGTGCGGCTTCCCAGCAAGGTCGATCCACAGGTGTTTCTGCATGGTGTATTCGTCCAGGGCAAGGGTCGAGTTCTCCTTCGACCAACCCGACTCTTTGCAGCCTCCCCATGGGATCTCGTGAACGATCGCAAGGTGCTGGTTGATCCAGACAGTGCCCGTCTTGATCTGCTCGGCCATGACCAGGCCGAGCCGGACGTCCCTGGTCCAGACCGACGCGCAGAGACCATAGCGAGTGTCGTTGGTGAGAGCGACGGCGTCGTCGGCCGTCTTGAAAGGCGCCAGTCCGACCACGGGTCCGAAGATCTCCTCCTGCATGAACTCGGACTTCGGGTCGCAATCGGCGAAAATGGTGGGGGCAACGAAGCACCCGTCGCGGGTCTCGGGGGTGTCGGGCCGATCGCCGCCGAGGAGGAGTCTCGCGCCGGATCTCTTCGCCTCCGCGACGAACCCTTCGATCCGGTCCCTGTGCCCCTTGTAGGCCACTGGGCCGATCATGGTCGCCGGATCCAGTGGATCGCCGACCGTGAGCTTCCCGGCCGCCTCGACGAACCGTTCGGCGAACTCGTCGTAGATCGGTTGCTGCACGAAGAATCGACTTGCGGCTCCGCAGTTCTGGCCGGAGTTGAAGAAGGCAGCCCAAACAGCCCCTTCTATCACGGCGTCCAGATCGGCATCGGCAAGTACGATGAAGGCATTCTTGCCGCCCAGTTCCGACGCCACCGGCTTCACCGCGGCACTGGCGAGGCCCATGATGCGTTTGCCCGTGTCTGAATCGCCTGTGAAGTTGATCTTCGCGACCTTGGGATGCGTCACGAGAGCCTCGCCGACCGAGCTACCGGGGCCGGTGATGATGTTGAGAACACCGGCGGGCACTCCCGCCTCAACGGCGAACTCCCCGAGCCTGAGAACGGTGAGGGGAGCGCAGGACGCCGGCTTGAGCACGCAGGTGTTGCCCGTGATCAGGGCGGGCGCGACCTTGGCGATGGCGGTCACCAGAGGGAAGTTCCAGGGGGTGATGAGACCGACGACGCCCAGGGGCTCCCGCACCGTCATGGCCCGGGCCGACGGGCCGGCGGGCAGGGTGAGACCGGAGAGACCTCGACCGATGCCGGCGTAGTACTCGAGCATGTCGGCCGCGGCGGGGATGTCGAAGCTGCCCGTCTTGAAGACCGGTCCTCCGTACTGCATGGTCTCCAGTCTGACGAGCTCGTCGTGGTGAGCCCGGATCTGAGCCGCGAGTCTGAAGAGGACCTTGCCCCTGTCGGAGGGATGAAGGGCGCGCCAGGCGGGTTGAGCGCTCCAGGCGGCTTCGACCGCCCTATCGAGATCTCCAACATCGGCCTTGGGCACGGTGGCGAATACCTGGCCGTTCGCCGGGTTGACGACTTGCGAGGTCGCGCCGGCGGCGGGCTGCACGAGTTCGCCGTCTATGAGCATGCTGTATGCGTGGTCCATGCGAAGTCTCTCCCGAGGTCTTCTACAAAGCCTGGTTGATGACGACCATTTTGAGATCGGTGAACTCCTCGAGCCCGCAGACCGATCCGTCCTTGCCGACCCCGCTCTCCTTGACGTTGCCGCCCCACGGCAGCTCCGGCACTTGGGTACGGGGCATGTTGATGTAGACGCTGTCGACGCGCAGCTGTTCGGTGAACCTCAGGGCCTTAGCCACATCCTTGGTCCATACGCCGGCTACTAGCCCGTACTCCGAGTCGTTGGCCAAGGTTATTGCCTCTTCTTCGCTGGAGAACCTCAGGATGGCCGCGGCGGGGCCGAAGATCTCCTCCCTGGCGATGGTCATGTCGTGAGTGACGTCGACGACGACCGTAGGCTGCAGGAAGTAGCCCTTGCTCGCAGCTCTCTCGCCGCCCAGGGCGATGCGGGCCCCCTCGCTCCTCGCCGACCCGATGAGATACTCCACCCTCTCCATCTGCTGCTTGTTGGCCATGGGACCCATGGTGGTCGTCTCGTCCCACGGATCACCTACGACGATCTTCTTGGCCTGGGCGACGAAGGCGTCGACGAACTGGTCGTAGACACTCTCGTGGACGTAGTACCTTCCCGGGGTCGAACAGTTCTGCGAAGTGTTTCCGAAGTGCCTCTGCGCCTGGTGCGTAGCCGCCTTGAGAACGTCCGCATCCTCGCAGACGATGACCGGGTTGTTGCCCCCGAGTTCCATGAGGCACTTCTTCGCCGTTTGGCTGGCGACCCTCATGATCTCCTTGCCCGTCTCGCTGCTGCCCGTGAAGCGGATCATGTCGACGCCGCGGTGGGAGGCCAACGCCTCGCCCACCGAGCCCCCCGGTCCGGTGACCAGATTCACGACTCCCGCGGGCAGGCCGAGCTTCTCCAGAACCTCGGTGAACTTGACACCCAGAAGTGAGTTGACGCTGGCGGGCTTGAGAACCACTGTGTTGCCGGTGACGAGGGCAGGCGCCACCATGGCGATCATCATCAGGAGAGGGACATTCCAGGGCGTGATGACGGCGCACACGCCGATCGGAACCCGTTGCAGATAGACCGTGGCATTGGGAAGGCCGGAAAGAACCTGGCCCATGAGCGCTCGGCCTATGGAGGCGGTGTACTCGGCTTGATCCGCCCCCGCTCCGATGAAGGCACGGGCCGTCTGGAGCGGAGTGCCGTGCTCCCGCACCTCGAGGTCGATCAGGTCCTCTCCTGCCTCTTTGACGGCCGCTCCCATGCCGTAGACGATCTTCGCCCGTTCGGACTGTTGTAGTCTCGACCATCCGGGAAAGGCATCCATCGCAGCCCGCACTGCCTTGTCGACATCTGCCGGTCCGCCCAGGGCCGCCTGTCCGATCTCCTCCTCGGTGGCAGGGTTCAGCACTGGGAAGGTCTTGCCCGACTCCGCCTCGACCCACTTGCCGCCAATGAACAGCCTGCGGGGCGCTTGCTTTCTCAGTGAAGAGTCAGCCATATGGTCCACTATGTACTCCTTTCGGTGCTACTATCGGACCACCATAGCGCAGTCGACGCCCCACTGTCAATACGAGGAGCGGGGACGACCGGGTAGGTTCAAGGACCAGCAGGGGCCTGGTTCAGCCGGGGAGCGACGTGAATGAAGAGCGATACTGGACCGGAGCAGCGCCTGCCTGGAAGCGGCGCTATGGGAGGATCTAGCTTCGGCGGTTCTTCAAAAAGGCCACCCGTTCCACGGGCGCTCCCAACTCCTCCGAGAGATCGGCCGCGACCGCTCTCGCCGCGTCCGCATGATCGGCCATCTCACGAGGACCGAAACGTTCAATAGGCGTACACGACCGACAGGGCGGCTCTCACGCTGCCGTCGAAGCCGAATACGGGCACAGCTACTCCTCCCAGCTCAACGTTCGCCTCGGCGCTGTCGAAAGCCACTCCCTCTTGCCTTGCGCGAAGCAGCTGCTCGCGAAGCCGGCTGGGATCGGTGATCGTCCGCTGGGTGAGCGGGCTGCACGGGTTGAGCAAGGATCTCATCCCAGGTCTCCTCCGGCCGGAAGGCCGTGAAGACCTTGGCCGCCGCCGTCGTCAGCCCGGGATGCGTGAGCCTTCCTATGGAAGGCCTCTGGGGGAGAAACCTGGGCGTCACCTCGTACAAGGTCATGATGGAGTCGTGCTCTATCTCAACAGTCAGGTCGACGGGCTCATTCGTCGCCTCGGAGAGCCTGCGCATGTAGGGCACGGCCACCGGCACCAGTTCGTTGTGACAAAGGTTCACGTAAGAGAACTTCACTATGCTGGTACCGATGCGCAACTTGCCGCTATGCGGATCGCGTGCCAGGTAGCCAAGACCCTCGAGGGTCTTCGTCAAGCGGAGAACGGTGGTCTTTGACTCCCCCGTCGCCTCACGCAACTCTCTGAGGCTCCATTGTTGGTGCTCGGCGTCGAACAACCCGAGCATCCGCAGGCCCTTCTCCAAGGTGCGCGATGTGCGGGGTCCTGCTGTCGTGGCCTCCGGAGAGCCAGCGTCGGGCATCATCGCCTGTCCAGTTCGGCCGTGTGCGTCTCCTGGTCCTCGTCTCGAAGCGAGCGCTTCCAAGACTAGGTGTTAGCACCGCCAATGATACAGGTCCATTGGGTGGACGAGGGCAGCCTTCTGGGGAGCCGCGGGGAGGAGATCGAATACGCGAAGGACCCCTACCAGCTGACCATCAACGGCGCATCCTTCCCCGGAGCAACATAGATGGCCGATTCGGGGCAATCGACCTCGCAGTAGTCGCAACACATGCAGTCCTCGGGATAGCGGATCACCGCCTTGCCGGTCGTCGGGTCCATCCGTATCACGTCGACGGGACAGCTGGCGACGCATGTACCACACCCGCTGCATAGCTCAGGATCGATCCGTTCGATAGACATCCTCATCGCCTCCAGTCACGCGATCTCGCCCAGAAACCGCTGCGGGTAGCGCTCCTCGTAGGGCTTGTTCAGATCCGGCCACCACTTCTCCGGGATAGGCACCCGGACTGCCTTCATCTCTCCGCCCTGCTCTTCCAGCCTCACCCACGCCAGCCAGTAGGGATCCTCCCGCCGGGGGTGATCCTCCCTGTAGTGCTGGCCCCGGCTTTCCGTCCGGAACAGCGAGGCCTTCAGTATCATCTCGGCGTTGAGCACCATGTTCCGAGTCTCGTGGGCAAGGCGAAGCTCGTGGCTATCCCTCGCGGTGAGCTTGGGCACGAGATGATCGCGGAGGAATTCCACGGTGGTGAGCGCAGCCTGCAACCGCTTCTCGTGTTTGATGGAGAGGACGAAGTAAGGAAGCATGGCGTTCTGAAGCAGCTGAGTCACCCAGGCCGGGGTGAATCCGCCTGTTCTCTCCATCGGCCCGTGGAGGGTCCTCCTCGGCCCCGCCAACTCAGCGTCTCTCACCGGCGCCTTCCGCGCCGCCAGCGCATACTCCGCGGCGCCCCGCCCTGCCCTGGCGCCGGTGACCGCCGCTCCGGTGAGACCGAAGCCACGGGCGGTATGGAGGCTTCCCACATAGCGAGTGCCGCAGCATTCTCCAGCCACAAAGAGCCCGGGGACGGAGGTCGCACAGTCCGTGTCGACGGGCCAGACGCCAGAGGTCATCGAATCGGAGGCGCCGGCCATGGCTCCACCCGCGAGCTCGACCTTCACCCCAGGTTTCGCCGCACCCGTGCGCGTCATCATCAGATCGTTACCCTCAGACAGTCGCACGGCCGCCTTGATGGCTTCGATGTCCTTGTCGGTAGCCGCCTCCAGATTCCAGAAGATAGGACCCTTCCCCGTGTGGATGACGTTATCCATGGCGAGGTCCCAGAAACCGACATTGTCGATGTTACGCAGCTCAAGGCGCCCACCTTCGGCGTCCGTGAAGCGGGGATATCCGACGAAGCCTCCGTACGAACGCCACTGGGGAAAGGCTGCGAGGGTGATGGATTTCGTGGGGAACTCCTTGCCTGTGACGCCGGCTCCCGCCCGGTAGGCCATGGCGATTCCGTCGCCCGTCAGAGAAGAGACACCTGAGCCGGCCGGCTTGAAGGTGCTCGCGCCCGTACACACGACGGTTGCTCTTGCCTTGAAGACATAAGCCTGGTCGTCGTCAGCAGAGAGCCCGATGGCACCAACGACGCCTTGCTCTCCGGTCAGTAGGTCGGTGATCATCACCCTGGATACGGTCTTGACCCCCCGAGCCGTGACCTGCCTGGCCAGCACCCGGAAGTTGCCTCGGCGTATGAAGACCTGGCCGAACATGGAGCGCATGGCGGAGGAGTCCTTCTGTCGAGAGGTTGGTGCTGATCGCCGATCTTGCCGTCACCCGCGGGGAACTGGACGCCCCAGGAGACCAGGTCCTGATACGTTCCATACGAGTCCCTCAGGATGATCTCGGTCCAATCGCGATCGTTGAGGTACTCGCCGTTTCTGGCGACCGCATTCATGGTCGTCTCTAGATCGTGGCCCCACTCCGGGTTGAACATCATGTAGCCCGCCCCGGCCGCCGCGGTGCCTCCTGACCTCGCCACTGACGCCTTGTCCACGAGGACTACGTCAAGTCCCTTCTCCCTGGCCTTTGCCGCCGCGAAACAGCCGGCGATGCCGCCACCGATGACGAGAACATCGGTTTCGATCGTGGTCTCTACTGCCATAGCTGCCCTTTCTTCATCCCCGCGACGAGCATTCTGGGTGCGTGTCGACGCGGATTCAGGCTTGTAGCGCTGCGAGCCTGGCCAGCACCTGGTCGGCTTCTTCGACCAACTCGCGCACCGCAGTCGAGGCGCTCTGAACGCGCTTGACGAGCGCACAGGCCGCGCCGCACACGAAGGTCCCGGCTTCCGCGTCGCCCTCGAGCATCCCTTTCAGATAGCCGGAATGATACATCTCGGTGATCTCCCGGCAGGAGCAGCCCCTCGACTGCATCTCCTGGCACCGTGCGGTCATGGGGTTCTTCAGCGCACGCATGGCGCCCAGCGAAGAGGGGAGGAGAACCGTGCTCGCGTCCCCCGCGTCCACGACCGCCTGCTTCAGATTCTCGTGAGCCCCGCATTCTGTCGTCGCCATGAACAGGGTCCCTAAGTACGCGCCTTCCGCCCCCCAGGCCAAGGCCGCGACTATTCCTCTCCCGTCGCCGATTCCCCCGCCTGCCACAACGGGCAGTCCGACGGCATCAACGATCTGAGGTACGAGGACAGCGCTGGAATCGTATACGGAGCCAGGATGGCCCCCTCCTTCAAAGCCCACGCACACCACGGCATCAACGCCTGCCTGCTCGGCCTCCACGGCCGCGGCCCTGCTCGCGGAGATGAAGCGATGGAGCACCTTGACCCCGGCTGCTTTCAGGCTGGCCGTGAATGTCCCCGGGCCGTCCCCGACAAGCACGACTACCGGAACATCTTCTTCCAAGATCACCTGGTGACACTGATTGCTGTAGTGGTCGTAGGCGAAGTTGTCCGCGCCCTTGTTGCTGATGAGGTTCACGCCGAAGGGCTTGTTGGTGAGCGCTCTCGTCTTCCTGATCTCACGCCGGAGCCGCTCGCCGGTCTCGACGGGGCTGACGTTGACCGTCCGTTGCGCCGCGTTCGGCCCCAGAACACCGAGACCGCCCGCGTTGGAGACCGCCGCCACCAATTCTGCATTCGTGATCCAGTCCATGGGCGCCTGAATGATCGGGTATTCGATCCCCAGCAGCTCACAGAGCCTCGTCTTCTTCATCTCTCCCTCCGATTGTCCAGGTTCCTGCACATCGATCGCAGGATCGTCGGTGCAGATCCCTCGTCTTCACCATGCTCCGGAGCCCCTCGGTAGCCCCGGCTCCACTGCTCGGGCCGCGAATGGCCGGCGCGCCATGAGCCTCTCATGGCGCGCCGGCCCCGGTCTTTCAGACTCGAGGCATCAGTTCATCACGATGCCGCCGCAGACGTTGAGCGACTGGCCTGTCATGTAGTCTGAGTTCTCCGACACCAGGAACGAGACCACGTTGGCTATGTCCTCAGGTGTTCCCATGCGACCGATGGGAACGTGCTTGCCCGCGGTTTCGTACTCGTTTCTTCTGAACTCCTCCGTTGTGATCCCCGCGCGCTTGGCCCCTTCTTCAATCCAGCGATCTCGCAGGTTCGTGATGATCATGCCCGGACAGACCGCATTGACGTTGATCTGATGAGACGCCAGCTCCTTCGCGAGGCTCTGCACCAGTCCGATCACACCCCACTTGGATGCGGCATACGCAGCACTGGCCTTGACACCTTCTCTTCCGGCAAGCGAAGCGAAGAGGACGATCTTGCCTCCCCCTCCCCTCTGCACCATGTGCCTGGCCACGTACTTCGCGATGATGAAAGAGCCGAGAAGGTTGATGTCAAAGATCGTTTTCCATTCGTCTTCGTCGCCGTCGATTATCTGGACGTTGGGTGTGCCACGGATGGCCGCGCAATTGACCAGGATGTCGATCCGGCCGAACTTCTCCAGGATTGTCTCGATCGCATTGGCCGTCTCTTCTTTGCTGCTGATGTCAGCCGTCACCGCCAGCGCATCCCGACCCAAAGCCTTGATTTCCTCAACCTCTTCCTCCAGACCCCGCCATCCTTCATCTCCGGCGAAGAGGCTCTTCGGCGCGGCGAACTTGTCGAGGACGACCACATCGGCGCCTTCTCCGGCCAACCGCAGGGCGATAGCGTGTCCCATTCCTCGCTTTGTCCCTACGCCGGTGACCACCGCCACCTTGCCTTTGAGATCGTTCTGGTCCATTGCTTGCCTCCTCGTTGACGTTAGTTGTCGCTCCACGAAAATAGCGGGCGCAGCCCTCGCGGTCACCGGGTCTGTCTCGAAGCAACCCGCGATCCTGATCGCTCTTCTTCGGCGGTCCGAGCCCGGTACGATCTGGGGATCATCCCCGCGTGGTGATGCTCACCCTATAAACGCCCTCCGCACGGAATCATTTCCCATGAGTTCCTTCATCTGCCCCTCGGCAACAACCTCACCCACTTCCAGCACGTAGGCTCGCTGCGCGACCTTGGTCACCAATCCGGCATTCTGTTCCACGAGAAGAATGCTGACGCCCTTGCTGTTGATATCCTTGATCGTCGTAGCCAGATCGCGAATCACCATGGGCGCGAGGCCCAGTGACGGTTCATCCATCATCAGCAATCTCGGTTTGGCCATCAGCGCCCGAGCAAAAGCGACCATCTGCTGCTCACCGCCGCTCAAGCTTCCGGCCCGCTGATTGCGCCTCTCTCTGCACCGCGGGAACAACTCGAAGACTTCCTCCATCCCTGCCTTTATCGCCTTCTTGTCCCTCTGCAGATACGCCCCGATCCGGAGATTCTCACTCACGGTCATATAGGGAAACAGCCTTCTCCCTTCGGGTATGCAAGCAATCCCGAGGCCCACAATTTCGTCGAGCGGCAGGCCATCGATTCTCTTCCCCATGAACTCTATCTCACCGGAATGGAGCGGTATGGCTCCGGATATGGCCTTAAGAATAGTACTCTTGCCTGCCCCATTAGCCCCTATCACGCTAACAGCAGCGCCATCTTCTATGCCAATGCTTATGTTCCTAATTGCTTCAGCGTCCCCATAGTGCACAGTCACGTTGGTCAGCTTAAGCAACATGACTGTCCTCCCCCAGATACGCCTCAATGACGGTTTCGTTTTCCTGCACTTCCGCAGGCGTGCCCTCGGCGATCTTCTTGCCAAAATTGAGCACCACGATCCTCTCGCACAGCGCCATGGCTGCCTTCATGTTGTGCTCTATCAGCAGAATGCTTGTTCCGCCCTCCCACAATCTCCGTATCACGCTCATCGTCTCAAGAACCTCGTGCGCGTTCATCCCGGAGAGAGGCTCATCGAGCAAGAGCAGTTTTGGTTCAGCCGCCAAGGCTATGGCGATACCAAGCAGATTCTTGTGTCCGTGCGCCAACGTTCGCGCGGTGGCGCCTCCCACACCCTCTAGGCCGACCACGCTCAGGATCCTCTCAGCGCGTTGCACGATCTCCTTCTCTTTGGACCGGCTGCTCCGAGTACGAAATACGGCCCCACAATAACTCACGCCGGCCTTCAGATTGCACGCCAAGACCAGGTTCTCCAAGACAGTGAAATCACCGAAGATGTTAGTTATCTGGAAGGTGCGGACCATGCCCCTCGCCGCCACGTAGTGCGGTTTCTTCCCAGTCACGTCCTTCCCTTCGAGGGTCACCCTGCCCTTCGTCGGCCGCACAGTTCCAGTCAACAGATTGAAGACCGTAGTCTTGCCGGCGCCGTTCGGTCCGATCAATCCGACGATATCGCCCGACGCGATGCTCATGTCAAGCCCGCCGACCGCAAGCAATCCACCATAGCTCTTCGTCAGCGCTTCGACGCTAAGCAGCACGTCTCCCCCTTCCGGCCGCAAGCCTCTCGGCCAGTTTCCTGGAGCGTCCAAGCAATCCAACCAGCCCTTCCGGCATGAAGAACACAACCACAAACAACACGGCCGCAAAGAACAAGGGTTGAAACTGCGCCAAAGGACGAAGAAGATCGTTGAGCAGCGTCAGAACAATCGCACCCAGAACCGGCCCAACAAAGCTCCCTGCGCCACCCACTACCATATAGATTACCGTGTATACACAGAACAGAAATCCGAATGCCCCAGGGTTCAGTCCCTGCATATACTGCCCATAGAACGCACCGGCCACTCCCGCAAAGAACGAACCCAACCCAAAGGCCACAACCTTCATCACCGCAACATCGATGCCAACGCTTTCACACAGAGTGTGTGACTGCTTGATGGCGCGAAACACCAGACCGACGCGCGAGTGCTCGATCAGGTACATGAGCACAAGCGACACCACAGCAACAGCGACTATCACATAGTAGAGTCGTGCATCAGAATCGGCCGCTTGCGGCCGCGGAATATCGAAAAGCCCGCTGGTCCCACCCGTCAGCCCTCGCCATTGCTCAACAAAGAGAGTCACTATCTGAGCAAAGAAGAGCGTGACCATGGCAAAGTACATGCCTTTCAGGCGCACAAAAGCAAAACCGAAACTGCAGGCCACAGCGCAGGCAACCACTCCGCCCAATGGCAGACCGATCCATGGCGATAGTCCGAAATTGATGGATAGGAGAGCTGAGAAATAGCCTCCTACGGTCATCATGGCTCCGGTGCCCAGCGACAATTGCCCCGTCAGATTTATGAGACGCAGACTACTTGCCAGCGTCACGTTGATCGCGGCCATGATGAGGATTTGAAGGGTATAGGGGCTTGTGAAGACCAACGGAAGCACGGCAGCAACTGCTATCGCTGCAAGACTCGGCGCACCGGACAACAGCCTCTTCTTGTTGTGGTTCTCATTCATGTCCCAAGATCCCTTGCGGCCGAAGCAACAGTATGATGATGACTGCACCGAAGGAGATGATGCTGGCCGCGTATCCTGTGGTCAGAACCGGCACGACTCCGTCGACCATTCCGATGATGAAGCCACCACAGACAGCACCGGGGACGCTGCCAAGGCCTCCCAGAATGATGACGGCGATCCCCTTCATCAAAGCGAAGCTGCCCATAGTCGGAGAAACGGTGAAGAGCGAACCCACCAGGGCTCCGGCCACCGCGGCGAGACCGCAGCCCATACACATGGCCACCGCCGAGATGCGATGAATCTTGATTCCCTGCAGGCCGGCAGCCAGCCGGTCCTGCGAAATGGCGCTCATTGCCTGGCCGGTCCTGCTCATCTTGATGAACGCGAACAGCCCAACCAGCAGAACAACCGCCACAAGCACGATGATCAGTCTCTCCCAGGATATTGTGGTGCCAAACACCCGAATCACGCCCGAGAAGGGACTGTCGAAACTCTTGGGGGTACCGCCCGCGATAGCCAGCATCACGTTCTGCAGCACCAGCATCAATCCTATGGAGACGATCATCGCGCGGTCGGGATCGCCCTGGAGCGGCCGAAAAGCCGCCCGCTCCAGGAGGATTCCGAGACCGCTAACAAAGACGGTAGCTATCACCAGCGCGAGAAAGAAGTTCAGCCCAAGACTAACCATCAGATAGTACATGCAGTATGAGCCCACCATGTAGAATTCCCCGTGGGCCATCTGCACGATGTTCACTATGCTCAGCACAAGTGTCAGCCCAAGTGCAACCAGGATATAGATTCCAGCCGAGGATAATCCGTTTACTAACCCCTGCCCTAACACGCCCATGTGAGACCGTGGCTCCCTTCAGCGGAATCTAGGATCTTCATCGTGCACTCATGCTCTGGTTTGCCTACTCCGGCTTAGGTAGGAACTCGAACTCTATCTTCGCGTTCATTATCCGGTACCACGGCACTGGCGTATTCATTATGCGATTCTTGCCGATCTGGAAACCGCCGACGCTCTCCGCACCGACGAAGCTCCCCGGACCACACATCGTGTCGATACTATCCATGCTTTCCAAGGCGCTGGTTATTTTCTCAGTGTCGAAGCTCTGCGCCTGCTCGATCCCCTGCTTTAGTATCCATACGCTGTTCCAAGTGTTGACGTAGTCACACTGAAAGTCCATGTTCATGTCGGCCGACATCTTGCCAAGTTCTTGCACAAGTGGTACCAGGGCAGAACTGTTCACGTCCATCATCTGCGCGGCGAAGTCGGTCGCATACTTCGGGTCAAACAACGCATTGAGTTGATTGGGGTCGCCCAACGCAGCCGAAGCGAACACCGGGCCGGTGAAACCCATCTCACGTGCCGATTCCAGGATGCCTTTGCCAAGCGGCGGGAAGGCCGCGGGAAATGCGATAGCGTCGGGCTCCGCTGCCAGTGCCTTCGTTATTATGGGATACATGTCTTGGACATCGGGCGGGAATTTCTCCATGAACACAACTTCCAGTCCGCGGCTCTTGAAGTCTGCTTCTGCCGCAGCCGTGAGAACAACCAGGCCGGGATCGTCCACCGCCACCATGGAGATCTTCTTGATGTCCGGGTAGAGACTCAGAACCTTGTCGTGAACGGACTTCATCCCTATGCCGGTAGATGCGGTGGCGAACTCGTACTGGCTGGTGCCATACTGCTCAAAATCAGGGGCTCCAGCCACCAGACGTAGGACCTTGGCCTCCTCGCACACCGACGCGATCGCCATGTTGTAGGGTATGTTCTGCGGGGCGAGTATCACCGTGATGCCATCGGCGATCAGCTTCTTGGCCGCAGCTATAGCCCCTTCCTGCGTCGACATGTCGTCCTCCGCGACAATCTCGATGAGGTACTGCTGACCATCTACCGTTATCCCACCCTTTGAGTTCACAAATGCTTCCACCAATGGCACGGAGGCACTCACATTCGCCAATCCGGGCGCCATCATGCCTGTCACCGAGTTGATGAGACCGATCTTGAATGTCCCCGCCGGCCCTGCAGCGACAGTCGTCGTGACGCCGTTTCCGGCCGTCGTGCTGGGACTCTCCACCGCAGTGGTCGTCGTGGCATCCGGGGCCGCGGTGGTCGTGGTCTCTTCGTCTCCCCCGCAGGCGGCGAGCAGCGCGAGCAGTCCTATCGCCAACACAAGAAGCAGAACACCAAGTGCCCATCTTGATCTCTTCACTTTACCCTCCTCGTCAGGTGAACTCCCTATCTAGCCGTGCCATGGTGATGCCTCTTACGCCATCAACACCTCCAGTACATGTATGGAAGCCTCCGAAGCAACGATGTCGTCTGCCCCTGGGATGCGCAGCAGTGTTACGGCACAGATCAGGTGGGCATTGAGATCGGCGCCAAAGAGCAGTGTCCTATGGTCCTTTTCGGGACTTCCGGGTGCCTGCCCGCGTCGGCATCCAGGCCCGTCCGCCCGACTGACCGCCTGCGCCACCGCGAGAAGGAGCGGCGATGTCCCCCAGCATCCGCTCGAAGACTTTTACTGATATTCCGCTGCTGATCACGTGGTCGACCCCGACGAGGCGGGCGATGTCCTCTGCCCAGGCCCACATCATGAGGGTCCACGCTATCTCCTCCGTGTCGACGTCCTCCCGGACGCTTCCCTCACGTTTGCCCTCCTCGATCAACTCAGCAAGCGTTCGTACAACCCTGAGGTACTTCTCGCCCAGGCCCTCGGTCAGGCTCCCGAAACCGCTGACGACACCGAACTGGTACCAGGGACGAACGAAGGTCCTCCATTCGGATAGATCCATGGCCCCATGTTTGTTGCCCATGTCCATGAGACGCGCGAAGACATCGTCACCGGACCCCTGACCGACCCACGTCGGGCCCCGCTCGATCGACAGCTCCAGAGCCGCCCTGAGCATCGCTTCCCGGTTGGGAAAGTGCCTGTAAAGAGCAGCCCGTGAGACGCCCACCGCGGCGGCAATACGGGATATCGTTGCTCCGTGCACTCCATACCTGGAGACCAGCTTCAGCGTGGCGTCGGCGATCTGCCTCTCTCTATCCGCGCCTGTCACTCGTTTGTGCTTGCGTCCCCTGTCCACCCACGCCTCCTAACGGAACTGTCCCAATGACCTTCGGCCGGCTCCGCATCAAGGTTAACGCTCGTTCATCCAACCTAGCAGACGGACCGTCGGCCAGTCAAGGAGTGTGAACGCGCGTACACACAATCCGCTCCGCACTGCCAGCGGAGATCAGCGCATGTGAACGACGAGTCACGTCCTTGAGCACCTGATTGACGCGGGTTGATGTCGTATGATGCAGGAGAGCCGTTTCGGAAAGTGCCCAGGCTCACCGCGGAACAGCTCACAACGAGCAAGATAGAGAGGATGCGCCGATGTCGCCGGCAACCAACTACCCGCATGTGTTCCAGCCGATCACTATCGGCAGCATGACGCTCAAGAACCGGGTGCACTTCGCGCCTATCGTGTCGAACCACGCCGAGACTTTCTCGGGTACGTGCACCAACGACCTGGTCGAGTTCGTCGGCGCTCAGGCTCGTTCGGGAGTCGGACTTGTCACCATCGGCTCCTCGCCCATCGACTTCGATAGAGCCCGCGACTTCTACGGATGTCTCTCGGTCGTGCGCGAGTCCGATATCGCCGGCATGTCGCTCCTCGCGGACGAGGCCCACCGCTACGACGCCAAGCTCTCCATCGAACTGACCCACGCCGGCGCCATCAGCGATCCTGCCCTGCTCGCGGGCCCGGCCTTCGCCCCCTCGGTCATTCCCGGCATCCACAATCCGAGCACCACCAAGGAGATCGACCGGGCGGAGATGGACGAGGTCAAGCAGCACTGGGTCGATTGTGTACGCCGCGTGAAGGAAGCCGGCTTCGACATGGCCATGATCCACGGCGGACACATGAACCTGTTCGCCTCCTTTCTCACCCCGCTGCTGAACCGGCGCACGGACGAATACGGCGGCAAGCCCCAAGAACCGGATGAGGTTCCCTCTGGAGGTCCTCGAGGCCTGTCGCGAGGAGGTCGGGAGGGACTTCAACCTCGAGATGCGGCTCAGCGGCGACGAGCGCGTCCCCGGCGGCGTCAGCCTGGAGGAGCGCATAGAGTTCCTGAACGCCGCCACTCCGTACATCGACCTGGTCAACATCTCCACCGGCGGCTTCATGAATCCGCTGGCTTTGGCATACACGCATCCGGGCTACCACCTCCCTCATATGCTGAACGTGGAGACCGCGGCCAAGATCAAGCAAGGCATCACCATCCCGGTCTCCGTTGTGGGCGGCATCACCACCATCGAGGAGGCCGAGGAGATCCTGGCCTCGGGCAAGGCCGACATCGTCGCCATGGCCAAGGCGCTCATCGCCGACCAGGACCTGGTCACCAAGGCCAAGCGTGGCAAAGCAGACGAGATCCGCCCCTGCCTACGCTGCCTGGAATGCATGCACGGCCCCTTCGGCGCCCCCTTGCGTTGTGCCGTCAATCCCCAGGCCGGCCGCGAGCTCAAGTACCGTGAGATCCCCATGGCCCGGAAGAAGAAGAGGGTGCTTGTGATCGGAGGCGGTCCCGCCGGCATGACGGCCGCTCGAACGGCGTGCGAACGCGGTCACGACGTGACGCTGTGGGAGAAGTCCGACAAGCTGGGTGGGCGTCTCTACGAGGCGGCATCGATGCCCCAGAAGGACACCTTCCGCTCCTACATCGACTGGGCCATCCGTGCGACGAACAAGTCCGGCGCCGAGATCGTGCTGGGCAAAGAGGCCACCCCCGACGCCGTCGCCGCCGAGGCCCCGGACGCGGTCATCGTGGCTGTCGGCGCCGAGTTTCGTCACGCCGCGGATCGAGGGGATCGACCTGCCCCATGTCATGACCGTCTCGGAGGCCGATCTGGGCACGCGCCCTCTCGGTGAGACTGTGGTCGTCTGTGGCGGCGGCCTCTCAGGCTCCGAATGTGCCGTCGCTCTGTCCATGGCGGGCAAGCGGGTCAAGGTGGTCGACGTCCTGCCGGAGGAGGCACTTTGCCAGGACTCCTCGATCTTCAGCCGGGTCGCGCTATCCACGCTTGTGAAAGACTGCGGCATCGAACGGGTCCAGGGCTCGGTGAACGCCATCACGAACACCGGCGTCGTCGTGACTCTCCCCGACGGCACCGTGGAGGAGCTGCCCGCGGATACGGTGGTCGTAGCTTTCGGCCTACGGCCGGACCCGTCGGCGGTCGAACCTCTGCTCGATGTCGTTCCCGAGAGCTACTCCGTGGGCGACTGTCATAGAGTCGGCAAGGTCTACACAGCGAACCAGGACGCGTTCCTCGTGGCTGTCGAGGTGTGACGGAGGGCGACCAGCGCCAGCCGCTTGGCCGGCATCACAGATCGAGCGGCTTCAGCCCAGCCTCCAATCGTGCCTCTGCGATGTGAAGCTTGACCGCTTCATCGAGCGGCGTGACCTCGAAGCCGAAATCCTGCTTCGCCAGGTCGCAGTTGACGCTCCAGGGCAACTCGCAATCCTCGGACTCGTCGCCGAAGGTGATCTGAGCCTCGGGGATGTACTTCTTGACGACCGCGGCGACGTCCTTGAGGCTGTACGGGGGCCCTCCGAGGTTGTAGGCGGGATGAGGCGACGAGGGCGCGCGAAGGGCCAGGTGGGCGAATTCGGCCACGTCGTCGGACTTGACGAGCGAGAAGAGCCAGTCGCCGGTGCATTCGAGGTTGGCCGGTTGGCCGATGGCGGGAAGCGACACGATCTCGGAGAACCAGCGCACGAACTTCGGGTTCTTCCCGCCGTGGCCGTAGCCTATGGTCGGCCGGAGCGCGGTGGGCTTGATGCCGTATAGCTCGTCGTATTGGGCGGCGATGACTTCGGCCAGGCACTTCGCAAGCGCGTAGAAGCTGCCCGCGAACGGCAGCAGGCGGTCATCTTCTCTGATCTCTCGGTCCCCGTAGTCCTTCTGCTCGCCGTACACGGTCTCGGAGCTGGCGTACACCACCCGCTTGATGCCGAGCAGGCGGGCGGCCTCGAAGACGTTGCACATGCCGAGCACGCCGACCTTGGTGTTCTCGCGCGGATACGAGTCCTTCGAGAGGATCATGGCCCAGTTGACTATCCTGTCCACCGCGTTCGAGCTGGCGGCGGCGAGCACCTGCTCCAGATCGGAGATGTCGCCGCGGACGAACGCGTAGCGGTCGCCGTACGGCTCCACCGTCTTGAGAAAGACGTCGGACGGAGGGACCACATCGAACGCCGACCACCCGCTCGAAATCCGCATCGTTCAACAACGCCTGGCACGTCTTCTTCCCGAAGAGACCGCTGCCACCTATGACCAGAGCCCTCATTTGACCTTCCTCCGTATTGGACGCCCGCTACCGCGCGAAGCCATGTGCTCCTTACCGCGCGCGAAGCCCTTCCTTCTTCTTGATGCATTTCTTGACCGAGACGACCAGGTCGGCGGCGCTGAGGGCGAAGTGCTCCATGAGCTCGTCCTTCTCCGCGGTGATGAGACCGGACTGGCCGAACTCGTCCTCCACCCCCACTTTCACCAGCGGGGTGGGAAGGTTCTCGCAGAGGCACGCAGGCCACCGCGTCCCCGAGCCCGTTGATCTCGCTGCTGTTCTCGGCGGTCACGATGGCGCCGGTCCTCTCAGCCGCGGCGATGATCGCTTCCTCGTCCAGCGGCTTGAGGGTGCTCACGTTGAGCACGCCCACGTCGAGGCCCTCCTTCTCGAGCAGGTCGACCGCCTTGATGGCCTCGGTCACCATGTAGCCCGTGGCCACGATGGTGGCATCCTTGCCGTCGCGCAGCGAGTAGGCCTTGCCGATGTCGAACGGGTAGTCGTCGGTGAAGATGCTGAACGGGTCGGGGCTCATCTCCTGCTTGATGACTGCCGGCCCGATGTACTGCATCATGGCCAGGGAAGCCTTCTCGGCCTCCACGGAGTCCGCCGGGTTGATCATCACCAGGTTGGGCAGGACCCTCAGGCTCCCCCAACCCTCCACCGTCGCGTGCGACACCCCGACCTCGCCCCACACGCCCTCGCGGGCGATGAACTTCACGTTGAAGCGGTCGACCAGGATGCTCTGGCGGATCTGGTTGTAGGCGCGGCCCATGCTCGCGAAGAGGAAGTTGTTGATCACCGGGACGAAGCCCTCGGCCGCCAAGGCCGCGGCAACGCCCGCGCCGTTCTGCTCCGCGATGCCGCACTCGATCATGCGGTCGAACATGTTGTCGACGAACCACTCGATCTCGGGGAACTGCATGTCCTCGAGAATGGCCAGCGCCTGCGGGTTCGGCGAGGAAGGCGGCCTTCATGCCGTTGCCGATCCCCTTGCCGACACCGACGGGTTTGCCGATCGCCACATGCTTATTCCACGTCGCCATATTTGGCTCTCCCTTCCCGGACGCCCTTCATCATCTCTTCGCCGCGTCCCAGGTGCATGTGGAGTTCCTCCCAGTTGGAGACTCCGCGCCCCTTGACCGTGTGGGCGATGATGACTTTGGGTTTGTTGTCGCCGTATTGCTTGGCCACCAGGTCGAGAGCATCGAGGATCTGGCGGATGTCGTGCCCGTCGATCTCGTAGACCGTCCAGCCGAAGGCCTTCCACTTGTCCACCAGCGGCTCGATGGGCATGATGTCGTTGGTCGGTCCGTCGAGCGACCACTTGTTGTAGTCGACGATGCAGATCAGGTTGTCGAGCTTGAACTTGGCCGCGAACATGGCCCCTTCCCACACCTGACCCTCGTGCAGTTCACCATCGCCCAGGATGCAGTAGGTCCGGTACTTGGGGTTGTAGCGCACGATGTAGCGGGGAAGGAAGGTGTCCTCACGCGAGGGTGGGTTGAGCTTCAGCTTGAGCTTCTCGGAGAGGGCGAGGCCGGCCGCGAAGGAGATGCCCTGTCCCAGCGAACCGCCGGAGAAATCGATGCCGGGCGTGCACCAGCGGTCGGCGTGGCCCTGGAAAGGCGAGGCATGGCAGTAGTAGGTGCCGAGCGTCTCCTTCGGATACATGCCGAGTTCCACGAGAGCCGCGTAGATCGCCTCGCAGCAATGGGCCTTGGACATGATCACCCGGTCGCGTTCCGGCCAGTCGGGATTCTTGGGATCGAACTTGAGGTGATGGAAGTAGAGGGCCGTGATGATCTCGAGCACCGACATGGTGCCGCCCACGTGGCCCTGGCTGAACGTGCAGAATTGGGTGAGGCAATCGTTGGCCAGGACCTTGGCCTTGGCCTCCAACTCCTGCACGAGTGCGTCACTATGAGACATGCTCCGCCCGCCTTCTATACGTGATCTTCACGGAATCCGCGGAGAGAGAAGCGCCGCAGCGGGGGCACACGTTCCCGTAGCCGGTGAGCACCGCTGCCTCGTCGGGGATGGCGCGCATGTACAGCCTTCGGCTGATCTCCTCTCCGAAGTAGAGCAGCATGCCGCACTTGGGGCAGTTGATCCTTTCACTCATGGAGCGACCTCACTAGTTCTGTTGCGCGACTTGATCAAGGCTTGACCAGGATCTTGATGGCCGTGCTGGTCTTGCGGCCGGCCAAGGCTTCGGCGACGTTCTCGAGGGGGACGATCTCGCTGATCATCGGTTCGAGATCCAGCTTTGACAGAAGCTTGAGAGCCCGAGGGAATGCGTAGGGAGCCAGGATGGTGGAGCGAATTGTGAGTTCGTTGGAGAACATGTAGCAGGGGTTGATCGGGAAGGTCGCGTCTTCGTGATAGGCACCCGCCCAGACGATGGTGCCGTCTTTGTCGGCGAGGCCGATGGTCTGCTGAGCCGCTGTGATCTTGCCGCTGCATTCGAACACCGTGTCGAAGCCCCGGCCGTCCATGTGCTCCCTGCCGACCGCCACCATGTCTTCTGTCAGCGGATCGACCGTCCAATCCGCTCCATATCTCTTCGCCATCTCGCGCTTCTCGGGCATGGGATCCGACACGAAGACCCGGGCGGCTCCGGCCCGCATGGCGATCTGCTGGACCAGTAGCCCGATGGTCCCCGCCCCCGAGATGGCCACCGTCTTGCCCGGTGCGATGTTGCCCAAATCCACGGCATGCACGGCGATAGTCACCGGCTCCAGCATGGCGCCGCGCTCGAGGCTCAGGTCATCGGGCAGAGGGTAGAGACAGCTTTCCGAGTACACGGCATATTCGGCGAAGCCGGCCTCGAAGGAGGTGACGTGTTCGCACATCTGCTCCATCTTGTTCCGGCAGTAGTAGCAGGCGCCGCAGTACTCGCGGAAGTTCATGGCCACCCGCTGGCCCACCTTGTAGTCGCCCAGCAGGCCCGGGCCCACCTCCACGATGACACCCGAAGCCTCATGCCCGGTGGTGAAGGGTGCCGGAGGCCACCAGGGAGCCTTGAGCAGGCCGAAGGTGCCCTCGTAGATCTCGGGGTCGCTACCGCAGATGCCGCAGTAGGCGATCTTGACCTTGACCTGGCCGGGGCCAGGAGTCGGTTCGGGTACTTCCTCCACCCTGGTGTCGCAGGGCCCGTACGTGAATGCAGCTTTCATGGCCTATGGCTCCCTGAGTTCGATGGCGAGGTTGCCGATGTCGGAGCCTTCGAAGTAGACGAAGCCCGGCTGTCCCGGCACGATCGACTGGGTCCAGATCTTGGCGCCGCGTGCGGTGGCCCGTTCGATGTCTCCCAGGAGATCGGTGGTCAGCCAGCCGATGTGATGAAGACCTTCGCCTTGGGCGTCGAGAGTCTCCCTGAGGGCCTGATTGCCGGCTGAGGGCTCGAGCAGTTCGAGTTCGACGTCGCCCATCATAGCGTTGCTGATCTTGGTGGTCCATTCGGCAGGCTTGCCGTGCAGTTCGCCCTTGAATCCGATAGCAAACACCTTGTGTTCGTCGTCGAACTTGAAGGGGCCGAATCCCAACGCCTCCAGATGGGCGACAGCCTTCTCGATATCCCTCACAACCACGCCCACGTGGTGTGGGCGTCTCCCCTGAAACGGTCCCTCTGCAGCGGACACAGAACACCTTCCTTTCCGTTCACATCCAGTCTCACTGGCAGAGCACGGGGCCCCGCCGACGGATTCTCTTGTAGTCGGCAACGGCTTGATCGGCGTCCCTCCAGAATCTCCATATCGGTACCACAGATCCCGGCGTAGGCAACCTTGACCTTGATCTGGTCCGGCCGCGTAATGGGCTCGGCGACCTCTTCGACCTCGACGACGTTTATCGCTTTCCGAACGGCTGCCTTCATCGTGGAGATCCTGACGCCCAGAGTGTCACGGTGCCGATACGGTTGCCATCATATCGCGACGGCCGGTCGAAGAAGAATCGGGCCGGGAAGGCCGGCGCCGTGATGTCCGGAGGCTTCTGCGAGTTCAACCAGGGCAGACCACACCATGCGGCGCGACGGTCATGCTCATCGGCTACGGCGAAGCTCGCCCACCACGTCTTCGTAGTCCGCCTCATGCCAGCAGAACCGCATCTCCAGGAATCGCCGGCGCAGGTCGCACGCCTCCCTCTTCACGTCGGCCTTTTCCCGTACTACTCGGGCCATCAGCACGGCAAGCTCCCGAAAGTCTGCGGGCTCCATACCGAAACGAGTCATCTCTGACACTCCCAAGCGGAGACCGCCGGCGGCAGTGAAGCCTTCCTCGTCTGGAACGGCCTGGTAGTTGCAGATGATGTTGTTGGCCTCGAGACGGCGGGCCATCTCCGGCCCCAGCCCGTAACCCACCTCAACCACCACCTGATGAGTCTCGGTGAAATCGATGGCCGGATCGCCGGCCACTTTGAGACCAGCATCAGCCAGGGCTCTCGCGAAAGCCTTGGCATTGTCGATGACCGCCGCCTGGTATGCGTCTCTGAAATGATTCATCTCATACGCAGCCACGAGCAGCCCCAGGAGCGTGCCCAGATGATGATTGGATACCGAGCCCGGGAAGGTGCGCCTACGCACGGCTTTCCACAGCTCGTAGCGCTCTTCCTGCTCCTGAATACGGGTGGCGATGACTCCACGCTGCGGACCAAAGAAGGTCTTGTGCGTCGAACCGGTCACCAGGTCGGCGCCTTCGGCGAAGGGCTGCTGGAAGAGGACGCCCGTCAGTCCGAGGACATGCGCCATGTCATACATGATCACTGCATCCAGGCCCTGATCGTCAACGAAACGGCGAACCTCCGCCACCGGCTCTTTGTGCAGGACCATGCTCTTGCCGAAGATGATGAGCTCCGGCCGGTACTGGGCGATGAGATCCAGGGTGCTGTCGACATCGATGCGGTAGGGATTGTCGGGGAGCACGGGAAAGTTGACGATGGCGGGGCGGTCGGTGCGCGGGTCGATGGCCACGTAATCTTTGAGAGCTCCCATGGGTTGAGCGCTCAAGTGCCCGCCCTTGCCTATGTGGTTGTTCATGACCATGCCGATTCGACCCGGCTCGCTCTTGCGATTCCCCCGGTTGCGGTAGTCGACCAGGGCCGAAAAGACGGCGGCATTGGCCATCTGCCCGCTTATCAGGCGGGTCTCGGCCTCGGAACTGCCGAGAAAGCGGCAGATCTCCGCTTCGAGCAGTTGTTCCACCTCGTCTATGAAGTCGGTGCCCTGGTAGTAGAAGACGTCGGCGTCGTAGAAGGCCTCCAACTCCCGATGCTCCGCGTAGCGGAAGGCCGGGTCGCAGACGGAGACAAGGCGAACCAACGGCGACGTCGTCATCTCCGAGGGTATGAGGTTGAGACATTCCTCCTGGCGCCAGCGGTGGTTCTCGAGTGTCTTCTCCAACAGACGCCGCATTTCTCTGGGCAGGTCCGGCGCGGGCTCGGGCCGCGTCTCGGTGGCGAACTGGTAGACGATCGGCCGGGCATACGGCGGGGCATCGCTACGGAGGTGATAGGGCACCACCACCGCCTCCACCGTCTTGCCGCGCACCTCGACCTCCAGGTGGTCGTCTTCAAGGATGTCACTATCCAGAAGAGCGAGACAGATGGAGCGAAGCTCGCGTTCATCGGTCAGGTGGGAACCGAGACCTTCGCCTTCCATCATCCAGTACGGGACCATGGTACCGCTGGTCACCCAGCCCACTGGTCGCCCACCCTTGGTGACAGGCGCCCCGCTTCGCGCCACTCCCCGTCCGGTCAGAGCGACGTTCCTGGTGGTACGCGGCAAGTCGGCGATGAGCGAATAGTCCCGCTTGAGGATGTGTTGGTAGGCCGCTTGCTGGCGAATGAACGCCTCCCTGCCGACAAAGTCACCTTTGATCGAGGAGAAGCTGACCGCGAAAGCGGACAGCGGAGAAGAGAACAGGGGAATCTCCCCACCTTCTTGGTCCGTGCCCAACTCCTGGCCGTAGAGCGGCAATCCCGCCTCTAGGCGCAGGGTGTCTCGAGCACCCAATCCGCAGGGGACAGCGCCCTCGCGTATCAGTAGATCCCAAAGTCGATGGGCATCGTCCGCGGCGCTGAACAGCTCGAATCCCAAAGGCTCCCCCGTGTATCCGGTGCGTGCCACCCGGACGCTGCCACCAGCCAAGACAGCGGTAGAGAGCTGATTGCGCAAGGGCTCGGGAAGAGAGCCCGACTCCATCAGCCGCACCAGGATCGCCCGCGATTCGGGTCCCTGGAGCGAGATCATGACCAACTCATCCGTCTGATCAAAGAGTTCTACCGGCGCGGCGGCTGATGCTTGACCCCGCAATTCGTTCTCAAGATAGTTCCAGTCCCTCTCCGTGTTGGCGGCGTTCACCACCAGGAAATACTCGTCGGCGACGAAACGGTAGAGATAGGCGTCGTCAAGTGCGCCACCGGTCGGAGTCGGCAGCACGGTGTACTGCGCCTGGCCCACATCGAGCGCGGCGGCATTGTTGGTGAGTACACGTTGAAGAAAGTCGAGCGCACCCCCGCCGCGGACCACGAAGCGCCCCATGTGAGACACGTCGAAAAGACCGGCGCGTCGTCGAGTCGCCAAGTGCTCGGTCACCACGCCGCTCGAATACATGATGGGCATCTCCCATCCGGCGAACGGCACCATCTTGGCACCCAAAGCAACGTGTTCTTCATGCAAGGGCACTCGACGTAGGTCTGTCATGAAGGCCGCCTCCAGCGTAGAATCGGGTCACGAGCCGCTCTTACCTCATCCGGCCGGCGAACGGGCGTGCTGTGGGGAGCCCCCAGCACCAGCCGGGGATCATTCCTGGTCTCAGTGTCGATGTCGCGGAGAGCTTCGATGTAGGCGTCCAACGACGCCAGGTCCTCGGTCTCCGTGGGTTCGATCATCAGAGCTTCCGGCACGATCAGAGGGAAGTAGACCGTGGGCGCATGTACTCCGTGGTCGAGTATTCGCTTGGCGATGTTGAGGGCCGGCACACCCCGAGCCTTTTGCCTCGCTGCAGAGATGACAAACTCGTGCATGTTGACACGGTCGTACGGAACATCATATAGATCCCGCAACCGGGCCCGCATATAGTTTGCGCTGAGAACCGCGTCCTCGGAAGCCCGAGTCAGTCCTTCCGCCCCCATGCGCACGATGTAAGAGTAGGCACGAATAGCGACTCCCACGTTCCCGTGGAAGCCCTTCAAGCGGCCGATGCTCCGCGGCCGTTCGTAGTCCAAGAAGAACAGCTTGTCCGCCGGACCGGGACGACGACCGATCAGCGGGCAGGGCAGGTAGGGCTCGAGTAGATCGCCCACAGCCACGGGGCCGGCTCCCGGACCGCCTCCCCCGTGAGGCGTCGAAAAGGTCTTGTGCAGGTTCATATGCATGACGTCGACACCCATGTCGCCCGGCCTAGTCTTGCCCATGATGGCGTTCAAGTTCGCGCCGTCGTAGTAGACGAGGCCCCCCGCCCGGTGCACGAGCGTCGCTATTTCGGCGATGTCTTCCTCGAACAGCCCCAGAGTGTTGGGGTTGGTGAGCATTATGGCCGCCGTACGGTCGGAGAGCGCCTCTCTTAGGGCGGAAGGGTCGATCAGCCCGCGGCTGGAACTCCGCAGTTCCACCACCCTGCATCCGGCCAGGCCGGCAGTGGCGAGATTGGTGCCGTGCGCGGAGTCGGGAACCAGAATCACATCGCGCGAGGTGTCGCCCCGGTCGCGGTGATATGCGCGGATCATGAGCGCCCCCGTCAGCTCCCCCTGGGCTCCCGCGGCCGGCTGCAGCGAGACCCGCTTCAGGCCCGTTATAGCCAGAAGCGCCTGCTCCAGCTCCCAAAGAAGCTCGAGTATGCCTTGGGTGTCGGCCTCGTCCTGGTAGGGGTGCAGGCTGCTGAAGCCTTCCAGTGAGGCGAGTTCGTCGTTGAGTTTGGGGTTGTACTTCATAGTGCACGATCCGAGTGGGTACATCCCGGAATCGACCGAGTGATTGAGCTGGGAAAGCCTTGTGTAGTGGCGCACCACCTGCGGCTCTGAGAGTTCGGGAAGCGCGGGCGGCTCGGTTCTCAGGGCCACGTTGGGTAGAAGATCGGCCGCAGCCGCAAGCAGACCGGCCGTATCGCGTGGTGTCGTCTGCCCGGCTCCGGGTAGGCCTGCGGACGGAAGGTCGTAGCCACGGCTTCCCGAGTGGCTCTTGTCGAAGGTTGACGGCTCTGGGGACAAATGCGCCCTCAACGAGTGCATGACTTCTCCTCAGACCCAACCACACGAGCCGATTCGATGTACTCGTCCAGATCGGCGGGGCCGTTCAGCTCGGTCACCGCGACCAGCAACAGGTCCGCCCACTCGGGCGAGAAGCGGCCGAGCGGCACTCCGGGATCGATGCCGTGTCTACGCATGGCAGAGGCGAAGTTGGAGGCACCACCGGCGACGCGAAGCACGAACTCATGGAAGAACGGTCCCGTGAACACCGGTGTTATCCCGGATACGCTCGACAGACCGGCCTGCAGATAGTGCGCCCTTCCCAGGCAGATGCCGGCCAGCTCTGCGAGACCGTCGGGGCCCAGGAGAGCCAGGTAGATGGTGGCCGCCAGAGCATTCAGAGCCTCGTTCGAGCATATGTTGGAGGTGGCCTTCGCCCGGCGGATGTGCTGTTCTCGCGCCTGGAGGGCAAGGCAGTAGCAGGTCCGGTCGTCAGCGTCGACAGTCTGGCTCACCAGCCTCCCCGGGATCTGGCGCAGATAGGCCTGCCGACAGGCCAGGTAGCCCGCCGACGGACCGCCGAAAGACATGGCACTACCGAACGGCTGAGTATCCCCGGCCACTATGTCCGCCCCCAACTTGCCCGGCGCTTCGAGCAGGGCCAGTGTGAGGGGGTTCTGGATCACCACGAGGAGCGCCCCAACAGAATGAGCCGCCTCAGCCAAGGCCGCCGTATCCTCGACAACCCCGAAGAAGTTGGGCTGCTGTACCAGGAGCACGCCGGCTTCGGCGGAGAGGTCCAGAGGATGGATCTCTGTGCGGCCCGTATCGACCTCGAGCCCAAGGACCGTGACGGAAAAGCCAGGGCCGGAAGCGCACGTCTTCACAACCTGGAGAGTCTCGGGATGGAGTCCCGCGGAGCACACGATCTGCTCACGCTTGGTCTCGCGCAGAGCCATGAACGCCGCTTCCGCGGCCGCCGATGGTCCGTCGTACATAGAAGCGTTGGCGACATCAAGGCCGGTGAGTTCACAGATGGAGCTCTGAAACTCGAAGATGGCCTGCAGAGTGCCTTGGCTAACCTCGGCTTGATAGGGAGTGTAGGCGGTAGCAAACTCCGCTCGGGCCACCAACGCGGAGACTGCCGCGGGCACCGAGTGCGCGTAGCATCCGGCCCCCAAGAATGAGGATGATCGGCAGGGTCGGTTGCGGGCGGCCATGGCCCGGACCTTGGCGCGCGTCTCCGGCTCGCTCAGGGCCGCCGGTAGCCGAAGCCCATCGACGCGAAGTGACGAGGGAATGGGGGCGAACAGTTCCTCGACCGATGACACGCCGATTTCGGCCGCCATGCGCAACCGGTCGGCCTCGGTTAGAGATAGATAGCTCATCTAGACCTGCTCCTTGGGATCCTGTGATCGAGGCTCCCCTGTGGGCCGGACGAGGCCCTGCAGATCGTGGAAGACCAGCCCCGAGGGAAGTTTGGGATAGAAGAAGGTGGTCTTCTGTGGCATCCGTTCCCCGCCCAGGGCCACATCTCGAACCTGATCAAGAGGCGTGGGATTGAGAAAGAAGCCGGCCTGGAACTCCCCTGCGTCCAGGCGACTGAACGCCTCGTTGGGGTCTTTGAAGTAGGTGATGTTCTTCTGGGCAGCCATGTCCTCGCTCGTGATGCCCAACAACCTCTCGAAGATGAGGCTGTGAAGGATGACGACATCGAGGCCTTGATAGGCCTGACTGTGTGCGGGCGCGGCGTCCCGAACGGCCTCCGGCTTGGTCAGCCTCACTCCGTACACCCCTTGCAGCCCCGGCCCGCACAGGCCGAACGCGCCTCCGGCCGAGTGAGCATTGAGGTAGGCGGCGATCACCGCCGGCGCAGCGTCGGCGTTCTGGGAGAGCAGTTCCACAGCGAAGGCATCGGCGAGCATCAGAGGCAGAGCGGCCACCTCCTCGGGAGGCAGACCGGAGAGCAGGCGATGGGTGCCGTAGATAGCCAGACCGGGATCGGCCATGTTGGCGAAGTACGCGAGCGCGTAGTTGAAGGCGCGATCATCGACGCCCTCCGAAGGTGGTCTCCCCTCTGCATCCAACCGGTACTGCCGATATCGAAGCGCCGTCTCGTACCGGTGATGACCGTCGGCAATGATCAAGGGCTGCGCTTCCAACAGCCGACTGATCAGCCCCAACAAGGTCGGGTCGGAGGTCGGCCACACTCGGGTGGTGGTGCCCGACTCATCGCTGACGGTAGCCTCCGGGCTGCCGGCCCCGACCGCAGCCGTCCAGGCAGCCGTGATGTCGTCGCCCGGCAGGTTGTAGAGGAGGAAGACCGGGCTCAGGCTCATCTCAGTTGCTTTCATGAGACGGAAGCGGTCTTCTTTGGGGCCGGACAGAGTGAACTCATGAGGAAAGATGATGCCCTCTTCGAACTGGTGCAACCTGACGAGAGCCAGGAACCCCCGCCGGGTCCGCTCCTGGGCGTCGGGACCGCGGAATGTCTCCTCTACGAAGGTAACCGACGGCTCCTGGTCGCGGACCAGGATTCCCGACTCCTTCCAGGCGGCCACCAGCTGAGCAGCCCGGGTGTACCGATTGTCGGTCTCGCTATCCTGAGGCGTGGTCAGGCCGAGGTCGACCCGCACGACATTGTAAGGACTGCGAGCGTGCAGCCGCGACTGGAGTTCGGGGCCGACAACGTCATAGGGCGGGGCGATCAGTTGGCCGAGATCCCCAGCCATTCCCTGGTGATAGCGCCAGGCACGAAAACCCACCAACGTCTCCATCGCTGCTCCGATCTTCGCCAATCAGTCAGTACTGTCCTCAGTCCCCAACGCAACCGCCTATTTCAGCTTGACCACGCTGAACGAAATCGCGTCCTTGTTGTCCGCTAGCGAGTTAAGCATGCTCCTTGGGAGGCGCCTTCGACAGATGGATACGCGCCGTTGCGGCTGTTGCGCCCTGGAATACCACGCACTCCATCTCCTCCACGTTGATGTCGGCCTCCCGGAGTTGATCGAAGATGCCCGCGAGAACCCCGACCCGGTCGTAATAGGTCACCGCCAAGACATATGTTGCCGGAGTCTTCTTGGCCAGGTTGACCGTGTTGGGGGCGCGACCCGTGTCTATATACTCCCGGATGATCCTCACCGTCTCGTCGGCTATTGCCTCCTGTGCCTGCTCGGTGGAGGCACCGATGTGGTGGGTCCCGATGACGCACTCCAGTTGGAAGATGTCGTCAACGACCTCCCCGGTGCCGGTCTTCGGTTCTCCGGCACACACGTCGAGACCCGCGCGGATACCCCGATCCTTCACGGCAAGCGCGAGCGCACCCTGGTCCACGACTTCGGCTCGCGAGGTGTTGACAAAGAGAGAACCGGGCTGCATCTGCGAGAAGAACTCCGCCCCAACGAGACCACGCGTCTCCTCGGTCAGCGCCAGGTGCACGCTCACCACGTCGGCGATGGCTGCCAACTCAAGAGGAGAGGAGACGATGCCCACACCCGGTCGTTCTATCCGGTATTCCGGCAAAGGATCCCAGGCTACGACCGACATGCCGAAGGCGTGGGCACGCACCACCATTTCTTGCCCAACGTGACCGAGTCCCATGATTCCAAGAGTGCGCCCGAAGAGGCCGTTGGCCTTGCTGTATTCCTTCTTGTTCCATACACCCCGCTTCAGATCAGCCGCCGCCTCTGGGATACGGCGGTCGAGAGCGAGGATGAGGCCGAAGGCCAGCTCGGCTACGGCCACCGAGTTCTTGCCGGGGCAGTTGGCGACCCGGATGCCACGTCGGGAGGCTGCCGCGATGTCAATGGTATCGACGCCTGCCCCGGCCCGAACCACGAGTGCCAAGGGGCCCGCAGCCAGAACCGACTCTGTCACTCGGGTCGAGCGGACCACGAGCACGTCGGGCCTTTCTCTGGCGACAGCGACGACGAGCGCATCCTCCGCCAGATCCGGGTCATAGGAGACGTCGGCACCGTGGCACCGGAGCTCCTCCAGCCTGGTTTCGGAGAACTTGTCAGCTATCAGCACCTTCATGACCATCCCTCCCCACTTCGTTCTTGCCGGTGGAGATCATCGCCGTCTGCAGGGCCACTTCACTGGCCTCGGAACCGCCGCTGGAGATGTACATCTAGGAGTCGCTCTTCATACCACCCGAAGCAACACGACCTTCTCCGAAAGAGCAATGCGAAGAACGTTGCCGAAAGAGATCGAGACGTGAGACGACTTCTCGGCCTGCCGCACGAGAGCGTGCCTTCAGTCGATCAGGTGCTCGGCGCGCTCTACCTCTTCAACGTCGTTGTACCACTGCTTCTTGGTACCCACCTTGGCCCTGAGCTTCCAACCGACCGACTTCGGCTCTCTCTCGATCCTGTCGAGCAGATCTGTGACGCGCGCGGAGATGACCTCGCGGTCACTTATGGAGAGCACCTCGTACTCTGCCAACAGCGATCTCACCTTGTGCAGATTGGTGGTGGACGTGTGATAGAAACCCCAGTCCTTGGCCATGATCCTGCCGATGTACTCCCCGTTGATCATCTCGTCGTCGTCGACGCCGATCTCGTGCTCGCGGAGCAACATCATCATGTCAATGATGTCTTTTTCGTTGATGTAGACGATCTGCAGTTTCTCCAGCATCAGGTCGGCCAGGCTGAGGGTCAACATGTCAATCCCCAACGTCCCTTCTCCCAGCTCACGACATGGCACATGTCGAGCTTGTCGAAAAAGACGTCGATATGGGGCCGCCGGTCCTCAGAGTCCTCGTAGATCTTGCGGCCTATCATGAGGCCGGGCGTCAGAGCCGCGGCCTGCGACTCGAATCCCATCTCCTGCACGAAGAACTTGTCTATCGCCTTCTCCTGCTTGTAGTAGGCGGCGAAATCGAGATCGGTCAGGACCCTGTGCATAGAGACCTGCATATCCTGATGGGCAGGGGAATGTACGCGAAAGGCCATCGCCCCCAACAGCCGGAGATGGATACCCCTCTGCTCGGCAGCAGCGATGATCTCCAACGCCAGTTTTTCACACGCTTCGTATTCGAGCTCCATGTCCTACCGCTGCTCCCCTGCTTGTGGCCGTGTGGAACGAGCGTTCCTCACCCGGAGGTGAAGGTCACGCTCTTGATGCCTTTTTTGTCGAGGTCGACTATGACTCCCCTCAACACCCCTTCCCCGTACTCGCTGCCCGGGTTGAGGCACGTGGTGCGACCCAGTTTCTGTGACCCCCTGCTCTCATGTATGTGGCCGTGCAACCCCAGCCGGGGCTGGTACTTGTCTATGGCTCGGCGTATAGCCCGGCTGCCGACCGGGACCATCTTGGGCTTGCCGCCCATCTCGAGGGTGGGGCGCATTTGGTCGTCCAGTTGCGGAGCTTGGTCGAGCACGGTGTCGTAGGGCGGGCAATGGAAGTTGAAGACACAGTGATCGAGATCCTTGACCAGGCCGGCCATCGCATCGATCCTGACCTCGAGATCATCCTCTTCAACGTCCCGCGGGCATCGCCACGGCGTGATATTGCCGTACCCGGTGCTGATCATCGTGTAGTGCTCGTCGATCTGGATCAGCTTGCCCTCGGGATTCAGAACGTTGGTGCCACCGTCGAAGAGAGGATCGATGTCGAACTCATCGTCGTTGCCGGGCTGAACATAGCATCGGATGCCTGTCCCCTCCAGCCGTTCCTCGGCGAACTGCAGACTCTCCCTCATCCGCTCCTTCATGAGATGCCTGAAGATCTCATCCTGAGCGGCAGTATCGCCTGCAAGCCGCTCCAGTTCTTCCGGATCGGTCATGAACGGGTAGTAACCCATATCGATGATGTTCCGTTTGAGCGCGTCGACTTGCTCTCCTTCTTTGAGCACGTGTTCGCGATCGAGGTGGTTGACCTTGGTCATGCCGTCTGGTTGCCGGACGAACGGAATCACCTTCTTGCCGGTGATATCTCCTCCCAGAATTATCACGTCGGCTTCGTAGAACTTGCCGGCGTTGATGAACTTCCGGAAGCACACGCTCGATCCGTGCGTGTCGGTCGTGAAAAAGACTCGGGTCACTCCCATGCATCTCAACCTTCTCTGGGCTGGGTCGAGGCAATCCCGACCCAGCCCAGTGTCACTGCTACCACGCTACTACTACAGACTCCTGTTAGAGATGAACCAACTCAGTCGGGCGGTATCGTCTTGAAGCGTTTGTCCATCGACACGCCTTTTCTCTTCTGCACCGTCGTCGCGATGAAGTAGATGACGATCGGCAGCAGGATGAAGAAGAGGGCCGTGTACAGGAGGTTCTTGGTATTCATGGTCGGCGTCGTGCCCGTAACGAAGGTGGCGTACACGGTCAGCGCCGACACGATGGCTCCCAGCACTCCGAGAATACTGATGACCGGCACGCCGAGCAGCTTCGACTGCACCAGGCTTGGGGACTTCTCGAAGATATCCTTGCGAATGTACGGGAACAGCACGGCGGCGATAGAGAGGATGAACCAGCCGACCATCCAGATCGTCACCGTGTAGGTGATGTAGCTGTACCAGGTGGTGAAGACCGACACCGTCAGTATGAGCCACGCGATCACGCCGGCCAGAAGAACAGCGCGGTTCGGAGAGCCGTTTCGCGAGACCTTGCTGAACCACGAGGGAATCAGACCGTCAAAGGCGAAGGCGAACAGGTTGCGGACCGGACCGAAGGACAGCCCGAGGATACCGCCCCAGGTGGCCGCCAAGAAGCCGAGCGGACCGGCGATGGCCACGAGGAACCAGTTCTGGGTCATCCACACCACCATGTAGCTGATGGTCGGATATGTGCCGATCATCTCGCTGGCCTGTCCTTGGGTCTCCAGCAGGGCCAAGGAGCGGATCGTATCCTCGCCGAGGCCGTAGTTGGCCACTTTGCTGAAGATGACCCAGTAGACCACGAAGAGGACCATGGCCCCCAGCTGAGAGAGAGGCATGGCTACGTTGATCTTCTTGATCTCGCCGGAGATGTTGGCGGCGTAGGTGGACCCGAGCGTGCTCAGGTTCACGAAAGCGAGGCCGGCCCAGATGGTAGCCGCCACAGAGAATCCCGGAATGCCTCCCAGGTCCTTCACCGCGCCGGTCACGTCAGCCCAGCTCATCTTCTGCACCGCTTCGAATCCGGAGATGGTGCCGCCCTCGCCGCCCGAAGCCAGACAGATGGCGATGAACGCGATCAACATGACCCACTGGACAACGAGGACGGCCCACATGGCCCTCATGACGACCTTCGTGCCTCTGGACATCACGTAGAACGCCGACAGAAGGATCACGGACGCAATGAGCCATATCACCCATCGATTGCCTGGAGTCGTGATACTCAGATACTTGCCCCAGTCGATGAGGGTCTGGTTGTCATGCGCCACTCCCTCCGCCAAGAAGAGATTGCCGAGGCCCCAATTCGTCGCCCACTGCGAGAGAAGCCCCGACCAGTTGATGCCCACGATGGTGAGGGTCCAGCACGCGACGAAACCGAGGAGCGGGTTCAGCGTACGACTGACGTAGATATACTCGCCGCCGGATCTCGGCATGCTCAGGGACATGAACACGTATATGGCGGCGATCGGGAACAGTGCAAAAATGAGAAGACTAGCAAGAAATCCGTTGGCACCGACATACAGAGTCTGCTCTTGAAAGTAGTAGAGGAAGGCAAACGTCATTGTCGGGCAGACAAAGGCGTATACCAAAGCGCTCCAAGGGCTGACCGTCCTCGTCAGACCGGAGGCGCGCCGCACGAACAGTTCCTTGCCCGCCTTCTGTCCTTCCTTGTCTTGTGTCGCCACAATCCACCTCTCTTGGGACACCATTGTGGTTTGCAGGTCACTGCAGTAGTGGGTTTGCTAGGGATGACGGATCTCCCCCCGCTCCTGCCTCACCTCCCTCCGTCTCCAATCCAGCGTCAGCGGGCCCAAGGAACGCTCCCCTCTGTGAGAACTGGTCGAATCGTTCTAGAGCCGCGCAGCCACTGACTCTATACAACGGCGCGCTTCCACGCAAGAGTTCTCACATTCGCGGTCACGTTCTAGTGGCACAGCGTTCGCCGAAATACTGCTCACGAACATAGCAACAGATTCTCCCGCCCGGTATGTACACGAGGCTTGGCATCAGGGCATCGGACTATACAGAAGGCCAAACTCGGGATGTAGAGATCCCGCCGGATCCTTGTGAGACCTCTCAAGACCGGCGGACGTTCTTCCCAATCCGGGTTGCCGGGTGCCGAACTCGCTAGCGGGCGTTCACCTAGCCCACAGTATCAGGTAGTCTATTGGTCATCACGTGACAACGCTCTCGGGAGGATGGAGCAAATGGCAGGAGAGACCGTGTATCCCTATATCCCGAATTCCGTGCGAGCGGTGAGGGAACGGATGCTCGAAACGATAGGCATCTCGAGTGTGGAGGAGATCTACAAGGAGATCCCGGACCATCTGCGTTTCAAGGGTCGCCTGAACACGCCCGGCCCGATCCCTTCCGAGTACGCTCTTCGCCGCCATTGCGAGGAACTGCTCGAGGACGGCGCTGACTGCAAGCGCTACATCGGCTTCCTGGGGGGAGGTGTTTGGCACCATCATGTGCCGTCGGTGGTCACGACCATCATGGAGCGCGATGAGTTCCTGACCTCGTATGTCGGCGACGCCTTCGCCGATCACGGCAAGTGGCAGGCCCAGTTCGAATACGCCAGCTGCATGGCCGAACTGCTCGAGATGGACATGGTCAACACGCCCACCTATGACTGGGGCATGGCTGCCGCCACGTCCATCCGTATGGCCAGCCGGATAACCGGCCGCTCCACAGCCCTCTACGCGGGCAGTATCTCGCCGGAGCGGCTCAGCTGCATCAAGAACTACTGCTGGTCGGCAGTACCCACAGTCACCGCGGTCGCCACAGACCCCGAGACGGGTATGGTCGATCTGGCAGACCTGCAGAGCAAGCTCGACGAGACGGTAGCCGTCTTCTACTTCGAGACTCCGGGTTTCTTGGGCACGATCGAGACTCAATGCGAGAGCATCGTCCGACTGGTGCACGAAGCCGGCGCACTGGTGGCTGTGGGCGTCGACCCTATCTCCCTAGGGGTTCTCGAGGCGCCGGGCATCTACGGGGCCGATATTGCCTGCGGCGATATCCAGCCGCTCGGCATTCCCATGCAATGTGGTGGTGGGCAGGCTGGGTTCGTTGCCACTCAGGACGAGCCCAAGTTCACCGGCGAATTCCCTTCCCTGCTGTTCGGGATCACGCCGACCATCGTTGAAGGCGAGTATGGCTTTGGCGAGGTCTTCTTCGAGCGCACGTCGTACGCCTCGCGCGAGAAGGCCAAGGACTTTCTCGGGACCATGGCCCAACTCCACGGGATCGGTGCCGGCGTGTACCTTTCCTTGATGGGACCACAAGGCATGGCCGAGATCGGCGAGGGGATCATGCAGCGCGCCGCCTACTGCGCCGGTAGGCTCAACGGACTTCCTGGCGTGACAGCCCCACGCTTCTCAGGACCATTCTTCAAAGAGTTCGTCGTCGATTTCAACGGCACCGGAAAGACGGTGGCCGAGATCAACAAAGCCTTGCTGGGCAAGAAGATCTTCGGAGGTAAGGACCTGTCCGCCATGTTCCCTGACATGGGTCAGTGTGCGCTATATGCCGTCACCGAGGTCCACACCAAGGGAGATCTCGACACCCTTATCGCGGCCTTGCAGGAAATACTTTGATCTGACGATCGACCCAGGCGGGACGAACACGCAGAAGGAGAAAATCGATGGGAATCGTGAAAATCCGCAGGAACTATCACCAGGCTCGTTGGGATGAGCCGATAATCTTCGAGATGTCCACTCCGGGCGTGCGGGGCATCATCCCACCTGAACCGGAAAGCGAGATCGTCGACGTGGTCGGCGATGTGGTGGGAAAGCTCCCACCCGGCGTGCGCCGCAAAAGCCTCCCGGCGCTGCCGGAGGTCGACCAGAAACGTGTCCTCTCCCACTTCCTTCACCTTTCGCAGGAGACGCTGGGCAGCAACCTGACCGCAGACCTCAGCCAGGGCACCTGCACCATGAAGTACAACCCGCGGGTCAACGAGGATCTGGTCATGGACCCGCGTTTCGCATACGTGCATCCCTGGCAGGACGACGAGACTATGCAGGGCATCCTGCACATGTACTACACGTTTGAACAGATCCTCAAAGAAGTCAGCGGCATGGATCGCTTCACCCTGCAGCCGGGGGGTGGCGCTCACGCGGTGTTCACGGCGGCCTCGGTCATTCGCGCCTACCATCGCGATCGCGGCGAGGCCGAGCAGCGCGACGAGGTCATCACCACCATGTTCAGCCATCCCTGCGATGCGGCTTCACCACACACCGCCGGGTTCAAGATCGTGACCTTGATGCCCAAGGAAGACGGCTATCCGGACCTCGAGGCCCTCAAGTCGGTGGTCGGTCCGCACACGGCTGCTATTCACATCACCAACCCCGAGGACACCGGCATCTACAATCCCATCATCGACAAGTTCGTCGAAGTGGTGCACGCCGCGGGAGGCCTCTGCTTCAACGACCAAGCCAACGGGAATGTGCTGCTCGGCATCGCTCGGACCCGCGATGCCGGGTTCGACCTCTGTCACTTCAATGTGCACAAGACATTCGGTTCACCGCACGGCGGATCCGGCCCCGGTACCGGCGCCATGGGCTGCCGAGAAGAACTGGCGAAGTATCTGCCGTATCCCACGGTGGAGAAGGACGAAGAGACAGGCCGGTACTTCCTGGACTATGACCGGCCCGAATCCGTTGGGAAGATCAAGGGATTCCTGGGGTCTGCCGGCGTCGTCTTCCGCGCCTACGCCTGGTGCCTCATGATGGGCCCGGACGGACTGCGCGAGACCGCCGAGATGAGCGCCCTCAACAACAACTACTTCCTCAAGCTCCTCGAGAAGGTGCCGGACCTCTACTACCCGTACGCTGAGGGCCACCGCCGCCTCGAAGAGGCTCGCTGCTCTTGGAGCAAGCTGACCGAGAAGACCGGCGTGGGTACCGACGACATAATGCGCCGCGTCGGAGACTTCGGTTTGCAGCACTACTGGACGAGCCACCATCCGTGGGTGGTCCCCGAGCCGATGACGCTCGAGCCCTGCGAGACATTCTCTGTGGAGGATCTTGAGGAGTACGCGCAGGTGCTCGAGATCATAGCCAGAGAAGCCTACGACGATCCGGAGACCGTCAAGAACGCTCCGCACAAGTGCGCCGCGCACAAGCGTGCCGCGGAGGAGGCGCTTGATGATCCCACTCAGTGGGCCACGACCTGGAAGGCCTACAAGCGCAAGACGGCCAAGTGAGATGAGACGGACGCTCCGACCTCGAGCATGAGGGCATGAAGAAGCTCGGTCTCATCGTCAACCCCATTGCCGGCATGGGCGGCAAGTGCGGACTCAAAGGCACCGACGGCGCGGAGATACTGGCGCGGGCTCGCTCACTGGGAGGGGTTCCCGAGGCGCCGGACCGCGCCGTCACGGCGCTGCGCCAAATGGCCGACCTCAAGGGCGCCATCGAGGTCGTCACCGTTTCGGGAGACATGGGAGAGACGGAGGCCAGAGCCAGCGGCTTTGAGCCCCTAGTACTGCTGTCCACCGCCGACAGCGCGACCACCAGCCTGGACACGCGCCGCGCAGCCAAGGAACTGACGGCCGCCGGGGTCGACCTGCTCCTTTTCGTCGGCGGGGACGGCACGGCGCGCGACGTCTGCGCGTCGGTGAATGACGACCAGATATGCCTCGGGGTGCCGGCAGGCTGCAAGATCCACTCCGGGGTGTACGGCGTCAATCCGCGCAGCGCTGGGGAGTTGGCCACCTTGTTTCTGCGCGGCAAGGTCGGCGCGACCAAGACGGCGGAAGTCATGGACATCGATGAGGAGGCTTTTCGGCAAGGGCGGGTATCGGCCGAACTCTACGGATACCTCAGGGTGCCTCAGGACGAAGCCCGCGTGCAGGGCGGCAAGGCGGGGCGCGTGCATTCGGAGGAGACGTCGCTGGACGGGCTCGCCTACTACCTCGGCGACAAGATGCAGTCCGACACACTCTACCTGTTGGGCACCGGCAGCACCGTGTACGGCATCGAGCAGCGGCTGGGCATCGACGGGACCCTGCTTGGAGTCGACATCTCCCGCGGCCGAGAGCTGATAGCCAAAGACGTCAATGAACGACAGATACTGGAGCTGTTGAGATCCAACAGTGACTTGCCGGCGAAGATCGTCGTCACCGTCATCGGTGGGCAGGGCTACATCTTTGGACGCGGCAACCAGCAGATCAGCCAAGAGGTCATCCGGCGCGTAGGTAGGGAGAACGTGATCATCGTGGCCAACAAGGGCAAGATCGCCGCGCTTGGGGGCCGGCCCCTCTTGGTCGACACCGGGAGTGAGGAGATGAACGACCTGCTCGCCGGCTATATGCGAGTGACGGTGGGCTACGACGAGCAGCTCGTGGTGCGGGTGGCCTCTTGAGCCTGGTCTCCTCAACCGGGCGCTGGCGCTACATGTCGGAGCCCCTGCCGAGTGGCGTCCAGGCGGTGTGCTAGCCTAGAATCCCCACAAACGAGCACGGCGCGCCGGCTTCGCGCCAAGATGATGGAGGACTGTTGGAACGTCTCGAAAACACCAAGGTCCTGGTGGCCGAGCTCATGGACGACGAGGCCATCGAGCAGCTCTCGGCCGCCTGCCAGGTGGACGTCAAATACAAGCTGAGCCGCGAGGAGATCCTGGCCATCATCCCCGAGTACCAGGGCCTCGTCGTGCGCAGCGAGACCATCGTCGACAAGGAGCTCCTGGAGGCGGCCGTCAACCTCAAGATCGTGGGACGAGCGGGCTCGGGACTTGACAACATCGATGTCGCCTCGGCCACCGAGAGAGGCGTCATCGTCTGCAACACGCCGGAAAGCAACGTGGTCTCGGCGGCCGAGCACACCATGGGTCTCCTGCTTTCTAGCAGCCGCAACATCTGCTGGGCCAACAGCTTCATCAAGAGCGGCCAATGGGGACGCAAGCAGTTCGAGGGCAGCGAACTCTACGCCAAGACCCTGGGCATCATCGGTCTGGGGCGCATCGGCGGCTTGGTGTCACAGCGGGCCCGGGGATTCTCCATGCGGGTCATCGCCTACGACCCCTACATCCCCGATACGCGCTTCACCAACCTTAACGTGGAGAAGAAGGAGACGCTGGAAGACCTGCTCCGCGAAGCTGACTTCATCACCATCCACACTCCTCGCACCAAAGAGACCCTGAACATGGTGGGCGACGAGGAGATCGCCCTCATGAAGCCGGGAGTGCGGCTGGTCAACTGCGCCCGGGGCGGACTCTACAACGAGGAGGCTCTGTACCGCGGGCTCAAAGACGGACCGCATCGGGTCGGTGGGCATCGACACCTGGGTGAACGAGCCCCAGTCGAGCCATCCCCTCTATGAGTTCGAGAACGTTGTCGGGACCCCGCATCTGGGCGCTTCCACCCTGGAGGCCTCCAAGCGGGTGGGGCAGGAGGTGGCGGCCGAGGTCATCGACGGACTGCGCGGCGAGATCGTCAAGAACGCCGTCAACATCCCCACCCTATCCGAAGAATCCTACTCCAAGCTGCAGGTCTTCATCCGCCTGGCCGAGCAGATGGGCATCCTCTACCGGCAGATACGGCGGCGCAGTGTGAAGAAGGTGGAGATCGTCTTTGCCGGCAGAGAGATCGACGTGCCCGCCGATGCCAAGATCCTGTCTCTCGTCGCCCTTAAGGGCGTCCTTGAGGGCAACATGGCCCCCGGCAACGTCAACTTCGTCAACGCCGGTCTGTTGGCCGAGCAGATCGGCATCGAGGTCAAGGAGACCATCTCTCTGGAGAGCGGCGACTACCGCAACCTCATCCGCATGATCGTCACCGAAGGCGACGGCACCGAGTTCGTCATAGCCGGCACCGTGCTCGAGCACAAGCACCCGCGTATCGTCCAGATCGGGGAGTTCCACATCGTGTTCGTCCCCGAAGGCAAGCTGGCCTACGTGCCGCACAGGAACGTTCCCGGAGTGATCGGACGGGTCGGCACCACGATGGGCGAATACGGAGTCAACATCTCCCGCATGGTCACGTCGACCTGCGCGGCCGACGGCTCCCGGGATGCGATCATGATCGTCGGCCTCGACAACGAGGTTCCCGAGGAAGCCATCGAGCGCTGTCTCGAGATCGAAGAGATCTACGAGATCAAGATGATCGATTTCTGATCGTGGGCCTGGCCGGCGGCCGAAAAGGCACGTCTCGCCGACAGCGTACGGTGTTCGGACTGCCCTGGATCCATGCGAGAGGATGTCAGTCGAGAAACATCACTGGAGGGTGACGATGGAGAGACTGCAGGGGAAGGTCGCGCTGGTGACCGGAGGCGCCATGGGGATCGGGCGCGCGACCACGATCATGTTCGCCGAAGAGGGCGCCAAGGTCGTCCTCGGCGACGTCGACGAGGCCGCTGGGGCCAAGGTAGTCGAGGAGATCCGTCAGGCAGGCGGCGAGGCGACGTTCATGAAGCTCGACGTCTCCAGCGAGGACGACTGGAAGCGAGTGGTGGCACAGACCGTCGCGCTCTACGGCAAGCTCAACGTGCTCGTCAACAACGCCGGCATCTCACTGGGACACGACATCGAGGAGACCACGCTCGCGGAGTGGAATCACGTCATGAGCGTCAACGCCACGGGGGTCTTCCTCGGCCTCAAGTACGGCATCGAGGCGATGAAGGCCAACGAGGAGACTTGCTCCATCGTCAACCGTTCGTCCGTCGACGGTCAGGTGGGTGAGGCCGGCCTCTTCGCCTACTGTGCCTCCAAGGGCGCGGTGACGGTGATGACCAAGTCCGCGGCGCTGGCGGTAGGTGCAAAGGGGTACCGCATCCGCGTGAACTCGGTGCACCCCGGATACGTGCACACGCCGCTCACCGAAAAGGAGGCTGCCGACTTCGGCCTCACGCCCGACGAGTACTTCGCCAAGGTCGGCGCGCAGCACCCCATCGGCTTCATCGGCGAGCCTGTGGACATCGCCTACCTCGATCTCTACCTGGCCTCCGACGAGTCGCGCTGGGTCACGGGTGCGGAATTCACGATCGACGGCGGCTGGACGGCGCAGTAGCCGCTGCCGAGCGCATCATGGAGCGCGTCGTCCTCGTCAACATGCCGTTCGGCAGCTTCAGGCAGCCCTCCCTCGCGCTGGGGCTGTTGAAAGCGACGCTCGCGCCTCTCGGGGTGCCGGTGACGGTGCTCGACGCGACCCTGGACTTCGCGGCGATGATCTCGCCGCGCGCATACGACGCCATCGCCACCTGGCCGGCCGTGGACCTGCTCGGCGACCGGATCTTTGCCACGGCGCTCCCTTCCCCGCCGCCTCAGAGCGCGGACGAGTACGAGTCACGCATCCTGGCGGGAGGCACGCCCGAGCACGCTGTCCCCCACTTCGGCAAGATGCCGCTCGACGACGGCGTTCCGCGCCGACCTGCGGACCGCCGGCGCCGGGGTCGGCGAGTTGCTGGACAAGTGCCTGGCCGAGATCGAGGCGGCCGATCCTACGATCGTGGGATTCACCAGCATGAGCGGCCAACACGCAGCTTCGCTCGCCCTCGCGGCACGAGTGAAAGCCGCGCTTCCCGGTGCCTGCATCGTGTTCGGCGGGGCGAACTGCCGCGGGGTGATGGGAGCCGAACTGCTGCGCTCCTTCCCGTTCGTCGACGCGGTCGCGGACGGCGAGGGCGAGGACGTACTACCGGCGCTGGTGCGGCGCCGCTTGGCGGGAGAGGCCGTGGCCGGCATTCCCGGCCTGCGCGTGAGGATCCGCTGTGGTGACGAGATGGCCGACGGGGGCCGCGGCGAGGAAGATTGGCCGACAGGCGAGGGCGCGGCGCCGACCGACCTGGACCGGCTGCCGTGGCCGGACTTCGAGGACTACTTCACCCGCCTGGCCGGCGGTCCCCTGAAGGGCGCTTTCACGCCGCGTCTCCCCTTCGAGACGTCGCGCGGGTGCTGGTGGGGCGCGAAGAGCCGCTGCAGCTTCTGCGGCCAGGCCAGCGAGGACATGGCCTTCCGCGTCAAGAGCAGTGAGCGGGGCGCTGCGTGAGCTGGAGGCGCTCACACGGCGTCATCCCTCGTGCCCGGTCTTCGTCACCGACGAGATCGTCCCGCCGGGCCATTTGGAGGACTTCTTCCCGGCCCTGCGCGCGCGCATCCCAGACATCGAGATCGTCTACCTGCAGGCCAGGCCGACCCTCGGCCGACGGGAGCTGCAGACACTGGCAGCGTCGGGTGTGCGGCGGCTCGAGGTCGGCATCGAGAGCCTGAGCACCCCGGTCCTTGCGCTGATGCGGAAGGGCACCACCGCGCTGCGCTGCGTGCAGTTCCTCAAGTGGGCGCGCGAGACACGGCTCGACGTGGTCTGGAACCTCCTCTGGGGGCTGCCCGGCGAGGAGCCGGGGGAGTACGAGCGGATGGCGGCACTAGTCCCGCTGCTCGCTCACCTCCAGCCGCCCCACACCGTCGGCGCTTTCCGGCTCGACCGCTTCAGCCCGATGTTCGAAGACCCCGCACGCTTTGGGCTGACGGACGTGCGGCCATATCCGGCATGCGGCTACGTCTACGACCTCCCTCCCGAGGCGCTGGCGAGGCTCTCATACTCATTCTGCTTCTCCTACCAGCCGCCCCGGCGGGTGAGCGACTACACGGCGTCGCTGGCAAACGCGGTCGCGCGCTGGAAGGAGGATTTCGCTCATAGTTCTCTCACCTTCGTCGACCAGGGCGGCAGACTGGCCCTCATCGATCGCCGCCCAGGGTTCGACCCTGAAGAACTGACCGTTCTCGATGGCGAGCACCGCGCGCTCTATCTGGCCTGCGACGGTGTTCAGGTGGACAGCGCGCTGGCATCCATGCTGTCGCGCGAGAGCGGGCGCGACATCGGTGTCGATGAGGTAGCCTCCCTGCTCGAGCCGCTTGTCGGTGGCGGGCTGATGATGCGCGAAGGGCGCTCGTATCTCGCCCTCGGTCTGGCCAGTCGGTGCGGGACCAACGGACGCCTCGTAGAGACGCCCCCAGGAGGCTGCTAGGCCGTCTAGCTCAGAGCCCAGCGACGGCCGCGTGGGCATTGCGGAACATCCTCATCCATGGGCTGTCGGTGCAGCCCCAATCGGGCGGCACCCATGGCCACTGACGGAGCTGGTAGCAGCGCTCGGGATGAGGCATGATCGCCAGGTGACGGCCATCGGGGGAGCAAAGCGCGGCAATGCCCTGCGGGCTCCCGTTCGGGTTGTACGGATATGCAGTCGTGGCCTGACCGTAGGGATCGACGTACCGGACCGGCGCGAGATCGTTGTCCACGATCCAGTCCAGGGTGGCCGGGTCGGGCACGTGGAGCCGGCCCTCGCCGTGGGCCACGTACACACCGAGGATCGAACCCTCCATCCCCTGCAGCATGAGGGCCGGGCTCTTCTCGATAGAGACCGTGGTGAAGCGGGACTCGAAGCGTTCGGAGTCGTTCTTGATGAAGCGCGGCTGGAGTGCATCAGGGCAGTTCGAAGCCGGGCATACCCAGCAGACCCATGAGTTGGCAACCGTTGCACACTCCAAGTGACAGGGTGTCCGGGCGGGCGAAGAAACGCGCGAACTCCTCCGACAGGCGCTCGTTGTTCCGTATCACCGACGCCCAGCCCTTCGCCGAATCGAGAACATCGGCAAAGGCGAACCCGCCGGGGAAGGCGAGCAACTGGAAGCGCTCGAGACCGATGGCCCCCGCGATCAGGTCGGTCATGGTGACGTCCCAGACCTCGAACCCGGCCGCCAGGAAGGACGCGGCCAACTCCCGGTCGCCGTTGGTGCCCTCCTCGCGAAGGACGGCGGCCCTCGGCTTGACAGGCGGAGCCCGTCCCCGACGGCAGCACGCCGGCATCGGGGTCGAAACTCAAGCGATACGGGCTCGTACCGGCCGGAGCCCGGTGCGAAAGCCACTCTTGCTCGGCGCACAGTCGGGTTCTGCTGGAGGCGCTCCAGCTGGTAGCTGGTCTCCTCCCACACGACGTGCAGCGCCTGGACGCTCTCCTCAAGGACGAGTTCATGCCGTTGAAGCTCAACTCGAGGTCTGAGATCTTGAACACGCCCCAGCTCGATCCCCGTGACGCCGTGGCGCGCCAGAATCTCGCGCGCCCGCTGTTCACCGGCCCCGTCGGCCCCGGCGGCCACCTCGACGACAACCCCGGCCTCCTCGGCGAACAACGACGCGTACAGATCGTCCCCCTCGAGGTCGACGCGCCAGCCCTTCTCGCCGGCGAAGGCCATCTCCAGCAGGGTGACGATCAGGCCGCCGTCGCTGACGTCGTGGCAGGAGAGGATGGCTCGGCTCTTGACCAGGTCTTGAACCGCCTCGAACACCGACTGGAGCGCGGCCGCATCCTCGATGTCCGGCGTCTCGTCGCCCAATTGGCCGAGGACCTGGGCGAGCGCGCTCGCCTCCCAGCCGATGCTTGTTTCCCACCGGGAGCAGCAGGAGCATGCTGCCGCTCTGCTTGAGGTCGGAAGTCACTCTCAGCTCGACGTCGGGCATGAGAGCGTAGGGCGCGACCACCAGCTCCGGGGGAGCCTTGACCAGCTCGCTGGCGCCATCGGGCGCCAATCCCTGACTGGCCATGGAGAGGCTGTCCTTGCCCCCGTCGATGGCCACGCCGAGCTCCATCAGGATGTCGCGCAGCGCACAGGCCGCGTCGTAGAGCCAAGCGCCCTCTCCGGGCTGCTTCACCGCCAGCATCCAGTTGGCCGAGCACTTGATGTCGGCGATGCCGGTGATGACCGCCCCGGCCATGTTCGAGCAGAGCCTCGGCGACGGCCATGCGCACGCCCGCCCCGGGGCTGATCAGTCCCTTGATGGGCTGCTCGCCCAGGCTGAGAGCGGTGCCCGACGGGTCGTCGTAGGTCTGGGCGATGACCGCGTAGTCGGAGAGAGGCAGATGGCGCGGCCCGACCAGCTGTCGCTGGACGACGAGACCGGTGACGTCGAGGTCGACCTTGTTGGTGAGAAAGCGCTTCGAACCGATCGCCGGAAGCCGCAGCACCAGCTCGAGCACCCGGCGCAGATCCGCGGCGGGCGGCAGGACCAGGGGGGTGAGGTCGGCTCGGGCTGTTCCGCGCGGGGCGCGCCGCTCGAACTCGTACTTCTTCGGCGGGCAGTTGCCCCAGGATGTCGTCCAAGGGGAGATCGACCGGCCGGCTGCCGTCGGACTCGTCGTAGAGCACCAGGATGCCGTCGCCGGTCACCCGGCCGACCACTGCCAGAGGGACGTTCTCGCGCGCCGCGATGATCTCCAGGATCGCGAGCTGCGCGGGCCGGATGAGGAGGGCGTTCCTCTCCTGCGACTCGTTGCCCCAGATCTCAAGGACAGAGAGAGTCCGGTCGCCGACCGGGATGGCCCGCAGGTCGATGACCGCTCCGGCCGGCTCCACGATCTCGGGCAGGGCGTTGCAGTCGCCGCCGGCCCCCAGGTCATGGGCGGAGACGATCGGATTCGCGTCGCCCAGCTCCACGCAGGCCCGCATGAGGCGGTTGACCCGCTGCTCCATCTCCGGGTTGCCGCGCTGGACCGCGTTGAAGTCGAGCTCCTGGACGTTCGTGCCCTGCTCCATGCTGCTGGCGGCTCCTCCGCCCATGCCGATCCGGTACGCCGGGCCGCCGACCTGCACCACCAGCATGTCCTTCTCGGGCTTCCCCTTGACGGTGTGCTCGTCCCGGATCTGGCCGGCGCCCACGCTGTACATGATGGGCTTGTACCAAGAGCGGTAGCCGTCGGGCAGCCGGAGGCCGTAGGTGCGGGTGAAGCCGTAGATGAGGGGTTCGCCGAAGCAGTTGCCGTAGCCGGACGCTCCGTTGCTGGCCTCGATGAGAATCTCCGCGGGTGAGGCCAGATCGGGGGGATGGCGAGTAGCCGTCCTCCTCCCAAGGCAGCGTGTAGCCCGGAAGATGGAGATTGCCGACGCAGTAGGCCGCGCCCGACGCGCAGACCAGCCCGCCACGCCCGACCGCCTGGTTGTCGCGGATGCGCCCGCCGCCGCCTGTCGCGGCACCGGGATATGGGGCCACGCCCGACGGGAAGTTGTGGGTCTCGGCAGTCAGCGTAGGGTGCAGAAGCGGCGGGAGTAGGCACGAGACGGCGAGGGCTCCAGCGGCTCAGAGGCCGCCAGCACGTGCACCTCCGTCCCCTCTGATGGCCGAACTGTCGTCACGGAAGGCGATGACCGAGTTCGGCCCTGAAACCGCCAGCGGCTGCTTCACCACGTGCATGAGATTCTTCTCGGGCACGCGCACGCCGTCCACCCAGAGCTCTCCCTTGAACACCCAATGGCGGGAATGCTCCGAGTTGGCCTGGGCGATCTGGAAGAGCTCCACGTCGGTGGGATCCCTGTCCAAACGCCGGAAGATGCCAGCGATGAACTCCAGGTCGCTTGCGTCCCAGCTGCAGCCATAGACTTGGTCGAAGTCCTGCAGGGCGGCGATCCCCCCCGCGAGCAACGGGATCACCCGTACCGGCTCCGGAGAGAGGCCGGTCTCGAACGACGCCAGAGGCTCTGGGTACCGCATCTCGGTCATGCGGTCGTGCAACGGAGCCAGAATCTCGTCCACCTGTGCGTCGGAGAGGGGCACGTTCAGCCCGATCCGCACCGAGCGCTCGAGGCGGCGCACGGAACGGGCGCCCGAGCGCTGGCAGATCTCCACCGCGTTGGAAGACCAGGCGGTCTCGAAGCTCAGCCGCGGTCCGTACTCGAGGATCGTCGGGAATCGCCCCTGGAGGAAGCTCTCCGGTCCGAACTGCTCCGGCTCGAAGGTCTCCGACAGGGCGTACTCGAGAACGGCGAGATCCTGGGCGGCGAGCGGCTCATCGGCCTCGACGTAGAAGCAGTACTCGGTCCCAACCTGCCCCAGGGGCCGCCCAACGACCAGCTCGGCGTTCGAAACGAACGCCTCGACCTTGGTCGGGGTCATGCTGGGTGTCCGGTAAAAGCGCAGCATCCTGTTCAACACAACCTTATCATCCGAGGCTGCTAAGATGACCGACAACATGCAGAGAAAGTGAGAAGACCCCGTGCCGCTGGCCTCCCGATGATCGATCGCCTCAGCCAATCGTGGCGGAGCCCAGCAGGCCGCGGGTTCATCATGCTAGCTGTGATGCAGCTCTGCTACGGTTTCGCCTACAGCGCGAACAACAGCGTCGTCACCAATTTCTTCGCGGACGTCCTCCACTTCAGCGGACCCCAGTTCGGCTACATGACGGCTATCCGCGAGTTCGGGGGGCTGACCCTCATCCTGCTCATGGCGCTTCTCTACAGGGTGTCGATTCCCTGGCTGACCTCCGGCGCCATGCTCTTGCTGGGGCTCGGGTTCGGGCTCTTCGGCATCGCCACCGGCTTCATGTCGATCATCCCCTGGATCCTCATCAGTAGCTTTGGGATGCACACCGTACTTCAGACCCAGTTCTCGCTTGGCATGAGCCTCACGACGCAGGAGAGAAGCGGCCATGTGCTCGGACGCTTGGCGGCCTTCGCCCAGGTGGGCACGTTCGTGGCCCTCTTGGTCGTCTTCCTCATCTTCCACTTCGACCTGCTCTCGTACACGATGACGTTCGTGGTCATGGGAATAGTCGCCTTCGTCGGTGCCGTCGCCGTCTTTCGCTTCCCCCACCTGCACGACGGGGAGGAACGCGAGGTGGCGCCCAAGCGAGAGCCCATCGTGTGGCGCAAGGACTACCGCTACTTCTATCTGCTCAACCTTCTGGACGGCGTTCGCCAGCAGATCTTCTTCTCGTTCGGTCTCTGGGTGCTGGTCAACCGGTTCGAGCTCGGGGTCGAGGATATCTCGCTCCTCCTGCTGGCGGTCACGTTCGTCGGCATCGTGTCTTCGTCGTACGTGGGACGGCTGATCGACCGACTCGGCGAGCGGCGGGTCCTGCAGGCCATCAACATCGGCTACGTGATCGCGCTGGGAGGCTATGCCTTATCGGGCCAAGTCGTCCTAGCCTGCGTCTTCTACGTCATCTACTCCTTCATCTCCCCGTTCTCCACCATCGGGGCGTCGACCTATCTGCGGAAGATCGCGGTTCCGGAGGACATGGCTCCCAGCCTGGCGATGGGGATCACCATTCTCCACGCCACAGCCGTAGTGGTGCCTGTGGTGGCGGGTTTCATCCTGAACTTCGTCGGCTACCGGATCCCCTTCTTCATCGCCTGCGCGGCCGCCCTTGTCATGGTGGGGGTCACACGGCGCCTCGATCCTGAGAACCAGCGGACCGCGGCTCGCGTGGCGTTGGATGAGGCCCGATCCGCCTCGCGGGCAGAGGCATAGACTGCCTCTGTACCGAATATCGCTCCCTCCCTCACCCTTCCGTGCTCGTTGCCGGCCGTGGAACCGAAGGCTCGCCGGCGATCGGGGTAGTCACTGCGCGCACTCTTACGCTCGGCAGTAGGAGCGTACCTACCGCGCCGACCGCGAATACCCCGCTCGAGAGCAGGTAGGCTGGGGCAAATGAACCGAATGCGTCGCCGAGGAGCCCACCCACGTACGGGCCGATGGCCTGACCTATGCCGACAAGCACAGTCACGAGCCCCAACGAGGCCGAGACGAGCACTGCGCCGAACCGGTCCCCGCATGCCGCGCCGATAAGCCCGGGAATCGCAAAGCCGATGGCCCCCAGCAGCACCGCCGATACACCCAGAACTACCATGCTGGGCGCCCAGGCGAACAGTAGTCCCGCAATCCCGCCCAGAAGCATGGCGATGCCGAGCGTCCGACGTCGACCCGCGCGATCCGAGACCGCTCCGAAGATCAAACCGCCCACAAGCCCGCCGACGCCAACGACCAGGAACAGGCCACCCGCGGTCTCCGGGCTGTACCCCAAATCGGCGGTGAGGCGTTTCTGGAAAAAGGTGAGGTAGGTGAGAAAGCCGACACCATACAGGAAGTAGGTGAGGCCCAGATGCCAGGCGTATCCAGAGCGAAGTATCCTCAGCAACTCGGCTCCCGTCGTCTGTTGAGTATGATGCCGCTTGGAATCCGAGCCCCGGTCGAAGTCGCCCGGTCTTCTCGTCAGAGTGATGGGTCGATCGCGCTGCAGGGCGAAGTTGACGATAGCGAGTAGCATGGCCGCCCCCGCGAAGCAGAACCAGGCGAGACGCCAGCCGCCCTCTCCCCCAGCGGCCACGAGGCGGGGGACGAGTGGCCCGGCGAGAATCATAGCGAGTGCTGAGCCTGCGGGGACGATGGTGGAAGCAAAGCCAACGCGGCGTAAGTCGAACCAAGCGGGCATGAGGGCGATGGCGGGTACGAGGATCATTCCGCTGCCCATGCCTGTGACGAGGCATCCCGCCGAGGCCGCAACCAGGCCGTCGGAAAATCCGGTTGTCAACATTCCAGCGGCGGACAGTGCCATGCCGGCGGTCAGCACGAGACGCGCACCAATACGCGAGGCGAGAATGCCACCAACCGCGGCCATGATCGTGTAGCCGATAAGGTTCCAGGAGGCAAGCGACCCGGCAGCCGCACTGCTGAGCCCCAGGGCGTGCTGCATAGACGGAAGGATCGCGCTGTATCCGAAGCGGCCAAACCCGAGCCCGCCGAACACGCCCAGAAAGGCCATGGCAAGAACGGCCCAGCGATAACTCGAAGTCCGACCACGGGGTGCAGTGATCCTGCCAGTCTGAGATTGTCCGGGCATGGTTGTCCTCACTTCCACTGTCTTCGGAAAATCAACATGAGAATGCGACTGCTCGCCAAGCCGAGGTCCAGTCACGAGTTTTGGGTCCCTGCGGGACACAGAGCGCGTACCTGCTGACGCCGAATCTACCCTCCGGCGTCAGCAGGTACGTAACGCGGCGCTCGCGGCTGGCGCGGCGCCTGCCATGCTCCAGTTGTCGCTATCTGGTATGCGTGAGCAACTCTCTCTGCTCAATTACGTTGGTTGTGGCGTCGTCCACAACTGTGGTTCAGCCTTCTGCATGCGCAAGATAACCGTCGCGGCACGAAACCGGGTAATCCAGGCTAGTACCTAGCCTTCAGCCAATCGGAGATGATGCGCTCGAATGCGGGCTTACTGTTCTTGAACCAAGCCGCCTGCACGATCGCGATGTTTTCGGGATCCTGATTCTCGGTCCAGAACTCTATCTGCCGAACCTTCAGCCCGGTGTCCTCAGCAGGCACAAGTTGATAGTGAGCAGAGGCTTGGAAGGAGGGTGCTATGTCCTCCATGGTCTCAGTGTCGACCGACCTATCGTTGAAACGCACACAGACAATCAGCTTCTCCACGTTGATCGCGTAGTAGAGAGGCTCGATGACCTCCCGCAAGCCAGGATGCACCATCTGCATGAGAAGCCCCTCGCGAGAGGCTGATCGTCCGGTGAAGTCCGCCGTTGGCGGCGGCGTGTAACAGACATACTCAAAGTCTTCGGTAAACAACTTGCCGATGTTCGGCACCGTTTCGAGGGGACCGGCGTTCTGGTTGAAGGTCTGAAAGTAGCCGTCCATCCATGCCGAAATGCTCTCGTGCGTGATATCCACTCCGTTGCCTCCGTTCTATCCTTGGTTGCTTTCTTCATGCAGTCTTTCGCTCCGCGAACGCCCTGACGCCGACGTCCTGATGACCGTCTGACTTCCAAGCCGTCGCGGCGGATACCTCACCGCATCAACGTCTGCTCATGACCTCCGCGATGTTCACGACGGCACAACATCCCAGAATTTGAGCCCGCTGCCATCGATCACGTCCTTGGCTATCCGCTTTGCTTCCGGTGTCGCCTGCGCATACAGGAGCTTGCGACTGATCCAGGTCGAACCAGCCCGCCTCAGAGACGCCAAGGCCTCAGCCATCGTGATCGCATCTCCGAGGACGTCGGCGATGGGAACACCGTCGACCTCGGTCAGACCGTGGGGGTAGTCCTTCTCAGCTCCGGGAGCCAGACGCATGGCAGGGGACATGAGGGAACAGGCAGGAATCAGTATCTCGGCACCATCGGCAATCAGTTCGCGCCCCGTACGCGTGAAAGCCTCGATGGTTTCGCGTGCGTCCAGGAGCGCTCGCTCCTGACAGGAGGGAGCCTCGCCGATAGACCGGATTCCGGCGCAACGATCTGTGAGACCGTACTTGGCTATGCGTTCCTCTTGCCCGGGAATGTTGTAGGGAGATATGTGCACTATCCCGAACTTGCGGCCCATCATCGCTGAAAGGAACATCGACGACTCGCCCAGGCTAACCACGGGAATATCCAGCGCTTGCCGAAGCTCCCAGAACATCGGTTCGCCAAAGCAGTTTATGACGACCGCATCGAATCCCTCTTCCTTAGCGTGTACGGCCGCGTGGTAGACCATTATGGAAGCTAGGTAATCCATGTAGCTGTAGAAGGACGGCTCCATGCCGGTATTCCCCCACTCACAGAACCGGAAGGTGATGGCGGTGTCGTCTCGCTTGACCAAGTCCAGGTTCCTCTTCAGCAGCGGAACGTAGGCGGACTTCATGAAGTCCCCGAACTCGCTGTGTTCTTCTCCGGCCGGAATGTTGACGAACAGGACTCTCATGTCAAACTCCTCGGGTCGCTCTTTGACTTCTCATCACAGTTGCCTTGGCTAGATTCGTTTCGCTGTTTGATAGCCGGAGCGGATGGCATCCACGATCATGCCGGCTGCCTTTCCATCCCCGATCAGATGGAGTTCCGGGACTTTGCCTTTCAAGGCCTTGTACAGCTTGTCGTTGGGAAGCAGAGGGGCTGTCGGCATGACAGTGTCGACCTCGATCTCATGCCGAAACCCGTCTTTCTCCTCATAGGACACGCCCGTCGCCGTCACCTTGATGTTCTTGGCCCCGGTGATAATCTGACACCTTTGCGCTCAAACCAGTCCATCAACAGACCCAGTCGGAAATCGATGCAGCCCTCGCCAATCCGATTGGTGGACTCAAGCACAGTCACGGCCCGTCCCCGTTTCACCAGGAACTCAGCCACTTCCATGCCGTGGAGTCCGGCACCGATGACCACGACCCTCTTGCCGATGGGGAGCCAGTAGTGGGTGGCCCAGCCGAGAAAGCGGGGGCCGAACAGGCGCAACCACGGTTTCACTCGCTTGTGCAGCTCAGGCGTCGTGACCACCTTGCTCACGTCGCCCTTCACCAGCGGCGAATTGAGCACACCGCCGGTGGCTAGGATCACGGTGTCCGGCTTGAGTGCGCGGATGGTCTCCGCGGTCGCCTCTTTGCCCAGCTCGACCCTCACCCCGTGCTGGTGCAATTCCCGACTGAACCAGCGAACAAGCGAGGGAAGATCCTCCAGCTCGAGCCCTTTGATAAGGCCGGCCAGGGGCACCAATCCCCCGAGGCGGGACGTCTTCTCGACCAGCGTCACGTCGTGGCCGCGGAGAGAAGCGACTCGGGCCGCCTCCATGCCTGCAGGGCCACCCCCGATCACCACGACCTTCTTCTTCTTGGGCGCCTTGTCCACGTCCTGGTAGCCGAAGCCGAACGCGGCATTCCCGCGGCAATGGCTCTCGATTCCCCGCCGCTCTTGTCGAGGCAAGTGCCGCAACGAGTGCACGGCCGGATGTCTCTCGGACGGCCGGTCTTCAGCTTGTTCGGCAGATCGGGGTCGCAGAAGAGCGGCCGGTTCATGCCCACGAAGTCGGTCTTACCTTGCTCAAGCATCTGTTCACCGAGCTCGGGCGTCACGTAGCCGATGAGGATGATCGGCACGCCGAGGATCCTCTTGTACTCCTCCGCTCATCAGCCGCATGGCGGCCCTGCCCAGGTCTTTCGAGTAGTAGTCGGGGCGACATCTTGTCGAGCGGTACCTGCGCCTCGGGATAGAACATGTGGTCCGTCAGGTAGCCCGGGACGTGCAGACCCAGCCACTGGCTGCGCACCATTATCGCGTCGGCGCCGGCCTCGACCGCCCACTTCGCGTTCTCCAGCGCCTGCTCATAACCGAGGCATTTGTCTGTCGTCCACTCCGATCGCAGTAGCCGGTCTCGAAGCCGTTCAAGCAGACCACAATCGGGAAGTCAGCGCCGCAGCGCTCCTTGATGCCGGTGATGATCTCGACCAGCAGCCGCGCCCGCTTCTTCTGCGTGCCGCCATATTCGTCGTCCCGCCGGTTCCAGAAGGGCGAGAGGAAATTGTGCACGATGTGGCTGCTGGCCATGTTGAGGTCGACGCCGTCGTACCCCGCTTTCTGCGCACGCTCGGCGGCATTGATGTACTTCTGAATTATCTCCTGGATCTCAGGCACGGTAAGCGGTCGGATCATGTCGCGGTGGCAGTCTCCCAGACTCGGGATGTTGACCGCTGAGGCGCCGATGGGCGGGCCCTCATAAGTGGCCGGCAGGCTGTCCAAGAGGGGGTTCTGCCAGGGACCGTCGTGCTCCATCTGCATGAAGGTGGGGCAACCGTGGCTGTGAATCAGATCGACCAGTATCTTCATGCCCGGGATGTACCTGTCATCGTCCATGCGGTAGCGCGCCTGATAGCGGCAGCCGTGGGGATAGTCCACGGTCGGAGTCTCGACCGAGATGATCCCTACCCCACCCCGGGCGAGGGCGCCATAGATAGCCCAAGACCTTCTCATTCATCGAGTCGAACTCGGTATCAGAGAAACAGAACGTGGCTCGCCGCCGACTTGTAGATACGGTTGCGTGTCCTCACCTTTCCGATCTGTCCCGGCTCGAGTAGCCTCGAGAATCTGTTGGCCTCACTCATCTGATCGCTCCCCTCTCATGCTGCGTCTAGTCCCTCATGCACAAGCTTCTTTGTAACAACCCCGGCCGTGCACGGGCCGGTCCCTCCACCATGCCGGAGTTCACGCCCGCGGGCGGTGTCGTCAGCCTGACTCACTGACCCAGATACACCCTTCTGATGTGGTCGCTGTTCGCAAGTTCCTTTGCTTCACCCTCGAGGATTAGGCTTCCCGTCTCCAGGACGTAGGCATATTGCGCCACTCCCAAGGCCAGTCTTCGCGTTCTGTTCCACGAGGACTACGCTGATACCCTTCGTGTTGATGCTGCGGACGATCTTCCCGATCTCCAGTACATTCATGGGAGAGAGCCCCAATGAGGGCTCGTCAAGCAGCAGCAGCTTCGGATTCCCCATCAGGGCGCGGCCGATGGCCAGCATCTGCTGCTCTCCGCCGCTCAGCGTCTTTGCCTTCTGTCGTCTTCGCTCCTTCAGCCGTGGGAAGTGCGTGAATACCTCCTCCAGGCTCCGTCGCATCTGATTGCGATCCTTCTGAAGGAAGCCGCCCAATTTGAGGTTCTCCATCACGCTCAAGTACGGGAACAGTTGTTTCCCCTCGGGCACCTGAACGATCCCTTTCCGGACAATCTCCTGCGGGGAAAGCCTGTCGATTCGCTCACCGAGAAAAGAGATGCTCCCGGATGTCGGCTGCTTCAGTCCCGATGTTGCTCGAAGAATGGTGGTCTTCCCGGCGCCGTTGCTTCCAATGATGGTTACGATCGACCCTTCTCCGATATCCAGAGAGACACCCTTGAGAACCTCAGCCCCTCCGTAGTGGCACCAGAGGTCTTTGATCTCAAGCAGCATCTTCTTCGACCCCCAGGTAGGCCGTGATCACCGCCGGATCCTGGCTTACTTCGGCGGGTGTGCCATCGGCGATCTTTGAGCCATAGCTAATGACAGCGATCCGATCACAGAGGCTCATCACGGCACGCATGTTGTGCTCAACCACAATGCAGGTGATGTTCTCTTGCTCTTTGAGCATCCGGATGATGGCCACCATGTTCTGTACCTCGCTGCCGTTCATGCCGGTAACCGGCTCGTCCAAGAGCAGAAGATCCGGCTTGCCCGCCAGCGCGACCGCAAGGCACAGCAGTCTCTGCTTGCCGTGCGAGAGATTGAGGGCGATCTCATCCGCGCAATCCGCCAAGCCAACCAGATTCAGTATGCCCATGGCCTTTTCCCTCATTGTCTCTTCCACGTTGCGGCTGTAGCGGTTATTTATCAGAGAGCCCCAGAAACCACGAGTGGTGCGGTCATGCATCGCTATAACCACGTTGTCTTGAGCGCTCAAATTGCGGAAGAGGACGTTGCCTTGGAAGACTCTGGCTATGCCTCGCTTCGATAGCTTGTGTGGCGGAGACCCTGATACCACCTCGCCCTTGAAGATAATCTTCCCCTTGGTGGGCTTGAGGGTGCCCGAAAGCATGTTCAGGATGGTGCTCTTGCCCGCTCCGTTCGGACCTATCAGTCCGAGTATCTCGTTACGATAGACGACGAGATTTACATCGTTCGTGGCGACGAGACCGCCAAAGCGTTTCCTCACGTCGTTCATGCTCAGCAGTATCTGCCTGTCGGTATCACTCATGTCACTCACCACTTCTTCTCGAAGTACCGGAGGCCCTTCGGTCCTGGCGGTTTGGTACGAACCTAGCGACTCGAGAAACGAGGCTTGTACCCAGCCCCATGATTCCCTGCGGGACTACAAAGACCACAAATACTAGAAGAGCACCGAAAACGAGCGGAACGTACTCCTGTATGCCTCTCGCGAACTCAGGAATCAATACCAACAAGACAGTTCCAATGATAGGGCCGACGAAAAAGGCTTCCCCACCTACCATCATGTAGATGATGAGATAGATCGAGGCCGAAAATGAGAACGGGCTGCCGGGCGTCCCGTAGGGAGAGAGCCCACCCATATAGTGCGCGTATACGGCGCCGGCTATCCCCATGAAGAAGGCCGTCAGGACGAAGACCAGCATCTTCTGCCGGAAGATATCGATACCAGAAGACTGAGCCAGCCGATCGTTCTCGTCGATGGCTTTCCACATGATCCCCAGCCATGAGCCCTCAACACGGCGCAGAATGACCATGGAGACGATCACGATCACCAAGGTTAGGTAGTAGTAGTTCGCCGTAGACGCGAAGCTAATGGTGCCCAACCCCGGGAATCTCAGCGAAGGAACAGCAGGAACATCTTGCAGACCGGCTGCCCCGCCCGTCAGACTCGACCAGTACCAAGCGACCTTCCGCAACACCTCCGCCATCATGAGCGTCAAGATAGCGAAGTACACACCCTTGGCCCTGAGGAAGGGAATCGACACCAGCAAGGCTATCGCGGCGGCGAAGATCCCCCCCAGAGGTATCGTCAGCCAAACGCTCATCCCCGTCTTGATCGCCAGTATGGCAGAGCAGTAGGCGCCCGCCAGCATGAATCCTGCGGAGCCCATCGAGACTTGGCCGGTGCGGGCGAGGGCCCGGAGGCTGACCGCCATGAGCGCCGTGATCGTCGTTAGTATGCAGACATGTATCCAGTAGTCGCTGCTCAGGATTGACGGCAACGCAAAGAGAAGCACCAGCGCGACCACCAACCCGATGTAACGCGCCAGCCCCTTACTGTTCATGGCCGAACAACCCTTGTGGTCTAGTTACCAGAAGCAGGATCACGAGAACCAAGGGCATGATGTCCGCTGCCGCTGGGCCGAAAACGATGGCAGTCAGGCTGTCGCTCAAGCCCAGGATCAGTCCACCCGCAACGACCCCGACTAGGCTACCCATGCCTCCGATAACGATGATCGTGAACCCCTTCATGAGCGCGGTGGATCCCATGAAAGGGTCGAGTAGGAAGATGGCTCCGGCGAAAGCCCCGGCGACCGCCGCCAGGGCGCTCCCGGCAGTCATGACCAAGGAGTAGATCACCTTCGGGTTGATGCCCTGGAGCAGCGCGCCTTCCCGGTTCTGGGCGGTGGCGGAAATGGCCAGACCCCATCGGGTACGCTTCAGGAAGGTGAACACGATCGCCGTCAACACGACGCTTACCACGAGGGCGACCAAGCGGTCATTGGGGATGATGAAACCCAGAAACTCGTGCTTGCCCGACCAGACGCTGGGCAAGTGCTTGACGTCCAATCCGAAACACCAACACCGCGCTGGCTTGGAGAAACAGCATGAGACCGGTCGCGGCGCATACGACCGGAAGGAACTTCCCCGCCAAGGGCCGAAACATGAACCTCTCCAGGATGAAGCCCAGCTAGGCCGATCCCCACCATGCTCGCGAGTATCGCGAGGTATATGTTTCCGCCCAGCTTGACGACAATGAAGTAGGTGAGGAAGGCCCCAAGCATGTAGATCTCACCATGGGCAAACTGGAGGATGTCCATGATGCCCAAGATGAGATTTATGCCCAGGGCGATCAGGATGTAGATGCCGGCCAGGCATAGCCCGTTGATCAGCCCGGCAGTCAGTGCAGCGCTAGATACCATGACTCACTCTCACCAGCATGAGGGACGCTCGTCCTTAGCTCTCGCGGTCCACGACCTAGTCGAAGTCAGCCGACACCCGGCTCGTTCGTCGGCTGACTTCGACGTTTCCGACCTCCAGTGGATGGCCGGAAACGTCGAAGTCGACAGAGGAGCTAGCTAACCGTCATGCTTTACGGGACATCCACCGTGAAGAACCCGATGAGTTCTCCCTGGCCATTCATCATGCCGAGACAGAGGCCACGGCTTCACCAGCACGTGATTCACTCCGGTTGTCTCCAGTCCACCAGCATAAGCCGGACCGAAGATCGACTGCAGGTCCCCAGGGTTGGTCAGGGTCTCGAAAGTCTTCTCCACGACCGTGGGATCGATGCTCTGCGCCTTCTCTATCATCTGAACCAGCAACATGGCCTGATCATAGGCGAGGATGCTGTCAGAGACGAGATCCTTACCGTACTTGGCGCGACCCTCGGCAATGGCCTTCGTTGTCGCCTCGGGGAGATCCGGGGCGTCCATGATAGAGGCCGGTGCCGAAGACGTCAGTCGTGTCGTCGCCGGCGAGCTTGGCGTACATGATGTCCGTCGGCTGGCCGTACATGATGGGGCCCGTGAAGCCCTGGTCGCGGGCTGTCTTGATGATCATCGGGAAGCTGGGCTATGGCGCATCGCATGAGGTCGATGCAGTCCGGGTTGCTCTCAAGAATACGGGTCATCATCGGCACGAAGTCGACAGTGTCGACCGCGATCCGCTCGAACGCGCATATTGTCAGACCCAAGGGTGCCCACTTGGTCGTGAGTACATCCTCGTAGGAGTCGAAATCGGCGAAGGACGAGCGCAATGAGAGCCACTTTCTTCGCGTTCGGGTAGTTCTCGACCAGGTAGTTCGCGGGGAGAATGTCAAGCTCGGACGATGCCGGAGACGAGCGTATAAGAAGCGGCCTGTCCGGACCAACTTCGCCGACATTGCCAGGAATATCCTTCGCGTTCATCACGGTGGTCTCGAACAGCAAGGCACCGGCCTTGGAGGTGACTGCGTAGAGCGGGGGTATCATGAAGTCGGAGATATCCCCCATCAGGAACTTCACTCCCTCCTTCATGCAAAGCTTGGTCGCGACCGTAGTACCCCCTTCGGCGGTGCCCTTGCTGTCTTCTACCAGCAAGGTCACCGTATACGCGGTGTCCCCGACCACTATGCCGCCCGCCGCGTTAACCGCGTCGAAGGCCAGTTCCCACCCTTCTTTGAACGCGAGTCCCGCCGCGCTTGGAGGTCCAGATAGGGGAATCGACCCACCGATTTTCAACTCCGCCGTCTTAGTCGGCTTTGCCACGGTGCTATCGGTTGAACCAGCCGCCGTACTTGCCGTGGTGGTCGCCGTATCACCCGAAGTGGGCGCTGTGCTGCTAACGACTGAACTCGCCGTGGTGCTGCTCGAAGTGTCGCCCTCGCCACAAGCCGCGACCCCCCATACCAGCGCCATCAAGAAAATCACCAATACTGCAACGACTACCTGCTTGTTGCGTCCCATTTACTACCACCCTCAACTTTCGTCTCTCCGTCATGAGCATTCCTACCCAATCCCCGCCAGCCGTCTTCCTACATTGGTCTTCTCCCATTCGAATAGCCCACAGTTGCGCTGCTATCTCCTCAGCCTTCAGATTCAGGTCCTCTTCATTCCGCCTGCGCGAAGCGGAGCAAGAACCCGCGAGATCTCGAAGCAAGCGCCCGGGGATCACAACGATATCCCGTTGCTGATCACACACTCGCACTTGGCTGCTTACCTACCCTAGAGTACGATCGTTCACCAAGCCTAGCAGAGGGCTTGGGCGCGTGTCAATGGCAGGTGAACGCCCATTTATAGGCGCACGGAACCCGTGCTTGCCTACTACCTAGGGCACCAAGCGCGGGTTCTGTCAACGGAAGTCTCGAAGGTCTCTCTACCGCGCCGAACGACGTGTGGGCAGCGCCGTCATGTTCTGTTGGGCTCCCTCGGAAGCACCCTGCTTAAGGATGATACCGCGGAGAATGCAGCCCTTAAGCGAGCCGTCACGGCCAGTCGCGCCGACCATCCCCTTCCGTATGACCGGCACCGTATGCCGATCGGCCGCCTTGATGAATCCGGAGCGTCTCACCGGTGGCGAGGAGTGGCCTGCCCGCGATATTCGGCTGCCTAGTCCGAACGGGCCGTGACACGACCAGCTGGATTCACCCCGTACTGAGCTAACGCCCGTTCACTCAACGTAGCAAGTGCGCCCGCAGCCTGTCAACACTAGTGAACGCGCATCCACCACTACTGTGGCCATCAAAACAGAGAGTTTGCGACCTACTTCGACTTCTGAATCGAGGCCGACACCGGTGTCTCGATGGCAGCGCCCCTGACGCGGCCCGCAGGTCGACACGACGCAGACATGAACAGGCAACCTAACGAGTGGGTCGCCAGATCCGGCTGTCCTGGGGAACCCGGGCACGCGGGAGTGGGCGCAAACGACAGCGCAAACCTGATCGACGCTTACTAACGTTGTTGATGAGAGCCCGATATCTCTGGTAAGTTGTTGGACATCCGTGGTCGATGATGTCGGTCCGATCTTGGGATGAGCCTTCCGGCGCGAGTGTGCGGCGCCCAAGAGTGATCGAACGGACCCCACGAGATATTCTCAGGCCGCTATCGACGGAGCTACGCGAGTCAGGACGCTTCATCTGTCCCTGCCTGGAACATCTCGGAGGCGTCTTCGAAACGAATGTGATGACGAGCGGCTGTGTGGCGGTAGATGAGAAGGTGGTCGGCAAACGTACCCCGCAACGGTCGGGCGGCCGAATGGAGAAGGTGTGGACAGAGTACACAAGCGCACGCGAGTGGCAAAGCCGGAAAGACAGAAGCAAATCGCCGAAGTCACGCTGAGGCTGGTCGCCCGCTACGGAGTCAACGGCGCGACCATCTCCCGTGTCGCTTCAGGCGTGGGACTTTCGCGGGCTGCTCTTTACAAGTTCTTCCCCAACCGGGAAGCAATGCTCGAGGCGGCACTGGACCTTCTGATTGAGCGGGTCCCCCGCTGGGTCGCCCGCTCCTCGGGGGACACCGTCTTCGAACATCTCATGGATATGGGCAATCAGTTTGGGCCCTTGGGGGTGTCCGAATTCGAATCCTTCACTCGTCCCTGGTTTCAGTTCGCCGCGGCCAGCGGCGCGGGCAAGTTGACCCAGGAGTTGGCCAAGAGACATCTCATGTTCCTTCGGGACTTCGCCGTCCTTATTGAGGAGGGGAAGCGCGACGGGAGCATCCGCGAGGATGTCGACACCAACCTAGTAGCGTGGAGCCTCATGATGTGGGCGTGGGGGGCGGACGTGGCCCGCTTGGTCGGGCTCGAGCAGGTGATCGGCGGCAAGACATCGGTCGAGATCTTCAAGCGCATGCTCGGGGACATCGCAACTCGGGAGGTAGAGGAGAGCGATTGTCCCAGCATGATAGAGGGTGTGGAGCCTTCATCGTAGACGCCCGCGTATCTTGCCGGACTGGTGCCGCCTCCTCGAGCGCCGGTCCTACCTTCCACCAGTCCGTTGCACAGCCAGCCGGTTGATCGCGGCACCCGACACGTCAACGACGACCGCGCCGCCGTCGACCGGTACAACCGCCGCCGTGATGAAGCTCGCGTCGTCGCTCGCCAAGAAGCTGCAGATCCCAGCCAATTCGTGCGGACTGGCCACGCGATGCAGCGGGAGGTCCCGAGAGAACGTGCTGAGCACGCTTTCGACCTCGAGACCACAGATCTCGGCGAACGACGTCATGTTGCCCACCAGCATCTCAGTCCTCGTGGAACCGGGGCAGACCACGTTGCATCGCACTCTGCCGGCTCCGTAGTCCACCGCCACCTGCTTCGACAGGCTTATCAGACCGCCTTTGGATGCGCAGTACGCGGGCTGACCCGGAACGCCCAGAAGTCCGGCCACGGAAGAGACGTTCACGATGGAGCCTCCGCCCGCTTCGATCATGCGGGGAATCACCGCCTTCATCATGAGGAACGGGCCGGTGAGATTCACTTCGATCACCCGCCCCCACTGGGCAAGGTCAAGACCGACCACCCCGCCCGGGGGCTCCAATATCCCGGCGTTGTTCACAAGAACGTGGAGACCTCGCCCAAACGAAAGGGCGGATCTGGACGATCCGCTCCACATCGGCCGGATCGGTCACGTCAGCGACGCAGGTCTTCACCCTCTCTTGGGGCAAGGCCATCGCCGCAGCCTCAAGCGCCTCCGACCACGGGCCGGTGATGCAGACATGCGCGCCATCAGCGGCGAGACGCTCCACTATCGCCCTACCGATACCCGTTCCGCCGCCGGTGACGATCGCTACCTTGCCTTCCAGTCTCATGTTGTCGCCTTCATCATCGATCGGAATGTCTCCAGTTGGACCTCATACTTCTCCTGGTTGTAGGCACGGGGGTCGAAGTTCTCCCACTCCAGCAGCAGGACCGGTATGCCCAACTCCTTCAAGATCGCATCTCTGACGATCATCACGTCCCCCACAACGTACCTGCACCCCGGGTGATAGTGATAGAGCACGCCGTCGACCTTCAGGCGCCTACACATATCCAAGGTGATGCTCACCCTTGCCCCAAGTGGCTGGGTGAATGCCCCGTGAAGATGTTGCAGGATGACCAGGTATGGGTCATCCGAGCCGCTATCGGTAGCACCGGCGGCTGCCCTCTGTGGCGCCCCCTCAAAGTCACAAGCCACTATGGCTACGCCCATTTGGTTCGCAACGTGCTCCCATCTCGGATCCGTGTGGTGATGCGGGAACATCGCGAGCACCCGAGGCGCCCCTTTCGGCGTCACCCCGAATCCCCTGAGGCTCCTCTCGTGCAGTTCGTCATAGAGGACGTCCAGTGTGTCAACTGCCGCCGCGAGCTCATTCTTTGCGAAGTACGTACTCCCTAGAGCCGCTCCGAGCAGGTTCAAATGAGTGGAACCAATGGGCATGGGGTCGGTGTGACGTATCAGGTCATTCAGTCTCTTCATCGAGGCGTCGAGGGGCTTCCTCGCCTCCAGGACCGCCCAAAGCATGGCGTCGGTTATCTCGCAGCCTGTCACTTCTCCTATTCGAGCAACCGCCGCCCGCATGCTCTGGGCGGCGAATGCCGTAGCCCGTGTGGAGTCCGGGTACTCCCGCAGTTCCCTGTCCTGGCAGGTATCCACGTAGCACGCCGGTATTCCGTAGACCTCCTCCAAGAGTTCGTTCACCTTCGGACTGGTCTCGCAGGCGAACCCAGTGGTGATCGTCAGGTCCGGCTTCGGGATCATGCCGAGACTGATCAGACCGACTCTGCTCTTGACCATCCCGCAATGCGCCGCCGCACCGCCTCTCAACCACTGCTTCTCGGCTGCCTCGAGGATGGGCGCGAATTTCCCGAACATGCAGCCAATGACTGCCATATAGGTGAAGTTCGGGTCTATCCATCCTGCCTCGTCATAGTTGTCCATCAGCGCCGCAGCCAAGATGTCCATTCCGGGCGCCATGCAGGAATGCACTATCCGACTCCTACCGTCGTCCCTCATCATGGATATGCGGCACAGGTTCTTCAGAACCATGCCCAGCAGTCCCCGAACGCCACGCAGATCCAGGTCGTAGTAAGTGGCAATTCGGCTCTTGGCCAGTTGGACATCTTCGTCGGTCAATCCCAACCTGGCAAAGACCTCCCGAACACGGGGCAACTGCGCCTTGCTCTCCTGCTCGTCGAACCCACACATTTCCAAGAACTCAAGCATCGACCAGTCCTCCCACCATGACCTCAACAAAGGCGTCCAACCTGGTCTTCTGCGGACCCGAAATCAGACCAAGATAGTTCGACTCCAGGATGAGCATGGGAATACCGCGCTCGCGTAGGGCCATCTCCATGAAGTAGCTCTCCTCGTCGTAGAACTCACAGCAGAGGAGCTGGTACCAGAGCACTCCGGAAACATCGTATTCTCGTATCAACTGCAGAATGAACTCCAGCCTCTTCCGTGTTGACCCCCTCATGAAAGAGGCAGGCCTCTTGTCGAGAAGGTATCCCCTCGAAAGAAATGATCACCACGCCTTTCAGGGATGTCGCGGCTACGCCGAGCGTCTCCCTGGTTATCCGCCGACCACTACCTCTACCGGGATGCCGTCGGGATCTCTCAGATACATGAACATGGCCGGATGTTCGGGATCATCTACCTCCTGAGGAGGAAGCAGCACGTCCACTCCGTCTGTCTCGACCTGAGAGGTCAGTGTCTCCCGATCGCTACCATAGAGGCATACCTGCAGATAACCGAAGTCCCCCCATTGAGTGCCAAAAGGTATGGATCTCCCCCGAGGCCGCGTCACTTCGATGAGTTCCAGCATTCCCTGGCCCTTGCTGTTCGCAATTACACAGGAACGGACAACCGTCCCGTTCACGCCGGTGACCTCGTCGACCAGGCCCGAAAAGGATTCGTGCGGCGCCACGATCACAGTGTCGAAACCCAGAACGTCACTATAGAACTCGAGTGAGCGCTGTAGATCGGTGACTGCAATGCCGACGGAACGCAGGGAATTGGAAGCACCCGCGCCTCCTTCGCAGCCAGAGACAATCTCGATCAGATTCCCCTCAGGGTCTCGCCCATACACGAAGCGATACTGGCCCCAACCCTCCAGCGCGACTCTCTTGGGAGAGGAGCAGAGATTGGCACGGATGCTCGTATCCCTGCAGAAGGCGGCTAGGTCAGGAACGGCGAAGGTGAGTTTGGTCACGCCGATGTCACCATACCTGGAGTCTTTGCGTATGGGGCGTGGTGTGGGTAGAGTCGCGTGGAAGAGCGCCACGGTCAGCCCACCCGTTTCCTGGCCGAGCAGCATTGACCGGTGGACTGCCCTGGGACCGCGAAGAAGCCCGTGTATGGCCGCATGGTCCCCTTCGGGCATCTCAGCGAGCACACGGCTGAAGCCGAGAATATCCCGATAGAACGACCTCATGCGCTCTATGTCTCTCACGCCGAGACCTACGTGATCCACGCCCGAGAGGCTGCTTATCACGCGAGATCAATCCCAGACTTGAAACCGGTCTTCACTGTCGCAACCCAGGCTCCTCAGTGACTCAGGTGAACGTCGTTCACCACGCTAGCAGGGACCTGCGGGCTTGTCAATGCGCAATCATTGTCTTCGTGCGCGTGTGGGACGGCCCACAACAGTGTTGAGTGGCTCCAGCCCGGTGTTAGTATGTCGGAGGGTAGTGATGTCGAATACTGAGGTGGTGTTGGGCGAGGTGTCACACTCGATTGGATAAGCCCCGCAAGCACACAAGGCGAACGACGGAAGAACGGCGAAGGGAGATCGCGGAAGCCACGCTGAAGTTGGTGGCCAAGCATGGCGTACACGGCGCGACAGTCTCCCGTATTGCGGTTGCCGTGGGACTCTCGCGAGCCGCTCTATATAAGCACTATCCCAACCGTGACGCAGTGCTGGCGGCGGCCATGGACCTCATGGACGAACGGTCCCCGAATTGGATCACTCAATCGTCAGGAGACGATGTGTTTCTTCGTCTCATGAACATGGCCGATAGCCACGCGCCTTGGGCTGCATCCAAATTCGAATCGTACATCCGGCCTCTGTTCCAATTTGCCGCGGCCAGCGAACGAGGGCTTCTCACCAACATCATGCGTGAGCGGCACCTCGCGTTTCTCCAAGGTGCCGTTGACCTCGTCGAGGAGGGCAAGCGCGAGGGAAGCATCCGCGCGGATGCCGATTCCCAAGATATAGTCTGGGGCCTGCAGATGTTTGCCTGGGCGGAGGATGTCGCCCGTCTCGTGGGCCTCGACGAGATGATCACGAGCGGGGCATCCGTCAGGGTCTTGAAACGGATACTCGGGGAGATTTCCGCAGCCTCTTCCACCGATTGCCAGGGAGATTCCTAGAGGCCTGATGCAGCTATCTGGTAGGGGCCAACTCTAGGGCTATGAGCTTCAACTGCGTGTATTCCTGCAATCCCACCAGGGCGTTTTCCTTGCCAAAACCGCTCTCTCCGAATCCACCCCAAGGCATGTCCGGAGATATCGTGAGATGGTCGTTGATGTAGACGGTTCCGGCCCGGAGCTTGTTGGCCATGTTGATCGCCTTGACGACGTCTTTGGTCCAAACCGAGGCGCATAGCCCGTAGACATTGTCGTTGGCGCTGGCGATAACCTCTTCCTCAGAGGAGAACCTCATGATGCAGGCCACCGGTCCGAAGATCTCTTCTCTGGCGATGGTCATATCCATGGTGACATCGGTGAAGGCCGTCGGCATGACGAAGTAGCCTCGATTCAACGGGGACTCGTCGGGCCTCTTCCCTCCCAGCACCAATGTCGCTCCCTCTTCGCTGCCAGTCCTTATGTAGCTTTCGACTCGATCGCGGTGCTCGGCACTGACCAGCGGACCCATGAAGGTCTTGTCGCTCAGAGGATCGCCAACCGTTATCTTGCCCGCGGCCGCCACGTACGCCTTGACGAATTCGTCATGAATGCTCTCGTGGATGTAGTACCTTCCGGGTGAGGCACAAACCTGACCGGCGTTCACCTGAGTGGAGAAGACGGCTTTGCTGGCTGCGGCCTCGACATCTGCATCCGCGAGCACGATGAAGGGGTTTTTGCCCCCGAGTTCCATGATCAGTCGCTTGGTGGTGCGGCTGGCTTTGGCCATGATGTCTTTGCCCGTCTCGGAACTGCCGGTGAAAGAGATCAGGTCGACCCCGGGATGGACGGCCAAGGCTTCACCCACGGTGCCTCCTGGTCCGGTGACGATATTCACGGCTCCGGGCGGCAGGTCGACCTTCTCCAGGATATCGATGAGCTTGAGCGCCACCAGCGAATCGATGCTGGGTGGTTTGACCACACAGGTGTTCCCCACCGTGAGAGCAGCTCCCATCTTGGCAACGATCATGGCCAGGGGGACGTTCCAGGGGATGATCAGAGCGCATACCCCAACCGGTTCGCGCTGCAGGTAGTGCAGGGTAGTCCGGCGGATGGGCAGGACCTCTCCCATCAGAGCCCGGCCGGCCTGTGAGTTGTATTCGAAGCCCTGGACGGCGCTGTCGACCAAGTGGCGAGCCATGGTGATCGGAGTACCGTGGTCCAGCGCATCCAGTCGGATGAGTTCTTCGGCATGTTCCTTGAGCAACAGGCCAATGCTGTTGACGATGGTCGAACGCTCCCCCTGAGACTTCTCGGACCAGGCCGGGAGAGCTTTCCGGGCGGCTGCAACAGCCTTGTCTACGTCGGTCTGGCCTCCACATGGAATCCGCGCGAACTCCTCTTCAGTCGCCGGGTTGATCACAGGCAGGGTCTGCCCGGATTCGGCATCAGTTCTCTGACCGCCTATCCACATCTGGAATTCCTGCATGATCCCTCCCCTAGCGTGATCTATCTCGTGCAGATCGCGTTCTGTGGTCCATTATCTACATCTAATGGTGCCACCGGCGGACCAGTCTAGAACGGGGGGTGTCCTTCTGTCAACACGCGGCAAGTAGTCAATCGGGGGCGTCGGCGGCACAAGAGCCCAGCACCATCACGGTGATAAGATCGGGAAATGGACCAGAATCAGATATCCCTGACGGCCCAAGAGGTGGCTCGCATCCGGCGAGATCTGAAACGCCCTCGTGACGGCAGCGCTGGGGCAGTCGAGGAACGGCGATTCTTAAGTACGCTCGGGGAGGGACATCCGTCGTCCATGGGTCCCTACCTAGCCTCCCGTACGGCCTTCTTTGACGGCTGCGTGATGGATGCGCAGAAGGAGGGCGTTCCGCAGATCGTGCTCGTGGGCGCCGGCTACGACGGTCGCGCCCTTCGCTTCCGCTCACCCGACGTGGTCTTCTTCGAACTCGACCACCCGGCCACTCAGACAGACAAGCTCGTTCGCCTGAGGGAACTCGAGATCGATGTCGATGACATCCGCTTCGGCAGCCTCGACTTCACGACTGACGACACAGGCCTGGTTCTAGCCACGCTTGGACACAAGGCCGAGCTCCGCACCCTGTTCGTGTGTGAAGGGGTAACGATCTATCTCGCCGAGCCGGTTCTACGGCACTTGTTTCGAACACTTCGGGAGCGGGCGGCATCCGGCAGCGTGCTCGCCGCAAACTTCGCGATTACAACGGTGGATCCGGGATTCGAGGCTCGCCGAGAGGAGTGGGAGCAGAGGCTTACCCGGCTGGGAGAGGAACCCCGCACCCGTCCGGCTCGAGACGAAGTCGACCGGATACTGAGGGACGAGGGGTGGCAGCCGAGTGTGGCAGTCGCCCCGGAGAATCCGGAGTTCGGAGCCCACATATCTGGGGCGCTGTTCGTGCAAGCAGTCGCGTCGACATAGGGGCGGCGTTCGCGCACATCCCACATCCCTGTTCATAGTTCCATCTCAAGAGTTGGAGCCTCCACTAGACCCGGTGCGGTTCACCACCTCGAGCGAGTCCTAGGAGAGTACGGCCTTCGTCCCTACGCGCCTCCCGGTGCTCCAGGGCGACTGGCGTCCCTCCATGCGTGCGTACTACACTGGACAGCGTGAAAGGGTTGGTGCAGAAGCTGAGACCGACGGCAACTGAGGAGAAGGATCGATGGAGGACAAGCGCAACAAGCTGCAACAGAAGTACTACGTCGACAGGATCGACGGCCGAGACCTGGCCGGCGGGGACCGGGTCGATTCCAGGTACTTTGTGCTGGACTACGTCCATGACCCCTACTCGATCCCGGCTCTCGAGACTTACGCACAAGCCTGCTCCAGGGACTTCCCCAACCTGTCCGAAGAACTCCGAGCTCTGGTTGCCGAGCTGAAAGGCAAACAATCAGGCGCCCACCCTGGGGAATGATGGGGGTCAGAGGTCTGACTCGGTGGCGTGGCCCTTGAAGCTCGCGTGCTCGATGCCGTGCCTAGCGCCGAGTGCGATCGAGCACATCACCATCATCACGACTCCTGCAGCTGTGTCCGGCGCCGGACGGCAGGTCAATACATCGACGCTGAACGTGACCGTCTTGACGTGACTGCGAGCCTCCCCTACATCGCTATGCCTTCTGATGACCGCGCGTCGGATCCCGGAATACGAGTCGCTCCGATAGATCCACCATGCGGTTGGCAAAGCCCCATTCGTTGTCATACCAGGCCACGATCTTGGCCTGTCGGCCGCTGGCCATGGTCAGCATGGAGTCGAAGACACAGGAATGTGGGTTGCCGACGATATCCCGAGAGACCAGGGGGGCTTCGCTGTACTCGAGCACTCCAGCAAGTGGCCCATCCGCTGCCGCGCGCATCGCTGCATTTATCTCCTCCACGGTGGCCGCCCTCTCCAGAGTGACCACGAAGTCGACCATGGACCCGTCTGGAACCGGGACCCGCAGGGCGAAGCCGTCGAGCTTGCCTTCGGTCTCCGGAATGACGGAGGCGATGGCACGAGCTGCCCCAGTAGAGGTGGGGATGATATTGAGAGCCGCGGCCCGCGCTCGCCGCAGATCCTTGTGTGGCAGGTCAAGGATGCGCTGGTCATTGGTGTAGGCATGCACGGTGGTCATGAAGCCCCGCTCTATCCCGAAGGAGTCCAGCAGCACTCTGACCACCGGCGCGAGGCAGTTGGTCGTGCAAGATGCGCCCGACAGGATGTGGTGCACGGTGGGATCGTAGTCGGCGTCGTTCACCCCCACCACCACGGTCAGATCGCAATCCTGACGGGGGCGCTTATCAAGACCTTTCTTGCTCCCTGGCCCAGTGAGCCGCCGCCTTGGCGCGCTCGGTGTAGCGGCCGGTGCATTCGAGAACCACGTCCACCCGTAGCTCCCTCCACGGCAGAAGCGCGATGTCCGCCGCGGAGAGAACCTTCATCTGGTGACCGTCCACGACGAGCACGCCTTCGCCCGCGCCGACCTCTCCCGGCCAGACGCCGTGGACGCTGTCGTGTTTCAGAAGGTGGGCCAGAGTCACTGCGTCGGCGAGGTCGTTGACCGCCACTACTTCGAGGTCGGCTCCTCTCTCCAGAGCCGCGCGTAGATAGAGCCTGCCTATGCGCCCGAATCCGTTGATGGCTACTCGAGTGGTCACTCAATCACTCCCTACCTGGCCGTCTCCAAAGCCTTCCGCACCGTTTCCAGGGTACCGGCCGACTGCAGCTTCGTGTTCTTGTGAGCGATGAACGCGGCGTATTCGGCGATGAACGTCTTCCCGGGATCGCGGAGGTCGAACTTCTCCGGACTGTCCCGGAAGAACTCGCGATGCACACGCGTCCAGACCAGGCGGCCGTCGGTGTCGATGTTGACCTTGGTCACCCCCAGAGGGACGGCCTTGGCAAACTCGTTCTCGTCCACTCCCTTGGCACCCTTAAGGGCGCCGCCGGCCGCGTTTATGCGCTCGACTTCCTCCTGCGGTACCGACGAAGAGCCGTGCATGACCAGGGGAAAGCCGGGAAGGCGCTTCTGGATCTCGGCGGCCACGTCCAGGTGCAGACCCTGATGGCCGCTGAACTTGTAGGCCCCGTGGCTGGTACCGATGGCGACCGCCAGGCTGTCGCAGCCCGACTCCCGCACGAACACCTCAGCCTCGGCCGGGTCGGTGAGATTGGCGTTCTTCTCCTCCACCTGCACGTGCTCCTCCACCCCGCCCAGCCGGCCCAGCTCCGCCTCCACCGAGATACCTCGGGGGTGAGCCGCGTCCACCACCTGTTTAGTGATGCGGATATTCTCGTCCAGGGGCTGGCTGGAGGCGTCGATCATGACCGAGGAGTAGAAACCGCTCTCGATGCAGTCGAGCGCCGTGGACAAGTCGCCGTGGTCGAGGTGCACAGCGAAGATGGCCTCGGGGAAGATCTCATCGGCCGCTTTGATCATGGCTTCGAGCATGCGCTTGTCGGCGTATTTGCGCGCGCCGCTCGAGATCTGGATTATGAACGGAGCCTCGCGAGTCGAGATTGCCTCGGAACAGGCCCAGGGTCTGTTCCATGTTGTTGATGTTGTAGGCGCCTACGGCGAACTTGCCGTAGGCGACCTTGAAGAGCTCCTTGGTGGTGACGATCACGTCTTGTCCTTCATGGCGACGGCTTCCTTCACCGCAATCACGATGTCTTCCGGGCGGATTGCGTAGTGCTCGAGGAGTTCGGCGCCGCCGGACTGGGTGAACTCATCCTCGATGCCGATCATCCGGATCGGAGTCGGTAGGTTCTGGCCGAGTACGGACGCCACGCCCTCACCGAGACCACCGATCACACTGTTGAGTTCAGCCGTGACTATCGCGCCGCTTTCTGTAGCAGCGGCGATGATGGCCTCCTCGTCGAGCGGCTTGATCGTGCCCAGATGGAGAATGCCGACATCCAGTCCATCCTTCTCGAGAAGATCTATCGCCTGAACCGCCTGGCTCGTCAAGAATCCGGTCGAGATTATCGTGGCGTCCTTGCCGTTCTTGACGAAGTAGCCCTTGCCAATGGTGAACTGGTAGTCGTCGCTGAAGATCTGAAGCGGCGGCGGACCCATCTCGGTCTTGAGGACCACCGGCCCCACGTACTCGAGCATCGCTTCGGTGGCCTTGGCGGTCTCGACGAGGTCCACCGGGCACAGAACCACTAGGTTCGGCAGGACTCGGCAGGAGGCGATGCCTTCGGTGGTCGCATGAGAGACGCCGAGTTCGTGGATGATCCCCTCGCGCGCGATGAACTTCACGTTGAAGCGATCGACAAGGATGCTCTGCCGGATCTGGTTCCAGGCTCGGCCGATATTGGCGAACATGAAGCCGTGAACGATGGGCAGGTAGCCCTCGGCCGCGAGTCCTGCAGCGATTGCCGCGGCGTTTTGCTCCGCGATGCCGCACTGCACCACCCGGTCAAGATGCTCGCTCCAGTAGGAGACCCCCGGAAAGCCCATATCCGTAAGGACGGGGACGATCCGGTAGTTCTTCTGCGCCGCGGGCACCAGCACCTTCTCGAATGCGGCGAAGGGGATTGCCGGCTCGCCGATCTGCACATATTCGTTAAACTTGGCCATATTTGGCCCTTCCTTGCTCGACTCCCGTGGCCGTCATCTGCCCGCGGGTGATGTGGGAGTGCATGGTTTCCCAGAGTTCGACGCCGTAGCCCTTGACGGTGTGGGCGATTATGCATTTGGGTTTGTTGTCGCCGTACTGGCGGTCGACCAGATCCAGCGTGTCAAGAATCTCGCGCATATTGTGGCCGTCGATCTCCACGACCGACCACCCAAACGCTTCCCATTTGGCCCTGAGCGGCTCAATGGGCATGACATCGTTGGTCGGTCCATCGATGCACCACTTGTTGTAGTCAACGATCGCCACCAGACCATCGAGTTTGTACTTTCCGGCGAACATGGCCGCTTCCCAGTTGCTCCCCTCGTGAAGCTCGCCATCGCCGAGAATCACATACGTGCGATAGAGGGGCGGGAACTTCAGGATCAAACGAGGCTGGAACTCCTCCGGCCTGCTGGTGGGACAGAACTTCTGAGTGAACTTCTCGGCCATGGCCAAGCCACAGCCAAAAGACAGACCTTGCCCCAGCGAACCTCCTGAGAAGTCGATACCGGGAGTACACCAACGGTCTGCATGCCCCTGAAATGGGGACCGATATCCGTAGTACTGCTTCAACTGCGCTTTGTCGTACATGCCCAACATGGTGAGGGCTGCGTAGGCAGCTTCTGCACAATGGGCCTTCGACCAGACGACCCGGTCGCGCTCAGGCCAGTCAGGGTTCTCGGAATCGAACTTTATGTGATGGAGATACAGGGCAGCCGCGATGTCGGCCATCGACATGGTTCCGCCCACATGTCCCTGCCCGATGCTGGTGAACTGCTCCAGGCACATGGCGCGTATTCCGTCCGCCTTCTCCCTGAGTTCTCCTATGATCTTTTCGTCATGAGCCATGTTTTCCGCGCCCTTTGATGTCGATGCTGACGGAATCGAGGGCCAACGCATTGCCGCAGCGCGGGCACACGTTTCCGTAGTACGCGAGGACTGTCTTCTCGGAAGGAACCGCACGCATGTACAGGCGCCGAGCGATCTCCTCACCGAAGTACAGTAGGTTGTCGCATTGGTCGCACTTGATAATCTCAGTCATTGTTACCTCTTATAGCCACACTAATTGCTATGCTTACCAACATTTGAGCAGGGTCTTGATACTTTCTCCTTTCAGATGATTGTCAAAGGCGGACTGTGCCTTCTCAAGCGGATATATATCAGTGACGATCTCAGACATATCTAGCTTCGTGAGTAGACTGATGGCCCGATAGAAGGAATATGGGGCCAGCCAGGCGCCCTTAATGGTCAACTCCTTCTCATACATCAAGTAGGGCCTTACCCCAATCTCAGCCTCGTCGGGATAAACGGCGCCCCACACAATCGTGCCCCTCTTTGCGGCGGCGTTCATGGCCTGAGACGCCGCCCCCAGGTTCCCGCTGGCCTCGAGCACCGCCTGGAACCCTCTTCCTCCCGTGAGCTTGGTCGTCGCCTCAGCCAGGCCTGCCCCGCCATCTGCCGATGGATCCACGACAGCAGTCGCGCCCATTTTCAGAGCAGTCTCGCGCTTGGCCGCCTTGGGCTCGGATACCAGCACCGTGGATACTCCGGCGTCCAGGGCCACCGCCAGGGACATCAACCCGATGGTGCCTGCGCCCGAGATCAGTAGAGACTGGCCGGTCATGATCCCTGTCAGATCGATCAGGTGGACCGCTATCGACATGGGCTCGACCAGAGCGCCCAGTTCGAGAGAGACCTCATCAGGCAGGTGGTAGACGGCTCCCTCCGGGAAGAGCGCATATTGCGCCCACGTTCCCGATGTCTGGTGATCGTACTCGCAGAAGTGTTCCAACCCGTTGCGGCAGTAGTAGCAGATTCCGCATGCGGCGCGGAAGCTCAGCCCAACCCGGTCGCCCACCCTGAAGTCCTGCCTAATACCCGGTCCGAGTTCGGCTATCACTCCACATGCCTCGTGACCTTCGATCCTCGGCCCCTTCGGCCAGCTGTCAAGCTTCTGCAGGCCGAGTCGATTGAACACGATCTCCACGTCGGTGCCGCAGATCCCGGCGTACTCAACGCGAACCTTGATCTCGCCCGGGCCGGGTACCGGCTCAGGCACGTCCTGCAACTCAATGACGCCAGGACCAGTGTGCACCGCTGCTTTCATGCCAAGTGCTTCCTTTCATCTAGTGTCAGGCCAGCCGCAGTCCAACTCCGGACTGACCGTTGTTCTGTGGCGCGACAGGTACGCGGTGGCTGTCGCCCCGCGCGGCGCTCGCGCTCGGGTAGCGGGTAGGTGATCGTTGGCTCCAGGATGACCCTCCAGGCGATGCCTCCGAAGGGCATCCTGGAGCCTCGAATGTCGAGCTAGAACTGTGTCGTGCTATCTCACAAAGTCGGCGGCATTGGTGCTGTCCACCCAAATCGGTGCCGTCTTCTCGTTGGATCCGTAGGCCGGAGCGTTGCCGGCGAAGATGGCTATGCAGGTGTCGAGGCACTTCTGGGCAATACCTTCCCAGTCCTGTGCAACTGAGCCCAGCCATGGGCTAGTCGGGTCGTTCTTGACAAGTGCGTCGACGGTTTGCGCGGTAGCGTCGCACGATACGACCTTCACCTCGTTGCGTCCCGCGGCCAATATGGCCTCCACTGCTCCGTTGGCCGCGTCGTCAAAGCCGAACACCGCGCCGGCGATCGAGCCCACTTCGGGGTTCGCCGTGAGGTAGTTGGCCATGGCGTCCCGACAATCCTGGGCCGGGCTGGGGAACGTGATGGCGTGCTCGGAGATGATCTTTATGTCCGGGTACTTTGTGGCGAGGATGTTCTCCACTCCCCTCATGCGCTCGTTCACAGCCGGGTGCCCATCATGGATGAACTCAACGATATTGCCCTTGCCGCCAATGGCGGCCGCAAGCTGCTCGGCCATCATCTCGCCGATGAGGGTATTGTTCGACTGGATATTGAGCACCTGCATGTCATTGGGCTGGCAGTCCAGACCGATGACCGGGATGCCGGCGTTGAAGACCGTTTCGTAAGCGGTGGTCAGTTGGTTGATGTCACCCATCGAGTTGACTATGACGTCGAACTTCTCGTTGACCGCTGTCTCGTATATCCCCACCAGCTTGTCGTAGTCTCCGGCCACGTCCCGAATCTCGACTATGAAGCCGGCTGCTTCGGCCTTTGCTTTGAACAGGTCGGTCACTTCTTTGGTGGCCGACGAACCGTACTCGGCGCATGCGACCAGGATCCTTTTCGCCTCACCGCCGGCCGAAGCGCCGACAGTGGTAGCAGTGGTATCGGCGCCGCCCGAAGAAACCGTTGTGGCGACACCCTCATCACCACCGCAGCCGGCAACAGCCGTCATTCCCGCGAGCAGGAACAAGACCAAGACCAGGACAACTACGTTCCTCTTCTTCCTCACAAACACAACCCACGTCCTTTCTTCACGAAGGCACGCCTTCATTCTCAAAAGTCACCCCGCCATCCGCCGCTATGAGACTCGCCGCACCTCCCTCCGTACACCTGCCCTCATGTGGGCCAAAACATCATTGCCGAACAGTGGACCGCTGATCATGCGATCCCCTCCTAGGAGATCCGGCGTCCGCGCGCGAGCCCGGCGGCGACAACCGCCGCTATGATCACGCCACCTGTAACGATGCTCTTCACATACGTGCTGACATTGGTGATATCGAGACCATTGCGAGCACACCGATGATCAGCACACCGATGACGTACCGGCCACGTTGGCCTGCCCATTGCGAAACGCGGTCATGCCGAGGAAGCCGCCGCGAGTGAGGTCGAGCGTGTAGGACGCGCCGGCGCTCGGATGCGCAGAGGCAATTGACCGATGAGCAAACGCTCGCTAGCCCGGCCCCAGCACCGCTGACGACAAACGCCCAGAAGCGGAGGTACTTGACTCTGATCCCCGACAAGTAAGCGGCTTCGCGGTTCCCCCCAATCGAGTACCAGCGACGCCCGATTGTCGTCCGCTCCAAGGCCAAGTATCCGATGACGAGTACGGCCAGAGAGATGATCACAGGCGTGGGTACCGGCACGAACGGAGCTTGCTCGCATGGCCCTGAAGGATTCGTCGACCGTGGACCGTAGCCCCCGCGAAAGCCAGGCCGCGCCCTCCAGGGACGTCATCGTCGCAAGCGTCGCAACGAAAGCCGACACGTTCAGATAGGAGATCGAGCAGCCCGTTGATCGCACCGATCGCCGCTCCGATTGCGAGAGCGATGAGCACCGCCCAGGCTGTTCCCACTCCAAACTGGACCATCATCTGCGCGGCAACGACGCTGGAGAGACTCACCACGGCGCCGATGGAGAGGTCGAAGTCGCCAACGACCAGCACCACTGTCTGCATCAATGCGACGATGCTGAGAATGGCCACCTGCGCGAGGATGTTCCTCAGATTGGTGCCCGTCGGAGAAAGACCGCGGGCTTCAAGATGGCGAATATGGCGCAGATCACGACCAGCCCGCCGAGGGTCGCATAGTTGCGGACGAACCGCCCTCTCCAGCTTGAGCTGCCCTTGGCCATGGAGCGGAGTCGGGCGGCCGACTTGTCGAGTCTCATTCTGCAACCCCCGTGTGACAGTAGGTTAGTAGTCGACGTTCATCCGTATCAGCCGCGTCGACGATTCCGCACAACTCGTTGTCCTTCAGCACAACGATTCGATCTGCCAGCCCCACGATCTCGGGAAGGTCTGAGGAGAGCAGCCATGACCCGGGTCCCTTGGGCCGCTACGACGACGATTTCGTAGATCTCGAGGGTCTGCTCCCAACGTCAACACCTCGTGTGGGCTCGTCAAGCAGGAGAACCGTGATGTTCTGGGCCAGGCACTTGCCGAAAACGACCTTCTGTTGGTTCCACCCGAAAGCTCACCCACCGCCTGTCCGATCCCCGTAGCTTTCACCCGAACCTCACTCACCAGACGCTTGGCCAAAGACCTCCGCCTCCCACTGCTGATCCACAAGCCAGCACGGGAGATCGCTCTGAGATTGGACATGACGAGGTTGTTGGCGATCGAGTCGCTGAAGTACGAGCCCCATCGACCGGCGCTCCTCCGGCACCAGGGCCACCCCGGCCTGCAATGCCTCGCGGGGCGACTTCGGGCTGGTACCGGTCTACCGTCCAATTTCACAGTTCCTGAAGAAGGTCTCGCCGCTCCCGCCAGCATGCGCAGGGTCTCTGTTCGACCTGAGCCCGCAAGACCGGCTATTCCAAGGATCTCGCCCCGCCTGAGCACGAAAGACGCGTTGGTTAGTCCCGGACCCGATAGCTCCGACACCTCCAGGAGCGGCTCCCCGATCTCGGCCGATCGACTGGCGAACATCTGCG
>CAVQNN010000001.1:0-346560 GCA_963714175.1 uncultured Actinomycetes bacterium | reverse complement strand
ACGTAGTCGTCACGGCAAGGGAGCTGTGATCCAGGAATCGGGAGACGTCCTCGATGCTCTCCCCGGCATCGCGCCTGAGTTTGGCGGCGCTGTGGCGGAGGACGTGAAGGTCGAGGTGCATCGGCCGCTTGACTGGGCGAAAGAGTGGGGCGGCTACTCGCTCGACCAAGTACGTAGAGGAGCAGGTGAGTTCTCGCTCTTCATCACCAACGCTCCCTCCGGTCTTCGAAAGAGCTGGAACGACGGCAAGAAGCAGCGGGTCGAGGACTGCCTGGGCGCCTTCGTCTCCTCGTTCATGGTGACACCTGTCACCCGCCCGTGCGGGGAGCGTTGGTCCCTCGCGTCTCCGCCATGGGCTCTGGGAGACATCGTGGTGACGGCCGACGTCGGGCTCGCAGCCATGGCGCTTGGCTGAGGCTGCCGCGTCTTCGGGACGAACGACGGGACCCGCCCTTCTCCAGGCCGAAGATCGGGAACGATTTCGAGAGTCGCTGCTGCGCCTGCTGACGAAGAGCACGGGGCCTGCGGGGTAGCATCGGATTTGACGGCGGCCTATAGTGGTATGGGTTGCTAGATGACCTCCTGCGGTGGGCAGACCGCCGCGAGGAAGCTGGGGGAATGTCAGGCTATCTGCACTGGTCGTCCGTTGCCCCGTGGGCTCTGACGTTTGGGCTCACAGGGCTTGCCTGCGGAGGCATGGCCATACACGCGTGGCGTGGTCGGGACCAGCCAGGAGGAGTGTATGCCGCCGTGCTCATGATAGCGGCGGCGTGGTACTCGCTTCTGTACGCGCTGGAGCTGCAGGCACCGACGATCACCCAGAAGATGGTTTGGTCCAGAATCGAATACCTCGGTGTGGCGAGCCTACCTCTGGCCTGGTTCTTGTTTGCCCGAGCTTACACCGGAGAGATTCGCCGCTTGGCCCCCTGGCTGCGGGCACTGCTCTACGCTGTTCCGAGTGTGACGGTTGTTCTCGCCGCCACCAACCAGTTTCATGGTCTCCTGTGGAGCGACGTCGGACTCGAGCCTTCCTCAGTCTCCGCCTCCGCCATGGCCAACTACCAACACGGACCTTGGTTCTGGGTGCAAGTAGGCTACTGCTACATGCTCATGCTCGCGGGGGGCCTCATCTTGATCCGAGCCGTGCTGCGGTATCCCAGCCGTTACAAATGGCGCGCTTCGCTGGTTCTTGTGGCCGCAGCCGCCCCCTGGCTGGGGAACGGGCTTTACTCTTTCGGTTTCCGCCCGGCTGGTGGCGTGAACGTGACCGCCCTGGCTTTCTCTGTCACCGCGATTGCCATCGGTCTCAGCATGGCTCAGTTCGATTTCCTGAGACTGCCGCCGGCACTCTTGCCAGTCGCTCGCGAGACACTGGTCCAGCGCATGAAGGACTTGGTGTTGGCAGTAGACCTCGACCGCCGAATCGTCTGGGCCAATGAGGCTGCGAGCGCTGCTCTCGGCCACCCTGCCGTCGAGTTGGCCGGACGACTGCTCGATGACGTTGTGCCGGGAGCAGCTGAGAGCGTCACGCTCTACCGGGAGGAGGGTGACGAAGAGCATTTCGAGACTGTGCTAGCGGTGGACGGAGTGCTGGGAACCTACGATGTCGTGGCCAGCTCGCTTCGCCTCAAGCCACGTGGCAGTGTGGGCCGGCTACTGGTATTCCGCGATGTGACCGAGCGCGTCGAAGCCGAAAAAGCGTTGCGCGACAGCGAGCAACAATTACGGCAGTCCCACAAGATGGAGGCGGTGGGACAACTAGCCGGTGGCATCGCTCATGACTTCAACAACCTGCTCACTGTGGTAATCGGTAGCGCCTCCCTGCTCCTCGAAGACATGTCGCCGGGCGATTCCCTCCGAAACCTCGTGGTCGACATCAAGGACACTGGGGAGCGGGCGGCCAACCTCACCCGGCAGATTCTGGCCTTCTCCCGCCAGCAGGAGCTTAGGCCCCAGGTGCTCTCTCTGAGCGAGATCGTGCGAGGCATCCAACCTATTCTGTGTCGCACCTTGGGCGAGGACATCGACCTCGACTTCTGTTTCGCGGCAGAGCTGGCTATGACCGAAATAGATCCCGCCCAGATGGAGCAGGTGCTCATGAATCTGGTTGTGAACGCCAGGGATGCCATGCCCGGCGGTGGGCATCTCACCATCGAGACGGCAAACGTCACCCTAGAGGAAGAGTACTGTCTTAGACATCCCTGGATCGACATCGGTCCCTACGTCATGCTGGCCGTCTCCGACACGGGTTGCGGCATGAACGAGGCGACGATGGCTCGCGTCTTCGAACCCTTCTTCACCACCAAGGAGCTGGGTAAAGGGACCGGCCTCGGTCTCTCCACGGTCTACGGCATTGTGAAGCAGAGCGGGGGCAGCATTTCGGTCTATTCGGAGCCGAGTCACGGCACTACCTTCAAGATCTATCTGCCCGTGGCCCTGCAGGTCGCATGCACGGCAGAGAGCCCCGATCACGAGCTCGAGAAGACCCGAGGCGGAACCGAAACCATCGTAGTGGTGGAGGACGAGGCCGGCGTGCGCGAACTCATGGTCTTGGCGCTGTCCCGTGTCGGCTATCGCGTTCATGCTTGTGGCTCCTGGCGCGAGGTCCAGGCCGGACTTGAGGCAGGGGGGATAGCGCCCGACCTTCTCGTTACGGACTTCGTCCTACCCGGGGGCGTGGATGGTCCGATGGTAGCCGGGCGGCTGCGCGAGCGCTACGCGGATCTGGCTGTTCTCTTCGTGTCTGGATACGCTCTGAAGGCCCTGGCTCCAGACGGGGGTCTTGACGGACACGCGCAGTTCCTGCAGAAGCCGTTCGAGCTGGATGCGCTGCTTCGCAAGGTGAGGGAGATGCTGGACGCGGCCGGTGGGGCGGGACAGGCCTCCACTGGCCGCACACGCCTGTCTGCCTGAGCGCGCTGAGTCTTCTTAGTCCAGCCGCGCCGCTCGGGCTCGATGTGGCAAAGCGTTCGGAGGAATCGTACTGCCGGGAACAAATCGCTACGTGCTCTTAGTGCTGGTTCCCATGCGGGAAGCCTCGACAGCCGGGTTGTGTGTGTCAAGTTGTGCAAAAGCGGATCACGGTATGACGACGTCTTCCGGGACGAAGTCTTCCTAGGCCGCCTCCTCCAGTTGCCGTAGGTGATCGCGATGGTCGCGTGACTGGGCCGCTCCGACACCACCTTTGGGTTGATGCCCGCGCGTAACGCCGCAGTTGCCCATGAGTGCCGCAACTCGTGCAGTCGTATCCGGGGAAGGATGGGCAGCTTCTTCACTACTACGTGTTTAGCGAAGAAACAGAACAGTAGGGTGGATTCGGGCTAAGGCGCCGGCAAGGAGCGACAGTCCTCTACCGGATACCGGAGCAATTGGGGCTCGTCTCGAGAAGGCGCGAAGCCCGGGCCGGTGGTCAGTCTCGGCCGCCGTCCTCAACTGCTCGGCCCGGGCCCAGCCTTCGATCAGCTCATCTGCCTGCGGCTCCACGCGCATGTCCGGTAGCCAGCGCAGTCTCTGCGGGAACCACCAGTTCGCGGAACCGATAAGCCTCATGGCTGCGGGAACTAGAACCGACCTCACAATGGTTGCGTCCAGGAGCACCGCCACCGCTAACGCGAACCCCAGTTGCTGGAACATGACCAATTGCCCGGCGGCAAATCCTCCGAAGACGGCGACCATGATAAGAGCTGCTCCGGTTATGATCCCACCGGTTCGGCGCACCCCAAAGGCCACTGATTCGCGGTTGTCTCCCGTTTGGTCGAAATGCTCGCGGATCCGACTGAGCAGAAACACGTGATAGTCCATGGAGGTCCCGAACAACACCGCGAAGAGGAATAGCGGCACCCACGCCTCGACAAAGTCGACGCGCTGGAGTCCCAGGAGCCCCGCGCCCCACCCCTTCTGGAACACGGCTACCATCAGTCCATAAGTCGCGCCGACTGAAAGCATGTTCATGAGTATCGCTGTGAGCGGCACGATGAGCGACCGGAAGACAAGGGTGAGCAGGACGAAGGACAGGCCTAGGATGAATAGGAACACCCAGGGAGTGGCCGCGTTGACCGCGTCAACGTAGTCGATGGTCGCAGCGGTCTCGCCGGTGACCAAGACGTCACTGCTGGGTAGGCCCGGCCCCTCGGCTGGAGTGGCGGCGGTGCTCGCGCCGGTCCCAGAGAACGCTTCTGGGATGTACTCCGACCGAAGCCGCCGCACCGCCTGCTGGGCGGCTTCGCTCGACGCGTCGACCGCGATCCCAAACGAGAGCACAGTGAGGTCGCCGGCTGGGCTCACCTGTGACTGGGCTGGGCCCTGGAACATCTTGTCGGCGGCGAGGATGCTATCTAGGCGGTTGGTCCCCTGAGCCACGGCTGGTGAGCCGGCCTTTCCGCTGACCACGATCTGAACCGGATAGAGCTCTTGCCCGGCCGAGAAATCCTTCATAAGGAGTTCAAAACCCTGGCGCGATTCGCTGGCCGGAGGCAATGTTGCCACCCCCGCCGAACCGAGGTTGATGGAGAAGTACAGGCTCGCGGCCAGCCCCAATACCGCCACGGTCGCCACCAGGCTGAAGACGGGGCGCCTCATGACGCCGCGACTGAGACGGTCCCAGAAGCCGCCAGGCCTGCCCGCGCCACCATTGGTCCCACGCAGGAACGGCACTCGTAGGGCGTTCACCCTGTCGCCAAGCAGTCCCAAAAGTGCAGGCAGAAGGGTGAGGGCGGCTAAGAGCGCCGCGAATACGACAAGGATCGCCCCCATGCCCATGCTGTAGAAGGTGGTGTTTGGTACCAGGAATAGCCCGCTCAGAGCCAATATGACGGCCATGGCACTGAACAACACCGAGCGGCTGGCGGTGGACCCGGCGCGGCCGATCGCGTCGATCTTCTCGCGGCCCATCTGGCGCTCTTCGCGGTAGCGCGAAACCACGAACAGCGAGTAGTCGATACCCATGGCGAGCCCGATCATGGTGATCATGTTGGTGATGAAGAAGGAAAGGTCTATGACCTGCCCCACAAGCGTCGCGATCCCCAGAGCGAGGACTATCGCGGCCACCCCCAACACCAGAGGCACAACGGCAGTCACCAGGGCGCCGAAGACGATCACGAGGATAACCAGGGCGATGCCCACCCCGAAGATCTCCCCGGTCCGCAGGTCCTTCTCCGATGCCGTGCTGAAGTCTCGGTCGATGCTCGGGCGCCCAGTGGCGATCAGCGTGAACTGCGCGGGGTTCTCCGTGCTCTTTGCGGCCGCGATCAGCTTGTCAACGTTCTTGTCTGCGGTTTGTTGATCGCCCACCATGGTGAATACCGCAACCGTGGCGTGCCTATCCGCGGAAATGAGCGACGGCAGCGGCGCTACGGTATAGTCTATCCCCGACTCCACGATCTCTTTTCCCAAAGCCATCACCCGGCTGCTGACAGCGGCGACCTCCTGACGGAATGCCAGGCTGTCCACCGTGAGCGTGGCAGAACGCACTATGATCAGCTCTTGCTGTTTGTCAGTCGCGGGAAACTTCTGTGAGATGAGAGCGTCGGCCCGCGCCGACTCCGGGTTGCTGGTGAAGTGGTCGTTGTTGGTGAGCGAGCCACCCAGGAAAAGGGCAGTCATTACTCCGCACACTACCAGCACTACCACCCAGGCACCGAGAATGCGCCAGGGATGACGGGCGCACCCGCGCGCAAGGGACTCCAGACCGAACCTCTTCATGAGATGCCTCGCTTTCCGCGAACTACGCCGCGTGTGAGTCCGCGTGCCCAGTGTCTCCGAGGACCCGCGGTGGGCACGATTGATTACGTAGCGGGAGGGATGGGCACGGCGAGCGGTGGGTACTGACCAAGACCCACGGCATCAACCTCAGACTGCGCCAGCGGGGACGACGACCGGGTTACTCGCTCGCGATAGGCGGTTCACGGTGCCTCCCTCCGCTGGATCCGCCTTGTGCCGACCAGAACCGACCCGGCCTCCGGCCAGACGGTGGTGAATCCGTTCAGATACGCCCGCACCACCTCGCGCGCCTGCGTCCGAAACAGGTGGGGTTGCATCGGTTCCAGAACGGCCATGCCGTGCACAAGCGACCAAAGCCCGTGGAGGAAGATCAGCGCGAGTTCGTCGGGCATCGACGCCTCGACATCGGCTGCCTCGCTCAATGCCTGCTCTATGGCGCGGAAGAGGCCTGTCGGGCCGAGAAGGCCCACCTCGTCCAACTCGCGCCCCTCCATGGTTGCGGCGCTGTCGAGGATGATGTAGAGTTCGCCCCGGTGCTCCCGGGCGAACTCGAGGTAGGCCATCGCAATGTCGAGAAGATGCTCGCGGGGTGGTAGGTCAGCGGGTAGGCGCGCGAAATCGGTGGCCAGCAGCTGGAGGCCGGAGGTCGCTAGTGCCTCCAGCATCTCGTCTTTGCCGCCCGGGAAGTAGCGGTAGAGCGCCGGAGGGGTGAAGCTCGTGTTCTTGGCGACTTCCCGCATGGAGAGACCGGCGGCGCCGCGCTGCCCGACAAGCCGGCGTGCTTCGCGCAGAATCTCGTCGCGGGTCTCGCGGTGGCGGCGCTCCGAGCGGGTACCGGGGCTCCTATCCGTGGTGTTATCATAATTCACTTGTGCAACCTCCATTAGCAACTGTGAAGCACGTTAACAGACCGGACTGCCCCGTGTCAATGTTCTCGGGCTGGGACCTCAAGGCGGCGACCGTCCCGTCACGTGCAATCACGAGTACCCGATCGTGTTCGCTATGTCGGCATCTCCAAGCACCTGTTTGCCCGCGTGCAAGAACACATCCGGGGAACAGATCACTTCACCGCCACCCTTGCCCATCAGATGGCGGTTGAGCGCTATCCTCACGGCACAATCGCCACGATTGCTATCAAGGACCCGGTGTTTCGTTCACGCTTCGACGAGGCTCGCGAGAATCTCCGCAACCCACTGGAGCTCTACCTCTTCGAGCCCTACTGCGCCAGGGAACTAGGCACTGGGCGTGATGAGCACGGACGGAACACGTTCGTCGCTCACCAGCAAGGCTACGTTTGCCTGTCCGGCGCCGGTAGTAGTCTTGCTGGGACCTACTCTCGAAGGGGCAAAGAGTGAAGCTCGTGTGGAAGGAACAGGGCGGCCTTGGAGCCGCAGCGCTCGGGCTTGAACATTCCCAATCTGGGTCGTAACATTCCCAATGTGGGAATCGAAGAGACACATAAGACTGGCCTGGCAGATGCGCTGTTCACCCGCGGCCAGCAGCGTGTTCTTGGCATTCTCTTCTCGCAGCCCGACCGAAGCTTTCCGGCGACAGAGCTGATTGCTCTTGCCGGCGTCGGGACGGGCGCGGTTCATCGGGAACTGACTCGCCTTGCGCGGAGCGGTCTCGTCACGGTGACACCAGTCGGCAAGCAGCGCCGGTACCAGGCAAACCGAGAATCGCCGGTGTTCGCGCGAACTTCATGGCCTGGTACAGAAGACCGTCGGTTTGGCTGAACCCTTAAGGCGAGCGCTCGCGCCCTTGGGCACGCGGATCCGGGTAGCCTTCGTGTACGGATCGGTGGCCAAGGGCAGCGACACCGCGAGGAGCGATGTCGATCTCATGGTCATAGCGGAGCACGATCTCTCCTACGCAGAGGTCTTCGGCGCACTTCAGGAGGCAGAGAAGGCCATCGGCAGATCAGTCAACCCCAATCTACTGACGGCCGAGGAGTGGAGCACGCGAAAGAAAGAAGAAAGCCATTTCGTCGACCGGGTAGCAGCTCAACCAAAGGTGTTCATCATCGGGGCCGAAGATGACCTTGGCTGATCCTGAGAACCTTGGCGGTAACGGGCAAGCTCAAACGGGAGTCCCCCTCTCAGGCGGAGTTCGATGGTCTTGTCGCCTCAGGAGAGGCGCGACTTCGCGACGCCAAGAATACCGAGCTGTCCCTTGAGAGCCGCTTCGACCTCGTGTATAACGCCTCCCACGCGTTTGCCCTGGCCGGGCTTCGCTGGCACGGGTATCGCTCGGACGGTCGCTCGTGGTCTTTCAGGCGCTACCGCACACCCTGGGGATGGGCCCTGAGGTGTGGCGTGTCCTTGACAAGGGCCACAAAGTGCGGAACCTCTCAGAATACGAAGGGCACCTGGGGATCGATGAGCGGCTGATGGATGATCTTCTTCGGGCGTCGACCTTGCATTGCGAGAAGCGGTCCTTAGAGCTGGGCCCGGTGTCATCGCAAGCAAGCTCCGCGACTCTCGGTGCAGTAGGGCGCGTGGGGTGACCAGCAAGCACACCATCCTAAGAAAGGACCAGCGATGAGGGATTGGGACATCAAGACCATTGTGCTTGGCTACGACGGGTCAGAGGGAGCCGCCCAGGCGGCGGACCTGGCCGCTTGGGTGGCTCGCAAGAACAACTCCCGCATCCTGGTCGTCACGGTCTTTTCGGGGACGTATGGCGACACATTGGGGAAGAGATCCACCCGCGAGATCAGCGAGGCGAAGATATCGCTCGCGACCTCATCGCCAAGCTGGAAGAGTCCGGCATCCGCGCCGCGCCGGAAGCACTTCAAGGTTCAGCTGGAGACGCCCTGCTTCGCGTGGCCGAAGCTCGTGAGGCGGAGCCAAGATGATCGTGCTCGCCGGCGGGTACCCGGTATCCGAGAGCGACGTCTGTCCCTTCCCCGACGTGCGACAGAGCACCCCCCCGACCTCTTCCCCGACCACTACGTAGCCCTGGCCGCCGCCACGGCATCACCAGCGGCAAGCCGCCACCACCTTCGACCCGTGCGCAACATCACCCGCTACCAGGTGATCTCCATGGTGGTGCGCGGCCGAGGACCTGCACTCCGGCTCTGCTGCTCCCCCGGCCGCCTGACTGGCCACGCCCCTGGGGAGGAGACCCCACCCACGGCGAGAATGCCGACCGGGCCGAGTACAACGACCTACTCGCCGGGCTCGCCCTGGCAGCCTCGACCGCTGGGCCCCATGAGCCGGGGCGAGGTCGCCCAGGTTGGGGCGGTTGGTATTTCATGAACGGTGTTCTCGAAGGGATAGAGAACGGCCCCAAAGAGAACTGGGGCGACTATGCGAGTGCCGGGATCTGAGTGCGTGGAGCGCACCAGCTACCACTTTCTGGGCTCGGGGTGCGAGCGGTGGGGAGCGGGTGGAGTTCTTCGCCTTTGGGGTGGGCAGGGATGAGAGGGCGCGCCGGATAGCCTCTACCCCCGATAGTTCCGTCAAGCTCACCACCGGCTACCTCACCCTCACGAGCACCTCGGAAGCAGTACGTTCTCGACCTGAGCGGCAAGGACCTGAGCTATGTCCTTGGCGGCTTCGGCTGGGTGAGCAGCGCCGCCCAGAACGACGGCAAGAGCATCACCTTCTACCTCGACGACATAGGCTACGACAAACCGCGCCTGTCCGAGCCACGCCTTCTCGTGAGCTACCAGACCATCAACTCCGGGCAGGAGGTGGACAGAATCCTCCGCAATGTGGCCTTCACCTACGACAACGCGCTCGCGCTCATGGCCTTCGTGGCCGCCGGCCAGACGGACCGGGCCAAGCTGATCGCGGACGCGCTGGTCTACGCCCAGAACCACGACCGCTTCTACAGTGATGGACGGCTTCGCAACGCCTATCAGGGCGGCAACTTGGTGCTGGCGCCGGGTTGGGTGCCCAACAGCAAGATGGGAACGGTGCGCATGCCCGGTTGGTACGGCGCCAGGAATGGCGTTCCTACGTGGCTAGAGGACAAGGTTCAAGTGAGCACCTACACGGGCAACGTGGCCTGGGCCATGCTCGCGCTTCTCGCCTACTACGACTTGCAGGGCGGCCATCAGTACCTGGTCGCGGCCGAGCGCATGGGAGACTGGGTAAGAGCTACTGTCGCGATACGCAGGGTGCGGGGGGCTACACCGGCGGGTTCGAGGGCTGGGGCCCAGCTGCCGAAGAAACTGACCTACAAGTCCACCGAGCACAACATCGACCTGTACGCCGCTTTCCAGCGTCTTTGGCTGATGACCGGTGAGCAGAAATGGCACGACCGGGCCGAATGCGCCAAGGCGTTCGTGCTCGCCATGTGGGACCAGGGCCAGGGCAAGTTCTGGACCGGCACGTTGGAGGATGGGAAGACCGTCAACACTGAAGCCATCCCCGTGGACATCCAAGCCTGGGCGCTCTTGGCGCTTAGGGAGGGGGGCGAGGCCTACAAGGGATACTCTGACCTATGCCGAGGAGCACCTCAGCGTGGGAATGGGATTTGACTTCAACGAGGACCGCGACGGCCTCTGGTACGAGGGTACGGCTCAGATGGCGGAAGCTTACGCGTTCGAGAACCAGAATTCGGCCTGGCGGTCCCGGATCGACCTCCTCGAGGCTGCCCAGGATCCTTCGGGCGGGATTGTGGCCGCAAACAAGGACGGATTGACTACCGGCTTCGGGCTTCCGGACAACATGGGGCCATGGCTCTACTACCAGCGTCTGCATGTTGGCGCGACGGCCTGGCTGGCCTTGGCCGAGATGAGGATCAACCCCTTCTGGTTTGGGCACAGAGGAGAACTCCAGGCGCGGCGCGAGCGGGGATCATGAGCACCCGATGGTGAGCCCACCGGGTGGCTAGGCAGGCGGCCGGCGTTTCGAGGCGCGGCATCGAGGAAAGAAGGCCCCTGGGGAGAACTGTCCTTGTGTTGGCTTTTGGATGGGATGTCGTTAGGTGACCGACCAATGGGGGCGGGTCGCGATGGAAGCTGCGCCACAGCGCTACAGATTTCCTTGGTGGGTCGCTGCCGTCCTTGTTGCGGTTTGTCTTGCCCTCATCGCCGCGGGCTATTGGTCTTACAGGGACCAGAATCAGTCAGCGCGCGACGAGGCGCGCAGTGACTTGGATGCTATCGCTCAGCTCAAGGTGGGGCAGATCGTTAGCTGGAGAGCGGAGAGGCTGGGTGACGTGGGAGTCATCTTCGGTACTCCATCTATTGCAGAGAGCGTGCAGCGGTGGCTGGACGGCGGGCTCCCGGCAGAGAAGACCAAGCTGACCACCTGGCTCGAGAGCATCGTGAACCAGTATCAGTATTCTGGAGCAGCTTTGACCGACACTTCTGGCGAGGTGTTGCTTGCGGTGGGAGGCGATGACACGCTTACTCCAACAGGCGTGGCCGCGGTGAAGGAGGCGTTGGCCATGCGAGCGCCTCTACTCACGGATCTTCACTCTAACGTCGATGGGACCGCTCACATCGACGCGGTCGCGCCCCTCTACGTCGAGGCCGACTCATCGGCGGAACCTCTCGGGGCTGTGGTTCTGCACACCGACGCGAGCGAGTTCCTCTATCCACTCATCCAGTCTTGGCCCACTCCCAGCACTTCGGCCGAGATCATTCTCGTGCGGCGCGATGGTGAGCAGGTCCTTTTTCTCAATGAACTCCGATTCCAGAGTGGTACCGCCCTTCGATTGAGCTTCCCGCTGAGCAAAGCAGATCTGCCGGCTGTCATGGCCGTGCAGGGACATACAGGTCTTGTCCAGGCACCCGACTATCGTGGGGTGGAGGTTCTGGCTGATCTGCGGCCTGTTCCTGACTCCCCCTGGTTCGTGGTGGCCAAGGTGGATTCATCGGAAGCCTTCGCCGGCGTGGGCGTGAGATCAGGTCTCATCCTGGGTCTAGTCTCCCTAACCTTGGCGGCCATCATCGGAGGGAGTCTGCTGGTCTGGCAGTGGGGTCTCAAACGTCGCTACAGGGAGGCTTTCGCTGCCGAGACGGCTCTTAGGGCAAGTGAAGAACAGCTTCGCCAGGCCCAGAAGATGGAGGCGGTTGGCCAGCTCGCCGGTGGCATAGCCCATGACTTCAACAACCTTCTGACTGCCATCATCGGGTACAGCGATCTTCTCCTAGCCGACGATCAAGTAGCTGCTTTGCCACAAAAGGGCGACGTCGAAGAGATCCGCAAGGCGGCCGAGCGCGCAGGCTCACTGACCCGGCAGTTGCTTGCCTTCTCCCGTCGTCAGGCCCTGAGGCCCGAGGTGATCTCGCCCAAGAGAATCCTCGAAGGGATGGAGCCGCTTCTTCGCCGTACCCTCGGAGAGAACATCGACTTGGTGAGCCTCGCCCAGGGGGATGTCGGCAACGTGGAGGTCGACATGCACCAGTTTGAGCAGGTACTTCTCAATCTTGCCCTGAACGCTCGGGACGCCATGCCCAGTGGCGGGAAGCTCACCCTGGAGGTGGCCAACGTCGAACTCGATGTGGAGTATTGCAGCTCGCACCCGGAGGCGGCTCCGGGCAACTGCGTCATGCTGGCGGTTTCCGATACTGGAACGGGTATGGATGAGGCCACTCGCAAGCGTGTCTTTGAACCGTTTTTCACCACCAAGGCTCCGGGCCAGGGCACCGGTCTCGGATTAGCCATGGTGCACGGCATCGTCAAGCAAAGCCGGGGTAACGTCTTCGTCTACAGTGAACCGGGACAAGGCACGACCTTCAAGATCTACTTGCCCCGGGTCGAAGAACGTTCCAGCCCCGAGAAGACTGTAGTCCCCCACCTGGCCGCTAGAGCGGGAAGTGAAACGGTCCTTGTGGTGGAGGACGAATCGATCCTTGCGCGCCTTGATAGAACGCGGTGCTAGGGGCCGCGGGCTACCGGGTGGTCTCCATACGGCTCAGCTGATGCCGCGGCGGATGCCTTGGAGTCGGGAGAAGTCGCTCCGGATCTTCTTCTTACCGACATCGTCCTTCCCGGGACGATCCAAGGCAAAGAGCTGGCTGACAGGGCGGTTTCGCAGATGCCTGGCTTACCCGTTCTCTACATATCGGGCTACACGCGCAACGCAATCGTCCACGCGGGACGTCTGGACGAGGGAGTGAACTTCCTAGAGAAGCCCTTCACCCCGGAAGCTCTCACAAGGATGGTTCGGCAGGTACTGGACCGTGCCGACGCGTCGGACTGAAGTGGAACCAGTCGCGGCCAGCGCAGCCCTGGCACCCGGAGATGAGGGCTTGCAGGTTTGTTAGCCGTGTGGCAAGCGGGTTACACTACCCGGTCCTAGTGATGGGTAGGTGGCTCACCCAAGAAGGCGCCGTGTTTTGCTTCTGCTGAGTTGAGCCGGTGCCTTGCCTGGCTCGCCTCTGTCTGGTACATTCCCCTCATGCAGATAGAAGTCATCGACAAGGCGGTGCCTCTCGAATACCTGCGACAGCTTGCCGAGGGCGGCTTCGGCAACCTCGTCAAGGCAGTCGTTGATGTCGAACGGCGCACCATGGCGGTCAATGGTGAGTTGCACGCCGATGAGGAAGCCGTTCTCCTCGAGCTGGGCTCCGAACAGCGCCACCTCTGGGGTATCAACATCTACCCCGATCTGCCGGGAGACGAGCGCATCGAGTTCGACTCGATGATCAACATTCGCCCGGCGCAGGGCAATCGCTCGCGTAGTGTCGATGACCCCGCCACCCGAGACAGCATCCTCCAGATCGTGGAAGAACTGGTGTACGGATGAGCTCGGTGCCGCAGGCGCAGCACCGCGAGCTGGCTTCAGGGAGATGGCGTTCGCTGCCGCTCATCGAACAGTTGGCAAATACCGGAAGTGAGATCGAGCGGGCCCTCAATTGGGCTGCCAAAGGTAACGCTGAGTTCAGCGCCTTGGCTGTCGATCGGGCTCTCGAGCTTCTCGATCTGACCATCGCCGACCCGAAACACAGGCACCGCCTGAAGGAGCTCACTCGGCTGCGGGAGGCGTTGGCGGACTACTTCTTCGGCTCGAACGAGTACGGATCGTCGCCCGCGGCATGGCACAGATACTTTGACGCCTATGGCCTGGGCGTCGCGATTCGCAGACAGGCAGCATCGGTCTAGGTCGCCGCGGTCCGGGCTCGTATCGTCGGGTGGTCCAACGGATAGCCGCAAAACGTACCCCTACACAGTAAGCGAAGGAGTGACATGGAAACAAAGGAGATCGTCTATTTCGATGAGCCCGGCCCGGCCAACACGGACGATATTCTGGAAATATCGAAGAGATCGAGTGGAGGCTCTGGGACTCAAGACGGTGGTCATAGCGTCACAGGCCGGGGTGACCGTGAAGCGCTTTCTGGAGATAACCAGCGGGCTGCAATTGAACATCGTGGCTGTTACAAGTCCCAAGGGACCGGGTCTGAACATAACGGTGCTATACGACAAATACGAGGAATCGAAGCGGATTAAAGAGAACTACAAGAGACAGGGGATCACTCATTTCCAGTGTTCCATTTCAGATGAAGACCGAGAGGTTTTTGAGAGGCTTGGTGTCAAAACGATAGAGCAGAAAGACTATCTGAACATTGGCGACCCCTGGGGACTTCATGATGAGGAACAACTTAGTGAGCGTGATCTGGAATGGAAGGCAACTAGAGCAAAATTGAGACCCTTCATTCCCAATCACCTGCGTCCTCTCGATATCGAGGCAGGGACGGACCTATCCCTTCTCAATATCATAAGCAAGGGATTCCGCGTCCTTGTGGGAGCTACGGTGGTAGCCGTGAACTACGGGCTCGTGCCTGAAGGCGAGACAGTGCTTGCCATCGCCGGCACAGGTTTCGCCGGTGGCGGAGCCGATACGGCCGCTATCCTCAGAGCCGGCGGCAAGGCCAAGGCGTGCTTGGTGAAGGAAATCCTCGGGTTTCCGAGACTCAAATAGGACCGTCCAACATGCGCGACCGGCGCGGGGGACCAGGGGATGCACGGACTCAGCATCTCGCCGGTGTGGCGCGGCCGAATCCATGCACGGTCTGTCACCACGTGCTCTTGGCGTTCGTTCCCAGGCGGGAAGTCTTCGGCTGCCGTACGAAATCGATCCCCTGAGGCACACAACGACGGAGAAAACATGAAGAGACTGGTTGTGGCGACGCTTACCTTGCTGCTGGCGTTGTCGCTTGCCGCGTGTGCCGAAGATACTCAGTCGACGAGCAACGCCGAAGGCCAGCAGAGCGGCCCGGTCTCCTCTCGGTACTACCCTGACCACGGAGCCAGCGGTCGGATCCTGTCGCGGTGATCGAGTTCAACGACGAGGCGTTGGAAGCAAAGGTGCGCCAGGCCATGAACAAGCCAACGGGCGACATATCCGTTGCTGAAGCTAAGATCATCTTTGGGGTTCAAAGGGGTTCGTCCCCAAGACCTGTCTGCTCTGAATGGTCTAACGAACATGGTTTGCCTTGTCTTTGATTGGAGCTATGCCCCCGAGCAAGGGCATAACGGATATGAAAGCCTTTCTTTCGTATCAAACATGAAGCAACTTGAAGTGTTAGAAGCAAAAGGGGCAGGCATTAAGGATATTGCGGCTTTGGGGGCGTTGCCAAAGCTGTGGAGTGTATTTTTAGCCGACAACCTGATCACAGATGTAAGCGCTCTTGCGAATTTGGCCAACTTGAGAGAGCTAGAGTTGTCCGGCAATCCTATAGCGGATTTCGGTCCGCTCGAAGGCATCTATCCGAACTTGGAATATCACGACTTTGAGATCAGGACGCCATGACGCCATAGTGTCGGTTTCTCAAGGAGGCTCGCCACCGAACCTTGGCCAGCTTGTCGACTCGCATGAGAAGGCCTCCAACGGACCTGGGGTGGTACACGCATTGCCTCTCCTCCCAAAGCACACGGCTCTCGCTCACTACACGGAACCGCCGCCGCCCCGCTCGTGGCCAGTGCTCAGTGGCATGATCTTGCGCCTGCCGCACCTCTCGCACACGACCTCGACCCAGTAGCGCTGCGGCGACGCCGCGGACACATAGGAGTGCAGACCCATTCTGCAGAGGAAGGGCTTCTTCCATGGGCGTTCGGTGATCATGTCTCCTCCCAGGCTCTCGCTCATCGCGTCTGAGGAGCTACCGGTGGGGGTAGTCTTCGCTCACTATACAGGCCGCTCCTCCCGACTTAACGCAATCGTTACCATTTGACAGCCTGCCTCTAACATCGGACTTCCTCCCGCAGGCTAGGGTATGTGCAGGCAGGACAGTGGAACTGCAGCATTAGTGACACGAAAGGGAGGAAGCAAACCGTGGTATTTCGAAGCATCCAAAGGAGCCCCATCATCCTCGTCGCGGTCATCGCGCTGGTGCTCATGGGCGCCCTCGTGGCCGGATGCGGCGACGAAGGCACTACCAGCACCACCAGCACTTCGATAGCCGTGACTACCTCTGCAAGCCCTTCGACGACAGCCTCGACCGAAGCTCCGACGACCACCACCACCGCTCTCGCCGCCAGCCTTGACGGTGCCGGCGCCACATTCCCCAAGCCTCTGTATGTGGAATGGATCGGTGAGTTCCAGATCGCGAATCCAGGCGTCAAGATCAACTACCAGGGCATCGGCTCCGGTGGGGGTATCGAGCAGTTCACCAATCTCACCGTTGACTTCGGCGCCTCCGACGCCCCGATGAAGGACGAGGAGGTAGCCGCGGCTGAGGCGGCCAGCGGGGCCAAGGTACTGCACATCCCGACGGTGTTCGGTGCGGTCGTGCTGGCCTACAATCTTGCCGATGTCCCCGAACTCAAGCTCGACTCCGATGTTCTCGCGGCCATCTTTCTGGGCGAGATCACCAAGTGGAACGATCCTATGATCGCCGCTCTCAACCAAGGGGTAAGCCTGCCGGACGAGGCCATTCAGGTGGTTCACCGCTCGGATTCATCCGGGACGACCAGCATCTTCACCAGCTACCTTGACGATGTGTCCACCTCCTGGAAGGACAAGGTGGGCAAGGGCAAGGAAGTGCAGTGGCCCACCGGTGTAGGCGGCAAGGGTAACGACGGCGTGGCCGCGGTCGTCCAGCAGCAAGCGGGCAGCATAGGCTACGTGGAGCTATCGTTCGCGATCGAGTCCAAGCTGACCATGGCTTCGCTCAAGAACCAGGCCGGCGACTTCATCGTGCCCAGCCTTGAGTCGACCTCGGCCGCGGCCGAAGGCGCCACGTTCCCCGAAGACCTGCGCTTCTCGGTCGCCAACAGCAGCAATGCCCTGGCCTATCCGATCGTCGGGGCGACCTGGATCCTCGCCTACGACAAGATTGAAGACCCGGCCGAAGCCGCGGCGCTCAAAGCCTGGCTCACGTGGTCTCTCAACGAAGGTACGGCCATCGCCGAGGACCTCGGGTATGCCCCCCTCCCCGACGATCTGAAGGCCAAGGCTCTGGCCAAGGTCGATCAGATCAACGGGATGTAGGGAAGGCTCCAGGCCCCGGCAGAGGGATCATCGCCAGCTATGCAACCGGAGGGAACCAAATCCAGATTTGGTTCCCTCCGGGCGTGTAGGGGGCTGCCGGGAAACGATGTCCCGGGCGCCAGAACCGGGTGCCCTCCGGGCGAGGCGGCGCCGTTCGGTGTTCACAGTCGCATGAACAGCAGCACCGGTCTGAGCGGGAGGGATGATGACACCGGCAACAGACACAAACATGCAGGAGCAGGTTGTGGAGCGTAGGGCGTCTGCTCAACGCCCGATGAGGCCGCCGGTCGCAACTCCTCTGGATCCGGCCCCGCTGGGCTTCATCGAGAGGGAGGTGTTCGAGCGTATGAGCGCTCACGGGCAGCCACTCACCCTGAGGCAGGTGGCTTCACTCACGGAGCTGTCGGTGGAGGAGTCCGCGATCGCCCTGGAGTCCTTGCGCGAGGTTCGCCTAGTCAGACGACTGAATACCCTAATTGAGAGCTACATCGTTGCGCCCAGGGTCTCAGGCTGATGGGCGTTGGGGCAACAGCAGGTCCGGCTAGCCAGACCATCCTCCTGGTAGAGGACGATGTCACCATCTCCGATCTTCTCGCCTACAACCTCAGGCGAGCTGGCTACAGGGTAATCCAGGAGAACGACGGCCTGGCGGGACTCCAGACGGCCGTTTCCCAAACGGTGGATCTGGTCCTCATGGATCTCATGCTTCCCGGCCTGGACGGCGTGGACGCCAGCCGGGAGATCCTGCGGGCAAAACCCCAACTGCCTGTGATAATCCTCTCTGCGCTATCCGATCGAGACAAGCTACTCCAAGGCTTCGGGGCGGGGGCCGACGACTACGTGACCAAGCCGTTCGACTTCGAAGTACTGCTGGCGAAGATATCGGCGAGTCTCCGCCGAGCCTCAGCCCGCGAGCGGTCTCTCGCTCCAGACAAGATCGGGGGATCGGTCGAGTTGGGCGAGTTCTTCCTGGACGGTGACACCCGCTCTCTTCGAACCGGAGTAGGGGAGATTCCTCTCACCCCTGTCGAACACGGTCTTCTCGCGCTGTTGCTCACCCAGCCAGGTCACCTCTTCCCGAGGGAGGAGATCACCGAATCCGTTTGGCATCATCACTACATGCCGTCATCTCGGACCCTTGATGCCCACGTGCGGCGCCTCAGAGGCAAGCTGCAAGAGGTACGGGCCGCGTTCACGATACGGGCCATGCGCGGAGTCGGGTATCGATTGGCGCCTGTTGGGGATGCGGATTCGAACACCTGCGACTCGGGCGTCGGCGATTCGAACGCCGGCGAGCAGCCGGCAGAGGAACTCAATCTCAATCGCTCATAGGGCGCAGGCTCTGGCTGTGAAGGCGCTGTCGCTCGAACTTGCGACCTAGGAGTGCGTGCGGGCGAACCGGGAATTCCGGCGCCTCCGGGAGAGCACAAGAATGACGGTGAGGTGAAGTAGCAGGACGGCTCCCCATCCGCCGACCCACGGCCAGAACCACAATCGGTCCGGTGAGTGCGACAGGTTGATGATAATCAGGTTCCAGATCCCCACCAGATAGGTGATGAGGTGAGCCATGAACCCCTCGCTCCGCGAGAGCGACCCCGAGGATCCGCCGTGGTTATGGCCGAATCGTCGTCCTGCTCGGCGGCGGCCATCTCGCTGAGGATATCGGCGGTCAGTCCGGGATATGGCCGTTGTCTGTCTGACCTCGCGTTGAACATCGCTTGAACCCTCCGTCCTCGCCGTGACCTGTGGTGCTAGGCAGCCTGTCGAAGGAGCACAGCGTTCTCCGTGACGATCTCTGCCCCGCATGCGGGGCAGCGGAGCCAGGAACCCCCTTGGTCGCCCAGCAACGAGCCAAGGGAAGAGCCGCAACACAAGCAGGGGCTGCCGACTCCGAGTGCAGATAGCAGTTCAGCGAGCGTAGCTGTGGGAGTAGCGAGTGCTGGGCGCGTTGCCGCCTCTATCCGCGCAATTGAGGTTTCCATTGCACCTCCTCCAACTGGCTCACAATCAAGTGCTCACCATGAGATTAGTGGGTGGTTGATTGGGCTGTGTGACGAAGGGGTTAAGCGAAGGCGAAAAGAGTGGACTGCCGCTGGAGGAGTTGGAGGAACTTGACAGCATGGTCAGAATGGTCTGACTGCGGGTTGTGTGACGACCTGCTTGTCAGGTTCCCGCTTCGTGCCTCCACAGGCTCAGCCCCCGGCCTCTGTATCGGTCCGTCGGCTAGTGGACCGGCTCGGGCTCCGCGCTTGTCGGTAGGTGTGCAAATAGACCGGAGCGGCGGTCCAGAAGCAGCGTCAGCGTCCCCGTCGGGTCTGGTGGCGCGTTGTTGGCCCGAATCTCGATATTCACGCGTTTCCAGACATCGTTGATGGAAGCGGAGGCACAGGTCAGAGTCAGTGTCGTTCGGGCCGGGAGTCTCTCTGGGTGAGGGGCAAACCGATCAAGTGAGGTCGTGGCGAGCAGGCCAGGTATGGATTCCGCAGCCAGAGCGTCGTCAAGGCGTGAGAGCAGCCGCAGGGGTCGCCGAGCTCGGGTGAGGAGCAGCAGGCGGTCCAGGTCATCGACTAGAACCAGCGGGATCCTCCCGTGCCGCTCGTATGCCTCCTGGGCTCTTGAACTCACGTCCTCGAGGAAGGCGCGCAGTGTATCGGTGTGGGGCGGAATGGTCTCGAGTAGAGTCAGGTACGGCAGCGCGGACGCCTGGAGAGCTGCGTCCAGGCCGCTGAGCGTCTCGATATCGTCCGGACTCATTCTGCGGGCACGGAGGACGTCGAGGGGGATTGTGCGCCCGCCCAGTATGTGTCCGAGCGTACTGATCAGGCGTTCCCAGGCGCCCAAGCTCGTTTCTCTGAACGCGTAGTAGAGAACGGGACGCTTAGAGGAGACAGCCTCCCAAGCCACCGACTCAAGGAAGGCGGTTTTCCCAACCCCCGGTTGTCCCTGCACGAGGTGTAGCCCCGGACCGAACCCGCCGTCCAGGCGAGCATCTAGGCCTATCAACCCAGAGGGAGTGACCTCCGGCGAACGGCTAGTCTGCTCCAGGAATCGTCGCAAGAAGGGGCTCGGCCTCGTGTCGGCGGCCTCGGGAACAGCAACCGTCTCCGGGGCGCCAGAGTCCGCGTCGTCGTCGGGGTGAGTCGAAGGCTGCTCGGTGCTGCGAAAGAGTGCCATCAATCCTTCGCGCATGGAGGACCGAGCAGCGGCTCTGGTCTTCTTGCTAGAGGGGGGCGGCTTCTGCTCGTGATCACTAGCTTCTGGGATCGGCTCGCAGCCAGGGGTATCTCGGGGTTTCTCGACTCCCAGATCGGCCGATGCCGGCTCGCTCGTTTCTTGACTCCCAGCGGACTTCTCCCGTGCCTTATTGGCGAGAGTGGCTGAGATCAGCGCGTGGAAGTAGTCGGCAAGTTCACGCTCTTCGTCGCGGCATTTTCCCTCGACAGGGCTCTCATCAGTCGTTGTGGTGTCTTCCATGCTTCCCGACATTCTACACGGGGCCGTGGGCCCCGCGCTCGCCTTGTCGACTCCGTTGTACGATCGTGAAAGAGACACTACATGCGTGCTCGACAGAGAAGGAAGGGCAGATGGACAGCCATGGCAGAAGCTTGTCATCAAGGTCTCTTTGTTCAACTGCGCGGCGAACTCGCAGCTCAAGGTCTCACCGTCCTTGTCTCCGACGCTGACCTAGCCGAAGCCCGCCGAGTCCTCAAGGAGGTGGTGATCCCGGATCGCGATCAGATGCTGAAGGCGCTGTCGGCAAGTGGACCGGCCGACCTCGTGGACTATGCCGCCGAGATGGAAAGGAACTCGATCAGCTACTACCGTAGCCTGGCTGAGCACCTGAGCGAGAAGGGAGCGGTACTGGTGATCAGTCGACATCTCCGTCGTCGTATCTGTGCAACTCGTGATCCCTGCTCTCGACGGGGAGCAACCGACGGTTGTCATGAGAGGTTCCCCCGGAGCACTCAGGTTCATCGGCGGACGCGAACGAGGCCATGAGCTTCTCGTATACCTCATCGGCCAGTTCGGGATGACGTTTGAGGCCCTTCCGTACTTGCCAAGCGCGATATTCCAGGAAGTACTCAGGAGACACACCCAGGGCGGCGGCCATGGCTTCGATGGCTTGGGGTTGGAGGGGGATCTTCCCGCGCACCATCTTACGAAGAGCGTCGTAGCTGTATTCGGGGATGTGGGCGAAGAAGGTTCTCAGGCTGATACTGCCCAAGGGATCTCCTTGCTGGGCCCGCAGGAGTTCCCCCAGCGCCTCCGCGAAAGGACGCGTGGTTCGTCCAGACCGCTGGATGCCTACTCCTTCATCCATGAGTTCTACGGTACCACCGCTTCACCCAAACCTGCACCTACCGACTTCGGGCTTAGGGGATGAGTCCATGAGGCAACGCTGAGTCTATTCCAGATCAAGGACAACGCGCAGGAGGTTTTATTCGCAATTTGCGAGGATTGGTGTCGTCGTGGGCTTGTGTGCGACTTGGGCGGGTGGTCACATAGAGACAGGGTCTAGAACAGGCGCAACAGTCGCCGGTTCTCATAGGGCGCGTCTAGGGAGCATCGCCTGAATACACCGTAAGAAGGCGCGGGGGTGAGGGATGTCGCAGACGTTCGAGAGTCCCGCCAGAGATAGGGAGCAAGCGCGCAGCGAGGTGCCTCTGGCGCCGAGCATCGGCATCATCACCTACGACCCCGCTGGGCACTGCACCTCGGCCAACAATACCGCCGCCAAGCTCGTGGGGATCTCGCATGAGGCGCTGCTTCGGCAGGACCTTCGTGACTCCCCTCTTTGGGCAGACTCTGGGCTCCTTTCGCACGCTGAGGCGGCTCTCGGGGGCTCTTCCTGTAGCGCTGTCGTGTCGCTCGATACCGCCCAGGCAGGCCGCCGCCACCTGAACGTGCGTCTGGAGTCGATCACCGTGGCCGGCCAGCCTGCGCTCCTAGCCGTCCTCTGCGACATCAGCGAGTTGATTTGGCTGGAGAGCGCCCTCCGTGGGAGCAGAGAGCGATTTCGTGAACTCGTGGACGAGACCCCCGACCTCCTGTTCAGCTTCGATACGGAAGGGACCCTCATCGCAGCCAACAAGAGCCTGGCAGCCGCTGCCCGTTGCGGGCTGCCGGAACTCGTCGGAAAGAGGCTCGGGGAGGTGGGTCTTCCCCCCGAGGTTGCGACGCAATGGGAATGCGCTCGCAAGAGAGTGCTGGGAACGGGCCTCCCTGTGGAGTTCGAGACACTCGCGCGATGGTCCGACGAGAGGATGCGCGTTCTTGACGTGGCTCTACGTCCCATCATGGGCGACGGCTCGGCGGCGATTGGCACAAGGGGCAGCGCTCGCGATATCACCGAGCGCTGGGAGGCCCAGCAGGCGGCCAAGGAGAGTGACAACCGCCTACGGACGCTCATCGACAATGCCCCGGTGGCCATGGTGCTGGCGCGCGACGGCAAGACCCTCTACAGCAATCCGATGTTCGCGGAGATGTTTGGGTTTGAGAACGCAGAAGAGGTATCCAAGTACCCGCCGACGGCGCACCTGACGCCGGAAACCCGAGCCGAGGCCACGCGCTTGGTGTCGGAGATGGTGGCCAGCGGTGGCGCCGGCATCGAGATCGAGGGCATTGTCGTTCGCAAGGACGGCTCCGAGTTCCTGGGGCACCTCCAGCTCTCGCAGGTCGATCTCTCCGATGGTCCGGCCATCATGAGCTTCATCCACGATCTGGCCGAGCGGCGACGCATCGAGGAGTCTCGCCTGTTCACTCGGTTCTCTGTGGATCATGCTGCCGACTGTGTGATGTGGTTGGATTCGGAGGGCCGCGTGGTCGATGTCAGCGAATCCACCTGCCACCAGCTCGGCTACACGCATGACGAGTTGCTCGGCATGACGGTATTCGAGATCTCCCCGAGCACGTCCCCAGCGACGTGGCCGATGCACTGGCAGGACGCCAAGGATAAGGGCTCCCTCACCCTTGAGACCTCGCAGCTGACCAAGGGCGGGGAGCTGGTGCCGTTCGAAGTGACGGTCAACCACCTGAACTTTGCCGGCCGGGAGTATATCTGCTCGTTCGCCCGGGATATGACCGAGCGCAAGCGGGCGGAGGCGAGTCTGCGCGAAAGCGAGGAGCGCTATCGGGCCCTTTTTGAGCGGTCGCTGGACTGCGTATACGTTCACGACATTGAGGGAAGGTTTCTGGACGCGAACGCCGCCGTCCTCGGTCTTCTTGGCTACGATCTGGATGAGATCCGCTTACTCACCTTCGCCTCGCTTCTTGACGAGACTCAGACGGCGCATGCGGCCGAAGTCCTGCGTGAACTCCTGGAAACGGGCGGCCAGAGGGACATCGCCCAGTCCAGGCTCAGGTGCAAATCCGGCGCATACGTCGACGTTGAGACCAAGGCTTCCCTCATCTTCCGAGAGGGCCAACCCTATGCCGTGCAGGGAATCGCGCGTGATGTCACCGAGCGCCTAGCGGTGGAGGAGCAGCTGCGGCAGGCTCAGAAGATGGAGGCTCTGGGCCAACTGGCCGGCGGTATCGCTCACGACTTCAACAACCTGCTCACCGCGATTATCGGCTACAGCGACTTGGCCTTGGGAGCCATGGACCTCGATGACCCCAACCGTTCGCTCATTGAGCAGGTCCGTCAGGTGGGAGGACGGGCCAGCGGACTTACCAGGCAGATACTGGCGTTCTCCCGGCGGCAGAAGCTGGAGCCCCGAGTGGTTGCCCTCAACGAAGTGCTGGGCGATCTCGAACCTCTGCTGCGGCGCACTCTGGGCGAGGACATCGACTTGCGCTTTCTCCTGGCCGCCGCTCCTTCTGATGTAGAAGTGGACCCATCCCAGATGGAACAGGTGGTGCTGAACTTGGTGGTGAACGCCCGGGACGCCATGGTGCGGGGCGGCAGGCTCACCCTGGAGACCGCCAACGTCGAGCTGGATCGAAGGTACGCGCGCACCCATCTGGAGGCGAAACCCGGGCCCTACGTAGTGCTCGCGGTTTCTGACACAGGCTGCGGCATGACGAAGGAGACGGCTGCTCGTGTGTTTGAGCCCTTCTTCACCACCAAGGATTCCGGCAAAGGGACCGGTCTTGGTCTCTCGACAGTGTTCGGCATCGTGAAACAGAGCGGGGGAAACGTCTCCCTCTACAGCGAGCCGGGCATAGGGACCACATTCAGAGTGTACCTGCCCCGCGCTGCGTCGACCGCTCCCGAGGTCGCCGAGGCTGTCGCGGCGGGAAGCCCGGCTCGAGCCTCCGGGACGATCCTGGTGGTGGAAGATGATTCCTCCATCCGCGACCTGGTGGCACGCGTGCTCACGCGTGCTGGGTATGAGGTCGTGGGAGCTTCATCTGCCGAAGAGGCGCTGAGTGCCGTGGGGAAGTCAAACGTGCCTCCGGATCTTCTCCTTACCGACGTGGTCCTGCCTGGGGGCGAGGGCGGTTACGATCTGGCCCAGAGCCTTCGCGCCCGCTACCCTTCCCTGCCCGTGACCTACATGAGTGGGTACTCGGCGAATTCGGGTGTGCAGGCCGGGCGTCTGGAGGAGGGCATGGACTATCTCGAGAAGCCCTTCACTCCGGATCTGTTGCTCCAACGCGTGCGGCGGGCTCTGGGCGCGGCTGGGCCGGGGGACTGCTGAGGCGCACTACTCGGGGCCGCTTCGCTCGTGGCCGGTACTCAGCGGCATGACCCAGCGCTTGCCGCATCTCTCGCCCACAACCTCACGGACTACTCCCCCGACAGTGGTCGTCGAGAGGTGAATCGATCCAGGCGGCGAAACGTTTCAAAATAGCACGACGAGAGGGAGTCTACGTAAAGGCAGTTCACGCGAGTAAGGGGGACCGTCAGCCATGAGACCTTTCAACCAAGTGGGACGTGTGGTCTTGGTCGTGGCAGTAGTATTGGCGGCGCTACTGGCGACATCTGCAACCGCTCTGGCCGCCCAGCCGACAGTCGACCTCGGGACAACCTCCAGTTTTGCGATACTGGCTGGTGAGACAATCACCAATACCGGATCGTCCACGATCAACGGAGATGTGGGGCTATCCCCAGGTACCGCATTCCCTGGACAGTCGAGCGCAACGATCAATGGGGCTGTACATCTGGCCGATGCCGTAGCGCTCCAGGCCAAGGTGGACTTGGTCACCGCCTACAACGACGCCGCGGGAAGGACGCCGGTCACCCAGATCCCAACTGAGCTTGGAGGATCTACACTGACTCCTGGGGTCTACGATTCGGCCAGCGGGACTTTTGAGATCACGGGCACTCTCACGCTTGACGCGCTGGGTGATCCAAACAGCGTCTTCATCTTCCAAATGGAGTCCACGCTCATCACCGCAGCGAGCAGCAACGTCAGTCTCCTCAACGGTGCTCGTTTCTGCCGAATCTTCTGGCAGGTGGGAAGCTCTGCGACCCTGGGGGCGGGATCGCACTTCGTGGGACACATCTTCGCTTTGACCTCCATTACCGCGAATACCAGCGCGACGGTACAAGGCCAGTTGCTGGCACGGAATGGCGCGGTCACGCTACACAGTAACACCATCACAAACGGGTTCTGCGCTACGGTTGCGACCACGACCACTCTTGCTCCCACTACCACCACGACAACGGAAGCTCCGACCACGACCACTCTGGGCGCCACCACTACGACCACTCTGAACTCCGCCTCGACCACGACCACACTGGACTCCGCCACCACGACCACACTGGACTCCGCCACCACGACCACTCTGGGCTCCGGCACCACGACCACTCTGGGCTCCACGACGACGACCTTGGGCGCCAGCACAACGACGACCTTGCGCCCCACTACGACGACTGTGGGCTCCGCCACTACGACGACGGGGCGCCCCGAGTTTCCGAACACCGGCACGTCCTACTGGTACTTAATCCTCTTCGCAGGTGCCTTCTTGGCGCTTGCCGGAGGTCTGGGCTTCTGGAAGATCACCAGAGCCAACGATCGGTAAGGCGGCGCGATCCTCCCGGGACCGGGCGCGCAACCGCGCCCGGGGCTGAGAACGATGGGGTGGTGCCGTGACGGCACGGCCGCTATGGGGTTGCGCACGGGCCAGATCTTGGGTAGGTCAGTTCTCCAACCGCGCGGGTTCCGGCATCTGGGGTTGGAGCGCGGCCCGCATCCGGGTGAGAGCCTCCACCAACAGCGTCCGGCTGCACCCGAAGTTGAGGCGCACGTAGCCCGGACCGTCGAATTCGGCTCCGTCGGACAGCCCGACGCCGGCTTTCTCGAAGAAGCATGCCGGGTCGGCGATGCCGGTCCCGCGGGCGTCGATCCAGGCCAGATAGGTGGCTTCTACGTGTGCCACGCTGAGTCCCGGCATCGCGGCGATCTCCCGCTCGAGGAGATCGCGGTTGCCGCGCAGGTAGGCGAGCAGCGCCCGCTGCCAGGGCCCGCCCTTTTCGTATGCCGCTTGCGCGGCCACGTATCCAAACGCATTCACGTGCGGCACGATGCCCTCCATTGCCCCGCAGAAGCTGTCGCGCAGCGACGGGTCGCTGATCACGGCGAACGAGCAGCCGAGCCCGGCTATGTTGAAGGTCTTGCTGGGCGCCATGAGGGTGATAGTCCGTTCCGCCAGGTCGGGGGCCAGGGTCGCGAAGGGGAGATGACGCTTGTCCTGGTCGAGCACCAAGCCGGCATGGATATCGTCGGACCCCACCACCAGATGGTGGCGACGGACCAGTTCGGCCAGGGCGCCCAGCTCGTCGGCTGACCAGACTCTGCCCACCGGGTTGTGCGGCGAGCAGAGCAACAGCAGCCGCGTGCGGGGAGTGAGTGACCTCTCCAAGGCGTCCAGATCCATCTCCCAACGGTCGTCCCGGCAGGCCAGCGGCACCTTGACCACGCTGCGTTCGGCCAGCACGGGAGCCGACAGGAACGGCGGATAGACGGGAGTGAAGGTGACCACCTCGTCACCGCGGGTGCCCACGGCTCTGCAAAGCACGTTCAAGCCGGAGACCAGCCCGGGCAGCCACACTATCCACTCCGAGGGCACGTCCCAGGAGTACTCGGCGAGGAGCGAGGCCTGGACCGCCGCGTACAGCTCGTCGGGGGCGTGCGTGTAGCCGAACACCCCGTGGGCGACACGCTCGTGCAATGCCTCGATGACCGCGGGCGGGGAGCGGAAGTCCATGTCGGCCACCCAAAGTGGGATGACGTCGCGTCCCCGGTACCTGTCCCACTTGTAGCTGGCGGTGTCGCCGCGCTCGACGACGGTGTCGAAATCGAACTCTTGGGCCTCGTTCATCGGTCCATTCTACTTACAACTCGTTTCGGAACGAAACCGCGGCCATCGAGTGCGCCCTGGACGGCACGATGCGTCGTCCTCAGGCGTGTCCGTAGCGCTGCTACCAGGCAGCGACCGCGCCGCCCCTGTAGTAGGTGGTTCCGCCGCCCGCTTTGTCCACGCGGACACCGAACTCCACCCCGGATGCCGACCAGGTGCCGAGCTCGTAGGTCATGCGACCGGTGCAAGCCCAGGCGACGGCGTTCCCCTGCACCTTCGCTGTGCCGGAAGGGGCTGAGCACACGCCACTCCGTCCCGACACCCAGGTGATCGCCGGTTCGATCGACTTCAGAGTGTCCTTCGTGACCGTCATGTAGTCGGCGGATTCGATGAAGGCCGAATCCATCGCGGTCATGGCGTTTCTCAGTAGGGACTGGGCCGCCAGATCGTGGCCTCTGTCTGGGGTGGATGCCACCGAGGCGCTCTCCTCCAGAATCGCGGCGCCGCCCGTTGTCAGTACTACGGCGACCACGGCGACGACCGCGATCACCGCGACAGCTACGATGATGGTCGCCAGAAGACCCCACCTCTTCTTCCCGGGGGCCGCGCGTTGGGGATGGGGGCGAGGGGGGCCCAGGTGGAGGTCGGCGCCGCCGACTGTTCGTTGGCGTCCGTCGCGGTATCTCCGCAAGACGGGCATCGATGGCCAAGTGCCCGAGGGCGTCCACACTTCGGGCAGTCTATGATCTCCACAGCATCCCCCTTCCGGCGAGCGGGTCACAAACCGCTCTCCTGCCAGCCGTCGCGCAAGTACTATCGGCATCTCCGGCCATGGCGATTACTCGAATCGACCGGGGGGACTGCATCAAGAATGGGTATTCCGTTGACCGACGCGGCTGTGGAGGCTATCATGCCCTCTGCACTCTCGCGCCCGTAGCTTAGTTGGTAGAGCAGGGGACTCTTAATCCCAAGGTCGTAAGTTCGAATCTTACCGGGCGCACTGCAGAGAGAGGGGCGCTACGCCCACCCTCGCCGCCGGTCTCAGCAGTCTAGTCCTTGCTGGTCCAGCGAGGAGCGAAAGTGATCCAGGCGATGATCCCCGCGAACAGGATGACGCCTCCCGCCACCACCAGCGACGAGCTCACGCCGGTGTGGACGGCATCGAAAGCGGCGTCGGTAGCCTGGACGATTCCCTCGGCCATGGTTCGTTGGTTTCCCTCTGGAAAGGTGTGGGCCACTTCCATCGTGGGGTTGTTGATCACGGGTAGGTATAGGGCGATAGTCTGGGACTCTGCCCGTCAGGACCCCGGAGATGATCGGCTCCTGAGTCTCCTGTGGCCAGCCCAGCTCTGATAGACGCGCGGCAAGGGACGTCAGAGCTGGGTGCTGAACAGGGAGCCGAGAGCGGCCACGCCGATGACGGTGCCCACCTCGCGGACCGTGGTCGTTGCCGAAGCCGCCATTCCTGAGTGCTTGGCTGGCAGGCTGGACAGGGCCACCGAGGTGATCGGCACCACTGCGACGCCGAACCCGATGCCGGCCAATGTCAGCGACAACACCAGGGGGATGAAGCTGACCTCGCCGACTTCGCCCATCAGAGCGACATCGGTCAGCAGTATGCCCGCCCCTGCGGCCAGGCAACCAATCGTCACGGGTATCCGGGGCCCTCGGAACGCGACCCACTTGCCGGCCAACGAGGAGGCGACGATCATCGCGATCGCCATCGGAACGAAGAATGCCGCTGTTCGGTAGGGCCGAGTAGTCCTCAGACCACCTGCAGATAGAGAGCGGTGAGGAAGAAGATGGAGAACACCCCGAAGTACGCCGCGAAGGCGACGACCAGAGATCCGGTGAAGGGCGGTTTCCGGAAGTAGTCGACCTCCAGCATGGGCGCCTTGGCCCGCAGCTCCGCGAACGTGAAGAGGATGAAGGCCACGAAGGCGACAGCGAAGAGCGTCAGAACGACTCCAGAGGTGTAGCCGGCGGTCTCACCAACGACGATAGCGAAGACCAGGGTACCTAGCGCGATAGGTCCAAGGATGAACCCGGCGAAGTCGGTCTTCCCGGTCTCCGGGTCTGAGCTCTCGGGCACCACTGACACGGCGGCCGCGAATACCGCGATCCCGGCTGCCAGATTGAACCAGAAGATGGCCGGCCAGCCCCCGAGGCCCACCAGCACGCCCCCGATGACCGGACCCATGGCCAGGGCCAAGCCGGCGATGGCGGCCCACAAGCCGAGGGCGCGGGCACGATCCCGCTTGTCGGGGAACAGCTGGCGGATGATCGAAAGGGTCCCCGGCTCGCATGCCGCGGCACCGACGCCCATCACGGCCCGTGCGGCGATCAACGATTCGGTATTGGGCGCCAGGGCTCCGAATATGGAACCGGCGATGAACACCACGAGACCGCCCAGCATCACCTTCTTGCGACCTAGGCGATCACCGAGGGTTCCGAAGGCGAGCATCAGCGCGGCGAACAGCAAGGCGTACGCGTTGATGATCCACTGCAGCTCCGAGATGCTCGTGTGGAGGGTAGCCTGCAGGTCGCGAAGCGCAACGCTCATGATGGTCGTATCGAGGAAGGTCAGGAACAAGATGGCCGTTAGTGTCAGCAGCACCTTGCGCGCGCCAGCTCTTGCGACGATCGTCTGAACCAGGGACATACAGGCTCCGTGTGCGGTTGTCACGCGGCAAAAAGCACGCTCACAATATCAGCCAATGCAGCGGGCAGCAACAACTCGGCTGGGCGCGCTTGCTCCGGTCGCGTAGCGGGTATCATTCGGCTGGTCAAGGTGCTGAGCCGTCGCCTAGTACGCAGGGCGGTGGTTCGCGATGGGAGGATTACATGCAGTGGAAGGGTAGAAGGCAGAGCACCAACGTCGACGACCGACGCAGGGCGGGCGGCGGCACGGTGGCTGCCGGCGGCGGGATCGCGGCGATCATCATCACCGTCATCGGCCTTCTCATCGCCGGTAACGGTGACATAGGCTCGATCTTCAGCGACGCGGGCTCTCTCATACCGACGGGGGCGACCACCAACGTGTCGCTCACAGACCAACAGGTCGAGATGGGGGAGTTCGTCGCCGTCGTTCTCGCCGATACCGAGGACTTCTGGACTCAACAGTTCACGGAATCGAATCTCACCTACGAGGCGCCCAAGCTGGTGCTATTCGCGGGCAGAGTCAGCACCGCGTCGGGTGTAGCCACCTCGGCTACCGGGCCTTTCTATTCTCCCGCCGACAAGACGGTCTACATCGACCTCACCTTTTTTGAGGACATGGCCAGCAAGTACGGGGCCGGAGGTGACTTCGCCCAAGCCTACGTCATCGCGCACGAAGTGGGCCACCACGTGCAGAACCTTCTGGGAGTCCTCTCCCAAGTGAGCGCCCAGGAGCAGCGGGTGAGCGAGGAGGAGAAGAACCAGCTTTCGGTACGGCTCGAACTCCAAGCCGACTGCTACGCAGGGGCGTGGGGATACTACGAGAACCAGAATGGTTGGCTGGAGACGGGCGATATCGACGAGGCCCTGAACGCGGCCAGCGCCATCGGCGACGACAGGCTCCAGCAGCAGGCCCAGGGCTATGTGGTCCCCGACTCCTTCACCCACGGGACTTCGGCACAACGCTCGCGCTGGTTCAAGCTGGGCTACACGAGCGGCGATCCCTCGAAGGCGGACACGTTCACGCCTCCGTACTCCGACCTCTGAGACGCGGCTCCAGCCTGTACTCTCCACTCCGTCGCTTACGTTCGAGTACTCACGAGGCTCCTCCGCGGAGAGCACAGGCTGTCGCGCTCTGAGTAAGGGGTAGCTCAAAGAACCTGACAGCGCAGACGGCCGAGGGGTATTGCCGCGAAGCGTTGCGACACCGTACTCGGTGCAGAGAGCGTGAGCGGCAGCGGGAATACCCCTCGGCCGTCAGCGCGCGATGAGGACGGGGACCTTCGCGTAGCGCAGCACGCGTTCCGCGGTCGATCCCAGCAATAGGTTGGCGAAAGTCCCGCGTCCCCGGCTGCCCATGACGATTAGGTCGGCCTTGTGCTCGTCGGCGGCGTCGAGGATGCCCTGAGCTGGAACCGTGTCGGGGATGGAGATCAGCGTGGTTATCCCCAGCTTGGCCAGGCGCTCCACCATGGGGTCGACCAGCCGTCGTACCTCACTTGGTTTGGCCGTCATGGGGGTGTGCCCGAAGGCGTGACAGATGATGATGGTCGCGTCGAACTGCTGCGCCAGCGTGGTCGCCAGAACGGCCGCTTTCTCCGAATCGTCGGAGCCGTCGTATCCAAGCAGGATCCTGCCGAAAGCCTTGCCGTTCATGCGTCCCTCCCTGTGCCGACGCGAATATCGCCGTTATGGCCGCAAGGTATACTTCCCCCATGGAGGAAAGCTCTAACACGCCCGTGTCGGAAGAGCCGTACGGTACCGTCGCCATCCGTGAGAACAGGCTCGAGCGGTGGCCCGATCCCCACCCGGAAAGGCCCTACCTCATCTCCTTCGATATCCCTGAGTTCACCTGCCTTTGCCCGCGCTCCGGCTTCCCCGATTTCGCTCTCATCAAGATCCGCTATCAGCCTCGCGAATGGATCGTGGAGTTGAGATCGCTGAAGTTGTACATCAATGGCTACCGGGATCGTCCCATCTCGCACGAGGCGGCGGCCAATCAGATTCTGGACGATCTCCTCTCGCTGCTCCAACCCCGCTGGATGCGCGTGACCGCCGACTTCTCCGTGCGGGGCAATATCAAGACGGTGGTCAGAGTCGAACACGGGGAGAGGGCATGAGCGAGCGGGCGGCCGAAGCGGCGCCCGCGCCTGGTGGCGCGCCTGGGCAGGTCCGAGGCTCCCGCGCCGACTCACTGCCTGCTTCTGAGCGGGGGCCTGGATTCGGCGACTCTGGCCGCCTGGATCGCCGCAAACCATCCGGGGGAGACGGTCGAGGCCTACACATTCCTCTATGGCCAGAAGCACGCCGTTGAGCTGGAGGCTGCTAGAGCGGTGGCCCAGGCCAACGGAATGAGGCATCACGTGGTCGAACTGCCTCCCATCCACGGCTCGGCTCTCACCGACAGCGATACCCCTCTGCCTGAGGGGCGGGACCTCGGATCACTCAGCGGGGTCGCTCCTTCGTACGTGCCGGCTAGGAATCTGCTCTTCTTGGCGCACATGGCGGCTCTGACGGACGCTGCCGGCCCGGCGGTGTTGTGGTTGGGCGTCCATCATGACGACCACACAGGCTACCCAGACTGTCGGCCCGAGTTCGTGGATGCTGCCGATCAGGCCGTGCGGCTGGGCACGCGATACGGCCTGCGGGTGCGGGCTCCCTTCGTTCACTGGTCCAAGGCCGAGGTCGTCCGTTGGGGTCTCGACCACCGCGTCCCCTATGAACTCACACACTCCTGCTACCAGGGACGCCGGCCGGCCTGCGGGGTCTGCGACACCTGTCAGGCGCGGTTGCAGGCCTTTGCCGCCGCGGGGGCCGTCGATCCCATCGCCTACGAATCGGGAGGACCCCGTTGAAGACCACCATGACCATTTCCACCACCTTCGCGGCTGCCCATCGACTCCCCGAACATGAGGGCAAGTGCTGCCGGCTGCACGGCCACACCTACGGGTTGGAGGTGACCGTGGAAGGGGCCCCGCAGCAGTCAGGTCCGGCCGCCGGCATGATCATGGACTTCGCCGATCTCAGGACTCAGGTGGGCGAGGCGGTCGTGGAGCGCTTGGATCACCAGCTACTCAACGACCTCTTCGATTTTGTCCCGACGACGGAGGCCGTGGCCGCCTGGGCTTTCGCCCGTCTGGAGGAGGCCGGACTTCCGGTGGTGCGGGTGCGCCTGGCCGAGGGGCCGAACTCCTTCGTGGAAGTGATGGCCTGATAGGCCGGCTCTCGCCCGCGGCCGCATCGTGACCTCGATGGCTTCTCTTCGCGTCATAGAGATCTTCGATTCCCTTCAGGGCGAGGGCTACTGGACAGGCGCTCCCATGACCTTCGTGCGCTTGGCCGGCTGCAACGCGCCTGAGCTGGAACTGGGCTGCACCGCCTGGTGCGACACCGCCGGCGGTTGGGATCCGGGCGCGGGGGAGGAGTTGACAGTGGACGAGGTGGTCGGCCGCGTGCACCTACCCCGTCTCTGCCTCACCGGAGGTGAGCCTCTACTTCAGATAGATGGTTTGTGCGAGCTCATTGAGATTGCGCAGGGGCGCGGGATACGGGTGCACTTGGAGACGAACGGCACGGTGGATCCATTGGCGCCGCTACCTGAGCCGGCATCCGCGCCGAACGGCATCCAAGGTCTGCAAGGCGGCGCCGGGGCAGCCGCCGCGCTCGGGTTCGACTGGGCCGTGGTGAGTCCCAAGCCGCCGGACTACATAGATCGCCCCGGGGTGGGAAGACCTAGTGGATGAGCTCAAACTCGTCGTCGACGACCACCTGGACGAGGCCACCGCGGAGCGGCTGGCCGCGGCCCACCCTGGAGCGTTCGTCTCCATCCAGCCCCAATATTCGGGCGGCCCTGCAGGCGCCAGACCGGCTCCGGGGAGCATCGAACGGGCGATCGCGCTGGTCATGAACCATCCGGAGTGGCGCCTGTCGCTGCAGACCCACAAGCTGCTGGGGATCCGCTAGCCGGCTGCTGATGGACCCACCCGCCAAGCATTGAGTGACGGGGGGGATTCACAAAGCCATCAGCGCGCGTAGAATCAAGGAAGCTGTGATTGCTTTCAGTCTTTCGGGGGAGGGTGACAATGGACATGGTTCCCGGACAACCCGAGCCACGCGACCCGAACCGCGGGGCGGGAAGGGGCGAGAAGCAGGACGAGAAGGAGCAGGAGAAGAAGCAGGAAAAGGGCGAGCGGCCTAGACGAGAAGTACCGGCGCGACCCGCTGGGATTCGTGGGCTTCGCTCTGCTGATTATCTGGTTTGGCGTCACTCTGCTGCTTCAGAATCTGGATGTCATCGGGGAGAACGACAAGGGATGGGCGATCTTCGCCTGGGGCGCCGCGGTGATCTTTATCGGCGAAGTGCTTGCTGCGGCTGGCCGTACCGCGCTGGAGGCGGTCGGTGGTGAGGCTCTTTCGTCTGGGGATGCATCTGGGACGGGAGTCGGCTTCGGCCTCTGGTATGAGAAGTGGGACCTGATCGTGGCCCGATCGTGATCATCGCGGTCGGGGTGGCCATCCTGGCCGGGCGGTTGGCTGCCGCGGCGCTAGCAGCCTTCTGGAACGCGCTGGGTCGCGCCCTCTAGTGCGCAATGGGTCCGCGACGAGGTTCGAGCATCTCCGGCGTACCATCTGACCCGAGCGGTCGCCGATGACCGTCGCTTCGCCTGCGAGATGCCGGACCGCGCCGGGCGTTCGCGCTGCCCCCCCAGTCGATCTCCGTAAGGCAACCCTGCCTGGCGGCCCATTCCGGGCTGCCCTACAGCCGCCCCAGATTCAGGCTCGCCAGCTCTTTCCGGTAGTAGTCAAGCTTGGTCCACCACTTGTCCCGGCCGATGCAGCGGAAGTAGGGCGGCTTCAGCGCCAGGATCGTGTCGCCGATGCGGTAGCGGGCCAGGATGGGGGTCGAGACCACCAGGCTGCCGGTCTCGCCGGGCTTCATCTCGTGCAGCATCTTGATGCCCGTGCCGCGTGAGCACCTCGAAGAAGAAGAGATCATAGTTCGGCACCCAGGCCCTCCGGTCGTCGCGCTGCTGGCCGAACATGCCCTCGGTGGCCCCGTAGATCTCGCGGATGGCCACCGGACCGTACATGGCCGTGAGCTGGGCGGCGTGACGGGTGTTGATGCCGGGAGTGCTGCCCAGGGTCATGATCTGGGTCTTCCAGAGCTCCTTGGGATAGACCTTGTGGCGTCGGCGCAGGTAGCGGCCGAACTCGAGGGCGGTCTGGCAGACGCCCCCGACCAGCGTGACATTCTCGTGCCGACACTTCTCGATGGCCAGCTCGAAGCGGGCGTCCCACTCGGCGCGGGTCGTGCCGGGGCTGAGCTGGTCGATCTCCTCCTGAGAGGGCACGGAGCGGATGGGGGTGAACTTCGACACGTGCTTGGTGTAGATGCCGGAGCTGTAGCCGTACTCGATCTCGCTGTCGCCGACCGTGCACCGTGCCCACGACGCGAGGGGAAGTTGAGGTTGAGGTTGACGCCGGCGAAGAGGTCGAAGCGCTTGGTGGCCGCCACGTAGGCCATCATGGCCCGTCCCGCGCTCACCCGCATGCGGAGGTCGGTGGGGGTCATGGGGATGAACTTGGACTCGCCCTCCATGGTGCCGCGCGTGATGGCCCAGCCGACGGGCTCCTCCACAGAGGAGCAGGTCGGTGTCGCCGGCCATGACCTCCTCGATGAGCGGCTTGTAGTCGTCGTAGGTCATGACGGGGAAGGCGCGCCGGTACTCGGCGACGAGGGCGCCTGGGGTCTCGGATGTCGCGGCGACGGCGGCTGCGCCGTGGTCGGTGCCGTACGAGGTCAGGTCGTAGTCGCGCAGAAGTCGGCGCAGGACGGCCTCCTGGGCGTGAGCAGGCTCGGCCACGGCCTGGTTCCAGGGTTCCAATTGGTCGGCCAACGCGCGGGCGAAGTGAGCCGCCTGGGTAGCCGGGTCTTGCTGCTCCGGAGTCGCCGCTTTCCTAACCGCAGTCGCGCTTTCGTCCATCTTTGCCCCCCTTGCACCGGCCGAGATCGGTTGCGACCTTGCACAAGCTCCTCGTTGACATTACCGGTTGTGACGGCGTCGAATCAAGCCTCGGCAGCATTCTCCCATCATGCTCGCGCCCTTGGAGGTTATCGAAGATCGAAGTCCCGGCCGCCAGGGCCGGGTGACCTCCTGGGGGGCCGCGAAACTTTCTACTTCGGAAGCCTGCTAAAGGGAAGCGCCGATCCACCGATAAGGACCAAGCGGGACCTCGGTGGTTGCTAGCCGAAATCGTGATCGGGAGGGGAGACGGTCGGGTGCTGATCCGACGGATGCTATGTGGGGGCTGGACGCTTTGGGTAGGCGGGCCGCTGGCGGCATTCCTAGTGGCTTTCGTGTCCGTGCTTGCCGTGGCTCAAGGTTCGCTGCGGACGAGTCTGGTGGACCTGATGAGCATCGTGCCGCCTTTGTTGGTCGCCGCTCTCTGCGTTGTGGGGGCGTGGCGCGCGCGCGACGGCAAGACGCGCTGGTTCTGGGCGCTCGTGGCGGCTGGTTTCCTGACCGCGAGCCTGGGCGAGACCACGTGGGCCTACTACGAACTCGTCTTGGATATCAAGGCTCCCTACCCCTCATGGGCGGACGCGAGTTGGCTCACCTTCTATCCACTCGTGTTTGTCGGTCTCTTGGCCCTCACCTCTCTTCGTGGCACGGGCAGAGCCGGCTCCGGCCGCTTGATCCTCGACGCCCTTCTCTTCGCGGTGTCGGTGGGCGCGATCTGCTGGGAATTGGTCATGGCGCCGGACTATGAGCCGAGCGCGGGCTTCATGGCCAATTGCACCAACGTGGGCTACAGCGCAGGGGACATGCTCCTGTTGGTCGGGATCGCCACCGTCTTGCTCAACAACGGTAGAGCCCAGAGGCCTAGAGGTCTGGTGTGGCTGTGCGGAGCCTTCGGTGTCTGGCTTGTCGCGGACACGGCTTTCATGGTGCTGTCGGCGGGCGGCGGATACCAGACCGGGAGCTGGCCTGACCCCTTGTGGCCCCTTGGCTACCTCTTGGCGGGAGTCGGAGCTCTGGTCTTCATCAGAGAAGGCGCTCGGGAGAAGGGAGTCGTCGAGACCGGCCAGCCGGCCAGTCGTTGGAAGAACGCGGCCGAACTGGTGCGGGTCGCTCTGCCATACGTGGCCGTTCCGTCCATCGCGGCCCTACTGTGCTTCCGCTTCATCATCCATGAGGGAACGCAGACCGGCGATACGGTCACCGTAGGCGTCGCCCTGTCGCTGACCGCTATGGTATTGGTCCGTCAGTACGTGGTCGTGATCGAGAACCGCAGGCTCCAGGCTTCCTTGGGGACCATGGCCCAAGAACTAGAGCTTCGGGTGGTGGAGCGTACCGAGGAACTCGCGGCTGAGAAAGAGCACCTCACCAGGCTCAACCAGGTGGCGGAAGAGATGAGTCAGTGCGTTACGACGCGCGACGTCATCCGCGGCGGTCTCAGGCTCGTCCGAGAGACGGCAGGGTGCGCCTGCAGCTCCATGTGGCTGACCAGGGCTGAGAAACGGCCGCAGTTCTTTGGCGACAGAGGGCTCTCGAGCGGGACCCGCCTGCAGATTCTGGCGGTGCTCGAGAACTCGGGGATGGCCACGAAGGTCATTGCGGGTGGTGGCGTCGCTCGGCTCGACGGCGAAGAACTTCGGGCTTGCGGCGCGTGTGGGGACAATCAGGAGGCCTTTCAGAGTGTCGTCATTCTACCGTTGACCTCGAGGGGCTCCATTCTCGGTCTGTTGTGTCTGGGATTCCAGGATCCTCCCTCAGAGGGGGAGATCGCGCTGGCGCATGCGGCGACCTCACAGGTGGCAGTTGCCTTGGAGAACTCGCGACGATACGCCGATGCGCGGCGCATGGCGGAGGAGGATTCGGTCACGGGCTTGCTCAACAGCCGCGGCCTCGCCCGCTACTTCGACAAGGAGTTGGCGAGAAGTCAGAGGGCCGGAACGCCACTCGCCGTGGTCGCGATGGATCTGGACAACTTCAGGCTCTTCAACGACATGTACGGGCATGCGATGGGCGACCGGGTCCTCAGACAGGCCGCAGATGCCATCAAGAAAGTCCTCCGGCGCTCGGATATCGTCGGGCGTCAAGGGGGGGACGAGTTCATTGCCATCCTGTCCGACACCAGCGCAGCAAGCGCCCTCGAGTGCTTCAGCCACGTCAGAGACGCTCTGCGTGCTGTCGGCTTCAGTGCCGATGGTGAGCATGCCGTTCCCTTGACCATGAGCTGCGGGATATCGGAGTTCCCCCACGACGGCAGCAGGATGGGCGAGCTGCTGGGTGTCGCAGATGCCAATGTCTGTCGCTCGAGACAAAGGGGAGGAGACTGTGTCACGCCCTCGAGTGTGGAGGACCGGGACGAGGAACTGCCGGAGGGTACGTTCACCGTCCTGGAGGGACTGGTGGTGGCCGTCGACAACAAGGACCACTACACCTGGCAGCACTCTGACGACGTCACCCGGTACGCGCTCGAGCTGGCTGGGCGGATCGGCCTCTCCTCCGAGAGCATGCGTCCCCTGCGTATCGCTGGTCTGCTGCACGATGTGGGGAAGATCGGCATCCCCGACTGCATCCTGCGCAAGCCGGGACCGCTCTGCAGGGAGGAGTTCGAGGCGATCAAGCAGCATGTTTCGCTCGGCGAGGTGATGATCAAGGAGATCCCCGACCTCAGCGACGTATTGGCCGCCGTCGGCTCACATCACGAACGTTGGGACGGCGACGGCTACCCGCGCGGTCTCGTCGGTGAGGGCATCCCGCTACTGGGGCGCATCCTTGCTGTGAGCGACGCATACTCCGCGATGACCACCGACCGGCCCTACCGCAAGGCCCTCGTACCTGCTGAAGCCCGGAAGGAGATGCAGCGGATCGCCGGCGCTCAACTCGATCCGTACCTGGTAGAGGTCTTCATGGAGATTCTCGACGAGCGGGAATCCGACGTCTCCGTCGCAGGCTCCCTCTCGCCCAGCGTAGTCTAGGAGATCGCCGAACAGCGGAGCTGGCCGACGGTCTCTGTCTCGTCCAGAGCAGCGTCGCGAGACTGCCGCGTGCTCGCGAGACCACCGCGCAGTCGCGAAGCGTTCAGGAGAAGTTCAGGTGGTCCGCGAGACCATGATCCTGCCTTGACGAGGAGAGGAGAGGTGGGATGCGTGCACTGATGGGTGTCAACGGCCTTGAGCACGACTACCTGCGGGTCTTGTACGAACTGGCCGGGGGGAAGGCCAAGAATGCCGTTCCCTACCGCGAGGTTCGGACCGAATTGGGCCGCTCCGACGAAGAGGCCGATGAGGCTTGTGACTTCTGGGCCGACCGAGGAATAGTCGAATGGACCGCCCTCGGCCACGTCGCCCTCACCCACATGGGGCTTAGAAGAGCAGAGCGTTTGGCGAGCAGAGGATGGTCGTTCGCCCCCTTCTAAGCCCCGCCAACAACCTAGCCGACCGAACCGAAACCCCGCTACGAGCGGGGTTTCGGGCTTCAGTGACCCTGCCACGGGCGACGCGCTCGGCGGCGATCGGCTCGGACGCCGAGGCGTCTCGCTCAGCGCTTCTAGTGCCTGAGACGACCACGTGCGGCGCGCGCGCGGGGCCGACTTCTATTTTGAAGCGATCGTCGAGGCATCAGAGAGCGGCGCCGTCAGGCCGTGAATTGTCCTATGGAATAATGGGTACTCACTATCGGTAGTCATCGCGGCTTGCGGAGGGGACGGGGCGAGCGTGCCTAAGATCCATCAGTTCAGCGTCCACCCGGAGATACCGCCAAGGCTCGCCGGCCTGGAAGAGCTGGCGCTCAACCTGCGCTGGACCTGGGACAGCCGGGCCTACAAGGTCTTTCAGCATCTCGACCCGGAGATGCTCGAGAAGTGCGGAGGCAACCCGGTGTTGCTGCTGCGCCGCATCTCCCGGGAGCGGCTGGAGCACGCGGCCGACGAATCCGCCTTTCTCACCCACCTGGACGAGGCAGTGCGACGATCTGCACCGCTACCTGCGAGAGCCGGGCTGGTTCCGCGTGGCGTATCCGGACCGCACCGACCTGTCCATAGCCTACTTCTGCATGGAGTACGGCCTGACCGCCTGCCTGCCCATCTACTCGGGAGGCCTGGGCGTGCTGGCCGGCGACCACCTCAAGGCCGCCAGCGGGCTGGACCTGCCTCTGGTCGGCGGTGGGCCTGCTCTACAACAAGGGCTACTTCATCCAGCGACTCGACGAGGAGGGCTGGCAGTACGAGGAGTACCGGCTTCCACGACGTCAGCACCCTGCCCATCCGGCCGGTGATGGCCGGGGAGGTCTGGCGTGCAGCCGGCGTGGCGGCAGGGCGCGAGCGGACGCCGGCGGGCGGCGCGGGCACCGTCGCGGACGACGGCGTCGAGCGAACCGCTCAAGATCTCGGTCGAACATCGCCGGACGCACCGTCTGGGCCAGGGTCTGGAAGGTGCAGGTGGGCCGCATCTCCCTCTACCTGCTCGACAGCGCCCTGCCCGAGAACGATCCGGCCGCTCAGCGCATCACCAACGAGCTGTACGGAGGGGGCTCGGAGGAGCGGCTCGCCCAGGAGCTGCTGCTGGGCATCGGCGGGCATCGCGTGCCCTGAAGGCCCTGGGCGTCAACCCGCAGGTGTGCCACCTCAACGAGGGCCACTCGGTCTTCAGCACGCCTGGAGCGCATGCGCGAGCTCATGACGACGAGGGGCTCTCGTTTCTACGAGGCCCGCCAGGCCACCGGCGCCGGCACGCTCTTCACCACGCACACCCCGGTCCCGGCCGGCTTCGACCTGTTCCCCGAGGCCGCTCATCGAGAGCCACCTGGGCGCCTATCTGAAGGAGCTGGGGCTGGACACCGAGCAGTTCATGCGCATGGGCCGGATCAATCGCGACGACGTCGACGAGGAGTTCAACGTGGCCGTGCTGGCCCTGCGCCAGTCGCCGCGCCGCAACGCCGTCAGCCGCCTGCACCGCCGCGTCACCGCCCGCATGATGGAGCCGGGCTGGGTGGACTTCCCCGAGGGCGAGATGCCCATCGAGTCGGTCACCAACGGGGTGCACACCAAGACCTGGGTGGCGTCCGAGATGGAGCAGCTCTACGACCACTATCTGGGCCCGCGCTGGCGTGAGGACACCTCGAGCCCCGAGGCCTGGCAGCGGGTGGAGCGCATCCCCGACCTGGAGCTGTGGCACGCTCACTCCCGCCTGCGCGAGCGCCTGGTGGCCTACGCCCGCGAGCAGGCCCAGCTGCAGGCGCGCGACAGGCGCAGGGCCAGCGGAGTGGGGCCGCCGGCTCACCCGCCGCTGCGTGCCCGACGCGCTCACCATCGGCTTCGCCCGGCGCTTCGCCACCTACAAGCGGGCCACGCTGCTCTTCAAGGACGTCGACCGGCTCAAGGCGCATCCTGCTCGACGAGAGCCGGCCGGTGCAGCTGCTGATGGCCGGCAAGGCGCATCCCCGTGACGGAGCGGGCAAGGATTTCATCCGGCAGTTGCTCGACACCGTCAAGCGCGAGGGGCTGACCGATCACGTGGTGTTCTTCGAGGACTACGACCTGCGCAAGACCGCCATGCTGGTGCAGGGGGCTGCGACGTGTGGCTCAACACGCCTCGCCGTCCCTACGAGGCCTGCGGCACCAGCGGCATGAAGGTGGTGCCCAACGGGGGACTCAACCTCTCGGTGCTCGACGGCTGGTGGGCCGAAGCCTACCGTCCCGGCGTGGGCTGGGCGATAGGAGACGGGCAAGAATTCGTCCACGCGGGTTACCAGGACGAGGTCGACGCCGAGTCCCTCTACTCGCTCCTCGAGCAGCGAAGTGGTGCCCCTCTTCTACGACCGCGACGCCGACGGACTGCCCCGGGGCTGGATCGCCATGATGAAGAACTCCATCCGGGTGCTGGCCGCCGGCCTTCTCGGGGACCGCATGGTCAAGCAGTACGCCGAGCGCTTCTACGTGCCCGTCGGCCGACCGCTACGAGCGCCTGGCCGCCGACGACTTCGCCAAGGCCCAGGAGCTCTCCGCCTGGAGGACCAGGGTGCGCGACGGCCTGGTGCGACGTGAGGGTGACCTGGGTGGAGGAGCGAGGCACCCCCGAGGTGACGGTGGGCGACGCGATCGAGGTGGCGGCCAAGGTGCGTCTGGGGAGCCTGGAGCCGGCCGACGTGGTGGTCGAGGCCTACGTCAGCGTCTGCGGCCCGACGGCACCCTGCGCAACGGCCGCGGCACCGCGCTCGACTGGGTGGGCTGCGAGGACGGCGAGCACCTCTACCGGGGCACGGTGCCCAGCGGACCTCCGGTCTGCACGGCTACGCGGTGCGGGTCCTGCCCTGCCACGACGACGTCCTGGTGCCCAACGAGCTGCCGCTCATCGCCTGGGAGGAAGCAGATTAGACTGACGGCAGCGCGGGGCAAAGGCCTCCACAGAGCGCGCACGCCCTCATCGAAGAGAACTACAGCCAAGGCGACGCCCTATTATGCGCGGTATACATGTCTCAGTCGGGCCATCCACAAATATCATGAGACGACATCCCAGATGGCCTCCAATCGGCTTGCGCGGGCTCCCGGGCTCTTGTATCTTGACCTAGCAGCACGCTGAAGTGTGGGCGTCTCGAGCAGTTGTGGCTTGATGGGGTGGGTACTTCGCAAACAGAAGGGGCGGCAATGCCTCTCGAAATAGTCGAAGCCGTGGCCAACATGACCGAGAAGAAAGCTCTTCGGACCGTTGATGGGCTTCCGGCCAGAGTGGGAGACTCTGACAGGATGCTCGACCTCTCTGCCCAAATCATGCGGATAGCGGAAGAACGCTACCCCCAGGGCATCCTCGTCCCATCTGAACTCATCGTCCATGCCGGCACGCCGCTTGGATTGAGAACCTTCGTACCATGATCGAGACAGCGAAGGAGCACAGTAGGCACCGATAGGCTAGGGGAATCACGGGCGTAGGAGGGGCATTGAACGAGTACCCGGACGGCGGCGATGGCTGAACAGGGGCCCATCATTCGGATCGAGGACATCTCGCTGAGCTTTGGCGGCGTCAAGGCTCTTACGGACGTGAGTCTGAATGTCAACCGCGACGAGATCCTGGCCGTCATCGGACCCAACGGCGCCGGGAAGACCGCTCTCCTCAACTGCATCAGCGGCTTCTACAAGCCGCAGAAGGGCGAGATCTACTTCGAGGACAACAAGATCACCCGTCAGAGGCCGGACAAACTGGCCAAGATAGGCATAGCCCGCACCTTCCAGAACATCGAGTTGTACACGGGGCTCAGCACCCAGGACAACATCATGGCTGCCCGTCACGTCTTCATGAAGCAGAACTTCGTGGACGGAGCCATCTACTACGGCCGGTCTCGCCGCGAAGAGATCAGGCACCGTCAGACCGTCGAAGAGATCATCGACTTCTTGGAGATCCAGTCCATCCGCAAGCAGGTGGTGGGGGCGCTGCCGTACGGTCTGCGAAAGAGAGTGGAGCTGGGGCGCGCGTTGGCTCTGGAGCCCAAGGTGCTCCTGCTGGACGAGCCCATGGCCGGCATGAACCTGGAGGAGAAGGAAGACATCGCCCGCTTCATCCTCGATGTCTACGAGGGCCAGGGGGACACCTATCCGGATACCCCCGTGCTGAGGGACGGCATTCGCAGCATCATCATGGTCGAGCACGACATGGGCGTGGTGATGGACCTCGCCGACAGGATCGCCGTCTTGAACTTCGGTCGCAAGATCGCCGAGGGCACGCCGGCCGAGATCAAGTCCAACCCGGATGTCATTAAGGCCTACCTGGGAAGGCGCAGGAATAAGATGCTGAAGGTCAACAACATCGAAGTCTCCTACCTGGGTGTGATACGCGTACTGCACGGCATCTCTCTGGAGGTGGACACCGGGCAGATCGTGGCCTTGATGGGGGCCAACGGCGGAGGCAAGACCACCACACTGAAATCGATCTCGGGGCTGCTGAAGACCGAACAAGGGCAGATCACCAGCGGGGATATCACCTTCGACGAGAAGCGGCTCGACCGGTTCGGCCCCGAGGACATAGCCAGGATGGGCGTCAGCCAGGTCATGGAGGGCCGGCGGACGCTGGAGCATCTGAGCGTGGAGGAGAACCTCCAGGTAGGGGCCTACCGTCGCCGGGACCGGGCCGGTGTCAAGAGGGATCTGGAGATGGTGTACGACTACTTCCCGAAGATCCGCGACTACCGCAAGCGGGTGAGCGGCTATCTCTCGGGGGGCGAGCAGCAGATGATGGTGATCGGGCGGGCCCTGATGGCCGACCCGCGCCTCATGTTGCTGGACGAGCCCTCCCTCGGCCTGGCGCCTATGGCGGTGGCGGAGATCTACGAGATCATCCAGAAGATCAATCAGGATCGTGGTGTCTCCATGCTGATTGTGGAGCAGAACGTCAAGGCGGCTCTGGGCATCGCCAACTACGGCTACGTGATGGAGAACGGCAGGATAGTCTTGAACGGCCCGGCCGACAAGCTGAAGGACAACGAGGACGTCAAGGAATTCTACATGGGCATCTCGTCAAGCGGTGTGCAGAAGAACTACCGCGAGGTCAAGCACTATCGCCGGCGGAAGAGGTGGCTCTCGTGAGCCAGCCTACGACGAGACTCGATACTTCCAAGTTGGACACCTGGCCCAAAGTGCTCGAACACAACGGCGCGGTTCCGGTGCCGGCCAGCAAGGCCATGCGCTACAAGCACTACGGCATCTGGCAGTCCTACAGCTGGCAGGACTACTTACCACAACGTCAAGTATCTGGCGCTGGGCCTGCTGTCCCTGGGTTTCCAGCCGGGAAACAAGCTCCTGATCGTGGGAGACAACTCCCCGGCATGGTATTTCGCCGAGATGGCAGCGTCCCAGTGCAATCGCGGCATCAGCGTGGGACTGTATTCCGATCTGTCGGCGGCCGAGATCGAGTACGTGGCTCGAGACTGCGAAGCCGAGTTCGCCATGGTGGCGGACGAGGAGCAGGCCGACAAGATAGCTCAGATCATCGAGCGGCTACCCAGGCTGAAGGCCGTTGTCTACTGGCGCTACAAGGGTCTCAGCAACCGCGATGACAAGAGGTTCGTCGGCCTGCGCGACGTCCTGGAGATGGGGCGCCGCTACGAGGCGGAGCACCCGGGAGAATTCGAGAAGAACATCGCGGCCGGCAAGGCCGATGACGTCTGCGCCATCGTCTATACCTCCGGCGCGACGGCAGACGTCCCCAAGGGCGCTCTGCACAGCTACGGGTCCCTGATGTCGGGCGCGCGGCTCTACTACGAGCTGGACGGCTTGAGCCGCAAGGACGATCTCGCTTGTGCTCTGCCTCCTGCCTGGATCACCGAGCAGTGGATATCGTTCGGCTGCCATCTCCTCTCGGGCGGCACCGTCAACTTCGCAGAGAGCTCCGAGACTCTGCCCGACGACCTGCGCGAGATCGCTCCCAGCGTGGCGTTCTACAACTCCCGGCTCTGGGAGAGCCTGGCCGGTCAGGTCCAGGCGAAACTGCGGAGCGCCGGCTTCCTCAAGAGGACAGTCTCGAGCTGGCTCATGCCGGTGGGCGAGAGGGTGGCCGGTGCCAAGTACGAGAAGCGGAGTCCGGGTCTGCACTGGCGACTGCTCAACGTGCTGGCCGATCTTGTCGTCTACCGCCAGATCCGGGACAGCCTGGGTCTGACTCATGCTCGGGTCTGCTACACCTCCGGCTCCACGCTCTCACCCGAGACGTTCCGCTTCTTCCACGCTCTCAAGGTGCCTCTGAAGAGCATCTATGGTTCCACCGAGGCGGGGGCCGTCACCGGGGCGGCCGACGGCATCCAGACTCCGGGCACCGTGGGTTCGGTCAACCCGGGTGTGGAGGTCAAGATCGGCGAGCAGGGCGAGATCCTGGTGCGGAACCCAGGAGCGTTTCTCGGATATCAGAACGACCCCGAAATGACGGCGCGGGTACTGAGCGACGGCTGGGTGCGTACCGGGGACCAGGGCCACCTGAGCGCCGGTCAATGAGTTGGTCTTCGTCGACCGTATCGACGATCTGACCCTTCTGCCCGTGCGGCGATGTCCTTGCTCCTCAGGAGATCGAAAGCCGTCTGAAGCACAGCCCCTACATCAAGGACGCCTGGGTGTTGGCGGGGCGGGATTGCGAGTTCGTCACGGCTCGTGATCATCGTCGACGCCGACAACACGGGACGCTGGGCCGACAAGACGAAGATCACCTACACGACCTTTGGCGACCTGTCGCAGAAACCGGAGATCTATCGGTTGATCGAGCAGGAGATCGCTGCCATCAATCAGGAGTCTGCCGGACACCCAGCGGATAGAGAAGTACGTCAATCTGCACAAGGAGTTCGACCCCGACGAGTTCGAACTCACCCGCAATCGCAAGCTACGCAGGGGCTTTCTGAGGAAGGCATACACCAATCTCATCCAGGCCCTGAGCGGGGACAGTACCAGTGTCGAGGTCGAGGCTGAGTTCACCTATCAGGACGGCCGGACCGGCAAGATCAAGACTGCTCTGCAAATCGCGACCGTGGGGCGGGGTGGCCAATGACTTTCTTCTTCCAGTTGGTCATAAGCGGACTGTCGTTGGGCATGATGTATGCCCTCATCGCCGTCGGCTTCGCACTCATCTTCAAGTGCTCGAAGGCGTTCAACATCGCTTCCGGGACAGATAGTCATGCTGGGCGCCTATCTGGGCTACACGTTCCTCATACCTTTCCACATGCCTGTCTGGGCTCGCGATTATCGCGGCCATCGCCGTGGCAGCGGTCATGGGTCTGGTCATCGAGCGGCTCGCTCTTCGCCCGCTGCTGGGCAAGCCCGCGCTCTCGATCGTCATGATGACCATCGCCCTGGCCGGCGTCATGGACGGAATCTCCATCATCGGCTGGGGCGGCGAATACCAGACGTACCACGAATCGCTGCCGTCGATCACTCTCGACCTGGGAGGCGGTGTTGCTATCCCTCCCTCGTCGCTGTTGGGGCTGATCGTCTCGGTCGTCGTCGTGGCGATCCTGCTGTCCATCTTCCGCTTCACCAAGATGGGGCTGGCCATGCGCGCCACTGCCGAGGATGAGCAGGTCACGCGCAGTCTCGGCATCAGAGCCACAACGGTGTATGCCCTTGTGTGGGTCATCGCCTGCGTGGTGGGCGTGGTCGCAGGCGTCTTGCTGGGCGGTGTCTCGGGGGTGTCGCCGCCGCTGGCCGATGTCGGGCTGAAGGCCCTGGCAGTAGTCATCCTGGGTGGTCTCGACTCCATCGGCGGCGCCGTCGTCGCCGGTGTGATCCTGGGGATCGCGGAGAACCTGGCGTCCGGCTATCTCGACCAGTTGCTTCCCTCCGGGGGAGGGCTGGCCAACGTCTTCCCGTTCCTTGTCATGATGGCCGTGCTCATCGTCAAGCCCCACGGCCTGTTCGGCTTGAAGAGAATCGAGAGGGTGTAGCTCATGAGACTACCGAGTGGCATCTTCGCGCAGAGCTACGGTCAGGACATGGCCATGGTGCGCACCAAGACGCATTGGGGCTTTTTGGCGGTGCTCATGGTCTTCATCTTCACCATCCCCCAGTGGGCCTCGAACTCTTTTCTGACCATCGCGACCATCATCGGCATCACCATCATCAGCGCCCACGGCCTCAATATCCTCACCGGCAACTGTGGTCTCGTGTCAATGGGGCACTCGGGCTTCATGATGGTTGGCGGCTACGCTATGGCTATCCTCTGCAACTCAGCAGGATTTCCCTTCTGGGCAGCACTGCCTATAGCCGGCCTGGTGGCGGGTGTGGTGGGCATCATCTTCGGTCTGCCTTCTCTGCGGATCAAGGGTTTCTATCTCATCATGGCCACGGTGGCAGCCTATTTCATCATCCACTGGCTGGTGCTGCAGTTCCGGAGTCTCACCGGCGGCACCGAGGGCTTGTCCGTGCCACCGGGCGACCTCTTCGGATGGTCGATCAGGCCCAAGGAGAACTACTTCTACCTGGTCATGGTGCTGGCCGTACTCGCCACCATCGTGGCGAAGAACATCCTCCGCACCAGGGCAGGTCGGGCTTTTGTCGCCATCCGCGACAACGATCTGGCGGCTGAAGTCATGGGGGTCAACCTCTTCACCTACAAGCTCCAGGCCTTCTTCATCGGCTGCGTGTTCGCCGGGATCGCCGGCGCTCTGTCGGTCCAGTACTACTCCTTCACCAACGTGGAGCAGTTCCCGTTCTTCGATTCGGTCTGGTTGCTGGGGATGCTGATCGTTGGCGGCATGGGCAGTGTCTCCGGTGTCATCTACGGGGTGATAGCCATAAAGCTGCTGCAGCAACTGGCCATCAAGCTGGGACCTCCGCTCGCCGAGATCGTGAACCCCCAGACGGCCACTGGGTTGAGCCTTATCCTGCCCAGCTTGGCGATCATTCTCTTCCTGATATTCGCTCCTCGCGGCATCTCACACATATGGGAACGCCTGAGGAACTACTACCAGGCTTGGCCGTACTAGCTTGGTCTTACGCTTTATCGCTCATAAATGGAGAACAAAGCTTCCTAAGGAGGTGCGTCCCGAGTAGATGAGAGTAGGGCTTCTGGGTTGGACAACAGTGTCGTTGAATAGGGGGAGTACATGTCAAGATTCAAGGGTACCTGGGCCGTAGTGCTGATGATCATGGTGGCTTTGGCCATACTGGTCGCCGGCTGCGGCGGAGACGAAGAAACCACAACCACAGTCGCGGCCGTTACTACGACGGCTGGTGGCCCTACAACAACGGCCGGCGGCACAGAAACCACAGCCGCGACAACGGCCACGACGGTTGGCGAACCCGTCACCTTGTATGTCGGCGGTACCTTCGCGCTGACCGGAGCCTATGCTGAGGATTGCGCCGCTATCCTCGCCGGCTTCCAGGACTACGTCGCATACGTGAACGAGAACCACATCGTCGCGCCGTGGTACACCGACAAGACCATCCCGGAAAACATCACCTTCGAACTCAAGTGGGGCGATGACGCACTGGCCCCCGACAAGACCCTGACCATCTATGACGACCTCAAGTCCCAGGGCCTGCTGGTGCAGAGAGTCAGCGGTTCTCCCGAGGGCTTGGCTCTCAAGGACCTCCTTGTCGCTGACAACGTAGGCGCCACCAGCCAGTCCACCACGGCTGCCTATCTCCAGCCCCCGGGCAACATCTTCCTGAACGCTCCCACCTACACCGACGAGATGGCTGCGATCGGCGATTGGTTCATGGAGAGCTGGACGGGCACCGAGAAGCCCAAGGTCGCCTATCTGACCGCCGACGCTGCTCTGGGCCGCGCTATCGATATCCCCGAGCTGCAGGCTTATCTCGAATCGATCGGCTTTGAGTTCGCGGGCGCCCAGTTCGTGGACCTGGTTCCCAAGGCTGCGCCTACCACGCAGCTGGCTTGGCTGAAGGACAACGGTGTCGATCTGGCGATCGGTTGCATGGTCAACCCCGGTAGCCAGCCCACCATCAAGGAAGCCGTCCGTCTCGGCATGGGCACCAACCTTGAGTACAAGATCACCTTCGCGTTCGGCAACCCGGGTCACCTCCAGATCTTCCTGCCCGGCATGGGCGCTGAACTGGCCGAGGGTGTCGTCGTCGCCGGCGACTACTGCGCCGAGGATGCGGACAACGAGGGTGTCGCGTTCGCAGAAATGATGAAGGAGAAATACGGGGCGGGCAAGGATGTCAACGTTCTGTATCTCGACGGCATCGTCGAAGCCATGACTCAGGTGGAAGCTCTGCGGCTGGCCTCCCTGGAGGTCAATCCTGCCGAGTTGACCAGCGAGGACGTTCTCAAGAAGGGCTTCTGGCAGATCAAGGACTTCAGCACCGGCGGGATCTTCGTCTCTCCCTTCACCTATGGTGAGGGCGACTGCCAGGGTCCCGACGAGGTGAGCATCCAGCAAGTCCAAGGCGGCAAGATCGTCGAAGTCGGTTCCTACCCGCTGCGCGGCATTCTTCCGGCAGCAAAGTAGGACTTGTAGGACGCAGTGTTGCGTGTGAGGGGGTTCCTCCGGGAACCCCCTTTTCATGTGCTTGAGGCCCTTGTCAATGCCTTCGCGCAGGGGCCCACGGTCTTCGTTGATTAGAGAAGGTGGACGTGCTAGTGTCGCGACTAAGGACAATGGTGCAGGGGCCTGTACGGAGTTCCGCCTGGCCAACAGTGTGCTCTTGCTCACACGGTCTCCGAGAGAAGGGAGCGAACAGATGGCAGAAAGGGAGAAGGAGGGACGGGGAGAGAAGACAGTCGTCAGAGGACTCTGTTTCATCGGGATCCCCGCCGACGCGAACAGCGTGCAGGTGGAGTGTGACGACGGCAAGATCGTCCGCATCCGGCCTCTCCACTATGACTGGAAGTATCCGGGCATCGAGCCCTGGAAGATAGAGGCCCGAGGCAAGACCTTCTCTCCTTCCATGGAATCTCTTATCCCTCCCTTCAGCCTCGGATACAAGAACCGGGTCTATTCCCCGAACAGGGTCCTGTATCCCCTGAAGAGGGTGGACTGGGACCCGAACGGCGAGCGGAATCCGCAGAACCGCGGCAGCAGCAAGTACGAGCGCATCTCCTGGGACGAAGCCCTGGATATCGTGGTGAGCGAGATCAAGAGGGTCAAGGAGAAATACGGCATGGAGGCGATCCTCTCCCAATCCGACGGACACGGCGAGACGGCGGTCATCCACGCCGCGCACGGCTGTCACCGGCGCCTGCTCAGGCTCCTGGGCGGCTACACGCTGCAGACCCGCAACACCGACAGCTGGGAGGGCTGGTACTGGGGAGCCAAGCACGTCTGGGGCTGCGAGAGCCTGGGACAGATGGTGCCGGTCTCCAATGTCATGTGGGACGTGTCGAAGAACACCGACGGCATCCTGTTCTGGGGCTGCGACCCGGAGACCACTCCCTGGGGCTTCAACGGGCAGTTGGCCAGCCGCCTGAGCTACTGGTTCACCGACCTTGGCATCAAGTCCATCTACGTAGCTCCCGACCTCAACTACGGCGCCGCGGTGCACGCCGACAAGTGGATCCCCGTGCTGCCCAACACCGACGCGGCTCTGTATCTGGCCATCGCCAACGTGTGGATGAACGAGGGCACCTACGACAAGGAATACGTGAAGACCCACTCCGTCGGGTTCGACAAGTTCCAGGACTACGTTCTCGGCGAAGAGGACGGCGTTCCCAAGACTCCCCAGTGGGCGGCGCCCATCACCGGCGTGCCCTCGTACACGATCAAAGCTCTGGCACGGTACTGGGGCAAGAAGACGGTCTCGATCGCCATCGGCAACGGCGGCCCGGGGATCAGAGGCCCGTACGCCACCGAGCCGGCCAGACTGCAGGTCCTGCTGCTGGCGATGCAGGGCGTAGGCAAGCCGGGCGTGCATCAGTTCAAGATGATCGAGTGGGGCCTCTACAACAAGAAGTCCAACTTCCCGCTGCCGACTCCCAAGTACATTCCGCTTGGTGTTCGCTGCCCACCGCGGATGGGCGTACACCGACACTCCGCCCCAGTTCATCCCCAAGGATCTGATCCACGACGCCATCCTGGATGCGCCGATCAGCTGGTACGGCACCACGCTCTCGCGCGACTCCGTAGATCAGCAGTTCATCAAGTACACCTACCCACGCGAGGGCGGGACCGAGCTCCATATGATCTGGACCGACTCGCCCTCGTGGATGACCTGCTGGAACGACACCAACTCCTTCGTTCGGGCTCTTCAAGATCCCAAGATCGAGTTCGTCCTGGCTCAGCACCCCTGGATGGAGAACGACTGCATGCTGGCCGACCTCGTGCTGCCGTCGCTGACGGTCATGGAGGTCAAGGACATCGGCGTGGAGTCGCTGAGCGGCCAGTTCAACTGCCTCTTCTACGAGGACCAGGCCATAGCAGCCCCGGGGCGAATCGAAGAGCGACTACGAGATAGTCTGCGACATCGCCGAACGGTTCGGCCTGCTCGAGGAGTACACGGACGGCAAGAGCGTCGACGACTGGATCAAGTTCGGCTGGGAGACACTCCGGAGCTGCCGAAGAGATCACGTTCGAGGAACTCAAGGAGAAGGGCTACTACGTGGTCCCGCAGGACCCCGACTGGAAGCAGTACAAGGCCGGAATGTTCGACTTCTACGAGGATCCGGAAGGCCATCCCTTGAGCACCCCGAGCGGCAAGATCGAGTTCTACTCGGCCCGACTGGCCGAGCACTTCCCCGACGACGAAGAGCGGCCCCCGGTGCCCCACTGGATACCCGAAGGGGTGTCTCACCAGGAGAGCCGAGACGGCAAACGGGGCGAGAAGTATCCCGCTGCTTGTCATGTCCAACCATCCCGAGGTGGAGGGTGCACTCGCAGCACGACGACATGACCTGGCTGCGCGAGATCCACACCTGCAAGGTCAAGGGTCCGGATGGCTACTACTACGAGCCGCTATGGATCAATCCTCACGACGCCGGATTGCGCGGCATCGTCGATGGCGACGTCGTCAAGATCTACAACGAGAGGGGTGCCGTGCTGGTCGGCGCCTGGGTCACCGAGAGGATCAGGCCCGGCGCGGTCTACATCGATCACGGTGCCCGCTGGGACCCCATCGTGCCTGGTGAGCTGGACAGAGGTGGCGCCATCAACACCATCACTCCTCACAACATCACCTCGAAGAACGCCGCCGGCATGGTGTGCAGCGGCTTCCTGGTGGAGGTCGAACGGGCCGAGTCTGGAGGAGATACGCAAGGCATATCCCGAGGCCTTCAACCGGCCCTACCGTGCCGATGCCGGTCTTCGCATAGAGCGAGTGATCGAAGGGGGTGAGTGACGTGGGCAAGGTAATGATCATCGACATCACCAAGTGCAACGGCTGTCACAACTGCCAGATCGCCTGCAAGGACGAGCATTGCGGCAACGACTGGTCTCCCATCGCCAAGCCTCAGCCGCTCACCGGTCAGTTCTGGACCAAGGTGGTCGACCGGGTGCGCGGCCAGGTGCCCAAGGTCAAGGTGGCGTACGAGCACACCATCTGCCAGCACTGTGACGATGCCCCGTGTCTCAAGGCCTGTCCCGAGAAGGCCATCTACAAGAGGGATGACGGGATCGTGGTCATCGATCCGACCGATCTGCAAGGGCAGCCACAACTGCATAGAGGCCTGCCCGTACCAGGGCGTGATCTTCTTCAACGAGGACCTGAACATCGCCCAGAAGTGCACCTTCTGTGCCCATCTGCTCGACAAGGGCTGGACCGACACACGTTGCTCCGAGGTCTGTCCCACCGGGGCTTTCACCTTCGGTGAGGAAGAGGACCTGGCCGACCTGATCGCCAAGGCCGAGGTGCTGCATCCTGAGTTCGGCGCCAAGCCGCGGGTCTACTACATCGGCCTCCCGAAGACGTTCATCGCCGGGACGGTCTACGACCCCGAGGCCGACGAGATCGTCGAGGGGGCGCTGGTCACACTGACGGCCCGCAGGATGGTGCCGAGGCGACCGCGGTCACCGACGAGTTCGGCGACTTCTGGTGGATGGGCTGGAGCGGGGGACGTATCGCGTGTCCATCCAGAAACAGGGCTACGTGGCGAAAGAGATGGGACCGATCGAGGTGGCGAGCGACATCAACCTCGGCGACATTCCCATGGACAGCACAGGGGGGTCTCGGTCATGAGAGCGATAGTGAACATCATGACCGGTAGCGCCTCTGCCGCGGCGGGCTGGCGCGCCCGTGAGGTCAAAGTGGCCGCGGAGACCGCCTCCCTCGGCGACATTCTCCGCTCCGTCTACCTCAAGGACGGCACCACCAGTCTCTTCGACTTGATCGCCGACGACGAAGGGGCTCAAGCCCGACTTCGCGGTGTTCGTCAGCGGCGCGCTGGTGCGGGGCGATCTTGACTGGAGCCGGGCCGTGACCGACAGCGAGCAGATCCACGTGTGCGACTGGCCGATGGTGGACGCCTGAGGATGAGCAAGTGCACGAACTGTGGAGCCGAACTGGTCGAGGGCATGGAGCGCTTCTGCGCGGCCTGTGGCTCGCCGACCGTGGATGGTGACCACGCCGTGCCCGTGTCGGCGGGCGCTGCGCCTGAAGGCGCAGCGCCTCTGACGGAACGTGCAGCGCCCGCGGTAGAGAGCGTTTCGCCCACGGTGCGGGCAGTCTCCCCGGCGTCCCGGGTACCGGCGATCGGGCTCCCGGCCAATCTGAACGGATTCCGCTTCCAGGGGCGTCAGCCGTGGGGTGGACGGCTGGCCGAGTGGCTCATCATCGCACTGGTGGTGCTGGCGGCCATCGGCGTTGGCGTGTACTACCTGGTGCAGGCTCTCACAGGGTGAAATGACAGACAACTCGTTTCGGAATGAGGCTTCGCCACCAGGGACGACGCATCGCGCCGTCCAGCGCGCACTCGGTGGCCGCGGCTTCATCTTGAAACGAGTTCTAAGTGGATGTCGGTCGGCGCACGTGCCCGCCCGGACTGACGCCGGGTTTCCGTCGACTTTATGCCGGCCTTATGGTTTCTTGACGCTCCGGCTGTCGACCGCTAGGGTGACTTCTTGCGACAATGGCGACCGCGGGTCGCTGCCGTCCGTCGCCGCTCATCGTCTGGAGGGAGAACTGTCTTGTCCGAAGAAGAAATGGTGAAGAGAGGCGGCAAACGGCGCCTTGCGCTCTGGGGCATCCTGGCGCTCGTGATCCTTGCTGCAATCGGAGTGGGGATCTACTTCCTGGTCCGGGACAGCGGTCCCGACGTTGTAATCCGGACCGTCGATGGCGAGGAGGTCGTGGAGCTCTACCCGGCTCTCGATCCGGCGACCGGCGCCTTCGGCTACATCAACAAGGATGGCGAGACCATCATCCCGGGTCGCTTCAGCGCCGCCGTGCAGTTCTCCGAGGGGTTGGCCCCGGTGATGGTCAGCACCACCGCTGACTACTGGGGATTCATCGACAAGACCGGGGAGCTTGTGATCCCGCCCGAGTACTCCGCCACGTTTCCCTTCAAAGACGGTCTTGGATTGGTGATGCTTGTGGACGGGACCATGGGCTTTCTCGACAAGAGCGGCTCCATGGTCATCGAGGGGAAGGACTACGCCGAGCCGTTCTCCGAGGGCCTCGCTCTGGTTTCGATCGACAAGAAGTACGGCTACATGGACGCGACCGGCCAGACGGTCATCGAGTCGAAGTTCGCCGACGCGCGTTCGTTCTCGGAGGGCTTGGCGGGGGCGGCCGTGGTGGACGAGAACGGTGTCGTGAAATGGGGCTTCATCGACACGACAGGCACCTGGGTGGTTCAACCGCAGTTCGACACCGTCTATGCCTTCTCTGAGGGCTTGGCCGCGGTGAGGACAGGCGAGAAGTGGGGCTACATCGACACTGCCGGGAACATAGCCATCGAGCCGCAGTTCGTCTACGCCGACTCCTTCAGCGACGGCCTCGCCTCGGCCAAGGTCGAGGCCGGGTACGGTTACATCGACAAGACGGGCAAGTACGTCATAGAGCCCGAGTACTACTGGGCCTACGCCTTCTCCGAGGGTCTGGCAGCCGTGTCGCGCCGTGACAACAACGTCGAGAAATACGGCTACGTCGACAAGAACGGCCTGGTGGTCGTCGAGCCTCAGTTCGCCAGCGCCGCGGCCTTTTCGAACGGTCTCGCCGCCGTGACCGGGGCCGACGGCTCCGGCTTCACCCGTGGATACATCGACACGGCCGGCAAGGTGATCTGGTCGATGTCGCTCACGGAGTAGGAGAGACCCCGGGGCCGGCTCACACCTGTCCAGTGGTAGCGGGGGCCGGCTCGCCCACAGTCGCGCTCCGCGGCTTGATCGACTGGGGTTCGCCAGTATCGAGACTATCCGTGGTCGGCTGCTTCGGAGGCGGGCACCTCCGGGAAGACTTGCGTACAGACAGACGCACAGCCCATGAGGGGAGGGCATCGCCAAGATGTCTCCCGTCATGGGCTGTGCGTCAGGTCGGGGTCAAGCTGCGGGCTGACCGGCCCGGTCGCTGCTCAGTCGGCCAGGAGGCGACTGAAAGCCGCCAGGTGACTCTGCGAACCGCGCAACAGGTTCTTCGCCACCTGGGTGATATCCGCGTGAGTCGATATGCCGAGCAACGCCTCGAGATCCTCGATGTCGAGCGTTTCGATGGTCACTCCCACCTTCAGAGCTTCGGTCAGCGACTGGCTGCCCTGCGCGACCAGTTGAGTGTAGGCCGCCTGGAGTTCGGGGTCGACAAACACGCCTGGGGTGTCGACGCCCACCGGATCGGTCAGACCGTAGCGGTCGAGGAGCGTCTTGACGCTGGCCATGTGCCTGCTCTCGGAGGTCGCGATGTTGCTGAATGCCGGGACGCTCCATCTCGCGTAGAGCGCGGTGTAGACGTCACGGGCAAGCTTCTCTTCTTCGCGCATGAAGAGAAGTGCCGCTTTCTCTGCGTCGCTGAGGGGTACGAGCGCCGTGGTCACCGAACTGCAGACGCCGGTCGCCGGGGTTGTGGAAGCATCCACGTTCGAGCCGGTCTTCCACCCCGGGCCGCCGGCGAGGACGACGCCGCTGATGGATAGGACAAGAACGACGGCCACTGCCGTCACTGCTATGGGTCTCCATTGTCTTTTCATCCTGGTTCCTCTCTCGTGCTCTTAGTTGATCGGAGCCGGACGGATCGATGTCCGTCCGGCTCCGTGGTCGTCAAACGGCTGGGTGGCTGGGGTCAGCGTCCGCCGTTCCCATTGCCCTGGCGCTGCTGATCCTGGCCGCGGGTTGCCGACTGGTCGCCGTCGCAGGTGCCGTCGCCGGTGCCATCGCAGTGCCATCGCCTGAGGCCGTCGCCAGTGCCGTCGCAGGTGCCGTCGCAGGTCCGGTCACGTTGCTGCTGGGCGGTACCGTTTCCGTTGCCCGCCTCTCCCGAAGCCAGCGGACCGTTGCCATTCTGAGCCGCGCTGGAGCCCGAGTTCTGCGCCTGCGTTTGGGCGGCAGCGCCATTCTGTGCCGTGCCGTCGCAGGTGCCGTCGCAGTCGGTTCCAGATCCGTCCTGGGCCTGGGTCTGCGTACGGGTCTGGTCGGTGCAGTCGGTGCACGTCGCGTTTGTGGTCTGGCTCTGGGTCTGCGTGGCTGTGGCCGCGGGGGCCGTTCCACCCTGATACCCCTGGCCACTCCCGCCGCCGGCTGCGTACGCTGCACCCGCGACAGTGAGTGACAGGGCTGCAGCTGCGACCAGACTGATAAGGACCGTTTTCTTCCGCATGTCTTCAACCTCCTAGTATTTGCTGGCCGGTGAACGTCTTGACTGTCCACCGCTTGAACGGGTCTCTGCCCGTGAGCCTTAGTCTACGGAGGCCTTGTGAGAGGTGGCTAAGAGCCGGATGAGAAGATTCTTAGGAGAGAGACCGCTCGCAGGCTGCCGAAGAAGGGTCGGCCGCCGAATCCGCGCCAGGAGCCTGCTAGGCGGGGAGCGAGATGGTGAACCGGGCGCCAGCCCCGGGCCGGCTCTCTACGGCTATGGAGCCCTCGTGCGCTTCCACCATGGCCTTCACGATGGCGAGGCCGAGGCCTGCCCCGGCGTCCTTCTCCCGCGTGCCGCGGTAGAAGCGTTCGAACACGTGCTCGACCATCTCCTCGCTCATTCCCTCTCCTTCATCTCTCACCCATAGCATCACACCAGCCGGGGTGCGCTCGCCTCCGAGGGCGATGACCTGCCCATCCTGGGTGTGCTGCACGGCGTTCTGCATGAGATTGAGGAAGACCTGGGTGAGGCGGTCCTGATCGGCCTGCAAAGAGCCGCCCGGGAGGGAGTCGAGGAGCCACGCGCGCTCGCCGATATGGGGGCCCTGCGCGGCCAGTGACTGAAGGAAGGCGTCCAAACCGATGCTCTCCTTGCGGAGGAAGTCGACCCGGGTCGCGCGCGCCAACGTGAGCAGGTCGGCCACCAGGCGATTCATCCGGTCCAGCTCGTCGAGCACGAGAGCATGCTCCTGCTTGACGAAAGTCGGATCGGGAGACTCCTGGCGATCGAGCACCTGCAGGTGGCCCTTGATGATCGTGAGCGGGGTTCGCAGTTCGTGGGACGCATCGGAGATGAACTGCTCTTGGGTCGCGAAAGCCGACTGCAGCCGGTCGAGCATGGCGTCCATGGTGAGGGCCAGTTCGCCGATCTCATCCTTGGGCCCCGAGTAGCGGATCCTTCGGGACAGGTCCTCGTGAGAGATGGCGGCGGCGGTCCTTGTGATCCGTCGGACGGGGTCAAGCGCTCTTCCGAGCAGGAGCCACGAGCCCAGTCCCACCACGAGACAGCCGAGGGCTCCTCCGATGGCGAGCAGCAGCAGTAGGCGACTGCAGGGTGTCGTTGATGCCGGAGAGCGAACCGGCTATCTCGACCGCGCCCACCTGCTGCCCGGCGAGGAATACCGGTGTCCCGGCTACCCGGTAGGATTGGCCGCCCACCGACAGATCGAGCAGGTAGGGCTCGCCCGACTCCAGGAGAGCGTGTGTGGCCGGCAGGTCCTCGAGCCGGGTGTCGCTGGAATTGGAGACGACCGTGCCGTCCATCGTCTGCAGAGAGAAGACGTAGGCGGCCTGACGCAGGGAGTTCGATTGCGGCGAGGAGAGGTAGCTCTCGGTGGCCGTGGCCAGAGCCTGCTCGTCTGTCGGCCGAAGCCACCATCTGTTGGTAGTGGTTCATCTGCTGGATGAGCTTCGAGTCGAGCTCGCCGCGCAACTGCTGGCCCAGGATCGCGTACATCCCGACAGCCCCCGCCACCGCGATCAGGATCACGCCGAAGACGAACCAGAGGGTCAGGCGCAGTCTCAAGCTGTCGGCGCTTCCGGCGAGCGGAAGCGGTAGCCTCCGCCTCGCACCGTCTCGATCACGGATTCTCCCTCGGGCTGGTCGAGCTTGCCACGCAGATAGCCCACGTAGACGTCGACCACGTTGGTGCGTGGGTCGAACTCATACCCCCAGACCCCGTTCAAGAGCTGCGACCGAGTGAGAACCTGCCCCTGATGACGCAGAAAGAACTCGAGCAGCGCGAACTCCCGGGAGGTCAGATCGAAGGCGCGGTCACCGCGGAGGGCCTTGCGCGCCTTCAGGTCGAGAGTCAGATCTCCGGACTGCAGTATCGACCCGTGCTCCTGGCGGTCGTGCCGGAGTTGCGCCCGGATGCGTGCCACCAGTTCGTCGAAATCGAACGGCTTGGGAAGATAGTCGTCGGCTCCCAGGTCCAGACCCTTGACCCGCGAGGGCACGTCGCCTCGAGCGGTGAGCATGATGATGGGAGTGGCCTGGTCGGTCTTGCGGACCTCCGCCAGCACCTCGAACCCGTCCATGTCGGGGAGGCCAACGTCGAGCAGGATGAGGTCCCACCGGTGGCCCCCCCGCAGGCGGTCGAGCGCCTCAGTCCCTCTCCCGACGACATCGGTAGCGTACCCGGCGCCTTCGAGGCCTTTGGCTATGAAAGAAGCCACCCGGGCTTCGTCCTCTATCAGCAGCAGTCGCACGACCGGATCACCTGCCCGACCCGGTAGACGATGGTCCATGCGCCCCGCCGGTGGAGGGGGAGCCCTGCGCTCCCGAGGTGGAGGTCGAGCCCTGCGCCCCGAGGTGGAGGTGGAGCCTCTGCGCCCCGCTCGTGGAGGGGGAACCCAGCGCCTCAGTGGTGGAGGTCGAGCCTCCCTGATACCCAGGCCCCTGCTGGACTCGGATCTCGTCCGTGACTATCGTAGTGCCGCCGGCGCGCACGGTGGACTCGGGCCCGGTCGAGCCGCTCTGGCCCGGGGTGGTGCCGGTCCCCTGCCCCTGACCGGAACTCGTGCCAGGTCCTTGCGAAGTGGGCACCGATGTCGTGGTGGTAGACGCCGTGGGGGTCGTCTGTCCGCTGCCCTGGCCGGCGGATGCGCTGCCGATCTGGATCACCGGCAATGAAGCGGCCGAGTCGCCTGTCGAGCCACCGAGGTCGAGTACCACCAGCGCGACGATGACGACTATCAGAACGAGGGTTGCCGCAATGAGGGGAACGGCAAGGCGGCGAAGCAACGAGGTCAAGGATCTCACCCAGCTGCCGTGTCGATGATGCCCATCAGTGTCGTCTCCACTTGGGCGGCCACGTTCGAGATGTCCGCGTCGGGGAAGAATCCTCCGATGAGCGTGGGGCGCATGGTTGTGATGAAGACCCGGCCTTCCTCCGCGTAGATCATTATGGGACAAGGCAGCATCAGCCCGATCTTCACGTCCGCGGCCAGCACCTGGCTCGCGAACTTCGCGTTGCACAACTCGACTATGCTGACGCGCTCGCGATCGAAGCCCTTCTCGGCCAGGGTGGCCGCCACGTCGTGCACGAACAGCACTCTGAACCCGGCGTCCGCGGTCGCCTGTACCACCGCTGCCACGGCCTCGTCGAACTCCTTGCCGGTCTGAACCGTGTAGTCGAACTGCATGGTCATCTCCAATCGTTTGCGCGTACCCAGTCGCACTCTGGCGGCGAGACGTCCCTTCTCGGCAGCCTGCTAGGAGGAGAGATCCGTCTTGCGTTCCAGGAACTCCTCTCGGCCGATATCGCCGCGCGCGTAGCGCTCTTCGAGGATCTGCAGCGCGGTCTTGGGCCCTTCGCTTCCAGGCAACGGTCCCTGGGGGTATCCGGACGCTCCATAGTCGGTCCGGTGAGAAAGGCCGCGGACCAGCAGAACGATCCCCACCACGATCAAGGCCAACACAGCCAGGCTGACCACGATCCAGATCACGCCCCCGGCGCCCATGCCATCATAGATTCTCACGGAGTGACTCCTTCCTACTCGTGCTCTAGCCACAGTCGGACGATCCTCTTGCCCTATTCGTACCAATTGCGATACCAGTCTCGCATCTGTTCGATCTCGTCGGTCTGGGTCTTGATGATGGAGCGCGCCAACTCCTCGATCTCCGGACGGTCCGCGGGCTGCTCGGACGCACATGGCCGGTGGCCGCCGCTCGTAGAGGGGGCTACAAATGGTAGATACCCGGAGACCCACATGCCTGAACCGGGTGGCGAGACGGTTGATCGCGGTCCTCCAGCGCGGCGGACGAGGCGGTGGTCCGGTGCGAGCGGTTGATCAAGGGTATACGGTCTTCTCCAGCACAAGAGGATCGTGGCCGGGAAGGATCGTCCCACCCAGGTCTCTCAGCCGGTCGAGGCTTTGGTAGTACTCCCTCAGGTCTACGTACAGCGGTCCGGGCCAGAAGGAATCCCCCTTGGGGACGTCCGTGCTGAGATAGTGGGTTATGGTGTCTCCGGCTATGACAAACAGGCCCTTCTCTGTATCAACGAGCACGGCCTGGCTCCCAGGAGAGTGTCCCGGAGTCATTGTCACTCTGATGCCGTCCGTGATCTCCGCATCACCATCGAGGAGGTCCAGTTCCATCCGCGACAGGTCCAAGTCGTAGGCGGGCCTGTGGACAGGAAGGGGGTTCAGGGCATACGCAAGTTCGCGTCTCTGGGCGACGAACCGGGCGTTTGGCAAGAAGCAGTTGCCACCGCAATGATCCACATGCAGGTGGGTGTTCACGACGAGCCGGATCTCCTCCGGGGAGGTCCCGAACTTGTTCAGCTGGGCCTCTAGAGTCTGCTCTGGCGTCCGACTGAAGTTGCTTTCCAGATCCGGCGTGTCCATCGCCCCGAAGCCGGTATCAACGAGTACCGTCTCATCCTCACTCCGGAGCAGCCAGGCCAGAACAGCGCCGGGCACGTCTTGGCCCGTGGGTGCCATCAGGAGGACCTGGGAAAGGTCCCTCACCGCCGTCGCAAGCACGAGGGGCGTTATCGTCCATTTTGTCCGTGCCATCGTCGCGTCTTCCTCCTTGTGTGAGCCATCTTGAGATTGAAGGGATTCTAGCGCCAAACGGATCCCGTCGAGGTAGCGGGGGCGCGGTGATTGCCGTGGTGGCGCTCCTAATCGTCGCAGTCCCCGCGGGCTCGATGCGCCTCGGTCTACCCGATGGCTCCTCTGAGCCGGCGGACTCGACTACTTACAGAGCAGACAGGTTGATCAGCGAGGCGTTCGGCCCTGGCAGTAACGCCACGCTTCTGGTCACCGCCGACCTGCCTGCCGGGCTCGACGCCGACGAGATCGTGGCCACGGAACTCCGTGTCGCCCGTGCGATCGCCGACCTCGACAACGTGGCCGCCGTTGCCCCTGTCGCCGTCTCCGGTGACAACCGGCTTGCCGCCTTCCAGGTGATCCCCGAGGAAGGACCCAACGGCCTGGCCATCGGCGTGCTGGTCGATGCCTTTGTGGTCCGCCTTCTTCTGATGCCTGCGATCATGCATTTGCTGGGACGCCACGCTTGGTGGCTGCCGCGCTGGCTGGACCGCATCTTGCCCAACGTGGATGTGGAGGGCGCCACACTGGAGCGGCGGCATCACATCTTCTCCCACGACGATGTGCCTGGCATCCCCGGCACCTTGCCGTCTCTGAAGCCGATGCCTGGCGCTTCGCCGGTGTCGAGTGAGTGATCAGGTCGCCTCTACGGGGGCCGGCACCTTGGTCACGACGTCGGCGACGAGCCGCTCGGCGGTCCGGTCTCGCAGGCGGGCTTCTGTCTTCATGATGAGCCGGTGGGCCAGCGCGGGGGTCGTCAGTAGCTTGACGTCGTCGGGCAGGACATGGGTGCGTCCTCGCACGGCCGCCAGCGCTTGAGCGGCCCGATGCAGGCTCAGCGAGGCGCGGGGGCTTGCTCCCAGCCTTGCGTCGTCGTGCTTTCTGGTGGCCCGGACTATGGCCACCATGTAGTCCTGCACTGAGGCGTCCACGTATACCCGTCGGCAGAGCTTCTGAAGATCGAGCAGTTCGGCAGCGTCGGTTACCGCCTTCAACGTGTCGAGAGGGCTGGCCTCTCGGAAGCGGGTGAGTATCGCCCCCTCCTCTTCTTCCGAGGGATACCCGATCTCCAGCCGAAGCATGAAGCGGTCCAGTTGTGCCTCGGGCAGAGGGAACGTCCCCTCCAGTTCGACGGGGTTCTGCGTGGCCATCAACATGAAGGGACGCGGCAGATGTACGGTCCGGCCGTCGACCGTGATCTGCTGCTCCTGCATGGCCTCCAGCAGAGCCGATTGTGCGCGCGGTGTGGCTCGGTTGATCTCGTCCACAAGCACGATGTTCGCCATGATCGGGCCGGGCCGGAACTCGAAGACTCCCCTCGCCTGATCGTAGATCTCCACGCCGGTGACGTCGGAGGGAAGTAGGTCGGGCGTGCACTGGATGCGGCGGAAATCGCAGCCCAGCGACTTCGCGAGCGAGCGGGCGAGAACCGTCTTGCCCACTCCCGGGACGTCCTCCACCAGGACGTTGCCTTCGCACAGGAGCGCCACCAGCATGAGCTCGGCCACGTCGCTCTTTCCGACCATCACTTCGCCCACATTGGCGATCACTTGGTCGGCGACGGTCTTGACCCGGCGCGCTTCTTCCTCAGTCATCTTGTCGATCTGCTTGTCCACGGCCCTCCAGCTTGTCCGCGGAGCGGTTTGCCGGCCTTCCAAAGACCTTGCGGGCCGCCCTTCGCTTGAGTCTGCGGCGGTTCTCCCGCAACTCGCAGAGCTCCGCCTCCGTCGGCGACTGCGCTCCGTACTTCACTCTCACGTAGCTCTCGGTTATCAGAGCCACCTCAGTCTCGATGGGCGGGGAGCGCCATGCAGAGAATCTGCTGGTACTCGAAGGGAGTCTGAGACGACTCACGGGGGAATCCCGACTCCGCACCCCAGCGTAGCATGTCAACGTATAGGCGGCGTACGGCAGTCGTGCCCGCCGGCTCCTCACGCTTCTTCCGATTGTGCCTCACGAACGCGAACAGGCCGCCCACCCAGGCGAGCATCCGGCTGAGCAGTCTGGCGAGATCCAGTCGGAACGCGCCCGGCAGCGACTCCACTTCCACTCCGCCCCGCCCTGCCTTGCGGCGCATCCACTCGAACAACTGGGAGGCCATTTGCCAGAAGGCCACCAGGGCCAGGCCGCCGAAGAGAACGCCGTAGATGATGCGCGAGGGGCGCATCCAGCTCTCCGGCAGTCCCCAATTGAAGCTCTCGCCCTCATCCTGCGGTGGCAGGAGCTCTGGGCCGGGGGGGAGATCCATGTCGGCAGGGCCGGAGGACGAGAAGAGGCCTGCTATGGCGCTGAGCAGGCGGTCGATGAGGCCCCACAGGGCGCGGATGCCTCGGCTGACGAACTGCATCAGCTCCGGAGTGAAGAGGATGCCGGCGACGATTCCCAGTAGGACCACAAGACCCACACCGACGAGGAGCATTACCCACCAGGTACCGCCCTGCCGGAAGAACTGGAGGCCGTCCCCCTCGGCTATGCGAGTGGCGGCGGCCGCCACGAGGCCCAGAGCCACGAAGAGGACCGCGGTGAGGACTGCCGCCGACTGGTCGACACCGACCAGGTAGCCGAGGAAGACCGAGCCGGCCAACGCCACGAGACCGATCTGGAACTCGGTCACCACGGTTTCGTAGGTCATGCGGCTGCTCGCAAGACGGTCTCCGAGCCGCCAAAGGAAGCCGGCCGCCAGAACCATGAACGCCGCCGCCTCGGCTTCGCGGGTGATGCCCTTGAGGGCCTCGAGGATCATCGTCGCCCAAGGAGCGTCCGAGGGACCGGTAGCGGGGTAGAGCAGGACCATGAGCAGCAAAAGGGTCGCGAGGGGCCACACAAGCCAAGAGATCAGTTTTGTGACGCAGGGGGAGCGAAACGCCGCCCGCAATCCGAGGCCCAGCACGAACGAGGCGGCATAGACGAGGAGGAGTGAAGGCACGGAGACCTCGAGGCGCATCCCCCGGCTCGCGGTGTGCAGCAACGTGTAGAGCCAGGCGAGCTCCAGCCCGGCCACAGCGGCGGTTGCGATGGTGATCCGTCCCCGTATCTGGGCGGCTTCTCGGATCATCAGGCTACCGCGGCCTCTTGGGAGGTCGCTTCTTCGGCCGCCCCGCTCGCTTCAGCGCCCACTCCCGCGCTCGCCCCTGCGTCCGCCCCTGCGCCCGCACACGGGACAGGACGACGCACTTGGTGCCAGCGGAGACCGGGCGTGCTGGAGCCCTAGGCCGCGCGGGTCGAGATGGAACCCCAGCACGCGTCTCCCTGCCCGCGTGAGGTCGGCCATCAGCAGCCCGAACTCCGGGGACAATCGGCCTGCGACGAAGACCAGAGCGCCGCCGAAGCCCAACTCGCCACGCTCGCGGTCGAAGAAGTCGATGAACGGTTCGTCCACCTCCGCGGTGGCCTTCGCGAGCGCCTCCAGGATGACGGCGAGTTGATCGGTGCCGCGGCCCGGCGCGACGCGCGCCGGGCGGTTCGTGTCCGCAAGCTTGGTGTTGGCGAAGAGCCCGGTCTGCACGTCTCTCTCCAGCAGGTGCTGGGCTACGGAAGCCGCCGTGCTGATGCCGAGCTCGAGGTCGTCCCCAGGCAGCTCCACGAAGGTGTCGATGGCCAAGAATATGGCCACCTTGAGGTCGGTGGTCGGCTCGAACAGCTTCACTTGGAGCGCCTGGCTACGCGCGCTGGCCTTCCAGTGGATGCGGCGCAGACTGTCGCCGGGAAGATACTCTCGCACCCCCATGAGGCGCGACGGGTCGTCGAACACCCGCAGGTGCGACTTGGTGTCGCCCAGATGGGAGAGCGAGGCGATGCCGAGCTCCGCGAGGGGGTACGTACGCGGATAGATGATGAGATGCTCGATGTCGGACTGCACCCGGCTGCGCGGATGAAGTCCGAAGATGTCGCCGGACGTCACAGAGAGGGGGCCCAAGGCATAGTAGCCGCGGGCGGAGGAGTCCAGCCGCTGAGTGAAGTTGGCGGCTGAGTACCAGAGCAGAGGAGTCGAACGCGACAAGGCCACGAAGCCTGGCCGCTCCGCGGCTTCGGGGGGCGAATCAGGACTGCTATGGGGCGTCGGCTTGTCGAGTGGGCCAGCGGGCGCGATCGCGGAAGCCGCCAAGGAGGCGGGCATCTCGTCCCGGACTTCGATCCAGGGGAGGGGCAGAATCTTGCGATTGACGACGCGCAGGGTCAAGAGCACTTCGTCATCGGGAAACACCCGGCGCTCGCTCAGCCCGCGTTCGCAGGTCACGCCCTTGAGACAGAGACGGCTCCACAGCTTGGTCACGAGGCCGGTGCCCAACGCCAGACCCAGGAGCACGACCAGCGCATCGTAGCCCACCCACGCGGCTCCGATCAGCGCCCCGAAGCCTGCGACCAGCGCGATGTTGTTCACGAGCGGACTGACGGATTTTGCCATATGGGCCTCATCCTATCACCACGTCCGGGGGCGTGGCCCCCCAGCGTTTCCGGTGATCGGTGTCCGGTGTGCACTGGTGAGGCAGAACCGGCATTGTCTCGGTCGCATACGACGAGTGCTAGGTCTTCCGCGACCGCGCCAGGATCAGAATGGCCCCGGCGATGAATGCGCATGAGGCCAGCACGGGCTCCCAAACCGGCGCCCACCACTCGCCGGGCATCAGGAACAGAAGGTCGCGCGTGCCCAATGACGACGGCCAGCGTAGCAGCACATACAGCCACACGTAGTAGAAGATGTCCCATACGCCGAAGGCGAAGAGCCAGTAGGCCAATCGCTGCCCCCACGTGCGGCCGACGAAGTAGCCAACCGCCAGCAGCATGATCATCGTCGCCGCCTCACGCGCCCGTTCGTAGGGCAGATAGTCGCGTGGGAAATGGAAGTCGGCCGATGTGAAGCTCAGACCGTACTGGAGCGCGAACAGCTTCCGTAGATAGTAGACGATCATCGCCTCCACCAAGGCGAACGCGATCGCCCACACCGCCACGGCCGCGAGGCGGATCCATGTACTTCTGCCAGCCAGGGTGCTCATCTTCGGGCCGCGCTGCTCCTACGCGGGGGTCCGGACGCGACGGCGAAGCAAGCAGACCATGATGAAGCAGGCTACAACGATCCCGGGCAGATAGTAGGCGAACGGCAAGTACTGGTCGGGTACCGGAGGCTCTGGGACGATCATGCCGAGCAGCCAGAGTAACGGGACGCAGCTTGCCGCCACCAGCAGGGCTGCGGCAGTCCTGGTGACCGCATTTCTTCGTATGACTCCGTGAACGGCGGTAGCAGCGACAAGTACGAGCGGTGTGTAGATGAACACCGCGCCAAGCAGGCCGCCAGATGTACCCTGCCAGCGCGAGCGCACGAGTATTGCCAAGAGAACCGAGACGGAGACAGGTGCGCAAACGGTCCATATCATGCCGCGCCTCCGAACGATCGCCGTACGGTCCACCGTGGGTGCACAGATGAGTAGGAGTAGGGCAACCGGTAGCCACATCGCCAGAATATTCACCTGTCCAATGACGACGTCTCCCCACCATCGTGCGTAGTGGGTGCTCAGTTCGCGGAAGGCGTCGTAGACCAGAAGCGAAAGAACAAGAAATGAGGCCACCACCGTGAACAGGCGACGCCCGGACGCCGCTCCAAAAACCGCAGTGGCGGCGCCGAGAAGGCCAAGGAACGACCACCACCCAACCCAATACAGTCGGCTGGGGAACGCGAAGGCGACGAAAAGGCAGAGCATGGCCACCGAGAGAGGCAACACCATACGCTCCCGTGCGGTGCGCCACGGTGCGCCGGTGACGTCGAGTCGCAGCAGCTTGCCACGCTCTCTGACTCCACCGGACAGCAAGCCGCCGGCTTCTCGGAAGAACGAAAAGCGCTTCTCCTCGGAGAGGTCGCGTGCCAGATCGAGAATCGCTCGGCCGTCTTGTTCGCGACTCACCGACGGGTATGCGCGGAGGCACAGACGCAGAACAGAGTCTCTCAAGATGTTGCCCCCTGGATTCTCGATGGCTCGTATAGGGACAGACGCTTCCGTACAACCTCCGCTGAAGCGGCGAGACGCGCGGCTTCCTCTTGCAGCAGACGCTGCCCCGGCGCGGTCAAGCGATAGTACCGCCTGCAACGACCGCTCACGATCTCCTCCCGGTCTTGCTCGACGAGTCCTTCGGCTTCGAGGCGATCAAGAGCTCCGTATAGCGTGCCGGCCGTAAGCCGAATCCGTCCCTGGGAAAGCTCCGCGGCCTCCTGGACGATCCCCCAGCCATGGCGCGGTTCGCCTACCAGCGAGGCGAGAATGTAGTAGGTCGGTTCACGCATGGTAGCCATGGACGATATATATCACTAACCGATATATTGAGTCAAGTCTCTTGCGATCGGGTGGGTAGAACTTGCCTCCACCGCAGAACCCCAGGACTCCTGCCAGCAGCAGCGCGACCAGTCGTTTGCCCATCACGCCTTTCCCCCTCATGCCTTACATGACCTGCACGTCTCGGTAGTACCCTTAATCGACGCCGGCCGATAGCGGAGGACGGCAGGTACCAAAGGCGCTAGATTAGGGAGGCTGGCGTGTTCGGCGCTGCCGAGGAGGAGGCTTGATATGACTGTGTTGGCTGTACGAGCGTCATTGCTCGCCAGGTGCGCACTGCTGCTGGCCGTGCTCGTGCCGGCCGTCGCAGGATGCTCATCCGGAAGCTCCCCATCCGACTACGACAAGGCTTATGCCATCGGGTTGCAGGCGTACACGTATGGGCTGCCGCTGCTCGAGACCAACAAGACGTTCCTCACCATGACCAGCGTCAACGTCTCGAACGACAAAGGGTTCGGACCGGTCAACCGGTTCAACCACGTACGCAAGCTGAACGACCCCAGCAGTACCACCGTCGTCGCGCCCGGCGCCAACGCCCTCTCGTCGATCGCCTGGCTGGACCTCACCAAGGAACCGCAGGTTCTCCACGTTCCCGAGGTCATCGACCACTACTTCGTCCTCGCGCTGCTCGACCCCTACACAGAAGACATCCGCAACCTCGGCAGCGCCCACGATACCCCGGCGGGCGACTATGTCATCTGCGGTCCCGGCCAGCGCGACGTTCAGCTTCCGGCCGGGACCCAGCGGATCGACGTGGATTACACGCGCATCTGGGTCATCGGGTCCACCCAGCTCAAGGGACAAGACGACGTCGCCAACGTCAACAAGATCCAGGACAGCTACACGCTCACGCCGCTCAGCAAATACGGGACCGACTACCAGCCTCAGGCTCCCGCCCAGCTGGACACCACCGTCGAGAACTACTCCGTTCCCACCGGACTGGAGTTCTTCGACACCCTGGGGCAGTTGCTCCAGCAGTTCCCCCCGCCGGAGGCCGACAAGGACCAGCTCGCGGCTTTCGCGACGGTGGGGATCGAGCCCGGCAGGACGCCGTCCAGAGATAGCCACTTGAGCGCGGACACCATCCGCGGTCTCAAGGATGCGGTGGCCGCCGGTCCGGCGCAGATCCAGGCCGATACCAAGACCGTCTTCGAGGCAAGCGCCAAGAAGCATAATGGCTACTTCCTGGGCGGCTTCGGTGCGTACGGCACCGACTACCAGCTACGCGCGGTGGTCGCCGTTATGGGACTCGGCGCGTTCACGTCCGACCAGGCCATCTTCGCGATGTGTCTCACCGATGGGACCATGAAGACACTGGACGGGTCCAACCGCTACACGGTGCACATGACGACCGCCCCGCCGGCGCGGGAGGGCTGGTCGCTCACCGTCTACGATGCGAAGGGCGCCCTCATCCAGAACACCATCGGTCGCTACCAGTTCAATAACGTGTCGCAGCTCACAAAGAACGCCGACGGCTCTGTGGACATCTACTTCCAGGCCACCCAGCCGGCGGACCCGCGACAGGCCCAGAACTGGCTGCCTACGGCAAATGGACAAGCCTTCGAGCTGATCTGGCGATTGATCGCGCCGGAGCCGGACGAGATCGATGGGATTCTGAACGGCACCGGTTGGCAACCGCCTGCGCTGATGCCGGCGGGGGCGGCTGGCAATTGAACCCGCATTGACGGCGGTACTCATCAAGCACCCGCGGGAGGCGGAAACATGGGCGCCATGGTAACTCAACGGTTTTCGAGGGCGCCGCATTCGTAGTTGAGCCGCGGTTCGACGGAGTGACCCACCGCTCCGAGGGCCTCGCGAGGCGCCCGGCTCACTCCCCGTAGGTCAGCCCGAACCCGTAGGGATAGGCGGCCGGCACTCCCAGGCTATCGAGCAGGGCTTGGCCGTGGAGCGGACCGTACTCCATGACGGTGGCTTCCCGGTCGAAGGGGGGCAGATGATCCTCGCTAGTGGGGATGGAGAAGGGGAGTCTTCCGCTCGGATTCCGATTGCCGAGGACGATATCGGCCAGGGCGTGACCGCCTTCCATCCCCGGATACCACAGGATGAGGATGCCCGGCACCGAGTGTCTCCACCTCTCCATGAGTACGGCGCTGCCGCACATGAGCACCACGATGGTCCGCTTGTTGGCTGCGGCCACTGCGGTGACGAGCGCCTCATCCGCGGGCTTGAGTGTGAGTGAGGTGCGATCGCCCCCGGCGGCGATCGCCCCCTTCCCCCGAACCACCGACAACAGCGCCAGCAACACCCTCGGCAGCGACCTGAGCGGCGGCCGCGGAAGGAGCCTCTTGAAGCCGGGGGGCGGGAAGCCGCCCATGAACTCGCCCTCGTCCCGGTAGTCGTAGCCGACAACGACCAGGGCCGCGTCCGCCGCCTCGGCCACCATGGCGGCCGAGGCGGGGTCGGTGCCCGGGTCGTGGACCACCTGGCCGCCGAGGGGAGCAAGGGCGGTCCGCAGGCCCTCCAGCGGAGTGACGACGTAGGGGGCGGTCACGTTGCTCGAGCCCCGATCGCCGGTGTTGGGCACCGCGGCCAGATGGCCGATGACGGCCAGGCGGCGCAGCTCCGCGGCGCCGCCGGCGGCGCCGGGGGCGGCGAGTGGGAGCACCGGCGTTCCGTCCACCAGCTCGTTTCGCAACAGCACGATAGCTCTGGTGGCCACCTCGCGGGCCAGGGCGCGGTGCTTGTCGCAGGCGATGACCTCGGGGCCGTAGTCTCCGTCTCCCACCTCGGCGAAGCGCAGTTGCTGGCGGATGAGGCGCAGGGCCGCGTCGTCGATGCGCTCCAGCGGCACCTCTCCCCGCTCCACGGCTCTGACCAGCTTGTCGCCCATGAAGAGGCGGGCGGGCATCTCCAGGTCCAGCCCGGCGTTGACCGCCTTGACCCCGTCGCGGATGCCGAAGACCCAGTCGCTGACCACGAACCCGTCGAAGCCCCAGCCCTCCTTGAGGATGGTGGTGAGCAGGGTCCGGTTCTGTCCGCACCACTCGCCGTTCACGGAGTTGTAGGCCGACATGACGGCCGCGACGGCCGCCCGTCGGCCGCACACGCCGGCCGCGCCGCCGCCGACCGGTCCGCCCGGCCGCGACGGCTGTGCCTCCAGCCACCAGGCCTCCAGCCGCGCCGTCGCCGCCGGCCGCGCCGCCTCCCGGACCACCCGGCGGAAGTGGGGCAGGTAGACGGTGTCGAGCACCTCCGGCGCCACGCGCACGTCCACTTGGAAACGGGCATTCTCGGCGCTATTGCAGGCAAAGTGCTTGACGCAGGCCATGACGTGTTTCTGCGCGCCCCGGACAAAGGCCGCTCCCATCTCCCCGATGTGACCCGGGTCGTCCCCGTAGGTCTCCTGCGCGCGGCCCCAGGCGGGATGGCGGAGCAGGTTGATGCAGGGGGCCCCCAGCAGATTGGCACCGCTGGCGCGTGCTTCACGCCCGATGGCTTCTCCCACCACGCTCCTCGAGTTCGTAGTCGAAGGTGGCGGCCCGAGCCATGGGCACCGGGAAGCAGGTGGAACGGCCGAAGGTGACGCCCCGGGGGCCGTCGATGAAACGGATGCCGCCCAGTCCCAGTCGGGGGATGGCGGCGGCGCAGTCGAGATGGCGTTCGCCGCTCAGATCGGGCGTGGCCAGCGCGAACTGGTAGAAATCCTGGTCGCCGGTGAGGAGCCCCAGCTTCTCGGCGAGAGTGAGCCGGCCCAGCAACTCGCGTGCGCGGGTCTCCAGGGCCGGAGTCACGGTGCCCATCGTCTCACCGTGGTTCTGGGGTTGGCGTTCTGGGTACCGGCGAGGTAGATTGATTTGCTCAGGTCTTGTGTGTCATTCACGGGCGTGCGCGTTTCGGTCGATTGCTTTCACAGTGTATTGCGACTCCATGAGAGGCTGCAAGGACAGGTGAACGAGATATCGCCATTTCACGGTTGGGGTCCCACCTCGCCGTACGCTCTGGCCCTTGGCTTGGCCGCACTCTTCTGCGCGGCGGCCGCGGTTGTGGGCTGGCGCCGGCGCGCTCGTCCCGGGGGCACGAGCATCCTCGTGATCTTGTCCGCGGCCGCGGTCTGGGCGCTCTTCTCCTGCTTCGAACTCATGGCGCCCGGTCTCGAGGGTAGGGTCTTCTGGACGAAGTTGGAGTATCTGGGCATCGCTGCATTGGCTCCCGCGTGGCTGCTCTTCGCTCTTGACTACACGGGCCTCGGGAGGCTGGGCTCGCGGGCGCTGGCCTTGCTCTGGCTCGAACCGGTGGCCACCATAATCATCGTCGTGACAAACGGGTTGCACCACTTCATGTGGACCGCCGCCTCCGTTCCCGACGACCGGATACCTTCCCAATCTGGTGACGGAGCACGGCCCCTGGTACTGGATCCACGTGTCCTACTCCTACGTCCTTCTCGTGCTTGGCGGCATCACTAGTCGTCCGAACCGTCTATAGATACCCGCGAGACTACCGGTTCCAGGCCAGTATGATCATGATAGCCACGGTGGCGCCCTGGGTGGGGAACATGGTGTCTGTGCTCGTCCTGATGCCCCGTGGGTACCTCGACGTCACACCCTTCAGCTTTGCGATCACTGGGATAGCCCTTCTCCTTGCCGGTACCCGGTTCCGTATGTTCAGCCTGCCGCCGGCGCTCGTGCCGGTAGCCCGCAGCTTCGTGCTTCAGAAGATGACCGATGGGTTGATTGTGATCGACGTCGACGGACGAGTGGTCAACTGCAACCCGGCCGCCGAGCAGATGCTGGCGACTCAGGTTCCCGATCCCGTGGGCAAGAACGTGGCCCAGATCCTGAGAAACACCGCCCTCGATTCCGTGAGGGCGGAGGACGAGGGCGACTCGCAGTTCGAGGTCGCGCTGGGTGAGGAAGGCTCCCGGCGCTACTTCGACGTGGTGTCTTCGACGCTTGGGCTCCTGGGTGGCCTAGCCATGGGCCGTCTCCTGGTCTTCCGGGACATCACCGAGAGAAAGCGCATGGAAAGCGAGTTGGCCGATAGCGAACTGCGCCTCCGGGCGGTGGTGGACAACTCCTCAGACCTCATCGTCGTGTTCGACTCGGGAGGGATCATACGGTTCGTGAGCCCCTCCTGCCGGCGCATCCTCGGCTACGAGCCGCAGGAGCTCATGAGTCAGAGTGTGTACGACCGCATCCACCCGGACGACATCAACCTTGTCAGGGAGGCTGCCGCCTTGTTGGGAGAGGGGGCAGATAGCCCCGACCGGCCGGTCGAGGCGCGAGTCCGTCATAGGGACGACTCCTTCCGGACCATGGAGTTCGTCGGTAGGGGACTGCAGGCAGGCGAATGGTGAGCTGCTCCTCATAGTCAACGGTCGAGACATCACCGAACGCAAAGTTGCCGAGGAGGCTCTCAAAGAGAGGGAGGAGCAGCTCCGGCAGTCGCAGAAGATGGAGGCCATCGGCCGGCTGGCGGGCGGCATAGCCCACGACTTCAACAACATGCTGACGGCCATCATCGGCAACAGCTCCCTGCTCCTGGACGCCTTGCCCCCCGAAGATCGGAATCGGGAACTGGTGGTCGACATCAAAGAGGTGGGGGAGCGGGCGGCCGGGCTCACCAGCAAGATACTCGCCTTCTCCAGACGCCAGATGCTTCAGCCCGAAAGCCTCGGCCTGAACGAGGTCCTCATGGGCATGGAGCCCTTGCTCCGCCGCACCCTGGGGGAAGACATCCAGCTGGACTTCGCCCTCGCCCCCGACCTGCGCCGGACGGAAGCCGACCGTCACCAGTTGGAACAGGCGGTCATGAACCTGGCGGTCAACTCCCGGGACGCCATGCCCAGGGGCGGCCGCCTGACCTTCAAGACCGCCAACGTGGAGTTGGATCGCGCCGACGCGCTCCGCCACCCCGGGGTCGAGCCCGGGCGCTACGTCATGCTGGCGGTCTCCGACACCGGGTGCGGCATGGCCGAAGAGACCATGGCTCATATCTTTGAGCCCTTCTTCACCACCAAGGAACCGGGGCGAGGCACCGGCCTGGGGCTATCCACCGTTCTGGGCAGCGTAGAGCAGAGCGGGGGCATTGTCTCCATCGACAGCGAACTGGGCCAGGGGACCACCTTCACCATCTACCTGCCCACGAGCGAGCGAGACGCGGTCGCGGAAAAGGTCAGTCCGCCGCCAGGCGAGCCGAAGACGGGCACGGAGACCATCCTGGTGGTCGAGGACGAGGCCCTGGTGCGCAAGCTGGTCGTCCGCGTCCTTTCCCAATCCGGCTACCGGGTGTTGGAGGCGGGCTCCATCCACGAGGTGGAGGCGGTCCTCGAGAAGCTGGCACTCGAGAAGGCGCAGGGAGGCCCGGACCTGCTGCTCACCGACGTGCTCCTGCCGGGAGGCTCGGGCGGGCGGGAGGTGGCCGAGTTGCTGAAAGTCGCACTACCCGGGCCTGCCGGTGATATTCATGTCGGGCTACGCCAGGGATTCCATGGGCCGCGATGGACGGCTCGAAGAAGGCATCGAGTTCCTGGGGAAGCCCTTCACGTCGAAAGAACTGCTCGGGAGGATCAGGACCGTTCTGGACGCCGGGGGCGCGAGAGCCTGAGGGGCCGGGGAGCCGCGGAGCGCTCACTCCCAGCAGATGAGCGACTACGAGATGGGGAGAGTCGAACCGCCCAGCAACTGTTCCCAACGGTTCCGACCCGAGTCGAAGGACCAAACGTCCCCGAACAAGACCTCGTCGATGTTCTGCACCCCGCCGAAGAGGATCATTCCTGCCTGCGTGCCTGTGTCGACCATGGTGTGGCAGTCGCGGTGGGAGGGAGAGCCATCGGTTTCCAGGGCCGTCCACGCGTTGGCGTCGGGGTCGAAGGCCCACGTATCGTCAAACGAAACGCCCTCTGAATAGACTTCTCCACCAAACAGAATGGCGGTTCCGCTGCTCGCGTTCCACACCAGCGAGGCGCTATCGCGGGCCTGCGGAGACACCGACGTCTCCAGTTTGGTCCAATCCTGTCCGGCTGGGTCAAAGAGCCAGGTATCGCCGAGCGCCGTGGGGTCCGACTCCGGGCCTTCGCTCCAGCTCTCGCCACCGAACAGGACGATCCTGCCCGATGTGGTGACGCTCGCCATGGCGCAGCTGTCGCGGGCGTCAGGCGAGTGCGCGGTGTGGATCTGGGTCCACGTCGTAGTGGCGGGATCAAATGCCCAGGTGTCGCTGAAGTTGTGGAGGTCCCAGTCAACGCCTCCGAACATGATGATCCTGCCGGTCACCGGATCAAAGACCATCGCTTGGCTACCGCGGGCGGGAGGCGAAACACTGGGGTGGAGCAGACTCCAGGTATCCATGGACGGGTCGTAGGCCCACGTGTCGCCCAACGCCCCGTAGTAGCCGTCGCCGCCGAATAGGATCATCCTCTTGGTCGTCGGTTCGTAGACCATGGACGCGGCCTGTCTGGGGCTCGGGTGAGTCGATACCTTCAGAGCCGTCCAGGTCTTTGTGAGCGGATCGAGAATCCAGGTATCACCCAGGGGGCTTTCATCGACGTCCGTTCCGCCGAACACGATCACCTTCTGCGTGTCGGGGTCGTATGCCATCGATTGTCCCCACCTCGGCTCGGGTGACGACCTGTCGGCTGGTTCGTTCGCAGGCGGGCTTGTTGCACTGGTGGAGGGAGAGACGGCCCCTTGAGTCGTGGGTGGATCCAGCCTGGCGGACTGAGATTCGCAAGAAACGCAGGCCAGTGAAACCAGCGCCATCGACAGAACGAGCAGCACGCGTAGCAATGACACTCTCAAGTTTCCCCCGGTATGTCTGGCATCGGCCGGCGTATCGCTCACCATATCATCACGAGTTCGCCTGTCGGCGCTCCGCTGTCGCCAGCCCCTTGTCGGTGATGCGTAGCCAGATGTTGCTGAGCAGGGGATCCCACTCCACCAGACCCTGACGGGCCAGTTCGGCCACGCCCTCTCTGACCGTGAGCGCGTCCAGGCCCAGCTCGCGCTGAAGCTCGGCGCCGGAGACCTCCGCCTCGGGGTTGCGGTGGTGGGCGGCGGCTAGGTAGGTTAGGAGGCTGGGGGAGGGGGTTGGGCACGTCAGTTGGGGAGTTGGTGGTCATGCGGGGCGGCCTGTCTTGGTTGTCGGGGCGGCTTTACGCTAGCACATGGGGGGCTAGGCTGGCGTGACGAACCAGAGGATGGAGCGCTTCAGCTCGTACACCACTTGACAGGACGTGGCCGACCGAGCAATCGGATGGGGCGAGGCTCGAACGGATGGCAAGCGCGTCAAGAGTCCCTTGTTGGGCGAGAGACAGGCGACACAAACGTGGCCCTCTCGAGGATATCGGACCAGGTGCCGCGCTAGTCTGCTCTGAAGCGGGTGATCTGCGGCCAGTGACGACTCCCCGCCTAGGTCGAGCTGCGAGCCTGGATACAGATTCTACAAGGAGAAAAGCAATTCACTCGCGGGTCAAGAGTCTACGTCCTCATGAACTGCAAGGCTCACGAGCAACTCCGGATACGAGTCTTGACATACTGTTGTTGTACGACTAGTCTGTTGTCAACTGTACAGCGAGTCTGCACGGTTGAGTCTTTGCTCGGGCCCGAATGGGGGGCTTCTGAGCGGAAGACTGGCGGTTCAGAAGGTGAATGGGACCATCTGAACTTGCCTGTTCCGGGGGCGCGGCGGCTAGCTGTCAGCGCTTCATGCGGGTACCCCGCTGTTCGCCGCTCAGGCGGCCACGAGAGAGGAGAAGGACGAATGGGCTTTAAGTGGTATTGATATAGTGCCGCGCTCATGCCCGGGCCCTCCAAGGCCGATGTATGGAAGCAGCCAGAGGCGGCTTTCAGTGGACTTGTGAGGTAGGCAGTGGGGCAAGCGGAAACAGACAACATGTTGAGCCCGGCCGGCTTCTGGTCGCGGAGGTCGCGACTGGCTGTGGCCGGGCTCTACGTTAAGGGTCTGGCCTTTCTTGGGCTGTTTCTGCTTCTCTTTCTGGTGTATGCTCAGGTGTTCATGCCGACGTTTCACCCGAAGGGTTCCTTTCCGTGGGTAAGCTGTGCGCTTCTGCTGGTTCTGGCGGTCTTCGCCGAAGCGTACACGATTCGCATAGGCCCTGGTATGGAGGTGTCCGCAGGCTTTCTTGTCTTCTTCCTCGCCGGCGCCATAGTCGGTCCCTTGGCCTGCTTCGCCATCGCCGTCCTCAGCCAATTCCCTGAGCTGAGACGACGGGAATGGGAGCGGACCCTCTCCTTCTCTGCCAGTTTCGGGATCTCCGCGGGTGGCGCCTCTCTGGTGTACTGGGCCATCTTGAGTCAACATCGGCGGGTTTGAGAGTTCGCCCGCGTTCGCCGTGGCGCTCGTGGGGCTGGGTACGGGGGTTCTCTGCCAGGTGCTCAACTTCGCCGCCTCGGCGCCCGTGATCTGGCTGAGGCGGGGGATAGGGCTCAAGCGCGCATGGCGCGAGGGGGTGCAGCCCTTCCTGCCGTTCGACCTCTTCTTCATGGCCATCAGCATAGGCCTGATCTCGGTCTACCAGCTCTACCTGCGGGAGAACGGCGGCGCGTCGAACATCTACCCGACCATGATCGTCCTGCTCTGCCTGCTGCCTGTCGGCGGTCTCATCTACGCCTTCCGCGGCTACGGCAACCAGCGCGAGTTGGCCGCGAGCAATGCCCGTCTGGCCAACCGCAACGAACGCCTGGCCCTGCAGGCCGTGGCCAGCCAGATCACCGCGCTCGACCTCAAAGACAACTACACCGCCCGCCATTCGGCTTCTGTGGCTCAGTGGGCCACCGACATCGCCCGTCACATGGGGCTGGGCGAGCGTGACGAGAGCCTCACCCATCTCGCCGGTCTGCTGCACGACGTGGGCAAGATCGGAGTCCCCGACGAGATCCTCAAATCGCCGGAGCGGCTCGAGCCCGAGAACTGGTTCCTCATCGAGAGCCATTGCGACAACGGCTATCGCATCCTGCGGAACATCGATCAGTTCGGGAAGCTGGCCAGAGTGGTGCTCCATCACCACGAGCACTACGACGGCAACGGATATCCCCGTGCGATCGCGGGGGAGGAGATCCCTCTGATCAGCCGGATCATCTGCGTGGCCGACAGCTACTCGGCCATGGTCAGCGACCGGCCCTACGGACCGCCTCTCGCCACCGAAGTGGCCATGGCCGAGCTGGAATGCAAGAAGGGCTCGCAGTTCGATCCCAAGGTGGTCGACTCGTTCTTGTCAGTGCTCCAAGCGCACAGCGACGACTACAGGCGTGGCACCGACGTGGACTTCGAGCAGGAGGTCAGGCAGATCAGGTTCTTGCGCGATCTGGCGCCTGAGTCCGGCGCGACCAAGGTGTCGATGGGTGCGCCGTTCGAGACAGATCCAGAGCCGCATGCGACGCACGACCGCGCCGGCGATCGCGACCGATAGGCTGGCGACAATACTCGCCGCCCTTACTCGGAGTGACCATGCGTTTTAGCGTGTTCTATCGGATCTTGGGTGCTCAGGCGCTCTCCAGCCTCGGCACCTCCATGTCGACGGTGGCTCTGGCCTTCATGGTGTACCAGCTCACCGGGTCGGTGTTGCACATGGGCGGGGTCCTGGCCGTGTCGACCTTCCCCCTGGCGGTGACCAGCTGGATCGGAGGGGCCGTTCTCGACCGGTTCAGCGCCAAGAACGTCATGGTGCTCTCCGACGCGGCGCGGGCGGTGCTCATCTTCATCATGCCCTTCTTGGCCGAGCAGGCGGTGTCGCTCATCTACGTCGTCGCGGCTCTCATGGGAGTGTGCTCGGCCTTCTTCAATCCGGGGCAGATCAAGCTGGTCGGCGAACTGGTCGATCGGACGCAGTTGGTGAAGGCGAACTCCTACCTGAGCGTGTCGCGCGATGGGGCCGAGCTGGCCGGATACGCGGCCGGGGGCGCCTTGGTGGCTGCCGTGGGCTACGCGCCTGCCTTCTTCACCGACGCGGCGAGCTACGTGCTCTCGGGGTTGCTCCTGCTGGGACTGCCCCAGGCTGTGCCGCGCACGGGGCCGCCGGCGCGGGTGGTCAGACTGATCGCCGAATCGCCCGCGGTGTTCGGTCGGCTGTGGCGCCATCCGGGGCTGCGTACCAACCTGCTGATGGCCGTGTTCCCCATGATGGCCTTCATGATGGCCACCCCCAACGCGTACGGGCTGGCGCTCGACGTGTTCGACCGGGGGGCCGGGGGCGTGGCCCTGTTGGAGGGGTTCATAGCCTGCGGGTTGATAGTGGGCGGACTCATCATCAGCCGGATGCCGCTCAAAGGGGACAAGAATGCCTACGTCTTCTTTTCGTTCCTGGCCATGGCCGCCTGCTTCGTGGGGATATACTTCAGTGGCAACTTCTGGGCGTCGATAGCCCTCATGGGCGTGGCCGGTGTGGCCAACGTGGGCATGTTCGTGCCTTCGATCACGATGATCCAGGAGGTATCCGGAGGAGCGGACAAAGGGCGGATGATCGCTCTGCGCGCCGGATTCGGCCAGATGGGTGGCACGGGCGGCCTCCTGCTGGGCGGAGTGCTGGGACAGTCGCTGGGCATCGCCAGGCTGTTCCTGGTGGCGGGCGTGGCGGTGGTCGTGCTGGTACTCGCCATATACTTGCCCTACAGTCTTGGCGCCCGCCAGCGGGCGCGCACCGCTTGGACGGCCGCGCTGGACGACGGTGCCACGCGCAGCCGGGCTCGCAAGGCGGCACGGGAGGCGGCGTTCGCCGGGCCGAAAAGCGCGTGGGCTATCGCGGTGGAGGAAGCCGCATTGGAGGAAAAGGCATGAGTTCGAAAACAGAGCAGGAGGGTGGACCCCGCATCGGCGGGATAGCCCTCAGGAACGGGCTGGCGCTGGTGACCGAACGCCATTGGGCGGCAGCCATCCGCGAAGCCGACGGGAGCATCAGCGTGGCCTCGGGAGAGAAGATCCGGTTGCCGGGGAACGGCGGTGGGGTGACGGGCGCGCGCGGCCGGCGCGGCGCGGCGCGCGGCGCCGCCACGGGTGCCGGCGCGACCTCCCGCGAAGTGGCCGCGGCGGCGGGTGTGCCGCTGCTGCGCGGACTGGGCCGCTTCGGCGAGAGCCTGCTGGTGCTCGGTCTGGTGAAGACCCACCTGCCTCATGCGGGGCTGCCCTTCGAGGGCGGACGAGTGGCCGTGGCGCTGGCCGGCTCGATGGCGGCTACCTCGGCGGTGAAGGCGTGGGCTCCCAAGTCGGCGGTGGTGGAAGAGGTGGGGACGGCCCTGGCGGCCTTCCTGCCGGCGGTGCTCTCTCTCAAGAACACGGCCATCTCCGGCTATCACGGTGCGGAACACAAGGTCATCGGCGGGCGCGAGGCCGCTCTGCGCGCGGTGAGCGCCGGTGAGGGCACGTCCGACGGCGCCCCAGTCACCTCGGCCGACGATATCGTGATCGGCGACTCGGCGGCTGCGACCAAGGAGCACGACCGCTGCGGCTCCAACCTGGTCGGTCCTTACCTGCTGGCTACGGTGGCGACCAACCTGCTCGCGCGGGGACGTTCGGGCCGCAAGTCACCGGCCGCCCAGGCGGTAGCCGGGGCGGCCAGCCTGGGTATCGCCCTGGAGGCCCTGCGCTGGGCCAACAAGAACGCCGATTCCATCCTCGCCCGGCTCATGATGTCGCCGGGACGTGCTATACAGAAAAGGCTGACCACGACCGAGCCCACCGCCGAGCAGCTCGAGGTGGGCGAGAGGGCGTTGGCCGAATTGATGAGACTGGAGAACGGATGAGTCTGCAGGACCTTCTCACAAGCGACAGAAAGACCATCTTCCTCGACGGGGCCATGGGGACCCAACTGGGGAAGGCCGGTCTGGAGATGGGCGGCCACAACAGCGTCACCCACCCGGAAGCGGTGCAGGCCGTCCACGAGCGCTATGCCGCCTGCGGCATCGACCTGCTGATCACCAACACCCTGACCATGAACCGCGTCAATCTCGAGTCCCACAACGTGGGGGTGGAGGTGCGCGAGGTCAATCTGGCCGGCGCGAGGCTGGCCAGGGCGGCCGCCGGCGAGGGCCAATATGTTCTGGGCGACATCAGCTCCACCGGGAAGCTGCTCGAGCCGTACGGGCCGCTCGCGGAGTACGACGCGCATGCCGCCTTCAGGGAGCAGGCGGCGCTTCTGGCCGAGGGCGGGGTCGACGGCTTCATCATCGAGACCATGATCGATCTGCGCGAAGCTCTGTGCGCCTTGCGCGCCACGCGGGAGGCCAGCGAGCTCCCCATCATCGCCTCGATCTCCTTCAACACCGTGAAGAACGGGGGACGCACCATCATGGGCAACACCGCCCACGATTGCGCGCAGGCGCTGGCCGAGGCGGGAGCGTCTGTGGTGGGGACGAACTGCGGCTCTCTCGATCCGCTGGAGATGGCCGAGATCGTGGCCATCATGAGGGAGGCGACGCTGCTACCGATCATCGCTCAGCCCAACGCGGGCAAGGCGAGACGGGTCGACAAAGAAGACATCTACGACATGTCGCCGGCCGATTTCGCCGCCGGTGTCCAGGAGTGCATCCGCGCGGGCGCCCGGCTGGTCGGCGGCTGTTGCGGCACCTCACCCGAGCACATCGCGGCTCTGGTGGAGGCGGTGGGGCGGGGCTAGGAGCGACCGGCCCCGGCTCGCAGGACGCTCAGGGGCGCTTCGCCAGAGGAGCCGCTGAGTTGCGCTTCCACCGCTCCGCGAGCCCGTGACTCACCCATATTCGGGTGTCTACTTCGAACACCACTCCCGGCCAAAGCCCACATGCGGCGGCTCCTATTGGCGCGTGGCGGTCAGCGGGTATGAGCCCACTCCGTCAACCTCCAGGGTGCCGGTGAATGTCCCGTCGGCGATCTGCCCACGGAGTTCGGCCGTCCAGGAGCCCGAACCACTGAGTCGGCCAGAGGTACTCAGGCCATATGTACCGCTGGCGGTGAGCTGGCCGTCCTCGGGGACTCGCCCGTTGAGAGACAAGCTCCAGTCATGCGTTGTCCCCTCCACCGTGTAGCTGCCCGAAGCATTCCCTTCCACCGTCCCATCGGCCCCGACGGTGAATACCAGGGGGATCTCCGAGACCTCCCCTGGAAGAACCGTCCCCTTATAGGTGCCGGCGAAGTCGGTGGCCTTCCACCAGTCGGCCTTGTAGGGTTCCTGCCCGTTGTCGTCCCACATGGCGTTGCGGTTATCCGAGGCATCGGCCCTGATCAACTGGGCTTTGGCGAGTTCCGCGTCGTTGAGGGGCGAGAACTTCCCCAGTTCGTCCACGTAGTAGGGCTTCCCGTTCACCAGGGCCTCCACCCACACATGGGGGTGGTCCTTGTCACCCGCGTATCCGAACACGGCCTTGGCGTGGTAGCCCTGGTTTATGAGCATGCTCACCATGGCGTTGCTCACGTCGCTGCAGTCGCCCTTCAGGTTGTTCTTCCTTATGTAGTCGGCCGGCTTCTGCCAGTTGGTGGAGGGATCCTTGGACCAGCGGCTGCGCAGGTCGATATCGCTGCCGTCGGCTCCTTGCCCGGGGAAGGAGATGTAGGGCCGCTCTGTGGTGCTCTCCAGGAGCTTGCCGAAGGCGGCCTCATCGGAGAGCGGCGCGACCTGGCCGTCGGGCGTCTTCATCTCGGCGATCTCAGCGTAATAGCTCACCGTGGGGTCTTGCGGTGTGATCCACTCCTTGGCGTTGCCGTTCATGACGGCGTCGCTGTTGATGCGTTCCGGGTCGGTCAGCTTGTTGTGGATGTACTTCACGACAATGCCGCTCTCGATGACGACCGCGGCGATCTTGATCACCAGGGCCGTGGTCAAGACTATGCCGTCGAAGCGCTCGAGTTGCACGGTCACGGTGTTGTTCTGTGTGTCGAGCAATCCCGGAACGATCATCCATGCTTCCCCGTTCCAGTAGGCCACGCGCATGTTGTCCTCGGGGACGCCAGCCGGAAGAGCGGTACCGTCGTAGGGCAGCGTGATGGTTACCGGTTTGTCGAAGGCGAGCCCTTCCGGTCCGAAATCGTAGACGGGCCCCACACATACGGCCTCGCCCTCGGCGCTGGTGTCTGCCGCTTGTTCCATGTGGAAGGGACGGGCCAGTTCCTTGACCTCGATGTTCGTGTCGGAGGCCACGGCGCCTGAGGGCACCGAGACCGCGAGACCATCGGAGGAGAGCGTGCCGCCGGCCGCGGGCGTGGCCGCGAGTTCAGAATATGAATAGAGGACGTCGATGTCCGTGGGACCTACCATGGTTAACTTGGCCACGGAGGTGGTGGGGTCGCTCGTCGCGGTCGAATCGGTGCTGGTGGCGCCGACGCTGGTGCCCGTGTCGTCGCCCTCGGAGCCGGAGCAGGCGCCGAGCCCAAAGGCCAGGGCCAAGAGCGCGGCCATGAGGATGACGATCGGCAGGAGCAAGGGACGGTGGCTGCGGAAGGTGGCCGCTCGGTCTGAGGTGGATGGCACGCCGGTCGCGCCGGCGGCAGCAATTGCAGCGTTCACCACGCTCGAATCGGCCTGCCGCTTCGCGGTCCCATTCCACTCCGAGTCGTGCCCGTCAGCCGTCCTGCGCTCTGACATGATCCCCTCCTCTGAGGTCCCCTGATTGTCCCAGTGGAAAGGAGCCTTGCGTGAGCTCCCGCAGACTCCAAGATATCGAAATCCTGGTTCTGTCGCCACACAGAAGTGCGTGCGCTCGGGCGCCCGGCTGGTCGGCCGCTGTTGCGGAACCTCACCCGCTCACACCAGCGCCACGAGGCGGCTGGGCCACCGGCCAGGATGGGGCCGATGTGAGCGGGTGAGGCCCGGGTTCTACTTCGCCGTGTTCATCACTTGGCTAGACCTGGGAGGAACAGCACGATCGAGGGAAAGGCGATGATCATCGCTATGAAGACGAGCTCGAGTGATCAAGAACGGCACGACGCCTCGGAATATCGTCCCGATGGGAATGTCCGGGGCAATGCCCTTGATGACGTAGATGGTCATCCCCACCGGCGGGCTTATCATTCCCAACTCCACGACCATGACGATGATGATTCCAAACCAGATCGGGTCATAACCGATCTCCACGATGAGCGGATAGATCACAGGGATGGTGAGCAGGATCATCGACACCTCGTCGATGAACGTGCCGAGGATCAGGTACATGACCACGATGAGGATCATGACCACGAGGGACGGAAGTCCCAGCCCGCTCACCCAACCGGCCAGTTCCATGGGAATCGTCGTCACGGCCAGGAACGAGTTGAAGATCATCGCCCCGATCAGAATGATGAAGATCATGCCCGAAGTACGGAGTGTCTCTACGAGCGCCTTCTTGAAGCCGGCCCAGCTGAGCCGTCTCCTGAAGAGCGACAAGACCAGCGCGCCGAGAGCGCCCGCGGCCCCAGCCTCGGTAGGCGTGAACCACCCGATGATCAGTCCCACGATGACAAGAACAAGCAGGGTGACCATCTCGATCGAGTCGCCGGTGGCCACCATCTTCTCCTTGAAGCTGGTCCTCTCTCCGGCCGGCGCAAGCTTGGGGTTGAAACGGGCACGGACGTAGATCATCAGCATGAACATGAAGGTGAGCACGATTCCAGGCAGCAACCCGGCTATGAAGAGCTTGCTGATCGACTGCTGGGTCATGATGCCGTAGATGATGAGAACGCCGCTCGGTGGGATGAGGATACCCAAGCCGCCACCCGCGGCCAGACAGGCAGTCGCGAGTCCGTCGTCGTACTTGTAGCTCCTCATCTCCGGTAGCGCGACCAGCCCAAGAGTGGCCGCGGTGGCGATACTCGAAGAGCTGGCGGCCGCAAAGAAAGCACAGCCGCCGATGGTCGCGATCGCCAGTCCGCCCCGCATCCGGCCGATCCAGACGTATACCAGCCGGTAGAGGCTCTTGCCCATGCCTGCCGCCATACAGATCTCGGCCATCAGCAGGAAGAGGGGCAACACGCATAGTCATAGCTCGTGACGAGCGGTAAGGGCATCGATTTCCAGAACATGGTAGGCTCCGGCCGGGGTGACGATGTAGGCGAAACCGGCAAACCCGCAGAGCAACATGGCAAACCCGATGGGCATGCCTATGAACATCAGAACGAGGAGAGCCGCGAACGCCGACTAGACCTGCTACGATGGGGGTCACTCGCTTCATCCCCTGTCTGATGAGCGCCGACGATATCTCGAATCAGACACCAGGCAGAGAAGCAAGAGACCGATTGCCCATATGAACTTGAACGGGGACGGTTGGCACCGAGGCCACCAGCGTCTCGTCGCCGAAACTGGCCGCGTGAACATGGCTTCCTTGAACGTCACCCACATCACCAGCCCGACACCTATCAGGCTGAGCGGTGAATGTGAACGTGTCGAACAATCCCCTGACGACGCGGGGCAGACGTGTTGCCGCCACGTCCACGGCCACGTTCCGCTTCTCCTTGGCGCAGTATGGTATCGCCACGCCGCGGCGACTGCACCACACAAACCGGCGATCTCGATGGCGCCCACTATGGGTCGGCTCATCCAGCGTCCAAAGATGTTGAAAGAGACGACTATCATCATCGCAAGGATCGCCATAGAGCCAACTATCAGCAAGAACTTGACTAGGTAGTCTCCGTATTTAGCCCCACGCATAGCTACACTCTTCTCCCTATACGCTCATTGCCGGCATCGCAGATGCAGCAGGCAGATTGACCAGTCTCCAGCCGTGCGCAGAGACAAGACTGCCCGGGTCACATGGCTATCCACTCAGCATGACCCGGGCAGCATTCGTTCTTTCTACTCTATACAGTCTCGCTATACGTGACTAGTTCGCCATGTAGAACTCGGCACGCTCGAGCGCGAAGTTGACCAGATCGGTGCCCGGGAAGCCCTTGGAGTCCAGATCCGCTGCGATGGCATCGAAGACAGGCCGCACCGCGGCGTTCCACTTCTCATACTCATCGACTGCCAGAGTGATGACTTCCGTGCCGGATGCCTGCCAAGTACTCAAGTGCAGGCTTTCTCTGCATCCTTCTTGGCTCTGGATCATGTCCTGCCTGCCGAACTCCATGCTGTCGTCGATGATCTTCTGGAGATCGGCGGGCAGGCTCTCGTACTTCTCCTTGTTCATGGAAAGGAAGGTGACGCCGGGGCCGGTGGAGTACTTGGTGCACGTACTTCAGCTTCTCGGCGATCTGATGGTCGAGCACGATACCGAGCGAAACACAAGCACCATCGGTTGTCCCCTTATCCAGCGAGACTACCCAATCGGCCGTCGACATCTCTACGGGTGCCGCTCCCAGGTTCTTCAGCATCTCTCCTGCGTACTTGCTGGGCATTCTTATCTGCAGACCCTTGATATCGGCCATGGTGCGAACCGGTGTGTCAACAGTGAAGAGGAGGTTCGGGTCGGCCACGGTGATCCATAGCAGTTTGACCGTGCTCCCACTGTCCTGCCCACAGCTCAGGGAATTCGTTCCAGATGTCGTCGAAGATGGACAGGCAGTCTGCATAGTCGCAGACCCAGGATGAGCTGCGACATGACCAGGCTGGGGTCGAAACTCGGTTCTGGCTTGTAGATGAAGGAACAGCCGAGATCCGCCGTGCCTTCCTGGACACCGATGCGAATGTCGGGAGCCGCCAGCAGCGTGCCGTCGGTGTAGTGCCGGACGGTGAGGCGGCCGCCGCTGTCGGCAGCGATCTTCTCGCACCAGCGATCGAGGCTCTGCGCCGGCGCTGCGCCCGCGGGATAGAGGCTGGCCAACGACAGCTCTATCGTTTCGCCTGAGGGCGCCGCGGTGGTATCGGTGGGTGCGGCCGTGGTGTCGGTAGGCGCCGCGGTGGTATCGGTGGGCGCGGCCGTCGTGTCACTGGGCGCGGCGGTGGTGTCGGGCGTCTCTGCGTCGCCACAGGCAACTGCGAGGACCGACACCAGGAGTAGGACAATTGCCAGAGCGAGTAGTGATGATCTGAACGGTTTCAACGGACACCTCCTGGTTGTTGGGTACAGCACATGAACACGTTCTCCCTCGTCACGTGTTGATGCTTTGGCTATGCGATCCTCGGCTCCGCAGACCAGCTCAGAGAGCAGAGCGGCCGGTATCGCATGGGGTGGGGTTTGGTGGACCAGAGATGGGACAGGCATCGAGGCTGGGGTAGCCCTAGTCATGGGAATGGTCTTCGTTCATCAGGCCCCTCTCCTGAGTAACCGCCGAATCGGCCAATGCCCGATTCGGACCGCCGCTCACCTGGAACTGGAAGTGTTCCGTTGGCTAAACAGTGTTGGTTTGCACTGCTCCCTGTTCACCTGTATATCAAACGATGGGGGGCAAGTCCAGCGGAATTTGCTGCGTTCACCCCGCCCATTCCGGTATTTCCAGTTCACCACCGGCTTGCGCAACTTGTTTCGTCACGAAGACCCGCGGCGGGCGGTGGGAGAACCGGCGTTTGGGCGCAGGAGCTTCTTCGTGCGAGTCGAAACCGTCTGACAGATGAGAGCCGACGTCACCCATCCATTTGACTTGCCGGCAAGGCGAGCCGGTCGGAGCGTTCTCGCGCTGATCTTCATGGTGTCGCTCTTGCTCCTTACCTTCGCCGGCCTCGCTGATGCCTCGACACCGGCCATCGACAAGGCCAAGGCCGAGGCCCAAGCTCTCAGCGAACTCGTCGCTCAACTCGACAACGAACTGAGCGCGGCGACCGAGGACTACAACTACGCGAACCAGCAGCTCGAGGATACCCAAGCTGCCGTGAAGAAGACCACGGCGGAGTTGAAGCAAGCAGGGGAAGACCTGGCCTCCGCTCAGGACCGTCTCGGTCGACGCGTGGTCGCCATCTACAAGGCCGGGACGCCCAGCGTGCTGAGCGTCATTCTGAACACGAGCAGCTTCACCAGCCTGGTCACCTCTCTCGATCAGCTCAGTCGCATCGGCGAGCAGGACACCCGGATGGTCGACCAGGTGAAGGCGTATCGAGCCCAGATGTCGGACCAGAAGGCGCAGTTGGACTCCGAATTGCAGCAGCAGACGACCTATGCTGCACAAGCTGCCACCGCGAGGCAGGCAGTGCTTGACCAGCTGGCAAAACAGGAGAAGGCGCTCAAGGGCAAAGAGACCCAGCTCGCGCAGCTCAGAAAGGAAGAGGCGGCCCGGCAGGCCAAGTTGGCGGCAGAGGCAAAGGCGGCGGCGGCCTTTGCTGCCTCCAGACCCGGCAGGGTGGTCAAGTCCGCCATGAGCTACCTTGGAGTGCCGTACGTGTGGGGAGGGGCCAGTCCCAGCGGCTTCGACTGCTCCGGGCTGGTGCAATACGTGTACGCGAAGGTGGGGATCACCCTGCCGCACTCCAGCCGCATGCAGTACGGCTGTGGGAAGCCGGTCTCCCGCGGTGAACTGGAGATCGGCGATCTCGTCTTCTACTACCATCCGATCCAGCACGTGGGCATCTACATCGGCAACGGGAAGATAGTCAACGCCACCGGCAACCAGGTGCAGATCAGCGCCGTGTTCCAGAGCGGCTACTACGGCGCCTGCCGGGTCTTTTGATGGCCTCCGGCTGATGACGGACACCCCTTCCAAACGGCCGGCCTATCTTGCCCTGGGTGCGCTCGCCCTGCTGGCGCTCATCTGGGGATACAACTGGGTGGTCATGAAGATCGGCGTGCGCTACTCCGACCCGTTCACGTTCGCCGCCATACGCAACTTCCTCGGAGCCGTTGCCCTATTCCTGGTTGTGGCCGTGCGAGGGGGCTCGCTGCGGCCCAAGGTCTTCTGGGTGACGGCGGGCTTCGGCCTGATTCAGACCAGCACAACCGGGATCACGGTGTGGGCGCTGTACGCCGGGAGCGCGGGCCGAACCTCGGTCCTCACCTACACCATGCCGTTCTGGATCCTGCTGATCGCTTGGCCGGTACTGGGTGAACGGATACGAGGCATGCAGTGGGCTGCGGTGGTGTTCGCCCTGGCGGGCCTCATCTTCGTCCTCGACCCCTGGGGTCTTCGGGGTGTGAAGGCCAGCCTCCTGGCCCTTGCGGGGGGTCTCGCCTGGGCCATCGCCTCGGTACTGTTCAAGATCATACGAAAGCGTCACGAGGTGGAACTCCTGTCGTTCACCGCCTGGCAGGCCTTGATGGGCTCGATTCCCCTGATCGTGGTGGCGCTGCTTGTCGACCAGGAGGGTCCGACCTGGAACGCGAGCTTCATCGCGGCTCTCGCCTACAACGTGGTGGTGGCTAGTGCGCTTGCCTGGGTTCTCTGGCTGTCCGTACTGCACAGCCTGCCGGCCGGCACCGCGGGCATCAGCAGCCTGGCCATACCCGTAGTGGGCGTCTTGTCGGCCTGGATACAGCTCGGGGAGCGGCCGGGGGCGATGGAGGCGGTGGGCATGGGACTGATACTGGCGGCGCTGGCCGTCTTGACCGCGCGGGGGATGCTCAACAGCCGTCAGGCCCGGCATTCGGCGGCTGCTGCCGATCCGGGACGGTTTGAGGTGTCTCGCGGAGAGGGTAGACAGACCGGAAAGCTACTGAAGAGGGAAGTCCCGGCTGCCGCTGGGAGCATTTCCTCCGACACGGGAGTAGACATGGCTGAGAACGATGGGTCTGGCAACACAATGGACCGGTCACGAACTGTTCGATCTTGACGGCAACAGAATCGGCAAGGTCGAGGACGTACGCTACGGCGATATCACCGGGGGTCTTCAGTGGCTGGTGGTGGAGAGCGGCGTCCTCGGCGCAAAGAAGATCTACGTTCCCGCGGGTGAGGTGCGGCGCTCGGGCGATCACCTTTCCGTGATTCACACCAGAGACAAGGTCAAGGACGCTCCCGGCGCGCAGGACGACCAGTTCTTGAGCCAGGCCGACGAGAGCAATCTCTGCCACTACTACGGTCTGGAATACGGCTCGGCGAAGATGGGGATGGCGGAGGGCTGCGAGGAGATGAAGGACGTGCCCCCGGCCGGGTAGCCGGCCCGGCCCCGGACGCGGCGCTCAGGGCTCTGAGGCGGCCGGCCCCCCCGGCCCTGCAGCGAGCCCTACCCCAGATACTCCTCGTCCCCGGTGACGAAGTAGCGGACGCGCTCGGCCAGATTGACGGCATGGTCGCCGATGCGTTCGAAGTAGCGGCCGACCATGGCCAACCGGATGGCGGCGGCCAAGCTGTCCTCACCCTTCATCTCCACCAGTGACTTGATGAGGCGCGCGTGCAGCTCGTCCAGCCGGTCGTCCTGCCGCCCGATGTCGGCGGCCAGACCTTCGTCCTTCTTGGCCCATACGTCGATGGCCGCTCCGAACAGATGTCCGGCTTCCGCTCCAAGGTCGGCCAGGAGCGCACGCACCTCCTTGGCCTCTCGCGCGGGCGCGTTCTCTGCCTGCACCAGTTTGGCGATGTTGTAGGCAAGATCCCCCGAGCGCTCCAGGTCGGTTATGGCCCCGAGGATGGCCACCACCAGGCGGAGGTCGCCGGCGACCGGGGCTTGTTGGGCCAGGAGGGCCAGCGACCGCTTCTCCACGTCCATGAAGACCCGGTCGATCTCGTCGTCGCCCTCTCTGACCTTCTGCGCCAGGGCCTTGTCGCTCTCGATGAGGGCCGTGGTGGCCAGTTGGATGCTCTTCTCCACGAGCGCCCCCATCTGCACGACTTCCTGGTCGAGGTTCTCCAGTTCCCTGTGATATGCGTCTCGCATCAACCCATCACCCTTTCCGGCGGAACATTCATTCTCAGCAGCCTCCTAGCCGAAGCGACCCGAAACGTAGTCGTCGGTCCGTTTGTCTCGAGGTCTCGTAAATATCTGGCTTGTCTCACCGAACTCCACCAGGATGCCCCAGCGGGCTGACGTAGCCTCGTCGACCTCAGTGTAGAGGAAGGCGGTCTCATCGGAGACCCGGGCCGCCTGCTGCATGTTGTGCGTCACGATGATGATGGAGTAGTCCTGCTTCAGCTCCTGCATGAGGTCCTCGATGCGGGTGGTGGCGATGGGATCGAGGGCGGAGGCCGGCTCGTCCATGAGGATCACATCCGGTTCGACCGCGATGGCTCGCGCGATGCAGAGCCGCTGCTGCTGGCCGCCGGAGAGATCGAGGGCGCTCTTCTTGAGCTTGCTCTTCACCTCGTCCCACAGGGCCGCTCGTCTCAACGATCGTTCCACCAACTCGTCCATGTCGCCCTTGTAACCGTTGATCTTGGCGCCGAACACGATGTTGTCGTAGATGGACTTGGGGAAGGGATTGGGCCGCTGGAACACCATGCCCACGTGCCGCCGGACGACCACAGGGTCGACGCCGGGAGCGTAGATGTCCTCCCCGTGATAGAGCACCTCGCCGGAGACCCTCGCTCCCGGTATGAGCTCGTTCATCCGGTTGAAGCAGCGGATGAGCGTGCTCTTGCCGCAACCTGAGGGACCGATGATGGCCGTGATGCGTCGCGGCTTGATCTCGAGGTTCACACCCTTCAGCGCCAGGTTGTTGCCGTAGTGCATGTTCAGGTCCCTGACGGTGAAGACCGGTTGCTCGTTCATGGGATTCATCGCGCGATCCGGCTCCTTGCTGCCACTATTCGGGCTACCACGGTGAGGACTAGCACTATCAAGAGGAGTTCGAGCGCGCCCGCCCAGGCGCGCGCCTGTCCGGCGGCGAACGGGTTGGTCGCGCCGTCGAAGATGGCCAGTGTGAGCGCTTGGATGGGCGCCCCCCACAGCTTGGCGGTGAGTTGTATGGAGCCCAGGGCGGTGAGGATCAGCGGCGCCGTCTCGCCGGCGGCCCGGGCCACAGCGAGCATCACTCCGGTGGTGATGCCGGGGGCCGCCGAGGGCAGGATGACCCGCATGACCGTCTGCCACTTCGCCGCGCCCAGGGCGTAGCTGGCATCCTTCAATTCCGGCGGCACGAGCTTGAGCATCTCCTCGGTCGAACGGACGACGATGGGCATCATGATGATCGCCAGAGAGGCCGCCCCCATCAACGCCCCGAAACCGAACTGGATCACGAGGGCCGTGTAGACGAAGAGGCCGACGAAGATGGAGGGCACGCCGGTCATCACGTCGGAGAAGAAGCGGATGAGCTTGGCCAGCCAGTTGCCCTTGCCGTACTCCACCAGGTAGACGGCGGCGAGGATGCCGAGGGGCACCGAGATCACGGTGGCCAGACCTACCATGATCGCCGTCCCGATGAGACCGTTGAGGAAGCCCCCGCCCTCGCGCCGCAGGCTGAAGGGCTGCGAGCTGGTCAGGAACTCCCAGCCCATGGTGGCGATGCCCTTGCTGGTGATGTGGTAGAGGATCAGGACCACCGGTATGAGGGTGACGACCACGGCCAGCACGATCAGGAAGCTGTTGCGGCGGTTGCGCCACACCCGGCGGCGGGAGGGACGGCAGTCGCGCAGCGACCTGCCCTCCGTCTTCTGGTTGTCGGCCCAGCAGCTATCGATGGCTGTGTCGCTCATATCCGGTTGAACCTCCACACGATCCCCCGGGCGATCATGTTGATCACTATCGTTATTGCGAAGAGCACGACCCCGATTCCCACCAGGGCGCGGATCTGATCGCCGGTGGCCTCCGAGAAGGTGTTGGCGATGACCGCGGCCATGGTGTAGCCGGGTTTGACCACCGAAGGCTCGATGTTGGCCGCCGAGCCCACGAGGAGCGCGACGGCGATGGTCTCGCCGAGCGCTCGCCCGAGGCCCAGCATCACCGCGCCCACGATGCCGGCGCGGCCGCGGGGGAGGACGGCCTGTCGGATCATCTCCCAGCGCGTGGCTCCCAGCGCATAGGCGGCATGCCTATCGGCGGCAGGGACCGTGCTCAACACTTCACGGGCCAGCGCGCTGATGATGGGCGTGATCATGAAAGCCAGAATGACTCCGGCGCCGAAGTAGGAGAGCCCGGAGGCGGGCCCGGCGAATATGGGGATGAATCCCAGGTACTTGGCGAGGAAGTCGGCCGCGGGTTGCAGAAACAGGGGCAGCAGCACGAACACTCCCCAGAGACCGTAGATGACGCTGGGGACGGCCGCCAGCAGGTCGACCGCGTAGCCGACGGGCCCTCTCAGTCTCCGAGGGGCGTACTCAGTGAGGAAGAGAGCTACACCCACGCTGAGTGGCACCGCGATGACCAGAGCGATGACCGAGGTGATGATGGTGCCGTAGATGAAGGCCAACGTGCCGAAATGGCCCTCGCTCGGGTTCCAGTCAGAACTCGTGATGAAAGAGATCCCCTCGGAGCTGAAGACCGGCAGCGCCGTGCCCGTGGTGGAGATGACCATGTAGGCGAGCACGAGCAGCACGAGGATGCCACTCAGAGCCGTCACTACGGCGAAGAGGGAGTCGGCCCTGCGGCCGACTCCCTTCCGTTGCCAGGAGCTGGGTGAGGAGGTCCCAGCCGTCATCTCAGTAGCTGATCGCATCTATCTTGGCGAGAGCCAGGGTCTTGAGGGAGTCGGGGAGGGGGGCATACCCGAGTTCCTGCGCGACGACCGTGCCGTCGTTGAGCGCCCAGGTCAGCCAGGCTTTGAGGGCCTGTTGCCTTGGCCGGGTCTTGCATCTTGTCGTAGGCGAGGATCCAGGTCGCTCCGACGATCGGGTACGCCTGGGCTCCCGCGCTGTTGCTCAGGGAGAAGCGCAGATCCTCGGGGAAGGTCACGCCTTCGGCTGCCGCCGACGTGCTCTCGAGGCTGGGCTCGATGAAGTTGCCGGCCTGGTTCTTGAGAGTGGCCATGGCCAGGTTCGACTCGATCGCATACGACAGCTCCACATAGCCGATGCTGCCGGCCTGCTGCTGGACCACCGCCGCCACTCCGTCGTTGCCCTTGCCACCGACGCCGCCCGGCCACTGCACTTCTTTGCCTGCGCCGACCGCGCTTTCCCAAGCGGTGGAGACCTCAGCCAGGTAGCCGGTGAAGATGCTGGTGGTGCCGGAGGAGTCCGACCGGTGCACGGCCTGGATCGCTTCGTCGGGAAGGGTGACGTCAGGGTTCAGCGCTGCGATCTTGGCGTCGTTCCATTTGGTGATCTCGCCGAGGAATATGCTCGCCAGGGTGTCGGAGTCGAGCTTCAGCTCTTCCACACCCTCGAGGTTGTAGGCAAGCACGACGGCTCCGAACACGGTGGGGATGTGCAGCACCTTGGCGCCACTTGCCGTTTCGGCGGCCGCGATCTCTTCGTCTGTCATGGGCGCATCCGAGGCACCGAAATCCACGGTCAACTGCGTGAACTGCTGGATGCCTCCGCCGGAGCCGACGCCCTGGTAGTTGATCTTCACGTCGGGGTTCGCTATCTGGAACTCGCCGATCCACTCGATGTAGAGCGGCTTCGGGAAGGTCGCGCCGGCGCCGTTCAGATCGGCGGCCTGGCTGCCCGTGGTGGTGCTGGTCAGATCGCTTTCGCTTCCGCAGCCGGCTACAACACCGCTGATGACTGTCAGTCCTATGACCGCGCCCGTCAAGACAGCGGCCAGACGTATGCGTTTGTTACCGAACCTCATCCTTGTCCTCCTAACCTTGTCTTCTCTTTCCTGTCCTTATTCGTCGACTACAGGCTAGCGACAAGGAGAGCAACTGGTGTTAACGTTCGGTGAACGCCAAGTTAATGTTCTGGTGTATGGGACGATTGCCCCATGAGCCCCCTTGTGGCCGGCCGAACAGGAGAAGCTGCGGATGGAACCTGACAAGAAGTGCATTCTCCTCGTGGAGGACGACGCGACCATCTCGGATCTGCTGGCCTACAACCTGCGGCGAGAGGGTTACGAGGTGCTCCAAGAGCGCAACGGCCGTGTCGGACTCGAGGCCGCTCTGTCGCATCAGGTCGATCTGGTGCTGATGGACCTCATGCTCCCCGGGTTGGACGGCATAACGGCCAGCAAAGAGATAGCTCGGAGGAAGCCGAGCCTACCCATCATCATGCTGACAGCGCGCAGCGAGCGCGAAACGATGCTCGAGGGCTTCGAGGCGGGCGCCGACGACTACGTCACCAAGCCGTTCGACCTGGAGGTGTTGCTGGCCAGGATCGAGGCTCGTCTGCGGCGCACCCCGACCGCTGTCTCCTCCGCGGCCGGGAGCGAGACGGCGGTGCCTCTGGGCGATCTCGTGTTCGATAGCGACACCCATGAAGTAGCCGCTGTGCGCGGCAGGGTCTCTCTGAACCCGAAGGAGTACGACCTTCTGGCCCTGCTCCTCTCCCAGCCCGGCCATCTCTTTCCGCGCGAGGAGATAGTGCAGAAGGTATGGCACCAACGGTACGCGCCGGCGTCGCGGACGCTCGATGTCCACGTCCGGCACCTGCGGGCCAAGCTGGAGGAGATAGGAGCGGAGGTCACCATCCAGACCGTACGTGGCGTGGGCTATCGCCTGGGAACGAGCTGATGCGCCTCCGTTGGCGACTCCCGCTGGCCTTCGCCCTCACCACGTTGGTGTTCGCCGGAATCGTCGCGGTGGCTGCCGCTCTGATTCTGCGCGGCGTCTTCCTGGACCGCCTGCAGGACGACATGGCCAGGCAGGCCCGCCAGTACTCGGCGGTTCTGGAGGCCACGGGCGACCAGATGGCGGCGAGCGACGTTCTTCAGTCCCTCACTCGGAACGCAGGCGTGGCGGGGGAGGTCCGCTTCACCGTGATCGCTCACGACGGGGAGGTCTTGGCCGACTCGGAGGCCGATCCGGCGACTCTCGACAACCACGCCGGCAGACCCGAGGTGGCTCAGGCGCTCGCCGGACATGAGGGTCGCGAGCGCCGGGAATCCGCGACGCTGGGACAGCAGGAGGTCTACGTGGCCATCCCGTTGCCCGCCGGGGAGCAACCATGGTCTGGCGGTGCATTGCGCGCCGCGGTGCCTGCCGCCCGCATCGACGCCATGCTCTCCGCGTCCTGGCGCATCCCACTCATCATCTGGGCCATCCTGCTCCTGCCGACCCTGGCGTCCGCCTACCTGCTCTCCCGCTCCATCACCCGTCCCCTGCAACGGCTCGTGGAGATGACGGACCACGTGGCGGCGGGGGACTTCTCGTATCGAACATGGATCCGCCGCGACGACGAACTTGGCGAACTGGCCGGAGCGCTCAACACCACGGCGGAGCAACTGGAGGCGCGGGCGGCCGAACTGACCCAGGAGGTGGAGCGGTCCGGCGAGGTCTTGGCCGCGATGAGCGAGGGGGTCTTGCTCATCGACGCAGCCGGCCGGTTGCTACGTAGCAACCCGGCCGCTGCTCAGATACTGGGATCGGCGCTTGAAGGGCGGGAGGGCGAACCGGTCGTCCATATCGCGCGCTCCTTCCCGGCCTTGGCTCTGGCTCAGAGGGCCTGGGAGACGAAAGAGCCGCTCACCGAGATCCTCGACCTGCCTTCCGGACGCTCCCTGACCGTCGAGGTCGTCCCACTCCGCTTCGCCCGGCCCGAGGAGAACCAGACCTTGTTCGTCATCCGCGACGAGACCGAGCGCAGAAAGACCGAGCGCATGCGGCGCGACTTCGTCGCCAACGTGTCACACGAACTCAAGACCCCCCTTGCCGGTCTCACACTCCTGGCCGACACGCTCGCCACCGCCGTGCGGGAGGATCCCGAGCAGGCCGGGCAGTTCATCGAGCGGCTGGGAACGGAGACCCGCCGCCTGACCGATCTGACAAACGATCTCCTCACCCTGTCCCAACTCGAGGAGCGGAAGTCCGCGCCCTGGCCCTCTGCCGAACAGGTCGATCTGGCCAGGCTCGCGCGTGAGACGGCGGCGGCGATGGAAGCTCTAGCGGCGGCGAAGCAACAGGAACTCACGGTGGACGCCCCTGAAGAGGTCGGCTTGGTGGGCGACCAGACCGGGCTGCGGACGCTCATCCGCAATCTGCTCGACAATGCCATCCGCTACACCGATCCACAGGGCCACATCGTTCTCCGCGTCCATGCAGAGGAGGAATCCAAAGGACGCCGCGTGGCCGTGCTGACCGTCCAGGATGACGGCTCGGGCATCCCCGCTGCCGATCAGGAGCGCATCTTCGAGCGGTTCTATCGGGTGGACAAGGCCCGCTCTCGCGAGACCGGAGGGACGGGACTGGGCCTCAGCATCGTGAAGCACGTAGCCGAGAGTCACGCCGGCCAGGTCAAGGTGGAGAGCACGCTGGGGGTCGGCTCCACCTTCACGGTCAGAATCCCCTGCTTCAGGAGCGAGCCATGGGAAAGCTGACCTCAGTGGTCGGACTGATAGGCGCCTTCGCTGTGGCCCATGGGTGCGACCGATGGGTGTCGCATCTGCAGGTGGTGGCGCCTGCGAGCTTCTCCCCAGGGAGATACGTGTGGCTTGAGTCTGTTGCTGTGATCATTGTGGCGATCGCGCTGATGCTCCTCGCATGGCATGTGGTGTTCCGAGCCGACAGATGCACCTGGATCGCCGTGGTGTTCATTGTCGTCGGAATAGGTTTGACTTTCGCCATGGCTATGGAAGTGTCGCTACAGACAGGTTTCCTGGGTGGTTCCAGGATCTGGGAGCTTTCGGTCCCGGGCTCCTATGGGCACTGCGTCGCGGCTTTTGTGGCAGTCATCGGAATTGCGTCCCTTGTTCTTCCGAGACGATCCGGCCGCACGACGGCATCGCGGGCGGTCAGCGGTCGAGCGGCGACCACGACCTAAGCGTCGGCTTCGACGTAAGCGGCGGCCACGACCTAAGCGGCGGCCACGGCCCAAGCGGCGGCGCCGCAACCTGAGCGGCGGCCACGACGCGGGCGCAGACAGTTGACGCGAGAGACGGCAAGGAGGACCCAGCCGATGGACGACGACATGGAGAAGACCACAAACAGGAGTCGCGAAGCCCGGCTCCGCCGTGCGGCCGCCAGCATGGGGCTCGCGCTACGCAAGTCCCGAGCGCGCGACCCCAACCGTATGGATTTCGGCTGCTATCGCATCGTCGATGCAATGAGCGGCTGCCCGGTGGCCGGAACATACCCCTACGTGTACTCGCTCGATCTCGACGCAGTGGAGGAAGCGCTCGAACAGCTCTTCGCCAGCCCGGCCGAGGAGGCGCAGATGAGCCGAGGGACGCCGGCGCACGGGTGCGCCGGGGGCGCCGACCCCAAGTGGGAAAGGTGAAGGGCCGACAGGGGTGGCAGTCCACGGCTCAGCGCACCATAGTCATCACGGGAGCCAGCGACGGCATTGGCGCGGCCGCGGCTCGGCAACTCGCCGGGAGGGGCGATCAGCTTGTCCTCCTCGGCCGCTCTGAGGCCAAAACGGCCGCGGTTGCCGCCCCCCTGGGGGGCCGCCTATCTACTCGGGGACTTCTGCTGCTTGGACGACGTCCGGGCGCTGGCCGAGCAACTGAAGGCCAACTACCCGCGCATAGACGTGCTCGCCAACAACGCCGGCGGCATCATGGGCGACCGGGAGATCACCGCCGACGGGTTCGAGAGAACCCTCCAGGTCAACCATCTGGCGCCGTTCCTGCTCACTCACCTCCTCATGGACGTTCTGACCGCCAGCGGCGCGAAGGTCATCAACACCTCCAGCATCGCGGCCCGAAGATTCGGCCGCCTCGACCTCGACGATCTCGACAACCACAGGAAGTACTCTCCCGAGAAGGCCTACGGCGACGCGAAGCTCGCCAACATCCTGTTCACGAAAGAGCTTCACCGTCGCTGTCACGATCAAGGCATCAGCACGGCTGCGTTCCACCCGGGCAACGTGGCCACGAGCTTCGCGAAGGAAAGCACCACCTGATGCGGTTCCTCTACCACACGCCGCTCAAGTACGTGGCGCTCATCAGGCCCAGCATGGGAGCCGGCAGGCTCGTCTGGCTCATCGACGGCACTCCGGGCGCCGACTGGGTCTCGGGGGAGTACTACCAGAAGAACAAGCGCGCCGGGACCAGTCCTCAGGCCGATGATACGACCCTCGCCCGCGAGTTCTGGGACCGCAGCGCAGAGATGCTGGGGCTCGCCACCGACTGAATCTGGATCGGCCGGCCCCTGGGAGCCGGACTGTCTGCTCTGTTCCTGGCTGGGCCGGTGGTGAGGCAGAGCGGTCGACTACGTGGTCTCCTGGGCTGGTTTGAACCGCAAGCTCCTCGGTGGCGCGGGCACCCTCAAGCCGCTGCCGCCTGCTTTCTCGCCTCTGACGAGACCTTTCAGGTCCGGGGCGCGCGAGAGGCGCTCCACTGTGCACCGGGCGGCCACGGTGCCTGCGCGGCGCAGCCCGGACGGACAGTTCCCGGACCTCAACTGGATACCTCTTCTGCTCCGCCCGGGACGACATCAGCCGCGAAACGGCGGCATGAGGTCGAAACCCGAGAAGCGTCATCGCCTGTTGACACGCGACAGCACGTCTTCTAGAATGAAGGAATGACAGCATACGTTACATCGTTTCCGTATACGGAAACGACAGGCAGCATAAAGATGGCCGACGAGACTCGGCAAAGAGAGCTACTTGAGCCGGGTACCGGCGGTCGATCAGTCGATTCAGCTTCTCTTCGCCTTGGCGAACTCGGTGAGTGGCGAAGCGACGCTCACCGAACTGGCCAGAGAGACGGGCATCAGCAGAAGCAAGGCCCTCGCTGTGCTCAACACCCTGCGATTCGCCGGACTCGTGACTCGCGACGACCAGACCAAGAGGTATCGGCTGGGGCTGAACCTCCTCGTGCTCAGCCGAGCACTGATCAACCAGACCGACCTGGCGCGGGAGACGATCCCGTACCTCGAGGAATTGGCGGCTGAGACCGGGAGTGCCGTGCATCTGGGAGTCATCTCGGGCGACATGGTGTATGTCATGGCGCGGCGACAGGCGCCCGGCTGTATGTACACGCCCTACGACGTTGGGACTCGCTACCCGGTGACCTTCGGCGCTCATGGTCGAGCCATTCTTGCCTCCTTGTCTCTTGAGGACTTCGAGACTGCAGCTGGCGCAAGAGTCCATCCTCCAGCCGGGTCAGACCGGCCGAGACGTCACCGACCGGGATGTCCTTCGCGCGCAGGTGGAGGATGCTCGGAGGCTGGGCTACGGGCTGAGCCTCGGGACAACGTGGACCGAAATGAACGCGGTGAGTGTCGTGCTTGCCGTCGAATCAACCGACACGCCTGGGAACCGGCACGCAGTCGCATGTCTGTTTGCCGTAGGCAGGTTCTCGGCGGAACGGGCTCACGAGATCGGCCAACGCATGCGCGAGATGGCTTCAGAAATGAGTCGAACGCTCGACCCGTTGCTGCGGGCCACGAGTGTGTACTTTCCCCATGGGCACCCGTCGGTTCTCTAGGGACCTAGGATGCTGCCGAGACGACACAAAAATGCCAGTGTTCACACACGTGGTCCGGTGCACGCCTTGACGAGATACAGTTCAGATACACGCGCTGGAGGGTAACGCATATGTCTACTGTTCCAAAAGTGAAGTCTGGCACGATCGACTCCTGTGAAGTTGAAAAGGTAAACGTCTCTAACGACTCGAGTGCAGCAATTTGCGGCAGAGACGTCAGGACGCTGCAGAGCACATCTGCTCTGAACGCAGCCGTATCGTGACCGAGTCGTGGAAACGGACCGAGGACGAGCCTCTCGACATCAGAAGAGCCAAGCTCTTTCGGGACGTGATGCGGGAGAACCCCATAGCCATCAGGGATGATGAACTGATAGTTGGGTGTCAATCGAAGTACCTGCTGGGCGCTTCCCCGTTCGTGGACTACAGCCCAGAAGCCGCGTGGGAGAACCTCGTCACCGCGGATGTCGAAGAAGGCCAGGGCGCAAAGGCCACGGCGGCAGCTCCGTGAAAGAGGCGGAGATCACGGAGGAAGAAAGACAAAGCATCCTCGAGGACTGCCGGTACTGGTCCGGTCGTTCCGCGGGAGATGCAGTACATAGAGAAGAGGCGGCCAGGTTCCCGTGGCTGGGCGACTGGATAGAGTCAGGACTGGTTCTGGCTCAGCAGACGGGTTCCGCTCCCCCAGCAGTGAGATCCGCTGACCACGGCAAGGTGATCAGCGTTGGGCTCGAAGGGATCATCGCTGAAGCCAAGGGAAGAACTGGACAAGCTGGAATATCGGGATACTCCAGCCGCCGACTACAAGAAGGACCGTTTCCTGCGCGCAGCGATCATCGCGTGCGAGGGAGCCATTGAGTACGCGCATCGATATGCCCGTCTGGCGAAGGAGATGGCGGCAGAGGAGCAGGATCCGGGCCGCAAGAAGGAACTGGAGAGAATCGCCGACGTGTGCGAACAGGTGCCGGCGAAACCGGCTCGGGATTTCCACGAGGCAGTGCAGAGCTTCTGGTTCATCCACCTGTGTCTGAATCTGGAGACCGCTTCAATCGCCGAAATGCCGGGTCGCCTGGATCAGCACCTCTACCCGCTCTATCACAAGGACGTGATAGAGGAGGGAAACCTCACGCGTCAGGACGCGGCGGAGCTGCTTGGCTGCCTTTTCATGAAGTTCAACGAAATGACCACCGTCAAAGTCAAGTACGACAAAGAGAATATTCCCGGCACACATCTGCAGGACCTCACTATTTGCGGTGTGCACGAGGATGGAACGGATGCTTCCAACGAGCTGTCGTATATGTTGCTTGAGGTACTGGCTCAAGTAGAAATGCCGCAGCCGCCTATCTACGTTCGCTATCACAACAACATAGATCCGGAATGTTGGATGAAGGCAGTTGAGGTCAATGTGCGGAGGGGGACGGGAACCCGTCGTTTGTCAATGATGGCACTCGAGTACTGAGTCTGACGGCGCATGGCGTCTCTCTCCAGGATGCGCGGGATTGGGCGGTGGCCGGCTGTGCGGGATCGATCACGCCACGCTGCTCGATGCACGGCGGGAATCTAGGCATCGTATACATCAACCTCTCGAAGATCTTTGAGTATGTGCTCAACGATGGTCGAGATCCGAAAACGGGGAAGCAGATAGGCATCAAGACTGGGGATGCCCGAGCCTTCACGTCGGTTGACGATTTCGTCGACGCATTCAAGCGGCAGTTTGACTACCTCGTGGCGATCTTCATGAACATGGTTCGGGTTGTGTGCTACGTCGAGGTCGATCACTACCGAACACCGTTCGTGTCGGCGCTCCTCGGTGATTGTCTGAAGAAGGGGATGGACGCTCGTGAGGGCGGAGTCAGGTACACCCAGTTCTTGTATCACATCAGCGACAGAGGCCTACAGAACGTAGCAGATTCGCTTGCCGCCATGGGGAAGGTCGTTTTTCGAGGACAAGAGGGCGAGTCTTTCCGAGGTGCTTGATGCCCTGTCGTGCGACTTCGCGGGTAGAGAGTCGGTGCGCGCCATTCTGAGAGCGGCTCCCAAGTACGGAAATGATGATGACTACGTGGATGACATATTCGGGGAGCTGTCGGTCTGGCTGCAAGACAGGATAGGAATGGAGAAGAATCCGTTTGGCTCGAGCCTATGGGCGGGGCGGAGCGGAGCTGTAGCTCACGTTGAGTTCGGAAAGAAGGTCGGGGCGCTGCCTGACGGGCGGAAGGCCGGCGAGCCTTTGGCCGATGGGTATCTGTCCCCGAGCCAGGGCGTTGATGTGAAAGGGCCGACAGCCGTATTCAACTCGGCGTCAAAGGTGGATCACAACGAGAATTCGTTTGCCGCTCTGATGAACATGAAGTTCGATCGAAAGGCCTTCGACACGCGGGAGAAGATGGTCAAACTGGCGGATATGGTCGACGGCTTCTTCCGGCGGGGTGGCTTCCACATCCAGATAAACATCCTGGACCGGGAGACTCTGCATCGACGCCCAGCCGAGGCCCGAACAGCACAAGAACCTGATGGTCAGGGTGGCGGGCTACAGCGCGTACTACGTGGATCTTCCAAAGGGGCTTCAGGACGAGATTCTGGCGCGATCCGAAGAGACACTGTAGCCGGCGGCTGAGTAGGAGAAGTGCGGTAGGAACGAACTTGCCATTTGGCGTGGTGAGTTCGAAGGAAGGCACCAGCAATGGGGTCTGATGGGGCATCTCGACTATGGACTGGGCCGATGATCACGGGCAGGATATTCAACATCCAAAGATTCAGCACCGAAGACGGGCCTGGTATCCGGACGACCGTCTTCCTCAAGGGATGCCCTCTGACGTGCGTGTGGTGTTCCAATCCCGAATCCCAACTCTACGAGGACGAGGTGGCGCACCGCGATTCGCTTTGCGTCGGGTGCGGAGAGTGTGTAGCGATATGTCCCGAGGGTGCCATAAGGGAATGGCCCAAGGGTGATGGCTTCAAGGTGAGGGTGAACAGGACGAAGTGTAGGCAGTGCGGGATGTGTGTTGGAGCCTGTGTGCATGGGGCCATGGTCACTTACGGGCAGGACGTGAGCGTGGATGAAGTATTCGGTGAGGTGCGGAAGGATATTGGCTACTACAAGGAGTCGGGCGGTGGTGTGACGGCTTCTGGGGGAGAGGCGTTGATACAGGCCGAGTTCGTTACCGAGTTGTTCCGGCGATGTCACCGCATTGGGATTCACACTACGCTAGACACCAGCGGTTACGGGAGCAGACAGGCGTGTGAGTCAGTGTGCAGTGAGACTGATCTGGTTCTGTTCGATCTGAAAGTGCTTGACCGCGCAGAGCACAAGCGACTGACGGGTCGGTCAAACGACGTCATACTGCGGAATTTTGAATGGATGGTCGGGAACGGGGTGTTGGTGAAGGTGCGTGTGCCAGTTGTACCAGGGGTGAACGATAGCGATTGCAATCTAGAGTCTATCGCTGACTATGTCGCTGGATTGGGTGGAGGCATTGCGGTCGATATCCTTCCCTATCATGGGTATGGCGAGAGCAAGTACGGGATGTTGGATAAGAAGTACAAGTTGACCAACACCATTCGACCAACTGATGAGGCGATTGATAGGGTCCTGGAGATATTCAGAGGTTGTGGTTTAGAGTGCGCCGTACAGTAGCGACCGGGCGCGATAGTCGGTGTAGTAACAATGTGAAGGGGGTGACTGGGCTTGTCGTATCTTGAGGGGAAGGCAGCGAGAGCCGGGTAGTAGAGGGTTAGGATCAGGAAAGGGGCTAGAGGGTTCAGTTTGGCAGAGTGAGTTGGCGGAGGCCGGAGTCACGCGAGCGAAAATGGATGTGACATGAAACGTTTGCTTCGAATCACTTTGGTTTTGGTGAGTATGCTGGCAATCGGGTTGTTGGTTGTTGGATGCGGGGAGTCGGCAACAACGTCTACGACGTCGGGTGCGGAAGTGACGTCAAGTACGGAAGCGACGTCAGACACGCAAGCGACGTCAACCACGGCAGCTACGGACGGGGCAGCGGCGAAGGAGCTGAAGATCGGTGTCGCGCTTGGACTATCCGGATCTGGTTCAGAGTCGCTAGCACTTAGCGTCGATGGAATAACCGCTGCGGCGGACTGGATCAACGGCGAGGGCGGGCTCACTATCAACGGCGAGAAGTACATCATCAAGCCGGTCGTCGAAGACATCAAGATGACCCCCGATGGGACGACGGCTGCGGCCACCAAGCTCGTCTTCGACGACAAGGTGAGCTTCATCATCGGACCGCCCATACCACCGTTCAAAGCGGCTTTGTCAGCGGTAACCGAGCCGGCCAAGGTGTTGCGTATCGATACCTCCGGTCCTGGCTCGCCTGGGGAGATAGGCAGTGATCTGCCGTACACTTTCGCCACGCTGGTTTCTCTGGCTGTCCAAGGGCTTGTGTTCGACCAGTTGGTCGAGGCCTATCCGGAAGCCAAGACCGTGGCGCTGATCTGTCCGGAAGATCCAGGTGCCATAGAGATTCTGGGTGACGCCACCAAACAAGCTGAAGCGCACGGCTTGCAGGTTGTCGCTGAAGAGCACTATCCGTTCGGCACGGACGACTTCTACCCGGTGTTGACGAAGCTGCTGGCTTCCGAGCCGGACGTCATATACCAGGGCGCCGGGTTCGCGGCTTGGATCGGGTCCATCCTGAAACAGGCGCGCGAATTGGGTTTCGAAGGTCCCGTGATCGATGCCGCGTCTCCGGGTGACCTATACGTGATCCGGGACATCGCCGGAGAGTACGCGACGGACTTCCTGGATAGCAACTACGATCTCTCCAGCGAAGAAATGACTCCCATGATCAAGGAGATATGCAACATCATCAGGGACAAGTTCAACGTTGAACCGAAGCTGGAGCACATCCTGGGTTGGGAGGCGTTGTGGACCATTGCGCAGGGAATCGACGAAGCGCAGAGTCTTGACACCACGGCGGTGAAGAATGCCCTCGAAACGATGGAGAGCATCGAAACCCCGTTTGGACCCGGCAAGATGGGAGGCGGCGAGACGTACGGAGTCAATCACGTTCTACTCAGGCCCGCCGCGTTGGCCAGCCTCATGAATGGAGAGGCGAAACACATAGAGTGGGGGACGCCAGTGCTGCCTTGAGACCGGCTGTCTGGCTCGGGCGACCATTCGCACCGAGTAGGCAGACACGGCAAAACGCCGCACAGGGTAGGAAGTGAGCTCTGGACTACTGGGGCCACACGGTTGTCTCGCGACTGATGTGGCCCCAGTAGTCAAGGCCGTGTGTATGTTCAACTAGCCAACTTGCGAATTGTTCAGGAGGCATGCTTTGACAGGCGGCGCTATCGCTCAGAGCATAGTGAACGGGCTGATGTCGGGGGCGATCTATGTACTGATAGCCTTAGGGCTGACCTTGGTATTGAGCATCACGGGCATTGTCCAGTTGGCACACGGCGAGATATACATGCTGGGTGCCTATGGCGCGTACTACTTCTGTACTGTGCTTGGGCTGCACTACATACTCGCGGCGGTGATTGCCACGGTACTGGTGGGTGGCCTCGGCATTGTCCTTGAGAGGGTGTTCTACCGGCCGTTCCGGCACGGCGAGTTCTGGCCAACCGTGATCATGGCCACAGGGATCATGCTGGCCCTGCAGACTCTGGCCACGGTCAGCTTCGGGAGCACCACCAAAGTGGTCAGCACACCCTTCGGGGGAGTCTTCAAGATCGGTGGCGTCTCCATATCTCAGGAGAGGCTGATAGTCATTGGCGTCAGTATCGTTCTGGTGCTGGCATGCTTCGCGTTCATCTGGAAGACGAGGATTGGGCAAGCGATGATGGCAGTGTCACAGAACCTGCCTGCGGCCGCATTGCAGGGTATAGACGCCAACCGTGTGTCGGCCGTGGCCATGTTCCTTGGTTGCGGTCTGGCAGCGGTAGCCGGGTCGCTGATGGGAGCAATATTCACGTTGAGTCCTTCCATGGGCGGTTTCGCCTTGATGAAGGGGATCGCCGTCATCATTCTTGGAGGCATGGGCAGCATTACCGGGGCGGTTGCTGGCGGCCTGATCATCGGTTTGATAGACGGCATTGTGCCTATTGTGCTAGATGTCCACATGGCGAACTTGATCGGCTTCGCGGTGATCATACTCATACTGGTTTTCAGGCCAACAGGAATTCTGGGGGTCCCAAGCCAATGACTGGACGGAAGCTATCGCGGGCGGGTGGCCTGGGGGCTCTGGCAATTGTGCTAGTGCTGGTGCCACTGTTCATAACCAACTCGTACTGGCTGCATGTGTTCATAATGGCGGGAATGGCTGTCGTGTTGGCCTGCAGCCTCCGCGTAATAGCGAACGCCGGGCTGATCTCTATGGGGCACGGCGGCATGATGGCCGTGGGGGCGTACTCGTCCACCCTGTTGGTGACGAAACTAGGGGTTTCCTCGTGGGTAGCCTTGCTGATATCGGGCCTAGCGGCGGCTTTCCTTGCGCTGCTGGTGGGTTTTCCCTTCATGCGCATAAAGGGGATCTACTTCTCTCTGGTGACGGTCTTCCTGGCGGAGGTCGTGAGGCTCTCAATCGAGCAATGGCGCAGCGTAACCGGCGGGACCATGGGTATGACGGGCATTCCCGTGCCAGATGCGATCGTGATACCGGGCGTGCTGAATGCGGACTTCTCGTCAAGGAGGCAGTTCTACTACCTGGCCCTGATCCTACTGGCAGTCTCCCTCGCGGCGCTCTACGCTCTGGAGCGTTCCAAGATCAACCAGATCTTCGCCGGCATTGAGCAAACCGACTTCTTGGCAGACAGTGTGGGCATAAACAGTGCCAGGTTCAAGGTGCTTGCATTTTGCATCGGGTGCTTCTTCGCCGGTTTGGTTGGCGGCTTCTACAGTCAATATATGGGCACGATAACGCCGTCCACCTTCGGCTTCGTGTACTCGGTGTATGTCCTGATCTATGTGATAGTGGGCGGAAGGAAGCGTTTCATCGGGCCGATAATCGGTGCGATCATCTTCACATTCCTTCCGGAGATCGCTCGGCCCCTGAAAGAGTTTCAGCCATTCATCTTTGCTGGGTTCTTGATGTTGACGATCTTCTTCCTCCGCGATGGTGTAGTCAGCCTCCCTGGGCGCGTAGCGAAACTGGTTAGGGGAGGGAGCCATGCTTGAAATCACGGGATTGACGAAGAAGTTCGGTGGCTTGTGTGCGGTCAACAACTTGAGTTTCAACGTCAACAAAGGCGAGATCGTGGGGCTGATCGGTCCGAACGGCGCGGGAAAGACCACGGTGTTCAACCTGATAACCGGCTACCTTCGGCCAACCGACGGGACCGTAACTTTTGAAAGATCGGAGATATCCGGCAAAACGCCGTCTCTCATAGCAGGGCGTGGAGTGGTGCGGACCTTTCAGGCGACGAGCGTGTTTCCCGAGTTCAGCGTTAGAGACAGCATCGCTCTGGCGTGCCACATCAAGACCAGAATACGGTTCGGGGAGGCGCTGTTCCATACGCCCAAGCAGTCGGAGAAAGGCGTCGCAGATATCTGAGCGAGCCGCGGAAATCATGGCAATCGTCGGCTTGGACGAGGTCAGCGACGTGGCCGCGAAGAATCTACCGCACGGGCACAAGAGAAGGCTTGGCATCGCGATAGCGCTCGCTGCTGAGCCGAAGCTACTCCTACTCGATGAACCACTAACCGGCATGAACGCGGAGGAAGTGGCCGATGCCCTTCGTCTGATCGACCGGCTATGGCAAGGCGGAATGACGATTCTGGTGATTGAACACAACATGAAGGCCGCCATGAGTATCTGCCAGAGAATAGTGGTGCTGAATTTCGGCACCAAACTCGCTGAGGGCTCGCCGGTAGAGGTACGGGCGAATCCAGAGGTGGTCAAGGCCTATCTGGGGGCTGGTGACAATGCTGCTTGACGTGAAGGACCTGACTGTCAAGTACGGAACCGCGAGAGCAGTGAGCGCCGTTACGATAGAGGTAGCGGAGGGGTCCGTCACGAGCGTGATTGGGGCGAACGGATCAGGCAAAAGTACCATTCTGAAGGCCATTGTCGGCCAGGTGCCTTTGAGTGGGGGGCAAGTGTGGTTTCAAGGCAAACGAATAGACGGAATGACGACTCACGACATCGTCAAACGCGGGATCACGTTGATTCCTGAAGGTGGAGGGCTGTTTCCGTACATCTCTGTCATCAACAATCTCAAGTTGGGTGCATTCTTGCGGAAGGACAAACCAGGCATAAGTGGAGATTTGGAGTCGGTGTTTGGCAATTTCCCGGTGCTGTGGGACAGGCGAAATCAGCGAGCGGGGACTCTGAGTGGTGGGGAGCGACAGATGCTGGCTATTGGCCGTGCCTTGATGGCTAGGCCGACGCTGCTCCTAATGGATGAACCGTCGGTGGGGTTGGCGCCTCTGATGGTGGAACAGGTCGGAAAGGTGATTAAGGACATAAGAATTCTGGAATCAGCATGTTGTTGGTAGAGCAGAATGCAGGGTTGGTGACAGGTGTTTCGGAAAGTGGCTACGTGCTGGAGGTTGGGGAAGTCGTGCTAGAGGGCAACATAAAGGCATTGATGAGCAACAACCTTGTGCAACGGGCATTTCTGGGCGCCTAGCTAGGGATTTGTAACAATCGGGATTGGCGATGTCAGGCACTACTCAACTAGGTAAGGTGGAGGAAGGTGGGGCCATGCTGCAAGCACTATCGGAAGGCAAGGTACAGACGGTAGTAGGAGTACTTGACGGTAGCGCCCTGGGAATAACCATGATGCATGAGCATCTCCTCCATGATGCATCGGTGTTCTTTGCGGAGCCCACCGCGGCGAGCGAGAGGCCTTTGGCGTATGAACGAGTGCGGCTGGAGAATCTCTGCTGGGTGCGACTCAACGAATGCAGCAACATAGACAACTTGCGATTGACCGACGAAGCCACGGCCACTAGAGAGGCCATGCTTTTCCAACTGGCTCGCGGCGACACAATCGTGGAGCTCACCACTAGTGGCGTCTTCGGTCGTGATCCTCTTGGATTGGTCCGCATATCTCGGGCCACCGGTCTGAACATACTCATGGGCACGGGGTACAACGGTGCGGCACTACATCCACCACAACTCGCAAATCAGAGTGAAGAGGAAATCACCGACGAACTCGTGCGCGAGATAACCGTCGGTGTCGGCAGCACCGGGGTGCGAGCCGGCATCATCGGAGAGATCGGCTGCTCTACTCTGGACGAGGCGGAGAGAAAGGTACTGCGCTGCTGTGCAAGGGCGCAGCGGCGCACGGGCGTGGCGATATCCATACACCCCACGCCGAATGATGAGGCGGCGTTGGAGATCATGACGCTGCTAGGCAATGCCGGGGCCGACTTGAGGCACACCATCATGGGGCATGTGGACGTCTCTGGATTCAGTAGAGCCACCTGTCATCAACTGGCAGAGGCAGGTTGCTATCTCGGGTATGACAACTTCGGACTTGAAGGATTGATGGAATTGCCCGGCCTAGGACGTACTGTTGAACTGAGAGATACCCAACGGATCGATGACATAGTGAGTCTTGTCGGAGATGGATATGGCAGGAACATCATCGTCTCTCAGGACGTTGCAACTAAGCATAGGCTGGTGGCTTATGGTGGGTTGGGTTATGCGCATGTTCTGCGAGATATAGTCCCGCTTATGTCCGCCAGGGGTATGACCTCGGAGCAGATCTACACCGTGCTGGTAGAGAATCCGAAGCAGGTATTGTCGTGTTGGCTGTAGGGGCTTCCGGGGGAAGTGGAATGGTTGGCGGAGGAGGCATGTGCGTATGAGCGGCGAGGTTGCTCCCAGCGTCGTGGAGGCGCTGGCGACGAATGTTCTGAACACCCGTTTTGAAGATTTCGACCAGGTGACGGTAGAGCACGCCAAGAGGCGAATCATCGACGTGCTAGGGTGTGCGGTTGGCGGGGCCAACGCCGCCGGTAATGGCGCGTTGGTGGAGTTGGTCAAGGATTGGGGGGGCAAAGAAGAGGCCGCCATCTTGGTGTGGGGGGCGAGGGTGCCGGTCGGCAACGCGGCGATGGTCAATAGCATCATGGCGCGTTCGTTGGATTTTGAGCCGGTGAACGCTGTGGTGCATGGCGTCTCCGTCCCGGCGCACATCAGCGGGACGACGGTAATGACGGCCGTTACTCTGGGCGAAATGAAGGGAACGAGCGGCAAGGATCTGATCACGGCCTTGCTGGTGGGCGACGATGTCGCGTCGCGAGTGCTGGGGGCCTCCGGCTATGGCTTGACTCTCGGTTGGGACTGTACCGGCACGGTGAACATGATTGGGGCTACCGCTGTTGCGGGGCGACTCCTAGGCCTGAACGTACGGCAGATGGTCAACGCCTTTGGAATCGTCATGAGTCAACTGGCCGGAAGCTTCCAGATCATCTGGGACGCGACTACTGCCTTCAAGTTGCCTCAGGGGTTGTCGGCCAGGAACGGGATCTTTTCGGCACAGCTTGCTAAGGGCGGCTGGACGGGGCCTAGTGATCCACTGCTCAGCAAGTTCGGCTACTTCGATCTCTACACTGAGGGCTGCACCGATCCCGAGATACTGACCAAGAATCTGGGCAAAGAGTACTTCGCGGATTCGACCTTCAAACCTTACCCCTGCTGCCGGGGCGGGCATGCGGCGATTGACTGTGCCCTGTCACTTCTGGCTAGACAGGACGTGAATACCGACGACATAGTGGAAGCAGTGCTCTACGTGCCCAAGAGGGACATCGACGCGTTCATCGGACAGCCCTTCAGAGTTGGCGCCTTCCCTCATGGCAGCGCTGCCTTCAACTTCCGCTACCTTGTGGCCTGTGCGCTATTGAGGAAGGGTGTTAAGCCCGAGCATTTCACAGAAGAGTGCATACGAGAACCCAGGGTGGAGGCCCTCTCCGGGAGAATATCGTTGGCTGAGTTGCCGGACGCTCCGGTCGTCAGCGCGAGACTCGCGCTGAAGATGAAGAGCGGAGAGACGCTGGTGGAAGCCGTTGACGTGCCCACGGGTGATCCGATTGGGAAGCCGCTTTCAAAGGACGAGATCGTGGATAAGTTCAGAGCCAATGTGGACTTCTCTCAAACGGTGACGCGGGACAGCGCCGAACGAGTGCTGGGGCTGCTAGAGGAACTGGAGGAGCTTGACAGTGTAGGCAAGATAGTCAAGTTGCTGGTTGCGTAGCGGCTAGGCGCCCCTCGGGGAAGGTGGGGTCGTTGAATCCGGACTCCCGGCGCACTGGACGGCCAGCGGCTACGTGGTCTCCTGGGCCGGTTGAGCCGCGAGGTCCGCGGCGGCGCGGGCGCCCTCAAGTCGCTGCCTCTTGCTTTCTCGCCTCAAGACCGGAGCGGCGGCCGCCAGACAGACGAGGCCGATCGCACCACACACGACGATGACGTAGCCCGAGATCGCCTCGTACATGACGGGGATGAGCAGGGTGCCGAGCATCCCGCCGAGTTGCATGGAGGTCGAATCCAGTCCCTGCACCGTGCCGATCCACCGTATCGGGCTGGCCTGCACGAGGAACCCCTGTTTCGCCGGGCTGGAGATCGCGAAACCGAGGCCCAGGAGGAAGCTCAGGGCGAAGTAGACCGAGAGGCTTCTCACCAACCCCATGGTCAAGAACGCGAGGGCTGCGAGGGCGTTGCCGGCGAGCATGAGGATGAACCGGTTGGAGCGATCGGCCACGACGCCGCCCGCGAACGAGAGCAGCATGGGCAGACTCATGATGATCCACATGACCGAGACCGTGGTCATGGAGGCGCCGAGGTGTTGGAGCCAGAGGCTCCATATGACCTCGAACCCGCCGAAGGCGAAGTTGATCCCAAACCCCACCACCAGGAAGCCGATGATGGCGGGCCTGAGGACCTCTCGGTAGTTGGGCCTGCATGCCTTCTCGCGTCCGTGCCGCCTTGCGGTGGCGGGTGGCGGCGGGCTCGCGGATCAAGAAAGGTCATGACGACGGTAGTAGCCGCCGCCAGCGCCGCCCCGAAGTAGAAGATGGCGTAGAAGCCGGGGCGGCCCCCGCCGCCGGCGTGATAGAGCGCCGCGCTGACCGCCGGGCCGAGGATGGCGCCCGGCGAACTGAGCAGACATGACCAGTCCGAGCGCCCTGCTCCGTTGGCCGGGCACGCTGACGTCGGCTATGAAGGCGAACATGACTCCGCCCGCGGCCGCGCTCGTGCCTTCGAGCAGCCGAAAGAGGAGGAACCACCTGGGGTTGGTGGAGAGCGTGAAGAGAAAGCAGGTCACGGCCATGAGGGCCATGCCGGCGATCATCATCGGCTTGCGCCCCACGAGGTCGCTCAGCCAGCCGAACGGCGACGAGAAGATGAGGGTACCCAGGTAGAAAGCGGCCGTGATGAATCCGATCATCATCACCGAGCTGTGGCCTTCGTCTTTGAGGAAGATCGGGAGGTAGGGCAGTATCCCGCTGAAGCCGGTCCAGAGGACGAACTCCGACACGCAGACGACGCCGAGCTGGAGCCAGCCGGTCTTCGCGGGTGCAGTGGATCGTTGACGGTCCGCTCTGCCGGCTCTGTCCCGCGGTGAGTGTCGGTCATCGTGATCCCCGAGCGGCCGGGACCGTGAACACGCGGGTCTGTTCAGCCCTCGATCTTCTCAACTGCATGTCTTCACCAAGCGCTTCGCCGATGCCTGCGTGATGTTGCCCCACGGTTCTCGGACCGGACCGCACATGGCCGCCGACAGATCGCGGGGCTTCTGATTATTGCACGGCCGTCGGACGGCATCGTGGGCAACGCGGGGGACCTTCCGTGGGCCGGGCGCGGTATCCTTGGTCACCAGCGACCCTGATCCCCAAGCAACAAGGTGGTGGTAGACCATGTTCTATCCCGTACGGCTCGATCTGAGCGACACGTCCCGTATCGAGCAGGCCCTGGTGGTGCTGAATCCAGCCGCGTCCAAGCGTCTGATCGGCAAAGCTGTGGCCGCGCTCCCCGAGGTCACGAGCGCCTACGCCAACGGCAGGCTGGCCGTCTCGACCAGTTCGAGCTGCGTCTTCGTGCTCGAGGAGTTGACCGGAGAGAAGGTCACCGCTTACTGCTACTGCGTCGGCATGGTCGCGGGCGGAATGCTGACCTCCAGCTGCAAGGAAGACCGGGAGATCCCCCGTTTCTTCGAGAAGGGCAAGCTCGTGGAGATGGAAGCCAGGGACTTCTTCAACGCATTCGAAAAGGGCGACGTCGTCATCAAAGGCGCGAACGCGGTCGATGCGCAGGGGAATGCCGGCATCCTGGCGGCGAACCCGCAAGGGGGGACCATAGGCGCCATCATCAGCCGGGTGGCCGTGCGGGGCAATCCTGTCATCCTGCCGGTGGGCCTGGAGAAGTCGGTGGCCTCGGTGCCGGAAGCGGCGGCCGGGTGGGGTCAACTCACTCTGTCTCGCAGCATGGGCCTGCCCTCGTGGCTGTTTCCGGTGACCTCCGGACTGGTGGTGACCGAGATCCAGGCTCTTGGATTGTTGGCCGGCGTCAACGTGCGGCACGTCGCCAGCGGAGGCATCGCCGGCAGTGAGGGGGCCGTGGTCCTGCTTCTGGAGGGATACGAGCAGAATCTCGCCAAGGCTTGGGATCTGGTCCAGGCCGTCAAGGACGAAGCGCCGATAGAGGTGCCGCGCCACCAATACTGCAGCTAGCGCTGCCGTACGCGGGCATCCCTAGTGGCCTCCGGGGGCGGCGGGGGCTTCCTTCCAGCGCACTCGCGACGCTCCGCGAAAGCGCTTCCAGGAAACCCCCGCCGCCCCCCGCGGCGACCACTCAGTTTCCGTCCGCACGGCGCTTACCTGCTGGATAGCATGGCTGGCGCCTTTCGGCGCCCCGCTCCCGTGTCACTCGCGGCTCGGCGCCCCTCGTTTCCTGTCCTCGCTGCCGGGCTTCTTGCCGCTGGCGCCTCGTCCTCGCTCGGGCTTCGCCCCTCGCTTGCCGGCCTGATAGCCGGGTGTCCTGCCCGCCCTCAACCGTCGTGCCTCGCCGCCTTCGTTCTTCTCCAATGCCCAGCCTCCATCGCGGGTATCATATGTGAAGCGTGCACATGAAACGGCCAGAGAACCGCCAAGTGGGACTATCCGACTCGGACCGGACCATGGTCTGGGTCGTGGCTTCGCTGGGCGGGTTCCTGGTCGCGTTCATGTCTTCGTCCGTCAACGTGGCGCTCCCGCTCATTCAGGCGGACTTTCACACGTCGGCTGTGATGCTCAGCTGGGTCAACCTTTCGTACCTGCTGGCGTGCACCGTGAGCCTGCTACCGGTCGGCCGTCTAGCCGACTTCCACGGTCGGGTACGGTTGTTCGGTCTGGGCATGGTCATGTTCGCCGTGATGGCCTTCGCCAGCGCGTTTGCTCCCTCCGCCGTTGTCCTCCTTGTCTTCCGGGCGTTTCACGGGGCGGCACTTGCGATCGGCGCTGTGACTTCCATCGCTCTGATCGTCCTGGCCTATCCGCCGGAGATTCGGGGGAGAGCTCTGGGCGCCAACGTGGCCTGCGTTTATCTGGGAGTCACCCTCGGCCCGGTGTTGGGTGGCCTGATCAGCCACAACCTGGGTTGGCGAGCGCTCTTCATGGTGGCGGGCGCACTGGCGGCGCTGAACTGCCGTGATGACGCTCTGGAGACTGCGGCACGTCGACTGGCGAGAACCGAAGACCGAGCGCTTCGACCTCTTGGGCAGTCTGATCTCCGCCGCGGGCTTGACCGCCCTTCTGATCGGGTTCTCGCTGCTACCGGATGCTATCGGAGCTGGTCTCATCGCGGCGGGGATCGCCGGTCTGGGGCTTTTCCTGTGGTGGGAGACCCGGCCGGCCGACCCTCTGCTCAGCCTGGACCTGTTCCGCCGCAGCCGCGAGTTCGCCTTCGCGAACATCGCGGCGCTCATCAGCTACAGCGGCACGTCGGCCACGGTCTTTCTCCTGAGCCTCTACCTTCAATACAACCGAGGACTGAGCACTCAGACCGCGGGTTTTGTGCTCGTTGTCGGCCCGATCGTGCAAGTTATCGCCGCCCCGGTTGTCGGACGGTTGGCCGACAGGGTCGTGGCCAGACGCCTGTCGTCAGTGGGGATGGCGATGTGCGTGTGCGCACTGTTCGGACTCAGTTTCGTGGGCGAGGCGACGCCGTACCGGTATGTCATCGCCATGCTCTGCCTGCTCTGCCTGGGTACCGCCTTCTTCTCCACCCCCAACACACACACCATCATGGGCAGCGTGGAGACCCGATGGGTGGGAGTGGCGTCGGCCACCTTGTCCGCGATGCGCCAGGTGGGGGCGAGCATGAGCGTGGGTGTGGCCGCTCTCGTGATGGCCCTGGTGGTGGGACGGCACGCGATCGAACCGGCGGACTACCCGCACCTGCTCACCAGCGCTCGGATCTGCTTCCTGATCTTCACCGTGCTGTCCGCGCTCGGGGTCGCGGCCTCACTGGTGGGTCCGCGGCGGCGATCACCGGCATGAAGTCGGTCCCGCCGGTCCGGCGAGGCACCAGCGGCAGCCTCCTGGGCGCAGGTGAACTCGCATGCCCGCGTCCATCGCGGGTATCCCATCACAGGTATCATGTCTGAAGTGTCCACATGAACCATCCAAGCAAACGCCAGCCAGAACTATCCAAGTCGGACCGGACCATGGTCTTGGTCGTGGCTTCGCTGGGTGGGTTTGTGGTGACGTTCATGGCCTCGTCCATCAACATCGCACTTCCGCTCATGGGGGCAGACTTCCATGTTTCGGCGGTGACACTCAGCTGGATCTCGCTGTCGTTCATGCTTGTGTCGACGGTGTGCCTTCTGCCGGCGGGGCGCCTAGCCGATCTCCACGGGCGGATGCGGTTCTTCATTCTGAGCATGGTCATCTTCGCCGTCATGGGCTTCGCGAGCGCGTTCGCCCCCTCCGTCGGCGCCCTCCTCGTCATGCGGGCCTTGCACGGGGTGGGACTCGCGATCGGCGCGGTGACTTCCACCGCTCTAATAGTCCTGGCCTTCCCGGCGGAGGTGCGGGGGAGAGCCCTAGGTGCCAGTGTCGCCTGCATATACTTAGGAGTCACTCTCGGCCCGGTGCTTGGCGGTCTGATCTGCCAGAATCTCGGCTGGAGGGCCCTCTTCCTGGTGGTAGGTGCCCTATCGGTCGTGAACGTTGTGCTTCCGTTCTGGAAGCTACGGCACATCGAGTGGAGAGAGCCGACAAGCGCACACTTCGATGTCTTGGGGTCTCTGATCTCGGCCGTCTCTTTGACTGCCATCCTGGTCGGGTTCTCGCTGCTTCCGGATGTCCTCGCAGCCATTCTCGTCGCCGCGGGGATCGTCGGCGTGGGGGCGTTCGTGTGGTGGGAGACCCGGGCGGCCGATCCTTTGCTCAACATAGATCTGTTCCGCCGCAGCCGCGTGTTCGCCTTCTCGAATGCCGCGTCTCTCGTCAACTACAGCGCCACCTCGGCCATGATCTTCCTCATGAGCCTCTACCTACAGTACAACAGGGGACTCAGTACTCAGACCGCGGGCTTTGTGCTCGTCACGGGCCCGTTTGTGCAGGCGATCGTCTCCCCGATCGTCGGCCGGCTGGCCGATAGACTAGAAGCCAGATACGTATCCGCTGTGGGAATGGCGTTGTGTGTGCTCGGCCTGCTTGGGCTCAGTTTCGTGGGCGCCGATACCGCGTATTGGTTCATCATCGCCATGATCTGTGTGGTCTGCGTGGGTAGCGCCTTCTTCGCCACCCCCAACACACATACCATCATGGGCAGCGTTGAGACCCGGTGGGTCGGGGTGGCGTCGGCCACTCTGGTCACTATGCGTCAGGTGGGGATGAGCATGAGTCTGGGCGTCGCCACTCTCGTGCTGGCCCTCGTGGTGGGACGGCAGGTGATCCAGCCGGCGGACTACCCGCACCTGCTCACCAGCACCCGGATCAGCTTCCTGATCTTCACGGTGCTGTGCGTCCTCGGGGTCGGGGCCTCACTGGTGGGGCCGAAGCGGAGTGCACCGCGAGATCGTATGTGAGTGGCCTCCGGGGAGCGAGGGAGCCTCCCTCCAGCGCACTCGCGAAGCTCCGCGAAAGCGCTTCCAGGAGGCTCCCTCGCTCCCCGCGGCGACCATTCTCTTGCGGACTTGCTCGGCGCTCTCTCGCCCTCGCTGGGGGTTGGGCGATTCGCTCAGGCTTGCGCCTTCGGCGCCTCGCTTCCGGCTTGCGCCTTCGGCGCCTCGCTTCCGGCTTGCGCCTTCGGCGCCTCGCCGTTCTTTAGGTGCGCGAACGCCTGAACCAACTGATCGTAGGCAGCGTCCAGCGACTGCGGGATCACTCTTACGTCGGCGACCACAGGCATGAAGTTGGTGTCGCCGGCCCAGCGAGGCACCAAGTGCAGGTGGAGATGGTCTTTGATGCCGGCACCGGCCGCCGCCCCCAGGTTGAAGCCCAGGTTGATGCCGTCGGGATGGAAGCTCAGCTTGAAGGCCCGGGTGCATTGCTGGGCCAGATCCATCATCTCGTGGAGGGTCTCCGGGGCGAGGTCCTCCAGAGCGGAGATATGCGCGAAGGGCGTCACCAGCAGGTGCCCGTTGTTGTAGGGGAAGGTGTTGAGCATCACGTAGGCGCGCTCGCCCCGATACACGATGTGTGCGGCGCGATCGTCGCCTGTCTGGGGCTTGTCGCAGAAGACGCAGCCCTCCGGCTTCTCCTTCTCAACGTATTGCAGCCGCCATGGTGCCCATAGCCGTTCCACGCTGTCTCCTTTCGCGGGCCAGCTTCTGTCGTTGGACTCGCTCGCGCACATGCGAGACCGTGCCGCTCGTGGCTCGATTGTAGCGCCGATGGCCCGCGACGTGCGGGGCGCCTCACCGACGCTCGTCCGCCAGCTGCCTCCGGTCGAGCTCGGCCAAGCACCGGCGGTCGAACCGTTTGAGCAAAGCCCTGCCTTTGCCGAAAACAGTATTGATGTGCATCTGATACCTCATCCAAGGAGCACGAGGTCTAGATGGAGGAGATCATTCATACCGGCCAGTCGAGCGCCTGCGATCCTGCGGAGGCGGTCGGAGAACTGCACGAGCAGCTGTCTCAGCCCAGCGCCGAGCTCGTGGTCTTCTTCTGTTCCCCTGACTACGATCTGGACATCGTCGCCCAGGAAGTCAACCGGTCCTTCGCCGGAGTCGCGGTGGTGGGTTGCACCACCGCGGGGGAGATCGGGCCCCTTGGCTATCTCGACCGGAGTCTGTCGGGGTTCAGTCTCCCTTCCAACAGCTTTTCAGCCGTTTCGGGCCGCATCGACGACCTGCAGCGGTTCAGTCGTGAGCAAGGAGAGGCGCTGGTCCATCTGCTGCTGGGGCGACTGGAGACCTGCGCCCCGAACGCGTACGAGAAGAGCATGTTCGCCTTCCAGATGACCGATGGCCTTTCGGTGCGCGAAGAATCGGTCACCCGCGCCTTCCAGCACGCGCTCGGCCGGATCCCCCTGGTGGGCGGATCGGCCGGGGATGCAGACCGCTTCGGTCACACCTATGTGTTCAGCGAAGGGCGCTTCCACGAGAACAGCGTGGTCTTGGTGCTTGGAGCGACCTCCCTCCCGTTCACAACGTTCTCCACGCTTCACTTCGTCGGCACCGACCGGCGTGCCGTCGTGACGGCCGCGAATCCTGAGACCCGCACGGTGTCGGAGATCGACGCTCTTCCGGCTGCCGAGGGATACGCCCGGATGTTCGGGGTCGAAGCGAGCGAGTTGGGTCCCTCGTTCTTTGCGACCCACCCGCTCGTGGTGCGCATCGGCGGAACCGACTACGCGCGCTCGGTACAGAAGGTCGACTCCAACGGGAGCCTGACGTTCTACTGCGCCATCGAAGCCGGTGTCGTCCTGCGGGCGGCGCATAGGGGAGACGTGGTGGCCGACCTCGAAGATGCGTTCGCGCGTATCGAGCGCAACCTCGGCAGACCCAGCCTGGTTCTCGCTTGCGACTGTATCCTACGCAACCTGGAGATCACGCAGTTGGGGCTCAAGGAACGCGTGGGCGAGATCTTCAGTTCCCACAACACGGCTGGTTTCGCGACCTACGGCGAGCAGTTCCACGGCATACACGTCAATCAGACTCTCACCGGGATCGCGTTCGGCAGGTCGGAGAGAAGATGACAACCGACGTTTCCTCCGAACCCGAGTCCTCGACCGTGGAGCAGCTCCGCGCGGAGATCGCGCGGCTTGAGAAGATCGTCCGGGTTCTCATGGACAGGGCGGAGCGCACCACCAACCAGGAGGTCTCGGAGTTCGAGCTGTTCGAAAGGACGCTCGTGCTGGGAGACGTGGTGCAGCAACGGACCGAGGAACTCAGACGCGCGCTGGAACAGAACGAGAAGATCACCCGTACGCTAAGGGAGTCCGAAGCCAGGTTCCGCGGACTCGCGGAGCAGTCTCTCGCCGGGATCGCCATCGTGGAAGCCGACCGCTTCACCTACGTCAACCTTCGTTTTGCCCAGACCTTCGGATACGAGCGCGACGAACTCGTGGGCCTGCCCCTGATGGAGACCGTCTCCGGGGTCAGCAGGGCAACCGTCGTCGAGCACATCCTCAAATGCCTTGCCAACGAAGCAGGCGAGACTCTGCTGAGCTACAGAGGAAAGAAGAAGGACGGTTCGATCGTCGATATCGAGTTGTCGAGTTCCCGCATGAGACTGGCCGCCAGATCGGCACTCATCCTCGTCGTCGCCGACGTCACGGCACGGAAGCAGGCGGAGCGCAAAGTCCAGGCCCTCAACCGACGCCTGGCTGAGCAGGCCATCCGGGATCCGCTCACCGGCCTCTACAACCGTCGGTTCATGGAGGAGTCGATCAGTCGAGAGCTAGTGCGGGCCACTAGGAGCGGCTACCCGGTGAGCCTGGTGATGTGCGACATCGACCACTTCAAGTCGATCAACGATGAGTACGGCCATCAGGCGGGCGACAAGGTGCTGAGTACTCTCGGCGCGCTCCTGAAGCGCAATTGCCGGAGCAGCGACATCCCGTGCCGTTATGGCGGTGAGGAGTTCCTGCTGGTGTTTCCCGACATGCCGGGCGACGTTGCCGCCGAATGGGCGGAGCATATGCGCGAGACGGTGGAAGAGACCCGCATCAGGTTCCGCGGAAAGACGCTGAGAGTGACGGCCTCATTCGGCGTGGCGGTCTTTCCCACGCACGGAACCAACTCGCAGCGAGTCGTGTCGGCGGCCGACGACGCTCAGTATGCCGCCAAAGCCGCCGGGAGGAATCAAGTGAAGCACGCTGTCACGGGGGATAGCGACGAACTGCGCGTGGGCGGCGGGGATTCCGTCGGTCGCATCTGAACCGCCACCGGCCGGTGTCGCGAACGGCCGCACGATGGTACCGTTCGCTGAAGCAGGCGCTCTATCCGTTTCTCGACGAGTGGACTTCATGCCTATAGTCGAAGTCGATCATCACGCAAGACCTACGACGGCGCCGTCGCCGTCGACGACGTCTCCTTCTCGATCGACGAGGGGGAGATCTTCGGCATCCTGGGGCCGAACGGCGCGGGGAAGACGACGACCGTCGAGTGCATCTCCGGGCTTCGCGTGCCCGACGCCGGTACCATCAGCGTGCTTGGTCTCGATCCACAGAAGGATCGGGCGAGACTCCGAGAACGGTGGGAGTGCAACTCCAGGAGAGCGTGCTGCCCTCCAAGCTCAAGGTGTGGGAGGCGCTCGACCTCTACCGCTCCTTCTATCGCGACCCGGCAGACCCGGACCAACTCATGGATGCGCTGGGCCTCACCGGCAAGCGCAACGAGTACTTCAAGAGACTCTCCGGGGGGCAGAAGCAGCGGCTTTCTGTGGCCCTGGCGCTGATAGGCCGTCCCAAGATCGCCATCCTCGACGAGTTGACCACCGGACTCGATCCTCAGGCGCGTCGGGACACGTGGGAGCTGGTCGAGGGCGTACGCGACCGAGGAGTCACCATTATCCTGGTGACCCACTACATGGATGAGGCGGAGCGGCTCTGCGACCGGATCGCCCTGCTGGACTCCGGCAAGATCGTGGCGCTCGACCGTCCGGAGGGTCTGTCGCGGCGGGTGCGGGGAGGCAAGCGCGTGCGCTTTGTTCCCTCTGCCCCCTTCGAAGACGGTCTTCTGACCGGTCTTCCTGAGGTGGCCAGTCTGGAGCGCCAGGGTGAGCATGTCGTCGTCTATGGGAGCGGCGAGCTGGTGAACGCCGTCGTCCTGACGCTCGCAGGCAGAGGGGTCACGGCAAGAGACGTGGAACTTGGAGCCCCCTCTCTGGAAGATGCGTTTGTGGAGTTGACCGGACGGAAGCTCCGCGAAGAGGACGAGCAGGGCGATCGGGGCGACCGCCGCGAGGCGAAGAGGGAGCGCCGATGAGCGGCGGCGACGAGAGGGCGGCCCTCAGTGGCCGTACCGACGGCCCGGCGACAAATGGCCAGGAAGCGACGCCCGCGGCACGCCCACCCCGGGCGGCCTTCGGCAAGCTCCTTCTCACCGAAATCAAGCTCGCACTGCGAACGCCCGTGGGGCTGATATTGGGGCTCGGACTGCCCATTCTGCTCCTGGCGGTTTTCGCCAGCATCCCCTCGTTCAGGAGGCCCAGTCCCGAGTTTGGCGGACTCACACCCCTGACCATCTACATCCCGATCCTGTGTATGTTCGTCATCGCCATGTTGGCCCTTGTGAGCCTCGCCGTCGCTCTTTCCACCTATCGGGAGCTGGGCGTGCTGCGGCGCATATCGACCACTCCGGTTCCGCCCTCGTGGATGCTTGGAGCCCATCTGGTCATCAACCTCGGCGTGGCTCTGGTCGGCCTCCTCGTGATCACCCTGGGTGGCGCTGCTCTTGGTGCGGAACGCCCGCAACATGTCTGGGGGTTCGCGCTCGCGATCATCCTCGCGACGGCCGCGCTTTTCGCCATCGGGCTGTGGATCGCGTCGTTCGCCCGCAGCGCCAACGCCGCCAACGCCATCGGACAGATTCTCTTCTACCCGATGATGTTCTTCGCCGGCCTCTACTTCCCGCGCGAGTTGATGCCCGGCGCTCTTCGCCACGTCAGTGACTGGACGCCGCTGGGGGCGGCGGTGCAGGCCCTGCAGACCTCCGCGGAAGGGTCGTTCCCCGGCGGCGCAGCCGCTCTTGGTCATGGCGGGCTACGCGGTGCTCTTCGGCGTTCTCGCCGTGAAGCAGTTCAAGTGGGAGTAGGGCGAGGTCAGCCCAGGAACTGCACCTGGTTGGGTTCGAAGATGCGACCTTCGGTGTCCACCAACACCTGGTGCGCCCCCGGCCGAGTCGCAAGCATAGATCGCTCCGATCACACCCAGCCCGAGCAGGACCGCCGCGACATAGCCCTCGAACTGGAGGTCCCAGTCGCCGGTCGCTAGGATGATGGCGTAGACGGCGCCGACGAGCGGCCAGAGTCCCGCCGCGATGCGAAGAGGAAGGTCCAGCCATCTCTCACGGTAGAGGTACTTAACGCCGAGGCGTCCGTACCATGCCTCCTGGGCAGGGCGCGCGCCGACTATCACCTCACGGATGCCGGCAAACAGAGCACCATACCGACAACAGAAGGCGACCCATAGCCACCCCCGGGTGTCGACGTTGAAGACCCAATCCGCTAGCATCGGCGCAAGCCCGGCCACGATACCCAGGTACGTCAGCGCTTGACCCACGATGCGATGGCTCCGACCTCCCCGGCCGCGCGCAGGCAGAACAGGCCGGTCATGATTACCAGTGTCACCACGGCCAGCACCACGAGGACCGGAGCGAACCGGAGGGTCTCCGTGTCGCCGATCGCGAGAGCCTACTCGCCCGCCAGACTCTTGAGCGCGTCCGAGGACGAACGATAGCTGCCCGCGAAGAGAGAGCGAACTGGCCGATCCGCTGCGACCGGGACGGCACGACCGCGGCCGTGAGCCTGGCCTGTCCGCCGACATCGTGAACCTCGGCGAGGTCGCCAGTGCCGCTCATCGGTACCCCCCTTGTCCGCCTCTCCGCGCCGCGCCGCCCACCCAGGGCCGGCGCGCGATCCGTGCCCCTACACGTTGTAGACTTCGCGCCCCAGTGTCTTGACCCAGTTCGCCGCCAGGACCTTCTGGGCCTCTTCGGTCTTGTCCACGCCCAGGATGACGATGGCGTTGTCGTTGATCCTACCCAGGTGCGGATAGAGGTAGTGGACGTTGATGCCGGCGGCCTTCAGCGGCTTGAGCACGGCGTTCACGCCGCCCGGATGGTCCGGTATCTCGACCGCGAGCACGTCGGTCTCTTTGGGATCGTAGCCGTCGCCCGTGAGGATGTTCTTGGCCTTCTCGGGGTCGTCGACCACGAAGCGGACCGTGCTGATGTCGGAGGTGTCGGCCACGGAGATGGCTCTGATGTTCACGCCTTCGCGTCCCAAGAGTCTCGCTGACGGTGGAGAAGCTACCCGGAACGTTGTCGAGGCTCACGGACAACTGCTTGATGGACATGTGCTCCGGTCCTTGTGTCTAGTCCTTTGTGTAGTTGTAGCCCACGGCGAGGGCTTCCCTGTTGAGCTTGATGAGCTTCGCCTTGCCTTCGCCGAGTATCTCGGCGAGGTTCTCCAGCATGGCGTCGTAGGAGATCATGTTGCTCGCCCTGATCGAGGGCCCCGAGCATGACCATGTTGGCCACCTTGATGGTGCCCAGCTTCTCCGCCAGTTCGCTGGTGGGGATGGCGAGGATCTCGATGTCGCTCCTCGCCGACTCGGTGTTGACCAGGGACGAGTTGGCGCAGAGAAGGCCCCCGGCCTGGAGGATGCTCTGGAATCTGGCGAAAGACGGCTGGTTCATGGCCACGACGAACTCCGGCTCCGAGGCCACGGGGGAGGCGATCTCCTCGTCGGAGACGACGACGGTGCAGTTGGCCGTGCCGCCCCGCACCTCCACGCCGTAGCTGGGCAGGTAGGTGACGTACTTGCCTTCGAGCATGGCCGCGGTGGCCAGGGTCGATCCCATGGAGAGGACGCCCTGCCCTCCGAATCCCGAGAATGATGGTTTCTGTCAGCATGGCACCTCCTTGACGACGCCCAGCGGGAACTGCTTGATCATGACCTCGTCGATCCACTTGCAGGCCTCGAGCGGGCCCATCTTCCAGTTGATCGGGCAGGGGGAGAGGATCTCGACCAGGGAGAAGCCGCGCCCGTCGAGCTGACGCTGGAACGCCTTGGCGATGGCCTTCTTCGCCTTCATGACCGCCGCCGGCTTGTTGACGGCGACCCGCTCGAGGTAGGAGGTGCCGTCGAGCATGGAGAAGACCTCGCAGATCCGCACGGGGTGGCCGGCGAGCACGGAGTCGCGCCCCAGCGGGGTGGTGGTGGTGACCTGGTCGAGGAGCGTGGTCGGGGCCATCTGGCCGCCGGTCATGCCGTACACGCCGTTGTTCACGAAGATCACGGTGATGTTCTCGCCCCGGTTGGCGGCGTGGAAGCCTTCGGCGGTGCCGATGGCGGCGAGGTCGCCGTCGCCCTGGTAGGAGAAGACCAGGTTCTCGCGGCCGCACCCGCTTGATGCCGGTGGCCACCGCGGCCCCGCGCCCGTGGGCCGACTCGATCACGTCGATCTCGAAGTAGTTGTAGAGGAGCATGCCGCACCCGGCCGGAGCCACGCAGATGGCCTCGCCCTGGAGGTCCATCTCCTCGATCACTTCCATGAGCAGGCGGTTGATGATGCCGTGGCCGCACCCGGGACAGTAGTGGAAGTGCGCTTCTTTCAGCAGCTTGGGTCGCTGAATAGACCGTCTTCATCGTTTCTTCCTCTTGCCGCCGGACTGTGCCTGGATGTAGTGGCGCGAGATGATCCTGTAGAGCTCGACAGGCATCGGGATGACGCCTCCCGGCCTCCCGTAGAAGTGAACGTGTCCTTTTCCCTCCGAGCGCCAGCCTCACGTCCTCGACCATCTGGCCGGCGCTCATCTCGAAGACGAAGAAGTCGCTCACCGTCTTCGCCATCTCCTGCAGGGCCTTGCTGGGGAAGGGCCAGAGCGTGATGGGCCGGATCATGCCCACCTTCAGGTTCTCCTGGCGCAGCCGCTTGATGGCGCCCTTGGCGATCCGCGCGCCGATGCCGTAGGCGACCACGATCATCTCGGCGTCGTCGGTCAGGTAGGTCTCGTAGCGGACCTCGTTCTGCTCGATGAGCTGGAACTTCCGGTGGAGCTTCCAGTTGTGCTCTTCCTGGAGCTTGGTGTCGAAGATCAGGGAGTGGATCGTCCGGGCCGGCCTGTCCTTGGCTCCGGTGAGAGTCTAGTTCTTCTCGTAGTCGGGGGGCGTTCCAGGCCGTCGAAGTCGACCGGCTCCATCATCTGGCCGAGCATGCCGTCGCCCAGGATCACCACGGGATTGCGGTACTTGTCGGCGAGGTCGAAGGCCAGGGGCACGACCTCCGTCAGCTCCTGCACCGACCCGGGGGCGAGGACGATGGTCCTGTAGTCGCCGTGACCGCCGCCGCGCGTCGCCTGGAAGTAGTCCGACTGCGACGCGGAGATGTTGCCCATGCCGGGGCCGCCCCTCATCATGTTGACGATGACGGCGGGAAGCTCGTCGGCCGCGAGATAGGAGATGCCTTCCTGCTTGAGGCTGATGCCGGGGCCGCTCGAAGAGGTCATGGCCCGGGCTCCGGCCACGGCGGCTCCGAGCACCATGTTGATGGCGGCGATCTCGCTCTCCGACTGGATGAAGACCCCGCCCGACGCCGGGCATCCGCCTGGCCATGTATTCCGTGAGCTCGTTCTGGGGGGTGATGGGATAGCCGAAGTAGTGGGTGCATCCGGAAAGGATCGCTGCTTCGCCGAGTGCGGCGTTTCCGCTCATGAGACGCTTCATGCCCCTGCCACCTTGCCGGCGTCCCGTCAATTTGCCGGTGGCTCCCGCATTGCCGGTGGCTCCCGCCTTGGCGGTGACCCCCGTCACTTCGGTGACGGTCATCACCTCGATGGCGACCTCAGGGCACATGAGAGCGCAGTTGCGGCAGCCTGTACATCCCTTGGAGTCGTCGAAGGTGGCCACGAAGTACCCCTTGAGATTCAGTTCGTCGGAGAGAGAGATGCACTCCTTGGGACAGAAGTCGATACAGAGGGCGCAGCCTTTGCAGCGCTCCCTGTCGATTTGGATTTGACCGCTCAATTACGCGTTCCTTGCTGCTCGGTTGATTGCTTCTGCGAATCGACTACTTATGATAATGCCAAAAGCATTTCTCGGCCGGAGATTGGGCGCGCCTCGGGCGCGGTAGAATACGACTAGGCTTCTTCGCAGGGACGGAGGTTCGAGTCATGGGTCCGGACAACACTCAGACGACTGCTCAACGGGCCGCCGGCAGACTTCTTCTGCTCGACGAGCACCAGCTATACGAGGAACTCTCGGTTCGTGTAAGGCTCATAGCGCTCGATCCGGAAGCGGCCGGCAAGTTCGATCTCGACGTGGGGTCTCAGGGCCGCTCGATGGGCCTTCCCCAGAACCTCCGGGGGGCCGGGAAGTACCTCTTCGACCGTCTCTCGCGCCCGGCCTTCGATCTCGTCTGTGGTGCCAGTCAGGCGAGAGGCGGGAGACCGCGCGCAAGGTCACCGCCGCCTTCAACTCGGGGGAGGCATCGGTCGCGGGAGCCATAGCCGAAGGGCTCGTGACCACTTGGGGGATCGCCCCCGCGGTGGCCTCGGTGGTCGGCGCCCTGGGCGTCAAGCTCTTCTTCCAGAGCGACCAGCGGGCGATGTGCCTTGCCTGGAAGAAACGCGTGCCTTCTCGACGGGCGGCTGAACGGGCGACCGAACGCTGAGACTACTCCCAGCGGTCGTAGCAGACGATCTCGTCCATAGGCTTGCGGCTCTTCGGTCTGCAACTCGTCGGCCGGATAGCCCAGAGTCATCATCTCGACGACCTTGACCGATTCGGGGATGCCCAGCACCTGGCAGACCTGCTCCTGGTAGAAGGCCCCGATCCAGCAGGTGCCGAGCCCCTCGGCCGTGGCAGCGAGGGCCAGGTGCTCCATGGCGATGGACACGTCCACCGCATCACCTGGGATGTCGCAACGCATCACCCGGTCCGGCATCAGGCCGACGCCGGCGATCACCACGGGCGCCTGGGCCACGAACTGCTGGTTGAAGCAGGCCGGCACCAGTTGGTTACGGATCTCCGGGTCGCGGACGATCACGAACCTCCAAGGCTGCCGGTTCGACCCCGACGGGGCCAGGCGGACGGCCTCGAGGACCCGATCCAGCTTCTCCTGCTCCACGGGGCGTGATTCGTAGGCACGGACGGAATATCGCGAGGCGACAAGTTCGAGAAAGTCCATGGTTGACCTCCGCCGGTGGGTGGTTGGTAGCTAGAGTCTAGCAGGAGGCTGGACGGCGGCCGTCATTGTGGAGCACAATGGCTCCATGCCGCAGACAGTCACAACCCTGGCACTCGGATCGGGGATGCTCAGCGTCAACTGCTATGGCATCACTACCGAGCGGGGGTTCGTGCTGGTCGACACGGGAATGAGGAAGCACCGCACCGCGCTCGAAGAGAGGCTCCGCTCCGCCGGCCTTGACCTTGCCTCTCTCAGGCTCATACTCATCAGCCACGGCGACTCCGACCACATCGGCAGCGCGGAGTATCTGCGCAAGAAGTGCGGCGCCCCCATCGCGATGCACTATCCAGGGCACGGCAGACCGTTCCATATGCGGGAGCTCGGCTGACCCGACGTCTCCGCCTATCCTGCCCGTGACCGGGGCGATGCGATATCATCGATTCTCTACGTGAGATGTCTTCGCCTCGCTTCATGCGGGGTCCGATGCGAATGGAGGTTCGGAGGCCATGCCCCAGGCGCCGGAAGTGACTGCCAGCGAGCCCGTTGCGGCTCTCACCGATAGGTACGGGGGCCCCGAGGCCGCCGAAGTGACGGCTCGCCTCCAGCAGCCCGACATGGAGCAGGTCAAGGCCGTCGTCTCTTGGCGGGGCGTGGTCGTGAACGGCGACGTCTGCCTGGTCGATTTGGCCCTGCGCTACATCCGGCTCATCCAAGAGGAATCCTGCGGACGCTGCGGCCCCTGCCGCATCGGCATCGACATCATGCGCGAGCTGCTCGAGAAGCTGGCCGCGGGGGAGACCGGAGAGGGCGACCCCGAGACCACTGTGGACAAGATCCGTCGTTTGGCCGAGTCCATCGAGGATTCCGCCTGGTGCGGCATTGCCAACACCATCCGCGACCCCATCCTGGCGATCCTGGACCTGGGCGCCGAGCACTTCGCCGCCCACGCCGCCGGAGCTACCTGCGAGCCGGAGACCACCCACGGCTGGGTGGCGGCTCCTTGCCGCTCCACCTGTCCGTCGACGGTGGACTGCGCCTCCTACATCTTCCAGGCACTGGAGGAGCATCCCCACCTGGCCACCACCATCGTCAAGCGCGACAATCCGCTGCCGGCCATCATCGGCCGCACCTGTCCGCATCCCTGCGAGACCAACTGCACCCTGGCGCCGAGCGGCCAGCCGATCGCCATCAACAACATCAAGCGCTGGTGCGCCGACCGGGCTGAGGGCCTGGCCGACGACCGCTGCGTCTCGGGCTGTCTGACCGACCCGACGTTCGGGGCCTTGCCCGAGGTGATCGAAGCCGCGGGCGGCGAGACGCTCATCGCCGGTGGGCCGCACGAAGTGAGCGAGCTCACGACCGTCCAGGAGAGTCAGCGTCCTGTCGAAGTGAGCTGCCGGCTCGACGACAAACAGGCGGCCTGCGGCAAGAAGGTGGCCATCATCGGCGCGGGCCCGGCCGGGCTCTCCGCCGGCTACTACCTGGCCCGCCGCGGCTATCGGCCGACGATCTTCGAAGACCTACCGGTGCCGGGCGGCATGGTGCACGTGGGCATCCCCGAGTACCGGCTACCCCGCCACGTGATCCACCGCGAGGCGGAACTCATCCAGCAAGAGGGTGTCGAGATCCGCTACAACACTCGCGTGGGACGTGACATCTCGTGGGACGATCTGGGCAAGGAGTTCGAGGCCACCTTCGTGGCTCTGGGCGCCCACCTGGGCCGTCCGCTCAACATCCCGGGCGAAGACCTGCCTGGTTCCATGGACGCCATCGAGTTCTTGCGGAAGGTGGCGCTGCACGAGAAAGTCGACATCGGCGACAACGTGCTGGTCTTGGGCGGGGGCAACTCCGCCATGGACGCGGCCCGCACCGCCGTTCGCCTGGGCGCCAAGAACGTTCAGGTGGTCTACCGCCGCACGCGCAACGAGATGCCCGCCAACGCCTGGGAGATCGAAGAGGCTGAGGAAGAAGGCGTGGTCTTCCACTACCTGTCCCTGCCGGTGGAGTGCAAGGGCGACGACGGCGAGGTCTCGGGGTTGGTCTGCCAGCAGATGGAGCTGGGCGAGCCCGACGAGAGCGGCAGGCGGAGGCCTGTCCCGACCGACATGGCCCCGTTCGTGCTCACGGCCGACAGCATCATCGCCGCGGTGGGACAGAAGCCGGATTTCGAACCTTTCGCCGGAGATGAGGCGATCAAGCTCAACAAGTACGGCTACTTGGAGGTCGATCAGTACACCCTCATGACCACCAAGCCCGGCGTGTTCGTGGGCGGCGACGCGGTGAGCGGGGGCGGCACCGTGATCGAGGCCATCAACGCGGGCAAGGTGGCGGCCAAGTACATCGACAAGTATCTGCGCGGCGAGCCCGTGGTCGAGGACATCGAGGACAAGACCCGGCGCCTGGCTGTGTATCTGGGCGCCCAGAACAGCGCCGAGCCTCTGGTCGACACGGTGGACTACGGCACCCGCCAGCCGATGCCGGTGCGGTCGGTGGAAGAGCGGACCGACGACTTCGACGCCGTGGAACTGGGCTACACCCTGGAGCAGGCGATCGCCGAGGCGGATCGGTGTCTGCGGTGCCATCGGCCGATCCTGGTGGCGACCTAGGACACGCGGCTCCAGCCTGTACTCTCCACTCCGTCGCTTACGTTCGGGTACTCACGAGGCTCCTCCGCGGAGAGCACAGGCTGTCGCGCTCTGAGTGGGGGGTAGCTCAGAGAACTCTGATGACAGACGGTCTAAGGGTGTTGCCGCTAAGCCTTGCGACGCCGTACTCGGTGCAGAGAGCGTGAGCGCAGCGGCAATACCCTTAGACCGTCCTAGTGCCAGATGGTGAGGCCGGTCTGCGCGTCCATCTTGCGGGTGACCGCGGGACCGGACAGCGTGGTCATGAGGATCTCCAGGTTGAAGACCACGGTGCCCTCGCCGAGGTGGCCGCCATAGCAGTGGCCTTCGTCGTCGGCCAGCACTATGTGCACGTGCACGATGGGCTCACCGTTCAAGAGCGACACGTTGCCCCACATGCCGGCCACCTCTAGATTCCGGTCGAGATCGAGGTCGATCCATTCCTGCTTTGGCTGATCGTAGTAGCGGATGGTGGCCCTGGACACGGCACCCACTCCCGAGAGCCAGGCCAAGTTGATGTTCTTGGTGAGAACGAAGCTCTGCAGTTCTTTGAGAAGGTCGCTGCCGAACGGGGGTTTGAGAATGTGGGCCGGGCCTATCGATGCCTGTACGTCGAACATCAGTCATCACCTCGCGTGGTTCGTGGTGCTTTCGGTGCTCCCGACGCCCGGCAGATTCCTAGTCGTCCCACTTGAATTCGGGAGCGACGTGCTGGTCCCAGATCTCCTCGGTGGCGTCCTCGAGCAGCCGCTTCTCTTCCTCGTTCATCTCGGAAATGAGAGCGGATGGATCGCTGAGCAGCCGCACCTCCAACTCCGAGGCGTCCAACCGGCCGTCGTCGTTGACAACGGCGTTCTTGTCGTTGAAGTAGTGGGCCAGCTCGCCCAGATCCATGCCCTCGCGGTGCAGAGCGACGCGCTCATAGCCGGCGGGGAGGTCTCGACGTAGGTCGACGAGATATTGGTACCAGACTATGTCCCAGGCGATCGTGACGATAGCCCGAGGCTCCTCCCCGGGAACGCGCGTCAGGTTCGCCTTGGGTCGGCCCAGGCTTCTGCGTACATCGCGGATCCGATTGGTGAAGGGGCTCTCGTTGTAGTAGCGCTGGGCTGCCTGCACTTCCTCGATACGGAAGCCAGACGGCTCGCCACCCTCGGCACCAGTGGCTGCAGCGGCGTTGTCCGCGGCGTCGGCCGGCAAGTCCTCTTCCGCGGCCGGTGAGGCGGCTCCCGGCGAGGTGGCGGCGTCGAGAGAGGCGACGTCGTCTGTGAAGAAACGGCCGGTATCGGCTGATAGCGCGGGGGCTTCTGGATCGGCGGGTGGAGCGACCCAGACGGGCTCCGCCGCGCGAGTCTCGGGCGCGACCGGCTCCACCGCGATAGGCTCCGCTGCAAAAGGTTCTTCGTCCTCAAGCACGTCGGAAGGCAGCGGGTCGATGGTGAAATCCAGATCGTCGGTCTGAACGCCAACCGGAGCGGGCGCCACCTCGGCGGCCGGCGGAGCGGTCTCGGGAGCGGCAGTCTCGACCAGGAACTCAGTCTGCTGCAATTGGGCGCGTGTCTTGTCCAACTCGCGCTCCAGCATCTGCAGGCGACTCTCGACTGCCGTCTTGCCCTGAGATTCGGTCAGCATCTCCGCGGCAAACCGCTCCAACGAGGCCGCCAGCCGCTCGAGGGCTCCCTGCATCTCGCCTTGGAGGGCGATGAGGTCTGTGACTGGCATGAGAAGCTCTCGTGTCTTCTCGAGGGGATCGGAGTCCGCGAGCCTGGGCTCGGGCGAGGCCTGTGATTCATCCGGCCAGACGGATTGCCGCGGCTCGGCAACTGCGTGGTGACCTTCGTCCAGAGCGGCGCCGGCAGCGCACTCCGGGCACAAGCGAGCCAGGCTGCCGTCGGCGAACTCCTGGATAACGATCTCACTCCCGAGCTCGACGCCGCAGATCTCGCAACGGTCCTCAGCTGGCCAAACATCGCCAGGAACAACCATTTTGACGCCTCCTTCCCAGGCACGCACCGATCGGCCGGGGAGTGCGGATTATGGTTGCCAGAGTATACCAGCAGGTCAAGACGCGACTGGTCGCTGCTACCCCGGGTTGGCACTCGCGCGGTGGTCCTGTGTAAGATTCCGTTCGATATGCTATTCCCCACTTGGATGTTCGTGGTCTTCTTCTTGGTCGTCTTTGCGATCGGCTGGGCGCTGACCAAGCGTCCACGACTGTGGCAGCTCTTCATGCTGGCGGCCAGCTACTTCTTCTATGTAGGCTGGGGCTGGAAGTTCGCCCTCCTGCTGGCCGGCTACACGCTGGTCAACTATTCGCTGGGTTTGGCGTTGTCATCGGCGGCCCGAAGACGGAAGCAACTGTTGGCGCTCGCGGTCATCATCGACCTGGTGCCGCTGGTGGTCTACAAGTACTACGGGTTCTTCGCCTTCAACCTGTCCGAACTGTTGGGCGGTCTGGGGCTGGGGTCGTCCTTGCCTCTGCTCGAACTGGTGATCCCCGTGGGGATCTCGTTCACCACCTTCCGCGGGATCAGCCACATAGTCGACACCTACCGAGGCCAGGCAGAGAGACCTTCCCTCCTCGAGTTCAGCCTCTACATGTCGTTCTTCCCCTATCTGGCGGCGGGGCCGATCGTTCGGACAGGCGAGTTCCTGCCTCAGCTCAGGTCGCGCTCGCGAAAGTACCGAGTCGACGCCTCCCGCGGCCTCTATCTCATCACTCTGGGACTGGTCAAGAAGGTGGTGATCGGCGACTTCCTGGCCCGGAGCCTGGTCGACGGTGTCTTCGCCGCCCCTGGCCAGTACTCGTCGTTGGACGTCGTGATCGGGATCCATGCCTATGCCGTCCAGATCTACTGCGATTTCAGCGGCTACACCGATATGGCCATCGGTGTGGCCCTTCTGCTCGGCGTCGCCCTCCCGAAGAACTTCGATCGCCCGTACACGGCCGATTCGCTCCGTGAGTTCTGGCGCCGCTGGCACATGACTCTCTCCCGGTGGCTGCGCGACTATCTCTACATCCCCATGGGCGGCAGCCGGGGATCGGGCGTGGCGACGTACCGCAACGTCATCGTGACTATGGTGCTGGCCGGACTATGGCACGGCGCGGGCTGGACGTTCCTGGCGTGGGGGCTGCTGCACGGCGCCGGCCAGGCTGTCGAGCACGCTCTGGCTCGGCGGCGGAAGGGCAAGGGGCTGGAACCGTCTGTGCCCGGCAAGATCGGGTCGATCGCGCGGCGGGTCGTCACCCTGGAATTCGTCTGCCTGGCCTGGGTGTTCTTCCGGTCGGAGTCGATCAGCGCCGCCGGAGGGGTGATCGCGCGGACCTTCACGGCCTGGGACGTGGTGCCGTCCGTCAGCTGGCTGGTCGTCCTCGCGGTGGCGGTGGGGATCGGGTTCCAGTATCTGCCCGAGAACCTGACCGACCGGACGCAGGCGTTTCTGTCCAAGCGCCAGGCGGTCGTGCTCGGAGTAGTGTTTGGAGTGTTGCTTTTTGCCATCGTGGGCCTGCTGGGAGCTGAAGGCGTGACCAATTTCATCTACATAGGGTTCTAGGAGCCGACAGTGGAGCGTCGTCGGATGCTGGGCGTGTGGCACGTCTTGGTCATCTTCGTGGTGGCCTTGGCGGTGGGCTGCCTCTTGGGGGCGAAGCCGCTGCATGAGCAGGCCGAGGCTATGGACGACTCGGCGCTCCGGACCGCCGCTCTCGCCGTCACCGGGCCCGTGGCGGCCGCGAGTGACTTCCTGCGCCTGGACAAACCGTGGGAGTGGGCCACCGGGCGCTCCGGCGGTGAGGAGGGGGGCGAAGACGGACTGACCGGGTCCCTCGACCCGAGCGGCGGCGTGACCGGCACCACCTCGCCGGCCGGCAGCGAGACCACAACGGCCGGCAGCACCACCACGACTCTGACGCCCGTCGCCAGGCCGACGACCACCTACTCCACCACCACGAGTTCCACCACCACGACGCTCCCCCTGTTCACCGCGGAGAAGCCGCTCGAGGTGCTGGTAGTGGGCGACTCCCTGGTGGCGCCGGTCGGCTGGGGCCTGATGAGGCAGGCGGATCTCCACCCTGCCCTCAAGGTGGACATCGTCTACAAAGTCAGCTCCGGCCTGGTCCGCCCCGACTTCTACGACTGGCCCAAGGCCCTCGCAGCGGCCGTCGCCGAGTTCCACCCCAACGTGACCGTCGTGCTCTTCGGCGGCAACGACAAGCAGAACATGCGCTTCGAGGGCAAGGTGCTCGAGCCGTTCTCCGAGGAATGGAAGGCCGAGTACTACCAGCGGGTCGACGAGTTCATGGAGATCTCGACGCTCGCCGGGAGCCGGGTGATATGGATCGGAATGCCGATCATGCGCAGCACGAAGTTCTCGCAGACCGCCCGGTGGTTCAACTTCATGTACGACGCGATGTGCGACCAGCGCCCGCTCACCACCCACTACGTCGATGGGTACGCCCTCTTCTCCGACGACCAGGGACAGTACTCGGCCTACTTGATCGATTCCTCGGGCGAACGCAAGCTGATGCGCGAGAAGGACGGCATCCACTTCACCAATGCCGGCGGAGATCGGGCGGCCGAGGCCGTGGTCGAGGCGCTGCTCCGGTACTACAGACTGGAGCCGTGAGGGTCACTGCCCGCGGGGTGTACTTCCAGTAGCAGGGTGATCGCTGCAGTAGCCTGGAGCAACCCTGCGATCCGCCGGTGGCATGCTAGACTTTCGCGGTTCCGAACCCGCTCCGTTTCCCTACCGGAGGATCTCCGTGCCCGTAGCCAAGAAGATAGCCGAAGCAGCAGAAAACTCCTCCTGGATCAGGAAGATGTTCGAGGAGGGAGCGCGCCTCGCCGCAGTCCACGGACGGGACAAGGTCTTCGACTTCAGCATCGGCAACCCGAACCTGGAGCCTCCCCGCGAATTCCTGGAGGTGATGGAGGAGCTGCTGCACGAGCCTCCCTGCGGCCTTCACGGGTACATGTCCAACGCCGGCTACTCGGGAGACTCGCGAAGCGGTCGCGGCCTACCTGAGCTAAAGACCAGGGCGTCCCGATCCCTCCGGACAACGTGGTGATGACCGTCGGCGCCGGGGGCTCGCTCAACATCATCTTCAAGGCCATCCTGGACCCCGGAGACGAGGTCGTCGTGCCTCGACCGTACTTCGTGGAGTACGGTCCTTACATCGATAATCACGGAGGCGTGCTGAAGCTGGTCGCGAGCACGCCCGACTTCCTTCTCGACATCGACGCCATCGACGCGGGGATCGGCAGCAAGACCCGGGCCGTGCTGATCAACTCGCCCAACAATCCTACGGGGCGCATCTATCCCGCCGATTCGCTTCAGGCTCTGAGCGAGCTGCTGGAGCGTAAGTCGCGCGAGAACGGCCGCGTCATCTACCTGGTGTCGGACGAGCCCTACCGCCGCATCGTGTACGACGGCGCTCATGTTCCGCCGGCCATGGCCGCGTACGCCAACACCATCATCGCCTCGAGCTACTCGAAGGAACTGTCGGTGGCCGGCGAGAGGATCGGATATGTGGCGGCCAATCCGGCCATCCCTCGGGTGGGGGAGCTGATGGGCGGGCTCATCCTGGCCAACCGCATCCTGGGGTTCGTCAACGCTCCGGCGCTCATGCAACGGGCCGTGGCCAGGCTGCAAGGGGTGTCGGTGGACGTGACTCCCTATCAGCGCAATCGTGACGTTCTGTACGAAGCGCTCACCGAAGCGGGCTTCGAACTGGTCAAGCCGGAGGGCGCCTTCTACCTCTTCCCGCGGTCGCCGATCGAGGACGATGTGGCCTTCTGCCAGGAGATGCTGAAGCATCTGGTGCTGATCGTCCCGGGTCGCGGCTTCGGTCTGGCCGGGTCACTTCCGCCTAGCCTACTGCGTGGCTCCCGAGGTGGTCGATGGGGCGTTGCCGGCCTTCCGCGCAGTGGGGGCCAAGTACTTCGGGAACGCCCGTTAGGGCCGGATGGTCAAGGGGATCTCCGCTACGACTTGCGCCCCTTCGCTTCGCTCCGCTCTCGGCGCCGCTTCGTTTCACTCGCGGCACCGCGAGCAGGGGCGCAAAACTTCGCTCCGATCCCCTTGACCATCCGGCCGGACCGGCGCTTCCAACGGCTGTCTGACCTGTCAGGTGGTGACTGGCCGTCTTGCATCGCTTCCGGTCGCATCGCTTCGCTCGCTGCCTCGTCTTGCTTCGCTTCCGGTCGCATCGCTTCGCTCGCTACTTCGTCTTGCTTCGCTTCCGGTCGCATCGCTTCGCTCGCTGCCTTGTCTTGCTTCGCTTCCGGTCGCATCGCTTCGCTCGCTGCCTTGTCTTGCTTCGCTCGCCACTCCGACTTGCCCTGTCCACTGCGCTGTGAGTCGGCGAGAGCCCTGTTGATCCCAAGGATGCCCGGGCCTAGTCGCGCGGACGCTCCTTGTAGGTGAGCGAATCGACGACGACCGCGTAGACCAGGGTCTTCGCGAGCGCGGCCTCGTCGAAGGGCACTTCGGCTGCCCCGGGTCGTACTTGGCTACGATGGCTCGCAAGGCGCTCTGCCGTTCGCCCGGGTCCTCGAGCAGTGTGGCCCGGCCTTCCACGATGACCGAGCGGAATGAGAAGCCGTCCTCGCACGGGCTCGATCCTTGGTCGAAGGCCGCGTCTGCGGTGACAGCTACGCAGACGCGGGGGTTGGCCGCCAGCGCTCGCCGACTTTCTGCCGGGGCCGGTGTGGAGGTACAGGCGGGCTGGAGCGTTTCCGCGGGCGGGCTCGTAGGCGAAGTTCATGGGCACCACGTACGGCCTCGGTCCCTCGACCATCGCGACGAAGGCGAAGGGAGCCTGTTGGAGCAGCCCGTCCGCTCGGATGCGCTCCTCCGGGGTCAGGTGCGATGGTCGTGGGCGTGGTCATGACTCGCCACGATACCGCATATAATGGGGCGACTGAAGTGCCCGGCGGTGGCGCGGGGCCGAGTGACTACGGGGGCGATCGGTGAAGTACGTGGTGTTGATCATCGATGGGGCATCAGGGTGGCCGGCGGCCGCCCTGGGGGGTCGGACCTCGCTGGAGGCGGCCCGCACGCCCAATCTCGACCGGCTGGCCCGGGAGGGCACGGTGGGCGTGGTACACAACGTGCCCGAGGGGATGGAGGCCTCGAGCGCCGTCGCCTGCATGAGCGTCATGGGATTCGACCCTGTCGCTCTACTACGCCGGGCGGGGGCCCATCGAGGCCATGGCCATGGGGATCGAACTCGAGCCGGGCCAGGTGGCGATGCGCTGCAACCTGGTGACGGTGGTCGACGGGGTGATGACCAGCTACTCGGCCGGGGGCATCTCCTCGGCAGAGGCCGCCGAACTGATCGCCGCCCTGCGGGAGGGGCTGGGGATCGCGTCTCGGGACCAAGCGGGCCCCGGGTGTGGCGAGCCGGAGGCTCGGACGACGGGCGACTGGGGCTCCACGCCGGGGTGGGCTTCCGGCACATCCTGACGGTGCGCGACGGCGCCGACCTGCTCGCCACCACCTTCACGGCTCCTCATGACGTCACCGACCGGCCGGTGGCCGGCTGCGGTCCGACGGGGCCCGGGGCCGACCTCGTCCGGGACCTGATGGAGCGGTCCAAGGCGATCCTGGCCGGATCACCCGGTCAACCAGGCCCGCATCGCCCGCGGGCAGCCTCCCGGCGACCCAGATCTGGCTCTTCTGGCCGGGGATGCGGCCGGCGGGCATGCCCACCTTCGCCGAGACCTACGGAGGGAAGACGCGCTGCGCTGACCTCGGCGGTCGATCTGCTGCGGGGGTTGGCCTCGCAGACCGGGATGGACGTCCTCGTCATCCCCGGAGTCACCGACGGCGGCGACAACGACTTCGCAGGCCAGATGGCCGGGGCGCTCGCGCGCTCTGGACGAACACGACGTGGTGTTCGTGCACGTGGAGGCTCCGGACGAGGCGTCGCACGCCGGCGACGCGGAGGGGAAGGTGCGGGCGATCGAGCAGGTGGACGCTCTGATGGTGCCGCAGGTGCTCGCGCAGTGAACGCAGCATCGCCGGCGGTGAGCAGGTGCAGACTGCTCGTGCTGCCCGACCATCCGACCCCGCTCGAGACTCAAGACCCACGTGGCCGAGCCGGTGCCCTTCGTGATGTGGGGACCGGGGTTCGAGGCCAACGGGGCGGCGGCCTTCACCGAGACGGAGGCCCGGGCCACGGGCTTCGCCGTGGCGCCGGGCCACCTGCTGATGTCAATGTTGTTGGCTGCTCCCGCGACGGGCCGCTAGGCGGAGCAGCACGCCGCGCGGTCTGGCGGGGCCTTCAGGGCTTCGTCCGTCAGCTCGGCCATCTTCTCGAATTCGTCCTTGCTGGCGCCGCAGTCCGGGCATTCCCAGTCGTCGGGCAGGTCTTCGAAGGCGGTTCCCGGTGCGATCCCCTGAGTGGGGTCTCCCACTTCGGGGTCGTAGATGTATCCGCACAACAGGCACTGCCATTTGTCCATCGGTCGATCCTTTCTCCATGTAGGCCGATCGGGTGGGGTCGCACCCACCAGGCCCTTGTATCTCCATTTGGCCAGATTCAACCCGCACGCCTCGGAGCTGCCGCCGTGTGCGCGAAGCTCGGCCTGATCCTTGACGTAGATGCGGAGTTCTGTAGGATGGGCCTTGGATCGGGCCTTATGGAGCGGTTCTGTAGGCATGAGACGTTTGGATTTGGCCGGTGGGTGGCCTTTCACCAGGGGTTGAACTCCGCATGTAAATCGCCGCGAGGGCCGAGAAGGAGGCAATGCTGCATGGAATGTAAACCGATCTAAAACACCGACGCGTCGCTGGAGGAGGCTCGCGCTCTTCTTCGCCGCGTCGGCGGTCGCTCTGCTGGCCTTCGCGCCGGCCGCTCTGGCCGCCGAGAGCCGGAGGAGAGGCGAACCTGATCCTGCCCAAGCTGGGCGACGTCAGCTTCCACGGGATCTCCGGTCAGCTCCTCCTGGCCCTGGGTCTCATCATCTGCGCCCTGGGCCTGCTCTTCGGCCTCGTCATCTTCTTCCAGATCCGCAGACTGCCGGCGCACAAGTCCATGCGGGAGATCTCCGAGCTGATCTGGCAGACCTGCAAGACCTACCTGCTCCAACAGGGCCAGTTCCTGATCCTGCTGTGGGTGTTCATCGCCATCGTCATCGGGGTCTACTTCGGGGTCCTGAGCGATTTCTCGGCGGGTGAAGGTGATCATCATCCTCCTCTTCAGCATCATCGGTATCCTGGGTAGCTACGGCGTGGCCTGGTTCGGCATCCGGATCAACACCTACGCCAACTCGCGCACGGCTTTCGCCAGCCTGCAGGGGCAAGCCGTACGACATCCACGCCATCCCGATGCGTTCGGGCATGAGCGTCGGCATGATGCTCATCAGCGTCGAGCTCATCATCATGCTCATCATCCTGCTCTGGATCCCGCGCGACTACGCCGGCGCCTGCTTCATCGGCTTCGCCATCGGCGAGTCGCTCGGCGCCGCCGCCCTGCAGGATCGCCGGCGGTATCTTCACCAAGATCGCCGACATCGGCTCCGACCTGATGAAGATCGTCTTCAACATCAAGGAAGACGATGCTCGTAACCCGGGCGTCATCGCCGACTGCACGGGCGACAACGCGGGCGACTCGGTCGGCCCCAGCGCCGACGGTTTCGAGACCTACGGCGTCACCGGCGTGGCTCTCATCACCTTCATCATCCTGGCCGTGCAGCGAGCCCCTCATCCAGGTCTCGCTCCTGGTGTGGATCTTCGCCATGCGCGTCATGATGATCGTCTCGAGCGGCGGCTCGTACTTCCTCAACGCGGCCATCACCAAGGCTCGGTACAAGAACGCCGACAAGATGAACTTCGAGGCGCCCTCTGACCTCGCTGGTCTGGCTCACCTCGATCGTGTCCATCGTCCTGACCTTCGTGGTGTCCTACCTCCTGATCGGCGGTAGCACCCACGTCGGCCAGGTGCACGGCGACTACTGGTGGATGCTCTCCATCATCATCAGCATGGGCACCCTGGCCGGGGCTCTCATCCCCGAACTGGTGAAGGTCTTCACCTCCACCAAGTCGACGCACGTCAAAGAAGTCGTCGCCTCCGCCAAGGAGGGTGGACCGTCGCTCGACATCCTCTCCGGTTTTGTGGCCGGCAACTTCAGCGCCTACTACATCGGCTTCGCCATCATGGTCCTGATGGGCGTCGGCTACATCGTCAGCACGCAGGGTCTCGAGGCGACATCATGCTGGCCCCGGCCGTGTTCGCCTTCGGCCTGGTGGCCTTCGGCTTCCTGGGCATGGGCCCGGTGACCATCGCCGTGGACTCCTACGGTCCGGTCACCGACAACGCTCAGTCGGTCTATGAGCTGTCGACCATCGAGCAGATCCCGAACGTCGACGCCGAGATCGAGAAGGACTTCGGCTTCGAGCCCGACTTCGATGTGGCCAAGGACAACCTGGAGGAGAACGACGGCGCCGGCAACACCTTCAAGGCCACGGCCAAGCCGGTGCTCATCGGCACGGCCGTGGTCGGCGCCACCACGATGATCTTCTCGATCATCATGGCCCTCACCGACGGGCTGAAGACGAACGTGGACAAGCTGTCGCTGCTGCACCCGCCGTTCCTGCTGGGCATCATCATGGGCGGCGCCATGATCTACTGGTTCACCGGTGCCGCCACCCAGGCCGTGACCACCGGCGCCTACCGGGCCGTGGAGTTCATCAAGACGCAACATCAAGCTTGATACGCGAAGAGGGCAGCGCCTCGGTCGAAGACAGCAAGAAGGTCGTCGACATCTGCACGCAGTACGCGCAGAAGGGCATGATCAACATCTTCCTGGCCGTGTTCTTCGGCACTCTGGCCTTCGCGTTCCTGGAGCCGTTCTTCTTCATCGGCTACCTGATCTCCATCGCCGTCTTCGGTCTGTTCCAGGCCATCTTCATGGCCAACGCCGGCGGCGCCTGGGACAACGCCAAGAAGATCGTGGAGACCGACCTGAAGGAGAAGGGCACCGAGCTGCACGCGGCCACCGTCATCGGCGACACGGTGGGCGACCCGTTCAAGGACACCTCCTCGGTGGCCATGAACCCGATCATCAAGTTCACCACCCTGTTCGGTCTGCTGGCGGTCGAGCTGGCCGTGAGCATCGCCGACGGGCAGGGCAACCATGTGCTCACCTACATCCTGGCGGCCGTGTTCTTCCTGATCTCGCTTGACCTTCGTGTGGCGGTCGTTCTACGCCATGCGCATCAAGAAGCAGAAGCGCCTAGCGACCGACCGAAGCATAGACGGCGCAGCGGCTCCACGGGCCGCGGCCGTCACACTGGAAGCGAGTTTCGGGCCGCCCGCCGCACTTCGGTGCGGCGGGCGGCCTGTCTGATGCGTATTGACGTTGACCGAGCTATGGCGGGATAAATGGGGCCGTTCAGCAAGTTGCCGCGGGAGGTGACGTAGTTGGGCGCTGGCATCGATGATCAAGCGGACCCTGCTTGGGCCATCCGATCGCCACCGCCGAGGAGATGCAGGAGCGGCTGCCCAAGAAGTTCGCGCTGCCCGTCTTCTCCTCCGATGCCATCTCCTCCACCGCCTACGCGACCGAGGAGATCCTGCTGGCGTTGCTGCTGGCCGGCGCGCGGCCGCCGCCTTGTCGATCTACATCGCCGTGGCAGTGGTGGTCTTGCTGGTCTTTGTGGCCCTTTCCTATCAGCAGACCGTCCACGCGTATCCCAGCGGCGGCGGCTCGTACGTGGTCAGCCGGGAGAACCTGGGACTGCTCCCCGGGATGGTCGCAGCGGCATCGCTGATGGTCGACTACGTCATGACCGTGGCCGTGAGCGTGGCCTCGGGAGTGGCGGCCATCATCGCCGCTTTCCCGGGCTCGCCGGCGATACGGCTGTTCATCCCGACCGAATCGGATCCTGATCTGCGTGGTCTGATCGTCCTGGTGACCCTGGCCAACCTGCGGGGCGTGCGCGAGTCGGGCCGTCTTTTCGCCGTCCCCACCTATGCCTTCGTCCTTCTGTGCGGCGGCCTGGTGGTGGTGGGCCTCGATCCGCTGGCTTGCCGGCGATCTGCATGCCGCGCCGCGCCGGTGGCACCGCCGATACGCTCCAGGGATTGGCCTTGCTGTGGATCGTCCTGAGGGCCTTCTCCGGCGGCTGCTCGGCCATGACCGGCACCGAGGCCATCTCCAACGCCGTGCCCGCCTTCAAGCCTCCGGAGAGCAAGAACGCCTCGCTCACCCTGGGCGTCATGGCCGCCATCCTGGCTTTCCTCCTGCTGGGAGTCACCGCTCTGGGCCAAGGTGCTGCACGTGATTGCCTCAGGAAGACGAACACGGTCCTCGGCCAGATAGGCCACGCCGTCTACGGAGGAGGCTTCTTCTACTACGCCCTGCAGATAGCCACCATGGCCATCCTGTTCCTGGCGGCCAACACCAGCTTCACCGGCTTTCCGCGCCTGGCCTCGGTCCTGGCCCGCGACGGTCTCATGCCCCGGCAGTTCATGAACCGGGGTGACAAGCTGGTCTTCTCCAACGGCATCATCGGGCTCATGGTCGCGGCCATCGCGATCCTCGTGATCTTCAGGGCCAAGACCCACAGCCTGATCCCGCTCTATGCGGTGGGGGTGTTCACCAGCTTCACCCTGTCGCAGTCGGGCATGGTGGTCCATTGGTTCAGACTGCGGACGGAGGGATGGCAGCTGGCGTGCCGCCATGAACGGCTTCGGAGCCTTCCTGACCGGCGTTGTCACCCTCGTGGTGATGGTGACCAAGTTCACCCACGGGGCCTACATCGTCTTGATCGCGGTGGCGGTGCTCATCGCCGCTTTCTACGCGGTGCGCCGTCACTACAACAGGGTGGCTCGCTTCCTGGAGCCGCAGAGTCCCGAGCAGCTGGAGCGCCTGGGGCAGGTGGCGGTATCTCGTCCCAAGACCACCGTGGTGCTCTTCGTCTCTCAGGTGAACGAGTTGACCGCCCGATCTCTGGCTCTTGGCCGGGGGCTCTCTCCCGACGACTTCCACGCCGTCACCATCGCCAGCGACCCGGAGCGCGTGAAGGCGTTGCAGCGTACCTGGGTGGAGATGGAGCATCGACGTGCCTCTGCTGGTGGTCGACTCGCCCTATCGGGAGTTCACCCGGCCGGCTGTGGAGTACGTTCGCTCGCTTCGTCCAGGCGCGAAACACACAGTCACGGTCATCATCCCGGAGTTCGTGGTGGAGCACTGGTGGGAGAACTTCCTCCACAACCAGAACGCACTCCGTTTGAAGGCCGCGCTTCTGGGAGTACCCTGGGTGGTGGTCATCAGCATCCCCTTCCACATCGGAGCGCAGGAGGAGCTTGTGGATGAGTAGATGGGGGGCTCTGAAGCGGGTCCTTGCTGGGGCGGCAGATAGCGACCGCGGAGGAGCAGCACGAGCGGCTATCGAAGCTGTTCGCGCTACCGGTCTTCTCCGCCGATGCGATCTCGTCGACCGCCTACGCTACAGAGGAGATCCTGCTGGCCCTCAGTCGCGGCGGGCACGGCTGCGTTGGTGTGGTCGCTGCCGGTCGCTCTCGCGGTGGCAGGCCTGCTGGCGATAGTGGCGCTGTCCTACCAGCAGACCGTGCACGCCTACCCCAACGGGGGCGGTTCGTACGTGGTCAGCCGGGTCAATCTGGGGCTGGCCCCGGGGCTGATCGCCGCGGCCTCCTTGATGGTCGGCTACGTGGCGACGGTGGCGGTGAGCGTGGCCTCAGGAACGGCTGCCATCACCTCTGCCTTCCCCTCGCTGTACGAGTATCGGCTGCTCATCTGCATCGGGCTGGTCGTTCTGATGGCTCTCGCGAACCTGCGGGGAGTGCGGGAGTCGGGCCGGGTGTTCGCTGCGCCTACCTACGCGTTCGTGCTGCTGTGCGGCGGCCTCGTGGTGGTAGGGCTCATACGATGGCTGATGGGCGACCTGCACGCGGTCGAAGGGCAAGGCATCGAGAGCGCCAAGGCGCTGACCATGTTCCTGGTGCTGAGGGCCTTCGCCGGCGGCTGCGCCGCCATGACGGGCACTGAAGCCATTGCCAACGCCGTGCCGGACTTCAAGCCGCCCGAGAGCAAGAATGCCGCCCAGACCTTGGCCATCATGGCGGGCGTACTCGGCTTTCTGCTGATAGGCGTGACGGCTCTGGCGCAGATCGTCCATGTCATCCCCCTCACCAACGACACCGTCCTCAGCCAGATAGGCCGCGTGGTCTACGGCGACGGGGGTTTCTTCTACTACGCCCTCCAGATAGCCACCATGGCCATTCTCGTTCTAGGTGCCAACACTTCCTATGCGGGCTTTCCCCGACTCTCGTCGGTGTTGGCCAGGGACGGGCTGTTGCCGCGGCAGTTCGCGAACCGAGGCGACCGGCTGGTGTTCTCCAACGGCATCATAGGCCTGACCGTCGTCGCGGTCATCATCATCTGGATCTTCAAAGCCGACACCCACCGGATGATCCCCTTCTACGCCCTGGGCGTCTTCATCGGTTTCACGCTTTCGCAGGCCGGGATGGTGATCCACTGGCGCAGGCTCCGGTCGCCGGGCTGGCAGGCCAAGGCCACGATGAACGCATTTGGGGCGCTGCTCACGGGCGTGGTCGCGGTGGTTCTGCTTCTCACCAAGTTTGTGGAGGGGGCCTACATCGTCGTGGGCGCGGTGCCCCTACTGGTGCTGTCCTTCTACTGGGTGCGGCGGCACTACCAGAAGGTGGCTCGGGTTCTCGAGCCGCAGAGCGGCCAGGACCTCGAGGGACTGGGTCGGGCGGCCACCGTAGTCACCGATACTACCGTGGTGCTCTTTGTCGCCCAGGTGAACGCCATGACCGCTCGCGCTCTGGCTGTGGCCAGGGCTCTGGCTCCGACCGATCTTCAGGTGGTGACCATAAGCAACAACCCCGAGCGTCTGCTGCGACTCCAGTCGTCATGGGAGCAGATGGATCTGCGCATCCCTCTCCGAGTCGTCGATTCGCCCTACAGGGAATTCGTAAAACCCGCCGTCGCCTACATCAAGTCCCTGGACCCAAGCCCGCTGCACTCGGTGACCGTCATGATCCCCGAGTTCGTCGTGGAGCATTGGTGGGAAGAACTTCTGCACAATCAAGACGCCCTGCGATTGAAGGCCGCGTTGCTCAGAGTCCCCTGGGTCGGTGTCATGAGCGTTCCGCTTCACATCGGGGCAGCGGCAGCCGCCCAGAAAGCAGCCGACGAAGCCGCCAAGAAGCTCGCCGACGAGGAGTAAGGGGAAAGTGGCAACCCTGATCATAGACGGAGAGTCTCTGAGACTCGAACATGTGGTGTCGGTGGCTCGGGGCCGGGACACCGTCGAGGTGGCTCCGGCCGCGGTGCCGCGCATCGCGCAGGCTCGTGACTACATAGAGCGGTTGCTGGCCGAGGATGCCGTCGTCTACGGAGTGACCACTGGGTTTGGCAAGTTCTCCGACGTCCGGGTGTCCGGGGCCGACGCCCTGGCCCTGCAGCGAAACCTGGTCTTCAGCCACTGCTGCGGCGTGGGGGAGCCGCTCGGCGCGGAAGAGACTCGCGCCATGATGCTCCTGCGGGCCAACGTGCTGGCCAAGGGCTACTCGGGTGCGCGGTTGGTGGTGCTCCAGACCCTGGTGGCCGCGCTGAACGCCGGAGTGCTGCCGGTGGTCCCCAGCAAGGGCTCGGTGGGCGCTTGTGGCGACCTGGCGCCCCTGGCTCATCTGACGGCCGTGCTCATGGGCGAGGGAGAGGCGGTGTACCGTGGGCGGCGGATGCCGGGCGGGGAGGCGCTGCGCGCGGCCGGGATCGAACCGGTGGTGCTGGAGGCGAAGGAGGGTCTGGCCCTCATCAACGGCACGCAGATGATGACCGCGGTGGGAGTGCTCAGCCTGTTGGAGGCCGAGAACATCAGCAAGGCGGCCGACATCGCGGGCGCGCAGGCGGTCGAGGCACTCAGGGGCACGCGCACCCCGTACTTCGACATCACCCACAAGGTGCGGCCGCACCCCGGACAGATGGCCACTGCCCGCAACCTCCTGCGACTTCTGGAAGACAGCGAGATCATGACCTCGCACGAGGGATGCGGCAAGGTGCAGGACGCCTACTCGCTCCGCTGCGCTCCGCAGGTGCACGGGGCGGCCAAGGACGCTCTGGCCTTCGTGCGGAATACCCTCGAGGTGGAGGTGAACGCGGCTACCGACAATCCGCTTGTCTTTGCGGAAGAAGAGAAGGTGATCTCGGGGGGCAACTTCCACGGTCAGCCCGTGTCTCAGGCGATGGACATACTGGCGATGGCCGTTGCGCAACTCGCCAACATCTCCGAGCGGCGGGTGGAGTGCATGATGGATCCCAGCACCTCGGATCACCTACCCCCGTTCTTGACGGCGCACGGAGGGCTCAACAGCGGCTTGATGATCGCTCAGGTGACGGCGGCGGCCCTGGTCTCTGAGAACAAGACGCTGGCGCATCCGGCCTGCGTGGACAGCATCCCGACCTCCGCCAACAAGGAGGACTTCGTCAGCATGGGGGCGTTTGCCGCGCGCAAAGCTCGGGAAGTGGTTGGGAATGTGCTACGAGTGGTCGCAATAGAGCTACTATGCGGGGCGCAGGGTCTGGAATTCCGTGAGGGATTGCGGCCGGGGCGGGGAGTGGCGGCGGCCCATGACTTCATCCGCGGGGCGATACCCGCGCTTGGTGAGGATCGGCCACTGGCCCCAGATATCGAGGCGCTCGCCGAGATGGTGAGGGATGGTTCGCTGATCATGAGAGTAGAAGAAGCCGTAGGCCCGTTGGAACCGGCCTACGCCAGATAGGAGGCCGAACGTGAGCGTGTCTGCACAGACCTGGGTGGAAGCCGATCTCGTCGTATCCGGCGCGGGAGAGCTGCTCACCTGCGCTCGGACCGGCGCCGCCTCGGGTGCTCGCTCCACTCTGGGGGTTATTCCCGGTGGAGCCGTGGCCGTGCGTGAGGGACGCATAGTGTGGGTGGGCAAGAGCGAGGCATTGAAGGAGGAAGTCCGGCTGGCGCGCGGGGGGCAGACGGTCGACGCGGACGGACGTGTTGTCATGCCCGCCCTGGTGGAGTGCCACGCGCATCTTGCCTACGCCGGCGACAGGGCCGACGAGTTCCAGATGCGGGTCTCCGGAGCGACCTACCAGGAGATCGCCGCGGCCGGAGGCGGGATCATGAGCACCGTCCACGCCACTCGGACCGCCTCCGACGAAGCGTTGCGCGCCCTGACCCGCAGGAGGCTGGACCAGTTCCTCAGATTCGGCGTCATGACCGTGGAGGCGAAGAGCGGCTACGGCCTCTCCCTGGAACAGGAGACGCGCCTCTTGGAGGTATACAGGGACGTCGGTACCGCACACGCCGTGGACGTGGTGCCGACCCTGCTGGCTGCGCACACCGTGCCGGTGGAGTTCGCCGACCAACCGGAAGACTACCTGAAGATGATCATAAAGAAGATGATCCCCGCGGTGGCGAAACACAAGTTGGCCAATTTCTGCGACGCCTTCTGTGAGCACGGAGCTTTCACGGCCGAGCAGTGCCGCCGCGTGCTGGAGGCCGGTCTGGAACACGGGCTTCTGCCCAAGTTGCATGCCGACCAGCTCAGCTACATGGGAGGGACGGAGCTGGCCGTCGAGATGGGTGCCGTGTCGGCCGATCACCTCGATCACGTCAGCGACGCGGGCATCGCCGCGCTGGCGACTGCGGACGGCAAGAAGCGCGTTCCGGTGGCGGTCCTCCTACCGGGTGCCACCTTCTTCCTGGGCGAGGGTGGTTACGCACCTGCGCGCAGGCTGCTCGACGCGGGCGTCCGCGTGGCCCTCAGCACCGATCTCAACCCCGGGTCCAGCCCCACCACGAACCTTTGGATGATGGCGACCATGGGCTGCTCCCAGCTCAGGATGACGGCGGATGAAGTGGTCCGGGCCATCACCATCGAAGCCGCCGCGGCGCTTGCCTTGGACCACGAGGTGGGGAGCCTGGAGGTCGGTAAGAAGGCCGACATCCTTGTCCTCGATCACACTCGTTATGCGGAGATCCCCTACCGCTACGGCATGAATCCCGTGTGGCGCGCCTACAAAGAGGGTCGTCTGGTCGTGAAGAGGGATCTGCTGGGAGAGGTGTAGCCTTGCGAGTGGTCGAATGCGTGCCCAACGTCAGTGAGGGCAGGGACGCAGCGGTCGTCCAGCGGATGGTCGCGGCCGTGAAAGGCACGCCGGGGGTGGAACTGCTCGACTGGAGTTCCGACGCCGATCACAACCGGCTCGGTCTTCACCTACGTGGGCGAGCCCGAAGCTGTCTTGGCCGGCACCCAGGCGCTCTGCCTGGAGGCCTTTGCCTCCATCGACATGCGGAAACATCAGGGCGCGCATCCGCGCCTGGGGGCGGTGGACGTCATCCCGTTCGTGCCGCTCCGCGGCGTGACCAGCGAGGAAGCGGTGGCCCTGGCCCGGCGGCTGGGAATGTGGATAGGAGAGCAGGGCGTTCCTGTCTACTACTACCAGGAAGCGGCCACTCGACCCGAGCGCGAGTCTCTGCCCGATGTGCGCCGGGGGGAATACGAAGGCCTGGCGGCGCGGATGGGCACCCCGGAAGGGACGCCCGACGCCGGTCCGGCCGTCTTCAACGCCCGTTCCGGGGCTTCGATCGTGGGTGTGCGTCCCCCGCTGATCGCGTTCAACGTGAATCTGGCCACCGACGACCTCTCCATCGCCAAGCGCATCGCCGGGAACGTGCGCTTCTCCGGCGGCGGGTACCGGTACGTGCGGGCCATGGGGGTGGCGCTGCAGGACAAGGGCCAGGTGCAGGTCTCCACCGACATCACGGACTACGAGAAGACTCCCATCCACCGCGTGCTGGAGACCATACGTTCGGAGGCTGCAGGCTTTGGAGTGGCTGTGGCCGGCTGCGAGCTGATAGGGCTCGTGCCCATGGCCGCCTTCGAGGAGACGATCCGTCACTATCTGCAGCTTCCCGACTTCACCGTGCGGCAGGTCATCGAGAGCCGGCTTCTCGGGGAGTGAGTGCCGGACGGCCGAGGGGTGTCCCCGCGGCGCTCACGCTCTTTGCACGCTTCGCGTGTCGCAAGGCTTCGCGGCGACACCCCTCGGCCGTCCGGTGCCACGCACCTAAGGCCGGCGCTAGCTAGCTGGCCGGCAAAGGGAGGGCTTTAGATCGTGACTTCTCTCGGATCCGAATATGGCTTTGGTCTTTCTGAGGAGTTGCCGCCGCCGGCCGTCTTCGCCGGCGGCATTCGGCGGGCTCCTGATCGCGGCTATTCCCTCTCGCCCCGTCAGACCGTCCTAGCGCTCAAGAACGCTCTCCGCTACGTGCCGGCCGCGCTTCACGAGGTCATTGCGCCTGAGTTTCTGGCGGAGCTTCGGGAGCGGGGGCGCATCTATGGGTATCGATTTCGGCCGGCGCCTGGCTTCGACGGGGCGGACGCCCACGGAAACATCAAGGCTCGTCCCATCGACCAGTACAAGGGCATCCTGGAGGCGCGGGCGCTCCAGCTCAACATCGACAACAACCTGGATTTCGCCGTGGCTCTCTACCCCTACGAGCTGGTCACCTACGGTGAGACGGGGCAGGTGTTCCAGAACTGGATGCAGTACCGGCTGGTCCGGCAGTATCTGGAGCAGATGACCGAAGAGCAGACGCTGGTGGTCGCCTCCGGTCACCCAGTGGGGCTGTTCCCTAGCCACCGCGATGCGCCTCGGGTGATCAACACCAACGGTCTCATGGTGGGCGAATTCGACAACGCGGCCGACTTTCACGAAGCCGCCCAGCTCGGCGTGGCCAACTACGGACAGATGACCGCCGGCGGCTGGATGTACATCGGGCCGCAGGGGATCGTGCACGGCACCTACCTGACCCTGCTCAACGCGGGCCGCCTGTATCTGGGGATTCCCGAGGATCAGAATCTGGCCGGCTATCTCTATGTCAGCTCCGGCCTGGGCGGGATGAGCGGAGCCCAACCGAAAGCCGCCGATATCGCCGGGGCGGTCAGCATCGTCGCTGAGGTCGACCTGTCGCGCATCGAGACTCGGCGGGAGCAGGGCTGGGTGCAGCGGGTCACCGCCGATCTCGGCCAGGCTTTCAGCTGGGCGGGAAACGCGCGCGCCGCCCGCACCCCCCTCTCCATCGCCTACCACGGGAATGTGGTCGACCTGTGGCAGTACGCGGTGGATCACGGGGAGACTGTGGAATTGGCCTCCGACCAGACCTCCTGCCACGCTGCCTACGAGGGAGGCTACGTGCCCCAGGGGCTGGACTTCGCCGCCGCCCGGGCGTTGCTCGCCGCCGATCCGGCCGAGTATCGTCGCCGGGTGGATGAGTCGCTGCGAAGACAGATCGAGCTGATCGGCATCATGGCGCAGAGGGGCACCCACTTCTGGGACTACGGCAACAGCTTTCTCAAGGCGGTGTTCGAAGCGGGGGTCACCGCGGTGGCTGCCAATGGGGCGGATACCAAGGAGGGCTTCGTCTACCCCTCCTACGTCGAGCACATCATGGGACCGCTCTGCTTCGACCGGGGCTACGGGCCGTTCCGCTGGGTGTGCTGCAGTCTCGACCCGGCCGATCTGGCTGCCACCGACGCGGCTGCCGCGGACTGCATCGACCCCGAGCGCTGCTGGCAAGACCGGGACAACCACGACTGGGTGCGCGACGCAGCGCAGCACAACCTGGTGGTGGGCTCGCAGGCCCGCATACTCTACGCCGACGCGGAGGGGCGGGTGCGCATCGCGCTGGCCTTCAACGACCTGGTGCGCCGGGGCAAGATCGGCCCGATCATCATCGGGCGCGACCATCACGACGTCTCGGGCACCGACTCGCCCTATCGGGAGACGAGCAACGTCCGCGACGGCTCCAACGTCATGGCCGACATGGCCTTCCACTGTTGGGCCGGCAACGCGGCCCGGGGTATGACCCTGGTGGTGGCTTCCAACGGCGGGGGGGTCGGCATCGGGAGGGCGATCAACACGGGCTTCGGACTGGTACTGGACGGATCGGAGCGCGTGGACGCCATCATCCGCTCGGCGGTGGAGTGGGACGTCATGGGCGGCGTCGCTCGCCGCGCCTGGGCGCGCAACGAGGCTGCCATGGAGACGGCGGCGGCGTGGAACGCAGCACGTGGGCCGGAAGCCGCATCGCCTGCCGCGCGCGAGCCTGGCGGCGCCGCAGACTCGCCGCGGGGCCACGTCACCCTGCCGCACCTTGTTGATGATGATCTCCTGAAAAGGGTAGCGATAGCGAGGGGCGAAGACTCCTAGACTAGACCACGCATGGGCGGCGCCTGCCCGGTCTCGGTAACCGGATAGATGTCCACTGGTCGACGTAGTTTCCTGAGACATAGTATTGCGCGCCCAGCGCGCATCGCCTATAGTGGACGATGGTTGAACACGCGGGCGCGGGCACTGCCAAGACGACTGGACGGGGAGGATGGTGGCTCGATGAGGATTCGCTGGTGTCGGGTGACTGTGATGGCTGTTGCTTTGGCAGCATCGGTGAGTCTGGGGGCGCTTCAGAGCGGAGCACAAGCCTACGCACTCGATCCGAGCTACGCGCCGACTGCCAGCTTCCCTGTCGCCAACATTCTGAGCACCGACATGACGCTGGCCTTTGACGGATCCTCCTACTGGTCCTGTTCGGGCGGCAATTGGTCTGGGCTTCGCTTTGCCCGGCACAACGCGGCCGGCGTCGAGGTCGCGACCTATGCGCCGGGGCTCGACTTCCGCTCCGTCTTCACCGATGCGGCCGGGAACGTGTACGCTCGCGCGTACGACGACCCGACTATCTACCTGATGACTTCACCTGGTGTGTTCGCATCACATGTCACACTCGTGGGCGGCTCGCTGTATGATCAAGCTGCGGTCGTGTTCAACGGGGACAAGACCGAGTTCATCGCCAGATATGGTGCCACAGTAGATCGCTGGAACCTGAGCGGGGTCTTCCTGGGTTCGGTGACCTTGAGCGGTCTCCCGGGTGGCGGGTACAACATCGCCGTTCTCGGCGACTACTGGTACACATACTCCGCCGGCATCCTGACGGAGTGGTCGACCAGCGGGACCTCCCTTGGCACTACCACGTTGGTTGGCGGCGGTAACAACGCGTACACCCTGAGCGTGGCCAACGATATGGTATTCGTCACCAACTCGTCTGAAGCCATGTGGAACGGCTTCGCGATCGAGCCCGCGGCAGAGGATACATCCCTCACCTACACCGGAGTCTTCGCCGACACGGACAACGATGGTGTGACGACCCTCACGGCCGCTCTCTCCTGCGAGGGCGATCCCACGCTTGTTTCCGGTCAGACCGCCGACTTCTGCGTGGATCTGAACGGCGACGGGGACTTCCTCGACGACGGTGAAGTGGTCGGGTCGGGCATCACCGACGACGACGGCCAGGCGAGCGTCGCCTGGGCGCACGCCGGCTCTCTTGCCGGCCTCTATAGGGTCCGGGTGGAGTTCGCCGGCACTGACGACCTGGTGGAGAGCTCGACCAACGCTTGGATGACGGTAGGGGAACCGAGGGGCAGGGTCGCCGGCTGGGCCCTGGGCGCCGGCCGCTATCAGCCCGACTCCGAGACTGCCGCCACTGCCTCCTTCGGACTTTGGGTGGCTCAGAACACCAAGACCTCGTCCGTCCTCGGAGCTCGCAGCAAGGTGGAGGGCACGGTGTGGTGGGCCTATGAGGGCAGCCGGTTCAAGAGCACCCAGATCACCAGCTACGTGGTCGGCAGGACCAGCGCAGGCAGGACCATTACCATCAAAGGCACCGGCCTGCTCGAGCAAGTGCCGGCTGTCGACGCGCTGGCCACTCCAGCCGCCACCCGGGTTTCGTTCGTCGTGACCGTTCGCGACGGCGATCCCGGCTCCTTCGGCATCAGTTTCGAGGGCAGAAATGTATCCGGTGAGAGCGGTCCCGTTGAACTCGACCCGGGCTCCGTTGTGATCAACTGACAGTGCGCTGACGGCACATGTGGTGGGCGCTGCTCTCGAACGTGACTCGGAGGGCGGCGCCGGGGGTAGAGGTTCTACTCGTCGGGGTTGACGACCGCCTGCGAGCCGTTGACCTCGCCCTTGCCCGGCTTGCCCGGCCCGCGCCGCGGCCACCAGCTCCACCGGCCCAAGAGCACCGTGATCGCCGGCACCAGGGTGGTTCGCACGACGAACGTGTCGAGCAGAACTCCGAAGGCTACGGCAAAGCCGATCTGCAGCAGACCCAAGATGCTCCCGCTGATCATGCTGGCGAAGGTACCGGCCATGATGATGCCGGCCGAGGTGATGATGCCGCCCGTCCGGCCGAGAGCCACGCGGGTGCCATCGCGGGTGCCGCGTACGGCCACCTCCTCCTTGACCCGCCCGATGAGGAAGATGTTGTAGTCCATCCCCAGGGCCACGAGCATCACGAACATGAACATGGGCACCCACCAGGTGACTCCCGCTCCGCCCAATATGTCCACGAACAGCAGCCGCGTCACGCCCAGAGTGGCGCCGTAGGAGAGCAGGATCGTCAGTATCAGATAGATGGGTGCCACCAGGGCTCGCAGCAACAGGAGCAGCACCACGAAGATCCCTCCGAGCACGAAGACGATCGCGCGGGTCATGTCTCGGTCGGAGGCGTCGCGCAGGTCGAGGAGAACGGCGGAGTTGCCTTCCACGCCGCCCTCGAAGCCGCCTTCGGTCAGGGCCTGGCGGATACCCTCCGCGGCGCTCAGGGCGGCCGGGCTGTAGGGTCCGGAGTCAAGGACCACCTGGAGCCGGGCCGCCGTGCCGTCGGCGGATATGTAGGCTTCGCGTAGACTCCTCAGCCCCTCGTTGCGCTCCAGGTAGAGGTCGGGAAGAAGGATCGCGTCCGGTCGGGCTGCGAACGACCCCTGAAGTGACTCGAGACCTTCAGCGAGCGACTCCAGATCGGCGAAGGCTTGCCTGAACAAGTCGGTGCGCCCGCCGACGTCCAGACCGGTGCCCGGGCCGCTCGTCTCCGCCAGCTCAGACAGATCCGACAGTGCGCCGATCGCCTCCTGATAGCCGGCATCTTGCAGCACCTCGGGATAAGCCGCGGCGAGTTGAACAAGGTAGCGGGCGAGGCCCGTCAGCTCCGCGGCGGCGGCCTGAAGCTCTGAGGTGCTACCTCCGACCGCGCTGACGTACACAGCCTGGCGCAGCTCCGAGATCCCGTCGCGCACGCCCTGCGCCAACTCAGTCAGCTGGCCTGATACGTAGAGGAACGACTTGTCCCCAAGCAACGCGCTGAAACTGCGCACAGTGGTCACGTGGTCGAGCTCCGACAGCTCCGCCGCTAGGCTCTCGGCTCGCGCCAGACCCTCGGGGGTGTCGTAGCCGGCAGGGTCGACGATCACCACGTTGAGCGGCTGCATCACTCCGGCGCCGAAGTGCGCCGCCAGGGTCTCGAAGCCCATACGGGTCTCGTTGTCTTCGGGTAGATCGGCGAGCAGGTCGAAATCGCGGGCCAGGCCGCCGCCGTAGACAGCCAGAGGCACCAGCACGATCACGGGTACCAGAAACGCCACCACGGAGCGCTTGACCACCTTGCCTGCCCACCAGTGCCAGGCGCCGCCCTCCTTCATCCGGTGGGCCCTGCGCGGCCAGAAGGCGTGATGGCCAAGGACGCTGAGCAGGGCGGGAGTGAAGGTCAGACCGGCGATCAGAGCGATGACTACCCCAACGGCGATGCTCGGACCGCTCGTGTTGTAGAGGCCCAGTTCGGCGAACGCCATCATCGCCACGCCCACGATCACCGTGCCTGCGCTGGAGGCGATCGTCTCGCCCACGGCGCGCACCGTGGTCTTCACCGCGGCGGCCTTGACCGCGGTGACCTTTTCCGCGGGGGCCGGGTTCTCGGCCCCGGTCATCTCCTCGCGAAAGCGGCTGATGAGAAAGAGGCAGTAGTCGGTGCCGGCTCCGAACAGGACCACGATCAGGAAGATATTCGTGTAGGCGGAGATGGTCAGAACGTGTGCTCCCAAGAAGGCGACCATCCCTCTGGTGATCAGATAGGCCAGGGCGATGGTCACGAGCGGGATGAGGGGGCTCACCGGAGACCGGTAGATGAGCAGCAAAATGACCACCACCAGGACGAGGGTGATCCAGGTGGTCGAATCGACGCTCTCCTTGGTGGCAGTGTTGTAGGCGGCCAAGATGGGTCCGTCGCCTGTCATGTAGGTCTCGACGCCCTCCGGGGCTTGGGCGAGTCGCTCTTCTATGGCTGCAATGGCTTCTTTGGTGGCGGGTTCAGTCCCTACGGTGCTGAAGCGCACCAGGAGAAGGGCAACCTGCTTGTCTGCGCTGGTCAGGCCGGCCTTGGTCGCGTCGTCCCCCAGCGTGGGTGACACCACTCTGTCGACTACCGCGGGGGGCGGAGTGTCACCCGCACCGCTCAACCAGGCGGTCAGGCCGGCCACGAAGTCCGCGGGCTCGCCTTCGTCGACACGTCCGCCGATGCCCGTGTCGATCACCAACACGGCGCTGGAGGGTGACACGCGGTCGGGGAAGTATTCGGTGACCATCTCGTGAGCGTCGAGGCTGGGGGCAGAGGAGGGGAGGAAGCTCCTCTGGTCGCTCACCGCCACGTCGTCGATGTTCGGAGCGACCAGGGTCAGAACGGCCGCGACGATCACCCAGGCTGCGATGATGAGCCAGCGGAAGCGGACGGCGAATGAGCCTATACGGGCAAACATGCCCCATATCGTACCGCGGTCGTCTCGTGTGCCGCTACCGGCCGATGCATGCGTGAGCCGCTACGCGACGGCCTCTGAGTCGCGACACGGCTGTCGCCTCGGACGTCGTTGCCCGTCCGCTCCCGGCGTAGCTACCGCTGAGGCACCGTCTTTCGCCGCTTGTAGGTCTTGGCCAGCTCGAGGAAGATGCCGACGTCGCGGTCGAGGTCGCTCTGCGTTCCGTCGAAGTAGAAGACCCGGATGGGGATGTGGTCGTGGTCCTTGCTCACCCGCGGATAGACTGCCTCTGTGACGATGCCGTTCATGCACGTGAACGGGCTGATATCGACGATGCCGTCGGCTCCCCGGTGGTAGAGGGCGATGGCCCCTCCGGTGGAGAGCACCATCTCACCCAGAGCGCCCCACTGCGGCAGGTATGGTTCGGCGTGCTTCAGCACCTCGGTGACGTGGGGTTCCGGGCGGTGGTTGAAGACCTCTTCGAAGTCCGCCATGAGGGCCTTCTCGTCCCTGTGCATGAGCCGGTAGGTGATGAAGGTCCGCAGCCACTCCTTGCTGAACCGGTGCTTCTCCTCGCGATGGCGGCGGAAAGCCTCCTGGTTGGTGTACGAGACCCACTCGCCGATTCCGGCGAGCCAGCACTCCCCGCCCTGCGCCTCGATGTGGCGTATGAGTTCGTTGTTGGAGAAGGTGTTGAGGCGGCAGAAGATCTCGCCCACCACGCCGATGAGGGGACGATCCTCTTTCCTGACCGGGATGGCCAGAAAGAGCTTCTTGACCTTTCGCAGCCCGGTCTTCACTCCGACCATGCGCTCTTTGTTGCTCAGACCCTGCAGGCCGACTATCTCGCCCATGAGATCGAGGCATTCGAGGTAGACCTTGTCGGTCTGGCCGGGCTCCACCTCGTAGGGCCTGATCATCAGCAACAGCTTGAGCAGGATGTCCTGCACCACCACGGCGCGCCAGGCGGTCCGGATGAGCGCGCTGGCCTGCTCGCCGAGACCCGCGTAGCCGTTGGCCGACGTGAACGCCACGATGGGCACCTGTTGGTAGCCCTGGTCGTCGAGGATGCGGCGCAGCAGCGCGAAGTACTGGCCGAAGCGGCAGGGGCCGTTGGCCGTGGGGAGGAGCATGGCCGTCTTGCTGGGATCGACCCGGTCGTCCTCCAGCAGCCTCATGTAGTCGCCCACCACGATCCGCTGGGGATAGCATTCGTCGCCCGACGTGTACTTGCCGCCCAACTCCAGAACACGGGAATCCTCGTCCGGTACGACCTGCGCGTCAAGGCCGACGGAACGGAAGGCTGCCGCCAGCATGCGCGAGCCGCCGTACGGCATGCGGGTCAGCCACAACGTCCGGCCTTGGATGTTGATGTCGGTCTCGACCGGGCTGGTCTCGGCGCCATGAGCCGCCACCGGCGTGGGCAGCGCGGCCAGGGCCGCTTCGGCCGCTTCGCGAGTGGCCTTTCCGTTTCCGCCCTTAGCAGGCTGCTGAAGAACGAAGTCCCGGCCGCCAGAACGCACTGTGCGGCGCAATACGGCGTCCTCAGTCGCGCGAATAGCGCTGCTATTGGCGCTCTTTGCGTTCTTGTCTTGCGCATGCCCATCGCACTCTGGCGGCGAGACGTCATTCTTCAGCAGCCTGTTGGTCGACGTTTCGGTGTCCACTAGGGCTCCACCACTGGTTGTCTGGCTTTGTCCTCCCGGGCCCACCAGCGCAAGAAGCCCTTGCTGTCGAGATAGGCCTCGCAGCGGGTCATGGCGCCGGCGTCGTTGGTGTGTTCGTCGAACTGCAGCACCAGGAAGGGATCGGGCGAGGCCGGGCCGATGAAGTGCTTCACGTACGAATCGGGACCGCACTTGAAGTTGGTCATGTAGATGATGTGCAGGTTGGGGTGCTCGGCCACTACCTTGGCCGCCTGCAGGATCTTGCGCCCGTAGCTCCAGAACATGTTGGGCGTGACGTCGCGCGTGTCTTCGCCCCACAGGGGCAGGAAGTCGAGCGGGATGATGTTGACCCCGTAGTAGCGGCGCAGCTTGGCCGGGATGTCCATGTTGACCCCGGAGTCGTAGATGTTGTAGGGGCGGCCGACCAATACGATGCCCAACTCGTCCTGCTCGGCGAGCGTGGACAGTGCTTCGGCGCCGGCCAGAACCAGACGTCCGCGGAACTCGGTCTGGGCCTCGTAGGCCTCCTTCAGTGCCTCGTCCACCACGCGCGCCGACACGCCCAAGGGCTTCAGGGCCGAGCGCAGGGTCTCGCGGATGTAGTCCGGTCCGCGGCGGAAATGCAGGGTGGGAGCCAGGAAGCGGTCCGCATAGGCTTCGAAATGGGGAGCCACCCGGATGACATAGGGTAGGGTCTGACCCCAGGGACAGGCGTGCGACTCGATCTCGGGATGGTCGGTCTCTTCGTTCAGCAGGTTGGGCAAGAAGATGTGGTCGGCGCCTTCTTCGATCAGTTCCGCCACGTGGCCGTGGGCCACCCGGATGGGGAAGCAGGGCTCGGATACGGCTCCCTCGATGCCCATCTCCCGGATCTTCTTGTCGGTCTGACGAGAGAGCATGAGGTCGAAACCGCAGGCCTTGAAGAAGGTGGCCCAGAAAGGCAGCCGGTCGTAGGTGTACATGGCCCGGGGGATCCCCATGGTGCCCAGTGGCGCGCCCGTGCCGCTGGTGAGCAGGATGGACGTGTCTTCCGCCTCGGTCACGTAGGAGTACGACAGAGCGTTCCGGAACTCGACCAGATCGCGGATGACCGGCTCCTTGTCGACCTTGGCCCGCTTGCGGTAGCGGTCGGAGCACTTGTCGCCCCAGTAGGTCTTCTCCTCGCCGATGGTGAACTGGCGGATGTCGCACTCGTTGCTGCAGCCCTTGCAGGTGAACTCGCGGATGGTGTAGTCGACCTTCTCCAAGTCCCAGCCGCGGAAGCGGGAGGGCGCCTGCGTGGCCGCCATCTTCTCCCGGGCCAGGAGCGCCACACCGATGGCCCCGACCACTCCGTTGTACGGCGGGACGATGATGTCCTTGTCCAGGATCATGCTGAACGCGGCCGCCACCGAGTCGTTGTAGGCGGTGCCGCCCTGGAAGTAGATGGTGTCGCCGATGTGTCGCCGGCCTACCAGGCGGTTGAGGTAGTTGTAGGCGATGGAGTACGCCAGCCCGGCCACGAGATCCTTCTTGTCCGCCCCCCGCTGGAGGTACGAGTTCACGTCGCGCTCCATGAAGACGGTGCAGCGCTCGCCGAGCTTGACCGGCGCCTCCGACGACAGGGCCAACTCGGCGAACTCGCCGATGATCTTGATGCCCAGCTTCTCGGCCTGCTCCTCGAGGAACGAGCCGGTGCCGGCCGCGCAGGCCTCGTTCATGGCGAAGTCGACCACCACGCCGTCCTGAAGGCTGATGAACTTGGAGTCCTGTCCGCCGATCTCGAAGATGGTGTCGGGCACGCGGTCGATGAGCTTGCGCCCGATGAAGGTGGCCCCGGTCTTGTGGGCGGTGATCTCGTCGTTGACGGTGTCGGCTCCGATGAGCTCGCCGATCAGCTCCCGGCCCGAGCCGGTGGTGGCGACGCCCAGGATGTCGAGGCGTGGTCCCATCTCGTTCCAGATGTCGGAGAGGCCCTTGTTGACCACCTCGACCGGGCGGCCGTCGGTCTTGACGTAGATCTCCTTGACCACCTCGCCGGCCTCGTCGAGCACCACCAGGTTGGTGGAGACCGAGCCGATGTCGATGCCCAGGTAGGCGCCGATCTTGCCGTCGCCCTCGGGAACTGGTAGGGCTTGACCCGGTCGCGCAGCAGGATGACCCGGTCCATGGAGAGGGCGTCGCTGGTCTGGAAGTCGGAGGATTGTCCCCGGTCGAGCCGGGAGACGTCGATGCGCACCATCTCCACCCCGGCGCGTTCGTCGGCGGCGGTGAGGGCGCTGCCGATGGCGCCCATCCAGGCGTAGTAGGCGGGGACGATGAGCTGCCCGTCGTCCATCTCGAAGGCCTCGCGCATGGCGGCGACGGCGCCCTTGTTGGCCGCCACCCCGCCGATGAAGGCCACCCGCTCGCCGATCTCCTTGCCCTTGGTGATGGTGCCCCGGTAGTTGCGCACCACCGCGTTGCAGAGACCCTTCAGCACCTCGGGCGGCTGGTAGCCCTTCTGCTGGGCGTGGATCATGTCGGACTTGGCGAACACCGAGCAGCGACCGGCGATGGAGGCGGCCTTGCCGGCGCCTCCCACGATGTCGCCCACGTCCTCGATGTCGTAGAGCAGCCGGTTGGCCTGCTGGTCCATGAACGAACCGGTGCCGGCCGCGCAGTCGCCGTTGGTGCCGTAGTCGGCGATGCCCACCCGGCCGGAGACCTCGTCGGTCTCGAGGTGGATGAACTTGGAGGTCTCGCCGCCCATCTCGAACACCGTGGTCACGTCGGGATGGAGCGCGCCGATGGCGCGGGCGATGGCCTTGAACTCGTTCTCGTAGGGGAGATCGAGAATCGCGCCGACCATGCGGCCGCCGGTGCCGGTCACCCCCACCTGGGTGATCATCCCCTCGGGTAGAGCCGCGAGGACCTGGCTCAGTAGCTCACGGGCGGCGTCGGTGGGGCTGCCCTTGATGCGCGTGTAGACGGTCGCGAGGATGGGAGGCGCGTCGGCGTGGGGGAGGACGCGGTCACCACCCTCGGGAGCGTAGAAAAGGGTGGATCCTGCGGCCAATCTCTGGAAAGACTCCCGCTCTTCGGGTCCACCCACAACAGCGATCTTCACGCTGATGCAGCCTATGTCGATACCAAGCGTCGCCATCGTCTACGCGGAGCCTCCGCAAAAGTGAACGGGGGAACCGCACCAATGGCGAGGGCTATAGCGGACCCCCCACGTGCGGCTTGACCGCCGAAATTCGCACTGTTTTCAGCCTGGATAGATTACCACGCGCGGGGTGCGCCGGCTCGTCCCCTCGCGCCCTCCGGACGATCCCCCAGCTCAGGGTGCATCCGTGCCGTGGAGCAGGATCGCCCGTCGCTTGGGAGGCTCAGGGCGCTCGCTACTATCTGGCGATAGTGTGTAGTATGGTTGTATAGTCAAGTCAAGCGACTCTCTGGAGTGATGAAATGCCTGGTCCAATGTCACCCGAGACGCCAACCACCTGGCCAGATCTCACGCCGGAGCAGAAGAGGGCGTGGCGATTCGACCAGTGGCGGCAGTCGGCCCAACGCGTGGAGTTCGTCAGCCCGGAGGCCGGGGTGCGATTCACGGACACCATCGAACGGCTGATCGCCGTCTTTCAGGTGCAGGAGCCTGACCGGGTGCCGGTCTCTGTCAACGCGGGCCAACTGGCCCTTCAGGCGGCGGGCCTCGACTTCCATGCGGCCATGCACAACCCGGAGAAGGCTATTGAGGCCGCCCGGGACTTCAATCGGGAACACGCCGAGGAACTCGACTCGCACACCTCCGGCACGTTCTTCTCCATACCGGTCGGGGTCGTTCGATATCCTCGACAACAGGCTCTACGCGTACCCGGGCCACGGCATGTCTCTGGACGGGCAGGGCTATCAGTACGTCGAGGGTGAGTACATGCTGGCCGACGAGTACGACGCCTTCATCAGAGACCCCTCGGACTTCTGGTTGCGGACCTACCTACCTCGGGTCTACGGGGTCTTTGCGCCGCTTGCCCGGCTCGAACCGCTCACCGACATCACCGAGATCTTCGCCATGCAGCTCCCCTCGCTGGGCCGGCCCGACGTTCAGGCCATGCTGCAGCGGCTGCTCGATGCCGGAAAGGAGCATGCACGCTACCAGGAGATCACTGGATCCGAGATGCTCGAGGCTGCGGCCAACGGCTATCCCTCCATGCCGCCTGGTGGATTCGCGAAAGCCCCCTTTGACACCCTGGGTGACACCCTGCGGGGGACACGAGGGATCGTGACCGACATGCTCCGGCAGCCGGGCAAGCTGCTCCGTGCGCTGGACGTGGTCACGGAGCTGACCATCGCGTCCCTCCTTGGCTCGCCACTCGCGGCGGGAGGCCTCATCGTGGGGTTCCCGCTTCACAAGGGAGCCGACGGCTGGATGTCGGAGAAGCAGTTCCTCACGTTCTACTGGCCTCAGCTGAGGAGGGTCATCAACGCCCTCATCGACGAGGGGTTCTTGGTCAGTCTCTTCGCCGAGGGTAGCTACAACACCCGTCTTCGACCTCGTGAACGAATTCCCGAAGGGGGCCGTCCACTGGATCTTCGACCGCACCGACATGGCGAAGGCGAAGCAACTGCTCGGAGCCGATTGCTCGATCCAGGGGAACGTGCCTTCCTCGCTCTTGGTCATGGGCACCCCGGAGGAGGTCAAGGCGGAGAGCCGCCGACTCATCGACACTCTGTGCCCCGGGCGGGGGCTACATACTCGGTCCGGGAGCCATACCCGAGAGTCCCAAACTGGCCAACCTCAAGGCGATGGTCGACGCTGCGCGCGAGTACGGAGTATACGCGAGGGGTTGAGCGGCAGGCCGGCAGCGGTCAGCCATCACTCAGTCAGCATTCATCCATTGCCCTCCCGGGGGCTGCCGTCAGCCGTCTGAGCATGCACAAAGGCTGCCGCGTTCTCCCCGGCCATGCGGCCGCTGTTCAGCGCGAAGCCCATGGTGTTGCCGGGCAGGACGAACACGTAGCTGTCGGCATATATCGCGCAGGCGTCGGTGCCGGCGGCGTACAGGCCGGGGATGACGTCCTGGTCCTTCGTCACCACCTCGGTGCGGTGGTTGATCTTGATGCCGCCCAGGCTGCCGTAGCCGCCGAGCCTGACCGTGCCGGCGTAGAAGGGCGGCTCCCGCAGCGGTCTGAGGTAGAGTGCGCGCTTGTGGAAGACGCCGTCCCGACCGGTGTCGCAGGCGCTGGTTGTACTCCTCGACCGTGGCCTTGAGCGCGGCGGCGTCGATACCCGTCTGAGCCGCCAGATCGTCGAGCGAATCGGCCACGAACAGGTCGCGGTTGCCCTCGTTCACGGCCTTGCGGATCTCCGCGTCGATGTTCGGGACCTTCGTCGTCTGGCTGATTGCCAGAGGGCCAGTCCAGACCCTGGTTCTCGTAGACGCGCGCGGTCGCTGCATCGTACATGACGAAACCGAGTCCTGGCCCTCTGGCGTGCGACTGCATTGGCCAGGAACGTGCCGTTCCCCATCTCCTCTTCGTTCATGAATCGCTCGCCGAGCAGGTTGACCATCAGATTGGGCTGCTGGAAGGTGGGGGTGACCGGCGAGAACGCCGTCGCGTTCATGCTGCAGCGAGTCGGAGACGTCTCCTATCATGACGCGGCTGTTCGACTCCCGCGACTGGACGAGAGCTCCATGTTGGTGCCCTTCGGAACCGGCGCCGGCCTCCCAGGCCATCCGGATGCCCTCACCGACCATCCCCGGGACCCTCATGGTGAAAAGGTCCTTGCCGAATTCGTAGGGCGTGTACTTCCTGATCATCTCGGGATTGGCCCCGAAGCCGCCCGTGGCGATGATGACCGCCTTGGCCTCGATCTCCACCTCGTCGGTCTCGCCCTCGACGAGCAGCCCCGTGATGACGCCTCGCTCCTTCAGGAGCTGCTTGGCCGGCTGCCGGAAGTAGAACTTCACGCCGAGTTGCTTGGCCCGGTCGGTCATGCATTTCACCATGGCGCTCGCGGCCATGGGAGTTCCCGGACGGCCGTTCGGCGGCGTCACTTGGTGGTGGGTGGGATACGAGCCGCGCACGTACGACTCGACGGCGCCCCACACCACGCCCATCTCCTCCAGCCAGTCGATGGTGTCCGCCGACTTGTTGATGAAGTTGGAGACCAGGCGGGCATCAACGCGCCAGTGGGTGTAGTCCATGAAGACCTTGAAGGCCTGCTCGCGCGTCAGCGCCGATGTTCTTCATGCGCTGCAGCTTGCTCTCCACGGCGAACGGACCCATGCCCATGTTGGCCGCGCCCCCGGTGGTCGCGCCCTTCTCGAAGACGGCCACGCGGGCGCGCCTTCTCGGCCGCGGCTAATGGCCGCCGCCAGACCTGCCGCGCCCGCTCCTACGATGGCGATGTCGGTCTGCTAGTCTCTGGCATCGTTGGCTCCTTTCGATCGGGAGGTCTCGTACGGCGATCACGAGGGGATTGCTTGGGTATCTGCAGGTAGGAGTCGTGATCTCCCTCCGGTGTGGATGATGTGTGTTCCTTTGTTGCGGGTCTCCCAGACGAACATGCGGCTCGCGCGCCGCGGACCATGGCGTCCTCCATCCAGGGGAGCGCGAACCCCTGCACGACAACGCGAAGCTGCTGTCCGGCGTGCCACCTCATGCCCATCGGCCAGATGCCGAACTCCACCTCCACGATCTCGCCCGGCTTGAGCAGTTGCTCGCGGCGGTGGAGTGAGGAAGGGGTCGTAGAAGCGGCGGGGTCGGTCTGGTCCACCTCGCGGTGCGAGACTCGCACGGTGCCGCGGGCGCCGGGGTTGGGGAAGTCGATCACCTTGGCCAGGAGCTCGTTGCCGTTCTCGTCCAGCTTGGCTCAGATAGACGAAGAGGTCGATATCGTCGGCAGCCGTCCGCCTCCACCCACAGGTGCATCTTGGGATAGCCGACCAACTCGGTGTCTTTCGCGAACCGGTAGGTGAACACCGCGTTGCCCTGCCTGTCGTCGGCCTGGTAGCGGACGGCGGATTCGCGGGGCAGCGGAGTGGAGGAGAGCGTCATCGACTGCCCGTCGAGGTACAGCTTCTCGTACCGTGTCTGGGGCAGAGGCCAGTCCTCCTCGGGCCGGTTGACGATGTCCTTTCCGCCGGGATCGAGCACCGACACCCGGACCTTGGGCGTGAACTCCCAGCCGTTGTGGATGCCCTTGAGGTACCGGTCGAAGAAGCGCCGCAGATCCTCGAGTCCCTCGGGTGAGTACTGGTCGGGCCACTCCTGCGTGTTGTGAACGCGTAGCCACTTGGCCTTCGAACCGATGCGCTGGTAGGCGTCGAACGTCCCGTGAACGTGGACCGGGTTGTAGCTCGAGGCGATGTAGGCAGGGATCGTCGATATCCTCCACTCGCGCGCGCCGGTCTGCCCAGAAGGCGTTCTGTAGCGGGTACGCCTTCATCATCCGGTGACGTCTTCGATGCGGTTGTTGCCGGATACGGTCTTGCAGATCAGGCCGGCGAAGCCCGGTTCGGGGATGCCGCCGGGGAAGAGGCCGTCGCGATACCAGTCGGCTCTGTCCCTCCCAGGGGGCGATCGCCGTGAGGTGCGGTGGTCGTCTCGGCCGCTATGTACCACTGGGCGATGGCGAGCCAGGAGTTGCCGGCCATGCCGACGCGGCCGTTGCACCATTCCTGCGCGGCCACCCACTCGATGAGGTCGTAACCATCCTCGCCGTCGCCGGTTCCCCAGAAGGCGATGTCTCCCTCGGAGTTGCCCACTCCGCGCGAATCGGGGTTGATCACCGCGTAGCCGTGGTGGCACCAGTAGGCCGGATCGGGACCTTCGAACTTGGCCCCGGGAGAGAGGGCACCTTCCGGCACTCCCATGACGTGCTGTCCCTGGTAGCCGGCCCGCTTGCCGAACACGCTCCAAGCGACGATGGCCGGGAGATTCCGTCGCGCCTTCGGGACGGTAGATGTCGGTGTAGATGGTGATGCCGTCGCGCATGCGAACGGGAACGTCGCGTTCGCAGACTGATTCCGTCGTCGACCGTGACGCCGGGCTCGAGATCGGGGTACTTGTTCGGGGGGAACGCCGTACTACGAGGTGCCGCGTCGCGCAGGACGACTTCGATCTGCTCACCGCGGTACGTGCGCGTCTCGACGAACTGCCGCGGCGCCGATGGCCGCGGCGCTTCTCTCTTATCCATTGAGTGCTCCTTCGTCGGGCCAGGGTGCGGTTGGGAGGCTGGTGAAGAACAAGGCCCCGGCCGCGAGGGCGCATGGAACGACGCGGAGCGCCGCCCTCATCACACGAGCGGCGCCCCACAGACCGCGGTTGACTCGTGCTTTCTGCGTCCCCGCGCGCCCATAGCGCTCACACGGCCGAGCGTCCTTGTTCAGCAGTCTGCTAGCGCCACTTGTCCACGCCGCCCGAGATCGGTGGGTTGAAGTGCCAGGCCTGAGCGACTGGGATACTGGTCTCGCCTCCGACAACCACCAACTTGATCGCAAACTGGGGCATATCGAGTGCATTTTGCTCCGGCTTGGCCTCCGTGGCTCTGCCGAGGGCGCCCATGTCGATCTGATAGAACCTGGGCATCGGGTCCATCACCTGCTCGCGAGCGAGGTCGAGAACATACTTCTCGATGTCCGCCTTGCTCATCTTCTGGATGATTGTAGAGCCTCGCCGCCTCCAGCGACATCAGCACCGCCCCGCTTATCTGGGGGAAGGTGCCAAATGCCTTGGCTAGGTGGTCGAGGTCGCCGCTGAAGCTCCAGTGGCACCAGCCGCCGCACCAGAGGCTGATCACGCTCTCCTCCGCCTTGTATCCCTCGGATACGTGGAAGGGCTCCCAGGGGCTCTCTTCCTCATGCTCTGGGAAGCAAAAGCCGTACTTGATGGGACTGCCTTGAGTGCTCATGTCGGTTGCACCCGGGACCGAACCGCCCAGGCAGAGAATGGCGAGCCGCAGGAAACGGCCGATGGTCGCGTTGGCTCGGTTCCCCGGCCCCATGGCGTTCGAACCCTTGTTCATTCCCAGCTCGTTGCGGATCGGCCCGTTGATGAGGGTCATGACGTTGAATGTGCTGTCGGACCGCGCGGCTTGGCCGAAGACCGGACTGCTGCCCCAAGTCTCTATGATCGAGAGCAGCACCGGCATGTACTCCGGCTTGCAGCCGGCCATGGCTCCCACGATGGCCACCTTCTCCACCGTCACCGTCAGTTCCTCGGGGTGCATGCGCGTCGTCACGATCTCGTCGGGAGCATGACTCGTCCCGGCAAGCATCTCGGCGACCCGTTCCTCAGTGGGGGGCACGATCGGAAGGCCGTCCGACCAGCCCTGCGCGCCGAAGTACTCTTGTATCTCTTCGTAGGTGCCCGTCATGGCGACGCGCGGCGGCTTCTCCGTCACGATATCGTCCATGCGCTTCTCCTCGTCGGTCAAGGGAACCGTGAGAGAGCTGACTAGGCGGCTGACGATGTCCGCGAATTGGGCAACCGACACGTCGCCGCCGACGTTCTCCTCGCCCACAAGCTTGACGAAGACCGTGCGCAGAGCCGGTAGGCCACGCATCAGCGCCGACATCCGTATGTCTTTCTCGTACAGCTGTCCGGCTAGGTAGACGCAGGGGATGCCCTGTCTTTCGACCCCGCCTAGCCACGTGACAGCGCTCATGCCGCTGCCCGCTCCCATGCAGGTGCCGTAGATGAGTGCGTCGGCGTTGTTGTAGACCTCGTCCCAGAGTTCCTGGTCGGTACTCCGTATCCAGCCGGGCTTCCTCTTGTAGACAACCTTGCTATTGGGCAGGGCCGCTGCAAGGTGCCGGGACACCTCCTCGCTGAAGAACGGCCGGTCTTGCGCCACGAAATAGATGGTCTTCCCGTCCAGGCTCTCGAGACGGGGGCTCAGCGCCGTTCTCCTAATGACTTCCCGGACGCCTTTGGGGTTCAGCACCGCATAGTTCATCGCCTTCTCCTGGTCCTTGAGTGATCACCACTGCTAGTCCCTGCGCTGCTGGTGGCCGAAGGACGCTCAGCTTCCGGCATGCAGGCACCTGACTGCAAGACATCATAGTCGCTTTGCCGTCGACTGACTAGTCAGTCGACACGGGTCTTGACAACGTTGCAGCGAGTGATACTGTGGTGTGCGCACTGACTGACTGGTCAGTCGGCTGCTGGGCAGCTGGATGCTGACCGGCCGGATGGTCGAGTGTACATAGGGTACGCGTGTGGGCGGGAGGGATGGTCAAGACGCTAGGGCCGATGGGGTCAGCTGGGGTTCGAGCGCTGGAGGTGGCTGCATGATCTACGGTTGAGTATCCAGTGAGCCTCTCCAAGGCGAGTCGTGGGGGGCTTCCAATGGCAATCCGTGGTGCACGAGACAGTACATGAGGAGTGGAGAAGTTATGAAGAGGACGCTGGTTCTGCTTGTCTTGGTATTTGCGATGGTGGGCATCCTCGTCGCCGGCTGCGGTGGCGAGACGACGGAGTCGACGGAAGTCACTGCCGGGTCGAGCACCACCGCGGCCCCGGTTACGACCGCGGGTCCCGTTACGACCGCGGGGACGGAGACCACGGCGGTATCAGAGGACAAGTACGGGGGCACGCTCACAGTCAGTATCTCCCAGGGCCCCATGAGCCCCGGCGGTCTGCCATTTGAGCTGATAGCCAACGATTCGGCCACGCTTCAGACGATATTCGAGCCCCTATTCCGCGGCAACGAGGCAGCCGAGCCGCAGCCCTGGCTGGCGGAGTCGTACAAGGTGGCCGACGACATGATGTCGATGACCATCACCCTAAAAGAGGGCATAAAGTTCACCGACGGCTCCGACCTGAACGCGGAGGTGGCCGCGTGGAACATCCAGCAGGTCATCGACAACAAGAAGGTTGCTTCCTGGAAATCGGTTGAGGTCGTGGACGATCTCAGCATCCGCATCAACTTCAACAAGTGGGACAACACGGCCTACAACGCCATCATGGACTCCATCTACACGTGGATGGTCTCGAAGGAGAACTTCGACAAGAACGGCATCGACTACGCCAGGGAGCATCCGGTGGGCACCGGCCCCTTCGTCTTCAAGGCTTATCAGAAAGACGCGTACTTCGATGTCGAGAGGAACCCGGACTACTGGCAGGAGGGTCTGCCGTATCTCGACGGCATCCACTTCGTCTTCATGAATGACGAGAACACCAAGAAGGCGGCGGTGCTGACAGGTGAGGTCCAGGTGATGGAGCTCGATCCTGCCAAGATCGTGGCCGATCTGGTGGAGCAGGCCACCGACTACACCTACGTGAGCAGCATCTTCTCAAGCACCATCCTGGTGCTCGACACGGCGACCGAAGAATCCCCCTTGTACGACAAGAAGGTGCGCGAGGCTCTGGACTACGCCATCGACCGCGAGAGCCTTGCCTCGGCTCTCGGCTACGGCCTCTGGACCGCGCAGTACCAGATAGCATCACCTGCCGACACAGGGGTGTACGACGCGAGCTACGTCTACCCGCGCCCGTACGATCCCGAGAAGGCGAAGGCGTTGTTGGCCGAGGCCGGTTATCCCAATGGCGGCGTGGAAGTCACGATCTACGCCTCGCCGGCCCCGATCGACCCCGCTATCATGACCGCCGTGCAGGACATGCTGAAGCAGGTGGGCATCAACGCTGAGGTGGTCTTCTGCACGAGCCAGACCGAGTTCGACAAGTACGACGAGGGCGGCAAAGCGGGGTCCATCATCTTTCAGCCGATGGCGGCTATCGGTAACTACAACGGCGCTCTCTCCTACGCATTCAGCCCGGATATCGTCCCGCCCACCTACAACAGGCATTGGCTGAGGACTCCGGAATTCACGGATCTCTACCACAAGAGCACGGAAACCGCTTCCTTCGACCCGGCATTGGCGAAAGCCTGCCTGGACTACATGCTTGAGACTGACGTCTCGGTCCTGCCGGTCTCCGGATCCGGAAAAGGTTGGCTAGTCGCCAACAACGTCATGGATGGCGGCTGGTTCTCCCGGAGCTTCTGCCCGTGGTGGACTCCTGAAGCCGTCTACATAGCGAAGTGACGGTCGACTAGAGCGAAAGTCCCCCCTCCCTCTGGTGAGGCCTCCTACGGGAGGCCTCACCAGGAGCCCGCCCACCAAGGAGAGAGCAGTGCAGAAGACGAGATTCCGGAAGTACGTGTCCGAAGAGATCATTGTGAACGGCGCCTACCCGGGAGTGACCGCGCCGGCGGTGAGCTACAGGGGCGACAGGGGCGGCGACAACCTGACATTCGACTGGAATTGCATCACCCAGCCGGTGACGATCGAGAACGTCCCCCATTGCGGCGACCGTGACCAGTTCATCCTTTTCTCTGGAACGAACCTAGACGATCTGCAGGAGTTCGGCGCCGAGATCGAGCTGTTCCTCGGTCCTGAGGGGACGAAGCAGGTCATCACCGAGCCGAAGTTGGTCTACATACCGGCGGGTCTGAGCTACGGTCCCATCCAATTCAAGAATGTCACCAAGCCGACCGTGTGGATGAACTACTTCATCGCTCCGGAGTTCTCCAAGAAATGGAGCGGTGGCGACTATGCGAAGTACATGGTGACGCCGGTATACCGGACGGGGCTATACGAGACCAAGACCTTCTTCGACGGTCACCCGTTCCGAGAGGGGAGTATCCCCACCCACATGATGCTGGTGTTGGGCGATGACATCGGACCGGACGGCGCCAATTTCTGCTTGTTCTACTACGCCATCAGGCAGGCGCACCTCCTCACGGAGCCTACGCACTCTCACGACATGGACATGTGGATCATAAATCTAGGCGGGAACCCGCTGGACGTGGAGGAGTATGACGCCGAGATCGAGGTGTGGTGGGGAGATGAAGGGCAGAAGCTAGTGCTGGATACCGCCTCGGTCGCCCATATCCCGGCCGGGCTGCTCCATCGTTCCATGTTCTTCAACCCGGTCAACAAGCCGTTCGTACAGATCCACACCTATACCCGGAGGTTCTGCGACAAAGCCCTCATCGTCGAAGAGAAGACTGGCATGAACATGAATATGGCCCCGGGCCTGAACAACTGAGGACCCGGTGCGAGGGTTCGACACGCAAGGGCCGGTGCTTGTGGAAAACGGGAAGGAATCATGACCACCTTCATCGTCCGGCGGCTCATACAGTCCATCGCCGTCCTATTTCTGGTTTCGCTCCTAGTGTTCTTCGGGATGAGGCTGCTTCCGGGTGACCCGATTCGCATGTTGGTCACCGCGGAGTCGTATACCCACATGACTCAAGAGGAGGTCGAAAAGCTGCGCCACGACAACGGCCTGGACAGGCCCCTTGTGGAACAGTACGGCACGTGGATAGGAGGGATCCTCAAGGGCGATTGGGGTCGGTCGATTCTGTCGAAGATGCCGGTGCTCGATGACATCCAAAATCGCATCCCGATAACCCTGCACATCGGTCTGCTGTCCCTGATAATCGGCTTGGTCATCGGGGTCGCCGTCGGGATACTTTCCGCGGTGCGACGAAATAGCTGGCTGGACAGCACGGTGACGGTGATGGCTAATGTGGGCATCACGATACCGACGTTCCTGGTGGCTCTTTTTGGCGTCTATATCTTTGGCATCAAACTCGGCTGGCTGCCCGTGATGGGCTACAAGTCGCCGTTCACGGACTTCTGGCTCAACACGAAGCAGATCATCCTGCCGGTCCTGTGTCTGGCGACGTTCCCAATCGCCGGTTTCGCTCGCCAGACGCGCACGAGCATGCTCGAAGTGATGAACCAGGACTACGTCCGGACGGCCTGGTCCAAAGGCCTATCCGAGCGGATCGTGATCGCCCGGCACGCGCTCAAGAACAGTCTGGCCCCGGTGATCACCATGGCAGGCATGCAACTCGGCGGCATCCTCGGCGGTTCAGTGATCGTGGAGAAGATCTTCGTCATCCCGGGCATGGGCTTCATGGCGGTCAACGGGATCATGCAGCAGGACTACCCATCGGTACAGGCTGTGGTCATGGTGGTGGCGATCGCGGTGGTGTTGGCGAACCTCCTCGTAGACATCTCCTACGGCTGGTTCGACCCACGGATTAGGTATAGATAGGGGGCATCGGTGCCAGCGGTTTCGCTCTCAGAGAGGAATGAGATTTCCACCCGGCGCGCGCGCCGGGGCGAGTTCCGGCGCATCATGCGCGTGCTGCTCGGCCGGAAGCTCGTGGTCTTCGGGCTGGTCGTCATCCTCGTGCTGCTGGTGATGGTCATCTTCGCGCCTCTGCTGACCCCCTACGACCCGGTGACGACGGATCTGAAAGCCACGCTGCAACACCCGAGTTGGTCGCACCCGCTGGGGACGGACGAGGTCGGAAGAGACACCTGGACGCGACTCGTCTACGGCTCGCGCATATCCTTGCTGATAGGGATCGTCGTCGTGTTCATAGCCGCCATCATCGGTACTGCGTTGGGTGCCATCGCCGGCTACTACGAGGGATGGGTTGGCACTATCGTCATGCGAGTCATGGATGCCCTGATGGCTGTACCCATGATCATGCTCGCCATGGTGATCGCAGCGTTGCTCGGCGGCGGCGTGCTCAACGTCATGATCGCTTTGTCCGTGGGACTGATCCCCTCGTACGCCCGACTCATGTTCGGCCAGGTGCTGACGGTCAAGCAGAACGACTACATCATGGCGGAGAAGGCAATCGGGTCACGCGGCGCGCACGTCATGCTGCGTCATCTCCTTCCCAACTGCCTGCCACAGCTCCTGGTGGTGATGGCCATGATGCTGGGTGGGGCCATCCTGGCAGAGGCAGCCCTCAGCTTCCTGGGGATCGGCATCAAGCCGCCCCTAGCCACTTGGGGCAACATGGTCAACTACGGTCAGGATAGTCTGGCAGCCAATCCGGAACTGGTCTTCGCTCCGGGCATCGCCATCATGCTGGTGGTCTTCGCCTTCAACATGGTGGGAGACGGACTCAGGGACGCCCTGGACCCGAGGCTGAGGGGGACGATCTAGATGGAACCTCTGTTGCGGGTCGAGAACCTGAAGGTCCAGTTCAACACCGACCGCGGCGTGGTGGCGGCGGTCAACGACGTCTCGTACGAGATCAACGAGGGCGAGATTGTCGGCTTGGTGGGCGAGAGCGGCAGCGGCAAGACCGTGAGCCAACTCGCGGTCATGCAGCTCATCCGCACCCCTCCCGGACGGATCGCGGGTGGGCGTGCGTTCTTCGAAGGCCAAGAGCTGCTGCAGTACCCGGCCAACGGCCGGGAGATGCGGTCTGTGCGGGGCCGCAAGATCGCCATGGTCTTCCAGGAGCCCATGACATCGCTGAATCCTGCCCTGACCATTGGGCTGCAGTTGCGGGAGATGATGGAGTTGCACCTGGGCACGAAGCGCGAGGCCGCTCGGGAGCGAAGCATCGAGCTGCTCAGGATGGTGGGCATCCCGGACGCAGAGAAGCGCATAGATGACTACCCGCACCAGTTCAGCGGTGGGATGCGCCAGCGGGTCATGGTCGCCATGGCCATCTCCTGCAATGCCAAGATCATCATCGCCGACGAAGCCACGACGGCGCTTGACGCCACCACGCAACTCCAGCTTCTCGAGCTGTTGCGGGACATCGTGAACCGGCTCGGTTGTTCCCTGGTTCTCGTCACGCACAACCTGGGCGTCGTCGCGAGATACGCGAAGCGGGTGTACGTTATGTACGCGGGGAGGATAGTGGAACACGGTACGGTGGCGCAGGTGCTTTCGCACCCGGAGCACCCGTACACCAGGGGGCTCATACAGTGTGTGCCTCGCCCCGGCTTGGGCAACAGACCCGCTTACCTCCATCGAGGGCATGCCGCCGGACCTGATAGATCTGGAGCCCACCTGCACGTTCATGCCTCGTTGCCCTCAGAGGGAGGATGTCTGCGAGCACCAGGGCTTTCCAGAACTGAAGCTGGTGGAGCCGGGCCACTACGTGGCCTGCCACCTGGCTGCGAGGGAGGGCAGAGGGATGCGAGTAGACTCGCCGGCCGACCAATACGCTCTCGAGGTGCGAGACCTCAAGATGTACTTCCCGGTGACCGCGGGGCTGTTCCGCCGCAAGGTGGCAGAGGTCAAAGCTGTGGATGGAGTGAGCTTCGACGTCCGCAGAGGGGAGACACTCGGGCTGGTGGGCGAGAGTGGGTGCGGCAAGACGACCGTGGGCCGCTGCATCGTCCGCCTGTACCGACCCACGAGCGGCACCGTCATCTTCGAAGGGAAGGACATCTCGCGACTGCCGGAGAGAGAGATCCGCCCGCTTCGACGGCGCATGAACGTGGTCTTCCAGGACCCCTTTGGCTCGCTCGACCCGCGCCAGAGCATCGGCAACACCGTGGGGGACCCGCTCAAGAGGCACCGGCTCGTCCAAGGCCGGAGCGAGTACCAGGAACGAATCGCCGAACTCTTCGAGATGGTGGGGCTCGACCGCAATCTCACGGGACGCTATCCTCACGAACTTTCCGGCGGGCAGCGTCAGCGCGTCGCCATCGCTCGGGCGCTCGCGGGCGACCCTACCCTTCTGGTTTGCGATGAGCCGGTATCTGCCTTGGACGTCTCCATCCAGGCTCAGACCATCAACCTGCTGCGCGAACTGCAGAACCGGATCTCGGGACTAACGTATCTGTTCATTTCCCACGATCTCTGGGTCGTTCAGTACATCAGCACGCGGGTCGCGGTCATGTATCTGGGCCGCATCGTGGAGACGGCGGACTCCGAACAGCTCTACCAGAATCCGCTGCACCCCTACACGAAGGCCCTACTCGCGGCCGCGCCCGTTCCCGACCCCGAACTGGAGGCCACGCGCACGCCCATCGTGCTGGAGGGTGAGACACCGAGCGCCCTGCACCCACCGAGCGGGTGCCGCTTCCATCCGCGTTGCCCCGTGGCTCTGCCCGAATGCCGCCAGAAGGAGCCTGTCCTGCAATGCGTCGGCGGGAATCACCAAGTGGCGTGCCTGAGGGTCGGGCCATAAGACATCTCCAAGGAGGGAATATCCAGTGCTGCTCAACACGAAGTACCGTAGGCTGTTCTCGGAAGAGATCACGAGAAGAGCGAGTATCCCCAGATCACCGCTCCGATGTTGCGATACCGGGGTGACCGGGGGGGGAAGGACCTCACTTTCGACTGGAGTTGCATCACCAAACCGTTCGTCATGGGCAACAAGCCTCGGGTGAACGATTTCGATCAGTTCATGGTCTTCGGGGGAAGCAACATCGACGACCTCACGGAGTTCCAGGCGGAGGTCGAAATACCTCTCGGGAAGGAAGGCACCAAGAAGACGATAGTGGGACCAAGGTTGGTCTACATCCCGAAGGGCCTGACCTTCGGGCCGATCGAGTTCAAGAGCGTCTCGAAGCCAATCTTCTTGATGAACTTCTACCTCACTCCGAAATACTCCAAGCGCTGGGTCGAGTCGGACTACGACAAGTACATCAAAGAGATGAGGTACCTGAACAACACCTACGAGCTCAAGTCGGTGCTCAATGGCATGCCGTTTCGCGAGTTCGCCGCGCACGACAACCAGATGTTGGTGATGTGCGACGACATCGGCATCGATGGTGCGAACTTCTGCTTCTTCTACTACGTAAAGCAGGAACCCCACCTGCTGACCGAGCCCACGCACGCCCACAAGCACGACATGTGGCTCATCAACATCAACGCCGATCCCATGCACGTGGACAGGTTCGACGGGGAGATCGAGATGTGGTGGGGCAAAGAGGACGAGAAGCAGGTGATCGATTCCACATCGGTGGCGCATGTTGTTCCGGGGCTGAAGCACCGTTCCATCAACTACGCGAGGGTGGGCAGGCCCTTCATACAGATGCATGTGTACAACCAGCCGACTCCCTTCAAAGACGAGATCGTGGGCGAAAAGGGAGGCTTCGCGCTGGCTCCGGGGATGCAGCAGTAGGAGCGGCCGCAGGCAGAGCGCGAATCCAGACAGCCCATACGACTACCAAGGGACGTTTCGATATGAACAACGGCTTAGAAGACGGTAAGACCCCACAAGAACTGCGCCGTGAACGCGAGCAGAGGATGATGGACTGCATCCATCTCGAGCCTACGGATCGGGTCCCCGTGGGCTGCGAGTTGGGCTTCTTCATGGCCAAGCACTCGGGGATACCCACGTCTGCGGCCTACTACGACTTCGACAGCTGGATGGACGCGTGCCGCAAGTCTCTGGAGGACTTCCAGCCAGACATGGTGTTCATGCGGGGGTTCACCCCCGGCAAGGCCCTCGAATATCTCGATCCTAAGATCATGCTGTGGCCCGGCCATGGTACGGATCCCGACTGCGGCGAGATGCAGACCATCGAGATCGACAGTCTGGGTGACGACGAATACGGACTCTTCATGAAGAGCCCAGCGGACTTCATGTTGCGGCAGCACCTGCCTCGTCTCTATGGGGGTCTGAAGGTGCTGGAGAAGCTCCCCGAGCTGAACAACACCCTATGGATCGAGCCCTGGGCCGCGGAAAGCCTCGCCATGTTGGTAACCGATCCCGAGGTACAAGCCGGCCTCCAGAGCTTGCTTAATGCCGGGAATGAGATGAGACGGTGGCTGCCCAAGATGATGGAATTCGAGCAGCTCATGGTCGACCACGGTATCCCCCCGGGAGCTCAGGGTGGGGTGCTGCCGCCCTTCGACATGGTCTCTCATAGTGTCAGGGGCATGAAGGGCACTATGTTGGACATGTTCCGCCAGCCCGACAAGCTCCTCGAGTTGTGCGAGTACCTTCTGAAGAGGGCGCTGGAGAGGCCTACCCCGCCACCCAACGAATACGGCAACATCAGGATGTTCATGACCAACACGAGGGGCTCCGACAACTTCATGTCGAACCAGCAGTTCGAGAGGTTCTACTGGCCGCACTGCAAGAAGCTCCTTCTCACGCTCATAGAACGGGGCATGACTCCCTGCATGTTCTTCGAGGGCAACTTCGACAAGAAGCTGGAGTACCTCCTGGAGCTGCCCAGGGGTTCGATACTCGTGCGTCTCGACCGGACCGACATCTTCAAGGCGAAGGACATCCTGCGCGACCATCTCTGCATCGAGGGGAACGTGCCCGTCTCGCTCCTGCAGATGGGGACGGTGCAGGAGGTCAAGGATCACTGCAAGAAGCTCATCGACGTGGTGGGTGACGGTGGCGGCTACATCCTCAGCCCGAGAAGCTCCACACACCACGCGAAGCCCGAGAACCTGAGAGCGATGATCGAGTTCACGAAGGAATACGGCAGATACTGAGACGCTCGACAAAGGGTCCTAGTGATGAGGGCGGTAGCACTCATCAAAGGCTGATAGACGCTGCGGTCGATCTTCTTCTCACGGTCGGATACCACGATCTTCGCATACGCGACATCACGGATCGGGCGGGAGTCGGCAAGGGCACCTTCTACCTCCATTTCGTCGACAAGCGTGCCCTGCTGCTCGCGTGCCTGCAACGGCTTAGGGGTGTGGTAGATCAGACCGCCGCTGAGGTTGCGGCCTTGGGCGCCGACTACTTCGATCGAGAAGGCCTCCGGATCAGGGTCTCGCTGGAGCGGGGCGTCAATTGGAACAGCATGCTGACCTTTCTTCGCATCACCATGGGTTCACAGGATCCCGAGATTGTCTCGGCTGCCCGGGAAGTGCAGGCGCACATGGCCCACGATCCAAAGACCTATCTCGCAGAGGCGATGGAGGCGGGGGTTGCCCGGCGGGTCGACGCCGAGCTCGCGACCGGCATGATGGCCGGGATGATGGAGACCTTGGCTTGGCGCGGCAGACGCGATAACTCGTATGATGCTGCGACGATCATCGCTTTCTTGCAGGACATGCACGCTCGCACCCTGAGCATCCATTCCCACGAAGATGAACGGCGCGCTCAGGTGGACGCCATGCTTCGGGGGAGCGAGGATGTGGAGTGGATCATCAAGGCCACGCTTCCCAGCAGCTGGGCGGAAGACGGGACGGACGACACCCGGCAGAAGCTCGTGGACGCGGCAGTCGATCTGCTGAACGGAGCGGGATACGACAGTCTGCGTGTCGACGACATCACCGATCTCGCCGGTGTGGCCAAGGGGACCTTCTACCACCATTTCACGAGCAAGCAGGACGTGCTGGCCGCTGTCTTCAGGCGGGTGACAAAGAACATGCAGTACGTCGGAGCCCGGATCGATGCGGCAGACCTCGACTACCTAGCGAAGGTCGCGCTACGTATGCGTGTGGCGCTGGAGCCGCGCATGCAATGGCACAGAACCGTGACCTTCGTCCGCATCATGTCGAATCAGGCGGCCTCCGAGGTAGGCGCTTGCGCCTGGGAAGTGTTCAGGTGTCTTGCGGATGTCCAGAAGAGAGACTTCGAACAAGCCATGCGACGGGGTTTGGTCCGCCGCCTCGACCCTGAACTCGCCGCCACAGCCGTTCTGGGCATGGAGGAAATCTTGGCATGGCGGGTCAAGCAAGACAACACGTACGACCCGGCGGCCGTGGTCGCCTTCATGGCGGACATATACTGCAGAGCGTTTCTCGCGAACCCCCTGATGGACTGAGCGGGCGGGGTCTCGGCTCCACCGGGTCGCACCTGGACTTTGTCAGCCACCCCGGCCCCGGCTGTACTCTGCCGCGTTCTCTCCCGCGATCCGCCCTGAGATGACCGCGAAACCCATCGTGCTTCCCGGCAGAGTGATGGGATAGGTGTCGCCGTAGATCGCCTCGGCGTCGGCTCCCGCTGCGTAGAGACCGGGAATGACATCGTCGCTGGTGTCGAGCACCTCGGTCTTGTGGTTGATCTTGATGCCTCCCAGGCTGCCGAAAGCATCCAGGAAGAACTTGCGGGCGTAGAAGGGCGGCCGCCTCACCGCTCTCATGTGTCGCGGTTTCCTGTCGAACAGGGAATCGCGTCCGGTTTCGCATGCCTTGTTGTAGACGGACACTGTCCTTTCCAGACCCGCCGGTCGATGCCGGTCATCGCGGCCAGCTCATCCAGAGATCCGGCGATGTAGGCGCCCTCAGTCCCCTTGGCTGCTGCCGCCTCCATCTCGGCGTCGAAGGTATCTGCCCTGAGGTGGGCACCCCACTGGGCCACGCCGTACGCAGGTTGGAAGTCATATCCGGTCGTCACCCAGTGGTCCTTGGTCTGCTCGTCCATGATGCTGAACGCGCACCTGTCCTTCTGCAGGGCGATGGCATTACCGGCGAACATGTTGTTGCTGGTGATCACCTCTTCGTTCATGAAGCGCTCACCCTGGAGATTGACCACCAGGTTGGGCTGCAAGAACGCGGCCGAGACGGCCGGGCCGACGAAGTGGCTCTGCTGCATGAAGTGCATGATGATGTCCGTACGCGCGGCACCCGCCTCCCAGGCCATCCGTAAGCCGTCGCCGGTCGCGCCCTTTCTCGTTCTCAGGATCAGATCCCGGCCTACCTCGAAGCCGGTGTTCTCCTTGATCATCGCCGGGTTGTCGTAGATGCCACCAGTGGCGATGATCACCGCTCTGGCTCGTACCTCGATGTCATCGCCCTCCTTGTCGACGGCTCTGACGCCGCTGATCCTTTCTCCATCATGGAGGAGGCCCGTCACGGGCGCGCTCAGCAGGATCTCGGCCCCTGCCTGTTTCGCCTTGTCGGCGAGGATGCGCATCATCGCGCGGCAGGTGCCCATCGACCAGGGAGCCTTGACGATGTGCCAGGTGTACTTGTTGCCCGGCCCGTGGCTCTCCACCGCCAGGAACTCGACGCCCATCTCTTCCAGCCAGTCGATGGTGTCGGCGGACTTGTCGAGGTAGGCTCTCACCAGCCGCGCATCCGCGCGCCAGTGAGCGTAGGTCATGTGGTAGTCGAAGATCTCTTCCCGGGTGATGGGGAGCTGCATCTGCTTCTGGTACCGGCTCTCGACAGCCAGGAGTCCGCTTGCCAGGTTGCCGCACCCGCCGGTGTGACTCGCTTTCTCGCACACGATCACCCTGCAGCCTCTCTCTGAAGCCGCTACCGCCGCGGCCAGCCCCGCGGTGCCGCCGGCAACGATCACCACATCGCAATCGAGGCGTCTCATAAAGTGTCCTCGTACTGCTTCATCATGTAGGCCATGTGCTCCATGAGACTGGCAGTTACCTGGTAGATCTTGCCCTTCGGAGTGACGCAGGCGATCTCGTCCAGCATGGGCGCGTCCTGGTTCCAGATCGGATCCTCGGAGTAGCCGAAATGCGAGTAGCCCAAGGTATTGGCGCCCGGTGCTCTGCCCTGCTCCTCATCGACGACACAGAAGGGGTACTGGACCCACGCGAACCGGCTCACTCTCTGTCGGGTCTCAGGGTGCACCGGGTTCGGCGGGGTGTTGGAGATGAAGTACGTGTCGCACTTGCCCATGGATGGGGTGCCCCCTTTGCTGGTCAGGAGTGTCCTGTGCCGCTAGCGGCCTGCCTTGGTCAGCGTTGCTCCACGTATCTTCTTGGTCATGAACGCCGTCCCGGTGTCCTTGATGCCGGTGGCGGCGATATCCGGAGTCACGCTGGTCGAACCCACGGGTGAGGTCCAGAGCACTGTGTTGCCCGCCGGGTCTCCGGCGACCAGGATCGCGAGGTAGTCGGGATTGGGGATGGCAGGCAACGCCAGTCCGGGACCGCAGTTCTCGGGCGTGAATCCGGGTATCCACCGTGCGTCGGCAAGCACCCTCAGCGTCTGTCGCTGTTCCTCGTCCAGATCCTCCCATCTAACAGAGGTTTTGTCGATGAACCATTCCGCGAGGGAGCGCTTGGTGAAACCCGCTTCAGCCAACTCGTGTGCGAGCGTGGGATTGAGGGCCAGTTGGAAACGGCAGGCGCTGGAGAATACCAGCCTGGTTGTCACCGAGCCTGAGCCTCTGATCATATTGGCGATCTCGCCGAGTGACTGTCCCACGGTCTGCGAACTCATGCCACCGCCCGGACCGAGCCGGTTGTAAGACATGGTCTCGTTCACCGTCACCGTGCTGTCCTCAGCCGTGTATCCGCATGTGACGGCGAACGACTCCCAAGGGCTCTGCCGTTCGTTCTCGGGGAAGGTGTAGTTGCAGATGCCCTCGGGGTCGCCGACATATCCCGGATCGGCGTCCAGCAGACGCCAGCCGAGGTTGATCAGACAGAGCGCTATCGCTCGTCCGATGGTGCTGTTGGCGCGATTGCCGCGGCCGAGGAAGCCCATTTCGGCGTTCATGCCGATCTCCTCGGCGATGGGCCCGTTCACCCACACGATCGGAGTGGGACATCCTGTCGATGTGGTCAGGTGGTAGAGATTGAAGCCCGGATCGGCCACACATTCGATCGCTGCAACGATGACGGGCAGGTACTCCGGTTTCGCTCCCGCCATCACGGCATTGATGGCGATCTTCTCGATCGTGGCCAGACCGGAGCGGGGGGCAAGAACGCCGATCCTCTCCTCTGGCGCCCGGCTTGTACCGGTGAGCATCCGGGCCACGGCCTCCCGCGTGGGCGGAGTCAGCGGCACACCGTCGCCAAGGTAGTTCTCCACCGCGTACTGCTGGAAGGCCTCGAGCACCTCGTCGTAACTGCTTCCCGTGAACGTCAGAGGGCCATAGTCATAGGAACTCGGCTTCGGGTTCTTCTCCTGCTCGGTGAGCGGGGCGGTCAGGGCTTCGACCGTGGCGTCGAGGATCGAGGCAGCCACGGCTTTCATCTTCTCGGGATAGCCCTCGGCTCCCATGTAGGCGAGAGTGGGTATAGGGATGACCCGCAACGTGGGCATGCCATTGACTTCGGCCAGGCGTCTACGCTGGGTCATGAGGCTGTCGATGCAGAAAGGCGCCCCTGGCTTCCCGAGCCTCTCCATCTTGACGTCATAGTCGGTCCCGCTCGAGCCGGAGGTCTTGACTCCCTGCAACCAAACATCGCACGCGGCTGCCACTTCGGCGGTGTTGTCGGGCCGCGTAGGATTGGCAGGCGAGTCGAATCGGAGGATGGTGGCCGTTGGGTACTTCTGCTTCAGCAACTCCTCGAGAGCATTGAAGAAGTGATGGGACTCCGGCTTCTCGCTGAGGATCGCTATCCTCTTTCCGGCTAGATCGCTGGCTCGTGGACTGGTAAGGCCCGATATCGGAATGGACTGGAGGACGCCACGCGGATTCAGCACCTCTAGCGATGCTTGACCCTGCGGTTTTTCGGGGCTCATTCGACCATCTCCATTCTGGTTCTGTCCCAGTTGTAGTGCCGGGCTCTGCCCGCTCGGGTCCGGTCTCCGGCCCGTCGGTCGTCACGACCCATGATAATGTATCGTGTGGTCGACTGACTAGTCAGTCGACCACACGAAGGGAATGGAAGTTCCGTGTGTGGTGGCAGTCAGGCCACAACTCGCCCAGGGAGAAGAAGGAGGTTGGAAACCCTGTGAGCCAATGGGATTTGTAGCGAGTAGTGGACACCGGATGTGAGCAGCGCCGGCCTCATCGGTCGGTCGGCGGCGGACGCCTCAGCCGCCGGCAGCCAGGCCGACGTCTTCTCAGCATCACCCGGTCAGGGACACCCTCGCAAGTGGCTGATTCTGGTGGCCGTGTCGCTCGCGATGATGCTTGGGATCTTCAACATCGCGCTGGTGAACATCGCCATCCCAGCCTTGGTGCGCGATCTGGGGAGTACGGTCGACCGCGTATCCTGGGTGCTGAACGCGTTCAACATCTCCCAGGCGGTGCTGCTGCTCTCCTTCGGGAGGCTCGCCGATCGTTTCGGTGCGCGACTCGTCTTTCTGACCTCTATCTGTGCGTTCACGGTCTTCTCACTGGCTTGCGGGCTCTCGCAGAATGTCCAGCAACTGATCGCGTTCCGTATCTTGCAGGGCATCAGCGCAGCAGGCGTGGTGCCAGTTTCGCTGGTCATCCTTCTGCGCGCTTTTCCGCCACACCAGCATGGGCTGGCCACCGGGATGTGGGGCTCGTTCGGGCAGGTGGCTGCGATCCTGGGCGCGCCGGTCGGGGGACTGCTGATCGGATATGCGTCGTGGCACTGGATGTTCTTCATGAACGTTCCGCTCGGCATCGCCGCGGCGGTGATGTCCTTTGCGGTGGTGCCCAGAGGGCACCATCAGCACGAGAGTACCGGACTGGACCTGCCGGGCATCGGGCTGTCGGCTGCCGCGCTGTTCTGCCTGACCCTAGCCATCATCCAGGGCAATAGCTGGGGATGGGGATCCACCGCTGTGCTTGCTCTGTTCGCAGCATTCGCCGTCTCCCTCGTGGTCTTCGTGGCCTGGGAACGGCGTTCGCGGAGCCCGATGCTCGACCCGCGGTTGTTCCACATCCGCGCGTTCTCCACGTCAGCCGGGATGTCGATCTTCGGCGGCGTCGGCATGGCGGCCAGCGCGCTCATCTTGATCCTGTTCATGATCAATGTACTCGGGTGGAGCGAGGCGAGGGCGGCGACCGTGATGATACCCACGTCGTGCGTCACCTTGGTCCTATCGCCGTTCGCCGGACGCCTCGTGGATCGGGTTGGCCCTCGATTCCTCGGTGCCTCCGGGGCCCTTCTCATGGCCACGGGGTTCACGCTCTTCGCCACCCTCAGGGCCGATGCCACCGCATCGTCCATCATATGGCGGGCGATGTTCGTGGGGTTGGCGATGGCTGTCAACATGCCCGCGATCATGGCCGCCGGTCTCACCTCGCTGCCACCGCGCTCCACGGGGGTGGGGTCGGGGATGATCAGCACAGCTCAACAGATCGGCAACGTCGTGGGACTGGCCCTGCTTCTTGCCGTCTGTGGGCATGCCGCTCTCGCCGGTACAGCTGCGACGGTGACCGAGGCCTCGGCCTACGTCGTGGCGCGGGAGGACGTGTCCCCGGCTCTCAAGGACGAGATCATACGGCTCATCGAGTTCAACGCCGACAAGGACGGCGCTGCGAAGGCAGCGGTCGGGGGCTTCTTCGATCCGGCGGCCGGACTGGCGGAGGCCCTCGCCGGGAAGGCCGAGGCTACCGTGGTGGAGTCACTGCAGACCGACATCTCGGCGGTGGCCAAGGACCAGTCGGGGAGGGTATACAAGTGGCCCTTTCTCGTCGGCGCCATCTTCACGTTCCTGAATCTTCCGCTTGCCTTCATGTTGGGGCGCCGGTTGGGCAGCCAGCAAGCGGGCGCGGACGACGACGCGTGTGCAGACGTTCTGGGCATGGATAATGCGACTACAAAGGACAGCACGACATGACGAAACTGGAAGACGGCAAGGGCGCCCAGGAACTGCGCCGCGAACGAGAGCAGAGGATCACCGCCGCGATCGACCTCGAGATGCCCGACAGGGTGCCCGTGGGTTGCGAACTCGGGTTCTTCGTGGCGAAATACGCAGGGATACCCTGTTCTGCCGCTTACTACGACTGGGATGCGTGGCTGAAAGCCTACCGGAAGGCGCTTGATGAGTTCCGACCCGACATGGTCGCCGCGAGGTCGTTCGCACCGGGCAAAGGTCTCGAGTGCCTGGACCCGAGGACCATGCGCTGGCCGGGGTATGGGGTGGACCCGTACGCGGGCATGCAGAGCATCGAAGTCGAGGGCTTGGGAGAAGACGAGTACGACTTCTTCCTGAACGACATGGCCGACTACCTAGTCCGCCACCATCTGCCGCGAACCTATGGGGGTCTGGAGGTATTGGCCAAGATACCGAAGCTCGCCGACCCGATATGGATGACACCGTTCGCCGGCGAGTTCCTTGCCATGTGGGCGACCGACCCGGAGGTCGAGGCCGGATTCAGGAGGCTCCAAGAGGCGGGGCGCGAAATCAAGAAGTGCATGGACAAGGCGGCCGAGTTCCGGCGACTCATGGATGAATACGGCTACTCGCCGATGTTCCAGGGTGGCATCTTGCCTCCGTTCGACGTTGTCTCCCATAGCCTGCGCGGGATGAAAGGCACCATGCTCGACATGTTCCGACAGCCCGACAAGCTGTTGGAGGCGTGCGACTTCATACTGGAGAAGTCACTTGAAACGCCGCTACCGCCGCTGGACGAAAACGGCCGGATCAGGATGTTCATGAGCAACACCAGGGGCTCCGACAACTTCATGTCGACCCAGCAGTTCGAGACCTTCTACTGGCCTACCTTCTACAAGCTTGTGATGTCGCTCATTGAGCGAGGGGCGACACCGTGCATCTTCTTCGAAGGCAACTTCGATTCGCGTCTGGAATACTTGCTAGAGTTTCCGAAAGGGAAGATGCTGGTACGACTCGATAGGACTGACATATTCAGGGCCAAGGATATCCTCGGCGGTCATCACTGCATCGAGGGCAATGTGCCGGCGACGCTTCTGCAGATGGGCACTGTGGATGAGGTGAAGGAGCACTGCAAGAGACTCATAGACGTCGTGGGCAAGGATGGTGGCTTTGTTCTCTCGCCCCGCAGCTCCACCGACGAGGTGAAGCCTGAGAACCTGAAGGCGATGATCGAGTTCACGAAGGAGTACGGACGATACTAGTCAGCTTTCGACATCAACACGAGCGGGCCTAGGAGAGCCGCGGATGACAGTTGAGCGCACAGCAAAAACGACCACTCGTTCCGCCTTCTTGGCCGACGGGAGCGCCGATACCAGACAGAGGCTCATTGGTGCAGCCTTCGATATCTTTGTGAATATCGGGTATCACGGCATCCGTATCAGCGACATCACCGACTACGCCGGTCTGGGGAAGGGCACCTTCTACCTCTACTTTGAGAGCAAACGCGATCTGCTCTTGGCGTGCCTTCAGAGCGTGATCGAAACCGTCGAAGCGGGGAGTGCCGCGTATGCGGCCGAGGACCTCGACTACTTCCCGAGGATGGCCCGTCGGATGAGTGCCGGTGTCGATCCAGCGGGACGGTGGCGGAACATCGATACCTTCCTACGGGTATCCGTCGACTCCACCGACGAGGAGGTCTCTACCGGTGCCCGCCGGGTGCACGCCCTCATCCTCGAACGAGGTAGGGTGGAGTTTGAAGAGGCTATGCGGGCTGGTGTCGTCCGGCACGTAGACCTGGCGCTGGCGGGCCAGACAATTGCGGGCGTGACAGAGGTTCTCGCCTGGCGCCTCAAGCGAGACGACTCCTACGGTGTAGCCGCGATGCTTGCCTTTCTGAAGGACTTGCACGTGCGTCTTTTTCTGCGAGGCTCCCCCGAGACTGACCGTTGCTCACAAGCCGCGGAGATACTGAGGGGAGTCGACAGGGTGGAGGGACTAGTGCGCGCGGCGCTTCCTCCGAGATGGCCTATCCAGCACGGCGGCGACACAAGGGACAAGATCATCAGGGCAGCAGTAGATCTCTTCCTGGACGTCGGGTATCACAATCTCCGAGTCAGTGACTTGACCAACTACGCGGGTATCGGCAAAGGGACTCTTTACCACCATTTTGCGGGCAAGCGGGATCTCTTGCTCGCCTACTTCCGCCTTGTGAGCGAGCGCGTGCAGGTGTCGGAGTTGCTGATCACTGAGGCGCGGCTCGACCATTTGGAGAGATTGGCATTCCGCCTGAGAGCGTGGGTGGAACCCGGGACAAAGTGGAACAGGATCGTGACCTTCATGCGCATCCAGGCGGACTCGCCCGACCACGAGATCGCGGCCGCGGCCTGGGAGGCATACCGTTGCATCCTGGAACCGGTCAAGGCAGACCTTGAAGAGGCAATGCGCGTGGGCACGGCACGGGAGTTGGACCCGGAGTTGGCCGCCCTGGCCCTGGTCGGGATGCAGGAAGTCCTCAGTTGGTGGATGGACCAGGACGACACCTGCGACCAGGCCAAGGTCCTTGCCTTCATGGCCGACGCATACTGCCGGGCCTTCCTGCTGTAGACGGAGCAGCCCGGGAGTAGGGCCTCGACCCGCGACTCGCAGGGCGGGCATATCGCTGATCCCTCTCGGAACTTGGCAGGGGGAGCGTTGGCGGATAGTTGCGTTTGTTTGCTATGTATTCTACGATGTGCTGTACCTTCTAGAGCCCGAAGGTGAGAGCCAATCGTCTCGCCGCGCGGCGAGAGCGTAGCCTGGGAGAACAGCATGACCAAGAAGATCATCGGTCTGTCCTGCGGGAGAAAGGACAGCAACTGCGAGCACTTCCTGAAAGCCGCGTTGATGGCGGCCGAGGAGGAAGGCGTAGAGTCGGAGATCGTACGCCTCATGGACATGAAGCTGACGCCCTGCAACTCCTGCCAGGCGTGCTTCAAGACCGGCAAGTGCGCTCATGACGAAGCCGACTGGGTCCTCGAGAAGACCATGCTGGCGGACGGTGGGATCATCGTGGCGGCTCCCGTCTATCACGTCAGGTCCAGTAGCAACCTGATCATACTGAGCGAGAAGATGAATCACATGTTCCCGCGGAAGGCCGATCTCTTCGAGCGTCGGCGGCCGGCCGCGGCCATCTCGGTGGGCGGTTCCGGATACGATGGCTGGGCCAGCCTCGGGCTCACCTGCATCGCCCTTTTCCTGCAGCATTTCGGCACGCTCGTTGATCAGGTCCAGATCAACCACTGCTGCGACACCGGGGCGGCTCTCACGCCGGACAACGAATGGGCGATCACACGGTGCAGGCAGATGGGCGGGAACATCGCCCACGCTCTCACCATTCCCTTCGAAGAGATGAAGTACCTGGGCGAGGAGACCGCGGTCTCATGCCCGGTGTGTCACTGCAACATCGTCTACATCGAGAACGATTTTCCCGAGATCATGTGCCCGGTATGTGCGGTACACGGCACGGTCTCGGTGGCCGACGGCAGGTACTCCGTTGCCTGGAACATGGACGACGTGAAGTACCCGCGCTTCTCGACGCCCAAGGAGCATCACCACATCGCGTGGATCATGGCGCACGCCCGCGAGGAGATCACGCAACTTGCTTTGCCCGAGGTTCAGGAGAAGATCCGGCAGTACAACGCATATGGGACCGTCCTCAAGCCCGAGCGAGGTGTCGAAATGAGCAAGGGTTTCGCCAAGAACGTAGAACTCATCGGCTACCACGACCTGGCTGAACGGCCGGCCTTTCAGATGGCCATGCAGGAGATCGACGGACGCTACTACCTCTACTGCGCCTCCTACAAGGCTGCCGGCTGGACCATCCTCGACGTCACCGACCCGGCCAATCCCCGGTATGTTCGGTTTCTCGAGGCGGACATTCCCACTCAGGGCTGTCCGAAGATCCAGGTGGCCGACGGCATCATGGTGACCGCCATGGACGGCGGGTTCCAGCCGGGCCCCGAATATCGGGGCATCTGCGTCTGGGATGTGAAGACCGACCCCGAGGATCCCCGGCTGCTCGGCAGGTGGTCCACCGACACAGACCGCGGCGTACACCGCTTCTTCTACAACGGCGGCCGCTACGTGCATCTGTCGGCGGGCTGCAAGGGCTTCGGCGGGAATATCTACCGTATCGTCGACATCGATGATCCGGCGAACCCGGTCGAGGTGGGCCGCTGGTGGTGGCCCGACCAGTGGAAGGCCGGGTTCATGCCCCCCAAACAGATGCCGACCCTGTTCGAGACGATGGATGCCCCCGCGCTACACGGCCCGCCGTATGTGAAGGGCAATCTTGCCTATCTGAGCTACAGCGGTGCGGGCATGGTGATACTCGACATCTCCGACGTCACGTTGCCCAGGCTTGTCGGCAATCTGCGGCATCAGCCTCCCTTCGCCGGGAAGAACAGCGGAGCCCGGTGCCACACGATCCTGCCCCTGTCCCAGCGCCCGCTGGCGATCATGACCAGTGAGGGGGAGAGGTTCCCGCTCTTCACCCCAGATCTCATCGCGGGTGGTGCACAGCCGGCGAACTTCATCGGCATGGTGGACGTGTCCAACCCGGCCGATCCCACCCTGGTCGCGGTCTTTCCCTACCCTGAGGTGCCGGAAGGCTTCCCCTACAAGAACTTCAACGAGATCGGCGGCTTCGCCGGCCCCTTCGGTCCACACAACCTCCACGAGCCGCACGACAACCCGGCTCTCGAGGACCGCAACGACCGCATCTACTGTTGCTACTTCCACGCCGGACTTCGTGTCTACGACATCAGCGATCGCTTCGTTCCCAAGGAGATCGCCCACTACATCCCGCCGAATCCCAAGAAGTGGTTGTTCGGCAAACCGATGGATCCGGCCAACCCGCACTTCGACCTCTTCCAGCAGCCTCCGGGTCCGATGATCGCGACCACCGAAGACATCGTGGTCGACAATCGCGGCAACATCTTCATCGACACGTTCCACGACGGCCTCTACGTGCTGAGGTGCACGGCGTGACGAAACAGGTGGTCGGGCTTTCGTGCGGGTTGAAGAGCGGGCGTTGCGAGACCCACATGAGTACGCCGCTCTCGGCCGGATGGCGGAGCTGACGGCTGTGGCTCCCGGCCAAGACGCAATGAGAGGACAGGAGGCGTGATGCCCGATATTCAAGATGATCATCATCGGCGGCATGGCGCGTCGATCAGATGGCCGCCATGGAGCGCTGGCTCCTCAGGGAGCATGCCGGCGAGACCCAGAGCTGGATAGGCCCTTGGCTGGAACGCTATGTGCGGTATTGGTCGGTGATGCCGCCGGCCGACCATGGTCCCCGACCTGGTCCGCATGGGTTCCTACACCACCGGGGTCACCATGCACGTGTACAACGACTACCCGCCCACGCCACAGACCCAGTGGGGCATGGTGGGCATGATCCCCAACCGCCACATGAAGGAGGCCAAGACTCCCGGCGACGCCTACGCCAAGGCGGGCACCACGGCCGAGGAGAAGCCGCGCACCGAGACGACCTTCTGCTACACGCCGTTTGTTCCCACCGAGGACTTCCTCGGCGTCCACCTCAACCCCTGGGAGACCAGCATCCTGCGCTGGATGACCTGCTTCAAGTATCCGAAGGGTGTCTCCCGGGACGAGGGCGACGACTGGTACATCAACGTGCACGCTCCCGAAGTCATGAAGCAGAAGGGGCTGCTCCGCTTCTTCAGCTATCGCACCATGGACTGGCCGGGCGAGTCGCTGTGGCACCGGGTGACGGAGCTGTGGTACGAGGACTTCGCGAGTTGGCAGCAGAGCGGTCATCGAGCGAACCTCCCGCCTACACAAAGCCCTCTTGGGCGAAGTACGACCAGTATCCCTTTGTTGAACCCAACAAGGACATGCTCGGTTCGTTCATCCTTGAAGCGGCCGACCCACGACCTGCTGAGGGACAACCTGCTCTACATCATCGGTCCGTAGCGTCGCCCCGACGGCCGCCGGCTCCGGGTGATCGGGGCTGACGGCGTCGAGTCCGTCGCAGCGCCCGGGGGAGTCACCAGCTTGCGGCATCGGCTTAGCGATGGTCCCACTTGGCCAGTTCGTCCGGCCAGCCGGCTCGAGGACAGGCGCTGCCAGTGCTCGACGTCCTCGTCGCTCCAGTCGGCGAGAACCCGGCGCAGCAACGCTCTCCTGGTCCTGGCGGCCTCGGCGATCACCTCGACGCCCTTTGGAGTGAGCTGCACGATCGTGGCCCGGGCGTCCTCTCGTCCTGCGTGCGTTCGACGAGTCCCTTGTCGTGGAGTATCTGAACCTGTCTCGAGACGGATGGTCCGGTGACATGTAGCGCGGCGGCGAGCTCCGTCAAACGCATGGGCTGCCGAGCAAGTCCGTTGAGAACGGTGAACGACGCTGTGGAGAGCTCGACCCGCGTCTGCCACTTCAGGTCATCGAGCGCGAGGTCGCCGCCCCCGGATGCTCGACTGCGAGATCCTGAACAGGGCCGCGTTGATCTGCTCCAGCTGCTGCTGTCTCTCGCTGCTGTTGGTGTCCACCGGCATCTCGATTCGTTGCGTCTGTTTGCTATGCAGGTTAGCACGCCGGCTTCTCTTCAGGGGACCTGCATTCAGCCGGTGGCGGGTCGACGCACCACCGGCTGGCCGATCCGGGGCCCCGATCCCTGGGTGAATCGGCATGTCGCCGCGAGCGCATCGTGTTGCCCACCGCATCTCTGATCTTGAAGACGTCGTTCTTCTCGAACCAGCCCGCGATCTTCCATTGGGCAAGTCGACAAGGTGGTCGAGGCGTCCTGCGAGATGACGCGAGACCATCGGAGCCCTCTACGGAGTGGAACCCGACCTCATCCACACGCGCGAGAGGGCCGCCCCATCGCCACATATTAGCGTAGATAGTAAATCAGCAATGGCTCAATGCCTTCTTGACAAAGGGATAATCCGGCGCTAAATTGGTGAATCACTAATATGAAGCAGAGGACGGCGGGACCTACTCTGAAGCGGAGGTCCGGATGCCGACCAGCAACGACCCGTAAGAGCACCACACGTCTGAAGGGGCCGCAGCGCAGGCGCCAGATCGCCGAGGCTATGCTGACGTTGGCGGAGAAGTACGGCGTCCACGGGGTCACCACCGCGAAGATCGCGGCCCACGTGGGGGTCTCCGAGCCGGCGCTCTACATGCACTTCGAGAGCCGGGAGATGATGCTGCGAGAGGCCATCGACGTCCTCTACGAGCAAGACCTCGCGCGGGTATCCAACACCTCGGATGCCGAGGACGTTATCGAGCACTTCCTGCGGATGAGTTCGCTCTTCGTCACAGGGTCGAGTCTGGGGCAGACTCTTCGTCTGAAGCTCCAACTGCTCGCGGGCCCTCTATCCTCGGTTCTTCGGGAGCGGATGATCCTGGGAGAGGCGAAACGCCTGGACGCTCACATCCGTCTGGCCGCGCAAGGCAAGGCAGAGGGATCCATCCGTGCGGACGTGAATTCTCACCAGTTTGTTTGGGACCTGTACTCTGCGTACTCGGCGGAGAGCATCCCCTCGTACATCCTGGGGCTGGGACGGAGCCTCCCCGGTGACCGTGAGGATCCACTCGTGCGCGTGCTGAGGGCCGCGGCCACCGATCCTTCCCGGATAGAACTGTATCTCGAGCGTTTGGAACAGGAGAGGGTCATGTTGCGATAGGTTCCCCGGCTAACGGCTTGACAGGGGTCCGTCCGTTTGCTATACGATTATAATGAGTATTCGTATCATAGACTATGGTGCCGAGCAGCAATTGCTTGGAGGTATGAGATGAAGACAATGACCGAGATATCTGAGAGGCAGGAGAGGGTCAAGAAGCTGAGGGGCGAGGTACGTATCTCGCCTCACATGTGCGTCGAGACGGGCCTTCTACCTCACCGAGTCGTACAAGGAGACGGAGGGCGAGCCAGCCGTCATCCGCAGGGCCAAGTCCTCTGGCCAACATCCTTGCGAAGATGACGGTCCGCATCGAGGACGGCGACCTGCTGGTGGGGGCGGCGACCAGCAAGAGAGTGGCTGCGCCCATGCTGCCCGAGGTGCAGTGGCAGTGGTACAAGGAGGAGCTGGAAACCCTGTCCCTTCGCGACTACGAGCGCTTCCAACCTCTCACCGAAGAGGAGAAGGTCGAAGGCTCGTGAGGTCTTCGAGTACTGGAAGGGCAAGTCGGTCTTCGACAAGTGGATAGCAGTCGTGCCGCGGGATCACCAGAAGCTCAACTTCCGGACCTTCGCGGCCGCCGGGGCCAGTCCGCACGTGGGCATCCATCTGGCCCACTGCTGCCCGGGCTACGAAAGGCTCATGAACGAGGGTGTGGAGGGCATCAAGCGTCAGGTGGCAGGGAAGCTCGCCGGGCTCGACCTGGCCGACGCGGATGACTTCAACGCGTCCATCTTCTACAACGCTGTGAACATCACACTGGACGCTCTCGTCGACTATGCGGGCAGATACGCCAAGCTCGCGCGCGAGTTGGCCGCTGAGGAGACCGACCCCAAAAGGAAGGGCGAACTCGAGAGGATGGCGGCAAACTGCGACCGGGTGCCGGCTCGGACTCCCACGGGCTTCTGGGAAGCTCTTCAGTCGGTCTGGTTCGGCTATCTTGCGCTCATGCTCGAAGGCTGGGGCCCGGGTATCGCTTTCGGCCGTATGGACCAGTATCTCTATCCGTTCTACAAGAGCGATCTGGAAGCCGGCAGGGTCACCCGAGAAGAGGCGCTCGAGCTGATCGCTCTCTTCTACGTCAAGGTCAATGAACTGGTGATGCCGTTCAAGCAAGGCGCGCAAGAAGGGAGCGGGCAGATTCCGCTTTCGGTCATCACCATCGGCGGCATCGATCAAGACGGCAACGACGCTGTCAACGACCTCTCGTACCTCTTCCTCGAGGCTGAGCAATGGGTGCAGTTGCAGGAGGATCTCGCGGTCCGCATCCATCTCAGCGAGCCCGAGTCCTTCGTAGTCAAGGCGTGCGAGACGGCCAAGCTGGTACGCGGCAAGATCAAGTTCGTCAGCGACGATACGATCGTCCAGCAGTTGACCAAAGACGGCAAGCCTATCCGCGATGCCCGCGACTACGGGATAGCAGGCTGCTTCATCCGCACTCTGCCCGGCCGTTCCTTCGATCCTGGTGCCGACTTTCTCAACATGCCTTTGATGCTCGAGCTCGCGCTGAACAACGGCGTGTCAAGGTTGGAGGGCGACCAGATCGGTCCGCAGACCGGCGACCCCGCCGACTTCAAGTCGTTCGAGGACGTGTGGGATGCCTACACCGAGCAGGTTGCATTCACGGTGCGAAACGACATCATCCAGCTGAATCCCATGAGGCAGACGTTCGCGGAGTTGGTGCCGACCCCCTTCCAGTCGGCGCTGTATCCGGCGTGCATCGAGAAGGGGGTGGACGTCACTGCCGGCGGGACCAACCCCTATTCCACCATGGGCTTCTGGGTCTGCGGCATACCCAACGTCGGCGATTCACTCGCGGTGATCAAGAAGCTATGTCTTCGAGGACAAGAAGGTATCGTTGGCCCGGTCTGTGCGAAGCGCTCGACACGAACTTCGAGGGCGAAGACGAGTTGCTTCACCTCATCAGCAAGGTGCCGAAGTACGGCAACGACGACGACTACCCCGACAAGATGGTCAACCAGGTGCTGCTTGCAGCTGGACAGCGAGGTCGCGAAGTACACAGGTTGGAGCGGCTGCAAGTTCACCGTCGCGGCGGGTGCCATCGTTTCGAACATCCTCTTCGGCAAGGCGGTCGGTGCTCTACCCGACGGGCGCAAGGCGGGTCTTTCGCTTTCCGAGGGCGGCATCTCACCCTACCAGGGCAGGAACGTCTCGGGGCCGACATCGACCATGAGGTCGGTGGCGAAGCTCGACCTGGCACGGGCCAGCGGCGGGGCGGTACTCAACATGCGCTTCAACCCAGAGGGTCTCAAGGACGATTCGAAGATGAAGCGGTTCGCGCAGATGCTGAAGACGTTCTGCGCGACCGGCGGCGACCTCATCCAGTTCAACATCGTGAGCAGCGCGACCCTCCGGGACGCCCAGAAGCATCCCGAGCACTATCGCGACCTGCTGGTGCGCGTGGCCACGTACAGCGCCTATTTCGTCGAGATCCCGGTGGAGATGCAGAACGACATCATCGCCAGGACCGAATTCGAGGAGCTGTAAGTGTCGACTCCCGAACACGAGGTCAAACCCAATCCGGCGGTGGGATCAGAGTCGGGCGCGGCGACTCAGCCCAAAGGGCTGGTCTTCCAGATCATCCACGGATCGTTCGTCGATGGGCCGGGCATCCGGACGACCATCTTCCTCAAGGGCTGCCCGCTCAGCTGCCTTTGGTGCTGCAACCCGGAGGGTCAGAAGCGCCATGTAGAGCTCAAGGTTACTGCCGCGCTCTGCAACGGGTGCGGCAACTGCCTCCCGGTCTGCCCCGAGAATGCCATACGACTGGGAAACGCTCCGGGAGACGACCCTATCGTCGTCGATCGCGTTCGTTGCACCAATTGTCTCAAGTGCGTCGATGTCTGCTATGCGGACGCACTTGACAGCTTCGGCGTCTACTACACCGTCAACGAACTATTCGAGCTAGTACGGAAGGACGAGCGCTACTACAGCGATTCAGGAGGCGGCGTGACCATCGGGGGAGGCGAGCCGACTCTGCAGCCCGCCTTTGTGCGCGCCTTCCTGCGGAAGTGCAAGGAGACACTACATCCACACCGCGCTCGATACCTGCGGCTACACCACGAGCGAGGAGGGGGTGAAGGCGCTGGAAGAGGCCGACCTGCTGCTGTTCGACGTCAAGGGGCTCGACCCGACACAGCACTTCGTCGACACCGCCGTTTACAACGACGTCATCATCGAGCAATCTCAAGCACGCGAACGACATAGGCAAGCCGGTCATCATCCGTTTCCCCATCATCCCGGGCCACACCGACTCCGACGAGAGCATCGATGCGCGTCGGCCAGCTCCTGTCGGGCCTGAGAGATCATCCAGCGCGTTGACCTGATGGCCTACCACCAGTCTACGGCACCGTGAAGTACGGCCAACTGGGCAAGCAATACCGGTCTGGAGGCGGAGCGCCCGAGCGACGGGCGCATGGAGGAGATCAGAAGAGCGACTCGAAGGCCACGGACTGCACGTCCAGCTGGGAGGGTGACGCCGTTCACCCGGCGAGACGCCTCGGATACCAAACATGCTGATGCGCGAGCAAAGGATCGATCAGATGAGACAACGATTGCTGGGTCGGAGCGGGCTGCGGGTCTCAGAGCTGTGTCTGGGGGTCGGCAACTTCTGCTGCACCGGTCGTCTACGCGCTTACCGGTGAGATCGATCAGGCGGCGTGCGACCATCTTGTCGCCATGGCGCTGGACGCGGGCATCAACTTCTTCAACGTCGCTGAGATCTACTCCGACGGCGCACGCCGAGATAGCTCTGGGCAAAGCGCTGGGCAAACGGCGCCAGGAAGCGATCGATCATCACCAAGGTGCACCCCAAGAGGATCCCCGGTAATGACGTACGGGCCACTCCCGGAAGCACATCATCGAGGGGTGCGAGGCCAGCCTGAAGAGACTGGGGACCGACTACATCGACGTCTTCGAGCTTCACTTCTTCGACCCCGACACGCCACTGGAAGTAACCCTGCGGGCCTTGGACGACCTGGTGCGGGCCGGCAAGGTGCGGTACGTGGGGTGCTCCAACTTCACCGGTTGGCAGTTGCTCGAAGGGGCTAGGTATCTCGGAGCGCAACGGGTGGGAGAGGTTCACTCACTCTCGAAGCCATGTACAACCTGTGCTGCCGGGAGTTGGAGTACGAGGTTGTCCCGGCCTGCATCGACCAGGGGGTCGCCTTCGTGCCGTACAGCCCTCTGCACGGGGGTTTCCTGACAGGCAAATACCGTCGCGGTATAGCGTGGCCCGAGGGAACGAGGTTCAACCAGCCGGGCCTTGCGGGGCCGTGGTCGGTCGAGCCGGAGAAGCTCTACGACATCGTAGACGCTCTGGACGCTGTCGCTGTTGCCCACGGGGGAACGGTCTCCCAGGCCACCCTCAACTATCTGCTGCACAAGCCCGGAGTGTGCTCGCTCATCATCGGAGCCCGAAACGCGAAACAGCTCGAGGACAACCTCAAGGCGATGGAGTGGGAGCTGACCGACGAGGAGTTCGCCAAGCTTGACGAGATCAGCGCTCCCGTGCGCAAGTATCCGTACGAGATATTCGATCCCCTGAAAGCTCCGCCTGGGACGTAGCACAGGCTCTGCACTGAAGAGAATGCAAAAGTGACCTGGCGAGCGTGGGCGCGCCTGGGTCCGACGAGGAGGTAGTTGATCTACATGGAATTCGAAGTGCTGAGCCCTCGCGCCGATGTCGACCCCATCAAGCAGATCGCCCTGAACCCACGGGTGACCGATCTGAACAAGGCGACGATAGGTCTGTACTCCTACTTCAAGGCCCACTGGGCGCTGATCCTGGAGGAGATCGCGAATCAGCTCCAGGAGCGGTATCCGGGCGTGACCTTCACCCGCTTTCACTACGGCAAGGACCTGAACCCGTATACCGATGTGGCCGAACTGGCCAAGGACCCTGAGGTGCGGCCTCGGTTCGAGGAATGGGTGAAGGGCGTCGACGCAGTACTTATGGCCAACGGCGACGCCGGGTCGTGCACGCTCTATCTTACCTACAACGGCACACTCCCCGAGCATCTGGGCAAGCCGACCGTGATCACCGTCGCGAAGGAATTCGCCGATATCTGCGAGCGGGCGGCCGAGCTGCGAGGCGTGCCGAGACTGCGGTACGTCAAGATGAACCTCCTCGACCTCTCGATGGAGCCGGATCTCAAGCACTTCATCGACGTGGTGATCCCGGAACGGGTGGCTGAGGTGATCGACGAGATCATCGCCTCTCTCACCGAGCCGCTCACAACCGAGGAAGCGGCCGTGCCCGTGCAGGCTCCAAACACGCCGCGTGTAGCCATGAAAGGCTCCCTGACTGAGGTCAACAAGGCCTTCTACAAGCAAGGCTGGGCGTACGGCATGCCCATCATGCCGCCCACGCGGGAAGCCGTCGACGAGATGTTGACAGGTACCGACCTGCCCCGCGACCACGTCGTAGCCAGGATCCCTCCGCTCATGGGCAATGCGACGGTGGAGAAGATCGCCGTGAACGGCGTCATGGCCGGTTGCCTGCCCACCCACATGCCGGTGCTGATCGCGGCCGTCGAGGCCATGGTCGACCCCGGCTTCTGGCTGGAGGCATACACGTGCAGCATGGCTTCCTGGGCGCCGCTCATGATCATCAATGGGCCGGTGCGCAAGGATCTCGCTCTGTCTGACCGGCGCAGCCTGTTCAGCCCCTACAAGAAGGGGAACGCCGCCATCGCATCTGCGTTTGGTCTCATGATCATGAACCTCGCGCGGCGTCAAGGGCGGCCGGGAAGACATGGGTATCTTCGGACACGAAGGTCACTTCGGCATGTGCATCGCCGAGAACGAGGAGGAGTCGCCCTGGGAGCCGCTCCACGAGTACTGGGGGTTGGAGAAGGGCTCGAGCGCGCTCACGCTTTCGTGGCCCAACAGCCGGATGTTGGGTATGTATCCGGAGGAGATCGGCGCGATTCTCAGGGGCATCTGCGAGGGGATCCCCGCGTTCGGCTTCGATCCCGGGTGCACGGTGGTGATGAGCCCGTATCTGGCGAGGTTCGTGCAAGCCCACGGCTTCACGCGCAGGGGTCTCGTGGACTACCTCGTGGAGTACGCACGCATCTCCGCGGCGCAGCTCAACGTGCGCTGGATGACGGGGAACCATCACGAGCCGAAGGAAGTTCCCCTGCCGCTCGATCCTACACGGACAGTGCGCAAGTTCTGGTCGCCGCTACATCTGAACATCGCGGTGGCGGGTGAGAATTCGCCCGGGCTCATCTTCTACGGCGGCGGCGGCGATCATGGCGGCCCGGTCACCGCGCGGATGAGCCTGCCCAGGAACTGGGACGAGCTTGTGGCCAGATACGCGGACTACGAGTCATAGGGGTAGTCTGGGCGAGTGCTTGGGCCATCGATCCGCGGGACCGGCTCAGCCTCCGGGGCAGTTTGACAAGCGCCGCTGCTGACTCTAATATATTAGCGGGCGCTAGAATCGCATAGTCATCTCTGGACCCACCCTTATCGGTGCGGAAGGGAGGAGACCACGGTGGAATATTGCTTTCTGGGAAAGACAGGGCTGCGGGTCTCGACGTTTTGCCTGGGCACGGCGGACTTCGGTGCCGTCGGCATGTACGAAAGGACTGGGCACATCACCCAGCAGGAAGCGGATCTCATCGTCGGCATGGCGCTCGATGCCGGGGTGAACGTCTTCAACACCGCGCAGCGGTACTCAGACGGGATCTCGGAGGAGATCTAGCAAGGCACAGAGCAGCGAACCTGAGTCCAACTTTCAGACGGTGGGTGGTCGACATGGCAATGGTGCATGAAGCACAGTTGAGTAGAGTGGGTAGACTCCGGTCCCGCATGTCCAGCATACCTGAGGTGTGCATCGAACGAGCGTACTGGTGGACCAAGTCCTACCAAGAGACGGAGGCCGAAGCCGAGATCACGAGACGAGCCAAGGCTCTTGCCAAGGTGCTCGAGCATCTCACCGTCAAGATCGATGACGACGATTTGATTGTGGGCGTGTCGACATCGAAACAGCGTGGAGCGCTCATGTTTCCGGAGATCCAGTGGGAGTACATCGTCGAGGAGGCCGACACGTTCTCCACTCGGGACTGGGACAGGATGGGAGTGATCTCTGAGGAGGAGAAGAAGATCTTGGGGGAAACGCTTCCCTACTGGAGGGGGAAGTGCACCTGGGACAGGTTCAATGCCACTATGCCACCGGAGGTCAAGAGGCTTCACGGAGGCGTGTTCATGGTCGGCACGGGCTCGATGAGCGGCGTGCACTACGGCCACCAGACCCCCGACTACGCACGGCTTCTGGCCTTGGGCCTGAGCGGCATGAAGAGGGAAGTGGAGAAGAGGCTGTCGACGCTGGATGTCGCCCTGCTCGAGGACTTCGAGCGGTACCAGTTGCTCGAAGCGATGAAGATCACGCTTGACGCGGTCGGCGTCTTCGCCAAGCGGTACGCGAAGCTGACTCGCGCCATGGCGGCACGCGAGGACAACCCAACCAGGAAGGCCGAGTTGGAGAAGATCGCGGGCATCTGCGCTCGTGTTCCGATGAAGCCGGCGGACAGCTTCCACGAGGCTCTTCAGTCGATCTGGTTTGGCCATATCGCTCTTCGCAACGAAGGCTGGGGACCGGGGCTGAGCTTCGGCCGTGTCGATCAGTACCTGTATCCGTACCTGAAGAAGGACCTCGACAGTGGCGCGCTGACCAGGGACCAGGCGCGCGAACTGATCGGGGCGTTTCTGGTCAAGGTGAACGACATGGCCTGCGTCACCAGCAGCGTCAACATCGAGACGCTTGGCCGGCGTTCCCGACCATGGTGAGCATGACCTTGGGCGGTGTGACTCCCGCCGGCCAGGACGCGGTCAACGAGCTGTCCTACCTCTTCCTGGAGGCCGAAGAGGAGGTGGGCCTGAACGCGGAGGAGATCACCATCCGGGTCAGCAACGGCAACCCGGATTCCTTCCTGATGAAGGCTCTCGATGTGTCCAAGGCTCTGCGGGGCAAGTTCAAGTTCGTCAGCGATCGGACCATCATCGACCAGTTGCTGAATGTGGGGCGGCCGGTCGAGCATGCGAGAGACTACGTCCTGGCAGGCTGCTTCACGCCCGGAGTCCCGTGCCACGCTCTCGATGTCACTGCCGGCCAGATCAACGGGCCGATGATGCTAGAACTGGCGCTGAACAACGGCAAGCTGAGGTTGACCGGCGATGAGATCGGTCCAAAGACCGGAGACCCGAGCAGCTTCAAGTCCTACGATGAGCTGTGGGGCGCGTTCGTGGAGCACGTCGAGTTCTTCATGCACAAGCTGATCGCCGCGAGAAACATCGACACGCAAATCTACGCCAAATACGCCTCTTGCCCGTTCATGTCGTCGTTCTTCGAGACGTGCGTCGAGAGGGGCGTGGACGTGATAGCCGGGGGCACCGCGCCCTACATCAAGGAGGGCTTCGGGGTGGGCGGGCTGCCGAACATCGCCGATTCGCTGGCGGCCGCTGAAGAAGGTCGTTTTCGACGACAAGCTTACCGACATGCAGGGTCTGATCGACGCGCTCGACAAGAACTTCGAAGGAGAAGAACGGCTGCTGCAGGCGCTCAAGAATGCTCCGAAGTTCGGCAACGACGATGACTACGTGGACTCCATCGTCAACGATGTTGTGGTGCTTTTCGCCGAGGCGCTGGGTAGGCACAAGGGGCTCTGCGGCGCCAAACCGGCACTGGCTGTGGCATCGGGCACCGGTCACATACTGATGGGCAGGCAGGTGGGGGCCACGCCCGAGGGGAGGAAGGCCGGCGAGCCCTTTGCGGAAGGTGGCATCTCGCCGCATCAGGGAAGGAACACCAGTGGCCCGACGGCTACGCTGCGCTCCGTGGCCAAGCTGGACCACATGAAGATGAGCGGCGGCTCGGTGCTGAACATGAAGTTCAACCCCGAGGCGCTGGTTGGCGCGGACAAGAAAGGGCAAGTTCCTGTCGATGCTGCGCATGTACTGCGAGACGGGCGGCTTCCACGTTCAGTTCAACATCGTCGACGTCAAGACTCTGCGGGATGCTCAGAAGCATCCTGAGAAGTACCGGGACATGCTGGTGAGGGTCGCGACCTACAGCGCCAAGTTCGTCGAGCTCAGCCCCAGGATGCAGGAAGACATCATAGCGAGAACGGAGTTTCAGTAGACATGGCTAACGAGTTTGCAGTACTGAGTCCCCGCGGAGATGTCGACCCGATCCCGCGCATTGGGCTGAATCCACGGCTCACCGATCTGAACAAGGCGACGATCGGCTTGTACGCTACCTTCAAGGAGCACTGGGTCCTCATCCTCGAGGAGATTGGCAAGCAGCTGAAGGAGCTCTACCCGGGTATCCAGTTCACCCGGTTCCAGTACACCAAGGACCTGAACCCCTATACGCAGGTGGCCGAACTTGCCAAGGACACAGAGGAGCGGGCCGGCTTCGAGGAGTGGATCAAGGGGGTCGACGGGGTAGTAGTCGCGAACGCGGACGCTGGGTCCTGCACGCTCTACCTGACGTACAACGCCACGCTGCCCGAGCATTTGGGCAAGCCGACGGTTCTCACGGTGGCGAGCGATTTCATCGACCTGCTCAAACGCGCCGCTGAGCTCAGGGGGGTGCCGGCTCTTCGTTACGCGCCCCTGGAGATCCTTGACATCGCCATGGAGCCCGACATGACGCCATGGGTCGAGCGGATCATCCCTGCGTGCGTGCGTGCGGCGCTGCCGGCAATCATCGCCGGGTTGACCGAGCCACTCACGCCCGAGGAAGCCGCCGTCCCGGCCGCACCCGAGAACGACTCTAGAGTCGCGACGAAGGGCACGATCGACGAGATATACGCGAGCTTCTACCGGAGGGGCTGGGCCTACGGGATGCCCATCATGCCGCCCACGGAGGACGCGGTCAACGAGATGCTCACGGGTAGTGATCTCCCGGCCGGCCACGTAGTGGCGACGCTGCCGCCGCAGATGGGCAAGGCGACCGTGGAGAAAATAGCCGTGAACGCCGTCATGGCCGGTTGTCTGCCTACGCACATGCCCGCGTTGATCGCGGCCGTCGAGGCGATGGCCGACCCGCACATGTGGCTGGAGGCCTACACCTGTAGCGTGGCTTCGTGGGCCCCGCTGCTCATGGTCAACGGACCGGTGCGCAGGGATCTCGATCTGACCGTAGGTTCCACTCTCCTCACTCCCTATCGCCGGGGCAACGCCGCCATCGCCCACGCAGTGGGACTGATCCTCATGAACATCGCCGGCATCAAGGCGGGCCGCGAGGACATGGCCATGTTCGGCCACGAGGGGCGCTTCGGCATGTGTATCGCCGAGTACGAGGAAGAATCGCCCTGGGAGCCCATGCACGTCTACTACGGACTCGACAAGGATGACAGCGCCATCACAGTCTCCTGGCCGAACACGCGCTACTTTGCGATGATGCCCGAGGATGTCGGTGTGGTCATGAAGTCCATCTGCGAAGGCATCCCCGCTTTCGGCTTCGATCCGGGGTGTACGATGATCATGAGCCCTCAACTCGCGAAGTTCCTTCATGCACATGGCTTGTCGCGAAAGGGCGTTGTCGACTACATTGTGGAGTATGCACGAGTATCGGCCAGCAGACATCCCAATGCGCTGGATGATCGGGCATCACCACGAGCCGAAGACCGTCCCCCTTCCGCTCGACCCGACGAGGTCGGCACGGAAGTACTGGTCGGGCATGCACCTGCCGATTATCGTGGCAGGTGGCAACGGGATCGCCTTGCTGTTCTATGGTGGGGGCGGGGACCACGGTGGCCCGATCACCAAGAAGATCCGTCTGCCGAAGAACTGGCCTGAGTTGGTGGCGCGATACAAGGAAAGAGGGGCCGGGAGCTAGTTGAAGATCCGAGAACTCGAGAAGGCAAGCGGGGTCCAGCGGACCACCATCTACTTCTACGTCCGGGAGGGTCTCCTCCCGGTTGCTCAGAAGCAGGCGGCGAGTCGAGCGCTCTACTCCGACGAGCATCTCGAGTTGCTCCAGGAGATAACCCGCCTCAAGGAGCAGGGGCTCCCGCTGCAAGAGATACGGGAGCGGGTGGCTTCTGTCGTCGAGGCGGTCACCGCTGCCAACGTAGGCACGGCGGCTGATCATGCCGAGCAGGTGCGTCTGTCGATCCTGACTGCTGCGGCCAGGCTCTTCCCACGGAAAGGCTATAGAGGTACCCGGGTTTCCGACATCATCGAAGAGGTCGGCATCACTCCGCCGGTCTTCTACAGTCACTTCGCCTCGAAACAGGATCTGTTCGTCGAGGCCTTCGGCGTGTTCGTCGACTGGATGCGACGCTCACTGGAGAGCCGGTTGCCCGGGGAAGACAATCGTGAAGCGCGTGAGCTATCTCGGGTGGCCGACTACTACTTCGGCGTGAAGTCCGTCGGCCTCGACCTGCTGTCTCTGGTGCGGGCCGAAGCCGTGCGGGAGGACGGCGACCTGCAGGCATCGGCGCGCGATGCGCTCAAGCACATGGTGAGCGATACCCTCGATGATCTTGCCACTGCCAGGGAAGAACACAACGTCCAGATCCCGTTTGCGGATGAGTTGGCAGCGTTCGGGTTGTTCGGCGTGATGGACAGCATAGTGGCGAGGGCGTGTTGGGATGACAAATACTCCGCGGCCGACGTCCTCTGGACTGTCTATGCCTTCGAATTGGGACTCCGAGCTATCTACAGCGGAGCGCTGGACGTCAGTCAGGAAGCCAAGAGGGACGCCGAACTGATCGAGCGTCTTGCGCACGGGTCGTATCAGGAGCCTCTGGCCGACTTACTCCCCTAGCCGGGTTCTTCGGGGTCTCCTTCGGCTGATAATGGTGTTGACAACTATACCGTCTTACTCTACCATCGTAGCTGGTAGTAGAGTCGTATATTACTACAGACAATGAAGCTCGGAAATGGATCCGCGCTCGCGGGGAAAGGGGCCTCCCAGGGTGGAGACGACGGTTGCTCTCTCCAACGGTGTGAATATGCCGCGAATGGGTTTCGGTTGCGCGATGGTCGAGGGAGACGGACAGGAGATCGTCGTTCACGCTGCTCTCGAAGCCGGTTTCCGTCTGTTCGACAACGCGTCGCTCTATGCGAACGAGGAAGGCATCGGACGGGCCCTGCGGTCGAGCGGCATTCCCAGGAAAGAGCTGTTCGTGTCGAGCAAGCTTCGCAACAAGGAGCAGGGATACGATCTGGCGCTCAAAGGCTTCGAAGGCAGTCTGAAGCGCCTAGGACTCGACTACCTTGATCTCTATCTGATCCACTGGCCGATGCCGAAGCGCGGTCTCTTCCCGGAGACTTGGCGCGCTCTCGAGAGGCTGTATGAAGAGGGGGCGGTTCGAGCGATCGGGGTCTCGAACTTCGAGACTCATCATCTCGAAGAGCTGCTTCAGACCGCCGTCGTCCGCCCGATGGTCAATCAGGTGGAGTTCAATCCGTATCTGGCGATAGCGCCGCTGCGTCGCTACTGCGCCGAGCGGAACATCCAGGTGGAGGCTTGGTTCCCGCTTGGTGGACCCGCGGGTGAGGGCCTGGGAAAGAAGATGCCGCAGACCGATCGGATCCCTCTGTTGCAGAACGGGACGGTCGTGGACATCGCCAAGGCGACCGGCCTAACCCCGGCCCAAGTCGTGCTTCGCTGGGAGCTGCAGTCCGGCGTGATCCCACTCCCCAAGTCCGCGCGTCCGGAGCGGATCCGCGAGAACTACGCAGCGCTCGATTTGGAGCTGGCACCAGAGGATATGAATCGCATCGACACGCTGGACTGCAACGGACGGATGGGCCCGGCACCCGATGAATGTCACGACATGTTCTAGAGCGATGAGTCAGATACCCCATGAGATTCCCCTCCAGATTCGCGTGTTGAAACGGATGTACCTCCAGGAGTACGTGGATGAGTTCTGGCGTGATCGTCTGGGTGACGGCCTGCCCATGCCCGAATGCCCTCGTCTCAAGGACGACCAGGTCTTCGACACTACCCTCCTCGAGGGCTGCCCGCCGGACTTCTGTCAGTGGGCTTGGGGGGACATCTTTGGGAGTCTTCTCTTGATCGCCGGGCAGGCGTCCGAGGCCGAGCCCGGCACTGACAAGGTGTTCGACAAGGTGGTTTGCTGTTCCGACGGTTGGCGGCCGGTGATCATGCACATCCGTGCACTCCCGGACCGACAGAGGCCTCAATACTGACAGGACGGAGCGTATGACCGAGGTAGTGCAGTACACGCTGGGCATGTCCAACGGTTTCTTTGTGCGAGACCGGGGGCTGATAGCGGTCGATTGCGGCAGCGAACTTGGCCGTGAGTCGTTTCTTGAGGTGTGTGCGAATTGTGGGGTGATGCCATATGACATCGGTCTGCTCGTGGTGTCGCACGGCCACGTGGACCACTTCGTCAACATGGATGAGATGCGCGCGATGACCCGGGCGCCCCTCATGTGCCACAAGAACGCCGCGCGCGCTCTGCGGGAGGCCGAGTACCCGGACGTGCACCCCCGCAATGCCGCTGGCCAGTTCATTTGGGACAGGAGAGATCTCAGCGAGCAACCCGTTCCGGTCCTGCTCCCCATGGAGCCAGATCTCTTAGTGGAGGGGACTGTCGACCTCTCGCCTTGGGGCATAGGGGGTCGGTTGGTGGAGACTCCTGGGCACTCGAGCAGCTGCATGTCGCTCGTGCTCGATTCCGGCCAGGCCATCGTCGGCGATCTGATAGTCGAAGACCAGAGGGACGGCTCGGCCACCCTGGCCTACTTTACTGCCCTCAGTGATCTCGACGCCGCCAACGCACAGGTCTTCTCCAGCGTGGATGGTCTGCTGAGGGTCGCAGACATTTTCTATTGCGGGCACGGGGGACCGTATACCAAGGACCAGGTCTTGACGGCGTTGGCCGCAGCTAGGGCGGAGGCGGCTGAGTGCAGGGATGGGATTGGAAGGAGGGACAAGACCTGATCGAGCGTGGACTGTCTCAACCCATCGTGTGCGTCTTGGACTGTAGGGAGCGCAAGGACCTAGAGAAGGAGGGCTACTGATGAAGAGATTGTCAATTCTACTAGCGCTACTGATGTTGGTAACCATCGGTCTGGTAGCAGTCGGCTGTGGTGGCGACGACACGGCTACGACGACCACAGCTATGCAGGCATCGTCCACGACTGCCGCCGTGTCCACGGATACTACCGCGGTCGCGGAGACCACCACGACGGTGGCGGCGGGGCCCAAAACCGGTGGCACCCTGAGAGTCATCCTGGGCCCCGACATACAGAACGCCGGCGGCCTGCCGTGGGAGCTCTGGGGATCGCAGATGATGGCCGGCCAGTTCATGCTCGAAAGCCTTTTCGTCGGGACGCCGACGGGCGAATTCGAGCCTGGGCTCGCCAAATCGTATGAGCTGGCAGATGATCTGATGTCGATCACCATCGAGCTGAATCAGGGGATCAAGTTCCACGACGGCAGCGACTTCAACGCCGATGTGGTCAAGTGGAATTTCGAGAAGTACATGGCGGCGGGTATGGCGCCGACGCTTCAAAGCAGTAACGGCCGTCGATGCCGACACCGTCAAGGTCGATTTCAGCGCTTGGACAAACACCAACCTCGTGAAGTTCAGGGACGGTCTCTGGATCGTCTCGAAGGAGAATTACGAGAAGAACGGCGAGGAGTATGCGAGGAACAATCCTTGCGGCACCGGTCCCTTCATGTTCGTCAGCTTTGAGAACGCCGTCAAGATGGAGATGACCAAGAACGAGGCTTATTGGCAAGAGGGCAAGCCGTACCTCGATGCAGTAGAGGTCTTGTTCGTTGCCGACACCATGACCCAGAGTGCCATGTTACAGGCGGGCGAAGCGGACTGCATAGGTAACCAGGGCCTCAACAAGTCGGCGAAGGATCTGCAAGACGCGGGCTTCGTCATCGAAACCTCCCTGCCTGAGTGCTGGGCCATCCAGCCCGATGCGGGGAACGCAGACTCCCCCTACAAGGATCAGAAGGTACGCGAAGCGGTTGAGTATGCTATCGACCGTCAAGCGCTGGCCGACGCTTTCGGCTACGGGTTCTGGGAAGCTGTCAACCAGATCCCCGGCCCGGATGCATCGATCTACAACTCCAACCCCCCGCTTGTCCGCAACTATGATCCCGAAAAGGCCAAGCAACTTCTCGCCGAGGCGGGATATCCGGACGGGTTCAAGACCACCCTCCTCATGCTGCAGTTCGCAAACCAGGACCAGGTTGTCGCGGTGCAGGCCATGCTGGCCGAGGTGGGCATCGACGCAGAACTAGTGATTCCCGAGGGCCCGATCAAGTTCAACGAGGCCACCAACACCATGCACAACATCCTCGCTTGGTCGCCTGTCGATGCGCTCAGCGGAAGCTGGAATCAGGGCTTCTGGTACAGCTTCATGTTCGATGGCAGCGGTAACAAGAACTGGCTCAGATCGCCTGAGTGGGTCGAGCTCTACAACAAGAGCCTTGCGTCGCCCAAGGAGGAGGTCGCACTCGCACAGGCCGTCACCGACCAGTGGACCAAGGAGGCTTCGGTCATCCCCGTCACCCGGGCGCGGCAACGGTTGGGCGCGTGCCACCTACGTGATGGACGGCGGTTGGTTCAGCCGGTCATTCAGCCCGTGGATCAGGCCGTGGAACGTCTGGCTTGACAAGTGATCCGCTGAGCGACTACAGACTAAGTAGAGCGTTCGTGTAGTCTAAAGGGGGCCGTCTTCGGGGTCCGAAGGAATCCAAAGACCACCGGGGGCGGCTCCCCTCGATCAAGGGCAGGCGTGGTTCGCAGGAGACATCAGGGAGATCGAGATGACAAGGAGTGCGGCAAGTATGCAAGGAGAGAAGGTCACAGTACTGAACCCTCGCGGTACTCCTCCCGCGGTCGAGCTGATACCGCTGGCGCCTCGTCTCGACAGCCTCGACGGCAAGACGATCTACATCGTCGACGTGAACTTCCCCGACACCGAGGGGTTCTACGAGGCGGCCACGGCAATTCTGTCGGAGAGGCACCCGCAGACGAAGTGGATCGTGAAGAGCAAGAGCGGATCCTTCTTCGATGAAGACCCGGCCTTCTGGGCTCGAGGTCAAGGAGACGGCCGACGGAGCGATAGTCGGTCCTGGTCATCTCGACACGCTGGGTCCGGCGGTCGTCGGCTGGTGCGCCAAGCTGGAAGATTTGGGGGTGCCGGCCGTTCCTCTCATCTGCGCGATCTTCCCCGATATGGAGAGGCAGACGGCCGTTCAGAAGGGGGTTCCGCTCATGCGGATCACCTACATGCAATACCACGTGCTGGGGTGCCTCGGTCGAGGACTCGCGCAAGAATCTGGAATCCGACGATCCGGTGAGCGGGCAGACCGGTACTGGACGAAATCATCGACGGACTGACCGAGCCGGTCACAGCCGAAGAAGCGAAGACCGGAAGTCTTCGAGAGGCCGGTGCCGCGGCTGCTCGAGCCGGACACGCCCGACAACCTTCAGCGTTTCTTCATAGAGAACGGGTGGACGCGACTATCTGCCTGTCGTGCTGCCCACCGAAGAGAGAGTGGCCGCGATGCTGAGGGGCACCAGCCGCAAGCCCGACGAGATCGTTGGCAGCATGGCGCCGTGCGTCCCGCAGGAGGCGTGGACCTACACCGTCGAGCAGGTGGCCGTGAACGCGGTCATGGCAGGGGCGTTGCCGGAGCATCTTCCCGGTGATCCTCGCGATAGCCTCCACGGGACAGACCTCGCTGTGGTCCTCGGTGACCTCGCAGACCCGGATGGGCGTGGTCAACGGACCCATGCGCCGGGAGATCGACATGAACTCGGGCATCGGCGCGCTTGGTCCATTCAACGAGGCCAACGCGGTCATCGGCCGGAGTTGGACGTTCATCTCCAAGAACCTTGGCAACGGTGGGAGAGTCGGGAGTACCTACCTCGGGGTGCCAGGGGAACGCGCTGAACTACAGCAACCTGCTCTTCCCCGAAGACGAAGAAGGACTGCCCGACGGGTGGCAGCCGCTGCACGTGGAGAAGGGGTTCAAGACCCGAGGAGAGCGTCGTCTCGATCTTTGCCGGCTTCTCGCTGATCAACGACGGACATCTGAAACCGAAGCCGTTCCATCAAGCGGTCAAGCAGCAGCTGCTCAAGATCGAGCCGTTCACCTTCTACAAAGGGGTCGAATTTCGGTTTGCGTGCCACTCTCCTGGCGAGCGGCGCGGCACTGGCATCTACTGGTGGACGAGGGCTTCGAGACCAAGCAGTCCTACAAGCAGTGGCTCAGCCGAGAACCTGTACAAGCCAGAGCCCTGTGCGCCCGTGCCTCATCCTGCCGACACTCCAGTCAATGTGGACATCGTGGCAGTCGGGGAGCGCAGCCTGCCCGTCTGCCAAGCAGGGGAGATGTACTACGCAACCAGCACCTCCGTGGATGAGTGGAGATGAAAGAGAACGTCACACTGTCGTGTCTGAGCCCGGAAGGGCTACTCGAAGCTCCGCCGTCGTTGCAGCCTCTCAATCCCCGCCTGCGGGAGTTGGATGGCAAGAAGATACGACTGCTGTGGGACGGCAAGATGGGCGGGGAGAACTTCTGCGCGGCCTTGCAGGAGGTGCTGAGAGACCGGTACCCCGGCGGCGTCCGTCGAATGGGTCGCCCTTGGAGACGTGGACGCGGCAACGAAGGCCAAGGCTGAACTCGACGCGTTCGTGTACGCGGTCGGTGACTCGGGCATGGGGGGTTGGATAGCGGTCGTCGACGGAGCGGCGCTGGAGAAGGAGCTTGGCAAGCCGGGAGTGGTGGTCGTGGGAGAGAACGCGATCCACTGCGCAAGGATGGCCGCTGAGACCGTGGGCGCACCGACGCTTCGCATCGTGGCCCTGCCGTCCATCGAGTACTACCCGAACCGTTTGACCGTGGAGGGACTCGGGCCCTTGGCTCGGTCGATCGCAGACTCCGATCGTCGCGGCTCTCACACAACCACTTGCACCGGAGGAAGAGAACCCCGCGGCTCCACATCAGGCCGAGGAGAAGGCGGACGCCGTGACATCACCGCCGAGAGCTACGAAGCCGCGCTCGAGCAATTCAATCAACTCTGCCTCGACAAGCGTTGGGGAGACGGCCTGCCCCTCGTGCCGCCCACCAAAGAGGCGGTCGCGCGGATGTTGGCCGCCACAAAGCGCTCGTCAGACGAAGTGGTCGGTCGGCTTCCCTATCGCGGCGGCATCATCACCATCGGCAAGATCGCCGTCAACGCGGTGATGGCGGGCGCCAGGCCCGAGTATCTGCCGGTAGTGATCGCAGCCATGGAGTGTCTCGCGCAGGATGATGCTTTCCATCACGTGCTCAGTTCCGAAGGTTCATTCACCCTCGCCATAGTGGTCACCGGTTCTCTGGGCAAGAAGCTCGACATGAACTGCGGGGTGGGTCTTCTGGGCCACGGCTGGAGGGCCAACAGCACCATCGGGCGGGCTGTGCGGCTCTGCCTCATCAACATAGGCTATCTGCGGCCTGGAGAGGTCGACATGGCCCTCATCGGCCGCCCGTCTTCGCACACGTTCTACACCTTCGCAGAGAACCAAGAGCAGTCTCCCTGGGAGCCCTACCACGTCAGCCAGGGCTTTGCAGAAGACGAGAGCTGTGTCACTGTGTCGACCGTTGGGGGGCGCGACCGGTTTCGGCATGGGGCTCTACGGTGGCGGAGTAGTGGAGCCGTGGTCAGTGGAGGCGGTACTCGACACGATGGTGAGGCATGTAGCTGCCGACAGGGAGACCCTGGCAGAGTACAGGCTGGGCTGTCGGCAATCCCTTTGCGCATCTACGTAAGCACATCATGATCGTCCATCCCGGAGCTGGCCATCCTGCTGCAGAGGCGGGGCTACTCCAGGCAAAGCCTGATCGAACTATCTCTTCGAGAACGCCAAGGTGCCCTACGAGGAGTTGAGCGAGCGGGAGATACAGGGGCTGCGTGACCGCATCGACACCAAGCCGGGTGGGACCGTTCTTCGCCAACGACGCGATCCCCGAAGACCAGGCTGCAGGGCGGTGAAGGAGGCGCTGAAGCCCGGCGGGCGAGTGCCCGTGGTGTATCCAAGAGACCTTCACGTCATCGTGTCTGGCGCCATCCCCGGCTACTCGTTCGGGATGGCGTACTTCCGCACGGCTCACATGACGACGGCGGATCGACGACGCTCTGTGAACTTGGCGCGCACTACCAGAAACTGCTGAGAGGATCAGGTGACTACCTACATCATCCGTAGGATCCTCATGGCCATCGTCGTTCTCGTGCTGGTCAGCGTGGTCGTCTTCTTGGCGATGCGCATGCTGCCTGGGGATCCGATCAAGCTCATGATGGCCCAGTCAGAGGTGGTGGCGATGGACCAGGAGGCCCTCGAAATAGTCAGACACGAGTTCGGACTGGACCGCTCGCTGGTAGTCCAGTACCTCAGTTGGGTCGGTGGCGTATTCAAGGGCGACTTCGGAACGTCGATAATGAGCCGGGGACCCGTCGCCGATGAGATGTGGCGCAGGCTACCGATAACGCTGCACATTGGCCTCGTGGCCTTCGTCATAGGCATCGTCATCGGCATACCGGCGGGAATAATCTGCGCCATCAAGCGGGGCAAATGGGCCGATGGTCTTGTCACCGGTTTGGCGAATATCGGCATCACCATCCCCGTGTTCTGGCTCGGGGTGATGATGGTGTATCTGTTCGGGCTCTACCTGGAGTGGCTGCCGATCCAGGGGTACACATCTCCGTTCGATGACTTCTGGCAGAGTACGAGACAGCTCGTCATGCCCGTCTTCTGCCTGGCCCTCTTCCCGATCGCCGGCACGGTACGTCAGACACGCTCCAGCATGTTGGAGGTGCTGGGACAGGACTACGTGCGCACGGCCTGGTCGAAGGGTCTCAAGCGGAAGGCCGTGATTATGAAGCACTCGCTGAAGAACTCCCTGATCCCCGTGGTCACCCTATCGGGCATGCAGCTCACCATGGTGGTTGGCGGAGCGGTGATCGTCGAGAAGGTATTCAACATCCCGGGGCTCGGGAGGTACCTCATCGACTCCATCAACGCTCAGGACTACCCAGCTGTGCAGAGCGTCGTTCTGTTGATAGCCATCATCGTGGTGGTGATCAACCTGCTCATCGACCTCAGCTACGGCTGGCTGGACCCGCGAATCAGGTACAACTGATGGGGCTACGAAGGAGCACTATGACCGGGCAGGTTGTGACTGCTGCGAACAGCGGCGAAGTGGCGGGCACCGCGTACAGCGAGTGGCGTCGCTTCCGAAGGGTGTTCTTCGGCCGCAAGGTGGTGATCTTCGGGGCGTTGGTTATCTTGCTATTCGTGGTGTTCGCCATCTTCGCGCCTCTCATCGCGCCGTATGAGTCCAACGAGCAGAACCTCCGTGCCGTTACGCAACAGCCGAGTCAGCGAGCATCTCCTTGGCACGGACGCCTTGGGCCGAGACACCTTGACCAGGATCATCTACGGCAGCCGGATCTCACTGCTGATAGGCGTGGGAGCCGTGGCTATGGGCAGCGTCGTGGGTATGCTGCTGGGACTGATAGCCGGCTTCTTCGGAGGTTGGCTGAATCAGGTCATCATGCGCATCATGGATGCCCTGATGGCATTCCCCATGATCCTGCTGGCCCTGCTCGTGGCGGGTGTCCTTGGCGGCGGCCTGCTCAATGTGATCATCGCGCTGGCTGTCGGCCTGGTTCCCGGATCGGCGCGCCTGGTCTGTGGCCAGGTGCTGTCGGTCAAGGAGAACGACTACATCCTTCTCAGCCGATCGACCGGCACGCGGAGCTGGCGCATAATGCTGTCCCATGTCATACCCAACTGTATGCCGCCCCTGATAGTCTTCATCACCATGACGCTCGGGTGGTGTCGTACTCGGCGAGGCCGCCCTGAGCTACCTGGGCATCGGGATCACGCCCTCCGACGGCCACCTGGGGCGCCATGGTGAACGACGGCCAGAGGTACCTGCTCACGAATCCGCTCCTCGCGTTTGCCCCCGGTGTTGCACTGATGCTTCTGGTCTTCGCCTTCAACATGGTCGGCGACGGCCTGAGGGACGCCCTCGATCCGCGACTGCGAGGCGTTCTGTGACAGAGCCTCTGCTTCGAGTCGAAGGTCTTACGACCGAGTTCAGGACTGAGCGCGGCGTGGTCAAAGCCGTGAACGGTGTGTCGTACGAGATCAACGAGGGCGAGATAGTCGGGCTGGTGGGGGAGAGCGGCTCGGGCAAGTCGGTCAGCCAACTCTCGGTGATGCGGCTGATCACCAGCCCGCCGGGCTTCATCGTCGGGGGCAAGGTGCTCTTCGAGGGCAGGGACCTCCTGCAGTACGAGGCCAATGGGCCGGAGCTGCGCTCCGTTCGGGGCGCGAAGATCGCCATGGTCTTCCAAGAACCGATGACCTCGCTCAATCCGGTGCTCACAATCGGATTCCAAATGCGCGAGATGATGGAACTCCACTTGGGCATGCGTACCAATGAAGCCCAGAAACGGAGCATCGAACTGCTCCAGATGGTGGGGGTCCCAGATGCTGAGAACCGGCTTGGCGACTACCCTCACCAGTTCAGCGGGGGCATGCGCCAGCGCGTCATGGTCGCGATGGCTATCTCCTGCAGTCCCAAGATACTCATCGCCGACGAAGCTACCACCGCGCTTGATGCGACCACGCAACTCCAGCTACTGGAACTGCTGCGTGGCACGGTAGAGCGGCTCAGCACCGCCCTCGTGCTGGTCACTCACAACCTGGGAGTAGTGGCTCGCTACGCCCAACGGGTCTATGTGATGTACGCGGGGCGGATAGTCGAGCACGGCACTGTCGACCAGATTCTTCTGAACCCTCAACACCGCTACACCATGGACCTGCTGCGCTGTGTGCCCAGCCGGAGTGAGAGGGGAGAGAAGCTCGTGCCCATAGCCGGCACAACGCCAGATCTGATGAACCTACCTCCGACCTGCAGCTTCCTGCCTCGATGCCGGCACAAAGAGGCAATCTGTGAACAGGAGCCCTGTGCGGAGCTGGTGGAGGTGGAGCCCGGCCACTACGTAGCCTGCCGTCTAGCCGGAAGGGGAGAGGGTCATGCCGCCGACGTCGCCTAACGACTATACGCTCGAGGTCAACGACCTGAAGATGTACTTCCCTGTTACCAAGGGACTGCTGCGCCGCAAGATCGCCGATGTCAAGGCGGTCGACGGAGTGAGTCTCGCCATCCGTCAGGGAGAGACCCTGGGACTGGTGGGAGAGAGCGGCTGCGGCAAGACGACCGTCGGTCGGTGCGTGATACGGCTGTACAAGCCTACCGGGGGGTCGATCCTGTTCGATGGTGAAGACATCGCGAAGCTGCCCGAGTCTCAGCTCCGCCCACTCAGGCGGCGTATAGCGGTCGTATTGCAGGATCCCGCCAGCTCTCTGGACCCGCGTCAGAGTATCGGCAAGATAGTCGAGGAGCCGATCAGGACACATCATCTGGCGGAAGGCAGAGAGGGGCGCCGGGAACGCGTAGCCGAGCTTTTCGAAATGGTGGGGCTGGATCCGCGGTTGATGGAACGCTATCCCCACGAGCTTTCTGGCGGACAGCGTCAGCGGGTAGCCATCGCCCGATCTCTGGCGGGAGATCCTTCGCTGATAGTCTGCGACGAACCGGTATCGGCCCTCGACGTCTCCATCCAGGCGCAGATCATCAACCTTCTCAAAGAGCTGCAGGAGAAAATCGCCGGCCTTACCTACCTGTTCATCTCCCACGATCTGTGGCTGGTCCACTACTTGAGCACCCGAGTGGCGGTGATGTACATGGGACGGGTCGTCGAGCTAGCCGAGGCCGAGGATCTCTACGACAATCCTGTGCATCCCTACAGCCAGGCGCTGCTATCGGCGGTCCCGACCGCCAACCCAGTCGTGGAGAGGCAGCGGAAGCCGATCGTGCTCGAGGGTGAGGCCCCAAGCCTGCTACACCGGCCCGAGGGATGTCACTTCCACCCACGTTGTCCCGTGGCTATGCCACAGTGCCGGGAAACAGAGCCGGTCCTGCGCGATATCGGCAACAATCACCTGGTCGCCTGCATCAGGGCCTGAGTCCCAACCCTCGCCGCCCTAGCCGCTGCTTTTCGCCGAGCCATGCTGGTGACCGTCTGATAGTCCTCGGCTCGCGGTTCATACTGCCGTTTTGGCGCCACGCATTTTCGCGGTATTGTGGGTCTCGGCTGCGCGTCTCGCCCGGAAAGGCAGGCTGCTCACTTGTTTGGTCATCGGCTCAGCTCCAAGCCACGACTGGCAATGATCGCTATCGCCGCGGTGGGCACCGCCTGCGTCATCCTTGCCATATTCCTGGTGGGCCGTTTCGTGTTCATCGAGCGCTATCGAGACCTCCAAGAGCAGGCGGTCGGAGAGAGGATGGAGCGGACCGTCCGCGCACTCGAACTGACCGCACAGAATCTCGAGCGGGTAGCTGTCGATTGGGCCGAGTGGGACATGCCGTACATATCCATGCACACCGGCGACATGACGGTCTTGTCCCGGGATCTGGCCGGCGCCCTCGACTCCCTAGGCGTCGATCTCATGGCGTACATCGACAACGTCGGAGAGGTGGCGTTGCTGGCCGCTGACGACGGCAGCATCGTCTTGGGCGCCGACGCTAACCTCAAGATCTCAACCTTCGTCCAGGCCACCGGGGTCGAGCTTGTCGAAGCGGGTGCGACGGTGGCGGGGTCCGGAGTGGTCGTCTCGCCCGACGGGCCGGTGCTCGTCGCGCTAAACCCGATCCTGCGGAGCGATGCCTCGGGCCCTTCCGCTGGGGTTCTGGCTGTGACGAAGAGGTTCGACGATGAGACTCTCGACTCGATATCGGGACTCACAGGCACCGAGATCTCCGTGCACTCCCCTGGTGACCCGGGATTGTCGGCCCGATATCCTTGGCTGAGCGACGAACTTGGTTGGGAGGAAGCCACTCTTGTTCGGACTCTGGACGACGGTGTCGCAGCCGGTTTCGTCGGGCTCCGAGACATATTCGGCGACCCGGCCATGGTGATCGAGGCACTCGAAGACGATCCGGAGTATGGGGAAGCGACCAAGGCGGTGTGGGTCTTCGGCTCGGCTCTGACGGCTCTGTGGCTGGTGACCGCGGCGTCGACATGGCTGCTGGTTCGGCGACTGGGCATCTCCAGAACCAAGCTTGAGGCGAGCGAGCGCCGGCATCGGGCCGTGGTCGAGCAGTCGAGCGAGGGCATCGTCCAGGTTGATCGCCAGTCTGGGGCCATACTCGAGGCGAATCAGGCGTTCTGCGAGCTATCGGGCTACGATCCGGATGAGGTGGCCGGTCTGGCGCTTGCCGCGGTTTTTGACGACCCTGAGGTCTTTGCGGCCGGTTCCGAGGGTCCAAGAGGTGTTATCTCGACCGTAGACCATCGCACACGCTGTCACCGCAAGGGTGGCGATGAGGTCGAGGTGGAGATGAGCGTCAGCGTCATCCGGGAGGGTCCGAGTGAATCGCTCTCCCTGGCCGTACGCGACATCAGCGAACGCATCCAAGCGCAGCACGACCTGAAGCGCAAGGAAGACCAACTGGGGCGGGTCCAGAAGATGGATGCAGTGGGCGGGCTCGCCGGTGGGGTAGCTCACGATTTCAACAATCTTCTGACGGCGATAATGATCGGTTCGGATCTGCTCCGTGCTCGCATGGATGCAGGGGACTCGGAGAGCCTGGCGGAGGTCGTCGAGATACGGTCGGCGGCCGAGCGCGGTGCTGATCTCTGCCAGCAGCTGCTGGCCTACGGTCGAAGACAGCGCATGGCTCCCGTGCCGCTCGACATCAACTCGGTGGTCGACGGAGTCGCGGGCATGCTGCGTCGCACCGTGGGAGCCCAGATCGAGTTGGTGCTCGACTTGGGCTCCGATCTCGGCCTGGTCGAGGCGGACCGTAGCCAGATGGATCACGTGGTCATGAACCTCGCCCTGAATGCCCGCGATGCCATGCCCCAGGGAGGGAGGTTGACGCTGACGACACGCGAGCTGGTGCTGACCGATTCCCAGAATGGCGCGAGTGCAGCGCACATCCACGGTGAACTCGAGCCGGGAAGATATGTGGTCCTCGAGGTGTCGGACACGGGGGAGGGGATGGACCAGGCAACGGTCGAGCGTGCCTTCGAACCGTTCTTCACCACGAAAGAGCTGGGCAAGGGAACGGGATTGGGCCTCTCCGTGGTGTACGGGATCGTGACGCAGAGCGGTGGGGCTGTGTATTTGGACAGTATCCCCGGTGTGGGAACGACATCTGTCGTGCTTCTACCACGTATTTCTGACGGCGCGACCGCGACTCCGGTGAAGGCAAAGCCACTCGACGAGGTGTGGGCCCCCGTGTCGAGCGAGACCCACATACTCGTCGCGGAGGATGAAGAGACCGTACGCCGGTTCATCGCGCGTGTCCTCCGTAGGGCCGGATATGAGGTGCTGGAAGCGGGAAGCGGCACTGAGGCTCTTCAGCTGTTGACCGAGCGAGAGGGACCCATACATCTGTTCCTCTCCGACATGGTGATGCCGGGTATGTCCGGAGTAGAGGCGGCGGCTGGGGTGCGGCAGCGCCACCCGGGGCTTCCAGTGATCATCATGTCGGGCTATTCGGAGCAGGAGACCTTCGCGGACGACGATGGGTCACCGACGGCGTTCTTGCAGAAACCGTTCACGCAGGATGTCCTGCTTTCGACGATCGCTCGCCTGCTGTCGTAGCATCCACTTGGTGATATCGTTCGTGCCACCATGCCAGTAACTGTCGGACAGATCCTCGGACTCGCCGTACTCAAGGACGCCCGGCTGCTGGCCGGTGAGGCCGGGCTCGACCGCCGGGTCACCTCGGTGACCGTGGGCGAGGTTCCCGACATCGCGGACTGGTTGTCGGGAGGGGAGTTGGTCCTCTCGACCATGTTCGCGGTCAAGGGCGACCTGGAGCGGCAGCGCGAGTTCTGCAGACGGGTGATGATGGCCGATGCCGCCGCCCTCTTCGTCAAGACCACCCGCTTCGTGGAGAGCATGCCCGCCGACATCATCGAGCTGGCCGACAGGCGCAAGTTCCCCATCGTCGAGGTGCCGCAGGGCCTACGCTGGACCCGCCTCATGCAAGACGCCACCGAGGTCATCATCAACCGGCAGGCCTCGCAACTCGAGCAATCCCAGTCGATCCACCGGAGTCTCCTCGGCGTGGTCATCCGGGGGGGTGGGTGGCGCGAACTGGCCGATGAAGCCGCGGGTCTTCTCGACGCGCCCCTGCTGATCCTCGACACATCCCTGGAGGTGCTCGCCGCCTCGTCGGGGCTACCGGTACCCAGCGCCGACATCGCTGCCAAGCTGCGGCGTCCTGAGGTGCGGGAGCGCTTGGCGTCCATGGGCGGGGGGCAGAAGTCCTTTCGGCTGCAAGAAGAAGGCCTGCCTACCATGTTCGCCCTCCCGATCGTGTCCAGCCATCGGCGGCTGGGATACGTGTGCGCCATCACCGAAGCCGAGCAGCTATCCGACAATGAGGTGCTCATCCTCGAGCACTCGGCCACGATCGCCGCGCTCGAGATGGCCCAGGACCGGGTGCGTTTCGAGACCGAGGTGCGTCTGAGGGGCGACTTCGTCGACGATGTCATCTCGGGGGGGCCGGGGATCGGCGATTCGCTCTCGCGGCGAGGCGCCTTCCTGGGCTGCGACCTCAGCCAGGGAGCGGCGGTACTTCTTCTGGGCGTCGACGAGTTCGACGGGCTCATCACGCACAAGGGACTCGATCAGGAGGAGTTGGACAGGAGAGTGGAGCTTCTCTTCTCTCAGTGCTCCCGCCACATCGCCTCCGTCGAACCCTCGTCGCTCGTCCAGCCTCAAGTCGGGCCACGTGGTGATCTTTGTCTGTGGCAAGACCGCTCACAACGCCGATGCGCTCAAGAAGCTGGCCAAGGCGCTCCGGGGCCTGGGGCAGTTCGTCCGGGGGGCTGAGCGTCTCGGTCGGTATCGGGGGGTTCGCCTCCAACGCTTCGCAGATGGATCGTGGCTATCAGGAGGCGCTGGTGGCGCTGAAGGTGGCGCGCAAGCTGCACGGGCCCGGGAGCATCTGCACTTCGCCGACGTGGGCACCTACCGGTTGCTGTTCGACATCTGGGAGAGTGATCCCGACGAGATCCGCACCCTCTACGAAGAGACCATCGGTCCGGTCGACCGCTACGACGTGGCGAACGGTACCCAGCTGACGCTTGACGTTGTCGGTCTTCTTCGGCAACGACGAGAACCTGACCAAGACCGCCGCCGAGCTCTACGCGCACCGGCACACCATCCGCTACCGGTTGGAGAAGATCGCCGAGATCAGCGGGCTGAGCGTGTTCCGACCGAGCACAAGGAGCGCCTCGGGCTGGGGCTCAAGGCCCGCAGCCTGCTCATGGGATAGCGGCTCTCTGGCGCGGCCGATGGCGCTGACACGCATGCTCCAACTGGTTCTGCGCGCCGCGCCCTGGGCCTCATTACAAATGTACAAGCAAACACCCATATCGTTATACATATGGCGGTGACCATCGCTCCTCCTTTCCGGTGTAATTGCGGTGTCAGTAGAGTCGTTTCGGCTGAACGGCCAAGGCTACGCCGCCTGTCAGTCGGGCAAACAAAAGGAGGTTGAAGATGGCGGAGATCAACACCGGAGACACCGCCTGGATGATCGTCGCCACCGCATTGGTGATGCTGATGACTCCAGGGTTGGCTTTCTTCTACGGTGGATTGGTCCGACGCAAGAACGTCCTCTCCATCATGATGCAGTGCTTCATGCTGTTGGGGGTGATGAGCATCCAGTGGGTGCTGTTCGGCTACACTCTGGCCTTCGGGCCCGACCATGGCGGATTCATAGGGGACTTCAGCTGGGCAGCCCTCATCGGCGTGGGCGTGGAGCCCAACGCCGACTACGCCGCCACCATCCCCCATCAGCTCTTCATGGTCTTTCAGATGATGTTCGCTGTCATCACGCCCGGCCCTGATCATCGGTGCTTTCGCCGAACGCATGAAGTTCAGCGCCTTCCTCCTGTTCTCGGTTCTCTGGGCGACCATCGTCTACGATCCCATGGCGCACTGGGTCTGGGGCGTAGGTGGATGGCTGCGCGAGATGGGAGCCCTCGACTTCGCCGGCGGCACGGTCGTGCACATCAATGCAGGTATGGCGGCTCTGGCGGCTGCGTTGGTGTTGGGAAAGCGCAAGGGCTACCCCGACATCTCGCCTCCCCACAACCTGCCGTTCGCCATTCTTGGCGCTGCTCTCCTGTGGTTCGGCTGGTTCGGGTTCAACGCCGGTAGCGCCCTGGGCGCGAACGGGCTCTCGGTGTCGGCGTTCGTGGCCACCCATCTGGGAGCCGCGGCCGCAGCTGTCGCCTGGGCAGTGGTGGAATGGATCAAAGGCAAGCGTCCGACCGCTCTCGGTACCATCTCGGGTGCGGTAGCCGGCCTGGTGGCGATCACCCCGGCTTCGGGCTTTGTAACCCCGCTGGGTGCCCTGGGGATAGGGGCTCTGGCCGGCCTGGTGTGCTATCTCGCAGTGGTCGTGATGAAGGGCAAGCTCGGGTACGACGACTCGCTCGACGCCTTCGGCGTGCACGGCGTAGGCGGCATGCTCGGTGCTCTGGCGACCGGACTATGGGCGACCACGCAGATCAACTCCGCGGGTGCGGATGGTCTCTTCCACGGCAACGCCAAGCTGCTGCTGTGGCAGTTCCTCGCTCTGCTAGTATGCGCTGCCTACTCATTCGTCCTCTCATACGTGCTGCTGAAGGTGATCGACAAGACGGTGGGTCTGCGGGTGAGCGAGGACAAGGAGAACATCGGTCTCGACCTCACACAGCACAGCGAATCCGCCTACACGCTGGTCGGCTAGGCCACCGAGAAAGGAGCGGGAACATGAAGTACATCATCGCCATCATCCAGCCCGATCGCTTGGACGAAGTGATGGCCGCGCTGGAAGAAGAAGACATCAACCTGATCACGGTCTCCGACGTCATGGGTCGAGGGCGGCAGAAGGGAGTGGCGGAGGTCTACAGGAGCCACGTCGAGCGAGGCGGACTCTTGCGCAAGGTCAAGGTCGAGATCGCCGTCAACGACTCCTTCGTGGTGCCGACCATCGAAGCGATCACCAGGGGGGCGCGCACGGGCCACATAGGCGACGGCAAGATCTTCGTGATCGATCTCGAGGAATGCCTGCGGATCCGCACCGGCGAGACCGGCTGTGTGGCCATAGGCTAGCCGAAGCGGCCCGTCTGAGGGCCCCGACAGCAGACTACCGCGAAGCCCCGGCGCCACGCCGGGGCTTCGCCATTTCTACGAATGTACAACGCCCAGCGGCCGAACACTGGCCTTCTGGCGATGTCTTTCTCTCTCTCTCGCACGGTGTAATCGTAGGGGTTGCATGGCATGCGACGCCGAGGCAAGCCGCGCCGAGCAGGAGTCAGCATCATGAAATACATCATCGCCATCATCCAGCCCGACCGCTTGGACGAGGTGATCGCCGCGCTGGAGGAGGAGGAGATCGTTCTGCTGACGGTCTCCGACGTGATGGGCCGGGGCAGGCAGAAGGGCATGGCCGAGGTCTACCGCAGCCACGTGGAGAAGGGCGGCCTTCTCCACAAGCTCAAGGTCGAGGTGGCGGTCAGCAACAACAACGTCTGGCAGGCGGTCGACGCCATCACCCGCGGAGCCCACACGGGCAACATCGGCGACGGCAAGATCTTCGTGCTCGAGATGGACGAGTGCGTACGCATACGCACCGGTGAGACCGGAGTGTCGGCGTTGGCGTAGGAACGCTGCCATTGACGGCGGCTCCGCCCGGAGGCGGACCTACTACAAGGGGTGGCTACATGAGGGGAGCGCACGTTGATCGACAGCGGTGATACCGCGTGGATGGTGATGAGTTCCGCGCTGGTCCTGCTGATGACCCCGGGACTCGCCTTCTTCTACGGGGGTCTCGTCCGCCGCAAGAACATCCTGTCGGTCTTCATGCAATGCTTCGTGGCAGTCAGCGTGGTCGGTCTGCAATGGGTGCTTTTCGGCTATAGCCTGGCCTTCGGACCCGACCACGGGGGGCTGATAGGCGGGCTCTCCTATGCCGGGCTGCACAACGTCACCCTGGACCCCAACCCTGTCTACGCGGCCACGATCCCGCATCTACTGTTCATGGTCTATCAGATGATGTTCGCCGTGATCACGCCCGCCCTGGTCATCGGCGCGTTCGCCGAACGGATGAAGTTCAGCGCCTTTCTTGTCTTCGCGGTGCTCTGGTCCACCATCGTCTACGATCCCCTGGCCCACTGGATGTGGGGCGAGGGCGGCTTTCTCAGGGAGTACGGCGCGCTGGACTTCGCCGGTGGCACCGTGGTCCACATCAGTGCCGGCATGGCGGCCCTCGCCGCCGCCCTGGTGGTGGGCAGGCGTCAGGGATACCCCGATACCGGCACGCCGCATAACCTCGCCCTCGTTGTGCTGGGGGCGTCACTCCTGTGGTTCGGCTGGTTCGGGTTCAACGGGGGTAGTGCTCTCAGTTCCGGTGCTCTCTCCACACTCGCCTTCGTCAACACGCAGTTCGGTGCCATGGCCGGCGCACTGGCCTGGGTCGTCCTGGACTGGGTAGTGGCGAAGAGGCCCACCACGCTGGGGTTGCTCTCTGGCCTGATCGCGGGTCTGGCGGCCGTGACGCCCGCGGCCGGCTTCGTGGGCCCTCTGGCCGGGCTGGCGATAGGCGCCGTCGCCGGGGCGCTCTGCTACGTGAGCGTCATGATCGTGAAGGCCCGCTTCAAGTACGACGACTCGCTCGACGCTTTCGGTATCCATGGGGTAGCGGGGATCTGGGGCGTGTTCGCGGTGGGACTCTGGGCCACCCTGACGGTCAACTCGAACGGGGCCGATGGTCTGTTCCACCGGGGTGCGCACCAGTTGCTGGTGCAGTTCGTCGCGGTCGTGATCACCGCCGTGTTCTCGTTCGTGCTCTCGTTACGCGCTTCTCAAGCTGGTGGACAAGGTGATGGGGCTGCGAGTGAGACCGGACCACGAGTTGATAGGCCTCGATCTGACACAGCACAAGGAGTCGGCCTACACCTTCCTCGGATGATGGTGATACTGATGCCGACGACTCGGAGGGCTCGCTATTTCCGACGGGCTACGAACACCTCGGTCCTGCCGTGCATGACTATGGTGGCATCGTCCAAGGCCCTATCATTAGCAGCTGGCTCGACCAACTCCTCCAACTGGAGCACGACGGCCGATTGAAGTCGCTTCTCCAGCAGGGCGATGTAGCTGGCCGAGAGAACCCTGCCCTTCAACTGGCCAAGCGTGAGTCGTTCCTCGAACGAGAAGGTGTCGTGTGAGGCCAAACTCAGAGGTGAGTGTTCGCCTTCGAACACCTCGCGCCATCGCGTGCTCGCGAAGCCCGGACTCCCCAGCCGATATGGCGCCAGTATCGCGTCGATGGTCTCCATCAGGGGGTCTTGGGAGTCCTTCGTATTCCACACCAAGATCAACACCCCCTCGGGGCTGAGGACTCGCGCGATCTCCCGCACGGCCCTGGCATTCGCGAACCAATGGAAGGCTTGAGCGGCAACAACGGCGTCGGCGATCGCAGAGGGGAGAGGCATCTCCTCCGCCGCGCCGTCTAACACCTGTGCCTCCGGAACCAGGGCAAGCAGTGCGCTGCGCATCTCGGGCACTGGTTCAATGGCGATCAGGCGCCCACCGGCAGAAGAAGCCGGGTCATCAGACCCGTTCCGGCGCCAAGCTCCACGACGGTTGAGCGCTCGTCGAGCCGGCCAGCACGGCGAATGAACTCCATCGCCGACGGCGGGTAGCTCGGGCGATAGGCTGCGTAGTGCTCGGCGGCCGCTGCGAAGCCGCGAGCTGCGCGCTCGTCAACCATCGATCTGGATCTCTACTCCGGCTCCACCACCGCGGCGGTCCCGTAGGCCAGCACCTCGGTCATGTTGTTGCCCAGGTCGGTGGCGTCGTACTTGATGGCGATGACTGCGTTGGCGCCTATCTGCTCGGCGTGCTGCACCATCCAGGCGAAGGCCTCGGCTCGGGTCTCTTCGCACAACTTGATGTACTCGGGGATCTGACCTCCGCCCAGCGTGCGCAGGGAAGCGGCGATCTGGCTGCCGATCCAGCGGGCTCGCACCGTGACCCCGCGGACGACGCCGAGGGTGTGGACCACTCGGTAGCCGGGGAGGGTTAGTGCGGTCGTGGTCATTCTCTGATCCATGTCCTCTTCTTTCAGTGTCGGCGATGGGTGCGTATACCGGCTCCGGCTGCGCGATGGCGCATCGCGACTCCTCCGCCGGCATGCGTACCCATCGCCGATACCTTGCCATCAGTTTTCATTCTTGGGAGAACTGTACCTCGGCTCGCCGATTGCGCACAGCGTCTCGGCTTCGCGGTCCGCGCATCACGCGCGCATCACGCGCGCATCACGGCTTCGCAGTTCGCGCATCACGGCTTCGCAGTCCGCGCATCACGGCTTCGCAGTTCGCGCTACAGGACTATGTGGAGATCTTCCGTGAACCTGCGTGTCTTGATATCTGCCATCTCCAGGATGGTCCTCGACGCTTTGTCGGTGTCGGAGTCGCTGTGTTTGTCCGACAAGAAGACGACCTCGGAGATGCCTGACTGGACTATCGCCTTTGCGCATTCGTTGCAGGGGAACAGGGTGGTGTAGATGGTGCAGCCGGAGAGGTCGGCGCTGTTGCGATTCAGGATCGCGTTCAGCTCGGCGTGGCAGACATAGGGGTACTTGGTCTCTAGCAGCGGTCCTTCGCGCTCCCAGGGCAGGTCGTCATCTGAGCAACCTGCCGGGAATCCACTGTAGCCGATGGCGACGATCCTCTTCCGGGCGTCAACGATGCACGAACCGACTTGAGTGTTCGGATCCTTGCTCCGCTGCGCCGACAGCAAGGCCACGCCCATGAAGTACTGATCCCAAGACAGGTAGTCGGTCCTCTTGCCGCTCATCGGTCCCCCCGGGTGGACGCTCGACGCTTGTCCAGCATCATACCTTCTTGGCGGCCCAGTCGGGGATATCCCCCATGCTTTCGGCGACATGGACGGTCGTGCTCCCTAGACCCGGTGCTCTTTGCGCACCACCTTGCGCGCTCCCGAGTGCCAGGAGGTGCTCCAATCCTTGGGCGGAACGATCTCGTCCAGCCGGTCCAACTGGTCGATGCTCTTGAGACGGGCGTAGATCAGTTGCCAGGCGCACGGACGCTCCGCGTCCACCTCGCAGTGCGTCTCGGTCGAACCTCCACAGGGCCCGTTCAGGAGCCGCTTGGCGCAGCGCGTCACCGGGCAGACGCCGCCGAACTGACCCAGCATGCAGTCGCCGCAGCCCAGGCATTTCTCTGTCCACACGGCCTGCTCTTCCAGCGTGCCCATGAACTGCGTGTTGAGCGCGGCATAGACGGGCTTCCCGGGGAATCTCTCCGCGACAGCCTGAACTCCCACGCCGCAGCCGAAGGAGACGATGGCATCCACATCGGCCGCCGGCCCTGCCAGGTCCTTGAGAAACTCGTTCTCGCACTGGCGCTCGATGGTCACCTGGGTCAGCTCCAAGGGTTCGCCCTCGCAGCTTGCGCGCCATGCGGATGGCGTAGGAGGCAATGCCGACCTCACGCTCACCACCGGCCAGGCACACGGTGACACAGGTGCCACAGCCGGCGAACAGCACCTTCTTGTGGCCCGCGATGAGGCCCTTGAGCTCGGTGATCGATCTTTGGGGAAGCGACAATCATGACTTTCCTTCACTTTCCAACGGCTGGGGTGCCCTGAGCGGGCTGGGTCCCAACTCTCTGACCGTGTTCACCATCTCCTGCACGCTCCTGACGAAGGTGGGGGCCTCGGCGGCCGAGAGGTTCACCATCTTGAGCCGTTCCTCGCCCACGCCGATCTCGGCCAACATCTCGCGGATACGGTTCGTGCGCTTGCGCGCGCGCAGGTTGCCCTCCAGAAAATGACAGCCGCCTTCCAGACAGCCGGCCACCAGGATCCCATCGATGCCCTTTTCGAAGGCTTCAAGAATGTGTTCCATCTGGATCTTCCCGGTGCAGGGCGCGTGGATGACACGCACGTTGGCCGGGTATTGCATGCGCTTGGAACCCGCCAGGTCGGCCGCCGCGTATGCGCAGTAGTTGCAGCAGAAGGCGATGATCTCGGGCTCCCAAGTGGTAGATGCCGTCATAGGGTCGCTCCTCCGACGAGCAGTTCATCCAGCATTGCGACCATGCCCTCCTCTTCTTGGTGAAGAAGGCGGATGGCCCTGGCCGGGCACGAGGCGGCGCAACTGCCGCAGCCCATGCACATCGCGCCCTGGATCTCGGCCTTGCCCAGCTCGTTGATCATGGGAGCGCCGTAGGGGCAGGTCTTGACGCAGGTAGCGCACGCGACACAGTCCGCGGGGTCGACCTTGGCCACCTGTCCGGGGATGTCGAGATGAGTCTTCGAGAGGATCGTGGTGGCTCTGCCCACGGTGGCCATGGCCTGCGCGATGGTCTCGTCCATGAAGCGGGGAGAGTGGGCCAGGCCGCAGAGAAACTCGCCCTCGTTGGCCAGATCGACCGGGCGGAGCTTGGGATGCGCCTCGAGGAAGAACCCGTCGGCGGTCAGAGCGCTCCGTAGCTGTCCCGACAGAACGCTGTTGCCGGCAGCCGGAGCGATGCCGGTGGAGAGCACCAGCAGGTCGGGCCGCAGCAGCAACTCGCGGTTGCTGGGCGCGTCGTGCACCCTGACCGCGAGGCGGCCCCCGTCCTCGGTCACCACCGGGTCGCCACCCTCGGGATGGCGTACGAACAGCACACCCTCTTCGCGGGCCTTCTGGAAGAACAGCTCGCGGAACCCGTAAGTACGGATGTCACGGCCGAGCACCGCCACGTTCGCCCCAGGGAGCCGGCGCTTGATCTCGAGAGCATTCTTGACGGCTTCGGAACAACACACCCGGCTGCAGTAGCTGTGCTCTTCGTTCCGGCTCTCCACGCACTGGATCATCACCACGGTCGGATTCGTCTTGCCCTCCAGTTCGGGCGGAAGCGCGCCTTCGGCCAGCACTGCCTCCAGCTTGCTCTGCGTGGTCACGTGCGGATTCTTGCCATGTAGGTACAGTTCGGTGGGCCGCTCCTGGCCGCCCGTCGCCACGATGATCACTCCGTGGCTGACCCGCTGCTCGGTCCCATCCACGTTGAGCACGCTCTTGAACTCGCCCACGTGTCCGGTGATGCTCGCGAGTGTCGCGTTCAGATGGACGTCGACGAGGGGGTGAGTCTGGACCTTGTCGACCAGCTGAGAGAGGTGAGTCTCGACGTCGGTGCCTTCAAGCGTACTGCGCACTTGGCGCATGAGGCCGCCCAGAGCCGGCTCTTTCTCGACGAGGTGAACCCTGAAACCCTGATCGGCGATGCCGAGAGCCGCGGTCATGCCGGCCAGACCACCGCCCAGGATGAGCGCCGAGGCCGTCACAGGCTGCTGGCCGGTCTGCAGGGCCTTCAGGTGCCGCGCCCGCGCGACCGCCATGGCCATGAGGTCGACCGCCTTCTCCGTGGCCGCGATGGGTTCGTCCTTGTGCACCCACGACCCTTGGTCGCGGATGTTGGCCATCGAGAACAAGTACTGGTTGAGACCACTGTCGCGCAGCGTCTCTTGGAACAGGATCTCGTGGGTTCGCGGGGAGCAGGAGGCGACCACCAGCCGGTTGAGCCCTTGCTGCTTGATCACATCCTTGATGTGCTGCTGGTTGGTGTCGGAGCAGGTGTAGAGGCTGGCTTCGGCATGGTAGACGTTGGGCATAGTGGACGCCCTTCGAGCTACCTCCTGCACGTCGATGACGGAGGCGATGTTCTGGCCGCAGTGGCATATGAACACACCCACACGGGGCGCTTCGTCGGTGGTATCGCGCTCCCAGGGGTACTCGCGGCGCTTCATCATCGTCCCGCGCACCTCGGCAAGCTGATCCATGGCGCAAGCAGCGGCCGCCGAGGCCTGGGCCACCGACTCGGGGATATCCTTGGGCTCCTGGAAGGCTCCGGCCACGTAGAGGCCCGGCTTGGACGTGGCCAGCGGTGCCAGCCTGTCGGTCTGTGCGAAGCCGAACTCGTTCAGGGACAGTCCCAGACGTCCGGCCATCTGCCGCACGCCTTCGGGAACCTGCATCCCCACGCTCAGCACCAGCAGATCGTATTCCTCTTGCTGCTCGACACCCGTCTGGTCGAAGTAGCGCACGCGCGGGTTCTTCGTGCCGGGCATCTCGACCACGCGCGAGGGGATAGCTCGGATGTACTTCACGCCGTGCTCGTCGCGGGCGCGGTTCACGTAGCTGTCGAACTCCTTGCCGAAGGCGCGCACGTCCATGCAGAAGATGGATACCTCCAACTCCTGTTTGCCGTGGGCGTGCTCCAGGGCGACCATGGCCTCCTTGGTGGCGCTCATGCAACAGATGGACGAGCAGTATCCGTTGCCGCGGGCGGCGTCGCGGCTGCCCACGCATTGGATGAAGGCTATGCGCTTGGCCTCGCCTCCGTCTGAGGGCCGCTCGACGTGTCCGCCGGTCGGTCCTGCCGCGGAGAGCAAGCGTTCGAACTGCACGCTGGAGAGGACGTTCTTGTATCGCCCGTGGCCGAATTCGCCGCGTAGGGCGGGCTGGAACTCTTCGAAACCGGGGGTCAGGATCACACTACCTGCGTCGAGTTCGAATTCGTTGGGCTGTTGGTCGTGGCAGACCGCGCCGGCCGTGCAGGCCTTGACACACTGCATGCACTCGCTGCAGAGGCCGCACGAGAGACAGCGCTTGGCTTCCGCGATGGCTTGTTCCGCGCTGTAGCCCAGGTCGATCTCGATGAAACCGCCCACGCGCCCAGTTGGGGCGGCCTGCGGCATCTTCACCCGCTCCTGCCGAGGAGCTTCGGGCTGGGGGTTCTTGGCCGTCTCTGTCGGCGCAGGCGGGGTGGTGGGCATCTTCGCTCCCCGCAGATAGGCGTCGATGGCCACGGCCGCTTTGTGACCCTGGGCCATCGCATCGACCATGGCGGCAGGTCCCAACACCGCGTCGCCGCCCGCGAACAGACCGGGAACGCTGGTGGCCAGCGTGTCGTTGTCGGCCACGATCCGCCCGCCGGGGCCGGTGTCAACTCCCAGTCCGGCCGCGTCGATGCCCTGGCCGATGGTCACGATCACAGTGTCGGCCGAGAGTACGGTGGTCTGCGAATCGTCGAACTGGGGAGCGAACCGTTTTGCCTCGTCGAACACCCTGGTGCAGGCGCGGAAGGAGACGCCGGTGACCTTGTCCCCGCTCGTCTCGACCCTGGTCGGTCCCAGGCTGTTGTGGAAGATGACTCCCTCCTCGAGGGCCTCGGCCGCCTCCCAAGAGTGAGCCGGCATCTCCGCGCGGCTCTCGAGACAGGCCACGTGGACCGAGGAGACCCCGGGGAGACGGCGGGCGCAGCGTGCCGCGTCCATGGCCACGTCTCCACCGCCGATGACCAGCACGTTCGGGCCGATAGCGGGCGCCTCTCCACTGTTGACTCGGCGAAGGAAGTCGAGACCGGCCCAGATTCCCGGGGCCTCTTCGCCGTCGATGCCGAGCTTGCGGCTGACCCACGCGCCGGGAGCGGCGAAGACGGCTCCGAATCCGGAACTGAGGAGGGTGCTCGGATCGGAGACGCGGGTGTCGGTCTTGGCTTCCACGCCCAGGTCCAAGATGTACTGGATCTCGCGGTCGAGCACGTCCTTGGGCAGGCGGTAGCTGGGGATGCCGTACCGGAGCATGCCGCCCAGATGCGGTTGGGCTTCGAACACGGTCACCCCATAGCCCATCAGGGTGAGGTCGTAGGCCGCGGTCAGCCCGGCCGGGCCGCCGCCGATGACGGCCACGTGGGTGCCCATCTTGGGGGCGGTCCGCTGCACCGGCGGATACTGGTCGGGATTCTGGTCGACATAGTCGGCGGCAAACCGCTTGAGATCGCGTATGGAGACGGCTTGATCGACGTCGCCACGGTTGCAGCCGTCCTCACAGGGATGCTGGCAAACGCGCCCGCACGCGGAGGGGAGTGGGCAGCGCTCGCGGACCAGTTCGTAGGCCTCTTTGAACTTGCCGGCCGCGATGAGCGCCACATAGCCCTGGGCGTTCACGCCTGCCGGACACGCCGCCCTGCACGGGGCGGGATCGGCGGCCTTGGATATGCCGAAGACGTTGGGGATGGCCTGCGGGTAGGGGCGGAAGATCGCCTTGCGGGTGCCCAGCCGGCGGTCGAACTCGTTGGGCAGGTCGACAGGGCAGGCATCGGTGCAATCCCCACAGGCGTTGCACTTGTTCAGGTCTACGTAGCGCGATTTCTGACGGAGCTTCACCTTGAAGTTGCCAGGCTCGCCGGAGATCCCCTGGATGTCGGCCAGCGTGATGATCTCGATGTTCTTGTTGCGGGCACACTCGACGAGCTTGGGGGAGAGGATGCACATGGCGCAGTCGCCGGTGGGGAAGGTCTTGTCGAGCTGGGCCATCCTCCCGCCGATGGCGGGCGACGAGTCCACCAGATAGACCTTGAAACCGCTCTCGGCCAGGTCGAGAGACGCCTGCATGCCGGTGATTCCCGCTCCGCAGACCACTACGGCGCCTGTCGCCTCGCGCGCGCCTCCGCCGTTGCCGTTGCCGTTGTTTTCGCTCATCGTTTCGCCTCGATTCCGAGCAATCCCTTGGATCGCAGTAGCGGCCGCGGGTCGACGACCAGTCTGTCGAGCGATACCTCCTTCGCGGAGCAGCCCATGGCCAGACCCAGCAGTTGCGTGAAGTAGAAGACCGGTAGGTCGTACCGGCGTCCGTACTTGGTCTCGACGTCCTTCTGCCGCATGTCCAGGTTGAGCTGGCAGAGGGGGCAGGCAGTTGCTATGCAGTCCACTCCGGCGGCCTGAGCCATCGACAGGATCTTCTCGGTCAACTCGACGACGATGCTCGAATCGGTGATGGAGAAGCTCGCTCCACAACACTCGGTCTTGTGCGGCCAGTCCACGGAGACGGCTCCGGCGATCTCGAGAAGCTTGTCCATGAGGGTGGGATTCTCGGCGTCGTCGAACTGCGTCACCTCAGGCGGACGCGAGAGCAGGCATCCGTAGTAGCAGGCCACCTTCAGCCCGCTCAGGGGACGGCGGATGGCTGCCGCGACATCCTGACCCATATCCTGGCCCAGGATCTCCAGCAGGTGCCGCACCGGCGTCAGGCCGTCGTAGTCGCCCCCGACCACCTGCGCGACCCTCGCCCGGACAGCGGCGTCGCCGGCGATGTGATGATTGGCCATCTTGAGACGGCTGTAACAGGAGGCGCAGGCCACGGCCACGGTCTGGCCATGGGCGGCGCGCAGGTTCTGCGCGGGCAGAGCGTCGGCCAAGAGCGGGTCGCTGTTGTGAGCGGCGGTGGAGCCGCAACAGATCCAGTCCTCCAACTCGGCCAGTTCCAGCCCGAGCTTGCCTGCCATGGCGAGCGTCGAGCCGTAGAACTCCTTGGCGGTGGCGTCCAGGGAGCAGCCTGGGTAGAAGGTGTACCTCATGGCTTCCTCTCCTGGGCCGACCGGTCGAACAACCTCTCGCGCTCGCGGCGCCCGCCTATGCGTTCGCCAAACAGCGGGAGCTTGCCCTTGAGCAGCATCATGGGGGCTTTGTCCATATCCTCGAAGAGGCGCCGGGTGCGCAGCTTGAAGACGGCCATCAGGCCCAGCTCGTGGACCCGGCCTCTCTTCCGCACGCTGGCCAGGAAGGCCTCGTTGAACACGGGGACGGCGGTGTCAGCCGGTGCCAGTCCCTCTTTCAGGCTGAGCGCGCGCAGCGCGTCGTTCATGGCGCAGATGTCCACCTGCTGGGGACAACGGGTTATGCAGGTGTGGCAGGAGGTGCACTCCCAGATGAAACGGCTGCTGAGCACTGCCTCACGCTGGCCGGTGTGCACCAACCGGACGAGTTCGTGCGGCCTGAGATCGCTCCGACCGGCCACCGGGCAGCCGTTGGAACACTTGGTGCACTGGTAGCAACTCATAGGCGATGTGCCGCTCGCGGCCTTGAGCTCGTGGGCCAAGTCGCCTGCGATCTCGCCGACTTCTATTGTCAGGGGGGCGGTTGGTTGCGTCATTTCTTCTCCTCCGTCCCGGAAAGCACCGACAGCTTGACCGCGCTGACCTTGCGATAGACATCCTGCGGGGCGCGCAGCTCACCGTCGACCGTCAGCAGGTCGTCCACTCGGATGCCGAACAGCCGTTCGTTCTCTTCCAGGTAGCCGCGGATGAGCCGCCAGTCTTTGTCGCCCAGAGGTGAGAAGCCTCCGCCGTTGAGCTGCCGCTCGACCACCTGGTGGCGCGGGTCGCGGATGTAGATGGCGCCGCCGCTCGCAAGCGAGAACAGGTTGCTGCCCGGGTAGGGGTTCGCCAGGGGAACGATGCGGCCGTCACCGTCGAACTCGACGCCGTTCACTATCACGAACCCGCCGCCGTTCAGAGGATCTCCGGCCATGAACGACTCGGCCAGGAAGTCCAGGCAGGTGCCGTTGATGACCACCCGCGGGCGGCCCACGGCGTTGATCAGCGGCCTGCCCGCTCCGTTGCCAAGCACGTACACATCGCCGCCCTTTGCGCCGTACATGAAGGTCTGTCCCACGTCTCCGTAGATGACCAGCTTGCCGCGCTTGGCGATCTGGGCCACCTGATCCTGCGCGTTTCCGTGGATGTAGAGCTCCAAGCCGTCCATACCGCTGGCGGTGTAGTCCCCGTTGGAGCCATAGAGGTCGATGCGCACGTCGTCCGTCGCGGGGCCCAGGCCGACCCCGTGAAAACGCTGCCCGCGCAGGCGATAGACGATGAACCGCCTCCAGCCCAGACCATGGGCCGCCTTGAGAAGCACGGCGTCGCAGTCGTCGCCCTCGGGCGGGAAACCCTCGCTGTCGATGCAGAGCACCTCCTCACCGGGATGGGGGGGAGCAAGGCGATCGCGGGTGTGCCAGGTTATCCGTCGCCAGGCGCGGTTGGCCGGTTCGCCGAAGACCGGAGCCGTGTCGAAGAGCCGGTCAAGCTCGTCCTCCAGCACCCGGACGATGGTCGCGCGGCGCTTGTCGCCGGTCGGGAAGCGCCGGTCGTGGAGTTTCGTCAGAAGCTCGATGCCCGCGGCGCGCGTCCTGGAGTCGGCCGAGGCGGCGCCGGCCACGGCGAACACGTGCTCGCAAAAGCGGCGCAGGTGCCCGGCCGGCCACGAGGCCATGTCCAACGCCTCCTCAAAGAGGGCGTCGATCTCGCCTTTGTGCAGCCTCTCCTGGACTTCTTCGGCGCTCACCGGCTCGGCGGGGCAGGTCTCGTGAAGACCCTCTATGACATCGACGCGGGGCAGATCGCAGCGTACGGTGCCGGCTTCGCAGGTGACCTCGCGCCCGAACTTGTCGGTGCAAGAGAGTCGCATCTGACCGGCGTGGCCGTTGTTGCCCGGAGCAACGGTGAAGATGAACGCACCGCCGTCGGTGGACGACCCGCCGCGGGCATTCCAGTATTTGTCGGCCACCGGGCAGAAGCGCGGATCTTCCTCGGCCAGGCTCCGCAAAGTCGCGTCAATGGCCTGCTTCTCCGAGCAGATAAGGCCGATCTGAACGTCGCCGCTGTCGGAGAGGGCGAAGACCTGGGGCCTCAGCATGGCCGTGTCGGTGATGCCGAGCAGCTGGAACTGGTCGCCCTGGCTGCGGGCGATGATGAAGAACCAGGGACCATCCGGCGACGCGTGCATGTGCGTCGCCTGGATCTCCCGGTAGATGATCTGCTTCTCGGGCGGCAATTGGTCGATGTCCAGTTCGGTGGTGGGAGCCAGGGCCTCGATGATGTACTCAAGCGGGTACCCGTAGACTCGGTCCCACAGGTCGAAGAGCTGCGCCGCCACCTCAGTGTCGGTGAGGAACTGCTGCCGGATGTTGCGCTGGCGCAGGTACTCGGAGACGGAGTGGTAGTTCGCGAAGTCGCCGTTGTGGACCAACGCCTCGTTCAGGCCCACGAAGGGATGTGCCCCGCCGGGATGCCACACGCGGCCCTTGGTGGGATAGCGCTGGTGCGCGATCCACACATGGGCGCTGAAATCCTGGAGCTGGTAGTACTCCACGTTCTGCTCGGCATATCCCACCAGCTTGAAGATGAGCAGGTTTCTGGAATGGGAGAGCACGAACGCGCGCTTCTCACCCAGCGAGGCGTAGTACGCGTCGTTGAGCTGATAGGAGTTGCGCCACACGAACTCATCCTCGAGCGCCCGGGGCGCGAGGTCCTGGAGCCCCGCCGTCTCGGCGAAGGCCTTGAGGACGGCCGGCTTCACCCGCGCTACGTAGCGGTGCACGTCCGGCGGCCTGACCTCCAGGCCTGGGATATCGCGATGGTCGTCGATATGTGGCTGCCTGCGTGGAGACCGCGACGTCGAAGTTGGGCAGGACGAACTGCCGCTCCAACTCGGCGTGGCAATCGGGATCGAGCAGCGCCAATCTGCAGCAGATAGTGGCTCTCGAGCATGTCGGCGGAAACGCCCAACTGCTCGGGCACCAGTCCCGCGGCGGCGATGCCGCCGCCCTTGCCGTTGCCCCGGTTCTGCATCTGCTTGGAGGGCTCGTAGATGAATTTCCCTTTCACCGGCACAGTGCAGGCGAAGCCCGTGACGCCACACCCGCCTTCCTCCGTAGGCTCGGAGGTGGGAGCGTCCGGACCCGAGTAGATCTGCGACCGGCCGGCCAGCAAACGTTCGGCGAAATCGCTCATCGGGCCACCGCCTCGCTCAAGGCCGCCGGGGGCCGCGGCGTCTCCGTGACCGGCTCGTCGCTGAGGTAGCAGAGCAGATCGCTCCGCCCCCGCAACTCGCGGATCGATGTCATCCCCAGGCGCGCGAGAACGGCGGTCATCTGCTCGCGCCAGGCGTTGTGGAGGTTGATCAACCGCTGTGTGGCCCACTCCAGGCTCATCTGGTCCACAAGCTCGGGATCCGTCGTGGCGATGCCGCGCGGGCAACCACGACCGCTCTCGCAGCAGGCGCAGCGCACGCAGCCCAGGGCCACCATCTCGGCCGTACCGATGACCACACCATCGGCTCCCAGCGCGATGGCCTTCAAAGCGTCGTAGGCCGTGCGGATGCCGCCCGAGGCGATCAGGGTGATGTGGTCGCGAATGCCCTCGGCGGAGAGGAACTTGTGCACTTTGGGGATGGCGTATTCGATGGGCATGGCGATGTTCTTCTTGGCGATGTCGGGCGCCGCGCCGGTGCCCCCGTAGCTGCCGTCGAGGTGCACGATGTGCGCTCCCGCGTAGTAGCTGCCCACTGCGACCATGTCCACGTCGGTGGGCGTAGATACTTTCACGCTCACCAGACACCGGGGGTTCATCTCTTTGATCCAGTCGAGGTGCTTCTTGTGGTCTTCCACGCTGTAGACGCTGTGGAAGGGGAAGGGGCTGAAGAGTGCGTTGCCCGCCACGGCCTCGCGCATGCGAGCGACCGGGGGAGTGTTCTTGTCGCCCAAGAGGTGGCCGCCGAGGCCCGGCTTGGCGCCCTGCGCGTACTTGAATTCGACGAGCCGGACGCGTTGCACGGTGTCCTCGCGCACCCCGAAGAGACCCGTGGCCACCTGCGTGATCACGTGGTCGTCGTAGGGCCTGAGGCGATCGTGATATCCGCCCTCCCCGGTGCAGGTCAGGGTGTTCCAGGCGGTGGCCGCGCGGGCCTTGGCCAGGATAGTGTGGATGCTGACCGATCCGAAGCTCATCCCGCCGCCGTACACGGGGATGTCGATGTGGATCTGCGGCCGCCCGTCGTCGCGGCGGTTCAGATCCAGTCCCGTGTCGACCGCGTCGGCGTCGACCGCGGGTCCATCGCTTCCGCCGGGCGCTTCGCCGAAGAACTCAGGCAATTCGAACTTGAAGCGCAGCCTGTCGAACCCGCCGCCCGAGGCCCCCAGTTGCTGCTCGAGATGAGACGGAGCGGGGTGTCCGGTCGCCGCCTGATGCCAGGTGGCGAGTATGAGGTCGCTGGACCAGCGCGGATCGCCCATGCATTCGACGCTGGGGTTCCGTTGGATGGAGAGCGCCTTCTGAGGGCACTGGGCGATGCAAGACTGGTCGGTCTCGGCGCATTCGGGGCCGATACACAGATGATCCTGAGGCCGCAGAGTGAAGGCGTAGCCTTGGGGCTTCACGTGGACACCGTACTGACACACCTCAACGCAGCGCCCGCACGATGCGCAACTGGCCAGGCGGTCGATCTTGTATTTGCCCAGGGCGTTGCGGTAGCGATCGGGAGCCGGGCGCACCACCCGGTCGACCTCTTGCTGCGTCCAGTCGCTGCTGCTGATCATGCCTGCACCTCAGCCTGGGGCACGCGGGCCAAGTCGCCGAATGCCTCCCTCTCGATGTCTTCCATGAAGATGGCTCGTCCCACCTCGCCGCGCAGACGCCGCACCTCGCGGATGCCCATGGCACCCAGCACCTCGATGAGCTGGCTGTGCCACGCGCCCATCAGGTTGACCATCCGCTGAGCGGCGTACGCGGGATCGAGCGAGCCGATGTCGACGGGGCAGGCCTTCCCAGAATCGCAGCCGCTGCCGCCTCGGCAGACTCGGCAGCCCAGAGACACCAGCAGCGGCGTGTCCACGGCCACCAGATCGGCCCCGCAGATGATCGTCTTGGCCATGTGTTCGGCAAGGGCGATGCCCCCCGAGACGATCAGCGTGACCTCGTCGCGCAGCCCTTCTTTCACCAGCCGTCCGTGGATCTCGCGGAGGGCGTCCTTGATGTGCCGGCCGGGACGGCCGTCGTCCAAGCGCTCGCGACCGTGTCGGTCGGCGCACAGATGGAAGACCTTGGTGCCCTGCTGAGCCAACTCGATCACGCGGTCGGCCGACATGGGGGAGAGCGGCATGCGGATCGAGACGACCAATCGCGCGTGAGCGGCCTGCATCTCAGCGGCCGACTCTGCCGCGCGAGGACCGTCCGGTATCTGCGCCATGCGCACGGCCTGCAGAAGGTCACGGTACTGGTCGATCTGGTCTTCTTCGACGATGGGCACGACAAAGGGCAGCTGCTCTGCCGGCAGCAGCGAGGCTTCGAGGGCCGGCATCACGGCCAGGGATTTGAGCGCCTGGGCCGCCGCGGCCCGGGCGCCGGCCAGAGACCCGCTCTCGACCGGCCAGGCCGGCGCGTCGAGGATGGCCGGCAGCTGGATCTCGAGCAGACGAGAAGGCGGAGTGAGCAGCCCGCCGTCGGCCGAGAAGCGCAGACGCATGGGTTTCGGGCCGATGTCCACCGAGGTCGAGATGTATTCGCGCCCGTGGATGCCGTCGCGAGTGGGACGCACGATCTCCGACATGTCCGTCCAGATGGAGTCAAAACCGGGGCCGCTGAAGCGGCCGCGGTAGCCGGCGCCCGAGACAGGGATGCTGCCGGCGTCGGCCTGATTCCAGGTGGTGAGCAGGATGTCGGGCTTCCAGTACTCGTCGCCCATGTCAAGGAACCCCGGGTCGATAGAGACGCTCAGCAGCCCCTTGGTACAACCCTGGACGCAGGACAGGCAGGCCTTGCACTCGTTGAGCGTGCCGACCGACAGCGACGGATCGCGGTTGTAGCTCGCCTCATGCCGGTACACGTCGTAGAGGCAGCGGAGTTTGACGCAGTTGCTGCAACGCGAGCAATCCTCGCGCCAGTCGACGTTCCCGAACTTGCCCACGCGATGGAACCGCGCAGCCGTGGGGACGGTGTGGATGTGGTAGCGATCGGGCACGTCTACCTCGCCCTACGCCAGACTCGCAGCGTCGATGACTGCTCCGGCCGTCGCTTCATGCCCGCCGCTCAGGATGTGGATGCCCCGCACGCCCGGGACGGTCTTGAGCCATTTGGCCATCTCTACCGCAATAGCCAAGCCCTCTTTGGCCGGGTCGGATGAGGCGGCCAACCTGGTGATCACCGCCTCTTCAAGCGGGCCGTAGGTCTGCCGCTCCCGCACTGATTCGGCTTCTTCAAGACTGGTCAATGGCAGCACGCTTGCGATGATGGCCGTACTGCTTGTCCAGACCGGCCGCCCGGACTGCGTCCATCCACAGCGTGAACGCGGCCGTGTCGAAGACCGGCTGCGTCAGGAGGAACTCCGCTCCAGCCGCGATCTTCTTCTTGACGCGGATCAAGTTGAGTTCCAGAGGCCGCTGGTAGGGGTGGGCCACCGCTCCGACGACCAGTTCCGGTACCTCCACCAGGTTCTTCAGCGCTCGAGTCAGTTGCATGGAGTCCATGTCGTTGGCCCCAGCGGCCTGAGGGCAGGCCCCCAGCGACTGATGGTTGCCGCTGACACAGAGAATGGCGCCGATGCCCAGGGCTGAGGCTCCCAACGCGTCGCTCTCGAGGGCGACGCGGTTGCGATCGCGGGTCGACATGGAGAGCACGACCTCGCGACCCTCTCGGGCCAAGATCGCGGCGCACGCCAGGGCGGAGCCGTGGATCTGGTCGGGATTGTCGGCTACGACCACCGCGTCGAGACGTGGGGGGAGCAGGCTCGAGAGTCTGTTGACGGCCTCGGCGCCGCCGCTGCGCGGCGGCGCGCACTCGGCGGTGAGAACCAGCCGGCCTGACTCCAGTGCCTGGCGAAGGTCAGTCTTCATTGGCTTCCTCGCCTGTGTCCGGTTGTTGATAGGGTTCCTCGGCCGATCCGCCGGCATCCTCGACGGACAGAGGGTTGGGGGCCAAGCCGTCCAGGGCCTGCGACACCGCCTGACGGATGGCGGCGACCCGCACGTCGACAGCCTCTCCTCGCCGACCGCCTCGGGTCGTCCGGTCGACGCCGCCGTGTCTGCGGCGGCGGTGCCGGGCATGTGGAAGACCATCAGACGTCTGCCCCCAAGCCCGACCTCGTCGAGGATGGTCTGCACGTACTCCGCCCGGCGGGTCCAGCGCTCGCTGCCCTGCAGGTAGCGGCATTCATCCTTGTCGCACGAGACCGTGAGGACGAGGTCCGCACCGGACTCAAACGCCTTGAGAACGTGCTCGGGCTGCAACCGGCCGGTGCAGGCCACCAGCACTTCGCGCACGGGGACCGGCCAATCGAACTCCGGGACGGCCGGATACGACCGACCGTCGCTGGGGTCCGGTGTCTGGCCCGGAGACGCGCAATTCGCACATATGAAAGCCGTGACGGCGGCAGTACCGACGGCACGGCGGGTCACCTGCATGGGTTTCCCTCCCGAGAGGCTACTGGACTGTTATTCAGCGTGAACTCGCGGTTTGGTCTTCCTTGTCTTCGCGTTACTGCCATCCGGTCCACCTCTGAGTCGACGGTCCCACTTGCGTCCCAGCTGCCCAGAGAGAAAGAACCCCGCCCGGCGGCCGAGGGACCGCCGGGCGGACAGCGGGGTGGCTGCCTATAGGATGGGGAGGTACCGCGAGATCTCGAATGGGGTGATAAGCGTCTTGTAGTCGTCCCACTCTGCCCACTTGTTGCGGATGAGGTAGTCGCAGACGTGGTCGCCCAGCGCCTCGCGTACGAAGCTGGACTTCTCGAATTCCTGGATGGCCTGGTAGAGGTCCCCGGGCAGCGAGTCGATGCCGGCAGCTTCGCGATCCGCCTCGGTCATCTCGAAGATGTTGTTGCTTGCCTCTGGGGGAAGCTTCATGCCCTTCTCGATGCCGTCCAGGCCGGCTGCCAGCATGGCCGCGAAGGCCAGATACGGGTTGCAGGCCGGGTCGGGGTTGCGGAGCTCCACCCGGGTGGCGTTCTCCTTGCCCGGCTTGTAGAGGGGCACCCGCACCATGGCCGAACGGTTGCGGCGCGACCAGCAGATGTACACAGGAGCCTCGTAGCCCGGAACCAGGCGCTTGTAGGAGTTGATCCACTGGTTGGTGACCAGGGCGATCTCCTTGACGTGCGCCAGGAGGCCGGCGATGTAGGACTTGCCGATCTCCGAAAGGTTGTACTCGTCGCCGGCGTCGAAGAAGGCGTTGCGGTTGCCCTTGAACAGCGACTGATGGACGTGCATGCCGGAGCCGTTCACTCCGAACATGGGCTTGGGCATGAAGGTGGCATAGACTCCCTGGGCCTGCGCGATCTCCTTGACCGTGAGGCGGTAGGTCATGACCTGGTCGGCCATGGTCAGGACATCCTTGTAGCGAAGGTCGATCTCGTGCTGCGAGGGGGCCACCTCGTGGTGGGAGTACTCCACTTGGATACCGAGGGCGTGCAGGGCGTTGATGGTGTCGCGGCGCAGGTCGCTTGCCGCGTCCAGGGTGGTGAGGTCGAAGTAGCCGCCCTGGTCGAGCACCTCTGTGCCCAGGCTGTTCTTGAAGTAGAAGAACTCCAGCTCGGGGCCGACGTTCATCGTGTAGCCCATGGCTTCAGCCTTGGCCACGACCTTCCTCAGCACGTTGCGGGGATCGCCGGCGAAGGGGTTGCCATCGGGGGTGCGGATCTCGCAGAACATGCGCGCGGTACCGCCGGCGCCCGCGCGCCACGGCAGCACGGCGAAAGTGGCGGGGTCTGGGTGGGCGATCATGTCGGACTCTTCGATGCGGACAAAACCCTCGATGGACGAGCCGTCGAAGCCCATGCCCTCGTCGAAGGCTCCCTCCAGCTCGGCGGGGGTCACCGCGAAGCTCTTGAGACTGCCCAGCACGTCGGTGAACCAGAAGCGGATGAACTTGATCTGCTTGTCCTCGACCGTGCGAAGGACGTCCTCCTTGGTTATCTTCTCTGCCATTTGTTGCTCCTTTCCGGGTAGCGGCTGGCCGATCCTAGTAGACATACACATGGCCGTACGGCCTAGGGGTTCCTGGACAGACATCGTTCGTGCATCGCCGTCTCTCTGCCGGCCACCCTGAGAATGCCCTGTTCGGGGACTGTGTCACAGGATACCGGAGGGGGATCAGCATGGGTCTATCCAAACGGCTCATATTGGCCCCTGGCGGATGTACAGATGGATAAGGTAGCCCATCTAGCGCTCGAAATAGCAGAGCACTTTTTGTTTGATGGAGTCGGCGGTAAGCCGAATAGGCGTGTTTCCTGCCACGAGCCGCGAATCTATGACGCGGACCACTCCATCCAGCTTCTCCGCGCCCGGAACGAGGTCGAGCAGGCGGCTCGGCGAGTTCTCGAAGAAGTCCTGGCTGAGGAAGTTGTCTCCCTGCTGGGGGAAGAGGGCCAGGTAGAGGATCTCGCGCTCAACGATCTCATTCAGGAAATGCGTGCCGAGCGAGACATCGGGCACCAGGTTCTCGTGCATGGCGACGATCTCGCAGAGGATGGACACGTGATTGATGTGGTTGAAGGTGACCGGCAGCCCGAGATGCGGACTGGTAGTGCCCCAACGGCCGGGGCCGAGCATCATCATGGTATCGATGCCTGGGCCGCAGGCGTGGTTGACGGCGCCCAACAGGCGCGCGACTTCGTAGCGCTCTTGCAGCGGGAGCCGGCCGTACAGGCTGGGGGAGACGTACACGAAACGGTCTATCGTGGCGATGCGGCTTTGCCCGATGACCGCGCCGCGGGCCGTGATGATGAGGTCTTTCTCGTCCACCTGCACGTCAGGGAGTTCGACGAGCGTGCTGCCCTGCACCTGCAGCGGGCGGCACTGCAGCAGGTTGATCTTGTAGCGGTCGGCGTCGACGAAGTTCGCCGTGAACTCGACGTCCACCGGATAGTTGTAGGCATCCTGAAGGACCCGGAGAGTCTCGCGCAGGTCGTTCACGAAGCCGGTTTCTTTCAGCAGCCGGTCGAAGGTCAGCACCTGCAGGCGCGGATCGCCCGAGGGCTGCGTCCGGTCGGTGGAGGTGAACATGTCCATTGGCAGGTCGTGATTGTCGCGCACGAGATCGGTGAAATACCCCGAGACGAGCTGATTGGCCTCGAGGTCGAGGTAGTCCACGCGCCGCTGGGCATACTCGCGCCACCTCGTCGAAGTTGGACTCCGGTCGCTTCTGAGGCGCGCTGAGCGAGATGACGCGGGTGTAGTCGTCGTCCGAACGGTTCACGGCGCGGGTGCCAAGGCCGAAGACCAGGCGGACGACGCCGGCCTTCGGATCGATGGAGCGGTCCCAGGCGTAGGGGTTGAAGGAGAAGCCGACGCCCGCCATCTGCGGATAGAAGTAGCGGTCGTACATGGCGCCCGACACGCGCATGACCAGCAGAGCCATCTGCTCGTCGCGCTCCAACATCCCGCGGTCGGCCCGGTAGCGCAGAGCCTTCTCGCTCATGGAGCTGGCGTAGATCGTGCGAATGGCGGCCAGCAGGTCCTGCAGGCGCTGTTCGCGCGGGCCTTGGTTGGCGCAGAAGATGCTCTCGTACTTGCCCGCGAAGGAGTTGCCGAAGTTGTCCTCCAACAGGGAGCTGGAGCGGACGATGAACGGGAACTGGCCGAAGTAGTCGACCATCTCCTCGAGGCGCTTGAGGACGTGCGGCGGGAACTCGCCCGGTGAGGATGCGCCGGCGGGCCTGCTCGGCGCCCTCGAGGAAGTCCTGCGGATCGCGCTGCTTCTGGCGTACCCACCAGACCCCGCTGCGCACCAGGAAGTTGTAGAACACGTCGGACCCGATGTAGAAGGAATCGTGCTCTTCCAGCACGTCCACGAACCGAACGTCGGTCTTCCGGAGGATCGAGCGAGCCAGCAACATGCCGACCGTCTTGCCGCCGACCAGCCCGGTGCCGATCATGCGCTTGCGGATGTCGAGAATGTCCTGCAGGGTCAGATAGCGCGCTATCAGGCGCTGCATGTCCGTGTCGCGGGAGATGATCATCTTGACGAGTCTGTCGTAGACGTCCTTGCCCTTGCCTGGCAGGTCGGGCCGGTACTCGCCCGAGCGGAGCAGCTCTTGGGCCTGCAGGAAGCTGGCCTCCCAGAAGCCGACAGCGCTGTCGGAAGCGAGTCCCGACCACTCCGCCGAGGTCAGGATCTCGGAGATGACTGCACTGGCCGTGACGGTCTTGAACTCGTCGCCGCGCCAGACGTGGAGCATGTTCATGGTGGGGGAATAGCGGTGCTGGACCTTCACCGGCCGCACGTAGAGCTCGCCTTTGTGCCTGTAGGTATCCAGGAAGAGCTGTGTGGTCTCCTGGATGGGCCCTACCGCGTGCGAGGTGTGGTAGTTGCGGTACAGGGCGAAGTACGCGACCGTCTCCAGGTCGAAGAGATAGGGGCAGGTCAGCATGAAGAAGTTGGCGAGCATCTGGTCGGAGTACCAGTCCGATGCCAGTCTGGATAGACAGTCGAAGACGTAGAAGGCGCCGGTGCCTGCATCCTTCGATGACTGCGTGGATCGCGGCGATGAAGTTCTCGAAGCCCTGTTCGGGGTCTAGTTCGTGGATCTCGGCCCCGGAGTCCGCGGGCAGCAGAGGCTCGTGGCGGGCGAAACGGAAGTAGACCAGCTTCTTGCCGTTGGCGATGGCCGCGTGGCAGTAGGGCGTGACCAGGTCTTGGTACTCCTCGACCGTGTCGACCTGCCAGACGATGTTGTCACCCGGCAGAATGCCTTTGAGGACCCGGTCCAGGCTCGGCAAACCGGTGGTCATTGTTGGATCAGACATGGCCTCTCATCCCCTTGGCGTTGAGATACGTGGTTACTTGCTTGGCTGTCTGCATGCCGTCGGAGATCGCGTGCACTACCAGCGACGGACCTCTTTGCATGTCGCCGGTCACGAAGACGCCTTCGACGCTGGTCATGTGCTTGTCGTCGCGCCCGATGAAGCCGCGGGCGTCCTTCTCCACGCCGAGTTGTTCGGCGAGCGCCGTTCCGCCGGGGCCGACGAAGCCCATTGCTATCAACACCAGGTCGGCGTCGAGCGCGAAGTCGGACCCGGGGATCTCGCGGGGACAAAGCCGCCCGTGACTCTCGTCAGGCGCCCACTCGACCCGCACGCAGTGGATCTGCTTCACTCGGCCCTCTTCGCCGGTGAAGGCCTTCGTGTCGACGCTCCAGTAGCGTTGGGTCTCGCCTTCCTTGTGGCTGCTGGAATCGCGTCGCATCAGGGGCCACTCCGGCCACGGCGTGGACTCCGCGCGGGTGAGGGGCGGCTCGGGCAGTATCTCGAGCTGGGCCACCTGCCGCGCCCCCTGCCGCCACGAGGTGCCGATGCAATCGGAACCAGTGTCGCCACCCCCGATCACGACCACGCTCTTGCCCGCGGCCGTGGGTCGCTGTGCGCGCTCGACCGGCTCGCCCGCGATGAGCCTGTTCTGTTGCGGTCAGGAACTCCATGGCGAAATGGATGCCCGCCAGTTCCCGTCCCGGCACCTGCGAGGTCGCGCGGAACGCTCGCGCCCCCGGCTAGGACGATCGCGTCGAACCGGTCGCGGAGGAAGCGGTAGGAGACGTCCTTGCCCACATCGACGCCACACTCGAAGATCACGCCTTCCTGCTTCATCAAGTCGACGCGCTGGTCGACGACCCATTTCTCGAGCTTGAAGTCGGGGATGCCGTATCTGAGCAGGCCACCGGGCCGCGCATCCTTCTCGTACACGGTGACGTTGAAGCCTGTGCGATTGAGCACGTACGCGGTAGCCAAGCCGGCCGGGCCGGAGCCGACCACGGCCACGCTCTCCCTGCGCCGGACGCGGGGGCGTTGTGCCTTCACGTAGCCGCGTTGGAAACCCTGTTCGATTATCGCGAGCTCGATCTTGCATATGTTCACCGGCGGTTGGATCAGGCCCAACACGCAGGCGCCTTCGCACAGCGCCGGACAGATGCGCCCGGTGAATTCCGGGAAGCAGTTCGTATGCAGCAGGAGGTCGAGTGCCTCTTTCCAGCGGCCGGAGTAGACGAGGGAGTTGAGCTCCGGGATGATGTTGAACAGTGGGCAGCCGCTGGCCGCTGCGTGGCAGAAGGGCGTGCCGCAGTCCATGCAGCGAGCGGCCTGAGCTTGTATCTGATCGTCGGTCAGGGGTATGTCCACCGACCTGAAGTCGTTCACCCGTTCCGCAACGGGCCGATAGGTCACGTCCTGGCGGTCGGTCTCTAGGAAGGCTCTCTCTCCAGACATGCTAGTCCCTCACCGCTTCGTCTCTCTCGACGGCCTCGTCCTCGCGGCTCAACATGCCGAGCGCGCGCTTGTAGTCCGTCGGGAAGACCTTGACGAAGTGCGCCATGCACGACTCCCAGTCGTCGAGGATGCGCTGTCCGCGGTGACTGCCGGTGTACCTCACGTGCTGCTCGATCATGTTGCGAAGTTCCTGCCGGTCTTCAGGCTCGGTCATGGACTCCAAGTCGACCATCCCCAGGTTGCAGCGGTCGTCGAACAGACCGGTCTCGTCGAAGACGTAGGCTATGCCACCGCTCATGCCGGCGGCGAAGTTGACGCCGGTGGGGCCGAGGATGGCCACCCGCCCGCCGGTCATGTATTCGCAGCCGTGGTCTCCGATGCCCTCGACGACGGCGATGGCGCCGCTGTTGCGGATGGCAAACCGCTCGCCGGCCTGGCCGCAGATGTACGACCTCGCCCGCGGTGGCTCCGTAGAGCGCGACGTTGCCGACCGCGATGTTCTCGGCCGGGTCGAAGTCCGAATCGGGCAGCGGTCTGACGACGACCTTCGCGCCCGACAGCCCCTTGCCCACATAGTCGTTGGCCTCGCCCTCGAGCTCGAAAGTCATACCTCTCGAGCAGAACGCGGCGAAGCTCTGTCCGGCCGAGCCCTGGAAACGGAGGGTGATGGTGTCGTCCGGCAGGCCCTCGCCTCCGTACCTTCGCGCGATGTGGCTGGATATGATCGTCCCCACTGTGCGGTGCACGTTGCGGATCGGCATGTCCACGGTCACGGGCTGGAGCGTCTCGATCGCCTCTCTCACCCTGGGGAGGATCTCGTAGTCGAGCGCCGTGTCGAGGTCGTGCTGCTGAGCGGTAGTCTGCCTGACGTCCAGCGGGCCCGCGTCCGGCCGGTAGAAGACCCTGGAGAAGTCCAGGCCCTGCGCCTTCCAGAAGGTGATGGCGTTGTTGAACTCAAGGAGGTCCGAGCGGCCCACGAGGTCGTCCATCTTCCGAATGCCGAGCAAGGCCATGTGCTCACGCGCTTCACGCGCGACCATAGTCAGGAAGTTGACCACGTGATCCGGCTTGCCGGTGAAGAGCTTGCGCAGCTCGGGATCCTGTGTGGCGACGCCGACTGGGCAAGTGTTCCTGTGACAGCAGCGCATCATGACGCACCCGAGCACAACCAGGGTGGTGGTTGCGAACCCGAACTCCTCAGCGCCGAGGAGCGCCGCGATGACCACGTCGCGCCCGGTCTTGAGCTGACCGTCGGTCTGGAGCCGGACGCGGCTGCGAAGGCCGTTGAGCACGAGCGTCTGCTGAGTCTCCGCGAGCCCCAGTTCCCACGGCATGCCCGCGTGGCGGACCGAGGAAAGGGGAGCGGCTCCGGTGCCGCCGTCGCCGCCGCTGATGAGTATCACGTCCGCGTGTCCTTTGGCCACGCCGGCTGCGACCGTGCCGACGCCCGACTCAGATACCAGCTTGACCGAGATGCGGGCCTCGGGGTTCGCGCACCTGAGGTCGTACATCAACTGCTTGATGTCCTCGATCGAGTAGATGTCGTGGTGTGGCGGTGGCGAGATCAGACTGACGTAGGGCGTCGAGTGCCGGGTCTTCGCGATCCAGGGGTAGACCTTGTTTCCGGGGAGCTGGCCGCCTTCTCCGGGCTTGGCGCCCTGGGCGATCTTGATCTGCAGGTCGCGCGCGTTCACGAGGTACTCGGCTGTGACGCCGAAGCGTCCGCTGGCTATCTGCTTGATGGCGCTGCAGCGGCTGTCGCCGTTCGGGAGTGGGATGTAGCGCTCGGGGTCTTCGCCGCCCTCGCCGCTGTTGCTCATGCCGCCGAGCCGATTCATGGCGATCGCCAGCGCCTCGTGCGCCTCCTGGCTGATGGAGCCGAAGGACATGGCGCCGGTCACAAAGCGCTTGACGATCTCGGACTCGGGTTCGACCTCGTCGAGCGGGACCGGCTGGACCTCCTTGAACCGGAACAGCCCGCGCAAGGTGCTCTGCTCGCGTTCCTGGTCGTTGATGAGCGCGGCGTACTTCTTGTAGAGGTCGTAGTCGTTCCCTCTGCGCCGCTTGCTGGAGATAGCGGATCGAGTCCGGGCTCCACAGGTGCCGTTCGCCGTCCTTGCGGAAGGCGTAGTGGCCGCCGCTGGGGAGGATCTTCGCCGCCGTGTCACTCGGTTCGTGAGCGGCCAGGTAGCGCGCGTTCGCCTCGCGGGCGATCTCGTCGAGGCCGATCCCCTCGATCCGCGAAGGGGTGCCCTCGAAGTACTCTGTCAACGGTGTCGCGGTTGAGCCCCATCGCCTCGAAGACCTGCGCGCAACTGTAGCTGCGCAGGGTGGAGATGCCCATCTTCGACATCGTCTTCAGCAGGCCCTTGCACAGAGCCTTGATGTAGAGTTCCAGAGCCTTGGTCGCTCCGACGTTCTTGCTCAAACGGTTGGATAGAGCCAGGTCGGTGAGGATCTCGTAGGCAAGGTAGGGGTTTATCGCCGACGCGCCGTAGCCGAGCAGTATGGCCATGTGCATGACCTCGCGCGCTTCGCCGGTCTCGACGACGATGCCCGCTCCGGTGCGCCGGCGCGCACGCATGAGACACCGGTTGACCGCGGACACCGCCAGCAGGGCGGGGATGGCCATGGTGCCCTCGGGCAGGTCGCGGTCGCTCAGGACGAGGATCCTCGCGCCCCCGGCGACCGCCGACTCGGCGTGGCGGCAGAGTCCTTCAAGCGCAGCGGCAAGATCCCGGCCGTCGCCGCCCGCCGGGAATCCCATGGGTAGAGTCCGGGAGGCGAACTCGGGCAGGTTGAGGCTCCGGATGCGCAACAGGTCCTCGTTCGAAAGAATCGGATGGTTGAGCTTCACCAGCCGCGCGTGCTGCGGACTCTCGGTCAGGATGTTCTCGGGCGAGCCGATGAAGGTCATCAGCGACATCACCAGCTCCTCGCGGATCGAGTCGATGGCCGGGTTGGTCACCTGCGCGAACAGCTGCTTGAAGTACCAGTACAGCAGTTGCGGGTGTTCGGAGAGCACCGCCGGGCGGCTCATCGGCCCCCATGGAGCCGACCGGCTCGTTGCCGGTGGAGGCCATGGGGTCGAGGATGAGCTTCACGTCCTCACGGGTGTAGCCGAAGTACTTCTCGCGCCGCAGGAGGCTGTCGGTGTCGGGCGTCACCGGGGTCACAGCGCCGTAGAAGCCGTGGATGTCGATCTTGTTCTCCTCGACCCAGCGGCGGTATGGCCGGCGCCGCGCGAGACGCATCTTGATCTCGACGTCATGAAGCACTCGATGGCTGGCGAGGTCGGCCACGATCATCTGGCCGGGCCGCAGCGCGCCCTTCTCGCGCACCTGTGGGGAGGGGATGTCCAGGACGCCGGCCTCTGAGGCCAGCACCATGAAGCCGTCCTTGGTGATCGTGTAGCGCGCGGGCCGCAGACCGTTGCGGTCGAGCAGCGCGCCCACGGTGCGGCCGTCGGTGAACACCGCCGCCGCCGGACCGTCCCAGGGCTCCATGAGGCCGGCATGGTATTCGAAGAAACCGCGCAGGTCGGGTCCCATGGGGTACTTGGCGCCCCACGCCTGCGGGACCAGCATCAGCATGGCGTGGTGCAGGTCGCGGCCCCCGGTGGTCAGCAACTCGAGGGTGTTGTCGAGGCAGGCCGAGTCGCTGCCAGTCTCGTCGATCACCGGCAGCAGCTTGGCCACGTCGTCGCCGAACAGCTCGGACTCGAGGCCTCGCTCCCGGGATCGCATCCAGTTCTGGTTGCCGCGCAGAGTGTTGATCTCACCGTTGTGGGCCAGATAGCGGAAGGGCTGGGCCAGTTCCCACGAGGGGAAGGTGTTTGTGCTGTAGCGCTGATGCACGACCGCGAGCGCGCTCTCGAAGAGAGGATGACTGAGGTCCTCATAGAAGGCGGCGACTTGGGCGGCCATCATCAGACCCTTGTAGACGACGGTGCGACAGGAGAAGCTGGGAATGTAGAAACGCTCCTCCTCGTCGAGCGCCCGGGCCACGGCTCTCTCGCACTGCCTGCGCGCGACATAGAGCCTGCGTTCGAGGGCGTCACCCTGCAGATCGTCTGCTTCCACGAAGCACTGCCAGACCGACGGCCGCGTCTTGACCGCCGACTCGCCCAGAGCCGTCTCGTGCGTCGGCACCTCACGCCAGCCGAGGAAGCGGAGGCCCTCTTCCGCCAGCGTCCTTTCCACGATCGCTTGGCAGGTTGCCCGAGGTTTGCTTCCGAGCGGCAGGAACATCATGCCGATGCCATAGAGGCCGGATGGGGGAAGGGTGATCCCGAGCGAAGCACACGATTCACGGAAGAAGCGGTCTGCGATCTGCACCAGGATGCCCGCTCCGTCGCCTGTGTTCGGGTCGGCCCCTGAAGCGCCTCGGTGTAGCAGGTTGCACAGGACCTCGATGCCCCGCTCGACGATGGTGTGAGAAGGCTGTCCCTCGAGGTTGCACACAAAGCCGACGCCGCAAGCGTCCTTTTCGAGGCTCGGGTCGTACAGGCCTTGCGGTGCGGGGAAGCCTAACCCGCCGCGCGCGCTGACGCAGCTATGATCTGCTCCTTGCATGGAGTCCGTCCACCACCCCTGCTGTCGGTCTCACTCAGGCCGCCGTCTGCTACTCGGCGGCCACCGATCAGAATAGCGTCTGGAGCCGGATCGAGCCTTGTCCGGATGGCCTAGATCTCGGTCCAGTGGATATACAGCTGGCCAAGGATGCGTCTACTCGGCCACGCTCGGGCCTTCCATCCCCTCGAGAAGTTGGGGCAGGTACCAGATCTGCTGGTCGGTGGCTACCTCTCCCTCGGCGAGGTAGGGGGTGCCGTCTTGGAGATTGAGAGGGCCCGTCCAGAGATTCAGGCCATCGGCCAGGGCGGCGATGAATTCGTCGACCTTGGCCGAGGCGAAGACCGACAATCCTTGGCCCTTGGCGAAGCCTATCATAGACGTATCGGGGTTGTTGATGCCGGCCCAATCGGGGCCTCGCCACAGCCAGAAGCTCGACCATTGGTCTTCGCGGGCGGCCTCAGCTGCCTCCAGATACGCTGGTCCCCAGTTGAAGTAGGGAACACCCAGAGCCACGGCGGGAGACTGCTCGAGCGAACCGACGTAGTTGTAGGGGATCGCCCACACTCGCTTTCCGGTCTTGGGCGAATTCGCCCGCCTCCATCAGGGCCTCAGTGGTGTCGATCCCGGACACCACGACGTCGTAGCCCTGGTCGAAGAACTCCTCGGTCACCTTGGTGGGATCGGAAGTGGTGCCTGGAATGTTGAACCAGTATCCGATCCATTTGACCGAGAACTCCAGCTCCGCCGGGTCCCTGCCCAGGTATTCGATCCAGGCGTATCTCGCGCCCAGGTAGACCGCCGCCGCCAGACGACGGGTCTCCTCGTCGATGAGCGGGCCGAGGTAGCCGATCTTGCCCGTCTGGGTGCAGAGGGCCGCGGCGGCGCCGGCTATCATGGTGCCGTATTCCATCTCTCCCATGATGTTGCTGAGATTGGCCACGTCTCTGTAGTCCTGGCCATCCTTCCAAGCGGCATCTCCGGCGGAATGGACCACCGGGATGTCCGGGTGAGCCTTGGCGAAGGCCACGGCGTCTTCCTCCATGTCGCTGGAGGTGAAGAAGATCATCTGGGCACCTTGACCGACCAACTCGTCGCAAGCTGCTCGGCGGTGACGTCGGGCTGGTCGGAAGGGTTGGCCTTCTCGACGTAGATCATGCGGGAGCCGGGCAGGTTCTTTTCCACGAAGAGGCCGCCCTCGTAGTTGGCCTGACTCCAGCCCGCGTCGTCGCGAGAGCCCACGAGCACCATGCCGAAGACGAACTCCTCCTCGATGGCCCCGCTGACGGTGGTGAACGTGGTCGAGGTCGTTTCCGCGACCGTGGTCGACGAAGCTGGCGTCGGTGCGGACGTGTCCGGTGCCCGCGATCGTGAGTCTGGTGGCGAGATCGCCCCCGGTCTTCGTCACAGGCGGCGACCAGCAGACTCACAAAGGCCAGCAAGACCACGAGTGTGCCGCAGACAAAGACGCGGTGCTGTCTGGATGCGGGCACAGTCGACCTGTCGCTAGAGGTCGGTGATCTTCATCTCGTAGATCTCGCCCAGCTCCAGGCAGCGGTCGATGGCCTCCTGGGGAACGTCGTTGTCGACGCCCAGGAGCATGATCGAGTCCCTGGCAAGGTTGCTGAGACCGCTCGACGTGACCATCCGAGAGATGTTGACTCCGTACTCGCCCATGATGGTGGCCACCCGTCCGATGACGCCGGGCACGTTCTTGTGCGGCACGTAGGCCAGCTTGCCCTTCGGGGACGAAGGTGATGGGGAACTCCCCGATCTGGACGATGCGCGGGTGCTTGTGCTCGAGCACGGTGCCGGCGATGACGAACTCGGTGCCGTCGCCTTCGGTGACGATCATGCGGATGAGGTTCCGGTAGTCGCCGCTCTCCAGAGAGATGGTCTCCTTGACCTCGATGCCGATCTGCTCGGCCAGCAGACCGGCGTTGACGAAGTTGACGTTGCCGGATGCCATGCTGCCCTCGAGGACGCCCTTGAGGGCGACGAGAGACAGGATCTTGGCATCGGCCGGCACGTCGATCTCCCTGCCGGCGAAGACGATCTCGATCCGTCTTCACGCTTTCGCCGCCGTATCTGCCGGTAGAGGATGCCCATCTGCTCGGCCAGGCGGATGAAGACCTGCAGCTTGGCGTAGGATTCTTCGGACAGGGTGGGGATGTTGACGGCGTTCTTGACGATCTCGCCGCGCAGTCCGGCGATGACCTCGGCCGCCACTTCTTGCGCCCACCCGCTTCGACGCCTCGAGGGTGGAAGCGCCCAGATGCGGGGTCCCGACCACGTTCTCGAACTCGTACAAGGGATGGCCCGACTGGGGCTCGTTCACCCAGGTGTCGATGCCCACCGAGCCGATGTGTCCGTCTTTGAGCCCGCGGTACAGAGCCTCCTCGTTGTAGAGTCCGCCCCGGGCGCAGTTGACCAGCCGCACTCCCGGCTTCATGAGGGCGATCTCGCTCGTCGCCGATCATGTTCAGCGTCTCTTTGGTGCGAGGAGTGTGGATGGTGATGAAGTCGGCCTCGCGCGAGCAGGTCTTCCAGCGTCTCCTTCTTCTCCACGTTCAGGTTGGTGAAGCGCGAATCGGGGATGTAGGGGTCGTAGGCGATGACCCGCATGGCGAATCCCCGGGCCCGCTGCGACACCAAGCCGCCGATGCGCCCCAGACCGATGATGCCCAGGGTCTTGGCGTAGAGCTCGCTGCCCTCGAACTGCTTGCGTCCCCATTGGCCGCTCTTGATGAAACTGTTGGCCCAGCAGATGTTGCGGCTGCTAGAAAGCAGGAGACCCATGGTGTGCTCGGCCGCCGAGACCACGTTGCTCTCCGGCGTGTTGCAGACGATGACGCCTCTCTCGGTGGCCGAGGCGACGTCGATGTTGTCGAGACCCGAGCCCGCTCGTCCCACGATCGTGAGGTTGACGGCCGCCTCCAGGAGCTCCTTGTCGACGATGGTCTCGCTGCGCACGATGAGGCCCTGGTACTGCGGGGATGATGGCCAGGATCTCCTCGCGGCTCAGCTTGTATTTGACGTCCACCTGGCAGGCGGCCGAGAGCTGCTCGATGGCCTCGTCGTCCATGAGCTCGGCCACCAGGACCTTGGTGTTTTCGAGACGTTCCAACAGTCCTCCATCATCTTGGCGCGACGCCGGCGCGCCGTGCTCGCCTACGGGGGTTTCCTGCCTAGTATACAGCCACGAGCCTGCGCTCCCTCCTCCTCTGCGTCCCCGCTGGTATAGTTCTGCGCTCGCCCAGCAACGAACCAGAAGAGGGGATGGCATCCATGTTTCGCACCCGGGGCAACGTCAGACCGGGCCTTCCGGCCAGGATGTTCCTGGTCGGCCTGATGGTCGCCGTGACTATGCTCGGTCGCCGCCTGTGGCCAATCGACGCCTCCGTCGTCTTCGGGATCCACAGGTTCCACGTCTACGGGGGTATCCGTTGTCGCCCTGCCCGATACGCCTGTCGGCACCCAGGCGAAGTGGTTCCTGGATGCGACGTCCGACCTGCCCATCCCCGATACCGAGGTGCGGGCCCACTTCGACTCCAACTTCCTCGCCCAGGTGACCCCTGCAGCGCTTAACCAGGCGCTAGTGGGGGCCGCGGATCTGACGGTTGTTTCGGTCGAGGCGAATGGGCCGGACGGGCTCGTCATCATCGTCTCGGTCGGTGCGGAGGGCCCTGCAGGTTCAGGTCTCGCTCGCCGTCGACAAGCCAGGGGTTGATCAGCGGGTTGTTCATCGGCCCGGTGTCAGCGGCCGTGCCGGACCCGCCCACCAGTTGGGACGGGCTGGACGCCGCCGTCCGCTCGATCGCTCCGGAGGTTCACCTGCTTGTCGCCAAGATCGTGGGAGACTCCTTCGAAGAACTGCACAGCATCGATCCCAACACTTCAGCGTCGATCGGGTCAGCCTTCAAGATCTACGTGCTCGAGGCCTTGGGCGAGGCGGTCGCGTCGGGCAAGGTCTCCTGGGATCAGCAGCTGACAATCACGGAACGGCTCAAGAGTCTTCCTTCGGGCGACCTCCAGGAGGAGCCGGACGGCGCCCAGGTCTCGGTGAAAGACGCGGCCGCGAAGATGATCTCGATCAGCGACAACACCGGCGCCGACATGGTTTTCGACCTCGTGGGGAGGTCCGCGGTAGAGGCGGCGCTCGTTGCCACCGGTATGACCGACCCATCCCGAGATCGCCCCTTTCTCACTACACGTGAGATGTTCGTCCTCAAGCTCGATCAATGGCCGACCCTGGCGCAGAGGTACATCGCCGCCGACGAAGCCGGCAGGCGAGACCTACTCGCAACCACCATCGACAAGGCACCTCTTCCCGATCTGGAGGCGGCGTCAGACTGGAACACTCCGCGCGAAATAGACTCCATCGAATGGTTCGCCTCGGCCAACGACCTTTGCCGCGCATACATCTCTCTGGCCGAGCTTGCCGGCCGGCCCGGGCTGTCTCAGATCGCCGACGTGCTCTCGATCAACGACGGCGGGCTGGCGCTGGACCCTGCTGAGTGGAAGACCACCTGGTTCAAGGGTGGGTCCGAGCCGGGAGTCCTGGCCCTGACCTACCTGGCCACCACCCAGGCGGGTCAGAGCTACGTGGTCGTCGCTCTGACCGGGAATCCGGCGGAATCCATCGATGAGGCCACCGCCGTCCCGGCGCTGATGTCGGCGGTCAAGGGGGCGTTCACCTTGGCCCTGGGCGGCGAGTGACGTTCCCTCAAGCACCGGACGCCTGAGAGGTGTAGCTCATAGAAGCCTCACGCGCAGACGACCAGAGGGTGTTGCCGCTAAGCCTTGCGACACTGCGAAGCCGTGCAGAGAGCGTGAGCGCAGCGGCAATACCCTCTGGTCGTCCTATGCGTCGTCGCCGGGCCAGGTCATCCAGGAGACGCGCTCAACCGGGCGGCGCTCCGGAACGGGGACATTGGGGACCGTGCCCTCGTTCCACTCCTTTGAGACGTACAGGTTGCAGTAGCAACTGCCGTATTCCTTGACGTCGTCCTCTCGGTAGTCGCAGGGGCAGATGATGTCCTTGTCGGTCTCCCGGTCTCCCGACGCCAGGCGGCAGGGGCAGCACATGTAGCCGTACCGGTCTTTGTTGGTCAGAAGACCGGCGATGAGTTCCTTGACCAGCTTGTCGTTCTTGCTGAAGAAGTAGCCCCTGGGCTCGTTGACCTTCTTGAGGCGGTCGTACATCTCGTCGACGGTGCTCATAGTCCCAACGCCTCCAGGATCTCCGCTTCGCGGTAGCCGACTATGACCTTGTCGCCGATGAGAATGGTCGGGAAAGCCGCCTGTGGGTTCACCTTGCGTACATCTTCCAGGACGGTCTTCATCTCTTCCCTGGGCAGGAGATCGACGTCGACAAAGTCGTACTGCACATCGTGGTCTTCGAGCAGCCTCTTGGTGTTTCTGCAGTGGCCGCAGGTGCTGAGCGCGTAAACGAACACCCTGGGTTGATCCATGTTGTCACCTTTCGGAGGTCACCGGACTCCGAACGTCCGGGTCGTTGGCATCTAGCAGGCTGCCGAAAAGGGACATCTCGCCGACAGAGCGCGAAGGGCGCGCGCAAGACAAGGACGCAAGGAGCGCAAATAGCAGAGCTACTAGCGCGACTAAGGACGACGTATTGCGCCTCCCAGTGCGTTCTGCCGGCCGGGACTTCGTCTCTTCAGCAGTCTCCTAGGCCCAAATACCCGAACGGCGGCGGGATTATGCGCGGACGGTCCAGGGTAACATGACCCTCGGCGTGTTCCGTGTCATCAATCAGGTCATCCCGGGGGTCGAGCATGGAGGGGAAGTTCGGGCGTCGATGCGCCCTTGTCGTGGGGAGTATCACTGCTGGGGTCATCCTCGCTGTAGGGGTATTGGGCGTTCCCGTGGCCATGGCGGAGACCGCCGTGTTCGCGGATGTCGGGGGTGACGAATGGTTCGCGGAGGCCGCCACCGCGCTGGCTGCTGAGGGCATCATCATGGGGCGCGACGACGGCTCATTCGGTCCCCATGACCCCGTGACCCGGGCGCAGATGGCCGCTTTCGTAGCCCGCGCCCTTCAGTCTGCCCGACTCGCCCCATGCCTACTTCGCCGACGTGACGCCTGAGAGATGGTACTTCGGCTCCGGTAGGAGCGCTGTGCGAGGCGGGGCTGACCTCCGGTACCGATCCAGGCATGTTCTCCCCGGAAGCCCCGGTGACTCGTCAGCAGGCGGCCTCCTTGGTGGTGGGGGCTCTCGGGTACAGACTGGCGCGGCAGCCCCAGCCGTCGGTGGACCTGGCGCTGCCTGAGTACCTGGCGCCGGGCTGGCTTGTCGGTTTCCGCGATCGCGGGCTGATCGCTCCCGAGCATGTGACGTCGGTCGCCAACGCCTACCGATTGGGGATCATCGAGGGGGCGAGCGACGGTTGGCTCTATCCTGCCTTGGGCCTGACTCGCGCCCAGATGGCCGTCATGCTCTATAGGGCTTTCTTGCAGCCCATCACGCCAAGCCAGGTCCATCCCGTCGAGGTGCCCGCTGTGCCGGCCTATCCGACGCAAGCGAAGGGTTCCCAAGGTGCCCTGGTGACGTTTCTCGAGTCCCGGCTGGTCGCCCTTCACTATCCCTGCGGCGAAGTCGATGGGATCTACGACGAGCGCACCCGCGATGCGGTGATGGCCTTCGAGAAGGTCGAACGGCTACCCCGCGACGGCACCGCCGACGGCGAGGTCTGGCAACACCTCATGGTGGCTCAGACGCCCAATCCTCGACTGTTCGCGCCCGGCGATCGGGTCGAGGTCGACCTCACCCGGCAGGTTCTGCTCGTCATCAAGGCCGGCACGGTCGCGGAGATAGTCCACGTGTCCACGGGGAAGGCGGGCACTCCTACCGGCCATGGCAGCGTGTGGCTCAAACAGAGAGGCTGGCAGGAGTGCTCCGTCGGCTGGATGTACTTCCCTTCGTACTTCTATCCCCACATAGCCATCCACGGATCGTCGAGCGTCCCCATCTACCCGGCCAGCCACGGGTGCATCCGGACTCCGGTCTGGATCGCGGAGCACGTCTACGATCAGGTGCTGATGGGCATGTCGGTGGACGTCTACTATTAGTGGAACGGGGACCGGAGGGGCGGGTGCAGCGGATGGGAGGCCGTTCGACGGCGAACTCTATCGACGAGTACATAGCCGAGTTTCCACCCGGCACTCGGAAGGTGCTGGAGGAGATGCGCGCTTTGATCAGGGCTTCAGCGCCGGGCGCCACGGAGACCATCAGCTATGCCATCCCAACATTCGACCTGAACGGACACTTGGTGCACTTCGCCGGTTTCAAGGCCCATGTGGGCTTCTACCCCGGGCCAAGCGGGGTCGAGGCGTTCAGACAAGAGCTTGCACCATACAAGAGCAGCAAGGGCTCGGTGCAGTTCTCCCTGGACCGACCGCTGCCTGCGAGCCTCATCTCCCGGATCGTCGAGTTTCGGGTCCGGGAGAATTCTGGCGAGCTTCCGTAGCGACGGGGTTTCGCGAACCTTCCTAAAGGGACACCCACAGTCCGTCCGACCCCGATACAATGGGTCCAGCAGAATAGACCACGCTGCCGCGGGGGGCGGTCCGGTCGGCTTCTGGCGGATGATGAAGTCGACGCCATTCAGATCCACAAGCCGCGCGCACGGTCTGCCGGCTGCCCGTCTCCATCCGCGACACCGAAAGGAGCCTTTCCAATGACCACCGCAATGACGACCGAGGAGTTCCTGAGCCACAAGAAGCTGGCGCTCATCCGTCTTTCTCCGCAGACCCCGGTCATGGGCGTCAAGATGGAGGACGAATTGCGTCCGAAGGGCTACGAGGTCCACATCGCCTACCTCAACGGCACCGGGTCCGATACCAAGATCGGCGATGTGAAGGACAAGGTCGAAGGCGCCATAATCGCGGTCCCCAAGAGCGACTGCGAAGCTGCCGTAAAGGAGGCCGTCGAGGCCGGTATCCCGCGGTTGTGGCTGCAGGCCGGGTGCCAGACCAAAGAGGCCGTCGCCTTATGCCAAGCGAAGGGAGTTCCGGCCGTCGACGGAGCATGTGTTCTCATGTACGCCCAGCCCGTGAAGTCGGTCCACGCCTTCCATCGGGGGCTCTGGAAGATGTTCGGGCTGCTCAAGAAGTAAGGCGTCCATGGTGAAGCGTCCATGAAGTGTCCTGAAGGCAAGGTGAAAGCGTGACCGAGCACATCGAGGGCCCCGCGGTCATCGCGGCTCAGGGGGCCATACCCAAGCTCATCGAGGAGTTCGTCGGCCGGGTGAACACAGGCACATCCGACGTGAGTATCGCGCGCATGAAGAGCCCCGCCGGTTGGAGCGAGCCCGGGCAGCGGCCGGACTTCGACGAGTACACCGTGGTGCTGCGCGGCCTGCTGAGGGCCGACCTCGGCGATCGGTCCATCGACGTGAGGGCGGGCGAAGCGCTGGTTGTGGAAAAGGGTGAATGGGTCCGGTACAGCAGCCCGATGGATGAGGGGGCGGAGTACATCTCCGTTTGCATTCCGGCGTTCGCGCCAGAGACCGCGCACCGGGACGATGGTTGAGCTGCAGGCGATGGGCGGCGACCGGCCAGTACTCCCCGAATCTCCGGTGGAACCGACGGGGGCCCGTCGCCCAGAGTTCGTGTCCGAGGCCATCACGCCCGTCGAGGGTTCGTTCTCTACCTCATTCATGTCCTCGGGCGAACCAGGGCTGCCGTCACGGTTCCTCTGGCGGGGGACCCAGTACGAGGTGGCCAGGGTCCTGGGGACTTGGAAGACCACCGGTCCTTGCCGGCACGGGAGCGGCGAGCAGTACGTGCGCAAGCACTTCTTCAGGCTGGAGACCACCGACGGAACCGAGATGGAGATCTACTTCGACCGAAACCCGCGGTCAAGGCAAGCGAAACAGAGATGGTGGATCGCCTCCGTGGTGGAGAAGATGGAGCCGCGACGCGGTTCCGACGAGCCCGTGATCTCTACCGCTTCGGTCGAGGATGCCGAGGAGATCCTCGTTCTGCAGAAGCTGGCCTATGAATCCGAGGCGATAGCTTACGGCGACTGGTCGCTCCCTCCGCTCACCCAGACGCTGGAGGAGTTGCGCGAGCAGTTCGAGACGAACGTCATTCTTAAGGCGACCATCGGCGATCGACTGGTGGGCTCGGTGCGGGCCAAGGTCACGGCCGGTGTGTGCCGGATCGGCAGGCTGATCGTCCACCCCGATTTCCAGGGCCAAGGCATCGGTTCGAGGCTCCTACAGGCGATAGAGAGCAGCTTCCCCGACACCGCCATGTTCGAGCTGTTCACCGGGAGCAAGAGCGAGGCCACCATTCGGCTCTACGAGCGGCATGGGTACGTGAGAACGCGGACCGAACAGCAGTCGGTGGCTGTCCGCATCGTCTATCTGGAGAAGCCGGCTGGAGGTCCAGCGTGACCGGCAGCGGCTTTCGTGTGCGATCCGCGCGTGCGTTTGTCGGGAATTGTGACGACGTCGTCTCAACGGAAAGGAAGGCTGCATGACCACGGAGATCACCGACGGCGTTCGGCTACAAGCCGCCCCCGACCATAGAAGTTGTCTAGCGGCAGCCTCCTGGCCCGGCGAGTGCTAAGCTTTGCGAAAACCTAGCTGTGGGGTGGTTATTTCATGGAAGTCAGACTGAACGGCAGCGGGACCGGCCCACTATCGACCAAAGTCCTCTTTGCCGACGAGAGCGGGTTCAAAGTAGCCTCCGTCATAGTCATGGGCGAGAAGGATGCGATTCTCATCGACGCCCAGTGGACGCTGTCGAACGCCCATAGGGTCATCGCGGGGATCCTGGATACGGGCAAGAATCTGACAACCATCTACCTTAGTCACGCCCATCCCGACCACTACTTCGGGGCGGGCACGATCGCCGAGGCCTTCCCGAAAGCGCGCGTGGTGGCGCTGCCGTCCGAGGCCGACATGATCAACAGCCAGTTCTTCGGGAAGATCGAGCACTGGGAGGCCACCATCGGCGCCCACAACATCTGCCGGAAGGCGGTCCACGTCGAGTCACTCGCTGAGGAATACCTCGAATTGGAGGGACAACGTCTCGAGATCATTCCCAAGGTCATCGGTGACATGCGCTACAACACCATGGTGTGGATACCCTCGATCAAGACCCTGTACGGCAGTGACGTCCTCTTCAACCAGGCGCACCCCTTCACCTGCGAGGTGACGGCGGACGAACGCAAGCAGTGGGCGAAGGAGATCGACAAGATCGAGAAGATGGGGGCCGAAGTGATCATCCCCGGGCCACCAGAAGCCAGGGATGCAGTTCGACAAGAGCTCGCTTGAGTTCACCAAGGCGTATCTGGTTGCCACCGAGGAAGTCCTGGCGAGCACGAACGACGTGGCCGGCTTCTACTACGCCATGAACGAGAGATTCCCCAATTGCGATCTCATCCAGCTCAGCAACGAGATGAACGCGAACGTGTTCAAAGGCGGTCGCGATTGGGACTGGCGAGGAATGGAATAGGGGGGAACGACCGATGGTCACTTTGTCTCTGAAGGACAGCGGAGCACCCCTCGGGGAGATCGACGAGGCCGATCTGCAGCTGCTCATCGATCAACTCGAGGAAGAGGAAGAGGGGGACACGGACTACTATGTGTCACCCATGACCATAGACTGGCTCGGGCAGAACGGGGCGAGTCCCAAACTCATCGACATTCTCAAGAAGGCCGTGGGGGATTCGGAGGGCGTCGATATCGTGTGGACGGAGTCGTAGCCGTCGAACCGCTGAGGGCCATGCTGACGACGTACCCGTGAGAGTAGTCGGAAGAGGGTGTGGTGGATTCAGAGAGCGTTGAAGTCGGTCGCTCGAAGCGTGGAGGAGTTGCTCAGAGATGAGGTCTCCTGGCGCCGGCTCATGGTCGAGCAATCAAGAGACGGGATAGTGGTCCTCGAGCAAGACGGCAGGGTGTTTGAGGCCAACAAACGCTTCGCCGACATGCTCGGTTATCCCATAGAGGAGGTATATCACCTCCATGTATGGGATTGGGAACACATTTCTACAAAAGAAGAGACTCTTGTGATGCTGCAACACGTTGACGATTCTGGTGCGCACTTTGAGACAAAGCATCGCCGCAAAGATGGCACCATCATCGACGTGGAACTCAGCAACAACGGGGCCGTGCTCTATGGGGGAAAGAAGCTGATCTTCTGCATATGTCGGGACATCACCGAACGCAAGCAGTATGAAGAGGAACGGAGCGCCCTCATCAATGAGCTTCAGACAGCATTGGAAGAGATCAAGAGTCTAAGAGGAATAATCCCTATCTGTTCCACTTGCAAGAGAATCAGGGATGACGAAGGATACTGGGAACAAGTGGATGACTACATCTCCAAGCACACCCAGGTCCATCTCTCCCACGGCATATGCCCGGAGTGTATGAAGACGCTGTACCCGGAGTTGTCCAAGGAGGAAGAGGCCTGATTGGCCGTCGACCCAGATGGGGTGCAGTTGAGTGAGACAGCGATCCTGACGCCGCGCCTGGTTCTGGGCGAACTCACGGGGGCCGATACCCCGCGGCTGTTCGAGTACCGGTCGGCTCCGACCGTGCGGCGCTTTCAGGGATTCGAACCGCAGTGTCTCGATGACGCCCGGCGGTTCATCGAGACTGGTCGGAGCGTCGCTCTCGGGGAACCGGGCGCCTGGCATCAGCTGGGCATACGCCTGCGGAACTCCAGCGAACTCGTCGGCGACATCGGTGTTCGCTATCCCACGGAGCAGCCTAATGATGCCGAGATCGGCATCACCGTCGCTCCCGACAGCCAGCGCCGGGGGATCGCCGCGGAGTCGCTCACCGGATTGCTCGGCTATCTGTTCGACCATCTGAGTACGCACCGCGTGTTCGCGTCGGTCGACCCGCTCAATATCGCCTCGATGGCCTTGTTCGACAGCCTGGGAATGCGGCGGGAGTCGCGTTCGCGCCAGAGCTTGTGGTTCAAGGGCTCGTGGGTCGACGAGGTGGTGTTCGCAATGCTGAAGTCGGAGTGGCAACAAGCGGTGGACCGGTGATGATCGAAGTCGGCATATACGGGGCCTCGGGCTACATGGGGGGTGAGGCGCTTCGGATCTTGAGCGAGCATCCCCAGGTCAAGGTCGTCTGGGCGACCAGCCGGGGTGACAGACCGCTGGAGCACTTCCATCGCAACTTCTACGGTTCCGATCTGAAGCTGGTGCGCCCCGAGGAGATCACACCCTGCGACGCTGTCTTCTTCGCGGTCCCTACCGGGACGCCGATGGAGTTGGTCCAGGGGTTTCTCGATCAGAATACGAAGGTCATCGATCTGGGGGCCGACTTCCGGCTGAAGAACCTCGACGATTGGGAGCGGCTCTACTCCAGGCAGCACGCCTGCCCGGCGGTGGTCGGCGAGGCGATCTACGGGATCCCGGAACTTCATCGCGATGAGATCAAACAAGCTCGAGTGATCGCCAATCCCGGGTGCTTCGCTTCAGCCGCGATCCTGGGCCTGGCTCCTTTGATCAAGACCGGTTTGGTGGATAGTGACCGCATCGTCGTGGACGGGCTATCGGGCACGGCCGGGGCGGGCGCCGAACTGGATGCGCCTCTCCATCATCCCGAGATCGGGAACAACGTGGTCCCGTACAACGTGGTCGATCATCGCCACACCTACGAGATGGAGCAGGAGCTCGGCCTCCTTTCGCCGGCGACCATCACGGTGCACTTCACCTCAGCCTACGTGCCGATCACGCGGGGCATCCTCGCGATATGTCACTGCTTTCCGAAAGCGCCGCTCTCCCGCGACGATCTTCTGACCGTCTATCGGGAGTTCTATGCGGACGAGTTCTTCGTTCGGGTCTTCGACATGCCACGCGAGCCGGGGGCCAGTTGGCAGTACGCGCCCTATCCGTGGGTATCGGCCGTTTCGGGCACGAACTTCTGCCAGATCGGTCTGGAAGTCGACGAGAGACGCAACCGCCTCGTTATCTTCAGCGTGCTCGACAGTATCGGCAAAGGTGGAGCGCACGCTGGGGTCCAGAATCTGAATCTGCTGTTCGGTCTCGACGAGAAGACGGGACTGACCAGACACGGATCGCATCCGTACTGAGGCTGCGATGAGGTTTGGAGAGAAGAAGACCCCGGAGGTCATCGATCCGACCATGATCGCAGCCTGCGGGATGAACTGCGCGATCTGTTCAGGCTTTCTCAGAGACAGCAGAGAGAAGAACGTGTGCCCGGGCTGCAACGGCGACGACGCCCGCAAGCCCCAGTCTACTGTGCGGCTGCTCGGATCAAGAACTGCCCGGAGCTGGCGGACGCCGAACTGACAGTTCTGTTTCGTTTGCGCCAAGTACCCGTGCCCGAGAATGAAGCGGCTGGACAAGCGCTATCGGACCAAGTACGGCATGAGCATGATCGAGAACCTCACTAGCATCAGAGAACGGGGGCTGGACGAGTTTGTGGCGGGGGAGAGGGTCCGCTGGACGTGCCCGGGGTGCGGCGGCGTGATCTGCACTCACAGGCCCGAGTGCGTCTACTGCGGGCGGCCGCGGGACTGAACTACGCCCGGAAGCTCGAACGCGGCCCGGAGTAAAGAAACGTTGACACCGTGTCAATCATGTTGTACAGTGACGTATGTCAACAATACTTTACATGGGGGTCGCCATGCCCGTGTCCGACATGACATTCAACGAAAAGATCACCTGGCTCTACGGTGCAGTCTCCGTTTGCAGTGGCGCGACCTACTTCGGGATAGTTGTTGCGCGCGCGCAGGACACGTCCGTGACCGAGGTGGCGTACGTGTGGCCCATGGTGTGGACAATGGTCGCCTGTCTCGCGGCCATGATCCTGGGCAGTCTCGCGATCTACCTCATCTGGCCTCAAGACCGCGGCAAGACTGATCAGCGGGACCGGGAGATAGACAGGGTCGGCAACTACGCCGGTCAGGTGTTTGCGACCTTCGGCGCGTTGGCCGCTCTCATACTGACGATGACCGAGGCCAGTCACTTCTGGATCGCCAACACGATATACCTTGGGTGCTTCCTTTCGGGGTTCGTTGGGGTTGTGGCCAAGATCGTGGCCTACCGCGTGGGACTTCGGCCATGACGAAGCCGACCAGAGTCACGAACGCGATCCGTGCACTCCGGTTCGCGCATGGAGAGATGACTCAGGCGGACCTGGCCGATCGCATCGGAGTGACCCGCCAGACGGTCATCGCAATCGAACAAGGCAAGTATTCGCCGTCTCTCGAGATGGCGTTCCAGATCGCCCGCATCTTCGGGGTGCCGCTGGAAGAGGTCTTCCATTACCCGGATGGCGCCGAACAGCAAGGGGGCAAGAGATGGTAGTGGCGACAAATGGAGGCATTCCTCCCAAGCGAAGCATTCCCGGGCGACGAGGGGTGGCCGCTTTTCTCAGAACCGGGTATTGCTCGCAGGCGCTGTGCCGTACCCTCGACCGCGAGTACGGTGTCCCGATGATCGACGAGGAGCGTGCCAGCGTGCCTCTGGCAGGCGGGATCATGGGGAATGGCTACCAGTGCGGCATGGTCTGGGGCTCGACACTTGCCGCGGGAGCCCAGGCCCACCGGCTTCTCGGCCCGGGGCCGCAGGCTCAGACGAAGGCGATCGTCGCGGCTCAGAGGATCGTCGAATCCTTCCGCGCCCAGAACAGGACTATCGAGTGCTCCGAGATCGCCGGCTTCGACCTGCTGTCCGCGTCGGCCCTCCAGACGGCCGGCTACTTCCTAAGGGGTGGACCCATCCGCTGCTTTCGGATGGCCGCCAAATATCCCACGGTGGCTTTCGACGAGATCGAGACCGCTCTGTCGGGAGAGGACGGCAAGTCTGCTTCCGACGTGGAGGACGATGGACCTGCCGCGTCTGCTGCTCCTGCTGCGCCTGTGGGTTGTTCGGCGCTGCTCGCGCAGAAGATGGGCGCATCGGATATGCACGCCGCAATGACCGCGGGATTCGCGGGCGGCATCGGCCTCAGCGGGAGTGCCTGCGGGGCATTGGGAGCCGCGATATGGTTCGCCGGCCTCAAGAGTCTGGAGGAGGGCGCCGAGAAGATCCCCTACAAGCCTGCGAGGGCGGTGGATCTGGTCGACCGGTTCCTCAAGTGCGCCGGCGGTGAGTTCAGATGTGACAAGATCGTCGGACGCAAGTTCGAGAGCGTCGCCGATCACACCGCCTACGTGTGCGACGGAGGTTGCTCCAAGATCATCGAGACCCTGGCGGCCAAGTGATGCCGGAGCACTTCGCGGTAGCAAGGAAGGATGGGGCTTCAAGTGACTAGACTCCAAGACATACCGTTCTCCTTGGACACCGAGAGCCTGATGGCGAAGTACCGCATCGAGCCGGGTTCCGACAACGCGGTGGCGTTCGATGAGCTGGTGGCCAGGGTTCAGGCAGCGGGCAAGCCCAGAGCCGTTTACGAGGTCACCTATATCGACGAGAAGGGTGACGACTGGGTCGTTGCCGGCGGAGTCAGATTCACCAGCCGGGCTTTGAGGCGGAACCTCGATCAGGCGGAGCGGCTTTTTCCCTATGTGGTCACCTGCGGCCGCGAGGTCGATTCGGTCCTGAGACCCGAGGATGGTATCCGGCAGAAGGCGTGGCTGTACGTCCTCAAGAGCGAGCTCGTCGGAGCGGCCGTGGGACAGGTGGCGGAGCACATCGCCAAACACCACCTGATCTCACACCTCTCCAGCATGAACCCGGGATCGGGGGATGCCGCCATGTGGCCGCTTGCCCAACAGAAAGAGCTGTTCTCCCTGCTGGGTGACGTCGAGGGGCAGATCGGCGTGAGACTGACGGAGTCCTGCCTGCTGGTGCCGGAGATGTCGGTTTCAGGAGTCATGTTCCCCACCGAGACCGACTTCCAGAGCTGCCAGGTCTGTCACCGCGAGCGCTGTCCCAACCGTAGAGCCGCTTTCAGTCAGGCGGACTGGGAGGCGGTTTGCGCGGACTGAACGAGGGAGGCTTCTGTGTCTGAGATCGTCATTCGGGAGCTCACTCCAAGCCTTCTCGACGATTGGCTCAGCTTCTTCGATCACGAGGCATTCGCGGACAATCCAGATTGGGCCGGATGCTACTGCTACTTCTTCCACGCCGACAACGACCAGAAGGACTTTGACTCGAGGACGGCCGAGGAGAACCGCGCGGCCTCTATCGCCCTCATAGGTGAGGGGCGTTTGCGGGGGTACCTGGCCTATGCCGATGGCCGCCCTGTTGGCTGGTGCAACGCCGCTCCGCGTCTCAGTATCCCCAACATAGCGAACGACGAGGAGCTTGCCGTCGACGACGCAATTGAGGTCGGCTCGATCGTCTGCTTCACAGTGGCACCGGCCTTCCGGAAGCAGGGGGTTGCCGCGAGACTCCTCGAGGCCGCATGCGCCGGGTTTCGAGACGCGGGATTGCGGACGGCTGAGGCCTATCCACGTCGGGCCGCGACGGGCGATGCCCACAACTACCACGGGCCCCTGGCCTTGTATCTCAACGCCGGGTTCAAGCCCTACCGGGAACTCGACGATCTGACCATCGTCAGGCGCGAGCTGGCGGTAGCCTCCGAGGAACAGCGGGTGATCCTTGGCCTGTTGCGGGCTCTCCTCGTAACGATCGGAAGCGCCAACGACGCGGAGGATCACGGCTACATCGACGATGCCGTGCGGATGCGCGAGGATTCCTGCGAGGCTATCCGAAGCCTGCTGGCGGAGCACGCTTTCCTGACGGAGCTGTTCCCGACGCTCCCGTGGGAGCTGGATTCAAGGCACATTCTCGGGTTCGGTTGGGCAGAGCTTTGCAAGGGTGTGGATGCGAATCTGGGACAATGATCGTCGCGTGCTCGGGGATCCGCCGCGACACCGGCGGCGCTTGGAGGTCGGCGCGGAAGGCGCAGAATGTCGCGAGCGGCGGGCGGCTACTGAAGACGATTTGAGGCCAGGGAGGCGAGGGCGTGTCCAATTCCCGCTTGGAAAGCAGCATTGTCATCGACAGACCCGTCAAGGACGTGTTCGCGTTCGTGTCCAACTCCGAGAACAGGCCCAAATGGGTGCGCGTCAGCGAGGTCAAGAAGCTGACCAAGGGGCCGATTCGCGAAGGGACGACCTTCAGCAACAAGTTTGAGATGTCGGGACGCCAGTGGGAGTCTAAGCTGGAGGTAGTGGAGTACGTTCCAAACAAGAAGTACTCCTTCAGAACCGATGCGCCCTTCGCCTTGCAGCTGGATCACCTGTTCAAGTCCGTCGCGGGCGGGACCGAGGTCACGCTCAGGGTCGAGGTTGAGTACGGTGGCGTCACAAGACTGCTGCGGCCGCTTCTGGTTCGCATGAATCGGAAGCAGATGAAGAGCGACCTCGTGGCGCTCAAGAAGTGCCTGGAAGGCGCGGCGGCGTAGGGCGGGGCTCAGCCCAAGAAGTACGGGCGAAGAAGGACGGCACCATATTCACGAGACCCTGGTTTAGCGGGCGGTGAAGGAAGCTGCCGGCCGGGCGGGCATCGTCAAGCACGTGGGGTGCCACACCTTCCGGCATTCCTTCGCGACTCATCTGTTGGAGGCAGGCCGCGATATCCGTACCATCCAGGAACTCCTCTGCCACAAGTACGTTCGCTCGACCATGATCTACACCCATGTCCAAATCGCGGCGGCCAAGGCGTGCGCAGTCCGCTTGACGGGTTGTAGAGCGGCATATACAGTCCACATATCCACGACACTGCGGGGGGCGTCTCACACTCCGGAGCCCGCTGGCAGGCTGATCCGGGGGACACCTTGAGGCACAAGACCGGAGTTATGCAGACGACTTGTTGCTCTGGCCGTGGTTTCGTGCAGACTGGATAATCACTGTTAGCACCACGAGGACAAACATGGCCAAGTCCACTGAGTTCGAGGCTTCCGAGCGTGAGTTCATGCTTCTTCTGGAGTGCCTTATGGGCGATGTCCGCGCTCTAGAAGTTGATGCGGAGGCTGTATGGTCACAGTCCCAGCGGCGTGCCTACTGTCGGGCTGTATTCGCTTTGATTGATGGGCTCACCTTCAACCTCAAGCAGTATGTCCTCGAGATGTTCGAATACGAGTTGGGCGAGGAAGAGATTGCCAGATTGCGTGAATGGCGGGAGTCGAAGGACGGGGGTGGCAACAGCCACAGCCGTCCCGTGTTCCTGCCCATAGCCGACAATGTGTTCTGTGCCTTCGACATGATGTCGAACTGCTGTGGTGCCACCAATCCCATCGACCGCTCGGGGGGCGAGTGGCGAACCTTCCTCGATGCCATCGTTGTCCGCAACCGCATTACCCACCCAAAGAACGCAGCCGCTCTGGAGGTCACGGATAGCGATCTTTCCAGCGTCTTTGCAGCAGGCAGATGGTACGTGAAGACTGTTGATGAGCTTCTCCGTGCAAGCGCCCGCGGTCTGTTCCGCCGTATGAGGGCGCTAAGAGTTGCCGGGGCAAGCCTCGCATCTCAGGAGCCGGCGAAGTGAGGTGCAGGGGCCGTGGCGGGTGCTAACAAGCGCCTGCAGCCGACATCCTGCGTTGTCCACCGCATGGCGTACCATGGACAACGGGCGCGGCTGACGCGCTGAGTCGTTAGCCGGACGGAGGACATGTGGACCCCATAGCAGCCGTCAAGGTCCTGCGCGTCGGGCATCCCCTCACCGGCGCAGTCGTCGAGGGAACTCTTGTGTTGCGGGATGTGGCAGAGCCGGCGGCCAACGCGGTCATACGATCTCCGGTGACAATGGTCGATACGGTGCTGGACAAGCTCGATGCGGGGTTCATCACGTTTGAGGCGCCGGTAGCCCTGGAGAGAGTCACCATACTTGGCTTTTGCCTGCTGCACGCCAGCTTCTTCCTTGCGGGGTTCACCGCCGTGGACTGTCGCTTCGAGCAGGGCGCGGACGTCCGCTGGGGCGGGCATAACAAGGATCCCCACGCGTTTCGTCTGGAACGCTGCGAATTCGATGAGTTCGTGGACTTCGAGGACGAATGGTTCCAAGGTCCCGTCGAGATTCGAGGGTGCTCCTTCCACGGTGGCACCAACCTCCTCGGGAACCAAGGGCAGCCGTTCGTGGTGAGCTTCGACGTCCCTCCGGTCATCGAATCCAACACCGGGAATCTCGACCTGGACACGTCCCCGGCCGCCGGCTAACAAGCGCATCGAGTGGACGCCGCGAGCGCTATCCTGATGTCAGCGCCGGAGCGCCGCTCGACGCGCAAGCAACGTTAGGCATCCCCCAGCATCACGTTAGTCCGATGGTTGCAGCGCGTGACATTCGTGTATACACTTGTATACTCGAAGGAGGTTATTCATGAAGTTCGTTAGTGTTCGCGATCTGCGAGGCCGTTCAGCCGAGATCTGGCGCGAGTTGCCGGGTGAGCGCGAGATGGTCATCACAAGCAATGGCAGGCCTGTGGCAATCCTCGCTGCCGTGAGCGAGTCCAACCTGGAGGAGTCCTTGGCGGCATTCAGGCGGGGACGGGCGATCAACGCGGTGAGTTCGATGCAGCGTCGCTCGCTTGCAGCGGGTGCCGACAAGATCTCTGAGGCCGACATAGAGGCCGAGATACTCGCCGTGCGACGGGCCCGCGGCGGTTGAGGATAGTCCTCGACACCAACGTGCTCGTCTCGGGCTTACTGTCGCCGTTCGGCCCACCAGGCGAAATCGTTCGGATGCTCTCTGCCGGAACTGTTCGCTTGTGCGTTGACGCCCGGCTGCTCTCGGAGTATGAGCAGGTGCTGCAGCGCCCGCGCTTTGGTCTTGACCCAGACGCAGTGGCCGCGCTTCTCGACTATATTGAAGCTACCAGCCAGAAGGTCGCGTCCGCGCCCTTGAGAGTGCGTCTTCCAGACGCTGATGACGAGGCGTTCCTGGAGGTTGCGATTGCGTGCGGTGCTGAATACCTTGTCACAGGGAACCTCGTCCACTTTCCTACGGATGCGAGGGCAGAGGTGTCTGTCGTATCACCCGCTGATTTCGTACGGGCGTACCGGTCTGCGGAGCGTCCGGGAGACACCTAACACGCCGGTGCAGCCGATCGCCTTCGCCGGCGACTGACCGGCTGAATCGTTGCGCGCAATTGGCAAGCCCCATCTGGCACGAGTCCACGAGGCGGGTCGTGGGTGATGGGGATCTCGTTTGGAGGCGAATACATGCTGGTGGTGATGGAGCAGTCCACGTTTGACGGTCTCGATTCAGGGTCTTTGTCATGGGCGTGCATCGGGCCGACGCTCAGATTGGTCCAAGGAAAGTCTCCAGACATCAAGTTGACTGTCTACGAAACACTGACTACCGGACAGCGAGCCCTCTTCATGTTCTGGGCGCTTCATGGTCATGCGGATTCGCCGGGCAGCTTCCTTATGGCTCTCGAGTATCTCATCCAGGATCTCGACGCACTCTCCGAAATGAAGGCAGCCGCAGGATACTTCGGCGACGTTGACCTGGAACAGTTGTATGGGCGCGCTGCGGCCGTCCTTGGCGCGGCCCCGGTTCGGTCGGGCGTGAATCGGCGTGTCGCCACCCACGTGGATGTCGAAACCGGCGAGTTGTTCACGCGGTACTGGGACATTGTCCCGGTTGTATTGGAGCGGGTTGGCCAAAAGATACGCAGCGATTCTCAGGGATTCGTCCGGATCGTCAGCGCCTAACAAAGGCCTTGAGCAGAACGCCAAGAGGTAGACTGACCCGAAAGGGTATTGCACGTCTGCTCATGCCTCAGACGTTAGGCAAACACCCTGAGTTCTATCTAGACTTGACTGGTGTCACGTGACGCGTTACGCTATCCACGATGATCAAGACGTTCGCCGATGCGCAGACGCAGCGAGTTGTACCTGACCGGCAAGGCAAGACGTGTGCCGCCTGACGTGGCCTCACGAGCTGTGCGCAAGCTGGAGCAGGTCAACGCCGCCACTACGGGTCGAGGACCTGAAGGTCCCGCCCGGCAATCGGCTGCATCCGCTCGAAGGCGACCGTCGTGGACAGCACTCGATCTCGGTCAACGACCAGTGGCGCATCTGCTTCCGGTTCGAAGACGGTGATGCCTATGAGGTCGAGTTCTGCGACTACCACTAGAAGTGAGGAGCGATGAGTATCCCGAATGACATACCGCTGAAGCGCCGGCCCACCCACCCGGGTGAGATCCTGCGTGAAGACTTCATGCCCGACTATGGTCTGACGGTGAGTGGTCTTGCTGAGTCGCTGGGCGTCTCGCGCCAGACCGTGAACGAGCTTGTGCGTGAGCGGCGCGCGTTGTCTCCCGAGATGGCGCTTCGTCTGTCGGGCCTCTTCGGCAACTCGCCCGAGTTCTGGCTCAATCTTCAGCGCGCAGTCGACCTGTGGGATGCTCGGGTTGTTCTCAAGGACGACATGCGGCGTATCAAGCAACTGCGTGTTGCCTAACAGGCCGGTGCAGCCGACTCAGCTTCGCCAGCCGCTGACCGGCTGAGACGTTGGACAGAACGAAGGAACGACGACGGTGAGACGCAAGAGACTCCAGGACGTCGCCAACACCTTGTGTCACATGTTTCGCGGATGGCAGCTCATCTTCGGCAAACCTGCCCTGGTTGCCTTGGGTTCGGGCCACCTCAGCATCGACGTGCTCACGGGTCAGTGCGAATTCGGGGGCAAACCGATCGAGCCCCTGAATATCGCGATGACTTTGTCAGACTACTTGTCCCGCGAACTCGAAGGCAACGACATCCCTCCAGGCGCAGTGTTGTCTGCCCGCCTCGGTGTTGATCTGTTGTTCTCGCGAGTCCCATGGCACGACGTTGCTGGTGAAACCTTCCACAACGAGTCCGGCCAAGTGAAGACCGGTGACATGCACCGTTGCGAGATGGACTGCCGCAGCGAGATCAGAACCGACGAAACGGTCTATGTTGGCGAACTGCGTGAGATACAGGAGTGGCCGGTTGGCTGGCCGTCTGCCTAACAGGCGCGTGCAGCCGACTATCCGCGTTGTCGGATACCATGGACACCGGCGCGGCTGACGCGCTAGAACGTTTGACGGACGCCAAACCGTGTGAGGCATCTTGCTTGGGAGACTTCCAGAGAGTCCGTTCCTTCGCTCGCTCGATGCGTCCCTGAGTCGAGTCATCCCGAGCGAACCCGTCGAGGTTCTCGGCGCATGGTCGACGACCACGCAGAAGAGGTACCGATCGGAAAGTCAGCTCGGCAGCGGAGTCGGGCCGTTCATCGAGGTGGAGGACCGACGATGGAAGGCGACTCTTAGCTGCCAAACGCCGGTCAGCGGCATCGTGTTCCTCGTGACCACGGCCAGGATCTACTGGGTGAAGGCCCCGGCAATCGCCCTCATGCTGCCCGCGGAAGTCTCACTCCACGCCTACGCGGGATACAGGGAGGATAGGGCAACGCTCACCGCAGGAATGGCAGGTGCACATCTACCGGGTGTTCCCGTGGTAGCCCCCGTCGGGCTCGACGACGTCTGCCCGCGAGGGCCGATCACGTTCACCACGGGCCGCGTTGTCACTCTCGCCCAGGCGGACCGCGTTGTCTTCGTTGCCGTCGTCCTTCCTCGTCCCGTCCTCAAAATGGGCCGCAATCATCTCTGGAGACTCCGCGATAGCGTGGCTGCTTCGCTCCCGCCGGATGCTCGTGAACTGCTTACCCGTCGGCGATCTGGAAACCTCAGCACGAGCAGCGCATGTGCCGGTTCTTGAAGCGACATACCAGCCCGAGCCGCCGAACAGGCCGCTGCAGCCTACGCGCGGCGCGCACTACTGGTAGAGGCTGTACCATCATGGGAAGTGCCGCTCGCGGCTGACCGGCTTAGACGTTAGGCGGAAGGGGGGTGCCGTGGATCAGATTGCTCTTGTTTCTGATCCCGCGGAGCTGCACACGGTGTATTTTGAATTCCAGCGCGGACGCTTCGATCTGGATGGGCTTGTTCGGGGGCTGCGAGCTGGGCAAGACGCGGGGAAGTCGGCAGACATTTCAGCTCGCTATTTATGTAGGCCGGGTTCTGTCTACCTCGTCATGGAGGTGTTCGACTACTTCCTTCCTCTGGTCATGCATGCTGTTCCCAGCTTCGACTATACCGGTCCGACGCTTCTGGACTCCTCGCGCGTTCGCAGTCTTGCCGATGCTCTTGAGTCCGCCGCTTTGGCCGCTGCACAGGCCCAGTCGGTCGATTGTCTGACGGCGGCGGGCATCGCCATTGACTCAGATAACGTCGATGACTTCGATGCAGAATTCGCGACCAACGCTAGCCGCATTGCGCAGGTCGCTCGTGAACTCGTTGAATGGTTGCGCTCCAATTCAGCCGGGGGCGAGGAGATCACGATCCTCGGTGTCTGAGCACCCGCTCGCGAGGTGCCTCTGTCAAACAAGCAAATCGAGCCGACTCGAAGGAACATGACGTATTCTGTCAGGGTGAGCCTCGCGGCTCATTTGCTGAACGTTAGGTCTGAGAGGGGGGAGCGGGGCGGTGCCGGGGGGTGTGCAATGCGTATCGAGTTCCTTGAACATACAAGCGAGGGTCCGGTGATTCTCCTCTGGGGCGACGAACCTGCGGCAGTTGGTCTTCTGCGCCAGCAAGTCGGCGAACTGGCCCGCGAGGGGCTCGATGAGTTCGCCGTGCATGACCTGCCCGGCTTTGAGGCCCTGGACGGGTGCAGACTGACCTTCGCACTATCGCGACGGGATCGTGGGGTCCATCCCGCAGAGGACGGCGGGTTTGTCTGCCAACTGCGGTCAGTGTGGTGGGAGAACGTCGAAGGACTGCTGGAGCCGTTCTGTCAGCCACGGAGCGGAGCGGGCCATCAGTTCCTCGACTATGGCTGGAGCACGGACATCGGTCTCGTTCTCCGACCGCCAGGGAGTGGTAGACGTGACCGTCTCCCTTCCCTCAAGCGTCGATACCTCCACACCTGACACGGCGTTCGAGCAGACGTCCAGGCAAGCAGCGTTCTGTCCACAGGACCCTAGGCGCTGCTCAACGCCCAGACGTTAGCCGCAGCAAAGAGGAGCGCGACATGGAGTACCGCGACATGGCGCCGGGTGAGGAGCAGGCAGTACTCGACTTGGTGATGCGCGGCTTCGATGAACTGGTGCGCCCAGACTTCTCGGAGGCCGGTGCTGCAGAGTTCCAGCGCGCCGCCTCTTCGTTTGTCATCGATCATCCTGATGGCCATCACATCACCGTAGCGGAGCACGACGGGGTTATCGTCGGCATGATCGATGTGCGCGACGCGTCCCACATCTGCCTGCTCTTCGTCGACGCGGACGCCCGGGGCAGCGGTGTCGGGCGTGAGCTGGTGGATTTCGCAGTAGGCGGCGAATCCCAGATGATCACGGTCAACTCGTCGCCGTGGGCCGTTCCCGTGTATGAGCGACTCGGATTCGCAGCCTCCGGTCCCGAGGTCGAACACAACGGAATCCGGGCCTTTCCCATGGTCAGACGACGCTGACGCCGCGCGGCTAACAAGCGCATCGAGCAGGACGCCACGAGTTAGACTGCGGAAGAGAGGCGTGTGCGCGTCTGCTCATGCGCAAGACTGACGCTAGCCGGACACACCTGAGCGAAGGGGGATTTTGTGGCCGACACCGACAAGATCGCGGTCGAAGGGAACTGGCTCATCCGCTCGGACAGGGCCTCGGTCTATGCGATCATCTCGGATTTCGAGCACATGCCTGAGCATTTCCCCAAGGTCGCACGCGCTATTCGCGTTCTGAGTCGTGACGGGGATGTACTCACCATCGAGGCTGAGTCCGCCTCGTTTGGGAGGTTCTTCCCGACAGCCAAGATACTGATGACGGCAGAGCTTCTTCCAGGCGAGGGCTACCGGTGCTCGACGCACAACCTCACATTCAACACCACAGGAGATGAGCGACTGTTGCTCGTCGACGATCCTGACGGCACGCGCATCAGCTACACCTACTTCGTGACCGTCAAGAATCGTCGCCTTCGTCCCCTCTACGCGTGGGGGGTTCGCACCTTCGGTCTGCCGTACTGGAAGCGCTGTTTCGTTGATCGGCTTGAAGTCTTGCTCGCGGCGAAGAACGCAACTGACGCGTCAACGACCGCCGGCTAACCCGCGCTCCCCGACTTGGCTGACGCTCTGCCGCGGGCTATACTTCGGCTATCCAACCGAGGGGCGGCGCATGATCACGAAGGTTCAGAAGTGGGGCAATAGCCAAGGGCTGCGGCTGAGCAAGGAACTCCTCGCGGATGTCCACGTGGAAGTCGGCGATCCGGTCTATGTGAGTGTCCATGAAGGTTCGCTCATCGTCACTCCTGCCAAGCGTGTGCGCGGCGGTCACAACCTGGAAGAGCTCGTGGCACGTGTGCCTAAGGACTATCACCCCGGCGAGCTTGACTGGGGTCCCTCGGCGGGCCGCGAGGTCTGGTAGTTGGCAGGCTACATTCCCCGAAAGGGAGACTTCGTCTCGGTAGACTTCGACCCACAGTCGGGGCACGAGCAGAAGGGGTGGCGTACTGCGCTCGTCATAAGCAACGACCTCTTCAGCAAGGCGACTGGTCTTTGCATCGCATGTCCAGTCACCAACACCAGACGAGACTATCCCTTTCACGTTCCGATTCCCAACGGGCTGGACGTCACCGGGGTGGTGATGGTGGAGCAAATCAAGTCGCTCGACTTCCGGGCTCGAGGCGTCAAGCGCATCGGCCCTGCCCCGAAGTCGGTGCTCGAAGAAGTGCTGTCGATTCTGGACGCGTGTGTGTACTGAACACTGGTCGCTGACACGCCGGTGCAGTAGCCAGCCCGCGGCTCCGGCTGACCGGCAGAGTCGTTAGAACCAACGTTGCAGTGTCAGTGTCGTGCGTCGGCGGTATCATTGTGGCGTGTTCGGTTCCGTTGTGAGGTGAGATGCCATGACCATCGACGAACTCAGGCGCGAAGCGCTGCAACTTGACCCGTCGATCCGAGCTGATTTGGCGCGGGAACTCCTCGAGAGCCTGGACGATCTACCGGAGCCCGAGGTCGAGCGTCTGTGGCTTGAGGAAGCTGAGCGCCGGCGTGCGGATGTCCAAGCTGGCAAGGTGATACCCATCCGTATGGACGAGGTGTTCGCAAAGGCGCGGGCAGCTCGCGTATGACCTATGGGGTGCTGTTCGAGCCCGCTGCCTCTCGCGAGCTGAACGAGGCGGCCGATTTCTACGACCTCGAACAGTTCGGGCTTGGGACCGCGTTTCTCGATGCTGTCCAGGCTGCACTCCTTGCCGTTGCCGACAATCCTAGAGCCTTCCCGATACTGCTGGGCGAGACGCGCAAGCGGGTCATCAGCCGATTTCCCTATTCGATCCTGTACTGGTTCGATGGTACGGTAGTGCATGTCTCAGCCATCGCGCACCACCGGCAGCGCCCTGGCTACTGGGGCGATCGCGGGTGAACGCAACGTGGTTCTAGCACACCGATGCAGCACAGTGGGAAGGCGGTGCCGGAGTTGCAGACGGCGTGGCTTCGCGAGATCGCGCATCCGCCGTTCGAAGCGTCTACCGGCGGCATGAGACGGTCGTGACGGTCGTGCGTGTGATCGTGATGGGGGACACATGAGATGAGCGAGCGTGCCTCTGCCGTTGCCCTAGCATCCCAACCGAGCTTCCGCACCTTGCGCGGGAGTACCTCCAGCGTTGCCTGCCCGACCCGCAACCGGCGCCATCTCTCGTGCGCATCGCACAGGAGGGGCGCATGCTCATTGGGACCAAGTGGCGGCCGTTCACAGCAGTTGAAGAGTATGAGGTCGGACGAATCGGTTTCGCGTGGCGCGCCCGCTTTGCCCTCGCGCCTCTAACCTGGCTCGACGTCGTCGACGAGTACCGCAGGGGAGCGGGCAGGCTCGAAGGCCGCCTGTGGGGTGGCCCGAGGATCATGCGCTCGACCGGTCACGACACCGACGTGGGTCAAGCCCTGCGCTACTTGTCCGAACTCGTGTGGAATCCCTACGGCATCATCTACAATCGCGACCTCGAATGGACCGCGTTGACCGACGGTCTGTCGAGGTGGCGACCATAGTGGGTTCCTCGCGTGTCGTTGCCGTACTGCATTTCGGTGAGGACGGCGATGTCACAGCCGCGACGATGCCCGCCAAACCCCGTCTTCTGAAGAAGGAGACCGTGGGCACACCGTGGTTGGGCGAGGTCCGGGACTACACGACGCTGGAAGGGGTTCGCATGCCGCGCGAACTGCGTGGTCTTTGGGATCTGCCTGAGGGACCGTCCGCCTATTGGGAGGGTCGCATCACCCAGTTCGATCTGGTGCCATGACGCATCCAGATCTCGCGACCGGCGGCTCATGCGCACCACGTCAGGCGCAATGAGGGCGACTGTGACCGGAGAGCGGGATGGGGTAGTCCGCTGGCTGATGGACAGCGATCCTGCGATCCGCTGGCAGGTCATACGCGATCTCGTGCACGAGACCCCTGACAACTACGAAGCCGAGCGAGAGAAGGTCGCCCAAAGCGGTTGGGGGCTGAAGCTCCTGGCGCAGCAATCCGCGGACGGCCTGTGGGGCAACAGCCTCTACAACGGGAAGTGGACGTCGACCACGTACTCCCTCTACCTGCTGAAGGTCCTCGGTCTCGTCCCGCGCCACTCCCAAGCGCTCGCGGGATGTTCGCGCTTGATCGAGGGCGGGCTGTACGAAGGGCGGGAGATCCGCTTCTCGCGTGGTCAGGCGGTGGCCGACCTCGGTGTCACGGCGCTCGTTCTCTCGATTGCGAGCTACTTCGGCTGGCCCATTGAGGAGATCTCGGCCATCGCGACGTATCTGGGAGACCGGCAGCTTCCTGCAGGCAGCTGGCTTCCCAACGACTCAGAGTCGGCGTCTGACTACGAGTTCGAGACCACGCTGTTGGTCGTGGAGGCACTAATGCAGTTCGAGCGAGCATCGGGCGAGCGTGCCGGCCCGGTTTCGGTCGCCAGACAGCGAGGATGGCGTTTCCTTCTGGAGCGCAACCTGGGTCTCGAATCAGACGGACCGACCAAGGGTGGGTGGACCTCGTTCTCGTTTCCGCCGTACTGGTTCTACGATTGCCTGACTGCTCTCGACTGCCTTCGCGCCTCAGGGTGCGAGCGCGACCCGGGCGCGCAGAAGGCGGTCGATCTGGTCAATGCACGCCGCGTTCAAAACGGCAGATGGCAACGGGGCGCGAAGCACGCCGGCCGGACCTACTTCGAAATGGAGCCTGCAGGGGAGCCGAGTCGTTGGAACACCCTCAGGGCGTTGCGAGTGCTTGAATGGTGGGATGACTCGACCGCAGCAAGTGACGTCGGGGGTCTACTCTTTTGACAGAGGGAACAAGCGCTCGGATCTTGGCTCCCCGCATCGGACGCATTGGGTGTCGTACCAGCTCATGGGCAGGCCGCACTGGGGACAACGCCAGCGCTCTTCTTCTTCTTCACCCATTCCTGAACGCCCATCTCGCGAATCTTCTCAAGGTTTGGAAGGTATTCATCACGGTGCAGATAGTCGCCCATCATCATTAGGTTGGTAATGCGATGGCAGGGCAACTCTTCGCACTCAGAACAACGAGAATCATTCTGTTTGTCCGCCGCGCATAGCCTTATCTCGCAGGTTTGACAATGCTCAGCGAGCATGCCGCCGCTGAGACAGCCGTCGCAAAGAAGGCCCTCCATCCAATTCGGAGGCGGAGTGTTCTTCAATGCCTTCATCGGTCCGGATGAAGATCTCTCTTGCCGTTTCGTCTTTATCTGCTCATCGTCGCTGTGTTTCGCGATGTAAGCCGGGCAGGCCCCGCAATATGTTCCGCATGCGGCTGCCAGATGTTCCTTAGCCGTATCGGTCATCCTAAGCTCCCTCCTTTCTTCGAGGTTATGCTCCGAACTATCCTGGTCTCCTCTGCCGTAGCCCTCTCACGATAGAGCATCTCTTCCAGTTCCGCCGGCGGTATGTGGCCGATCGGTTTAGAGCCGGCTGTCGTCGACCGGTCGTTGTGGCTCCGGCAAGCAGGCGCATGACCCTGACGCGCCCGACGGCTCGTGACTAGTACCGATCGCCCACGACACCCTGATTGATAAGGGACTCAAGACGGTCCAAGTGTTCCACTCGCAAGGTCACGTCTTGTGACGCCCAGTTCTCCTCCAGACGCTCAGTTCTACGTGTCCCCGGTATCGCGGCGAGGGGGACATCGCGCGACAGAAGCCATGCCAATGCGACTTGAGCCGCGGTGGCCTCGATCTCCTTTGCGACTTCAGCTACACAATCGGCCAACCGATTGTTTCTGGCGATCGCTTCCTCGGTGAATCGCGGATTCTCCAACCTCCAGTCTCCGGGTTCCAGATCGCTTCGTGATCGGATCGCCCCGGACAAGAATCCTCGGCCAAGGGGAGCGTAAGCCACAAATCCGATGCCAAGTCGCCGAATCGTTGGCAGAATCTCGGCCTCAACGTCACGCGACCACAGGGAATACTCGGTCTGGAGTGCACTGACGGGGTGAACCTCGTGGGCGCGGGCGATGGTTTCCGGGTCCGCCTCAGACAGGCCGATATAGCGTACTTTCCCCGCCTCGACGAGTTCAGCCATAGCACCGACCGTTTCCTCGATCGGTGTCTTGGGGTCCACACGATGCTGATAGTAGAGATCGATGTAATCGGTCCCCAGGCGCTTCAGCGAGGCATCGCAACAGGCCTTCACATAGTCCGCATCTCCCTTGGTGCCCAGCCAGCTGCCGTCCTCGCCGCGGGAAACGCCGAACTTGGTGGCCAAGGTGATCTGGTCGCGGCGCCCCTTGAGCGCCTTCGACAACAGGATCTCGTTCGTAAATGGGCCATACATGTCTGACGTATCCCAGAACGTGCACCCAATATCTGCCGCCCGATCGAGAACGCTGAGATTCTGAGCTTCTGATGAGGAGCCGTAGAAATCCGACATTCCCATGCAGCCCAAACCGATTACAGGCACGCGAAGGCCTTGTGAGCCAAGATCGATCCGTTTCATGATCATGATGTCCTTTTGCTTAGAGCAGACGCTGGCCATTGTAGAGACAATACCCAACGCGGGGCCGAAGTGCCTGCCAGTTCCTCTATGCGGCTTGCCTGATCCTACACACCACCTCAACGACTCCGCTGCAATACCAGAAGGAGCTTCGCCTGATCGAAGCACGGCGACTCCTGAAGACGTGCGACGCTTCGGTTACCGTCGCCGCCTACGAGGTCGGGTACGAGAGCTCGAGCCAGTTCAGCCGCGAGTACACGCGCAAGTTCGGATCCCCCCCGAGCCACGATATGGCGAGCGCGACTGGCGCCTCTTGCTTCACGCCGGCACCCCCGCCCTCCTAGGAGATCTTGCGCCGGTAGACGACCATGGCGAAGACGTACGCGACGATGAGGATGCCGACACACCAGGCGAGGGCGATCCAGATGTCGGTGCCGACCGGCTGCTGTGCGAACAGGTCGCGGATCGCGTTGACGATCGACGTCACCGGCTGGTGCTCGGCGAAGGCGCGCACCGGGCCGGGCATGGTGTCGGTGGGCACGAATGCCGAGCTGATGAACGGCAGGAAGATGAGCGGGTAGGAGAACGCGCTCGCGCCGTCCGCGGACTTCGCGGAGAGACCGGGGATCACGGCGATCCACGTCAGCGCCAGGGTGAACAGGATCAGGATGCCGGCGACCGCGAGCCACGCCAGCACTCCTGCCCCCGAGCGGAAGCCCATGAGGACCGCGACGAGCACGACGACGACGAGCGAGATGAGATTGGCGACCAGCGAGGTCAGCACGTGCGCCCACAGCACCGACGACCGTGCGATCGGCATGGACTGGAAGCGCTCGAAGATGCCGCTCTTCATGTCCAGGAAGAGCCGGAATGCGGTGTAGGCGATGCCCGAAGCGATGGTGATGATCAGAATGCCTGGCAGCAGGTAGCTCACATACGAATCCGACCCTGAGTCGATGGCGCCGCCGAACACGTAGACGAACAGCAGCATGAAGGCGATCGGCATGATCGTGGTCGTGATGATGGTGTCCAGGCTGCGCGTGATGTGGCGCAGGGATCGTCCCGTGAGGACGGCGGTGTCGCCGAAGAAATGGTTGGTCATCATTGCTCCTTACTCGTTCGGGCCGGCGCTGCGGTCATTGCCAGCGCCGCCTCCTTGCCGTCGGCGCCGACGATCGCGAGGAAGACATCCTCGAGGGTCGGCTGCTTCTCGACGTATTCGACCTTGGCGGGCGGGAGCAGCTGCTTGAGCTCGGCGAGGGTGCCGTTCACGATGATCCGACCCTCGTGGAGGATCGCGATCCGGTCGGCGAGTTGTTCGGCCTCGTCGAGATACTGCGTCGTGAGCAGCACCGTCGTGCCGCTCGTCGGTGAGTTCCTTGACGGCCTGCCACACCTCGATGCGCGCCTGGGGGTCGAGCCCCGCCGTCGGCTCGTCGAGGAAGATGACCCGCGGATTCCCGATGAGGCTCATCGCGATGTCGAGGCGGCGGCGCATGCCACCCGAATACGTCGACACCTTCCGCGTGGCCGCGTCGGTCAGCGAGAAACGATCGAGCAGGTCATCCGCGATCTTGCCCGGATTCTCGAGATGTCGCAACCTGGCGACCAGCACGAGGTTCTCCCGCCCGCTGAGGATCTCGTCGACGGCCGCGAACTGTCCGGTGAGGCTGATGGACTCCCGCACGTCCAGCGGCCTGCGTGGCGACATCGAAGCCGTTGACGCTGGCAGTGCCCGCGTCGGCCTTGAGCAGCGTGGACAGGATTCTCACGACCGTGGTCTTGCCCGCCCCGTTCGAGCCGAGCAGGGCGAAGATGCTGCCCCGCGCCACGTCGAAGTCCACGCCGCGCAGCACCTCCAGCTTCTTGTATGACTTCTCCAGGCCCTGCACGTGGATCGCAGGTTCGGCGGTCGCTTCGGCCGTCATGAGCGTGTCCGCCCATCTTCTTCGGCGCGCTCGATGGCAGTGGTCAGCCGTTCCCGCTCCCGGGTGATCCACTGACCCTTCGGGTAGTTCGAGAGAAACGTCTCGGCGAACTCCACAGGGTCGTCACCGACGATCTCACGGACCGGGATGCCGTCCGCGGCGCCCTGCTCGAAGAGGTCGGCGAGGTCGTCCAGCATCGACAGGATGCTGGCTCCATCGCCAAGCCCGCCGAGGTAGTTCATATACCGCTCCAACGCGGCAACTGCCGTGCGGTAGTCGGCGGGCAGCTGTTCGATGCGCGCCTTGTACTGCCGGTAGCGCCGCTTTTCATCGATCATCTTCGATATGAACATGGTCATCTGCCTCCTTCGTGGAGCTGTTCGAGCCGTCCTGTGAGGAAGCTCCACGTCCTCCAGAACTCTTCGAGATATTCCTGTCCCTGAACGTTGAGCGAATACACCTTGCGCGGCGGCCCCTTCTCGGACGGGAACTTCTCCACGTCGACGAGGCCTCTCTGCTCGATCCTGACGAGCAGCGCGTAGACAGTGCCCTCGGCAATGTCGGAGAAACCCATCTCCCGCAACCGGGCCGTGATCTCGTAGCCGTACGCAGGCCGTCCGGACAGGATCGCGAGGACGATGCCCTCCAGCGTCCCCTTGAGCATCTCCGTCATCTGCTTGCCCACGGAACACCACCTCGGTCTACTGAGTATTACTAGCTACTGGTACATAGTAACACAGAGTAGCGCTTTGAGCCGACGCCGCGAGCGCGTATGCTGTCGCCGGAGGCGATTGGGCGGGGCTCAGCGCAACCCATTGGGTTCCGACCCTTGACACGCTGTTCGCCGGGTCGTACGCTATACCGTACGGTAAAGGAGGTACCGACATGACCAGCATCACCGCCACCGAGGCTCGTAAACGTCTCTATTCACTGCTCGATGACGTGGCCTCCTCGCACGAGCCCATTGAGATCACCGGCCGTCGCGCCAGCGCCGTGCTCATTTCGGAGGAAGACTGGCGTCGTTCAGGAGACGCTTCATCTGCTCTCTGTCCCCGGCATGCGTGAGTCCATCCTTGGAGGGTATGGCGACGCCGATCGCGGAACTCGACCCAGATCTCGACTGGTGACCGCTTGCGAGGAGATTGACATGACCAGGCAGGACGCCCAGAGAAGATCGGAGGAAGCGACCCTCTTGGCAAACCTGGTGGTCTCGGCCAAAGAGGTCAGCACTCCCACGTCGGTCGCTGTGGGAGGCATGGAGGAACTTGAGACTGGCCCCATGGTCGGTTCCGTTGCACGAGTCTACGCGATGGATCGGTGAACCTGGTTGGAAGGTGGGCGCCACATTCGAACAGGTGCTGAACCTCGGCTTCCCTCTCGGCCAAACGGTTTCCCCGGAGGTCGTCGGGGCTGTTGTCGAGGGCGAGAATGTGAGTTGGTGGAAGGAGGCAAGAGGCATCAAGTCCTGTCATGTCTGGGACTTCGCCGCTCTGACTTCCGACCGGACTCTGGTGACTAACACGGAAGTCTTCCATGGCGCCTCCATCGGCTTGCTCAGACCGCTGCCGCAAGGAATTGGCAAAGACTGTTTGAAGCCAGTCGTTACAGGCCTGATTCGGAAAGCGCATCGTGAGAGGTCGTCGGGGATATGCAATGAAACGAGCTTTCAGATACTCGGTAGCCGCCCTGATCATCGCCGCCACGATATCCGCCTGCGGTAACGGGGATGGAGAGGCGAATCCACCAGTCGTGCTGGAGCAGTATGAATGGGTCGCGCTGGAGCAGCTACTGCCGCCGACGCCTCTCCCTGAGAAGGGGGAATACGCGATCCAGGTCGGCCAGTTCGCCGATGCGGAGATGGCAGACGCTGTCCGCAACCGAGTCATGGCTTCGGATCTACTCTCGTCGATCATCCCGGTCGTCGACAAGGACGGGCTGCACTGGTTCGTCGTCTCCGCCGGCAGCTTCGAATCGCTGGACGGCGCCCGCGCGAATCGCTTGCCGATCAGCCGCGATCTTGGGTTGAGCGATCCGCCGCCAATCATTCTGCTGCCGCAGTGAGCTGCCGGGGCGTTCGGGAACCATGAAAGAAGCTCTACTTGGAATCTGCGGAGACAACTGCCGCTTCTGTCCCCGATATCTCGCCACGCTCTCAGGAGACGAAGAGGAGCTTGAGAAGGTCAAGGCGCTGTGGGTGAAGATCGGACTGAGGGATCCGTCCTTCCCCGCCAAGGGTCTGGCTTGTTACGGATGCGAGCCGGAGAACGATTGTGCCTATCGGGAACTCCGTGCTTGCGCCGGTACAAGAGGCGTCGCCAATTGCGGGCTGTGCCATGATTATCCTTGCATCCTGATGCGGACGGCGTTCGATAGATCGGAAGAGCTGCACTCCCGGACGAACGGTATCTGCACGCGCAAGGAGGCAGAGATGCTCGAAAAAGCCTTCTTCTCGAAACGCCAGAATCTGGACCAGATACATCGCGACACTCAGAAGCGAGGGGGCTGGCCAACGGCATGAGACTCGAAACCGAGCGAATGATCCTGCGGGAGTTCCGACCCGAGGATCTGGATGCATATGCCGCCATGTGCGCGGATCCCGAAGTGATGAGGTACCTGAGCACCGACGGGACGGTTCTGGCGCGAGATGACGCCTGGCGTCAGATGGCGATGCTCGCCGGCCACTGGGTGCTCCGCGGCTTCGGCATGTGGGCCCTAGAGCATCGACAGACCGGCGCGTTTCTCGGCCGGGTCGGATTGCATTATCCCGAAGGGTGGCCTGATCGTGAAGTAGGCTGGTGCCTCGCGCGGCCCTATTGGGGGCAAGGCTTCGCGGCAGAGGCCGCGCAGGCAGCGATCCGGTTTGCCTTCGACCGTCTGGGCTGGTCCCACATAATCAGTCTGATCCTTCCCGAGAATGAGCGCTCCATCCAGCTGGCGATACGGCTGGGCGAACGCTTCGAACGGGTGGTTGAAGTGCGGAGCATCGCACATCACGTCTACGGGATGGACCCATCGCGCGCAGAGCAGCCGCGCAGCATGAAAGGAGCGAGACGGTGGCAGCCACCAACGACATGACTTCGCAGCAGTTCTACCACGGCACACGGGCCGACCTGAAACCCGGAGACCTGATCGAGGCCGGCCGCGTCTCCAACTACGGCAAGAGGAACAGGACAACCTATGTCTACCTGACCGGCACCCTGGACGCAGCCGCCTGGGGGGCGGAGTTGGCCCAAGGCGAGGGACCCGGCCGAATCTACGTGGTGGAACCGACCGGCCAGATCATGGACGATCCCAATCTGACGGACACGAAGTTTCCGGGCAATCCGACGAAGTCATACCGCTCCCGGGAGCCGCTGCGGGTCACGGGCGAAGTCACAGACTGGCAGGGGCACTCCCCTGAAGCCATCCAGGCCATGAAGGACGCGATCAAGGGTCTTGAGCCGATTGACGACTGAGTGACTCACCGCGTCTGGATCCAGTCCGTGGGCACATATCGACGAAACGCTGCCGGCGTTTCCGAAGGGACGTCCTTCTTCGAACAGATGATTCTCAGGAGCATCCGGGTTGAACCAACGTGACAAAGACCTTCAGACCATCAGCGCCCTGAGAGCGGCCGGGTCAAACCTCTCGAAGCCGCATGGGCTCGAACACCATTTCGTGTCAAAGAAGAAGGGCGAGCCTGGAATCGCTCCGCAATCACGCCATATCCCGGAAGGATCAGGTGTCGGAGATCCTGTCCACAGGACTCCTATCCAAGACCTACTTCTTCGACATCATCATCGATACCGTGCCGACGATCGAGAACGTCACCCTCGCCACCACCACCATGCATCAACTGGCGGCGGAGCATTCCTGTTCATACGATGGTTGGGGATGCGAAGTAGTGAGTTGAAAGAAGGTCTCCTGGCTTGACACCTGTCTCCACGTGACGTATAATAGGCGACACAGTTGTACGTCAGGAGGCATGCCCGATGAACACAAAACTCACTCTGCGGCTCGATGAGGAGCTCATCGCCAGGGCCAAGCGCCATTCGGCCGAGTCCGGCAAGTCCGTCTCGCAGCTGGTCTCGGACTACTTCACGCTCATCGATTCGCAGGAGTCCGACGTCGAGATCACTCCGCGTGTCCGCTCGCTACGCGGTGTACTGGCCGGCTCAGACCTCGATGAGAGCGACTATCGCCGTCACCTCGAGGAGAAGCACCGGTGAAGGTGCTCTTCGACACGAACGTGATCCTCGATCACCTGCTCGAGCGTGAGCCATATGTCGATGTGGCGGAGCGACTGCTGAGCCTTGTCGATACCGGGGAGATCGAAGGCGTCATATGCGCGACGACCGCCACCACGATTCACTACCTTGCCTCGAAAGCCGTGGGCGCCGCGGCGGCCGCGGAACACCTGCGCGCTCTTCTCGCGATCTTCGACGTGGCCTGTGTTGACCGGGAGGTCTTGCGCGGTGCCCTCGACGCGAGCTTCTCCGACTACGAAGATGCCGTACTGCACGAAGCGGCGTGCTCGGCGGGCGCGGGTGCGATAGTCACCCGCAACGGCAAGGACTTCTCGCGCTCATCGCTGCCGGTCTTCGATCCGGCAGAGTTGCTGGCGGCCGTGCGGGCTGGCTCGAAATGACCGGTGGGATTCCTGGGATGACTGGAGCGTCCACTCCATCGACGTCGGACATACGCCACAGTAGTAGAATCGCGCACAACAACCGGTTGTAGCAGAAGCCGCTTCGCGTCGTCGCTGAACCTGAGCGTTCGACGGAGCACGACCGAACTGGGGGGTCCCAGATGTCGCACTGCACTAGCCGCATTCTCCTGAGCACGGGGTTGCTGCTGCTCTTGTTGGCCGCTGGCTGCAGCTCTAGCAACGAGGTCGTCCCTGTGCAGCAGGAGAGTGCTGCGCAGACGGTCATTTCGCGGCTCCAGGGTTCCGGGATCGACGCCGTATGGGAGACGGCTTCACCAGACGTGCGTCCGGTCGACTTCTTCGGCCCCGGCGTGCAGCAGGTATCTCTCCTCGTGGAGGGGCCGGACGGCTCGAGCATTGAGTTCTACCGCTTCTCCGACGCCGGACTCGCGGTCGAAGCGGCCGCCGCCGTGAGCCGGGACGGCTTCACGGTCCCCACCGGAGAGGGCGTTGCCATGGTCTCGTGGGTGGGGCCACCTCACTTCTTCCGCAAGGACAGACTGATCGCCCTCTACGTGGAGCAAGCCGGCCCCGACGCCGATGGCTCGATTGACCGCCGCATACTTGACATCCTTCGCGACGTGATGGGTGAACAGTTCGCGGGCAGCTCCGCAAGCGTGGAGTAGCTGGACATGCTCCAAGAACTAGCCAAGCGGGAAGGCGCCTTGATGGAGCACGTGAACTCGCTCGTTGGCCTGATGGAGGACAAAGAGCGACAACTCGCAAAGGATGGGACCTATGCGCAGTACGCTGCGATCCACGAGGCGTACACGGTGCTTGCCGGACCACCGGACCTGAGTCTGGAGGCCCTGAAGAGAGCGATCTTCCTCGGCTGGTACGCGAACGCGGAACCGAGCTGCTTCACGGGAATCTCTGATCTTCATGAAGGGGCTGTCTCGCTGACACATGATCTCCTTCGGGCTGCCTGGGCCGAGGGTCGCATCGATGAAGAATTCAGAGCCATGCTTGGGCTCTATTGGTCGATGGTGCCGCCGTGCGACTTCGCCGGGTCTCCCGCGACTGACGACTTTGCCCTCTATCTGTCCGAGCTAGGGTCGGAAGCGCAACTTTCCCGGAGCTTCTCACGCGGTTGACGAAGCCGAGGAGCGGAGCAGACCGCGCGAGTCCTCGTGTCTTCGGCTATCCTACGAGGCTAGGGCGGCGGCTCGTCCGCTACGTGCAGAAGGAGATCGAGGTCGCTGAGTGACACCGTATGTCGAAATCGTTGAAGCGAACCTGGACCGCACTGATCATCAACAAGACGTGGTCGCGTTGACGGCCGCGTACGCGTTGGACGCAATGGGGCAAGGCGGACCGCTTCATCCTGACGTTCTTGAGCGTCTTGTACCGGGATTGCGGGCCCAGCCTACGACTCTGATCCTTCTGGCTTACGTCGAGGGCAAGGCTGTTGGGATCGCGACCTGCTTCCAGGGCTTCTCGACCTTTGCCGCCCGGCCTCTCATCAACATCCACGATCTGGCCGTGCTTCCCACACATCGGGGGCGGGGGATAGGGCGACTGCTGCTCGACGGGGTCGCCCGGAAGGCTACCGAACTCGGGTGCTGCAAAGTGACTCTCGAAGTCCAAGAAGACAACACGCGCGGCCGACAGGTCTACGAACGGGCGGGCTTCGCTCAAGCCGCTTGCGGCGTAAGCGGCGGCGGAGCGCTCTTCTACACCAGGCCGCTGTGAGACCGCAGCGAATAAGTCTTGCCAGCCGGCGTGAGGACGCCATATCGTTGTAGATGACGCAGCACGAATCGGAGGCTCGTCCCTCACGCCAGACGACCAGGCGAGATCCTGCAGGGAACGCATCGTACCAAGTGGTCCATCGTTAGGAGGGTCTAGCGCTATGAAGATCTCCGAGGTACTGAAAGACCAAATGAGTTTCTCGCTCGAGGTGTTCCCACCCAAGACCGACGCGGGCATGGACAACCTCAAGGCGGCGCTGAAGCATTTCTATGACTTCAAGCCGGACTTCATCAGCTGCACGTACGGTGCCGGTGGCACGAATGCAGGGCGCAACATGGAAGTCTGTGAAGCGATCAAAGCAGACGGTGCCACGGAAGTGATGACTCACTTCACATGCATCGGGCACACGAGAGAACAGATCAACACAGAGATCCGTCAGTATCAGGCGTTGGGCATTGAGAACATACTGGCCATGCGTGGTGATCTGCCAGAAGGTTGGGAAGGAACGAACGGGGATTTCGGCTATGCCGACGGCCTGATCAAGCACATCAAGACGGAGTTTCCGGACTTCTGCATCGCAGCGGCGTGCTATCCAGAAAAGCACGTCACAGCACCTTCGTTCGCAGCCGATATCGCTCATCTGCGTACCAAACAGGACAACGGAGCTGAGGTCCTCTTCTCACAGTTGTGCCACGACGTTGACGCTTTTGAAGAGTTCGTCTACAGAATCAGAAGTGCTGGGATCACCATCCCGGTAGTCCTTGGCCTCATGCCGGTGTTGAGCAAGGACGCCATCATCCGCATGACGCTGATGAACGGTTGCTCGATTCCCGCGGAACTGGCGGCGATCATCGGCAGGTATGGCGACGATCCTGATGACTTCAAGAAGGCCGGCATCGAGTACACGATCAACCAGGTATACCGAGTGATGGAAGCGGGAACCGCGGGATTGCACCTCTACACCCTGAACAAATACGAGGATGTCGAAACGATCATGGCCGGTTCCGGCATTCGCACGGGCGTGTAGCGTAGCTACCGGGCTGCGGTTCGGCGCAACAGACGGCGGCGCAGCAGGTCGAGCGCGGAATAGGCGGCACGCTCCCTGATCTGGTCGCGGCGCCCCCAGAGCATGAGCCGCTCCACCACGGTGACGCCGTCGACCACACTGCCGACGTAGACCAGTCCGACGGGCTTCTCGTCGCTGCCGCCATCGGGTCCGGCTATGCCGGTGGTGGAGAGGGCACAATCCGCGCCCATCAGGCGGCAGGCCCCTTCAGCCATCGCGGCCGCGGTCTCCTCACTCACGGCGCCAAATTGAGCGAGCAGGCCGGCGGGAACGCCCAAGACCTCGATCTTGACCCGATTGTCGTAGGCGGTGACGCCGCCGAGGAAGTAGTCGCTGCTGCCGGGCAGGTCCGTGAGGCGCTTGCCCAGCAGACCCCCCGTGCAGGACTCGGCCACCGCCACGGTCAGGCCCGCCTTGCGTAGCGCTGCGCCCGCGATCTCCGGCAGCCCCGCGCCGCCGACTCCGTAGACACGCTCTCCGAGGATCGCGAGCATGCGCTCCTGAATGGCGTCCAGCTTCCGATGGCCCTCGGGGGTGGCGGCTCCACGCAGGATGATCGTGAGACCGTCGATCGCCGCCCGGGTGCCGATAGCCGCGTCCGCTCCGTGCCAGTCGAACTCCGACAACAACTCAGCCGCTGTGGATTCGCCGATGCCGTAGGTGCGGATGCGCCTGACGGTCTGACCCGTCGTGCTGGGCCCGCCCGCAACATCGGCCGCCGTGTCTGCCGCGCCGCCCGCACCGGCCGCTCCGTCCCCCCGGTCACGTCCCCGCCCGTCCCCGGTACTCTCCGCGCCGTGGCGCTCTCGCAACAGGGGTTCCACGACGCCTTCCCACATCTCCTTGAGCTCCCAGGGCACGCCGGGGAGGGCAACGACCAGGGTGCCTCCCTGCCAGACCCAGAATCCGGGCGCGGTCCCGGTGAGGGGGATGACGGAGGCTCCGCGGGGGATGAGGGCCTGCTTCCGGTTGACGTCGCCCATGGCGACTCCGCGCGACTCGAACCGCTCGCGGATCTGCTCGAGCAGGTCCTCGTGGTGCTCCAACGGACGGCCGAGGGCCTCGGCTGCGGCTTCCCGGGTGAGGTCGTCTTCAGTGGGACCCAGCCCGCCCGAGAGCACCAGGATCACCGGACGGCGCGCCAGGCTATCCCGGATGGCGGTGACCATGGCGCTCAAGTCATCGGTCACGCAGAGGGCATGGGTGGCGAAGATGCCCAGATCGAGCAGGCGCTCTCCCAGGTACGACTGGTTTGTGTTGACGATGTCGCCTCGCAGCAGTTCGTCACCGCTGAAGATCATCTCTGCCCTGCGGTCCGCCTCGCCCGTCTTCGCCCTATCGCCCACTTCCACCTCGCTGGATCCTTGACAACTTCACAGACGTCGTCTTGCCGTGTATCATACCCGTTCACTACGACGTGCTGATGGAGTGGGGGAGATGGACAACAAAGCCACATATTCGACCGAGCGGCGCTCAAGCGCCCAGATCCCTTCTGGGACCGGTTCGTGGTGGCATCATCAGACCGTCGGCGGTTTTCGCGGCTGGCAACCCTTGTGGTTCTAGCCCCTCGCGCTGTGCGAGGGGCGCCTCCAGCGGCCGGGTGCTCCCGGGCATCCCGGCTGGTTCGAGCGTAGCAATACGCTGTCTGGCTGGTAAGTGACCACGAAAGGGATTCCATGCAAGATCAAGCCGACAACCCAGAGATCAAGTACGACGCCAATGGACTCGTGCCGTGCATCGTCCAGGAATGGACGACCGGCGAGGTCTTGATGCTGGCGTACATGAACGCCGAATCGCTCCGCCGGACTCTAGAGACCGGCACCACCTGGTTCTACAGCCGCTCGCGCCAGGAGTTCTGGAACAAGGGCGCCACCTCGGGCCACTTCCAGAAGGTACGCGAACTCCGCTACGACTGCGACGCCGACACCCTGCTCGCCATAGTCGAGCAGACCGGTGCCGCCTGCCACACCGGTGACTTCACCTGTTTCGACGGCCGATGGCTCAGCTCTCCCACCGGAGAGCGCCCCCCGTTTCTCGCTGCGGGCAACCGTCTACCGAGAAGGGTAGGCGGTCATGACATCCGGCACCATCGTTGCCACGCCCTCACTTGAAGAGGCGCGGGGGCTGAGCGCCAGCTATAACGTCATCCCGGTCGAGCATCACTTCTTCGACGACACCGAGACCCCGGTCTCGGCCTTCCTCAAGTTGCGCCAGGCGGCCGGCTGCTTCTTGCTGGAGAGCGCGGAGCAGGGACTGCAACTCGGCCGCTACTCCTTCCTGGGCATCAAGGCCTGGGAGAGTCTCCGGCTGAACGGGTCGACCGTCACCATCCGCCGCGGCGGAGTGGACACCCAGCAAGACCTGGCCGACCACGGGGGAGACCCCTTCGCCTTCATGGCGGAGCATCTCGCGCGCTACCGGGTGCCGCCTCTCGAGGGACTGCCGCCCTTCGTGGGCGGGGCCGTCGGCTACTTCGGCTACGACTGCGTGCGCCACGTGGAGCACCTGCCCGACTCGCCGCCCGACGACATGGGCCTGCCCGACATGGCCTTCATCCTGACCGACGTGTTCGTGGTGTTCGACCACCTGCGCCACACCATCACCTTGCTCACCAACATCTTCTGCGACGACGAGCCCGATCTGGACGCGGCCTACAAGGCGGCTGTCGGACGTCTGAGCGAGGTCAAGGCCCGGCTGCGGGCAGCCGATCCCGCCGCCCAAGTGGAGCCTCGATCGCGACCGAGCGCAAGCCGCGCCCCAGGATGCATCGGTTCATTCCAACTTCGAACGCGAGCAATACTGCGCGTCGGTGGAGCGGATACGCGAGTACATCCACGCCGGCGACGCCTTCCAGATAGTGCTGTCGCAGCGCTTCGAGCGGCCGGTGGACGTGAGCGGCTTCTCCATCTACCGAGGACTGCGGGCCGTCAACCCCAGTCCGTACATGTATTACATAGCCTTCCGGGATTTCGAGGTGGTGGGCTCCAGTCCCGAGCCGCTGGTGACAGTCACCGGCAAGCGGGCCGAGACCAGGCCGATCGCCGGCACCCGGCCTCGGGGAGCGACTCCCGCCGAAGACGCGGCTCTGGCCGAAGAGATGCTGACCGACGAGAAAGAACGGGCCGAGCACCTCATGCTGGTCGATCTGGGCCGCAACGACCTGGGCAGGGTGTGCCGTCCGGGTACGGTCGAGACGGTCGAGTTCATGGAAGTCGAGCGCTACAGCCACGTGATGCACATGGTGTCTTCCGTCGTGGGTGAATTGGAGGACGGGGTGCACGCCACCGACGCCCTGCGCGCGGTCTTCCCCGCCGGCACCGTCTCGGGAGCGCCGAAGGTGCGGGCCATGGAGATCATCGACGAACTGGAGCCGACCCGGCGCGGACCGTATGCCGGTGCCATCGGCTATCTGAGCTACTCGGGCGATCTGGACACCTGCATCTACATCCGAACGATCCTGGTGCGTGACGGCAGAGCCTACGTTCAGGCGGGCGCCGGCATCGTCGCCGACTCCGATCCCGAACGCGAATTCGTGGAGACCGAGAACAAAGCTCGGGCGATGTTCCGAGCCATAGAACTGGCGACCGCTCAAGAGGAATGGGAGTAGGTCATGATGATGACTACGACAAGAACAAGAATCAGGCCTGAGCAAAGCTTTGCTCTTGGTCAAGATCAGGCAGGTTTCCCGGCGCCGGGCCTGAGCGACCTGCGGATCCTGGTGATAGACAACTACGATTCGTTCACCTACAACCTGGTCCAGTATCTGGCCGAGATCTCGGGAACGATAGTCAAAGTGTTCCGCAACGACGCGATCACGGTAGCAGGCATCCGCGAGGAGAATCCCACCCACGTGGTCGTGTCGCCGGGCCCGTGCACTCCCGATCGAGGCCGGCATCAGTCTCGAGGCTATCGCCGCTCTGGGGGGAGAATGTCCCGTTCTTGGGGTCTGTTTGGGTCACCAGTCCATCGGGCAGGTATACGGGGGCAAGGTGATCCGGGGGGAGGGGCCCGTGCACGGCAAGACGTCGCTGATCCACCACGACCGGCGCACCATCTTCTCCGGCCTTGCCTCAGCCCTTCGTAGCCACCCGCTATCACTCGCTGGTGCTGGACCGGTCCCTGCCGCCCGTCGCTGGAGGTGTCGGCCTGGACGCAGGACGGCGTCATCATGGGCGTGCGCCACAAGGAGTTCGCCGTGGAGGGCGTGCAGTTCCATCCTGAGAGTCTTCTCACGGCGGTCGGCAAGGACCTGCTGCGCAACTTCCTCAGCCACCGGGGGGCCCTGCGATGAATGCAGCGGCGCTTGGAGAGACCGCGGTGGCCGTTTGCGCGTCTGCGATCGAGCCGGCCCTCGGCGACCGTTCAGGTGTCGACCTTCAAAGAGGTGCTGCAGAGCCTGGCCACGGGCCGCGATCTCACCCAGCCGGAAGCGGCCTGGGCCCTCGGCCAGATCGTCGAAGGCGCGGTAGGCGAGATCGAGGCGGCTGCGTTTCTCATGGCCCTGAGGGTCAAAGGGGAGACCGCCGACGAGATCGCCGGTCTGCTGGAGACCATGCGCAGTCTGGCGGTGCCGGTCGAGACTCCCTACCGGGATACGTTGGTCGACATCGTCGGCACGGGCGGCGACTGCCTGGGTACGTTCAACATCTCCACCACGGCCGCCCTCGTGGTCGCGGGGGCCGGCGCCAGGGTGGCCAAGCACGGCAACCGAGCGGCCAGTTCGCGTTGTGGTTCGGCCGATGCTCTGGAGGCCTTGGGCGTGCGCATAGACCTCGCGCCTCACGAGGTGGCGGCCTGCCTCGACCGGGTGGGGATCGGCTTCATGCTTGCTTCGCTCCATCATCCGGCCATGGGGAAGGTGGCGGGGGTGCGCCGCGCCCTGGGCGTGCGCACCGTCTTCAACTTCCTGGGGCCGCTCACCAACCCCGCTGGGGTGCGTCGTCTGCTGTTCGGGGTCTGCGCGCCCGAGTACCTGGACGCGCTGGCGGGCGCTCTCGCCCGTGTCGGTTGCGAGCGGGCGCTGGTCGTCTGCGGAGACGGGGGCATGGACGAACTGTCGGTCACCGGTCGCAGCACCGTGGTGGAAGTCAAGGGGGGAGTGGTCGGCAGGTCTTACTCCTTCGAACCCGAGATGTACGGCATCACCAGATGCGAACAGGTGGCCTTGACCGGGGGCGATCCCGCGGAGAACGCGGCCATCACGCGAGCGGTGCTGGCCGGCGAGGGCGGAGGGCCGCGCGACGCGGTGTTGCTCAACGCCGGGGCAGGACTGTACGTGGCCGGCCTCGCTTCGTCGATCGCTGAGGGAGTGGATATGGCCCGCGCTTCCATCGACAGCGGCCGCGCGGCCCGGGTGCTGGACGAGATGGTCGCTGTGACGAACGAGTTGGCTGAGGCGCGGGGGTGAGCGACGCCGCTACCTACCTCGATCGCATCGTGCCGTCGGTGCTCCGGCGGCTGGACGAGCGGAAGCGTCGGCTGCCCCAGGCCGAACTGGAAGCTATGAGCGGTCCTGGCCCGCGCCCCTCGTTCGCGAGATGCCCTTCGCGCTCCGGGTCTGTCGCTCATCGCCGAGGTGAAGCGGGCCTCGCCCAGCAAGGGACCCATACGTCCCGACCTGGAGGTGGGGTCGATCGTCAAGGCCTACGAAGCGGCCGGCGCGCGGGCGGTCTCCGTGCTCACCGAGCAGGACCACTTCGGCGGCAGTCTGGACGACCTCCGCGCCGCCGCCGCGAGCACCGGTCTGCCGCTGCTACGCAAGGACTTCATCGTCGACGCCTATCAGGTGCACGAGGCCCGCGTCTTCGGGGCCTCCGCGGTGCTCCTCATCGCCGCGCTCCTTGACGACGCCGAGCTCCTCGACCTGGCGGGGCTGGCCAATCACCTGGGTCTGGACGTACTGTTAGAGGTGCACGACGCGACGGAGATGACCAGGGCGCTGGCGGTCGATGGGGCGATCATCGGGGTGAACAACCGCGACCTGCGCACCTTCGCGGTGTCGCTGGAGACGACCGAGCGCCTGGCCGGGTCTGGTCCCTCCGGAGAGGTTGTTGGTCGGCGAGAGTGGGATCCGCGACCACGCGGATGTCGAGAGGCTCGCGTCGTTTGGAGTCGATGCGCGTGCTGGTTGGGGAGAGTATCTTGCGGCATGCCGATGTGGGGGCGGCCATCGAGGCTTTGATGAGTCCCGCGCCGGAGGTGTCGGAGAGGCCGGTCGGTCACGTGCTCGATGAGGAGGCTCGATGATCAAGTCATTGCTGGTGGCAGTGGACTCGTCCGCCCATGCTCAGGCTGCGCTGGAGCACGCCCTGGAGCTGAGCAAGGCCTACCAGGCCCGGCTGACGGGTCTCTACGTGCTCGACATCAGGTATCTGGAGATGCCTCCTTATCTGGACTACTCGTACTCGTTCGAAGCCGTGCCTCCGACGCTGGCTCCGCTGGACGTCATGGACAAGTTCAGAGAGAAGAGCGAACGCATCCTGAGCGACTTCCGCGGAGCGGTCGGGAGGGCGGGACTGGTGGTGGAGACCCGCACCGAGGAAGGCGTGCCGGGCCAGGTGATCGCCGATGTGGGCGAATCGTACGACCTGATCGTCATGGGCAAGCGGGGGGAGCACGCGAAGTGGGGCCGCGATCTCCTCGGATCGACCGCGGAGACCGTGGCCCGACGCTCGGCGACGCCTGTCCTCCTGGTGGAGGAGAAGTCGCGTCCGGTGAAGAGCGCCCTGGTCCTGTTCGACGGGAGCCATCCTTCGAACAGGGGTCTGAAGCTGGCTGCCGACCTGGCGGTGCACACGGCCGCGGTCCTGCGGGTCCTGACCGTCGACGATGATGCCGAGCGGGGCCAAGCGACCCTGAACGAGGCCAGGGCCTATCTCGAGCCGCTGGGGTTGAATACCGGCTACTCCGTGCTTCCCGGCCCCATAGTCAAGGCGGCTACTGCCTCCCTGGCCGACGATCCGGCCGATCTGGTGATAGTCGGCATGCGCGGCCATTCTCCCCTTCACCATCTCATCCTGGGCCGGACGACCGAGCAGCTCATGCGTTCGGTGGGAGTACCGGTGCTCCTCGTGCCGTGAGCCAGGTCGGTGACATTGCCAGGGTCCTCACCCCGGAGGGCAGGCGGGACATAGCCCCGAAGGAGTTGCCGACCGTGCTTTCGCATCTGGGTGAGGCGGCGGGCCCGGTCACCTGGATTCACGCCGAGCTCGCGGAGACAGTCGTGCAGGCTCTGGACGACATGGGCCTGGACGAGATCGCCGTCAAGAGCCTTCGCGACGGGCCCGAGCGTCCCCGGGTGGAGGAGTTCGCCGATCATCTCTACATCTCGCTCTTCTCCGCCGACAACCCTCCCGGCAAGCTGGATGACCTCGCCGAGACCGAGCTCGTGGACCCCTACTGTCCGGCGGACGAGGAGCCGAACGGGTGCTCGGGCCAGCTGCCCCTGCTGAGGGATCTGCGGCTTTTCGTCGGCCCGCGGTGGGTCATATCTGTCGGTCATATCGAGGATGCCGACTACGAGGTCCTGGCCGACCGGATGAGACGGCAGGTGTTCTCCCGGGAGCGGGGAGCCAGCTTCATCGCCTATCACATCTGCGAATGGCTGGTGGAGAGTCTGCAGCCCGCCCTGGACAGGCTGGACGACCGGATCGACGCTCTGGAAGACCAGGTGGTGCTGGCCACCGGGACGGCTCCCATGCAGGAGCTGTTCAGTCTCAAGCGCGACCTGGTCGATCTGCGCCGGCGGGTGGCGCCCTTGCGCGACGTCATGCAGCGGCTGGGGTCGCACGGCGTGCTCTACGTGGAGCCCGAGACCGAGGTGTACTTCCGCGACGTCCACGACGACGTCATGCGGGTCATCGAGCTCCTGGACACCTATCGCGACATACTCTCGTCCGCGCTCGATCTTCATCTCTCCAGCGTGTCCAACCGGCTGAACAGGGTGATGAAGCAGCTGACCGTGGTGGCGACCATGTTCATGCCGCTGTCGTTCATCGTGGGTCTGTTCGGCACCAACTTCGTCGACATGCCGTTCGGCAGCACCGTGTGGTTCGTGATCATGTTCGTACTGCTGTTCGTCTCGGTGGTGGTCATGCTCGTCTACACGTGGAAGAGGACCTGAGCCATCGACGCGCATGTGATCAACGACCGTGCGGCCTGACCCGCCGTGGAGGATCTGTGGCTTCTCGCGAGGACGATCTTGCGCGCCTGGGCTGGGCCTTGGCTTCGTGTTCGCCCCGAGCCCGCGCCGGGTGACGCCGGGCGCCGCCCGAAGGCTTCTCGAGCCAGGCGGCCATGGAGGCGACCCTCCCGCTCAAGGTGGGGGTGTTCACGGACGCGACGGCCGACGAGATCGCCTGGGTGGTCGAGGAGGTCGGCCTTGACGGTGTGCAGCTGCACGGGGTGCTCGGACCCGGCGGCAAGGCTGTCAGAGCGAGCCGTCGGCGACTGGGAGAGACCGCTCCTCATCATCCAGGCGGTGCCGGTGGATCCCGAGGAGACGCCGGCCGGTGAGATCAAGGAGGCGGTCGCCGAGGCCTGCGAGGAAGCCGACGTAGTCCTGCTGGATACGAGCGCGCGCGGCCGGTTCGGCGGCACGGGAGTGGCCTTCCCTGTGGCACCTGGCACGCGAGGTGAGCGAGGGGACCCCGGTTCTGGTGGCGGGAGGCATCGACCCGGAGAACGTGGCCGACGGCCCTGACGGGAATCGGGCGCCTGGGGGGTCGATGTGTCCAGCGGGATAGAACAGTCGCCCGGGATCAAGGACCCGGCGCTGATGAGGCGGCTCTTCGCCGAGGCGGGCGTCGCGCCTCGCACGGCCTCGAGCAGTCGCGGGCCCGACGACCGCGGCGTCGCCGGCGATCGAGACGAACGACAGGAAGGACCAGACAAGTGACAATGCCCCAACGCTTCGGTCCCTACGGGGGTCGCTACGTGCCCGAGACTCTCGTCTCCGCCCTCGAGGAACTCGAAGAGGCCTACGAGACCTACCGTGACGACCCGGACTTCCTTTCGGAACTGCGCACGCTCCAGACCGACTACGCCGGCCGGCCCACGCCGCTGTTCCTTGCGCGCCGGCTGTCGGAGACGAGTGGGGTGCCGGATCTATCTCAAGCGGGAGGACCTGGCTCACACCGGGTGCCCACAAGATCAACAACACCCTCGGCCAGATCCTGCTGGCCGTACGCATGGGCAAGAAGCGCATCATCGCCGAGACCGGGGCGGGGCAGCACGGCGTGGCCACCGCCACCGTGGCCGCGCTCTTCGGGCTCGAGTGTCACGTGTACATGGGGGAGGAGGACATCCGCCGCCAGGAGCTGAACGTCATCCGCATGAGGCTTCTGGGTGCCGAGGTGCTGCCGGTGACCTCCGGCAGCGGCACCCTGAAGGACGCCACCAACGAGGCCATCCGCGATTGGGTGGCCAACGTGGAGACCACTCACTACATCATCGGCTCGGTCGTCGGTCCGGCTCCGTATCCCACGCTGGTCCGCGACTTCCAGTCCGTGATCGGCGAGGAGACCCGCGAGCAGATCCTGGCAAAGGAAGGCCGGCTCCCGGACGGCCTGGTGGCCTGCGTGGGCGCCGGCAGCAACGCCATCGGCATGTTCCACGAGTTCCTCGACGAGCCGTCGGTCCGGCTGGTGGGGGTCGAGGCTGCCGGGCTCGGACTCGACACCGGCAAGCACGGCGCCTCGCTGGCTCGGGGCACGGGGGGCATCCTGCACGGCTCCTTCTCCTATGTGCTGCAGGACGAGGACGGTCAGATACAGGAGGCGCACTCCATTGCGGCCGGCCTGGACTATCCCTCGGTGGGGCCGGAGCACTCCTACCTCAAGGACATCCACCGGGTCGAGTACACCAGCGCCACCGACGCCGAGGCGCTGGCGGCGTTCCAGACTCTCTCTCGGCTGGAGGGGATCATCCCTGCCTTGGAGAGCTCGCATGCCATCGCCTATCTACTCCGAAAGGGAGAGGGTGGACACGGATTCTCGCCTGCCGACGTGGTGGTGGTCAGTCTCTCGGGCCGTGGCGACAAAGACGTGTACAGCGTGGCCGACGTTCTGGGGGTGAAGGCGTGAGCGCCTCGACCGACACCAGCGCCTCGACCGGCACGAGCGCTCTGACCCGGCTGTTCCGCGAGGCCGGGCATCCTCTCCTCATGCCTTACGCCGTTGGTGGCTATCCCGACCCGGAGTCGTGTCTGGAGATCTTGCGCACCTACCTGAAGAACGGGGCTAGGCTCATGGAGGTGGGTATCCCGTTCTCCGACCCACTGGCCGACGGGCCGGTCATTCAGGCCGCCTCTCAGGTGGCGCTCCGGCAAGGAGTACGCCCCGCCCAGGTGCTCGATCTCGCGGGAATAGCCGCGGGCGAGGGGGCCCGGGTGGTGCTGCTGAGCTACCTCAACACCATCCTGGCCTTCGGAACCGAACGCTTCTTCGAACGCTGCCGGGACAAGGGGGTCCTGGGCGTCGTGGTGCCCGACGTCCCGGTGGAAGAGGCCGGCGACCTGCAGGCTGTGGCGCGGGCGCGGGAGGTCGACGTGATCCTGTTGGCCGCTCCCACCAGCACCGATGCGCGGCTTGCCCGCATCGCGGCGGCGGCCTCCGGCTTCATCTACTGCGTGTCAACCACGGGAGTGACCGGGGCAAGAGCGTCGCTACGCGCCGACCTGCCCGAATTCGTCGCCCGCTTGCGCCGGCATACCGACCTGCCCTTGGTGGTGGGATTCGGCGTGAGCACGGCCGAGCAGGCGGACGAGGTGGCGGGCTACGCCGACGGGGTGATCATCGGAAGCGCTCTGGTCGACATGGTCGCGCAGAGTAAGAGCTTGGCCGAGGGACTGGCCGAGATCGGCCGCCGTCTCTACCAGGTAAGTAGGACGCCCTCTTTCTCGAGGTAGTCCTTCAGCGCCTGCGGGCGCACACCGTAGAGTCCGGACAGATAGGCCAAGTCTTCCTTGCGGATGGTGAGCATCTCGCGCGCGGGGTCGTTGCGGAGCTGGCGCAAGAACGAGAGATAGGTCTCGAGAGGCCGGCGCTCTTCGGGAGCGAGCCGCTCCAGGTTGTCCAGGCGGATGCGCAGCGGGCCGTTGCTGGTGAGCGACCTCTGGAAATCGCCGCTGTCCTCGATGTCGAGTAGGGCCATGGGCGACTGGCCGTATATGGCGGCCAACTCGCACAGCCGATCGAGGCTCAGACTGCGTTTGCCGCGCTCGTAAGCGCTGAGAGTGGACACGACGAAAGACTCGCCCGACCGGGCACACACCTCCTGGAGGCTCAACCCGCGATCCTGCCTCATCCGGCGTAGTTTCTCGCCAACCAGCTCAGCGTAGCGCTTCTCTTGATCGTCTCGTCTCTCGTCCATGTCTTCCATTTCGTCCATGTCGAAAAGTCTAGCATCGGACAGGGGTCAAATCTACTGAGGCAGAAAGTCAACACTCTGCTCGTTCGTGACTGGATTCGAGAGACGAGGGGGGATTCCTCCGGAGAATCTCTCCGGAGGAATCCCACACTAGGCGCAAGAGCTACTGGACCTCGACCACAGAAACGGTCATGGTCATGTTCGAAGTGAAGGGTCCGCGCTGGTCGGAGGGTACGAACAACTCCGGAGCCTCGGTGATCAGCATCTCGAAGTCGACGGTGCCGTCACCGTCGGACGACACTGCCTGGCCGGTGGCTGTCTCCACTTTGGCCACGCCGGTGAAGACGATGTCGCCTTTCATGGTCATCTTGAACGCCATGTCTTCGCCTTCCGTGCCCTCAGTGCCGAAGCCCTCCATCATCGCCTGGAGCATGGCGCCCAGGTCCAGCGTGAGGTCCATGGGGATGGTGGTGCTGTATTCGATGGTGGCGAGCTCGCGGCCGTTCTCGGTGGCGACCGCGGTCAGCTTGCTCTTGGTGGTGATGGTTAGTTCCTGGTCCATGCCGGTCAGCGGCATGGTGGACGTGCTCGTCCATTCCTCGCCTACCTTGGCCGTGCCGTCCTCGGGATACATCATGTTGGAGAACTGGCTGCCAAAGTCCGAGGAACCGAACATCTGCCCCGATTCGAGAAATTCGGATCCCACGCCGGTGCCATCGGCGCTCTCCGTCGCGACCACCTTGCCGGTCTTGTCGACCGTCATCGTGACCACCTCGGGCTCCTGCCCCGCGATATCCTGAACCTCTCCATTGACGGTTGACTCCAACATCTCGTAGGTCACGGTCAGGTTGGCCCCGCCATCGTCATTCAACTCATCCACCGTGGTGGTCACCCGCATCTTCGTGATCTCTTCGGTGGCAGTAGCCTCGGCACCGGCCTCGGTCTCCTCGAGACCCTCCATCGTTCCGCTGGCGGTCATGGTCATCTCCTGCGTCCAGGAATCACCGGCCGCATACGTGTACAGCAGAGCGACCTCGTCGCCGGAACCCCCACCCGAACCCCCGCATCCGGCCACAGCCAGACCGAGGACCAGCATCATCAGCAATGTAAGACCCACCATCTGCAAGCGCTTCTTGTTAACCATATCCCTCTCCTTTTGAACACGACCTACAATTCGTCTCAAAATGAAGCCGCGGCCGCCGAGTACGCCGGCACGATGCGTCATCCGCGGACCCGTCCGTGGCGCTGCCGCGAACGCTTCCTGCTTCGGAGCCTCGCACTCGCCCAGCGCGTCCCCGGTGGCGAGACTTCATTCTGAAACGAGTTCTTACCCGGAGGGCGCATAGCCCTCGCTCCACCGATGCATCGGCAGAAAGCGGCAATTACTTGTGCCCGCGCGTATCGCGTCGGGTGGCGACATGATGCCGAAGGCGGGGGTCGAACCCGCACGAGGTGTGAGCCTCACTGGAGTTTGAGTCCAGCGCGTCTGCCAATTCCGCCACTTCGGCCAGTTCCCAGACGCGGGCTATTATAGTCGATGCGTACAGCAGCCTTCTAGGGTCGAGTCGCACGTTCGAGCGAAGATGAGGAGTCGACGTTGTCTGATGAGCGCATAGCCAGGATAGATCCTACTCGTACGGCTGCGACCAGGCAGGGCGACGCAGAGGAATACGCTCGTTTGGCGTTGGAACTAGGGGCTAGTGCTGCGCGGGTGATACCGGCGGACACAGTGGTGTTTGACGACCGGGTGACCCTCAAGTGCGCTGTGCCAAAATGTTTCGGTTACGGCACTTGCGCCAACTGCCCGCCTCACGCGCCTTCTCCTGAGATGATGCGAGGCGTAGTGGTCCAGTACGACACCGCCGTGGCACTTCGTCTCGACGTGCCGCCCCAGGTCATCGTGAGGGATCGGGAAACGAAAGAGGAACGCGTCAAAGCCTACGCGAGAGTGTTCTCGATAGTCAGCGCTTTGGAGAGCGCCGCGTTCTACGATGGCCACTATCTCTCGGTCGCTTTTGCTGCCGGAAGCTGCAAGAGCACTCTGTGCGGCGACCTCGAGTGTGCCGTCTTGTCGCAGCAGAAGTGCCGTCACAACCTGGTCTCGCGGCCCTCGATGGAGGCTGTCGGGATCGACTGCTTCAAGCTCGCGATTGGGCTGGGCTGGGACATCTATCCTATAGGTAGTGGGGCGACCGTCGCTCGGGTTCCGGGGGGAGCCTTGCTCGGCCTCGTCTTCGTGGGTTGAGTGGCGACCTCTTTCCCGAGCGAGCCGGGGCTCCGCAGGAACAGTCCACGACTACCCCTTTGGCTGCGTAATGGTGTAGAGTTGTTGGTGACTTCCTGCTTGCTCTTCGAGTGGAGTCGCGATCCGCAAAGCCGGATCGCCTTTTGCGCCGCCCACCAAAGCTCCTGCGGCTTGCGCGCACCAGTAGTGGATGGGCCGCGTTTTGTTTGGCAATAATGAGTGTGGAGGTTGACGTATGGAGAAGCTCATCATCACCGTGGCATGCACCGGGGCTATGACGACCAGGGAGATCACCCCGTATCTGCCGACTCAGCCTGAGCAGATCGCTGAGGAAGTATACGCGGCGTACAAGGCCGGCGCGGCGGTCGCCCACGTGCATGTGCGCACTGAGGATCACAAGGCCACCATGGCACTGGACAGATTCGAGAAGACCGTTGGTCTCATCCGCGAGAAGTGCGACATCATCATCAACATGACCTCGTCCGGGGGCCTCGGCTTCACCGACGAGGAGCGCATCCTTCCCCACACCGTGCTCAAGCCCGATATGGGAACGTTCGACGCCGGCTCCATGAACTTCTACCAGGGTGTCTTCCTCAATAGTCCGGATTTCCTGAAGAAGTTGGGCACGGCCTACAACGAGAACAACATCAAGCCCGAGGTCGAGGTCTTCGATGCGGGCATGGTCTGGAATGCTAAGCGCCTCCTCAAAGAGGGCTTCCTCAAAGCCCCGATTCACTTCCAGTGCTGCATGCACGTGCACGGCGGCATGGAGGGCAACGCGAGGAACCTGGTCCATCTGGTCGACTCGATGCCCGAGGGCTCCACTTGGTCGGCGTTCGGCTGCGGCCCGACTGCCGACCTCATCACCTCCATGGCCATGAACATGGGCGGCCACGTGCGGGTGGGCATGGAAGACAACGTCTACCTGAGCAAGGGCGTACTTGCGGAACACAACTACCAGTTCGTGGAGAAGATCGTGCGGCTGGCCGACGAGTTCAAGCGGCCGGTCGCGACTGTGGCCGAAGCCCGGCAGATCCTGGGCCTCCCGCAGAAGTAAGGTGTTTGACGGCCGGGCCCTCGCGCCCGGCCGTTCCACATAGCCTGCAAATGGCGTGGCCGTCGGGAGAGACCCCGATCCGCACCGTGGTTCTTGGCGAGGCTATCCAGTAGGCATAGCGACGAAAGTCGCGCGACTAGGGAGTTGAGGCATGAAGAAGGTTTCGATCAGCGACGCAGTGCAGTACTTCCCCCCGGCGCACAACGATTGCGCCTGTTTCAGGATGCAGGGCAAAGAACAGACGGGGATCAACCAGTTCTCCCTGGGTTGCACGCACTTCCTGCCTGGCGGAGGCGCCGACTTCAGCCCCAGCCGGCCGTTCGACACGGTCTACATGTGCATCGAGGGCGAGGTCACGATCACCGACAAAGACGGCAAGGACATCGTCCTCAAAGCGCACGATTCCATCTTCATCGGCCCCGACGAGGGCCGTTCCATCAAGAACAAGACCCAATACCCGGCGAGCATGATCGTCATCTTGGGCGCTCCTCCTGCGTGAGGGTTCGCTCCGTCAGGAGCTTGGTCGGTCGGGCAAAGTGCACAATAGCGAGTCTGGAGGATAGAAATGGCTGAAGACACACCAAGGAAGACAGTTGAGGAACTAAGGCAGATCTTTGATCTGAGCGGCCGAGTTGCTGTGGTCACCGGCGCGGGCGGCACGCTCGGTCATGCGTTGGCGAAGGGCCTTGCCGTCCACGGCGCCGATGTCGCCTGCTGGGATATCAAGACCGACATCATGGAAGACGTCGTCGCCGACATCAAGAGCATTGGCAAGAAGGCCACCGCCACCGCCGTCGATGTGACCAGCGACGACAGCGTCAAGGCTGCCATGGAAGGCGTCGTCAAGGATTTCGGCAAGGTCAACATCATGGTGACGGTGGCCGGTACCGCCGGCAATCGCCAGCCTGCCGAGACCTTCGACATCGATGAGTGGCAGAAGGTCATGAACGTCAACGTCCGCGGCACCTTGCTCTGCGCCAAGTACGCGGGCGCTGAATACATCAAGCAGGGTGGCGGCGGCAAGGTCATCACCATCGGCTCGGTCCGTGGATTCCTCGGCCATCCCGGTGGATACGCCGGCTACGGCACCTCCAAGGGCGCCGTCCATCTGCTCACCAAGCAGCTGGCGACCGAGTGGGCGAAGTACAAGATCAACGTCAACTCCATCGCTCCCTCCATCTTCTGGACTCCGCTCACGCAGCAGATCAAGAACGATCCCGAGATGGTCAAGATCTTCATGGCACGCATCCCGATGGGCCGCGCTGCCGAACTGGACGATTTCGTGGGTGCCGCCGTATTCCTCTCCTCGCCGGCTTCTGACTACGTGACCGGTCTCATCCTCTCCGTCGACGGCGGTGCGGTGGCCGGATGAAAAAGCTGGAAGACGTCAAGAAGATCGCCATCATCGGCGGCGGTAACATGGGTCATGGCTGCGCCATGGTCTTCGCCGGCGCCGGCTATCAGGTGGGGCTCTACAGCCGGAGGGCCGAGACGCTGGAAAAGGCAGTCGTGGGCATGCGTAGCGACCTGACTTTTCTGGCCGAGCGCGGTCTGGGCAAGCTCGAAGACGTCGAGGCGACCGTGGCCAAGGTAGCGTGCACGCAGGACATGGCGGAGGCGGCTGCTGACGCCGACTTCGTGCTCGAATGCGTGGCCGAGGACATGGCGCTCAAGCAGGACACCTTCCAGAAGCTGGACGAGATGTGCTCTCCGGACGCGGTCCTGGCCACAAACACCTCAGTCATGAGTCCCACTGAGATCGCGAGCACCTCCAAGAAGCGCGACAGGATCCTGGGGACCCACTGGTGGAATCCACCGTTCCTCATCCCCCTGGTCGAAGTGGTCCAGACCGAAGAGACAGCGCCCTGGGTGATCGACCTGACCATGGGTCTTCACCGGGCCATCGGCAAGCACCCCGTCCACGCCAAGAAGGACGTGCCCGGGTTCATCGCCAACCGGCTTCAGCACGCGCTGTGGCGTGAGGCCATCTCCATCGTGGAGCGCGGCATCGCCGACGCGGCCACCGTGGACGAGAGTCTCAAGTACGGCCCCGGCCTGCGCCTCCCGGTGATGGCCCCGCTGGAGAACGCCGACCTGGTCGGCCTCGACCTCACCCTGTCCATTCACAGCTATGTGCTGAAGCATCTGGAAGATTCTCACGAGCCCTCGCCTCTCCTCAAAGAGAAGGTCGAAAAGGGCGAGTTGGGCTTCAAGTCTGGAGGCGTTGGCTTCCAGACCTGGACGCCGGAAGGGCAGAAGGCGCTCCGTGCCAACATGCTCGACTACCTCAGCAAGGCGGTCCGGCAGATGAAGGAGACAGAGGGCAAGTAGCTGCAAGTGAGCATCACTGTAACGCGGCCTAGGCCGCATGGGGACGATCCGGACGGCTCCGCGTCCGTAAGTCAAAGCAGAACAGTCAAAGAAGTTGAGTAAAGGAGCGTTATGGGCAAAGTATTTGTTGACCTGACCCATCCATTCAGTGCGGAGATTCCCCGCTGGCCGTACTTCGTCAAGCCGGTCATCGATTCGATGCACACCATGGCCAAGGGCGGCGTCCTCACACAGCGGGTCGACTGTGTTCAGCACACGGGCACTCATGCCGACGCGCCTCGTCACGTCATGGAGAAGGAGTTCAACGGCAAGAGGGCTCGCTACACCCACGAGATGCCTGTTGACGCCTACACGGGTGACGCGGTCTGCCTCGAGATCAAGATCCACAAGTGGGGCCTGATCCTGCCCGAGCATCTTGAGGACGCCTGCAAGCGTGCGAACATCAAGCCGGAAGAGCTCAAGGGCATGGTCGTTTGCCTGAACACCGGCATGCATCGCATGTTCGACGATTCCAAGGACTACTACCACTATGCATGCGGCACCGGCGTCGAAGCCGGCAAGTGGTTCGTGAAGCATCAGGTCAAGTGCGTTGCCATGGATTCGCAGGCACTGGATCATCCGCTTCACACGGCCATGGGCAAGAACGGCCCGCCGCAGATGAACCTGCCCGGAGCTTCGGGCAAGCCGATCACCGAAGAGTACGTCGAGCAGTTCGGCGAAGAAGCGTATGCCGAATTTGAGAAAGCGGCCTACATCAAGCTTCATGGCCAAGCGGCCTATGATGCCAAATTCGGCGATCTCGAAGCCCTTGGTATCGAGGGAACCTGGGAGCCCTGCCACAAGCAGATGCTGGGTCACGGTATCGTCGGCGTCGAGAACCTCGGCGGAGACCTGGACAAGGTGTCCGGCAAGCGCTTCCGGTTCTACTGCTTCCCGATCCGCTGGTACATGGGCGACGGCTCGATGGTCCGCTGCGTGGCCGAGATCGACGAAGATCAGATCTAAACGACGTTCCGGATCAGGACCTACACGTACTGCGGCACTGGGTACGGCCCGGCCTCCGGTTATTGACACTAGGTCCGATCTCGCTCGTCGCTAGGCGAGGGAATCGGTCCGATGCGGAAGGTTGCATGCAGTCCCCCGCCGGTTCTCCGGCGGGGGACTTTGTTCTCCAGATGCGCGCCGTCGCGCAGATCGATGAGGACGACTCCTATGGTTTAATACTCCTTAGCCGAGGCATGTCGCGCGCGGGACGGTGCGCCCGCGCAAGGCGGAGCCGTAGGGGAGGAGTGACTCATGTCCAATATTGGCTGGCCGGAAATCGCTATCGTCGTGGTCCTGATTCTCGTGATCTTCGGCCCAAAGAAGCTCCCCGGACTGGTTTCCTCGGTCCGCAGATCGCTCAAAGGCGTCAAGAAAGGGCCAGAGTACGACCGAGAGGAGATCACTTCCTCGGTCGACAAGATCCGCAAGACAGGGGACGTGCAGAGCACCGATGCGGAGCCGACCGACGGTGCGGACCGGATGGGTCACTGAGCGCCAGGGGCTGAGCCGCAGTTGGGCCGGCGGCCACGAAGTGATCTCCGCCGGTGCCCCATTTCAATCAGAGAAGGACGAGATACCGCAAGGAGGAAGATCTTGGGCGTAAGCCTGACCAAAGACGACGTCATCCGCATGGTCGAGGAGAACGACATCAAGTTCATCCGCCTCTGGTTCACGGATGTGCTTGGTTTCCTCAAGAGCCTCGCCATGACTCGCAGGGAACTCGAGGCCGCGCTCGATGAAGGCATGGGGTTCGACGGCTCGTCCATCGAGGGCTTCGCGCGCGTCCAGGAGTCCGACATGGTGGCCATGCCCGACCCCTCGACCTTCGCCATCCTGCCGTCCATGCCGGAGAACGGGCGTACCGCCCGCATGTTCTGCGACATCCTTCAGCCCGACGGCCGACCCTACGCCGGCGATCCCCGCTTACGCGCTCAAGCGCATGCTGGCCAAGGCGGCCGACCTCGGCTACACGATGTACGTCGGACCCGAGCTGGAGTTCTTCTACTTCAAGGACAGCTCGCACACCGAGGTCCTGGATCGAGGAGGGTACTTCGACCTGACCTCCCTGGACGTCTCCACCAGCGTTCGCCGCGACACGGTGACCGCACTCGAGGACGTCGGCATCGAGGTCGAGTACGCGCACCACGAGTGCGGACCGTCTCAGCACGAGATCGACCTGCGCTACAAGGACGCGCTGCACCATGGCCGACTCGGTCATGACCTACCGGCTGCTGGTCAAAGAAGTGGCCAACGCCAACGGCATCCACGCCACCTTCATGCCCAAGCCCATGTTCGGTGAGGCCGGCTCGGGCATGCACGTCCACCAGTCGCTGTTCGAGGGGGAGCGCAACGCCTTCTTCGACCCGGACGACGACTACCACATGACCGCCGCGGGCAAGGCCTACTCGGCCGGACTGCTGCACTATGCGCCGGGAGATGTGCCTGGTGACGAACCAGTGGGTGAACTCATACAAGCGCCTGGTGCCGGGTTACGAGGCCCCCATCTACTGTTGCTGGGCCCGGCGCAACCGCTCGGCTCTGGTCAGGGTCCCCATGTACAAGCCGGGCAAGGAGCAGGCGACGCGGGTGGAGATGCGCAACCCCGACCCGGCTGCCAATCCCTATCTCACCTTCGCCGTGATGCTGGCGGCTGGGCTCAAAGGCATCGAAGAGGGGATGGAACTGCCGCCCGAGGCCACCGACAACATCTACGAATGGTCTGACGAAGAACGGGAGAAGGCGGGCATACGGTCTTTGCCGGGCGACATCGAGGGAGCCATACTCGCCTTCGAGAGCTCGGACCTGATGCGCGAGACCCTGGGCGACCATATCTTCGAGTATCTGATCCGCAACAAGCGGGCGGAATGGGATGCCTACCGGGCTCTGGTGACCTCCTGGGAGGTCGACCGCTACCTCGAGATCTTGTAGAGGGAACGCCGGCCGGGGCGGGCCCGGCGGGAGGACGACAAGGGAATGGCAGCTGCCTCTACGACTCCCGGCGGTGGCCGGGCTCCGCTCTTCTTGCTCGACGGCAACAACGTCGCCTACAGGGCGTTCTTCGCCCTGCCGGCCGACATAGCCACATCCGGCGGTTTTCCCACCAACGCTCTCTACGGATTCTGCCTGATGATCATCAAGATCCTCACCGAGTATCACCCGGCGGCCGTGATCGTCGCCTGGGATTCCCGGGAGAAGACCTTCAGGCACGAGGAGTTCGAGGAGTACAAGGCTCAGCGCAAGCCCATGCCCGATCTTCTCTCCGAGCAATGGCCCTACTTCACCGAGCTGTGCGCGGCTTTCGGATTCGTCAACCTGGCCGTTCCCGGATACGAGGCCGACGACATCCTGGCCACCCTCGCCCGTCAGGCGGAGGCCGCAGGGCCGCGAGACTGTGATCGTCACCGGCGATCGAGACGCGCTGCAACTGGCGGGTCGCCACGTGAGCATCATGGCCAACACGCGTGGCATGACCGAGGTCAAGGTCTACGATCCGGCGGCGGTGGAAGAGCGGTTCGGCGTGCCTCCCCGGCTCATTCCCGACCTGATCGGTCTCAAGGGCGACACCTCCGACAACATCCCCGGCGTCCCGGGCATCGGGGAGAAGACGGCGGCGCAGCTGCTGGCCCAGTTCGGGAGTCTCGAGCAGGTCCTCGACCACGCTGACGAGGTGAGCGGAGCCAAACGGAGGGAGCTGCTCCACGAGCACCGCGAACTGGCCCTGCTCTCCAAGCGGCTCGCCTCGCTCGAACACGACGCGCCTATCGACATCGACGCCACCGAAGTGCTGCCTCATCAGCTCCAGCGGGAGAAGCTGGAAGAGCTGTTCGACCGCTTCGAGTTCACACACTCCTGGACCGGGTGGAGCCGCTGCTGCCGGGGCGCGAACAGCTCGGACGAACGGCCGGTGGGGGCGACACTGGTCGGCCGCGCAGGCTGCGCCCGAGGATGCCGGGGCTCTCGAGCGGCTGTTTGACTGGTCGCGGCCTATCGGGTTCGCGGTGGAAGACAGGGCGGCCGGTGCGGATGCCGACGCCGGCGGTGAGGGCGATGCCGGGAGCGGTGCCGGGCCGTGCTTGTGGCTCGCTCAGGCCGGAGCGGAGGCCCCACTTGCCGACTACGCGGCCTACACGGTCGCCAAGGTGGAAGACCCGTCCGGGAAGGCCGGCATGTCTGGGTTCTCTGCTGGGCAGGGGGAGTCTGGTCTGTCACGACTTCAAGTCGGCTGGCGTCGATGCATGGCCTGATACGGCAGGTGGGTCACGACACCTATCTCGCCGCCTATCTGCTTGCCCCGGGGCGCAGGGACTACCGGTTGGAGGATCTCGCGCGGGAGGCAGGGATCGCGATGCCGGCGGGTCTGGCCGGCGGAGACGTCCGCAGCCGCCGCGGCCGCGCGTGGTCATCCCCTTGGCCGCCGAGCAAGAGCGCGCGTTGCGCGAGCAGGGCATGTGGGAGCTCTTCCGCACCATCGAGCTGCCTCTGACCACGGTGCTGATCGCCATGGAGGAGGCGGGTATCCACCTGGACTGCTATCGCCTGGGAGAGATCACCGGCAAGATCCAGGACCAGATGGAGGGGCTGGAATCCCGCATCTACGAGCTGGCCGGCGAGGAGTTCAACCTCGGCTCGCCGCAGCAACTGGGCCGGATCCTCTTCGACAGCCTGGGCCTGGCCCGGCAGCGCAAGACGAAGACCGGCTACTCGACCGACGCGAAGACGCTGGAGGCCCTTGCGGGACAGCCATCCCATCGTGGGCGACCTGCTGAACCATCGGGAGCTGTCCAAGCTCATGTCCACCTACCTGCTGGCGCTGCCTCAGGTGGTCGATCCCGCCACCGACCGGCTGCACACGACCTTCCACCAGACCGTGGCCGCCACCGGGCGGCTCTCGTCGAGCGACCCCAACCTGCAGAACATCCCGGTCCGCACGCGCTCTGGGCGCGCAGATCCGGCAGTGCTTCACCGCCGAGCCGGGGCACCTGCTGGTGGTGGCCGACTACTCCCAGATCGAGCTGCGGATCATGGCCTATCTCTCGGGTGAACCGGCTCTGCTCGAGTCTTTCGCGCGCGGAGAAGACATCCACACGCGCACGGCGGCGGAGGTGTTCGGGGTGCCGGAAGACCAGGTGGACCCGACCCACCGGCGCTACGCCAAGGCGGTCAACTTCGGCATCATGTACGGCATCTCGGCCTTCGGCCTCAGCCAGAACCTGGGCATCGAGCGGGAGGAGGCCGCCGCCTACATCGAGCGCTACTTCGAGCGGCTGCCCCGGGTGAAGGCCTTCATCGAGGAGACCATCGAGTCGGCCCGGCGCCAGGGATACGTGGCCACGGTGTTCGGCCGGCGGCGGCCCATCCCCGAGCTGGCGTCGGGCAACTTCCAGGAGCGGTCGCTGGGGGAGAGGCTGGCGGTCAACTCGGTCATCCAGGGCAGCGCCGCCGACATCATCAAGGTGGCCATGATCCGCTGCCACGAGCGGCTTGGAGAAGGACTTCCCGGGTTCGCGCCTGGTGCTGCAGGTGCACGACGAACTGGTCTTCGAGGTGCCGGAGGATCAGGCGGAAGCAGGTCCGCGACGCCGTGGTGGAGGAGATGGCGGCGGCTTTCCCCATGGAGCCCCCGCTGGGTGTCGATGCCGGCGTGGGGCCCGACTGGCTGTCGGCCAAGTAGAGCGGCGCGAACCCCCGTCGAACGCCGTCTTGCGTTTGCTTTTCCCGGGTGCCTCGGTATACTACCGGCACATGAGCCGCGCTGAGGGCGTGGCTTACGCGTTCCTTTGGGAAGGATACAGAAACTACATGTCAGACGAACACAACGACGACACACGCTGAATACCGAAGGGACAGGAGACACTGCAGGGCGGACAAGACCTCATGATCGAGGTCGATGGGAAGATGATTCCCAACTACGACGCCACGATCATGACTTTCGAAGAGGGAGATATCGTCACCGGTACTGTGGTGCGGGTCGACAAGGACGAAGTCCTGGTCGACATCGGCTACAAGAGCGAGGGCGTGGTCCCCGCCAATGAGCTGTCGATCAGAAAGTCGGTGGATCCCTCAGAAGAAGTGTCGGTCGGCGATGTCGTCGACGCCCTGGTGCTCACCAAGGAAGACGCCGACGGCCGTCTGATCCTCTCCCGCAAGCGCGCTCGGTTCGAACGGGCCTGGCAGCGCATCGAGAAGGCGGCCGAAGAGGGCACTCCGGTCTCGGGCAACGTCATCGAAGTGGTCAAGGGCGGTCTCATCCTCGACCTGGGCGTGCGCGGCTTCCTGCCGGCCTCGCTGGTCGACATCCGCCGGGTGGCCGAGCTGGACGAGTTCCTCGGCCAGGCCCTCGAATGCCGGGTCATCGAGCTCAACCGCTTCCGCAACAACGTGGTCCTCAGCCGCCGGGCAGTGCTGGAAGAGGAGCGCCGCGGAGCGCGCGAGCAGATCCTCGACCGCATGAACGTGGGCGACCTGGTGACCGGCACCATCTCCAACATCGTCGACTTCGGCGCGTTCGTCGACCTGGAGGGCATCGACGGTCTCATCCACATCTCCGAGCTGTCTTGGAGCCACGTGAACCATCCGTCCGAGGTGCTGACCATCGGTCAGAAGGTCGAAGTCCGGGTGCTCGACATCGACCGCGACCGGCAGCGCATCTCCCTGGGTCTCAAGCAGACCCAGAAGGATCCCGTGGCAGCAGGTGTTCGAGAACCGCCAGGTCAACGAGATCGTGCACGGGCAGGTCACCAAGCTGGTCTCGTTCGGTGCCTTCGTCGAGATCGAAGAAGGTGTCGAGGGCCTCATCCACATCTCCGAGCTGGCCCAGCACCACGTGGAAGATCCCTCCGAGATCGTCCGTCCGGGTCAGGAAGTCAACGTCAAGATCATCGAGATCGATCCCGAGCGGCGTCGTCTGTCGCTGAGCCTGAAGCGCCTGGAGCCGGAATACCGCATCCATGAGGATGCCTTGGCCGAAGAGGGCGAAGAGGGCGAAGAGGGCGAAGAGTACGAGGGCGAGACGAGCGGAGAACGAGGTCGCCGAGGACCTCAGAGGCTCGCCGCGGAGAGCGAGCGGTCGAAGCCGGCGGAAGAAGCTGCAGCCTGAAGCCGAGCCCGAGGCGCGCCGCGGCCGTAGGAGCCGGACTGCCGAGGCTGAGACGCCGAGAGCTGCGCCCGAAGCGGCAGCTGAGACCGTCGAGGCGGCAGCCGAAGCCGCTGAAGCTGAGCCTGTCGATCGAAGCCGCGCCGAGAGTCCGCCGAAGCCGAAGAAGAGGCCGACGCGGAGGACTGAATGGTCCGCACGATAGGGCATCATACGGGAGCGCCTCCGGGCGCTCCCCGTCTTTGTGGAGGTGCGATGAGCCAAGAGCGGCGCGAAGTCGGTGGCTGTGGGCCTCACCGGCGGCATCGGCGCGGGCAAGAGCACGGCGCTGGCGTTGTTCGAGGACCTGGGAGCGGTGACCGTTCTCGGCCGACGAGGATGGTGCACGCCTCTATGCCCAACGCCGAGCTCGCCGCTCGGATCGCCGCGCACTTCGGCAGCGGGGTCTTGGACGAGCGCGGAACTGTGGACAGAGTCCGGCTCGCGGAGGCCGTGCGCGGCAGACGGGAGGAGCTGCGCTGGCTGGAGACGCTCACCCATCCTCTGGTGGCCGAGGAGATTCGCGCGGCGTATCGACAAGGCGGCTGCCGGGAACGGTCGTGGTGTGCGAGGTGCCGCTGCTGTTCGAGGCGGGCTTCGAGGATCTGTTCGATCTGGTCGTGACCATAGAGGCTGGCCAGGAGAGTCGACGCCGGCGCTCGATCCACCGTTTCGATCTCGAACAGTTCTCAGAACTCGAGAGGCTCGCAGGCTTCCAGCGAGCGAAGGGTGGCGGGGAGCGACCTCGTCTTCTTCAACGACGGAGACAGAAAAGACCTGCGGGAGTTCGTACGCAGAGCGTACGAACTCGCCAACGGCCTGTTCGAGGAGGATAGGTGAGCGAGGAACGTCGAATGTTGGGGGCCAAGACGGCCGTATCCGCAAACCTGCGGCGGCGCAACCGGAGACGCCGACTCGTGCGGTATGCGGTGTATGGCACGGTCCTGGTGGCCATCGCTATAGTAGTGGCCTTCATCGTGAGCGGACGGACGGTGGTGCCGGGCGTCTCGGCCAGGATCTACCCCATCCACTACCGGGACGACGATCGCGCGGGTCGCGCAGCAGTACGGCCTCGACCCATACCTGGTCGCGGCGGTGGTGAAGACCGAGAGCGGCTACGACCCTGAGGCCGTCTCCACGGCCGGGGCGGTGGGTCTCATGCAGCTCATGCCCGACACAGCGGACTGGATTACGGGCCTTGCCAGCTGGCGAGGGCCGGACGACCCGGTACTGACCGATCCCGCCGACAACCTGGAGCTGGGCGCCTGCTACCTGGGCTATCTTGTCGACGAGTTCGACGGCGCGACGAAGCCGACTCTGGCTGCCTACAACGCCGGGCAGAGTGTGGTCGCCGAATGGGTGGCGGCGGCAGGTGGCCGGAGTCATTCGATCTCGCCGACATCCCCTATCGCGAGACGCGCGATTTCGTGGAGCGGGTGGAGCACTACTGGGAGCTCTACATTCGCGTCCATCCGGACGCGTTCGGCGGGGCGGGGAGTTAGGCGTGAGCCGGGTGCCAGGATAGCCGGGGATTCTGCGTGAATCCGTTCCAGCTGCAGGCCGACTACCAGCTGCAGGGCGACCAGCCGGAGGCGGTAGCCCGGCTGGTCGAAGGGTTGGAGCGCGGTGACCGCTATCAGACCCTGCTGGGGGTGACCGGCTCGGGCAAGACCTTCACCATGGCCAACATCATCGCCCAGGTGGGCAAGCCGGCTCTGGTCATGGCTCCCAACAAGACCCTGGCCGCGCAGCTCTGCAACGAGTTCCGCGAGTTCCTCCCGGACAACGCCGTGGAGTACTTCGTCTCCTACTACGACTACTACCAGCCCGAGGCGTATCTCCCGGCCACCGACACCTACATCGAGAAGGACTCCTCCATCAACCAGGAGATCGACCGGCTCCGGCACGCGGCCACCTCCAACCTGCTCATGCGGCGCGACGTGGTGATCGTGGCCTCGGTCTCCTGCATCTACGGCCTGGGGTCGCCGCAGGAGTATCTGGGGCAGGTGGTGCTGCTGAAGCAGGGCGACGACATCAGCCGCGACGAGGTGTTCGCCAAGCTGGTCAAGATCCACTACGAGCGCAACGACATCGGCTTCGCGCGAGGCAAGTTCCGGGTGCGCGGCGACAGCTTCGAGGTCTGGCCGGCCTACGACGACTACGCCGTGCGGGTGAGTCTGTGGGGCGACCAGGTGGAGGAGATCGTCAAGGTCGACCCGCTCACCCAGGAGGTCGTGGATCATCTCCCGGCGGTGGCCATCTACCCGGCCACGCACTTCGTCACCTCCGAGGACGCCATCGAGCGGTCGCTGGGGGAGATCGCCGCCGAGCTGGAGACGCGGGTGGCCGAGCTGGAGGCGCAGGGCAAGCAGCTGGAGGCCTTCCGCCTGCGCCAGCGCACCCAGTACGACATGGAGATGCTGCGCGAGCTGGGCTACTGCAACGGCATCGAGAACTACTCGCGCATCCTGGCGGGCCGCAAGCCGGGTGAGCCGCCCTACACGCTGCTCGACTTCTTCCCCGAGGACTTCCTGGTCTTCATCGACGAGTCGCACATGACCGTGCCGCAGCTGCACGGCATGTACGAGGGAGACCGCAGCCGCAAGACCATGCTGGTGGAGCACGGCTTCCGTCTGCCCTCGGCGCTGGACAACCGGCCCTTGCGCTTCGAGGAGTTCATCGAGCGGGTGCCGCAGATGGTGTTCGTCTCGGCCACCCCGGGCGAGTGGGAGACGTCGGTGTCGACCCAGGTGGTGGAGCAGCTGGTGCGGCCCACCGGCCTGGTCGACCCCGCGGTGGAGGTGCGGCCCACCAAGCACCAGATCGACGACCTCATGAACGAGATCCGCGGCCGGGTCGACAAGGGCCAGCGCGCGCTTGGTGACCACGCTCACCAAGAAGATGGCGGAGGACCTCACCGACTACCTCCTGGAAATGGGCTTCCGCGTCCGCTACCTGCACTCCGAGGTGGACACGATCGAGCGCATCAAGGTCATCCGCGAGTTGCGGCTGGGCGAGGTGGACGTGCTGGTGGGCATCAACCTGCTGCGCGAGGGTCTCGACCTGCCCGAGGTGACGCTGGTGGCCATCCTGGACGCCGACAAAGAAGGCTTCCTGCGGGGCGAGACGGCCCTCATCCAGACCATCGGCCGGGCGGCCCGCAACGTGGACGGCACGGTCATCATGTACGCCGACAAGCGCACGGCGGCCATGGAGCAAGGCCATCTCCGAGACCGATCGCCGCCGCAAGGCCCAGGTGGCCTTCAACGAGGAGCACGGCATCGAGCCGCGGACCATCGTGAAGGGCGTCTCCGACATCGCCGAACTCCTGGGCATCAGCGGCAGCGTGCCCTACAAAGAGCGGCGCAAGACGGCTCGGGGCGAAGAGATGTCGGTCGAGGAGATGGAGCGGCTCATGGCCACGCTGGAGGAGGAGATGTTCGCGGCTGCCGAGGAGCTGCGCTTCGAGTACGCGGCCAAGCTGCGCGACGAGATCAAGGATCTGGCGAGAGAGCTGGCTCGGCTGCGCGGCGGTCGCTGATGGAGCGAGTGGCGCTCCGCGGCCTACTCGACGCTGACGGATTGCACCTCCGGGAGATCGGAGATCAGAGCGGCCAGCCTGGCTGAGTCGAGTCCCCGCGGCAACTTGAGGAAGAGGTGGATGGTGTTGCTGTCGTCCTCGCCCGGTTCCACCGACATCTCCTTGACGATCACCCTGGCCTGCTGGAGCACGTCGATCAGCTGAGCGAGCGGCCTATAGCCGGAGCAATGGAAGTGCACCCGCACCCCCACCGGCGTCCCGACGTGGGGATAGATCAGCCGGTCCTCGATCAACCGCAGCCCGTACAGGCTGATCATCACCAGCGCCGTGGTGATGAGTGCCGCGGAGAAGAACCCCTGGGCGGAAAGCAACCCCAATGCGGCCACCGTCCACAGGCTGGCGGCGGTGGTCAGGCCTCGTACCGACACGCCGTAGCGGATGATCGCCCCGGCGCCCAAGAAACCTATACCGGTGACCACTTGGGCCGAGATGCGGTTGGGGTCAAAACCGGTCCCCTCGAGACCGTAGCTCGAGGCCAGGGTGAAGGCGGCCGCCCCCACCGAGACCAGGATGTGAGTCCTGAAGCCGGCGGTATGCTCCCGGACCTCGCGCTCGATCCCGATGACTCCCCCGAGCACGGCGGCGACGAGGATCCGTATGAGCACGTCAAGTATCGACATGGTCCCATAGTAGGAGCGCGGGCCCCCGCTGGCAAGGAGACCAGCCGCGGAGCCAAGGTGCGGTGAGTCAAGCGCGGCCGCGGCGGGCCAAGCGAGGGCGGCGACCCCCCCGCAAAGGGGCGCCACCAAACGGGCCTCGGCAGTATCCTGGACGGCGACAAACCATACGAACTGCGGGGGGACACCATGGACGTACTGATCTACGTCGCGGCAGCGATACCAATCATATGGGGGGCGGCGCATATCCTTTTCGGTACGCGCGGAGTGGTGGCAGGCTTTGGGGATCTCAGCGTCGACAACCGTCGCATCATCACCATGGAGTGGATGGCTGAGGGCGTCGGGCTCATCTCTTTGGGCGCCTGGGTCGCCGTGGCGACCGCGATCGATTCGCAGGCCACCGTGGCGACGGGGGTCTACATTGTCGCGATCACGTCCTTGGTGGCCATGACGGTCCTGTCCCTGTTCACCGGCTTCAGGATCAGATATCTGCCCTTCCGTCTTTGCCCTGTCTTGTTCATGCTGTCGGCCGTCCTGATGGCAGTGGGCGCCTGGCTGTGACGTTATCCGCCGACGAGGCGCCCCGGATAGGCGACCACGGAACGGCTCGATTTGGTAAAGTTACTGACTGGGCTTACTAGCGGATTGGAAAGCATTAGTGGTAGAACCGATAGACATAGGGGGAGGACGGGGATGAAGAGGACTCTGATACTGGCGCTCGTGCTGCTCATCGCATTGGCCATGGGACTGGTCGCCTGTGGCGGGGACGACGAAACCACAACGACTGAAACAACCACAGCGACTTCGGAGGGGCAGTCCACAACCACCTCGGCCGGCGGGGGCACCACGGTCACGGGCTACGACGAAGGGACTTGGAAATTCACGTTCAACACGTTCTTCCCGGCCACGAACAACATCGCCGTCGTGGGCGAGATGTGGCAGGCTGAGATCACGAAGCGGACCAACGGCGCCGTACAGTTCGAGTACCTGCCCGGGGCGTCTCTCACCGCCGCCAACAAGGTCTACGACGGTGTGGTGACCGGCATCTCAGACGTCGGCTTCTCCTGCATCGCCTACACCCCGGGAGTGTTCCCCGTCATGGAGCTCCTCGACTATCCCATCGGATATCCCCAGGGGTACGTGGACACCATGGTTGTGAACGACTTCTACAACGAATTCAAGCCGGCCGAGTTCGACGACGTGCACGTCTTCTGCTTCTACGGGACGGGCCCGCAGGTGTTCTTCACCACCGAGAAACCAGTGAGGGCGCTTGCCGATGCGAAAGGCCTGGTCATAAGGTCGACCGGCGTGGGGGCCACCATCGCCGGCCTCCTGGGGGCCGAGGGCTATGCCGCGGCGCAGAACGAAGCCTATGAGCTCATGTCCAAGGGCGTCATCGACGGGAGCATCGCTCCTCGCGAGGTGTTGCTGGGCTGGAAGCAGGCCGAGGTCGTCAAGTACGTGACCCAGGCCTTCTCGATCGGCTCGATCACCACCATGTACATGGTCATGAACAACGACAAGTGGGCCGAGCTCCCGGCCGACGTCCAGGCCGTCTTCACCGAGGTCAGCCCAGGAATACATCGAGTCACTGGGCGAAGGTGGCTTCGGCCTATGACTACGATGCCATGGTGTTCTTCAAGGAGCAGCCGGGCCGCGAGGCCATCGATCTGTCCGAAGACGAGGCCGCTGCTTGGAAGTCCGCCGTGCGTCCCATGATCGACGAGAAGCTGGCGCGCTCTGAAGACAGCGGGCTTCACGGGTGACTACGAGGGCTTCCTGCTCGAGCGGATCGCCAGTGGCAGGGAAGCGGTCGCTGAGGCGGAATGCTCCGCCTGGGTCAAAGAGAACGTCAAGGCCCGCGGCAAGTAGGGTACCCAGAGATAGTGCTCCGCACGTGAGGTACAACCAGCATAGAGGCGGGGCGCAGCCCCGCCTCTACGCCTAAACGGCAGATGTTGGCAAGGAGGTCCTATGGAGATGCTGCCTCCCGAGCAGGAGCCTCTGCCGATCCGGGCGACCGGACCAGAGGAGAGCGTCCTGAGCAGACTGGACAGGTACGTCGCCCTGCTGACCAGGGTCCTGTTCGGTCTGGCCGGCGTGGGTCTGGTCGGCATGCTCTTGCTGATCGTGGCCGACGTCATCGGGATCAAGATCCTCTCCCGTCCGGTGCCGGGGGGCATCGAGATCGTCTCCTTCCTGGCGGTCGTCGCGATAGGCGGTCGCGGTCGCCTTACACGCAGGTCGTGCATGGACACGTGGCGGTCGACTTCATAGTCGAGAAGTTCCCCCGTCGGGCCAGGCTGGTCATCGACCTGGTCATGATCTTCTTCAGCATCTGTCTCCTGGCGTTGCTGGCCTAGTACAGCTTCAAGTACGCCGGGAGGTTGCAGAGACACCGGCGAAGTGTCCATGACGCAGAAGATCCCCTTCTATCCCTTCGTCTACGGAATGGCGGTGTGCTTCGTAGCCACCCTGTTGGTCCTGATCATGCAGTTCGCGAAAGCGATCGCGAAGGCGGTTGACAAATGGACCCTGTGACGATCGGCATCATCGGCGTCGCCGTGCTGATCATCATCTTCCTGCTGGGCATGCCCGTGGCTTACACCATGGCGTTCGTCGGCGTGATCGGGTTCTGCGCGGTCAAGGGTCTCGATGCCGGGCTTGGCCTCCTGGCGCGCGATTTCTGGGACACGTGGTCCAAGTACGATCTGACCGTCATCCCCATGTTCGTGTTCATGGGCTCGGTGGCGTTCTACGCGGGCATGAGCGGCAGGTTGTACGACGCCGCCTACACCATCTTCGGCAGGTGGCGCGGGGGACTGGCCATTGCCACGGTGGTCGCGACGGCCGGGTTCTCAGCCATCTGTGGCTCCACCAGCGCGACGGCGGCGGCCATGGGCAAAGTGGCGATACCGGAGATGCGCCGGCACGGCTACGATCCCGGTCTGGCCTGCGGCTGCATGGCCGCCGCCGGCAGTCTGGGCATCATGATCCCGCCCAGCACCATCTTCATCATCTACGGGATCCTGGCCGAGCAGTCGATCGGGAAGCTGTTCGTCGCCGGCGTGATCCCCGGCCTGATACTGGCCGTTCTCTTCTGCGTCGCGGTGTACGCTGGACCGTGTTCAACCCGACCGCGGCCCCGGCCGGCGGCACGCACCACTCTCAGGCAGAAGCTGATGGGCATGACCGGCCTCCTCGAGATGTCTGGCTCTTTTCGCCCTGGTTCTCGGCGGCCTGTTCGCGGGGCTCTTCAGTCCGACCCAGGCTGCGGCCGCGGGCACGGCCGCGGCCATCGTGATCGGAGTCGCCAGAAGGCAGCTCGATCTGCGGAAGTTCTGGCTATCGATCAAGGACACCCTGCTCATATCGGCCATGATCATGACCATCGTGGCGGGCGCTACGGTGTTTGGGCACTTCATGGCCGTCACAGGGATACCGGGAGCCGCCGCCGACTTCCTCGGTGGTCTCCCGGTCCCGCCGAACGTAGTCATGATACTGATACTCGTCGATGTATCTGATTGCAGGGTGCTTCATGGACTCCCTGGCGATGGTCACGCTGACCGTCCCCATTCTCTACCCGACGGTCCAGGCCCTGGGATTCGATCCCATCTGGTTCGGCGTCATCATCGTCCTGGTGGTGGAGATGGGCGTGATCACCCCGCCGGTGGGCATCAACGTCTACATCATCAAGGGAGTGGCGCCCGACGTACCCATGGGGAAGATATTCAGAGGGCGCGCTGCTGTTCTTGGTCGGCATGGTGATCCTGGCGGCCCTGCTGATGATCTTTCCGGTGCTGGCTACCTGGCTGCCGAGCTTCATCACCTACTGACGACGCTTGTCCAGAGAGGGCGACGGTCCGCCGGGCCAACCTGGGGCTGGTGCGAGCGACGTGGCGCTCTAGAGATGTTCAGGCGGCGCTATCCGGTAGAAGTACGGACCCATTTCCTTGGTGATGGCCATGATGACCCGGATCATGGCCTCTTGGGGTCCGGCCATCTCGAGGGTTCCGACTCGGACCGGTTCGTAACCGGCGTCACGGGTGAGCTGCTCAACAACCTGGCGGGCTTCGTCGTCTCCACACCATAGGCTGCTCGGTTTGAGTCGCGCCTCGCTGAGCCGTGGGTACATCCGGGCGAAATTGATGTTGAAAGACTTCGCCGTGGGGCCGCCGGTCTTTGATTTGACGAACTCAGCGTTTGAGGAGAAGCCGGCCGGTGGATCCACCCCAAGGCGGTTGGTGGCATCGATCACGATCTTGCCCTGCACACCCTGCAGCTTGTCGAGAGCCTCGGCCACAGCGCCACCGGGTATCGCCAGGACGACGACCTCCGCCTCCGACACGTCGCCACCGTCTCGCCCCAACCGTGTCACCTGATGCCCGGCCCGTTCCCAGAGGTCGGCGAGCCCGCCACCGACATTGCCTCTGCCAAAGACCGTGATCCTCATCTCTCAGCTCCTCCGGCCCGTTGCCTCCATAAGTGAGGCCTTCCCCCGTGCGCGGGGTGATTGAAACGGGCCATTGTCACAAGACAGCCCAGGCTGGAATAATGGGCTATCGGACCCGGGATGTCGTTCAGGGTCCAGCGACGACGGACAGAGCGGAAGGACGAGGGATGGCGCGCAACAGGCTGCTGGGAAATGACGGTTCCTCTGGCGACCGAGGCTTCGGTTCCCGGCAGCCGCCAAGGTACGACCCCGAGCAGATCGAGACCAAGTGGCAGAAGGTCTGGGAAGAGCAGGAGACCTTCGTCGTCCCCAACCCGGCCGAGCGCGGTCACGGCGCCCGGGGGCAAGGGCTCCGACGCCACCTACGTCCTCGAGATGTTCCCCTATCCGTCGGGCAGCGCCCACATGGGGCACGTCAAGAACTACACCATGGGCGACGTCATCGCCCGCTTCCGCCGCCACCAGGGCCAGCGGGTGCTGCATCCCATGGGCTACGACGCCTTCGGCCTCAACTCCGAGAACATGGCCATCAAGACCGGGGAGCCACCGGCCAAGTTCACCGAAGAAGCGATCACCACCATCAACCGGCAGCTCCGCCGGCTGGGCGTGTCCATCGACTGGACCCGGGAGGTGGTCACCTGCCGGCCCGAGTACTACAAGTGGACCCAGTGGCTCTTTCTTCAGTTGTACAAGAAGGGTCTCGCCTACAAGAAGGAAGCGCCGGTCAACTGGTGCCCTTCGTGCCAGACCGTGCTCGCCAACGAGCAGGTGATCGACGGCGCGTGCGAGCGCTGCGACAGCGTGGTGGAGGCCAAGAAGCTGACGCAGTGGTTCTTCCGCATCACCGACTACGCCGAGCGCCTGCTGCAGGACTTCGACAAGCTGGAGTAGTGGCCCGAGCGCGTGGTGACCATGCAGCGCAACTGGATCGGCAAGTCGACCGGCGCCGACGTGGTCTTCACCATCGCGCCGCTGGAAGGCGACGTGGCGAGCGGCGCCGGCAGCGGGGCGGAGCCGCTCCGCGCCGACGCTGCGGAGGCAGTCCCGGCCCCTGCGCCGGGCGCCCTGACCGAACGTCACCGTCTTCACCACGCGGCCCGACACGCTGTTCGGGGCGACCTTCTTCATCCTGGCTCCGGAGCATCCGCTGGTGGACGACCTGGTGCGCGGCACTGCCTCAGGAGGCAGAGGTCAAGCGCTACGTGGCCAAGGCCATGAACACCTCGGCCATCGAGCGGGCCAGCATCGAGAAGGAGAAGACCGGGCGTCTTCACCGGGCGCTACGCCATCAACCCGGTCACCGGCGGCAAGATTCCCATCTACGTGGCCGACTACGTGCTCATGGACTACGGCACCGGCGCCATCATGGCCGTGCCCGGGTCACGACGAGCGCGACTTCGCCTTCGCCAAGAAGTACGGGCTGGAGGTCATCGAGGTCATCGACAGCCCGGCCGAGTTCAAGGACGCCGACGGCAAGCTGACCGCGGCCTACACGGGCGACGGGGCTGCTGGTCAACAGCGGCGCAGTTCGACGGGCTGGCCGAAGGCCGACGGCATCGTCAAGGTCACCGAGTGGCTGAGAGAGCAGGGCGAGGCCGACTTCGCCGTCAACTACAAGCTGCGCGACTGGCTGGTCTCGCGGCAGCGCTACTGGGGCGCGCCCATCCCCATCGTCTACTGCGACAAGTGCGGCGAGGTGCCGGTGCCCGACGACCAACTGCCCGTGCTGCTGCCCGACATCACCGACTACGCGCCCAAGGGCAAGTCGCCCCTGGCCGCGGCCGAGCACTGGATGAACACCACCTGCCCGCGTCTGCGGCGGACCGGCCCGGCGCGAGAGCGACACCATGGACACCTTCGTCGACTCGTCCTGGTACTACCTGCGCTACACCTCGGCCCGCCGGGACGACGTGGCCTTCGACCGCGAGGCCGTGGACTACTGGCTGCCGGTGGATCAGTACATCGGGGGCGTGGAGCACGCCATCCTGCACCTGATGTACTCCCGCTTCTTCACCAAGGTGCTCTACGACCTGGGTCTGGTGGGTTTCGAGGAACCGTTCAAGAACCTGTTCACCCAGGGGATGATCTACTACAAGGGCGCCAAGATGTCCAAGAGCAAGGGCAACGTGGTCAGCCCCGACGAGCATGGTGGCGCAAGTACGGCGCCGACTCGGTGCGGAGCTACGTGCTCTTCATGGGCCCGGCCGAGAGCGACGCCGAGTGGAACGACCAGGGCGTCGAGGGCGTGTACCGCTTCCTGGGCCGGGTGTGGCGGCAGGTGACCGACGCCATCGACGAGGGGCTGCTCAGGAGCGGCGGGCGCGGGGCGCGCGACGGCTCCGCGGCTCGGCGCCGACTTCGACCCGGCCGACCCTCTCCGCGGCGGAGCGGGCCCTGCTGGTGAAGACCAACCAGGTGATCCAGAAGGTCACCGCGGACATCGGGCGAGCGCTTCCGCTTCAACACGGCGCTCTGCCGCCATCATGGAGCTCAGCAACGACATCGGCGTCGGCTCGGGCCGGCGAGGCGCCGGCGGCGACCGCCGTCGGGCAGGGCGGTGCTCGCCTACGCCCTGGAGACGATGGTGCGGCTGCTGGAGCCCTTCGCTCCGCACATGGGCGCCGAGCTCTGGGAGATGATGGGGCGCAAGGACGTCTGGGACGCGCCGTGGCCGCAGGCCGACGCGCGCTTCCTCACCGGCGAGACGGTGGAGCTGGCCGTGCAGGTGAACGGCAAGGTGCGCGACCGGGTGGAGGTGGCCAAGGACGCCGCCGACGCCGACGTGCTGGCCGCGGCCAAGGCGCTGCCGGGCGTGGCCAAGTACCTGGAGGGCATGACCTTGGTCAAGGAAGTCGTGGTGCCCGGGCGGCTGGTGAGTCTGGTGGTGAAGTAGGAGCAGTTTCGTGTACGGAGGAGGGCGGGCTGATGATGGGTCTTGGCTCCGACCATTCGGGACGCGGCTTCCTGGCGCGCACGGCGTTTCTTGTGGTAGTTGTCTCGCTGGGGGTGGGGGTGATCGCCTGCGGCGAGGAGGGTGACGAGGGGTTAGATACGACCACGACCTTGGCGGGTCCGCAGACCACGGTCGCGGCCGACGCCTACGACAGACTCGGCGACCGCGACCAGTTCCTCCGACCACTGTCGAGCCCGTCGCACTCTCGGCGCGAATCCATCGCGTACGCCGAGAGCCTCGGCGGGACCTCTCAGATGGGGCAGACGCTGTACTTCGTGATCGGCGACATGGTCGAGAGCGAACAGCGTGCGCAAGACCTGCTCGAAGAGGCCACCCCGTTCTTCGGCGACATGCAGTCGTACTTCATAGTCCAGAGATCGGACAACTTCGAGGGCATGGAGCCCGGGTGGTGGGTGATCATCGAGGCCTACCTGGACGAGCCCTCGGCGGAGAATCTTGACTTCGGCCTCCGCGGCTTCCCGGAAGCGTACGTGGAGAGCGCCACGGTTCTGACTGTCGGATCCCATCCCGGTGTACGAGGACAGGCTCGGACTCTAGGCGGCTCCCGCAGCAAGACAGGGTTCATCTCGATCGGCTTTACGAAAAAGGGGCGGCCTTGCGGCCGCCCCTTTCGGCGTCAGATCAATGTCAGAACTGACTACTGCTGGCGATGCTCCACCAGGTTCTCGACGACCGACGGATCGGCCAGGGTCGAGGTGTCGCCCAGGTCGCCGATCTCGTTGGCGGCGATCTTCTTGAGGATGCGGCGCATGATCTTGCCCGAGCGGGTCTTCGGCAGGCCGGGGGCCCACTGGATGACGTCCGGAGTGGCGATCGGGCCGATCTCGGTGCGCACGTGCTTGACCAGCGCCTTCTTCAGGTCGTCGCGACGGCTCGACGCCGGCGTTCAGGGTCACGTAGGCGTAGATGCCCTGGCCCTTGATCGGGTGCGGCATGCCGACCACGGCGGCCTCGGCCACGGCGTCGTGGCTGACCAGGGCCGACTCGACCTCGGCGGTGCCCATGCGGTGGCCGGACACGTTGATGACGTCGTCCACGCGGCCGGTGATCCAGTGATAGCCGTCCTCGTCGCGGCGGCAGCCGTCGCCGGTGAAGTACAGGCCGGGGTACTGGACGAAGTAGGTCTCCTTGAAGCGCTCGGGGTCGCCGTAGACGCCGCGCATCATGCCGGGCCAAGGCCGACGCATGCACAGGTTGCCCACGCCCGGACCGGTGATCTCTTCGCCGTTCTCGTCGACGAGCACCGGCTCGACGCCGAAGAAGGGCAGGGTGGCCGAACCCGGCTTGATCTTCATCGCGCCCGGGCAGCGGGGTGATGAGGATGCCGCCGGTCTCGGTCTGCCACCAGGTGTCGACGATCGGGCAGCGTCCGCCGCCGATGAGGTCGTGGTACCAGAGCCAGACTTCGGGGTTGATGGGCTCGCCCACGGTGCCCAGCACGCGCAGCGAGGAGAGGTCGTGCTTCTTGACCCAGTCGTCACCCTCGCGGGCGATGGCGCGCAGAGCGGTGGGAGCGGTGTAGAAGATGTTGACCTTGTACTTCTCGACCACGGCCCAGAAGCGGTCGGGGCTCGGGTAGCTGGGGACGCCCTCGAACAGGACGCTGGTGGCGCCGTTGGCCAGCGGGGCGTACACGATGTAGGTGTGGCCGGTGACCCAGCCGATGTCGGCGGTGCACCAGTAGACCTGCTCGGGATGATAGTCGAAGATCAGCTCGTGGGTCATGGCGCCGTAGAGCAGGTAGCCGCCGGTGGTGTGCATGACGCCCTTGGGCTTGCCCGTGGAACCGGAGGTGTAGAGGATGAAGAGCGGATCTTCGGCGTCCATCTCCTCGCAGGGGCAATCGGTGGTGATGTCGGCGGCGGCCAGCTCCTCGTGGTACCAGGTGTCGCGGCCTTCGATCCAGGGGATCTCGGTGCCGGTGTGCTTGACCACGATGCAGGTCTTGACCGAGGGGCTCTCGGCCATGGCGGCGTCGGCAGCGGTCTTGAGCGGGGTCGGACGGCCGCCGCGCAGACCGGTGTCGGCGGTGATCATGAGGGTGGCCTCGGCGTTGACAGCGCGGTCGCGGAGAGCGTCGGCCGAGAAGCCGCCGAACACCACGCAGTGGATGGCGCCGATGCGGGCGCAGGCCAGCATGGCCACGGGGAGCTCGGGGATCATGGGCAGGTAGATGATGACCCGGTCGCCCTTCTTGACGCCCTTCTTCTTGAGGACGTTGGCGAACTTGGTGACTTCTTCCCACAGCTGCCGGTAGGTGATGGTGCGGGTGGACTCGGGGGAGTCGCCCTCGAAGTAGTAGGCGACCTTGTCGGCCACCGGGGTCTCGAGATGCCGGTCGAGGCAGTTGTAGGCGACGTTGAGCTTGCCACCCTCGAACCAGCGGATCTTCGCGTCCGCGAAGTTGTGGTTCTGGACGTAGTCCCACTTCTTGAACCAGTGCAGTCTCTTCTCGGCCTGCTTCGGCCCAGAAGGCGTCGGCGTCGTCGAGGGAGCGCCGGTACATCTCCTGGTACTGCTCCATGCTCGAGACCCAGGCGGTCTTCTGGAACTCGGCCGGTACGTCGAAGATCTTCTCGTCAAGGGATTCGTTTGCCACTGTTTCCTCCGGTACTGCCGATTTACGGACAACGATCTCACCCCGACTGAAATCGGGGGCTGAGCGCAAAACATGCGTAGGATAGCACACCGCCTCCTGCCGGACCGCGGACGCCGCGCGGCTCGCGTGTGAGACAGTATGCGAGGATAGACAGGGGGCCGCGGCCGGTTGCGGCTCGGCTCCGTACCAGTCGGTGGATCGAGGAGGATCGGATGTTCATTCAAGTCTGCGGAGCGGCGCGCGAAGTCACCGGTTCATGCTATCTGGTGGAGGTCGGTGACACGCCGGTTCCTGGTCGACTGCGGCATGCACCAGGGGGGAGACAAGAAGAGGCTCTCAACTTCGAGCCCTTCGCCTTCGATCCTCGGGAGCTCGACTTCGTGCGTGCTCACCCACGCCCACATCGACCACTCCGGCCGGCTGCCCCGACTGGTCAAGAAGGGCTTCTCAGGGCCGATCTACGCCACGCCGGCCACGTGCGACCTGGTCGAGATCATGCTGCTCGACTCGGCCTACATCCAGGAGATGGAGGCGGAGTGGCGCACCCGCAAGGCCACGCGCGGGCCGGACAGGAGTCGTCGAACCGCTCTACACCAGGACGACGCTCGCAGAGACCATCCCGCTGCTCAAGCCGGTGGACTACGGCAAGCCCACGGCAGGTGGCTCCTGGGGTGACCGTGCTGTTCCACGACGCCGGGCACATCCTGGGCTCGGCCTTCTTGGAGCTGCGGCTCGAGGAGGGGGGCAAGAAGGTCAAGGTGCTCTTCAGCGGCGACGTCGGCCAGCCCGACCAGCCCGATCATCCGCGATCCCGAGATCATCGAGCAGACCGACTACCTGATCATGGAGTCGACCTACGGCGACCGGCTGCACGAGCGCGACGGCGAGCCGGAGAACGAACTGGCCGCGATCCTGGCAGGAGGCCAAGCGCACCGGCGGCAACGTCATCATCCCGGCCTTCGCGGTGGGGCGGACCCAGGAGATCCTCTACTTCCTGCGCGAGATCTTCGAGAAGCCGGAGCTGGACATGCCGGTCTACGTGGACAGTCCCTTGGCCTCGCGGGCCACGGAGATCTACCGGCAGCACCGCGAGGCCTTCGACGAAGAGGCCTGGAAGCTGGTGGACGAGCCGGGCGGCATCTTCGACTTCGCCCAGTTGCACTACACCGCGAGCGCCGACGAGTCGCGGGCGCTGAACGGCAAGAAGGGCATCGTCATCATCTCGGCGAGCGGCATGGCCGACGCCGGGCGCATCCGCCACCACCTGAAGCACAACCTGTGGCGTCCGGAAGCGCACGTGGTGATCGTCGGCTTCCAGGCCGCAGGACTCCCTGGGCCGCCGGCTGCTCGAGGGCGCCAAGAGCGTGCGCATCTTCGGTGAAGAGATCGCGGTGAAGGCGCACATCCACGACCTCACCGGGCTCTCGGCTCATGCCGACCAGGAGCAGCTGCTCGCCTGGGCGTCGCACTTCAAGCCGCCCCGTCTCACGCATCGTCACTCACGGCGAGCCGAATGCGGCCACGACTCTGGCCGGACTGCTGGAGGAGCAGCTGCACTTCACGGTGGTGGTGCCCGAGATGAACGAGACATTCGAACTCGAGTAGGCGGCGGCCGCGAGCGGCAGACGCGGGGAGGCCGCCATGCGGGCGATGCTTTTCGAGATCGACCGGCCGGCCGTTGCGGCCGGCGGAGGTCCCGGCGCCGTGGCCCGGGCCTGGGCAGGTGCGGGTGAAGGTCCACGCGTGCGGTCATCTGCCGGACCGACCTGCACGTGGTCGACGGTGAACTGCCACGCCCCAAGCTGCCGCTCATACCGGGGCATCAGATCGTGGGCACGGTGGACGCCGTCGGTCCGCTGGGGCCCGATGGCGCGTCGACGGGCCCGGTCGCGGTGGGAGACCTGGTGGGCATACCCTGGCTGGGCTGGACCTGCGGCCGCTGCCGCTACTGCCTCAGCGGGCGCGAGAACCTGTGCGACGCAGGCCAAATTCACCGGCTACGACCTCGACGGCGGCTTCGCCGAGTATGCGGTGGTCGACCGCCGTTTCGCCTTTCCCATCCCCGCCGGTTATCCTCCGGTCCAGGCGGCGCCTCTGCTCTGCGCCGGGCTCATCGGCTACCGATCGCTGAACATGACCGGCGAGGCCGAGCGCCTAGGCATCTACGGATACGGCGCGGCGGCGCACATCGTCACCCAGGTGGCGCGTCACCAGGGCAGACGGGTGTTCGCGTTCACCCGTCCGGGCGACACGACCTCGCAGGAGTTCGCCCGGGAGATGGGCGCCGAATGGGCGGGCGATACCGCCGAGGAGCCTCCCGAGGAGCTTGACGCGGCCATCATCTTCGCTCCCGCCGGCGACCTGGTGCCTCTGGCGCTCGCGGGCCGTGGGCAAGGGCGGGGTGGTCGTGTGCGGGGGCATCCACATGAGCGACATCCCCTCGTTCCCGTACGACATGCTCTGGGGGGAGCGGGTGGTGCGTTCGGTGGCCAATCTCACCCGGCGCGACGGCCTGGAGTTCCTTGCCTTGGCTCCCTCGGGTGCCGGTCCGTACCGAGGTCGAGCTGTTCGCTCTGGAGAGGGCGAACGAGGCCCTTGAGAGTTTACGGCAGGGGCAAATCAGGGGAGCAGCAGTCTTGGTAGTAGACGATTGTGCGGAGTGACGTGCGACGCGGGGCTTCCGCCCGCTCAACGAAGGAGGTGACGGCGTGCCGGTCCGTTCTCTCGTCTCGTACTCGATCGACCGGGTGGAGGTCATGGACACGGAGGGAGTCGTCGATGAGTCCCTCATGCCCGACCTGACCCCGGAGCAGATCCAGCGTCTGTACGAGCACATGGTGCTGACGCGCCAGTTCGACGAGCGCATGTTCAAGCTGCAGCGACAGGGACGGCTGGGCACCTTCGCCCGGGTGGCCGGCCAGGAGGGCGCGCACGTGGGGGCGGCCTTCGCGCTTCGGCCCGACGACTGGCTGGTGCCGGCCTTCCGGGAGACGGGCGCCCTGCTGCTGCGCGGCCTATCCATGACGCAGCTGCTCCAGTTCTGGAGCGGGGACGAGCGGGGCGGCCGCTATCCGAAGGAACTGCGCACGCTCCCGGTCGCCATCCCCGTGGGCACGCACATGCTGCACGCGGTCGGCATCGCCTGGGCGATGAAGCAGGCCGGCGAGAACGCGGCCGTGCTCACCTTCTTCGGGGAGGGGGCGACCTCGGAGGGCGACTTCAGCGAAGCCATGAACATGGCCGGCGTGTTCGGAGTCCCGGTGGTCTTCTTCTGCCAGAACAACCAGTACGCCATCTCGGTGCCCTACACCAAGCAGACGGCGTCGCCCACGGTGGCGCAGAAGGCGCTCGCCTACGGGATGTTCGGCGTGCAGGTCGACGGCAACGACGTGTTCGCCGTCTACCGGGTGGTCAAGGAGGCGCTGGAGCGGGCGCGGACCGGACACGAGCCCACGCTCATCGAGGCGCACACCTACCGGGTGACCGATCACACCACCTCCGACGACGCCCGTCGATACCGGGCCGAGGAAGAAGTGGAGCAGTGGCGGCAGCGAGACCCGATCGAGCGGCTGGCTCGCTACATGCGGGCGAAAGGGCTGCTGGACGACGCCCGCGCGGCTGAGATCCTGGCCGAGGCCGACCGCAAGGTCGCCGAGGCGGTGGCCGGCTTCGAGGCCATCCCGCCTCCGGAGCCGGAGGAGATCTTCAAGCACGTCTTCGCCGAGATGACGCCGCAACTGGCCGAGCAGCAGGCCGAACTGAACGCCCGTCTGGCAAGGAGGCGGTGATCATGGCCCGTCTGAACATGGTGGAGGCCATCGACCAGGCCCTCCAGCAGGAGATGCAGCCCGATCCCAAGGTGGTCGTGCTCGGCGAGGACGTCGGGCGCGACGGGGGGGTCTTCCGGGTCACCGACGGCCTGGTGGAGCGCTTCGGCGAGGAGCGGGTCATCGACACGCCCCTGGCGGAGTCGGGGATCGTGGGCATGGCCATCGGCATGGCTATCGCCGGGTATCGTCCGGTGGCCGAGATCCAGTTCTCGGGGTTCGCCTATCCGGCCTACGACCAGCTGATCTCTCACGCAGCGCGGATGCGCAATCGCAGCCGGGGCGAGTTCACGGTCCCGCTGGTGGTGCGCACGCCCTACGGCGGCGGCATACGGGCGCTGGAGCATCATTCCGAGAGCATGGAGGCGATCTTCGCCCACATCCCGGGACTCAAGGTGGTGATCCCCGCCGATCCATACGAGGCCAAGGGTCTGCTGATCGCCGCGATACGCGATCCCGACCCGGTGGTGTTCATGGAGCCCGCTCGCATCTACCGGGCCATCAAGACCGAGGTGCCGGAGGAGCCGTACACGCTCCCCCTGGGGAAGGCGAGAGTGGTGCGCGAGGGCAAGGACCTGACGGCAGTGGCCTGGGGCGCTCACGTGCGCACGCTCAAGGAGGCCGCTCAGCGCCTGGAGGCGGAGGGCGCCGGCGACGTCGAGATCATCGACGTGCGCACGCTGTCGCCGTTCGACTTCGAGACCGTCATCGCGAGCGTGGTCAAGACCGGCCGGGCGGTGGTGGTGCACGAGGCGCCGCGGACCTGCGGGTTCGGGGCCGAGATATCGGCCCAGATCATGGAGCGGGCCCTGCTTCATCTCGAGTCCCCGGTGGTGCGGGTCACCGGGTTCGACACGATCCCACCGCTGGCCAAGCTGGAGGACTACTACCAGCCCGACGTGGACATGGTGGTCGAGGCCATCAAGAAGTCCCTGCAGTTCTAGTGAACGAAGCCACCGCGACGATGGAGTACTAGTCATGGCTTACGAATTCAAGTTCCCGGACATCGGTGAAGGAATCGCCGAGGGAGAGCTCCTTGCCTGGAAGGTGAACGAAGGCGACATCGTGGCCGAGGATCAGACCTTGGCCGAGATCGAGACCGACAAGGCGGTGATCGAGCTGCCGTCGCCGAGGGCCGGCCGGATCGCCCGTCTGCACGCCGCCGAGGGCGACACCATCAAGGTCGGCTCGGTCGTGGTCACCATCGAGGAGGGCGTCACCGCCCCGGCGGCCGCTGCGCCCGGCAGCGGCGCCGGCCGAGTCGGCGAAGGCCGCGGTGACCGAGCCGGTCTCCGCGGCACCTGGAGTGCCGGTCGCAGGCGAGCCTGCCGAGGCCGAACCCTACACCGGATCGGTCGTCGGGAGGCTTGAGGAAGCGCCGGATGAAGAGGAGGTCCAGGCGCCGGTCGCGTCCGCGACCGCCGGAAGCGCCTCCGGGTGCCGGAAGTGCTGGCCATGCCCTCGGTCAGGGCGTTGGCCCACGAGCTGGGCGTGGATCTGGAGGGTGTTCGAGGCACCGGGCCGGGTGGCCGCATCCTCAAGCAGGACGTGGTGGACGTGGCCGAGGGGTCGGCCTACGGCATCGCGGCACCAGTCGCCGGGCGAGGCGCCGCCCCTGCGCCCGCGGCCGTGACAGCGGCCGAGCCGGCGACGGCGCCCGCCGCCAGACCCGCGGTGTCGCCGGCTCCCGGCGCCCCGGGAGCCGCTGGGCTTGCACCGATCTTGGGCGGGACCTTGGAAGAGGACGCATATGGTCCGATAGAGCGCGTCGCCTTCCGGGGGATCCGGCGCACCATGGCCCGCCACATGGCCGAATCCGTGGCCAAGCAGGCTCAGGTCACCACGATGGACGAGGCCGACGTCACCATCATCAAGCGCATCCGGGAGAAGGAGCGCACGGTCGCGGCCGAGCGAGGCGTGCGGCTGACCTATCTGGCTTTTGCGATAAAGGCCTGCACGGCCGTCGCTGAAGCGCTTTCCGCGGCTCAACGCCGTTCTCAAGGAGATCGGGCGACGAGTTCGTGCTCAAGCGCTACTACAACATCGGGATCGCCATCGACACGAAGAGCGGCCTGGTGGTTCCGAACATCAAGGACGCGGACGAGAAGAGCATCTTCGAGATCGCGGCGGAGATCGTCGATCTCGTCGATCGGGCCGAACAGCGAAGCCTCGAGCTGCGGCGATCTGCACGGGGGGACGTTCACCAGTCACCAACTACGGCGCGATAGGTGGAGTGTTCGCCACGCCGGTCATCAACTATCCTGAGGTGGCGATCCTGGGGATGGGGCGGGTGCGCGAGATGCCGGTGGTCCGCGAAGGGAAGGTCGTGACTCGTTTGATGCTGCCGCTTTCACTGACCTTCGATCATCAGCTGATCGATGGGGCTGAGGCTGCTCGCTTCCTCAACCTGGTCATAGGCTATCTGGAAGACCCCGACCTGCTTCTCCTGGAAGGGGCCTAGTGGAGCTGGTCGGTTGCGACATGCTCCGGGAGGCCACTCGGGATTGCCGGGTGGTCGTTCTCTGTGCCACCGAGTCCGAGGCCGAGCCCATCCGCGCGGCTCTGCTGGATCCTGAGACCCATGTCGTCGCGACCAAGACGCTCCACGTGGGCGAGCTCGCGGCGGCGGGCTCCCGCTCGCCGGGCCGGCCATCGACCGTCCGGGTGGTGGTGGCGATCAGCGGCTGCGACAAGGCCAACGCGGCCCACATCCTCACCTGCCTCCTTCAGGCCATGGCACCTCCGCCAGCGCTGGTGATACAGGCGGGCATCGCGGGAGCGCTCCCCGGCGCCGGGCCCGGGCCGGGCGCGGGGATCGGGGACATCGTGATCGCGACCGAGGAGGCCTACTCCGACACGGGGAGCTCCAGTCCCGGAGGGTTGGTTGCCCGCGGCCGAACTGGGCCTGCCGATCGCCCGGGTGCGAGACGTGGAGTTGGGCGGCATCTTCCCCTTGGACATCGGTCTCGCCCTGGCGGCGACGGATGCCATACAGGCGGTCGATTGGTCGGATGTCGTGCGAGCGCGTGCCAGAGTGCCGCTGCGCCGGAAGGCGGCGCCGCTCCTGAAAGCGCGCTGTGGCCGACAGGCGTGGGCCGTCCGGGAGCCTCGCCCGCCGTGCTCCTGGGTACCTGCGTGACCGCCTCCCAGGTGACCGGGTCTGGACAGCGAGGCCGATGAGGTGTCGCGACGGTGGGGCGCGTTGTCGGAATCGATGGAGGGCGCCGCCGCGGCGCACATCTGCGCTCTGTACGCCGTTCCCTTCCTCGAGATCAGGGGCATCAGCAATCTGGTCACCGACCGGGATCGGGGCTCGTGGCAGGTGGAACGGGCGGTGGCGATAGCGGGCAGGGCCGCCTTGGCCGTCGCCGCGTGCGATCGATCGCCTGCATTCTGGCAAGAGGACGGTGAGTCGCGCGAAGCCGTCTGCGTCTTGCCTATTCGCCCTGCCCCAACGACACCTTCATCTTCCACGCGTGGGTCCAAGGGCTCCTGCCCGGTGCTCCCGCCGTGGAGGAGCGGCTCGAGGACATCGACACGCTCAACCTCATGGCGCTACAGGACAAGGCCGACGTCATCAAGGTCTCCATGCATGCCTTCGCCCACCTGCGGGAGACCTACGCTCTTCTCCATTCCGGCGGAGCGATGGGCCGGGGGTGTGGGCCGCTGGTGGTGGCTCCCAAGGACGGAAGGCTTCGTCCCGTACCTTCGCTGCAGCGTGTGGCGGTGCTGGCGGACGAACTCGCCCGTGCGCGGGTCGCCATCCCCGGGGAGCTCACCACGGCTGCGCTGCTCGTGGGGCTCTTCGCCGGAGGACTCAGACAGCCGGTGGTCATGCCCTTCGACCGGATCATGCCGGCGGTCGCCTCGGGTGAGGTGGACGCGGGTGTCATCATCCACGAGGGCCGGTTCACCTTCGGCTCGCACGGTCTGCGCCGGCTGATCGATCTGGGGGAGTGGTGGGAAGAGACCAGCCGGCTTCCCATCCCGCTGGGCGGCATCGCCGTGTCCCGATCCCTCGACCGCGAGTCTGGTGGCCGAGATCGAGAACGCCGTCCGCTCCAGCGTCGAGCACGCCCTCGCCGATCCCGACGCCGCTCTGGGATACGTCCGGGAGCACTCGCAGGAGATGGATCTCGAAGTGTGCCGGGCCCACATCGATCTCTACGTGAACGACTTCACGCTGGACTACGGCGAGGAGGGCGCGGAGGCGATCAGGCAACTGCTGGATGCGGCGGCCTGTCTCGGCGTGATCCCCGATGCGCGCAGAGGTCTGTTCTGGGACGACTGACCGGGTGACGTCGCCAGGCGCGGCTCGGCCCCTGGCGAGGCAGCGGCGGATTCGCGGTGGCTGGAATGGGGGACCTAGGCCCGCGGCTGCTATCCTACCGGTCTGATGCTTCACCTCACCGACATCTCCAAATCGTTCGGCAGTCAGGTCCTCCTCGACGAGGCCAGCCTGCACGTCAAGCCGGGCATGCGCGTGGGACTGGTCGGGCCCAACGGCGCCGGCAAGACCACTCTGCTGCGACTCATCGTGGGGGAGATGTCGCTCGACGGCGGCGAGATCAGCGCCCGCAAAGACCTGCGCATCGGCTTTCTGCCGCAGGAGATCGAGGAGATCGCCGATCACGCGGTCATCGACGAGGTGCTGGCCTCGCACGTCGACATCCTTTCGGCCGAGCGCCGCATAGCCGAGCTGGGCCAGCAGATCGGCCACGCGTACGCGGGACCGGGCGCCGCTTCGGGTGCAGCCGCCGCCCGTCGATCCCGAGGCGCTACTACACGAGCTGGGCGCCCTTCAGACCGCCTTCGAAGACGCTCACGGCTACGAACTCGAGACCCGGGCGCAGACCATCCTGCGCGGCATGGGCTTCAGCGACGAGGATTTCGGCCGCCAGATCGCCGAACTCTCCGGAGGCTGGCGCATGCGCGTCGCCCTCTCGCGGCTTCTGCTCGAGCAGCCCGACCTGCTACTCATGGACGAGCCCACCAATCACCTCGACCTCGAGAGCCTGCTGTGGTTGGAGGACTTCCTGCTCACCTGGCCGGGCGCCCTCGTGGTGATCAGCCACGACCGCTACTTTCTCAACCGCATGGTCACGCACATCGCCGATCTCGACCGGGGCGTCATCGATCTCTACGCCGGCGACTACGACCACTTCGAGGAAGAGAAGAAGCTGCGCTACGAGGGCCTGGTCAACGCGGCCAAGAACCAGCAGCGCGAGATCGATTCGGCCGAGGCCTTCATCCGCCGCTTCCGAGCGAAGAACACCAAAGCCAAGCAGGTGCAGCAGAAGATCCGGCAGCTGGAGAAGACCGAGCGCATCGACGCTCCCAGCCTCGAGCGGAAGAAGATCAAGTTCCGCTTCCCCCAACCGCCCCGCACCGGCCGGGTGGTGGCGGAGATCAAGCGAGTGCGCAAGGTCTACGGCGACAAGGTGGTCTACAAGAGACTCGACCTGGTGCTCGAGCGGGGGGAGAAGATCGCCCTGGTCGGTCCCGAACGGCGCGGGCAAATCGACCCTGATGAAGCTGCTCGCCGGGGTCATCGAGCCGGACGGGGGTTCGATCACCCTGGGCCACAACGTGCGCCGCGAGTACTTCGCCCAGCATCAGCTCGAGGTGCTGCATCCAGGCCGGACGGTGCTCAAGACCATGGAAGAGGTGGCCGGTCCCGCCGGACGCATCCCCGAGGTGCGCAGCTACCTGGGCACCTTCCTCTTCACCGAGGACGACGTGACCAAGAAGGTAGGCGTTCTCTCTGGGGGCGAAAAGGCTCGTCTCGCTCTGGCCCGGATGCTGATAGACCCCGCGGGTCTACTGTTGCTCGATGAACCGACGAACCACCTGGACATGGACTCGCGCGCCGTCCTTACGGAGGCGCTCCGCCAGTTCGAAGGCTCCGTGGTCTTCATCAGCCATGACCGGCATCTGATCAACGCCATCGGCACCAAGGTCATCGAGGTGCGCGACGGGCGCCTGACCCACTATCCGGGCGACTGGGAGTACTACCAGTGGAAGAAGGCCCAGGAGGCCGCACCCTCGGCCGGACGGACCGCTGAGGCGACCCTCGGCCGGCCAGGCCGCTCCGTCGCCGGCGCCGCGTGCCGCGGCGCCTGAGCCCTCGCAGGAGAGCCGGGCTGGTGACGGGACTGCGTCCGCGCCCGGGAACGCGAGTGGGCCCAAGACGGTCGAGCTGGGCTACAAAGAACGCAAGGAGCTGAACAGCCGCTATCGGAAGGTCGAGCGGAAGATCCTCGAGGCAGAGGCGCGTCAGACGCAGTTGGCGGCCGCGCTCAGCGATCCGGCTCACGCCTCCGACTACGAACTCCTCGCCTCCGCCTCGGCGGAGGCGGCCATGCTGGCGGATGAGATCACCTCGCTCTACGAGGAGTGGGGAGTACTCGCCGAATCGCTGGGGAAGACGGCCGACTGATGTCCGCGCCGCAGGACAGCGCTGTGCGCGTCCACCTGGAGCTCCGGTCGTTCGCGACCGACCTGGTACTTCCGCCGGGTACGGAGATCCTTCGCGCCCGCGAGCCCGAGGCGGTACCTGACGTGCGAGCGGCCGTGCTTGCCGCACTGGCCGCCCCCATCGGTACGCAGTCGTTGGCCGAACTGTGCGCAGCAGCGCTCGCGCGGACGGCGTCATCGTCCCAGCCGTCGATCGCCGGCGCCTCGCCGACGGGGCCATCCGCGGTCGTGGTGGTATCCGACAACACTCGTCCCGTGCCCTATCGCGGCGAAGGCGGGATCCTCTGGCCCTTGGTGGACGCGTTGCTATCCGCCGGGTTCTCCCCGGGCTCTATCACGCTCCTTGTGGCCACAGGTACTCACCGGGTCCTCTCGGAGGAGGAGATGTGGGCCTTGTTCGACGAGCGCATTCGTGGTGCCGGTATCGGTGTCCTGTGTCACGACGCGACTGATCGGCAGGCTCTGGTCTCGGTCGGGAGGACGGCTCGAGGGGTCGAGGCCTTCGTGAATCGCAAGTACGTGGAGGCGGACCTTCGCATACTCACGGGCCTGGTCGAGCCTCACCTGATGGCCGGAGCCTCGGGAGGCAGGAAGAGCATCTGTCCGGGCCTGGTGAACGTGGAGAGCGTGAGGGAGTTCCACGGGCCGGTCACGCTCGCCGACGAACGGGCGGCCGACCTTGTGCTGGAGGGCAATCCCTGCCACGAGCTTTCGTTGGAGGTGGCCCGCATGGCGAGACCGGAGTTCATTCTCAACGTGACCATGCGCCATGACGGCAGGGTCGCTGGGGTGTTTGCCGGGGACCTGGAGCAGGCGCATCTGGCCGCGGTCGAGCATCTGCGGAGCTTCGCCCAGATCCCCCTGGAGGGCTTGTACGACGTCGTGGTCACCCACGGAGGATACGTGGGTGTGAACCACTATCAGGCCGAGAAGGCGGTGGCCGTAGCCGCGCGGGCGGCCAGGGATGGGGGATATGTGGTGGTGGTCGCCGACACCACCGAGCCTGATCCGGTCGGCACCGAGTCTTACAGGCGGATGATGGCGCTCCTGGCGGAGATCGGTCCGGAGGCCTTCGTCAGAACGATCCAGGCGGAGGACTGGGAGTTCGTGCACGACCAGTGGGGCGCGCAGACCTGGACGAAGCTGCTGGCCAAGATCCCCTGCGACCACATCTTCTACTACAGTCCTCAGACGGCGATGGGTGACTACCCGATTCTGGCCTGCGCCGATCCGGCTCCGCTGCTTGCAGGGGCGGAGGGGCGCGCTCCCGGTGAGGCGGTCGCGCACTTCGTCGCGGCGGCTGTCGCCCGAGCCTGTCGGGAATCGGAGGCTTCCACTGGGCGCGCGGCGACGGTCGCCTATCTGGCAGATGGAGCGCACGGCATCCCCGTGGGGCCGGGGTCCGCCGGCGCCTGACCGTCTCGGCGGCGCGGTTCGTGTCAACGGGCGCGTGCACTCCGCCTGCGGTATGCTGGGAATCAGTGCTGTTCTTTCAGGGAGGAACTAGAATGCCGTCCTTTGACGTAGTCAGCCGGGTCGACATGCAGGAGATGGACAACGCCATCAACCAGGTCAAGAAGGAGATCTCGACCCGGTTCGACTTCCGCGGGTCGAAGACCACCATCGAGCTGGATCGCAAGGAAGCCAAGGTGGAGGTGCTCACCGAAGACGACATGAAGCTGCGCGCCATCAAGGATCTGCTCATAGCCAAGGCGGTTCATCGCTCCATCGAGGCTCAGGCGCTGGACTTCGGCAAGTCCGAGAAGGCGTCGGGGGACATGGTGCGGCAGACCGTGAGCATCCACAACGGCATCGACATCGAGACCGCTCGCAAGGTGACCAAGCACGTCAAAGAGACGAAGCTCAAGGTGCAGGCGGCCATCCAGGGCGATGAGGTCCGCATAACCGGCAAGAAGCGCGACGATCTGCAGGACGCCATCCAGGCTCTCAAAGACGCCGACTTCGGGATGCCTCTCCAGTTCGTCAACTATCGCGAATGAGCGCTCCCTCCGCTGCCGGCCGCGGGGCCGTCGACGGCCACCTGTTCTTCGAGGGCGACGATCGCCTGGAGGGGATCCTGGAGTGGCCTGAGGTTGGAGCCGACGCGGGTCCGGGGATCGACGCCGACTCTGGGCACACCGGCGCTGTGGCTGAGACGACCAACCGAGTGGCGGGCGGTGTGGTCGTCGCGCATCCGCATTCGCTGCAGGGGGGGACCATGGCTCAGCCGGTGGTCTACCGGATCGCCCGAGCCTGCCGGCAGCAGCGACTGGCCACGCTCCGGTTCAACTTCCGTGGGGTGGGAGAGAGTGCGGGCACCTTCAGCGGCACCGTGGAATACCGGGACGTGGAAGCGGCGGCGGCATTTCTGCGAGGTCGATTGGCGGCTCTCGATGGTGATTCGGAGCCGGGCCCCCACACTGCTCCGTTGGCGCTCGCGGGCTACTCCTTCGGGAGCGTGATGGCGGCCAGGGCCGCAGCCGGCCCGGTTCCGGTGAAGGCTCTTGCTCTGGTCGGATTCGTCGTATCTTGGGGGGAGATGCCTCGCGACACCCTCACTCGACTCGCTGCCTTCCGCGGCCCCGTGCTCGCAGTGTGCGGGGAGAACGACGACCTGGGCTATCCGGAAGAGGTCGAGCGCGCGCTCAAGGGCATAGGGGTGGATTTCACCCTCAGCGTGGTGCGCGGAGCCGGCCATTTCTTCGAGGGCCTGCAGCGCGAGGTGGGGGAGCGGGTGGCGGCTTTCTTGGCGGAGGCCCTCAGGATGCAGCGCCGGCAGGTCTGAGACTACTTGCTCGCCAGACGGGGTAGGAAACCACCACTACACGCGAATGAGGAGGAGCGCTCCACCATGGACATGAAGGGTTCTCAGACCGAACACAACCTCATGAAGGCCTTCGCCGGCGAATCACAAGCCCGCAACCGCTACACATTCTTTGCGGACGTCGCCGAGGAAGAGGGATACGTCCAGATCGCCAAGTTGTTCCGCGAGACCGCGGACAACGAGCGGGCGCATGCCTTCGGCTTCTTCAAGCTGCTCGACGGGGGCATGCCGGAACTCACCGCATCCTATCCCGCCGGCCCGCCCCGCACGACCGCCGAGAACCTCCGGGCTGCTGCCGACGGTGAGCTTCTGGAGTGGGGCACGCTGTATCCCGATTTCGCGGATGTGGCGGATGCGGAAGGTTTCAAGAAGGCGGCGGCCGTCTTCCGCAAGACGACCGAGGCGGAGAAGTATCACGAACGCCGCTACCGGAAGCTGCTCGCCGATGTCGAGGCCAACTCGGTGTTTCGCAAGAGCGGCCCGACTCTGTGGAAGTGCGAAGAATGTGGGTATGTCCACGAGGGCGACGAAGCGCCCAAGGTGTGCCCGCTTTGCGGCAAGCCCCAGGCCTACTTCGAGGTCTATGGAGAGAACTACTAGGACTCTCGGCAAGGTCTTTCGGCAGATACCGGGGCCCGGAGCGGATCAACCGCTCCGGGCCCCGCCGCATCGTGGAGGTTCGCGGCCAAGCTAGGTCCATGGTCGCATCGGCGTCGCTCCGCTGGGGCAGTAAGCTGCCGCCATGTCTGCTATCCCGACAAGACGGCTCTTCGTATACATCGCCGCGGGTCTCGTGGTGCTCGTGGTGGGGACTCTGGGCCTCGTGTCCATGCGGAGCGGCGTGAGGTCGACCGAGGCTGGGGTAGTCATCGAGGCGGGCGGCGCCAGGGATGGGGCCTTGGGTCTTGTGGCAGACGCCGGTGGAGGCGCCGGGCTGGAGGTCGCGGGTGGCTCCATCGACCCAACGGGACTCACGTCGTCGACCACCACGACGCAAGTCGCCCAGATCTTCGTCCAGGTGGCGGGCGCGGTTCGCCGGCCCGGGGTGTATCAGATGGGGCGCCGACGCCCGCGTGTTCCAGGCCGTGCTCGAGGCGGGCGGATTCAGCGATGAGGCCGACCAGGAGGGAGTCGCCCTTGCGGCCTCGCTGACCGACGGCTGCAGGGTCTATGTTCCACGGGTCGGCGAGCCGGCAGGGGAGACGGTCCAGACTCCGACCCAGTCTTCGGCGGGCATCACGGGCGGGTCTTCCACCGGCGGCTCTGCCGCAGGTGGGACGAGCACGGGCCCTGTCTCGCTGAACTCGGCCACACTGGAGCAGCTCGATGCACTGCCCGGTGTTGGTCCTGCCCTAGCTCAGCAGATCGTCACCTACAGAGAGACACTGGGCCCTTTCACCTCGGTGGATCAGCTCGATGATGTCTCCGGCATCGGGCCGGCCAAGCTCGAACAACTGCGTCCATTGGTGGGGCTCTGATCGCGGAGTGACTGCCGGCTCCGCTCCCGGTTGCGCGAAAGACCGTGCTCCGACCGGCCACGATCTGGCCGGCTGGTTCGTGCGCCGAGCCGGTCTGGCCCGATTCACCACGTTCGCGTGTGCGCTTGGTCTGGCGCTCTCGGCCGCGATTGGGGCGAAGCCCACGCTCGCTGCGATCGGGCTGATGACGGGCCTGGGGGGCGCGATCCTGGGAGCGGCGCTGTCTCGGTCGCACTTCTCGGAGCGCCAACCGCCACGACGCGTCGCGGGCGTCGGCGCCTCTTGCTCAAAGGTCCCGGGCTGGTGGTCCTGTCGGTGCTCTTGGTGGGTCTGTTCGCCGGGTACCTGGGCGGAAGCGCGAGGGTGACGGCATTGTTGGACAGTGCCCTCGAGTCGCGGATCGGTAGCGATGTGGAGGCCGAGTTGGTCATCACGGGCCAGGTACGCGCGCGCGGAGGATGGCAGAGCGCCACGGCAGTGGTACGAAGCGTGGGAGCGGACTCCACCGACCCGATGGGCGTCGCCCGCCCGGGCTCGGTCGACCCGGTGGTCGGCGAAAAGGTCCTCCTCGAGGTGGCGCCGGATCGCGACGCCTCGGGGTCGGCGTCATCCGCCGCGCAGGCCGGGCCGACCGTCGCGCAGGCCGGGTCAACCGCCGCGGGCGCCGCGCCACTCGCGCTGGAGCAGGGGATGATCGTCGCCCTTGAGGCGAGCATCGAGGCGCCCGAGGGGCCGTCGGACTCGGGCTACGACCAGGCGAGGCAACTGTTGCACCAGGGCATCAAGGTGGTCTTCCGGGCCGACGGCGCCGACTCGATAGCGGTTCTTGGGCGGCGGGGCGGAGTATCCGGCTGGTTCGACCGTCTGCGTGCTTCCGCGCGGGCTCATCTGAGCCTGGGGCCAGACTCCCGAGTGAACGAGGTTCTTCAGGGGGTGGTTATGGGCGACACCGTCGGCATCGACGAGGGCTGGCTGGACGCGTTTCGGCGTAGTGGCACGGCCCACATGCTCTCTGTCAGCGGGCTCCACGTCGCCAGCCTTGCGGCCATCATGATCGGTCTGGCCAGGTTACTGGGCGCGGCCCGTTGGGTCGGGTTTCTGCTGGCGGCGGCGTCCGCGCTTCTCATGATCCCGTTCGTGGGAGCCTCGCCGCCTATCGTCAGGTCGGCCGTGATGATCTGTGTCGTCCTGACTGGGGCCTGGGTGGGAAGGGGAAGGGATCAATGGCAGGTGCTCGGCCTCGCAGCGGTAGTGGTACTCGCGATGAACCCCTTCGCCGTGTTCGACGTGGGGTTTCAGCTCTCGTTCGCCGCCTTCCTGGGGATGTTGGCACTACTGGCGCCTCTCCAGAGACTCCTGGGTCGCCTGCCCGCAGCCATCGGGTCGAACATGGCCGTGTCGGTTGCGGCCAGTCTGGGGACGGCGCCGGTGGCTCTGGCGGTATTCGGCAAGACGTCGCTCGTCTCTCCGCTGGCCAATCTCCTGGTCGTGCCCACGCTGCCTCTCGTCACCGGCCTGGGTATGGCGAGTGTCTTTCTGGGCTTCATCTGGTCGGGCCTCAGCGCTGGGCTGGACGCTCTCGCGTCCCTGCCGATGACCTGGACCATTCTGGTCTCGCGCCTGTGCGCAGTGGTGCCGGTCCTGAATGTGGCCGATCTGGGGCGGCTCCTGATGGGTCTGGCGCTGGGGGTGGCAGTGCTGCCGGTGGCTCTTGCCCTGTCGGGCCGGTCGGTCCGGGTTCCGTTCGACGTGCCTCTGCCGTTCTTCAAGCGCTCCGTGGCCTGGTTCCGCGCGCGCCGGCCGAGGGACCGGCGCCGAGCCGCCGCGCTCGGCGCCGCGGTGGTGCTCGCCGGACTTGTGGTGGGGGGAGTGGCGTATCCCTCGCTCGTGCGCGGCATGGAGGCCCTGGAGGCACTCGTGCCGGGCAAGGGATGGCCCACCGAGGTGGAGGTGCGGGTGCTGGATGTCGGCCAGGGTAACGCCGTATTGGTGCGGACGCCGGGACATCACGCGCTGCTGTTCGACGGAGGACCGGCGGGCTGCGATTTGGCCGGGCAGCTTCGCGCTCTTGGTGTGCGGAAGCTGGACCTGGCGCTGGTCTCACATCCCCATGCCGACCACTTCGCCGGCCTGCTGGAATCGCTCGACGCTCTCGAGGTGGAGGTCGTTGTCGATCAGGTTCAGGTGGTTTCGGGCGCCGAGTGGGCTTCGACCGCGCGAGCGGGTCCGACCGCATCGAACGTCTTGGCTCAGGCGGTGTCCGAAGACGCCGGCGAGGCAGCCGACTACCTGGAGCTGCGCCATCGCCTGGCCGAGGACGGATGCCGCTATGTGCTGGCCACGCCCGATCACACGGTCACGGTGGACGGCGTGGTGGTGCGGCTCTTCGCTTCTCTCAAACCGCTGGTCTTGGTCGATGGGCCCGAGCCTTGGGCTGCGCTGGGCGGGGAACCGACGGGAGACGAGTTGAATGGCGCCTCCCTGGTGGCGATTGTGAGCGTCGGCGACATCGACGTGCTCATCCCTGGCGATGCCGAAGCCGACGTGCTCCAGCGGCACGATCTGCCGCCCACGGAGGTGATCGTCGTGTCGCACCACGGAAGCCGGGGCGCGGTGAGTGGCCGGCTGCTGGAGCAGTGGGGGACACAAGCGGCCTTCATCTCTGTAGGGGAGGGCAACTCCTTTGGCCACCCCGACCCCGGGACCGTTTCGCTGTTGGCCGACGCCGTTGGCACTGTCCTACGCACGGACACAGCCGGTTGGGTATCCTGTAGGGTGAACGCGGACACGATCGTCATCACCACGGAGAGGACGCCCACCCGGTGAGCAAAGCAGCCCGCCAACCGCTAAAAGCAGCCTACTTGATCGTGGGCGACGACTTGCCCAAGATCGAACTGGCGCTCAAGCGTCTCAAGGCTCGCATCGCCGAGGAGTCGGGCAACGACATCAACATTGACGAATTCGACGCCACCGTGCATACGGCCACCCAGGTCGTCAATGCCTCCAACACCCTGGCGTTCTTGGGCGGTACGCGGCTGGTGCTGGTCCATGAGGCTCAGGCCTGGCTCAAGGCCGACAAAGAAGTGATCGTGGCGTACCTGAAGTCGCCTGCCCCCGATGCGTGTCTTGCATTGGTGGCTGAGAAGATCCCGCCGGCGGACATTCTGCGCGCCGCCATCCGCGAGCACGGCGAGATCCTCGAATACGCGGCCCCCAAGGAAGGGCAGTTGCCGCAGTGGTTGGTCAATGAGGCTGCCAACCGTCTGGGGCTGGAGCTCGGCCTTCAGGAGGCCCGCATGCTTGTGCAGCGGTGCGGCAACAACCAGAGCATCCTGTTGCAGGAGGTGGAGAAGCTGCAACTCTATGCTGACGGCCGGCGGATCACAGGCGACGACATCCGCCTGTTGGCGACGCCCACGGTGGAGGCGAGCATTTTCGACCTGCTCGATTCGCTGGCACTGGGGAGGGGAGTGGAGGCCTTTTCGGCCGCGGAAGAGTTGCTTGCGTCGGGAGAAAGGACCGAGGTGCTCTTCAACCGCATTCTTCGCAACTTCCAGAACATGAGCCGGGTCGCGGCCATGAGGGACGAAGGCATGAGGCCGGAGGCTATCCAGACAGGAGCTGAAGATGAAGCCCTATCCCGTGAAGAAGCTTATGGAGCAGGCGGCGTTGCTGGGTACGGACGGGATCGCCCGCAGATTGGCTGTGCTGGCCGATACCGACGCACGCATGAAAGGGATGGGCACCTTGCCGGACGAGATGGAACTGCAGCTATGCCTCGGTCGGCTCCTGAGCGCGTGATTCACACGGAGGCGAAACCGTCGGGAGTCGGGGGTGTAGAGGCGCGACGCATGGCCGCGCACGCGACCGACAACGTACTATCTCGCCGGTCGGTGCGTTCTGGTAGCCGAAGTTTCGCTCTTCAGCAGGCTGCTAGAGCTGGGAGAGGTATCGCGCCACCCTCGACTTCTTGTGCGCTGCATTATTGCTATGAATAGCATGCTTTGCGGCGGCTTTGTCGATGGTGGAGGTCAGCTTCTTGGCTGTCTGAGCAGCTACATCGGCGTCGCCGGCGGTGATGGAGTCCTTGAGGCGCTTGAAGTACGTCTTGATGGACGACTTGTAACGCAGGTTCTCCAGCCGTTGCCGCTGGGCGATACGGACCCGCTTGCGCTGCTGCTTGGTATTAGCCAACCTTCAATCCTCCAGTCTTCCCTTCGAAGTCGCAGCAGTTTAGCATAGCCCCCGCACATGGGCAACGAAACGAAAGAAGCCTCGCCGCGGCGGCCGCCTTCCTCATGCTGGCCACCGCCGGTTCCAGGATACTGGGGTTGATCCGGGAGATCATCCCTGGTTACTACCTGGGTATGGGTGCCGAGATGGGCGCTTTCACGCAGGCTATCAAGGTCCCCAACCTCGTACGCACCCTTCTGGCCGACACGGCCCTGTCGGCCGCTTTCATTCCGGTGTTCTCGGGTCTTCTCGAGAAGGGACGTCGTCGCGAAGCCTGGCAGGTGGCTTTCACTGTGACTGTGGCTGCGACGGCGGCCCTTGGCGTGGTGACGGTTCTGGGCGTGATATTCGCGCCCGAATTGATCAAGGTCGTGTCTCCGACGTGGACCGAGAAGTACCCGGAGACTGCTGATCTGGCCGCACATCTCATGCGGGTCATGTTCCCCACGGTGGCGGTGATGGGGATCGCCGGCATCTTCATGGGCATCCTGAACTCATATAACCATTTCACGATGCCCGCGATGGCGCCCATCGTCTGGAACGTGATCATCATCGCCGTCGTGGTGGCGTTTTCCCAGCGCTATGGGTTTGAGGCGCTCGCCTGGGGAGTGATGCTGGGTACCATCGCAGAGCTTCTCTTGCTGGTGCCCTCCGTCTGGAAACGTCGTTGGCGAGGGGGTATCGATCCACCCGACCCGCCGTGGGCGGAGCAGCTTCCACTCGACCAGACAGCGGCGCATGGTGCGATGTCGCTCGCCGCAGATCAAGGCTCCCCTTGGCGTCTCTCTCTCCGAAGCCCGGAGGTGAGGCGGATAGGCATCCTGCTGGGGCCGGTCATCCTCAGCCTGGGGATCGTCAACATCAACTCCTTTGTCGGGACGGTGGTGGCGTCGCTGATCAGCGAACCCGCCCCGGCCTACATCGACAAGGCGTTCCGGCTCTTCCAGCTGCCGCAGGGGATGTTCGCCATAGCCATCGGCACGGTGCTCTTCCCGGCCCTGTCGCGCCACGGTGCGGCCAAACGGATGGCGGAGTTCCGCGAAGACCTGTCACTGGGTATCCGGCAGATCTTCTTCATCACCCTGCCGTTCGCCGCATTCTTCTCCGTGCTGGCCCGTTCCCACCGTGCGGGTCATCTACGAGTACGGCAAGGTCGTGGGCGACGAGGCTGCGATCTCGGGAACGGCCTCGGCGCTGCTCTTCTTCAGCGTGGGCAT